>CAWFQA010000004.1:0-710130 GCA_963817855.1 uncultured Acidobacteriota bacterium | reverse complement strand
TCGGCCGTAAGCCCGGCGTAATCCAGCCAACGTCGATTGAAGAATTCAGCCGCGCCGTCTGCCGCGGCCGACCACGCCATCGATGGAATAGTTTCGATAACATCGCGCAGCTCTCGTTTACTGCGCTGCAGCTTTTCATTCTGAAGCTGTAATTCCGCGCGAGCAGCCTCCGCCTGGCGAAGATTGAAGTTGTCGTCAATCGCAAATGCGACTACTCGACCAATGAGTCGCAAAAAGGCAATGTCATCGCTGCTGTAAGCGGTTCCAGGAGGTCCGGACATGCCCAACGCGCCCAGGCGACGATGCGGCGTTGTGAGGGGAACAAAAACCAGCGGACCGACATCAAGCCCTTGAGCCGCAATTCCTTCCTTGAGGCGTACCGGTACTCTTTCATCCGTGTTCCAGTCGTAAATGTGGAAAGGCTCTTGGGTGGTGTATGCCTGCCACGATGGTCGCTGTTGAACTGGCACATCCGCATAGGCCGCCACGAGGCTCTTCTCTCGACCCACCACCACCCATTCGACGTCCGTGGAGTTCTCTTTGTAGACAATGATGTAGAACTGTAGGAACTCGAGGAATTCACGCAACTGCTCAGAGAGGATCTTCGACAGGTCCTTGGGTTCGCGGCACTGGGAGAGGGCTTCGCTGAGGCGAAGTACGGCTTCGTACCGTCGCCCGGTGCTCCGCGGCAGGATGGAGACATCTCCGCTGATCTCGCTTTTGGATGGAGGTCCCATGTGCGTAAATTGACCCACAGTCTATCCTACAAAACCGGGATGATTTACCCGGCCTCCAGGCCGCATTGCAGTACCGACTGCCGCTCGCCTTGCCTGTTCGAGCGCCATGATCAATGCCGGAATTCCAACGGTGAAAAGGCTGTTGAAGCACTTGTGATTTGAAGGAGAGAACAATGCTCGACCACATGATTCTGACTGTCAGCAATGTCGAACGTTCGTTGGCGTTCTATAAGGCGGCCTTGAAGCCTCTCAATATCCAGTTCTTCCTGCCCTACAAGGGCGAAGGCGATCATTCTGATTTATCGGATTTGGTGATGGCAAGAGGGCGTTTTTCTGGATAAAGCAAGGGAAGCCCGATCCAGCCTCAATTCACTGGGGATTCATGGCCGAAGACAATGGCGAAGTCGATGAATTCTACAAGGCGGCAATCTCCGCTGGTGCCAGGGACAATATTTCACCGCGGGCAAGGGTGGAATACTATCCGGAATACTACGCCGCCGATGTATTTGACCCGGACGGGTATTCGTTCGAAGTCGTCCATAAAAGCTAAGTATGGAAGCTCATATCGCCATGGTGTCCACCAAAGGAGGTCGTCGATCATGACGTTCGCTGACTTATCCAACTCAACTCTCCGCTCCCAGAATGGGCGTCGATCAATTAGTAACGCGCTTATCGCTAAGTAATTTACCGAATTCACAAATTCGGGGTAATCGATACCATGGATCTCGCCTTATCAGTTAGTAATTGTCCCTCTGTCCCTAAATCCACCCTTTTTGAGACACTTTGTGGTGACATTCTGGCAACTATCGGCTCACTCTTGACCCCGATTTCCCCGCCCGCCTTTTGAAGTACTGAAGCACTGATTCCTTCGCACGTGGCCGAATAACGGGCAATCCAGAAGTGATAACGCGAACCGCCTGCAAAGTCGGATTCCGGCATAGCCTTGCGACCAACCTCCGCAGCTTGGGGGTCGATGTCAAGGTTGCGCAGGAACTGCTTCGGCACGCCAATTCGCGCACGACGATGGACCTCTACACGCAGGCAGTCTCCGCCGATAAACGGAGTGCGAGTTTGAGGCAAGTTGAGCTGCTATTGGCCTGAGTTCGGTACGGCATTTGAAGTTCCCTACCGTAGCGTACCGTGGAGTTTATGCTGTCACTTTTGGTAAGCCGTAAACCTAAGATTTTATTCGGTTTATGGCGGGGACGACGGGGCTCGAACCCGCGACCTCTGCCGTGACAGGGCAGCGCTCTAACCAACTGAGCTACGTCCCCAGATACGCTTCCCGCAGTGGTTACGGGGGCGATCTGCGTTGCAGCGTTAGTGTATCAGAGCCGTTGAGATGATGAAAAGGAAGGGCGAGTCGCGCAGCGTACGCTTGGCCGCCGGAGAGAGGCTGCTTCCCTGTCGGAAGATCGCGGAGATGACAATCGCCCGCAAAGAACATGAGTTGCCTGAGCAACCACCTTGTCGATTATGGTTGCCTTGGCAACTATATTTCCCGCTAGCTTACCAGCAGCGGAAGCGTCTGCTGGTTGGTGTAGGCCAAGTCCTCAATGACCACCGAATTGCTGTTCACCTGGATCACTTTGTAGCGTCCGTTCACTATATCCCCAACGCCGGCGATAAAAATATCCTCCCCATGCATCAGGAACACCAATTTGCGGCCGTTCTGCTGCTTAGCAAAACCATAAAACTTTAAATCAATCGGAGGTGGTGGAGGAGGTCCCGATGGGGCTACAGGACCCGTCCGCGCTGGAGCAACCGGCTTCTCAATGGCGGCCTGTTGAACAGGCGGCAGCGAATCCTTCGAAAAAATATTGCGACTAGTTCCCGCGTAAAGGGTATTTTCCGCCTTTGCCATCCACTCCGGATGCAGCGTGGGATCAAGGCCGGTCGCGCTTTCGACATGCTGCGCCGGCTTGCCGATTCCCCCGCTCCCGCTATTCGGGCTTGCGGCGGGCGTGGGTGCAGCGGACTCAGTGGTGGCGGGGGGCGGTGAGGATGACGGCCCGTTCGCCAGCTGCCACACCGTGTGGGCGATCAGCGTCAAGGCCAGAGACACAAGGATGGTGGCAATCAAACGCTTCTTCTTGTCTTCGGTACCGAGTCGAATCGCCATTGTTTCTCTACTGCTCCGTGGAGTTGGTATCGGTGGGGGTGGCCGGCAACGCTCCGCGAACGTTCGCTGTATCCGCACGTAAAAACGTCGTCAAGTGCATGCGCAGGCTGACCACTCCGTTTTGCTGGCCGTTCAACGCGACGCCATAGATCAGAAAAAAAAGCTTGTCTCTCTCCAGCCCATTGATGAAGCGCACAATTGGGGCGTAATCGCCGCTCAAGTTGGCCGCGATTTGCATTTCCACCAGGCCCTGCTGCGGTTTGCGATACCCATACTGCGCACGCGACAGCAAAACATTATTCTTCACCGCCAATGCACCCAGCTCGGTCAGCACTTGTGAGTCGTTAGCTGGAAACCGCTTGTCATAGAAGGCCTGCTGATCCAGTTTGGCCTGGTCAATCTTCTTGTCCAGACCTTTCAGCGGAGTGGTTTTCAGCTTCATGGCGCGGTATTGCGACTGGCTTGCCGCGATGTTCGCCGCATCTCCCTGCTTAGCGCGGTTCCATGCAAAAATCAGGCGCACGCCCAGGGTAAAATTCAGCAACAGCAGTACGACGATCGCGCCGTAGTGCCAATGCTGCGCGGTAATGCGAACGTTTGTCCAGTTGGGGCGGGTCAACCTCATCGCACACCTCGATTCCCTGCCGGACGGTTGTGTCTCGCGATTGAGTTTGACGCCGCGCGCGTTCCAGCTTGCCGCGCATGATGTTCACCCGTGATGAGGTGGGTTCCCGACTTTTTCTCCTCTGCATTTACGTCGGTCGATGCCATGTCACCGGGATTGAATCCGGCGATGATATCCACATTCACGTCCGTTGTCTCTGACATGGTGGGACGAAATCCAGACTGACCCTGGCCTTGGATGTCGGCGGTCTCCCCGGCGACAAAGGGCTCGATGAAGTGAGATGACTTCTCCAGGTTGCTGACCAGAGTCAAAACTTTATCGCGAGGACCATTGACTCGCAGACGCATCATCACGCGCCCCTCGTTTGTCATGCGTGGATCGATGCTGGTAACTTGCACGCCCTGTGGCAGCACCCGCTCCAGATCCATCATCGCCGTGGTCCAGGAAAACGATTTACTAAGAAAAACTTGATTTAGAAAATCAGATCGCTGCAGCGTTGCCGCATTGTCCGGCTGTCGCATCAGGACTTGATCGTGCTGCCATTCCTGCTGCAACTGCTGGGAGGCGAGATTCCATTTGTGAGCAACTGCTTCGGCTCGATCGGCCTTGACCTCTGCACCGCGAAGCAGAAGAAAAAGAGCCAGCGCCAGCACACCGAGTGCGCCCGCGAGTAGGCGCAGTCGCAGCAGCACCGGCCGAAGTTCGAAGAAAGGTCGCGAAGCGAGATTGAGTGTGATCCGCATTAACCGCGCAGCGCCCCCACCAAGCTGGTAAAGCGGCCAGGGTCCACCTGGCTGGGTACGCTGGTTGAGGCGAACGATTGCGAATTCACCAGCGCGCGCAATGGAATTTGCCAAGCGCCGTCGGCCGCCAGATGTTGCCGCAGAACGTCCGTCGACTCCAGACCCGCCACCCAGACTTCCTGCAGCGGCACATGCAATGCATCTTCGTAATAGGCTGCGGCTACCAGAACAGCCTGCGCCATTTCTCCCGGATCGGTCGTTGCGCGATCCGTGGCCCGGTACAGCAGCAACTCCCCGTCGTGAGTGATGGCGGTCGTCATGGAATCTTTCTCTGTGTGCACCAACAGGTGCGAACCCGTTTCCGGCAGCGCTGCCAGCGCGGCCAGCGTCGCTGGTAATAAGACGCCGGGTTCCCGCTGCAGGCTGCGCGCCATGGACTCCACTTCGTCTCGGATTTCCGCCGGCATGGCCGCCGCAATCAACTGCACCGGCGCGTCTTTGCGCGTGGGGTCGGGAGAACCCAATCTTTGATACGACACGCCCGCCGCATCCGCATCGAAGGGCAACATGCGGCGCAATCGAAAACGAACCAGCGGCAGAATTTCCTGCGGTTTCGCCGGCAACGTATCGAAGTCGAGAATATGCACGCGGGTGCACGCATCCGGCACAATAAACGTCCAATCGCGTCCACGGCTATCGAATGAATCAAGCGCGTCTTTTAGTGCCGCGTGCACCGCGCTGCTGTCATGAAACAGGGGTGCAGTCACACCGGCCGTGATCGATCCGTCCGGCAACGGTGAATAGACGGCTTCATCCAGCGGCGACTCCACATTGGCCGATCGGGCCGCAAGAATTCCATCCGGCGCGATTTCGCAGGCTAACCTCGGACGGACTGAATCCTGCAGTGAAGTTGGAAAAAGACGCATGTAACCTAAGCTTACCGTGAAGCTTCAATGAACGTAACTTTGTTAATTTCTTTCAACGTTGTCAGGCCTAATCGTACCCGCTGCAACGCCGATTCCCGCAGAAACGACATGCCTTCTGCCCGTGCCGCCTTGCGCACTTCTGAACTCGGCCTCTTCTCCAGAATAATTTCGCGGATTCTATCGTTTAGCTCCAGAAGTTCATGGATCGCTGTACGACCCCGATAGCCCGTGCCGCCGCATTCAATACATCCCGCGCCTTCCATAAATTGAAATCCAGCCCACTCCGCCGTATCCAGCCCGCTCAGTTGCAACGTCTCGCGATCGTATTGGACAGGTCTCTTGCAATCTTCACAGATAACGCGAACCAGGCGCTGAGCCAAAATGCAGTTCAGCGCGGAAACAAAGTTATACGGTTCGACGCCCATGTTGAGAAAACGCCCGAGCACGTCGACAACGTTGTTGGCGTGAACCGTGGTGAAGACAAGATGACCGGTCAAGGCGGAGTTGATGGCAATCTGCGCGGTTTCCTGGTCGCGGATTTCACCGACTAGGATCTTGTCGGGATCGTGACGCAGAATCGACCTCAAGCCACGCGCGAAGGTCAGACCCTTTTTCTCGTTCACCGGAATTTGCGTGATGCCGCGAATCTGATACTCCACTGGATCTTCAATGGTGATGATCTTATCTTCATCGCTTTTAATTTCGTTTAGCGCGGCGTAGAGCGTGGTGGTCTTGCCCGATCCCGTGGGACCGGTGACCAGCACCATCCCGTACGGTTCGCGGATATAGCGGCGAAAGCGGCGAAGATCATTCTCTTCAAACCCGACGACGTTCAGGGTGAGAGAGCGGAAAGTTTCGCTCATCGATTCCTTATCCAGAACACGCAGCACCGCATTCTCGCCGTGCACGGTGGGCATGATGGAAACGCGAAAATCGATCAGGCGGCCTTTGTAGCGGACACGGAAACGTCCGTCCTGAGGAACGCGGCGTTCGGCAATGTCGAGCTCGCTCATCACCTTAATACGTGAAAGGATGGTCTGGTGATGCTCGCGCGCTATGGGCGCCATCGCGTGTTGCAGCACACCATCAATGCGATATTTCACCAGCAGGCTGTCGTCAAAGGTTTCCAGGTGAATATCGCTGGCTCTCCGCTCGAGCGCGGTAAACACCATGGTGTCGACCAGGCGGATGATGGGGCTGATGTCTTCCTCTGACGTCAGCTTCTCGATGGAGAGCGTTTCGTCCTGATTGTCTTCGGACGAAAGCACGTCGAACGTGAGTCCTTCGGTGGCTTCGTCGAGGACTCGCTGCGACTGCTCTGTCTTTTTCAGCAGATCTGTAATCTGGCTGAGCGTGGCGACTTTGACGCCAATTCTTTGCCCCAGCAGACTGGAAATTTCATCCATCATCATCAATCGACTAGGATCGCTGACGGCGATGATCAATTTGTTTTCCAATTGCTCCAGCGGAACAAAGTTGTAGCGGAACATCATGTCCACGGGCACGGTGCGGAACAATTCATGCTGGATTCGAAAATTCCTCAGATCGACAAATTCGCAGCGATAGCGCGCCGCAAGCATCTGCGCCTGCGTGGTCTCATCGCTGAGAATGGCCTTTCCGTTGGGAACAATCGCAATATCCGCCATAGTGTTTCTCCTTGCTTAGTGTTGCATTGCGCCGGCCGCGCCCAGGCTGAAAATCGGCAGGTAAAGCGCGATCAGAATCGTCACCACGACGCCGCCCATCACAATCAAAATTGCGGGCTCAATCAACGACAACGCCGCGGTCAGCGCCGTCTGCACATCTTCTTCAAAGAATTCCGCGACGGAATTCAACATTCCCGGCAGGGCTCCCGTCGCTTCCCCCACTTCGATCATTTCGATCGACAGCTCGGGAAAGATCTTGGTGTTATTCAGGCTGGTGGCCAGTCCCTTGCCTTCTCGAACGCTGCCGACGGATTGCGTGACGGCCTGGCTGAGACGACGGCTGCCGATCGATCGAGCGGCTGTCTCGAGCGATGGAACCAGCGGCAAGCCCCCTGAAAGCAGAGTTGAAAGCGTCCGTGAGAATAACGCTACTTGATACTTGACCCAGATGCTGCCGAAAATAGGTGTTTTTATGCGAAGGGTATCGATCTGGTTGGCACCCGCGTCGGTTCGGCTCCAGCGAATCAAGCCGAAAGACGATCGCCGCAAATCCGACTAGCAGATACGGCAGGTACGATTGGAAGTCTTTGCCCATGGCCAGCATGAAGACTGTGATGCTGGGCAGCTTGGTGCCGATCTGATCGTAGAGCGCGGCAAATCGCGGCACGACAAAGCTGATCAAAAAGATGAACAATCCGGTCACCATGACGACCAGCAGGACAGGATAGAAGAGAGATGCGACCAGCTTTTTGCGGAAGGTAAGCGAAATTCGTTGAAACGCCAGGTAGCGAGTGAGGACTTCTTCCAGATTGCCGGAGCGCTCGCCGGCCAGCAGCGAAGTGGTGTAAATTACGGGAAATCCGCCCTGAGATTCGAACGCTGCCGAGAGCGACTGCCCGGTGCGGACCCGCACGGCGACATCTTCCAGCTGGGCGCGTAGCGTGGAGGCTTTCTGCCGTTTCGCCAGCAGATCGACGGAAGACAGAATGGGGAGGCCGGCGCGAATCAACGTGAGAAATTGCTGGTTGAAAATCAGGAACGGCTCCAGTTTGACACGCTTGCCCCCGCCCGCCTTGCCGGCGATGCCTTTCGCCTTGACCCAATACACGTAATGGCCAGACTGGGCGAAGCGCTGGCGCAGCTCATCGGCGGAGTTTGCAATGTGCACATTCTCCTGCACATGCCCCCGTTCATCCGCAGTTTTGACGATATATTCCAATAGATCCTAATCCTTCTCCGACGCGGGAGCAGCCGCCATCGGAGCTTGACTCATTACGCGTAGCTGACCCCAAGATATCAGTCTTGCAATGCGGCCGTCTGGCCCGACAATGTACGGCAGGCTGATGGCGTTCCAGTTTCCATTGTCAAGCGGCTGCCATGTATTGCCGTTGTCGCGAGAGATGTCGCTGCCCGTCGACCCGGCGGCAATCCAGGTTGCGTCGGTCGGGTTCCACGCTACGGTCGAGCGATAGCCCGCGGGAGGATGAACCGCGACGTGCCATTGGATGCCATTCGTCGCGAAAGCCGCAGTCCCGGTTCCGTTTTGCGGTTCAGCATAATTCCCCCCAACGACGACTCCGTTGGTCGTGTCGTGGAACGTAACAGCGAAGATTCCTGCTGAATCCTTCGACCCGAGCGGCAGCGGTCGGATGTGAGTGCATCCATTCGCGGCGGAATTTCCCTGACGCGCCGAGATCAATTCGAGCGGCGCCAATTCGAAACCGTACAGCCATCCTCCGCTGGTGCCGAACCAGATTCGATGATTGGTTCCCGTGCCCGGCGCGGAGTTCGGATCCTGCAGAGGAACGATCGCCAGCGATTGATTGCTGGCAGCGAAGGCCCCTTGTTTCGGCTCCATGGTGCGCAGACAGGGATTCACCTGGCGCGTCCATTGGCCGCCGCCATCATAGGTCACGAACACGGTGAAGCTTCCCTGCACTGGATCTCCCAGGATCACGCCAAAGCGCGTTCCATCGAATCGCAAGCAGTCCCAAAAACCATCCGCATCGGGATTAGTGAACACGAGATTCCAGGTGCGGCAGCCGTCGTGCGTGGAATACAGCCGGGATTCGTCGCCGGGACCGCTCGACATCACCATGGCGTGGCTCGCATCCCAGGCCCACACGCTGCGAAAATCCAATTTGTCGGCGTCCGCCGGTATGGAACAGGAGCGCCAGTCTCGCCCACCATTCAGTGTGCGGAGAACGGTTCCGTTGGTGCCACTCGCCCAGGCGACATCGGCGGACACGGCGTGGATTCCGCGCAGGCTGGCGGTCGTGCCGCTTCGCTCCATCTGCCATTGCGCTCGGGCCCGCACGGTTGTGCTGATCAACGCAATCAACACCAGTCCACACAGAGTTGTCCGCAAGAATTGAGACTGCAAGCCATCACTCCAGACCATTCGATCCCGCACTAAATCGGAGCCATTCCCTTGACCACCGTGACTCCGGGCGGTGGCTGAAAGGAGAACGTATCTGCAGCGAGCGGCGGATTGGCGAGCTCATGTGTAAGCTGAAACTCCGTGATCGCGCCGTCGGTTTCCTTCCACTGGATGGCGTCTATTCTGCCCTCCCCGGTCACCGTCAGCGTAACTTCCGCAACTCTATGCTCCATGCCCTTCGGAACGCCGCGCAAACGGTATTCCGCTCCCTCGGGGATCAGCGTCAGATCGGTTAGTTCTTTTTCTATGCGTGTATGGCCCAACAAGAAGCGAAGCGGCGAACGAAAGTCTTGCAGTTGCTTGGCCGGGTAGCGCTCCGCCTGCGCATCTCCCGGTGTGTAGGAGTAGCCGTACTTTTCATCGATGACAAAAACCTTGCCCGACGGTTTGGAATAGTCCCACCGCATGCGACCGGGTTTTTCCAGCAACAGGGTTCCACTCTCGGTGCGTTTCATCCCCATACCCTGGTATGTTTCTGTGAATTGGACGCGCAGCGAGTGCAGTCGGTTATAGTGCTGATTCACTTGTTTGCTGATTTCCGCCACGGTGGGTGCCAATGGCGGCGCAGGTGTTGGGTTGGCACACCATGACGGCGCGGCGGAAACGAGGCACACCATGGGCAGCACCATCGTTGCCAGCCATTGTCTGCGTCTTCGCTTCCGAGGTTCCGGGCTAAAAAAGATATCTGTGCTTATCAAAAAATGTATGGGTCGCTCACCAATTCAGGCCTAGGAAATAGGCTGCGTGCAGTTCGTGCCGCCGGCCGGGTCGGCCTTGACTTCGCCCGTCTGGTCCATGCAGAATCCACGATGTCCCGTCTTACCCACTGCCTGCGGAACCGCGGTCACCTCAAACGAGGTGTAGACATCTTTGTTGTTGACGTTCACCTTGGTGCAATTGGTGATGGCAAACAGATAGCCGCTCTTGTAGCCGCTCGCCAGATCCGACGGAATCAGTTGGGCTGCCTGAGCGCTTGGGGCTCCCGACTTGGGGTCACCGCCCAGTTGCGACAAATTGCAGGAAAATCCGTTCGCCGGGTAATCGGTCTGATATTGGATTTCCGCGCTGTTCAGCGTGCGCAATTCTTCCATCGCCGCTGTTTCGTTCGCCTGGCTGCGCATGTTCATGTAGTTGGGGATCGCCACTGCCATCAGGATCAGGATGACCGACATGACGATCAGCAACTCCATCAATGTAAAACCATATTGACGCAGCCGCTTTCTGCCAGCAACAAATATTTCATTTTTCATTTTCAACACCCTGCATTGGAACCAATGCGACTATATTCCCTACTGTATCAGCAGGCAAGGTGTTCGCGCGTGATCTTCAGGCCGTTCAGATTGCCTAGCATCGCAACGGCAACCGACTCAGGAACAAACAGCTGCTCGGCCATTCGCATCAGGTCCGCGCTCGTGACCTGACCCACTTGCTCAAGAATTTCCGGCACAGCATAGAAACGTTGGAAGTACATTTCCTGCCGCGCCAGGTTCGACATCAGCGCCCCGGAGCTTTCCAGGCTCATCAATATATTGCCTTTCAGTTGGTCCTTGGCGCGCTGCAATTCCTCTTCCGGCACCGGATCATCTTTCAGACGCCGAAATTCATCTACCGTCAGGCGAATCACCTGTTCAGCATTCTGCGCCGAGGTGCCAGCGTAGACGCACAGCGAGCCGGTATCGCGAAACGGATTCACCTCGCTGAAAATGGAATACGCCAGACCGCGATCCTCGCGGACATTCTGAAACAGGCGAGAGCTCATGCCCCCGCCGAGAATTGTATTTAGCAGGGCGACGGTATAGCGTTGTTCATCATCAACTGGCGGAGCCGGTACACCCAGGCAAAGCTGCAACTGCTCCAGCGACTTTTTCTGTTTGGAGACAATCCGCGCGTGCACCTTCGGCTTCGCAGCAAACGGGGAAATTAGGTCGCTGTCGAGCGCAGGCGATGCCGGCAGATGCGCCAATTTCTCCGCGACCAGCATCACAAATTCATCGTGATCCAGGTTCCCCGCAGCCGAGAAAATCATATTCCTTCCCCGGAAACGCCCACCATAGAAGTCGAACAGCGTTCCCTGATCGAACCGCTTCACAGTGTCGCGGGTGCCGAGGATCGGCTTTCCCAGCGGATGATCTTTCCAGAAGCTCTGGGTAAAAATTTCATGCACCAGCATGTCCGGGTTATCTTCATCCATCTTGATTTCTTCCAGGATGACTTTACATTCCCGCCCGATATCATCGGGAGCAAATATCGGCTGCGTGACCAGGTCCGTCAGCACATCCAGCGCTTTCGGCACATGCTCGTCGAGCACCTTGATGTTGAAGCAGATGGTTTCTTTGCTGGTGAAGGCGTCCAGGTTTCCGCCAATAGCGTCGACTTCCCTGGCGATTTTTTGGGCGGACCGCGATTTCGTACCCTTGAACACCATGTGCTCCACAAAGTGGGACACGCCGTTGATCTCCGGTAGTTCGTCTCGCGAACCAGTCTTGACCCACACACCCATCGAGACGGAACGAACGTGTTCCATTCTCTCGGTGAGGATTACCAAACCATTCGATAATTCTGTACGGCGAATATTGCGACTTTGTGCGCTGTCGGGCGAACTTCCAAGGGAACTAAATTGCGGAGTATGCTGCGGACTGTCGATCGTAATCATCTAGGTATAATTTTTTCACATACTAGGTTGGATTGCGGTCGAGCCCCGAAGGGGCTCAGGCTGCAACTAGTTATCCACATTAGATGCAAAGTTTTCCACAATTCGATCCTGTCCCGGAAAAGAATCTTGTAAATTCTACACAATCGCTGTTTTCCCTTTCATTGCAACAACTTGAGAAGCTAACTGAAACGTTAGGTTTAGAGCGCTATCGCTCCCGGCAGCTCTGGCACGCACTTTATCAACAGCGTGTCTCCTCCTTGGAAGAGATGACGGCCCTGCCGAGATCTATGCGTGAATTGCTAGGTCGATCCGGTTTTCAGGTGGGAATGCCGCGCATCGCACAGGTCTTCATCTCAAGCGATGGAACCGAGCGATACCTGGTCGCATGCCCTGACGGCGAGACGGTGGAGACCGTCTGGATGCCCAACGGGGATGACGGCGAGCTCGGCGACGGATCGGAAGCGGCTGATGAAGAATCGAGACAACCGGGTGCCGCAGAGCCTGCCCCGACCTTTGTCGAAGGCTCTCGCGTCTGAGACGTGGGTTTCACGTCGCGCAACAATTTGTATTTCAAGTCAGGTCGGTTGCGCCGTGAATTGCCAGTTCTGCCTGACGGCAAAGCTGGGCGTGAAGCGCAACCTGACCGCGGGCGAAATAGCAGGGCAAGTGGGAGCGGTGCTGAATCGCCACCAGGTGCGGGTTGGCCGGGATCGGATCAACCTGGTGTTTATGGGGATGGGCGAACCGTTTCTGAATTACGACAATTTTATTGCGTCCGTCCACCTGCTGGTTGAAGGTATGGGCATTCCGGAGTCGCGCATGACCGTTTCGACCTCTGGAATTCTCCCCGGCATCGAGCGGTTCGCCAAGGAGAAGCTGCGGCCCAAGCTGGCGCTCAGCCTGAACGCGCCCAACAATTCCATTCGCGAGAGCATCATGCCGGTCACGCGAAAATGGAAGATTGAAGATCTGCTGGCGGCGCTGCGAGAGGTTCCGCTTCGGGCGCGGGAGCGAGTCACGTTCGAATATGTCTTGCTGGGCGGCGTCAATGACTCTTTGCAGGATGCGCGTGAGTTAACTGCGCTGCTGCAGCGCTCCGGACTGCCGACGAAAGTGAATCTGATTGTCTGGAATCCCGGTCCCGATATTCCCTATCGCATGCCGGACCCGGAAGACGTCGCCGCGTTTCAGCAACATCTGATTGCGAGCGGAGTGCCGGCGTTTCTGCGTCGCCCTCGCGGGCGCGATATCTACGCGGCCTGCGGTCAGTTGAAGCGAACCATCGAGTAGCCGCTCGTAATCACCATTTGTGTGGATGTTTTTCGAACAGGAACATCTCTGCGCCGTGCGGTCCTACCGGCGCATAAAACTCGTGATCGAATTTGCCCACATCCTTCTGACGCCACAGATCGCGAATTGTTCGTTTGCCGTGGATGCCAAGATCGGACCAGAGCGCGGTCACGGTGGCCGCCTGGTCGCCTCGATTGAACAGGCCCACTGCGATGGACCCGTCCTCCATCGGCTTCGCCCAGACTTCGAGAGTTCCATGCTGTGCGACCGGAGTTGCCTGTCTGCCTAACGCATCCTGATTGATGGCGATCACTTCGGAGTTGGTCAGCAGGCTCAGCGTGAATGGATCCAGCTGCGTCATGTCGCCGCCAAAGATCAGCGGCGCATCCATCAGCGACCACAGTGTCATGTAGGTGTATTGCTCGTTGTGGGTCAGTGGAGTGGGCATCAGGTGGCCGTCCCACAGAATCTTTCCCAGCAGCAGATTGTCAGGATCATTCCAACCACCAGGACCCGCCCATTTTTCAATGCCGGCCTGACCGAAACCGTAGCTGGCGAGATTCTTCCAGAGCGTGCTTTGCGGCGTGTCAAGGTAGCCGACATCGCCCGTAGTCCGCCAGAAATTGCCGCCCACTTCCCGGCCCCACTTCCACACCTCGCCGTTGCCGTACTCACACAGGTTGTAGACAAAGTCGCGAATCTGCTTCGCCAACTGGGAGCCCATTAACTGATACGGCGGTTTCAACTCCGCAGGGTCGTTGGGGTTCTTCATCAGCTTTTGATAGGAGCACAAATCGTATTTCAGAAGATCGTAGCCCCACTTCGCGAACAAGCGAGCATCCTGCGCCTCGTGCTGATAGCTGCCCTCAAATCCGCCGCAGGTCAGCGGGCCAGGTGAAATATAGATGCCGATCTTTAGCCCTTGATTATGGACATAGTCCGCAAGGGCCCCCATGTCAGGAAAGTTCCGGTTGGAGCGGAGGGTTCCGTCAGCATCACGCGGCGGCCCGCCAATCATCGGATCGGAGGAGGTGGGCTTGATGTTCCAGCCATCGTCGATATCGATGAACGAGTAGCCATAATTGACGAGACCGCTCGAGATCATGGCGTTGGTCTGCTGACGTACCATGGCATCGCTGATGTCGAGATGAACCATGTACCAGGTGCTCCAGCCCATGGGCGGCGTCAGGGCAATTTTGTCGCCGGCAACAATTCGAAAATGTCGCTTGGCAGTTCCCAGGGAGTTGCGCGCTTGCAACGTGACGTCGTAGTTCCCGGGATGCGGCAGCGTGCCGCGGAGAATGCCGGTCGCGGGATCGAGCATCAAGCCAGCGGGCAGATGTTTGGCGGAAAATGTCATGGGCCCATCGCCGGTGGCTGGAATCCGATAGAGGAGTGGGTGCCCAGGGTGGACGCCGTAGACGACTGGCCCGTTGATTTGCGGCTTGGGCGATGGCGGCGGCGTTCGGATGTCGCTCGCGGCGGCAACCTGGGCGTACGTCGGTGCCGATGCCGCCACAGAAAGAAGCGCGGACAGAAATAAGCATTCTGCAGTCGATCGAAACCGGCAGATCAATGGCCTCATCGGGAACATCTCCTTGCAATCCGTGAACGGGCTGCTCTTTCGCAAGCATGCGGTGCTGATTCGCAGTCGCCGCTTATGCCCGGGCCTTGGGAATCGCTTCTTCCCATCTTCCCTGCGCCTTCAGGATCAGCTCCACCACTTCGCGCGCAGAACCTTCGCCGCCGTTGGCGCGAGTGACGTAATGGCAGACCGCTTTCAATTCCGGCGCAGCATTCCCGACCGCAACTGCCAGCCCTGCGAGCCTCGACACTGCCATATCCGGCAGGTCGTCGCCTAAGTAAGCGACTTCATCGGCGGTCACACCTGCCTTCTCCATGCATTCTTCAAATGCGGCGGTTTTTGTCGCCTGCCCAAGATAAACATAGGAGACTGATAGCTCTTCGGCACGCTGCTGCACCGCAGGAGATTTTCTTCCCGTGATAAATCCAGTTTTGATTCCCATAATGTGCGCCAGCTTGATCGCCAGGCCATCCTGAGAATTAAAAACCTTCAACTCCGCAATACCGCCATTGTTGGGCAACGAAATAAGACAGACGCCGCCGTTGGTCAGCGTGCCATCGATATCCATCAGAAAGAGGCGAATCTTTTTTGCGCGTTCCAGCAGCGAAGGGCTTGGCGTGGGCGTGTCAGACATGCTGCGATTTTATCGTGCAGAGACGGAACGCAAACGTCGCATTAGACGGTGACGGAAATCTCGATCAGATTGCGGTCGGGATCGCGCAGATATATGGAGCGCAGTTTTCCGATCGCGCCCTCCCGTTCGACCGGGCCCGCTTCGATATGAACTTTCTGGTCCTTCAAATACTCCATTACCGTCTCGAGCGATGTCGTCGTGAGAAAGCACAGGTCCGAGGCTCCCGGCGTAGGATGCGCCGCTTTGGGTTCGAACTCATGCCCGCGCTGGTGCAGGTTCAGTCTCTGAATGCCGAAGGCGAGCGCCTTGCGGCCATCGACCTTGACGACATCCATTCCAAGAACCTCCGTGTAAAAGTCGACCGTGGCATCGATGTTGGCCACAGTTAGCACGATGTGATCCAGATGCTCCAGAACAAATGCCATATGCGTACCATGCTAGAGCATTTTCCCTTCGACAGGTCCTTTTTACGGACGATTTTCTTCGGTTCTCGACGATGCCATTCGCCGAGACCACTGCGCTGTGTATGAGACTGGTCCATCAATCACAAAGCGAAATCAATGTGAAAGGTCATCGTGCAGCGGCGGCCTCTTGTTTGGTCAACGCCTGCTCGAAAGTCTTCTGAGCGTCGCCGACGAAATGCTCATAGCCCACAGGGTCAATAAAAACACGGGGGCCATCCTGCGGATAGCGTTTAAGTTTCGTGAGCATATCGAAGTACCCGCCGTGTGCGCCAAGAAATACATCGCAGGGTAAAGCTTGCAACACGGCAAACGTATGTTGGAAATCTTGAACAATGCCGGGGTAGCTCAAGGGGTGGTTGGCCGTCGCAACGAAATGGTACTCCGACCAAAAGCTGACTCCGCCTACGATGACGATATTGCGCAACGTTCCCGCTGGTTCACCTGGGATATGAGCGCGCATCGTCCATGTGGTACAGCCGCGCGTATGACCAGCAGTCGTATGTGCTGTCAGCGTTACACCGCCGAGGGTTACCGTGTTCTCGTCACGGAGGATCCGATCCACATGAACAGGTGTGTAGTTGCGAATATTCGGTGATGGAGCGAGAAAATCCGTTCGTGCGCCGGTTTCGACGACGCTTACGTCGCCGTCCATCACCATGTTCTTCGCGTGCGTTTCACGAATCACCTCGGCCGCACCGCCTATGTGATCGAAATGCGCCTGGCTATTCAGCAGAATCTTGACGTCAGTCCAGCGGTAGCCCAACTTCTCGACACTCGCACGTATCTGCGACGGCGAGCTAGCGAGGTTGGCATTGATGAGAATATTTCCCTTCGGAGTGACGACGAGGTAGCTGGCAAGGTCCCGGCTTCCCACGTAATAGAGATTGTCGGCAATTCGGAACGGAGCGATGGGTGTAGTCCAAGAGGGGTTCGTTTCCGCATGGACGAGTATCGATGTGCAGAAGAGGAGGAGCAACACACGGGAAAGAAAAGCGCGCATTCACCTTCTATAGCATAAGGACCAGTATCATAAATATCTGAGGCGCTTTTCGTGTGATCCCTGGGCTGTTCTGGGATACCGCAAAGCGCCGTGACAGGACGCTGGGAACTGACGTGTTAACGCTCCAGGATGGTGAACAGCGGCGTATCAGGTTCGGGCCGAGAAAGTCTTTTGCTGATTGATCGCAACGATGCTCCGATACGATCGGACGCATAAAAGAGATGGCCGGCGGTCAATGGACCGGCAACGCGATAATGCCCAATCCACGCCAGACCCATCGAGGCAACGCAGCCACATTGCGAACAATCCGGCTCTCCTCCAAATTGGCACGGTGTAATTTTTGTCTTCAGATCGGCTGAAATGATGGTGGTGGTGCGCGCAAAGATACACTCCTTGGGGCTGGTCGGAGGCGTCAGCATCTCGCGAATCACCCCTTCTCGCATGTCCAGAACTGGATATTTTGCGCGCAGCCGAATCAACTCCGTGGCCACGAAGGCACGCTGCTCTGCCGTCAGTATCTCTGGACCGGTCGCACCCATCTGCGGCGTAAACAGGCTGAACCAGATTTTTTTAATCTCCGGGCGGGCGCTCCAGAAGTGGAGAAACTCCTCGAGGTAGCCGGGACGATCTGCGATGTTGCCGGTGATGGTGGAGTGAATCGTCACCTTTGCCGCGGCAATATTTTTCAGAATGCGCTCATAGGTCGCGGGCTTGCGGCGCTCATCGTGTTCCGGTTGCAAGCCGTCGATTGAAACCACCACGTTCAGCCGCTTATATTGCTTCCAGTGTGCCGGAATCTCCCGGAATGCACTGGTGACGACCTGTGCGTGAACCTTCCGCTTCTCCAGTTCGGGCAGCAGCATTTCCAGCTCACGATAGCGAACCAGCGGATCACCGCCGACAAGCGAGACATGCAGCGGCTTCTCGCGGTCCACAATCGCAAGAATTTTGCTTACCAGCTCAGTACCTTTAAAATCTGAAAGCTGGCGCAGCTTGGTCTCGCCGCCCAGGTGCGCCTCGTCGAACGCATAGCATCCGGGGCAACGCAATGGGCACTCTTTGGTGATTTCGATTGAAAGACTTGGTTTAACGCCGGCCAGGATTCCTGCCCATGCTTTCCACACTTCGCCAGTCTTCATCCAGTTCCCCCTTCTACATGGGATGCAGCGTACAGCTTGATGGCTCTTCAATTCGTACAAATCCGCAGTTGACTGCTTCACAGGATACAATCTCGGCCATTATGAAGAATCCAAAACAGACATTAATTTCAGCCTCGACCGGTTTCGCGCTGCTTGCAGTCGCGGTGGGTGCGGCGGCTGTGGGTGCAATCGCGGTGGGAGCTGTCGCCGTGGGCGCCTTCGCGATTGGAAAACTCGGAATTCGCCATGGCCAGATCGATAAGCTGGAGATTGGCGACCTGACCGTTAACTGTCTCACCATTCGCGAGCAAACGGCGCACACTAACAAGTAGCTTCATGCTTATGTTCGCCAGGATGCACCCGGCTGTTTCACCGGATGGTCGAGACGCGATGGGAGCATTCGAACTGGTCGCTACCATTAATACACCAACCGCGGCCCCCTGAGCCGCTGCACGCGCAAGTTGATCTTGACTTCCACGTGGTCCTCGATCTTGACGAACGGAATGCCTTTGTTCATTCCATATTCCTTGCGATTGAAGACCAGTACCCCCTGAACCTCATCTTCGCCGGTTCGTTTGGCTGGAATCGTCAGCTTCAGTTTCTCTTGCCGCGTGACTCCGCGGATGGAAAAATCACCGTCGACATCAAACGTGGTGGGGCTGGTCTGCACAATCTTTGTCGAGTGAAATGTGATCGCGGGATATTGCTCGATGTAGAAGAAATCTTTTCCCTTCAGCTTGTTGTTCTTTATGCCGCTTCCAGTATCAACGGTGGCAGCGTTAATCACGATTGACAGCGCGCCGGAGGTCACATCTGGGGAGGCGAACGTTAGCGTAGCGTGCCATGTATCGAATCTACCGATGATGGCGACCGAGGATTTGACCGAAAAACGGATGCTGCTATCGCTTGGAGTGACGGAGAATACCGGCGCTTGGGCACGGCTGCCTGCCGGCGTCAAGGCGAAGGCGAGCAGACAGAGGACGGCAGTTCGCATGTTTTCTGAGTGTCGAATGTACCCGCGCCTTTTGTCAATACACATCTTATTGATTTAGCGGTCTTTGCCCCTCGCTACCATTTTGCGAATTCTGCCCCGCAGAGCTGTCACTTCGTCATCATGCGTTCATTTGCCGCTCTAATGTTCTTGCTGTCTGGGCTACGCTGCGGAGCCGGGATTTCTGGGATTCTTCGGCTACGTCAGCTCCGACCTGCAGGCGCACACCGGCGATAAATTCGCCTCCTGCCGGCAGAGATCTAATTTCCAAGCGAAGCGCGATAGAAGAACAACGGACACTGGTTCCTCTGTCAAGCAGAATGACCGTTGGTTGGGGCATCCGGCTTTTATGATGGAGGTGTAGTTCTTTGTCGCAGAAGGATGCGACAGGACTGACATCGAAATCGAATCAGCCAAGGAGGCAAAACATGGCTCTCAGCTTTGCTAAGGATATTCGTCCTTGTTTCCGCGATGGAGACATTGAATGCATGGGACCTTCTGGGGTCAAGCTCGACGATCCCGCCTGGATGTGCGTGACCGCCAACGCGCAAAGTGTGTATGACCAGCTGGCGAGCGGTCAGATGCCTCCGGATGCGCCTTGGCCGTCGGATCGCATATCACTTTTCAAGAAGTGGATGGACGCCGGCTGCCTGGCATAGTTGGCTGGAAGTGAGACGCTGCGCGCGCAAGCGCGAGAATCACGGCGGCAAATAGCAGCGTATCCGCAAAGTAGTTGATCCCTTCCACCTTGGCTCCGATGCTGGGCTCGAACATTTGCGCGATCAGGATTGGTCCGTAGACAAACAAGACGAGCAGCACAATCCATGTCCCGAGATACGTTGCCGCCAGGCGCGTCTTCCTGTTTACCAGAATGGCCGCACCGGCGACGAAGAGAATCGCGCCCGTTAGACAGCCGATAACCGCGCGCCCGGGAATCCACGCGGGCATCACTTTTTCTAGGGGAACTCCGGGGCAATGCAAAGGGTGCAGAAAATGCTCCACGCCGTAAAAGATTGCGGCGACTCCGATGACTACACGCCCCACGGCGATCAGCTTGCTTCGGTGCGGTCCACGCATCACGCTTGCTGCGAGCAGCCAGCCTCCGGCAGCGAACGACAATTCGCGGATGGCCAATGTCCATCCAAACCTGTCTCTGGGATTGGCGAGAGCTCCCGGTAAGTCCGACATGAGGACGAAAAGAAACATCATGGTACCGAAGAACAGGCCGGACCAGAACACCTGAATTTTACCGGCGATGCTCAAAGACGCGGCCACCAAAGCAACGCCGACAAAATACGCCCAGAATAGACGCCAAGGCATGTAGCCGGGCACGGCGGGTAGCACGAATGCTACGTTCGCAAGATGGAGAGCGCCGAAGACTGCCAGCGGGATGGCGAAACAGAGATTGGTCGCGGCGACGAACTTGTCGAGGCGGTAGGCGCGCGCGATATCAGTCTTCGCAGCCCATAGGCCGATCAAGAAAAGCAGGACACCGGCGCTGCACATCGCAACCACCGTGCGAGAGGCTCCGAAGGATAGGACGAGAAGGGTTATTTGCATGTGGATGTCAAATGCTCGAGTCGGGAGCGCAATTAGGTCTCTTTTGCGGTCGATCTTGCTTCGAATTGTATCGCCAAGGGTAGAGCGCACGCCCCTTTAATTCCGGAGCTAATTTGAGAGGAAAAGCGAATGCAAGGTTGGGTGAGATTTTTCCCTTCCATCGGAGTACTTCTCGAAGCGCGAATCGAAGTCGGATATATGGGGAGTCTCACAGCCCAACGCTGCAAGATCACGCCACTGGCTGCGTAGAAATGCTACTCAAGCCAACAGAATGCTTGCATGGGACACCCGGCAGACAGCCTTCCAAATCTCAATAAGGAGAGAGAGTTTGAAGGGAGGAATACGATGCCGAATCCGTCCACAACGGAACGCGCCAAAGAAGACCTGAAGGAAGGCAAGTCACCATCGACAGCCGCTGGTGAATTTGTACACGAAGAGATTGAGCATGTCCGCGAGGGCAAGCATGGAGCGAGCTCGCCGCAACAAGCCATTGCGATTGGTCTGAGCAAGGCAAGACGCGCCGGTATACCTCTGAAGCCGCCAGCTAAAGGAAAAACGAAGGAGAGCACCCGAAAAAGCGCTGAGCGAGCTTATGAGAAAGGTCAATCGGGAGAAACGAAGCAACCGTCTGCGGGCGCTTCTCGTGCCCATGAGAAAGCGCTCCGGCGCGAGCCTCATACAAGCGCTTCCCATCGATCTCTTTCGGCCCACTCGCGCAAGGCCTCACGGCAACGAAGCAAGGCGGAGCGACATGAAGCGGCAATGAAGGCGGTTCGGACCAAAGGAACAATAGGCCTTCGAAGAGCAGCAAAAAAGGCTGCGCATACCCGGGCGAAAAAAGGCTAAATTCCTATTCAGAATTCGAAAATCGCTGCCTGGCGTTGCCGCGTTACGACTTCACGCATTCTAAATAACCGCACCGCCGTCACCATGGGCCTTGAGCCTCCGGCTGGGCGAGATTTTTCCCTGTCGCCGGATTCCTTCCTCGAAGGCGCGATTGCAGCGAGATTTATGGGAAGGAGGAGAATATTTCAGGCTTCGCGGCCGTAGCGAACGGCGAGGATCAGTGATCCAGGACAACGCATGCGCCTTGACCGAAGTCGCTGATCCATTCGCGGAACTGTGGGGGTAATTCGTCCACCGCCCGGCCAATCTCCAGAAAAATTTGGCCAAACGAAAACGACTGTGCGAGTCACCGTTCAGTACACCTGACAGTGCGGCCGATGGAGATTCTCTGTGTGCCTCACTTCAAATGGGCGTTCATTGACTTTTATTTTCTTTGGCCGTAAATTCGCTTGCCAGAACGACAATCTTGCTTCCGAGGTGATCTTATGAAGCGCTTATGTATATGCGTTCTGACTTTTGCATTAACCCTAGCCCTCTCTCTTCAGGTTCATGCCCAGACAGGGACCTGTCCTGGCATGAGTTTGGGCCCTGGCGCAAGTCTCAACGGGTTCGTTCTCTTCCCGACCAGCGATCCGTGGAATCAGAATGTCAAGAACGCAACCGTCGACCCCAACTCTGCCGCAATCATTGCATTCATCGGCGAGAATACTCCCGTTCATCCGGATTTTGGTTCCGGAAAACTAGGGGGATCGGATATCGGGATTCCGTATCAGGTCGTCAGCCACCAGAAGAACGTAAATATCCAGTACACGCTGAGCAAAGACGAAAGCGACCCCGGCCCAATGCCGATTCCAGCCAACGCCGAAATCGAGGGCTATCCGAAAGCCCTCGGCTCTGGAGACAAGCATGTGCTTGTTCTGGACCGCGACAACTGTTTTCTCTACGAGTTATACCAGGCGAAGCTGCAAAGCAATGGTTCATGGGACGCGGGCTCCGGTGCTGTATGGGACCTGATGAAGGATAGTCAACGTCCCTACACGTGGACTTCAGCCGATGCAGCGGGTCTTCCCATCTTTCCCGGTCTTGTACGTTACGATGAAGTTGCCGGCGGTGCAATTCACCACGCTCTGCGCTTCACGCTTCCACACACCATCGCTGCCATCGTACCCCCGGCAAAGCACTGGGCCACCAATTCCACAAATCCCGACGCCGCGCCGATGGGCATGCGCCTCCGCCTGCGCGCCAGCTTTGATATCTCTCATTTCTCGCCCCGGAATCAAGTCATCCTGAAGGCTCTGAAAACCTATGGCATGATCCTGGCGGACAATGGGAGTGCCCTGTATATTTCAGGCGCTCCAGACAAGCGGTGGAGCAACACGGATCTGCATGCGCTGACTGGCGTCACCGCGTCGGATTTTGAGGTATTGGAAGAGCGTCCGTTGTACACTGCAGCGAATATTCCAACCGGCCGGAAGCCAACTATTTCACATTTCACGGCGAGTCCGGCAGAAATCAGGTCCGGCGCCTCCAGCATGTTGAGTTGGAGTAGTACTAGCGGGTCCTACTTCATCGTTTCTCCTAATATTGGTGCGGTTCGCGATAGCGCTGTGATTGTGAAACCGACAAAGACCACCACATATACCCTCTACAGCACCAACCAGTTCGGACGAACGAAAGCGCAAGTAACTGTGCACGTCATCGTTCCGTAAGCCTGATGGCGCGGCATATAGAGGTACATCTATGTGCCGCGTTCCAATGTTGCAGGCGCTCTACAAACAAATTACACCGCTCTTACATTGCCTTGACAACCAGCCCGGTTTGCGAGTTCAAGCTATTAGCCCATGGAGGGTTTTTATGACCAACGTGTGGAGCAATATGAAAACCGCAATCGACCGGCGTTCGTTTGTAAAGAACGGACTAACCGCAGCAGCTGTCGCGACCACTGGCCTGGGACTCATGGCCAATAACAACTCCGCTGTACTGGCGCAGGAGGCACAGGCGGAAAGCAGCGGCAGTCTCGAACACGGAGATGCAGCCCTGCTTCGATTCGCGGCGGCAGCGGAAATCCTGGAGACGGATTTCTGGGAGCAGTACAACGAACTCGGAGGCATTCAGGACGGCGAAGTACCGGGTGGAAGCGGGAATCCTGCCTACACCGCGGCTCTTTCGGTACTGGACTCCGACATGGCCCAGTACATCAAGGACAATACTGACGATGAAAACACCCACCAGAGCTTTCTGAATGGGTATCTGGCCTCGAAAGGAGCAGAGACGGTCAATCTTGAGCCGTTTCGCACGCTGCAAGGCAGCATGGCAACGGGCTCCAGCGGGAAACTGCGACTGACAAACCTGATGCGGCTTACGCTGGATACGAGTTGGTGGACTCGCTATCGCAGCAGCACCCACAATCCTGACCTTGATCCGACTTTCAAATTCCCGCAGGCGATACCAACTCTGGCGGTGGGGGAGCATACGGCCATTCCCAGGACGGATGACGATACCCATGACCCAAATTTTCTTCAAGCGATCGCAAATACTGCCGGTTTCCACATGCCGACCATTGAACAAGGGGGCAACAGTCTCTACCCCTCCATGGCTCAGCGAGCGAGCAGTGTGGAGGTTCTGCGAATCCTGATCAGCATTGGGCCCACTGAGACGATGCATTTTCAAACATGGTCGGACAAAGCAGGCAATGCACCACCTTTGACCGCGCAGGACCCTGTGACAAAGGTTTGGGTGACCTTTCCAAACCTGAATCGCAAGCCGCTTGGCGGGCCTGATTTTCAAACGAACCTGATCATGCCAGAGCCTTGCCCATTCCTGAGCCGGAAGCTGCCGCGATGCTCAGTCATCCGTCCCACAGAAACCAAGGGAATCGCGATGGCCGTGGTCAATTTCCTGACGAACATGGGACTCTTCAGAGGACAATCGGGAGAGTTCTTTAAGATGTTACAAAATCTGGCACAGGATGCCGATTCGGCCACGCGGTAAATCTAATTCCAAGCGGCGCAACAAGCCGCACGGACAGTTATACCCAACCTAAGATAGAAAAATTGTTGGCAAGAACGATGATTACAGCGGGTCGCCCACTCAAGCCTTCTTTGCGGTTGGGTGGGGAAAGAATCCCCCGGCTGGGCGAGGCATTTTCCCTGTCGCCCAATTTCTTCACAAAGGCGCAACATCGAAAGCGGCCTTTCTCGTGAAAGCACTCCTTCTTTCTCGCAGAGTGTTCCGCCGACACCAACATTGAACTCGCATCAGCCAAGATTGCAGCGGAATGTATGGGAAGCCTCGCAGATGCGAGACATGGGACACCCGGCAGAAGCTGTTTAGGCGAACCCTTTATTTATTTATTTTATTGTTATTGACTTTTATTTCGTCTAGTCATAAATTCGCTTGCCAAAGTAGCAAATCCTGCTTCCGAGGTGATCTATGAAGCGTCTACTATGCATCTGCAGTCTGGCTTTCGTGTTAATCCTCACTCTTCAATGCCGTGCCCAGTCAGGGACCTGCGCCGGCATGAGCCTGGGCCAAGACTCAAGTCTTAACGGATTCGTTCCTTTCCCATCCTCTGATCCATGGAACCAAAATGTAACTAACGCCACCGTCGACCCCAACTCGGCCAACATCATT
This sequence comes from uncultured Acidobacteriota bacterium, assembly GCA_963817855.1. Lineage (GTDB taxonomy): Bacteria > Acidobacteriota > Terriglobia > Terriglobales > Acidobacteriaceae > JAKAAZ01. The sequence continues at coordinate 685,096 of CAWFQA010000004.1, read as the reverse complement.
GCGTTTGTCGGTACTACCACTCCCCTCCATCCTGACTTCGGTTCTGGAAAAATAGGAAAGTCGACCATCGGTATTCCGTATCAGGTTGTCAGCGGCCAGCCGAACGTAACGATTACGTATACGCAAAGTGGAAGCGAGAGCGACCCCGGCCCCATGCCGATTCCTGCCAACGCCCTGATCGAGGGCTATCCGAAGGCTGGTGGCGCTGGGGACAAGCACGTGCTTGTTCTTGACCGCGACAACTGTTTTCTCTACGAGCTCTATGACTCAGTGTTGCAAAGTAATGGTTCATGGAAGGCCGGCTCCGGTGCCGTATGGGATCTGAATAACGACAATCAGCGTCCGTACACCTGGACCTCTGCCGATGCGGCGGGTCTTCCCATCTTTCCGGGTCTTGTGCGCTACGATGAAGTTGCCAGCGGCGCAATTCACCACGCACTTCGCTTCACGCTCCCAGCCAGCATTGCCGCAATCATACCGCCGGCAAAGCACTGGGCCGCTAATTCCACACAGACGTATGCAGCGCCGATGGGAATGCGTCTGCGTCTGCATGCCGACTTTGATATTTCTTCGTTCTCACCTCAAAACCAGGTCATTCTTACCGCTCTTAAAACGTACGGCATGATCATGGCAGACAACGGGAGCGCCCTGTACATCAGCGGAGACACAGACAATAACTGGAACAACACGGATTTGCATGCCCTGACTGGCGTGACAGCAGCAGATTTTGACGTACTGGATGAGAGTCCGCTCTACACTTCCGCGAATATTCCAACCGGTCCTGCGCCGACAATCTCAAGCTTCACGGCCAGCCCAGCGACGATCAATTCCGGCGGCTCCAGCCTGCTGAGCTGGAGTGGTAGCGGCGCGTCCTACTACATCGTTTCTCCTCAGATTGGCGCGGTCAGGGGTACCTCCGTGATGGTTTCACCGACAGCGACCACCACCTATACCCTCTACAGCACCAACCAGTATGGGAGGACAACAGCAACTGCGAAGGTTACAGTTCAGTAAATCTGACAGCGCGGCATATAGAGATATCTCTGTGTGCCGCGCTTTCCTGCTTCTTTCCTGCGAAGGTTCCGCCAGGACGACCATTGAACCTCGAATCAGCCAGGGAGGCTACAACTGGCTCTCAGCTTTGCCGCCAGATCTTCCCCCTTCCTTCCGCGAGGGAGACTTCAAATGCATGGGACCCGCTGGGATTAAGCTCGACGATCCCGCCTGAATGTGTGTGGGCGCCAACGCGCAAAATGTTTACGATCAGGGGAAGAAAAAAATAACTCTATACTTGAAGATATACACATAAATGTGAGATTCTTACACATAGGGGAATTGCCATGCGGACAAACATTGAACTTGACGACCAGTTGGTCGAGCGTGCCATGCGCAGCAGCGGCGCTCGCACCAAACGGGCCGTGGTGGAAGCCGCCTTGCAGTTGCTGGTAAAGACGCACTCTCAAACCGCGATCCGCAAGCTCCGTGGCAAGGTCTTGTGGGAAGGAGACCTGAATGAGTCTCGTCTGGGTCGCGTGCAGGACTAGTTTCGAGATATGACGATTGTCGATACGACGGTGTGGATCGATTACCTCCGAGGTGCCGCGAATCCGCATACGGATTGGCTCGACCGGGAACTGAACCGTCAGCGCCTCGGATTGACCGATCTTATTCTGTGCGAGATTTTGCAAGGAATCGGCGGGGACTCCACCTTCACGCGAGTGCGGCGCGAGCTGTCCAGGTTCGAGGTATTCGACACCGGAGGAGAGGCCCTGGCGGTGGCAGCCGCGCGGAACTATCGCTCCCTTCGATCCAGCGGACATACGGTCCGCAAGACCATCGACTGCCTGATCGCAACCTTCTGTCTAACGGAGAGGCACTCCCTTCTTCACCGAGATCATGATTTTGAGCCATTTGAGAAATATCTTGGCCTTCGAGTCGTCCATCCATAATGGATTGTGGAGCGGGGTTTGATCACACGCCGGCAGGCCAAAGGCGCGAGGATACCGGAGGTGGCGCAGCTGCAACTGGAAGCACTGCTGGGGTGGAAGAAGCGGTGAGTGGTAGATCGCAGGTCTGTCGCCGCGCGGCGGGTAGGCGCGGCGACCGAGGCCTGGGCACCCGGTTATGGTGCAATAACGGGAGCACAGTTCATGCAAACCTTACATTTCAAAACATCTGCGGATTTCCGACATTGGCTGGAGAAAAACCATACGGAATCAGATGGTATATGGTTGCGCATTTTCAAAAAAGATTCGCACGAGAAATCCCTGACCTATGCTGAAGCGCTTGATCAGGCGCTTTGCTATGGCTGGATCGATGGCCAGAAGAAACCCTTCGACAAACTGTCATGGCTGCAAAAATTTACACCGAGACGCCCCAAAAGCGGGTGGTCGAAAATAAACACTCAGCATGTGGAACGTCTTATCAAAGCAGGAGCAATGACCCCTGCAGGGATGGAAGCCGTTGAAGCTGCAAAGGCCGATGGTCGATGGGAAACCGCCTATTCTTCATCCAGGAGTGCTACCCCGCCTGAAGATTTTCTAAAGGAGTTGAGTAAAAATAAAAAAGCAGAGGCATTTTTTAAGACACTAAACAAAGCAAATGTTTATTCGATTGTTTATCGTCTTGAAACGGCAAAGAAGCCGGAAACCAGAGAAAAACGGATGAAGACGATTCTTGCCATGATGGAGCAAGGCAAAGCATTTCATCCTTAAATGGGCCTAGTATCCAGCTTCGCGGCCGTGGCGGACGGCGAGGATGACGACTTGTTTGCCGTCGTAGTGATAGAGGACGACGTAGGCGCTTTGGCCAAACTCGATGATCCACTCTCGGAACCCGGGCTCGCGAAACTCGGGCGGCAATTCTTCGATGGGGCGGCCAATCTCCGGATGAGTGCCGAGCGCTTTGACTCCCTGCCGAATTGTCTGGATGGCGCGCTTGGCTGCGTCGCGGCTTTTGGGAGCTAGAAAGTTATAGAGGCGGGCAACATCGAGCAGCGCCGGCTGCGACCATTTCAGTCGTGGCATGTCGGGGGGGGCGCGTCCTTCCCTGCTTCAAGTTTCGCCAGCCATTTATCGGCTTCCGCGGCGGTGACGTGCTTGCCGGTCGCCTGATAATGATCCCAGGCGGCGAGCGCATCCTGGCGGAACTTTTCTCGCTTCTCTTCACGGTCCACATATTGCTCGACTGCTTCGCGCAGGACCCAATGGGGTGAGCGACAGCGCAGAGCGGCGAGCCGTTGGACACGCTTTTTCGTCTTGGTATCGAGTTTGACGCTGGTACTGGAAGTGGTGGGCATCGGGTGCTCCAAGGTATTACCTAGGATTACTTTAGCACTACAATCCTAGCTTGGACTACATGGCGTCGACCTCGTCGCCTGCCGCGTGATGAGCGCGAGAAGAGTTCAAATCCCAGGTCTCAAAAGCGAGACCTGGGGCACCCGGCTACGACTCTTTCGGCGGTTCATCCTCAGTTCGGCCCGTCTTTTTTAGCTTTTCACCATCGGCATCCTCGCGGGGAAACAAGGTCACAAACTCGGGCTCTTTCAATAGTGAAGGCTGTGAGCCATACGGCTCAAATTGCGGAGGCACGATTCGGGTGAAAACAAACATGCAGGCCAGGTATACCGGGAACCACATTATGACGGAAGCAACCAGCAACCAGAACCCTCTGAGACCAAACCAATAGCAGATACAAATCGCAATCGCGATGGCAGCTAGTTCCCCTATATATATATGTCGGGTTGATGGCTGCAACCACGCTGAACAGGAAGGACACACAAGTGGCTTGCCGGCTCGCAGCTTGTTGTTGTCGAGAGTGGCATTGCAAAACGGACACTTTAGCAAAGGCCATTTCATTGCTTCCTATGCTCCCATAGCCATGAGCTACCCACACCGGCAGGTGGTCCATTCAAGCTTTCTTTTGGCTTGAGTGGGGAAGAATTTGTACTGCTGGAGAGAGTCTTCCGGCGGCGCGTTCGCGTTTTCTTGCCGTCCATTCCGATTCAATCTCCACACGTCCTTCAATCCCTGTCACGTAATGGAGAAAACTGCTCCATTCCCAGTCTTCGGGCCGCGTACATAATCCGCACTTTATCGGATTGCGATGAATATATCTCAACTTTTCGATGAACTGCTGATAATCCCGGACGTTGAAGTCGTAGTACCGCTTTTGCCAGAAATGTCTTGTTCCATCCCCACTCAAGCCAAAAGCAAGCTTGAACGGGGCACCGTCCCCTCTCGTTCATAACCCCAGCTTTGACCAGAGGGCGTCGACCTTGGCTTTGGTGGCGGGGTCCATGCGGAGCATTTCTGGCCAGGGGCGGGTGAAGCCTTCGGCGGCCCATTTCCTAGTGGCGTCGATGCCTATCTTGCTGCCGTAGTTGGGAAGGCGCGAGGCGTGATCGAGCGAGTCGATGGGGCCGAGGGTGAATTGAATGTCGCGCTCGGGATCGATGTTGTTCGTCACGCGGAGGACGACTTCGCGCATGTCCTGCACATCGCAATCCTCATCGACAACCAGGACGCACTTGGTGAACATGGCCTGGCCGAGCGACCAGATGGCGTTCATGACTTTGCGCGCGTGGCCGGGATAACTTTTGCGGATCGACACGATCATGAGGTTGTGAAAGACCGCCTCGACGGGCAGATTGATGTCGACAATTTCTGGAATGGTGAGCTGCATGAGCGGGAGAAAAATGCGCTCGACGGCCTTGCCCATCCAGGCGTCTTCCATAGGCGGCTTGCCGACGATGGTGGTGGCGTAGATGGGATCGCGGCGATGGGTGATGCAGGTGATGTGGAAGACGGGATAGTCGTCGGGCAGGGTGTAGAAGCCGGTGTGATCGCCGAAGGGACCCTCGGAGCGGAGCTCGTCGAGGCGGACGTAGCCTTCGAGAACAATTTCCGACGCGGCGGGGACTTGCAGATCGACAGTCTCGCACTGCACTAGCTCGACAGGCTTTTGGCGGAGGAAGCCGGCGATGATGAACTCTTCGACTTCTGGCGGGGCGGGAACGATGGCGGAGAAGGTGGTGACGGGATCGGTGCCGATGGCGACGGCGACTTGCAGGCGATCCGGGGCTTGCGAATCGATGCCGCTGCGAACCGTCATGTTGGGCGGAAGCGTCGCACCGCCGCCGGTCTCGGCCATGCGCGCGACGCGGGCTGCAGCTGCAGCTTCGGAATCGGCTGCGGCGCCTGAGTTGGCTTCGGCGGATTGTCGCAGGCGCTCGCGATAATGTTCGGCGGCGACTTTCTGGCGCTGCCAGTGCATGCCGGTGGTCTGGCCGTCGTAGATCTGCATGCGGTACATGCCGACGTTGCGCTTCCCTGCCGGTGAGCGCGGATCGCGGGTGATGACGCAGGGCAGCGTGATGAAGCGGCCGCCGTCCTGGGGCCAGCATTGCAGGATAGGAAAATCGAGAACGCTGAAATTCTCGCGCAGGATGACTTCTTTGCAGGGCGCATCTTTGGCAGCGACTAGCTTGGGAAAGAATTTTCCCATCTCGGCGAGCATGGGCAGCATACGGACTTTATCGAGGAAGCCTTCCGGCGAGCGAAGATTCATCAACTCGCGAATGCGATCGGCAACATCGTTCAGAGAGTCGACACCGAGGGCGAGGCGCATGCGACGTTCGCTGCCGAATTGATTCATGAGAACCTTGGCGCCGGGATAGCCTTTGATATTTTCAAACAGAAGCGCAGGACCTCCGGGCGCATAGCTAGGAGGGCTGAGTTTCGACACGCGATCGGCGATCTCCGATATTTCAAGGATCGGGTCAACCTCAGCTTTGATGTGCTTCAGTTCTCCCGCCTTCTCGAGTGCTCCAATCCATTGCCGCAGATCGCTGTATGCCAAGTCAGTCGTCCTTCCCATCGCGCCTCGGTTGCAGTCGCGGTCCGTTCTCATCCTAATACGCCGATTTAGCTTTTTCGGGATAGCTTGGGCGATCGACGTCATTCCTCACTTTGTCGATGGCCTCACCGGCTTTGTTTATGGCACGCATGTCGATTGGAGATGCGCTCTGGCGAAGCCAGATGGAGGGCAACCGAAAGGTCTTGCGTCCGCTCCTAGGTTGTGGAGGCGATACTTTCGCCTGGCCACCGACGCCTGGCCAAGATGGCGCCTTCATTCATAACCTTTCAACCTGAGGAGTTTGCTCGATGCCCACAACCAAAGTAGATCCACAATCTGAATCCAGCATTTCCGACCGAGCCTTTGACGCCGTGGAACAGACGAAACGCAAGCTAACCGAGTTCGGCGCAGCAGCAGCCGATACGGTGGAGCAGAACCGAGGAACGGCAGCAGCCGGCTTGGAAGGCGCAGCCGAGACACTGCACCAAAAGGCCGATCAGCTGAACCGAGGCGGAGAGAAAGTTGCGGACATGGCTCACTCCGCGGCGGACAAGCTAAATGCGACCGCCGACTATGTCCGCACAAACGATCTCAGCGACATGTTCGAAGATGTCCAACAAATTGTGAAGAGGAATCCTGGCCCCGCTCTCGCGGTTGCCGCCGGGCTCGGCTTCCTGGTCGCGCGCGCTTTCAGCGGCAATCGCGGATAGGCGGAACAAATATGGGGGCACAAGAGCGTTCCATTTCTGACCTATTGCAGGACATCCTCCGAAATATCCAGGAGATCGTTCGATCCGAGGTGCGGCTGGCGAGAAGCGAGTTGGGCGACGAGTTCACCAAGGTGAAGGCGTCTGCGCCACTGCTCGTCACTGGATCTGTGGCAGGACTGCTGGCCGCACTCTTTCTGGCGTGGGCGGCTTTCTACGCTCTGTCACTCGTTGTCCCCATGTGGGGGGCGGCTCTCGTCGTTGCTGGGGTGCTGGCTATTCTAGGAGGCGCCACACTTTCAGCAGGCGTGAAGGCATTGCAGCAGGTGCACCCACCAGAACAAACAATCGCAAGCGTGAAGGAGAATGTGCAATGGGCCAAGCAGCAAGTCAAATAGAAAACCATATCGAAACTGAGCGGGAGGACCTGGGTTCGAATCTGCGAGAACTTGAAAACAAAGTAAAGTCGATCACGGACTGGCATCATCAGTTCAGGAATCAACCTCTGGTGTTCCTGGGACTGGCGTTTGGCGGCGGAGTGGTGCTCGCTTCCATGATTGGCCGGCCTTCAGGACAACGGCATTACTCCAGCTACAATCCCGAGAACCGAAGGGATGGAACTGAGATGCGCTCGAGAACGCGCGGCGCATCCTCGCCGGCCATGGAAAAGGCGTACGATGCCTGGCAAAATGTGCAAGGCGCGCTGATAGGAATCGCCGCAACCAAAGTGAAAGACTATGCGGATGGAATCATTCCTGGGTTTGCCGAGCAGTATAGGCAAGCGGAAGCAGGGCGCCAACATCAAATGTGAAGCAGGCGTGCTGCGCGTTCCCGCCTCGACGGTGGCGCGCAGCTTTTTGTTTTGCTGCTGTGTTTAGTGCGGCAGCCAAAATGTCGACACAGGTTTCTGTGCCGGCGCGGAGGCCTGCCATCCACCGATCGAGATAGGTGTGGGCGCAGCCGGCGCCGCACAGGTGCTTGCTTTCCGCACTGTGGGCCGTCGCATTGTCCCACGGGGTAAGTTTGAGCGTGGGCTGGCCGCTTTTGGAGTCGAGTTTGGAGTCGAGCGCAGGCGCGCACTCATGGGTGGCAATCCACCACTTCTCTTCGACGCTCGACCTGTTGCTTGCCGCAGATGTCGCATGTGAAACGTTCAATCCAAACCATCGAGTCCTTTTGTCATCCTGTCGGTTTTGTTTTGTCGTTGATGAGCTATGATCCGGCGCGTCTCGATGAATTTCGCATCCATCCGGTTGACCATTGCGTGTCTGAAGGAGTCTGAACTTCTGTACCGGGAACTCCTCACCCTTCTCGCCTAAGGCAAGGTTCAACAGGTTCGACGCCAAAGCTGCGGTGTTCCACCAGTCGGGCTAGAACTGGCGCAGGGCATCCATCAGGTAGAAGGCCAGAATTCCCAGAGTTACTAAGCCTTCCGCCCCTCCGAAGATGCGGATCATGTTCTCGACCGGCCTGACCCGCTTCATGATCAGTTCCTGCTCCTGGTGCTGCATGGTCGGCGCATCTTCCAGGAAAAGTTGATCCTCTTCCGCACGTGTGATGGTGGCGCGATACAAAATGAGACCCACGAGAACGAATCCCAACGCACCCCAAACTGTCCAAATAACCAATACGTAGCTCATAGGATGACCTCGCGATCGGTTGTAATCAGTTAGAGTTCGGCTTCCACGCGCATTTCGTGCCGTCCGTGCGCAGATACCACTTTGGCCTGTATCCTACTCCCAAATATGGGGTGCGGGGTAGAGGATTTTGTGCATCGAAGACAGCCCCTTTGGCATCAACAGTTGAGTAGCAGGGCCTCCTGGGTATGTCCAAATCTCAGGGACTTTCGGATTGTTTTGCAACCAAATTGGCCGTATCATTAGAGAGAGAAGAAACACGAGGGCTAACCACAATGGCAACGACCACGCAAGCTCCAAGCACTGAAACCGTCAAGGCTCAACCGGTCACTTTGACCCCGGAAGCGATCAAGAAGGTTCGCGAAATCATGGCGACCCAGGATCCAGTTCCTGCGGGATTGCGGCTCGGCGTAGTGGGTGGCGGCTGCTCCGGATTCCAATATTCCATGTCGTTTGAGAATCAGTCCGGCATGATGGATAAGGTGTTGAATTTCGATGGCTTAAAGGTCTTCGTGGACTCTACTTCCCTAATGTATCTGGGTGGCTGCGTCGTGGACTACGTCGAGACTCTGGAAGCGGCGGGATTCAAGTTTGAGAATCCCAACACCAAGAGTACCTGCGGCTGCGGATCCTCCTTCAGCGCATAAATCTGCGATATAAATCAGTCTGGAAGGGCGATGTATTCGAAAGAATATATCGCCCTTTTTGCGTGATCGTCGTCCCTACACAGAAGAACCGTCGCGCCATTCAGCCCAGGGTTCTTCTGTTGGCGGAAAAGAATTTGTTAAAAGGGATTCGACTGATTCTGATTTGAACTGGAATCATTCGACGAACCGCTCGAACCAGATGGACTGGATCCGAAGCCGCTGCTGCTCGAGTTGAGCCCGCTACTCGACGAACCAAGTCCTCCGCTCGAGGAGCCAATTCCACCGCTGCTTGATCCCATGCCCGAGTTGGAAGAGCCGAATGTATTGCTCCCTCCAATGCCGACCGAGGTAGACGCTCCTGCAGGTGTACCAATGCCGGCTCCCGGAGCTTGGCCGCCACCCTGTCCGACCGAGGCGGTGATCTCTTCCTGCGGATTGTAGACAAACTGCCACTTGTCGTAGACCTTCTTCTTGCGGTAGACGAGGATGGACCGTTTCTTCAAGGGGACCGTGACTCCAACGATGGGACCTGCGCCACCAGTCGCGCCATTCAATCCGACGACAACTGCGGTGCTGCCCGGCAATCCAGGGACGCTGGATGTGCCGTTTGCGTTGCCGAGCGCTCCGTTGCCCTGAGAATTGCTGGAACCGAAGATGCTTCCCGAATTCATCCCGCCGGAGTTCATCCCACCCGAATTCATTCCGCCGGGACCGCTGTTCATCGAATTGCCGGGTGACGATGCTCCACCGCTCACGCTATCGGAGCTATCATCCATGCTGTCGTCGGTCGAAATATCCTGCCCCTGATCATCGGGCGAGACGGTCTGGTTTTTTTCCGAGCCGCTGGTAGATGCGTTCCCGTTCTGCCCTCCGCTGCCGGCATTATTGTTGGAGCCGGAGGAATTGCTGAAGAAGCTGTCATCGCTGTTGGAATTGCTATTGAGTCCCACGCCCATGGAGGAACCAGGACCGCTGGAGCCGCCCATCGGACTGGAAGCGCCCGTGGGGCTGCTGCCGCCAATACCTCCGGTCATACCTTGCGCTCCCGACATGCCGGTCGCCGCCCCATTCACACCCGGCATTCCCGCCCCCGGCATCGCGCCGCCAGCCTGGACTTCCTGTCCAAAGAAACCCAGGGTCAGCATCTGCACCTGACCCAGGTGCAGTAGCTTCCAATCCTTCTTTCCGGTCATGGGATCAACGTAGTCCTGACGCAGAAAACGGATCTGATTGGTTTCTTTGAGCTGGTCAATCGACGTGGGATACGCTCCAAACTTGCGATAGTAGAGCTGGACTGCGCGCTTGTATTGTTCGCCGCGGTGCACCGTTTCGACTTCTTTTTCCCGTTGAATTTCTTTCGCCACCTTGGGTGCAGCGAGAGCCAGCCCGATGAGAATGACAATGAACACGAAAACGAGTCCGAGCAATAAATATCCCTGCTCACCCGTTTGCTGGTGAGAGGTTCGGGGGTCGATTTTTTGTGAATGAATCAAAAAAACTCCTTCTATAAAAATACGCTGCAGACCGCAAAAAGTCTCGTCGCAAAGCACGTTGATGCAGCAATTTCACGATTGCATTTTGATGAATTCGCGGATGCCGTTCCATGTTGTGAAGTTGCATTACAGCCGCTCGGATCGCCAAAGGTGCGGTCTCGCAGCGGATTGCATCGGTTATCGATGCAGTATTTGGGTCGCAGCACGCTGACCGCTTTCCATCGCGCCATGAACCGTTCCCCAGTTCCCTGTGGTATCCGTATGCTCCCCGGCAAAGAATAACGTCGAGTCGATCGGTTCGCTGAGCGCATTGGGCACGTGCAGCGCACCTGCAGGGAGATAGCTGTAGGAACCCCGCGTAAGCGGGTCTTTCTGCCAATCGTGCGACATGGATTGAACGAGCAACTTCTGGAGCTGCGCATCATCGATTGCAAATATTTTCGCCAACTCGCGGAGCGCCTCGTCTTCCAGATCCTGGCCGGAGCGACCGACGATGGCATCGGCGCGCGGGCCGCCGACCCATGCGACCAGGGTTGAGGACTCTTCAGGAAACTTGGTCCACCACACGGGAAACAGTTCACTAAAGGCATGGAGAAAGCTCAATTCAGAAAGGTCTTCACTCGACCGGACGGCACCGCCCGTCCAAAACCTGCGGTCAAAGACAAAGACCATGCGGCGAGCATGGCCAACGCGAATCTGCGACACGAGCTGCATTGCGTGCTCTGGCCAAGGAGAGATTTTCAGCGCTCCCGATTGCAAAACTCCCAGCGGCAGGGCGACCACCACAGCGGCTGCGCGATACGTCTTGAATTTAAGATTGTGCAGGCAGTCGATTTCGACGCTGCCCTGCTTCCATCTAATCTTGCTGGCTCGAGTCTCCGTGGAGATGGTCCCGCCCAGCTGCTCGATCTGGCGCGCCAGAAATTGCGGCACTTGTGCATAGCCGCCGCGAACGTGGAACATGCGGTCGCCTTCCGTCGCGTCTTCGACCACCTGCTGCTTGCCCAGGGCCGCCACGCCAATCACACGATGATCGGCGGCATTGAAGCCTTCGACAAATCCGATCAGACGTTTTCGGCTTGCCTGAGGCACGTGCATCATGTCGAGATACTCCGCGAACGAGCAATCCTCGCGATCCCAATTCTTGAGCGCCTCCAGCCATCCGAAGTCGCGGCCAAAATCGCCCCCACATGGCTGCAACGTGTCATGCTCCCAGCAAAAGTTTTTTCCGCCGAGTTCATAGGTCTCTAGACCCGCTTCATCCATCAGGTTCCAGAGAATGGGCGGCTTCCCGTGAATAAATTCCGCGCCCAGTTCGACCACTTCCTTGCCAACCGTACGACTGAGAATTCTGCCGCCCACACGATTGCGCGCTTCCACAACATGCACGCGCAAACCTGCCGAGGCCATCTGTCGCGCCGCGGTCAGGCCTGCGATTCCGGCGCCCAACACGATGACGTCGTGGATCGCTACTGACATAGGCAGTAGGATGCGGCGGAACTAGTTTCCGGCATTCCAGCTCTTGGAGTGAAAACGGATGCCAATGCTCGCCATGCGAGGCGTACCCAGCGTCAGGAGCGGGGTGCGGCCGACTTCAATCTCTCGATTGAAGATGTTGTTGACAGCGCCATAGATTTCAGTCCGCGCACCGAAGGTGTGGGAGAGGTATGTGTCCAGCTGGAAATAGCCATGCAGCAGGAAGGTGTTTTGATCATCGTCGTATTGCCGCCCGCTGAGCGTGCCCAGCAGTTCGACCAGGCCGATCTTTGGCTTTGCGGCGCTGACCTGTGCCGTGGCCATGTTGTGAGCGACTTGAGGAATCCATTTGCCGACCAGGCTGGGCTCCTGCACAAACTGCGTCACGGTTGCGTTCGCATATTGATATCCGCCGGTGATCGAAAGCCAGGAGAGTGGCTGCGATTCGTAGTCCAGCGATACGCCACGGCTGCGAATTTGCCCCAGGTTCTCACGCTGTTCGACAATCTGCGTGGGAGTCACGCTGATCGTCAGCGCCGTCACCGGACGATTCACCTCTGTCCAGAAATAGCTTGCACGGACAACAGTATTTCGGGAAGGCAAAGAAAACTGCAGGCCTGTTTCCCAACCCGTCGCGCGCTCGGATAGCAGGTCCGGATTCGGCAATGTGACTGCCTGCCCTACCTGGCTTCGCCGGTACAGTTCATTCATGGTCGGGGAGCGGAACGCGCGATACACCGAGCCGGTCAAGGAAACGTATTCATCCATTCTCCGGACGATACCGAGCCGCGGATTTGCCAAGGCCTCACTTCTATTGGGAATTTCTGTTGTCTTGATCGGCCCATTCCCCGTTTGCATAAACTGAACCGTGTCCAGATTCAGGAAATGGTCGCCTCGAATGGCGGCGGCCACGGTCCAGTTTTTTGTTTGCACCAGGCCTTCCAAGTATTCTCCTATGTCCCGCTGGCGCGCAGTCGTATTTGCCAATCCATTGGGCAGACCATTCTTGACCGGAGTTTCGTCATCCGAAGCGCGAATATCATTTCCATCGGCGCCCGCAATCAGCATCAGCCAGGGACGAAGCGACTTGGTCCATTGAACTGATCCCCCAAACTGTTGCACCGCCACTTGCTGCAGCCGAGTAAGAAATTCACTCTGCTGGCCCGCTGTTGTCGACGAAAAGCTCTGCTGATAATGCTCCTGGGCTCCAAACAGCTGTCCGGCAAACGCGCCTGCATTTTCTGTTGTCCAATCGGTTCCGCCGGTATATCTCCAGAGACGGTTGCGGTTCTCTTGCAATGGGGTCCCGTTGCCCCGCGCCTCGTTCAGAACATTCCCGCGGAGATAGGCATCGCCACGCTCAGCGAAAGTACGCCGGCCATCCAGTTCACCATTCTGATAATGGACATTCGCGGCGGTATCGACCGGACCGCGATCAGCTGGAGCCACCTCAATATAGCCGTCGGTGCGCAGCCAGTCGCCAGCCGCCAGACCTGACCACGGCCCCCGCGCGGTTGTGCCGAGCACGGCGGCATGAGGAGTATTCTCCTGCCCATAGCCTGTATCGATCGCGTAGGAAGTCGGCCCCGGTTGATGCTCGATCATATTGATGACGCCGCCGATGGCGCTATTGCCATAGAGATCCGAGGCACCGCCACGCACCACTTCCACGTTGTGAATCGCGAGTGATGGCAGCTGGTCCCAATACACCCAGCCACCGAAGGGATCATTCAATGGAACGTGTCCCGCCAGCACTAGGGTGCGACTGGCCGCGGTGGAACCCAGGCCGCGCAAGGAGACACCCTGGGAAGTGGGGTTTGCCACCAATGTGCTGGAGCGTCGAAAAAATTGCAATCCTGTCACCTGGCGCACCTGATCGCCGACTGTAAGATTTGCGGTCTGCTGCATCGCCCGCTGCGAAACCACTCGAACCGTATCGGCAGACTCATTCAACGCCAGCGCCGTGCGGTCGGCCGTAACGACGACCCGCTGAGCATTGGTCGCCAGCCCCAGGGCGATCGTCTGTGGTTGATTGGGAAGTAGTCTTTCCGTCCGCGGAGCATACCCGGGAATTTTGAGAACCAGAGTGGCCGGCCCGGACAATTTCGTTGAAACCTGAAAGTCCCCGCGCTCCCCGCTGACCAGCAGTAAGGTGTGGTCTGCAATTTCCAGTTGAATCGTTGCGCCCACGATTGGCTCGGCCGTGGGTCCGACGATTTTTCCTGAATACAAAGACGCGGCCTGTTGGGCAGACACGGTCAGGCATCCCACCTCGAGAACCATCGCAACCAATATCAATCTCGCCTTTAGCACGGCATCCTTTTTGGACTAGAGTTTTTCACGCATTACTTTTCAATTCGTTTCGCCGAACTGGTCGGCATACATCATGCTTAAGGCATATCCTGAAGTTTCACATTACGTTACAGATGCAACTGTGCGCTATGGGATGTGTCGGATCTAATTTCTTCGCAACCTTTCACACGCAATCAGGGCAGCCCGAAACACCATCACCTATTTTAGAGTTGATTGACACTAACACTATGGCATTCGATCTCGGCAGGGTGCAAAAAGACGTTCGCAAGTTGAGATGCTTTCTCAAGCGCGCGCCAAAACATACGACGCCCAAAAAGGTTCATTCTTTGCGGACGGGCATTCGCCGCTTTGAGGCAGCCATGGGGGCGCTGGCGCTCGAATCGAACGAACGACGACTCCTGCGCAAGCTGGCGAAGTTGCGCAAACGAGCTGGCAAGGTACGCGACCTGGATGTGCTGACAGGATATGTTGCCGATCTGAAGGTGAGCGGCGAGGAGGAATGCCTGGTTGAGTTACTGGAATATCTAGGTTCGGAACGCGCCCATCGAAATCAACAACTGCATTCCTTTGCCATCAAAAACGGCGAATCGCTGCGTCGCCGGCTGAAGCGAACTGCCATCCAGCTGAAGACGTCTTCTGAAGGCCTCACGGCCAGCCAGACTGCGCCTGGAGACACGATGCTGTCCGAGCTCCGATTGCAGCATGAACTGACAGAGCCGGTTCGTCTGACGAAGAGCAACCTGCATCCCTACCGCCTGCAGGTAAAAGAACTACGCTACATGCTGCAGATGGAGAAGGACCCAGCGGATCGAGAGCTGATTGAAATCCTTGGCGGGGTGAAGGATGCAATTGGCGAATGGCACGATTGGCAACAGCTAGTAATCATTGCGCGCGATCAGTTGCCGCACGGTTCCAAATGCAAGCTGATTCCCTTGTTGCGGAAGACGACTCAGCAAAAACTCAAGCATGCGCTGGCGGTGGCAAACGCGGGCAGACGGCGGATTCAATCTTCGAACGCCGGCACCAAGGCATGAAATAGCACCGATCTTCCCGAAGAGGCGCTATGCAGCTATCATTTCCGCGGGACCAAGACACATACCTGATATTTTCATTGCAGGATGCCTGCGCCCGCTGATCGGACCTATAAACATCTAGATACGCTGACGCTGATGTTCGTCGTCGTTCTGCTGATTTCCAACCTGGTGGCGCAAAAAATTTGCAAGATCGGTCCGCTGACCCTGAGCGGCGCCGAACTTTTATTCCCAATCACCTATATTTTTGGCGATATTTTTACTGAAGTCTACGGATATGCCGCGTCACGTCGAGCCATCTGGATTGGATTCTTTGCCTCGGCCCTGCTGTCGATTATGGGAGCCATCGTGGTCGCGCTACCTCCCGCGCCGGGGTGGCACAATCAAGCGGCCTTCGCCACCGTCTTCGGATTTATTCCACGACTGGTGGTCGCCAGCCTGATTGCATATTGGGCCGGTGAATTCACCAACTCCTTCACGCTGGCGAAGATGAAAGTGTTGACGGGTGGCCGCTGGCTGTGGACGCGGACCGTCGGCTCCACAATCACTGGGCAGGCGGTCGATACGGCGACCGTGGTGCTGATTGCATTCTGGGGAAAAGCAGCCGAGAGGACATTGTTGGCGTTGATACTTTCCGCGTATATAACCAAGGTAACCTATGAGGTTCTCGCGACTCCGCTCACCTATGTTGTGGTCGGTTGGCTGAAGAAGTCCGAGGGTTCTGACGTCTTCGATACGCATTCCAGCTTCAATCCATTTCATTGGGCCTCGCATCAACGATTGCCCCATGAGAAGATTGAAATCAAATGATTGCATCCGCAGTGCCTTGTCCTGCATCTTTCACTTCGTCCCGTAGCTTCGAGTGTTGTTGTGGGGTAGAAGTCTTTCCTAGAGCTGATTGAACTCCTGCACCGTACGCTTGAAGGAAGATCCTTATAAGGAATTTGCCTTGCGGTCACGTATTCGGTTGACCGGAAGAATCTGACGATTTGAGATACGAAGAAAACTTTGTGGAGTAGGTGACGCCAGGTGGACGCCGAATTGAAACCGAATCGAGTCAACGCGTTTGTGACAGCTGCGGTTGCAACTGCAAGTATTTTGGCCTGTGTAGTGGGCTGTAATTCGAGTGCGGGAAAAAAGCCTCCGCAGGGCCCGATGGCCATGCCGGTCAAAGTGGAGTCTGTGTCGATACAGCCTGTGCCGGTGAACGACAATTATGTCGCAACCATCAAATCTCGCAAATCCGCGACCATTCAACCCCAGGTAAGCGGCAATCTCACGCAGATTTTTGTACACTCCGGCGACCATGTGAAGGCCGGCGAGCACTTGATGGAGATCGATCCGCGTCAACAGCAGGCCATTGTCGCCCAGCAGGAAGCCACCGAGCAGCAGGCGCTGGCTGTCTACCAATACAACCAGAAAGACATCGCTCGGCAGCAGGTCGCTGTTTTCTTCCGGCATTACCAGCAAACAGGCGTTTCAGCAGGCGGAGCAGGCCTTCAACACTTCCAAAGCCACCTATGAGTCCGACGTGGCCGCTCGCAAGTCGGCCCAGCAGCAGCTCGCCTATTACCACATTGTGGCGCCATTCACCGGCGTCGTAGGCGATGTTCCGGTTCATATCGGCGACTATGTTTCGCCGACAACGATGCTGACAACGGTGGACGATAACACGCAACTGGAAGCCTATATCTATGTCCCAGCCGATCGCGCCTCCCAGGTACGTATTGGATTGCCGGTCGAGATCACAACGGCTGACGGGACCCCAATCACATCGGCCAAGGTCTACTTTGTTTCGCCGCAGGTCGACAACACGCTGCAGGCGATTCTTGTGAAAGCCAAAATTGGCACCAAGCCTGGTGTATTGCGCAACGATCAATTGGTGCGCGCAGTTCTTACATGGAGCACAGCTCCGGCGCCCACTGTACCCGTACTTGCAGTGACACAGATCGGCGGCCAGCAGTTTGTCTATGTCGCGGAAATGAAGGACGGCCATTACTTCGCAATACAGAAGACGGTGCAGCTAGGCGGCATGGTCGGCAACTTCTACGAAGTGACTGGCGGACTGCAGCCCGGCGACAAAGTGATTGTCTCCGGCACGCAGCTTCTGGTGAGCGGCGCTCCGGTCCAACCGATGTCGTGAGAAATTCCGGCGTATTTTCGGCCACAACGGCTCCAGGCAAAGTAGCCCTAACGTATGCGTTCGATTTTTGTGAGGCAGAGGTAGCTCAACGTGTTTGTTGATTTCTTCATCCATCGGCCAGTCTTCGCCACCGTTTGCGCACTCCTCATTATTTTGGCCGGCGTGGTCGTCATCCCCACCCTGCCCATCTCGCTCTATCCTCAATTGGCGCCCCCGCAAGTCACCGTAAGGGCGACCTATGTGGGAGCCAGCGCGCAGGAAGTCGAGTCCGCTGTCACGATCCCGTTGGAAGAAGCCATCAACGGTGTCGAAGGCATGGACTACATGACCTCCAGCAGCGGGAATGATGGAAGTTCCTCTATTACAATCACGTTTAAGACCGGTTATAGCCTGAACATCGCCGCCGTGGACGTGCAGAACCGTGTCGCCAGCGCGCAAGGGCAATTGCCTGCCACCGTCAACAACTTCGGCGTTACCATCAACAAGGCGAACAGCAATTTTGTTTTCGCCGTCGGCTTTTACTCCGACCACGGTCAATATTCAAACCAATTCATCAGCAATTACGTCGATGTCTACGTATCCGACGCACTGAAGCGTATCCAAGGCGTGGGCAACACCATCATCTTTGGCGAGCGCAAGTACGCCATGCGCCTATGGCTCGATCCGGTAAAGATGGCGGCACGCGGACTTACGGCCTCGGACGCTCTGGCAGCGCTGCAGCAGCAGAACGTGGAAATCGCTGCCGGACAACTGGGAGCTCCGCCCATTGACCCCAAGCAGCAATATCAAATCGCCGTAAACGTTATTGGCAGGTTGACCAGCACGGCGCAGTTTGACAACATCGTGCTGAAGAATTCGCCCAACGGCATTGTCCTGCTGAAAGACGTGGGACACGCGGAACTGGGAGCCCAGACCTACGCCACGGATCTGAAGTTCAATGGCTATAGCGCGGTGGGTATGGGTGTTCAGCAGTTGAGTAATGCCAACGCGCTGGCCGTCGACAAGGCCGCCAAGGCTGAGTTGGCGAGCCTTGCCAAATCCTTTCCTCCCGGTCTGCATTATGCGATTGCGTTTGACACCACCACGGTGGTCGGCGACTCGATTCGAGAAGTCTTGATAACCTTGGCCGAAGCCATCGTCATCGTCATCATTGTCATTTTCTTTTTCCTGCAAGATTGGCGCGCAACGATTATTCCTGCGGTCACGATTCCTGTATCGCTGATCGGCACCTTTGCGTTTATTAAAGTTTTTGGCTTTTCCATCAATTCTTTAACTCTGTTTGGAATTACGCTCGCCACCGGGTTGGTCGTCGACGACGCCATTGTGGTGATCGAAAATGTGCAGCGACATATTACCGAAGAAGCCGTTGACACTCATCAGGCAACGTCAGACGCCATGGCAGAAGTCACTAGCGCCGTGATTGCGACTTCACTCGTGTTGATTGCTGTGTTCGTGCCGGTATCGTTCTTTCCCGGAACCACTGGCATTCTGTATCGCCAGTTCGCCCTGACGATTGCCTTTTCAATCGCGATTTCCGCATTCAACGCGCTGACGCTTTCACCAGCACTGTCGGCTATCCTGCTGCGGCGGGAGAGAATTCATCACGGACTCTTGCATGCCGTGGATCGGGGCATCAAGAGCATGGCCGCCGGATATGCGCGTAGTATTCACGTGGTGCTGCGCTGGCGCTACGTGTTGATCCTGCTGTTCGTCGGCGGACTGGCCGCAACCGTATACATGTATCGGCATGTGCCCACCGCCTTTGTCCCGCAGGAAGATCAGGGGTATATCATTCTGCAGATTCAGGCGCCTCCCGGTGCCTCGCTGTCCTACACAGACAGGCTGGCGAATCAGGCCCAGGCGATCGTCATGCACGAGCCGGAAGTCGACAGCTCGTTTGCCGTGACCGGCTTCAGCTTTACCGGGAGTGCCGCGAACTACGGCCTTGTGTTTGTCAGCCTGAAGCCATTTTCGCAGCGTAAAGGGGATCAGCATTCGGCAGGTGCCCTCGTGAACCATCTGCGCGGAAAACTGTTCTCCATCCAGGGCGGACTTGTTATTCCATTTGAGCCGCCTGCGATTCAGGGCATCGGCAGTTTTGGCGGATTTCAATTTGAATTGCAAGACACCGGTCAAAACACGCTCACCGATCTTGCCCGTGTTGCCAACGAGATCGTTGCCAGCAGCCGGCAGGACCGCCAGTTGGCGGGATTGTTCACTCCTTTCACCGCCAACGATCCATTGGTCGAAGTCAACATCGATCGCCAGAAAGCCCAGGTGCTGAATGTGCCGATGACCCAGATCAGCGACGCGTTGCAGGTCTACATGGGTTCCGCGTACGTGAACAACTTTATCTTCAATAACCGCTCCTATCAGGTGTATCTGCAGGCCGATCAAAACTTCAGGCACAATACACAGGACCTGCGCTCGTTCTATGTCCGCTCCGGCAGCGGCCAGATGGTTCCGCTCGATAGCCTTGTCACGCTTGTCGACACTTCAGGACCGCAGGTGATCAGTCACTACAATTTGTTCCGGTCCGCGGAAATCGACGGTTCCTCGGCGCCTGGCATCAGTACCGGGCAGGGCCTGACAGCCATGGAACAGTTGGCCACAAAACACATGCTGCGGGGCATGCAGTACTCCTGGACTGGGTTGGCAGAGCAGGAAATTGAAGCCGGCAACAAGGCGATCATCATTTTTGGATTGGGAATCCTGGTGGTCTATCTGACCCTGGCCGCTCTATATGAGAGTTTTGCGCTGCCATTCATCATTCTGTTGTCGGTCCCAATGGCGGTTTTGGGAGCGTTGGCCGCAGTGTCGATGCGCGGTCTGTCGGACGACGTGTATACCCAGATTGGGCTTGTGATGTTAATCGGTCTGGCGGCGAAGAACGCGATTTTGATCGTGGAATTTGCCGAGCAGTTGCGCAAGCAGGGCCGTTCCATTGCCGATGCGGCCATGGAGGCCGCCGAATTGCGTTTGCGACCTATCTTGATGACGTCGTTCGCGTTTATTCTCGGCATTCTGCCATTGGCATTCGCCAGTGGTGCGGGCCAGGCAGGCCGACATTCGATCGGCACCACAATCATTGGCGGAATGCTGGTCTCGACGATCCTGAATCTGTTCTTTATCCCGGTGCTCTACGTGCTGACCAAGACAATTCTTGAGAAGTTCGGTGGCTCAGGTCCAACGCCGGCTCCGGAAGCGGTTGCCGATTCCCCAAGCCATTGATGTTTGCTAATTGCGGTGAAGAGTTGCCGGGCGCGTGACACGCGACGGCGCTCTCTGCATCCTAAAGCATTTTCACTATCACTGTAATGCGGGCTTCGTTCTATCCCACCCTAGCTGCGCCAGGATGGGGCACCCATGATATTACACTAGCGATAAAAATGCCTCTAGCGGGAGAGAAACTCCATCACCGCCGCCATCACTTTGTCGCAGGATTCTTTGGGGCTTTCCTCGCCCGTGAAACACTCCACATCCGGCGATAAGGGAGCTTCGTAGGGATCATCGATGCCGGTAAATCCATGAATCATGCCGATGCGCGCCTGATGGTAAAGACCCTTGGGGTCGCGTTGCTCGCATACCGCCAGCGGTGCATTCACGTAGACCTCAATGAAATTGCCGATGATCGATCGCGCCTCTACGCGGCCACTTCTGTAGGGCGAAATCGCCGCCACCAGAACGATTTTTCCATGGTGTGTCAGCATCTTCGCAACGTGGGCGATGCGGCGGATGTTCTCTTTTCGATCGGCTTCTGAAAATCCAAGGTCTTTGCAGAGATGCTTCCGCACGACATCTCCGTCCAAAACTTCCACGGAGATGTCGCGGGTGGCTAGTTCCATCTGGACATAGCGGCAGATGGTGGTTTTTCCGGCGCCGCTGAGACCCGTAAACCAGACAGTCAGGCCGGATTTCGGCTTGCCATGCGCGATCGCTTGCTCCCTACCCACACGATTTCCCTTCCCTATAGAGTAGGTTTCCGAAATCAATCCTGATGAGAGTGGGACGACCTGGGAATGCCCTGATACGACTGGTGCTGGTTTCGCGGTTCCATTGCAGCAGCGGGGGTGAATGCAATATAAATCTTAACCGTTGCCATGCGAACCTGAAATGATTTTCCTAGAATAAGTTCGCCGTCAGGGAACTAGCTCGCTTTGTTGGACGCGGCAGCCGCCGATTAAGTTTCCATCGTCATACTACGCTGTTCCCCATCCCATCTCGCCGCGCGCAAATACGGCCTGCGGCACCCTCGATCGGTTCACTTGGCGAGCGCCGAAGTTCGACCGAAAACGGGGCAAACTGACCAGAAAGAGCCGTGCGCAGCGGCACGCGACCACGTATCATCGCAGGTAAGATAGTAGACACATCGAGATGAGTAAAAGCCGCGAAAGCAAAGGCGCTGAGCGCAATAATTACGTTCTGGTGGTCTTCGACAGCTGCCGTTACGACTCGTTTATGCGGGCGCGGCCGCGCACAATGCGCAAACTGGGTCCGGTCGAGCGCAAGTGGTCGTACGCCTCCTGGACAGCGCCGTCACACTTCAATCTGTTGATGGGACTGATGCCCCACCGCAGCCCGAAGCACATTTTCGCGTCGGAATATTACAAGACCGAATTTCTGAAATATAACCAGCGACTCGGTTGCGATGACCTGAAGTTTCAGTCGCTGGTGCCGCAACTATATCTGCCGCCTTTCCTGAAAAATACGCTTGGATACGCCACGCATGCCCGGGTTTCGCTGCCCGTTCTGAATCCACGGACCCCAATCAATCTTGGCTTCGACAGTTTTCGACTGATGGACAAGCACAATGACATGCGAGCCATGGTTCGCGAAATGCATTTTTCTGAGGAGCGGCCTTCGTTTTGGGTGCTGAACGTGGGCGAGACGCACTATCCTTATGCGCTCCCTGGAGAGCCGGAAGAAGACTGGCCCAGAATTCACGGCGTTCACGGCGTGTTCAAGCACCTGCAGGATCCGGCGGTCGGTGGAAAACTGAAAGGCACGCGATTCTTCAATCAGAAAAAAATGAATGAGCTGCGTCATCGCCAAATTGCAGCCGTCAAGTATCTCGATGTGGTGGTGGAAGAGCTGTTCGATCTGGTTCCGAAAAATACGTACATCACCATTACCTCCGATCACGGAGAACTCTTCGGCGAGGATGGATATTTTGGCCACGGACCGGTGCAGCACCCAAAGGTGCTGGAGGTTCCGTTCCTGGAGGGCAAGCTGCGGTGAACCGCTCTCTCCATCCCTTGCAGCGCAATTCCGCCGCGGGCTCTGCGGCGACGCTGGTGATGACGGCTTGTTGGTTGCTGTATGCACAGCATCATTCCCACGCGGTTCAGCTTGCCTATATCGGGCCCGGTTCCGGGTTCGCCTTTATTAGCTCATTCCTGACGCTGATCATCGGATTTTTTGCCAGCCTGCTCTCGTTCCTTAGCTGGCCGTTTCGCGTGGCGTGGCGGACGTTGCGACGGCACAAAGGTTTTCGCGATGCCAAGGTGAAGAAAATCATTTTCCTGGGCCTCGATGGGCTGGACCCCGGACTGACAGAACGTTACATTGCCGAGGGCAAGCTGCCCAACCTGAAGCAGCTGGCCGAAACGGGCAGCTATAGTCGCCTGCGAACCACGTTCCCGTCGCTGTCTCCGGTTGCCTGGTCCACGTTTGCTACGGGAGTGAGCCCGGCGAAACACAATATTTTCGATTTTCTGGATCGCAGCCTGAAGACCTATTTGCCGCAGCTTTCGTCCGCGCGCATTCAGCGGCCGCGAAAAGTTCTGCGCCTCGGTCGGCTGCGAATTCCCACCTCCAGTCCGACTGTCGAGCTGCTGCGCAAAAGCAAACCATTCTGGAAGATTCTTGGCGAGCACGGTATTGACTGTACGATCTTGCGGCTGCCAATCACCTTCCCGCCGGAGAAATTTGACGGAAAGATGCTCTCGGCCATGTCCACGCCTGACTTGAAAGGCACGCAAGGCAGTTTTTCGCAGTTCACTACGCGCGTCGAAAAAACTACGTACGAAAACGGCAGCCGCTATCCGCTGCGTGTGATGGAAAACGGATTTGAGGGCGTGATCGAAGGCCCGCAGGATACGTTTCTGGCGGAAGAGCCAACGCTGCGCATTCCCTTCCAGTTGCTCCGCAAAGGAGACACGCTAGAGTTGCGGGTGCAAGACCATCGCGTGCAACTGCAGCGCGGCGCGTATACAGATTGGCTGCAGCTTTCATTCCGCACAGTTGTCGGCGCTAGAGCCTGCGGCATTGTGCGCATTATGCTGACGGAACTTGACGCGGAAACCAGTCTTTATATGTCTCCGATTCAAATCGATCCGGGGCGGCCCGCGTTGCCCATCAGCCATCCTTCCTACTACGCCAAGTATCTTGCCGACCTGCTGGGCTCCTACGCCACCTGCGGCATGGCGGAGGATACCTGGGCGCTGAATGAAGGTGTCATCGACGAGTCGGCATTTCTGGATCAGGCGTACAGCATTTTCGAAGAACGCAAAGGAATGTTCCTGAGCGCGCTGAAAAATACGCGCCGCGGCGTGGTCGCTTGCGTGTTCGATACCAGTGATCGTGTGCAGCACATGTTCTTTCGCCATATGGGCGGCGACGATGGGTACAAACAGACGATTGAAGAGATGTATCAGCGCATGGACGCGCTGGTGGGCGAGACATTGCCGTTTGTCGATGCGGACACCGCGCTCTACGTCCTGTCGGATCATGGCTTCTGCGCGTTTCGACGCGGCGTTAATCTCAACTCCTGGCTGCATCAAAATGGCTACCTCAGGTTAAAGCCGGATGCTGAGACCGGTTCGTTTTTTGAAGGTATTGACTGGAGCAAGACGCGTGCCTACGCGCTGGGCCTGGGCGGAATGTATATGAACGTTAAAGGACGGGAAGCGCAAGGTATTGTGACGCCGGGTAAAGAAGCGGAATCGCTGCGGCGTGAGATTATTGTCAAGCTCACCGCATTGCGCGAAGACAATGGCGAGCCGCCCATCCGTACGGTCTATGCAACCTCCGATCTGTACCAGGGCCCGTACCTGCAAGCGGCGCCCGACATGCTGGTCGGCTATCACAAGGGATATCGCGTGTCGTGGGATTGCGCGGTCGGCAAAGTCACAAAAGACATTCTTGAAGACAACACCAAGGCGTGGAGCGGCGACCACTGTGTCGATCCGGTGCTTGTTCCGGGAGTGCTGTTCGCCAATCGCCCCGTGAAAAATGCCGACCCCGGTATTGAAGATCTGGCGCCTACCGCGCTGCATCTGTTCGGCGTGGATGTGCCGCAGTGGGTGGAAGGAAAATCGTTGGCGCTATGAATCTCAGCGTGTGGAAGCGCGGAGCCATCGCAGCGGCAAGCCTTATATCCGTAGGGTTATGCAGCCTGGTGGCAGGGTGTCACCATAAACCGGTCGGCAAACGCATTCTGGTGCTCGGTATCGACGGCATGGATCCAGCATTCCTCGAGCGACACTGGGACTCCTTGCCCCACCTGAACCACCTACGACAAATTGGCGATTTTAAGCGACTCGGCACGACGATTCCGCCGCAAAGTCCAGTGGCCTGGTCTTCCGTCATGACGGGCATGGATCCTGGCGGCGATGGCATGTTCGACTTCATCCTGCGTGATCCGAAAACCATGACGCTGCTGTCGTCTATGGCTGATGTGGACTTGCCGAGTCACACCGTCTCCATTGGGCCGTACGTTCTGCCAATCTCCAAAGGCCGCGAAGAACGCTTTCTACGGGGCGAAGCCTTCTGGCAGATTCTGGACAAGTCGGGCGTTCATTCCATCATTCTTCGCATGCCAAATAATTTTCCTCCACTACCGTCGAAGAGCGACACCCTTTCCGGTATGGGCACGCCCGATTTGCGCGGCACCTACGGAACCTTCACCGACTTCACCGACGATCCGCTGGCCGTAGCGCACGAGGTTCCCGGTGGAATTATCGTTCCGGTGACGGTCGACAACAATCAGGTCTCGCTGGTTGTGGGAGGTCCGGAAAATACGTTGCGCAAAGATCATGCGCGGTCAACAGTGACGATGGTGGTCCATCGCGATCCAGACCATCCTGCCGCGCTGTTCAAAGTGGATGGGCAGAAGTTTGTTCTTCGCGAGGAAGAGTGGTCGGGCTGGATTCATGTTTATTTCCCGATTATTCCCGGCATCAAAACCGCAGCCGGCATGTTCCGCGTCTACGCGAAAAAGATCAATCCTGAGTTTGATATTTATGTCTCGCCAGTCAATATCGATCCCAATTCGCCGGAGCTACCCATTTCAACGCCAGCTGGCTTCAGCGCTGATTTGGCGCATGCGATTGGGCCCTACTACACGCAAGGAATACCCGAAGATACCGCGGCGTGGCGTTCCGGAGTTTTCGATCGCCATGAATTCGAGCAGCAAATTGACTTTGTCAGTGACGACGAATTCCGCATGTTCAACTATGAAATTCCCCGCCTGCGCAACGGTGTTCTTTTTCTGCACTACGGGCCGGTTGATCAAGGCTCGCACATGCTGTGGGGGAAGTATGGAGACGATTTGCTGAAGATCTACGAGAGGGTCGATGCCGAGGTTGGCTACATTATGAAAACGGCACCGGACGCAACCGTGATGGTCATCTCCGACCACGGATTTACCAGCTTCGATCGCGCGGTGAACCTGAATACGTGGCTCTACCATGAAGGATTTCTCGCCATCGACAATCCCGCGAACCTGGGAAAGGATGACGGGACACTTACGCACGTGGACTGGGCCCACACTCAGGCATATTCCATTGGATTGAACTCGATCTACGTTAACGTTGCCGGTCGCGAAAAACATGGAATCGTGCCGCCCGCGATGCGCGATCGGGCGGCTGCGAAAATTTCTTCCCGGCTGGAAGCTCTGAAAGATCCTCTGAATGGCGATTCTGCGGTGTACAAGGTGTATCTCAGCGATCAGGTGTACCACGGACCTGCTGTCAAGCTGGCGCCGGACTTGATTGTCGGCTGGCAAAAAGGTTATCGATCGTCGTGGGAAACGGCACTTGGGGAGATTCCGGTGGCCGTGATTGAGGATAATAAAGACCAGTGGCGCGGCGATCACTGCGTCGACCCCGAACTGGTTCCGGGAGCTTTTCTGAGCAACCGAAAATGCAAGCTTCAACATCCGTGGCTGGGGGACGTGCCCGTCACGCTGCTGCACGAGTTTGGTGTAGAGGCGCCGAGAGACATGCGCGGCCACTCGATGTTCTAGGCGGAGGAAATTATGGCAGGAACGTCTATCAAGCTGAAGAAAGAGATGTGGGCAAAAGTGAAACGCGTTTCGCAGGCGGGCGGTTACAGCTCCCCGGAGGAGTTCGTGGAACACGTGCTCGACAAAGAAATTGCAAAGCTGGACGACGCGCAGTCGGATGAAGAAATTGTTCTAAAGCTGAAGGGCCTGGGATACCTGGACTGATGCGACCTACGACATATCTGATTAGCCTGACGGTGCTCGGTATCGTTACAGGCATTGCGATTCTTCCGATTTTCGGCAAATTTTCAAACACTCAGGGTCTCGCGCTGGCGAAACGAAAAATCCGCGCGGCGCTGTACGAATTTCGCCTTTTCGGCGACGACCCGCGGCTGGTGTTTCGCGCGCAGGGACAATTGCTGCTGTGGAATGCTCGCTACGTTGGGCTAATCCTGAAACCTGCCGCTGTCATCATTCTGCCGATCATCGTCCTCACCATGCTGATGGACATGGTGTACGGCCATCGACCACTGCGGGTCGGTGAAAATACGCTGGTCACAGCTCGCGTGGCCAACAAGATAGACCTAAACAACATTTCTCCGAAGCTCCGCGGCACCAATATCACAGTGGAAACGCCATCCGTGCGCCTTCCGGATCAACACCAGGTTGTCTGGGGAGTTCGTGCTACCGCGCCCGGAAGGGACAATCTATCGGTGAGTCTTTCTGGCAGTGCCGCAGCCGACAACGCCGCGCAAAAAAGTGTGGACGTCGGTTCCGGGTTGCACATTCTATCGAATCGGCGAGTGTCATCGTTGTGGAACTGGCTGATCTATCCTGGAGAAAAACTCTTGCCGCGCAGTGGCGCATTTCGCTGGATTGAGATTCAATATCCAGATGCGGAAGTGAACCTTTTTGGATTCGGAATTCCCTGGATCGTGTGGTTTATTCTCGTCAGCTGGATTACGGTATTTGCACTGCGAAAGCCCTTTGGCGTAATCATCTAATCAGCTCGCCCACACCCGAACTGGAGAAATGGATCGATGCAATTCGGCATTCGACGAGCGTTCGTCAGCGGCGTTTGCGCGCTTGCTTCGGCCGCACTTATTTCCTGCAGATCGACTCCAAAGCGCAAAGCAACCGCGACCGCCTTGAAGCCGATTAATGTGGTGCTGATCACGCTGGATACAGTGCGGGCCGATCACCTGCACTGCTATGGAAACGAGAAGATCAAGACTCCAAACATAGATGCTTTAGCAGCCAGTGGCGCGCTGTTTGAAAAGGCCGTGGCGCAAACGCCGCTGACGCAGCCCTCGCATGCCAGCATGTTTACGGGTGAGAATCCCAACGTTCACAACGTTCGCGACACTGGCGGCTTTGCACTGCAACCTTCATCCGTCACCATGGCAACGATTCTTCAGCGACATGGCTGGGACACGGCCGGGTTCATCAGCGCCAGCGTGCTTACAAAAATGTTCGGCTTCAATCAAGGTTTTGCCACCTACGACGATCAACTTAACCACCGCAAGAGTCGGGATCCAGTTTCCACGCGTGCGGCTGACGCAACCGCCGATCATGCGATCCATTGGCTGCAGCAACAGTCCGGCAAGCCATTTTTTCTGTGGGTACATTTCTACGATGCGCATTTCCCGTACGATCCACCGGTTGAGTTTCGCAAGCAAGATCCCCAGGACCCGTACGATGCCGAGATTGCATTTGAAGATCAGCAAGTGGGCCGTGTGCTGGATGCGGTGAAACAGAAATCTTCCGCGCAGAAAACGCTGATTGTTTTGCTTTCCGACCATGGGGAGGGTCTCGGCGACCATGGCGAATACGACCACGGGGTGTTTCTCTATGACTCCACCGTGCGCATCGCCTGGATCATGGCAGGCCCGGGAGTGCCCGCAGGTTTGCATGTGCAGCAACAAGCTCGTGAGATCGACCTGCTACCGACCATGCTTGATTTGATGGATGGACAGGCATCTTCAGCTGTTCAGGGAACAAGTCTGGTGCCAACATTTTCCGGCAAAACCGTGCCATCAAATTACTCGTATGAAGAAACTCTGTATCCAAAAATCAACATGGGATGGTCGGAGCTGCGCGGCATTCACACTGCCCACTGGATGTACATGCGTGCCCCGCGGCCGGAACTGTATGATCTCGATCAAGACCCCGGCGAGCTGAACAACGTTATCGACGCGCACCCGAAGGAATACCGCGAGCTGGATGCGCAACTGAGGAAAGCAAGCCGTCTGGGAAACTCCGGCACCGAGACCGTGAAGTTCGAGCAGATGGACCAGCAGACGATGAATCAACTGAAGTCGCTAGGCTACACCGCAGGATTTTCCGGAACATCGTTCCATCTGAACGGAAAAGGTGACGATCCTAAAGATCACCTGGCGACGCTCAAGACTCTTCATTTGGTAGATATCTCCGGCTTGAGCGCGGCAGATACGCAGCGCGACATTCAATTGCTGCAAAACGCACTGAAGCAGGACCCGTCGAATCCTATGTTGTATGAGAGTCTGGCCGACAAATATGAGGCGACGGGCCAATACGCGCAAGCCATGCAAATCTGCCACCAGGCGCTGCATCACACGGCGCTGAACGGAATGATCCTGTCTCGGCTCGCGAATTTATATTTACGAACCGGCAATTTAAAAGACGCTATTTCGTACTACAAGCAGGCAGAACAACAAAATCCTCTCGACATCGAAAGTCAAAACGATTTAGCCACCGCATATCTGCAGAGCGGCCAGCTAGCGGAGGCAGAGCGAGTGTTTCATTGGGTGCTGGCGATTCAACCCTACGCACCCGCCTACAACGGACTTGGAATTATTGCCGACAAACGCAATAATGTTGCCGGTGCGCGCGCGAATTTTGAAAGAGCAGTGCAACTGGACCCAAAGTATGTCGAAGGCCAGTTGAATCTCGGAATCGTTTGCAACCAGGCGCACGATATTACCTGCGCCAGAAATGCCTTTCGCGCCTTCGTCGCCAACGCGCCCAAAGATTATGGCCCAGAGTTAGGCCAGGCGAAAGTAGCGCTGGCGCATATGGGCAACGGGCCATCGTAATGATTTGGAAATAATTTCCTATATGAAATATACTTCGGGAGCCGGAACGCTCTGCCAAGGATGGTTCATGAACTTTAAACAACGATTTGTTTTCCCTGCCCTCGCTTGTCTGTTTTGTTTTTCGCTTACGCTCACAGCTCAGAATAATTTCCAGCCCGGCCAGCTTGATCCAACGCGAAATGTGACAGCGCCTAAACCTGCGGATCAGGGGCACACTCCATTGCCGGAACAGTACATTTGGAGCGCCAATCGTCGCTCGAAGGATCAGATCAAAAAGAATGCTCCGATCTATTTTCGCGTCACGTTCCAGGTCAAGACCGTGCCGCAACATGCAACCTTGTATGTCGCAGGGCCGGAAGGCTCGAGCGCTTATCTGGATGGAAAGCTGGTCGACAAAGTTCAGGACAATCCCGCATCGCCGCTAAAAATGCCTGTGTTCATGACGGACGTGAGCGGCAAGCTCCATGCCGGCAAGAATGTTCTAGCTCTCGAAATTACGCCCCGCAGCGATGACGACCAGCTTGTTGTGAAAATCGTCCCGGCGACCGAGGGCATCGACGCCACCGCTTTGCTTATCAGCGATGCTTCATGGAAGTCCTCGTTCGCTGCCGACGCTGGCTGGCAAAACGCTGGATTCAGGGATGCCTCCTGGACGACGGTCGACGCCATGGGAGCGATCGAAAGCTCGCTGAATTTTATGCAGGCAAACGACGATGCCGGCCTTTATCGGTGGCCCGGGTATCTCGGCGTCTCAAAGTTTATGGAGCGCACGACACTGCCGGTGCACAGTGTCGAACAGGTATTTACCGGGCGCAGCCGTTATGAAAATCTGGACGCGCTGACGAGTTCCGGCACGGCTGCAGCTGGAAATGAATTCACCGTTCAGCTTGCCTCTGCGACGGTGCCCGAACAGCAGGCGCCCAGTCTTCTGTTGGATTTTGGCAAGGAAGTCAGCGGCCGCGTGATGTTCGTTTCCGACTCCGACCATCCCATGCACATCACGGTGCAATATGGTGAGTCGCGCGAAGAAGCTCTGAATCAACCCTATTTGGGAGTTGACCCATTCACGATACTTCCGCACGGAACCGCTTACGGTCCTAAATCTGCATTCCGATTTGCCAAAGTTCGATTTGTCGGCGGCGGACCCATAATGCGCTTTCAATCGATCGCGCTTGATGACATTTACTACCCGGTGAAATATCAAGGCAGCTTTGAATCGTCGGATCCGTTGCTCAATCAAATTTGGGAAGTCGGCGCCTATACCGAACATCTGTGCATGCAGGAAGATATCTGGGACGCCACCAAGCGGGACCGCGCGCGGTGGGCGGGTGATCTCGACGTCAGCGGACGCGGCATCAACGATGTTTTCGACGATCATTTCCTGATGCAGGATACGATGACGAACCTTCTGCCCGCCGCTCCCATCAAGGAACACGTCAACGACATCTCCGGCTATTCCGCGTGGTGGATCAATGTGCTGACGCAGTACTATTTGCACACCGGCTCGAAAGAATATCTGCAGAGCGTGCATCAACGTTTGGTGCAGCTGCTGAACTATATGGATACCGATGTTGATGACAGGAATTTATTTGCCGACTCCACCCACACCTGGGACTTCGTCGACTGGTCGCCGGATCTGAACGGCAATACGCCGGAGGCCAGACGCGCCACGCAGTTCGAGTTTTATCTTGCCTATCGCGATGCGGCCTTTCTGTTGCGACAACTCGGCGACACGGCCAATGCAGATCACTTTGAACAGCGCGCCGCCCTGCTGAAGGAGGCGTCGCAGAAATATCTGCTCGACAGTTCGAACAACACCTTTGGACCGCGCTGGCAAACGAATGCTGCCGCTGTATTTACAGGCGTGGCCGATCCGTCGCAATATGCGCCCATCTGGGACTACGTGCTGTCCAGTGTCCCTAACACGAAATACACCGCGCTGGCGATGACGCCGTACTACAACTACTACATCATCTCCGCCATGGCTCAGACTGGGCATCGGCCTGAAGCGCTCGCCTGGATTCGTCAATACTGGGGCGGAATGATTGCCGAGGGAGCGACTAGTTTCTGGGAAGCGTACTATCCCAGCTGGCCAAAAAACGATTTCCATGCCTCGCTGCAGGCCGACGATGGCACGGGATATTTTGTCAGCTTGGCGCACGGATGGTCGAGCGGACCCACGCCGTTTCTGATGGAGCAAATTCTTGGTATCCAACCGACCGCTGGCGGATTCTCGCAGGTGACGATTCGGCCGGACCTTGCTGGACTTGCATGGGCTAAGGGCGCGGAGCCAACCCCACATGGACTGCTGAAGGTTGACCTGCACTCAAATCCAACGCTGCAGACCGTCATCGATCTTCCAGCCGACGAGGTAGCCACGGTTCTGATTCCTGTGCAACACGCCGGACAAGGCGTTCTGGTCAATGGGAAACCGACGACGGATGTGAAGCCGGCGGAAAACGGCACGCGCACAGCGATCGTGTTGCATGCGCCGGGACATTACACACTGCGGGCAGAATGATTCGATTCGGCGGGTGGTGCAGAGTTGTCCGGAGGCAGTTTGCTAGTCGATGATCCGCACCGTGCCGGCACCGACCAGTTCTTCGACACGCTCGATGAATGCCTTATCCGCCGCCACGCCAAGTCCGTCAGGCTCCAGCACCACCAGGTAATCGTCGCGCTGCTCAAAGTCCAGCAGGATTTTTCCGCTGCCTGGAGTGGCGACCATCATCGCATGTAACTGGGTCAGCGCGGGCTCGCCCACTTGATCCAACGCGATGCGAATTCTCATGCTGCTCGGCAGCTTCAGCTTCACATCTTCCAGCGCCGTAATGTTGGAGATGGCCAGCTTGGGCGCAGCATCTTCCTCTCCGCGCAGCACGCCGCGCACCAGCACAGGCACATCGATTCTTAGATTTTCCGCCATGCGCTTGTAGGCTTCAGGAAAGCAGATCAGGTCGATCTTTCCCGTCAGGTCTTCTAGCGCTCCTTGCGCGTACAGATCGCCTTTTCGCGACTTGGCCACACGCACTCCGGTCAAAATTCCCGCGATCGAGATTTCATTTTCATTTTGCGCGTCACGTCGCCCGGTGTTCGGCGCGGGTGTCATCTCCAACGCCGTCTGGGTGTCCACTATGCCTTTCAAGTTGCGCAGCTTCTCCGCGTACTTGCCGAGCGGGTGACCGGAGACATAGAACCCAAGTACATCTTTCTCATGCTGCAGGCGCTGCACCTCATCCCAATCGGCAATTTTCGGCAGCTCATCCTGTTGCGAAGCGCCCACAGCCGTTGGCACGTCGTTAAACAATCCAAACAATCCGTGCTGGCCTGCCGCGTTATCGCGCTGCGCTTTCTGGGCGCGCTCGATAGCCTTATCGATAGCGGCCATCAGCGCCGCGCGTGCACCGAAGCAGTCGAGCGCGCCGCTCTTGATGAGCGATTCCAATACGCGTTTATTCATCACGCGAAGATCAATGCGCTCGCAGAAATCCCAGAAGGAGGTGAACGTTTTTCCTTCCTGCATCAGCTGGCTGCGTACCTGAAGGATCGACGAGATCGCATTCTGACCGACATTTTTCACTCCAGCGAGCCCGAAGCGAATCGCCTCGCCGTGCGGTGTGAAGTCGGCATCGCTGGTGCGAACATCGGGCGGCTCGACGGAAATTCCCATCTCTCGGCATTCTTTGATGTACTTCACTACGTTGTCTGGCTTGCTCACTTCCGAGGTCAGCAGCGCCGCCATAAATTCCTTGGCGTAATGGGTCTTCAAATATGCGGTGTGATACGCGAGCAATGCATAGGCGGCAGAGTGGGACTTGTTGAAGCCATATCCGGCGAAGCGCTCCATCAGCTCGAAAATATGTTCGATGGTTTTTTGCGGGAATTTTTTATCCAGCGCGCCCTGCACAAAACGATTTCGCTGCCGCGCCATTTCCGCCGGATCTTTCTTGCCCATCGCGCGACGCAGCAGGTCGGCTTCGCCCAGCGAATAGCCGGCCAGCACGTTTGAAATCTGCATTACCTGCTCCTGATAGACGATGACGCCGAGCGTTTCTTTCAGGATTGTTTCCAACTCTGGCAGTTCGTATTCGACCTGTGCCCGTCCCCACTTGCGATCGATGAAATCGTCAATCATTCCGCCCTGGATCGGTCCCGGGCGATAGAGCGCATTCAGCGCGGTCAGATCAGCGATGGTCTCTGGACGATAGCGGCGCAGCACGTCGCGCATGCCGCTCGATTCAAACTGGAACACGCCCGAGGTCAGCGCGCGATGGAAGACCTGTTCGAAGGTCTGCTTGTCGTCGAGCGGAATGGTTTCCATATCAATCTCAATTCCGAGATTGACCTTGATCAGCCGCAGCGCCTCGTGAATGACCGTGAGCGTCGTCAGCCCGAGAAAATCCATCTTCAGCAGACCGATTTTCTCGATTGCCTTCATGTCGTATGCGGTGACGATTTCGTCGTTCTTACCGCGACTCAGCGGAACCAGATTGGTCAGCGGCTCCGGCGCGATCACAACCCCAGCAGCATGAATCCCCGCGCCACGCGCCAGCCCCTCCAGGCGGCGGGCAATATCGATCAGTTCGCGAATCTGCGGGTCATTCTCGTAGACTTGCTGCAGCGGCTCCGACTCCTTGAGCGCCTCGTCGATCGTCATGCCGATGGTCGCCGGAATCAGCTTGGCAATCTTATCGACTTCGCCGTACGGCATCGCCAGCGCGCGACCTACATCTTTAATCGACGCCTTGGCGGCCATGGTGTTGAAGGTGATGATCTGCGCCACCTGCTCGCGTCCGTATTTGCGCGTGACGTAGTCGATGACTTCGCTGCGCCGGTTCATGCAGAAATCGATATCGATATCGGGCATTGAGACGCGTTCGGGATTCAAAAACCGTTCAAACAGCAAATCTCCCTGCAGCGGATCGACATCCGTAATCCCCATGACGTAGGAAACAAGCGATCCCGCCGCCGATCCACGCCCCGGGCCTACGGGAATATCCTGTTCTTTTGCGTATCGGATAAAGTCCCAGACGATAAGGAAATAGCCGGGAAACTTCATCTGTTGGATGCAGTCGATTTCGCGCTGTAGGCGCTGCTCATACTCCTCCGTCGTGTGACGGAGATGGCCGCTGTTACGGAGATGGCGAATAGAGGTGTCGAGTCGATGCCGAAAACCTTCGCGACAAATTTTTTCGAAGTAGCTGTCGATGGTGAATCCCGGCGGCACATCGAACTGCGGAAATGGATTCTCAACCTTGTTCAGTTTGACGTGGCACCGTTCGGCAAACTGCATGGTGCGCGCCACAACTTCCGGCGTCTGCGAGAAGACGTTCAGCATTTCCTCAGCGGATTTGACGAAGAACTGGTCGCCGTCAAAGCGAAATCGCTTCTCGTCATGAATCGTGCTGCCGGTCTGCACGCAGAGCAGCACATCGTGGGCATGGTGATCGTCGTGGCCAATGTAGTGGCTGTCGTTGGTGGCAATCAGCGGGATGTTGAGATCTTTCTCCAATTGAAAAAGATTCGCGTGAATCTTCTTTTCCAGCTCGAGACCCTGATCTTGAATCTCCAGAAAGAAATTGCCTCTCCCGAAAATGTCCTCATACTGCTTTGCCGTGGAACGCGCTGCATCGTAGCGGTCGTTCGTCAGGTGTTCGCAGAGCTCGCCCGCCAAACAGCCGGAAAACCCGATCAGTCCCTTCGCATGCTCGGCCAAGTATTTCTTGCTGATGCGCGGCTTGCGGTAGAAACCATGCAGCGAAGCTTCCGACGTAATGCGGACCAGGTTGCGATAGCCTTCATCATTTTCCGCAATCACCAGCAGGTGGTGATATTGGTCTCCCTGCGGATCGGAGCGATGGTCTTCCTTCTGGCAGATGTAGAGCTCGCAGCCTAAAATAGGGTTAATATTGTATTTTTTCGCCGCGTCAAAGAAGTGCATCGCGCCATAAATATTGCCATGGTCGGTCATGGCGACCGCCTTCTGTCCCATGCCTTCGACATGCTTCAGCAGCTTGTCAACGTCGCAGGCTCCGTCCAGCAGCGAGTAGTCCGTATGAAGATGTAAATGCGTAAATTCTGCCATGGCCGTACTTCAATTCTATTCGGCGCACCGGCATGAAGCGAACGCTCATCCAATGTGAATGAGAAATGGATGAGGAAATCGAGGACGAAACCTTCCTCGTGCGGCTCGTATCCTGTTGTTCTACTTCTCACTCGACCAATGCTCATCGATACTTGAAGGCGAGCGATTCTTTGCCGTCCGAAAGAACTTGCCGCTGCATTGAAATCGTGCCATAGCAATTCCCGGGAGCCCCATCCACGATGGACGAGCCGATCGCCAACGAGACGAATGCAGCGGACGACATAGCGCCGCAGCGCACTGGCATCTCGCTCGCGTGGCGCGCGTTGCGGCACCGCAACTTCCGTTTGTTCTTCGGTGGCCAAAGCATTTCCCTGATCGGCACCTGGATGACGCGGATCGCCATGGCGTGGCTGGTCTATCGGCTGACTGGTTCGGCATGGCTGCTGGGCATCGTCGGCTTCTGCGGACAGATTCCCACATTTTTGCTGGCTCCGTTTGCCGGCGTGTGGGTCGATCGGCTGAACCGCCGCCATGTTCTAGTCGTGACCCAATCGCTTGCGATGGTGCAGTCGCTGGTTCTGGCCGCGCTGACGTTGGCCCGCGTCGTCACCATCACAGAAATTCTTTGGCTCAGCATCTTCCAGGGCATGATCAACGCCTTCGACATGCCGGGGCGTCAGGCCTTTATGGTGCAGATGATCGAGGATCGTCAGGACCTGGGCAATGCTATTGCGCTGAATTCCTCCATGGTGAACATGGCGCGGCTGGTGGGCCCGTCGCTTGCCGGACTGGTGATTGCCGGCTTTGGCGAAGGGTATCTGTTTTCTGATTGATGGCGTCAGCTACATCGCTGTCATCATCTCCCTGCTGCTGATGCAGCTGCCGAAGTTTGTCGCTGCGTCAAATATTGATCCGATGCTGGAGCAGCTGAAGGAAGGCTGGGCGTACGTTTCCCGGTTCTCTCCGGTGCGAACCATTCTGCTGCTGTTTGCGGTTGTCAGCCTGATGGGAATGCCATTCACCGTGTTGATGCCGATCTTCGCTGCGAAAGTTCTGCATGGCGGCCCACACACCCTCGGCTTCCTGATGGGAGCAGTCGGAACGGGTGCGCTGGTGGCAGCAATTTCGCTGGCCATGCGCAAGTCCGTGCTGGGACTTGGCCGTGTTATCGCCATCTCTGCTGCCATCTTTGGAGCGGGCCTGATTGCGTTCGGCATGAGCCACATCCTATGGCTTTCCTTGCTGCTAATGCTGATCACGGGATACGGAATGATGCTGGGGATGGCCGCCAGCAATACGATTATCCAAACCATCGTTCCAGAGGATAAACGTGGCCGCGTGATGAGCTACTACACCATGGCCTTCGTCGGCATGGCACCCTTCGGCAGCCTGCTGGCTGGGGGTCTGGCGCATTGGGTGGGCGC
The DNA here is from genome assembly GCA_963817855.1 of uncultured Acidobacteriota bacterium. Classification (GTDB taxonomy): domain Bacteria; phylum Acidobacteriota; class Terriglobia; order Terriglobales; family Acidobacteriaceae; genus JAKAAZ01. Next base: position 647,984 of record CAWFQA010000004.1, on the reverse strand, counting down.
ACCTGTCACGCTGATGATCACTGGCGCGTTCTGCATTGCGGGAGCAGGATGGTTTGCTATTCAACTGCCAAAGATCCGCGTGCATATTCGGCCGATCTATCGCGACCTGGGGATCCTTCCCGCCGAAGTGGTCGCGGCGATGGCGGATGGAAGCGGGGATTGAATCGGCGCGGTCTGGCAGACATGAACCATTCGGTTGCGGCCGGCCTCTTCGGCTTCTAGAGCATTTTCGCTATTTCGGTAATGAGGTCTTCGTTCTATCCCACCCTAGCTTCGCCCGGATGGGGCACCCAGGCAATCGCTCTTTCGAGAGCTCCTATTTGCCGGATTTTTTCTTCGGCTTCGATTTTGCGGACGCTGTCTTGGAGGCGGTTCGGCTGACCGATTTTGGGGCCGTTTTTTTCGCTGCCGTGACCTTTTTAGGCGCCACTTTTACGGGCTTTGGCTTCAAAGCTGCTTTCTTTGCGATCGGCCGGTGCGCAGTCTTGGCGGACGCAGTAGCTTTGCCGCGAGCACCGGTGGCTGACTTCTTCGACGCGGGCCGCTCGGTCCCGTGACCAGACTTGCTGGCCTTGCCATGCGCCTTGGCGACAATGGTCGCCTTCTGAGCCTTGCCCTTTGCCTGGGCAGCTTTGCCGCTCGACTTCGGCGCTGCCTTCTTCGCGACTACCTTGCCGCTAGCCGTCGCTTTCTCCGGCTTGCCTTTGCCGACCGGCTTGACGACAACTTTCGCGGCTGCAGCTCCCCTGGCACCCGCCTTCTCGGATTTCTTCGGGGCTTCCGGTTTGGCGACGGCCTTCCCTGGAGCGACTTTTCCTGTTACGGATTTTCCCTTGCCGGCCGCCATACCATTCTGCTCGGCGAGGGAACCGGCCGACTCCGCTTCACCGACTGCCGCCACGCTCACATCTCCCTCCAGCGCAACCGCTGCGCCCTTCGCAGCTTTTCTGCCTTTGCCCTTCTTCGGCTCTGTGACGCGCTTGACAGCGCGGCTGCGACGGACAATCACCGGCGGCGGCGGCGCGGGCGGAGAATATGGCTCCGCAAATTTCCGAATCGCCTCTTCCGTTGGCAATTCGCCATCCATAAAAGCAAACGTCAGCTTGTCCAGCAGTTCGTCGTAACCTTCGACATCCGGAAGAATCCGCATGTCCTGCAGAATCGCATTTGGAATTTTCTGCCGCGCTTCCGGCCACCTGGTAAAGAAGTTCTCGAACTTGTGTTGCACGGCCGCGGTCTTGTTAGTAAAGAACAGCCACAGCACCGCCTCCGGCTTTACGCTGTGCAGCAACTTCCACAACTGCGACGGCTTGGCGGCATCTTTGGCAGTCATCTTCTGCAGCACGTGCTTGGCTTCCGAATCAAGCGCATTGGCTTCCGAAACCAAATCGTTGCGCACGAACATCTTTTTCAGAGCCGACAAGTGAGCCGGAGAAAGTTTCGCCGTCAGCAGACGAAACTGCGCTGCCGATGGATCGGGATGCAGCCCCGCCATCAACAGCTGCACAAATTTTTCATGCAAGCGTTCCAGCCCCTGCCCATCAACAGAGCGGCTGCTCCAGTTCGGCGACAAGTGTTCCAGCCAACCTTCAGCTTCCAACGCTTTCAGCACATGCTGCGGTTCCTCTTCGTATCCAATTTCTTCTAGTTCGTATCCGCGCTGCGCAGCAGTGATGGCACTGATCACGCCCTCTGCCTTGGCATTGTCATAGCGGGCCTTCGTCCGCTCTTCCATATCCCAGCCGGTTCGCGACATCAACCGCACGGCGCGTATCAAACGAATCGGATCTTCCAGAAATCCATAATTGCTGACCAGGCGCAATTGCCGTGCGGAAATGTCCGCCGTCCCGTTCAACGGATCGAGCAACAATCCCCACGAACCTTCATTCAGAGACAGCGCCATGGCATTTGCAGTAAAGTCGCGACGTCGCAGATCATCCAGAATGCCTGCGGGAGAATATTCCGGCTTCGCCGGCTTGGCAAAAGTTTCGGTTCGCGCGGTGGAAATTTCCATGCGCGCTTGCTTGCCGAATCGCAGATACAGAGTATGCGACGGCTCATGCTCGCCAGTAATGGTGAATCCGGCACGCTCCAGGTCTTTCCTGAACTTCAGAGGATTCGCCTGGACGGTAATGTCCAGATCGCGAACAGATGCGCCGCTTACAATGTCTCGAACTGCGCCGCCGGTAAGGAATACCGTAATTTGTCGGGCGCGGGCCACGTCGGTCATGGCGTTGAGTGCTTGTTTTTCGTTCGGAGAAAGCTTGGATTCAAGCAATTGGATATAATCGGGCATGCCCAGTTTTACGCCTCGGTCAGCAGCCTCTCACTCGTGCCGCTAAGACCCCTATTTTCAATTAGTTGTAGGCGACAGTGTCGCGCACGCAATGTTCTACGATACCATATCGGCGACTGTTTTTCCAGCGATTGCACAATAACCGCTGCGCTTGGTTGCGCGTCATGCGACAATCCTGGCTAAGTTGGGATCACGCAGTTTTGCTGGTCGCCCTTGCACGTTGTCTTGGGAGAGCACGGAGTGGCAGGTTCAGGCTCGAGTCGCAAAAAAGTAATCGTCCGAAAGTTCAGCCGCGAGTGGAACTCGGGCTATGTCGACCCGCAGGGCTTTGCGCATGATGGCCGCCTGGAACTCCTCGACAGCACTGGCAAAGTGCTTGCCATGACACTGCAGGATGTGAAGATGATGTGTTTCGTGCGGGAATTTCCCAGCGGCGACAGCACCGATCCTGAACGGCTGGTGCGACGGAATTTCACTTCCCGTCCACGCACTCCCGGCTTGTGGATTCGAATGCGAATGCGCGATGGCGACGAGTTGGAGGGCCTGGCGAGCAACGATCTTTCGTTTCTGGAGCCGGAGGGCATCCAGTTCACCCCGCCCGACATGCGGTCGAACACGCAGCGCATTTTCGTTCCGCGCTCCGCGCTGCAATCAGTCGAGATCGTCGCCGTTATCCATCCCAGCAACCGCCGCAAAGTGGACTCGAATGATCAGGAGCGGCTGTTCGCAAGCTGAGTTTGGCGAAGCATGCCAAGTAGATCGATTTCTGCCCGGTAGTCTCTCTATGGCCGCAGCTCTAGACAAATCTTCGCAGGCAATGACGGTCGCTCCCGTGGGCAAGATTGAAATTGTTCAGGGATTGCGCGCACTCGCGGTTCTGCTGGTCGTATGGACCCACTCCATTGTTGCCGCGTCGTATCATTCGACTCCAAAACAAGGCACATTCTTCCATCTCAAGAGCTTTGGCGCCTGTGGACTGGATATCTTCTTCGTGATCAGCGGCTTTATTGTTTCGCTGGTCGCCAGCCGCGCCGTCGCTCAAAATCAATCCTCCGCTCGAACATTTCTCTCCCGCCGGTTCACGCGCATCTTCCCGCTCTATTGGATCTTGACCGGGGTGGTAATCGTGGAGGCGCAACTTGGCAAATATCCTATCCTGTGGCACCGGGTACCCTGGCTGGCGACGCTATTCCTGCTGCCAGGATGGCAGTATCCCGTGCCTCCGCTAATTTTGTCGCTGGGCTGGAGTCTCGTCTTCGAGATTTATTTTTACCTCGTTCTGGCCGCGTGGATGCGTCTGTCACCGCGCCACCTGATTCGCAACGCAATCGCGTTCCTTGCGGGCATGGTCGCGCTCGGGACTATTGTCGGCATTCATCGACCATGGCTCGTAATCTGGTCGAATCCGGTCGCGCTGGAGTTTCTGTTCGGGTGTCTGACCGCCCAGCTAGTGACGAAATTGGCCACAATGGCTTCCAACAATCGCACTGGGATTCCGTTGCATTCGGCGCGACGGGCACGCACGTTAGGACCGTGGCTGGCGGCTGTGGGAGCAACCGCGCTCGCAGCGACAATCTTCACCGGCTATGGCAATGCCAGCGAAGCCAGCTCCATCATGGCCGGTCTGGATGGATGGCTGCGGATTGGCGTGTGGGGAGTGCCATCGGGCCTGCTGGTGCTGGGTGCCGTGCTTTGGCGACCTGCCATGCAATCCATCCCTGCTCGTGGACTCGTACTTCTGGGCGATGCTTCCTACTCCATCTATTTATGCACCAACCCGAGCCGCAGCATGGTCGAGCATTTCTGGAGCGTCTTCGGCCACTGGGGTGGAGATGTTGGCGTTGTGCTGTGCCTGCTGTCATGCCTTGCCATTGGATTGCTGTGCTATCTGGCAGTCGAGAGACCCATCATGCGCTTCTTTCATAACTGGTACAAACAACTTCCCTTCTCGGCCAAATTGAAAGCGGCAGGCTGATTGCTCGCCGTCATCATACGGAGTGCGGAAATTGTTGATCCTCACAAAATTGCATTTGAAACTACGAAACTGTGTAACTTGTGCCGCCTTTAATCGATCTAACAATTCGGGAAGCCTAGGAAAGGACCGACCGCATGCTGATTCGTAAACCGTCCGATATTCCGTCGTCCCAAATCACTTCCAAGTCGGATTACATGAATCGTCGCAAGTTCATGGCTGGCGCCGCCGCTTTGGGCGCGGCCGCATTGGGAGCCGACCTGCTAAAAAATATTGCGTCTCCGCGCGAGGCGGTACACGCCACTGCCAAGCTGACGACAGTTCCCAGCAAGTACTCCACCACTGGATTGACGCCAACCTCCCTTGAAGACATCACCACCTACAACAATTTCTACGAGTTTGGTACCGGCAAGAGCGATCCATCGCACAATGCCTGGCGCCTGAAAACGAGTCCATGGACGATCAAGGTCGACGGCGAAGTGAAAAACAAAAAAGAGTTCGACATCGATGCATTGATGAAGATCCATCCGCTAGAGGAACGCATCTATCGGCACCGCTGCGTGGAAGCGTGGAGCATGGTGATCCCCTGGGTGGGCTATTCACTGTCGGAATTCATCAAGCAGTGTGAGCCGCTCAGCTCGGCGAAGTACGTGCAGTTTTTGTCGGTTGACAAGCCGAGTGAAGAACCCGGAATGTATCATGTCAATCTCGACTGGCCCTATTCCGAGGGCCTTCGCATGGACGAAGCCATGCACCCGCTGACGCTGTTCACATTCGGCTTGTATGGTCAGAAGCTGCCCAACCAGGATGGCGCGCCGGTCCGCATTGTGCTGCCGTGGAAATACGGCTACAAGTCCGCCAAATCCCTGGTGCACATCCGCTTTGTGAAACATCCGCCTCGCACAACCTGGAATGAGGCCTCGCCCCAAATGTACGGTTTTTATTCCAACGTCAATCCGGATGTCGATACCGTGCCCTGGAGCCAGAAATATGAGCGCGTCATCGGCGCGCCCTTCTGGAAAGCGCGTCAGCCTACGGTGCTGTTCAATGGCTATGGAGACCAGGTCGCCGACTTGTATAAAGGCATGGATCTCCGCCGGGATTACTAGCTCTCCTTATGTCGAATCGCGCCCTTGTCATCTTGAAATTCGTAGTCTTCCCCGCATGCCTGATTCCTTTTGGCGTGCTCGTCTACCAGGGGTTCACGAACACGTTGGGTCCAGATCCCGTGGCGACCATCACCCACACCACCGGGTTCTGGACGCTGTACTTTCTGCTCATTTCGCTCGCCATTACTCCCGTTCGCCGTTTAAGCGGCCGCCTGGTATGGCTGATTCGATTTCGGCGCATGCTGGGACTGTTTGCGTTTTTCTACGGCACGCTCCACATGGCGACATGGGTGTGGCTCTACTCCAACTTTGACGTTCATGCCATGCTGCATGACATTGGCAAACGGCCTTTCATCACCGTTGGCATGACGGGATGGACTTGCCTGCTGCTATTGGCGGCGACGTCCACAGCGTGGTCGATTCGCAAGTTGGGCGGCAAGCGCTGGAACGTGCTGCACCGGCTGGCGTACGTGGCCGCCATCGCGGGCGTGATCCATTACTGGTGGCTGGTCAAACCCGGCGTGCATACTCCGTGGAAAGTGACCGCCATTCTCGCAGTGCTATTGCTGGCGCGCGTCGTGTGGCGAGTGAAGGAAGCGGCACGTAAACGCAAAGTCGCCGTGGCCGTCTAAAGCATTTTCACTGTTACTGTGGTGGGGACTTCGTTCTATCCCACCCTAGCTTCGCTAGGATGGGGCACCCATGACATTACACCATCAGTGAAAATGCTCTAGTTCTTCTTTTTCGCGTGCGGTTTCAACGTCGTCCGCTCGGCCACTTCCCTCGCGCGGAACTTCGCAATGCTCGCGATCAATGCAACTGGGATGGGCTCGGAAATCGGGAATCGAATGGTTGCTTTGTGAATCTTGTGCGGTTCAAGCTCTTGCTTGAACGCTGCCAAAACCCGCTCGGTGGCGGGGTACAGAGAATAATGCTGCTTCCACCCTGCGAAATGGAGGATGGCCTCGCCATCCACTTTGTATGTGGGCATTTTGTAGGAGATCACTTCTTCGGCTCGCGGCACGCTATCGCGGATGGCCTTTCGCACTTGCGCAAGGATGCCCCGGATTGCCTCGGGCTGCGAGGCAATGTAAGCTTCGACCGATTTGATGTCAGCTTTGAGCATCGTGGTGCGACGAATATCGTTCTTTCAGCCGCCGCTTGCCCGCTATCCGTAAGCCCCATCAAAAGCTGGCTGCGATTCCAATAATTCATCCACTGACGAGATTGGCGCACCACAATTCCGCAGCTCGATGACTCTTCTGACCGGCTCGTAGGTCATGCGGTGCAGCGGACATGGCCCATGCTCGGCAAGCGCTCGCAAATGCTCTTCCGTACCGTAGCCCTTGTGCGACGCCAGACCGTACTGCGGATATTCCTCGTGGTAACGGCACATCCAGGCATCGCGATAGACCTTGGCAACGATCGAGGCGGCGGCAATGGAAATGCTGATGGAGTCGCCGTAGATAATTCCCTTTTGCATGCAAGGCGTATCCAGGCGCTCGGCATCGATCAGCAGAAAATCCGGCTGCGGAAGAAGTTGGGCAATTGCCGACAGCATCGCCAGGTGCGAGGCGCGGCGAATGTTAATGGCGTCGACGGTGGCAGCATCCGCAAAGCCAATCGCAACGGCAATTGCTTTGCGCCGAATAATGACCTCCAAACGCTCGCGCTCCTCGGGTGGCAACTGCTTCGAGTCGCGTACGCCGCGAATGCGCGTCTTCTCCGGAAGAATGACGGCCGCCGCAACCACCGGCCCGAACAGCGACCCACGTCCGACTTCATCCACTCCGGCAACCGCCGTCGCTCCCAGTTGCCGCGCCGCCCGCTCGTGTTTGTCGCCGCAGATCAGGGCGCGCAGGCGTCGCATCTTTTCTGCCTGCTTCGAGAGCGGCTTCTCCACTTGAGCGGAACGGGTCTGATTCTTCACTGGCATCTAGAGGGAGTTTATCGCTATAGCGGCATGTGGAGAACGCGGAAAAATTCTGCATCGCTGGGGTGAAAGGACGAACGGCGCCGGTTAAAGCATTTCTCTTGAAGGCGTAGAGAGGCCCGTCATTCTGAGCGAGCGAAGCGAACGAAGAATCTCTGCATTTCTGGCAAAAAAGCAAATGCTGAGATCCTTCGCTCTGCTCAGGATGACGAACTCCTTGGCGGCGAGCACTCTGCACCTTCAGGAGAAATGCTTTAATTTCCCGCTGCACTCTTCCAAACTGTGTTCGGCTCAATGGCATCCGCCAGCGACATCACCTTCATGCTGCTTTGCAACTCCGCCAGACTTGCCGGACTATGCACAACGATGATTGCCGACTCTCCCGGCAACAGATCGATGTAGTTGTCGGAGAACTTTGCATCGTGATCGCCAAAGGATACGTACACGTCCCGTGCCAGAACCTTCGAAGACAGCCGCACTTCAAACACGCCGTTCGCTTGGGTCAAGCGACTGTCTATTTCCACAGTGGGAAGATGTACTTCCGGCGTCGGGGCAAGATACATCAGGTTGCGGGAAACCTGTTTGCCATTCACGGTCAAATCCAGCGCCGCCACCGTCTCCGCGGGATCGGAATACGTCTGCGTTGGAATCTGCATATAAACCTTGCTCGACAGCGCTGGAATCGATATGTTCTGCGCCTCGGTATGCAGCACGGTTCCGTCGAACTTCATCACCTTCACGCGAAGACTTGCAAGGGTTGGCGCCGTCTCATCGGACACAACTGAGACGTTCAGGATTCCATTCTTCAGTCTCGAGGACACCAGCAGCGGACTATAAAATCGCTGTGCATAATATTGCAGCGCCTTCCATCTGCCGTAATAATCGATACTCGAGGACGAAACTACCGGCCAGCAATCATTCAACTGCCAGAAGATGGAGCCCATTGTGCGCGGCATGTCACGGCGTAGATGTTCGGCCACCAGCTTGATGAATTCCGCCTGCAATACCTGGCTGGCATACGCGAAAGAAGCGAAATTCCTCGGCTTGCCATAATACTGCAGCAGGTAGTCGTGGATGGTCTCATATCCATCCGCGCCTTTTTCATGGGAGGCCATCACCGGCGTGGCTGTGCTCGTCCTGTCCTCGGGCAGCGTAAACGCATCGATCGTCTGCATATCAGGAAGGGACTGAAATCCATACTCGCTGACAAATCTGTAATGCCGATCTTCTTCGCTGCTGAACGGGACGCGGGGCATCATGTCGTTGGAGGTCCCGACCGAATAGTCATGGGTGTCCCCGGACTCTTCATTGCCGCCAACATCGTCGCCATCTTCCAGCACGCGGTAGTTCATGGCCTTGGTCTCTTCGTAATCGCCGCTCGGGCTACTGGGCCAATACGCGGCGCCTGGATCGTACCGGGCTACCAGCGTCGGAATAATCCCGCTGAACACCGTCAGATAGTCCTGCCACATTTGCAGGCGGGCAATCTGGCTGACGTGCAGACTATCCTGCAGAAAATTGTTTTCCTGCTCGTTATTGCCGCACCACAACACGATGCTGGGATGGTTTCGCAGCCGCTTCAACTGATCCTCCACTTCCTGCGCCACATTCTGCTTGAAGGAATACGTTCCCGGCTGCCACGGATTTCCAAACATGAAATCCTGCCAGACCATGATTCCCATCTCGTCGCATAGCTCGTAGAATTGCTGAGTTTCGTAATAGGCGCCGCCCCAGATGCGAATGATGTTCATGTTGGCATCTTTGGCAGATTGCAGGATGTCGCGGATTTGTGCCGCTGGCACGCGGCTGGGAAAGCTGTCGAACGGCACCACATTGGCGCCCTTGGCGAAGATCGGGATTCCATTCACGACAAATTCAAACGACCGTCCCCACTTGTCCGGATCGCGGCGCAATTCGACTGAACGAAGTCCGGTGCGCACGTCGGAGGTGTCCTGCGTTTCACCGCGTGTAGCGATGCTCGCATGAAATGCATAGAGCGGCTGGCTGCCATATCCCGCTGGATACCACAGCTCCGGACGATCGATGGTGATTGGCACTTCTACGTGGTTGACGCCTGGATGCAGGTCCGTCGTTTGCGTGGCGGTCAATTCTTTGCCGGCCAGACCATAGTGAACGGTCACCGTCGCCGGCGAATCGGCAGACGCCGTCACCTCCACTTGAGCCAGAACATGAGCGGAATGCCTGGTCACATCTAATTGGCGAATGTTCAGGTCGGATACGCGCGCATTGTCCCACGCCTCCAACCGCGCTGGACGCCACACGCCGCTGGTCACAAATCTCGGCGCCCAATCCCATCCATACTGATAGGCCGCTTTGCGGATGTACCATCGCGCCTGCGTATGCGTCTCCGCGCGCCACGGATCCTGATCGGCAATTTTTTCTGCTCCCTGAATGGGCGAAGTAAAAACGATGCGCAGAAGATTTTCACCGATTTTCAAATATGGCTTTGCATTCAGCCGATACGTCCGAAACATGTTGTCGGAAGTCAGCAGCAGGTTCCCATTCAGATACACCTGCGCGCAGGTGTCGAGACCGTCGAAAACCAGATCGATATTCTGTCGATTCAGAAGCTTTTCGCGTCGCACGGAATGGTCGTCCGATATTCCCAGTCGGCGTTTTCAATCCACTGCAGCTTGTTCTCGTTGTCTCGATAGAACGGCTGCGGGATCAGCTTATTGCGCAGTAAATCCAGATGCACGTCGCCAGGAACTTTGGCGGGCAGCCAATGGTCATGCGCAATGCCTTGCAGGTTCGTGACTTGTCGAAACTCCCATCCCTTGTTCAACAGGATCGATTGCCTCGCCGCTGCCCAGCTGCAAGCGGGAAAGGCCCAGGCAAAACAGAGAATTGCCACCGTCAACAACGCAGGCCGCAAGGCCCGAGACTGCTTCATCGTTTAACTCCCGTCAAATTTACTGCTATCGACAATTTATACTCAAAGCAGCGAATCGTTTCGATCGGTCACGGACAGCGATTCGCTCGGCAACCAAAACGCCGGCAGCTACGCTGAATTTTGAATCATGCGCACCTGTATTGTTGACCATGACGACGGAGAGTTCTCGATGGCAAAAGTAACTGACGATACAGCAAGATCTGAGTGAGACATACCCCATCTCACCGGAGCAGATTGAACAGTATCAGGCAAACGGATATATCAAGCTGAAGAATGTGCTCTCCGCCGAGACGCTCGCCTCCTACGGCCGCGAAATCACTCGCAAAGTAAAAGAGCTGAACTCGGAGCATCTTCCCCTGGAAGAACGCGACTTATACCATCGCGCATTTCTCCAGATAGAAAATCTTTGGGAAAGCAGCAATCTGGTTCGAGAATTCATTTCTTCTCCAAAGCTGGGCCGTATCGCCGCGCAATTGATGGGTTCCACAGGAGTGCGCATCTATCACGACCAGGCGCTCTACAAAGAGGCGGGCGGAGGCATCACTCCCTGGCACGCCGACCAATACTACTGGCCCGTGGATACAGACAGAACCATCACCGCATGGATCCCCTTGCAGGAAACTCCGCTGGAAATGGGACCGCTAGCCTTCTGCCCGAAAAGCCATCGCGTCACCTACGGTCGCGATCTGGAGATTGGACAGGATAGCGAAGATCGGATCGGCGAAGCGCTCAAAGATCACGGTATTGATGAAGGAAAGTTTGACCTGGGGGAAGTGAGCTTTCACTCCGGATGGACCTTCCATCGCGCCGGTCAAAATACCACGCCGATTCCGCGCGAAGTAATGACCATTATTTATATGGACGAGGACATGCGCTTGACAAAGCCCGTCAATCCGTATCAGCAGGCCGACCGCGACAAGTATTGTCCCGGCATCAAGGTAGGCGACTTGATCCACACCCCCATGAACCTGCTGGTGTGGAGCAGTCGCAGCTAGGGCACCTTCCAGGTCCATAAATATAGCTGATGCCTGTGAAACTGGTAAGGCTGATAAAGAGGCCGGGTTCCATACCGAACATCCGGCGTGAAGGTGTAACTGTAGGTTTCGCAATCCAGGATTGCATTCACTTCGGTTCCCTTCGGCGTCGCGGGATTCAGTTCAATCAGGCTCGTGCGGTTTTGCGCTGCGGTCCACTCCCGTCCTTTGTTTTCCTGCAGGTCGGCGATCTCCGTGATCCATGGAGAATCCGAGTAGACCTTCGCGCGGCACCAGTTCCCCTTATCAAACGGATCGAGCCCTTGCCTCACCTGAACCCACACTGTCGCCTGCTCGCCGGGCTCCAATTCACCATTTCTGTTTCCTTTTCCCTCCGTCACTGTGCGCGGCACGCTCGTTCCGCCGCCATGAACACCCTGGTAGAAAGTTGGAAATGTTTTAGTGCGGCCATCTAGAACTGCCATCGCTAACGGCGGAGCGAGGTTTGAGGGCGCCACCAGCACATCGAAGTATGTATGCATCGCTGCGGATTCTGGCTTGTCTTTGCCAGTTGCCGCGTTCGCATTCAGATACAACCGAGTTCTTGCGAAGTCGCCACCACCCGCTGTGAATTGCACCAGAAACCTGGAGCTAAGGTCCAGAGTTTCTCCGGGTTTCAATCCCGGAATATCGACGGAACCGCGCAAAATCTGCGCCGTCGGATAGTCCGAACTCAATTCCACGTGCAGATTTTTGAGCGGCGCAGCGCCAGGGTTCCAAATGCGAATCGGAAGGTTCAACGGCGTGCCCGGCATCAGTCGTCGATAGTCATGGGTCGTGAGCGGCAGCAAAATCAGCGACTGCACGGCATTTATGTCCTCACCGGAAAAAGAAAATTCATGACCGTTGCAGTCCGTCGCCAGATGCAGTCTTCCCTTTGGATCGGCGATCAAATTCTTCCTCGTCAATCGATCGCCGTTGAGGCTCAAATCGTAGACCTTGTAGCTTGCGCCACTCTGATACAGGTTTGCGGTAGTCACATTCAACTGCGTACACACAGCCGGCGGGCCATCCGGAGCCCATTGGCGCGTCGTCACCAGCATCCCGGCTTGGCTGACATGTTTCAGGTAGATCATCGCTGGGCCAGCGATGTCTGCCTGCACGTGATATCCCCACGCATCGAAGTAATCGAAGGCGCTGGCATAATTCCAGCGCGTCGGCGTCGTGTCGAGCGCAGGATCGGCAAAAGCCCGCATGTGAAAGTCGAACGTTTCCGCAATCGAAGTCGCCCAGTGCCGGTCGTATTCATCCTGGCGGAATTCAAAATCGACCGACGGCGTCGCCGCGAAGGCCGCGCGCGTTTCTTCCGTGTACTGGCTGATGTAGTCGCCGCTGGCTCGCACCAGTCGCACCGGTGTGTGCTGGAAACTCAACACGTAATCCTTCGGCCGCCACAAAGATCGCCGACCCTTTTCTCCCACGTAAAATTCGGGCCCCGGATTGAATGCCGAGCAGCTGCCGATGATTTGCGGGTAGCGCGCACTCAGGTACAGGCTCATAAAGCCTCCCATGCTTAGACCCGATGTGGCTCGATAACGGCGCGAAGTGAGGGTGCGATAGTGCCCATCAATCGTGGCAACCTGCTCTAGAAAATATTTGCCGAAATCGATATCGCCGCCGGTGCGGCGAACATCGTAGGGATCGCCTCCGTAAAATCCCGTGTAGTCGCGGGCGACATATCCATCCACGCCGACGACAATCACGGCATGTGTCGCGACAAACCGGCAGATCTTCGGCACCGTGTCCTCGCCGTGATCGTAGTCCTCCAGCGTGTAGCGATCGCTGTGGCCGTGCAGGTAATAGATGACAGGATAGCGAGTGGAAACGGCGTCGTAATTCGTCGGCAAAAAGATTCGATAGTGTCGCGGGCCGGCGAACTCCCTGGAGTCAAATGTCTCGTCGCGAAACTCTGCCGTGGCCGCCGGACAATGCAGCACCGTATCCCGAGATGTCCTTTGCGCCTCGACATCGCCAGCTGCCCCGGCTTTTTCTGGAGACGCAGTTTGCGCGCGCAGGGTTGCGGCATGGAATACGACCCCACCGAAACACCACGCGAGGATCAGAGGCGCGAGTGACGCCTGAGTCGCACTCCACAGAATTCTTCGACAAACGTTGCGCCTATCCATCGCTCTCCGTCTATCCCCGTCCATCGTTACTTGTGAGTGGTTGCCTTCACCAAACCAGGCTCGGCTAAGACCCTGCGAATACTACTTGAATCGCTGCAGCACTTTTTCCGCGTCCGCGCCTTCCAGCCACGCTCCGGAATTTCCTTCCGAATTTCTAAATTCCGGCAGGCTGTCCGCTGGCATCGTGGGAGTAGACAAGTGCTGCTGGGTCTCACTGTAGGCCTGCTTCACCACTTCCGGCAGGGTCGCAAGCTGTTCCTGAATACTCTTTTGAATCGTCGCGACCACCTCGGGATATTTCGCCGCGCAATCGTAACTTTCCTTAGGATCATCGACAAGGTTGTACAATTCGGGATTCCGCAGCGTGTAGTTGATGTGTCCCTGGGCTGGAGTCGGCATAAACATCGGCGTGTTCGCACGCGCGATGTGCAGCTTCCATTGTTTCCAGCGCGCGCATTGGATATTCCAGCCTTCGAATGACAACAACGCTTGGCGCTCGACTGCGTCTTGCTGGCATGTCAGCAGCGTCCAGATATCTCGCCCGTCGAGCGGATATGCGGGCAATTCGCCGCGGCACAGCCCTGCCGCCGTGGGCAGAATATCGACGTGCGACGCCAGCGCATCCGTGACCCGACCGTGAGGCAAGGTGCCCGGCATACTGGCGATCATAGGGATTCTGAGTCCGCCTTCATACACGCCGCCCTTTCGCCCGCGCAGATTGCCTGTGCTTCCCTGGAACCACGGACCGTGATCGCTGGTAAAAAACACAAGCGTTTTCTCTCTCTGTCCATTCGCTTCCAGCGCCCGCACAATCTCGCCGACACTCCAATCAATTTCCTCGACCACATCGCCGTAGAGTCCCAGGTCCGACTTGCCATGAAACGACGCGGACGCGTGCAAGGGAATGTGCGGATAAGAATGCGCCATGTAGAGAAAGAATGGTTTGTCTTTCGGCTGGCTTAGAAACTCGACCGCTTTTTTTGTGTACTGCTGCGTGAGCGTATCTCGGTCCGCTTCCTTCTCTACAATCGTCGAGTTATGCAGCAGTGGCAGCGGGTCCATATCTACGCTATAAGGAACGCCGAAGTATTCATCAAAGCCGCGCTGCATAGGCGCGTACTGCGGCAGGTCACCCAGGTGCCATTTGCCAATTGCGAGACTTGTATATCCAGCCTTCTGCAGCACGTTCGCGGTGGTGACTGCATCGAGCGACATGCCGGTTTCGCTCAACGGACCAAAGGCGCCTGTTGCTCCCACCCGCGTCGGGTATAGCCCTGTCATCAGTGCCGCGCGCGAAGCCGAACACAACGAGATGGGCGTGCAGTGATGGGTAAAACGCACTCCCCGGGCGGCGAGACGATCAATATTGGGCGTCGCCAGTTTTGAGCCATAGCAACCCAGGTCGCCATAACCGAGATCGTCGCAGATGATGAAGACAATGTTGGGTCGGTCTGGCTTGGGTCCGCGCATCGGAATATTGGATTTTGCCGCGGCATCGGCCACCTCGCCGGCAACCGCGTCCAGTGTGGAGGCAGCCAGCGAAACTCCGGCGGTAACGAGGAATTTCCTGCGATCCATGGGTGACCGGACAATCAGGGATCGGCATCTTGCGCCGTCGTGGGTAGTGTAGCGCATGCATCTGCCGATATTTGTCGGGAAAAACACCCGTGACACGCAAGCAATCCACCCCGGCTTGCGCCCAGCATTTGAAAACTTTGCCGTAGTGGATTCACTCTCTTCGGATTAGGATTTCCTCTAGGCTGCACCGCTTCGAAGGAGTCTATGTTGTTAAACACTGGTCAAAATATTTACCTCGTCCTGTTGTGGATCATTCTCTCGATTACTTGCCTCGTGATGCTGAATACGTTTTGGGAGCCCAGCCGACGCAGTGTCCATAATGACGTCATCGGCTGGCAAATCGCCATCCTGGGCACCGTATATGCGGTCATGATCGGCTTTATGTTGTATGCCGTGTGGAACAACTTCCAAACCGCGGAGACCAACGCCAATAACGAGGCCAACAATCTGGTGAATCTGTATCGTGCGGCGGATGGATTGCAGGAGCCCCAGCGAGATCTAATCCAGCAAGCGGCGCGCACCTATGCCACCCAGGTGGTTGCGCAAGAGTGGCCAACCATGCGTCACGATGTGTCGGGTAAAGGTGTGGAGAAATACGCGGGCCAGCGATACGTGATGAAGCTTTGGGCCACGATCACACAAACTCCTACGCCGAGCTTGCAGCAGCAGGCGAGCCTGCGTCAGGTGATGGGTGAGCTGAGCAGCATGACAGAACACCGGCGCGTTCGACTGCTGGAAAGCCGAAGCAAGATGCCCGACATTCTATGGGGAGTGTTGGTCATAGGCGGCATCATCACGATCGCGTCTTCTTGCCTGATCGGAAGCGAGAATGTGCCACTGCATTTCGTATTGATTATTTCGCTTAGCCTGCTGGTATCGCTGGCGCTGGTGGCTATTGGCGATATCGACCGTCCATTTCAGGGTTCTGTCCATGTCGCTCCAACCGCGTTTCAACAGGCAGAGGACACCATGATGCTGCCTTTGATGCCCACGCAGTAGATTGGATCGAAGATCCGTTTCACAGTCCTGGAATCCAGACACACAAAAGCCGCGTCCCTCATCAGGATGCGGCTTTTGCAATTCTGGTATCAACGAAACGCTTACTTGGCGTGAGTGGCATCGGCTTCGCGCAGGCGGGCTGCCTTGCCGCGCAGTGCTCGCAGATAGAAGAGTTTGGAGCGGCGCACGCGAGCCGAGCGGACCTTCTCCACCTTCTCTACCACTTTGCAGTGCAAAGGAAAAATGCGCTCGACGCCCTGGCCGAAGCTCATCTTGCGAACCGTGAAGCTGCCTTCCGCGCCGTTCTTGCGCGCAATCACAACGCCCTCAAAGGCCTGCACGCGCTCCTTCTCGCCTTCTTTAATCTTTACCTGGACGCGAACCGTATCACCCGGGCCAAATTTGGGGAGATCTGTGCGCTGAAGCTTGGCAGCCAGACGCTGCATCACGGGATGAATCGACATAAAATGATTCCTACTCTAGGGAGAAATGGAATATGACGCAAAACACTAGTGTACATGCAATCAGCGATTTCGTCTCGTTTTCATGGCTTGATTTCCTCATCCGGCACGTCCTGAATCGCGCGGACCGGCGGCCCTGCCAGCGGAAGAATCACCGTAAACGTGGTCCCGCTCCTTGCCAGTTCCGTGCGGCTGCGCACGTGCATACTGCCTCTGTGTTTCTCCACGATACCGGCGGACACCCACAACCCCAGTCCTGTGCCGGTTTCACCTTTTGTCGTATAAAAAGGCTCGTAAATCCGCCGTCGAACATCGGGCGGCATACCATGTCCCGTATCTGAAATTGTGACTCTCACCCCGGGTTCGTGGTGCCGCCAGTCCGTTACCGGGCGCACGCGCAATCGCAGCGTGCCTCCATTCAGCATTGCATCGGTCGCATTTCCAACCAAGTTGGCCAGCAACTGACGTATCTCCCCGGAGTAACAAACCAGCGGCGGACAATTTGACGTCTCCAGATGCACCTGGATCTTATTGCGCAACAGCTTGCCACGATAGAGCGTCAGCACAGAATCCAGCAATTCCACCATGTCTGTCGGGACGGCAGATGATTGTTGTTTGTGGAAACGCAGCGCCTGGCTGGCGATCTGAGAAACGCGCGAGAGTTCCTCCTCGGCGGACTTCAGGTATGCGCTCGTCTCCTCATCCACAGCAGTCAACCGCGCCAGGAAAAGCAGGTTCATCACCGCTTCCAACGGGTTGTTGATCTCATGTGCAATGGATGCGGCCAGCCTGCCGACTACCGCGAGCTTCTCTGCCTGGCGCAAACCCGTTTCCGCTTTTCGCTGGGCGTCGATGTCGGTATTGGTGCCGAACCAGCGCATGATCGTACCTGCCTTATCCCGCACAGGCAAAGCCAGCGTCAGGAAGAGACGAAATTCACCGTCAGCCCCGCGCAGCGGGAACGTCATTTCAAATGGCTCTCCAGATCTAAGGCAATCCTGATATTTCACCATCATCGCGGGCAGCAGTTCCGGATTTTGCACGGCCTGCCAGCCCCATCCTTCCATCTGCTCAAAACTCGTGCCGGTGTACTCATACCAGCGACGGTTGTACCAGATAACGCTGCCATCTGGGTTGGCCATCCACGCCAATTGCGGAATGGAGTCGGCCAGCACACGAAATTGCTCTTCCCGGGTTTCAATCTCCTGGCGCGTGCGCACCTGGTCAGAGATGTCCACAGCGTGAATGAGCAGTCCGTCGATCCGGCCATCTGCGCTGCGATGCGGCTGATACACAAAATTGAAGTAGGCGTCTGCTTGCTCACCTGACGGGCCGCGCCGCAATCGCGCCATGACTTCCCTGCCGACAAACGGAACCCCGGTGCGGTAGACCTCATCCATCCAGCCGAAAAAGGGTTGATCCTCCAATTCCGGCAGGCCTTGCCGAATTGGCTTGCCGACGACCTCCGCCGCCGAGGTGCGGCCAATCAGTTCGACATACTGACGATTTGCGAGGGTAATATGATGTTCCGGTCCCGTAGTCACCATAATGCCCGCGGGAGCATTCAAGAAGAGGTCGCGAATCTGGCTGCGCTCGGCTTCCGCCGTTTCGCGCAAATTCCGCTCACGCTCGACCGCATCGGCCTCCCAAATGGTGCTGGCAATCTGATCCGCAACCTGCGTATAGAACGACCGGTAGGACTCGTCAAGTCGCTTTCGAATGCTCACCCCGGCTAACAGGAACCCAATCGGTTCCGTGGTGTTCGCCACCAGAATCGGCACGGCGATGGCCTGTTCCGGAGCGTGTCCCCAGGGCGATTGCGGCAACGGATCCAGCTTTACCGCATTCATGTCCAGCATGCAGCTTTCTCCGCTGGTCGAGGCCAGAAGTCGCTGCCAGCCTTCGGCTCGAAGATCCACTATGGCAGGAAAATTTGGTGGGCCGGTGTACGCGATCAGGTTTGCTTGCGTTCGCTTTGAGTCAAAAAAATAGATAACCGCAAATGGCAAATCGTAGGGGTTGGCTGCCAGCACCTTGATCGCGGCGACACATGCGTCGCTGGAGGTGCGTGCTTGCGTTCCAAACACGGAGGCCAGGTCGCGCAGGGTGTGCAATCGGCGCGCCCCAATCACACGCTCGGTAGTCTCAATGACAGGAGTGAACACTCCGCCGACACGACCCAACTCGTTTCGGATCGGACTGTAGGAAAAACTGAAATAGCACTCTTCCGCGTAGCCGTCTCGTTCCAGCAACAGCAGCAGGTCTTCGGAAACGGTTGCTTCGCCACGCCCGGTCACCTGCTCCAGCATCGGGCCGATGACATTCCAAATCTCTGGCCAGACCTCCCGGCCAGGACAACCCAACGCCCACGGATGCTTGCTGCCAATCAGCGGTCGATAGGCATCGTTGTAGATTTTGACCAGCTCCGGTCCCCACCAGATCAACACGGGAAAGCGCGAATTCAAACATGTACTAACGGAGGTTTTCAGGCTTTGCGGCCATTTGGAAATAGCACCGAGCGGAGTCTTCGACCAATCCAGCGCTCGCACACGTGCGCCCATCTCGCCGCCTCCGGCAAGAAAGTCGAGATCCACTGGCGTTCGTTTGGCCGGGCTTCCCCCGGAATTGTCAGATTTCATGTCGCAACTTGTCCAAGAGAGTGCGGTCCTCTTCCGTCAACTGTGCATCGACTAATAAATCCGGGCGATTCTGCAGCGTTTTCGAGAGCGATTGCCGCCGACGCCAACGGCGAATCTCGTCGTGGTTGCCGGAACTCAGCACCGCAGGCACCTCGGCTCCGCGAAATTCCGGCGGTCGAGTGTAGTGAGGATAATCGAGCAACCCTCCAGAGTCGCAGGTCGATTGCGGATGCGGTCTCTCGGATGTCACGCCTCGATCGGGTGCAGCGGCTGAGCCACCCGGCACAGATTCGGCGGAGAAGCTCTCGTAACGGCTGGAATCCTCGTTCCCCAACACTCCCGGCAGCAGCCGGCTCACGGCATCCACAATCACCGCAGCCGCCAATTCTCCGCCGGAGATCACATAGTCGCCGATGGAAAGCTCGGTATCCGCCAGCAGGTCGTTGACTCGTTCATCCACGCCTTCATAACGTCCACAAAGAAAAACAATTCTTTCCACTTGCGCCAGTTCCCGAGCGAGCGCCTGGGTGAAGGATTTTCCCTGCGCGGACAGCAGCACCACCCGCTCCCGCGACGAATCCCGCACACTTTTCTCCACGATCCCGAGAGACTCGACCGCGCAGAACATTGGCTCCGGCTTCAGCACCATTCCTTCACCGCCGCCAAACGGGCGATCATCGACGGTCTTGTGTCGATCAGACGTGAAGTCGCGCAGATTGTGTACCCGGACGCGAACGCGATCTTCCGCAATGGCGCGGCCCAGAATTCCGAAGCTGAAGGGGCTTTCGAAAAACTGCGGGAACACCGTAATAATGTCGAATTGGATCGCCTTCGTCGTCATTGCTCCTGCCCGCGCGGGGGACCTGCCTTAGCCTTTTTCTTTCCACTTGATGTTGCATCCAACGCTGGGCTGCTGCTCCGCCGGCACCGGTTTACCGGCCAGCACTTGATCCATCGCGGCGCGCAGATCGCGACCATCCACGGCCACGCCATTTCCGGGCCGGCTGCCGTCGAACTGGCCTCGATAGACAAGCTTCTTGCCTGCGTCGAATAGAAAGAAATCCGGAGTGCAGGCCGCATGGTAGGCGCGAGCCACCTCCTGCGATTCATCGAAGAGGTAGGGAAATTGAAAGCCCTGCTCTTCGGCCTGGCGGCGCAGCCCCGGCGGCGCATCGTCCGGATGCGTCTCCGCGTCATTGCTGCTGATAGCGACGATTCCGATGCCTCGACCTGCGTAGTCGCGACCGAGCCGTCCCAGCTCCTGGTTGACGTGTTGCACGAATGGGCAGTGAGCGCACAAGAACATTACCAGCAGCCCCCGTGGACCTGCGGCTTGATCCCGCGTGATCGTCTTGCCGGAAACTACATCGGGGAGCGAGAAATCTGGTGCTGTCGTTCCCAGCGTAAGCATGGTAGAAGCTGTACGGGCCATCGGGTCCTCCTTCGAAACATTTGCAGATACAAAGCGACCAGTTCTTTGGGCAATTTCTTTTATCCTAACCCGGAACGCCGCATGCACCAGCGCAAACGACGCGGAGTTGAAGATATCGAAATTCGACACTCCATCGCTCAATCGCCTCAAAACAAACTCCGACCATGCGCCATCAGAGACAGCGCGGAAGCTTCGGGCGTCGCCGTACATCTCTCCTCGCGCGCCGTCGCTTTTCTGTCGCGCAGCCTCGTCAAACTGCCGTGCGGGAAGTGTCGATCCTAGACGAATGCAGCCAACATCTATACTGGCAATAAATATAGGGATCATGCCCATAAAGGAAAATTGCGTGCACGAATCGGAATTTGAACAAAGCGTCTTCGATCTTCGCCGCGACAAACTGCGACAGATTGAGGCCCTCGGCCACCCGGTGTATCCCAACAGCTTCGCCGCCACCCATACTCTGGCGGCCATTCGCAGCCAATACGATACGGCCACTGGAGAAGCCCTGGAGAAAGATCGCGTCACCGTCGCCGTGGCCGGACGCATCATGGCCATTCGCGCGCAGGGCAAGGCCGGGTTCGCCGTACTGCAGCAAAACGGCGCGCGTCTGCAGATTTATGTCCGCATGGATGCCGTCGGCGAGAACGCATTCCAGCTCTACAAGCTGCTCGACATGGGCGACCACATCGGCGTCAGCGGCTATCTGTTCCGCACCCGCACTGGGGAGCTAACGATCCACGTCGACTCGCTAACCTTTCTTTCCAAGGCGATGCTGCCGCTGCCGGAAAAATATCACGGCTTGGCGGATGTCGAACTGCGCTATCGCCAGCGCTATGTCGACCTGTTTATGAACGCCGATGTGCGCGAGGTTTTCGTCAAGCGCGCCGCGGTGTTGCGCGCCATGCGCAAGTTTTTCGATGCCCGCGGATTTCTCGAGGTCGAAACGCCGATGATGCAGCCAATCGCCGGCGGCGCCGCGGCCAAGCCCTTCACCACCCATCACAATGCACTCGACATTGATCTTTTCTTGCGCATCGCGCCGGAACTCTATCTGAAGCGTCTCGTGGTTGGCGGACTCGACCGCGTCTATGAGATCAATCGGAATTTTCGGAATGAAGGCATTTCCACCCAGCACAATCCTGAGTTCACCATGCTGGAGTTTTACCAGGCCTATGCGAACTACCACGACCTGATGGACCTCACCGAGGAGCTGATCCAGTTCGTCGCGATGGAGGTGAACGGCACGACCAAGACCACCTTCAACGACGTCGAAATCGACCTATCAAAATGGCAGCGATTCACCATGCGCGAAGCAATTATCCACTTCTGGCCAGAAGCTGCGGGCGCAAAGCCATCGATGGACGCATTCGCCGATGCGAGCAGTGTGCTCCAAGTCGGCCACCAACTGCGCTCCGCTCACATTTCTGTCGACCTGGAAACGAACGCGCAGGCAGGAAAAAACATTGCCTCCATCTTTGAAGTAGTGGCTGAAGAACATCTTGTACAACCAACCATAATTTATGACTTCCCACTTGCGGTTTCTCCGCTTTCCAAGCAGAAGCCCGACGAGCCCGACTGGGTCGAGCGCTTCGAGTTCTACATTGGCGGTTTCGAACTGGGCAATGCCTTCAGCGAATTGAATGATCCGGTCGAGCAGCGCAATCGATTCCTGCAGCAGCTTGGCGAGCGTGAACGCGGCGATGCCGAAGCCCATGCCATGGACGAAGATTTTGTCCGCGCGCTCAGCTTTGGCCTGCCGCCCACCGGAGGCGAAGGCATCGGCATCGATCGCCTGACTATGGTGCTGACCGGCTCGCGCTCCATCCGTGACGTGATCCTGTTTCCCCTCATGCGTCCCCAGGCGAAGACTGAAGACCCTGACGCGAGGCCTGAGGAGTCGGCATAGTGGGCGGGGCATCGAATCGTGAAAGGAATCAGAGCATGAAAGTACTCTTCGTTGCAGGATTTGGCCCAATCGTTCGCGATATGGCGCCAAGCGAGAAGCTTTACAAAGATACGTTGGCTATTCCATTCAAACAGGAAAAGGATGGCTACCTTCATACGGAAGCTCTGGAGGGAGTCAAGAGTTTTGCTTTGTGGCCGCTTTCACAGGCCGCACAGTCCTGCTTTGGCAAAGATTCCTGGCCCGATGAGATTTCTGTCCCGCAAGCGTGGCTTGAGTTTGATGTGGACGACGTCGAGCAGGCGACTGCCGAGCTTGAATTGCAAGGCTATCGGACTGCTCGTGAAAAACGGGAAAGAGCCGTGGGGTCAGACAGTCAGCCGCTTGCTTGGGCCTGAAGGACTATTGCTTGGGATTACTTTCACTCCCTCGCTGCGCGGAACAAAATAGCAGAAAATCCTAGGTCCCAGAAACGGGACTGGCACACCCAGGCAACCAGTCAGGCGAAGGACCGGGCGGGTACAATAACAATCAAAGCAGGTACCCGCATGGGATTTGACTTGGATTCGAACCAGCGTCGACAGCTTGGCCATCAGCTGATCGATCGCATCGACGAATATTTTTCTTCCTTGAAAGATCGCCCAGTCCAGCGCCCCGCCGCCCTTCGCAGCTTTCTTCTTGAACAGGCCGGGCTTGCCCGAAGTCGGTCACGAAGCCGCAGGCTGTCCTCGACGACATCTGCTCGCAGATGATCGATCAGGGGTTTCATGTCCCCAGCGCAAATTATTTTGGCCTCACCAATCCAACTCCGACCTATATGGCTGTGCTGGCTGAAGCCCTGGTCGCCGCGCTGAATCCTCAACTGGCTTCGCTCGCGCGTTCGCAACTGGCATCGCGCATCGAGCAGCAAACCATTGGCTGGATCGCGGAGCGCGTCGGCTGGAGCGAAAATCAGTTCGGCGGAACATTTACCAGCGGCGGCACAGAAGCCAATCTGAGCGCGCTCGCAATTGCGCTGACACAGCGCTATCCGCACGCAGCCGACAATGGTCTGGTTGACTTGGGCAAGCAGCCCATCGTTTATGCCTCATCTGAGGCGCATCACTCACTGGAAAAATCGTTGGGCCTGCTGGGTCTGGGCCGCAAAGCGCTGCGACGTATTCCTGTGAATGAAGCCGCCGAGATGGACGTACACGCGCTGGAACAGACCATCGCCGCCGACCGAAGTGCAGGGTTCGAGCCGCTCGCCATCGTCGGCACAGCGGGGACGACAAGCTCCGGCGCCATCGATTCCCTGCCCACGCTGGCAGCGATGGCCCGTCGACAAAATCTCTGGTTCCACGTCGATGGCGCATTTGGCGCGGCAGTCGTTTTTTCCAATCAACATCGCAGCCTGATGGAAGGAATCGAGCTGGCGGACTCCATCACCATCGACCCGCATAAATGGCTGGCCATGCCGTTTGCCGCCGGGTGTTTTGCTCACCCGTCATCCGGAATTGCTGGAGTCGACCTTTGGCCTTGATACCAGCTATCTGCCTCGCGCTGCGAACAGTCCTCTACCGGATAATTTTCGCATTTCCGCCCAGTGGTCGCGCCGCATGAATTCTCTCAAGCTCTGGCTGACGCTTCGCGTGCATGGCCGCCAATCGTATGAAGACCTGATCGATTCGCAAATGGGACTGGCCGGGTATATGGAGTCGCGCATCCTTGAAACTGGCGCATTTGACCTGGCGACGCCGCGCCGTCTGACGATCTTAAACCTCCGCGCAAAGGCCTCGCGAGAACTCGTCCTGCCGGAAGAAGAAACTGCGCGCCTGCATCATGCCATCGCCGCGGAAATTACCCAGGACGGCCAGCAGTGGATCTCCACCACCCGAGTGCGCGGCCGCAGCGTATTGCGCATGATGGTAATCAGCTATCTGACCGAGCAGCGGCACGTTGATGCGCTTGCGACCAGGCTGCAGCGGGCTGCGAACACGGTGCCTGATCGCTCATTCGTTGCCACACTAATCTCCTGAAGCCAACACTCTCGCAGTTTCCAGTAGCAACCCTTGCGCGATCAGATCATAATCGAAACACGAGAATTTTCTACAACTGAACCGAAAGATATTCCCCATGCGTGCGCCGACCTTGCTGAGTGTGCCCATTGTTTTTCTGCTGTTTTCTTCTGCTGCCGTGGCGAAACCTGCCTGTATCGCGCCCGAGCAGACGCTGCAGCATCTGCATAGGAATGTTTGCGTGGAAGCCCACGTCTACCGCTTGGTGGACGCAAGCGACGGCATCCGCTTTCTCGATGTGTGCAGCCCGGAAACCTCCGACGCCGATTGCCATTTCTTCATCATCAGCTCGGTTGAGGACAAAAAATCCGTCGGCAATCTCGACCAGCTGGTCGGCAAAACCATTCAGATTCGCGGCAAGCTTCTTCCCATCCAAGGCCGAGTCGACATGATATTGAGCTCGCAAGAACAGCTCCATGGAGGCAAGCCGAAATTTCATCCGAACCCGCGACTGGCAAAAAATTTTTCCGCCGAAAATGGCGGCCAGGGATTCAGCCCTCACAACGGCGTTGGCGGGCAACACGGCGTTCACTTCCGACATTGAGACGACTAAGGCAAAACCAGAATTACCGTAATGCAGGCATAGAGGCAGGTCCCCCGACTGCGTCCTTGCTGCGCAAGGACTTCGCTCGGGATGACAACTTTTTTCTTACCTGACAGTAATGGTGCGTTTGCTCTAAAGCCAGTTCACCATAGCGGTCCGGCCTGGCGGCGCAGTTCCTTCAGGTGATAGAGTGTTCCCCGCCACAACACGCCGCCACGCCACAACACCAGAATCATCGACCGCAGCAGCGTCGCAATAAATAATAGTGTCGCCACCGGAAAAAGCGCCAGGTAGAAGGGACTGATTTTGGTCAGCGGCCAATATCGCAGATTGAGCAACAATAATGCAATCAGCGCGACGATGCCGGCCCACCGCGCCGCCCCGGGAAAGAACAGCGCGGCAAACGGCGTCAGGCCAAGAATCAACATACCCGCACAGGCTGCCAGCAGGAACGCGCTGCGAAATCGAAACGTGGAATACATGTTTTTGGTAAGGTTATCCAGAATTCCCCACGCGCTTTCCGCCCAGCGGATACGCACCAGGTCTTTACCGAAGGCGACGCGCTGCGCATAGCCTTCCCGCTTCACTCGAAATCCCATGCGCATGTCCTCCAATACCTCCATGCGCAGCTCGGAATACCCGCCGAGCGCCTCATACACATTGCGGCGAATCATGTTGAACGCGCCCACGCCAATGTAATCCTTCCGCGCCTTGGGATCGGCAATCTTCCAGGGACGCCCCGCCCATACAAAAACGCTTTGGAAAAATGCGATCAGCATCTTCTCCGCCGCACCGCGCAGAATCAGAGAGGGATACAACACCATGTGATCGCCATGACTCCGCTCCGCATACTGGACGGCAAGTCGAATCGCGCGTGAATCGAAGATGACGTCGCCATCGGTAAACAGCAGCCACTCGCTGGTCGCACCCTCTGCGGCCAGCGCCATGGCATGGGGTTTCCCCATCCATCCCTCCGGCAACTCCTTAATGTGGAGCACTCGCAAACGACCGTGCGATTCAGGCGACTGGGCAAGCTCATCCATCAGCCTGCCGGTTGCATCAATCGAACGATCATCCACGGCAATGACCCGCAGGTTCGGATAGTCGCAGTCCACCAGACTGCGCAGGGAGCGCTCAATCGCGATCGCCTCATCTTTTGCCGGAACAATGACGGTCACGGATGGCCATGTCGTCGGCTCATCGAACTTGTCGCCGGTTATGTGGGAGTCTTGCAAAAGGTTCGGAACCTGGGGCAACATCCAAAATGCCGGAATCACCCGCGACAGCCACGCCGCCGCGATGATCCAAGTAAAAACCGCGAACAAAAATCGCCCGTGATGAAACAGTGCAAGCACAGAAGACATGTTCCTCTAGTATGCCGATTCTCCCCGGCGCCGTCGCGACTCTACAAATCTAAACCTCGGCCGTATCGATCTCGGGAGCATATTTCGCACCCGCAAAAATCAAAATCGCCGAGAGCACAAGCGTGATCAAAGTAACGGCAAGGCCTTCTCGCAAAGAGGAATGATCGGACACCCAGCCGATGATGCGCGGCGAAGGCGCGTCGCCGAGCGCGTGGATGATGAACAGTTCAATCGCAATCGCCGTCGATCGGATCGGTGCGTCGACTGCGTTCACGATGGCGGCATTCAACGGCCCCGTATTCAGAAACAGCAGAAACTCCGCCACCACCAGGCTTGGCACCATGGTTACGCGCGGCCCGTAGAAAACCAACACCGCAAACGGCGCGGTCAGCAGCATGCTCCACGCAGAGAGCAGATAAAGCGCAGCCTTGTTGCGTCGCAACCATCGCTGCGCCAGCCATCCACCCAGCCAGGTTCCCAGGATTCCATCGATCACGGTAATCGCGCCGAGAGTCTGACTAGCCCCCGCCAGCGAAACATGCGCGTAGCGATAGAGGAACGTAGGCATCCATACTGAAATGCCGCCCAGCGTAAACACCATCATCGCCATGCCAAGCGTTGCCGTCCAGTACGCAGCATTGTGCGTCAAGCCGGCGATTGTCGCCCGGTCTGGGCGAATGGCCAGCGGCTCGGAGGCTCCCCGCGCCGGCTCTCGCAGAAAGATCCAGACCAGCAACACCACCAGCAGCCCCGGAGCGGCGGCGGCGTAAAACGGCGCCTTCCATCCGTAAGCCTGGCCCAACGTTCCCCCCACAATGTACCCCAGCGCAGCGCCGACCGGGAGCGCCAGATAGAACATAGTCAGGATGCGATTGCGCTGCTCCGCCGGCCAATAGTCCGACAACAGCGCTGGAGCAAATATGCCAAAGCTCGCCTCGCCAATGCCAACCAGCGCGTGCCGCAGGTATAGTTCGCCGAAGGTGTGCACCATCGCTGTCGAGATCGTCAGCAGCGACCACAGAAGACCGCCGGCCAGAATCAGCGGCTTACGAGGAAAGCGATCGCCGAGCCATCCCGTCAGCGGAGCGGCGAACATGTAGGTGATGAAAAACGCGAACGTAAGGCTGCCGATGCGCTCATCGTTCACCTGGAAGGCTCGCTGCACCAGCGGCTGCACGCCAGCCAGCACATAGCGGTCGGTATAGTTCAGCAGGTTCAGCGCAGTTAGCAGCGCGAGCGCGGTCCACGCCGCGGAAGCTGGCAGTCGAGTTGAAGATTGTGCTTTCTCGTGCGGCATGAGCCGCCAGCATATCAGGCCGTGCCGGAGAATCGATCAATTCATCACAGGGGGCAGCATCCCGGCAAGTCCGCGAACAGCGTCGTCACTTGACAACATCCGCATCGCTACTTCGATTTCTTCCGCGGCCAGTGCGCCTCGACAATGGTCGAGATGCCGCCGCGCGGACGGAATTCTCCGCGCACTGTCGCCCACACCGGATCGCAGGCCTTCACCACATCCTTCAGCACCTGGTTGACGACGTTTTCCTGGAAGATTCCGAGATTGCGGTAGGAGAATAAATATTCCTTGTAGGACTTCAGTTCCAGGCACATCTTCCGAGGCTCGTACCGCAAAAGAATGACGCCGAAATCCGGCAGTCCGGTCTTGGGGCAAACAGAGGTAAACTCCGGATCGTCGATGACAATCTCATATCCGGGAAATTGGTTCGGCCATGTCTCGATCTCTGGAAACGCGTGATCAAGTCCGGCCCGAGCGTGATCTTCGGTATATCGTGGTGCGGTTCGCTTTGTGCTGGATGCCATATAGCTTGATTGTACGAAACGCGGACCCCAGAATCGATATCCTCGCTCGCCACGTTTCTCGTCCCGCGGCCGAAACTCATGAACGGATCTCGCGCCTCTGATACCAGAATGACCTCATTGTCTTTTATGTCTTTGAATCCCAAGACTCGCGTCCAGCGTCTTATATACTGATTCTTCTTAGAGATACCAAGATCTCATTATGGCCGCTCCGTCACCGCAAGATGCGTCGCAAAAAAAACGTAATTTCTGGATCATGGTTGCATTGGTTCTTTTGGCCGCAGCCATCCTGCTGCATTACTCCAGCCGCGGTGCAACTCCGGTAAGAATGGGCACGGCAGCAGATGGGCGAACAAGTTACCACTCTGCCAACCAACGGTGTCGTCCAGCCGATTCATAACTTTGCAGCCTACAGCCCACTGCCAGGAACCGTGAAGATGGTGTATGTCCACGAGGGCGAAAAGGTCCAAAAAGGTCAACTTCTAATTTCGCTCGACGACTCTACCGCTCGAAGCCAGGTCGCTGCCGCGTTGGCGGCGGTGCGCGGAGCACAAGCGGAATTGGAAGCGCTGCGTCACGGTGGAACCCGCCACGAGCAGATCACCCTGACCAGCGATATCGATAAGGCGAAAGCCGTAAGAAATCAGCAGGCGGCGAACCTGGCGACGCTGGAGAATTTACAGAAACAAGGTGCAGCCTCCACCAGCGAAGTCGATGCCGCGCGCAGAGCGCTGGCCGCCGACGATGCAAGCCTGAAAGCAATGGGCCAGCAGCAGACGCAGGGATATGCTCCGATTGACTTGCAACATACGACCGCGAACCTAGCCAATGCCCAAGCTGCCTACAGCTCGGCGCTGGATACCCTGCAGAAAGAAAATGTTCGCGCTCCCTTTGCCGGAACGGTCTACTCTGTGTCAACGCGAACCAGCGATTTTGTGCCCGGCGGTTTCCAGTTATTGCAAATGGCGGACCTGAAACAGATTCAGGTGCATGCCTATTTCGACGAGCCGGAAATCGGAAAGCTGGCGGCCGGCGAACCGGTCACCATTGTGTGGGCTGCGCTTCCCAATCGTATCTGGCACGGACACGTCATCCGCACGCCGTCCACCATCATCGCCTACGGAACGCGCAACGTCGGTGAGGCGCTTGTTTCGGTCGATGACGCGGACGAAACTCTGTTGCCGAACACCAATGTCACCATCACGGTGGTTTTGAAAGACCTGAAAAATGTCCTACTAATCCCTCGCGAAGCTCTTCGGATCGACGATAAAGGGGACTACGTCTATGGACTCAATAATGGGCATCTCAAGCGAATTCCGGTCAAAATTGGCGCCCTGAACCTGATGAAGGTTCAGATCGTATTCGGACTGCACCCCGGCGACATTGTGGTTCTGTCCGCGGTCGATGGATCCACCGTGCACAACGGCCAGGCTGTGCGCCGCGCGGAATAATGTATGCACTCTGTCGCTCCATCAAAACCTCTGCGCCGCCTGCTTTCGCTCGCAACCCTGCTGATTTTCTGTGCTGGGATCAGCCTCGCCATGGGGCCGGATCGTACAGCTCCAACTGCCAGCGACCCCGCGGTTGAGCGCTCCATCCGTCAGGATTTGAAAGACGGACATGCCAATGACGCCATTGCCCTGCTGCAACAAGATTTGGCCAGAAACTCCGCCAACGCTGCCGATCACGATCTGCTCTGCCGCGTCTACATCCAGGAAGAACAATGGGCCGAGGCGGAACAGGAGTGCAATCGTGCTGTCGAGCTGGAGCCGAACAACAGCCGCTATCATCAATGGCTCGGCCGAGCCTACGGCGACGCGGCTGCACACGCATCCCTTACCCGCGCCTACTCGCTCGCAAAAAAAGTGCATGCGGAGTTTGAAACGGCGGTTCGCCTCGACCCAAAAAACGAATCCGCGCTCTCCGATCTGGGAGAGTATCTGATCGACGTCCCGCGAGTCTTAGGCGGCGGACCGGCCCAGGCCGAACAGGTTGCGCAGCAACTGCAGCCGCTGAATGCAGCTCGCTACCACGCGCTGCAGGCAAAGATCGACGAAAAGAAGTCGGATGATTCCGGAGCGGAAGACGAGTGGAAGCTCGCCGTCCAGACTTCATCCTATCCGGCGGATGAATGGATGGGCCTGGCGGAGTTCTACGCCGAGCGGAGGAATTTTGCAGCCATGCAGCAGGCGATTCAACGTGGTATCGCCGCAGATCCAAGCGAAGGACCGGCGCTGGTTCAAGGGGCCACGTTGCTGATCGAGAAGCACAAGGATGCAGCGCAGGCCGAGCAAATGCTGCGACGGTATCTTGCATCGCGCGAGCAATCAGAAGATGCACCCGCGTTTCAAGTGCAGGTTCAGCTCGGCAAACTGCTGGCCTCCGCCGGCAACAAGGCGGAAGCGAAGAAGGAATTTGCGGCGGCACACGCATTGGCTAGTCTATATGAACCGGCGCAACAGGCGCCACGCGGATGAATCAGCCACCAAATTCTCTGCATGCAATCTCCACTCGCAAAAATGGGGACGGCCAGCCCCGTTTAGAATCAGACGGGATGGATAGGCTCCAATTGAATTCGCGAACTGGCAAGAGCAACCGCTGCTCGAGACAGATCCTCGCGGTGCTGGCAGCGGCAGTTTCTCTCGCCATGGCTGGCTATGCCCAGCGAACAGATAAGCCGCTGCCGAATGCTCCACGTCCCACTGCGGTGCTCTCCAATTCCCCGCAATTTTCGTATCTACCGAATGCTGGAGAGTCACTGGCCATGGCACTTCCGGAGCGACCTGACTCCGACTCGGCGGACATGGACGCGTCGATGGTAGGAGATGTCTCTCTCTACACCGTTGTCGACCTGGCGCTGCGCAATAGCCATGCCGTGCACGTCGCGGAAGCCAATCAGCAGCGGACTCGCGCCATCTGGATGGAGACTCGCGACATCTATATTCCCAGTGTTTCTGTCGGTTCGGGCCTGGGCTACTCCTACGGATTCCCACTCGGCAATCCGACGCTGTTCAATGTACAGTCGCAGTTCCTCGCATTCAGTTTCTCGCAGCCAGATTACATCCGCTCTGCGCACGCAGCGGTCAAGGCCGCCACCCTCAGCCTGAAAGATCAGCGGCGGCAGGTCATTCTGGACGCTTCCGTAAGTTACATTGAGTTGAGTAAAACGCTGGCGGAAATCCAGGCTCTGGAGCAGGCGACATCGGATGCCGATAAGCTGGCTGCAATCGTGCAAGATCGACTCGAAGCAGGCCTGGAAAGCAAAATGAATCTGACACAGGCAAAGCTGACCCGCGCGCAAATTCAACTGCAAAAAATTCATCTGGAGGATCACGCGGACGAGTTGCGCCAACATTTGTCGGGACTGACCGGTCTGGATACGAACGCAATTACGCCGGCGGCGGCGTCTGTTCCGCCCTTGCCCGATCTGGATTTTCAAGCATTGATGTCGAAGGAAAACGAGGCTCCGGCGGTCCAGGCTGCCTTTGCCACTGCGAATGCCAGAATGTACGAGGCCTGGGGGGATAAGCGGGCGGAAAATCGCCCCATCGTATACGGCGCGTTTCAGTACGCTCGATTTGCCAGTTTCAACGGTTATGACCAGTATTATCGGCACTTTACTCCAAACAATGTCGGAGTAGGAATCAATGCGACATGGCCGATCTTCGATCGCATCAAGCACGACAAGGCACAGGAGTCCGCAGCCATCGCAAAGCATGACCGGCAGCAGGCGGAGCTGGCGAAGATACAGAATGATGAAGGCAACCTGACACTCTGGCACAGCTTGCGCGAACTGGAAGCACAAGAGCAGGTTGCCGACCTGCAACAGCAACTGGCGCAAGATACGCTGACCGAGACCGTCACCCAAATGAACCAGGGTGGCGCGAATGGTCAGGCGGTGACGCCGCAGCAGACCGATCAATATCGGGTGGAAGAACGCACCCGCTTCGTTGGACTTCAGGATGCGCAATTCGACGTGACGAGAGTGAAACTCGATCTGCTGAGCGCGATGGGAGATCTGGAAGACTGGGCGAAAGGGAGTGCTCAACCACTGAGCAATGCAGCGACACCGAACCCGGCAGCCTTATCTCATTAAGACATCCCGACTCCTCACTCGAGGGCTACAATTTTGGCTCTGACAAGTCCCTGAAAACCGCGGCAGGGCAACCCTTTAGCCAACTGCAACAAACCGGCATAGCGAAGCCTTACGGTGGTAAAATTAGGGTTGAGCTTATGCCCCTAAAGACGATATTTCTTAACCCGCCCTCCTTTGAGAATTTTGATGGTGGTGCCAGTTCGCGCTGGCCCGCCACCCGCGAAATCGAATCCTACTGGTACCCCGTCTGGCTGGCATATCCGGCTGGAATGCTCGAGGGTTCGCGCCTTCTTGACGCACCCCCGCACCACGTTAGCGCGGAGGAGACCATCGAGATCTGCAAGCAGTATGAGTTTCTGGTGTTGTTCACCAGCACTCCCGGCTGGCAGGGGGACCAGAAGCTGGCTGAAGCCATCAAGGCCGCAAATCCATCAATTCGGATTGCCTTTGTTGGGCCACCGGTGACCACATCTCCGGATCGCGCATTGAATGAGTGCCCGGTGATCGATTTTGTTTGCCGTCGCGAGTTTGATTTCTCCACGGTGGAGTATGCCAATGGCAAGCCCCTGAATGAAATTCTCGGCATCAGCTATCGCAAGGATGGCCAGATTGTTCACAATCCCGATCGTCCGCAAGTTGAGGATCTGGATGCGATGCCGTGGGTGACCGACATCTACGCCCGCGACATGGACGTGACCAAGTACAACGTCCCATTCCTGCTGCACCCGTATGTGTCGCTTTACTCGACGCGCGGCTGCCCTGCGCAGTGTACGTTTTGCCTCTGGCCGCAGACCTTGAGCGGACATGCGTGGCGCAAGCGTTCCACCGATGATGTTGCCGCTGAAATGGCGCATGCGAAGGAACTGTTCCCGCATGTCAAAGAATATTTTTTCGACGACGACACCTTCAACATCCAGAAAGCTCGCACTATCGAGTTGTGCGGGAAGTTGAAACCGCTTGGCCTCACCTGGTCCTGCACCTCGCGCGTCACCACCGACCGCGACACGCTGAAGGCGATGCGCGAAGCCGGATGCCGCCTGCTGATTGTCGGTTTCGAATCCGGCGATCCACAAATTCTTAAGAACATCAAGAAAGGCGCCACGGTCGAACGCGCGCGCGACTTTACCCGCGATTGCCACGATCTTGGCCTCACCATCCATGGCGACTTTATTCTGGGCCTTCCCGGTGAAACCAAGGAATCCATTCGCAACACCATCAATTTTGCCAAGTCGCTCGATGTGGAAACGATTCAGGTCTCCATTGCCCATGCATATCCTGGAACGGAGTTTTATGACTTCGCCAAGAGCAACGGATTCATCATCAACAACGGCGCCATGGTCGATGAAGAAGGCCATCAATTGGCCCACGTCGAATATCCAGGATTGCCGACGGAATATGTTCTGGAGATGGTGCATCGCTTCTACGATGAATACTATTTCCGCCCCAAAGCTGCATGGCGCGTGGTCAGCAAGGCGATTATCAATCGCGATCTGCCGCGTTTGTATGTGGAGGCAAAGGCATTCCTGAAACTGCGCGCCCAACGGAATCGCGTGGTCGCCAAAAGCAAGCGGGACAAGGCCGCCATCGCAGCTACGCAACAAGTCGGCGCTTGAGCACGCGCCGGTAAGTTGGATTCCAATCGCGCGGTCGGCCCAGAAAATTGCTGGCCGCGTTTCTGTTGCAAACGCCAACACGATCGAAATGAAACCTGCAGCGCAGGTTGAGGGATTTCGTTATCGCCATCTCCCAGTCCACCATGACATTTCGCCGCTACCTGATTCTCGGTGCCGTTATGGTCGGCGCATCGGTGGGCGATACATTCCTGAGCGCGGGCATGAAGCAGGTTGGCCCGGTGTCGCTGCATCATCTGTTCAGTCTGTTGATCGCGCTTAAAAATCCATGGGTGGTGAGCGGGATTTTTTTTCTGGTTCTCTTCTTCGCCTCTTACCTGACCGCCCTCTCCTGGGCGGATCTGACATTCGTTCTTCCCGCCACTGGTTTTGGCTATGTCATCATCGAGCTGCTGTCGAAATTCTGGCTGGGAGAAACCATCTCGCCCGCTCGTTGGTTCGGAATCGCCCTGATCACGCTCGGCGTAGGTTTCGTGACGCACGGCCCTTCGTACACCAACCATAATCATCCAGCTGCGGAGGACGCGGTCGCCGTCTCCTCGAACGCGCGCGCACTCACCGCCGCAGGAAAAGAGGACAAGTCGGCATGAATCTCTCTGGCCAAGCCGCTGTCTGGGCAATGATCGGTGTGATTGTGCTGTTGGCCACAATCGGGGACGTTTTGCTGGCCGGGGCCATCCGCGAAATCGGCGATTTTGATGTGATCCGCAGCCATTCCGGGCTCAAGGGTGCAATCTTTGCCGTGTTGCTCAACATGCGATTTTTTTCCGGCGTGTTGTGCATGGCCCTGAGTTTTTTCTCGCTGCTGTTTGCGCTTAGTTGGGCAGATGTCAGCCTGGTGGCGCCCGCATCGGCAGCGCTGACCTTTGTCACCAACGCCTTTGCGGCCAAGTGGATCTTGAAGGAAAATGTGGACGGACGCCGCTGGGTCGCAGCCGTATGCGTCTGCACCGGGGTATTTTTTCTAAGCCGCTAAAGCGACCAAATCGCGCTACCGAAATAACCGCATCAGTCCTTGCGGCGGTAAATCCGGCTGCAGAAACTTTTGCGGCTTTCCGGCAGCCTTCGTCACTACCTCTGCTGCAAGATTTCCACTGCGAACCGCACTTTCCATCGTCGATGGCCAGCCAGTCGCCGTCCAGTCTCCTGCCAGAAAGATTCCCGGCCACGACGTGACAGGTCCTGGCCGATACGCATCCAGTCCGGGAGTAACAGAAAACGTTGCGCGCACTTCTTTCACCACCGCAGCTTTCACCAGCTTCGCCTGACGCACCGCGGGAAAGAATTCCGCCAGCTCTCGCAGTGCCAGGTCAATAATTTCCTGGCGTGACATCGGAACCAGCGTCTTCGAAGCGCTCACCACGAGTTCCAGATAACTGCCTGCGCCTTCCGAACGCCAACCAGGCTGCAGCCGGGTCTTGTTGTACATCCATTGGATCGTGGTATCGAGCAGAACGGCATGATCCAGGTCCGTAATCTCGCGATCGAACCACAAATGAATGCCCGTGATCGGCGAATGCTGAAAATGTCCCAGCTGTTCCTCCAGCGATGGAGACGCGCCCTCCGTTTGCGCCGGTAATAATGGCAACAGCTTTTGCATCGACTCAAATGGAACAGCGAGCACCACGGCATCCGCCTCGATATTGCCGCCCTCACATCTAATGCGCCAACGTCGACTGTGGTCGTCATACTGAAAGCCGTCGACACTCGTGCGCAAGCTCACTTCACCGCCGTGCGCCTCGATAAAGCCGACCGCATGCGAATACAGTTCGCTCAATGGAATCGTCGGCACTCCCATCCAACCTGCCTGCTCCGACTGCATGAAGGACGTGCGAAATACCATCGCGGCGTAATGGGTCGACACGCGATCCAGGTCTTCATTGAGCGCACTGACCAGCACTGGATTCCAGAATCGATCGATGGCACGCCGCGTTTGCCCATGGCGAGCCAGCCAGGACGCAAAGGTCTCTCCGCCGTCGGCGGGAACGCCCCGCAGAAAACTCATCATGCCCCGGCTGATGGACGCCTTATCCGCCAGCGAAAGCGCGGAGGACCGCAGAAACGCCATCGCATTATGTAGCGGTGCCGGCAATCCTCCCGGACGCAGAAGACTCCGTCGTCCACCCGGCTCAATGAACGTAATATGGTTGAACCAGCGAATCTGATCGGCGACGCCAAGCTGGTTGTAGAAGCCAATCAGGTTCGTGCAGCAGCCTAGTAAAACATGCTGGCAGTTGTCGACGACTTCCCCGGTGCCAGGATGCTCGTAAGAAGAAGCTCGACCCCCGACATAAGGGCGTCGCTCGATCAGATGAACGTAATATCCGGAGTCGGCAAGCGCGCAGGCAGTCGACAGGCCCGCGAGACCGCCTCCAACCACCGCTACGTCATGAATGTGCGCACTGTAAGTCGTCGCGTCTGCCATGGGGCGTGCCGAGATCATTCCGAACTAAACTTCTACGAGCTATTTGTTTTGCACCAACCGCAGACGAAACGCCATCCACAATCCGCGGGCCAGGATCCACAGCTTCTCTCCTGTGGGCACGCTCAATCGCTCCGCAAATACTTCGTAGTGCGCCTTTTCAATGCGCTGCAACAGGCGTCGATAAATCGTCACCAGTACCCACAAAGCCGCTCGGCTGTCCCGCGAAATCAACGGCAAAAGATTATCAGCGGCCCGATAATATTCTCGAGCGCGCCCAGCCTCCATCGCCATCAAGCCGCGTTCGTCCGCAGTCATTTTCTTTCCGGGCTGTCGTGTGGTGAACTGCTCCAGCGTCAGATGAA
Organism: uncultured Acidobacteriota bacterium; assembly: GCA_963817855.1. Taxonomy (GTDB): domain Bacteria; phylum Acidobacteriota; class Terriglobia; order Terriglobales; family Acidobacteriaceae; genus JAKAAZ01. The sequence goes on along the minus strand of CAWFQA010000004.1, from coordinate 611,291 downwards.
ATTGTTTTAGGTCCGCAAGCGGAAGATAGACCCTGCCACGCTCTGCATCTTCGCGCACATCGCGCAGAATATTTGTCAGCTGAAAGGCAATACCCGTCTGCTCAGCCAGTGCTTCCGCTCGCGGATCGGTATAGCCAAAAATACGAATACACACCAGGCCTACAACGGAGGCTACGAAATAGCAGTAGCGACACAAATCTTCGAATGTCGGATAGGTCGCAATTTCCGTCCCGCTGGTTGGGCCTGTCAGGTCGAGCATGGTTCCCTGCACCAGTTGATCCAGCAACTCTGTTGAAATTCCGAATCGCTGCTGAGTATCTCGCAGTGCTATAAATACGGGATTATCTGTGGGCTCACCCGCGGCGGCACGATGCCAGTCTTCAAGCCATCGTTGCGATTGTGTCAGCCGTTCTTCGCGCGGGAGTTGCTCGTCGTCCGCCAGGTCGTCCGCATGACGCATGAAGGCATACACGGCGCACACGGCGGCACGCTTCGCCCTGGGCAACGCGCGAAATGCGTAATAGAAATTTTTCGCTTCTCGCCGCGCAATCGTTTCGCAGGCGGCATAAGCTTGCGCCACCGAATCAATCACGCAGCCTGCCTCGCGGTCAGTCGCGCGAGAAATGCGCGCAACAGCAGCGCCGCCTTGCGGGGCTTGGAGATGACTGGTCGGGATCGGAGCACGTTGTAATTTTGTTTTCGAATGGCTCGCAAAATTTCCTGCCCGCCCCGGCTGAAAAGCTCAATGTCGACCGCAATCTCTTTGTCGACCCGGTGCAGCAAGGGCAGCCCCGCATCAAACAATTTCTGCGCGTACGCCACTTCATGTTCCATCAGGTTGCGAAATTCCGGGTTGAACCGTCGATCGCGAATCTGCTCCTCAGTCGCGCCAAATCGCTCCATATCCTCCAGCGGAAGATAGATTCGATGGCGCAGATAATCCTCGCGCACATCCTGCCAGAAATTGGCCAGTTGCAGCGCGGTGCAGGTGAAATCCGACAGCGCAAACAGCTCCGGCTCACGGTAGCCGCAGACATACAACACCAACTGTCCTACTGGATTGGCAGAATTGCGGCAGTATCCGAACACATCCTGCATGGTGCGGTATCGCGTCACAGTCTGATCCTGGCGAAATGCAACCAGCAGGTTGGCGAATGGATTCTTTGGAATGTTGCAGACGCGAATCGTTTCCGCCAGAGCAACAAATACGGGATGACGAGTCACTCCCTGATAGCAGGCATCCAGTTCCTCGTTCCAGAAATCCAGCAGCGCCAGCGACTGCTGGGTGTCGCCGACCTCATCCCCCAAGTCGTCGGAGATGCGGCAGTAGGCATAGATGCTTTGAAAATGGGGCCGCAATCGCTTCGGCAAAAACCATGTGGCAACATGGAAATTCTCGTAGTGCGATTCGGCTAACTCCCGACAGTAGGCCTGCGCTTCCGCCAGCGTTGGCGTCTGCCTTGGCATGCGGTATTGGGCGGGAAGCTTCCTCCACGCCGACTCCAGCTCGTCCGCGGGATTTCTGTCCGTCTGCTGCAGTCCGCTAGCCATCATCCAATTCCTCGCCGGGATGTATCGCAATCTTAATATCGTTGGTGCGATTCAAGAACCGCCTGAAAACAGGAACCAGTTCATGCAGGGGTGCTCGCCCGGTCAGAAACCTGCTGCTCTCGAACCCGCCACTCGCAATCCAGTCGAAGGCACGGCGACAAACGGATGGCCGATGATGAAAACTCGCGCGCAGCATTAGATCGTTGTAGTGCAGACGGTTGGTATCCAGCGCCACCTGGGTTCCCGCAGCACAACCGCCAAAGAAATTGACCACGCCACCCTTGCGCACCATGTCGACGGCCCATTGCCAGGTCTCCGGTGTTGCCACCGCCTCCACCACAGAATCAGCGCCGCGGCATTGCGGACTCAGCGCGCGAACGGCAGCAATCACGTCGTCGGTCATCGTCGTTTGCACAACATGATGTGCGCCAAACGAACGGGCCTGCTGTACTTGCTCGGTGTGCTTCACCACGGCAATCACTTCAATGTTGCTCAAGGCGGCCGCGTGAATAAACATCAGCCCGATCGGACCGGCTCCAATCACTACCATCTGATCTCCGGCTTGTGCGCCAATTTCATCCAGGCCGTGCAGCACACAAGCCAGCGGCTCGGTCAGAGCTGCATGCTCCAGCGGCAGCGACTTAGGAATCAGAAATGTATTCTTCGTCACAATGCGCGCGGGAATCCGAAAATATTCGGCGTAAGCGCCATTATTGAACATCAGATTGTCGCAAAGATTCTCTTGCTGTCGACGGCAGAAATAGCATTCTCCACATGGTGCGGAGTTGACCGCGACCACGCGATCCCCTTCCTGGAACTTCGTAACCCCAACGCCCACCTGCGATACGACGCCCGCCATTTCATGCCCAAATGGAGCAGGCGGTTTCAGCATTTTCTCGTGATAGCCGCGGCGAAATACTTTCAGATCGGTTCCGCAGGTCAGAGCAGCCGCGACACGGACGACGATCTCCCCTGCGCCCGCTCCCGGGACTGGCAATCTTTCAATCCGAACATCTTCTTTGCCGTACAAAACAGCGGCATTCATTTCAGCGGCCATATCGATGGTCTTGCAGACTGCACTGTGAGTCGATCGACTTCTGTTTTCTTTCACTCTTGACATGACGGAACGCGAAGTGCCTACGGCTGAAGCACTACTTTCATGGAGTCCGGTTTAGGTTCAGAGGCGAAGACTATCGCTTCCGCCGCCTGTTCCAGCGGAAACGTATGGGAGATCAGGCGAGTTAGATTGAAGCGATCGGGGTAACCATCCAGCACCAATTGAGACGCGATGTGCTGCACTTCCGCCGAGGAACTATACGATCCGATCAGTGCTTTTTCGTCCATGCAGACTGCAGCCGGATCGATCACCACTTCACCGTGTTGCGTCGCGGCAAACAGCAGCACGCGCCCGCCAAACCGAACCGCATCCATGGCCGGACGAATCAGCGCGTTCCCTCCGACAGCCACAATCACAACATCCGCGCCGCGGCCTTCGGTGTGGTCTTTCACCACAGCAGTCGGATTCTGTTTGTCGGCATAGATGGGATGGCGCAGATCGAATTGCGAAGCCACTTCGTGACGCGACGGATAAAGATCTGAGGTAAGCACTGTCGCGCCCGTCTGCCGCGCCAGGGAGGCCAGCAGAATTCCAATCGGCCCCTGACCGATTACGAGCACAGTCTCATCCGGCTGCAGGTGAAGATTATGGATCGCCTTGTAGCAGGTGTTGACGGGCTCAATCCATATCGCCTGTTCGAAAGGAACATGATCCGGAATCCGCACCAGTCCGCGCTCTACAATCCAGTCCATCACTCGAATGTACTCGGCGAAACCGCCGCCTGAAGGCTCAAATCCCGCGGTACATCCCACCCGCTTGTAGCTCTCGCACTGTGAAAATGTTTTCTTCCTGCAGTAGTAGCAGCCCTTGCCGCATGGAATGTGATGAAACGCCATCACTCGATCGCCGACTTTCCAAGCGCTTACCTTGTCGCCCACGGCGGCGATCACGCCCGCCATTTCGTGGCCGAAAATACGCGGCGCGGAATGCGAACCGGTGTGAATCTTCTTCAGGTCGGTCCCGCAGATTCCAGAGCTATGAATTTTGACCAGGACCTCGCCTGCGCCAATTTCAGGAACAGGCACGTTCTCCACGCGAACATCGTTGATGCCGCGATAGACTGCTGCCCGCATTGTTGAGGGAATTGAACCGTTGAGGGTGGTCACTGTTTCCATTTTATTCCGCTTGCCTCAAAATCTGGAGTAATGCTGCTGCAATTGCCTGGGATGCGCGCGCGGATTGTTTGCCGAGTTTGACTGTGGTCGGAATCAGCCACGGGTGCAATGCTACATACATTGCAAACAATCCGCCCTGAAATCCGCCTCGCGCATCGGTAAAACGTCTCAAATCCGGCAAATTGTCGCCCACTGGATCACTGATGGCACGAACGGCTCGAAATGACAGAGCTCGCACCTTTGCCAGCCTGGCCACTGTCGCTGCCTCCATATCCACCAAGTCTGCCTCCCACTGGGCGGCCAGCTTCGGCTTTTCATCCCGCCCCACAACGTGATCCGCAGTCACCAAAACACCCTCCCCATCCTCGCATGCGAACCGCTCGCCCGTCTGTCCGTCGATTACAATTGCGGGCGAGTACACCCGATCGGTCCGCATCCCGTGCCGCAACGCCCCCGCATATCCAACAGAAATGACTGCGCGCAGCGGACCGCGGGCTTCAGCCAGTTCCAACGCACGAGTGACGCGCTCTCGACCCATGCCCGCACATACGACAATCGCACGATCGCTTTTCCAAACGCTCGTGCCTTCCTGGCGTGACACTGCGGGCGCGGACCAGCCGCGCACCAGCGGCATGACCTCGCGTGGTAGCGCCGCCAGAATTGCGATCCTCGGTCGAGCGGCTGCGGTGCTCATGACGCTGGAGCATACCCATGGGTGCGAAACCAGTCGATCGCAGCCTTCAGGGCCAAGTCCACCGGTACCACCTGAAATCCCAAATCGCGTTCGGCCTTTGCCGAGTTGGCAAACATCTTCTTCTTTCCCATTCGCACCGCTTCCACGGTTGCCCGCGGTTCATGGCCAAGCATGCGACCCGCGATCCATTCATCGAAGAAGGCGAATGTCATGGCGACTGCGTGCGGCACCTTCATGGTTGGCGACGGTAAACCCGTCATCGCGGCCATACGATCCAAAATCTGTTTCAGTGTAAGATTCTCTCCGCCTAAGATGTACCGCTCGCCCGATGTGCCACGGTCCAGCGCAGCCACATGCATGGCCGCCACTGATTGCACATCCACCAGGTTCAGACCCGTGTCCACATACGCCGGAAATTTTCGGTTCAGAAAATCGACGACGATCCGGCCCGTCGGTGTTGGCTTCGCATCGTCAGCGCCAATCGGCGTCGTCGGATTCAGAATGACAACTCGCTGGCCAAGCCGTGCCGCTGCGATGGCTTCCTGTTCGGCGAGAAATTTGGAGCGCTTGTAATGGCCGATCATGTACTCGACCGATACCGGAGTTTCCTCGTCAACAATAGCCCCGTCAGAGCGGAATCCCATGGTGGCCACGCTCGATGTGTAAACGACTCGACCCACCCCGGTCTCCCGTGCCAGCCGCAACAAGGCTTTTGTACCCTCGACATTGGCCGCATACATTGTGTTTGGATCTGGGACCCACAGTCTGTAATCAGCGGCGACGTGAACCAGCGCATCAAAGCCGGAAATTGCACTGCGTAGTCTTTCCGGCTGAAGCAGATCGCCCGTGACAAGTTCGGCCTGCAGCCCTTCCAGATGTTCGGTTCGACTGGTTTTGCGGGTCAGCAATCGCAGCTCTGCTCCAGACGCACTCAGCGACCGGGCAACGTGACTCCCGACAAATCCGGTGGCTCCGGTAACAAAGATCCGCATAGGAAGGAGGATGATAAGACGCTCGAGGAAAGGGTGGTGCGGCCAGTTTAGTCCAGCGTCTCAGCGCGGATGCCGATATTCTTTTCGCCAGCAGCTTTCTTTTCCCAATAGCGCTGCACCCACGCTTCCCAGCTTTTTCCCGCTGCGGAATCGCGTCCGGTAAACGCCAGCCCCGCAATTTCCGAGTAAGGAATCGAGACCCGCTCCGAAGTATCCTTCGGCATAATCCGAACAACGGCGCGATGCAGTGCGGGCGCGGGTCGGCGATCGAAGATATAGCCTTCGATGCGCACGCCGGTCTTGAGCGTGATGGTTACGTCGCCGCGATATCCAAAGGCCTGCTCCAGCGCCTCCCTGGTTTCTTCCTCAGTGGCCAGCGCCGGAATCCAGCCTTCCAGAACTTCGCGCTCCGCTCCAGGCGCAACTTCCATCGCGTCCGGATCGGATATCGGCTTGGTCGCAGATTCGGTCATGCGCGCGTTTCCTCCAGGGATGTTTGCGGCACCTCAATATTCACGAGAGGATTTTTCGCGTGCACCGGCTTCACCGGCTGACTTAGAAGATCGAGTGCTCCTCGATCCGGATACAACGTCATGGTCGCTTTCGCCGTTGCCCACAATCCCTTCAGAGAGCCGAAAGTGAAGTTCACGCCGGAAGCCTCATATCCAGAGTGGACCATGCAATTTGCACACTTGGGATTGCCGGACTCGGTTCCGTAATTCGACCACTCCGTCGCTTCCATCAGCTCGGCGAAGCTGTCCGCGTAGCCGTCCTGCAGCAGATAGCACGGTTTCTGCCAGCCGAAAATGTTGTAAGTCGGCATGCCCCAGGGAGTACACACAAAGTCGCGCTTGCCCATCAGGAATTCCATGTACATGGGCGATGCATTGAATCGCCAGCTCTTCTTACGGTTCGCAAGAATGGCGCGAAACAATCTGCGAGAACGTGCCCTGCCCAGAAAATGCTTCTGATCCGGAGCCTTTTCGTAGGTGTATCCCGGCGCAACCATCATGGACTCGACGCCAGCCTGCATCATCTCGTCAAAGAACGCGCGCACGCTGTTCGGATCGGCGCCGTCGAACAAAGTCGTATTCGTCGTCACACGGAAGCCCTTGGCAACAGCCTCGCGAATGCCCTCGATGGCTTTGTCGTATCCGCCCTCCAGGCAGACGGAGAAATCATGATGTTCGCGCTGTCCATCCATATGTACCGAGAAGGACAAGTATTTGCTTGGCTTGAACAGATGCAGCTTCTCTTTCAGCAGCAGAGCATTAGTGCAAAGGTAGATGTATTTCTTCCTTGCAACCAATCCTTCAACAATTTCCCCTATCTGCGGATGCAGCAATGGTTCCCCGCCAGGTATCGACACCATCGGGGTACCGCACTCATCGACTGCGCGAAAGCATTCTTCAGGCGTCAATTGTTTCTTCAATATGTGAGCCGGATATTGGATTTTTCCGCAACCGGCGCACGCCAGGTTACAGCGGAACAACGGCTCCAGCATCAGAACCAAGGGGTAACGTTTGCGGCCACTCCAGCGCTGGCGCAACACATAGGTTGCAACCGTCCACATTTGTGAGATTGGCACAGCCATTCAAATTCTCCTTCTTGCTCCGCTTTAAGTGCATTTCGGCGGCGCGTACGACAGCGACGACCGATTCAGATATTGCGATTAGCCTGTGGTTCCCAGCGTTTCCGCCTGCTTCGCTCTACGATATGTGGTAAGCGCCAACAGGGGAAAGTAATTGCGGTACATGTGATACGACAAGTAAAAGACCCGCGGAAATCCGGTGCCCGTGTAGTAATCCTCGGTCCAGGAACCATCCGTCTGTTGATGCTGCAGTAACCAACGGATTCCCTTCGCTACAGAATCGCTGCGAAGATCTCCGGCAGCCAGCAACCCAAGAATCGCCCACGCGGTTTGCGAAGCTGTGCTCACTCCAATGCCCCGCACCGTCGGATCATCATAACTGGCGCAGCTTTCACCCCAGCCTCCATCGGAATTCTGCACCATGCGAATCCATTCCGCCGCCTGCTGAATTTGCGGTTCATGATTCCAGACGCCCATGGCCTCTAGTCCCCGCAACACCAGGAACGTGCCGTAGAGATAGTTGACGCCCCAGCGTCCGAACCAGCTTCCATCGGATTCCTGTTCACGATAGATAAACTCGATCGCCTTGGCGACTCGTGGATCCTGGCGCGTGACGCCGTAACTGGCCAGCATCTCAAGAATGCGTCCGGTAATGTCGACGGTCGGCGGATCGAGCATGGCGTTGTGATCCGCGAACGGAATATGCTGGAAAATCATCTTAGTGTTGTCTTTGTCGAAGCTGGCCCAGCCCCCGTTCTTGGACTGCATCGCCCAGATCCATCGAATCGCCCGCTGCGTCACGTCATACTGGTATCGCTCACGGGGATTTTCTACCTTGTTGAGCGCCAGCAGTACCTGCGCAGAATCGTCGATGTCCGGATAGAACTCATTATTGAATTCGAAATACCAGCCACCCGGCTCGACATGGGGAACCTTGACCGACCAATCCCCTTTGTGGCGAACTTCTTTCGACAACATCCAGTCGGCAGCCTGCAACAACCGACGGATCGCGGCTGGAAACACCGGACTCGCCCAGCGCAAACAAGGCATACGCCGTGTCCCATACGGGCGAACAGCAAGGCTGCATGCGGAACGCAGGTTCGCGTTCTCCCGGAACTCCGGGATCCTCAATTCCCAGCTTTTCAAACTCATCCAGCGCGCGGATCACCTGCGGATCGTCCAGCGAATAGCCAAGGCATCGCAGGGCAATCACGGAATTCAAAATGCCCGGATAGATCGCGCCCAGACCGTCCGACATCTCCATGCGTTCCAGGATCCACTTCTCAGCTTTTCTTAACGCCATTGCGCGCAACGGACGCACATGAACGCGCTCCGACCAATGCGTGACCTTGTCGAGCACAAGGAAAAAATTGCGCCAGCCGAAAATCTTCTTATCCCAGTGCAGGCTTAGATTCGCATGCTCGCGGCCGCCGACAAACAGCTCATCAATTCCCTGTTCTGGCGGAATTTTCTTAAACGGCTTCTTAGCGTACGCAATCGAGAGCGGCACCAGCATCGCGCGCGACCAGGAAGAGATTTCATACACGTTGAAATAGAACCACTTGGGAAACAGCACAATCTCCGGCGGAATTGCCGGCACCGCGTTGTAATCGTACTGGCCGAAGAAACACAGATACAGCTTGGTATAGGTGTTTACTTCGGTGGCGCCGCCGTTGGCCAGAATCCATTCGCGCGCTTTCACTAGGGGAGCATCGTTCGCAGACCATCCCATCAGCTTGAGCGCAAAGTAGCCTTTGACGGTCGCGCTTATATTTGAGACACCCCCGGTATAGAGGTTCCAGCCACCATCGGCCTGCTGGTGGCGCAGAAGTTCGGTGATCGCGCGGCGCATCCGACCCTGGTCCCCGGTGCCCAGCAGCGTGTGCAACATAATGTAGTCGGATTCGAGCGTCGAGTCGGCCTCCAACTCGCCACACCAATAGCCTTCTGGCTGTTGCTGCGAGAAGAGCAACTCCCGTGAGGCGTCGATTGCCTGCTCCACTTCGTCCAGACCGGCATCGAGCCTTCCGAACCGAATTGCAGCGCCGTGCTTGGCTTGATCCGCTGTAGCCATAAGTGTCGACAAACGAACTATAGTCCCTCTTTGCTAGGATGCGAGTCGCTAAAAAAGATATTCGGGCCTCTCGCCCCGAAAACCATGCGCGAATCTGCTCGGATACTCTAGGCGCCTATGGCGCGACAGTGGCCGGTTGTTCCGGCGCGGCTGAAATGGCACGAACAATCTCGGGAGGAAGGCCAAACCGAACATTTTCCGGCATCACTTCAACTTCTTCCACTTCGCCGAAACCATTTCGCTGCAAGTAATTGATGACATCCTGCACCAGAACTTCCGGCGCGGAGGCGCCGGCGGTTACAGCAACAGTCTTCGCGTGCTCGAGCCACTCCGAACGAATCTTCTCAGAATCATCAATCAGGTATGCGATCGTGTCCAGGTTCCGCGAGACTTCCACCAGGCGGTTCGAGTTCGAACTGTTATTCGATCCCACCACCAGCACCAGGTCGGCCTGGTGCGTCACATTCTTCACCGCTACCTGACGATTCTCCGTTGCGTAGCAGATGTCTTGCGAATGCGGTCCGACAATTTTCGGAAACTTTGCTTTCAGCGCGTGGATAATGTCGCGCGCTTCATCCAGGCTGAGCGTCGTCTGCGTCAGATACGCAACCCGCTCGGGATTCGGCACTTCCAACGCCGCCACTTCTTCCACGGTCGAGACGACCTGGGTCTCCTCCGGTGCCTCGCCCAGCGTGCCTTCAATCTCGTCGTGATCGCGATGGCCAATCAGCACCAGAGAATATCCCTGCCGGGCGAACTTCACCGCCTCCACATGCACTTTGGTTACCAGCGGACATGTGGCGTCGATCACTTTCAGTTTCCGTTGCCGGCTGATCTCCCGCACCGCCGGCGAAACACCATGCGCGCTGTAAATCACCCGCGCGCCCTCCGGAACCTCGTCGATGTCGTGGACAAATATTGCGCCCTTCGCCGCTAAATCGTTCACCACGAAGCGATTATGGACAATTTCTCGACGTACATAAATGGGCGCGCCGAAGGTTTCCAGAGCGATCTGCACCACGTCAATCGCGCGCACCACGCCCGCACAAAATCCGCGTGGTTTCAGCAGCAGAATGCGGCGATCAGTGGCTTGTGCGGCGACGGGGGTGGAGGTGGATTCGTTCGATTTCACAGTCACACCTAAGTATACCGTTCCATGGGGGTCTTCGCTAGCGCAAATCGATCAATTTTGCACCAATTCTGCAGCATATATTTACGGCTTCGGCGCAGGGGTTTGCGTTACTTTCCAATGAGATTTCGGCCTTGCCACCGCATACATCTGCGCGGCGACGACGTCAAATAATCCCATCCGATCATTCCCGATCCGATAGAGGTCCATGTGGGTGCGATCCGGGATGAAGGTGAAGTGCTCATCGGCATGCAATCCCTGAAAGACTGCGTCCAGCCTGTGCGCCGCGCCATCCAGATAAAACGTGTCCGCTGTCCCGACGTAGAGATGCACCTTGCCGCGCAGATCGCGACCGATCGTCGGCCACTGCTGCGCCACGCGATATGCGATGTCGTAATGCTGCTGCCAATACGCCACCACCGCAGGGTTTACATCTCCCGTGAAGTGATTGAACATCGGCTCCGGCCGACCGCCCTGGCCACGCGGAGAAAATACCCAGTCGAACGAACGAACCTGGCCTCCGTAATGCCCCAGCACATCTTCCAGCTGCGTTAGTTCCTGAAACGTCGCCATCACTTTTCCCTTGTCGCGAATGATCGGATAGGGAGTGCCGTCCGGCCTGCGATAGACATTCGCATGGGGAGCATACAGATCGATCCCTGTGAAGTCATGAAAATCGCTCGGGTCGGGCGAGGTCGACCAAGTCCCGCCAAAAATCTTCGGATACGTCACCTGCAGCCATAACGTCGCCCAGCCACCCGAGGAGTGCCCGTTCAGAAAGCGCCCTCTCGGCTTCGCATCCATGCGGTACTCGCGTTCCAGCGCCGGAATTGCTTCCTGCGTCAGCGCCTGCCCCCATGGGCCGTTATTCACGGAATCGGCAAATTCATGCGTGCCGCGCGGACTGCTTTCATCCAGCAATACCCAGATCATGGGCGGCATCTTTCCCTCCGCCATTCGCAGGTACAACATCGCCGCGGTGAATTTGTTGTACTCCAACGTCCCGCCAAACCCATGCGTGAAATACACCGTGGGATAACGCTGTTTCGGGTGATCGTTATATCCCGGCGGCAACAGGACCCAGGCGCGAACATGCATGGGTCGGCCCCAGAACTGCGTCAGCGCCGGGCTCACGAAATCGAACATCTTTGTCGAGTCAGTTGCGCCTCGCTTTTCGGTGGTACTCATCTTCGGCGATAACCAATTGCGCGTCTTCGGCTGAATTGCCTTCGCCAGCGTCAACTGCGGCTCCTCGCCCTGCCCCGCGGTCCAGTGCGCCAGCAATGTGGGAGCACTCTCGATGTCTCCAGGCAGTCTGCCGTAGTAGGCGAACTTATTGGCCGTGTCGAGGACGGCCTGCACCACGTAATCTCCCGGAGGCAACTTCGAGAAGCCTGCAGGAAACGCAATGTTGTCGGTATCGATGTCCACCGATTCGCCCGGCTTCCATCCGCTCACATCCTTCGCCGCGATTGAAATGCTGGACGGATGAAACTCACTCACCTGGACGTCTTCCAGCTTCGATCCCGGCTTGATCAGCAGAATCAGCCGTCCTGAAATTGGCGCAGTCTGCTGCGCGCCCATAGTGACGCGAAAGAAGAGATGTTGCGGTGAAGGGCTCGATACCGCCTGCGCTATGCAGCCAATCGATACGGCGCCAAAAATGAGAGGGAGAAAGTGGAGAGAGCGCAGCCGAAATGTCTTCATCGAGCGCGAGTGTAACAGACCAAAGTCAAATCGCAATCGACAGTTTTTGCGCCGATCGGATTGTTTTTTCTTCGCCTACTTTGCGCTGGTCTTCAGCATCTGCTCGGCGTGCTTCAGGCTGGTCTCCGTCACCTGCGCGCCGCTCAGCATGCGAGCAATTTCCTGGCGTCGTTGCTCCTTCGATAGCTGCCGGACACCGGTTTTCGTGCGGCCACCATGCTCCTGCTTTTCGATGAGGAAATGCTGATCCGCGAAGGCGGCAATTTGTGGCAGATGGGTGATGCACAAAACTTGCTGCCCTCGCGCCAAGGTCTTCAGCTTCTGACCGACGGCCTCGGCTGCGCTGCCGCCAATGCCGATATCAATCTCATCGAAGACCAGCGTGCGCGGCAACTGCGTTTTGTGCTTCCCCTTTGCAGTGGAGTTCGCGCTCTCTTCCACGCTGACCTTCAATGCCAGCAGCACGCGCGACATCTCTCCACCGGAAGCAATCTTGTCGAGCGGCTTCAGCGGCTCGCCCGGATTGGTCGCAATGCGATACTCCACCGTGTCCCAGCCATGCCCGCTCCACGCCGACTCTTCGCGCTGCGGCGTCACCGCAATCTGAAACTGCGCCTTCATCGCCAGCTGATTGATCTCTGCCTCTGCACGTTTCATCAGCCGCTTTGCCGCGGAACTTCTCTGCGCCGTCAGCGCCTCGGCGGCAGCTTTATATTCCTCGGCAGCCTTCGCTAATTCCGCAGCCAGGTCGGCCAGCAGCTGATCGCGATTTTCAATTTCATCCAGCTTGCCCTGCACCTGCTCCCCGTACGCGATCACTTCCGCCACGTTCGCTCCGTACTTGCGTTTCAGTCGATCGATCAAAGCCAGCCGATCTTCAATTTCCTCCAGCCGCTCCGGAGACGCCTGAATCTTCTCGGCAAATTCCCTCGCCTGCTCCGCCAGATCGCCGACCGTGGCGCGCGCGGCAATCAACTGCTGCACCGCCTCTTCCCATCGCGTGTCATAGCGCAGCAGTTCTACCATCTGCTTCAGGCCGGCACGCAGCGCCACTTCCGCAGAAGTCGCCGACTCATAAAGAACGTCGTGCGCACCCAGCGCTGCGGTGTAGAGTTTTTCTGCATTCGCCAGCACACGTTTTTCCGCCAGCAACGCTTCTTCTTCGCCAGGTTCCAACTGCGCCTGATTGATTTCTTTGGCCTGGAAGCGCCACAGATCCGCCATCCGCAGCCGATCCTGCTCATCGGTTTGCATGGCGGCAAGCTTGGCGCGCAGCTGCAACCATTGCGTAAATGCTTCGTGAACTGCATCTTTGGAAATCGCCGCACTTCGGTCCAGCAAACTGCGCTGCTGCGCCTGATCGAACGCGCCCAGAGAATCGCTCTGCGCATGGACCAGCGCCAGCTCCGGCGCTAAAGCCTTCAGCACACTGACAGTTGCGGGCTGATTGTTCACAAATACGCGGGCTTTACCGGTCGCCGTCACTTCCCTACGAAGAATGATTTCCTCTCCGGCTGCATCTAATCCATTGGCATCCAGAATGTCGAGCGCGCCCGGCGTCGCCTCAAACACACACGCGACCAGGGCACGTTCCGCTCCGTGACGAACAATTTCCGCGGAAGCTTTTTCTCCCAGAAGGAGTCCCAGCGCGTCTATCAGAATGGACTTGCCTGCGCCGGTTTCGCCGGTCAGCAAATTCAGCCCGGGTCCAAACGCGACGGTTACGTTGTCAACGACGATGTAGTTTTCCGCGCGCAGTTCCAGCAGCATGGCACTCCGGACTCGAGAAGCTGTCGCATCAACGATTTGATTGCTGGCAAGGGATGAGACCGCTTCGAGCGCAGCATACCATGAATCCAGACACCGTCCCACGAACCCAGATCGCAACTTGGAGCAATCGGAAAGCCCCAGTACACTCAAACTAGCTATGAATGCATTGTCCGCTCTACTTATTTTCTTCTTTCAGACCGCCGACGCGACTGACGCGACGCAGGCTGCGCTGCCCATTCATGGCAGCGCCCTGACTGACATGTGGCACAACCTCGGCGGCGTCGCCATTGCTGTGCTCGTGATCTTGTTGATCGCCAGCCTGCAGTCGTGGAGCATCATCCTCGGCAAATGGTCGGCCTTCCGCAGAGCGGGCACGCAAAGCAAGCGTTTCCTGCGCGCCTTTCAAAAGGCGGATCGTCTGCAGGATGTCGCCGCCGTCAGCGAACAGTTCAAGCCCAGCCCACTGGTGCAGGTGTTTGAAGACACCTATGAAGAATACCGGCACCAGATGGAATCCGCGGGAGAAGTGCGTAGCATGAAGGCGCTGGAACGCACGGCGCAGACCGCGGCTAGCGAAGCTCTCACGGTGATGGAAAGCCGCATGACCTGGCTGGCCACCATCGGCAACGTAGCTACGTTTATCGGCTTGTTCGGAACCATCATGGGCATTGTCGATGCTTTCATGGGCCTGGGAACTTCCGGCGGAGCTACGCTGCGCGCCGTCGCGCCCGGCATTTCAGAAGCCCTGATCACCACCGCTGCCGGCATCTTTGTCGCTGTCCCGGCCGTCATGGGATACAACCAGCTCACCAGCCGACTGCGCGAGCTAGCCGCGCGGCTCGATGACTTTGGCCGCGAACTTCTGAACACTATCGAAGAATTGAATGGGATGCCGGCGCCCACGGCCGAGGAATACGCGCGTCAGCGGGAGGTACCGCGTGGCTTACACCGCTAAGAACGGCGGCACTCAAACTGCGCTGTCCGACATCAACATTACGCCGCTTGTGGATGTGGTGCTGGTGCTGCTCGTCATCTTTATGATCACCGCGCCAGTATTGCAATCCGGTATCCAGGTCGCCGTTCCCCGCACTCGAACTGTCAAGCAGATTACGCAACAGCGCACCGTCGTCACCATCGACAGCGAGCAGCGCGTCTATCTCGATGACAAGCCGGTCAACCTGAACAACCTGCCGCAGTTGCTGTTGCAGAAAGAGGGCAACACCGCTGCGGCGAGCCGCGTGATTTATCTGCGCGCCGATCAAAAAGTTCCCTTTGGAGCCTTCGCCTCCGTGATGGATGCGGTTAAGCAGGCGGGCATCACCAATATCAGTATTGTGACCCGGCCCATCCAATCCGCTCCGGCTGGGCAATAATAGACGATGCCATATATTCACGAAACCTGGGACCTGCATGAACCGGTTGTTGGCTCATGGTTCGGTTCGTTTGCGCTGCATGCCGCGCTGGCAGTCGCCATCGTTTCGTCGACGATGTATTTGAGCAGTCTGCATGACAGCCGATGGGGTCAGATCAGCTCTGCAGAAACCATTAGCGCCACCTTGGTTTCCGCCGCGCCCTCCCTGCCGCTGCCCAGCCCGACACTCAACTCAGACTCGGTACTGGCCACACAGAACCCCAGTCCCGCGCCTTTGATTCCAGAAAAGCAAGCACAGGCGGCTCCCGACCTGACTGCGATTCCAATTCCGGCTAAGCCGAAACCAATCAAGCACGTCGCTCCCAAGGCTGCGCCCGCTCCTCCAAAATACGTCCAGCCGAAGCAACAGCAGCATCGGGCCAATTATGGTGAGGCCGCGCCGTCGAGCATTCCAACCTCGATCCCGACCTCGATGGACAAGAGCGTGGTGGTGCAAAATGGCGATTTCGGTTCGCGCTTCGGCTGGTACGTGGACGTGATCAAACGCACCGTGGCGCAAAACTGGTACAGCCAGCTGGCCGACCCAAAAGCATCCATGGGTCATTCCGTGGTCGTCACCTTCACCGTGCATCGCGACGGCTCAGTCAGTAATCCGCGCATCGCTCAACCCAGCGGCGTTTCCTCGCTCGACCTGTCCGCGATTCAGGCCATTCAGCGCGTGACTACATTCGGCCCTTTACCCGCCGGATACGCCGGAAATTCGGTTACGGTGGCCTATACCTTTACTTATGATCAAAGTACCCGGCCGTGATTTTCCTCGGAAGGGCTTTAAAAAGCAGCGATAATCGATGGAAATACAGCCATTTACCTTTTTCTGCGAGTGAAATGTCTTTTTGCGCAGTCAAAATTGGATCTACTACGTCAAACGGAGTGCACAATGGAAGCTTCCCCGAGTTTTGCGACTAAGCAAGCCGTCCGCCTTCTCTTCGCTTTCCTTTTCGTTGCCACCACCCTGGCCTCGGCGCAGGACTGGGTTCGTACGGGCACCAATCTGGGTGCGCAAAAGATTCGCCTGGCCGCCGCCGACTTCAAGCTAGCCGGGAATGACCCTGCTCTCAGCAGCGCCCAACTCACCTTCGACCAGGTGCTGTTTTCCGATCTCAACAATGCGGGCATCTTCGACATGGTTTCCAAGAGCATGGCTCCGGCCGCAACCCCCGGCTCTCCCTCTGAAATTAATCTGAGCCAGTGGAGTTCCCCGCCAGCCAACGCAGCCATGGTCGCCTTTGGCGCCATTGCAGTGCAGAACGGCCACGTCATTGTGGATGGCTGGCTGTTCGACCCGAAAAATACGCAATCTCCCCAGGTTCTCGCCCAGCGCTACGATGAGGCGCTCACTCCCGACACAGCTCGCCACATCGCCCACGAGTTTGCCGATGCCATCATCGCGCGTCTCGGCGGCGGCATTAACGGAATCGCGGAAAGCAAGATTTATTACATCTCCGATCGCAGCGGCACGAAAGAAGTCTGGGAAATGGACTACGACGGAGCCAACCAGCACCAGATCACTCACCTGAGCGCCATCTGCCTGTCGCCGCGCATCTCCCCGGACGGGACTCGCCTGGCGTTCGATGAGCTGAATTCGCGCGGCGGCAACATCCATATCTACTCCATGAGCCTACATCGCATGATGAGTTTCCCGATTCACGATGGATCGGATTACTCGCCGGCGTGGTCTCCGGACGGTAACAATCTTGCCTTCTCTTCGTCACACACCGGCGACCCGGAAATCTGGATCTCCTCCGCCAGCGGCTTCGGTCTGCGCCGCATCACGGCTTATCGCGGACCTGATGTTTCTCCCGTGTACAACCCCAAAACCGGTAGTCAGATTGCCTGGATCAGCGGCCGTACCGGTCTGCCACAGGTGTACATGATGAGCTCCGATGGCACTAATGTGGAGCGCATGACCGACGGCGGATATGCCACATCACCCGCCTGGTCACCCAACGGGCAATTTCTTGCCTTCGCATGGTCGCGGCACTATGGACCCGGCGCCCCCGGCGGACAGGACATCTACGTGATGGATATTGCCAGCCACCGTTGGGAGCAACTAACTCACGATATCGGTCGCACGGATTTTCCCGCGTGGTCGCCCGATGGCCGTCACGTTGTGTTCCAGCGCAGGGTGCACGGTCACAGCGAAATCTGGACCATGTTGGCGGACGGAACCGGACAGCAAGCCTTGACTACAGTTGGAAACAGCCAAATGCCGAACTGGAGTTGGAAGTAATCCTGCAGTGATAAGAAACACACAACAACTGCTATTTTTCGTTTTACACTTACTTAACAAAGCAAGCCACTGAGGAGAATCCATGAAGAACCATAAGAAGAATTATGCGCTCGCGTTCGCGGCGTTTGCTGTTTTCCTGTTTACTACTGGCTGCCATCATAAGGAGGCTGCTGCACCGGAGCCCCCGGCACCGCCGGCCGAAACCACTCCCGCTCCAACCGCAAACATCACTGTCACTCCCAATACCATAACTCCTGGCCAAAGCGCTGCTCTCAACTGGACGACCACCAACGCCACCGATGTCTCGATTGATGGAATCGGCGCTGTCGAAACCAGCGGCACCAAAACCGTCAGCCCCACCGACACCACAACTTTCCACCTTGTAGCACGCGGCGATGGCGGATCAACCGATGCCACGGCAACCCTGACGGTGAGCCAGGCGCCGCCGCCGGCCGAAACCTCGGGAGCGTTGACGGAAACTGAATTCGAGCAGAACGTCAAACCGATCTTCTTCGACTACGACGCGTACACGATTCGCTCCGACGCGCAGTCGACCATCACGCAGGACGCGTCCTTCCTTCAGTCGCATCCAAATGCCAAGATCCTGATCGCCGGCTATTGTGACGATCGCGGATCGGCAGAGTACAACCTGGCACTCGGTCAGAATCGCGCCAACTCCGCGAAGACTGCCCTGGTCCAGGCCGGTGTCGATGCCAGCCGTGTTCGCGCCATCAGCTACGGCAAAGAAAAGCAGTTCTGCACGGAAGAAAATGAGTCTTGCTGGCAGCAAAATCGTCGCGCCCAGTTCAGCCTGGATCAGTAGAGGTTGCCTCGTCGCCGAAGAATGCACCACATTCCTTCGTGGATCATCAAAAGCCTCACCCGAGGCAGCACCTGCATGGATCTCCATTCTGTAGGTGCTGCCTCTGATTTTGAAACACGCCTCCATCTTGCCGTACACTTTTGTTGGAACCAGAATTCAGGCGCAGTTCGCGTCTAGAGCGGGTGTCGCATGCGTACTTTTCTACGAGCTTCTGCAATTACGGTTGGCGTTCTTTTGCTGGCCGCCACGCCCAACGCGTTTGCCGTCAACAAAGACATCATTGCGCTACAGGCCCAGGTGCAACAAATGCAGGACATGATGATGAGCATGCAGCAGGCGAACGACGAGCGCTACGCCACCATGCACAATCTATTGCAGCAAACATCCGAAAGCGTCGCCAAAGTCGCCTCTCAGGTGGAGTCGATGCAAAAAGCGGCCCAGGATCAGCAGGGCACGCAAGGAAATTCGCTGCAACAACTATCCGGCCAGATGCAGTCGATGAACGATTCGCTCGATGAGTTACGCGCCCGACTGGACAAGCTCGACAAGCAGCTCGGTTCCATTTCGTCGCAGCAGTCTTCTCTCGCTGCAGGTCAGCCTTTGCCCGCCGGTCAGCCGGGACAGGCAATGCCGCCGCCTGACGGCCAGGCTGGAGGAGATCAGGCCCAGGGCGCACAGCCTCCGGCCCCGCAGGCGCCTCCCCTCGACCAGCTCTATCAATCCGCCGCCAGCGATTACAATGCCGGAAAATATAATTTGTCCAGCCAGGAATTCGCGGACGTCATCAAGTTCTATCCGCAAAGCCAGCAGGCTGCCAACGCCCAGTTCTATATGGGCGAAATCGACTATCGAGCTGGAAATTACAAGAAGGCCATCGACAGCTACTCCGCCGTGCTGTCGCAGTACAGCGGCAGTTCGAAAGCGCCTACAGCACAATTGCGCAAAGCGGAATCGGAGCTGGCCCTGGGTCAGCGCGAAACCGGCATCCACGACTTGCGCGCTCTGATCCAGCGCTATCCCCAAACTCCGGAAGCGATGCAGGCTCGCAGTAAGCTGAACGGAATGGGAGTTCACATCTACGCCAAGCCCACCGCAGGGCATCCATAGACACCGAGCCACCCAGGTTCCACGCACCAGCTTCGCGAGGATTTCAAATTTTTATGACTAGAGCAGGCACTCCATCCGCGCATCCCGACGCCGACGAAAACAAGGGCGTTGTTGAAGACTCTTCCCCACGCCAACCTGGAAAACCGCAACAATCTCAGGAGTCGATGGCCGGACAGTTGGGCCATCGCAACGCTGACGACCTGACCAGCGGCAACGATACAGACTTCCCCGAGCCCGGCAACGGCCCAGAGCACAGCGGCGAGCATAAATAGTTGCTGCGCACCCATCTGTCAGGCGTGTAGTCGCTGATGCATTCGGTGATGCTGTACATTCTCGTCGTTTTATTTCTGGCAACAGTGATTCGATCGACATTCGGATTCGGCGAAGCATTGTTCGCTGTTCCCTTGCTTGCGCTTCGCATTCCACTCACGGTTGCGGCTCCGCTGGCCGTGCTGGTTTCCATCACCATCGCCCTCGTCGTTGTGGCGCAGGATTGGCAGCATGTTCACCTGCCCAGCGTCGGCGGACTGCTGGGGTCGACCGTTCTCGGCATCCCTGTGGGCCTTCTGTTACTGAAGGCCGGCAGACCCAATATCGTGAAAGCCGCTCTCGCCATCATCCTGATCAGTTTCTCCGTGTATTGTCTGCGCGGACGCACTCTGTTGCGCTTACAAAGCGATAGCAAGCGATGGCTGCTGGCCTGCGGATTTTGCGCCGGCGTGCTGGGCGGCGCATATGGAATGAACGGCCCCCCGCTGGTCCTTTATGGGGCGATGCGCCGCTGGTCCGCGCAACAATTCCGAGCCACCCTGCAAGGCTATTTTCTGCCGGCCAGTATCCTCGGTATCGCGTCCTATTGGTTCGCCGGCCTTTGGACCCCAACGGTGACCCACGATTATCTGTGGTCGTTGCCTGTCGTTCTGCCGGCAATCTGGCTGGGTAGAATCTTCAACCGCCGCCTCCAGGGTGAACGCTTTCTCAGTTATGTTTACGTCGGCCTGGCGCTTGTCGGATGCGTTTTACTGGTTCAGGCAATCCATCCATAAATCTGCGGCGGTGAGAGATAATATCGCATGGCCATCTACCCGCCCAATACACGCACGCGAGTCACACGGCTGCCAAAACGCGCCGTCTACGATAAGGCGCAAGTCCACGCCATCCTGGATGAAGGATTTTTCTGCCACGTCGGTTTCACCGTAGACGAACAGCCTTACGTCATTCCCACCGGGTATGTCCGCGCCAACGAAAAACTCTACATCCACGGCTCTGCCGCAAGCCGCATGCTTCGCACCCTCGATCAGGGGATCCAGGTCTGCTTTACGGTCACGTTGGTCGACGGCCTCGTACTGGCCCGCTCCTCGTTTCACCACTCCATCAACTACCGCTCCGTAATGGTGCTAGGAACCGCGCACCTGGTGCTCGATCGCGAAGAGAAGATGGACGCACTGCGTCGCTTTACAAATCACATAGTTCCCGGCCGATGGGATGAGGCAAGAGTGCCGACGGATCAGGAACTGAAAGCCACCAGCGTGCTGGTGTTGCCGATCGAGGAAGTCTCGGCAAAGGTGCGCACCGGTCCACCCATCGACGACGAGGATGACTACGAAATCCCCATCTGGGCCGGAGTGGTCCCTGTGCATATGCGCGCCGGCGATCCGATTCCAGACGATCGCATCTCACCCGCAGTCCAATCCTTCGACATCCACCGCCTGGCAAGATTCTTCTAGCGTCTGTTCACACCAAGTAAACCCGAGTCGCTGCGGCGACAGTCCGGGGGTCGAGTTGACGACATACGCATCCAGGCGCCGAGGTTCGCAGCCGGGCGCACCTTCGCATGCTAGAGTCGATTTTGTGGGCAAATATTCTCAGGATTTGCATCCGTCAAAGAACAACAAGCCAACGATCGCAAGACCCGCGCGAGACCCTCATGTGACAACGTACGAGGATCCTACCAGTCAACTCGGTCACGCGGAAGTCGTCAGCGGACGCTGGCTGGTGAAGGCAATCCTGATCGTCCTGGCAGCGGCCGGCGTTGCGCTCTATCTCACCGTCTGCCTCCTCTTCTATCAGGGGCAATGGCAGTTCGCTTTCTTCCCGCCGAAAACACTTCAGCCCAGCGTAGCGACCGTCGTCTCCAACAGTGGACTTCCCATCACAGAGGTTCGCTTCGACACTACCCAGGAGGGTATCGAGCGATTGGATGGATGGTGGATTCCCTCGCCACCTTCAGCAACAGTGCCGATCTCGCATTTCGTCGTCCTCTTTTGCGCGAATGGCCATACGGATTTGCCGGGCAACGTTGACGCCCTCAAGGCGTTTCACGCGCTAGGCGTGAACGTGTTCGCATTCGACTATCAGGGATTCGGCAAGAGTCAGGCGGGACATCCCTCGCAACAGAAGGCCTACGCCAACGGCGTCGCCGCGCTGAGTTATCTGACTGGACTGCGGCATATTTCACTCGACCACATCGTTCTCTACGGCGCTCGCCTCGGAGCTGCCGTCGCTGCACACGTCGCGCAGACTTCGCCGAACATTGCCGGCCTGATCCTCGAAGATCCGCAGCCTTCACTTGCAACAGAAATCAAGCGCGAGCAACACATCCACCTGCTGCCGATGTGGTTAGTCTTTCAGGATCGGTTCGATATCTCGGGCATCGTGCCCGTGCTCAAAATGCAAAAGCTCATTCTCTCCACTCCCGTCATGACCAGTTATGCCTCCGGCGCGGCCCAGATATATAACGAGGCCACCGCGCCCAAGCAGCAGGCGACCATCACGGGATCGTCGAATCAGCCCGTATATGCGCTATGGGCCTGGCGCGCAACGATCGGCAATTTTCTCAGCAACCTCGCCAATCAGTTTTCGAGTTCGGCCGCTCCGTCCCGTGTCCTAAAATAACCTGAGGTTAAATGTTTATGCCGATCGACACCGAAGAGCAGTTGGAAGACAAATTGTCCCAGCCATCGCCGGATGACGTCGCTGCCATGCGGGCACTGCAAGGCGACATCCTCGTTCTCGGTGTCGGCGGAAAAATGGGACCCAGCCTGGCTCGGCTGATGCAACGGGCCATCGATGAAGCCGGCGTCCAGAAAAAGATCATCGCCGTCGCGCGCTTTACTGATCAGGCGCTGCCCGTGGCACTGCAGGCGGATGGAATTGAAACTATCACAGCTGATCTTCTCGATGACGGCGCACTCGATCGCTTGCCGGATGTGCCCAACGTTATTTTTATGGCGGCGCGAAAATTCGGCACCACTGGGGCCGAATATCTCAGCTGGGCGATGAATACACAGCTTCCCGCGCTCGTCGCCAGTCGCTATCGCAATTCGCGCATCGTGTGCTTTTCCAGCGGGAATGTCTACCCGCTTCGCCCGCTGCATCTTGGCGGCGCGACCGAAGAGACACCCGCAGATGCTCGCGGAGAGTACGCCCAATCCGTTCTCGGCCGCGAGCGCATCTTTGAATATGGTTCGCATCGTTGGGGCACCCCCGTCACCCTGCTCCGCCTCAACTACGCTGTCGACCTTCGCTATGGCGTGCTCTCGGACATTGGCACCGCCGTGTTTCAACGCCAGCCGCTCGACATCCGCACCCCCGCCCTGAATGCGATCTGGCAGCGCGACGCCAATTCTGTCTGCTTTCGTACCTTTGAGTATTGCCAGTCGCCGCCGTTTATCTTGAATCTCACCGGTCCCGAAACTCTCAGCATTCGCTGGATTGCAGAAGAGTTTGGCAAGCACTTCGGATGCGAGCCCATTTTCGTCGGCGAAGAAACCAACTCCGCATACCTCAGCAACGCAGCGAAACAGCATCAACTATTCGGCTACCCCACTGTCACTCCGAATCAGATGATTGCGTGGACCGCCAGCTGGATCGCAGCCGGTAAAAGAAGCCTAAATAAACCCACACATTTTCAGACGCGAGACGGAAAATACTGATGACCCTACGAGAAAAATTGAAAAGCGGCCTTGTCATTCCTGCTCACCCGCTCGCACTCACCAGCGAGCGCAAGCTGGATGAGCGCCGTCAGCGCGCGCTCACGCGATACTACCGCGCCGCGGGGGCCGGTGGCGTCGCCGTTGGCGTACACACCACCCAATTCGCAATTCGCAATGTAGGACTGCTGCCGCCGGTTCTCGAACTAGCCGCGGAAGAAGTTTGCGGCTCCGAGATGGTAAAGATCGCCGGCGTCTGCGGCCCTCTCACCGCCGCTGTCACTGAAGCCGAGCTAGTCCGCTCGCTGGGCTACGATGCTGCGCTGCTCAGCATGGGCGGCCTGCACTCTCTCTCTCTGCAAGAACAGCTCGATCGCGCCAAAACCATCGCTTCCATTCTGCCCATCGTCGGTTTCTATCTGCAGCCGCTCGCCGGCGGCCAGATTTTTCCCTATCGATTCTGGCGCAAATTTGTAGAGATTGAAAATATCGTTGCCATCAAAATGGCGCCTTTCAATCGCTATCAAACCATCGACGTGATTCGTGCCGTGCTCGACGCCGGCCGCGAAAACGAGATCGCGCTGTATACCGGCAACGACGACAACATCCTGATCGATCTACTGACGGAATTTAATTTCGGCGGCAACAGCGCTCGCATCGTCGGCGGTCTGCTGGGTCACTGGGCCGTCTGGACCAAAACAGCCGTCGCGCATCTGGAGTTCGCAAAACAATCGCGCGGTCCCATCGCCGCCGATCACCTCACGCTTTCCCAGCAAATTACCGATGCCAACGCGGCCTTTTTTGACGCGGCCAATACGTTTGCGGGTTGCATCGCTGGTATTCACGAGGTGCTGCGCCGCCAGGGTCTGCTCGAGGGTATCTGGTGCCTCGATCCGAATGAAAGCATGTCTCCGGGCCAGAGCGAAGAGATCGATCGGGTCTATCGCGCCTATCCACAGCTGAACGACGATGCATTTGTCGCGCAGCATCTAGATGAATGGCTTCGCTAGGACTCTGGTCGTTTCTTGTGAACGTCGCCAAAGAGACGTGGTTTCTCCGTAGCTCACACTGCACGCGCGATTGCTTGCGCGAATATCACTGTTTGAACGCGCGGCGTACGAGCGGCTACATGCTCTCAGTCAGAACACCAGCATAGAGCGATCGATCGATGTTACTCCCACTCAAGATCACTGCAACGCGACGGCCACGCTGCACTTTCTGCTCTTGCATCAAGGCAGCCAGCGCAGCTGCTCCGGCCCCTTCCGCCGTATTGTGAGTGTCCTCGTGGAAAGCGCAGCAAGCTGCTTTGATCTCCTCGTCTGACACTCGAACGATTCTGGCAGCACCGCGGCGGATGATGTGCAATGCCTCCGGCGCAGGAATCCGGCAAGCCATCCCATCGGCAATCGTATCCGCCGATTCGGTTGTCACGATTTTCCCCTCCTCAAAGCTCCGCGCATAGGCATCCGCCTTATCCGAAACAACACCGATAATCTCGGTGCGCAATCCAAGCAGATCGCGGACCTGAATGGCGCCACAGATACCCGAACCTAATCCGATCGGCACGTAAAGTGCGTGCAGATTTGCAACTTCCTGGAAGAGCTCCATAGCGTACGTCGCCACTCCACGAACCAACTCGACATGGAAGGACGGAACCATGTGCAACCCGCGGCTACTCGCAAGTCGCTGCGCTTCGATCCGGGCTTCATCGAAGTCGCGGCCATACTCAATCAGTTCCGCTCCGAACGCACGCATCGCCGCGTTTTTCTCCAGCGAATTGCCGCAGGGCACCACAACGGTGACCGGCAGGCCTTCGCTACGCCCGGCAAACGCCAGGCTTTGCCCGTGATTTCCGCGCGTCGCGCTGATGATGCCGGAAGGTCTTGGGTCTGTGCGCAACAACGTCTCAACATAGGTCAGGCCACCGCGCACTTTGAAGGCTCCAGTGGGAGTGAAGTTTTCATGTTTCACCCAGACCTCGCAACCAGTTCGTGCCGCCAGCAGCGGCCAAGCATATTGCGGCGTTGCAGGAAAGTTGCGATAGATCAGCGCCGCCGCTGCTTCCAGGCTTGCAAGATCAAACATTCCATTTCTCCCGAAAATACCCCCCGTTAGAATAAGTCTCGATCCTTGGAGGAATTCCGCTTTTCTGACATTATTTTAGGGTAGGAATCACTCGTCACCTTTGCTTTTGGCTCGCTATAAAAGATGTTCACATCAACCCTGCAAGGAGACATCCGTTGCGAGTAGGCATCATCGGCACCGGCGCAATGTCGCACAAGCACGCGCAGGCCTATCGAAACATCGGGTATGAACTGACGGTCTGCACCAACACCACTGCGGCAAAAGGTCGCGCCTTCGCCGAAGCCACGGGAGCAGAGTTTGTTTCGAACTACGGAGAGCTCATCCGTCATCCTCGCGTTGACCTTGTCGATATCTGCACCCTGCCCGGTTTTCGTCTTCCTGCTGTTGAGCTGTGTGCAAAATTAAAAAAGCATGTCCTCGTCGAAAAGCCCATTGCCACCGACCTTGACACCGCGCGCAAAATGATGAAAGACGCGAGCAACGGGGGCATCCAGCTCGGCGTCGTCAGCCAGCACCGCTTCGACGATTCAACAAAATTCCTCAAGCAAGCCATCGCCGATGGACGCCTGGGAAAAATCATTCAGGCCGACGCATACGTCAAGTGGTATCGCTCCGCGGAATACTACAGCCGCCCCATCAAAGGCAGCTGGGCGGGAGAAGGCGGCGGCGCGCTCATCAATCAAGCGATCCATCAACTCGACGTGCTCTTATATTTGATGGGCCCCATCGATCGCGTATCGGCCGCGTGGCAGTTAGGCGCAGCGCATCCGATCGAATCGGAAGATGTGGTGAACGCGCTGCTCACCTATGCAAATGGCGCCACTGGAGTGCTGCAGGCCTCCACCGCCTTATGGCCCGGTTACCCGGAGCGAATTGAGATTCACGGAACTAAGGGATCCGCCATCGTCATCGGTGACAAGTTGACTCGCTGGGACGTACAAGATGACACCGGCGATCCAGCGCCCCTTGATCACGCGATGGCCTCTGGCGCTTCCGATCCTATGGCGATTTCCACGCTGACACTCGAAC
This sequence comes from uncultured Acidobacteriota bacterium, assembly GCA_963817855.1. Classification (GTDB taxonomy): domain Bacteria; phylum Acidobacteriota; class Terriglobia; order Terriglobales; family Acidobacteriaceae; genus JAKAAZ01. The sequence continues at coordinate 584,913 of CAWFQA010000004.1, read as the reverse complement.
GTCAATTCCTCGACTTCGGCGACGCGTGCGCCACCGGCCGGGCCCCGCTGGTTTCCGCTGTCGAGGGATATCGCGCGCTCGGAGCGGTCATCAGCATCTACGAATCCTGCCGGCAGGCTCGAGCAATTACCATCGATCGCTCCACTCCGTGAAGATGTTCAGTCGCGACGCGCATCGCAAGCTTTCTATTTAATTTGCATGGCCTAGCCTATATATTACGTTTTGTAGCACTTCGTTACGTTGCTTCGAATAGGTGCTGACGTACTAGCTCCTCGCAAGGCTGCACCCATTTTCGTCAGGAGATCCGAACGATGCGCCACGGACTGTTCCGCCGCTCTCTCATCCAGTTGGGCCTGCTGTTTTTCACCCCCCTGTTCATCGCGTCCGGGGTGGCCCAGTCGACATCGCCGTTTTGCGCCGATGCACACTGCACCGTCACGCGGCAGACCTTCAAAAGCATCTGCGACTATATCGTCAGGAAAAAAAGCACCTTCCCTACCATTTACGTCGGTGGCTATTACATGCGCGACCTGGTCGCGGGATATGAGGTTTTCGGCGATCGCCGCTATCTTGACACTGCCATCGCCTACGGCGACTATCTGCTGTCGAAGCAAATGCCCAGCGGCTTCTGGGCTACCGGCTACGGACCCATCTATCTCGCGGATACGGGAAGCGCGCTTGGCCTCTTCATCGTCCTCTACAAACATGTGGACCCCGCACGTCAGAAGAAATATTTCGACGCCGTCGAGCGCTATACCAACTCGCTGCAGCACGACGGCATGATCCTCCCCAGTGGTGCATTCGGCACCGGTTGGAAACAGATCAAAAACGGCGTGCCCACCGACCCCATTCGCGATCAATACACACTCTCGTCGGCGCTTACCGGCGCAACAATCTTTACCTGGATGTATCACCAGACAAAGCAGGACAAATATCGCGAAATTTCCTATCGCGCGTTGAAGTGGGTATTTTCCACCACGCGCAGCGACGGCAACATTCCCTACATCCTCGCCGAAGAAGGCGCGGACTGGGCGAAGCGCGGCGATCCCAAAAACGACTATCAGTTGTGGACCGACAGCACCTACGGCACCTCAGCCTACGTAGGAGAAGGCGTGATCTCCTTCGATCTCTACTGTGACAAGCCCGCCTGGAAAACCTGGATCGGCAAAACTGTCAAGCCGAACATTGAGTTTTTACTGCGGACGCAGCTTCCCGACGGAACATGGTCGAAGCTCGGTCAAAAAAGCTGGGACCGCACCCGCAGCCCCGGCATCATCAATTACCTGACCTGGTATTACAACCATGTCGACCGCGATCCTCGCATTCTAACGGCGGTCAAGCGGTTTGACGCGTTCATTATCGTTCCCGCCAACGGCAAATCGTATGGGCTTCTGAATGATGGCGCCGACTACGGCCCGAAAGACAAGGCCAACGCGTTCAACACCGCCACCAGCCTCACGGGTCGCGCACTGGCAGACATCATTTCGCCCGGCGTCGACGCGCAATGGTAGCTGCCACGCGATGAACTCCTTCACCCTGGATCGCAAGCAAGTCTACGCGCAGTACAAAACCCTGCTGCTCGAGAGCGTCATCCCCTTCTGGCTGAATCATGGGATCGACTGGAAATATGGCGGCGTCCTTTCCTGCATCCGGGACGATGGTTCCGTGATCAGCGGAGACAAATTTCTCTGGTCGCAGGCCCGCTCCGTATGGACCTTTGCTGCTATCTATAATCGTGTCGAGAAGCGCCCGGAATTTCTGGCCGCTGCGGAAAATTCCATCCGCTTTCTGCTGGAGCATGGTCGCGACAAGCAGGGCCGATGGATCTACCACACCGATCAGCAGGGCCGCGAAATCGAAGGCGCCACCAGCATCTACACCGACTGCTTCGTTCTTTACGGTTTCAGCGAATACTATCGTGCCATTCAAGACCGACAATTGCTCTCGATCGCCCGCGAGACTTTGGAACGAGTTTGTCGGCGCGTAGACGAGCCGGACTTTCGCGAGACCGCACCTTATCCCCTGCCGCTTGGATGGAAGAATCATGGTATTCCAATGATCATGACGGAAACCATCAACGAGATGATCCTGACCACCGGTGATACTCGGCTGGAAGCGCAGCTCGACGACTATGTGTCCCGCATTATGAACCACTTTGTCCAACCAGACAAAAATGTTCTGCTGGAATTCCTGACGACCGAATATAACGAACTGCCGCACCCTGCTGGAACCTTTGTCATGCCCGGCCACGCCATCGAGTCAATGTGGTTCGTCCTGCATGTCGCCCGTCGTCGCGGAGACCAGGCCATGATCCAGCGCGCTGCGGAAGTGATTCGTTGGCATCTGGAACTTGGTTGGGATCAAGAGTACGGCGGCATTTATCTGTCGCGCGATATCGAGGGTCACGCTCCTTACCTGCCTCACTCCGACAAGAAACTGTGGTGGCCGCATGTCGAGGCGCTCTATGCGACACTGCTTTCGCACGAGCTCACCGGCGAATCGTGGTGCCTGGAATGGTACCAGCGAATCGCCGAATGGGCCTGGTCGCACTTTCCCGCGCCAAATGGTGGAGATTGGATGCAGCGTCTCACTCGCGAGGGCACGCCCACCACCGAGGTCATCGCGCTGCCGGTGAAAGATCCCTTCCACCTTCCGCGCGGTGCCATGCTGATCATGCAGTTGATGCAGTCGGTGTTATGAGGTCACGATGAAATCACGATCGATCACCGGACGCGATCCATCCAGCGGCAATGTGCTCGAACTCATCATTGAGAACGGCCGCATTCGCGCCATCATACCCAGTCCTATTGAGGAGACTCCCTGGCTTTCGCCCGGCTTCATCGATCTACAGGTGAATGGCTACCTTGGCAGTGATGTCAATGCCGATGACATCGATCCCGACGTCATTCTCTCTCTGACGAAAAAAATGCACGCGCTGGGAGTGACAACATTTCTTCCCACGGTCATCACAGCGTCCGAAGAAAAAATAGTTCACGCGCTGAGGGCCATCGCCGACGCAAGATGCGCCGATCCAATGATTGCCCATGCCATTCCCTTTGTGCATGTGGAAGGCCCCTTCATTTCCCCGAATGACGGTCCACGCGGCGCCCACGATTGCGAATACGTCCGTCCAGCAAGTCTCTCCGAATTTGAGCGCTGGCAAGCGGCGTGCGATGATCTAGTCGGGATGGTCACGGTGTCGCCTCACGACGATGCCGCTCTCGCCTTCATTTCCGCGCTTGCTGAAAAAGAAATCGTCGTTGCCATCGGCCACAGCCATGCAACGCCGGCGCAGATCCATGCAGCCGCCGATGCCGGCGCAACTCTCTCCACCCATCTCGGAAATGGACTGGGCAGTCCACTTCCGCGTCACCCGAACTTGCTGTGGGCACAGCTTGCCGAAGATCGCCTCGCCGCCACCTTTATTGCCGACGGCCATCATCTTCCGACCGATACACTCAAGTCAATGTTGCGCGCCAAAGGTATCCATCGCAGCATTCTCGTCTCGGATGTTGTATCGCTCGGCGGCATGCCCATCGGCGTCTATCAGGCACACGTCGGTGGCGCAGTGGAGGTGACGCCCGACGGCCGCGTCATCAGCGCCTCCGGCGGCGGCTTTCTTGCCGGCGCATATCGCCCAATGCCGGTCGGCATCGCGCATGCCGCTTCCATCGACGGCGTCTCCCTCGGCGGCGCAATCCAAATGGCGACAGAAAATCCGGGCCACTTTGTCGGTCGCAATGGAATCCTGCACATTGGCGCGCTAGCCGATCTGGTTCTGTTCGATTGGGTGCCGCAGCAACCTGCCGCGAATGCGCTTGACATTCGAGCAGTGTACGTCGGGGGCCGGGAAGTCGAATGATTCATCCGAAAAGCGCTGGCTCGCTACTCTCTCGTCATTGAACTGGAAATAGGAATTCATGCACTTTTCCGAGTCTATTTTGGTGTTTGGCATTGCCTGCGCCATTGTCTCAGGCATTATGAATGGCATCTTCACGCTGCCCATGCGATATCTGGGGCAATGGCCGTGGGAAAATGTCTGGGCTATTGTAATGCTGGTCCCCTGCGTCCTGATGCCCATCGCCATCGTGCTGCTCAGCATGCCGGGATTTATGCAAATTCTGAATGCGTCGCCGCCACACGCAATTCTATTCGCGTGCCTCCTCGGATTTGCATGGGGTTTCGGTGCCATCATGTTCGGCCAGGGCGTGGCCGCGATCGGGATTTCCATGGGCAATACGCTGGCGCTTGCCATCAGCGCATCGTTTGGCTCGGTTCTTCCCATCCTTGTGCTGGCCCCGGAGCGTCTATTTCGCGCGCAGGGTCTGGCCATCATGGCGGGTACTTTCATCGGCATTGCCGGCATCGCATGTTTTGGCTACGCCGGTTTTCGCAGGGAGAAGAGCCAGCAAGGCAACACCCAACAAGTTCGCGGCAATATGGTGGGTCACGCCCGCCCCTTCGCCGTCGGCCTTCTGCTGTGCATCGGCTCGGGCCTTCTCTCCGCTGTCTTCAATATCGGATACAGTCTGGGGCAGCCAATTCGCGAAACCGCGGTTCGCATGGGACACACTAGCTTCACCGGAACCAATTTGATCTGGCTGCTCATGCTCACCTGCGGATCCATCCCCAGCCTTGTCTTCTGTGGATACTTGATGACGAAAAATGGCACCTGGCGCCGCTATCTGGCCAAAGGTTCCGCCCGACTCTACGCGCTGACCATCGGCATGGGACTCATCTGGGGCGGCCACACTTATCTATATGGATTTGCCTCGCCCAAACTCGGCAAGCTGGGTCCGTCGATCGGGTGGCCGCTCACCTTGATGGCCGGCTTGATCACGGTGAACGCCTGCGGCTTTCTTGCCGGCGAATGGAAGTTGACTCGTCTGCGGGATCGTCAATGGATGGGTCTTGGCTTGATCGTTACCCTGCTGGCGATTGCAGTCCTCGGATGGTCCAGCACACTAGGCTAACGCAAAGAGCTCTACTGCGCCGTCCAGCCGCCATCGATCGGCATCGATGCGCCGGTAATGTTCGACGCCACAGGTGAGCAAAGAAACATCGCCAGCGCCGCAATATCCTCCACCGTCGTGAACTTTTCAGTCGGCTGCTTTTCGCGCAGCAGCTCACGCGCGGCCTCTTCCTTTGTGGTTCCACTCTGCCGCGCACGATCCTCAATCTGCTGCTCGACCAGCGGGGTCAAAACAAATCCCGGGCAAATTGCGTTGCACGTAATTCCTCGCGTGGCATTTTCCAGCGCGACTACTTTCGTCAATCCCACTAAGCCGTGCTTGGCTGTCACGTATGCCGCTTTATGAATGGAGGCGACATGCCCGTGCGCGGAAGCCATGTTGATGATTCGACCCCAACCGCGTTTTTGCATCGCCGGTAGCACGGCGCGAATGGTGTGAAATGCGGCCGAAAGATTGATCGCAAGAATGGCATCCCATCGATCCACAGGAAATTTTTCGATCGGCGCGACGTATTGCACTCCAGCATTGTTGATCAGGATGTCGACATCACCAAATCGCTTTTGCGCGGCTTCTATCAGCTCGACGCATGCTTTCGGATCGGCCAAATCTGCGGCATGGAACAGCACCTCTGTTCCCTGCCGCTGCAGACGAGCTACCAGCGCACCCGCCTCCTGCGCAGTCGCAATTCCATTTATGGCAATTCGGCATCCCGCCGCGGCAAACGCCTCCGCCAATCCCAGTCCAATGCCGGACGTGGCGCCGGTAATCACTGCAGTATGATCGCGAAGCACGAGGGCACTCTCCTGGCGAAGCGTTGGTCGATCCATATCTTATCAACCGCTTCGCCAGGGAGCTTCTAGATCAGTTTGGTTTCCTGTAAAGGATCAATATGCTTGCCGGCAGGCAGGATGTTCTTCCACGGACGATAAATATAGATGCCGATCAACAGAATATGAACGCCGATGTAGGTCACATAGGCTGCCAGGAGGAACAGGGCGCCTCGGCTGGTAAATTCCATTCCAATCACCAGCAGAACTCCAAGTGCTAAGGTGATTGCCCCCAGTACCCGCAGCGCCTTTCTTTCCCGCGGATGATCTCGCAGATGCGATGCGAGGCGCAGGTCCCATCCGCCCCAGATCAATGCCTGCAGTCCGGCAAGTACCGCCAGCAACTGCACCGACCCCCAGGGGCTGATCCAGAAAAACAATCCCGCGCCCATGGCCACTGCCGCCAAAAATAAATAGAAGTGCAGCTCCCGCCGATGCCCGTGATGCAGCGCCAGGCCGCCGATGCCATCGATCACGCCAATCAACAACAGGCCGGCTGCCGTCAACAAGACCGCCACAACGCAGCCCGTCGCTTCAAAAACAATGTTGGTCATGGTGGATCTCACCCAAAATAACGCGAGGCCCAGTGCGATCATCAAAATCCCTTGAGCAACCAAAACCGTGGTGTGGACTTTTGCTTCCCTGACCATACGCAGTCCCCCCTCTGGCTTTACCTACCCGCGATGATACATTCCCTCCCGCTAGGGTGTAATCACGGGACAGGGGTCGACCGACTGGATCCATACGCAACGCCCGCCGGCATGAGTACCGCAAGCTTCCGGCCTCGTTCGGCGCTTTCCCGCGCCATTTCTCGTATTATCTTTGAGAGTCACCGCGCGCAGTGATACCGGTCACTCCAGACGCGCATGGTCGCTGTTCATTTGATTGCTTTTTGGCGCATACTGGAGGGTAGTCTCGCAGTTGATGTGCAGGAGATTTTCAGTGCAGAAAAATTCCGTCGGCGTCCGCGTTACGATCGCCACTGTGGTCATTGTTGGCACCATCTTGTACCTGGCCGTAACCGGCGTCCGCGCCAACAAGAGTTATTACGTCACGATTCAGGAATTGCAGTCCATGGGCAATCGCGCCTACTCCCGTCACCTGCGGGTTGCCGGCAATGTCGAGCCGGGCTCGATCCAGCGCGATGGCGCCCACGCACAGTTCGTTCTGGTGGAGCAGGGCCGCAAACTCCGGGTCAACTACACCGGCGGCGATCCTCCGCCCGATACATTTAAAGACGATGCGCAGGCGCTCGCCGTCGGCATGTATGGACGCGATGGCGTGTTTCACGCTAGCCAAATTCAGGCTAAGTGCGCCTCTAAGTATGCCCCTGCAAAACCGGGCGAAAAACCGAAGCAAACAGCCAGCATGGCGCAGCCCCGATAAGTCGTACTGGGATGGCTTCGGCCGTATCGGTACTGTAGTAGACTTTCGGAAACCATCCGGACAGACATAGAAAGTTTGTAGCAGGTAGTAGAACGACGCCCAGCGGTAGAGACCTGATTCTCGCCATGAAAAAACCCCTGTTGATCGGATTGCCGCTGGCACTGGTTCTGTTGTCCGTCGGCTTGTACCAGGCGATTTGGGTCGCACCCACAGAAGCCACCATGGGCGAAATCCAGCGCATCTTCTACTACCATTTCCCGTCCGCCATCATGGCGCTGTTGTTCCCTTACGTCAACTTCATCGCCTCGCTGGTCTTTCTTGCGGCCAGGAATTCCAATCCGCCGCGCGCCCAGGCTGCCGACGCTCTCGCTCTCGCTTCCGCGGAGATGACGCTCATCTTCTGCAGCATCGGCCTGGCCACCGGCATGTTGTGGGCACGCCCCGTCTGGGGTATCTGGTGGACCTGGGATGAGCGCCTCACCAGCTTCCTGATGTTGTGGCTCATCTACGTCAGCTATCTGCTGCTGCGCCGCTTCACCGCGGGAGGACAGACGCAGACCCTAGCCGCCGTGCTTTCCATCTTCGCCGCCATCGATGTTCCCGTTGTGTATATGTCGATTCGATGGTGGCGCACCCAGCATCCCTCGCCCGTCATCGGCGGCGGCGCTAACTCCGGCCTCGATCCCAGCATGTGGCCCGCGGTCTTGTGGAATCTGGCGGGCTGGTTTGTGTGGGGCGTGATGCTGATCACGCTGCGCTATAAATTGGAACGCAAACGCCAGATGGCGCATGAAGCTTCTGTGATGCAAGCCCTCGCAACCAACTAAATCAACGAAACGTTGCATCACGCTCTAGTCGCGCCCGCAAAATTTCCAGCACAGCCGTGCGAATCTGCGACACTCGTGACTCCACCAACCCCAGCACCAGACCGATCTCCTTCAGCGTCATCTCTTCCACGTAATACATCTGCAGCACCCGCTGTTCCCGCTCCGGCAGCGCCGCCACTACTTCCGATAATCTCGCCGCCCGCTCGCTGCGCATGCATTGGTGCAGCGGATTGTCTTCCGGATTGGCCTCGAGATAAACCATCTCCTCTTCCGCCGAACCCTCGCAAATCGGCGCCTGCAAACTGCCAACTTCCAGCCACTTCACCGTTAGCAACAGTTGCTGAAACGACGCGAACGCCATCCCCAGTTCGGCCGCAACTTCACTCTGCTGCGGTTTCCGCCCCATGCGCTGGGTCAGGCGCTGCGTCGTCTCTTCCATTTCGCGTGCCTTGCGGCGTATTTCGCGCGGAGCCCAATCCATCCCCCGCAAACTGTCCAGGATGGCTCCCCGTATCCGCACCGCCGCATAGCTGCGAAACAGAACTTTTTTACTCGGATCAAATTTGTTGTGCGCGTCAATCAGCCCGACGACACCCGCACTCACCAGATCGTCCAGTTCCACCGATTGCGGCAGTCGCTGCAGAATGCGGTACGCCACCATCCGCACCAGCGGCATGTGCTCCAGCAGCACCAGCTCCCGATCCCACGCCGCCTGGGTCGCTGCAAGAGCCGTCGCTGCCGTCCCACGCGGTTGTTTTTCCGGGGACGGCAGCGGCGCCCAGTCGAGCGCTGGCAACACACTCAAGGGAACTTGTACGGAAGCTTGCGGAATCCTGGAACCGGGGGGAGGTTGCCATCTGCCTGCTCACTCTCTGTGGAGACGGGCAAAGGCGTCCACATCTTCACGCCCTTACTGTCTGTCTAGAGTTGCGCTCGCAGCAATTGAAATTCAACGGAAGAAGTGCGTTCTGTCTGCGCCGAAAATCAATTCGGCACACACTTCCCCGCTCCTCCCATTGCGGGAATCAACCACGCGAAATTGTTTTCAAAATCCTGCAGAAGTGTGGATGTCTATCGATGCGAAAGAAATCCGGGTTCAGTGGCTTCAGCGCCGCCTCATAAAAGGCCAGCGAAGGTTCCACGTCGCTGGCCGTCAGAATCATGTGATGAATCACCCTTCTCCTCTCCTTGATCGCAATACCCCACATTCCCGAGCGAACCGGGTCGCGGCTGCGACTCTGCGCCAGAAGAGGCTTGATGGGGGCACCTGAAGGCGGAGTTACTTAGGAATTTACTGTCGTCACTTAGGAAATTGCGTGTCGAGGGCGTACACCTCTTCGGTGCTGATATTCCGTATGCCCAAAATCGAGCCGTCGGGTGTTACCCCGGTCCAGAAGTTGAAGGTGCCCGACACCAGCGACCCGCCTTCCCCCAAATTCACCAGCAACTGCGGTTTCCGGTCCAAAAGGCACATCCGGTAATACGGCTGTTGTGCCGGGGATGGGGGGCCCGGCGAGTTGAACAAAACGCATCGGCTATCGGAAGTCCAGTTCGGATAGACGGCAACCAGATTCGTTAGTTGCTCCCATTTCCGAGTCGTGAAGTTATACAGTTCCAGCGCAAATGTCTCGTCGTCGAGCGCCACCAGCCAGCGACCGTCGGGCGACCAGCGTGGGGAAAAGTAGCGGCTCGAATCGGGCAGCGCCGTGACCGCGTGGCTTCTCAGGTCAACAATCCGAATCGGATGGTTCTCCATGCTGGCATCCTTCAGAAAGGTTGCACCAAAGGCTAACGCATCGCCGTCCGGGGACCAGGAAGGGTCGGTGTCGCCCGCCTCGCCCGCCGTTACCTTCTCTGCAATGCCTCCTACTGCCGGCACAATGTAGATCTTCGAAGGCTTCCCCGGCTCCTGCGCAGCGAATGCAATCCGCGTCCCATCTGGCGACCAGCGCGGCAACGAGGCCTGCATGGGCGGGAAGGTCAGCTGGTGACGATCGGAGCCGTCCGCCTTGCTTTGCCATAGCGAGCCCTCCGGCACCGTGGTCCACGCCACCCTCGATCCATCGCGCGAGAAGGCCAGACCGTTCGCGGAGAGCCCCGGTAGATACGGTACGAACAGCCGCTTCTGCAAGTCGTAGCGGACCAGCTCACCGCGCGGGGTAGAACCGATGAAAAAGATTGTTTTCCCGTCGGTGCTGGGCAGCGGGCTAATCGAGCTCATCTGCCCGACGGTCAGCCGCACCGGCTCCGAATCTGTCTTCCGCCACCACTCCCGCTTTTCCCGCATCGCCCAAAGATTCCAGCTGCCGCCCCGCATCGAGGCAAATACGAAGTACTTCCCGTCCGGGGTCCAGGAGCCGCAGCACGCATTCCATCCCGGCAGCACAGGCCGCAAGTGACTTCCGTCGATGCTCGCTTCCCACAGCGCGTTCGTGTTATGTGTCTGGTCAAAAGCGCTGAATCGAATCCGCTCTCCGTCGTGCGAAAAACGAATCCAGTTCAGCAGACCTGTCTCGCTGAGAATCTTCCGCTGTTGGCTTTCATCGGTGCGCGACACCCAAAGATCGGATCCAATCGTGTAGTAGATCCAATCTCCATCCGGACTCCATGCCGCATCGTAGACTTCAAGTTTCCCATTGCTCTGCGGCTGGCCGGCCGGCAACGGCATCGTCCACAGTCCTCCCAGGGTCGCGCTTACGTTGATCGGGGTTTGCAGCAGCAGTTTCGATTGCGACACGGAGAGGTCGGTTAGCCCCACAAACTCGAAAGGGACCGGTACCCTCTCCGACTCGCCTCCAAAGGTGGAGACCTGCATCACCTTGAGATGCGAAGGATCCAATTCTCCGAAATAGACTCGTGTCCCATCCGTGAACATGGCCAGTGGCGTCGCGGAGGGTCCAAAAAAAAGCTTTGGGGTTTCATCGTGCGTGAGTTGCCTTATTCCAGTCACACGCGGAGGCGGTACCGTTGGCCGCAAAAGATACAAAACCACCAGAGCCGCAACGGCAATCGCCGACAATCCCGCCAAACGCCATTGCTTGAGAAATTTCGAGCGAGGAACTTGCAGCCGCGCCGTCTCAGGAGCGGCCACCGCCAGTACCGGTGCGATTTCCTGTACGTGCGTGGCGATCGGGCCGTTTTCGGAAGTGATGCTGGATGCAAGTGCCGCTCCGTTCGGAACTGACGGCACGGCGGGCAGCACGATTTCCACCGGAGCGATGAATCGATAACCTCGGCGAGAGAGCGTCTCAACAAACTGCGGGCGCTCCGAGGAATCGTTCAGCGCTTCGCGTATTTTGTTGATCGCGGTATTCAGGTTGTGGTCGACGTCGACAAAGGTGTCCGGCCATAGCCGCTTCTGCAATTCCTCCCGGCTGACCACCTCGCCGGGCCGCTCCAGCAAAATCGCCAGAACCAGGAACGGCTGGCCAGTGAGCTTGCGCTTTCGCCCCGCCTTCCACAGTTCTCCCGCCCGAAGATCGACTTCGTAAGGGCCGAACCTCACTCGCTGCTGCGGTGATTGAGCCGAATCTGCCAAGACGGTTGCCTCAGATGCCTCAGACGGCCGCGCAACAGGCGTGGCGCGGCATTGCCGGGATTCTATTCCTTCTGCCGAAACCCGTCCAAACCTTCGTTGCATCAGGCACTTAGCGATTGACTTTATTTTGACCTACCTTCAATTTTCAATCCACCTTCCATGCATTGCGATAGATGTGACCCGAGTCTAGTGTCGCCTCAACGTGGCGGTTGGGAAGAGCAAAACCGGCACCCACATTCAACAGGAGACAACATCATGAAACGGATTACAGTCGTAGCGTTCTTCACACTCGCAAGCATTCTCGGCGTCGGCAGCGCGTTTGCGCAAATGCAATCCAGACAAGTCCACGCCACGGTGCCCTTCGACTTTACGGTCGGAAACAAACAGCTTCCGGCAGGCACCTATTCAGTGGCTCGGGCAAAGGACGGCACCATTCAAATTCTGAGCAGCAAAGGCACCCCTGTGGTATTGACTCTGGCATCCGAAAACGGCAGCCCGTCGAAGGGATGCGCGCTGAGTTTCGACAAACGCGGCGGCCAGTATTTTATGCGGGGTGTTCAGTGCGAATCTGCTGCGATGAGCATCAATTTTCCCACTTCCAAACTCGAAAAGAGAATTCCAGCGGAAGTGGCAAGGCTGCACCAAAGCTACGGCCAGATCCTGATCGCAGCCGAGTAGAATTCGCCAAACGTAAGCGTCGCAAAACAATAAAGGCCCGGATATTCCCACCTCCGGGCTTTTCTGTGTCGCGGTCTCGACGATTGGGCGAGATTTTCGCGGCTGGCCCTTCCATCAGGTTCGTCGGTTTTCGTTATGGCAGCTCGTACTCCAGGTCGTAGCTGTGCTTCCCGTCTTGATGATGATGTTGAATGTGCCCGAAATGCCCTTCAGCTCTCCGGTGCCTGAACCGGGAGTGATCTTTACAATCATGTCGCGGCCACTCGCAGCCATCGTGGCGAAATGCTGCAGAACGAAGCTGCCGCTCTTGCCGGCCAACTTTCCGCTCACCGTCTCGATTGCGACATAGCCTGCACTGCCTGCCTTCGGATCGCCCGCAGTAAACATTTCACCCTTGGTGGTCGCTTCCAAATCGCCGTGGATGGTCTTGTTGATGGAAAACCGGGCGACGCCATCCATGTCGGGAGCAGACAGCGGTTGAACTTTCACATCGAATGTCCCGCGAGCATGATGAGGCATAAACGACTCCTTTGGCCCAGTAGGCCGTTGCGCAAAAGTTAGCATGCAGAGGCCAGAAAGGATGACGCAATACAGTACATTTCGAGGACGCATCATGCGGTGCATTCTACCAGCGCGGTTTTATCCTCAGCTCTTATATACAACCTCAAACGAATATCCGTCCGGGTCGAATACATCCGCCGCATAATATCCGGCATAGTATTCCAGCCGTGCGCGCGGAGAAATATTGTCCCTGGCGCCAGCCGCCATCGCCGCCTTGTAGAACTCATCGACGTTATCGTTGTTCTCCGCGTCGAAGCCCCAATGAATCGCCGCCGGATCGGCCTTCCCTTGCTTGAGCCAGAAGTACGCGCGCTTGCCATCCCCAAATCCCCACAGGTCAGGATGTCCGTCCTTACCCTTGTACGGCAGGAAGAATTTGATGTTCAGTGGCTTCAGCGCCGCCTCATAAAACGCGAGCGAACGTTCCACATCGCTGACCGTCAGAATGATGTGATCAATCATCTTCTCCTCTTCGAACTCACAAGTGATCTACACTCTCATCTTGCATCCCATAGCGTACTAACGAAAATACACCACGCCCAATCCTTCGGACATTTAAACAGCCCAACGGCCTGAATGGCCCACCCACAATTTGAGTCGCCGTCAGACGACCCAGCGGGATACAATTCGTAGCTATTAAGCTGCGACTGAGGTGAAGGCTATGAGATGGTTTGCGATTGTTATGCTCGCTTTGCTGCAGACAGGAACCGTTCGAGCCCAAACAAATTCCAAACTGCCAGATGCAATTGATGGCATCCGACCATCGGTGGTCAAGGTCGACGTCAAGCTAGTCTCTACCCCGACAACACCTTTTCCCAAGGCTCCGGATCAATTGAAGAGCTGCTTCGGAGATGGCCGCTACTGCATTGCAGGAACAGGATTTTTCGTTAACTCGAATGGCGATGTTGTCACCGCATTCATGTGGTAGATGGCTTTCGTGGCCAAGATGGTGTTTACCATCCTGGCATTAAGCAAGTCATCCAAGTATTAGAGGCTCAAGGGATTCCTGCAGAAATTGGGATCGGCACCGAAATCCCTAACATTGAAAAGGGCGGGATAACAATCGCGGCTGGGACCATGTACTACGCTGCTACAGTCGTAGCGACCGATCCTGCTCACGATCTCGCCCTGATCAGACCTAATGTGAATCCTTTTACGAGCACGCAAAAAATATTTGGCGGGTCGGGAACCGTCGGCTGGCCGCAAGGAAAGCCAAAGTTTGTCACATTGTCTGTAGCGCGGCCACGAGACGCCGAGGACATCTTCGCTTGTGGCTATCCATTTGGCGAGAGTGGCCTGATCACTACATCAGGCACCGTAGCTTCAGCATGGAATTCTATGGTTCTCCTTCGCGCGGCAGCGGCGGGAGATTCGACCCCGGTCGAGGTCCATAACGTAGACCTAAGAATCAACCCAGGAAATAGTGGAGGCCCCGTATTTAGGCTGTCGGATCGAGTCTTTAATCGGCGTCGCTGTCCAATTCCTTGGGAGCCTCGGCATTGCTGTCCCCGCAAAATATGTAGCCACCTTTCTAACCTCTCAAGGAGTCCCATGGACTTCAGCAAAGAACTCATCAGATCAGCCACGGGGACCAAAACCGCATGATGGGGGCCTCTCAAAATAAGGTCGCTAGTCCCGCCGTGTCCAGCAGCGCAGGGCGCCAAAATCCACACGCGTTCACTGCGGCAAGATGCGACTCAATCAGGCCGCTTACTCACCATGTACTAGTTGGCGTCACGGCGATAATTTACTCAAAAAACTTTCTTGCAAGTTCGCCTTTCATTCGCTACACTGCAGGCACCATGGCAATCACCAAGCGTCAAAAAGAGGTCCTGGATTTCATTCGGAATTTCGTAGAGCGCTGCGGCTACTCTCCCTCCTTTGAAGAGATTGCCTCCGGGCTCGATCTAAGTTCCCTCGCCACCGTTCACAAACATATTTCCAATTTGGAACGGAAGGGTCTCCTCAACCGCGCCCACAATCGCAGCCGCTCCATCGACCTGACGCCCGATCGCAAGCCCGCCACCATGCAGGATATTCCGCTGATGGGCCGCATTGCCGCCGGTCGCCCGATCGAGGCGATGGAGTTTCGCGACAGCCTTTCGCTGAACGATATTGTCGACAACAAGGCCGTCTTCGCGCTCGAAGTCAGCGGCGAGTCCATGCGCGACGACCATATTATGAACGGCGATTATGTGCTGGTCGAAAAAGCGCAGACCGCGCGCCAGGGAGAAATTGTCGTGGCGCTGGTCGACGGCAGCGAGACCACCCTGAAGCACTATTATCTGGAGGGCGACACGGTTCGCCTGCAGCCGGCGAACTCCGAAATGGAGCCGATTTTTGTTCCCGCCGCCCAGGTCGCGATTCAGGGCCGCGTGCTCGCCATTGTCCGCAAATTTGCATAGTCCTGGAAGGTTCGTATGACAACTGCCGCAAGCCCGACCGCGCAGCTTCGAACATTTCTCGCCAAGTTCTCGCCGGAAATTTCCGCCCGCGCCCAGGCCATCCTGAAAAAAATGCGCGCCCGCTACCCGTCCGCGCTCGAAATGGTCTACGACAACTACAACGCGCTCGTCATCGGCTTCAGTCCCACCGAGCGCCCGTCAGAAGCCATCTTCTCCATCGTGCTGTTTCCCCAATGGGTCACGTTGTGTTTCCTGCAAGGGAAAGGTTTGCCCGACCCGAAAAAAATATTGCAGGGGGAAGGCAATCTTGTCCGCCACATTCGCCTGCCCTCGCCCGACACGCTCGACGATCCGGCGGTCGTCACCTTGATGCAAGCCGCCGCTACGCGCGCCAAAGTTCCCTTCGACCCAGCGTGCAAACATCGCCTTATCATCCGTTCCATCTCAGCAAAACAGCGCCCGCGCCGCGCCGCCGAATCCGCAACAATCCCGCCGCGCGCTCGCAAAGCCGCGAAATCCTAGTGGCTTGGCCCTTCGTGCAGCACCGGTCGCGCATCGCTGTCCCCTGAAGAACCAGCGTCCTCGCCCTGACCCGCGGCCACCCGCCGCAGCGTCGGCGCATTCTTCCCTGCTCCCGGTTTCACCGGTCGCCGGTTTTCCATCCGCAATAGCCGCTCCTTGATTGCGTGGAACTCAGACGTATCGACGATGTATTGTGGCCGGGGCGGCAGTATCGTCGCAATTTCGTGCTGCGTCCGCTCCACCCGCGCCGGTGTCTGCGGATGCGTCGCAAACGTCTTCGCAATCAGCCCAGGCTTGGTCTTCTGCAGCTCTTCAATCTTTTCGAAAAACGCAATCAGCTGCTGCGGATCGTACCCCGCGTCGTACATGTATTCCACGCCCAACCAGTCCGCCTGGTCTTCAAAGTCCCGCTGAAATTCCAGAAACGTCAGCGGCACCGCGAATGCAGAGGCCTCGTAGATCCCATAGCCCACCGCGCTGTAGCCGGTCAACATTACCAGCGGCACCATGCCCAGGTCGGCATAATGCATGCGCGTCATCTCGCGCGCCTGGTGGTGCGCCGCCACGTGCGCAATTTCGTGCGCCATCACGCCCGCCAGCTCCGCCTCGTTATCCGCCGCCAGAATCAGGCCGCTGTTCACGAAAAAATATCCGCCCGGCAGCGCAAACGCATTCACCTCGTCGGAATCGATCACGCGAATCCTGAACGGCACCTTGGCATCGGAATTCTTCACAATGTTCTGGGCGACGCGGTTCACGTACTCCTCAATCACCGGGTCGTGCACAATTTTCGAGGACTTCATCACCTGCTGCGCGATTTGCGCGCCCCACGCCATCTCCGAGTTTTCCGAGTACCAGTTGCCGAACCCGCGACCGCCGACCGAGCGATGCCCCACCGCGTTCACATCGTTGACGCTGCCTTCCTTCACCCCCGGCATCAAGCAGTCGGAGGTATTGGCCGTCGTCGCCGCGCTCGAAGTAGTACCCGTTGTCGCATTGGGCGCGGCCGTGGTTGGGCATGCCGGCTCTTTCTGCTCCTTCGAAGAAGCAAAGCAGACCGCCGTGCTCGCAAGCAGCAATACCACTCCCGCGACCGCCAGCCTACCTCGCCGATTTTGTCGAGTTCCCAATGCCAAGCGAAACAACTCCATGATTGCAACGCAAGCGTGGCGTGTTCGAATATCCGTCTCGCGGTGCCCGCGCCACGCCCTACAAACAGTATGCGCCGTCCCCGCCCCGATTCGAGGGCCCGCAGACACATGTTCGACGTTCACGCCGCAAAAAGAAAAAAGCCGCTGGAATTTTCCCGGCGGCCTCTTCGTTTTCAATAGCGCGAGCAATTAATCGTAATATTCCAGGCCCAGATGGGTAATCAATTCCTCGCCCTGAATATATCGCAGCGTGTTTTTCAGCTTCATCGACTGGATGAACAAATCATGCTCCGGATACAGGCCCTCCGGCGTCATTGGCGACTTGAAGAAGAAGCTCAGCCACTCCTGAATCCCAATCCCGCGCAGTTCTTCGCTTCGCTTTGCCAGATCCGTCAGCAGCACCAGATCCAACGCAATCGGGGCCGCCAGAATGGAGTCGCGACACAGAAAATCCACCTTGATCTGCATCGGATACCCCAGCCATCCGAAGATGTCAATGTTATCCCAACCCTCTTTATTATCACCACGCGGAGGATAATAGTTAATGCGAACCTTGTGGTAAATATTGGCGTACAAATCAGGGTAAAGATTCGGCTGCAGGATGTAGTCCAGGACGCCCAGCTTTGACTCTTCCTTGGTCTTGAACGACTCAGGATCGTCCAGTACTTCTCCGTCGCGGTTGCCCAGGATATTTGTCGAATACCATCCTGCAACGCCCAGCATCCGCGCCTTGAACGCCGGCGCCAGCACCGTCTTCATCAGCGTCTGGCCAGTCTTGAAATCTTTACCGCTGATCGGAGCATTGTTTTTCTTGGAAAGCTCCACCATCACCGGCAGATCGACCGTCAAATTCGGCGCACCATTGATGAACGGCACACCCTCAGTCAACGCCGCATACGCGTAAATCTGTGAGGGCGCAATGTTCACGTCGTTGGCTTCCAATCCCATTTCAAACGCTGCAAGCGAATCGTGCACCTCCGACGGGTGCAGAAAAATCTCCGTCGAGCCGCACCAGATCATCACCTGTCGATCTGTCTTCTTGCGGAACTCGCGAATATCGGCGCGCAGTTGCTCTGCCAGATCGCGCTTGTTCTTGCCCTGCTTTACGTTGGTGCCGTGCAGTCGCTTCACATAATATTGATCGAACACCGCCGGCATCGGCTTGATCGACTCCAGGTACGGCCGAATCGAATCCAGCAATTCCTTATCCAGAACCTTGGCAGTGCTCGCAGCCTCATACATGCTGCCCGGGAAAATATCCCAGCCGGTAAAAACGACATCATTCAAGTCCGCCAGCGGTACAAAATCCTTGATCAGCGGTGTGCGACCATCGGTGCGCTTTCCCAGTCGAACCGTCCCCATCTGCGTGATGGAACCGATCGGCTTGGCCAATCCCTTGCGAACTGCCTCAACGCCGGCTACCAAGGTGGTTGCTACCGCCCCCATGCCGACAACCATGACGCCTAATTTGCCCTTCGCGGGCTCAACCTTTGCTGCGCCAGCATTGCTCTTATCGCTGGCTTCGTGAGTTGCCATGCTTCGTTGAACCACCCTTCGAGATCGATTTAACCTGTTTGGTAGACCCTTAACAGTCTATCAGCGCCTCGACCTTTCCGAAACGAAGCGCGTCGCCACGAACGATGTCGCGCCAGATGCAAGCGACAACACGCGACAATCAATCAATATAGTAGACATCAAGAACGGATTCGACGAAACCTGCATCTCTGTCTTAGGTAATAAACTTTTTCAGAGGGTGATATTTTTTGATGGCAATGGAAAGCAAGCAGCAGACAAGAGACACAATTGCAGCCAAGTTGGAAGGTCGCCGCCGCGTTGTGATTGAGAGCGTGCAGCCGGAGATTGATTGCGGTGAATTTGCCATTCAGCGCGTCGTTGGCGAAACCGTCCTGGTGGAAGCAGATGTTTTTGCCGACGGCCACGACGCCGTCGCGGCGCAGCTTCTCTATCGCAGAAGCACCGAGCGGGCTTGGCGCGCCATGCCAATGGAACCCCTGGGCAACGATCGCTGGCGTGCAGAATTTGCGGTCATGGAGTTAGGCGAGTACCGCTACACCGTCGAAGGTTGGGTCGACACCTTCTCCACCTGGCGCAATGATATGAAGAAACGCATCGAAGCCGATCAGGAAACCCACGTCGAACGCATGGCGGGCAGCGCTCTTGTCGCCGCCGCTGCCAAGCGCGCGAAAAAAAATGACGCAAAATCCCTGAAGGAATTCGCCGCAAAAATTAACGACACCGATCAGGATGCAGCCTCCATCGCCTCCGTCGATACCACGCTCGAAGCGCTGATGCACACATTTGCAGAGCACGCCTACTCCACGCGCTACGCCAAGGAGCTCAGCGTCAGTGTCGGTCGCGAGCGTGCTGGATTCTCCGCCTGGTATGAAATCTTTCCTCGCTCCTGCGCGCCCACGCCCGACCAGCATGGCACCTTCAAGGATTGCGAATCCTGGCTACCCTACATTGCCTCCATGAATTTCGACGTGCTCTATCTTCCGCCGATCCATCCCATCGGCCACGCATTTCGCAAAGGCAAAAACAATTCTGAGACGGCCGAACCGGAGGATGTAGGTAGCACCTGGGCCATCGGCTCAGAAGAAGGCGGCCACAAGGCCATTCACCCCAGGCTAGGTACGCTCGACGATCTTCACTCGCTGATGGCCGCCGCCAAGCAACACGGTCTGGAACTCGCCCTCGACCTCGCCTTTCAATGTTCGCCCGACCATCCCTACGTGCAGCAGCATCCCAGCTTTTTCCGCAAGCGCGCCGACGGCACTGTCCAGTACGCCGAAAATCCGCCCAAGAAATATCAGGACATCTTTCCGCTCGACTTTGAAACCGAGGACTGGCGCGCACTCTGGACAGAACTGAAAAGCATCATCGACTACTGGATTGACGAGGGCGTCCTCATCTTCCGCGTCGACAATCCGCACACCAAATCCTTTCCTTTTTGGAAGTGGGTGATCGCCGAAGTCAAGTCCGCGCATCCCGATGTCATCTTCCTCGCAGAAGCCTTCACCCGGCCCAAGGTGATGTATCGCCTGGCCAAGCTTGGTTTCACACAGTCCTACACCTACTTCACCTGGCGCAACACGAAACAAGACCTCACCGAGTATCTGGAAGAATTGACGCAAACCAAAGTCGTCGAATTCTTCCGCCCGAATTTCTGGCCCAACACGCCCGACATTCTGCATGAGGAGTTGCAGAAAGGCGGCCGTCCAGCCTTCCTCAGCCGCTTCGTGCTGGCTGCGACGCTTTCCTCCAACTACGGCATGTACGGCCCCGCGTACGAGCTGTGCGAGAACGCTCCCATCAAGCCGGGCAGCGAAGAATATCTCAACTCAGAGAAATATCAGCTCCGTCACTGGAATATTGAGGACCCGCAAAGCCTGAAGACCTTCATCGCCCGCGTCAACGAAATTCGTCGGATGCATCCCGCGCTCCAAAGCAATCGTGGCCTTCGCTTTCATCCGACTGACCAGCCGTTCCTCATCTGCTACAGCAAGACCGACCCCGAGAAAAAAGATGTAATTCTCGTCGTCGTGAATCTGCATCACCAGGACACGCATGCTGGATGGGTCGATCTCAATCTTGCCGAACTCGGCATCCAGCCGAACCAGCCCTTCAATGTACACGACCTGCTCACCGCCCAGCGCTATCAGTGGAGCGGTGCGCGAAACTTTATTCATCTGGAGGCGGGGCGCTGTCACATCTTCCATGTGGAAGCGGAGGCGCTTCCCTTGGCGTAATCTACAAAAACTCCCCGGTTCGTCGCGGCGAGTAGCAGGGCGCCGTCGCCGCGGCGACCGGTGGAGCCCAAGTATGAAAAAATCAAAGTGGAGTTTAGCCCCCGCGATATATGCACGATACCCCTCGGAACGCCACGTTGAAGCAGCCAGGCAGCGCCCTCGATCCCCTCTGGTTTAAAGATGCGATTATTTATGAGCTGCATGTCAAAGCGTTTGAAGATGCCAACAATGACGGCATCGGCGACTTCCAGGGACTGTTAAGCAAGCTGGATTATTTGCAGGAGCTCGGCATCACCTGCATCTGGCTGCTGCCGTTTTTTGCTTCACCGTTGCGCGACGACGGCTACGACATCGCCGACTACCTGACCGTCCATCCCAGCTACGGCACACTGGAGGATTTTCAGACCTTCCTCCACGCCGCCCACGATCGTGGCCTCCAGGTCATGATTGAGCTGGTCGTCAACCATACCTCCGACCAGCACGCCTGGTTTCAGCGCGCTCGCCTTGCGCCACCGGGATCGCCCGAGCGCGACTTCTACGTGTGGAGCGACACTGACGAAAAATATAAAGACGCGCGCATCATTTTCACCGATACAGAAAAATCCAACTGGACCTGGGATCCAATTGCCAAGGCCTACTACTGGCATCGTTTTTTCTCGCATCAGCCGGATTTAAATTACGACAACCCTCTAGTGCTGGAAGAAGTCCTGCGCGTCATGCGCTTCTGGCTCGACATGGGTGTGGACGCATTGCGTATTGACGCCATTCCCTATCTCGTCGAACGCGACGGCACCAACTGCGAAAATCTTCCTGAAACTCACGAGGTCATGAAGAAGATTCGCGCCGAGATCGATGCCCATTATGAAAATCGCATCATCCTCGCCGAGGCAAACCAGTGGCCGGCCGACGTTCGCCCTTATTTCGCGGACGGCGATGAATGTCACATGGCCTTTCACTTTCCTCTGATGCCGCGCATGTACATGGCGCTCCGCCAGGAGGATCGCCTCCCCATTACCGAAATCATGGGCCAGACGCCGCCCATTCCCGATACGTGCCAGTGGGGCCTCTTCCTTCGCAACCATGATGAGCTCACATTGGAGATGGTCAGCGACGATGAGCGCGACTACATGTATCTCGCCTACAGCGCCGATCCGCGCATGCGCATCAACATCGGCATTCGCCGCCGTCTTGCGCCGCTGCTCGACAACAACCGTCGCCGCATCGAACTGCTGAACAGCTTGCTGTTTTCTTTCCCCGGCACGCCCATTCTCTATTACGGCGATGAAATCGGCATGGGAGACAACATCTATCTCGGCGACCGCAACGGCGTGCGCACTCCCATGCAGTGGACCGCCGATCGCAACGCCGGCTTCTCGCGCGCTGTTCCCGCCAAACTTTATAGCCCAGTCGTCATGGACCCCATCTGGGGCTACGAGGCCGTCAACGTTGAAGCCCAGCAGGGCGACTCTTCATCGCTCTTAAACTGGATGCGCAACCTGATCGCGCTGCGCAAACTGTTTCGGGTCTTCGGCCGGGGGGCGCTCAAATTCCTGCATCCAGATAATCGCAAAGTTCTTGCCTATGTCCGCGAGGCTGACGATGAGATTGTTTTGTGCGTCGCCAATCTTTCTCGCTTCGCGCAGCCGGCGCAACTCGATCTCAGCGAGTACGACGGCATGATTCCCGTCGAGATGCTAGGCTACGTCGAGTTCCCTACCATCAGTCGTCAGCCGTATTCAGTCACACTCGCGCCTTATGGATTTCTCTGGCTCGAACTGCACCCGTCGACTGAAACGGCCGCGGTTCAGCCGGAAGATTCCGCACTGCTGCTTGCCGATACGAGCGACTGGGCCAGCCTGTTTCTCGATGGCAACCTCCGCAAGCTGCAGGAATCCATTCTGCTCACCTATCTGCCACTGCAGCGCTGGTTCGGCAACAAATCCACCGCAATCCGCAGCACCACCATTGCGGATTGGGGCAAGCTCGATCGAAGCAGCGCAATCTTCTGCCTGGTTCATGTGGAGTACGAAGCCGGAACTGCAGACCGCTATTTTCTTCCTTTCGCCACCGCATTTGGACAATCGGCCCGCACCCTTCGCGACAATTCCCCCACGTCCATTCTTTCCGCCGTGCTCTCGCCCGCTGGAGAGGGCGTGCTCTACGACGCGACCTTCGACCCGAATTCCTGTCAGGCATTGCTGAACATCATCGCCAAGTCCACCACGTTCCCGATGCAGCAGGGATCGGTGGAGGGAATGCCCAGCAGCGCGTTGCATGGCCTGATGCCGAAGAAATTGTCGGACGAGACTCTTGCGCCCCGCCGCAGTTCCGCGGAACAAAGTAATACTTCCATTATTTTTGGTAATCGCCTGATCATGAAGCTGTTTCGCCATCCGGAACCGGGCCTGAACCCGGATTGCGAAATCGGCCGTTTCCTCACCGAGCAGGCGCATTTCTCGAACATTCCGCCCTTCGGCGGCTCCATTGAATACGTCTGCAAAGGCGACGCGCCTACGACACTTTGCATGCTGCAAGGGCTGGTGGCAAATCAAGGCGACGGCTGGCAATGGATGCTGGAGGAATTGGAACGCTATTACGAAAACTATGTTCAGATGACGATTCCCGCGGAGGAACTAGGTCAGCCTGAGGTCTCGACATCGGCGCTGATAGGTGTTGCGCGCGCATCGCAGTTCGCGCTGGAACATGCCGGCGTCGCCCTGGATGCCGCAGCCGTTCTCGGACGCCGCACCGCGGAAATGCATCTGGCGCTGGCCTCCTTCGCAAGCAACCCAGCCCTCTCTCCGGAACCGCTGAGCAAAGACTATTTTGACAATCTGCAGGCGTCGATCAACGCGCAGGCCTCCCACGCCTACGACCTGCTGCGCAAAACCATGTCCGGTTTGGCGGACGACACGGTCGAGATTGCCGCTCTTCTTCTCAGCCACCGTACCCGCATTCTCGGCGGTCTCGGTGCGTCCACCATCGGCACCATGGATGGTCGACGCACCCGCATCCATGGCGATTACCATCTTGGTCAGGTCCTCCGAGTCAAGTCAGACTTCGTCATTCTCGATTTTGAGGGTGAACCGGCCCGATCGCTCGATATCCGCCGCATGAAGCACTCTCCATTGAAAGATGTTGCCGGCATGCTGCGATCCTTCAACTACGCGGCCTGGGCCGCGCTCATGCGCTATTCCTCTCGCCGTCCAGAAGATCAATCGAAACTGGAGCCTTGGGCCACGCTCTGGCATGAGTCCGCCACGGCGGAATTTCTGCACGCCTACATGGAAACCATGGCGGGCAGTCACCTGCTTCCCGCGACTCCTGCAGCACAATGGAGTTTGCTCGATCTGTATTTATTGGAGAAAGCTTTCTACGAGTTGATCTATGAGTTGAATAGTCGTCCCGATTGGGTGAAGATACCGTTGATGGGCGTTGCTGAGTTGCTGCAGCAGGAATTTGAATAGCGCGTGGAGTTCCCCTCGCAGCGGAGTAAATCGAAACCATGGCTGAATTGGAAGCGCTGCAGGAACCAAAACAGGCGAACCCCGAGGTCGGGCCGACAGACCTTCTGATGGCAATTCCGGCTGCGCTGAGAAGCGAGCTTCTCACCCCCGCCGTGCAGAAGATCCTGAAAACATTCAAGCTGGTCGCATCCCCTTGCCAGGTCGTGCTCGCGCTCCCCGGAGAACGCTCCCAGGACGAGCCCCCAGTGCTCGCGCTGAACGGCGATCAGTCCGCTTCCCAGCAGTCTCTGCGTTGCGTCAACTATCCCCTGCCGGCGTCAGTCCCTGGCACCATTCCCTGGCTTCCAAACACGGCCACTTATCGAGAAATCGCAAGTCTCGCCACCACCCTGCAGGCGCGGGCATGCACCGTGCTTGGCACGGATACCGGATTCACTCGCGACTCGCTCACTCCGGAGAAAATCGCTCTCCTTGTCGACCCTGCAATCGGCGGCAGCTTCGATCTGGTCATGCCGCTCTATGCATCACAGGCGTTCGACGACCTGGTAAATAAGAGCATCCTCTACCCGCTGACCCGTTCTCTCTACGGTCATCGCGTACAAAACCCGCTCGGGACGGAATTCCAGATCTCCTCAAAGATGTTTCCCGTGCTCGCCGCAAACATTGTGCGCGACTCCAGCGAGCAGCAGGGGCGGCTTCCCTGGCTCGCGACCCTGGCAGCCAGCAAAAATCTGAAAATATGCCAAGCCCAGCTCGGCGCGCGTCATCCTTCCAGCGCAGAAGGCATTGAGCTGAGCGACGCCCTCGCCCAGTTGACTGGCCCCTTGTTTCTCGATATGGAGGACAACGCCGCGTTCTGGCAGCGCATTCGCGGCTCGCACGAAGCGCCGATTTTCGGCGCCCCATCCACCGCCACCGAAGCGACCGACACTGTCGACGTTCGCCGCATGGTCGAAGCTTTCCAGCTGGGCGAGCGCAATCTGCGCGATTTCTGGGCGCTGATTCTGCCGCCTGTCACTTTGCTGGAACTAAAAAAGCTTTCCCGTCTTTCTCCGGACGAGTTTCATATGCCGGACACGCTGTGGGCCCGCATCATTTACGATTTCGCGCTTGCCCACCGTCTTCGCAACATTCATCGCACCCATCTGTTTGGCGCGCTCACACCGCTCTACCTCGGATGGGTCGCGTCCTACGCAGTTGAAATCAACCAGAGCGGCATCGCCGCCGCACCACAACGAGTGGAGCAGTTGGCACGCACCTATGAGTCGGAGAAGCCCTATCTCCTATCCCGATGGCGCTGGCCGGATCGCTTTCATCCGTAAAGCCCGCAGTAGAACAGGAGTCCGTCATGTGGGAACAAGTACATCAGGCGCTACTGGAATCGCTTCACCGTGCCGTCTTCAAAGTCGCAACACTTCTGCCCGGCGTTCTGGCGTTTGCGGTGGCGCTGCTGGTCTCTGTTGTTCTCGGATGGATCTTGGCAGCCATTCTGCGCCTCGTCCTTATAGCTATCGGCTTCGACACCCGCGTGGAACGGTGGGGGGGAGCCAACGCTCCCGCATGGTCCTCCGCCAGAACGCCAACGGTGCTGGCCACCAGGGTGGTCTTTTGGGCCACTGTTGTCGCCGGTCTGTTCGTCGGAATCGCGGCCTTCGGCGCCTCCGTCTCCTCCGGCTTGTCGGGATACGTGGTGGATTATCTTTCCAGGATGGTTACCGCAGTGCTGTTGCTGATCCTCGGCACCATCATTGCCCGCTTCCTTTCCCGCAGCGTCCTCATCAACGGCGTCAACATGAATCTGGAGCACGCCCGCCTACTTAGTCTGGGTGCGAAATGGCTGGTCCTGGTCTTCACCGCCGCCATGGTGCTCGATCATCTGGGCATCGCCCGCAGCATTGTCGACCTTGGTTTGGGCATTCTATTTGGCGGCATTGTGCTTGCACTCGCTCTGGCAGTCGGCCTCGGCTCTCGAGATCTTGTCAGCCGATCTCTGGAACGCGAACGTCACAAAACTTCAACAGAAGAGGATGTGGTCCGCCACTTTTAGGGGCCACAATTCACGGAATTGCCGCACAATTTCGCGATCCAGAATCGTAAAATTCGTGCGAAACGATAGCCGCGTCTTCTGAGACACGAATCCTTTGCTACTCTGCCCTGGCCCACTGCAATCGTGCATAAAAATCAGTTAAAGCATATGGCCGGCATTACTTTAACTGTAGTTAACTAATATCGCGCCTAAGAAATCCCTGACAAGCGCAATCCCTGGAGCTTCATGTTGACTTGTAACTTCCTACTCGCGATATGTCTGCTGCAGGCGAGTCAACCAACATCCGTTCTCAGAGATCCGCTTTCGCCGCTTCCGACAACCGCGCGGGCATTTTTGTACTTCCTCGCGGTGAACCGACATCTCAGTCGCCGAGACCTCCGAAATCGCCGCGAAAGCGTGGCTGCCGAATCTGCAGCAAACGCCGGTCACGACCACTTCCCCATCCCTGGCGCTCAACACTCCGCCGCCCGCCGAAACACCACTGACTTTCTTCCCGCACTCTGACACAGCTCGCTACTGGATCAGCGGCCAGGCGAACACCATTTTTCAGTTGCATGGAAATTTTCATTCTCCGTATCAAGGGCCTAATAGTTTCACTGCGCCCTTTCAATACAAAGCCTCGGAAGTAGCCACACTGTACCTGGGATATCAACTCAACAGAAATTCGCGATATGAAACCGACGCGCTCTACGACGAAGAAAACGCCGGCGGCCGTGGCCTCAGTCAGGCCCTCGGTCTGGCTGGCTTCACCAACCTCGATGTGGTTCGCAATCCTAACCTGGGTCCAGCCCCCTACACCGCGCGCGTCGAACTCCACCAGACCATCGGCTTCACCAATGAAACGATCCCTCAGCAACGCACCTTCCTTGCTCTCGCGACCAAGGCGCCGGTGCGGCGGCTTGATCTGCGGATCGGGAAATTCACGCTGCCGGACACATTCGACGTCAATGCCGTTTTGAGCGACAGCCACCTCCAGTTTATGAACTGGACCATCGACAACAACGGTGCGTGGGATTATGCAGCCGACACTCGCGGCTACACCTACGGCGTCGCTACGGAGTATGACGATCGCAACTGGTCACTGCGCTACGCGCTTGCCTTGATGCCCACCGTCGCAAACGGCATCACGCTCGAATGGGACTTGCGACAGGCCCGTGCGCAAAATATGGAGTTCGAAATTCGCAAGGGATTTCTGTCCGGTCGCGACGGCGTCATCCGCCTTCTCGCCTATGGCAACAACGCTCATATGGGCGACTACCGCGAAGCCGTCAATCACTATCTGGAAGGTCTGACACCGACGCCGGAAATCACCTCTGTCGAAAAGTTCGACACGTTAAAGTACGGCTTCGGCATCAACCTCGAGCAGGATGTCACCCCGAACCTCCGCGTCGCCGGCCGATTTGGGTGGAATGAAGGCCAGCACGAATCATTTGCCTACACAGAAGATGATCAGACGTTTCTCTTCGGCGCGGACTATGCCGGATCACGTTGGCATCGAAAGTTCGATAAATTCGGCGTCGCCTTCGTGACTAACGCTATTAAAAAAGATCATCAGAATTATTTGCGGCTCGGCGGGCTGGGATTTTTGCTTGGGGATGGGAATTTGAATTACGCAAGGGAAGACATTTTGGAGGCGTATTACGACGTCCACGCCTGGCGTGGTCTTTACTATGCGGTGGACTACCAGAACATTCAACATCCGGGCTATAACCAGGATCGCGGCCCGGTCAACGTAGAAAGCGTCCGCCTCCACGTCGACTTCTAACGCAATCGCAGCAATCCTGTAAGTTAAAAAGAATTGTTATCCCGAGTGGAGATCGCCGCAGCTACCGCAGTCTAGGGACCTCCTTCTCTCGCGGCATTCCACTGATACTGGTTTTACTATCGAGGGGATTTCAGCGCTCTATTAAACGAGTCATTCTGAGGTCGCCGATGCCACTGAAGAATCCAGAGGGTGCTGGCACGAACGGGTCAGATCGCTCAAAAGTCACTTAGTTTTCGGTGTGGTTGGCGCTGGCGCCTGCGGCAGAGTGTAAATCACTTCTCCCGGGCGGGTGTAGTGCATCTGCTCGCGAGCCTCGTACTCGATCGTGTCGCGATCCGTCTTCAATCTCTGATCGTGCAGCGCCAGTCGCTCATTCTGTCTTTGCAGATCGAGAATTTGCCGGTTCAGCTGTTGGGCTTCATGTTGCTTTTGCTGGTAGGCCACCAGTCCATCGTGGCCAAAGATCGCGTAAAAGCCCAAAAACAAAGAGAGAGCGACAACCAACACTGTCGCTGCCCTTCGGCGCATTCCCAATGCAGACGCAGAAAAACGGGCGATTCGGCTGCCCTTCGGCACGGACACAGGCACATCGTGAGAGATCAACTGCCGCTGCAGTTTCTTCCGCGAGCCAAGATTCATCGGCACATTCTCACGATCCACGCCTCATCCGACATCGTAGCTTATTCCAGCACCCACTGTTTCGCCGCTGCCGTCAATTTCGCGGAATCTTCCTTGGAGCGAGCCTCTGTATAGGCTCGCACCACAGGTTCCGTTCCAGACAGACGATAGCAAACCCACGATCCATCGTCGAAAACCAGCTTCAGCCCATCGGTTCGAACGATAGCGGAAACCTTGCGGCCGGCAAGTTCGCGCGGCTTTGTCTTCAACTTCTTAGTGAAGTTGTCTTTGGCCTGTTGCGTCAAGTGGAAATTCTCTCGCACCGGATAAAAGGAACCCACTTTGCCAAAAAGGGTCTGAAGCTGCTCGCCAATTGTCGCGCCGCGAACCGCGACCATCTCTGCGACCAGTAACCCGGCCAGAATGCCGTCCTTCTCCGGAACATGTCCGCGAATCGTCAGGCCCGCGCTCTCTTCCCCGCCGATCGCAATCTTGTCCTGGTCGATCAGCTCGCCAATGTACTTGAACCCCACCGGCGTTTCGTATAGCTGGATCTTGTAGTGCTCCGCCAGCGCGTTGATGCAGTTTGTCGTCGCTACGCTCTTCGCCACGCCGTTGCGCCATCCGCGTGTCTCCACCAGGTAGTCGAACAGCAGCGCAATGATGTAATTCGGCTGGATAAAAGTTCCGTCTCGATCGACGATTCCGAATCGATCAGCATCGCCGTCGGATGCAATCCCCAGGTGCGCGTCGGTCTCCCGCATCTTGGATTTGCAGTCGCCCAACAAGACATCATCCGGCTCCGGCGCATGGCCGCCGAATAAAACATCGCGATAATCGTGGACGCTCAAGGCGGAAACGCCGTTGTCCGTCAGCAGCTGCTGCGCATACCCGCGACCCGCTCCCCAAAATGGATCCACCACAATGCGCAGGTTCGCCTTCGCGATCGCCTGGATGTCGATCAGTTCTGACAGCCGCCTCAAGTAATCCGGCTTCACATCTACGTTTTCAAATTTCTCTTTGGCAGTGCCAGCTGGAATCTCAACGTCTCCCAGTCCGGCGATTTCTGCCTCTATCTGCTTAGTCACCTCCGGCAATGCCGGCGCGCCGTCGGGAGTGGAGAATTTGATCCCGTTATAGTCCGGCGGATTGTGCGATGCCGTAAAGTTGATGGCTCCGCTCGTCTTGCGTTGGCGTACCGCATAGGCAATCGCGGGTGTGGGCGCGGCCTCGCCGATCACTTCTGGAACGACGCCACCCTCCGCCAGCAACCGCGCCGCCTCATCAACGAATATCTCTCCCATAAATCGCGGATCACGGCCCACCAGGATGCGATGCCTTCCCGGCTGCTTCGACACGTACTTAGCAATCCCAACAATCGCCCGCCGAATGTTTGGCAGCGTGAACTCCTCGGCAACAATCGCACGCCAGCCCGAGGTTCCAAAACGAATCTGCGTCGGCATCTTTGTTCTCTACTTTCTTGAAACAAGAATACCGAATGTTGGATGCATCCAATCTGTCTGCCGATTAGATCGCGCTTCGGCACGTCGATGAGGGCGCCCCAAGTCTCTACTTTGGGACCCGGAATTTCGCGGCCACGAGCAACAACAAGAAGCGGTCACTTATGCCGCTCGCTGCATGCCCGCAAAAACCCCCGCGTGCGCGTCATAAACAGCTAGCACCTTACCCGCTCGCTCCGGATCGGTCGACCAGCTCAGCGATACAGCAGTCACGTATTGCTCACCATTCGCTGCCTTCAATGCGGCCGCATAGTGTGGAAAAGTGCGGCTCAACCCTTCCAGCACTTCCATGCGCGCGTGGAAACATCCGCTCCAGTCGGCGAACTTCGCCCAGTTCGCCGAGACCGTCAGCCAGTGGCCGTGCAGAAATTCCCGCGTCGGCATGGCAATCGTTTCCGTTCCGGCGAGCGGGGGATGACTCTGCTTCTGGCCGAAAAGATTATTGGCCTCCGCGGCCAGCTGCGAGCGGCCCCAACCCGACTCCAGTGCGGCCTCGCAGGCGGCAAATGCGGGGAAAATGTGATGTGCGGCTTGGGCAGACCGATATGCACGAGATAGAAAAATAGTTTGGATGGACACGGACACTCCTGGGAAAGGACTCTGATCCCAGTATCCGTGGAAGACATCAATGAATGTGCCAATGTCCGTTGCAACAACTACTTTTTCCGCCGAACAATAACAGTTGCCTTAGCAACCATATCCACAAAACTGGTTGCTAAGGCAACCAGTTTCGTATGACCATTTTACCCTCTACGTCCAGACCACGAAATATTTCGTCTGCGGGCATGGGCTTTCAGAGTAAGATGCGGGTTGCTGGTCTGCTTCCATTGCTGACGAGCGCTATTTTTGAATCGACGGATCAATCACCGCGATGCCCTTCTCCGGATCAACTTTCTTATACAGCGGCCGCGGGTACGACGTAACAATCACCTCCAGCGTAGGCCAGACGTGCGCCTGCAGCAGGTGTCCACCATGCGCCGCGCCGTCGCCGAAGCCAACCACCATGTGCACATGCACCACCGGCTTCCCCTGATACATTGCGATATCGCCCAACATCGAGAGCACTTCCGCCTGTTGATCGATTTGGATCATGCGAAACTTCTTCGTGTTCGGATTGAGCCACGCCAGGGTTCCATTGTGGATTGATCCGATGCCCGTAATTCTGGCCGCGGAAATGTGCTGTTCTTCCGCAAACATGGTTAGACCGCCCAGAATTTCATCCCCAGCGCCGAAGATGACCGCGTACGTTGTTTCCTGCGCGCTCTGGTTCAGGATCTTGAACTTCATCAAGGGCGCACTCCCCTTGGGGGGCATGGCTTCGTTAGACGTCGCTGACGCCGTGCGTCGGCTGCTCGCGACGGCGATGCTCGGCGCTGCAAGAATTGCGGACGCAAGTACCGCGGCGATCCCCAGTGTCGAAAAATTCCGTATTTTCATCTCGATCTCTCCATCCGGGATTAAATTCGATCGTTCGGCAAATGAAGCGAACCTTCGTCGCTGCCCGAAGCTCGAAATAGAAAATGCGCGGCCGAAGAGCCCCTTCGTTCTATCTTAGCGATTGCGTAGTTTTCAGTTATGGAGTGGAAGGTTCTAACGGGGCCGGGGAGCCCGGCATCGGCGCCAGAAGATCTTCTTTGCGCATCACCAGCGTTGTGGTGTTGAACGAAGAGGATTCAAAACCGTGGCCGTGCGTGATGGCGTCCGTGGGACAAGCTTCGACGCAATATCCGCAAAATATGCAGCGGTTGTAGTCGATGTTATATACCTTGGCGTACCGCTCGGCGCTGGAAATTCGCTGCTCTGCCGTGTTTTCAGCAGCCTCGATGTGAATGCAGTTGGACGGGCATGCGGCGGCGCACAGAAAACATGCCACGCATTTTTCCAGGCCGTTTTCATCGCGTTGCAGCACGTGCCGGCCGCGGTAACGCTGTTCAAACTTCGCTCCGCGCATCGGTCCCGGGCCATCCGGATAGTTCTCCACCTCAGTCGGCTTGAAGATTTCTCCGAAGGTGACACTCATTCCTTTGGCAACAGCAGCGAGATCGCGCACAATCGACATACCATGATTATAAACGACGAGAAGCCGTCAACAGCGAAGCATCCAACAGCTATACGGTTCAATCGCGGCGATGAATTTCGTCTCGTGAAGATGGCGATGACGCAGTAGCATTGGACTTTCACACATATGCAATCTGAAATCGAACGCGTTCTGATTTATCGATTGGGAAGCCTGGGCGATACTGTCATCGCGTTGCCATGCTTTCACCAAATTGCGCGCGCCTATCCCGATGCCGAACGCCGTCTACTGACCAACATACCTGTGCATAGCAAAGCCCCGGCTGCGTTTGCCGTGTTAGAAGGCTCGGGGCTGGTACATAGTTACATGCGCTATCCGGTCGGGACGCGGCACCTGGGCGACCTGCTTACACTGCAACGGGAAATTCGCGCCTATCGCGCCCAGGTACTGGTCTACTTGACGCCACGAAGATTGGCGAGCGAAGTGGTACGCGACGCTGCATTTTTTCGGCTTTCCGGCATTCCTACGATCATCGGATTGCCCCTGACGCGTGACACTCGCACCAACCGGCTCGATCCTGTCACTGGATGGTATGAACCGGAAGCGGTTCGACTGGCACGCTTGATGCGAAGTCTGGGAAAGATTGATCTGCAAGATCCGAAGTATTGGGATCTTGGCCTGACACTTGACGAGCATAAGCGCGCGGCAGAGGCGCTGGAGCCAGTGCAAGGCCGGCCGCTGCTGGCATGTTGCGTCGGGACAAAAGTACAGGCGAAGGATTGGGGCACGGACAATTGGCGCAGCGTGCTGGATACCTTGGCCGCGGAGTTGCCGAAGTACGGATTGGTGATAGTCGGAGCCGGAGAAGAGACTGCTGTCAGCGACCGCGTCGCGGAAGCGTGGGCAGGACGGTCTGTGAATCTCTGCGGAAAACTTCTTCCCCGGCAGTCCGCAGCCGTTCTTGCCCGGGCAAAGCTTTTTGTGGGACACGACAGCGGCCCCATGCATCTGGCGGCGACCGTTGGCACGCCTTGCGTCGCAGTATTCGCTGCACGGAATAAACCGCGCACATGGTTTCCCTGGGGCAACCAACATGAAGTGGTCTATCACCGCACCGACTGCTGGGGATGCGATCTGGATACCTGCATCGAGCAGAAGAAAAAATGCCTCACGTCGATTCTTCCGGCTGAAGTCGTGGGAGTGGTGCATCGCGTATTGGCCCGCCTTTCGTTAGCCCATACCCTGGTTCCCAGCCCGAGATGAACCGCTCCGCCGCGCAGCCAGTTAGGATACATTGGAGCACAGCATGATTCGTGATCTTCATCGTGTCCTCGATCTGGTTGAGTCGGGCTTTCAGCGCTATCGCGTGCTGGTCGTCGGCGATTTGATGCTGGACCAGTACTTGTGGGGTGACGTCAGCCGCATCTCGCCGGAAGCGCCTGTGCCCGTATTACGCTCTGCGCGGCGCACGCATGTCGCCGGAGGCGCTGCCAATGTTGCGATGAATCTAGTCGGGCTGGGAGCACAGGTCTCGCTGGCAGGATTTCTGGGTCGCGATGAATCGGCAGAGACGTTGCGCGGGCTGCTGACTGCGGCGGCTATTGCGACTGATGCGGTCTGCGTTTGGAAGCGGCCAACTATTTCGAAGACTCGCATTATGGCGGGGCGACAGCAGCTGATGCGGCTCGATGTGGAGACACCCGAGTTGCCGTACGAAGCGGAGATCGACTCCCTGCTGCAAGCTTTGATCGCACAGATTGACATCGCGGACAGCATCATCCTTTCCGACTACGCGAAAGGTGCATTGCCCGAACAGGTTTGTCAACATGTCATTACACAGGCGCGCAAACGAAATATCCCCGTGTTGGTGGATCCCAAAGGCAGCGAGTTTTCGAGATATCGAGATGCAACGACCATCTGCCCTAATCTACAGGAGCTATCGAACTGCACCGGGGTGCCCGTGGAGCAACCGGAGAAGCTTCTGTCCGCGGGTCGAGGATTGATTTCGTCGCTGCATCTGGAATACTTGACGGTCACGATGAGCGAGCGCGGGATTCGCGTTGTGTATCCGGACAAGCAGCAAGATTTGCACGCAGCCGCGCTGGCGCGCGAGGTCTACGATGTCTCCGGCGCGGGCGATACAGTGATTGCGACGCTGGCCGCCTCGGCTGCGGCGAAGCTTGATGTGGAGAGCGCGATTCAGCTGGCCAATGTCGCCGCCGGCATTGTGGTGAGCCGAGTAGGAACCGTTCCCATTGATCGGGCGAACCTGCTGGCAACTTTGTCGGTGGAACTGGCTACCAGCACCCAGGAAAAAGTTGTCGATCGTGCCGGCTTGATTGCCCGCGCCGCGCAATGGCGTGACCGTGGCGAAACAATTGTGTTCACCAACGGCTGCTTCGATCTGCTGCACATCGGTCATATTACGCTGCTGGAAAATGCGCATCGCATGGGAGACCACCTGGTGCTGGGGATTAACAGCGATGCTTCAGCCCGGCGCTTGAAAGGCCCGAGCCGCCCGATCCTCGGCGAGAATGAGCGGGCACGCATCCTGGCGGCATTGGCGTCGACGGATGCAATTGTGATTTTCGATGAAGACACGCCGCTGGAAACGATCGAGGCCTTGCGGCCAAATGTCCTGGTGAAAGGCGGCGACTACACCGAAGCGACTGTGGTCGGTGCGGATTTAGTGCGCAGCTGGGGCGGCCGTGTCGCAATCGTACCGACTGTCGCAGGCTTCAGCACCACGAACCTGGTGCAGAAGCTGAGCGCGAACCAAGAAAAGCATCATGCCGATAAAGCAAAATCTTAGAAAATGCCATCGTAATGCGAACGTCCTCATATCCAACCCTAGCTGTGCTGGGCTGGGGCACCCAACTCATCTCTGAAATTGCGCTAGTCGCCGGACGCGTTGTCTGAATGGGAAGAATGGTGCTGGCGCTCCGGATCGTGCAGCCATTTAGATAATGCAGCCCCGTTCATTTCCATGCCTACAAGGTTCAGCTCGCCGTGGTCGTAATCCGCAATCATCATCCCCATCGAAGATCCGTCAGGACGGACTAGGATCACGGACTGATCGCCGCCGCGATTTTTTCCTCCGCTCGCTTCCGTCACGAACGGCTGCCAGTCATCCCCAAGTTTGGTCCGCAGCAGCGGGTAGAGATCCTTTCCATCCATACCGCGCAGATTGTCAAACTCCGCCACCCGCAGACTCCATACGCCGCCGTGTGTTTTCAGGCTGGCACAGACGCTGACGAGAGTCATCATGGGAATGCGCTGCGCATGGACGGAGTACTTGTGCTCCACGGCGGACACGACGGAATTGAAGTCATGATCGGCGGCGGAACACCCCGTCGAAACCAGCAGCGCGGAACCCAGGAGCACAAATGCGAACTGTTTCATCTGGAATCTCATTTCGACTCCTTCGTCGGGCCTTTCTGCAGATTGAGGTTCGGTATGCCAAAATTGCCGCTCAATTGCTTCAGATCTTCCGGACGGATTGACCCGGAAATGTACACCATGTCCAGTTCCTTGGGCTCGGCGTCGAGCACAAACATTCCCTTCACCTCATTGCCGACCATTTTGATGTAGACGTCCGTGTCGCCCTCGCCCTTTTTCGAACGCACCTTCACCATCGGATTCCAGTCAGGCCCGAGGAATTGCTGGCGGATGATTTTCAGATCCTCTGGCGTGTATTGTCCCGGCTGAGAAAATTCATAACTGCGGACGTAGATGGCATTCAGGTTCTGAATCAGCCGCCGCGCCTGCGCGTCGTCTTTATCTTTCGAGTCGAGGAACTGGCTGGCGAACTTCAGCATGGTTTTGTTCATCGTGACTTCATTCACGTCGGAGGCTCGCGCTGCCAACTTTTTGTCGAGCTCGATAGGAAAATTGGGTTGGACATCCTGGGCAACAGCGGGCAGCGTAAGCAGCAAACCGCAGCCAAGCAGCACGCCGGTGCGGCAGGTAGCGTTGAATCGTTGCATTCGAGTCATACTGTTTCTCCTTAATTTTCGTTTTCCTGATTCGAGTAGTTGCCATCCACTTTGTTGCGAACGTCCTGCAATGTAGAGCTGGTAATCCTGAGCGCGAGCAACACCTGTTGGCGCGCATGTTCGCCGGCGATCTGGCGTTCTCGCCGGTGCTCCAAGTAGCCGCCTACACCGACCGACAGCAGCAGTGCCGCCGCAATAGCGCCACGCACTACCGGGTTGCGAACTGTCCGAATAGGCCATGGCACCGGTTGACGGTGCGGCAACGCATCCACCCGCGCCAATACGCGATCCGCGAAACCGTCGGGTGCGGGCCGGGTCTGTAGCCTGGCGCGCAATTCCTGCTCAAACGTTGCTTCTAATTCCGGATCGAATCCATCGTCGTTTGAATTGTGCGGTTCTCTGCCAAACTCAACCATGGACCGCCTCCTTTCGTTGCCGCGATGCTTTGGTTCGCAGCAGTTTCAGTGCGCGTCGCAAATGGCTCTTCACGGTTCCAAGCGGCATCGAAAGCAGCGCGGATATCTCAGTCGGCGATAAATCTTCCTGATAGCGCAGCAGCAGGACTCCCCGTTGCGCCGGTGGAAGCGATGCCAGCATCTGCTCGATGCTCTTCTCCATGCCGGCCGATTCGAACACATTCTGTGAAACCGCCGAACCGGACCTGTCCAACCGCATCTGCTCCTCTCGAAACTCGTCCGCCGCAAACTCTACCCGGCTGGAGCGTCGGCGATAAGCGTCGGTCGCGCGGTGAACCGTGACCCGACGCAACCACGCCAGCAAATGCTCCTGCGATTGCATTCGGTCGAGGTTGCGATACAACGCAAGGAAGACATCCTGCGCGACTTCTTCCGCCGTGCCGCAGTCACCGAGAATGCGAAAGGCAATGCTGTAGACCCGGGACTGATGGCGTTCCACAATGTCACGAAACTCATCTCTCGACCGAGAGATCGAGGCCATGGATGAGTTTGTGATCGCAGATTGCAATGGTGTCGCCCTCTTCCCGAACTTCTCTGTACCTGCGTATACGCAAATCAGGGCCCGGGAGAACGCAAAAAGTGAAAGAAATTGAAAATATTTTCAGTTTCAGGACGGAATGAATTGGATGGTGTGGGATAAGCTCGAAGCGCTATCGACGTTTCAGGCCAAGCTCCAGCAGCGCGTCGGCAACCCGTTCATAGTCGTGGCGCAGGACGTCTTCGGCGCGAAGAAAATCGCCGGTAATGCAGCGAACACCCAAGCGCTCGATCTGATCGATATCCGCGACAATCGGCTCAGCTCCTTCCGCTGCGTAGCGTTGCCGAGCTTCTTCCGGTACCGGTGCCACATTGACCAAAGCGTAGTCGAAGATGGCTCCGCCGGTGTGCTCGTAAATGCGCTCAATATGCTGCGAGGCTGTGAGATGCAGGCTTTCATTTGACTGCGTCATCAGGTTGCAGATGAAAACCCGCAAACCGTGGGCAGCGACCAGCGACTCGGCGATGCCTTCCACCAGAAGATTCGTAACCAAGCTGGTATAAAGCGAACCTGGGCCGAGCGTAATCAGGTCTGCGCCGAGAATCGCCTCCACTGCTTCCGGCAGTGCCGCGACCCGCTCCGGCTTCAACATCAGCCGAACGATGCGCCGTTTGCTGGCGGTAATCCTGGTCTCCCCTAGAACCGTTGTTCCATCGTCCATCAGCGCTGCCAGGGTGACATTGGAATTTGTCGCCGGATACAGATGTCCGCGGGTGGCAAGAATTTGCGACGATGTTTTGACGGCGAGCGCAAAGTCGCCGGTTACGGCTGTCAATCCCGCCAGAAAAAGATTGCCGAAGCTGTGACCTTCCAGACCTTCTCCGCTGTCGAAGCGGTACTGAAACAGGCGCGACAACAGGTGCTCGTCTTCCGACAACGCGACCATGCAATTGCGCAGATCCCCTGGCGGCAACATGTTCATGTCCCGACGCAGGCGACCGCTGGATCCGCCATCATCGGTGACGGTGACAATTGCAGCGAGATCTGAAATGACTGCAGGTGAATCGGAAGAATGGTCCGTCGCAAGGGCAGAGTGTAACGGAGATTGAGTATGCCGCTTCAAGCCGCGCAATAACGTGGACAAGCCTGTACCGCCCCCAATGGCCGCCACGCGCAAGACCGCCTCATTCGACAAGTTTGCCGGTGCAGGCTGGTTTGGATCGGAAAGCCGCGGTTGGGGGGGACTGACAGGATGCATGTTCGTCCAACTGCTCGTTCTCCAAGCGTCTGAGAGCCGCGATCCTCAGACCGCAACAGGTACAGCGCTCAAAGAATTTCGGGGTAAAGAAGCTCAGTAAACCGGGGATCGTCCGTCATCTCCTGAAAATCCGAGTCGAGACGAGCCTGAATGCGATTCTGCGGATTCAACTCGATCGCGCGCGCCAGCTGCTCCAGGCAATCCTCGGCGCGGCCGGTCAAGCAGTGCATCACTGCCAGCCCATAGTTGGCGTAGTCCGCAGTCGGATGCTTCTTCAGGATGGCTTCAAATTGTTCCCGCGCATCCTCGTAGTAGCCGGTGTTCAGCAAGGAAATGGCATAGTCGTATTGCTCCTCAGGACTATGAAAGGAGACGGCATTTTTCTTCATCTGGCGTTCGCACGCAGCCAGATGAACGCGGGCGCGATCGACCAGGTCGCCCGCATCGGAGGAAATCAGAGCCTCCAGCGCAGCCTTGGCCTTCTCGTATTTCCCTTCGCGCATCAAACGGACTGCGGTTTCGTAGTGCTGAATCCGCTGTTTGCGGGCCGGATCAGCAATGGCATCGGATTTTCCGGCAAGAATGCGAGGCATGGTAGTCGTTTTCTTTTTCATGGGCGATGGATTCATTGCAGACACACTCGTTTCATGTGTTCTAAAGGGCAGATATACAGAATGACCCTGACCCTCGTAAACCTAACAGGAAACGATCTCATCTGCAATGCCAGGCGGTTCAGCGCAGCCAGACCCCACGGTCGGAGGCAGCTCCTCTTTCCTGACAATCGGCCTGCCTGGCGCTATCGCGAGTCACGGATCGCGAGTCACATGGCAGCCAAACCACTCCACCAGAATGATAAAATAGCCCCGGAACGCCTATGCCAGAAATCATTCGCAGAAAAACACCTACCGTCCTGATTGGGAAGGTTCGGGTGGGCTCGGATGCACCCGTTGTGGTGCAGTCCATGACCAACACCGACACCGCTGATGTCCCTTCCACCGTCCAGCAGGTGGCCGCGCTGCACCGCGCCGGGTCGGAGATTGTCCGGGTCACCGTCAATAACGACGGG
The DNA here is from genome assembly GCA_963817855.1 of uncultured Acidobacteriota bacterium. Lineage (GTDB taxonomy): Bacteria > Acidobacteriota > Terriglobia > Terriglobales > Acidobacteriaceae > JAKAAZ01. The sequence goes on along the minus strand of CAWFQA010000004.1, from coordinate 545,568 downwards.
GCGGCCAAATCGATTCCCGCCATTGTCGAGGAGCTGGCGCAGCAGAATGTGCACGTGCCGATCGTGGGCGATTTCCATTACAACGGCCATCTGCTGCTGAAGAAATATCCGGACTGCGCGCGCGCTTTGGCCAAGTACCGCATCAACCCGGGAAACTGCTCCATCGGACGCAAGGATGACGATAATTTCCGGACCATGATCGAATGCGCGGTGGAGAATCAGAAGCCGGTGCGCATCGGAGTCAATTGGGGTTCACTCGACCAGGCGCTTTTGACGCGCATGATGGATGAAAATGCGAAGTCCGCAAATCCAAAGGACGCTCGCGACGTGACCATGGAAGCCATGGTGCGCAGTGCGCTGGATTCCGCCGAGATCGCGGAACGCTACGGTCTGCGGCACGATCAGATTATTTTGAGCGCCAAGGTCAGCGGAGTGCACGACCTGATCGATGTCTATCGCATGCTGGCTGCGCGCTGCGATTACGCGCTGCATTTGGGACTGACGGAAGCCGGCATGGGCATGAAAGGCATTGTGGCCTCCACCGCGGGGCTGACTCCGCTGTTGCTGGCCGGCATTGGCGATACCATCCGTGTGAGCCTGACGCCAAAACCGAACGGCGACCGAACGGAAGAAGTTTTAACCGGGCAGCAGATTCTGCAATCGCTCGGCATCCGCAGTTTTACTCCGCAGGTGACGGCATGCCCTGGCTGCGGACGAACCACCAGCACCTTCTTTCAGGAGCTGGCGCAGCAGATTCAAGGTCACCTGCGCGAATCCATGCCGATCTGGCGCGAGAAATATCCGGGCGTCGAGGAGCTGAAGCTCGCCGTGATGGGATGCGTCGTGAACGGGCCGGGAGAATCGAAGCACGCCAATATCGGCATTTCGCTGCCGGGGACGTTTGAAGATCCGGTCGCGCCGGTCTATGTGGATGGACGCCTGCTGCTGACGCTGCGCGGCGATCACATCGTGCAGGAGTTTACAAAAATTCTGGATGAGTACGTGGTGAATCGCTACGGATCGGCGAAATCCAAGGACCTAGTGGGCGCCCGATAATTCCGGAGTTGCGGCCTGTGGCTGCTCTGGCGCGGAGCCCGCCGCATGCTTGCCGGCTTTCTTGCCAGCCTTCTTCAACAACTGATTCAGCGTTGTCGAATCCAATTCTTCCTCAAGGCATTTCTGCGCCTTGCGAAATACGCTCCGCATGGTCTTCTTTAATTCCTTTGTGTCTGCGGAGTCGTGCGCGGTCAGATGCAGCAGGTCCCCAGCATCGAGCGCCCGATAAACATCCCGCAACGTGATCTGCTTGGGGCTTTTCGCCAGATGCGTGCCGCCCGAAGGGCCTTTCGCGCTCGTCACCAGGCCTGCCCGGCTCAGCGCAGAAAGAAGCCGCCGAATGACAACCGGATTTGTCGCCAGCGCGCTTGCGAGGGCCTGCGACGTGTGGAATTTTTCCGGCTCTGTCGCCATCAACGCGAGCGCTTCGATAGCTGTCGAAAATCGCAGGTTGGCTGCCATGTGCCCCAAAATACCACAGTTCCTGCATCTTGACGCAAATTGGCTCCTGACCGAATCCCGGGACGTGTCGCGTGCGCCGGGTACGCTTCGATCAGTGCTACCATCTAGGTTTTAGGCTGGAGTGAATTCCGTATTGAAGATACTTTTTGTCGGAGATATTTTTGGCGGTGCCGGACGCAGGATTGTCCATGCGCACCTGGGCCACCTTCTCGAGACCCATGCGGTCGACCTGGTGGTAATCAACGCGGAGAACTCCGCGGGCGGCTTTGGCATCACTCCCAACATTGCGGAGGAGTTGTTCAACTGGGGTGCGCACGTCCTGACCACGGGCAACCACATCTGGGATAAGCGCGAGATCATCGACTGGATGCAGTCGGTTCCTGCGGACAGCCACGAACGCCCGCGCCGCCTGCTACGGCCCGCCAACTATGTCCCTGGAGTGCCGGGCTATGGCGTCTATGAAGGCAAGTTGCCGAATGGAACGGCATACGCTGTCATCAACCTGCAGGGCCGAACCTTTATGGCGGCAAGCGATGATCCTTTTCGCGCTGCCGATGCCATCCTTGATGAGTTGGAGGCCAACGTGATCCTGGTGGATTTTCACGCCGAAGCCACTTCGGAGAAAGTTGCGATGGGATGGTATCTCGATGGCCGGGTGACGGCCGTGCTGGGAACCCACACTCACGTACCCACTGCGGATGCGCGCATTCTTCCCGGCGGGACCGCATTTCAAACCGATGTCGGCATGAGCGGCCCATATGACAGCGTGATTGGGGTCGAGGTAGAACAGGTGCTCGACCGCTTTCTGCGCGGTATGCCGGCCAAGTTTGATGCGGCTAAGAAGAACCCCAAAATGTGCGCGGCTTTGATCGAGTGCGATGCGAGCACGGGACGAGCTGAATCGATCCGGCACTTCATGCTGGGCGAATAACTCGACAAGGTTGCGAAAAGAAGAGAGGGCACCCAGATGGATGCCCTCTCTTTTCTTTATGAAGCGATTAGTGCGTTGTTGTGTGGTGCGTCGTGTGATGTACCGCGTGTGGTTTGGTAGTCGCAGGCGCTTGCCCGTCCTTCATAAGGATCATGGGTGGATTCTGCGTGTACGAGTCGAAGGTTGCTATGTAGTTCACCATGGAACCGATGGTGGGCGACGTTTTCTGCGGAGTTTTCATATTGATAGTGAAGTCCGCCTTGTTAGACTGCTGCGCATCGTCGGAAACCGCGAGCTGGACGGAGTCCGGCGTGGCCGAAATCACCTTTCCGGGCACCTTGGTGGTCAAGCCCTTCATGGTGTCCCAGACTGCGGATGCATCCGCCTGATTGCCATTGGCAAGAACGAATTCCTTGTCCGTCAGCGCCATAGTTTTCAGGTCGGGCGTGGAAGTAACCGCGTTGTGGGCCAGTTCCTGCGGAGACGGCGGCGGCGGCGCCGGAGTAATGGTGAAGCCGGCTGGCGGATTTAGAGAAGCCTTCGCCTGCGCCTGGACCTGGTCGAATCCATCCATGCCACCGTGGTACTTCTTGTACCAGTACTGGGCAGCTTTCTGAATCTCGTCCTTGAACGGCTGGGGAGCATAAGCGGCGGCGCGGGAAAGATACCAGACTGCGTTCACCAGATCCTGTGGCGTCTTCTGAACGTAAGCTGTTCCCAGCAGATAGGTGTCTTCGATTCCGGGGCCGGTGGTCTGCTGCGACACGGGCATGGCTTTCAATTCTTCAAGGAAATACTTGATAGCGTCGCTATAATCCTTCTTCTCCACATCGTCGTTTGCGATTGCGCCCTCGAACAAAGGCGTCACTGCCGCCTTCAGCCTTTCGAAGTTTGCCGCATCCGCACCCTCAGGCGCAGTGGCTGACAACCCAGTCTGGGCGTACTTCGCCGCCTCGTCCAGCAACGGTTGAGCTTCCGCGGGATTCGTCTTCTGACCAGCCTGCGCCTTCAAAATGTAGGCGCCCAGAGCCAAGGCACGTAAATCCGTCGGATCAATCTGGATTACCTGCCGCGCCGTAGCCAGCGCCTTATCCGTGTTGCCCGTCTTCGTGTAGGCATCCATCAGGATTTCCAGCACCTGTTTTTTGACAACGCTGTTGGGATATTGCTGCAGAAATCCCTCGATCGCCGATTCCTTCGCCTGGGGCGTCGGTTGGCTGATCGCAGAGTTGTAGGCGTTGTATTCCGCAGGATCTTTAATGGTGATCGTGCCCGACCCTGCACTTTGCGCCTGCATCATGGGAGCGGCACTCATAGCGGTACCAGCCAGCGCCAGCACCGTGACGTACAAAAACTTTTTCTTCATCGATCACTCCTCGCGAACGAGTGTTTCATTGGGAATATGAAATATGCCACGCGCATCTCTGCCAGCGTCGCGCCAGCGATGGACTCCGGCAGCAACGATCGGAGACATCGTAACAAATGGCTTTGACTGAACAGACGGTGCCGCATTGGTGTGGTTAGCAGGATTATAAGGCCGGAAATTCCGGTTCGTGTCAGTATTCCACCCAGTATCCTTCTGACGCAATAGCATTCCGCTATGTACGATGCAGGCAGAGGGCTTTAGGGGCATGAAAAGTTGGCCAGAAAAACTCGGCAACGTGCGACTGATGGTTCTGGGAATAGTTCTAATGCTGCTGGCGGCGCTGTGGCTTGTAAAAAAGATTTTTGGTTGAACGTTCAGGCAAAGGCGACTTTGCGGACCCGCATCGAAGTCATTCCAGGGAGATCGAACTCGTGAATCAGGCAGCCCCGCTTATCGATCACATCGCAATCGTCACCGGAGCCAGCCGCGGCATCGGCGCCGCGATTGCGCGCAAGCTGGCTTCACTGGGTGCCCACGTCGTTATCACTGCGCGAGACGTGGATCAGCTGAACAAGATTGTTGCGGAAATCGCCGACGCGGGCGGCCATGCCGAATCTTATGCCTGCGATTTGACACAGCCGGAACAGATTGAGGCCTTCGCGCGGCTTGTGTTGCAAACACACGGACGGTGCGACATTCTCGTCAACAATGCAGGCGTGGGATGGTTGCAGGGTCCGCTGCATGAAACTCCGCCGGACGTGTGGGAACAGCAGGTTGACCTGAACCTGCGGGCGCCCTACCTGATGCTGCGCGGATTCGCACCCGCAATGATTTCGGCTAAGCGGGGACACATCATCAACATCTCTTCGCTCGCCAGCAAAAATCCGGTCCCGAACGGAGCCGCCTACGCCGCAACGAAATGGGGGCTCAATGGCATGATGGTCTCCGCGGCCGAGGAACTTCGGCAATTCCAGATTCGCGTCTCCCTGGTCGAGCCAGGAACCGTGCGCACGGAATTCGGATCCGGGCAGTCCAGCCATAAGTCCGCATTGGGCGCAATTGCTCCGGAAGACATTGCGAACATCGTGGCTCTGTTGGCGACGCAGGCCGATCAATGCTTCATCAGCGAAGTGCAGGTTCGACCAACTCTGAAAAAGTAGGGTTTCTGATCGAGTGTGTATGGATTCAGGGTGGGAACCTACTGTTTTCTAGGGCTCGATTCCAGGAGGCACACAACAGCTTGGGCTCCAGACTTCTTATCCACAACCCGCTGTATCTTATATTGACCCGAAGCCTTGGCAGGATTAAAGTGGAGCCATCGGTGGGCGGATGTTTTGCCCCCGCAACGCTTGCCCCCAGAGGTGTCGATTGCTCGAACTTAAGCGCATTCATATTCTCGGCTTCAAGTCCTTCTGCGATCGCACGGAAGTGCTGCTCGACAGCAACGGCGTCACTGCGATTGTAGGTCCCAACGGATGCGGCAAATCCAATATTTCCGATGCCATCAGCTGGGTGCTGGGCGAGCAGTCGGCGAAAGACTTGCGTGGCATCAAGATGGAAGACGTTATCTTCTCAGGTACGCGGGAGCGGAAACCAACCGGCATGGCGGAAGTATCGCTGATCCTGGTCGACCCCGAGTTATATCGGCCGGCGGGTGTGCATTCCGGACCAGAGATGGTCGTCGACGATTGGGATGAGGCTGCGGTGCGCTCGCAGGCGGCGCAGGAGACAGAAGAGATTATCGCCGAGTTGCAGCCGGGACAAATCATTGAAGGTCCGGTCGAGGTCGACGGCAAAGTTGCGCCCCAGCAAGAGGAATCGGACGGATCGGCAGCCGCGGATTCGGGTACGACGGGCGAGGGCAATGTGGTGCTGAAAATTCGCCGCCGAAAATTTCAGCGCAATCATGCCCAGGATGGCGAAATCATCATCTCTCGGCGGCTGTTCCGCACGGGCGAAAGCGAATATTTGCTGAACGGCAAGCTTTGCCGTCTGCGCGACATCCATGACGTGCTGATGGGCACCGGCCTCAATTCCGATTCCTACGGAATCATCGGGCAGGAGCGAATTGGGCAGCTTTTAAGCAGCAAGCCGCACGAACGCCGCGCCATTATCGAAGAAGCTGCGGGTGTCACACGCTTCAAGACCAAGAAGCATTTGGCCGAGCTGCGATTGGAGCAGGCAAAGCAGAACCTGGCGCGCGTGAATGATATTTTCGACGAAGTTTCCCGCCAGATGAATTCGCTGAAACGCCAGGCTGCCAAAGCCGAGCGCTACGGTGCATTGCGCGATGAGCTTCGGCAGCGACTGCGGGTGGTGATTGCGACCAGAATTTCGCTGACCGATGCAGCCACTGTCGCGGTCGCAACGGAACTTGCCCAGTTGACCACAGAGATCGACGGCATGACGCACTCCATCGCCGAGGTGGATCAGTTGCGCGCCACCGCGGTTGCCGAGGGCTACACCCGCGAACAGCAGGCGCGCGAGGCCGCGACCAGTGCCAACACCGCCTCGATAGAACTGGAACGAACACTTGGTCAACTGAAAGCCAACGAAGATCGTGCCGCGGACTTGAAGGTGCGGCTGCAGGCAGCCCAGACAGAGATGGCGCAAACGCAGCAACAGCTGACCGGGCTTGAAACTGAGCGCGCCCAGCAGAAGGCATTCCTCGCGCAGGCACAACAGGCTGTCGATCTGGCGCGACAAGATATGCAGGCACGGCAAAACGCTTTTCAGACGGCGACGACTGAGCTGGCGTCAGTGAATGAGCGCATGGAAACTTCGCGCCGCCAGATGCTGCACTGGATGGCGCAGGCCAATCAGGTGCGCAACCAGATCAGCCAGGGAGAAGCGAGCCTCGAGGGCTTCCAGCGTGAGGCGGAACGCCTGGCGACGGAGCGGGCCGGGGTGCACAGCGAGTTGGAGAAATTAGGCATCGAGCGCGGCCAGGTTTCGCTGACTTTTGCTTCCGCAAGCACAGCGCTGCAGGATACGGAAGCCGAGCTAACGACTCTGCGCGCTGAACTGGAAACGCAGCGTACCGAGGAAGCCGTCTCTCGCCGTCAAGCCGATCAATTGCGCGCCGAGCAAGCTACGCTGCAGGGACGTCGAAATTCTTTAGAGTCGCTGATTCGGGAACATAGCTACTCCACCGACACGGTTCGGCAGTTGTTACGCGCCAACACCATGGAAGGCGGCCACGCGCCAGTCGGTGTGCTGGCCGATTTCGTCGAAGTTTCCGATAAATATGAAACCGTCGTGGATGAATTCCTCCGCGATGAACTGAATTTCATCGTGGTGAAAAGCTGGAACGATGCACAGGAAGGCATGCGCGTCCTGAAGACCGATGTAGACGGGCGCGCGACGTTCCTTGTGCATCCGGACGACTCGCAGGCGAAGTTCTCCTTCGCGCCGGGAACGGTCCAGCCCCTGAGCGAATCCCGCGACGGCGTGGTGCGGCTTGAAAGACTGCATTCGCGTGCTCGACGGATTCGGCAGCTCGCTGGAAGTGATACTGCCCAAGTTGCGGCACGGCTATGTGGTCCCGGACTCCGAGGTAGCGCGATCCCTGGCACTGGAAAATCCAGAGGCATTTTTCCTCTCGCCGAACGGGGAGTGTTTTCACAATGTCACGGTGACCGGCGGCAAGCCGAGCGTGGAAGGACCGCTGGCGCTGAAGCGTGAACTGCGCAGTACACAGCACGCACTGACGGGAGTGGAAGATTCTTTGGCCGCGGCGGAGATGGAGACGGCCAAGTTGGCTCACATGGTTGCCGAGTTGTCGCAGAGCATTGAAACCAAGTCTGCCGAGCGTCGCAAAGCTGAACAGGAATCTGCCCACACCGGCGCTGCCCTGCGGCAACTGGAAGCGGAAGTTGGCCGGCTGGAACGGCGATTGAGCGAGTGGACGCTGCAAGCTGAGCGCAACACGGCCGCACAGGCAGAAAAAAGTGAGTGGCTCTCGCAACGGCGTGAAGAGGTCGACCGGCACGAGCAGCAGCGGGTTCAATTTGAGCAACAGTTTAACGAGGCGCAGGGGTCCTTAGAAGCTCTTCGACTGGCGCGCGACGGGGCACAACAGCAAATGTCCGCGGCCTCGATTGAGTTGGCGGGGTTGGAAGAGCGTAGACGGGGCGCGTTCAGTTCCTCCGAGCGGCTGGACCGCATGGTGGAGGGGCTCGAGCAGCGCGTTCGGCAGTTGCAGCACTTGATTGCCTCCGGCGACGCCGAGCAGAAGCAGCGGGTGATCGAGCAGGAGCGGCTGCAGGTTCGAAGCCAGGAACTGGAGACCACGCGCACGACCGCGCGGCAACAGGCGGAAGAGTTGGCGCAGCAGTCGGCGGCACTTCGCCAGCAGGCGGCTGAAGTTGAGCAGCAGGTTCGCGGATTACGCGTGGAGTTGGAAGCCTTCCGCGAACGTCGCAGTGAAGCCGGTGCCCGGGCTGCACGCCTCTCCTCTGACCTTATGCATCTGGAGGAAACCTGCATGCAGGATCTTGCCATTCCCGCCGATGAGTTGCGCGCGGATGAGACGCTGATTCGGCTGGAAGCTGAACCGCTATCCGCGGAAGAGGAAGCCTGCCGCGCCATCAAGCAGAAGCTTGAGTCGATGGGACCGGTCAACATGATGGCGCTGGAGGAGTACAAGGAAGCATCCGAGCGTCATGCGTTCCTGGAGATGCAGCGGAAAGACCTGATCGATTCCATTGAGAACACGCAGAACAGCATTCGCGAAATTGAAGTCGTGCTGCGCAGCAAGTTTGAAGAGGCCTTCGCCGCTATCAACGAAAATTTCTCAGCGGCGTTTACGCATCTGTTTGGCGGCGGCCAAGCATTTATGAAGCTGACGGACCAGGAGAACTCGGATGACAGCGGCGTCGATATCATCGCTTCTCCCCCGGGGAAGAAATTGCAGAACATTCTTCTGCTTTCCGGTGGCGAAAAAGCGCTGACGGCCTTGTCGCTGCTGATGGCGATCTTCCAGTTTCAGCCGAGCCCCTTCTGCGTGCTGGATGAAGTGGATGCTGCGCTGGACGAGTCGAACGTCGGGCGGCTTGCGAACATGCTGAAAAAGATGAGCGTTCATACTCACTTCATCGTCATTACACACAGCAAGCGAATGATGCAGGCAGCCGATGCCATCTTCGGCGTCACCATGCAGGAGCCGGGCGTTTCGAAAATTGTTTCGGTTCGGCTGCACCATGATCGCGCGTTGGAGCGAGCCACTGCCTGAGTGCCCGCGGTAATGTCGCCATGCAAACAATTCGTCCCTGTCGGCATCCGTAGTTGTAAGCTGATTGCCAACGACGAATTCGCATGAAAGGTTCAAGGGTATGCCAGAAGCTCTTCTTCAAACCGACCTTCCGAATCTGAAGCTCTACGCGCGGGGGAAGGTTCGAGACATTTATGCTGTGGGCGACGACCTGTTATTGATTGCTACCGACCGAATCTCCGCTTTCGATCACATCTTGGCAACTGGAATTCCAGACAAAGGAAAAATTCTTACCCAGATTTCTCTGTTCTGGTTCCACTATCTATCCGATCTAGTGGAAACGCATCTGGTCACCGCCGATGTTGATCTCTATCCGGAATCTCTTCAGCCGTATCGGCAGATGTTGCATTTTCGTTCCATGCTGGTAAAGCCAGCCGACATATATCCCATTGAGTGCGTTGTCCGTGGCTATCTGACCGGTTCGGCCTGGAAGGACTATCAGGAAACCGGTAGTGTATGCGGGATCGCCTTGTTGCCGGGTATGGCGGAGTCTGAGCGGCTACCGGAACCGATTTTTACTCCCGCGACCAAGGCACCCGCGGGCGAGCACGACATGAATATCTCCATGGCAGAGATGGGCAATCGCATAGGCCGCACCAACGCGGAATTGCTGCGGGACCTGAGCCTGATGATTTATGATCGCGCCTGGCGACACGTGGAAGGGCAGGATATGATTCTTGCCGATACGAAGTTTGAGTTCGGCATGACTGCAAATGGAGTGGTCCTAGCGGACGAAGTTCTGACCCCGGACTCTTCTCGCTATTGGTGGAAAAGCAGCTACCAGCCGGGCGGTCCGCAGATTTCTTTTGACAAGCAGTTCGTGCGCGACTATTTAGTAGAAAGCCGCTGGAACAAGCAAGCGCCGGCCCCATCGCTGCCTGAAGAGGTGGTTGCACGAACCCAGGAAAAATATCTCGAAGCCTTTCGTCGCATTACCGGCCACACTTCGCTGCGCTAGCCGTCTCTCCCATGGACCGTTGGACAACTTGCGTTCAGTTGTAGGGTTGCAGTTCTGCGGAAGTTCTTCTGGCACTTCACCGCAATGCGGGAGAGTTGGTTTTGGCCGGTATGAGTCTTTTCGATTGGTTCGTCGTTGTCATCATCCTACTTTCGACCATCATGGCGGCGGCGCAAGGCCTGCTGTTGGAGTTGGTGTCGCTGGCCGCTCTTGTGCTGGGACTATGGCTGGCTTTCTGGAATTACCATGTCCTGGCGACTCCACTGTCGCACGTGATTCACTCCGACGGCGTAGCCGACGTGGTGGCATTTCTTCTGATTGCGCTGGGAGTGATGCTGGTTGTCGGCCTGATCGGCAGGGCCATTTCCAAAGTGGCGCATACCGCTGGCCTGGGAGGACTGGACGGATTACTAGGCGCGATTTTTGGAGTAATTCGGGGCGGTTTCCTGGTCGTCGTTGCTATCATAGCAATTGCTGCTTTCGTCCCCCAGAAAAACTGGTTGCAAGGATCGAAGCTGGCTCCCTACTTTCTGTCGGCCGCCAACGACTTTTCAGCGGGAGCGCCTGCGGAATTGCAGCATAAGATTCAAGAGGGAGTAGCGATCATCAAGGAAGGTCCAAACTGGATTCAATTTCACTTGCATCCTCCACCAGTCACACGTTAGAACATTGAGTAGACTTTCCGAAGTATTTTTCGCCATCCGCAACATTGACTGCCGCAGCATTTGCAAGCCGGTTAGAGAGGTCACAAGTGAAACGCGAATTGGATAATCTTGTCGTACAGATGTACGCCAGTGGCATCACCTACGAGGAGGCTGTCCGCGAGTTTCGTCGCCGATACATTCAAGAAGTACTGCGCAACAATAAAGGCAACCAATGTAAGGCTGCGCGAGAACTGGGCGTGCACCGCAACACCCTAAGCCGCATCATGGCCGAGCTGGAACTGGATCCCGTGCAGATCAAGCTGGGACTGAAGCGCCCGCCTCGCGGGGAGCACGCTGTTCTTCCGGCGGTGCAACTGGTACGCTCGAGATAGTGACCCTAGTTCGGGTAAGGCAGTGTATTGGCGCGTGGCAAAGATCCAATCAACGCAAGAACGTTTTCTCCACAATCCAACATTGAGCTGCGTCCCGCGCCTTCATCAAGTCTTCAATCCAGGGAGCCAAAGGTTCGTCGGTCGCGGCCGCCGGTCTGACCGCCCATCCCCTCCGACAGCTTCTCCGTGGCAAAAAAAATCAATCGCCGCCAGCCTGGTGCTCTCACTGGGAATTTTCACTTGCGTTCCGCAGGCCATTGCCGACGACACTTCACATTCGGCGAATCCCTCGGTTGCGACTACGCCCTCGACTTCTTCTAACGAGCCGGCATCGGTTCCGATACCGAGCGCGCAACAAATCGCCCAGGCGAGGGAATATTTTCATAAAGGCACGAGTGCACTGCGGTCCAAGGATTCATCGAAGGCGCTGACACTGTTCGCCAAAGCGCACCTGCTGGATCCAACCAGCGGTCCTTACCTGGCTGCGTACGAACTGGCCCGCCAGCAGTGGGTGGGCACCATGTTGCAAACAGCGAAACAGGACCAGCAAGCGGGCAAAAATACCGCCGCCAAGCAGCAATTGGAACAGGCCTTGAACCTGGACCCCGGCAATTCATTTGTTCAAGAGCATATTCAGTCGCTGAATGTCGAACAAGAGCCCGCTGTCATTGAGTCGAGGCCGATGCCAAAGTTCGCCACCGGCCTGGTCGAACTGGCGCCCGCGCAAATCCAATCTACCTTTCATCTTCGCGGCAGTGCGCAGGACATCCTGCACCAGATTTTTTCTGCCTACGGAATCACTGCCCTTATGGACGACTCTGTTCCGACCAAGCAAGTCCAGCTGGACCTGGACCATGCCTCATTTCGACAATCATCTGACGCAGTGGTATTGGCGACAGGAACATTCTGGGTGGCACTGGATCCAACCCACGTGCTGGTCGCCAAAGACACGCCGGAGAATCGCAAGAAATTCGATCGCCTTCTACTGGAAACGATTTTCCTCCCAGGGCTGGATAAGACGGAATTGGTCAACACTGTGAACATGGTCCGAAATGTGTTTGGAGTCCGCCAGATTTCAAGTCACGCGGACAAAGGCACCGTGACCATCCGTTCCACTGAGAGCACACTGCGCGCGATCAACGACACGGTGCAGCAACTCTATCTCGACAAGCCGGAAGTGATGCTGGATGTGCGTATCTACCAGGTCAACGACTCGCGCCAGCAAGACCTGGGCGTATCGTTTCCGCAGCAACTGAATGTATTCAACGTGACGTCGGAGCTGACCAGCATCATCAACAGCAATCAGAGTACGATAACCGAATTGATTGCGGCCGGACTGGTAAATCCCGGAGATTTGGCAGGGATTGCGGCACTGCTGATTGGGCTGGGCCTGGTAAACGGAACGGTTCTGAATCAGCCGTTTGCCTTATTTGGCAATGGCCTCACGCTCAGCGGAATGTCGTTCGGCGGGACGACGGTGAATGCTTCGCTGAATATTTCCGACACGCGCGAAATTGACCATGTCGAGCTGCGAGGCAGCGATCTGCAAACACAGACGGTGAAGATTGGCGAGCGATATCCCATCGTTACCCAAAGTTATTCCGCCGGAACGCAAACCGCTACATCCAATACGTCCCTGGCTGGGCTATTAGCAGGGACAAGCGCGACGCCCACCGCAACGTCAAATCCACTAGCCTTGGCGCCCACGGTGCAATATGAGGATCTAGGGTTGACTGTTAAAGCGCAACCACGCATCCTGCAGAACAAAGATGTGCAGATGCAGCTGCAGGTGACCATGGCCTCGCTGGCCGGATCCTCGGTGAATGGGTCGCCCATCATCAACAATCGTGATTTCGTCACCACCATCCAAATCCCGGACAGTGGCACGGCGCTGGTCACTAGCGCGGTCAGCAGCACGGAGTCGAAGTCTCTATCCGGCATTCCCGGGCTGAGTGAACTCCCGGGTTTTAGCTGGACGGCCAGCCCCGTGACAAACGTCACTTCGGGCAGGCTCTTGATTGTGATCAGCCCGCACATTGTCAGCGCGACGCACACACGCATCGCCTCCAAAATGCTATTTCTTCCCCAGGGAGATGCAGGCCAGCAATTCTAGGCTGACCCGCGGATTCTTATGCTACGCGTCGTTTACGGATGCCGCATAGTGTGCGGACGCTTATTTTCCGTAGTATTTTGGGCTGATCTTAGCGGGCCATTACGTCCAGCTGCACTGGAAGGGTCTGTGGCGGATTGCATGCTTTGTTGTCACAGGCCTGGTAGTGCAGTTGGCCGTGCACTGTATAGTGGCCTGGACGCGCGTGTAGGCGGACACCTACGGCAAACTCGCCCGTATACACGCTGAGTGCATCTTTCGGGGAGAACTGGAAGTGGTAATCCACTCCCTCGGGATAGTCGATCTTCGCGGTTTCAACTCCCGGCGTTTTCTCCAGAGTCAGCGTCGTCGGAATCAAAAACTCCGAATGCGGCGTATGAGAATTGATGTGCAATCCCTGCTGGATGGTGAATCGCAGCTCAACAATCTTGGGAGTGGCGGCGGATGAGGTCGCCTTGACGATCACCTGTGGCGAGGAAACCATCTGCACCCATTGTTTCGATCTGGGAGCGCCAAAGCCGATTCCGTGAGGGCCGGGCTGCCATCCTGACTGCCCCATGGAGGCGCCGGCACACGCGATTCCTGCAGCCAACACGAGAACGACCGCTGACTTCCCTGCTGTCACGCTCACGCCCCCGTGGAAAGGATCTTTTGGATATTGGCTTCCATTTCGCTTTCGGAAATCAATCCACCCGCTTCGATGATCACCTTGCCATCGCGCCCAATGTAGTACGACGTCGGCAGATAATCGATGCCGCCGTAGGCCTTATTCAACCGATCGTCGTACATCAACACAGGGTAATCAACGCCCATTTTAGCCATGAAGTCGCTGACCTCTTTTGTGGATCCATCATCCTCAGAAATGCCAAGCACGGTAAATCCCTTAGAGGCGTATTTCTTCTGCATTTGAATCAGCCACGGCATTTCCAGCTTGCAAGGGCCGCACCAGGTGGCCCAGAAATTCAGCAAAACAGCCTTTCCCTTGTAGTCCGCGAGTGAAACGGTCTTGCCGTCCACGCTTTTCAAGGTGAACGACGGAGCGGGCTTCTCTCGAAAATCGGGCAGACCCTGGGCCGCTGGCGAGTTCTGGTCCGCGTCGGCGGTCGTCGCGGCAGTATTTCCCGAGTTCGGCGAACTCTTGCCCAGAAACTTCTCTAGCTCCGGCGACGTGGTTTGCGCGGCCGGAGGCGTATTCATCGCTTTTCTCATCCGGTAGGCCATCACTCCAGACCAGACCATGGCGGTGACACCTGCAACCAGGATCAGGACAACGATTGTACTGCGCTTCATTCCTACTCCTCGATCCCGCGAACCCATAGGGTGCGGATCCAACCTCTATTGTATCGGGCGAGGCGCGCCCGGATGCCACAAAGTCGCGGATCGCCCGCGCCTATGACGATGGAATCGAGATTCACGTTATCCCGTTCACAGCCGATCAGTTTGCACGACCTGCCGTCTCAACCGAAAAGCATTCCTAGGAGGCCCAATCCGAGGAGGATAAGCATGCCTATCCGGACCCAGCGATACGATCTGGATTGCGGATGGCTCGGTTCGGATTGAACATGCACAACTTGGGCGCTGGACAGGTTTTCGGTTTCCGGGAGCCACAAGAACACTGCCGGAAACATCGGCAAACCACCCACCGGAATCAATGGAACCAGCTTCGAAGCTTTGGTCACACGCGAGAGGAATTGGGTGGTTCGAATCTGCATTGTCACGGCAAGTTCGGCGCTTGACGGGCTCGAGATCGTAGCTGCATATGCGGCTCGAGGAGACGCCAAGAGGATCGCGAGCATGGCAACAAGTAAGAACTGACATATTTCTCGCAAGTCATGGCAGGAAACTTGATTCCGCATCGCGAATGAAAGACGTTTGCGTGTACATCGAGGTGCAAAACGAGATCGCAGTCCCAGGACATGCATTGGTGTCAACTCCAATGGGGGTTTGAAGTCCTTCTCATGATTTCCGAGGCTGGAGAAGTGAGGCGGGATCACCGGCCCAGGCAGAAAATTAAGCAAGTTGTTCTTCGACGCTCGAGCGCGGCCCCTGCTGGATCTTTTTAGTTGGCCGTCTGCAGATGATGGTCAACCAAGAACTTACAGTTGTCGCCGCAAGGTGTCTAGAGATTTCTACGTGAATTGTTGGAGAATTGTGCACCGATTACGAATGGCGGAATACTTTCGTAACATAGGTGTTTGGGTCGATTCTGCGAAAGCGTATCAGGATTGCTGCGTGGTCTTGCGAAATGGCTTCCGTGTCCCCGATGCAGTATCTTCTAACTCAGTTCCCTGTTGTGGATAGCGATGAAAGCACAGAAACAATCCGACCATACGTCGCGCGAGTCCAGCGTACAGAATCGCTCCGGCAACGTGGATCCGGCGCAATTGGTTCGGATTGAAGCCCAGGCATTGATGGCGCTGGCCGATCGACTGGACGGGAGCAACCGTTCTGCGCCAACTATGAAGCAGGATTTCGCGCGTGCCGTCGATCTGATTGTTGCCTGCGGCACGGCTGGCGGCCGCGTCGTGGTCACCGGCATGGGCAAAAGCGGCATCATCGCGCAGAAGATTGCCGCAACGCTCAGTTCAACGGGTTCCCCTGCGCTGTTTCTGCATCCGGCCGAGGCGCATCATGGCGATCTCGGCATGCTGGCCAAACGCGATGTCGTCATTGCCCTGTCGGCGAGCGGCGAGACAGAAGAAATTCTTCGCCTGCTGGAAATGTTAAAGCGCATTGGCGATGCACTGATCAGCTTTTGTTGCGATATGCAATCCACCCTGGCGCAAGCGAGCGATGTGGCACTGGACTGTTCTGTGGAACAGGAGGCGTGCACGCTGGGGCTGGCGCCGACCGCCTCGACCACGACGATGCTGGCGCTGGGCGATGCGCTCGCCATTGCCATTTCTACTCGCAAGGGTTTCCGCGCGGAAGATTTTGCCAATCTGCATCCCGGCGGAAAGCTGGGCAAGCGTCTAATGCGTGTCGAACAGTTGATGCATTCTGGCGATGCGGTGCCGCGTGTTGCGCCAAAGACTGCGATGACAGACGTGATCTACGAAATGTCGCGCAAAGGCCTGGGCATGACCACTGTGACAGCGGACGGAAAGCTGGTGGGCCTGCTGAGTGACGGCGACCTGCGCCGGCTACTGGAGAAAGACGGGGCGAGTGCGCTTGCCAAGACAGCTGGCGAAGCCATGCACCACAATCCCCTGACGATTGCTGCAAACGAGTTTGCTGCCGAAGCCCTGCGCCGCATGGAGGAGCGTAAGATTACGTCTCTGATTGTGGTGGATGGCGAAGGCCAGATCGAAGGCGTCATCCACCTGCACGATCTTTGGGGCACGGAGCTGTTTTAGGTGCCTCGCGGCTCCCGAGACAATCGCCCTACAAAGTGCTCTGCTCCGCCGTTTCTACGCTGGAAAACATAGTTAAAACAGTATCGACGCGGGTCATGCGTATCAAACTCAGCACTCGGTCGGTGACACCGGCAAGCGCCAGCTTGCGACCATTCTTCTGGGCGGAGACGTAAAACATGAGGATCGTGCCGAGGCCGGCAGAATCGACGTAGGGCACCTGCGACATATCCAGAATGATGAGGTTTTCCTTCACCGTGCCGAGAGTGTCCTTCAGAGGAAACAGCGATGTCAGTGTAATTGGACCGCTGAGTCGCAAAACGATCGCATCGGAACGCGAACTGGGCAATGTTTCAAGGGTGAGTGCATCATCTCTCATTTCCATAACACTAGACTGGGTCCGTGGGACTTTGATTACAAAACGGTTAAAACCGCCCGCCGCCTTCTGACGGAGCGGGTCGATCCACCTGGTTGAGGAAACCGCGAGGCGCCAATGGGTGGGGTCTGACGTCCAACAACGGTGCAATTCGAAAGGGCGCTCACAGAAACAAGTAGAATGAACAGATTGAGCTATTGAACACGATAAGGACATTGACCCTACCCATGCATCGCTGGTCGCAGCTTTTTCTTCCCACTCTTCGTGAGGCCCCGGCAGACGCCGAGGTTGCCAGTCACAAGTTTCTGGTTCGCGCGGGATACATACGCCAGTTGGGCGCCGGAATCTACTCCTACCTGTTCCTCGGGCAGCGTTCGATCAACAAGATCGTCGCCATTGTGCGCGAAGAAATGGACTCGATCGGGCAGGAGTTTCTGCTGCCGGCTTTGCTGCCTCGCGAGCTGTGGGAACAGAGCGGTCGCTGGCACAGCATGGGCGACAACATGTTCCGCCTGAAAGACCGCAAGGGCGCCGACCTGTGCCTGGGCATGACGCACGAAGAGGTGATGACGGAAATCGCCCGGAAAGAGCTGCGCAGTTACAAACAGCTGCCGCAGATCTGGTATCAGATCCAGACCAAGTTTCGCGATGAACCGCGCCCGAAGGCGGGTCTGCTGCGGGTGCGGCAATTCCTGATGAAGGATGCATATTCCTTCGATATCGATCCAGCGGGGCTCGACGCCAGCTATCAGAAGCATGATGCGGTGTACCGTAGGATTTTCTCCCGGTGCGGGCTAAAGTTTGTTGCGGTCGAAGCGGATTCAGGCGCGATGGGTGGCAGCCAATCCCAGGAGTTCATGGTGTACACGGATGCCGGCGAAGACCTGATCGCCAGTTGCGCGGAGTGCGGATATGCCGCCAATGTTGAAAAAGCGACTTCGCAACTGCCCCCGGCGGAAAACCTGGCGCCGAGCGGCGACGGTCAGCCGGAACTGGTGCATACCCCGGGGATGGGCGCGATTGCGGACGTAACCGCGTTCCTGAAGGTGAGCGCCAGCCAGGACATCAAGTGCGTCGCCTACATGGCAGAAAAGCGCGATGCGGCCGATCATCCGGTTTGGCTGGCAGTGGCGGTCTTTTTGCGCGGCGATCACAATGTGAACGAAACCAAGCTGATGGGACTGCTGCGCGCCGGACAACTACGGCCGATGCTGCCCGAAGAGCTGGCCATTTACTTCAAGGCTCCAGGAGGATTTCTGGGCCCGGTCGGCCTAACTCAGGCAATTGAGCCAAGTCTGCTTCCCGAGTTGCAAAGCCCGACATTTCAGCCCAACAAGTCCCAGAAATTCTGGGCAGCGGCCAACCGACTGAAGATGGTGCTGGTGCTGGATGAAGCCCTTGCGGAGCGCAGCAATATGATCTGCGGGGCGAACAAGCTCGACTACCACTTTCGGAATGTCACGCCGAAGCGAGATTTCACCTGGACGGTTTCAGCCAGTGTTCGCGCGGTGAACGAGGGCGAAGGCTGCCCCACGTGTGACGCTCCGCTGCGCGTAGCCAAAGCCGTGGAGATCGGTCACATCTTCAAGCTTGGCTACCGCTACACGGATAGCATGGGAGCGCGAGTGCTCGACCCGAATGGCAAAGAAGTTACGCCGATCATGGGCAGCTACGGCATCGGAATTGAGCGCATTCTGACCGCCAACGTGGAACAGAGCTTCGATGAAAATGGGTTTTCTCTGCCGCCGTCGATTGCGCCGTTCGACGTGGTGGTGACGATTACCAACGTGAGTGATGCGGGTCTAAAAGCCAGCGGCGAAAAGTTAGCCGAGGAATTGAGCGCTGCCGGCTTGGACGTTCTTCTGGATGATCGCGAAGAGCGCGCCGGCGTGAAGTTCAAAGATGCTGACCTGGTTGGCATTCCATTCCGGGTGAATGTAGGGAAAAAAGCTGCGGACGGCATTGTGGAATTGGTTACACGGTCCAGCAAGAGCAGCGAGGATATTGCATTTGACACAGCCGCGAAACAGATTCACGAGCGTGTGCAGGCAGCCACACCGGTTGCGTTGACGTAGACCAACGAACCGAGGGCGAACAAGTCGAAGTGCCCTGCACTCAGGGGCCCGCAACAACGGTCGACCGAGCAGCGACAGTTGAGAGGAACAATGGCAGGAACCGAGAGACCTCCGCGAATAACAACGCGACCCAACCCACCCAACGGAGCCGGCAGGACACGAGCCGCCAGCGGAGGTGGCAGTCGTCCACGCAGCCGCCCCACCGGTCGCCGGGGTGGCAAAAAATGGCACTCCGATTGGAAAATCAGAGTGTTGCTGGCACTGGCGGCATGCGTGCTACTGGTCTGCGCAGTGGGCGGCATCGTTTTCGCCTACTACTATCACGCATACGAACATGTGGTGGAACTGCGCCTGCGCCAGCCGCTGTTTGCGAAAACGGCGAAGATCTACGCGGCTCCGGCGGAGGTTCGACCGGATCAGAAATACAGCGTGCAGGAAATCGCGCATGAGTTGAATCAGGCTGGCTATAGTCCGGTGGGCCAGTCCCACCCGTCTCAAATAGGAACCTACGCGCTGACGGAAAGCAGCATTCACATCCAGCCCGGTCCGCAGTCCTACCATGCTCCGGATGGCGCGACCGTTTACACCGCCAAGGGCGTGGTAAAGGCGATCAAGGCGGATGACGGCGAGCAATTGAGTGCGTACGAGCTGGAACCGCAATTGATTACCGGGCTGTCCGACAAAGATCGCGGCAAGCGCCGCCTGGTCACGTACGACGAGCTGCCAAAATATCTTGTCCCCGCAGTCACGTCGATTGAAGACCGGCGCTATTTTGAACATGGCGCGGTGGACTATGTTCGTGTCTTCGGCGCATTTTTCGCCGATCTGCGGTCGCGGCGATACAGCCAGGGCAGTTCCACGCTGACCATGCAGGTCGCTCGCCTTTTCTTTCTTTCTCCGGAAAAACAATGGAGGCGCAAAATTATCCAGACCGCGATCGCCTTCCAGTTGGAGCATCATTACACCAAACAGCAAATCTTTACCATTTATGCCAATGAGGTCCCGCTGGGACAGCGCGGCAGCTTCGCCATCAACGGCTTTGGAGAAGCGGCACAGGCCTATTTCGGCAAGAATATTCGCGACCTAAATCTGCCGGAGTGTGCGCTGCTGGCTGGGATGATCCAGGGACCCAGCCGCCTGTCGCCTTATCGCTATCCGCATCGCGCCATTACCCGCCGAAACATGGTGATAGACGCGATGGTGGAAACCCGCTCGATTACGCGCCAGCAAGCGAACGAGGCCAAAGCAGCGCCTCTGAACCTGACTCCGTTTAGCGTCGATGAGCGCGAGGCGCCCTATTTTGTCGATCTGGTGCGCAAGAGGTTGATGGAGCGCTACGGAGATCGCGACATCAACGGCGAGGGCCTGCACATCTACACCTCACTCGATCCTGACCTGCAGAGCGTCGCGACGGTGGCCGTTGAAGACGGCATGAAGAGTGTGGACGCCATGGTGCGGCGGCGCTATGAGCGCCATACTCGCCACGGCATCGTGATGACGAACCAGCACATCACCTACCCGCAGGTGGCGCTAATTGCTTTGAATCCGCATACGGGCCAGGTGCTGGCGCTGGTGGGCGGACGCAATTATGGCGTCAGCCAGTTCAACCATACTGTCGTTCAGCGGCCGATGGGATCGTCGTTTAAACCGTTTGTCTATGCAACCGCATTTAACAGCAGTCTGACAGGAGTTCCGCTGCCGGGCCAGGAGGGTGTGTTTACCGCGGCGACGATGCTAAACGACGCTGATACAACCTTCGAATTCGAGAATGGCACAGTGCAGTATTCGCTGCACAATTACAAACACGAACAGATGGGCATGATTACGGCGCGAACCGCGTTGATGCTGTCGCAGAACGTCGCCACCGTCGCGCTGGCGCAAATGGTCGGCTTCGACAATGTGGCTGCGTTGGCGCATCAGGCCGGGATTACTTCTGTGCAGGCAACGCCATCGATGGCTATTGGCACCTACGGCGCTTCCCCGTTCCAGGTAGCGGGTGCATTCACCGTCTTTGCCAACAACGGGCTGAGGATTGAGCCCAACATGATCTCTTCGGTTCGAACCGCCGACGGAGATGTGGTGGACGATTTCTCACCAATATCGAAACCGGTACTGGACCCTCGCGTGGCCTTCCTTACAACGAGCCTGATGGAAGACGTGATCAACCACGGCACGGCAGCGAGGGTGCGCGGACTGGGATTCACTGCGCCTGCCGCCGGCAAAACCGGCACCGAGCACGACGCGTGGTTTGTCGGATATACCAGCAATTTACTGTGCGTCATCTGGATCGGCAATGACGATTACACCGATTTGAAACTCGAAGGCGCGCAGGCCGCAGTGCCCATGTGGGCGGAGTTCATGAAGAACGCGGTGAAGCTGCCGCAGTATTCCGATACGCAAATCTTTGATCCTCCCGCCGGCGTGACTGAAGTGACACTCGATAAAGCAACCAACCTGATTGCGGACGCTTCCTGCCCGATTGACTATACTGCCGCGTTTCTGGATGGAACCCAGCCAACCGGGACCTGCGACCATCCGAACGCCAACCAGAGAAACGTTTTTCAAAAGATGTTCGGTTTAGGAGACAAAGGAACTACTCCGCCGGTCATAGCTCCGCCGCCTGCGAACGTGGTGCAGCCACAAGCCCCACAGGGAAACAATCCAGCAAATGCGCAGAATGGGCAACAGAACCAGGTTGAGCCGCCAAAGAAGAAAAAGGGATTTTTTGGCAAGATCTTTGGTGCCTTCAAAGATGACGACAAGAGCAAAAATCAGGATTCGAATCAGAATCAGCAACCACAACCGTAGTTGCTCATCGAAAGAATAGAAGCCGTTTTATATAAGTGTCGCGACCTCGGCCAATGACCAGAAAGCCGCTTGGATTTCGGGTCTCACGCCGTAGGTATCGAGCGATTTCAGATGTATGAGACACCTTCCAGCGGGTCCCGGATAACAAGCGGAGTCCAGGTCAAATTCGTTCGGGCTGCAAGGGCCGGCCTCCACAGATAACGCGGCCTCCATTCCAGATGAGTAACTGCGAAACGGGGAGCAAATGGTTGAGCTGACGCAACTAGGGACGGTGAAAGATCCTGTCTGCGGGATGCAGGTTTCTCCCGACAAGGCTGCGGCATCGGCGGAACATTCCGGCAAGAGCTATTACTTCTGCTGCACCGGCTGCGCAGAGAAATTTCGTTCACAACCAGAGCAATACACGCCAACAGAAATCGATCCTGTCTGCGGGATGAAGGTCACGCCGGCGCGCACAGCAGGTCAAGTCGAACACAATGGCAAGATGTATCTCTTCTGCGGAAAATCGTGTGTGGCGAAGTTTACCGCCGACCCTGACGCATATTTGAAGCCATCGCCGGCAATCGACCCGGTCTGCCACATGAAGGTCGATCCCACGAAGGCCACGGTGAGCACAACGCACAACGGATCGAAGTATTATTTTTGCTGCCACGGTTGTCACGACAAATTTGTGCAGGCGCCGGAAAACTACTTGCAGCCGCCTGCGCCGACCGTAGTCGCACTGACAAGTGCTCCTAAGCCTGTCTCCACGGCGGCTTCGAGCCAAGCTACTGAATATATCTGTCCCATGGACCCCGAGGTGCACGAGAACAAGCCCGGCGCGTGCCCGATTTGCGGCATGGCCTTGGAGCCCGCACAGATATCCCTGAGCATCACACGAACCGAGTACACGTGCCCGATGCATCCGGAAGTGGTGCGACCAGGGCCAGGTAGCTGCCCCATCTGCGGTATGGCGCTTGAAGCGCGCACGGTGGCGGTCGAGGAATCCAATCCGGAACTGGACGACATGCGGCGACGATTCTGGATCGGTACGGCGCTGACGATTCCGTTGCTGGCAATCATGGTCGATGGATTTGTGGCTGCCCATCCGCTGGCGGGCTTTCTTGGAAGGGCCATTGGATGGTTGGAGTTTGCCCTGGCTACTCCCGTGGTGCTGTCGTGCGGCTGGCCATTCTTGGTTCGGGGATGGAATTCCCTGCGCAGCCGGAACCTGAACATGTTCACGCTGATCGGCCTTGGCGTGGGCGTCAGCTATCTCTACAGCGTTAGTGCACTGATTGCCTCTGTCGCCTGGGCAACTCATATTCCTGCGACCCTGAAGGCCGCGGATGGCGGCTTGAATCTCTACTTTGAACCGGCCGCGGTAATCACGATATTGGTTCTGCTGGGACAGGTGCTGGAGCTGAAGGCACGCAGCCGAACCTCGAGCGCGCTGAAAGCCCTGTTGGGCCTGGCGCCGAAGACGGCGCGGATGGTACTCCCCGACGGGCGTGAAGAAGATCGTCCGCTGGAAACCATCGCTGTGGGCGACACGCTGCGAGTGCGCCCGGGTGAAAAAGTTCCTGTCGACGGCGTGGTGCTCGACGGCGCCAGCAGTGTTGACGAATCTATGGTGACGGGCGAACCGTTGCCGGTGGAGAAAACTGCAGGTAGCCAGGTCACCGGTGGAACCGTCAATGCGACCGGAAGTTTTCGCATGCGTGCTGAACGAGTAGGCAGCGAAACCCTGCTCAGCCAGATTATACAAATGGTGAGCGCCGCGCAGCGAACTCGTGCACCCATTCAACGGCTGGCGGATCGGGCGGCAGGATGGTTTGTGCCCGCAGTGGTTGCGATCGCCGTCGTGACCGCGATCATTTGGGCAATATGGGGCCCGGAGCCGCACTTGGCGCATGCGCTTGTCAACGCCGTCGCGGTGCTGATTATCGCCTGTCCCTGTGCTCTGGGACTGGCCACGCCGATGTCCATCATGGCGGGAACCGGACGCGGTGCACAGTCCGGCGTATTGGTGCGCAATGCTGAGGCTCTCGAAAGGCTCTCTGAAGTCACGATCCTTGTGGTCGATAAAACGGGCACGTTGACCGAGGGAAAGCCGCAGCTGACGCAGATTGAAATGGTCGGAAACCTCGCGGAGAATGAGGTTCTTCGCCTGGTGGCCAGTCTCGAGCAGGCCAGCGAACACCCGCTGGCTGGAGCAATTCTTCGAGCGGCGAAAGAGCGACAACTGTGGCTTGCACCTGCGACCGCGTTTCAGTCCACCACCGGCAAAGGCGCGAAAGCCGAGGTGGACGACAAATCCGTCGTGATCGGCAATGCAGCACAAATGGAAGCCGCAAGTATCCAGCTGGGAGCAGCCAGAGAGCGGGCGGAAGCGATGCAGCGCGAGGGCACAACGATTTTGTTCGCCGCGGTGGATGGCTCGCTGGCGGCGCTACTGGGAGTTTCCGATCCAATCAAGGCATCTGCGGTCGAGGCCATGCGGCAACTGCACAGGGACGGCCTGCGCGTCGTGATGTTGACCGGCGATACAAGGACCACGGCAGAAGCGGTCGCGCGACGACTCGGCATTGATCAAGTGGAAGCAGGCGTGTTACCGCAACAAAAAGCACAGATCATTCAGCGGCTACAGGCCGAAGGTAAGGTCGCGATGGCAGGCGACGGCGTCAACGACGCACCCGCTCTGGCGCAGGCAGACGTTGGCATTGCCATGGGAACCGGCACGGATGTCGCCATCGAAAGCGCGGGGATTGTGCTGGTCAAAGGAGACCTGCACGGCATTGTGCGAGCCCGCGAGCTGAGTCGCGCGACCATGCGAAATATCCGCCAGAACCTATGGTTTGCCTTCCTCTACAACTCCCTGGGTGTGCCGATTGCGGCTGGAATTCTCTATCCGTTCTTTGGACTGCTGCTAAGTCCGATGATTGCCAGCGCAGCCATGACCATGAGCTCGGTCTCGGTGATCTCAAACGCGCTGCGCCTGCGAACCGTCAAACTCGGCTGAGCGCGAATTCTGCGAAAATCGCCCCGATTGATAGAATCAAACTATACCGATGAAGTGTCCCTATTGTGGATTTACGCAAGACCGAGTTGTCGATTCGCGAGAGAGCAAGGAAGCCGATTCCATTCGCCGGCGACGCGAATGTGAGCGTTGCGAGAAGCGCTTCACCACCTATGAGCGCCTCGATGAAATTCCTTACATGGTCATCAAGAAAGATGGCCGCCGTGAGAAATTTGATCGGCAGAAAGTTCTAAGCGGACTGCTGCGGGCCTGCGAAAAACGTCCGGTACCTGCGGCGCAGCTGGAATCCATTGTGAACCAGGTGGAGAGCTACGTGATGGACTCCGCCGAACGCGAGCGCAGCACCGCGGAAGTGGGCGAAGTGATCATGCGCGAACTGAAGGCCCTCGATACAGTCGCGTACATTCGCTATGCCTCCGTGCATCGTGACTTTAAAGACGTCAACGAATTCAAGTCAGAGCTGGAATCGCTGTAGTTGAATCGGACCTGCTCCATCGATCGAGATGAAGGAACTGGGAGAGGACACTGCATGAATGCACAATCGACCGCGCACAAGGTCACGCTGATTCCCGGCGATGGTATTGGACCGGAGATTACTCGAGTCGTGGTTCGAATTCTGGAAGCCACCGGCGTGAAGTTCGAGTGGGACGAGCATCTGGCGGGTGCGGAGGCATACGAGCGATATCAGGAGTACATCCCGAGCGAACTCTACCAATCCATCGAGCGCAACCGCGTTGCGTTGAAGGGACCGGTGACGACACCGATCGGCGGTGGCTTCTCATCCATCAACGTGATCCTGCGCAAACATTTTGAACTCTACGCCAACTTTCGGCCAATTCAGAATCTTCCCGGCCTGCCGACCCATTATCCAGGCGTTGACCTAATCATCATCCGCGAAAACACCGAGGGTGAATACGTCGGCATTGAGCACGAAGTGGTGCCCGGCGTGGTCGAGTCTATCAAGATCATTACCGAGAAGGCCTCGACCCGCATCGCCGAGTTTGCCTTTGAGTACGCTCGCAAACAGCACCGCAAAACGATTCACTCTGTACACAAGGCCAATATCATGAAGATGTCCGATGGCCTGTTTCTTCGCTGCGCGCGCAACGTCGCGAAGGCCTATCCGGACGTGATCTATGGGGAACACTTGGTCGACAACACCTGTATGCAGTTGGTGACGAATCCCTACCAATACGACATGCTGCTGCTGGAAAACTTGTATGGAGACATCATCAGCGATCTATGCGCTGCGTTTGTGGGCGGCCTAGGACTGGTTCCAGGAGCGAACCTGGGTAGCGATTGCGCTATCTTCGAAGCCGTCCACGGATCGGCTCCGGACATCGCCGGTAAGAATATTGCCAACCCTACGGCGCTGCTGCAATCGGCTGTGCTGATGCTGCGCCACATCAATGAGGCGGACGCTGCGGACCGAGTCCATCGTGCGATTGAGAAGGTCTATGAATCCAAACAATCGCTGACGCGCGATGTGGGCGGCACCGCTGGAACCACTGAATTTGGAGATGCGGTGATTGCGGCATTGGCCAACTGATCTGCCGAAGCACTCTTCGTTCTGCAGGTAAAGATAAGGACATGCAACATGCTGGGAAAACACCATGCGCGCGTCGGACTCTGGGCCATTCCTCTGGTCGCGCTGGCGCTTGCGGGTTGCAATAAGCAGAGCAGGCCAGGTCCGACTGCGGCTGAAAACAGCGGCTCTCCGGCAACACTCGCTGCCAATGCGACCATCGATCCGGCAACCGCGGGCTCGGTGTCCGGCACAATCCGATTCGACGGCAAAGCGCCCACGCCGATTGAAATTGATATGGCGCAGGATCCGGCCTGCAGCGAAGGCCCGAAGATTCCGAACATGACTGAGCAGTATGTCGTTCATGACGGCCGACTGGCGAATGTATTTTTGTATGTCAAGGATGGCCTGAGCAATCGGATTTACATGCCCACCAAAGCGCCTGTAGTACTGGACCAGAAAGGCTGTCGCTATATTCCGCATGTCATCGGCGCGATGGTCGGACAGCCCGTCGAGTTTCGCAACAGCGATCGCACCATGCACAACGTCCACATTGTGCCGCCGGGAAGCGACGACAGATCCGGGTTCGACATTTCTCAGCCGCCGATGGCCGGCACCGAGCAACATGTCTTTCGCCATGCCGGACTAATGATTCCAGTCCGCTGCAACAATCACCCCTGGATGGAAGCATTCTTGAACGTCGTCAAGAACCCATTTTTCGCGGTTTCGAACACGGACGGAACCTACGAGATTCAAGGCCTGCCGCCCGGCACCTACACGCTGGTCGCCGTGCACGAAAAGCTGGGAACACGATCGCAACAGATCACAATACAAAGCCACAAAGCGTCGACCGCCAATTTTGCGTTCAGCAAGTGATGCATCGACGCGCACTTGGCTGCTATAAATGAAATAATTATTTTCAATGCAGACTCCATACAAAATAGGAATTCTGGGCGCGACCGGGATGGTCGGCCAACGTTTCATCCAACTCCTGGAGAATCATCCGTGGTTCCAGGTGACGTGGCTGGCGGCCAGCGATCGCTCGAGCGGCAAACGGTATGAAGACGCCGTGCGCTGGAAGCTGGACACTCCCATTCCCGCCTCAGTAGCGAAGCTGGCAGTTTCGCCGGCGGTGCCCGAACAGAACCCGAATGGCATTCCCGAGATTATTTTTGCCGCTCTCGATACGGATATTGCGCGCGAGCTGGAACCGAAATTTGCGGCGGCCGGATGTGCTGTGATTTCGAATTCCAGCGCATTTCGCATGCAGGCGGATGTGCCGCTGGTGATTCCGGAAGTGAATGCCGACCACCTGGCGCTCATTCCGCAACAGAACTGGAATGGCGGGAACAAAAGCGGCCAGAAGCGCGGTTACATTGTGACCAATCCCAATTGTTCGGCAATCGGCCTGGTGCTTGCCCTGAAGCCGCTGGCGGAGAGGTTCGGTCTGCGTTCTGTGTTTGTCAGCACCATGCAGGCGGCCAGCGGTGCTGGATACCCTGGCGTGCCTTCGCTCGATGTTCTGGGCAACGTAGTTCCCTTCATCAAAAATGAAGAAGAGAAGCTGGAAGCCGAGACGCGACGGTTGCTGGGCAAGCTGGAGAACTCCCAGGTCACGCCGCTGGACGCGAAGGTGAGCGCCCACTGCAATCGCGTCGCGGTGGAAGATGGCCACACCGAAAGCGTCAGCATCGAGCTGGCCAGCAAGCCGAGCCGGGAAGAAATCCTCGCCGCCTGGCGAGAATTCCAGCCACTCAAGGGACAGAATCTTCCCACCGCGCCCGAGCAGCCGGTGGAATTCAATTCAGCCGAGGATCGTCCACAGCCGCGGCTGGACCGCATGCGCGGACGCGGCATGGCGGCGACAGTCGGCCGGTTGCGGCCCTGTTCCCTGCTGGATTGGAAGTTCACCGTGCTGTCACATAACACAATTCGCGGAGCGGCCGGCGCAGCGCTGCTGAATGCGGAATTACTGGCGTCCCAGGACAAATTATTGCCGTCCGGACTGAAGCCATGAGCAGCGCGATGAAAATCGTTGTGATGAAATTCGGCGGCACCTCGGTGGAGAGCGCGGCAGCGATTGCGCGCACCGCTGAAATTGTCGAAAGCCGCCGCGCGCGCGGACTCACACCGGTGGTCGTAGTCAGCGCCATGGCCAAGGTGACGGATCAGTTGCTGGCCGCTGCCGCTGCCGCCGAACGAGGAGATCGGGCCGGCGCGCTGGCGATCAGTTCTCGGTTGCGAAATCGTCATCTTGATGCCGCCTCGGCAATGTTGGCCGGCGACTCAGTGGGCGCAACACACAAGTGGCTAGAGGAACAATTTCAATCTCTCGATGATTTGCTTCGCGGACTGGCAGCGGTGCAAGAGTTGACGCCGCGCACTACCGACCTGGTCGCCTCGTACGGCGAGCGGTTGTCGAGCCACATGATCGGCGCACTCTACTCGCAATCCAGTCTGAACGGTATCCATGTCGACGCGCGCACGTGCATCGTGACCAACGGCGACCACGGCAAGGCGACACCGCTGGAAGAAAAAATCGAGCACCAGCTGCGGCAACATGTTCTACCGCTGCTCGAAAATGGACATGTTCCCGTACTCGGCGGCTTCATCGGCGCCACTGAAAAAGGTGTCACCACGACACTGGGCCGGGGCGGGTCCGACTTTACCGGCGCGCTGATTGGACGCGGACTGAACGCACACGCCATTGAAATCTGGACCGACGTCAATGGCATTATGACAACTGACCCGCGGGTGTGTTCCGACGCGCTGCGAGTCAAGACCATCAGCTTTGAAGAAGCTGCAGAGCTCGCCTACTTCGGGGCCAAGGTGCTGCACCCGGCCACGATTCTTCCTGCAGTGCAGAAAAATATTCCGGTCTGGGTGCTGAATTCGAAAGATCCAAGCAACCAGGGCACGCAGATCACCGCCATCGCGCGTCATTCGCGGACGCCATTTAAGTCGATCGCGATCAAGCGCAAGCTGACCATCATTGACGTCGTCGCCAGCCGCATGTTGATGACGCATGGTTATCTGAAAGCGATCTTCGACGTGTTCGACAAACACAAGTGCGCCGTCGATATGGTATCGACCTCAGAAGTGAGCGTTTCTCTGTCCGTGGACTCGAACGATCGACTTCCCGCCATTGCGGCCGACCTGAGCCAGCTGGCCGATGTGAAATATGAAGGCCGCAAAGCGCTGATCTGCATGGTTGGCGAAAACATTCGCGGACAGCAAGGGATTGCCGCGCAAGTGTTTACCGCCATCCGTCACGTGAACGTCAGGATGATTTCGCAGGGCGCGTCGGAAATCAACATGAGTTTTATGATTGAAGAAGACGATGTGGAAGAGGCGGTTCGGTCGCTGCACCAGCATTTTTTCCAGGACCCCGACCCTGAAATTTTCGACGTGGAAGCCCGGCAACCATTGGCGGAGGATTCCACACCCGCTGCTGTTGTCGCAAAAAGGAGTTAGCGCCATGCGCATGCTGATTCTCGGTCAAGGGAAAACCGGGCGCGTCGTGACGGAGATCGCGCGAGAGCGCGGCCATAGTGTGCAGACGATGGAAGAAAAAGAAAACAAGGACGCCGGCTCGCTCACCGCGCCCAGCCTCGCCTCGTTCGATGTGGTGATTGATTTCACCACGCCCGAAGCGGTCGTCAAGAATCTTCGCGCCTGTCTGGCGAATGGCGCCAAAGTCGTCGTCGGCACCACCGGCTGGTACCAGCACCTCGACGACATGCGTGATCTCGCGGTGCGCAAAAATGCAGGCCTGCTCTACTCCTCAAATTTTTCTTTTGGTGTGCAGCTGCTGTATCAGCTGGCGAAACTGCTGGGGAACCAGGCAGGCGGCTATCAATTCAAAATTGAAGAGACCCACCACACGGAGAAACTCGATTCTCCTTCCGGCACAGCGCTGACCCTGCAGAAAGTTTTGGCGACAACGACGTTTGGGTCGTCGGCTACGATCGACGCACGTCGCATGAAAGATGCAATCGGCACACATCGGCTGGAAGTCAGTTCCGACAACGAGAAGATTGTTGTGGAACATCAAGCGTTGTCGCGGCGCAGCTTCGCTTATGGTGCGGTGCGTGGCGCGGAATGGCTGGCGACGCGTTCCGGTTGCTTCGATTTTCAAGACGTCTTTCCGCAAATCCTGGCCTGATCCCCCCCTGCGTCCAGCTGCGCCATAGTAGCGTCCCATTTATTCACAACGTTTTCTGCGGAACGGTGTATCCAGCCGCGTCTTCGTTGTAGACTGCGAAGATATGGAGCTCTCTGGATGCGGTACCGCACTGGTCACGCCGTTTCTTTCTAACGGCGATGTGGATTGGCACGCACTGCAAAGCCTAGTTCGCTGGCAAATTGAAAGCGGGATAGATTTTCTTGTCCCCACCGGTTCGACGGGGGAAGCCTGTGCTTTGCTGGAGTCGGAATGGCTGCGCCTGGTGAGCCTTGTAGTCGAGGCGGCAGAAGGTCGTGTGCCGATCTTTGTCGGTTGCAGCCACAACACCTCTCAGCAGGCGATTGCGCGCGTCAAGAAATTGCAGGCCATCCCCGGCGTCGACGGCGTGCTGACGGCCAATCCGTATTACACCAAGCCGACACAGGAGGGCCAGTATCTCCACTTCCGTGCGATTGCGGAAAATACCCATCTCAAGGTGCTGCTCTACAACATCCCCAGCCGCACTGGTATCAACCTGCTGCCGGAAACGACGGCCCGGCTCGCGGAAATTCCCAACGTGGTCGGCATCAAGGAATCCAGCGGAAATTTACAGCAAATCACCGAGGTCGTCCACGCCGTACCCGATCACTTCAAGGTGTTCGCAGGCGACGACAACCTGGCGCTGCCCATCCTTTCTGTCGGGGGCACAGGCGTAATTTCAGTCGCGGCAAATGCCATCCCAGCGCAGATGGCCCGCATGGTGGAGGCAGCGCTCAACCATGACTGGGATCTGGCGCGGCAGCTGTATCGCAAATATTATCCGTTGATTATCGGCAACTTTGTTGAGCCCAACCCGCAGCCGGTCAAGTGCGTTCTGGCGCTGATGGGACGCATTCAGGAGGAGTATCGCCTGCCCATGATGCCGGTGGTGCCAAAGACCAAGGCGCACCTGGAAAAGCTGGTGCACGAGCTGGGATTGCTGGAGGCGATTTCGGCAGAAAAGCCGCCAGCGCTGACAACTACCGCGAATTGACAGTTGACGGAATCAAAATATAAAGCCGTCATCCTGAGGCCGCGGTGGCGACCGAAGGATCTCTGCATTTCCGAGCGCGGCCAATGCACACATTCTTCGCTTCGCTCAGAATGACGATGCTTTTCACCATAGTGTGGGTCAATTCGCTTTAGTCCGGCATTTCAAAGTCACGTTGCAACTCATCAAAACCGCACCCGAGGGCATCGAACTGTGTCTCAAGCCTCACTCGCATCCCGCATCGATGCAGCCTTCCAGCAAAGCGCGCAAAACGGCGGTGCAGCGGAAAGCGAGTCGGTGTTTTATGAGCTGCGCGATGCCCTGACCCACGGAGCCATTCGCGCCGCCGAACCCGATCCGACCCAGCCTAACGGCTGGCGAGTGAATGCGTGGGTGAAGCGCGGCATTCTGATGGGATTTCGCATCGGCCAGTTGGTTGAATCCGGGGCAGAGCTTTCGTTCGTCGACAAGCACACTTATCCCGCACAGCGATTCAGGCCCGAGGGCCGCGTTCGCGTCGTCCCTGGGGGCTCTGCTGTCCGCAGCGGCGCATACCTGGCGCCGGGTGTGGTCTGCATGCCACCGATGTATGTAAATGTTGGCGCGTATGTTGACGAAGGAACCATGGTCGACTCACACGCGCTGGTCGGCTCTTGCGCGCAGATTGGGCGCAATGTCCATCTGAGCGCGGCGGCCCAGATTGGCGGAGTGCTGGAGCCGGTGAATGCCAGTCCGGTCATCCTTGAGGACGGCGTGCTGGTCGGCGGCAATTGCGGCGTGTATGAAGGCACGCTGGTACGGAAGAGGGCCGTGCTGGGCGCTGGCGTCATTCTGACGCGTTCGACGCCTGTGTATGACATTGTGCGTGGAGAAGTTCTGCGGGCCACTCAGGACAGCCCCCTGGTCATTCCGGAGGATGCAGTTGTCGTTGCGGGGGGGCGCGCCATCGCTCGCGGTAAAGCAGCAGAGTGGGGATTGAGCCTCTACACTCCTGTGATCGTGAAATATCGCGATGACAAGACCGAGCTGTCGCTGGAACTGGAAGACCTGCTGCGATAAGACTGCAACCGCGAATAGAATTCGTGACTCGATCAGACATTGCGCGGCTCTATACAGCAGCCAATACCGCCGCCATGGTACGCACGACACTGACGACAGTGATGTCATCTTCCTGCCCAAACTTCTGGGCAGCCTCGGCGATAGTTATCGCGGGTTGATTGCTGATCTGCTGGTAGGCGTCATCAACATCCTCCGGCATCTTGAGCGCGAACCGGGACTGACCATCCTGCACGTTGGCTCTCAGCCGGTACCAGGCATAGCCGGAATAACCGCGATACCCCGAGCCGTCCATCCGGGCAAGTTCCCCTTGCTGCGAACAATGGTTCGGAGGATCCCGGCGGCAGGTCGCGCACGTGATTTGCCTCTAAACTAGAAAAGCAGATGCTGGGCGCTTTATATCACATGAAATATGCAGTTTGGGGGCCATTTTTTTAGGGGTGAAGCGCCGATTTATGTTCCGGGGGTCCATGGCCGCGCATTGGATCCGCTTGCGCTCATCTGGACGCGTTCGGCTGATAACTGCCGGGAACCACCCGAAAGCCAATGGCGATGCGATTCCACGAGTTGACCGTCGTAATCGCGAGGGTCAGGTTCACGATATCTGCTTCGGTGAAATTTCTGCTGAGTTCCTGGTAGACGGCGTCGGGTGTGTGGCCGATCTGGATGTTTGTGAGAGCCTCGGCCCAGGCCAGAGCGGCCCGTTCCGTCTGAGTGAAGAAAGGCGTCTCACGCCACGCATCCAGAGCGTAGATGCGCTGCTCGTTCTCTCCTTTGAAGCGCGCATCTTTCGTGTGCATGTCGATGCAATAAGCGCAGCCGTTCAGTTGGGAGGCGCGAATCTTGATTAGCTCCAACAGCTTGGGATCAATGCCGCTGCGACGCACGACACCTTCCATTTGCACCATCGCTTTGTAGGCTTCCGGTGAAGCCTTGGTGTAATCCAGACGAGCTTCCATGACGAAATTCTTCTTCCCGAAACGTATGATTCCGCACTTCGTGTGCTGGATACATTTTCCTGGCTGTGTGCAGTGAACAAGGCCGCGCAGTGAAATCATGCTCGAGAACGTGCTAGCATCGTCTTTCCTATGATTGACGGCAAGTTACAGATTATTCCCCTTGGTGGGCTCGGCGAATTCGGCAAGAATTGCATGGCAATTCGCTGGCAAGACGACATCTTTGTCATTGATGCGGGTCTGATGTTTCCTGACGAGGAGTTGCTCGGCGTCGATGTTGTTGTGCCTGACATTACCTACCTCATTGAGAATCGCGAACGGGTGCGCGGCATTGTCCTGACGCATGGACATGAAGACCACATCGGCGGATTGCCGTGGATTTTGTCGGAACTGCGTGTGCCGCTGTATGGCACCGAATTCACGCTGGCCTATGTCGAGGGCAAGCTGGAAGAGCACGGACTGCTCGACGATGCCGAGATGATTGAGATGATGCCGGGCGAGCCCTTTTCGCTCGGCATCTTCAAGATCACACCCATCCGCGTGACGCACAGCCTGGTGGATTGCGTTGCATTGGCAATTGAAACGCCGGCTGGAATTGTGATTCACTCCGGCGACTTCAAAATTGATCTGACCCCTCCGGATGGCCAGCCCTTCGATCTGCACGCCTTCGCCGAATATGGAAAACGCGGGGTGCTTGCCCTGCTGCAGGATTCCACCAATGTCGATCGACACGGCCACACGCCCAGCGAGCGTGCGGTTCGGCCGGCGCTGGACGAAGTGTTTGCGCGGACCAAGCAACGACTTTTCTTCAGCTGCTTTTCCTCCTCGATCCATCGTCTGCGGATTGCGACAGATCTGGCCGTGTCGCACGGCCGAAAGATTGCTATCGTCGGCCGATCGATGCAGAACTCCGTTGAGATTGCTCAGGACTTCAATTATCTCGATATACCGGATTCGCATCTTATTGCCGGCGGACAGATCAAGGATTACGCGCCGGAAAAAGTTTGCGTCTTCATCAGCGGTACGCAGGGCGAACCCATGTCCGCATTGACCCGCGCGGCGGTCGACAACCATCGCCAGGTCAAGATCGAGCCGGGGGACACCGTGGTCCTGAGTTCGCGCGTTATTCCCGGCAATGAGAAAAGTATCTTCCGCATGATTGACCACTTGTATCGTCGCGATGCGCATGTGATTTACGACGACGGTACCAATGGCCTGATCCACGTCAGCGGACACGCCAGCCAGGACGAACTGCGGCTCCTGCTGCATATGCTGAAACCGAAATTTTTTGTTCCGCTGCATGGCGA
This sequence comes from uncultured Acidobacteriota bacterium, assembly GCA_963817855.1. Taxonomy (GTDB): domain Bacteria; phylum Acidobacteriota; class Terriglobia; order Terriglobales; family Acidobacteriaceae; genus JAKAAZ01. Next base: position 510,707 of record CAWFQA010000004.1, on the reverse strand, counting down.
CTATCGTCACCTGAAGCTGCACGCGGAATTGGCGGCCGAGTTGGGCGTGGTGGAGAAAATCCTGCTGCTGGAAAACGGCGACGTGCTGGAACTAACGAAGGACGCTGCACGGAAACATGGCAAGGTCGCGGTTGGCCGCGTATGCATCGATGCCGGTTCCACGGCTGGCGTGGTGGAAGATGTTGTGATGCGCGATCGACGCCATTTGAGTGAAGGCGGTATCGTGCTGCCGATTCTTGCCATCAACCAAACTACAGGGCGCGTCGAGAGCATGCCGGAAATTGTGACCCGCGGTTTCGCTGCCGGTGAGGAAGCTTTGATTGAGCAGGCCCGGCAGGTCGTCGGGGCCACGCTCGAAGCCTCCAGCGCGGAAGAGAAGGCCGACTACGGCGTCATCAAAGAAAAAATCCGTCAGGATTTGAAGCGCTACATTCAGAAAAATACCAGCCGTCGTCCGATGATCATGCCGGTCATTCTGGAGATCTGATTCAGCGCCTCGCGCACGTTTGATACAACTGAAAGAGTGAACGCTTCGCCTTATTCCAAACCTTCCTCCGGAAGGCTTCGTCGTGCCTTCGTCATTTTTGCAGCCTGTCTGATTTTTCTTCTTCTGCTGCCGATTCTCTTCTGGCCTAAGACACGCGCACATTTGCAGGCGATGGCGATTCTCGATCAGTTGAATGGCAAACCTGTGCCACACCTGCTGCAATCGATCGCGGCGATGCCGGTGACCATCAGGACATTCACCATTCCCTCCTCCGCAGGCATAATGCAAGCGCGGCTGTACACGCCGACCTCGGCGCCGAACGCGCCCGGCCTTGTTCTGGTTTCGGGAATTCATTATTTAGGAATGGACGAACCTCGACTGATGGCTTTCGCTCGGTCCATGTCTGCTTGTGGCCTGCGCGTGTTGACGCCGGAGTTGCCCGATAGCCGCGAATATCGGATTCAGCCCTCCGATGTGCAAGCGATCGGCGACTCAGTGCAATGGCTGCAGAACACAACAGGTCGTCCGGTTGGATTAATGGGCCTGAGTTTCTCTGGCGGACTGGCGCTGATGGCGGCCGCAAAACTGCCGTTTTCAAATGAGATTTCTTTTGTGTTTTCTGTCGGCGCGCATGACGATCTCCTTCGGGTGGCCACCTTCTATGCGACGGAAGCCGATCCTCTTCCCGATGGCGACGTGGAACGCGCCAAGCCGAACAACTATGGCCCTTGGGTGCTGGAGTACGAGCATCTTGAAGATTTCGTGCCTGAGGCGGATGTCGCTGCCATTCTTCCCGTGCTACGCGCGCGGATCTACGAAAATTCGACACTTGAAAAAAATCTGCTGGCCAACCTCACTGATAAACAGAAAACCGAGTATGAGAATCTTCTCGACCCGAAGAAAGTGGATGCCGCACTATTTGCATCGGACAAAAAGCATGCGGCGGAAATGGCTGCTGTGTCTCCCGAGGGCCACCTGACCGGGCTGCATGTGCCGGTATATCTGCTGCATGGGCATGGGGACACGCTGATTCCCTTTGCGGAGGCGGAATGGCTGGCGGAGGACCTGCCGCGCGGAACCCTGAAGGAGTTGCTGATCACTCCCCTGATTGGGCATGTCAATACCAACACGGCCAAGCCGAGCATTTGGGCTGAGTGGCGATTGATTCATTTGCTGGCGCAAGGGATGGAACACGCCGAGCATCCATAATTCGAAATTCAAAAAGATTCTTTTCGCGTGCGGATGTGAAGAATTTGCCTCCGCGAATGCCTGAGCGCACGACGCAGTCTCGATGTAAGGTACAGTAACCAGCATGCACAAGGTCGTGGGGAACATCCGCTCGCACGATGAAAACGCCGATACTGCGCACACGCTGCCGCGCGTGCTGGGCCCGTGGCAGGCCACGGCCATTGTCGCTGGCACCATCATCGGGAGCGGCATTTTTCTTGTGCCGCGCGAGATGATGCGGGCCGCAGGCTCCTCTAACCTGGTTTATCTGGCGTGGATTGCTGCGGGCGTGCTCTCCCTGTTTGGCGCCATGACGTACGCGGAACTGGCGGCGATGCGACCGTTTGCGGGAGGTGAGTATGTGTATCTCCGCGATGCCTACGGCGAGCTGCCGTCGTTCTTGTACATGTGGACGTGGTTCTCGCTGGCCAAGCCTGCCTCCATCGCCAGCAGCGCGATTGGGCTGGTGCGTGTGCTGGGAATTTTTTCGTTGCTGACTTGGCTGGGGCGCCCGCTCCTTCTCCACCCATTTCGGTTGGAGTGGGGCCAGATTGTAGCCATCGGTGTCGTGTGGCTTATTACCGGCTTGAACTACCTGGGGCTGCGCCGAGCCGGCGAATTTCAATTAGTCTTCACGCTGCTGAAGATCGCGTTGATTGCGGCCATCGTCTTCTTTTGCTTCAACAGTTCCCTGGGTCATCGCGGAAATTTTTCGACTATCTTCCATGGTGCGACCGGCGGCGTCGCTGGATTCACTGTTGCCATGATCGCGGCGCTGTGGGCCTACGATGGATGGAACGATCTGAATATGGTGGCCGGCGAAATCAAGCGACCCGGGCGTTCGATACCACTCGCCCTGGTGGCCGGGGTTCTGCTGGTTGCGTTGCTCTACATGCTGACCAATGCTGCCACGGGCTATCTGTTACCCGCAACTGCGATCGCCAACTCTCCACGTCCAACCGCCGATGCCATGTTCCTAGCTGTTGGAGCATGGGGCGCGGGATTGGTTTCCATCGGCATGGCGATCAGCATTCTCGCATCGTTGAACGGAACCGTTCTTTCCGGGGCACGCATTCCCTTTGCCGCGGCTCGCGATGGAATCTTTTTCCGTTCGATGGCATACATTCATCCGAAGTTTGAAAGCCCCTCGGTCTCGCTGAACGTGCAGGCCGCCATGTCCACCGTGCTGTTATTGATGGTGGGACGGTTTCAGGCGCTATTCGAACTGGCACTCCTGGGGGAATGGCTGTTCTACATGCTGACAGCGACGACGGTGTTTGTTTTTCGCGCGCGCGAGCCAGAACGCGAGCGGCCTTATCGGGTGCCTGGTTATCCCGTGCTACCTGGCGTATTTGTGGCGGCGGCGCTGCTGGTGATTACGTACATTTTTCTCAGCAACCTCCATAATTCCATCGGAGGGCTGGTAGTCATTGCACTGGGGCTACCGATGTACGTGTGGATGCGACATCGACGCCAGAACAGCATGGCAGAATCGAGAAGCTGAGCAACTCGACCAGGACGCACTCACTTCTTGTGTGACTCGGTCAGATGCTGGTATAGCTGGATGGTTTGATCGGCGATGGCCGACCAGGCAAACTTTTCTTCTACGCGCTTGCGCCCCGCCTCGCCGAATCGCCTGCATTTCTCCGGATCGTCCAACAGGTCAGAAATCTTCCCGGACAGGTCACGCGCAAATTGGTCCGGATCCGATGGAGATCCAGTCGTCTGATCCGCAGCAAATGGGACGAGGTATCCAGTCTCACCGTCAACCACGACTTCAAGAATTCCGCCAGTGGCGCTGGCTACGACGGGAGCATGGCACGCCATCGCTTCCAGATTGATGATGCCAAATGGTTCGTACACCGATGGGCAGCAGAAGACACGCGCGTGGCTGTAGAGTTGGATCACTTCCGGTTTGCTTACCATTTTTTCAATCCAAACGACGTGCGGATGGGTGGCCTTGGCTTCGGCGACTTTCTCGCGCATCTCGGCGGCAATTTCCGGCGTGTCCGGCGCACCCGCACACAGCACCACCTGTGTATCGCGGGGCAAATAGCGGATCGCCTCCACTAGATGGGTGACACCCTTCTGTCGCGTGATGCGACCGACAAATAAAACGTACGGCCGCGAAGGGTCGACGCCGTAATGGATCAGCGCGCTAGTATCGCTGGTCTTGTCATATTCTGCCAGGTCGATGCCGTTATAGATGACGTGAACTTTCTCCGGCTGCAACTCGGGATAGACGCGCAAAATATCCGCCTTGGTGCCGTTCGATACCGCAATCACCGCATCCGCGTCGAGAATCGCGGTGCGCTCCATCCACGAGCTCATCGCATAGCCGCTCCCCAGTTGCTCGGCCTTCCAGGCGCGCAGCGGTTCCAGGCTGTGCGTCGTCAGAACGAATGGAATTTTGAACAGCTTCTTCGCCAGAAAGCCCGCCATCGATACATACCAGGTGTGGGTGTGGATGACATCGATCTTCGCCAGCGATTTCATCTGCAGCAGATTCAGGCTGAAGGCTGCCAGCGCCGTATCGAATTTTTCCGGCGTGCCTTGTGCCAGTGCCGACCACGGTTCTCCCCCGTACACATGCAGGTTGCCCTGGTCCAGATGTTGATCGCCCCAGCAATGAACCTCAACCTCAATTTTCATCGCCAGCTCACGGCTCAGATACTCGACATGCACCCCGGCGCCGCCATAGACGTTGGGCGGATATTCGCGCGTCATCAGACCTACTCGCAATTCGATTCTCCTTGACATCCTACAAAGATTCGATGCGCTCGGTTTCCTTTCGAGACTCGCATGCATTGCTGAATGCTTTGCCGGAAGGGTTATTCTAGAGCAGTTCGATCGTACCTGTTACCGGGCAAACAATCACGCAGACCTCTCGACGGCATGTCCCAGAAAAAACCTAAGCTCGGCCAGAACTTTCTCACTGATCCAAGCGCGCGCCAGCGCATCGTCGATGCACTCGGCGACATTTCCTCTACCACAGTGCTCGAGATTGGTCCCGGACGAGGAGCACTGACCGACTTGCTGGCATCGCGCGCGCAAAACCTGATCGCAGTCGAACTGGACCGAGCGCTTGGGCCACGTCTGACCGAAATATGGAAATCCACGAGCCATGTTGCGATATTGCAGGCGGATATTTTAGAGCTGGATCTGGCGGAGGTGCGAACGATGACGGGGACGCCGGGCGATGCGCCCATAGTCGTGGTTGGAAACCTGCCGTACTACATAACATCCGACATTCTGCTGCATCTGTTTGCCCAGGCGGCCTCCATTTCGCGCGCCGTCGTGATGGTGCAGGAAGAAGTTGCGGATCGACTGGCTGCACCTGCTGGGACAAGCGCGTATGGAGTCCTGTCTGCGACCGCGCAAATGCACGCACACGCGGAGAAACTATTCGCGCTTCCGGCGGAGGCGTTTACACCAGCACCAAGCGTGACGTCTGCCGTGGTGCGGCTGGACATGCATCCTCGTTTTGAAGAATGGCAGGTGGAACGAACGGCGTTTATGCGATTCCTGCAACTCTGTTTTCGACAGAAGCGCAAGACGCTCGCCAACAATTTAAAGAATGCGGGGATCGCCGAAACGCCGGATATTTTTGCCGCAATTGCAAACACAGGACTGAGTCCGGATGTGCGCGCAGAAGCCGTTTCGCTGGAAGCGATGGCTTCTATCTTTCGCCGGCTAAATGCAACGCGAGCGTAAAAAGAAAACCGGCGATTGGCTCGCCGGCTTTCTGAGATTCACCTAAAGTCTGGACTAGTGATGGCCGCCTCCGCCACCACCTACGCCACCACCTCCACCGCCTGCGTGTCCGCCGCCTCCTCCGCCGATGGAACCACCGCCACCACCACCTCCGCCGTGGAAGCCGCCACCTCCGCCGCCGCCGTGAGATCCTCCAGCCGCTGAGGCCCCATGGATGCCGCCTCCGCTGGAGGCCCCGTGGAAACCACCAGCGCCGAAGGAGCCTCCGGACGTACCGGCACCGCGGATCCCGCCGCCGAAGGACGGGGTGGTTCCATGGAAGCTGCCGTGAGTACCAAAGGTCGCATGATTGAACGCGCTGCGGTTTTGAAATTGAGCCGCATTGGCAGCGCGCATTCTGTCGACCGATGAGGTTCGCATGTCGCTCGTGGGTCCGCGAAATTCATTCCGACCGCGTATTCCGTTTGGACCTCGATCCTCCAGCGTTCGATTCCCCGCCAGCGCTCGATTCCCCGCCGACCCTCGATTCTGCCCGGCAAATCCGCCATACATGCCGCCCCGCAATGCGCGGGCGGGCGCATTGTTCAAGAGTGCGGCATTTCGCGACGAAATATTCCCCGTGCGCATAAAGCTGTGCAAGGGCTCGATCTTCGTTCCGTTAAATTTCACCGCGCGAGCATGATTGTCTAGACGGCCATGGTTATTGGAACCATGTGCCACAATTCCCGGCGTGCCCACGTGCACGATGTTTTCGCCCAGTCTACCCCCGTGTAAGCTCGCCGGCGGCACAGGTCTGTGATATCCCGCGGGCGCGGAGTAGATTCTGGCACTGCCACGACCCCAGCCCGGACGATGGTGCCAGTAGCGGCCTCCATAATAGCCGTAGCCATATCCATAGCCGAAGCCAACGCCACCAAATCCGCATCCGCCGGGCATCCAACCCCAGCCGAAGCTGCCGATATACGACCAGCCTCCGCATTGGAACGGGAGCCACCCCCAGGGATAACCGGAAACCCAGGACACCCCCAGTCCGCCCATGTACGCCCAGGAACCATACCCATACGGATCAAAGCCAGCTCCGGCTCCGTACGGTTGCCAAACCATGCCGTATCCGGGAACCGGGTACCACCCGCCGTATGTGTCCAGATCGCCCCAGCCAGCTCCCCAGCCGCCTTCGAGCATGCTGCCCCCGCCCTGCTGGGTACGTGCCGGAGTCTGGTTGGCAGCTTCCTTGGCGGCTTCCTGGTCACGCTGATCGTTCCACTCGTCAAAACCGTTGGGAATAATTCCGTCGGCGATGGTGTATGGGGAACTTCCTGAAGGTTGCAATTCAATCGTTTTGCCCTGCGGAACGGCCGTTGCGGCTTCGCTGTTCGTCGCCTGGACCTGGACATGGCCGTCGATCACAGCCAATTCGGCGGGGTTCGCTCCCACGTTCACTCGGAATGTGCTGTTCACGGTAGGAGAAGCTTTGCTGTCGCCATAGTCGACGCTGAAAGCTGATTGAGGATCGCTGCGCAGTTCGTAGTACACCAGGCCCTTCGGCTGCTCCAGCGTGGTTTCTAGCGTTCCAGTGGACGAAGTGCTCAATTTCGCCAGGCTCAGGGAGCTATTGGGTGTAATCCTTGAGACACTGCCATCTTCAAACTCAACCTCTGCCCGGCCGTCGGGACCCGTTTCAATCTCAGTTCCCTCGGTCAGCGGCATATTCATCACCGCGTGCGAAAACTCCGTCTGTTTGTCTCGCGCAATCTGCACCGTGCCCTCGACATCGCTCAAACGAACCACCCGAGCGTTCTGGGTTACGGCCTCTGGACCTTGAATTCCGGCAGAGGCTACCGTTTGGCTTGGCGCCTGAGCCACAGCGGGCTTTGCGTTCGTATCGGTCGTCAAGGCATGGCATCTGCATGTCAAAAACAACAAGCTGGCAGCCATGGCCAGCAACGTCACTCTTACCGTACCTGTCCAGTCGAACGGCTGGAGGGTTTCTGCGGTGGCTGGGTTGGCATTTGAATCTACCTGTTCGGCTTGCGAGGTTCGCATGGCGCACTCCTGCCCTATTAGACACGAGTTTGGTGGTTTAGTTGCAGCCTTTCCACGTTCGCCTGCGAGGAATTTAACTCGGTCCTCAAGAATTTGAGGGAGATTGCTATAGGAAAGGGAAATTTCACCCCTTCATCAGAAAAAACTAAGATCAAAAAAATAAATGAATGATTGATGCAAGTAAGTGCCAAATAAAACGTCCATTCCTGGCTCCGGCGCAGGTTGGAAGAATGACAGGACTCTGACAATGCTGTGACACCTCTGAGGTTCGAACCGGGGTATCTTCTGTTCGTCTCCGGGACTATATGGATGAAATGTGACTTACTGCGCAGGACCGGGCTCCTCTTCGGATTCTGCCTCAGTGCCTCCTCTCTCTATGCTCAAGTCTCCTTTTTTGAGCCTCCTTCCTATGCGGGTTCAGGCATGCCGTTTGCCGCTGACTTCAATGGCGACGGCAAGTTCGACTTGCTGAGCGCCGATGGCAGCCTGCAATACGGAAATGGCGATGGAACATTCACCGTAGGTACGCGGGTATCAGGGACAGCTGTGGCCGTGGCGGATTTCAATGGCGATGACAAACCTGATGTGCTGGAGACGGGCACAGGGACCCTGCAGGTACTTCTCGGCAACGGTGACGGCACATTCCAGGCTCCGATTACAACTGCAAGCGGCGCCGCATTGCAGCCCATTGCCGTCGCCGACCTGAACGACGATGGCAAGGCGGATGTAATGGGGGTATTCGGCAACTCACTGGTTGTCTATCTCGGTAACGGAGATGGAACGTTCAAGACTGGAGTGCCTTACAGCCTCGGGACTGGATCGGCAGGAAGTGCCGAGGTCGTTTCGTTTGCAGATTTCAATGGAGACGGCGAAATGGACGTTGCCGTCGGTACGGCGGGCAATACCGGTGCAGGAGAGGTAGTTGTGTTTCTGGGGAATGGAGATGGAACATTTCAGGCAGCACAGACCTCTGTCGGCATTCTTTTCCCCATCACTGCTGCAGTGGGTGACTTCAATGGAGACGGGACACCCGACCTTATGTTGGATGGCCCGACTCTGTGCAGCACTTCGGATTGCGGCGTATTCTTCCTGGCGGGAAACGGCGACGGCACATTTCAGGCACCCGTTCTTTCCATCGCGAATCTGACCGGAACGTTGGCCGCAGCGGATCTTAACGGTGATGGCAAGCTGGACCTGGTGCTGGAAGTCGGCGGGATCGCAGTTCAGAGCTACCTGGGAAATGGCGACGGAACGTTTTCGAATGCGAAAAATTATTTACTTCTTCAAGCCTTCGGATATCCGCCGCCCTCCAATAGCGGAGTCGCGGTTGCGGACTTCAACCAGGATGGAAAGCCGGACGTTGCAGTCGGCGGCGAATTGCTGATCGGCAACGGCGACGGCACTTTTCAAGGAGTGCAGGCAGCCGCTATATCCAACAATCCAACGGTTTCCAGCCCATATTTCAGCTTCGCGGCTCTCGGCAAATTTGATAAACGGCAAAGCGTCCCCGGCGTGGTGGTTGCTACTTCCAACTTCGCTGGTTCGGTCTACTCTTTCAGCGTCGACATCTTCGCTACCGATGGCAAGGGCGGATTATCCCTATCTCACTCCTACCCTCTCGACGCACCGCCAACGCGGCCGCCGGAACATATCCGGTTGTAGTTCAAGGGACATCTGGATCTCTTGTACATCAAGCCACCCTGGCGCTGGTGATTCAGGCGCCTCCCGACTTCGCGCTTACCGGGCCGTCAACCGCGTCCCAAACAATCAGCGCAGGACAAAGTGCGACGTTTACCTTGTCGCTCATTCCAACCGAGTCATTCTCTGGAACGGTAAGCTTGAGCTGCGCGATTACCCCGGTGGCAACACCGGCCCCAACGTGCACCTTGTCGAGTTCTTCAGTGCAAGTCAACGGGACCGCGTCACAGACAGTAACGTTGACGGTTGGATCGACTGCGCCGACTACCGCGTCCGTTATGCAACCGGCTTCTCATGGCGGCTTCCCTCCGGTTTCTATACCGTTGCTCGGTTTGTTGAGTTGTCTGATTCTGCGAAAGCGGCAACGCCTGTCGTTATTCGTTGCCCTTCTGATTGCGACCGCATTCGCGCCGTGGATTGGATGCGGTGGCGACAAGGGAAATGGTTCGCCATCTCAGACCACGCCAGCTACGCCTGCTCAGACTTACACGGCGACAGTCACGGCGACCTCTGGAAATCTGACACACAGTACAACCCTGGGCGTGGTTGTTCAGTAGAGCAAGTGGCACGGAAGTTGCCTCACGGGAACGAAATTCGAGTGCCGTGTGGACTTTGCGGATTTCTATTTTTCAGGAGCGGGGGAAACTTGTTCCGCTGCCTGTAGCTATCCCCTCAAGGATTTGAGGTAATTCCCTGCGCCAATGTAGTCTCCGCGTTGTGAATATGGCAAATGGCGACCGCCAGCGCGTCGGAGGCGTCCGTCGGCTCCGGCGGCTCGGCCAGGCGCAACAGGCGGGTCACCATGAACTGCACCTGTTCTTTATCGGCCCTGCCATAGCCGCAGACGGCCGACTTGACGGAGAGCGGAGAATATTCTGCAATTGCAACCTTGCAAGTCGCAGCGGCCAACAGCGCAACGCCGCGAACCTGGCCCAGCTTCAGCGCGGTTTGGGCGTTGACGGCATGAAATACCTCCTCGACCGCGACCACTTCGGGCTGGTGTTCGCCAATCAGGTCCATCAGCCGGTTGAAAATGATCGTCAGGCGATGCGGCAGGCCATCGCGCTTGGAAAGATGAATCGCCCCATGGCAGACGGAATAGAGTTCGCCGGCTCGGTCGGTGTCGACAACCCCGTACCCTGTCCACTCCGTGCCGCAATCAATTCCAAGGACCCGCATCGTGTAGGTTCCGATCTGTTCTCGAAGTCGCTAGCGGGAAATGCCTTCCAGGGGCGATGAAGCCGTCGCATAAAGCTTGCGAGGCATGCGGCCCGCAAGAAAGGCCTGGCGACCGGCGAGGACCGCGTGTTGCATCGCCTCTGCCATCAGCACTGGATTATCGGCGCCCGCAATCCCGGAGTTCATCAGGACGGCATCCGCCCCTAACTCCATTGCCAGGGCGGCGTCGGAAGCGGTACCGACTCCCGCGTCGACAATCAACGGAACTTCCGTGATCAACTCGCGCAGAATCCGCAAAGAGGTAGCATTTTGAATGCCAAGGCCACTTCCGATGGGAGCTCCCAGAGGCATGACGGCAGCCGCCCCGGCGTCAATCAATCGTTTCGCAACCACAATGTCATCTGATGTATACGGCAAAACAGTAAAGCCTTCCTTCACTAGAACCCGAGTGGCTTCGACCGTTGCCAGCACATCGGGATACAGGGTGGCCTGGTCGCCGATGACTTCAATTTTTACCCAGTCGGAAAGGCCAACTTCCCTGCCCAGTCGGGCGGCTCGAATGGCCTCTTCAGCGGTGTAACAGCCGGCTGTATTTGGCAGCAGAAAATAGCGTCGCGGATCGATGAAATCCAGCAGACTTTCCTTACTACGATCGAGGTTCACGCGGCGCACGGCAACGGTCACCATTTCCGCACCGGAAGCTTCGATGGCTCGTTGGGTCTCGGCTCCGTCCTTGTATTTTCCAGTGCCGACGATCAGGCGCGACTGGAAGGCCTTTCCAGCGATGACAAGAGTGTCCATAGCCCTATTGTAGTGCGAGACAGTACTGCACAAGGCCGCGGGACGAGATACTGAGCGATCCGTATCAACTCCGATCAGTGGCGCGCCATACAAATTGAGGGAGTTGATGGCGACAGTTTCACGTCGCGCAAAAAGCTTTTCTTCTTGACAGGCTGTGACGCGCAGCCTGAACGTAAATGCAACTGTTTTCAACTCATCTCTGGGGGCGCCATGATCGAACGTCGACGATACCTTCTCTCCGCATTGACTCCCATTCTTGCCGGGTTCGTTCTGGTTGGCTCAACAAGCTTTGCATCTTCCAAGAAGAAAAATCCTGGCACCGCGACCACCCAGTCTACGGATGCCGCCGCGTCTACGAACAAGGCCACTTCCAATGAGAAGAGCAAGAATTCCGCTTCGACAGATGCAAAAACAGCCCCGACCCACACGACTGTATCCGCCAGTGAGATCGCGAGCGCTAAATCCAAGGGCCTGGTCTGGGTGAACACAGATTCGAAGGTGTATCACAAGAGCGGAAGATATTACGGTAACACCAAGCAAGGAAAATTTATGACCGAAGCGGACGCGCAGAAGGCCGGATACAAGGCGGCGAAACGGTAGAACCGCTTCCCAAAAATGAGCAGAAAAACCGACGGCCCGAAGTCTCCAATGAGACACCGGGCCGTGGCCGGTGAGTGGTTAGATTGACCGGAGGCATCCCCGCAGGTGGGCCTCGACGATGGTGGTGCTTGCCGTCAGGACTGGCGTAGGACGCCTAAGCCCCAGTCACCTCACGTGATTTGCTACAACTACCTTCAATGTTTTTCATTCTCTGGATCGCCCTCCTTTCCCGTGTACGAATACTATGGCTCGGATAGAGCGGGATCGTCAAGACGGTTTGGGCTCACGGCGGCGGCATCGTTGACGGAATCGAAAAATTGGGCACCCGCGTGGGCGCAAGTTTCATCGGATCAATCCGCCATTTACAAAATGGAATGGCTCGGCGAGCCCGGCTCACGAAGGCTACCTTCGTACCCCATCGGGCGGAAATTCTATCCGGATTGCGTAGACTGTTGTCTATGCCCACTGAAACCTCAACCTGCCCGGACGACGAACTGTGGCTGAAAGCTGCCCTGGCACAAGCTGGAGATGCCGAAGCTGCGGGCGAGGTGCCGATCGGGGCTGTAATGCTGGGGCCGGACAAGACGCTGATCGCGAAGGGACAAAACCGGGTCATCCGCGACCATGATCCCACGGCGCATGCGGAAATCGTTACACTGCGGGGCGCGGGATTGGCTCTGAGAAATTACCGGCTGGAACAATGCACGTTGTATGTCACGCTGGAGCCTTGCGCGATGTGTGCTGGAGCCATGATTCACGCGCGCATCGGCCGGCTGGTGTTTGGAGCCTTCGATCCCAAAGCGGGCGCGGTCGGAAGCGTTTTGGGCGTGCTCAATCACCCGCAGCTCAACCATCAAATCGAGGTCACAGGCGGCATGCTGGCGGATGAGTGCGGTGATCGGCTGCGTCGATTTTTCCAGTCTCGACGGTAGGGTTCGCTACAACATCGGCGACACGCATAGCGTGAACCTGCCGCAGCCTACCCATCAATGCATCGAGTTTAAATTCGCTTGCGCTTGAGGCACCAGGCTTTCATAGGCGGGCGGAACATTGGACAGAAAAGCTTGAAATGCGGTCCGGGCGCAGGGAATATCGTGTGTTTGAGCACACGCCATACCCAGGTTGAATTGAGCTAGGGGGATGATGCTTTGCACAGCTGGGGGCGCTTTGGCGAGAAAAGATTGGAACGCGGTGCGAGCGCATGCCGCATCATGCAATCGCGCGCATGCGACACCGAGATAGTATTCCGCCTGCGGCATCATGGCTTGATACTGCGGCGATTTGTTAGCTACAAACGCCTGCAATGAAGACCGCACGCATGGAATATCGTTCGTTTCCGCGCAGGCCATGCCGAGATCATACTGCGCCTGCGGTATTTCATCCCGATACTCCGGAGACGCCTTGGCGAGAAATGTTTTAAACGCGGTTACAACGCAGGGGAAATCCCGAGTCTGCGCACAATAGAGGCCAAGATTGTATTGGGCCTCCATATTGAGCGGATCGAGTTGTAAGGCGCGATTGAAGTCTGCGCGCGCGGCGGGAAGATTGTGTCGGCTGATTTCGATGGTGCCGAGCCCGTTGTAGGCCGGGGCGTTCGGCTGGAACGCGTTCACGTGCCGGAAAATTTTTTCCGCCTTATCCAGTTGCCCATCCTCACGCAGGGCACTCGCCAGATTTGCCTGCCGCTCCAGGTTGAGTGGATCCATATTGACGCCCTGTTGCAAAAACAGGATGGCCTGCTTGGTATTTCCCTGGTGCATGTAGAGAGTTCCCAGCAGCGAAAAGATGACACCATTTCGGACGCCGTGATGCAGCGCTGACAGACACGTCTGCATGGCCAGATCATTCTGGCCCGTCTGACGATATTGTTCGGTCAATGTGGAGTAGAGATATGGATTGGCCGGGTCCTGTGCAATTGCTTGCTGCAACATCGCGACCTTGCGTGTCGGAGACAATTTGGCGCCGTCCGGGCCAGTCACCTGCTCGAATATCTTTAGAACGCCGATGCGATCTTTTGGATCCGCGCCCTTTCCGTTCAGCTCGACATTGCTGTCGGACGATCCGCCGACATAACCCAGCGACCGCAATTGGTCAATTGTCTTCTGATCCATGGGTTTCGTGACAACAGTTTCAGTATTGTTGCTGCCCAGTCGACTTAGAAGCTTTAGCTGCGCTTCCAGTTCGCGAAATTCTTTTGGCTGCGCGGCGATGACATTATTTAACTCACCCGGGTCTTTGTCGAGGTTGTACAGCTCTGGCCTGGGCGCGCGAATATACATCCAGTGAACTGTGTGAATGCCGCGCAGCTCCGTCCAACCCATGTTGATTTTTGGATACAGCGTTTCTTCGTAGGAATACGTCGTCGGCACCGCTTTCCCGAAAAAAGCCGGGACCATGCTGGTTCCTTGAATCGCAGAAGAAGCCTTTCCACCTAGAAGATTCAGCACTGTCGGCAGCGCGTCAATTTCGCGCGCCTGCTGCTGCACTCGAACGCCGGCAGGAACCCCGGGCCCATCCATGATCCACGCGATTCGGACTGTGGAGTCATACAGAAATATCCCGTGGCCATCTTCCCCGTGTTGCCCAAGGCCTTCGCCGTGGTCTGAAAGCAGCAGTATCAAAGTTTTTCCCGCGGGAGATTTCTTGCGGACCACATCCAAGAATCGGCCAAGCTCGTGGTCCTCGAAGGCAATCTCCGCGTCATACGGATCGTTTGGATATTGTCGGCGGAATTGTGCCGGTGGGTTGTAGGGCTGGTGGGCGTCATACAGATGCAGCCACACGAAGAACGGCTTGCCGGATTGCTGATTGAGCCAGTGGATCGCGTGATCCACGGCCACGTTCGCCGGGCGCGCGGCGGCTAACTCGCCGGTGTTCTTGTTGACAACTTCTGGAATCTGATCGTCATAGGTGGCGAAGCCTTGATTGAAACCGAATTGGCGACTTAAAACCGCGGCGCTGATAAAACCCGCGGTGTCCCATCCGGAGCGATGCAAGGTGGTCGCGAGAGTCACCGATGAGGGCTGCAATGCAAACCCGCCGGTATCGCGGAGATGATGCACATTCGGATTTTCGCCGGTGAAGATGCTGGCGTGCGAAGGGCCGGTCAGCGGCGTTTGCGTGACCGCGCTCTCGAACAAGACTCCATCGCGCGCCAGGCCATCAATCACCGGGGTTTTGATTTTAGTATCGCCGTAGCAATGCAGATGGTCCGCACGCACCGTATCCAGCGTGATTAAGACCACGTTCACGGCTTGCGGCTTCACGGTGGAACTTGCAATCTGCGGAGTAGGACTTTGCTGCTTCTCGGCACCGGAAGCGGAGCGAGATGAAGACTTGCATCCGGTCAGCGTCAGCAAGAAAGCGAACAGGCACCCAGAATCGCGACAATCCCAGCGTGAAACTGCTTCGAGGAGGATGTTCTCACGGTCAACGAACGTATGATACCGAAGTTGCTTCTCGAATGCGCTGTCTCTAGTCCTTGACCCTTACCGTAGGCGTGACGGACATGCCGGGCCGCAGCAGATGGTCACTGTCTTCCTTAGGATTGGTAAGGTCCAGTCGAACTGGAATCCGCTGCACGACTTTCACATAATTGCCCGTCGCATTTTCCGGTGGAAACAGGCTCAGCATCGAACCCGTGGCGCCACCAATTTGCGTGACTTTGGCATGGTAGGTACGGCCGCCATACGCATCGACGGTAAAGGTAGCGGGTTGTCCAATGCGCATGTGGTCCAGCTGCGTTTCTTTAAAGTTTGCCGTCACCCAAATGTTGGTCAGCGGAATCAGAGTCATGAGCGTCTGGCCCGCACTGACGTTCTGACCGACTTGCACGGTCTTCTTGTTCACGACCCCGGTATCCGGCGCAATAATTTTTGTGTAGCTCAGGTTCAGGCGATCCGTTGCCAGTTCTGCTTCCGCCGACTGCACCTGGGCTGCGGCGGCGTCGGCTTTGGCGCGCTGCGCCGCAACTTGCTTGGGACCGGATTGCGCGGAATTATAGTCGGCGCGGGCTGCCGCGAGTTTGTCATTCGAAACGCGAACCTGATCACGAGCGCCCTGCAGATTTGCTTGCGCGGCAGTCACCTTCGCTTTGGCACTGGCAGCCGTCGCCACAACGGCGTCGTACTGCTGCTTGGATACGACGTCGCGCTGCACCAATGGCGTATAGCGCTGCAGATCGTCCTGGGCTTTGGTGTTGTCCGCCTGGGCCGACAGCAATTGCGCTTGCGCCGCGTCCAACTGCTTCTCTGCCCCAGCAATAGTTGCCAATGCACCCTCCACCCCGGCAGCGGCAGAACTCAGCGTGGCGCCGGTGGAGGTGGTAGTGATGGGCACATTCGCAAGCGCAGCTTCATAATTTGCTTTCGCGGTAGCCAGGGCCGCCTCTCCCTGGTCGAGAGCCGCCTGGGCATCCCTGGGATCGATTTCTACCAGCACCTGCCCTTTCTCCACCTGCTGGTTGTCCTGCACGTTCACGTTGGAGACGTATCCCTTGATCCGGGCGCTGATCTGCACCAAATTCCCATCGATCTGCGCATCATCCGTGCTCTCGTAATAGGTGGAATGCCACCAGTACAGCCCCACTCCAATCAGCACCAGAACGACGGCTCCAATAATAAAAAAGCGTTTCCGTGAACGGGGCGCCTCGTGATGGAGTTCCGTATCGTCCGGCGACACATCCTTGTGAATGCTATTCGTGTCCGAACGCTGGTCTTTGATCGCAGAAGAGCGATCGCCCGCCCGCTGATTCTCTTCCGGTCGACCGTTGGCCGAGTCGGCCTGCATGGTTCCTTCGGGTCTCGATTCCGCCACGATTATTGTCCTCCAAGATAGGTCTTGTACTGGGTGCGCGCGAGGCCTACGGCGCGCGCCAATGAAAGCTTCGAAACATTCAACTGATACAGGCTGCCGACGTATCGGTCATTGGCCTGGGCCACGGAAGACTGCGCCTGCGACACCGCCAGGTTGTCCGAAATTCCCGCTTGAAACCGCTCTTGTGCTTCCTCCAGCGCCTCACTTGCCAGGTCGACATTACTTTTAGCCACGCTGACCAGCTTTTCTGAGGATCCGATATCCAAAATCGCATCTTTCACATCGGCGCGGATCTGACCCTCCAGGTTGCTCAACTGGGCGCGAGCTTGTTCCAGCTGGGCATCGGCAATCCGGGCATCGCCCCGCAATTTGCCTTCCTCGAACAATGGGCCGCTCAGCTTGCCCGTAGCGTTCAGCGTGCCATAGGAATTGCCTGGATTGACGCCAATTTCTCCATAATCGACTTCCGCGGTGAGGGCAGGATACCGCTCCGCATGGGCCGCGGATAGGCTCTTCTCCGCAGCCTTTACCTGCTGCTCGGCCGCCTGCAGGTCACTGCGATTCTTCAAAGCTTCCGCCATTGCGGATTCCATGGTGGGAGAGTCGAATTGAGCATAAGGAACCTGATCGGTCAGCTTGAATTTCTGATCGAGCGGCAATCCAATGGTGCGCGCCAGTGCGATTCGATTTTTCTTTTCCTGCGCCGTCGCGGCGATCAGAGATTGTTGCTGAGTCTGATAATCGACGCGAGCCCGAAGTTCGTCCAGGCGGGGCGACACGCCGCTCTGATGATTTTGAATCGCCTGGTCCAACGATACTTTCGAGGTTTGTACCTGGGCTTCAAGAGATGAAATACGCGCCGCGTCCGCCAGACATAACAAATATGCATTGCCTACGGTCAGCACGACCAACTCCTGCGAATCCTTGGCGGAAAGTTTGCTCGACTCAAAATTATGTTTGGCCGCCAGATAATTTTCGAGCGAAGAGACGTTCAGCAGCGTTTGATTGAGCTTAGCGCGAAAGTCTGTATATCCGAAGGGTCCAATCACCGCCGGAAATCCAGGAATTCGCAATCCTTCCGCCTGCAGGTTGACCTGTTCCACGGCAGCTTGGGCGGTACCCGTGACAGTGGGCAGCAGCGCCTGTAGTTCCTGCAGCTTCGCTCCTCCCTCAGATTTCACGTTTGTATTTTGCAGAATCGCGCCCAGGTTGTTTTTGAGACCCATCTGGATAGCATCATCGAGCGATAATGGCAACACGCCAGGAGTCGCTCTTTGCTGTGCGGCGCTGCCTCGATAGGAATCGGACGTCTGTGCCTGCGCAGGTGGATAGGCGACGCCGACGGCAAGCGCCGTAAAAAACAGGAGTCGCAGACAGGCGCAGCGTACTTCAGGAAAAGTTTTTGGCATTTCTTTCATCAGACGGTTTGCGTAAGGAGCAGTATTGCCGTGTTGTAGATGCTAGAGAATAGATGACGAAACGGGCAGAAGAGTGCAATTTCTTTCCCTAGTGCACCTCTTTTTTTCTGTCGCCGGTTGAATTGCTTGGCACGCCAGGGGTCGGCGGCCGTTTGTACAACGTCGTTCCCTGCCTTAGGATACCGGATTGCGGTTCTTCAAATAGATTTACGTGACCGTCATCACTCGCTGATATCTTCGGGCGGAGGGATTTGAGACACTTGAAAGGTCGATTTTCCTCCCTTACGATGTTGCGAATGCATCACCGGAAGAAGACCCCGAACGCATGGCACTGAAAAGCAGCCGCGAAACTCCGCTCACGACCAAGCACTATTTCAACCGGGACGAATCCTGGATGGATTTTAACCGCCGTGTGCTGGAAGAAGCCCAGGACGACTCCAATCCGCTGCTGGAGCGGGTGAAATTTCTCGCTATCACGGCCAGCAACCTGGATGAATTTTTTGAGGTTCGCGTCGCCGGAATTCTGCAGCGCATTGAGGACGGATACAACGAACCGGGCCCGGACTTGATGACGCCGCAGCAGATTTTAGACTCTTTGGCGCAAAAGACGCATGCCTTTGTCGCAGATCAATACACCTGCTGGAATGAACAGTTATTGCCGGCTCTCGCCAAGGCTGGAATCCGCATGCGGGCTTGGGAAGACCTGAGCGAGGAGCAGCGGAAATTTGCCATTACCTTCTATCAAAGCGAAGTGGACCCGCTGCTGACTCCGATTACCATCGACCCCGCTCACCCGTTTCCGCATGTGCTGAACAAGGCGCTGTGCCTGGCACTATTGCTGCATCGCAAGCGCAAATCGGCTTCGACGCAGGTGTTGGGAGTGGTGACCGTGCCGCGCGCGTTACCGCGCCTGGTGGCGCTGCCGTCGAATACCGGGTGCTTTGATTACATCTTCCTGCACGAACTGATCGAGTCTCAGGCCGCAGCGATGTATCGCGGGTACGAGTTTTTATCTCGTGCGGCGTTTCGCGTCACCCGCAACAGCAATCTTTACCTGCAGGAAGAAGAGGCGCGCAGTCTGCTGGAAAGCGTGCGTTCCGAGCTGCACAATCGCCGTAAAGGAGATGCGGTCCGGCTGGAGATTGCCAGCGACGCGGCCCCCGAAATCGTAGAGGAGTTGAGGACGAACTTTGATCTGGATGAATTCCAGATTTTCTATACCGATGGTCCGGTCAATCTTTCCCGTCTGCTGAACCTGCATTCCAAAACGGACAAGCCGGAACTGAAATATCCATCCTTTGTGCCGCGCAGCCTGCGATTGCATCGCGAATCGGCGAATCTTTTCGCGGAAATTCGTCGCCACGACATTCTGCTGCACCATCCCTACGATTCTTATAATGCGGTGGTCGAGTTTATCCGTGCCGCCGCGGAAGATCCGGCGGTGCTCTCTATTAAGCAGACGCTGTATCGTACCAGCGCCAATTCGCCCATTTTCCAAGCGCTGCGGGAAGCCGCCCAGACCAAGGAAGTCACCGTGGTCGTGGAACTGATGGCACGCTTCGATGAAGCTTCCAACATACGCTGGGCGCACGATCTGGAGGATGCCGGAGTCCAGGTGTTCTATGGCACCGTCGGCCTGAAAACACATTGCAAACTGGCGTTGCTGGTCCGGCGCGATCCTGAAGACGGTGTGGTGCGCCAATATATTCACCTCGGGACGGGCAATTACAACGTGGAGACGGCATCCTTCTATACTGACCTGAGCCTGCTGACCGCGAATCCGACCCTGACCGGGGCAGTGCACAACGTATTTAATTACCTGACGGCACATTCCGAGTCGGACGACTACGCCCCGTTGCTAGTGGCGCCTTTGAACCTGGCGGAAGGCTTTGCCCAGCGCATCCATCGCGAGGCGAAACACGCAGTTGAAGGCAAGCCTGCTCACATTATCGCGAAGATGAATTCCCTGCTGGAGCAAGGCGTGATCGATGCTCTCTATGCTGCTTCGCGGGCTGGAGTGTCGATCGATTTGATTGTTCGCGGCATTTGCGCATTGCGTCCAGGAGTGAAAGGTCTGAGCGAAAATATTCGCGTTCGTTCCATTGTCGGCCGGTTCCTGGAACACAGCCGCATCTTTTATTTCCTGAACGGCGGCGACGCCGAAATCTATGCGGGAAGCGCCGACTGGATGCCCCGAAATCTGTTCGAGCGATGCGAGGTTGTGTTCCCAGTGCTCGATCCGCAACTGCGGCAGCGCATTCGCGATGAAATTCTGGGAGCCTATCTTGCCGACACTGCCGAATCCAGGTTCCTGCTGCCGTCTGGCGAATATGTCCGCACCAAAGATCAGCCGTGGAGAACGGGACCGCTTTTCCATGCGCAGGAGTTTTTGATTCGACTGGCTGAGGACAAAGCCAGCGTTCGAGATATTCCAATGGAGCCAGCCTCGATCACCCCACCAGAAGCCTGCGGTGCCGCGTCCTATGGCGTGGGTTCTGCAACGACAGCGCCCACGCCTGCAGAAGGCGAACCAAAATCGATAAGCAAAGTCTCAAAGGCCGAAAAGAAATCCCGCACCGCCAAGCACGGTCGCAAACACAAAAAGACGGCCAGTTCTGAATGAGTTTCAACATCTTATTGCAAATGAATTCTGCCGCACTGGAAACGCGAGGGCAGCGGAGCGCGTCGAATATAGGTGGAGCGGTTCCGCATCGCCGGATAGTCGCACACTTCTCTCCTTTCCCGACGAATTGACATGTCAGCCAGCCCATTGACCAGCGCGCCTGCAGTTCGAAACCCTGAGGTTAAGCAGGGTCTAGGTGCATTGCGGGCTCAGCGACCGTGGGTCTGGTGGCACTTGCTGAGCCTGGACGCTCCGACAGTTGCAGTTGTCTGGTGCTGGTTTTTCGCAGCCGTCTTCGGCGTGAGCCTTCCCCCGACCGCTCTGGTTACGCTGGCGCTGGGGACTTGGTGCGTCTACGTCGCGGATCGGCTGCTCGACGGTTGGCGTTCGGTCGATATGACCGACCTGCGCGACAGGCATTGGTTTTACCTGCGACACCGGAAGCCGTTTGTGATCGCGTGGATTGCGGCAGCCCTACCTTTGGCCTACCTGATCTTGTTTCGCGTTCCGCCGACCGTGCGGACGGATGACATCGTTTTGTGTCTGATTGGCATCGGCTATTTTCTGTTGATCCATCACCGATCCGAAGACGCTCGCTTTTCGAAGGAATTATTCGTCGGATTTCTTTTTTCGATCGCGACCGCTGTACCCACCTGGACACGCCTTCAAGAAGGCCGCGGCCTGTTGCTGGCGGCGATTTTTACGTTTGGAGCGGCTTGCTGGCTGAACTGCGTTGCGATCCAAACGTGGGAAGATGCGGAGGCGAGGCGCGAGGGTGCGCAGGACCATTTTGCGGTTCGAGCGCGTGGCGTTCGCGTTCAACCAAATAGGGTGCCGCCCCGCGCTTTGACAGGTTTCCTGGGCGATCATCTAACTGCTTTCGCGGTGCTCATTGGGGTGCTGGCGCTGGCGCTCGATAGCTTTCCCACCGGAAGGCTGGTGTGGCCTCTTTTTATCTCAGTCACAGCCAGTTCCTTGGTGTTTCTCGCGCTGATCGGCCGAGCCGCCAGACTGAGCGCACTCTCACTCCGCGTCCTCGCCGATGGAGCCTTGTTGACGCCTGTACTATTCTTGCTTTACGTACATTAGCTGCTCCGTCATTCTCACAGCAACTTAATGGAACCCGACACGCCGAATTTCGATTCCGTGGCCCGCGCCTATCGCTGGATGGAATATTTTAGCTTTGGCCGAAAGTTGGAGCGATGCCGATTCTATTTTTTGGCGCGATGTTCGCATGCTCGCCATGCGCTGCTCCTCGGTGACGGAGATGGGCGCTTTACCGCGCGCCTCCTGGCATCGAATCCCACGGTGCAGGTCGACGCAGTCGATGCCAGCCTGACGATGCTGACGGTCCTGCGCGAGCGAGCGAGATCCTGCTGCTGTGACGCGGACACCCGAATTCAAACCATCCACACGGACGTTCGCCGATTCACCCCGGCGAACAAAGACTATGACCTTGTCGTCTCACACTTTTTTCTGGATTGCCTGACGGATGGCGAGATGGCGGCACTGATCGAACGGCTTTCCCCTTGTATGACACGGGATTCGACCTGGCTGGTATCGGAATTTTCTGTGCCGGAAAAGGGATGGCGACGATGGGGTGCTCGAATGGTGATTCGCAGCCTGTATCTTGCGTTTTTTGTGTTGACCGGGCTGCGGGTGCGCAAAATGCCGAACTACGCCAAGGCGTTTGATGACAATGGATTTCATGTGGTTGAGAAAACAATTTTTCTAGGCGGAATGTTAATCGCAGAGGTGTGGGAACGATGGCCGGACTAGTATTTTGCATAGGCGGTGAGTTCCCGCTGGTACAATTTCGCATGATTGAGGTGCCGGCTTCCGCAGCATCGTTGTGCGACGAATTTGTGCTTTCAGCATCCAAGCTGTAGTGTCGCCGGAATTTCCAGTCATGCTCAAGGATGGATCGGGAGCGCTGACTTCTTATTCCAAGCGGAGCAGGCGCGACAGAAACTGCAGCGCTAGGACGATATATGAATTTGTATTTGTTGCGTCACGGTAGCGCAGGTCAGCGCAAGATGAACCCCGTAATCGACCACAAGCGGCCCCTCGATAAAGAAGGAAAACAACAGTGCATCCTGTTGGGTCGCGCGCTCAATTCGATGAAGATTCAATTCGATTCGGTTATTTCCAGTCCGTTGAAGCGCGCGCTGCAAACTGCAACCCTGGTGGGGACGGAAACCGGTTTCGAAAAGAAAATTCAGCTATCGCAGGCGATGGCGCCGGAAGGAACATGGAGCGATTTTCAGCGGCTTCTCGACAGTGTGATGGAACAGGAGGAAGTACTGCTGGTGGGTCACAATCCCAATCTGCCGGTGTATCTGAATCGCCTGTTATCTCCGGCGGCGCCCAATCCCATTGCCCGAGTTCGCAAAGGTGCAATTGCTGCGCTGACCGTACAGCGCGGATCAGGCAGGTTGCAATGGCTGCTGGACCCCAGGCTGTTGCGAGCGATTCAATCCAAAGACACCAAAAGATCTCGCGCAAAAACTTCGCGAAAATAATCAGCTTCTTTCCGCAAAGCCCACAGTTCCAAATCCGGCCCTTTTCGTCCCGGGATCAGCGTAATCGTGACTTTCTTCGGAGTGACGCGAGTGCGAAAGTGCGCCACCGCGGTGGATTGGTTCTGGTGCAACGCGACTGACATGCGTAGTATCATCGCCGCCTGTTTCACACTCACATGCTGTTCCACTGGAATGTAGCGCAGCACACGGTCACGAGGAGATGGCCTGGATTTTCCCAGGTAGCGCGCGATGGCGGAAACAATCAGCCGCTGCTCCGGTGTAAATCCGTATAGCTCTGAATTGGCAATGATGTACTGCGTGTGCCGGTGATGGCCCTGGTAGTTCATGAATTTCCCAACAGATTCCATCATGGCCGCCGATTGTAGCCAGATCCTATATTCCGGAGACAAATGATGGACACTCTTCAAATCGTCGAACAATTGGGTGGCATCGCGGACCACAGGTTCCTGTCGCTTGGGATCGATTCCGTAATGACGGCACAACTCCAGTACGCTGGCCCAGCGTTCATCTTCAAAGTGCTGGTGGGCGGAAGTTCGCGTGTCGCCTTCGGCCAGCATTAGTGCCAGAATGCCGTCTCGCAAACCCATGGGAGAGTAGCGAAAGCCTGAAAGACGGAAGCGTTCCAGCAAATCCGCATATACATACGCGCCAGCCACGATGATTTCCGAGCGCCTGGGCCCGATGCCGCGGACGACACTGCGTTGCGACGCGGACATGCGCTTCAGCCTGTCCGCTAGTTTGCGAACCACAGCCGTCGGGGTGCGATCCCAGGCTCGAACGCCCGGTTTTGCGTCAGGCCTGAAGTTGGACTTGGTCGCGGCCCGCGCGGCGGAGGCAAGCGCCGCGGCTGTTCCAGACGTAGCGAACACGCTAACGCGCTCGCACCCTATCTGCTGCTCGGCACGGTGCAGTTCTCGTCGAATCCACCCTTGCATGCGCGCGATTTCTTCCGCGGTCGGTGGGTCATGGCTAAGAAACTCTCGAGTCAACCGGACCGCGCCCAACGGCAGGCTGACAATCCGACGAATTGCGCTGTTCTCAGAAAAAGTGACCTCACAGCTACCACCGCCGAGGTCGACCAGCAAGCAGCGCCCGCGAGCCGCAGGTTCGTTGGAGACGACCCCCAGGTGAATCAGACGGCCTTCCTCCAGGCCGGAAATGATCTCGACCTTCCAACCAGTAGCGGACTGCACCCACGCGAGAAATGCCTGCTGATTGCGCGCATCGCGGATGGCGCTGGTTGCCACGACGCGAACCTTGTCGACCGCATGGGCCTGTACTGCCCGATGAAATCTGCGTAGCGCTCGAATCGTAGTCGCCATCGATTCCGGCGAAACCACAGCGCTCTCAAATACGCTTTCGCCCAGGCGAGTAATTTCCCGATCTTCATGCAGAGTCTTCAGGCGATGGTTGTGCACGGCAGCAATCTTCAGGCGAACGGAGTTTGATCCGATGTCGACAGCGGCGTACGTTGTCATTTCTTTTGCTTGAGCAGTACCCACATTGGCAGGATGCCACGAATCCAGGAGAAAGTGGCGGACATTGGACTGCTATTCTAAGTTTGCTTCTCAATATGCGGATGCAACCTTCCAATTCTTCCCATCAGCCTTCGCTCGCCGGAGTTGATCCGATCGATTCAACGCCAGCCTTTCCTCTTTCTCGTCGGGCTGAGTGGGTGCTGATTCTCACAGTTTTTCTGGCCGTATATTTTGCGGCACTGTTCACGCCCTCTTTGCTG
This sequence comes from uncultured Acidobacteriota bacterium, assembly GCA_963817855.1. Lineage (GTDB taxonomy): Bacteria > Acidobacteriota > Terriglobia > Terriglobales > Acidobacteriaceae > JAKAAZ01. Next base: position 485,821 of record CAWFQA010000004.1, on the reverse strand, counting down.
GACGACGCCGATGCTACCCATGCGCAGGCGGCGCAGCATATGGCGCTGACCGGCCATATCGTCACGTTGACGGTGGATGGGATCCGCTATCTGGAAAAACCGCCGCTGCCGTATTGGATGGTGGCGATCGATTTTAAAATTTTCGGTTTCAATGCCTTCTCGAGCCATTTACCGGAGGCGCTGGCGGTTCTGGGCTGTGCGATTCTGGGGTTGTTATGGGGACGGCGCGCTTATTCTGAGCGAGCCGCATTCTATGCCGCTCTGGCCTTTCTCACTTCTATTGGAACTTTCTTATTCACTCGCTACTTTATTCCTGAGTCGATTCTGACGCTGCTGGTCGCCTTAGGACTGTATTTATTTTTGACCGGATTGGAAGATCACCAGCCGTCGCGTATCTATTGCACGTATGTCCTGCTGGCGCTGGCCATGCTGGCCAAAGGGCTGATCGCGCCGGTGTTCTTTCTGGGCGGCGTGGTCCCGTATCTTTGGCTGACCGGGCAGTGGCGTCGTTGGCGAGAATTTCATCTGTTCACAGGTACGCTTCTCTTCCTGCTGGTGGGCGTTCCGTGGCACATTCTTGCGGGACTGCATAATCCCGACCAGGGTCATCCCGTGGGCAACATTCCTTCGCCGGGGAACGTGCACGGATTTTTTTATTTCTACTTCATCAACGAACACGTTCTGCGCTTCCTTGGCAAGCGCTATCCGCACGACTACAACAAGCTGCCCGGCTATCTTTTCTGGAGTCTGCACCTGGTCTGGCTGTTCCCATGGAGCCTCTATTGGCCGGCTACACTCTATCAGGCGTGGCATAAACACCGCCGCTCCGGACGCCGATTCAGTTGGCAGACCTGGAAGCAGTTGAATTTCCGCGGCAGTACTTCCCTGTTGATGACGTGTTACGCCAGTTTCATTCTGCTGTTTTTCTCCATCTCGACGAACCAGGAGTACTACACCTTCCCCGCATACTTTCCTCTGCTTTTGTTGACGGCCGCTGGCCTGGCGAGCCTGGAAACGGATGCCATGAGCGCATCTGCGAGCGAGCGAGCGGTGGATATGCGCTGGCTGGAAGCCGCGCACGCGCTATTCGCGTTGGTTGGCGCAGGCGCCGCGGCTATGCTGGTTTATGGATTGTGGGCATCGCGACATTTGCCGTATGTCGCGGACATTGGAACCTTACTGGCCCACCGCGATGTCGGCGGATACTCGCTCTCGATGTCGCACTTTATGGATCTGACCGGGCCTTCGTTTGCCGCACTCCGTCTGCCGGCGAGCCTGGCTGCGGTCACGTTGCTGGTGGGACCGACAGTCTCGTGGCGAATGCGGGTTCGCCGACAACATCTGAACGCCACATTTACCACCGCCATGACGGCAGCCATATTTCTGGTCGCGGCCCACATCGCATTCGTTCGCTTTCAGCCGATGCTTTCTTCTCGGGCGATGGCTAACACTATCAATGCAATTGCCAGCCCACAGGATGTTCTGATCCTCTATGGGGATGAATCGTACGCATCGTCCATCATTTTCTACACTGGGCGACGCGCTTACGTGGTGAACGGCTGCGAGACGACCCTCCTATGGGGCTCGGATTATCCCGACGCCCCGCATGTTTGCCTGGATGACGCACAATTGCTGGCGATGTGGGGGAACGGACCGCGCAAGTTCCTGTTTGTTCCACCGAAGCACCGGCAACACGTGGAGGAACTGCTGGACAATCGCGTGTACCTGGTGCAGGACTTGTCGGATAAAGAATTATTGACGGATCGTCCCTTGAACCCATAACGGCTACGGCAACACTGCGCTTCGGCCTACAATACAGGGTTGCACTATCTGCAGTTTTCCGCGACCCCTGGAGAACCCTGTGACGAAGATGATCGCCATTGACCATGCTGCTTCCGCAGATATGTCCGCCGGCATGCAAAGCACAACTCAATTGCGGAGTGCTTCTGTTATGCTGCGAAGATTTGCCTGGTTCGTTCTCGTATACAACGTCATCGTGATTTTGTGGGGAGCGGTGGTGCGGGCGACCGGGTCCGGCGCCGGTTGCGGAGACCAGTGGCCCCTGTGCGACGGCGCCGCCATTCCACAGTCGCCGCAATTCCACACAATGATTGAATTCACGCATCGCATGATGAGCGGCGGCGCGTTGATTCTGATTGTCGCTCTCCTGGTGTGGACGTGGCGCGCGACCGGCAAAGGACATCTGGCGCGTTGGACGGCAGGCATCGCATTAGTGTTGGTGATGAATGAGGCGTTTCTCGGCGCGCTGCTGGTCACCGTTGCGGCGCACAGCGCTTCCGTCGGGACCGGAGTTCTCCTTTTCTCCTGCCATTTGACCAATACTCTACTGCTGGTGGCAGCGCTTGCATTGACGGCAGAGTTTCTTTCGAATCCCCGTTTCGGCGCAACCACCCGGCTACATCGGGGCGGCTTGGTGTTTCCTACGCTCGGCATTCTGGCGACCCTGCTGGTCGGAGTCACAGGTTCGCTGGTGGCGTTGGGAGATACGATGTACCCGTCCTCAAACCTGATCGATGCGATTCGACAGGACTTTTCTGCGACGGCTCCCTTGCTTCTTCGCCTGCGGTGGATACATCCGGTCAGCGCCTTTCTCGCTGGAGCCTTCATCCTATGGCTGCTGGTGCAGGCTTTCCGCCGCAATGCGCCAGCCAAGATGCACACCCTCGGGATGGCCGTACTTCTCACCCTGCTGCTGCAGTACGTGCTCGGCGTATTCGATGTATTAGATCAGCAACCGACGTGGTTGCAGATTCTCCACTTGTTGGGTGCCAACCTGTTCTGGATTTTCCTGGTTCTGTTAACTGCGAACTATTGTCTGGTTGAAAATTCGCCCACATGAAATGTGTTTGCGATGACTCGGGCCAGGCGAAACAATCGAAGCGAAAGTTTTCGTGTGTTGTAACACGGTGAAAAATCCCCTCTGATGGAGTGAGTCTTGAAGCCTACGCGTAGTTCATTTCCTATTTGTTCCTTGGCGTTCGGTATTGTTCTCCTCACCGTACTTTTCCAGACACACACTTTGTTTGCCCAAGCTGGAAAGGTCACGCCCTATGCCTTCTCTCCGCAAGCAAAACAAGTGATCGATCGCCTCGGCACGTTCGACTCCATTCCCGCGGACACATGGCAGTACCATCTTGGCGACATTGCCCATGGCGAACAGCCCGACCTTGATACCGCGGCGTGGCAAACCGTACATCTGCCGTTCACTGCTCCTCACGGCGCGGTCTGGTTGCGGCGATGGGTAGAGGTGCCGAAAACGCTTCACGGCTACGACCTTGCAGGATCGCAAATCTGGTTCCACATTCAGGTCGGCGCGAATGGCCCCGTCCCGACGATTCTCTATTACAACGGCAGCCGCATCGCGCTGGGAGACGACCTGGAAAAGCAACTGCTCTTCAATGAGGCCAAGCCCGGAGACAAGGTGCTGATCGCCGTAAAGTTGTTGCAGACCCAGGACAATAAGGATATTCACGCCGCTGACCTGAACGTTGTGTTCTCCAGCAGCCGACCCAACCCCTCAATCCTTCGCGATGAGCTAATCTCCGCTGCTCACCTGCTGCCAGCCATCACTTCCGATGCCGCGACCCTGTCGTCGCAGGAAAAGACTTTAGACGGCGCGGCCACCTCTGTGGATCTGTCAGCGCTGGACAAAGGCGATCAATCGGCATTCGATGCGTCGCTGCAGAAAGCACAGTCGGAGCTCGACCCACTGCGACCTGCGTTGCAGGAGTACACCGTCCACATGACCGGGAATGCCCACATCGATGCAGCGTGGCTGTGGCCGTGGACAGAAACCGTCGACGTGGTGAAGCGCACGTTTTCAACGGCCTTGCAGTTGATGAATGAGTATCCCGACTACACGTACACCCAGTCCGCAGCGCAATATTATGCCTGGATGCAGAACAAATATCCAGACATCTTCCAGCAGATTCAACAACGCGTGAAAGAAGGCCGCTGGGAAGTTGTCGGCGGCATGTGGGTCGAGCCTGACCTGAATCTCCCCGACGGCGAATCGACTGTCCGGCAGATTCTCGTCGCGAAGCGCTACTTCCAGAAAAACCTGGGTGTGGATGTGAAGGTCGGGTGGAATCCGGATTCCTTTGGCTACAACTGGCAGCTGCCGCAAATCTACAAGAAGTCTGGCATCGACTATTTTGTGACGCAAAAAATGACGTGGAACGACACGAATCAGCTTCCTCTGAAATTATTCTGGTGGCAGTCTCCGGATGGCAGCCGCGTCCTGACTTACTTCCCGCACGACTACGTCAACCAGATTGAACCAGTGCGCATGGCCACCGATCTGGCCGCCGCCGTAAATTTGAACCCCGGCCAGAAAGAGATGATGCACCTGTACGGCATCGGCGACCACGGTGGCGGCCCCACGCGCGACATGCTCGACAGCGGCGTGCGCTGGATGGAGCCGAATAAGGTGTACCCGCATCTTGAATTCGGACTGTCGCAGACCTTCTTTGAGACGATGGCAAAGCGCGTCGACCCTGCCGATTCTCCCACCTGGAACTACGAGACACTGGCGGCAGGCAACACGAAGTTGTCGGCTCCTCCGGCGGGAGAAATCAGTCTGCCAGTTTGGAACGATGAACTCTATCTTGAATATCATCGTGGTGTCTTTACAACCCAGGCAAAGCAAAAATGGAATCTGCGCCATGGTTCGGAGTGGTTGCTGAACGCCGAAAAATATTCCTCGCTGGCTTGGCTCGGTGGACAGAATTATCCCGCTTCGCAGCTGAACGCCGCCTGGAAACTGCAACTGTTTAATGGCTTTCACGATCTGGCGGCCGGTTCCGGCATTGGCGTGATCTACAAAGACGCGCAGAAGCAATTTAATGTAATCCATTGGACAGCTAAGGACGCCACCCATAACGCGCTGACAGATATCGACAGTCACATCGACACCGACGCGCATGCCGGCGTTCCTCTCCTGATCTGGAACCCCTTGAGCTGGAACCGCACCGACGTTGTGAAAGCGACGGTACAGATGCCGCATGCGGAGCCAAACGGCATTTCGGTGCTCGATGAACAAGGCCAGCCTGTGTTGATGCAGGTCCTCTCCACTGACGGCAGCACGCATACGTATCACGTTTTGCTGGAACCGAAGGATGTTCCCTCTGTCGGGTATACGGTGCTGCATGCCGTTCCCGGATCACGCAAAATAGCCAGCGATTTGAAAGTGGATGGCAGTACGCTGGAGAACTCGGTTCTGCGAGTGGTGGTCGACCCGAAGAATGGTTGCATCGATAGCCTCTACGACAAGCAGGCCCACTTTGAAAGCCTCGCCGCCGGAAGCTGCGGTAACCAACTGGAAGCTTTTGGCGATAATCCGAAGGACTACGATGCCTGGAACATTGATGCCGATTTCGTGAAGCATGAGACCGACATTGCTGCCGCTGACAGTGTACAAGTGATCGAAAAAGGGCCTGTGCGCAGCGTGGTACGTGTAACCCGGCACTGGGATAAGTCGACGTTTGTGCAGCACATCATTCTCTACGCCGGCATGGATCGCGTCGACGTGGTGAATGATGTGGACTGGCACGAGACTCACATTCTGTTGAAGGCGGCTTTTTCGCTGGCTGCCAGCGGACCGAAAGCAACGTTTGAAATTCCCTACGGTACGATTGAGCGTCCGACCACGCGCAACAACTCCGTGGAAGACGCCAAATTTGAAGTCCCGGCCCAGCGATGGGCTGATCTTGGCGATGGCCAACACGGCTTCAGCCTGATCAATGATTCAAAATACGGCTATGACACCATCGGCAATACGCTGCGGCTTTCGTTGCTGCGGTCACCGCTATCTCCTGACCCGAATGCCGATCGCGGTCCGCAACATTTTCAGTATTCTCTCTATCCACACGCAGGCGGATGGCGTGAGGCGAACACGGTGCTGCACGGCTTCGCTTTCAATATTCCGTTGTACGCCGTGCAGGTGGCCGCGCATACCGGCGAGCTACCCGCGACGCATTCCTTCGTCGCCGTCAAACCGGAAAACCTGGTACTGACCGCGATGAAAAAGAGCGAGGACGGTAACAGCCTGATCCTTCGCTTTTATGAGTGGGCCGGCAAGCAGACCACGGCAAACATCACGGTTCCTTCGGGCGCCTCCGCAGCCACCGTGACCGACCTGATGGAGAAAACGGAAGGCAATCCGCTGACTGTTTCGGGTGATCATCTCAGCGTGCCCGCTGGAAAATATTCGATCGACACTGTGCGCGTGGATTATTCCAATCGCGGGTCGGCATTCTGGCAGGCGCAAAAATAGAATCGCTTGTCATTTTGGCCAGGAAGTGCCTCACGGTGCGGTAACCGTGAGGCACTTCATTTTATAGAACACACCCTGTTCTGGGCCGAAGGGATGAATGCTCCGCACATCCGCTCCTGCATCTCGCTCCGAACGGTTTGACATATCCGGGCGGAAAATGACATTCTGATCACCCCCCGGCGTCGCGGCTAATCCACGACGTCAATTCATCGAACAATTTTGAGTGACAAAGACCTGCGGGTGAGCCTCAGCTGCCAGGCTTTTGCCGTGTGGGAACGTACGGCGCAGCGAACCCAGAGAGACTGCGCGATTCGCTTCTCGGAATACCGAACGAACTTTCAGGAGCAAACTCATGTCTCACGATTTTCGAACAACTCCCGCTGGACAAACCGGACATCAGGCATTACTGGTATTTGCCATACTCGCTACACTCTTCTGGTGCGGCTCTCTCGCCACGGCCTCAGCCGCCACCGTATGCGTCAGCCAGCAGAAGGTCCCCTGGTGTGCAACCACAATCGGCGCCGCCGTCTCCGCCGCTGCCCCGGGCGATACCATTCTGGTAGCCCCGGGTATCTATCGGGAGGAAGTCATCGTTACCAAGTCCCTTTCTCTGGTTGCGCTCACCCCCGATCAGGTCAAGATCGATGCGAGCGGTCTCTCGAACGGGATTTTCATCAACGGTATGTCCGCGATGCCGAATATCGGCGTCAGTAGCGTGGTGGTATCGGGCTTTGTTGTCAGAAACGCGAACTTTGAAGGCATCCTGGTGGCGAACGCCTACGATGTCACTTTGACCCGCAATCGTGTCCACGACAACGACAAGGCGCTCTCCGGAGGAGCCTGCCCGGGCCTGCCCGACTTTGAGACCAGCGAGGGAGAGGACTGCGGCGAGGGTATCCACCTGATGGCGGACCTGCACTCATCCGTAGTTCGAAACATTGTAGAGCACAACGCAGGGGGAATTCTCATCACTGATGAGACCGGCGTAAATCGTGGCAATCTCGTCAGCCGCAATATCGTTCAAGACAATGTGTACGACTGCGGCATCACCATGGCTTCGCACCCGCCGGCTGTCTCCATCGGACCCGGGCCTTCACCCTCGTTTGGCGTCTTCAACAACACCATTTCCCACAATATCTCGGCACGCAATGGGGTCAGCGGATCGGGCGCTGGAGTGGGAATTTTCGCTCCTTCGCCCGGCACCTCAGACTCCGGCAATGTCGTGATCGACAACACTCTTATTGGAAACGGCAACGCGGGCGTCGCCATGCACAATCACGGATTTGCTCCGGCTCCAGCGCCTGGTGTGAATCTCAACGACAATGTAATCGTCGGCAACCATTTTTCCGGCAACGGAGCTGACAGCGGCGACGCAGCAACTCCGGGAACGGTCGGAATCAACATCCACAGCGTTGCGCCGATCACCGGAACCGTCGTCTCGCAGAACACATTCGAAAACGAGGCGATCGACGTCGCGTTCAAAGCGTCCGCCGGCGAACTCAGCGTTCATCTCAACGACTTCGAGAGACGCGCGATCGGTGTTGACAACCTGGGCACAGCGCCCATCAATGCCACCGAGAACTGGTGGGGTTGCCTCACCGGTCCGGGCAGCCACGGATGCGCAACCGCATCCGGACCGTCGGTCTGGACGATCCCGTGGCTGATCTCGCCCTTTTAACCGATTTTGACCACCGATAGCGAACGAGACGCAGATGCAAATTGAACAGCCGGATCGCATCTCGATCCGGCTGTTTTCTTCGGAAGTGGGGAGCGATGCGCGACCGCTTCAAGAGCCTAACCGGGACGATAAGGAAGTGCGAGCTAGGCTAATGGGCCCGCGCCATCGGAAGCGCGGCTTAAATAGATTTCTGCTTGAATGCCTGTAGCTTCATTATATCCGGCTCGAACATTGTGGACGAAGCTGTCAGTATGGTCCGCAGCCACCAGGTTGATGGTGCAACCGCCAAATCCCCCACCGGTGATACGCGCGCCGAAGCATCCCGGTTGCCGTGCAGCCAATTCCACCAGCAAATCCGTCTCCACGCAGCTGGCCGCGTAGTTGTCTCGCATGCTCACGTGAGCGCCATACATGATGCGGCCGAAGCTGGCAAAATTTCCGCTACGGAGGGCAGCCGCAGCCACAAGAACTCGCTCGTTCTCGGTGACCACATGCAGGCAGCGACGAAAGATTTCTTCCGGCATCTTGCTTTCGCAATGCCGCAATTGTTCCTCGGTCACGTCACGCAAGGTATGGATGTCAGGATAGTGCTGTTGCAGAATCCGTACGCCCGACTGAACCTCGGCACGCCGTGCGTTATATTCGCCTCCACCAGCCAGCGAATGCTTCACCATGGAATTGCAGATGACCAGCAGCACCCCGCTGGGAAGCGGTAGAGCCTCGTAATCGAGCGAGCGGCAGTCGATCAGCAGCGCATGATTGTCGACACCGCAACAGGAGGTAAACGGGTCCATGATGCCGCTCTGCGCGCCGACGAACTTGTTTTCGGAAAATTGGCAGATTTTCGCGATCTCAGGCTTGGCAAGGGTGGTACCGGCGTATGCCAGAACAGCAACAGCCACAGCGACTTCAACAGAGGCGGAGGAACTCAGGCCAGAGCCGAGCGGCACGTTCCCAGACAGCGTAAGGTCGAAGCCTTTGGGTCGAATTCCCCGCTGGTCCAGGCTCCAAAGGACGCTGGTCGGATAATCGCTCCAATGGCCGCGCGAGCGGGTTGGCAAATGCTGCAGATCGAGGCTAACCTGCTCGTCAAAATTGACGGAGTAAATATTTGCGTTCGAATCGCTTCGCGGGCTGAGGACAGAAAGGGTTCGCAGATTGAGCGCAGCGGGCATTACAAAGCCTTCGCTGGTGTCTGTGTGCTCGCCGATGAGGTTGACGCGACCGGGCGCCTGATAGGCTGCGCCAAAGGTGCCAAAACGCTTGTGATGGGATTCTTGAATCGACTGCGCGGGCATTGCTTCTAGCGTACCAGTGGTACGCAGCTATCAGCCAAATCGTCCGGTGACGTAATCCTGGGTCTGCTGATTTTCCGGATTCTGGAAGATCTGCTTGGCGCGATTCAACTCAATCAGCTCGCCATTCAGGAAGAACCCGACATAGTCTGCCACGCGTGCCGCCTGCAGCATGTTGTGCGTGACGATTACGATGGTGCAAAGATTTTTGATCTCAAACAAAAGGTCTTCAATCTTGGCGGTCGAAATTGGGTCAAGCGCGGAGCAGGGCTCATCGAGCAACAGCACTTCTGGTTCCACCGCAAGCGCGCGAGCGATGCAGAGCCGCTGCTGCTGGCCTCCGGAGATGCCGTTCGCGGACTGGTGCAGTTTGTCCTTCACTTCATCCCAAAGCGCAGCCCGGCGCAAGCTCTTCTCTACCCTGTCGGCGATCTCGTTTCGGCGGATGGAAAGATCGAGGCGCAACCCGTATGCCACATTGTCAAAGATCGTTTTCGGAAACGGAGACGGCTTCTGGAAGACCATGCCCACCACGCGGCGAAGCCGGGTTGCCGGAATACTGAAGAGGTCTTTGTCGCCCAAGCGGATGCTACCCTCGACGCGCGTCCCGGGAACCGTCTCATACATCCGATTCAAAGTTCTCAGAAGAGTGGTTTTGCCGCAGCCCGACGGTCCAATGAACGCCATGACTCGCTTATTGGGAACTATGAGGTTAATTCCCTTCAGTGCCTGGTGGGAGCCGTAATAGAAATCCAGGCTAGAAACAGTAAACTGCGGCCAGGGTAATTGTTCGTCTGCCGGTTGATCTTCCGCAAAACGCATGTCATGGGCTCTTGAGAGTTGGCTAAGGTCATATGGTCTTATCGACGTTGTCATCATTGATTACCCATGCGATATTTTCTTGCCGCGCGCCAAAATTACGCGGGAAATGATGTTAAGGACCAGCAATCCTGAGAGTAGCACGAAGCCTGCGGCCCAAGCCTGCTTATGCCATTCTTCATAAGGTGAAATGGCGTATGTATAGATGATCACAGGCAGGGATGCAGATGGCTGCAACCATCCCGGACTGTTAAAAAGATTGCCGAATGCGGTGAACAACAGCGGCGCAGTTTCCCCGGCAACGCGAGCGATATCAAGCATGATGCCGGTCAAAATGCCATAAATAGCCGCCGGAATCACGATCGTCAGGATGGTTTCCGTCTTGCTCGCGCCAAGTGCCAGACCGCCTTCACGAAGGCTTCGCGGGACTGCCCGAAGAAAATCTTCAGTGCTCCTTAAGGCGATTGGAATCATCATGATCCCCAGAGCAACGCCGCCCGCCAAGGTGGAGAAATGGTGCATTGGCACCACCACCAGGGTGTAGACGAAAATCCCCATCACCACCGAGGGCACGCCATTCAGCAAGTCTGTGGTGTAGCGGATCGTAAATGCCGACCCTCCCCCCGCAAACTCCGCGAGGTAGATTCCTCCCAGCAGACCGATGGGCACGCCTATCGCCGTGGCCAGCGCCAGTAGCTTTAGCGTTCCCACGATGGCATTTTCAACCCCACCCCCGGGCTGACCTACGGGCGCCGGAATCTGGGTGAAGAAATTGATGTTCAGGGAGCTGGCGCCCTTCCAGAGCAGATACCCCAGAATTGTCAACAGGATGGACAACACCAGGAGCGTACACAGGCCGGTCAGCGTCAACATTACGACGTTGATGACCTTACGGGACATGGGAGGATAAGAAGCGCTCATGCGCTCACCTCATGACCCTTCATCGTCAGCATCAACAGCCGCGCAAGCGCGTTAAATATCATCGTGACGACGAAAAGCACCAAGCCAAGCTCAATCAATGCATGCAGATACAGGTCGCCGGTTGCTTCGGTGAATTGCGTGGCAATCCCGGCGGCAATGGTATACCCGGGAGCCATCAGTGATGTGGACACCTGGACCACGTTCCCAATCACCATGGTGACCGCCATGGTTTCGCCCAGTGCGCGCGCAAGGGAAAGGAAAATCGACCCCATGATCCCCGGCCTGGCATAAGGCACCACGGCACGCCAAGTCACATCCCACTTGGTCGCGCCCAGCGCCATCATGGCTTCGCGCTGGGATACGGGAACGGCGATCAGGACTTCACGGGAAATGGAAATGATGAATGGCACCACCATGATCGAAAGCACGATGGAGGCGGAAAAATAACTGACGCCGTAAAAGGTTCCGCTAAAGATCGGAATCCAGCCGAAGAATTTCTGGAAATATGGCACCGCGATAAACAGGAATGGGGTCAGCAGGAAGATGCCAATCAATCCATAGATGACGCTGGGTACCGCAGCCAGAAGTTCGATCAAAAAGGTCAGCCCATTGGAAAGCTTACGCGGAGCAAGCTCCGCCAGAAAGATCGCCGATCCAATCCCGATCGGAATAGAAATCGCCAATGCCAGCAATGAGGTGACCACGGTACCATAAACAAACGGCCATGCGCCGAAGTGTCCATTGACGGGATCCCAGGTGCTGTCGACCAGAAAATGCCAGCCAAATGCGTGCCGTGAAAGACGGGAGAAGACCCAAAGATGTTGCACCAGGAGAGCAGTGATGATCAGGATCGACCAACCGCCCGCGAGGGTGACGAGGTGTGCAACCTCATCCCCCTTGCGCAGGCGTTCCCACCATGTCTGCTTCTTGTCCAGGCCCCTGGATTCAAATGGAGCTTCAGGGGTTGCGAGTACAGCGTTAGCCATCTACAGCTCCCGAAAGTTACAACTAATATTGCAGCTTCTGCATTTGAAGCAATTCTTTCTGTAGTACCGCCGCCGGCAACGGCGCGTAGGTCAATGGCGCACAATATTGCTGCCCATCTGTCAATCCCCACTTCAGGAATGCCTTCAGGGCCTTGGCCTTGGTCATGTCGCTCATCTTCTCTGGAACCAATAGCCATGTGTAGGTGGAGATAGGATAGGCATCCGCTCCTGGCGCATTTGTGATCGAAACACGGAAGTCCGCAGGCATCGTCTTGGTTGCCCCAGCAGCCGCAGCCGTCACAGAGGTCAAGTCGGCTTTGATGAAGTTGCCGGAGCTATTCTTCACGTCGCCATACAGGATGTGGTTTTGCACGGCGTAGATCAATTCGATGTAGCCAATCGAATTCGGAATTCGCTGAATCAAGCCTGCGACGCCCTCGTTCCCTTGTCCGCCCAGGCCGACTGGCCAGTTCACTGAAGTTCCCACACCGATTTTGCTCTTCCACTCCGGACTCACCTTGGACAGGTAATCCGCCCAGGTATAGGTGGTGCCTGAACCGTCTGACCGGTGAATCACGACGATGTTGTTGGCTGGCAACTTGACGCCAGGATTCGGCCCCTGAATCTGCGGGTCATTCCACTTCTTGATCGTTCCCAGGTAAATTCCGGCCAATGCGGCGGGCGTAAATTTCAGTGCGGCGGTTACACCTGGAATGTTGTAGGAAGGCATCGCCGCACCCAGCGCCGTCGGAAAATGCAGGACGGCTGTGCCGCGTTTTTGTTGGGCTTCCGCCAGTTGCGCGTCGGTCATGGGACCGTCGGTCGCGCCGAAATCAACCGTGCCCGCAATCAGTTGGCGAATGCCGCCGCCGGAACCGATTGACTGGTAATTAAGTTCAACATCGGAATGGAGTGCGTGGTAGTGGCCGGACCAGCTGGAATAGAGTGGATTTGCAAAAGTGGAGCCGGCGCCCGTCAGAGAAATCTGTTGCGCAAAGGCGCTTGCAGTCGTGATCAAAGCCAATGCGAGAAGTCGACGAATCATTGAGAGTCCCTCTTAAGTATCGAGATCGAGAGTTTCGAGCGCCATTGGGGCATGCCGCTCCTGTGCTTTTCGGAGGCACATCTACCTTCTAAGACACGCAGGTGAAAATAAGATGAATTTGATCTCAAACAGTGGGAAATGTTGGGTTTTTCCGTATGACCACGATCTGCCCAAAAGGTCAGTTGGCGAGCCTCAGGCAAAACCGGTAGACTGCAAGAGTTCATGTGGACCCCAATGGTAACGCGCAACGCTACCGCTGCCTCGAGACTCGCGCTGAGCGATATCTCTGCGGACATCCTGCAATCCGAGATTCGTGCCATGTCGGTCGAATGCGATCACATCCAGGGCATTAACCTCGCCCAAGGCGTGTGCGATATCGATCCGCCGGCGGCCGTGGTCGAAGCCGCCATTGCGGCGATCCAAAATGGGCACAATATCTACACGCGCTTGGATGGCATTTTTCAGCTTCGCGCCGAGATTTCTAAGAAATTATTCGATTACAACCGAATCAGCAGCGAACCGGACTCGGGCATCCTGGTTACCTCCGGCGCGACAGGAGCATTTCTAGCCGCATGCATGGCTCTTTTTAACCCCGGCGACGAAGTTCTGCTGTTCGAACCTTTTTACGGCTTCCACCGAAACACTCTTCAGTCTCAGCGACTCACTCCGGTCACGGTGCTATTGGATGCTCCGCACTGGACGCTGGATCTGGATCGCCTGCAGCGGGCGGTCACCTCGAAGACTCGCGGTATTGTGATCAATACGCCCTGCAATCCTTCGGGTAAGGTATTTGGTCGTGAAGAACTGGAAGCAATTGCGCAAGTGGCAGAGCAGCACAATCTCTTCGTCATCACGGACGAGATCTACGAGTACTTCTTGTGTGGACACGCGCGACACATCAGCTTCGCCTCGCTGCCAGGCATGGCGGAGCGTACCATCACGATTTCTGGATTCTCGAAGACGTTCAGCATTACCGGATGGCGGCTTGGCTATCTGACGGCCGATCCGAAATGGATTCCCGCCATTGGATATTTCCACGATATCGCCTACGTGTGCGCTCCTTCGCCGCTGCAGTATGGCGCAGTCGCAGGCCTGCTGGAACTACCCAGCGAATATTATGTCGAGTTGGCGAAAGAATATGAGCAGAAGCGCGACGAACTGGTGGACGCTTTGGTTGCCGCCGGAATGACGCCTTCGATCCCTGACGGCGCGTATTACATCCTTGCTGAGGCATCGCGACTTCCCGGCGCAACCGCGAAGGAACGGGCCCGAAATCTTCTGGCTCGGACCGGCGTTGCCGCCGTTGCCGGAACCGCTTTTTTCACCGAAGGAAGGGGCGAAGATCTGCTGCGATTCTGCTATGCCAAAAAACCGCAAGACTTAACCGAAGCCTGCCAACGCCTACGGTCTTTGGGCTAGCCGCGGGCTGAGAGTCTCCCTGTGTCCATGCGACAGGGCGAACAATAGAAGAAGACGCGCCGTCCCGCGACTGCTCTGCCTCCACCCCAAACGAAGTGAACCGGCCCTAGCGCAATATACCCGCTGAATCCATTCGGCGAATTCGACTTATGAGCATTGTTGCCATGTTAGTTCCCCTCACCTTGCATTGACCTTGATGTACACAACATGTTTGCTATGATGGCTGCACTTCAGTACTCAATTTCCTGGTTACCAAGGTGGTTGCGATGCAGATTTTATACGGTACTGCCATGGCGGCAATTTTCATGCTTTGTCTCGTTTTACTTTGGACCGCACTCAGAATCCTGCGGTCTTCCCCCCTCACGAGTGGTCAACTTTCAATTGCTGGCGTATATGAATCGGTTGGTGGCGACTCCTCCACAGAAACCGACTACGCAGAAATCGCACAGTTCGACCTTGAACCGGAAGTCGCGGAAATCAGCACCAGTCTCCTCGACCCAATTGCGCTGGAGATGATGACGTCCGCGAACAGGGTTGCACACGAAACGATGACGGTGCCGATTGCGGACCAGGTTCAGCAACCGATGCGGGCAGCCATGGAAATGCCGGGGCCTCAAGAGACGGAATTGCTTGCCGAGGCTGCCGACGTGGCCGCGGAGCCGGAGACCAAGCGTAGCGGGCGGTTCGCGAAGCACCTGCCGCATGGATACAACTACATGTTGGAAGGTCTGCTGCTGGGCGTGTCCGTCTTCGTTCTGATTCGCACGCAGAGGAGCAACTGGCGGTATCAACGGTCACTGCAGTCTTCCGATCAGGTTGCATAAATCGGCGCATACTCTGGCTGACTTGTCGGCTGGCGCGCTGCCGAGCTAATTTTGATTGATGCAGAAGAATCGTTCTGTGCCGACGAATACCGTGCTGCCGCACATCCTGTATCGCGATGTCGCCGAAGCGACGGCTTGGCTGACGCGAGTCTTCGGGTTCCGCGAGCATTACCACTATGACGATGCCGATGGCATGATTAGCGGTGCGCAAATGCATCTCGGCGAAGCCTGGATCATGTTGAAACGCGCGCCCGAGGGTTGCTCTCTACCCATCGATCTCGGCTATGGAACGCAAAGCCTCACCATATTTGTCGATGATGTTGAGGCTCACTTCCAACAAACGAAATTGGAACGCGCAGCAATTGTGGAGGATCTCCACGAAACGGTCTATGGGGAACTGCAATACGGCGTCATCGACCTGGACGGCCACCGCTGGCTTTTCTCACGCCACGCGCATGACCGCAGCCCCGAGGAATGGGGAGCAATCGTAGTCGAGAAATAAACCTCCGCAATCCTGCATCTGCTTGCCACATGTCTTGTTCCCCCCAATGTGCATTCCCTGTTCTCATTGCTTTACTCTAAATAGGGAGAATATTGACAGCAATGGAGACGACAGCGGCAGTTCAGCAGATCAGCATCGCGCACAGTCCCGACTCAGATGACGCGTTCATGTTTTACGGATTGGCAACCGGCAAAGTTACCGTTTCCGGCTATGAATTCACGCACACGCTGACCGACATCGAAACACTGAATCAAAAAGCGATGCGTGAAGCGTTTTATGATGTGACCGCGATTTCTTTCCACGCGTATCCCTATGTCCAGGAAAAGTACGCCCTGATGCCGTGCGGCGGCAGCGTCGGCGAGGGTTACGGTCCGATGATCGTCGCCAAGCCCGGCTACTCCCTGGATCAAGTAAGAAAGGTCCGAATTGCTATTCCAGGCAAGCTGACGACAGCCAACCTGGTACTGCAGATGGCGCTCCCCGGAGTCCGTACAGAAGTTGTTCCCTTCGATCAAATCATTCCGCAGCTGCTGGACGGCACATTTGAAGCGGGCCTGATCATTCACGAAGGCCAGCTGACCTATGCTCGCGATGGGTTGACTTGTGTGCTGGACATGGGAGCGTGGTGGCACGAACAAACTGGACTGCCATTACCGCTAGGCGGCAACGCTATTCGTCGCGATCTGGGAGCGCCGGTTCACCGCATGATGAATCAGGCGCTGCGCGACAGCGTCAGCTACGCGCTGGCACATCGGGAAGAGGCCTTGGCGCACGCCATGCAATATGCCCGTGACCTGGACACACCTTCCGCCAATCGCTTTGTTGGGATGTACGTCAACGAGCGCACTCTGGACTATGGCCAGGACGGAAAAACTGCCATCTGCCGACTGCTGCAGATGGGCCATGAACGCGGCGTGATTCCTCAAGCCGTTCATGTTGATTTCGCCGGGTAGAGCATTTCCCCAAGTGGTGGAGTATGCAGGTTCCTGACAATTCGTCATCCTGAGCTGCATTGCGGGTCTACGCTACGAAACGAGTGCGCTTATGCAAAGGTATCTCGCAGCACTGACGATCGTTCTTGCCATCGCTATTGTCTTAACTCGCGTCTTCCTCATGAAGAGGCGAGGGATCACGGCGATGAAATTTGGCGCGATCGACAAGAAGGACTTCCTGATTCCTCCTTTCGCCTTTCTATACTTCTATCTGATCTGTGCCGCCACATTCGGGTTGCCATCAGTACCAGGTGGACGACTCTTTCAATCCGACAGCGCGAGATGGCTCGGGATTGTTTCCTGTTGTGCCGGCCTCTCAATACTACTGTGGAGTCTCATTTCCTTTGGCCGGAGTTTCCGCATTGGTATCGACACGGACCAGCCTGACAGACTGATCACAACAGGTGTCTTTGCCTACAGCCGCAATCCAATCTATGTCGCGTTCGCCCTGGTCCTGGTTGGCGAATTTCTGGTGTTTCCATATTGGCCGTTCTTGGCCTATCTGATCGCCGGAATCTGGCTCTTTCACCGTCAGGTCTTACTTGAAGAACGGTTCTTGATCGGACATTACGGCCAACAATATAAAGAATACTGCAAACGGGTGAGAAGGTATTTTTAACCCATGACTGGTCTTGCGCAGTCTTCGACCGAAGAATCGCTTGAGCGTGCCGGCACTGGATATGCGAGATATATTTCATTGCGAACCTAGAGAGAAGGCAATACAAAGATTCTTCGTTCCCGCTTAGAATGACGAACACTTCTCGCCCGGCGTCAGTCCATTCGCTCCAGCGACGGTATTATCAGGCTCAATCGCCGTCCGCGTCCGCATGGTGAGGATGCGGCGTGAGTAGCTGCTGCGGTACCGGACGGCTTCCCATTTCGTCCCGCCACAGGATGATGTTCAGCTTCGCCGTATCGGCCATATCGGCCTGGCTGAAGTTCATCTTCGCGGACTGTTTGGCTCCGTAACTCTTCTCCGTATTCGCTTCATAGATCCTGCCGTTATCGCGATTGACATAGTCAGCATTGAAGGCGGGCTGTGCGCCATCGCCGGAAAATTCCGGCGTCATCAGCGGCGCAAACGCGTCGTTGTTATTCATCGGCGGCAGTCCCAACAGCGTTTCCAGGGTTCGAACTGTGCTGACCGTCGTGTAGAAGTGGTGGTCGACAACCGGCGTTCTGTCGGCGGCGCGGCGCGGAGCGTACTTGCTGACTACCAGCATGATGCTGCGATGTGCATCGACGTGATCGGCCCCATCCTGAGCATCATCCTCAAGAATAAAGAATGCCGTGTCATTCCAGTACGAACTATGCGAAATAGCATCCACAGCTCGTCCGACTGCAAGATCGTTATCAGCAACCGACGCTTCTGGTCGCGGCATGTCTGGGGTGGTGCCCGCCGTGTGATCGTCAGGTAGACGGAGCATCACAAAAGCAGGCATGGTATCTTCCCCATGCTCGCGATCCGCAACCCAACGATTGAAATGCGTCAGAAATTCTGATACTCGGAGCTGATCCGGCACGCTAAGCTCGAAATCCTGATACTGCGGATCGAAGTGACCGATCAATTCCGGCTTGGTGGCGATGTTGCGTGCAATCAGCGGAATTCTCCATGGGTACTGGCTGATACCCCCTCCATAGTTCGCGGGAATCGGTTCTCCTTTGTGAATCGAATTGCGCACACACACCTGTGGCCTGGGTTCCGGAGTTCCTTGCAGCGGGTTGGCTGATTTTTTCGGCGTCACCGCTTCATTGCAAAACTTCGTGGCGACGAATTCGCCAAAGTGGTAATAAGTTTTGCCGTGTTTTGCCAGGTTCGTCCATAGATACCCGCTGGCCGGCTCATTGACATCAGAAATTTTCTCCTGCAGCGGATATCCGTTGGCTACGATGCCTTCATAGTCGTATGTCCGTTCCCCACCGCGGTAACTTTGCTGCCATGTTTTCTCGGTGTAGTCGCTGGTGATGGCGGCCGTTGACCAAACGTGGCCATCTCCCGACACTTCTCCAGAGTCATAGAAGTTATCCAGGATGCCAAACTGCTCGGCGAGCTTATGTTCGTTGGGCGTAATCGACCAGCCGTACATGGTGAGGCTGGGATCGCGATCTCCTGCATTCAAATCGCCGAAAACCTGATCGTACGAACGGTTTTCTTTGATGATGTAAATCACGTGACGGATTGGATTTCCTCCGGCACGAAAAACAATCTTCTGCTGCGCCGCATACATGCGGTTGCTTTGCATCACCTGGTTGCTGAGCTCCCGCAGCTGCTGATCAACGCCTGCACGATCCATCGCCGCCAGTGAACCATAGAGGAGTGACGCAATGTAGGTGTGCGGAGGCGAAGGCAACTTGCTGTGAGCGGGGCTCGGAGGCAAATATTTTGATGCGAAATTGTTTGGGCCTGTGCCCTGGCCTTTCCCAGTCGCGACATAGAGTCCATCCGCCGTTGCAGCCAAAGCTGTCGGGTACCATTCCGTGGGAATAAATCCGTGCGGATGGACGGGTTCTTTCGGATGCCGCTTCAGCGCATGAGGGTTGAAGACGGCAACGGCATCCAGGCTGGCATCCGCAGCGTACAGTCGGTTGCCGTCGGGCGAAAGCGCTAACGCATCTGGAAACGCGCCAAAGTACGTTTGCCCCGGCAATCGCGTGTCGAAAAATCCCAGCGCATGCATGCTGCCATGTTTGCCGGCGTGGCGGCCGATCGCCACCGCAGCCACTGAATCTCGATTCGCCAGCGCCACATAGAGGATTCGCTTTTTCTCATTCAGCACCAGAGCTGCCGGGTGCGAGCTGGGGTCGATCGGATCGCGAGGCGGCAACAGCGGCAGCATCTGTACCACTTTGCCGTGCACCATATCCAATTCCGCAACTTCAGAGGCGTTCCAAAGCGCGACGAACCCCCGCTTGCCATCGCGCGTCGCAACCGCTGCAATTGGATATGTAGCAGGAATGGTACGGCTGGTGGAGAGATCGAAGCGATACAGAATCTTCCCACTCGTGGCGTCCATGAGGATGGCGTCATCCGAAAGATTGTCCGCAATTAAAAGTCGATCGCCATTCCGCCGATGAACAACCGCAAATCCCGATGGATACGGAATCGCCTTGCCTGCTGGGACTGGATGCGTCCCCATTCTGTTCTGCTGCTTTCCGTCCGCAAGCTGTTGCAGCGGAATAGGCAGGATTTTCTCTTCCGTCAGTCTTCCATCGACACAGCGATACACGAGAATGCCGTTCCCCAAGGCATTTTTTCCATCTGGCCACGGATGCGTCAGAGAGGCGATGCTGACATAGAGGTGCTGACCATCGCTGCCGAACACGATGCCCGAGTACAGCGTTTGCGGCGCGCTCCGCAGGTGTACGAGCATTGGGAAAATCCAGCAGTTGATGCGATTTTGCATCCAGAATCGCGATCGATTGCTCGCCCTTCGACTCGGCTGTTCCGTAGCCGGCATTCACCACTGCAATGTAGCGGCCGTCCGGAGAAATCGCTATTGCCATCGGCAAGCTGTTGGTTCTTTGCGGAGCGCCGGGCACAGGCTCGATCAACATTTTGCTGGTAGGTAACGGAATGGTTCGCGCCACAGGAGAGGCGTTCTGCGCTAGCATCGGCCACGTAACGAGAGGAAACGCAAGCACTAACGGAAGGAAGTTGCGAGAGTGACACGGGGAAAATATCACGGCCATTCCAACGTATCAAATCATGTTGCTGCTGTCTTGAAATCGGCAACAATGCAGCACATTTTCATCGCGACGGACAAGTAGCAAATGCGGTCCCGCACGGCATTCCACAAGCGCGGAACGAGATCGCCATGGCAATTACAAAAGTCTTACATACGGCACTCTTCCCCGCTGCTAGCCTTGATGTACGGGCAATTTCATTCTTTTTCCTGAGGTAATGCGTGGCTCCCATGTCCAATGAAGCGGTCGAGATGAATACCATCGAGACTTTCCCCCTTCACACCGCGACAATCGAAACCGTCGAAGCCTCTTTCGTCGGAACTCCGGTCGCTGTTCCTGTCTACAAAGCTTCCTCACCTACCCGCACCAAGCCAACGCTTCCGGTGCTGGGCCGCGCAACGCAGGACAAGGGCGTGACCTGGACGACGGCCATTTTTCTCGCCATTTTTCATGCCGGAGCGATTGCGGCGTTCTTCTACTTTAGCTGGAGCGCACTGGCCGTTTTCGTCGTGACCTATATGCTTGCGATCAACATCGGCATCGGCATGTGCTACCACCGCCTGCTGACGCATCGCGGCTACAAAGTACAGAAGTGGGTTGAATATGTGATGGCCATATTCGCCACGACAGCTCTGGAGGGTGGGCCGATGTTCTGGGTCGCCACCCACCGCGTTCACCACCAATACAGTGACCATGTCGGAGATCCACACACCCCGACCGAAGGCGGCTGGTGGGCCCATGCCGGATGGATTTTGAAAGGCAAGGCGCTGCACACAGAGACAGCGATGCTGGCCCGTTACGCGCCGGACCTTGCGAAGGACCGCTTCTACGTCCTATTGAGCAAATACCACTGGGTTCCGTTGACCATCGAAGGCCTTATCCTGCTGGCGATCGGTGGATGGCCATGGGTTCTGTGGGGCGTATTCCTTCGCGTCACCATCGGCCTGCATGCAACCTGGCTGGTAAATTCTGCGACGCACCTGTGGGGTTCGCGCCGCTTTCAAACGCGTGACGATTCACGCAACAGCTGGTGGGTTGCGCTGCTGACCGGTGGCGAAGGATGGCACAATAATCATCATGCTCATCCAGTGTCGGCCCGCCACGGTTTGGCCTGGTATGAGTTCGATCCAAACTATTACGGCATCTGGTTCTTGAAAAAGCTTGGCCTTGCTCGACAGATCAAGGTGGCGCAATTCGATTCGAACGACCCGCATCCAGCAGGCGTACGCGGCTCCTAAAGTTCGCCGTCCCTCTCCTGCCCTTAAGCCTGACGGCTGGAGCGATTTCTGAAAGGAAATCCGCTCTATACTGCCGTCAGGCTTTTCGTTTGTCCAAACGCGCCTCGATAACTATGCAGAAGATCACCCGCCGCCGTGGAGCCATCGCTTTCTTCATTACGCTGGGCGCATGCCTGGTGGCGCTGGCGATTGCCCTGAACGTTCGCTGGGTCATCCTGAACTGGCACGAAATTGTCCCGCTGGTTCTGGGCGTTTTTTTCTTTGGAATATTAATCGCCGGGGTTGTGCTGAATACAATCTTTCTTGTGCGCGAAATCCGGCGCAACGAACGCCACGACAGTTTTCTAAACGCTGTCACGCATGAGCTGAAAACTCCCATCGCCTCCATCCGCCTGTATCTTGAAACGCTGCAGCGACGCGACCTGAGCGAGCACAAGCGCCAGGAATTTTATCGCATCATGTTGAATGACAGCGAGCGTCTGCTGGCCACGGTGGAGCAGGTGCTCAAAGCCGGTGAAGTAGGCCAGCGCGGACCGGATGACATCAGCATTCGCGTGGACATTCGACAAATGGCGGAAGACTCCTGCCAGGTGGTAGCGCTGCGAAACCACTTGCCACCCGAGGCAATTGAATTTCTGGACGAAACTCGCGGCGTCTCCACAGTCGTTGTCGGAAACCCGGAAGATTTGCGTGCGGCGATTATGAATGTGCTCGACAATGCGGTGAAGTATTCTCCGAAAGATCCGAAGATTCGCGTTCAAATCACCATCGAGCACGACGCGTGGGTGGTCTTGCGAGTAGCCGACAATGGAATCGGCATTTCAGATGACCACCTAAAGAGAATTTTCAAAAGGTTCTACCGTGTTCCGAGCTTGACCGTGTTGCGCACCAAGGGCACAGGGCTGGGGCTGTTCCTGGTACGAACGATTGCGCGCCAACACGGAGGCGATGCCAGCGCCACCAGCGAAGGCGAAGGCCGTGGAGCGACCGTCACAGTCCAGTTGCCTCGCCTGCTGCAGTCCTAAGCGCAAGGAGAGACGTGAGCAAGGATGGAGTGAACCCGCGCGGCATGGCTGCCGGCAAATCGGACGAGCAGAATGCCAGCCGCATCCTGATTGTTGAGGACGAAGCGCATCTTGCCGAGGGATTGCTATTCAATCTTCAGGCGGAGGGGCATCAGGCTGTGGTCGCCGCCGACGGTGAGACGGCTATCGATCTGCTCTTGAGGCAATCCGAACCCTTCGATGCGGTTGTACTAGATGTAATGCTCCCCGGAATCGATGGATTTGCCGTCGCTCGTGCCATGCGCGCCGCGCAAAATTACACGCCAGTGTTGATGTTGACTGCACGTGGCAGACCGGAGGATGTATTGGAAGGCTTTGCTGCAGGAGCGGATGATTATTTGCCTAAGCCGTTTGAGCTATCGATTCTTTTAGCTCGCCTGAATGGTTTACTGCGCCGCTCCCAGTGGCTTCGCCCTCGCGAGGCAGAACAGGAACTGGCAACATTGGATGAATACACCTTTGCCGGCAAGACAATCGACTTTGGCTTGCTGGAACTGCGCGCTGCCGATAAACAAGTTCGGCTGACGATGATGGAGGTTGAACTGCTTCGTTATCTGGTCCAGAACCCCGGCCGTGCCATTTCTCGAAGCGAGATTCTCGATAAAGTCTGGCATCTGCATCAGGATACGGATACACGCGCGATCGACAACTTTGTCGTCCGGCTGCGACGCTACCTGGAAGACGACTCTGTGCACCCGGTTCATTTGCAAACTGTGCGCGGCATCGGCTATCGCTTTGTGCCCGACCCGAAGGAAGATACGGAATAACCTGAGCCACGGAGTTCTTTTCTGCCATGAATCCTTGTCGTGCATCCAGAATTGCGATTTCAGTAATGACGATCGTCGTCGCCGTTCCCTGCTTCGCTGCCAACCAGACCGTTACTTTAGACGGAAACAGCAAAGGAAGAATCTTCGAGGGGATTGGCGCGCTGAGTGCCGGCGCTTCCTCGCGACTGTTGATTGATTATCCTGAGCCCTATCGCAGCCAGATTCTCGATTACCTTTTCAAGCCGAACTATGGGGCGTCACTCCAACACTTGAAAGTAGAGATTGGAGCCGACGTGAACTCTACCGATGGCTCTGAACCAGGTTCCATGCGGTCCCGCACGGATCACGACTACGATCGCGGATATGAATGGTGGCTGATGGAAGAGGCTCGCAAACGTAACCCGTCGATCATTTTGGATACGCTTTCGTGGGGCGCTCCCGGCTGGGTCGGAGAGGGACATTTTTATTCGAACGATATGGCCGAGTATGTCGCTGATTTTTTGGAGGGCGCCAAAGTCCACCATCATCTGGACATCGCGTACACCGGAATCTGGAATGAGAAGCAATTCGATTCGACCTATGTGGTAGCGCTGCACCGAGCGCTGGAGAAGCATGGATTGAATACAAAAATAGTTTGCTGCGACGAGTATCCAAGAGAAGGTCTTGGTCAGTGGAGCATTCTGTCGGCGATGCGATCAAATCCATCGCTCAACAACGCGCTTGCGGTCGTCGGAGTTCACTATCCGTGGGCCGATGGAAAAGTCACAACTCCCGCGGACGCCGATGCGATCGGGAAACCGCTGTGGTCGAGCGAAGATCAGCCCAATAGCGGCGGTGGTCCGATCCTTTCGCGAGATTGGAATGCGGGCGGCAAAATCTGGGCGAAGCGGCTGAACCTGAATTATCTGGAGGGTCATTTTACGAAGACGGAAATCTGGAGTCCAGTGACCTCCTATTACGATCTGCTGCCGGCGCCTAACTCCGGGCTAATGTATGCCAATACCCCATGGTCAGGCCACTACGACGTGCAAAGTGCCATCTGGGTGACCGCACATACGACGCAATTTGCAAAACCCGGCTGGAAATATCTGGATGCATCTTCGGGCCATCTTGCGCAGGGCGGCAGTTATGTCACGCTGAGGTCCACAGACGGAAAAAACTGGAGCGTGATTCTTGAAACGGTGGATGCAAAGGTCGCGCAGCCAGTGAAGTTCACGCTGACGGGCGGACTGGCAAACGCATCCATCCATATCTGGGAGACCAATCAAACTCGAACGTTTGAGCATGTCGCCGACATCTCGCCTCGTCATGCGAGTTTTTTCTATACTTTTGAGCCGGGATCGCTGTACTCCTTGACAACAACCACCGGCCAGGCGAAAGGCACTGCAGCGCCACCGCCCGACAAACCGTTTCCTCTTCCCTACCGCGACGACTTCGAGACAACCGCGCTGGATCGAGCGCCGAAATACTTATCGGATCAGGACGGAGCCTTCGAGGTTCATCCATGCCTTTATCGAACGGGCCGATGTTTGCAGCAGGTGATCACGTCGAAGCCCATTTCATGGAGTCATCTTTCCGATCCATGGACGCTGGCGGGAGACGAATCGTGGACGGATTATCATCTCGCAGCCGATGTGCTTGTAAGTCAAACCGGCCCGGTCACGTTGCTCGGCCGCATCGATTCCGCCAACTCGTTTCATGAAGGCATCTATCCCGGGGGTTACGTATTTCGCCTTGATCCTGATGGCGCCTGGGAGTTGCTTTCCACAACGGACAAAGCAGATCCAATCTTACTTTCCGATGGACGGATTGAGTTATCGACGTTGCAGTGGCATCACGTCGACCTGGGATTTGAGGGATCCGCGATCGCTGTTTCTGTTGATGGAAAACAGGTGACGAGCGTGACGAACACAACGCACGCTCATGGAATGTTCGGCCTCGGCACCAGCTGGAACGAGGGGCAGTTCGACAACCTATCGGTTTCCCGGAATTGATTCTCTATTTTTCCAGCAGTTTGCGAATCGATTGTAGCTCCGCGCGGCGTGCGTCGGTTGTCGTGGGATAGCTGATTTTCAATGCCATCATCGCGTCGAGCACAATCTGCGAAACAATCAGTCTCGCATTCTCCTTGTCATCCGCGGGGACGACGTACCACGGCGAATGACGAGTCGCGGTCGCCGTCAGACAATCCTCGTACGCTTCCTGGTAGTCCTTCCAGTACTCTCGTTCGTGAATGTCCGAGATGCTGAGTTTCCAGTTTTTCTGCGAGTCATCGATGCGAGAAAGAAAGCGCTTGCGCTGCTCGTCCTTGGAAAGATGAAGAAATATTTTTATAATTCGCGTTCCGTCCCGGTAGAGATGTTCCTCTGATTCCACGATGGAACGATAGCGCTCTTTCCATAGAGTTTTTCCCTTGTGCGCGCCTGGCAGCCCCTCATTTCTCAGCATCTCCGGATGCACACGCACTACCAGTACTTCCTCATAATAGGACCGATTGAAGATGCCGATCATTCCCCGTTCCGGCAAACGACAATTGGTACGCCACAAAAAGTCGTGCTTCAGTTCTTCCGCGCTGGGCTGCTTGAAACTGTACACTTGGCAGCCTTCGGGATTGATGCCGGACAGTACGTGGCGAATTGCGCCATCCTTGCCTGCGGAATCCATTCCTTGAAAAATAAATAGCAGCGCGTAGCGGCTGCAAGCATAGAGGAGCTCCTCTAAAGAGCTCATCTTGGCCACGTGATCTTCCAGAATTTCCCGATAGGCTTCTTTGGTTGCGTACACAGGCTTCACCAAGGTGGGCCACTGTTTCAGGCTAACCTTTTTGCCTGGAGGAACCAGAAAATCCTTCGTGTCGATCGTCGTCTTCGATTTCTTTGCCATTTCAGCCTCGTGAGATGCGTCGAAGTCTTGATTGCAGATTATTTTGCGCTTCCCTTGCCGCTCGGTTCGAGCAGGCGATTGAGCAATTCAATGAGCGCTTCGGCTTCGTCTACGGGCGGCTGGCAGCTTGTTCCGCTACAGACAACCGCAAAACTTCTTCCTTCATGCAGCTCCGGGAAATGCGGCAAGGTTTCCGCCAATGACGGCGGTAACGCATGCGCCTCAACCGCGGACCGAGGAAATTTCAGCACGGTTTTATTCACGGCATAGCGCGCCGTCGCAATCACGGCCAAGCGTCTCGCTTCCTCATCATCGCCAATGATGCAGACCTGCACCGGTGGCAGCAGATACCGCTGCAGCGCCAAACCGTAGGCGCCGGCGTACAAGCCGAATTGCTCCGCCACCCCGGCAAAGGCTTCAAGTGTATCTTCCGCTTTCTCCCGTAAGTCTCTGTTATTATTTAGTTCGGATAGACGCAGGAGCAGCATTGCCGCCAGCGAATTCCCTGCCGGTGTGGGGGAGTCCTGCAATGGTTTGCGGCGAGCCGCAAGCACCCCCAGCGGCACAGGCGCGTAGGAATTCTGTGCGGTATCAAAGAACCCGCCGTTGGTCGCGTCATAGAAACGGGCAATCATCGCATCGGCGATACGTTCCGCCTGCTGGTAATAGTGCAGATGCACAGTCGATTCCCATGCATCGAGGCACGCCAATCCCAGTGCCGCATAATCGTCGAGCATTCCGGCCACTGGAGCCGGTGGGGATTTCCCATCCGCATAGGCCACCACACGATCCAGGCTGCCATCTGCGTGCCACGACTCGCGCAGAATTCTGTCCAGCGAAAACAAAGCAAATCGACGCGGCGCGTCGAGCTCCAGCACACGGGCCGCGTCCAGGTATGCAGAAATGGCGAGGCCATTCCAGTTCACGTAGACCGTCTTGTCTACATAAGGCGTTGGCCGCTGCAAGCGCGCTGCATACAGTTTCTTCTTCGCGGACTGCACCCGATCGGTGGCCTGCTCTATGCTGATCGCCGAGCGGCGCGCAATCTCCGCCAGGGAGTGGTCGATGTGCAACGTATTCTTCTGCGGATTGTGGTGCATATCGCCCAGTTCGCCGATATCGTAGTAGGCTGCGGCGACATCCATTTCTTCCGCAGTCAAAACAGCAGCCGCTTCATCGCGCGTCCAGGTAAAGTAATCCCCATCGTCATCGAGTGATTTGTCGGCATCCTGGGACGCATAGAATCCTCCGCGCTGGCGATCACTCAAAACCGTATCCATCCACTGAATCACTTCCAGCGCAACGCGCGCATGTTCCGGCTCGACGAAGCTTTGAAAGCTGTGCACGTAGTTCTGCAACAGCTCCGAATTGTCGTAGGACATTTTTTCGAAGTGCGGAACTATCCAGCGATCATCGACGGAATAGCGATGGAACCCTCCGGCAAGATGGTCGTACATTCCGCCACTCGCCATTTTGTCCAGCGTCAGACGAGCCACGTTGTGAGCGGTTTGATCGCCGTTGCGAGTCGCGTAGTCGAGCAATAAATCCAGAATGGCTGGATGCGGGAATTTCGGTTGCGTTCCAAACCCGCCGTTATGTTTGTCGAACTGCTGCAACGCGGATTGCACCAGCTTGTCGACGATCCCAGCATGCAAATCCGCGGAACGGCCAGAAAATGATTCGTTGTATTCAATCGCAGCCACGACGCTGTCGGCAGATTCCATCACTTCTTCATGGCGATCGCTGTAGGCATGCGCCATGGTCAGCAACACGCGCCCAAAGCCAGGGCGGCCATATCGTTCATCCTTCGGAAAATATGTTCCGCCGAAGAATGGCTTGCCCTCTGGGGTCAGAATCACGGTCAATGGCCAGCCGCCCTGGCCGCTCATGGCCTGCACCGCCGCCTGATATCGCGTGTCCACATCAAGGCGTTCATCGCGATCCACCTTCACGGCGATAAAGTGACCGTTGATGATTTCCGCGATCTCGGGGTCTTCGTAGGATTCGCGATCCATCACGTGACACCAGTGGCACCACACTGCGCCGATATCCAAAAGGATTGGCTTCTTCTCCCTTTGTGCTCGCGCAAAGGCGGCGTCGCCCCACTCCTGCCAATCGACCGGCTGTTGCATAGCAGAACGCAGGTAGGAAGACGACGCGCTCGCCAGCCCGTTCAAATGTTCTTCCCTCGGCTGCTCGCTCGCGGCATCAGCCTTTTTCCCTAGCTGAGAAATTTCGTCCGCGCGATCTTGCTGATCTGCCATCGTGCTGTGCCCTTCCGTTCTGAATCGTTCTGCATGGTTAGATGCGCAGGATTATTGGACCAGGCGATGCGCCACCTGGACGTACAGATCGATCGCCTCGAGCTGCTCCTGCTTGGCGAGCCGTTCATTGGGCGTGTGCGCCACATGGATGGATCCCGGCCCAAACAGCAGCGGTTCTCCCCAGTGCGACAACGCGGGAACGTCCGTCGTGAATGCGGCAATCATGGTCGAAAGTCCTTCGATCCGCTTCAACTTCTGAAATGGAATCTCCAGTGCTACGTCCAGTTCTGCGTCGCCACCGATGACATCCTTCAAGGAGGCCCGAATTTTGTCGGACGGGCCGACCAGACGCACAAGAATCGTCGCTGAAGCTTCATCGGCGATCACGTTGGGGGCGTGGCCGCCCTGAATCAATCCGATATTCAACGTGGCAGGCCCAACCTCCGGATCGGAAGGCAGCGGCATGTGCAGCAGCCGCTCCAGAACAGAAACCAGCTTGTGAATCGCGGAGTCCCCCAACTCCGGATAGGCTGAATGCGCCATTTTCCCGCGCGCGCGAATCACGGCATTCAAGACGCCTTTGGATGCCAACGCCACGCGATTGTCAGTCGGCTCTCCATTGATGAGGAACCGGCTGCCCTTGGGGTGCAGGTTAGCGACTTTCGCGCCGTGACTGCCGTTTTCCTCGCCCACCAGGAATAACAGTCCCACCCGCACGCCCATAGCACGCAGGCGTTCGGCGGCCACGATTTGTGCGGCGATGATGCCTTTGGCATCGCTGCTGCCACGTCCATAAATGTATTGATCATCTTCGCGGCTCAAAAAAAACGGCGGCACCGTGTCCATGTGAGTCGAGAGAACGATGTCTGGTGGGTCGTTCGAAATTCCTGCATACACGTTGAAACGTTCGCGTCCGGCGCTTTGCGGAACCGGCGTCGTTTCTACCTGAAAACCTTGCTCTCGAAGGTAGCGCGACAGGAAATGGCCGACCTCGGCTTCGTTTTCACTGATGGATTCAATGTCCACCAACTGGCGTGTGAGGGCTACGGGGTCTGTAGGCATGCATTTCCAGCATACCGCTAGCGGAGTGATATACAACATCGGATGCACTCCCACGGGGTGCAGCTTCGATGAAGCACGTAAAATATCCATACTGCCGACCTATGGAATCCTCGCGCGTTCCTCCATCCATTCGATCCTTTGACCTCCCCGGTCCCGCCGGCGCATTGGAGGCACTGCTGAACCGTGGCCTGGATGATGCTCTCTACTGCGCCCTGGTTTGTCATCCCCACCCAATGGGAGGTGGCACGCTGCACAACAAGGTGGTCTATCGCGCGATGAAGGCGCTGCACAGCCTGGGATTTCCAGTATTACGCATTAACTTTCGCGGCGTTGGCAGAAGCGAGGGAGTACACGACAATGGCCATGGGGAGCAGGATGATGTGCGCGCCGCTCTCGATTGGCTGGCGCAAGAATTTCACCGCCCCATTCTGGTCGCCGGATTTTCCTTCGGCGCGAATGTCGGTATGCGAGCTTGCTGCGGCGACCCGCGTGTGCCCGGTCTGATTGCGCTTGGCCTGCCAGTAGTGGCCGAGGGCCGACATTATTCGTACCGATATCTGCCCAGGTGCAGTCAGCCCAAAGTTTTCATCAGCGGCGATCACGACCCGTACGGCCCTGTCGCCGAGGTGGAAGCGGTGGTCGCAACGGCTCCGGAGCCGAAGAAGATGGTCTGGATCCAGGATGCCGACCACTTTTTTGTGGGCAAGCTGGACCAAGTTCAGACCGAAATTATTCAATGGGTGAAGCACAACTTCCTCGCGGGCAGCCGCTGACAGTACCCTTGCGAGTGGATGACCACATGACGAGTTTGCGAGATATAGCCCGAAAGATCTTCGATCAGTCCCTCGCCGACTGCAGCGTGGAGCAGGCGGTGGCGCGCCACGTGTCTGTGCGCGGGGAAACCTTGCGGGTAGGCGAAGAGGCGATTAATCTTGGCCAGGTGCAGCGAGTACGAATTGTGGCCGTCGGAAAAGCCGCCCGCGCCATGCTTGTTTCACTGCTGCACCAACTAAGCTTGCCGCGCCGCTGCGATCTGGCAGGCGTGTTGATCGCGCCGGAAGAATCACAGAGCGTTGTCGAAAAACTTCCCCGCGGAATCCAATTTTTTGCTGGCGGCCACCCGTCACCGAACGACGCTTCCTGCGCCGGCGCACGCGCAGCATTAAAGATGTTGAGAAATTTGCCGCTCGATTCGGCGGAGAATTCGCTGTGCTTCTTTTTGATCAGCGGTGGGGCATCCGCCATGATGGAACTGCCGCTGGACTCCTCGATCTCCTTGGCCGAGACGGCGGCCTTTCACCGCGCGCTGGTGGGAAGCGGCGCATCCATTACGGAAATCAACTGCGTCCGAAAGCATTTTTCCGCTGTGAAGGGTGGCCGCCTCGCGCAAGCCGCCGGAAACGCAATGTGCCGATCGCTGCTGCTGTCTGACGTTCCCATTGGACGCGAGGATGCGTTGGGTTCGGGGCCGACGCTTCCGGATTCTTCCACCATTGAAGAGTGCAAACAAATTCTCGATCGTTACAAGCTGATACCGCAGTTCCCTGATGCCGTGCGTCAATTCTTTGAGTCGGCTGTCTTAGTGGAAACGCCAAAGGCCGGCGAGCTAGAGGCTCAGGCATCCACCCTGTTGAGCGCACAAAACCTTGCCGAGGCCGCGGCGAACAACGCTAAAGCGCTCGGTTATTTTGCTGTCATCGACAACAGCTGCGATGAATGGGAGTACAAAGCCGCAGCCAGACATTTGCTCGCTCGATTGCGAGATCTTCGCGTCAATCAACCGCGCGCATGCGTCATCTCGACGGGGGAAGCCAGTGTGACTCTGCCAGCGACCCACGACACCGTGGGAACGGTCGGCATCGGCGGACGCAATCAGCAATTGGCTCTCTATTCCGCCACGCTGCTCGGCCCGGGAGATGACCTTGTGGCCATTCTTTCGGCAGGATCGGATGGGATCGACGGAAATAGTCCCGCCGCCGGAGCTGTCGTGGATCGCGCGACGGTCGAAGGCGACGCGTTCTCCCAGGCATTGCACGCCCTCGAGACATTCGACGTCTATTCCTTCCTCTCCAATCGAGGAGCAGCCATCGTGATCGGACCGTCGGGAAACAATCTTCGCGATTTGAGAATCCTGATCGCGGGACCCCCTCAAGACCACTCACATCGGGGCTGACCCGGAAATTCCATAAATCATATATTTCGATTTAGAATTGTGGATAGCTTTCGAGGAATCATTAGCTCCCCGCAGGAAAAAGACCGTGGGTGCCCACGGAAGCGCCAACAGGGCGATCCGATGTAAATTGGCGGGGTTCGCTGCAACTCGAAGCAAAAAGCAGTCCGAGGCGGAATGTGCAGCCTCAACGCCGACGGTTGGAGCCCGACGGGGCAATCACTAAGTACTTCAAGTGATGGCACTACACGGTATAGATTTCCGAAGGCCGGGCGTTGTGAGTCTGGCACGCAAGTTGCACAACAGTTCAATACTGCATCAGAAACCGCACAATTAGTCTTGGCATTCTGACGCGGAAAGATAAGCCTCGAAATGCCACGGAACATTCCATTCCGAATCGCCGCTGTTGTACTGGCAACTTTAACGGTTGCCGCGGTGATTTTGGCAGCGATTAACTACAGCCACGAAAGCGAATTCCAGATTCCGACGGACCAGGTTTGGTGGGCGGAGGCTCCCGGCGGCCTGATCGCGCAAAAAGTATTGGTCCAAGGTCCTGGCGCCCGCGCGGGCATTGAACCCGGCGACTTGCTCACGGCCGTTAATAACCATCGCACACCACGCCTCACGTCCTTGCAACGGCAACTGTTCGCAACCGGTATCTGGAGTAAGGCCACCTACTCCGTCACCCGGGCGGGCGTGCGGCTTGAGATTCCAGTAATCCTGATCCCAACGGACCGGAATATCGAAATCGGTCTGAGGATCATTTCGCTCGTCTATCTGTTGATCGGCCTCTACATCCTGTTCCGACGGTGGACGGCGCCACGTTCGGTTCACTTCTACATCTTCTGCCTGGCGTCTTTTATTTTGTACGCCTTCAATTACACGGCAAAGCTGAACCTGTTCGATTGGTTCATTTTCTGGGGCAACATTGTGGCGAGCGCCGCACAACCAGCCTTGTTTCTGCACTTTGCCTTTACGTTCCCAGAGCACAATCCCACCATGCGCCGCCGTCGCATGGCGTGGGTCCTATACCTCCCGGGAGTCGCACTTGTAGGCCTGTTTATCGCGGCCATTCAACTTTGGTCGGCCACCGAGTTGCTCTACCAACGCTTGAACCAAGTCGCGATCGGCTATATGACGGTGTATTACGTGGCCGCGGCATTGGTGTTCTTCATTAACTATCGCCGAGCCGACAATCCGCTGACGCGCCAGCAGTTGAAATGGTTGATGCGCGGCACGCTGCTCGCGGTCGCGCCGTTCACCCTTCTCTATGCGATTCCCTATTTGCTGGCGCAGGCATCCGCGCCGACGCTTCTGAGCCAGATCGGGGTGTTGTGTCAGGTCTTTCTTCCGCTGACATTCAGCTATGCGATCGTCCGCTACCGGCTGATGGATGTCGACCTGATCTTCAAGCGCGGCGTGACGTATACGTTGGCCACTGGAACCCTGGTCGCACTCTACTTTGGTGCTGTCGCGTTTGCCGGCGAAGTGGTGCACAAGAGACTGCCGGCGGCCGGAGGATGGGGACTGGCGACCGCGATCATTATTGCGGCTCTGGTCTTCGATCCCATCAAACGTGCAATCCAGGACCGAGTGGATCGCGTCTTCGATCGCAAGCGCCTCGATTCTCGCGCAACCCTGGTTGAGTTTGCGCGCAGCCTGAATACACAAACCGATCTGCGGACCCTGCTGAATGCCCTGGTCGATCGGTTGCCTCGTATATTGCAAGTCGCACGGGTGGGCGTCTTCCTGGATGACGAACGCGATGCCCGGATCTCACAGTTTCGGCTGGCGGCCAGTCATGGAATTCCTGCACTGGCCCTGAACCATACAGAAAGCCTCGAAACAGGATTTCTACGCTTCGATGGCCGCGAGGACGGCTCGCACATCTTCCTGGAAAGCACGCAGAATACACCGCACCTGACCGAAAGCCAGCAGCGAGCTGTCTCCCTGTTAGACCTGAACTACTATCTTCCCTGCCGAGTGCAGCAGCGCACCATTGCGGTGCTGGGGCTGGGTCGAACGACCAGAGGGGATTTCCTTTCCAGCGAAGACGTCGAGCTGCTGGAGACCCTGGCCAGCTATATCGGCATCGCCATTCAGAATGCACGCCTGTATGCCAAACTCGAGGAGAAGATTGCCGAGTACGAGCAGTTGAAAGAATTCAACGAGAATATCGTCGAGTCCATCAACATCGGCATCCTGGCGGTCGATCTAGCCGATCGCATTGACAGCTGGAACGCGCAGATGGAATCTATGTATGCAGTGCCGCGGTCGGAAGCGCTGAATCAGCCGTTGGCGAATTTATTCCCGGCAGATTTTCTGGCAGAGTATGACCGGGTGAAGCACGAAAATGGCGTGCATAATCTATACAAATTCCAACTTGCCACTCGCGCGGGAGAAATTCGTAACGCCAACATCACCATTGCCCCGCTGGTCGATAAGGACTTTACCACCGTCGGCCGCATCATCCTGGTCGATGACATTACGGACCGAGTGCAGCTGGAAAGCCAATTGATGCAGGCCGACAAGCTATCGTCAATCGGCCTTTTGGCAGCTGGCATCGCCCATGAAGTGAACACTCCGCTGGCCGTGATTTCGTCGTATACCCAGCTGATGGCCAAACAGATTCGCAACGACGATCGCACCGCACCCCTGCTGGACAAAATTACTCAGCAGACATTTCGCGCGTCGGAAATTGTCAACAGCCTATTGAACTTTTCCCGTACCAGCACTATTGAGTTCAAAGCAATCAGCGTGAATCATGTTTTGCAGGAAACGCTGGCGCTATTGCAGCATCAGTTCAACACCGCAAACATCACCATCGACCTGGCACTGCAGCCGGAGTTGCCGGACATCCTGGGCAACATGGGAAAGCTTCAGCAGGTATTTTTGAACCTTTTTCTGAACGCAAAAGACGCCATGGCCGAGGGTGGCATATTGCGCGTTGAAACCATTGACAACGGACAAGTCGAGGTGATCATCGGCGACACCGGCTCCGGCATTGCGGCTGAGAATCTGCGCCGCATCTACGATCCGTTCTTTACTACCAAAACCGCTGTTGTTGAAGGTCAAAGACGTGGGACGGGTCTCGGCCTCTCTGTGAGCTACGGCATTATTCAGGAGCATGCCGGCAAGATTCAGGTGGACAGCAAGGTGGGCCGCGGCACAACGTTCCATCTGCAATTTCCAAAATTGAGGAAGCCCGTTCATGCCTGAGGTTGTGCACGAAAGTATTTCTCCGGAAGCCGACAGTACCCTCCCGCTCCGCATCATCATCATTGACGATGAAGCGGCCATTCGCGAATCGCTGCAGCTGCTGTTGGAGCTGGAAGGCTTTGAGGTTGCGACTGCGCCGGATGGAGCCAAGGGTTTGAAGGCCCTCGAAGAATCGGTCTTCGATCTGGTTCTGCTCGACCTTGCGCTGCCTGGTCAAAGCGGATTTGAAATTCTGCAGGCGATTCGCGCTCGGCATGCGAACCTTCCGGTCATCATGATTACGGCGTACGGCACAGTGCAGAATGTCGTCGAAGCCATGCACTTCGGCGCCAACAATTTCATCCAGAAGCCATGGGACAACGAAAAGCTGCTCGCCGATATCCGCGGCGCGATCGGGCAACACCGCGCGGAAACAGAAAATATTCAGCTTAAGCGCGCACTGAAGCAGCGCTACAGTTTTGAAAACATCATCGGCAAAAGTGAACCCATGCAAGCGGTGCTTGACCTGGTGGGTCAAGTGGCTCCAAGCCGCTCTACTGTGCTGGTACAAGGCGAAAGCGGTACAGGGAAGGAACTGATCGCCAAAGCGATCCACTCCCATTCACCGCGCCGCGACAAACCGTTCGTCCCCGTTCACACCGGGGCTGTGCCGGCCGACCTGCTGGAGAGCACCCTGTTCGGTCATGTTAAAGGTGCATTCACCTCCGCCATCGCATCGAAGAAGGGTTTGTTTGAAATTGCCAATGGCGGCACCGTGTTTTTGGATGAAATTGGAACCATGGCATTGGACACGCAGGCAAAATTGCTGCGCGTCTTACAGGACAGGAAATTCATGCTAGTCGGCGGAGTGCAAGAGCTTCAGGTCGATGTCCGGATTGTCGCGGCCACCAATGCCGATCTGCGACTTGCGGTACGTGAGGGCCGCTTTCGCGAAGATCTTTTTTACAGGCTGAACGTCATCACCATTGACCTGCCGCCGCTGCGGAATCGAAAAGAAGATATCCCGCTGCTGGTCGCGCATTGCCTGAAGCGTTTTTGCGAAGAGAATCAGCTACCTTTGCGCACTATTTCGCCGGAGACCATGCGTGCGCTGATTGATTATTCCTGGCCGGGAAATGTGCGAGAGCTGGAAAATGTGATCGAACGCTGCGTTGTTCTTTCCACAGACCAGACAATTCCGAAAGAATTGCTGCCGGATCATCTGACAGGACGCAGCTACGAAACCAGCCTGCTGGAGCACAATCCGGATGCCTCTCTGTTTGAGA
This sequence comes from uncultured Acidobacteriota bacterium, assembly GCA_963817855.1. GTDB lineage: Bacteria > Acidobacteriota > Terriglobia > Terriglobales > Acidobacteriaceae > JAKAAZ01. The sequence goes on along the minus strand of CAWFQA010000004.1, from coordinate 449,429 downwards.
TTTTGGAAGAAATCGAAAAACACATCATCACAGACCGGCTGGAAAGCTGTAATTGGAACCAGACTGATGCTGCGGAAGCATTTCGCATTCCTCTTTCAACCCTGAATCAAAAGATCAAGAGGTTGAACATCGAAATACGAAAGAAGCTGAAGGATTGATTCCCTGACCGCACTCTTGTTTGGAGCTGACGTACTCAAGTAAGAGCCTGTTCCAGGTCCGCCACGATATCTTCCACATCTTCAATTCCCACCGAGATACGCACCAATCCCTCGGTGATGCCGAGTTTGCGCCGGCCTTCCTCTCCGATTGCGGCATGGGTCATCGACGCGGGGTGGGAGATGAGCGTCTCCACGCCGCCCAGCGACTCTGCCAGGCTGCATATTTCAACCTTCCGCAACATACGATTTGCTGCTTCGAGCGATCCCAGGTCAAAACTCAGCATCGATCCGAAGCCGGACATCTGCCGCTTGGCAAGCTCGTATTGGGGATGATCTGGAAGACCCGGATAATAGACGCTCCGCACATTTCGGTGTTTCTGAAGCCAGTCAGCCACGATGCGGCCGTTAGAGTCATGCTGGCGCATCCGCACCGCCAGCGTCTTCACTCCACGCAACAACAGCCATGCCTCAAACGGAGACAGAATGCCGCCGGTGCATTTTTGCACGAAGGCAAACGTTTCGGCATGTTCGGGCCTGGTGCCGATCAACACTCCACCCAAACCATCGGAATGACCATTCAGAAATTTGGTCGTTGAATGCATCACAATGTCCGCGCCAAATTCAATCGGTCGCTGAAAGTATGGGGACATAAATGTGTTATCGACGCTTAATTCGACACCGTGACTGTGACAAATTGCAGCAACGGCCGCAATATCCGTCAGCGCCAGCATTGGATTGGTTGGGGTTTCGATGTGGACCAGTTTGGTCGTGGGTCGAATTGCCTTATTGACATTGCCAGCATCGGACGTGTTCACGTAGGTAAACTCAAGCCCGTACCGGGTCAATACCTGGTCGAATAGCCGTGTGGTTCCACCGTACATATTGTCGCTGCAAACAATGTGGTCGCCGCTCTTCATCATGGTGCAGAGCGCGGTAATGGCTGCCATTCCACTGCCAAACACATGGGCTGAAGTTCCGCTTTCCAATGACGCGAAATTCTCCTCCAATGCCGTCCGGGTAGGATTGGAGACCCTGGAATATTCGTAGCCTTTGTTCTTGCCAATCTCCTGCTGCACATACGTGGAGGTGGCATAAATGGGAACATTGACTGCGCCTGTAACGGGATCTGGAGCCTGCCCATCGTGAATTGCGCGGGTCGAAAAACCTTTCTTCTTTTCTGCCATTTGCTTGTTCCCTTGAAGCCTTCCCTGATTCGTAGATCGATTTACGGATTGGTAAAGACGCATTGCGAGCCTTTAGAGTCCGCCGTCGAAAATTTTCTTCGAAAGATATCGCTCGGCAGAATCTGGAATGATGGTTATGATCCGTTGTCCTGGACGCATGCTGCGTGCCAGTTGCAACGAGGCGAAGACATTTGCCCCCGCACTGGAGCCTCCCAGAACGCCCTCTTCTGTGGCCAGCCTCTTCACCATTGCAAAAGCATCCTGGTCGGTGACCCGCACGATGGAGTCGCACAATGACCCGTCGAACGTCTTCGGAATAAAGCTGACTCCAATTCCCTCCACCTTATGTTTGCCCGGCGTTCCGCCCTGCAAAACAGAGCCCTCCGTTTCGACCGCAACCATCTTGACGGCACCCAACTCCTGCCGCAGTCTGCGCGCAATTCCAGTGAAGGTTCCGCCGGTGCCGATCCCAGCGACAAACCCATCGATTCGATTTTCCATTTGATTCAGGACTTCCTGGGCTGTGGTGCGAAAGTGAAAGTCGGGATTGGCGGGGTTGTCGAACTGGCCGGCCATCCATGCACCGGGGATGGAACGCGCAAAATCGCGCGCCCTGAGAATCGCGCCCTGCATGCCTTCGTCTTCCGGGGTGCGTTCCACGGTCGCGCCAAAACCGCACATCAGGATACATTTTTCTTCCGCGAAGCCTTCCGGTACGAAGAGAGCGACTTTGTAGCCGCGACGAACACCGATAAACGCCAACCCCACACCCGTGTTGCCGGCCGTCGCCTCGACAACCGTACCACCAGGTTGCAAGACCCCGTGCTGCTCCGCGTCCAGGATGAGCCCGAGGGCAGCGCGATCCTTGATGCTGCCGCCGGGATTCAGGAATTCCAGCTTCGCGTAAATCGCGGCGCCATTCTCTGGCGAAATTCGACCCAGGTGCACAATCGGCGTATTTCCCACCAATTCCATGGTGTCAGCAGCCGTGTGTCGAAAAGCCTCAGCGTTGGCAGGCGGCTTCAGATCGGTCGCGCTCGTCATCTTTGTCGCAGTCATCGGGGGTCCCTTGCAAACTTTTCAGTGTATCAGGGCACCGGCGAGTACTGATGGATGACACTAGACGCGCACATTCATACGGGGTCGCGGAGTTAATTCTCGCTGGAGAGCAACACGCCGCCAGGTTTTTCAGGTTGAGCCGCGTTGGTGTCTTCTGACATTGACTTGTCACACTGGCCAACTATTCCGCGCTGCGGCTCCTGATACGCCTCCGACCACCAAGCCAGAATTTCCGTCTGGTTCACCTGGCCGACCATATGTTCTTCATCCCATATGGTCGCCAGCACGGTCGTGTAGGGAGAGAGGTTGGGGTCCACCTCCACCGGATAATAGCGCGTACCGACGAAAGAAATTTCTTTCGCATTCTTCAACATGAATTTGTAAGTTCGGCGGGCCATGCAATTCCTCCTTGCAGCTCTCGGTAAGGGGCGGGCCAATCACCAATCGTGAACGACGCCATCCTGCCGCCCAACCAACAGGAGGGGTCCCAATCGCAAATGCGGCCAGACAAATTTGTCGTGCGTGGCGGCGAAAGATAGGCCGAAGAGCTTGCAGAGCCGAGCAGCAAAAAGACACAAATACACAAGCCGCTGGAGCGGCAAAAAGCAATGTGGATGGTCTGAACTTTCATCGAGGGTAGCAAACATTCTGGGCGCACAGAACAAAAAATTGCGCCGACCGGGCAAAAAATGAGGCGGATGCACCATGCTCGCTATCATCGGAAGCTGCGCCAATGACAGCGACGCATGTTCACCGCCGATCGTGCTCCAAAACGGCCGAACCAGAGGGTTCGCAATCCCGTGATTTTGAAGCGATACTTCTTGAAGTGGACTGCGCCGCTACTTAGGAGGCGGCGGCTCAATGTGATAATTTGGATCAAGGTGAGAGCGCGTAGCTCAGGTGGTAGAGCAACGCACTTTTAATGCGTGGGTCCTGGGTTCGAGTCCCAGCGCGCTCACCAGGTTTGCTGCAATCACACGCGATTGCGGCAGCAGTTTGGCCTGCGACGCCGTCGCTTCGCCTGACACCAAGGCCCCACTTCTTATCCCACATGTCCGCTCGGCAGCCCTGAGATGACGCCCACCAACTATTCGTTCGGGTAGATCAGATATGCTTTGCGGCGATCCTTATACCGCTCGATACCATCTCGCCATGTGTCGGCGATGGATTCCGGATCTTCGTGATCTTCGAGTGCCTTGAGCGTCGCCTGATTGGCCAGCAGGGGTGCAGTGGTATCCAGGTGGTACTGAGTTGGATACATCTTGTACAACATCGACGCAATCTCAATGCCCATCTCAGGTATATTCAGTTCGTTGCGGTTTGTGATGACGAACTGCACCCCCTTGCAGACCTGGCCCGCGTAAGGATACGGCGCGTTTGGAGTGAACTCGACCGGCACGAAACGAATCCCCGGAATCATGCGATGATTCAGAGCGGCTGCAAACTGTGTCGCATCGATCCAAGGTGCGCCGATCCAGGCGAACGGAGTATCTGTACCGCGGCCAACGGAAATATTTGACGACTCGATCATTCCCAGCCCGGGATAAAGAGTGGCCTCGTTCAGGTTGCGCAGGTTGGGCGATGGATTCACCCAGAGCAGCGACGTGGAATCGTACCAATCTCCGCGCTGCCATCCCTTCATCGCGACCACAGTCAGCGACGCTCCCAGGTGACCCTCGCCATTGAAGTAGCGCGCCAATTCACCCATCGTCATGCCGTGGCGAACCGGCAGCGGCATAAACCCGGTGTAGCTGGAATGGCTGGCATCTGACACCGGTCCTTGGACGAACGATCCGTTGATGGGATCCGGCCGATCGAGGATCACGATATCTGTTCCAGTGTGCGCGGCTGCCTGAAGGAAATAGGCAACAGCAGTCTCATACGTATAGAAACGTACCCCGACGTCGCGCAGATCAATGACAACCGCGTCCAAATGGCGCAGCTTTTTTATCGGAGGATGACGTTCGGCGGCCGTAGCGCCATACATGCTGAACACTGGCAATCCGGTCGGCTTATCGGTGCTGCCGGAAATGTCGGTAGTATCCATATTTCCAGTGATCCCGTGCTCCGGGCTGAAGAGCATTGTCACCTTCAGACCCGGCACCTTGGCTTGCGCGTCTTGGAAGAGAACATCAATCGTGCGGCGGCCGTGACTATCCAAGCCAGTCTGATTGCTGAGTATGCCTACTCGCAAATGTCCACCGTGCTTTTTTCTCAACCGCGCTAAGGTCGCAAAATTTTCCTGCTCCAACACGTCGATGCCCGTTTCGACTGTGGCGTTTCGGTTTGGCCACCGACGCATATCCGTCAGAGATTCGTTGTATCCGGTGAGGCGTGTGATCTCCCTTCCCGACTCCGGAATTTGGATATCGAGTGCCTGGGCAGCAGCGTTGGCAAGTTTCCCTTCCAGTGGAATCGTGTTTGGGCGGCGATCGGGATAGTTGCGATTGCTGAGAAAAATAATGTAGCTGTCACTCCATGGATCCATCCAGATGTCGGTTCCGGTCCAGCCCGTGTGCCCAAAGCTACCCACCGGAAACAATTCCCCGCGATTGCCGGAAAAAGGACTTTCGATGTCCCATCCCAGGCCACGTAGAGCAACAGCGGTCGCAGGATTCTGCGGGGTGGTCATCTTCTCGGCCGTCAGTCGGTTCAGGGGAAACTTGCTGGGTCTCCCCGCCAGCAGATCCAGCAGGTTCTGAGCGAAGATCGACAGATCGTTTGCAGTGCTGAACAGACCGGCATGACCCGCCACGCCGCCCATTCTTCTCGAAGTGGGATCGTTCACCGTGCCCTGAAGCATGTGATGATTTTCGTCATACTGAGTCGGTGCGATATCGCTTTGCCACGAATCAGGAGGCAAGAAGCGGGTATGAGTCATCCCCAGCGGAGCGAACACATACTTCGCGGTGTATGCGTCGAGAGTCATGCCGCTGAGTTTTTCGACCAGCGCTCCCATCATGATGAAGTTGATGTCGCTGTAGCGAAATGCAGTTCCCGGCGGACGTTCCGGCTTGACCGTAAATGCCATGTCGTACGCTGTCTGCTTCCCCGTCCACGGGTAGCTAAGATCCAGGTCTGGCGGCAAGCCGGAGTAATGCGTCATGATCTGCCGTATGGTAATGTCCTTTTTTCCGTTGGAAGCAAACTCGGGAAGGTAGTTCGACAACGGATCGTTCAGGCGAAAGCGACCCTGCTGATAAAGCTGCATCGCCGCCGTGGTGGTGGCGATCACCTTGGTCAACGACGCCATATCGAAGATGGTGTCTTCCGTCATGGCGTTCGGCGTGGGTATCGTGGAGCGATTGCCGTAAGCTTTGTGAAAGACAACATGACCGTCGTGGCCGACGAAAATCACCGCTCCCGGCACCGTATTGGCCTTGAGCGCAGCCGCCATAATGCGGTCAATACTGCTGAAGTCTGGAGAAGTAGTCTGCTGCGCCGTGAGTTGCATCGACAGCAAAAGAAACAACACGGGCATCGCCCATCTCAGCGTCCAGCCATGTCGAGTGATTTGATTGCCCGGGAGGTGGGTGGAACAAGCTTTCAGCGTGGTCGCGCGATTTTCATTCTGCATTTTCAATTCACATCGCTTCCTTAGGTTGGTGCAGAAGGCGTGGATTCGCGTGGCGCCATCGGTCAAGGCAGTTCACGCGACTGGAACAGCGAGTTTCCGTCCAGCGGTCGATATCGTACAGTTCGAGACACACTACGTTGCTACTAATGCGGCAGGCTTACAGCGTACAGATACCAGGCGGCGTGAGGCAACCACTCTTCCGTCCAGCGCCAATCTTCATCTTTACCGGTCCGGGCGAAACCCTCATTGAACGCAATCCCGTCCTGATTATTGAATGCGGCAGTGACGCCGTTGATAATCGCGCCCGGAGCATTGGTGTATTTGTACGAGCGGAAGAACATGTACGGCGCATTGCCGTGACCGCTTCCCATCAGCATACTTGCGTCGAATGGATTTCGACCCAAAATCCAGTGAAGCTGGTTCCAGGCATAAGCCTCCAGCTGGCGCTGAAACGCCGGGTCATCGCTGTAAAGCGGTTCGGCCATGCGTGCTGCGGCCGCCAATGAAGCAAGCCGGGCGTCTTCACCTTGCCACCAAGGTGCAGCTTCGGTGTCATGCGGAAAGAAGTACGTGCTACGCACTGTACCGTCGCGCATACGAACGAGTTGCCGAGCGTATCCGAATGGATTGTTCGTTTCATAGGTGATCCACAGTTCGAAATGCAACGAGCGTGACACCGTATCGCGAACTCGGGCCTGCTGGGCTGGACTCGCAATCTGCGCATACTCGAGCAGGCTGACAACCGGCAATCCAGCATCGGACGGATGAAAGAACGGACGAGTGCCATTATTAGCGCGCCAGTAGTTGTGGTATTTTCCAACTGAAATAAGTCGAGCCATCAGATGATCGGCTCGCTGATCCGCGGCTTGAAGATACATCGCGTTGTGGGTCGCCCGATAGAGTTCTGTCGCGGCCATCAAGGCGCAATAGTCATCCAGAATATTTTCTTTGCCGTCGTTCAGCAATTCGCGATTGTGCGCGGACAGAAAAGCAAATGCATCCTCGGCGGCCTTCAAATAGGCAGCGTGGTCCATATCGCCGCTGATGGGCATCGTACTGGCGAGCGCAAGAGCGGCAATTGACATTCCGCCACCAGAACGGAAGCTGGCCTGATACGCGTATGGACCTTCTGCCGGGCCAATCTTCTCAGTACTGTCAGAAGCGCTGGTCTTAATCTTCGTCCGGGTGTTAGGATTGCCGATCATTCGATCTTTCGCGAGTTTGTCCTTGCCAGGCGCCGAAATCGACTCGAAAAAAGAGCCTCCCGACCGCTTCATCCGAACCAGAAAGTCCGCCCCGAACAACCCTTCATCCAGCAAACGACGTTCATACTCAGAGAAATTGTCATTGCTGCGGGCTTTGAGTACACGGTAACTTTCAAGACACGACCAGGCGACCAGCGGCACCTGTTGAGGATTGAAGTACGACGTTGGATTTTGATGTGAAAGATGGATGCCATAGTCGCCGGTCGCATCGTACCAGCCGCCGCGCAAGTCAGCATATCCGCTGCCGTCCGGCAGGCGCAAATGTGCATCGGCCCGGTTCATGTCGCCGCTGGTGCGCTGCCCTTTGAAATAGAAAACAATGTTGGAGAGAGTATTTCGCTCCAGAACATCATGGTTGATGGAGAACGCACTCGACGTGATAATGCCGGCCTTCGTAGTTGCAGCGATTTTGTAGTGCCCGGGCTTTTGAACGGAGGAAAAGTCTGCCAGCCAGAACGTACGCCCCCACTGATCGACCTGCCCCGCAGGCTTGAACGGCCCTGTCAAGACAACTTTGCCGGTGTCCGCATCTGTCAGCCTAAAGGTTTCGGGTGCATCTTGGCCGCCCTGGGTATTGTCGGCAACCACCAGGGCCTGCTTCTGCGCCGTTGTCTCGTAGCCCACCTGGTCCACCACAATATGCATTTGAGCCAGGCATGTGGATGCGACCAGCACCAGGAAGCAGCCGATAAGAAATCGCAGGGAAGAAGTTTTGATTTTGAAATCCCCGTGCGGCAGAATGTCTGAAAGGATACTGGATCGCATTCGATTTCACTCCGTGCGTTTGTTAACAATGGTTAGAATGCAGGAGGAGGACCCATGAGCGCAACTAATCAATCGCAGACACTTGGATTCTGGTCGATATCTTGGATTAGAAAATCCCCGGCGATCACGGGTTCGTTGCAATTTCTGCTGCTGGCTCTCTCATTGAGCCTGATGTCCTCGACCGCCCAAGCCAAGAAAAACAAATACATCATTACCGCGTATGTGTTCCCTCGCAATTTGGTGATGACATCGGACCAGATCGCGGCGGACAAGTTGACGCGCATTAATTTTGCATTCGCGAACGTCGACGAGGGGCGCATCGTGCTGGGCGACCCGTCCGACGCAGCCAACTTGGCGATGATGGTCGGTCTGAAGAAGAAGAATCCCGACTTGACCGTCCTTGTTTCGGTGGGCGGCTGGCTATGGTCGGGCCGCTTCTCCGATGCGGCGCTAACTCCCGCGAGCCGAGCCAAGTTCATCGATAGCGTGGCCGACTTTATCACCCGCTACAAGCTGGATGGTCTCGACATCGATTGGGAATATCCTGCGATGGCGGGAGCGGCTGGAAATGTATTTCGTCCGGAAGATAAGCAGAATTACACCCTGCTGCTGAAGGAGCTACGCGAACGTTTTAAGAAGATGCAAAAACCGCTGCATCGCCATCTCTACATCACCATCGCCGCGGGGGCATCTGCAGAATTTCTTGAGCACACAGAGATGGATAAGGTGCAGAAGTATGTCGACACCGTCAACCTGATGGCCTACGACTACTACGAACCTGGAGATGACAAGATCACCGGCAACCATGCGCCTCTCTACGTCGATCCGGCCGATCCAAAAGGAATTTCCTCAGACAAGTCGGTAAAAGAGTTCGAAACGGCTGGTGTTCCGGCAGGCAAGATTGTCCTGGGTGTTCCCTTTTACGGACATGTTTGGGGGCATGTGGGCGCAATCAACCATGGTCTGTTTCAACTCGGAGATCCGGTACCGGATGCTTACTCGACCTATGGCAAACTGACCCAGGACATCATTAGGCAGGGATTTAGCCGCTACTGGGATGCGAAGGCTTCCGTGCCTTACCTCTACAACCCTCAGAAGCAGATTTTCATTTCCTATGAAGACCCGGAATCGTTAGCGCTGAAATGCAAGTACGTGATCGATCAACATCTGGCCGGTATGATGTTCTGGGAATACGAAAGCGATCCGTCTGGCAAACTGCTGGATGCGATTGACAGAGGGTTAGGAGCGCATCAGTCGGCATCGCAACAGTCGAAGGCACAATGAGCGTTTCCCCCACGCTGGTCGTCACTCCCGCGGCTGCTACCGCGCCGACGGGTCGCATCGTATCGATCGATGTGTTTCGCGGCCTCACCATGATGGTCATGATCTTTGTCAACGATCTGTCCAGTGTCCGTGGACTTCCCTGGTGGACCTACCACGCCCACATGCAGCAAAATGTGATGACTTATGTGGACATGGTGTTTCCTTTCTTCCTGTTCATTGTGGGTATGTCGATGCCCATTGCGATTGCTGGACGATTGAAGCGCAACCGATCCTACGCTGCTCTTTGGCGACATATTCTCTCGCGCTCCGTCGCCCTGATTGTCCTGGGATTGATCCTTGCGAATGCTCAAAAAGGCGATCCGGTTCGTATGGGTCTATCGACAGAAGCCTGGGCGCTGCTTGGATTGGCGGGCGCGATTCTCTTCTGGACAGTCCCTAGCCGCAATACCAGGCACGCCGGCGTCTTCCTCGGACTGCGAATCGTAGGCTTTCTGATGATCGTCGGTGTATTTGCAATCTTTCGGCGAACAACACACGGCACCGCGGCGTGGATTGATTTCTCCTACCCGGAAATTCTTGGTCTGATTGGATTTGCCTATTTCTCTGTCGCCCTGCTGTATGTCTTCACACGGCGATGGATGTGGGCACCGCTGGCATGGTTCGTTGCGCTGACCGCATTCTGTGCGCTGAACACGGCGCACATCATCCGTCTTCCGCGACACTACCTTCTCTACTACTGGCCGTTCGGCGGAGGAGCGTCGTCTTCTATCGTGATGGCTGGCGTGGTGACCTCGATCATCTTCCTTGGCAAGCATCGCTGGCAAAGTCTTCGTCAAAAAATGTGGCTGGCCCTCGGCTTTGCCGTCGCCACACTGGCCACCGCGTGGATACTGGCTCCACTTGGAATCTCAAAAATGCGCGCGACGCCCACTTGGTGCCTGGCCAGCGTCGGTGCCAGCGTGCTCAGTTTCATGCTGCTCTACTGGATTTGTGACGTGAAAGGAAAAAACCGCTGGGCATTTTTCGCAAAACCTGCGGGGGAGAATACTCTGCTGACATACTTGCTGCCGGATGTCTACTACTTCCTCACCACGTTTGTCGGCTTCACCTATCTCGATCGCTACTTCCAGACCGGAGCTTCAGGAGTCATTGGTTCCATTCTCTTTACTTTTGCAATCCTTGCGGTCTCGGCGGTTTTGACCCGGATGCGAATTCGCCTGCAATTGTAATCGCGGCACTAGCGCGCCGATGGGATGCGTTAGTGCATCCAGGCATCCAGCATCCCATTGAGAAGGGCGCTGCGCAGATTTGCGATATCGGGTTGCAAACTACGGTCGCGTTCGAGCCTGGCAACAACACTCCGCACTTGATTCAATGCGGATTCCACGCGTTCTGCGGGCTTGAGCGGCCGGCGATATTCGAGGCCCTCGGCGGCAGCCATCAATTCGATGGCCAACACCGCCTCCGCATTTTCGACGATCTGTCGCAGCTTCCACGCCGCGGTCATCCCCATTGACACGTGATCTTCTTTTCCGCCGGAGGTTGGAACGCTGTCCACGGAAGATGGATGAGCGAGCACGCGCGCCTCCGCAAGCAGAGCGGCAGCGGCTACATGGGCCACCATATAGCCGGAGGAAACGCCGGCATGGGGCGTGAGAAAAGGCGGCAATCCCTCATTCAAGTCGGGGTTCACCAGGCGATCGATGCGGCGCTCACAAATACTCATCAGGTCTGCCATCACAATGGCCGCGTAATCGAAAACATAGGCCAGCGGCGCACCGTGGAAATTGCCGCCCGAAAGAATCTCACTTTCGGAAGTGTCTGCTTTCGCGTCTGCGACAAATACAAGTGGATTGTCGGTCGCGGAGCCCATTTCAATTTCAAGCACTCGCCTTCCCTGCGCCAATCCATCCAGAACTGCGCCATGAACCTGCGGCATGCAGCGCAGGCAGTAAGCATCCTGTACGCGCGGGTCATGCTCTCGATGCGATTCTCGAATCTCGCTCTGCGCCAGCAACGAGCGCAGATGTCGCGCGACCTCCACCTGTCCGGGATGCGGACGTGCAGCGTGAATCCTTGTATCGAACGCGGTCGGCGTTCCCTTCAATGCTTCCAGCGTCATCGCGCCGGCAAGGTCCGCCAGGCAGGCAACGCGTTCGGCGCGCAATAGAGCAAGCCCACCTACGGCCGCCATCGCTTGGGTGCCGTTCAGCAGTGCGAGGCCCTCTTTGGGCGCAAGGCGCAACGGCGGCATGCCTGCTGCGCGCAAAGCCTCATCTGCGCCCATGCGTTTGCCTTGATAAAACACTTCCCCTTCGCCGATCATTCCCAGCGCAAGGTGAGCCAACGGCGCCAGATCGCCACTTGCGCCGACCGATCCTCGGGCAGGCACGACCGGGCAGATATTTTTCTCAAGCATGCTCAGCAGATGTTCCGCGACCAGCACGCGAACCCCGCTGGTTCCCTTGGCCAGCACATTCGCTCGCAAAAGAAGCATGCCGCGAATTTCCGCTTCCGTCAGGGATTCACCCACGCCGCACGCATGGCTGCGGACCAAGTTCAACTGAAGATCCGCCAGCTGTTCGGGAAGGATTGAAACTTCCGACATTTTGCCAAAGCCAGTATTGATGCCGTAGACCGTGGCACCTTCCGCGAGATAACGATCCACGACCGCGCGAGAAGCCTCCATGCGCTGCCGAGCATTTGAATGCAACGTGACCGGGGTTCTTTCGTACGCCACTGCGGCGAGCTCTTCCAGAGTCAGCGGTTGTCCATCCAACGCCAGCGGTGAGGAAGTCAATTGATTCGCCTCTTATTTTTCCAGGGTAAAATGTCGACCGCTCACGGCGCGCAATCTCTCGGCTGCACTTTCCGGTGTGATATCACGCTGCGGCATGCCCAGCATTTCAAATCCAACCATGAATTTTCGTATGGTCGCGGACCGCAGCAGAGGCGGATAGAAATGCGCATGAAAATGCCATTCCGGATGCAATTTTGAATCCGTCGGACTCTGGTGAAATCCCATAGTATATGGAAAGCTGGTTTGAAAGAGATTGTCGTAGCGCGTAGTCAGTTGCTTCAAAATATCTGCCAGTCCGGCTTTCTGCGCGGCATCCAGCTCGGTGAATGCGCCGCAATGACGACGACTTAGCGACGAGCGTTTCAAACGGCCAGACTGCCCAGAACGGTACCAGGGCGACGAACTCCTGATTTTCGCAAACGATTCGTTGCCCGGATTGAATCTCGCGCGCAATGGTGTCACAAAGCAGGCAGCTGCCATGCGAATCCAGGTACGCGAGCTGCGCAGATTCCTCCCCCAGCGGTTCATCGGGAATATGCTCCGTGGACCAGATCTGGCAATGTGGGTGCGGATTGCTGGCACCCATCATCGGCCCGCGATTCTCAAAAATTTGCACGTAGTTGATTTCGGGGCGTTGGCCTAGATCCTGACACTGCGCCATCCATGCTTCCACCACCCGTTCAATGTCCCGCGGCTGCATTCGGGCCAGGGTCAAATCGTGGTCGGGATGAAAGCAGAGGACACGGCAGATTCCCAGCTCGCGCTCGGCTCGAAATATATCGTCGTGCGGAGCATCTGTCAGAGCAGGAACCTCCGGAAGCAGCGCAGCATAATCATTGTCGAAGACGAACACATTCTGATACTCAGGGTTTTGATGGCCACCCGCGCGAGTGTTCCCGGGACATAGATAACAGGTTGGATCGTAGTGGACCGCCGGGGCGCTTTCTGTGTCCGCAACCTCGCCCTGCCAGGGACGCTGGGTGCGATGCGGCGATACCAGAACCCACTTTTGTGTCAGCGGATTAAAACGACGGTGTGGAACTTGGAGCCAAGTCGAAGGCGGCATAGAAGGTACGGCAAAACGTCCCTACTCATGCTAATCGATGTTGGCCTTCGGTGCTCGAAGGCAGTGCCTTGCCAATGCTTCCGGTCGAGGGTAAGGCGTATCGCGCGCCGCGCATGGCCGCGACTTCCAACCTGGCCCACTCCCGCCATAGATCGAGCCCGTGAGTTTCTTGCATCATATTCGCAACGCACCGATCGTCGACACTCGCAGCAGTTTCCATGAAGTAGAATTCTCCGGTCGCCTTGGAAAGAAGGAATTCCGTGTGCGTGACGCCGCGCGCCATTCTCATGCCGGATAACAGCGCGGTGTTCGCGCGTCTAAGTCGTTCGATCTCCGCGTTGCTGCTAGGTTTCGGCGCAACGGACAACAGCTCACCCGCTTCGTTGCCTTCTGAAGAGGCCTCCCCATAAGGAGAGACGGCAGAGAACACAACTCTTCCATCCGCTGTGAGGCTATCGATATGGATCCGCTCGCCCTTGATAGATTGCTCGAGCAGAAAACCACTCTGATGGTCGCCCAGGGCATCGAGTGCGCGCCACACCTGTTCCGGCTCATGGACCTGCCGGCTCTCGAAACCGCACGATGTACTTCTCGGCGTCAACAGCCACGGCGCTGCAACCGCCTGCATGAAGCGGCGCAATTCATCGTAATTCGTGACCGATGTAAATGCGCCAACTGGTATTCCCATGTGCGCAGCTTTGACGCGCGCCGCCAGCCTGTCGCTGAAATAATGCGCGGTAGTAACGCCCATGCCGGGGATTCGCAGATGCTCTCGGAGTGCTGCTGCGATTTCCACGTTGAAATTGTCCAGTGCAATGATGCGCTCAAATTTACGAGACCGCGCGAGATACGTGACTGTATTTGTAATTTGCTGCAAGGTCATGCCGGCAGGCATGCTGTGCAATTCGCTGACTGCATCCGACGGCCACTCTGCATTCCGTTGCGTATCGATGGTCAACAAAACCGCACAGCACCCGAGGCTCGCCAATTCCTGAAGGAACCGATCGCCAGTGTGGCTGGCAGCCATGCATAAGATGATCTCTCCACCCGTGCCGTTCATCATATGGGCGCAAGTATAGCTCCATACGGAAGACTGGACGAAGCGATTCTGTCTGTTGTGCGACCAGCATCAGGTTAAAGCGCCAAATCAACCGGGCAATGAATGTGAGTTGAATCGCGTTGGGGTCGAGATCAGTATGATATTGCCTATGGCATTTGGCCGACAGATCGACGGAACGGAGATTCTGCATGCATTCGACGAGTGGACCGGGCGATGGCATCAGATTCCCGGCGCGCAGCCGCTTGCAGACGATTTCGACGCCGCGATTGAAGCACTTCATCACGCAAATTTTGAACTTTGGCATCAGGAGGATAAAACGCGAGACATTCAGTCCGGAGACGCCGCTATTGCGACCGCAAAACGCGCGATCGACTCGATAAACCAGCGCCGCAACGATCAGATCGAACGCTGTGATGAAATGTTATTGAACGAATTGTCGGCGAAAAATCTGCCAAATTTCCAAGCCGAGCTGCACTCTGAAACCCCGGGAATGATGCTGGATCGGCTCTCGATTATAAGCCTGAAGGTGTATCACACGCGTGAGGAGACAGAACGTATTCCGTCTCCCCCCGGTCATCGCGAGCGCAGTCTGCGACGCTTGGCGATACTTGAGCAACAGCGCAGTGATTTGGCGTCGTGCCTTGATCGCCTATGGCAGCGCGTGTTAAATGGTGAATCGCGTTTTCAGGTCTATCGCCAATTGAAGATGTATAACGACCCCGACCTGAACCCCGTTCTGTATGACAAGTAGATACGTTACGGCTACTGCTGGGCCGCGCCCGCGTTCGCCTGGTTGTTCGCTGCTGGAGGGTTGGACTGCCCCGTCGCCGGCGTAGAGTTCGTGGCCCCTTGCGAGTTCCCCTGCTCGTTTGCATTGGGCTGCCCGTTGGTGTTCTGAGCATTGGATAAAAGCTGGATCTCAACGCGCCGATTCTTTGCGCGACCTTTGGCAGTTTTATTGCTGTCGACTTCCACGTCTTTACCGATGCCGATCAGATAAAACTTGTGCGCCGGCACGTTGTACTTCTGCGCCAGATATTGCGCGACCGTTTCGGCGCGCCGTTCGCTTAATTGATAGTTGTAGTCCTTGCTGCCGGTGGAATCGGTGCCGCCGGTGAGTTCCAGAATGTAAGACTTCGTATTGCCCAGCTGGCCGGCGAAGTTATCCAGGTCCTGTTTGTCACTCTTAGTCAGGGTCGCCTTGTTGAAGGCAAAATGCACGTCGGTATTCGCAACCTGATGATAGGTGTCGATGTTTTTGACAACACTCTCCAGCGTGTCGGCATGATTCATCGCCTCCTGTGCGGACTGCTGCGCCTGGTTGGCAGACTGACCCGCGGCCACCGCCTTCTGATCCGCAGCATTGGCTGAGGTTTGTGCCTGCTGTATGCCCTGTGTCGCACGATTGTCGACGTCTTGAATGCTGCGGTGATTGGCAGCCGTCTGATCTTCCAGCTCATTCGTGTGCTGGATCAGAGGGGTGGTCTGTGTGCGAACGTAATTTTTGGTTGCGCAGCCCGCGAAAGTCAAGATGAGAATGGATGCTCCGCCAAGGTAAATTTTTGAACTTCTTGCAGTCCGTGTCATAGCCAGCTTCTCCCTGTAAATGACGCAAAAGCGTTCAGCGTCTTTGTTGGTATGATGCAATCCACCAGCCATTCGTACATTTTTACTAAGTCATTCGTTTTCTTTCGGTTACCAAACTTTTGTAAAGTTCGCAATTTCGAGATTTAAGCACAAACGGCAATTTTTACATGCGGCCGACACGCCGGGGCGGCGATTTGGAACCCGCAGAAAAACGCATAAACTGGTATTGGCGCCCTCTTTCATGGATTTACACGAGAAAATTCGCACGCTGCCAGCCGGCCCCGGCGTCTATCTATTTCACGATGCCGACGGAAAGGTAATTTACGTCGGCAAGGCCAAGAATCTGCGGTCCCGAGTGCGTTCGTATTTTCTTGAGGCGGCGCAGGCCAATGCAAAAACCGGTTCTCTGATGCGGGAAGCCGTCGACCTGGAATACATTCTGGTCGCGAATGAGCACGAAGCGCTGGCTCTGGAAAACAATCTGATTAAGCAGCGCAAGCCTCGCTTTAATGTACTGCTGCGAGATGACAAGACCTATCCCTATGTGAAACTCACGCTCGGCGATCGCTACCCCAAGGTCCTGGTCACCCGACGGGTCCGCAAAGACGGCGCCATCTACTACGGTCCCTATTTTCCGGGGAATCTTGCTTACCGCATTGTCGATCTGATTCACCGCACATTTCTCATTCCCAGTTGCAAGGTCGATCTGTCGCGCTACCATCCGCGCCCCTGTCTGCAGTACTACATTCATCGCTGCCTGGGCCCATGCGTGGAGGGCCTCACGACTCCAGATATCTATGCCGAATCGGTGCGTGACGTGCGCTTGATGCTGGAAGGTCATGCCGATGAATTGGAGAAATCGCTCGAACAGAGAATGCAGGCCGCAGCCGCTAACGAGCAATTTGAGCTGGCAGGCCGTTATCGCGACCTGGTGATTACTCTGCATCAATTGCAGGAAAAACAGCGCATCGCCGCCGCATCGGATGACGATGCCGATGTCTTCGGCTTCCATTACGAAAAAGGAATGCTGGCGGCGAATCTGTTCCATATTCGCAATGGCCGCATTGTCGATCGCCGCGAATTCTTCTGGGAAGACTTGCCCGAGTTTCCTGAAGCGCAGGTTCCCTTTCCCGCAGAAGGCGAAGCGGACACAACGAGCGGTGATTCTCCGGCGGAAACATTTGCTCCCGCTGTTTTCTTCTCCGCGTTGCTGAAGCAGCTGTACATCGACCAGCAATATGTTCCGCGAAATATATACGTCCCCGTGGACTTTGCCGATCGCGCGCCGCTGGCGGAACTACTGTGCGAGCACACTGGTCACAAAGTTGAAATCGCGGTGCCGCAGCGCGGTGAGAAGCGTTCCCTGCTGGACCTTGCCGGTCAGAACGCCAAGCAATCGTACGATCAACGTTTTCGCGTGCTGCAACCGAGCATTCGAGTGATTCAGGAGGCGCTGCAGGATGCCCTCAACCTGCCCGCGCTTCCAGAGCGCATCGAGTGTTTCGATATTTCCCACATTCAAGGCGCGGAAACTGTAGCCTCGATGGTGGTGTGGGAAAAGGGCGCAATGAACAAGTCGGAATATCGCAAATTTCAGGTAAAGTCGGTCGAGGGCGTCGATGATTTTGCCAGTATGCGAGAGGTCGTTACTCGGCGCTATCGTCGACTGCAAGAGGAACATCGGCCCATGCCCAGCCTGATTTTAATTGACGGCGGATTAGGCCAGTTGCATGCCGCGGCGGCCGCGCTGGAGGAGTTGAGCTTCACCAGTCAGCCGTTGGCGGCAATCGCAAAACGGGAAGAAGTGATTTACGTGTATGGCCAGGAAGACGATCCGGTGGTGCTCGATCGTCACTCGCCGGTGCTGCATTTGGTGCAGCGCATCCGCGATGAATCACATCGATTCGCCGTCACTTATCATCGCAAGCGGCGAGAAATGCGCGATCGCGACTCTGACCTGCTGCACATTCCTGGCGTCGGCGCGCAAACCCGCAATCGCCTCATCACTCATTTCGGCAGCTTGCAGGCCATCCAGTCCGCGTCTCTTGAAGCGCTGCAGTCGGTCGTATCGCGCAAGGTTGCAGAAGCCATCTGCACCCATTTCCAGGCCTCGGTTCCCGCAAGCGAACCGCCGGAATAATTCCCCTCTTCGCTCGATTGCTGCAGACGTGAATGGACGGCGCGGGAACTTTTCGCTCACATCTCCGTATTCAAATTTATTCGCAGCCGCAGCCGAACTTACCATTTGCCCGGAGAGCCGATGAGAATTCAAACTATCACTGCAGAATCCTGCAAACCGGTCGTTCAGCTTGCTCTCACATTCGCAGCGATCAAATTTGCAGTTGAGTTTGTCGGAAATCTTCTGGCGCAGCATTTTGGCTATGGAATTTTTCGCGACGAAATGTACTACATCGTCTGCGGACGGCACCTTGCGTGGGGCTATGTCGATCAGGCGCCCATGGTTGCTCTGCAGGCACGCATCGCTGAAATGCTATTCGGCTTCCATCACCTTGCCATGTTTCGCAGCTTCTCGGCATTCGCGGGCGCTGCAAAAGTGTTCCTCACAGGAATTTTAGCGTGGCAATTAGGCGGCCGACGGATCGCTCAGGTGATGGCAATGATCGCGATCCTGATTGCGCCGGTCTATCTGGGAATCGACAGCTTTCTGTCCATGAATTCCTTCGAGCCGGTCTTCTGGATGGGATGCATGGTCGTGCTGCTGTTCATGGTGAACGGCAGTAGTCCGAAATGGTGGACCGTGTTTGGCATCCTCGGTGGCATGGGCTTGTTGAATAAACCCTCCATGGCATTTTTTCTGATGGCCCTGCTGATTGGACTTCTACTGACTCCGCAACGGCGGATCCTTTGGAGTCGATGGACGCTCGCGGCCGTCGGACTGATCGTCCTGATCTCGCTGCCTTATTTGTTGTGGCAGATTCATCATCAATGGCCTACGCTGGTGTGGCTGAACAACGTGAACCACAGCCATAAGAATGTCAAGCTCGGCCCTCTGGCATTCATTGGCGCCCAAATCATGATGCTGAATCCGATCAGCATTTTCCTTCTGCTGCCGGGATTGGTTTGGCTGTTCATCGCGAAATTCGCGCGTGGGTTCCGCTGGATTGGACTGATGTACGTCGTACTGCTCGCGATCATGATCCACCTGTTTGCCAAGGATTACTATGTTGCTCCGGTGTATCCGGTCTTATTCGCTGCCGGGGCACTGGCCTGGCAGAATCTCTTTTCCGATTCGCGAAAAACTGCCTGGCTGCTGCCAGCCTGGTGCACTGTGATGGTCGTCCTCGGCTCGATCACGCTGCCCATGGGAATTCCTGTCATGCCTCCCTATACCTGGATTCGCTACACCCAAGCGCTCCACATGACCAGCCAGAACACGGAGACTGCAAAGACAGGTCCCCTGCCTCAGTTCTATGCGGACCGATTTGGTTGGAACGGACTGGTAGCCGAAGTCGCGCGAATTTACAACTCGCTAACGCCTGCCGATCGGGCCAAGGCGGGAATTTTCTGCAGCAACTATGGCGAGGCCGGCGCGATCGATTTGTTCGGACCCAAGTATGGCCTTCCGCCGGCAATCAGCGGTCACCAGAATTATTACTTCTGGGGGCCGCGTGGCTACTCCGGTGACCTATTGATTGTCGTTGGCGAGTCGAAATCCGGCGTCGAGAAGTACTGCCATTCCGTGCAGCAGGTTGGAGAAGTCGACAACCCGCTAGCGATGCCATTTGAAAACGGGCCCATCTATCTCTGCCGCGGCGGAAAGGTTCCCCTCTCCGCCTATTGGCCCAATGTCAGGAACTGGTACTGATCGAACGGCAGCAATTTCGGTCGCGCTTTACCAGATACGAACACGATCCGGCGGAGCCAGGTACAGCTTCTGACCTGGTTTCACATCGAAGGTTGCATACCAGGCGTCGATGTTGCGCACCGTGTCGGCGCGATATTGCGCGGGTGCGTGCGGATCCGTCATGACCTGGCGGCGTAACGCTGGCGGCCGCTCTTTTGACCCCCAGTTCTGGCCGAAGGCGATAAAGAACTGCTGGTCGCCTGTGAACCCATCTTGTTTCGGCGCAGTTTTGCCGCCGAGCGACGCGTGATAGCCGTCGTACGCTGCGGAAATTCCTGCGACATCCGCGATGTCTTCAGCTAGCGTCTGTTTGCCATTCACATTTAGATCAGGGAACGGCATATAGGTGTCGTACTGGGCCGCCAACTTCGCCGTTGCGGCCTCGAAATGTGCCAAGTCCGCCGGAGTCCACCAGTCGCGCAGACGACCCGTGGCGTCGAAGGTGCTGCCTTCTGTATCGAAAGTGTGACTGATTTCATGTCCGATGACCGACCCAATCGCTCCGTAATTAACTGCCGCAGGTGCTTTCGCATCGAAAAAGGGCGGTTGGAGAATTGCCGCGGGAAAGTTTAGTGCGTCCTGCAACGGCAGGTTCACCGCGTTGACCGTTTGCGGCGTCATCGACCATTCCTTGCGGTCAACATCCTTGCCCAGGCGCTCGATCTGCTGGTGATAGCGAAACGTTCCAGCGCGCCAGACGTTGCCGAAAATGTCATCCGGCTTCACTAGGTAACCCTCGTAGCTGTGCCAAGTTTCCGGATAGCCGACGCCCACATAGAGCGCCCTTAGTTTGGCCTCAGCCTCTGCTTTGGTGGCGGAAGCCATCCAGGTGAGCGCTTCGATGCGTACACGGTATGCTGCGATGATGTTGGCGACCATGGCCTGCGCTGCGGCCTTCGCTTCCGGCGAGAAGTAGCGTTCTGCGTAGATTTTCCCAACGGCGTCACCTAGCAGACCGTCGACGATGAAAACTCCGCGCTGCGCACGGGGACGCTGTTGCGGTACGCCAACCAGAGTCTTCCCAAAGAAATCAAACTTCTCCTCCGCAAGGGCTTTTGGCAACACTCCCGCATACTGTTCAATCAAGTGATACGCCAACCAATCTTTCCAGGCGTCCAACGGAGTCGAGGCCACCAGCGCGGCTTCACCGGTAAACGCACTCGGCTGCCATACGATAAAACTGTCCTGGTCGGCTAGCTTGGCGGCACGGAAATATTCCGCCCAATCCAGACCCGGAGCTTTCGTAGCGAATTCCGAGCGCTTCCACGTGTTGTCCGCCTTGTGAATGTCTTCGTCCTCGGCCAGGCTTGGATGCGTTTTCGCAATTGCATGTTCCAACGCGATCACACGATTTGCCCGTGCATCTGCGTCGTCGAGCCCGGCAAGGCGAAACATCGCTGCCACGTGGGCGTGATATTTCGCCTGTATCTCCTTCATGTGAACGCTGTCACTCAGGTAATACTCGCGGTTCGGCAGCTCAATTCCACCCGCCAGCAGATACGGATGGTAATGTTCCGGATCGTGAAAGCCCGGCGCAACCCACAGCCCGAATAGATTTGCCGTATGGAAGTTGGTGTTGTTGAGCGGATCCACATCGGCCCGCAGGCTTTCACCCAGGGCGCGGGCCAGATCTCGCTTGGTTTTGATCGCAGCAGTGGCGGCAAGTTGAGGTTGCAACGGCTCCAGCCCTTTCGCCTCAATGCCGGATTCATCCATGTATGAGTTGTACAGATCGGCGATTTTGCGCGCCTCCGACCCAGCCGGAGCGTTCGCCTTGGCGGATTCCTGAATCAATGCTGCGGTATTTTTATTGGCCCTGTCATCCAGCGTGGTGAAAACGCCGATGCCTGCACGATCGGCGGGGATTACGGTCCGCTTGATCCACTGGCCATTGGCATAGAGATAGAAGTTATCTCCAGGGATTACCGAACGGTCCATGTTGGTGACGTTAATTCCAGGCGTGGTCGGTTTCGAGGCATTCTCCGCGCTCTGTGCACGGAGGATCACCGCTGACGGCGCAAAAAATATGCAAGCCGAAACGACGACAATAGAATGGATGCGTGGACGAAATCGCATGCGAGTGATCTCCTTGGGTCCTACATCGGCGGCCCACAACCGCTAATGAACACAACCCCTTTGCTGGGCACCGATCAGGGTAGCACGAAGGAAAATCGATGCGAAGTTTGGCGTTGTGGCGACGGCCCGGAGCTACACTGATGATTCATGCTGAGTAAGTTCCGTCGACCGATGACGAAGGCTAAGACGACTACCGTGCGCATCCTGACACGCTACATTCTCGGCGAGGTTCTCTCCCACGCTTTTGTGGGAATCGGGCTATTTACGTTTGTGATTTTCATGCCGAAACTGCTCCAGATTCTAGAACTGGTGGTGCAGGACGGTGCCTCGCCGCTCAGCGTTTTGAAGCTGGTTTTGTTCACCTTGCCGGATTCGTTGACACTCACCATTCCCATGGCGGTTCTGGTGGGAGTGCTGCTGGGGCTTAGCCGCCTGGCGGCCGATAGCGAAGTCACGGCGATGCGGGCCTGCGGCTTCGGCGTGTTTCAGTTCGTCCGCATTGTCGCCATCGTCGGCGTCGCGGCCTGGGTTCTCGGACTTTTCAATGCGCTGTACCTTGCACCCAAGGCGACAACAGCGATGTTGAGAGTGGAAAACTCGCTGCGAGATTCGCAGGCCTCATTCCAGGTGCAGCCACGAGTGTTCTATGAAGATTTCCGGAACTCTATTCTGTACGTGCAGGATGTCCGGGTTGGCCGTCACGCTTCCGTGTGGTCGCACGTGTTTTTGGCCGACATCAGCGACCCTCGCTCTCCGAAAATTACCTTAGCCCAGCAAGCTACCGTAGTCGGCGGCCAACACCATGACCTGCGCATGCGCCTGCGCAATGGCGAGCAGCATGAAATGCCCCCGAATGACCCCGGAGCGTACAGCATCTCCACCTTCGCTCAGACGGACCTGCCGATCCAAATTGGCAGTGGCCAGGAAACCACGCGCATCGGCCACAGCGACGTCCCCATTCTGGCCATGTCGAATCGCCAATTGTATGACCGTGCCCATTCCCCGAACGGTCGCTGGTACCAGATCGAACTACAAAAGCGCTATGCCTACCCCACCGCATGTTTGGTGCTGATATTGGTCGGCATTCCGCTGGGATTGTCGTCACGGCGCGGCGGCAAGAGCATGGGTTTCGTGCTGACGATTTTTCTTGTCTTCGTGTACTACTTCCTTTCCTCCACCGGAATGGCGCTGGCCAGGCAACAAAAAATTCCTGCCCTGCTTGGAGTATGGGGAGCCAACCTGTTATTCGGGATGGCCGGCTTGTTGCTGCTGTATCAAATGTCGCGCGGGACGGTTCGTTTCCCCATGCCTAGGGTTGGCGAAAAGCTGCGCAAGGTCTTTCGTCGAGGAGGAGAGCCATCGCCGGCAGCCGTGTTCGACGCTCTGCCGCGACGCACTCTGTATGAGGGCTTTCCGCTAATTCTGGACGACTACGTGCTGCGCTCGTTCGTTGGCAGCTTCCTGCTGGTCGAAGTCAGTTTCGTAATGCTGTCGTTGATTTTTTCTTTGTTTGAGTTGCTCGGCGATATTATCCGCAATCACGCCGCGCTGGAAGTTGTCGGTGAATACCTGCTAAACCTGACGCCAAGCATGATCTACACCATCACACCTCTCAGCGTATTGATCGCCGTCCTGGTGACAGTCGGCACCCTGAATCGATCCAGCGAACTAACCGCGATGAAGGCCACCGGCATCAGCTTGTACCGCGCGGTAGTGCCGATTTTTATGATCGCCGCCATACTTTCTGTCGTGATGTTCACCTTCGACCAGTTCTACTTGCCGAACGCCAACCGCAAACAAGAGGCATTACGAAGCGAAATCAAAGGAAAGCCGCCCCGCACGTTTCTTCGCCCCGACCGTGAATGGGTATTTGGCAAAACCAGGCCGAATGAAGGCTCGCAGATCTTTTACTACGAGTATTTTGATTCCGCCAACAATCGCTTCGCGAACTTGACGGTGCTGGAGTTTCAGCCCAACAGCTTCGTCCTCGCGGGGCGCATTTTCGCTTCGAACGTTGTCTGGGATTCACAGCAACATGAGTGGGAATTCGTAGACGGCTGGGAAAGAACTTTCGAGGGCGGCACAATTTCGTCTTATCGCAAATTCAACAGTGAAGTATTTCCAAACATCGCGGAACCGCCGAGCTATTTTAAGAAAGAAGATCTCCAGTCTTCAGAGATGACGTTTCCGGAACTCGCTCATTACATCCATGACCTTAGCCAGAGCGGCTTCGATACGCTTCCGCTTCGGGTGCAACTCGACAAGAAGGTCGCGTATCCGCTGGTTACGCTGGTGATGGCAATCCTGGCCGTTCCTTTTTCTCTTTCCATGGGTCGGCGCGGATCGTTGACGGGAGTCGCCGTCGCCATCGGTGTGGCCATCGCGTACTGGATAGCTGCAGGGCTGTTTGAAGCCATGGGCAACGTCAATACACTTCCCGCCGTGCTGGCTGCGTGGTCGCCCGATCTGCTGTTTGGCCTGGTCGGCGGGTATTTGCTGCTCCGTACCCCAACGTAAGCACATCGACGCCGAACAAGCTCCGATTCTCGCAACCATTCGTCTTGGCTACAATCGAATATGAGAAGGCAACCCTTTGACTCTGATCGAAAATTTGCGTCCGCTGTTTCCGTACATGCGCCGTTATCGCCGCGGATTTTTGCTGGGCGGCTTCTTTGCCGTTTGCAGCAACGCCATATGGGTCTTGTTTCCGGAAGTCATCCGTCGCGCCATCGACGATATGACCAAGCATCTGAGTCATCGCGGCATTCTTCTCTATGCCGGAATTCTGGTTGCCGTAGCCCTGTCGAAGGGCGTCTTCCTCTTCTTGACGCGATGGGTTCTCATTGGCCTCTCGCGAGATATTGAGTACGACCTGCGCAATGATTTGTTCCGCGTTCTGGAACGGCAGGCGCCTTCCTACTTCCAGGAAAATCGCACCGGCGATATTATGGCACGCGCGACCAACGATCTGAACGCCGTCCGCATGCTGCTCGGTCCGGCCATCATGTACAGCGCCAACACGATTCTGTTTACGATCGGTGCGCTTATTTTCATGGTTCGCATCAGTCCCTGGCTGACGCTGCTTGCGTTTGTGCCGCTGCCGGCCGCCAGCATTCTGGTCCAGTATTTTGGACGGAAGATTCATGAGCGCTTTGAGCGAATTCAGGCCATGTACTCCGACATCTCTGCGCAGGTGCAGGAGAATGTTGCGGGCGCCCGGCTCGTGCGTGCATTTGCGCAGGAAGGCGCGGAGGTTTCGTCCTTTGAACGGGCCAACTCGGAGTATGTTCGTCGCGCCCTGCGCCTGGTTCGCTTGATGGGAATGTTGTGGCCCACTCTGGAATTCATGCTCGGCTTGTCTCTCGTTGTCGTGCTGTTGGTCGGGGGGCACGAAGTCGTCAACGCGAAAATTTCCGTTGGTGCCTTCGTGGCATTCACCACATATATGGTGATGCTGACCTGGCCCGTGATTGCTCTCGGATGGGTGGTGAACCTGGTACAGCGGGGGACCGCATCCGTCACCCGCATCCACGAGATTCTTATCGCTGAGCCGTCGATTTCCGACGCCACACTACCGGAGGCCGGCCCCTTCACAACAGAGATCCGCGGCGACATTGAATTCCGCAATCTCAGCTTTACCTATGGCAACTCCACGGCAGCGGTGCTGCGGAATATCAATTTAAGGATTCCGGCAGGCAGCAGCTTCGCGATTGTCGGTCCAACCGGATCCGGCAAAACCACGCTGGTGCGCCTAATTCCTCGGCTGCTCGAAGCGCAACGAGGCATGCTGCTGCTCGACGGTAGGTCGGTGATGGATTATCCGCTGACAAAACTGCGCGAAGCGATCGGCTTTGTTCCTCAGGAGACATTTCTTTTCAGCGAGTCAATTCGAGAAAATGTGGCCTTTGGAGCTCCGGCGGCAACCGAACAGGAAATCCTTGATGCGGCTGCCACGGCACATATCCGCGACGAAATTCTTGAGTTTCCCAAAGGATTCGATACTCTCGTAGGCGAGCGTGGCGTCACGCTTTCCGGTGGTCAGAAGCAGCGCACAGCGATTGCCCGCGCGCTGGTGCGCGACCCTCGCATCCTGATCCTCGATGACGCGCTGTCCAGCGTCGACACGTTCACCGAGGAGCGAATTCTACAGGGACTGGCGGAAGCCATGCGCGGTCGCACCACGATCTTTATCTCGCACAGAGTTTCAACCGTGCGCCACGCGGATCAAATTGCTGTGCTAGTCGACGGCTCCATTGTCGAACTGGGCACGCACGATGAGCTGGTCGCCCGCAACGGCTACTACACCCAGCTGCACGAAAAGCAAATGCTGGAAGAAGAGCTTTCCGTCGTCAGTTAATGCCATCGCCGGTTCGTTCATAGCACTGCAATCGTACCCGGTAATTCCCGCCACGCGGTTCTTCAAACCACCGTCGAGTCCAGTTGCCTTCGCAGATCATCCGGCTGATGACAGTGGGCAAAGGCCGTCTCCCGCGAAATTCGATTCGCACGGACAAGCTCGCCTAGAGATTGATCCATGGTCATCATGCCTTCACTACGCGCAATCATGATTTGCGAACGAATCTGATGGTCGTGGCCCTGTCGGATCAGATTGCGCATGGCGAAATTCGCGAGCATGACCTCGGTCGCCGGATAACGCCCGGTGCCGTCCGACGCGGGCACGAGTTGTTGCGCAACGATGGCCAGCAACGCCAACGAAAGCTGCTGCCGAATTTGCTGCTGGTGTCCAGTCGGAAACACATCGAGGATGCGGCTGATGGTTTGGGCGGTGTCATTCGTGTGAAGCGAAGAAAGAACAAGGTGACCGGTTTCCGCAGCTGTCAGGGCGGCTGACATGGTTTCTGCGTCGCGAATTTCCCCAATCAAAATCACGTCTGGATTTTGCCGCAGCACGGAGCGCACCGCTTCAGCAAAACCACGTGCGTCGGTACCTACCTCCACTTGCTCCACAATCGAACTGCGGTTGGGATGCTCATACTCGATCGGGTCTTCAATGGTGATAATGTGGTCTCGCCTGCGAGCGTTGATCAGGTCAATGAGTGCCGCGAGAGAGGACGTCTTCCCGCAGCCCGTAGGGCCGGTAAAGAGAACGAATCCCTGGCGGCGTTCTGCGAGCGGGCTCAGGATGGCCGGAAGATGAAGCGACTCGAGCGATGGAATTTGGGCGGGAAGTAGCCGAATCGCCGCCGCCAGACTACCGCGCTGATAATGAACATTGGCGCGAAAACGGCCGATATTAGGTCGCATAAAACAGAAATCGATCGAGCGATTCCTCTCCAGCTCCTGAGACAACGTGCCGGTCAGCAGCGGTTGCAGATAGCTGCGCACCTCTTCGGAAGAAGTGAGGGAGCTGCTGGCCGTAGCCAAAGCTCCGTTGATGCGAAACGCGATGGGCGAGTTGGCAACAAGCAACAGGTCGGATGCCTGCCGCTGACCAGCAAGAGCGAGAAGCTGGTCGAGATCGCGCGGGCTCGCCCCGGGTTTGTCGCTGACCCGCGGCGCACGGGCAACAGACCGGTTCAATTCCTCGACCAGGCGGGCGAGTTCGCTATCATTGGCGGACATGCAACCTAGTATGACTGAGAATCGCACCGCAATAAAGCAGGCCAGCGCAAGCGCATTCCCGGGCACCAACCGGCCTCTTGCCTGGTTCTCTGGCTTTCCCACCAAACAAACGGCGCCCTAGCCTTTTTCTGTTACGCCCATGGCTTTCACAATGACGCGCTTGCGTCGTTGGCCGTCGAATTCCGCATAGAAGACGCGCTGCCATCGACCCAGGTCAAGCTTGCCTTCGGTGATGGGCAATGTTGTCTCATGGTGCAGCAGCAGCGACTTCAGATGCGCATCTCCGTTGTCTTCTCCGGTCTGGTGGTGGCGATAATCCGGACCTACAGGCGCCAGCTTGTCCAGCCATTCCATGATGTCTTCGATCAGACCTTCTTCCAGGTCGTTGACGTAGACTGCCGCGGTAATGTGCATCGGCGACACAAAGCACAGTCCATCCTGGATTCCACTGCGTCGTACAATCTCTTCCACCTGCGGTGTAATGTGGACAATCTCACGTCGCTGAGGCGTCTGCATATTCAGGTATTCCGTATGTACCTTCACGTCGAGCTAGCTCCCTTATTCACATATAGTTGATATTTCCCTGAAATGTCATGTACACCGCATGTGCAAAGTTGTTAGTACGTCGCATAAATCAAATACAGAAGAACCCGCATGGAAGCGTCAAGCCGTACACCCGGCATCTGTCGACGTGTCCCCACGCTATAAACAAAGATTACGACGGATGCAAATGCCCCAAGCGGGCCTACATCCGAGAGGCGAACGGCGACAAGAAACGCCACTCTCTATCTACTCCCTCCTGGGCTGAAGCACAACGCATCGCTGCGGACAAGCTGCGATCGATGGATCCGGAGATTGCAGCGGCGCATGCCGCAGATCGGGCGTCGAAGGAAAGCGATGATCGCGAATAAAATCAGGGTGGGCGACGCATGGCAGATGTGGCTGGACTTCTTCCAGGGATAACAAGTTCTCTATCCAGTACTGCCACAATGAAGCGCTTCTTCTGATTGATAGACCTTTTGCCCAAAAATTCTTTTTGTTGACAACACCGTAGGGAGGAAATTAGCATCTCGTACAAGTTCTGAAGGGCTGCAAATAGTTTGTAAAAGTTGTAAACAAAGATTGCCCACATAGAAATTACACTTTCGGAGGTTCAGGGATGCGCAAAAAGAGCGTAGCGTCAGCGGCAGTACTGGGTGCCGTACTGCTTGTTTTTTCAGTTATTAGTCAATCGGCCTGGAGCCAGACCGTGACAGCAGCCATAGTCGGCACCATCACGGATCCGGCCGGCGCAACTGTTTCCGGAGCTTCAGTCACAGCAACCTCGGTGGAGCGCGGCACCACGTATACTGCCGTCACAAATGATTCGGGCTTGTATCGAATCCCATCCGTACCAGCTGGCAACTACACCCTCACGGTTGATAAAGCCGGATTCACCACAGCCGTCCATGAGGCGTTTGTCCTCACCGTAGATCAAGTCGCTCGTATCGACGTAGCGCTCAAGCTCGGAAAGCAAAGTGAGACGGTAAAAGTGACCGGCATGGCTCCGATATTGAAAACCCAAACCACGCAGGTCGACACTGTCATCAATGCCGCAACCAACGACGAGATGCCACTTGCCGCGCGCAACTACGTACAACTCACGCTGCTTGCGCCAGGTTCTGTCTCGACCGATCCCAGCAGCTTCAATAACGGCAACAATACCGCTGGATACGGCGGCCGTCCGCTGATCAACGGTAACCGTGAGCAGGCAAATAACTTCCTGCTGGACGGCATGGATAATAACCAGGTTTCGGATAACCTGCTGGGTTATGCGCCGGCTCCCGATGCGATCGAGGAGTTCAACCTGATCACCAACAACGCCCCGGCGGAGTTCGGTAACTTTGAGGGCGGCATCATCAACGCCACCATCAAATCGGGAACCAACAGCTTCCATGGCGATGTCTGGGAGTATTTCCGCAATGATGTCTTGAACGCGAACAACTGGCAGAGCGGAGTAAATCCCAACAACGTCCTTGCGAAACCTAAGGTTCGCTGGAATATGTTCGGTTTCACTGCCGGCGGCCCCATCCTGAAAAACAGGCTCTTCTTCTTTGCGGACTATCAAGGGCAGCGCTTCGATGTTCCGACCACGACCAATCACATTACCCTTTTCACAGCCGCGGAGCGCGCGGGCGACTTCAGTGCAATCTGCAGTGCCGGCTTTGACCCCGTCACTGGCGTTTGCAAAGGTACCGGTCAGCTATACAACCCCTGCGCATCCTTCGCGGCTCCATGCACCCCTTCCTCGACCCCTGCCTCGCCGCGGAGTCCTTTTAAGTTCAACAGAATTCCTGCTACCATGATCAGCCCGGTAGCGGCGAACCTGTTCTCTTCAAGCCTTTACCCTGCGCCGATCAACAGTAACCTGCAAGACAACGCGACCAACCAGGTAGCTTCCGCTGAAAACGTGGACCAGGGCGATCTGAAGATTGACTATAGACCGACCCAGAAGGACACCATTTCGTACCGCTATACCCGGGCCTATCAGAACAATCCAAGCACCAACTCTTTCGTTTTGTTCTCCAACAGCTATGGAACGGCGCCGATTTTGAACACGGTTGGCGACTGGACCCGGACACTGACGAACAATCTTTTGAATGATGCTCGGTTTGGCTACAGCCACATTACACTCAACACCGGCAATAGCTGGGCTTCGAACGTGGGCCAGTACGGAAACACGCTGGGAATTGGCAATGGCAATCCGGCAAACCTCGATGGCCTGCTGGGCTTGAACTTTTCCAACTCATTCGTCAACAACATTGGAGCTGCCGAGTCGACTCAAAGTTTTGATGACCACGTTTGGGAAGCTGAGGATGGGCTGACCTGGTCCCATGGACGGCACACTTTCAAATTCGGAGGCCAGTACTGGCGCGACATCATCAAGACCTTCTATGCCGGTAATAACGGTGAGTTGGGCTTGATGAATTTCAATGGTCAGTTTACCTCAACCAATTCCGCGTCTGCCGGCAGCGGAGCTGGCGACGGTGGAGCGGATTTTGTGCTCGGCCTACCGCAGTCGATTGGGCGTGGTACCAGCACCGGCGCCACATGGCAGCAGACGAGTAACATTATCGGCATCTATGGCGAAGACACATGGCGCGTAACGTGATGAGCTCACCTTAAACCTTGGCCTCCGCTACGATGCACACACGCCGTGGGTAGAATCCAACAACAAGCAGGCGAACTATAACTTCGCCACCGGAAACATCGACCTGGCCGGCCAGAACGGAGCCAGCCGGGCGCTCTACAACGGCTTCTACGGAGGGAGAGACTTCCAGCCGCGCATCGGTTTCGCATGGACTCCCGCGATGATGGGTGGCCGTACGGTAGTCCGCGGCGCATTCACAATTTCCTCCTACATGGAAGGAACAGGCACGAACCTCCGCCTGCCCTTGAATCCGCCCTTTACTCCGGCTGAAATCAATGCCACGTACAACAACATTCCCTTGCCTCTGACCGACACAACCGACGGAATCGTAGGTCAGGGCGTCAACCCTTCATGCGCGGCTCCGACGTACGCTTGTTATGCAGGGGCATTTCTGCGCATCTGGGATCCAAATGTGCAGCCGGCAATCGCCAATCAATTTAACCTGACGATTCAGCATCAGCTTTCGCATGCGACGACCGTTCAGGTTGGGTATGTGGGTCAAACGGGTCACCACCTGATGGTGCCGTACGACTTTGCGCAAAGGGTATTGCAGCCCGGTGGGGCCACAGCACCCAGCCCTTATTTTGCCGCCAACCTAGACCCTCTATGGCGTACTGGGCACGGGCGTCTCGAATCTGCCGCCCGACTCTGGCCTCGCCTTACGGTAATCAAGGCGCCACCGTCTCGGGCACGAAGTCAAACGGAAACATGTCGTACAACTCCTTGCAAGCCGTGCTGCAGCGGGACATGGTCCACGGCCTTCAGGGTCAGGTCTCCTACACCTACTCCAAGTGCATGTCCGACAGCACGGGATATTACGGAGCCTGGAATAACGCCGCCAGCGCTTCGGCGTATTGGCAGAACGTCTATGACCAGCGGGCAGAGTGGGCTCCGTGTTACTACGACGCCACGCATGTACTGTCCGCGTATGCAATTTACCAGCTACCCTTTGGTCGCGGTCAGAAATTTGGCGGGGACAGTGGGAAGGCTGTCGATCTGTTGATTGGAGGCTGGGAATTTAGCCCGCTACTTTCATGGCGTTCTGGCTGGCCACTGCCTCACCTTCGGTGCGGATAACTCCGGTACCTTCGGTCGTGGACCTCGGCCAGACTGCAACTCCTTGCCGTCCATCACAAATACTCCAGCGATAGTCGGTGGCGTGGGGGTTGGCCGTCAGTGGTTTGTCAACAACGGAAACTTTGTTCAGCCGGCGCCTGGCACCTTCGGAAACTGCGCACCGCAGCTCGGAGGTCTGCGCTCTCCGCGCTACTTCGACCTGGATTTCAGCATTCACAAAAACTTCCAGATCACACAACGGTTCCGGGTGCAGTTTCGAACCGACTTCGTCAACGCGCTGAATCATCCTCAATTCAACGTTCCGAGCATGGGTCTGGGACAGACCATGGGACAAATTACCAGCGCTCAGCCTCCACGCAACATCCAAGTGGCTCTGAAGTTATATTATTGACGTACCAAGCCAACGTATAATCTCTGATGCAGGCGTAAGTTGCTTACGCCTGCATCAGCTTTTTAGCCGGTTTTTAATTTGGATTGTTGTGAAAGCAGATTGCGTACATGGGTAGTGAATTAAAAAAGGTCTGCGTCGTTTCTCTTGTTTTGGCGGCTTTATTCTTCTCTGGCTTCGGAGCCAGCGCTCAGCAGTCGAAATCGGTTTCACCCAAAGCGAACATTTCGCCGCAGCAGGCCATTACCCTGGCGGAAGAAGGCCAATGCCGCGAGAGCATTTCTGCCCTGCGGAAGGTGATGGCAGCTCAACTTCCCGCAGAAACTCGAAAGCATGCCGGCGTACTCGGAGTTCGCTGCGCTCTCGCCGTCGACGACCGAAGCGCCACCCTCAGTTTCATCACCTCACTCAACCGAGATTTTGGTGAGGATCCCGACGTCCTGTATGTAATTGTCCATGCCTACTCTGACCTGTCGACCCGCACGGCCCAGGACCTGGCTAGAACCGCGCCGCAATCCATTGCTGCGCACAAGTTAAATGCCGAGGCTCTGGAAGAACAGGGTCGGTGGCAACCCGCCGAGCTTGAATACCAATGGAATCCTTCACAAAGACCCAAACGCACGCGGCATTCATTTTCTGCTGGGTAGACTGCTGCTATCGGAACCGGGCGGCGGCCCGGACGCGAAAGAACGCGCCAAGCAGGAATTTCTGAAAGAACTTCAGATCGATCCCAGCAACACGGACGCGCAGTTCATTTTAGGAGAACTTGCCCGGGAGGACCAGAACTGGGGCGAAGCGATTTCTCGCTTTTCACAGGCAGCAAAACTCAATCCAGGTTTTGCTGAGGCCTACCTGGGATGGGGAGTTTCTTTGATCGGCGACAAGAAATACGCAGAGGCAATCCCCCCCCTGCGCATCGCAGAGCGCCTTACCCCTGCAAATCCAGACATTCACAACGCGCTCGGTACTGCCCTGGTGAGGACTGGGCACAAAGAGGAAGCGGAAAAAGAATTTGCTATCCACAGAAGTCTTAGTTCTGGGGCTCATCCGGGCGCATCTGCGGGAGACGGATCACAGTAACATGGCTCCATGTACTTCCTGGTGTCATCCTCTATGAGTTCGAAGACTAGTTGATATCGGCTGAATGAAATCATGAATCGGATTCGGACAGCACGATTGACACGGCGGGAATTCCTGTCGCAGTCGATCGCAGGAGCTTTGATTCTCTCGCAGCGCCCGCTATTTGCGCTAGGCGATGCGACGCAGTTTCCCTTCGAGGTGGTTCCTCCCGAGAAGAGCGGGATTCGGTGGGTGCATACAGCCGCGAAATCCCCTGAGAAGTATCTTCCGGAGAGTTCGGGACCAGGTTGCGCATTTCTCGACTATGACAACGATGGCTGGATGGACATCTATCTGGTAAACAGCGGGAAATGTGATTTTTATACCCCGACCAAACCGTTGCGCAACGCTCTGTATAAGAACAATCGCGATGGAACCTTCACGGACGTAACGGAAAAGGCTGGAGTGATCGGAGGTGGCTTCGGACAGGGCGTGGCCGTGGGTGATTACGACGGAGATGGTCTACCCGACATGTATGTGACGCAATACGGCAGGAGCATTTTGTACCACAACAACGGCGACGGAACCTTCACTGACGTCACCGCGAAAGCCGGGGTCGCCGCAGCCGGGATGGGCTTCCGGCGCAGTCTGGTTCGATTATGACAATGATGGCCGTTTAGATCTTTTTGTCGCGCGATTTGCTGATTTCAGCAAAGAACTGAACAAGCCCTGTGGAATCCACGACGATGGCCTTCGCCACTATTGCATTCCTAAGGCTTATGCGCCTATGGCGAGCTGGCTTTTTCACAACAATGGTGATGGCACCTTTACGGACGTCAGCAAAGAATCCGGCATCGCCAGTCATTTGGGAAAAGCCTGGGGTGTGGTTGCGACGGATATTAACAATGACGGACGGATGGATCTCTTCGTTTCGAATGACACAGTCCCGAACTTCCTTTTCATGAATCGTGGAAACGGGAAGTTTGAAGAAATCGGAGAAATTGCCGGTGTCGCTTATAGTGCCGATGGGCTGGCACGTTCAGGAATGGGCGTGGACTCCGCGGACGTGGATCAAGACGGCTTTATGGATCTTTTTGTTGCCAATCTTAACTACCAGGATTACTCACTTTACCGCAACAATCATGACGAGACCTTTGACGATACCGCCGGCCCGGAAGGGATTGCCGCTTCCACCTATCTCATGAGTGGCTGGGGGCTGAAATTCTT
This sequence comes from uncultured Acidobacteriota bacterium, assembly GCA_963817855.1. GTDB lineage: Bacteria > Acidobacteriota > Terriglobia > Terriglobales > Acidobacteriaceae > JAKAAZ01. Next base: position 415,159 of record CAWFQA010000004.1, on the reverse strand, counting down.
CGATTTCGATAATGACGGAAACCTGGATCTATTCCTGGCCAACGGACACCCTGACGATTTGATCGATCAAATGCATTTACAAGTGACGTATGAAGAGCGACCAATCCTTTTGCAATGGACCGGTAAGGGCTTCCGCAACATCAGCAAACAGAGCGGGCCGATCTTCAATCAGCCACTTGCGGCGCGCGGATTGGCGATCGGAGATTTCAATAACGACGGGGCGACTGATGTTCTCATTGGAATCAACGACGGCGCGCCAGTCCTGTTGCGAAACACGGCTGGCGCGCAGAATCACTGGCTCGGGATCAAGCTCGTCGGAACGAAATCGAATCGGGATGCCATTGGGGCAAGGATCACTTACCAGGCACAGGACTTAAAGCGCAGCCGGATGAAAGTGGGAGGCGGAAGTTATCTTTCAAGCCATGATCCGCGCATACTGCTTGGTATTGGCAAGCGCGAAAAGATCGATTGGGTTGAAATTAAATGGCCGCGACCTAGCGGCAAAACAGAACGCCTTACGGATTTGCCGATCGATCGTTACATCACGGTCGTCGAAGGCCAGGGCAAATGGGCGTAAGCTCGCCCCGCTCCCCAGCTAACGAACACCGCCGATGGCACGGGAATCACATTAAGCGGTCTGCCGGATATCAAAGAGCGGGCAAGTGAGCCTGCTCACCAAAGAGATCAGCTCGCCGAATGATCTCGCGTTTTCTCTCCTGGGAAATATCTCCATTTGGTGGCCTGTCCATATTTTGTGCCAGTGAAGTCTTAGTTCAACGCGAGTTAATCGCGCCGCGAGGGACATCACATACCCTCGACGCGATTGTCCCACGCTGAGCTCACTCCCATCCGGGTTCAAGGGAGGAGAATCCCTGTTGATGAAACTCCTGCATCGACTCTGACGAACCCGTGTACACCACACGTACACTTTGGGGCGCATTCCACGAATTCTCTGAATTTGATTAGCTCGTGAAATCTGCACGTTGCTGAATCACGGAATGTCAAAACGACATTCCGTGTGTACCTCTGTGAGACATAGGATACTGAGGAGAGCTGGAACGCTGCCAGCAACATGGAAGACTCCGTGAGCCGCCACCACCACAAGTCGTCACGCGCGTCCGATGGGTCACGATCCGAGCAGCAATTGCGCGAAATGTATGCGGTGCTGCTCAAGGCCTATGGAACTCGCAAATGGTGGCCCGCCGAGAGCGCATTTGAGGTGGTGATCGGCGCATTCCTAACCCAGGCGACCGCGTGGCGCAGCGTCGAGCGGTCCATAGCAAACTTGCGCGAAACCGGCACGCTGAGCATTGAAGGCGTTCGCGGAATCCCAGAAGAAAGGCTGCGCGAGCTGATTCGACCCTCAGGCTTTGTTCGGCGAAAAGCAGCCTCCATCAAAGGGTTTGTGCAATTTCTGGACGAACAATACAGTGGCTCGCTGGAACAAATGGCTGAGACGCCCACCGCGGAGCTGCGCACACAGTTGCTGGCGTTACCCGGCGTCGGCGCGGAGACCGCGGATGCGATCTTGCTGTACGCTCTCGAACATCCCGTATTTGTAGTAGACGAATATCTGCGGCGCGTGGTGACGCGGCATGAACTTCTCGCCGCCAACGCACGTTATGCGGAATTGCAATCCCTGGGTGATGGCGCGATTGCCAGTCCTACCCCCGAAGAAACTGCACGCCATGCCAACGAACTGCACGCGCTGATTGTCGAAGTGGGCAAGCGGCATTGCGGCACAACTCCACGATGCGAAGGATGTCCGTTGCAACCGTTTCTGCCGAACGCGGACTCGAAGCCGCTATACTGAAGGTTCTGGCCGGAAGTATTTTCCGTCAGAATTGATCCCCATCTGAAAGGAAATCGAATGAAGATCTTTTACATGTCTGGCGCACTCGCGATTGTGGCCATATTGTCCGCTGGCATTGCCAGCGCTCAGACGATGACGCTAAACGGCATCGTCAGCGATCAGATGTGCGGTGCACACCACATGATGGCCGGGGCCAGCGCGCAAAAATGTACCCGTGAATGCGTCGGAATGGGCTCTCCGTATGCGTTGGTGGTCGGGAACAAGGTGTATACGCTGCAAGCCAATGCTGATGTCAAAAAGGAACTGGATGCGCTTGCCGGTGCGCCCGCAGTGGTCAAAGGAAATGTCTCAGGCAGTACAGTGCAAGTCGCCGCCGTGGCGCCCGGCAAGTAGACGTTCGCATTTCTCCCTGCGTGATCGGAATATCTTCACCGGGTGCGGTCAACCTGCGCATGTTCATCAACTGATCGATTCCAACAATGCAACTTCTGCTCTACGTCGCGACAACAAATCCCGGAAAACTTCGTGACTTTGAAGTCGCCGCCACGCCGCATGCGCGCGATGTTGCTTTTGCCCGCCTTCCAGGAATGGAGATGATCGAACCTCCAGCCGAGGATGGCGTCACGTTTGAGGAGAATGCCCGCATCAAGGCGATTGAATACAGCCGCCACTCGCTCGGAACCATTGTGCTGGCTGACGACTCCGGCTTGGAGGTAGATGCATTGCACGGCGCGCCCGGAGTACGTTCCGCACGTTACGCCGCCGACGCAGGCCTTCATTCGGAGCCATACGATCGAACCGACGACGACACGCGCAACAATGTGTTCTTGTTGGAAAATATGCGAGACGTTCCGCAGCCGCGACGAACCGCCCGTTACCGCTGCGTTTTGGCGGCTGCCCGCGACGGCGAATGCATCGCGGTCGCACACGGCACCGTAGAAGGCACCATTCTTGACGCCCCGCGAGGCAGCGGAGGCTTTGGCTACGATCCACTTTTTTACATCCCGGAGCTACATCAGACAATGGCCGAAATCAGTCTGGAAGAGAAATACAAAGTCAGCCATCGCGGGCACGCCCTGCGCCGCCTGCTGACACAGTTGATTCCGAGCCAGCGTGAAGCGAAAAATCTATAAGCCGGGTCGAAGCTAACTCTTTGCCGTCAGTTCAGCCACTGGAGGAATATCAACCTCGGTATCCTCACGCTTTTTCATGCTGGCGGAAAGGTAGTCGCGATTCATGGTGGCGATCACGTCCAACCGAATCTCTTTTGGACATACGCCGGTACACTCGCCAATGCTGGTGCAATTGCCGAACGCTTCCGCGTTCATTTGCGCGACCATCCGCAAGGCACGACGGTCGCGTTCCGGAGCACCTTGCGGAAGAGTGCCCAGGTGCGCGATTTTTGCTCCGGTAAACAGCGCCGCGGAGGCATTCGGGCAGGCGGCCACGCAGGCGCCGCAGCCAATGCAGGATGCTGCATCCATCGCCTGATCCGCTGTCTCTTTGCCAACGAGCAGCGTATTGCCATCGGGCGCGTGACCGGTCGAAACTGAGATGTATCCACCGGCCTCGATGATGTGATCGAAGGCGAGCCGGTCAACAACCAGGTCCTTAATCAGCGGAAACGCCAGCGCACGCCAGGGTTCGATCACCAACTCATCGCCGTCTTTGAAATGTCGCATGGTCAGCTGGCACACAGTCGTTGCGCGCTCCGGGCCATGGGCCACGCCGTTGATCATGAAACCGCAGGAGCCGCAGATGCCTTCGCGGCAATCGTGTTCAAACGCCACCGGCTCCTCGCCGCGCTCGATCAGCGATTCGTTCAGCACGTCGAGACATTCCAGCATCGACATTTCCGGATCGACGTCGTCGACTGCGTAGGTGACAAACTTGCCCTTCTCTTTACAGTTCTTCTGCCGCCAGATCTTCAATGTCAGTTTCATTACTTGTAGCTCCTCTGGCTCGGATGAACGTAATGGAACGCGAGGGGTTCCTTCGTCAGTTCAGGGGATGCATCGGGACCACGATAGCCCCACGCTGCAACATACGAATAGTGCTCATCGTCGCGCTGAGCTTCGCCGTCCGGCGTTTGATACTCCTCGCGGAAGTGGCCGCCGCAGGACTCGTTCCGGTCTCGGGCATCGATGCACATCAATTCCGCCAGCTCAAAGAAATCGGCCACGCGGCCAGCCTTCTCGAGGCTCTGATTCAGATCATCTCCGCTGCCGGGAACCGTGACGTCCTGCCAGTATTCCTCACGAAGTGCGCGAATCTTTCCAATCGCCGTCTCCAGACCCTCTGCAGTACGCGCCATGCCACAATAGTCCCAGACAATTTTGCCTAGTTCGCGATGAAAAGAATCGACCGTGCGCTTTCCTTTGATCGCCAGCAACTTCTCCACCTTTTGCTGGGCTTCGTTCAGAGCGCCCTGCACTTCAGCACGGGATTCGTCCACCTTGGCGAACTTGTTGGTCGCCAGGTAATTTCCCACGGTGTACGGAATAATGAAGTAGCCGTCGGAAAGTCCCTGCATCAGGGCGCTGGCACCGAGGCGATTGGCCCCGTGATCCGAAAAATTTGCTTCGCCCAGCACGAATAGGCCGGGAATGTTGCTTTGCAGTTGATAATCCACCCACAGGCCGCCCATGGTGTAGTGAATCGCCGGATAGATGCGCATCGGCACTTTATAGGGATTCTCATCCGTGATGCGCTCGTACATATCGAACAGGTTTCCGTAGCGTTCACGAATTGTCTTCTCACCGAGGCGCGCGATTGCCTCGGAGAAATCCAGATAGACGCCGAGCCCACTCTTCCCTACCCCGCGGCCCTCATCGCAAACCGCTTTCGCATTGCGAGAAGCGACATCGCGCGGCACCAGGTTGCCGAAGCTGGGATAACGGCGCTCCAGGTAATAATCGCGCTCACCTTCTGGAATTTCGTTCGGTGGGCGCTTGTCACCCTTCATCTTCGGCACCCAGATGCGACCGTCGTTGCGCAGTGACTCGCTCATCAGCGTCAACTTCGATTGGTACTCACCAGACACGGGGATGCAGGTGGGATGGATCTGTGTAAAGCAGGGGTTGGCGAACAGCGCACCACGCTTGTAAGCGCGCCATATAGCGGTGGCATTCGAGCCTTTGGCATTTGTCGATAGATAATAGACATTCCCGTAGCCGCCGGTCGCCAGGATCACAGCATCAGCCAGATGAACGTCAAATTTCCCGGTCACCAGATTGCGCGTGACAATTCCCCGCGCTCGCCCGTCAACCACGATCAGATCCAGCATTTCAGCGCGCGGAATCATCGTCACGGTCCCGGCATGCACCTGGCGTTCCAGCGCCTGATACGCGCCGAGAAGAAGTTGTTGCCCTGTCTGGCCGCGCGCGTAGAAAGTACGCGACACCTGCGCGCCGCCAAAGGAGCGATTCGTCAGCGTTCCACCGTATTCCCGTGCAAACGGAACACCCTGGGCCACACACTGATCAATGATGTGGTTGCTGATTTCCGCCAGCCGATAGATATTGGCTTCGCGTGCGCGAAAATCTCCGCCCTTCACCGTGTCGTAGAAAAGACGGTGAATGCTCTCGCCATCGTTGGGATAATTTTTTGCCGCGTTGATGCCGCCCTGCGCCGCGATAGAGTGCGCGCGACGAGGCGAGTCCTGAAAGCAGAAGCATTTGACGTTGTAGCCCAGCTCGCCGAGGGACGCCGATGCGGAAGCTCCCGCCAGGCCGGAGCCGACCACGATCAGGGAATGCTTGCGCTTGTTGGCAGGATTCACCAGCTTCATCTCGAAGCGGGCCTTGGCCCATTGTTGTTCAATCGGACCGGAAGGGATTCTTGCGTCGAGTGTCATGTTATCTCACGAGGCCAAGCAGAATGCTAATCGGGATCGCTATGTATCCCAGGACAATCAGAGTTGCAATCAAGAGCGCAGCGCGTTTCAGGGTCTGCGTGTGACGAGGATGGGCGATTCCCACCGACTGAAACATGCTCCAAATGCCGTGGCGCAGATGGAAACCCAGGAGTGTAATGGCGAAGATGTACCACGCCGAAACCCACCAGACCTGAAAGCCAGAGACCATGTTATGGTAGACATCGCCTTCAATGAACTGTGCCTCGGGATGAATATATCCGGCGGTAAACTGCAGCAAATGGAAGATGATGAACGCCAGAACGATGGGTCCGCTCCAGTACATGGTTCGCGAAGCATACGAAGAATTGATGGCCTCTTTGCGGGAGTAGCCGATCGGTCGCGCCCTCTTATTCCGCAATGCCAACTGCACTGTCGCGGTAATGTGCAGCAGGATCGCAATGATCAGCACACCGCGGACAATCCATAGCACTTCGCCAATGCTGTGCAGAAAGTGGCTGTAGGCGTTGATTTTCTCTTGCCCTTCAAATACCTGCAGGTTCCCGAGCAGATGGCCAATCACGAACAAAAACATCAGGGCGCCGGTGATCGCCATGACTACTTTCTTCCCATTCGTGGATTGCCAGAATGTGACCGCACGATTTCTTCGCGGGCGAACCTGCGCACTGATCGTTGCGCTCATGAAATTTTCCTAATCTTGTCGAAGTAGCTCATGAATCTCCAGACCCTGCGTTTGGATGAGAATGCTTTGTCCACCCTATCCTGATGCTCGAGGCGGTGGATTCGATGCGCGTGCTGCGCTACCGGTTCAATCGTGGAATCCACACGGAAGTCTATGCAGTCTACGAAGAAACCGCCCATCAACTGGCAGGAAGGGACATGGAAGAGTCAGCTTCTATTATTGGAGCGCAATGGGGCCGCAGTCAAGGAAGGCGGCCGGTTCTGCGCATCCTCGACCGACCCACAGCTTTCTTGGAGCGAAATTTGTCGCCTGCCCGACAAGTAGGAGTTTCGGTTGCTCAAATGGGAAATCTCGCATGGGTCTCTCGGGTGACTCGAGAGACCCATGCGAGACTGGGGAGGGCTGTCGCCTGATCAGCGATAACGACTGATCCTGCCGTTATATTTCTCCAAATCTTCAAACAAGGCGTCTATACGGGACCGATGTTGCTGAATTCACCTTCGTCGTCATTCCGCTGCCGATCTATCCCGCGCTCCGCTGCCTTGTCAGCCTCACGTTCCACTCGACGATGCGTCTGCGCCGGGTCATCGCTTGCCGATCCAGGACCGTTTTTCCCTGTTGCCGGAGTGTCTTTATTCAATTCACGAAGATCTGTCATCATTCCACCTTCCTTCTAGGTAGAAGATGAAATTGCGGTACCCCGGGTTGTCCTTACTCCGTCGCGTTCGAAGCCAGACGGCTAATTCCCGGTCCTCACTCCATTGCACCCCGCTTAAAATGTCATTCCGACTTTTTCGACCAGATCCTACTGACACCGCGTAAAACTGATTGGCGAGGCCATCACAGTTTCCCCAGCACCAACCGCTACAGGTCCATCCGGCGCCTGCAGACTCGCAGCCGAACACGCAGCTGCACTGCCCGTTCCGGTGATTGCCGCGACTGACTCTGCGGTATATCCAGGTGTGCTCCCCTTCTGCTTGAACTGCGCGGTTTGCTCGGAGCAGGCAACTACATTCGGCGTCGATGTCGGCAGCTGCATGACAAATGGCGCACAATCCGCACCGGGCGCGCAATCGGATCCATTCACCGTCAACATGGCTTCGTTGTACGGGCTCTGTCTGGGCAACAGCGGGACCGTGATCGTGGTCCCGTTGGTCGCAATCTGCTGCAGCGCGCCTGCCTGCACAGCCAGCGAAACACCCAGCGGATTTCCTCCCGTACCCTGGGTCGTGATCAGACCTTCCAGGGTACCCTGCTGCGATCCGGGCACCAGCGGGATTTTTCCCGCCAACTGTCCGGACTGGATTCCAGTTTCCACCCCGGCGGAATAGGAAACACTCGCTCCATCCACGCCAACCGCTACCAGATCATACGTTCCTTGCGGCACGGGGCACAAAACGAACGTGCCATCGCTAGCTGCGGCGGTGCGCATCAGTATTCTGTCAATCCCTGTCGCCCCGTCCTTCTGTTCCAATGCCACCACGACATTGCCGCCCGACAGTGATTGCCCTGTTTTCGAACTCACCACCGTGCCGCTGATCGTGCCGCCCGACGAAGGAATCAGGCCGGCACGAACGATTGGGTTGAACTCGTATTGACCGTCGGCAGTCGCCAGGATGGATGAACACACGTCGAAATTCAGATCGATGTACGGCTGATCGCCTGCGTTGAAGGCGATACTTCCGTTGATGATGTGATTGGACGCCAGTTCAATCCCCTCGCTCGCGGGCGTCGGAAGCACCAAATCGTGCAGACTGTTGTCTGTCCGCACCAGGCAATTCGAATATGAGGCTCCGCACGCGTTGTTCGAAACACTGGACGCTCGCGAATCCGGCGCAAGAAAGATACGCACCTGGCGATAGTCGCCCGCTGTCACCTCTTGGCCGATGCCGAGCGAAGCCAGAAAACATTTGCTGTTGGCTTGGCCAAGCAGATCCACTTGTTGCGGCGCCGCCGACAGTCCCGGCGTCAGATCCACAAAGCTCGCGTCATTCGCAGGGGCGTCAGCATTCGTGCTCGCCTGTACGTCCGTGATGGTTACGTAGACGTGTGTGAAAGGGCCGCCGGATGCTTTGCATGCCGCCGGATCACTAATCACAATGGAGACTACCGCGCCATTGGTAACCGGAGTAGTAACTGGATCGGTAACCGGCGTGGGGGAGGAGGTGAGGGTGGACCCCGCATTCGACGGGACTCCTCCAGCACATCCAAAAAAGACAAGACAAAGCACCAGCACTACGCATCCGGTGGGGATCCAGGGGCGCATTGACTCTCCCATTCAATCTAAAGCGCACATATCAAGATCGTTGTGCCGATGATGAGGCACGCAGCCTGCCACAACGCGTCCTGTCGGTGCCGTTTGCGATGTAGAAATTATTTTCATTTCGTAAACTACTCGCATCGCACGCCATTTTCCACCGCACAGGTTACTTTGTGCATTACCAAAGTAGGAAGCGTTCCCATTTTGGGACTTTCGACTTAGCGGCAATCAATTCCACATCGGGTACTTTTTACACGCGACCATGCCGATCGTGGCGCACTCTCACTCGAAGGATTTTCGTCTTAGCGGCGCCAAGACCTAACGAGGCAATCCGCCACAGTTGCGCTTCGACGCATAGAGCCGTCAGCATCGGATCGTCATTCGCTCCACTGGCCTGCGCAAACCGTTACAATACGGAGTGATGGTTCGTTTAAGCTTTCGACTCCCTTTTCTGTATTCAATCGCCCTTTTCAGCTTTCTTGTCTATGGACAGATGTCCGCCGCTTCGACTGCCGGCAATTTCAAAACGGCGCAGCAACAGCAGCAAACGCCCCCGCAGCAGTCGAGCGATTCTGCTGCACAATCGCAGCAATCCGCCCCTGGCGCGACAGATTCCCTGCCTGATGATCCCGCCACGACAGCTCACATTGAGGCCCCCATCGCGCCGGACGGTCCAACTGTGGTGTTGGACACTTCCATGGGCCGGATGACCTGCGGACTCTACGCCAAAGAAGCGCCAGTCGCGGTTGCAAACTTTGTCGGACTGGCGACGGGCACGAAGCAATTCACGGATCCCGTAACCCACAAGAAGGTGCATGGCAAGCCGTTCTACAACGGCACCACATTTCATCGAGTGATTCCGGGATTCATGATTCAGGGTGGAGATCCCACGGGAACCGGTGAGGGAGATCCCGGCTATTTTTTCAATGATGAGATCGATCCAAAGCTGACCTTCAATGTGGCTGGCCGACTGGCGATGGCGAATGCCGGCCCGAATACCAACGGCTCCCAGTTTTTTATTACTGTGGGTCCACAACCTTCTCTCGATCAGCACTACACCGTCTTCGGGCAATGCGACCCGGCCAGCGTTCTGGTCGCCGAATCCATTACGCAGGTGCAGCGCGACCCTCAGGATAAGCCGCTCGATCCTGTCTATCTCAACAAGGTCACGATTGTGCAGGCGGGCCAGCCAATGCCGCCCGCTCCAACGCCATCCAAGCCTTCAGCCGCGGCAACCGCTCCAACAACGACACCGAGCCAGCCTTGAGCGTCCACTTTTGGAGGTCTCAACCAAAGCAACCCGAGCAACTTTGTCGACAAGATTCTTACCTTCAAGAGGAGTTCGCCAATCATGACCCAAACACCCGGAACTTACGCTACCTTCCAGACATCGCAGGGCAAGATCATATGCCGCCTCTTTGAAAAAGAAGCGCCGAAAACCGTAGCCAACTTTATAGACCTCGCTGAAGGCAATCGCGAGTGGACGCATCCGACGAACAACAAAAAATCCAAAGACAAGTTGTTCGACGGAACGATTTTTCACCGCGTTATTCCGAAGTTCATGATCCAGGGTGGCGATCCGGCCGGCACCGGCTTTGGCGGACCAGGCTACAAGTTTGAAGACGAGACAAAGGGTTCGCCGCACAGCTTTAATACGCCGGGCAAGTTGGCCATGGCAAACTCTGGACCGAACACGAACGGCTCTCAGTTCTTTATCACCGTCGCTGCCACCCCATGGCTGACCGGCAATCACACGATTTTCGGCGAAGTCGTCGAAGGGCAGGACATCGTGGACAAAGTTTCTGAAGTGGATCGCGATCGCTCCGATAAGCCTCGCACTCCCGTGGTCCTTGAAAGTGTCACCATCGAGCGCGTCGCCTAATCCTGCGGACGGTTGTGCCCTTATCCGATCTTCCCTGAATCCTTTTCGCTTTGACGTTGATCTAAGTTGAGAGAAAACGATTCAGGGGGAAAGATGAGCGAAAACAAACGGGTCGCACTGATTACCGGCGCCAACAAAGGCATTGGATTTGAAACCGCACGCCAACTGGGAAAGCTGGGAATCACAGTCATTGTGGGCTCCCGCGATGTAAACAGAGGCGAGGCTGCAGCGGCGAAGCTGCGTGCGGAAGGGATCGACGCGCAAATATTGAAGCTGGATGTAACACAGGCGAAAGACCGCGATGCGGCCGTCAACTTCATTCAGGAGAAATTCGGAAAGCTCGATATCCTCATCAACAATGCAGGCGTGGCGGAAGAAGGGTGGGGCAAGAACACGACCAGCAGCACCTCCGCTGAAACGCTGAAAAAGACCTTTGACACCAATTTGTTCGCTCCGGTCGCGCTGACCCAGGCGCTGCTGCCATTAATCCGCAAAAGCCCTGCAGCCCGCATCGTCAACCTGTCCAGCATTCTGGCTTCAAACACCCTGCACAGCGATCCCAAGTCTCCCATCTATAACAGCAAGGCCTTTGCTTACGACGCGTCGAAGTCCGCTCTGAATACCTTCACGATTCACCTGGCGCATGAACTGCAGGACACCAACATCAAAGTGAATTCGGCACATCCCGGTTGGGTGAAAACGGATATGGGTACTGACGCCGCGCCGATGGAAATTGTCGACGGAGCCAAGACTTCGGTCGCTTTAGCCACGCTCGCGAAAGATGGCCCGAATGGAGCCTTCATCCACATGGGAAAAGCATTGCCCTGGTAGTGCGGTGAAAATTCGACAGAAACTTCAAAAGAAAAAAGGCCCGCGCCAATGCGGGCCTCTCTTTTTCCAATCAGAACTGCTCTAGACGCCGATCACGCCGCAGAGTTCCTTCACAGATTTTGCACTCTTCTGGAGACCTGCCTGCTCTTCATCGGTCAGTTTGATTTGAATAATCTCTTCCAAACCGCGGGCTCCCAACTTGCACGGAACCCCAATGAATAAACCCTGAATGCCATATTCGCCTTCAAGGTAAGCGGCACATGGCAGAATCTTCTTCTTATCCTTCAGGATCGCCTCCACCATTTCAACGGCGGCCGCAGAGGGAGCATAAAACGCACTTCCCGTCTTCAGGTACTTCACGATCTCAGCGCCGCCATCGCGTGTGCGCTGGATCAAGCGCTCGATCGTGGCCGGATCCATCAGCTCCGTAATCGGGATTCCCGCGACGGTGGAGTAGCGCGCCAGGGGAACCATGGTATCGCCGTGGCCTCCCAGCACGAACGCGGTTACATTTTCAACGCTCACCTTTAACTCATCTGCGATGAAGGTCCGAAATCGTGCCGAATCTAGAACTCCGGCCATGCCGATCACCCGCTCGCGATTGAACTTGGAAAGCTTGTAGGCAGCCTGCGCCATCGCGTCCAAAGGATTGGAGACGATCACCAGGAAGCAGTCCGGCGATGCCGCCACCACTTTGCTGACCACATCCGACATAATCTTGAAGTTGGTATGCAACAGATCGTCGCGGCTCATGCCGGGTTTGCGAGGGATTCCTGCCGTAATGACAACAACGTCGGAATTTGCCGTGGCTGCGTAATCATTGGAACCGAACGCGTGGACATCGCGCTTTTCAATCGGCATTGCCTCCATCAAATCCAGCGCCTTGCCTTGCGGGATACCTTCCACTACGTCGACCAATACAATGTCAGCCAATTCCTTGGCCGCGATCCAATGCGCAGTCGTGGCTCCCACGTTGCCCGCGCCCACAATCGAAACTTTCTTCCGCATATTTCTCCTTTACAAAACTTCGTTCAATGGCAATTAGCGAATCATCGCGACCGCATCCATATTTTCAATCATTCGAGTCGCAAATTCGCTGGTTCCCACCTTGGTAGCTCCCTGCATCTGCCGCTCAAAATCATAGGTGACAAATTTCTGCTGAATCGTTCGCTCCATGGAGTTTTCGATCAGGCGAGAGGCCTCAATCCAGCCGATGAAATCAAACAGCATCACGCCCGATAGCATCACGGAACCGGGATTGATGACATCCTTGTCCGCGTACTTCGGCGCTGTTCCGTGGGTGGCTTCAAACACAGCATAGCCATCGCCGACATTCGCGCCCGGCGCGATACCCAAACCGCCAACCTGCGCTGCGCATGCGTCGGAGATGTAGTCGCCGTTCAGATTCGGAGTCGCCAGCACACTGTATTCATCGGGACGAACGATCACCTGCTGGAAAATGGAATCCGCAATGCGGTCGTTGACCAGCAGCTTCTTCTTCCATTTTCCTTGTCCGTGGCTGACGCCGATCGTATCAATCACCTGCTTCACTTCCGTAAACGCCTCCTCGCGGAACTTTTGCGGCGCATGCTCGAGTCCTGGTTCGATCATGGCCGCATTCTGCTCCACCGTCAGGCTCGGCTTCGCTTCCAGATTGCCGAGAATCCAGCTCTCGCGCTCGGTCACAATTGAATCTCTGAACTCATCAACCGCGACTTCGTATCCCCACTCACGAAAAGCGCCTTCAGTAAACTTCTGGATATTCCCCTTGTGCATTAGCGTGACGGACTTGCGATGGTGCTTCAGCGCAAACTCAATCGCCACCCGCACTAGTCGCTTGGTTCCTGTAATCGAGATCGGCTTGATTCCAATGCCGGAATCTTCACGAATCTTTTTCTTGGTACCAGCCAGCATGGTGTTGTTCAGAAAATCCAGAATTTTTTTCGCCTCGGCGGTTCCCTCTTTAAACTCGATGCCTGCGTACACATCTTCCGTATTCTCGCGGAAGATCACGACGTCGAGTTTTTCCGGATGCTTCACTGGACTGGGAACGCCCTGGTAATACTTCACGGGGCGAATGCAGGAATACAGATCCAGCATCTGTCGTAGCGTCACATTCAACGAGCGAATGCCTCCGCCGACAGGAGTGGTCAGCGGTCCCTTAATCGAAACGCGCAAATCGCGCGCCGCTTGGACTGTATCGTCCGGAAGCCAGCTCTGAAAACGGGAAAACGCCTTTTCTCCAGCAAATATTTCAAACCACTTGACGGCGCGTTTCCCACCGTAGGCTTTGGCCACAGCGGCGTCGAATACACGTTGCGATGCGCGCCAAATATCGCGACCGGTTCCGTCGCCTTCAATGTAAGGAATGATGGGATTGTCGGGTACTTGATACGTTCCGTTGGAATATTCAATCGGCTTGCCATCTTTGGGCAGCTCGACGCCACTATAACTTGCCTGCATTGCCTGCAATCTCCAATTTGTAAACGGATTAGTCCTTGATCAGGCTACCACTCCAGTTCTGCTGCCGCCAGACTGCGGCCGGTGACAAACTCGGAGCGATTTGATCGGCGAATGCTTGAATGCGGAGGCGCACGCTACACGAGATTCGCAAACTCATCTAGGATGGAAGATGTGCCAGCATTCAACCTACGCACGATTCACCAACACACCTCTTCCTCCTCATTGGTATTCAGGCTGAGTCTGGGCGCATTGCTTGCGGCGCTGCTGCTCGCCTGCTTCATTCCGATCTGCCAGGCGCAATACGGAGGCGCGCGCAACCCCTCCATGGGCACCGTATCAAACAGTCTGCCAACCTACTTGAAACATGCCGGCATCGCACAAAATTTGAATCGAAAATTGCCGTTGGGCGCGGCGTATGTTGACTCGACCGGAAAGCCCGTCATGCTGGGCGATTATTTCGGCAAGCGCCCTGTCGTTATGGCAGAGGTCTACTTTAGCTGCGGCATGTTGTGCCCGCAGGTGATGCATGGGGCTGCGGACGCGCTGAAGCAAACTGGACTGAAGGCAGGTAAGGACTACGAGATCGTCGTCGCCAGCTTCGATCCCAAAGACACAGCGCATCAGGCTGCCAGCGAAAAGCAATTATTCCTTAGCTGGCTTGGCGATCCCGGGGCCGCTCCCGGTGTACACTTCCTCACTGGCCAGCAAGCTTCGATCGATGCACTCAGTTCCGCAACGGGCTTTCATTACGTGCGCGTTCCCGGCCCGGATGGCAAGATGGATCAGTTTGCCCACTCCAGTGTGATTATGGTGGCGACTCCGGACGGTCGACTCTCAAAATATTTCTCCGGCATCCAATATCAGCCGCGCGATTTGCGCCTGGCGATGGTGGACGCCTCGAACCACAAAATCGGCAGCGCAGCCGATCTGTTTCTGCTCTACTGCTGCAGTTACAATCCGTCGTCGGGTCGATACACGGTTTCTATTTTGAGAGTCCTGGGCTTGGCCGGGTGCGTCACAATCTTGGTCATTCTAGGCATGATCTATCTACTGACGCGCAAGCCGACGGGAAGAAACTTCCCCCCCTCCTCGCCAACCGCGGCTTAGGTCGCATTCGATCGTTCGCAAGCTATGCATATCAGATAGGTTCTCATGCGTCCTCGTCCGTCTCCTTCGGCCAGCAAGGCATAATGAAGAAGTTCTCTGCCTCGGTCCAAACCAAGTGACCCACGTTTTCGATGTCCTTATTCTCGGCGCCGGCGCAGCAGGCCTGATGTGCGCCATCGAGGCTGGAAAGCACGGTAAACGGGTAGCCGTGCTGGACCACGCGGACAAAATCGGAAAGAAGATTCTCATCTCCGGCGGCGGCCGCTGCAACTTTACCAATATTCATTGCAGACCGGAAAACTTCATTTCCGCGAATCCACATTTTTGCAAGTCCGCGCTGGCCCGTTACACACCTCAGGATTTTCTCGCGCTGGTTGCGAAACATCAAATCCCTTATCACGAGAAAACGCTGGGCCAGCTGTTCTGCGATCGCTCCGCGCGCGACATGGTCGCGTTACTGGAAGAGGAATGTCGCGAGGCTGGCGTGCAAATCTTCTTGAGCGCTCATGTGGAGAAGGTGCACCATACGACCGGCTTTGAAATCCGCACCCCCGACGCATCTTTTTCCTGCGGTGCCGTGGTCGTAGCGACCGGCGGATTGTCGATTCCGAAAATGGGCGCAACTCCCTTTGGGTACCAGGTGGCCAAACAGTTTGGAATTGCCATTCAACCTTGCCGTCCCGCTTTGGTGCCTCTTCTATTTTCCGCGAACGATCTGGCCAATTATGCCGGCCTCGCCGGAGTTGCGGTTCCCGTCGTGGTCCGCTGCGGCGTGGAGCAATTTCGCGAAAACCTTTTATTTACACATCGCGGTCTGAGTGGCCCCGCCATTCTGCAGATTTCTTCATATTGGAAGCCATGCGATGCGGTGAAGATTGATCTTGCTCCCGGCCTTGAATGGACGCAGCCATGGCACGATCCAAGCCTTCCGCGAACTTTGACGACAGCGAAACAGCTGCTGCGCGCTGCACTTCCGCATCGTCTCGCTGATCGCTGGCTGGCTTTGCATCCACCACAGGAATGGACCAATCGTTCCCTTAGCACGCTGGAAAGTCAGCTGCATCATTGGGCCGTTGTGCCCGCAGGTACAGAAGGATATGCGAAAGCGGAAGTTACCGCAGGCGGCGTTGATACGAATGAACTCTCCGCAAAGACGATGGAGTGCCGAAGCGTGCCCGGGCTGTTTTTTATCGGCGAAGTCGTCGACGTCACAGGCCATCTGGGTGGCTTCAATTTTCAATGGGCCTGGGCATCCGGCTTCTGCGCGGGTCAGGCGCTTGCCACCTGAGGCGTTACCAAGCGCACCTACTCCCTTCCGCCCAAAGAATCTAATTTAAGATGGAGACTATTGTTTCGTTGGCGGGTTTGCATCGTGGCCGGCTGCTCGGTCGAATTAAGTTATCAGATTGGAATCCGCGGGATCTATTCCGCCGATTTGCCGGGAAGCGACCCGAACTTGGCCGATCAGGCCTTACTTTTCACAAGATAGAGGTATAGTTTGGCTCAGATTTGCCGGTTAGCGGCTGCTTCGATGGCCGTAGTCTTCTTTCTAGCTGTCCCCCTGGCACGATGCCAATCGGCTAACGCCTCCTTGACCTTGCCCGACAACCCATCCCCGCAAGTACAGCCAAGTGATTCTCAGAATAATCCAGCGCAGCAAACAAACGGCACTGCGTCTGCAGGTCAAAGCAGTTCGAGCCAAGCCCCGCAAACAAACCTGCCGCTGACGGCGGAGCAGCAACTGAAACTGCAGGAAAAGCAACGAATCATGGGTGTAATGGCGACGTTTAACACCACACAGAATCACGACGCGCTTCCTCTCAGCCCTCGCCAGAAATTCCAGCTTTTTTTCAAGAGCGCGACCGACCCGTGGCCGTTTGCGTTGACGGCCGTGGTTGCCGGTATATCGCAGGCCGACGACGATTTCTCCGAATACGGACAGGGCGTGGAAGGCTATGCCAAGCGATACGGCGCTGCGTATACCGACTATTTCACCGGCAATTTCTTCGGCAATGCGGTCCTGCCGAGTCTTTTGCATGAAGATCCGCGGTATTACCAGAGAGGCCACGGCAAATTCATCACCCGCGCCCTGTGGGCCGCAGGAAGCACGGGATGGTCCAAGCGCGATAACGGAACCTGGGGCCCGAACTACTCCAACGTCGTCGGCAACCTGATTGGAGCAGCCATTTCCAACGTGTACTATCCCGACGCACAACGCACCGTGTCAGACACCCTTCAGCGCGGACTGACGGTTACGATCGAAGGGGCGATCGGTGCGGAACTGATCGAATTCTGGCCCGATATTGCTCTCCACTATAAGAACAAGAAGGCTAAGAAGTTGGCCCGCGAAGCCGCAGAGAAAGAAGCGCAGCGTGCCGCTCACCCCAAGTCACAAACTCCCGTAACACCTGCGCCACCAAGCCACTGACACGCCTATCGTTCGCCGCTACCAAAGCGATCAATGAAACGCTATCGTTGACTCCCATCGTCTCTGTTTCATGTTCGCAGGTACACTGAAATAGATTTCCTTTATCCTTCAAATAGTATTTTTTTATCGTAGCTTTCGGGTCCGGCTTCCGCAGTTCCGGCTTTTGAACTGAAAACCATGGATTTTGAGCAGCTCAAAGCGTTTGTCGAGGTGGCACGGAATGCGAGTTTTTCCCGCGCTGCGGAGAAACTGTTTCGCACCCAGCCAGCCATTTCTGCGCAGATTCGAGCTCTCGAAGAGGACATTGGCGCCAGATTGTTTGATCGAACCGGCGGCCGTGTCACGCTGACCGGAGGCGGCAGACTTTTCCTGGAATATGCGGAAGAGACTTTGCAGGCGCGACGCAATATTGTTCGTGCGTTGGCGGAAATGGCTCGCACGCCGCGGGGCCAGCTGGTCGTAAGTGCCAATGAAGCGACCTGCCTCTACATCCTGCCGCAGGTTTTCGCGCAGTTCAAAGGAAAATATCCACGCGTGTCGGTTTCCATCGCGCGCCATGAACGCTCTCGAACCATGGAAGCAGTCCTGTCACAGGAAGTGGATTTCGGGGTGACGACACAACCGGTCAACGATCCGCGCCTGACCATCGTGCCGGTTCACAAGGATGAGATGGTCGTGATCACCGCAGTCGGTCATCCGCTAACAAGCAAGCCAATGACCAAGCTGGCAGGGGTTGCGTCCTACCCATTGATCCTTCCCAAGCAAGGTCGCACTCGCGATGCAATCGATCAGATGTTTGCCACCGGGCAGCTCAAGCCGGAAATCTCAATGGAATTGGAATCCAACGAACTGATCAAGCGATTCGCTGCTGCCGGCGTCGGCATTGGCTTCCAGGCTCGCTCCAACACAGTGACAGAATTTGCCGCGGGACTGCTGGGGGTCGTCGAATTGGAAGACGTTCGCATTGCGCGCGACCTGGTTCTGATCTATCGCAAAGACAAGTCGCTCAGCCGCGCCGCCCAGGCTTTTATTGAGATTATGCATGGCAGCGTCGGCCTGCCGCGCAACGCCGCTGTGAGCTAAACGGCCTGCGGGTTGATGCACGCATCGCCTCAGAGTCGCGCCAAATCGCATCACGCTACAATCTCAATTAATGCCGTCTTTCTCCCTGCTCCATCTCACATGGCTCTGTTTCGCTGCCTTTGTTGCAGGGGGAATCAATGCGATTGCCGGTGGCGGGTCCTTGCTGTCATTCCCTGCCCTGCTGCAAGTTGGCGTGCTTCCGGTACATGCCAACGCAACCAACACAGTAGCCTTGCTGCCTGGGCAAATCACCTCGGCCGCAGCGTATCGACGCGAGTTGCGGCGCTACCACACCATGTTGCCAACGCTGTTAATTGCGGCATTTGCAGGCGGCCTGCTGGGAGCGCGCCTCTTGCTTGCAACGCGCCAGCAAACTTTTCTCCGCATGGTGCCCTGGCTGCTGCTTACGGCAACTTTACTCTTTTCGGTTGGGCCTATATTGCAGCAGCACGTGTTTCAGGGGAAGCATGATTCCCACGCAAGCGGATTGCGGCCGCTGGCGCGCATTCTGCTGCCCATCGGGATCTTTGCCATTTCGCTCTACGTCGGTTTTTTTGGTGCCGGCGCCGGCCTGTTGATTATGGCAACCCTCAGTTTTGCAGGCGTCGATAGCGTCCACGAAATCAATGCATTGAAAACCGTCATCACCAGTACGTCCAACACCATTGCGGCCGCCACGTTCATCTTCTACGGCGCGGTTCTGTGGCGCTATGGCGCTGCGATGATGATTGCAGGTAGCATCGGCGGGTATCTTACTGCACGGGCGGCACGCAAGCATAAACCTCGCGGCATTCGCGCGCTGGTCGTCACCTTGGGCTGTATCGTAACAACGTATTTTTTCTGGAAACTTTACTAGTGAGTCGATCAATAACCGAAGTTGCTGCAAGTCGAACGGCACGATCGCAAACGAGACGTTTCGTGCGCCGCCTATGGACGCATCACCTGTTTCTGCTACTCGTGGCAGCCCTCGCCGTGTTTGCCCTATACATCACGCGGCCGTATCGCGACGTCATCACGCGGTTGAGCTTTTCGACTGCATATCCGGCACTAATCTTGCTCGTCATTACGCTTTGGATTGGACCATGGAACCTGCTACTCGGCCGACGCACCCCAGTGTCGAGCGACCTTCGGCGCGACATAGGGATCTGGGCGGGGATCCTGGGCATTCTTCACACCGTCATCGGGCTCTGCGTGCACATGCGTGGCCGCCCTTGGCTATATTTTGTGTATCAGCGAAGCGAAGGGCATACCTTTCCGATGCGGCACGATATTTTTGGCTTCGCCAACTACACTGGGTCGGTTGCAACGATCGTTCTGCTTCTTCTCTTCGCCACCTCCAACGATTATGCGCTGCGCCGCCTGGGCACACACGAATGGAAACAGCTGCAGCGCTGGAACTATGTGCTGTTCGTGTTTGCGTTTATGCATACGATTGCCTTCCAGACCATGGAAAAACAGCACGTCCCGTTTGTCGCCACTGTGGCAACATTTGGCGCCATCACACTGGTATTGCAGGCCCTTGGATTTCAAAGGCGGCGTGCCAATACGGCGCGTCGCGATCAGGTGTAGAACAAAAGTATGAGCCACGAGGGCATCCGTATCATTCCGGAAGACGCCGCGCGCAAGGCCACGGGTCAGGAAAAAGAATTGT
Organism: uncultured Acidobacteriota bacterium; assembly: GCA_963817855.1. GTDB lineage: Bacteria > Acidobacteriota > Terriglobia > Terriglobales > Acidobacteriaceae > JAKAAZ01. The sequence continues at coordinate 395,085 of CAWFQA010000004.1, read as the reverse complement.
CACGCGATGCCATTGATCCCCAGCGTGTCCGCGTCAACCAGACGGAGGGTACGGGCGTCGAGATTGTATGGAAAGATGGCCACACCAGCCACTGGACCTTCGCATGGTTGCGTGCCGCATGCCCATGCGCCACTTGCGTGGAAGAACGCGAGGCAGAAGGTCGGACACCAGGCGAACAGAAGCCAGAGCCCAAAACGGCGTTGCCGATCTTCAAGCCCGCAGTGCGACCGAACAAAGTCAACGCAGTCGGACGGTATGCCATCAGCTTCGATTGGAACGATGGCCATACCAGCGGCATTTATTCCTGGCATTACCTGCGTTCGGTCTGCAATTGTGATTCTTGCCGCGTCACCTTCACCGAAGAACCGGGCGCTCCGCCTGTAACAATCTGAAGACATCCTCCACACACTCGGCTCGCATTGCATGACGGCGATGTTGCGACTGGAGAAAACCCTCCTCCACTGCGCGATCCAGCATGGCGAATAAAGGCTGCCAATACTCCGCCGTGTCCAGCAGGATGATGGGTTTGTCGTGAATCGCCAGCTGCGCCCAGCCGAGAACCTCGCACACCTCATCCAGCGTGCCATAACCGCCCGGCATCGCCACAAAGGCATCCGCCAGCTCCGCCATCATGTGCTTTCGCTCATGCATGCTGCGGACGACACGCAACTCAGTCAAGCCTTGATGCGCCACCTCACGGTCGGCGAGTTGCTGCGGAATCACTCCGATCACTTCCCCGCCGGCGGCGAGCACCGCATCGGCGACGACACCCATCAGGCCGACATGCGCCCCGCCGTAAACAAGTCGGAAATGAGCCTCAGCCATCGCAGTACCCAATTCCGACGCAATGCTTCGATACTCAGAGCGCACCCCGACTGCGGACCCGCAATATACACAGATTGTTTTTGATTTCGACATTGCAGCATCAGGATATCGCGACCCGGATCGACCTCACCACGCGATACACTGAAGGTGTCGCACCGAATGAATGCGATTCGCGCGCCTAACCCGCAGGAGTCTTCCCTTTCGTGTCCCGATTGCTTGAACATATGAATCCGCAGCAGCGTGCGGCCATTGAAAATGTAGAGGGCCCGTTGTTGATCCTCGCCGGGGCCGGGTCTGGAAAAACCCGCGTGATCACGCATCGGATCGCTTATCTGATTGAAGAACGCGGAGTGCCTGCGGATTCCATCCTTGCGGTTACGTTCACCAACAAGGCAGCCAAGGAAATGTCGGAGCGTGTCGAACGACTGATGGACCACCGCAGCCTGGCGCGGCCCTTGCTGGCAACGTTTCACTCCTTTTGCGTGCGAGTGCTGCGCCGCGATATTGAAGCCCTGCGCATCGGCGAAAAGGGGCGAACCAAAGATTTCGTAATTTACGACGAAACCGAGCAGCAAAGCCTGGTTAAGCAACTGATGCGGCGCTTAGGCGTCGAGGATAAGCAGTTCACTCCGCGCATCGTGCTCTCACGCATTTCCTGGGCGAAGAACCACATGCTGGCTCCGCAAGAGATTTACTTGCAATCGTCTGACCCAAAGTCGGAGCGAATTGCTCATCTCTATGACCTCTACAACAAGGAGTTGGAGCGCGCCAACGCGCTCGACTTTGACGATTTGCTGCTGGAAGCGGTTCGCCTGCTGCGTGCCGTGCCTGCCGTCCGCAGTTATTACAATCGCCGCTTCCGCTACGTGCTGATCGATGAATATCAGGACACGAACCGCCCGCAATATGAACTGATGAAGATGCTGGCTGGCGACGAACAGAATATCTGCGTCGTCGGCGATGAAGATCAGAGCATCTATTCCTGGCGCGGCGCCGACATTCGTAACATTCTCGATTTTGAAAAGGATTTCCCACGCACCAAAATCATTCGCCTGGAGCAGAACTATCGATCCACCCAGGTGATTCTGGAAGCAGCGGGAGCGGTCGTTTCGAACAACCTGCAGCGCAAAGGAAAAACGCTGTGGACATCCCGTGATGGTGGCGCGCAGGTGGGCTATTATGAGGCGCTGGACGGCGAGGGCGAAGCGCTCTTTATTGCCGATCACATCCAGAAATATATTCGCCAAACCGGCAACGAGGCCGAACCGCCCCGCATCGCCGTGCTCTATCGCACCAATTCGCAGTCGCGCCTTGTAGAAGAAGCGCTGCGACGGTACGGCATCCAGTACACCATGGTCGGCGGATTCTCCTTTTACGATCGCGCGGAAATCAAGGACATGCTCAGCTACCTGAAGCTGGTGCTGAATCCCAGTGACTCGATTGCCCTGCAGCGATCCATCAATACGCCCCCACGCGGCATCGGCAAGACCACTCTCGATACCATCGAGCGCCTGGCGCTGGAAACCGGCATCAGCACCTGGGATGCCATCCGCGAAACCATTGTGCAGCGGCTGGTGTCGGCGCGGGCCATTTCGGCATTGCAGAATTTCCGCGGGATCATCGAAGACGCGCGTGCCATGCTGGCTCCAAATTTCGCAGACAAGTTGAGCCTGGACGTTGCCGCCCCTGTCGACGATTTAGAACTCCCTGACGAAACTGCAGCTGCTTCCGACGATGACGCCATCAGCTTTGACTTTGGAATGACAGACGATGACCTTGCTGAAGCGGAGTACACCCGCGATGAAGGATTGGCAGAGGCATTCGATCCGGCGGAATTTTCTCCTTTCGCGACCACGCGGCCAAATGAGGATGCGAAGAAGCTCACACCCCATGAACGCAAATCCCTGCTCGCTAGCACCTCTCCGTCAGAAGAAAATGCGTTTCGTAAACCGGGAGATCCTGCCACGCTGCCGGAGCTGATCAAGTTCCTGATCGACCGCAGCGGCTATATCAAGGTTCTGGAAGAAGAAGCAACGCCAGAGTCGCAATCCCGCATTGAGAACCTGCGCGAGCTTGTGAATGCCGCACAGGATGCTCACGAGCGCGGCGAGACACTGACCGAGTTCCTCGATCACGCTGCCCTGGTTAGCGACACCGACAAGTACGATCCCGAATCCCGGGTTACGCTGATGACGCTCCACGCGGCCAAAGGGCTTGAGTTTCCTCTGGTCTTTCTTGCAGGCATGGAAGAGGGCCTGTTTCCGCATTCACGCACCATCAATGACGGGGAGGGCCTGGAAGAGGAGCGCCGCCTTTGCTATGTCGGCATGACTCGCGCCATGGATGCACTGCTGGTGACGCGCGCGCGTTTTCGTCGCCGCTACGGTAACGATTCGCCGGAGTTTTCCACGCCTTCGCGCTTCCTAGGTGAAATTCCCGGCCACTTGATTGAGGATCTCAGCGCGCCAGTGCCGGCAAATACCTGGGGAGGCTACGCTGCGCAAAGCACGCGCCCCAACCCGCACCGAACCGCGCGAGAGAATGACGGCGATCAGCATTGGAGCTATGAAGACGAAGACCAGCGCCCGCAGGATTTCGCTGGCGGCTCAACCGGCGGCCAAAGCAAGACCTCAGGCAGCCCGGCGCGAGGTTCGATCGACAATATCGCACAGTTTTTCGCGTCCCGCGGTCAGAAGTTTCCACGCCCGCAAGTTCCAGTTGCTGATCCTTCAGGCAAAACTGGTTTTCGCAGCGGACAGCGCGTTCGGCATCCGAAATATGGAGAAGGGGTTGTTTTCAAACGCGAAGGTGACGGGGAAAATGCAAAGATTACGGTACAATTTTCTCGGTTCGGCATTAAAAAACTTGTGGAGAAGTTCGCTCAGCTGGAGCGAGTCTGAAGCGTCTCCCGATTCCATTTTTCATCCGCATCAACAACTAGCGTTAAAGAGAGAGAATTTCTTACCCAATGGCAAATACGAAAGCAATCACCGATACGACGGAACGGAAAAAAGTGAAGCGCGCAGCCCGGAAAAAGGCTGCTCCCAAGCCAAAGCGTACGGTTCCACGCGGCTCCAACAAGCAAAAGCTGAAGAAGCTTGCACGTGGAACAGCCAAGCGGTAAAGCAGCGATAGAGTTGCAATCCTTGTCCGGGGCCATTCGCGTTACGGCCTTGGCGATCCCATGATGGATTGAGCGAAATGCAATTTCAGGAGCAGAACCCTGTCAAAACAGATCTTCGCCACAAAATCCATCGACAAGCTGATCCGCGAATCTGAGGATCCGGCCCATAGTCTGCGCAAGACTCTGGGCCCGTTGTCGTTAACCGCGCTGGGTATCGGCGCCGTGATCGGCTCCGGCATTTTTACGGTCATCGGCACGGCAATCGCTGGCCAAAGTTTCGATACTTCCTCCATTCTGAACACGCCGGTCCTCGATTACCTGATGCATCACACGGCAATGCTAGGACGCCCCGGCGCGGGCCCTGCGTTGGCCGTTTCCCTGATGCTGGTGGCCATCGTCTGCGGTTTTACTGGCCTGTGTTACGCCGAGCTGGCCTCCATGATCCCCATTGCCGGCAGCGCCTACACCTATACTTACGTGACCATGGGGGAGCTGGTGGCCTGGGTCATCGGATGGGATCTGATCCTGGAATATGCTTTCTCCAACATGGCGGTCAGCGTGGGTTTCGCCGCCCACGTAGTCGCCTTGATGGACTGGTTCGGTATCCACCCGGCCCTGCGCTGGATTTCTCCGGCTTTCCTTCCCAGCGGTCTGCAGGATCTGAGCGGTCATGTCCTCTATTCCCCCGGCTGGCATTTCGGTTTCAACGTCCCCGCATTCCTGATCGTGATGTTGTTGACGGTGCTGCTCGTCCGCGGCATCCGCGAGTCGGCCGAAACCAACAACATCATGGTGCTGCTCAAAATCGGCGCCGTGCTATTGTTTGTCATTTTTGGCGCCCAGTTCATCCACACCTCGAACTGGCATCCCTTCTATCCCAATGGATGGGCGGGCGTTTTGACCGGTGGCTCCATCATTTTCTTTACCTATATCGGCTTCGACTCGGTTTCCACCGCGGCGGAGGAATGCAAGAACCCGCAGCGCGATGTTCCCATTGGCATCATCGCGACTTTAATCGTCGCAACAATTCTTTACGTCGGCGTTGCTCTCGTTCTGACGGGTCTGGTCAATTGGCAATTGCTGACGGAGGATGCAGCCCCGGTGGTGAATACCCTGCGCCGGTTGTATCTGCAGAATCACAGCGAGACTCTGCATTGGGTGGAGTTGGTGGTCTTGTTTGGCGCACTGCTGGGGATGATTTCCTCTATCCTGGTCTTCCAGATTGGCCAGGCGCGCGTGTGGTTCGCCATGTCGCGTGACGGCCTGTTGCCTTCGCTGTTCAGTCGCGTGCATCCGAGATTTCGAACCCCCGCCGCCGCCACCTGGATTGCCGGCTTGTTTGTCGGCTTGCCCGCCGGGCTGCTGGACATTGGAACTTTCGCTAATCTTTCCAACATTGGTACGTTGTTCGCCTTCGTATTGGTCTCCGCGGGAGTCATCATTTTGCGCTACAAGGAACCAGACCGCCGCCGCGCCTTCCGGTGCCCCGGCGGATCCGTCATCCCGCTGCTGAGCGTGTTCTTTTGCCTGCTCCTGATGCTGGGGCTGCCTATGCTCACCTGGGTCAGCTTTTTTATCTGGCTGATGATCGGGCTGCGTGATCTACTTTTTTTACAGCCGCCATCGCAGCGAATTTTCTTCGAACAAGCGACTCAACTCCTGATGTCAGCCAAGGCTAAATTCGTCCGGGAACTCGATACACAATCCTGGGTTCGCCATCTGCCCAAGGCGGAGCTGCACCTACACCTGGAAGGCACCATCGCGCCAGAAACACTGGTGGAATTGAGCCGGTACAATGACAGCGAGCCGCTGACCCTGGACGCCGCTCGAGCCCTCTATCAGTACAAAGACTTTACCGGCTTCATGCTGGCCTTTAAGGCAATTACGGAACGCCTGCGCACCCCGGACGATTACGAGCTGATTACGTATCGAATGATGGAAGCTCTGGCCGGACAGGGAGTGGTACACGCGGAGGTGTATGTCTCGGTCGGCGTCGTGTACTACTGGCGGCACATTGAATTTGAGCCCTTGTTTGAAGGCATGGAGCGTGGCCGAATTCGCGGTGAGAAGGAATTTGGTGTCTCTGTATTGTGGATCTTCGACGCCGTACGCCACTTCGGCCCTGAAGAGGCGGCACACGTGTTCCACAAAGCTGCGGAATTGAAGCCGTTGCATCCGTCCATCATCGGCATTGGCATTGGCGGAGACGAACGCCGTACCGGTGCCGAGCCATTTCGAGAACTCTACGCCGAGGCGAAAAAGAATGGCCTGCATCTCACCGCGCACGCGGGAGAAACTGTTGGCGCGGAGGGAATCTGGTCGGCCCTGAATATCGGCGCGGAACGGATCGGCCATGCCCTTTCGGCCATCCACGACCACGAACTGATTGAGGTTTTGGCCACCAGGCAGGTGCCAGTTGAGATATGCATCACCAGCAATCTGCGCACGGGATCTTGCTTGCGTCTGGCGGATCATCCGGTGCGCGAGTATTTTGAGAATGGATTGATGGTGACGCTGAATTCGGACGATCCGGCGCTATTTGGCAATGATATTTGTGCAGAATATTGTCTGGCGCACACCGAGTTTCACCTGACCCTGGAGCACCTTCGCGAATTGGCAGGAAATTCAATTGAAGCCAGTTTTCTGCTGCCACGAAAAAAGCTGGAATTGCTGCAAAGGGTCGAGCAATACCCTGCACTCGAAGAAAAATAGAAGTGTCGGCTATCCAACCATTTGCACTTGTTCCGCATACAACTCGACATGTACCAAAGTAAGTACATTTTTTCCGATTCTTAACCGATGAACGCACTATACGAATGGTTTTGCGATAAGATTCTGGCATGCAGCGTCTGAGCTTACGACGGGTCAGGCAGGAGCAGCCTCAAAGGAAGGTTGGGCCGGAAAAAATGATTGATATGAGTGCTTGCATGGCGAAAAAACCTTGGGTTCGCATCATTGCATGGGCGTCCGTGGCGACTGGCGCGGTAGCGGTTGGCATCTACGTTGGGCGAAATCTTCGTGCCCGATACCTGCTGAATCATCGCACCCCGTACGATTTCTATTCCCACGCCGGCGACAACGGCGGCAGCGTGGAGTACGGCGTCGGCATTTAGATCGCAACAAAATTTGGAAAGCAGGGCTTGGATTTGTCTGAGCCCTTTTTCATTGTGCTGATGGTGGGGTCGCTCCTCTGCCTGTCAACACTTGCCAGAGCTTCCGCGGCCACGCAGGATCCATGCAAGGCCTCTCAACCAGCACATAGGCCAGCAGGCTAACCACGGCGATGGGAATCCCTAATGCAATCACCTGCACAACGAAGTTCAGTAGGAAATCTTGGAACACGATCAGGTGCCGCGTCAGCTTAAAAAACACTCCAATTGTGAAGAAATGCCACAGATAGATCGAGTAGCACATGCCGCCGATGATGGCGATCCAAAAATTGCTGAAGAATTTACGGAAGATCACCCCCTGAAATGCAGCGATGTATAGAAGCATGATCAGGAAGGGCAAGATCGCATGGAACCACAGAAAACCCCGAGGCACAACAAATACCACCGGCCAGCCGCACAGGCTCAGAATATCCCAGCCCCAATGCGTCCCAGTATGCGGACGAACCGTCAGGTACAAGTCGGTCAGCAGCATCCCCGCCAGGAAATACTGCATGTAAAAAACGATGGTCAAATCGGCGGCGGTCGCATTCGCATGCGAAAGAAGCTGCAGAATTCCGCAGACCGCAATCAGGACAAGAAAGAGCGAACGTCGTGCAGTCGCATTCGATATCCGGAACAGCAGCGCGATTAGTGGCGCCAGGATGTAGAACTGAATTTCAACTTCCAGGCTCCACGCAACCCCATTGATGAGGCTGGGGGTGTGATAGACCAGGTTGTGCTGATACAAGACACTTGCCAGCAGATGAGGCACCATGTAGCCAAGCGTCTGATGGTAATAAAAGAAAGCCACTAGCGCACAAAAAACAAGATTGAGAATATACGGTGGCTCCAACCGGGTTACGCGGCGCAGGAAATACTTCTTCAGGCTGACGGGCTTGCCAAGGTGCAAATGCTGCCGCACGAATCCCATGCCAAGAATGAATCCGCTGATGACAAAGAAAAGCCGAACGCCCCGGTCGCCATTGCCAACCGCTGTGGCGAGCCATGCATACCGGGCCTGCACAGTAATCGGTTGGCCGCTCTTTACCAACAGCTGCGCGAAAATGTGATACAGAACAACAGAACTGATTGCGACAAAGCGCAGTCCATCGATCTCCGGGATCCAGGAGCCCCCGGACGTAATCCGTCGCAGATGCCATCGATGTCCCTTAGATCCTGCGAGGGAGAGCTGTGGATCGACGCGCGATGTTGGCTGGGGTGGCATCCGAAAAGTAGAAGCAGATTCCCTTACAATACAACGGCAGGGGTCACCGTAGTACGCGCAAAAAAGCCCGGACCGCTCCGGGCTCTTTTGTCACTTTGAACGCAACACACCTACGCCTTGCCCGCCAGTTGCCGCAACACGTACAGCAGGATACCGCCATGCTGGTAGTACAGAATTTCCTGTGGGGTATCGATGCGGACAATCGCAGAAATTTCCTTTACGTCGCCGTCGGCCGTCTTCGCCTTCACCGTCAACTTGCGACCATTGGCGAATTTCGACTCCAGCATCGCGCGCAACCCGGGAATGTCATAGACTTCTTCGCCGGTCAGGCCGAGCGATTCGACATTCTGCCCGTCTTCAAATTGCAGCGGCAGAATTCCCATCCCAACCAGGTTGGATCGGTGAATGCGTTCGAAAGATTCCGCAATCACTGCCCGCACACCCAGCAACTTCGGCCCCTTCGCTGCCCAGTCGCGGCTCGATCCAGAACCATACTCCTTACCGGCCAGAATGATCAGCGGTATCTTCCGCTCCGCATAGCGCACAGAGGCATCGAAGATGCTCATCTGTTCGCCCTCAGGCAGCAAACGCGTCACACCGCCCTCAGTTCCCGGCGCCAGCTTGTTGCGCAGGCGCACGTTGGCAAATGTACCCCGCACCATCACCTCATGATTGCCTCGCCGTGATCCATAGCTGTTAAAGTCCGCTGGCTTTACGCCGTGCTCCACCAGGTACTTCCCTGCCGGGCCATTCAGTTTGATGGATCCCGCGGGAGAAATATGGTCAGTTGTCACGCTATCGCCCAGCACAGCCAGGGCGCGCGCGCCATGAATGTCCTCCACCACGGACGGCTTGGCGTGCATGCCATCGAAGTACGGCGCCTTGCGAATGTATGTCGAATCGGCCTCCCACCTGTAGGTCTTTCCGGTCGGAAATTTCAGCTTCTGCCAGTTGGTATCACCCTCGCTAACCGTCGAATATTGTTTGCGAAACATGGTCGAATCGATGGAGGTGGCAAGCACGTTTTGAACCTCCTGCTGCGAAGGCCAGATGTCCCGCAAATAGACGGGCTGACCTTGTTTGTCTTTGCCCAGTGCGTCGTGGTCGAAGTCGTGATCGATGCGCCCGGCCAGCGCATAGGCCACCACCAGCGGCGGTGACATCAGATAATTCGCGCGCACATCGGAATTGATGCGGCCTTCAAAATTTCGATTGCCGCTCAACACAGACACAGCCACAAGGCCGTGATCCTCAATCGCCTTGCCGACATCGGACGGCAATGGGCCGGAGTTGCCGATACACGTAGTGCAACCATAGCCAACAATGTTGAACCGCAGCTGATCGAGATACTTTGTTAGACCGGCCCTGTCGTAATAATCTGCAACGACGCGCGAACCGGGTGCGAGAGAACTCTTCACCCAGGGTGGAACCTTCAATCCTTTTTCGACTGCTTTCTTCGCCAGCAATCCTGCCGCCAGCATCACCGAAGGATTCGATGTATTCGTGCAACTGGTGATCGCCGCAATCACGATCGAACCGTGGTCGAGGTACTTGTTCACATCGACTCCAAAGCGATCTTGAATCGAGGTTGCATGGCCAGGCTCTGCAGCGCCTTTGGCATTCGTATTTCCATTCGCGGACGGATGGCCGCCTTCACCATCCCACCGCTGCACCTGCCGGTCGGCATTGGCACTGGCATGGGGCCCCTGCAATGCAGGCAAATGCTTTTTAAAGCTCGACGCGGCGTCGCTCAACTTGACGCGATCCTGCGGACGCTTCGGCCCGGCTACGCTTGGCTCGACCATCGCAAGATCGAGCGACAGCGTCGCAGAGTACTTCGCCTCCGGTGCGTCCGGCGTGTGGAAGAGCCCTTGCTCCTTGTAATATGCCTCGACCAGTGCAATCTGCTCATCGCTGCGGCCTGTCAGTTTCAGGTAGCGCAGCGTTTCCGCATCCACTGGAAATATGCCGCAGGTAGCTCCATATTCCGGCGCCATGTTTCCAATTGTGGCGCGATCGGCCAAGGAAAGCTCGCTAATGCCCGCTCCGTAAAACTCCACAAATTTGCCGACCACGCCGTGCTTGCGCAGCATCTCGGTCACAGTCAACACCAGGTCGGTCGCCGTCGTTCCTTCGCGCAGTTTGCCTGATAACTTGAAGCCCACCACCTGCGGCACAAGCATGGATACTGGCTGGCCGAGCATGGCGGCTTCCGCTTCGATTCCGCCTACGCCCCAGCCGAGCACGCCGAGTCCGTTGATCATGGTCGTGTGAGAATCCGTGCCGACCAGCGTGTCCGGGTACGCCTGCACGACGCCTTTCGCATTGGGCTGCGTGGTAAATACAACGCGGGCCAGATATTCAAGATTCACTTGATGGCAAATGCCCATGCCCGGGGGCACGGCGGAAAAATTATGGAACGCCGTTTGTCCCCACTTCAGAAAAGCGTAGCGTTCCACGTTGCGCTGATATTCCAGCAAGGAATTGATCTGGTACGAATCGCCTGTGCCGTACTGATCCACCTGCACCGAGTGGTCAATCACCAACTCCGCAGGCTGTAACGGGTTGATCTTTTCCGGATCGCCACCCAGTGAGTGCATGGCATCGCGCATCGCCGCCAAGTCGACGACGGCGGGAACGCCGGTGAAATCCTGCATCAGAACGCGCGCCGGCATGTAAGCAATTTCGCGCGAGGGCTCGGCCTTCGCGTCCCACTTCGCCAGAAATTCAATGTCCTCGGCGGTGACACTTTTTCCGTCCTCGTGGCGCAGCAGATTTTCAAGCAGGATGCGCAGCGAGTAGGGCAGGCTTTCGAGCGAGACGCCGTGCTTCGCGAGCGCGCTGAGTTTGAAAATTTCGTATGTATGGCTGCCGGATTTCAATTCGGACTGGCTCTGAAAACTATTCATGGTGAGGCTCCTCAAAAGGCGTGGCGGGCAGACGCAGAGCCGTGCCCGACGGTCAAGAATGTGTCGTAATAATTCTACGACTGTGTCATAACGAATGAGGAATGGGGCGGCCTTTACCCGCGGTCGGGTTTCCCGCGGTGCCAGCGTTTCAAGAACAGAACCTTGGGCACGAAGATCATAGGCTTGCGGCAGCCTGTCGCCGCCACTCTTATGCTACCGCCCGAAGCTCGGCAATTAAAGCGACACCACACTTTGCTGCGGTACATCCGGGGCAGCGGTTGCAACATCTTAAGTTTTTGTATTCTCATGCTGATGCGCATTTTTCTTATCGTGCTCGCCGTCGCCGCCGCCACTTTACCTGGACCGACGATGCTCGCCCTGAACAATGGAGCAACTCCCAAAAGACCCGTTCAGCGAGACGAAACGCCCCCCGCTGCAACCTCGGCTGGAATTAGTTCTCTCGGGGCCGGGAGCAAAATCGTAGTCAACAATGCGGACGACACGTTGAGTCACTGGAGCCCATGTACCATGCCCGATTGTCACCCCGGCGGGAAAGGCATTCCGGTTTCCTCCGACCAGACCATCAACAACGCAAATCCGTCGGTCGACGGGGCTTCGATGATGGTGACGGAAACGGTAAATTCAGCGAATTTCTTCACCAATGTTTTGTGGCCCTACAAGGCCAAGGGCTGCGATGCCTGTACGCAAATGCATACCGATTTCTGGGCGTACCCGGTTAGTTCCTCCCACTTGGCTACGCTCGAGTACGACGCGTTCCTGTTCGATGCCACACGCCAACTCAACATCATGTGGGGCGTGCAGTGGAACCAGCGAAGAGGAAAATGGCAGATTTGGAATCAGGGCAATCATCAGTGGATCGATACCGACGTTACGAGCGGGCCCAAGTTCGGCGCCTGGAATCACCTGCAGTTTACGGATCACCGCGTGATTGGCGACACCGCCTGCGGCGGCACAGAATGCCTCTACTATGACTCGATGACGCTGAACGGAACCACCTACGCGTGGAACCTGTCGCAACCTGCGGGGCCGATTCATCCAGGTTGGCATTCCACCAGCGGATTTCATTTTCAGCTGGATGCCGAGCCTGTGAGCGATGGCACGGCGACGTTGACCGAATATATCGACGAAGCGAATATGTGGGCTAATTAGCAGAACCTTTGGCTGCTTACCGTAGTCTGCTGGGCAAGCTGCCTCGCTTCATCCACCCATAGAGTGAGCCAAAGCCGCCAACGAACCACTTTCTGGACGCGCCAGGGCATCAGCGTGGCCATGTTTCTGCTGGGGTCATTGGGTTGCTCTCCATCTGATTCGACAATCCAACACGCCTTTTCCTTACATCTTGGAGGAAATGCACATTCCCATCTCCTATAAAGATGACCGCCGCAAAGCTGAAGAGATCATGCTGGAGGCCGTCGGCCACAACACCCACGACATTTCGCACATGGTTCAACCGGAGCTGGACCGGCTGCATCGCCGCTACTTTATTGAAGCGCCCATCTGGAGTCGCGGGTGTTTCTGCGCATCGCCGACAATTGGGTGGAACTGACGATTCGCGTCCTCTGCAGTACCCACTCCATTCGTAGCCTGAAAGACCGCATCAGCCGCAACATTCTTGACGGTCTTGAAAGGGCAAACATCGGTGTCGCTTCCGGCACCTAGGATATCGTCGGATTCCCGCCGTTGCGATGGGAGGGAGCAGAGAGGCCACCCACGCAGACGACATCTCCGACCGGCAGCAATGGATAGCAGTGAGCTGCGGGTTTCGCGCGGCTTCCGAGAAAGACTGATTACAACCGCGCCAGCGTTTGTGGATCGAGCGCCCCGGAAAAATGCTTTTTCAAAGCGTCAAGGAACACCTGGTTCTCCTGGACCGCTCGGGCGAACAGGGTCATTGAAGAGTGAAATTTCAGGTTGTCTGGATAGCCGAAGATCTGCTCGACCGACCTGTTGTCGATCTGCAAAACAAACCCCGTGCATTGTTGTAGCCTGGCTCCCAGCAACGGATGCGCTCCATATGCAGCCGCTTCCTGGGCGCTCGCGATGGCGAAATACTGGGCGGTTTCGCTGGACCCAAGGCCGCGAATCTGCGGGAAGATAAACCACATCCAGTGTCCGGTTTTCTGGCCGCGTCGCAATTCTGCGCACACCTGCGCGTAGACGGGCCCTTGCGCCTCAATGAATCGCCGCAAATTGTAAGGATCATCCATAACCGTTTTTTTGGTATCTCACGTATCCAGCCTCTGTGCCGCAAATCGCGCGCGAGACTGATACCCTGTTTTTATACCAAGGAGCGAAGGCACGCATGAAGGTTCTCGTGATCGGCGGCGGCGGCCGTGAACACGCGCTGGTTTGGGCTATCGCCCGATCCCCACGTGTGCAGGAAGTGGTTTGTGCGCCCGGGAATGGCGGCATTGCAACGCTGGCCCGCTGTGTTCCTGTGAATCAGAAAGACCTCGATGACCTGGTACGCGTGGTTGTCGCCGAACAACCGGATCTCACCGTCGTCGGCCCGGAAGTTCCATTGAGCCTGGGCCTGGTGGATGAACTGTCTCGCCGGGGTATGCGGGTTTTTGGCCCCACACGACGCGCGGCGCTGCTGGAAACCAGCAAGGTGTTCGCCAAGGAGTTCATGCAGCGGCATCACCTGCCAACCGCGCATTATGCCGTCTGCAGTTCCGCCCAGGAGCTGCCAGACGCCCTCGCGCACTTTCACCCCCCCGTTGTTGTGAAAGCGGATGGCTTGGCGGCGGGCAAAGGCGTAGTTATCTGCGAGTCGAAACACGAAGCGGAAGTAATCGCAAAACGAATGTTGGCCGGCCAGCTGCTAGGCGACGCGCAACATCAAGTTGTACTTGAGGAATTCCTTAAAGGCGATGAAATATCTTGGCTTGTGCTCGCCGATGGATCGCATGTTTTGCCCCTCGTTGCGGCTCAGGATCACAAGCGAATCGGTGAAGGCGATACTGGCCTGAACACCGGCGGCATGGGCGCCTATTCGGCCGACACGCTGCTGGCGCCGGAGATGCGCGACTGGTTGGTGCACCATATCGCTCAGCCGGTCATCGATGGCATGGCAGCGGAAGGCGCGCCCTTCCGTGGCGTTCTCTATTGCGGTCTGATGATGACAGCTCGCGGCCCTATGCTGCTGGAATTCAACACGCGGTTTGGAGATCCAGAGACCGAAGCGATTCTTCCTCGCTTGGCCGACGGCGAATTACTGAAGGCGATGAACGCAGCCGTCGAGGGAAATCTGGATACGGTGGAGCTCCAGTGGCGGAGCGAACCCGCCGTTACTGTGATTGCCGCGTCCCAGGGATATCCGGGAAGCGTGCAGACTGGCCACGCGATCACCGGCCTCGATGAAGCTGCAGCGATTGAAGGTGTCACCGTGTTTCATGCCGGCACGGCCTTGCGAGATGGCAATATTGTCACCGCGGGAGGGCGCGTTCTGGCCGTGACAGCGGTCGCGGATACTTTGCAGTTGGCCTGCGATCGGGCGTACGAGGCTCTGCAGAGAATTCACTTCGACGGAATGTATTTTCGGCACGACATCGCCCACCGCGCTTTGATGAAGACCAAGGAGAAACAATGACAATAGCGGCGATCACGCTGGAAGAGTTGCTGGTGGACAATGAAGCCGCCACGGAAAAATGGCAGGCATGGTTCGCAAATCATCCTGCCGCGCTTGATGTTCCCTGCTCGATCTACAAGAGCGACACGGTTCGCGGGCTGCTGAAACACATCTTTGCGGTGGAATTGCGTCATTCACAACGGCTCCTCGGCGAAGAAGTGACGTCCTACGACGCAATTCCTGTTGGCTCATTGGACGACTTAATGGCCGTCCATGCGCAAGCGAGACTGAATCTGCACAACTTTCTTTCAACCGCCAACGATGCTGCATTGCTTGAAGTCATCCCGCTGCAAACTGTTTCCGCGGGAACGCTGCATGCCTCGCGCCGCAAACTGTTTACCCATATCCAACTACATTCCATGCGTCATTGGGCGCAGTTGAGTAGTCTGCTGCGGGAAGCGGGCTACAAAACCGACTGGCCGAAGGATTTTCTATTTTCCGAGGCAATAGAGTAGCCGAAAATCGCTGGGAATGCGGCGCACCGATACCTCTCGGCCAATCACGTCGCACGATCGTTTACTTGTGCAACGCCAATGAGGGAAAGCGAGTAGATTGAAGGCATGTTCGAACGTAAGTTCACACTTGCTGAAATCATGTTGCTTGCAGGTACGCGCGTTGCGCTGGGTGTTGGGATCGGACTTCTGCTTTCTACCAGACTCGACGACGATCAGCGGAAGGCGGCCGGGTGGGCCCTCGTTTTTGTGGGGGCAATCACGACCATTCCGCTGGCGATCGACGTCCTCGGGAAACGGAATGCGGATGAAGCTGTATAGGATGCTGTAGAAAGATTCCAACGGTCCCCGCAATCTCAACCTCAGCAGCACGTCGCGCGAACACTGCTATTACACCGAATGGCCGAAGAATTTTCTATTTTCTGAGTCAATGAATTGGTGAGATCCCTGTTCCCGATCACACATTCATGCTGAAATGATGAGCGTTCATGATCATGCCGCGCTTCAAGTAGAAGCGATGCGCATCGAAGCGCTGGTGTCCCGAGTCGAGATGCAGTTGCTCGCAGTTCTGGCGGCGAGCCTCCTGAACTAACCAATCGAAAACCATCCCGGCATATCCGCTGGAACGATGAGTCGGCAGCGTGACCAGGTCGTCCACGTAAAGAAAACGCGCTTTCGAAAGCTGGTGGAGAACCCGAAAGCCAGCAGCCGCCACGGCATCTGCCTCTCCCGGCAGAAACGCGCCAACGACACGATAGCCCTCCGGGCGCTGGTGCTGGTTCACCCAATCCGTGAAGCTGTGGATGCTTGCCATCACTGGACGCCCCTCGCGCAGCACGCAAAACGCTGCATAGGTTCGCTCCGTATCTGCCGCGACCACTTCCCTCACTTCCGCTTTTGTCGAACTCTCAGCCATCCAGTTTCCTTGTGACCAGCTCATTCAGCAGAGCGGGATTGGCCTGCCCTTTGGACAGTTTCATCACCTGACCGACGAAGAATGCAGATACCGTCTTTTTGCCGCTGCGGTATTGCTCCACCTGCTTCGGATTGGCGGCGATTACCTCGTCGATCATCTTTTCGAGTGCGCCGGAATCGCTGATTTGTTGCGGCTTCTCGCGTTCGTACACGACTGCAAAATCCTCGCCCGTCTCGAAGCATCGGTCGAAGAGTTGCTTCAGCATCTTGCTGGAAACCGCACCGCTTTCCGCCAGATCTGCCGCTTGTGCAATTCCCTGCATGGAGATGGGCGATTGCGCTAGTTCTAATCCCGCTGCTCTCAACCGTCCTAGCAGTTCGCCTTGCACCAGGTTAGCCACGCGCTTTGGACTTTTCGCCGCCTTAGCCGCTTGCTCAAACTGATCGGCGAAGGCGCGGCTGCTGGTCAGCACCTGCGCGTCCTGTGCAGTAATTTCGTACTCCGCAATCATGCGTTCGCGGCGCGCTTCCGGCAATTCAGGCATAGTGGCGCGAATCTCTTCCTGCCAGGCTGGACTGACCACGAGCGGCGGCAGGTCCGGATCGGGAAAATACCGGTAATCGTGCGCCTGCTCCTTCGAGCGCATCGAGTAGGTGCGGCCTTCGGCGGAGTTATAGAGCCGCGACTCCTGCACCACGCGCCCGCCCCCCTCGATCACTTCTACCTGCCGCTCGATTTCATATTCCAGCGCGGCGCGAACGAAGCGAAAGCTGTTTACATTTTTCACTTCCGCCTTGGTGCCGAATTTCTCCGCACCCTTCAATCGCACGCTGACGTTGGCATCACAACGCAGCGAGCCCTCTTCCATATTGCAATCGCTCACAGCCGTGTACAGCAGAATCTCCTTGATGAGGGTCAGATATTCGTAGGCTTCCTCGGCGGAGCGAATGTCGGGCTCGCTGACAATTTCCACCAGCGGCGTGCCACATCGATTCAGGTCAATGTATGTTCTCTCGCGCGAATCGTGGAACCCTTCGTGCATGCTCTTGCCCGCGTCCTCTTCCATGTGCAGCCGCGTGATGCCAATGCGCTTGGTCCCCCCTGCCGACGCTGGCACATCGATCCAGCCGTGTTCACCCAGCGGCTTGTCGAATTGAGAAATCTGATAGCCCTTCGGCAGGTCAGGGTAGAAATAGTTTTTGCGCGCAAAGATCGAGGTTTCCTTGATCTCGCAATGCAGCGCCATCGCGGCCAGCGTCGCAAATTCCACCGCACGCCGGTTCAAAACCGGCAGAGCGCCGGGCAATCCCAGGCAAACCGGGCACACCTGCGTGTTGGGCGCGGAGCCAAAGCGACTCGAACAGCCGCAAAATGCCTTCGTTTCCGTCAGCAGTTGGACATGCACTTCCAAGCCGATGACCGGCTCATATTTCGCAAGAACTTCAGGAGAAAGAGTCGAGGTGGCTGGCATGACAGATTCAATTTTAGCAAGCATGCCAACACCGGTCCGGGCACTGCCACATCGTGCGCACTCCAGGTTCGCCTATGAGTCGGTGACAGTGCCGATATTTCGAGCTTGACTGGCAATCGTAAAAACAGGATTGCAATACATTGAACTACGAGGTATCATGATCCATGATGAGGGCACGAGAAACCAATCCGAATTTCATGAATGGCGTTCCCGAACTTCTGATCCTTCGACTCCTGCAGCAAGAGGAGATGTACGGCTATGAAATCGTGCAGGCCATCCGCGAACGCACCGATGCTGTGATTGCCATCGGAGAAGGAGTGGTCTATCCGGTACTGCATGGTCTGGAGCAGGACGGAGCCCTCCGATCCCGGCGCAAAACGGTCAAGGGGCGAAGGCGAATCTATTATTCCGTTACAGCCGCGGGTTCGCGCAGGCTGGTCAATCTGTCCCAAACCTGGAACAACCTAGCGACAGCGATTCAAACCATGCTAACGGGAGGACAACATGCCAAAGCCATTTCATGAACTGCGCGAACGATTGCTGCGCGCCGGCGTCGCGCCAAGACATGTGCGCAGGTACGTGGGCGAGCTCAGCGACCATTTGGCAGATTTGAAGACAGAAGAGGTGCGTGCGGGACACAGTGCAGCAGACGCAGAATCGGCGGCCTTTTCCCGGCTCGGAAGCATGGATGACCTGGCCACAGCGATGATCGAGCAGCGCCAATTCCAATCCTGGTGTGCTCGTGCACCTTGGGCGATGTTCAGCCTGGCACCCGCATTGGTTCTAGCAGCAGAGTGGGCCGTTGCCTTGTTCATCCTGTGGTCCGGGTGGAATATATTCCTCCCCGGAGCCGTGACTCCATTTGGCACGAGACACTACCGACTATTCGATTTTGCGAATATCTATTTTCAAATTGGCAGGTCGATCTATTTCTTCGCGCCGGTACTTGTCGGTTGGGGCATTGGGCTGGTTGCCATTCGCCAACGATTGAAAGCGATCTGGCCTCTCGTCGGTTTGGTTCTCATCGCTTTCCTGGGCGGTACAGGGCAGGTGCACACCCATCCGCCCGTAGCACCTGGAGAACTTGCGCATGTCAGCATGGGCTTTACACTGGCGCCGATCGTCCAGGGCAATCCTTACGGCTTGCTGCATTCCCTGATCCTTCTGTCTATGACAGCCGTGCCGTATCTGATTTGGCGATTGCAGCAAGCCGATTCGCATTCGGCATAATGACAGCTGCGTCTAGCGACGGAAGACGATAAATAGATGGTCGGCCTCAATGAGTCGCCGAGCCTGTCCGCGCGCATGGTTCGACCACGGTCCGCTCGGATCCAGCCGGCTGTAAGTCATCCAGTGTGGCAAAGCGCGGCGATGCTCCCCGATGCGCTCATATGCCAGCGCCAGGTTGTAGTGTGCGTCCGCGTACCTTGGGATGATTCGGATAGCGGCTTTATAGGCGTCAATTGCTTCGGTCAGGCGCTGTAGTTCGTCGAGCGCATTGCCCAGATCGAAAAATGCCAGCGCATAGTTCGGGTCGGCCTCGGTGGCTCGCCGATAGACCTGTTCCGCTTGTTGATATTGCCGCTGGTTGTAATAGATTGTCCCCAGATTAATCAACGCAGCCGCATGGCCGGGATGCAGTTCGATCGCATGTTGATACAGCTCGATCACGCGCCCCAGCAAACCCTGCTCATCTTCCATCCGCACCGCTTCATAAAAAAGCTCCGCCGCCTGTGATTCCCGGAAACGCTGATGCGCGACTTCCCCAACGACGGTACAGACACTCTCCGGACTCCGGCCCTCGAAATCGAAGACCAACTGCCTCGACAGCGGATCGACAATCGCTCCCTCGTGACGAAAAACAACTCGGCTGCCGCCGTATACCATGCCGGCTTCCAGCAGGGGGTTGCTCATTCCGGAAACTCGCTGCATGGCTGCGACAGACGCAGAAATGCGCGAGCTTTTAATCCGCTGCAGCGACAGAAGGCGAAGTTTCCTTAGTTGGGAAAGCTGCTGAAAGGTGTAGGTTTCGAGAGAATCGACTAGCCCAGCCCGCTCCCAACCTTGCAGTTGGCGCGCGGACACTTGCAGGATTCGCAATACATCTTGACGGCTATATCGGGTCACAGATCAGTGCTCGCAGGTACCGTCTCTCGTCACGATTATGCAGTGTTTTGGCGGTGATCGCAAGAACATTTGATAAATGTCCGAGGAAAACCGGTCCCAAATCTTCTTGCGCTCCGAGTGAATTTTCTATGCGCCACAGCTGTTTCGGCACGATCGTTCTCAAGCAGTCTGAGCATCTGAAACGGCTCGTTAACGCGGACGGGATGGTTCTCGAGGCCATAAAGTACTCGCAGCTCCGCGTCGCAGCTGCTGTGTGTTCCAGTCACAGTGGCGCACGACGCGTCGGCTGTGCGAGTGAGGTCTTTTTATTGGATGGGCTGGCAGGATGGGCACCAGAAGGTGGTTCGTGCGCCCGCGCCCTGCTTGCGCATTTCGATGGAGGTGCCACAACGCCGACAGGGTTTACCGCGACGCCCATACACCCATAAGCGCGCGGATTGGTCGGCGGTACGAGTGGTGCGTCGCAGCCCCGCGTAGGTTGAGATTTCTCCGTCCGCGTCTTCTGCAACGTTCAATGCGAGAAATTTCCTGGCCGCAAAAACCAGCTGCTCGAGTTGGCCGGCATCGAGCGTCCGAGCCTCGCGGAACGGGTTCACTCCGCAGATGAAACAAGTTTCAGACTTGTAGACATTCCCAATTCCCGCCATCACTCGCTGCTCCAGCAAGACCTCGGCAATCTGCTCATCGGCATGTTGGCGCATGGTGGCGATGACTCCGGCAACGTTAAAGTCTTTCTCTAGCAAGTCCGGACCTAATGCAGGAATCATTGTCTTTCGCAGCAACGATGCCGCAGAATGAAACTCCGCGACGGGAACGGCAAATCCCACTGCCGTCCAATCCGCGGTCTCAATCACAATACGCATATCCCGCCGTGGCCGCCGCCATCGCTCCCCTGCTCGATAAAGATGCCATGACCCATTCATCCGCATGTGCGTCACCAGGATCAAATCGCCGGAGAAATACATCAGCAACCATTTGCCTCGCGGTTCGACCCGCTCGATGGTACGCCCAGAAATTTTCTTGTCGTCATCGACGTTCGCCAGGTGAGCATAAGCTGTTTCAAATCGGGTTACGATTTTTCCTGCCAGCACGCGGTTCAACGCACGCGCCGAGCGAAATATGGTGTCTCCCTCTGGCACTCCTATTGCACCTCGCGCGACGGCAGAGTCGCCGCAGTTTCCTTAACTATTGGAGACAGCAGCGCACGGCGCAGATGGAAGCCCATCGGTGACGCGTGGAAGCCCGCGTCTAACAAAAAACGAGCGAGAAAGTGCTCCGCGATCGGAACGTCGTTCACAGTTGCCAGCAGCAATCCTGCAGGGCGGCCCGAACCCTGAACCTGCAAATCCTGCTGTCCCAGCTCGACCAGAAAATTTGCCAGATCGCGAGCCGCATGGCTCCGATCCGGTTCATCAGCAGGGAGGAAGACAATCAGGTTCGGATTATTTCGTCGCATATAGCCGGCAAGTTCGCCATTTCGCAGAATGACGCGAGCTCCCACAGCTCTCGCCAACACTCGCGTGTTCCCTTCTCTTGCCGGTTCGCTCTCCATCATGTTCTGACTTGAATCGGCGACCTCCGCAACGGTTGGAGCGGAGGGCCAACGCAACACTGAACCATAAAGGTTCGCCGGGTCGGTCGCGACCAGGCACAGCATCTCAGATTTTTCTGGAGTACGATCGGATCGCAATGAGCGCAACAAATCGATCGCGGAAGGCAGCGCAAATTGTGCTCCACCCAACCCAGCCACAAAATATCCGCGGCGCACGCGGCCAGCTTCCTCAAGAGCCTTCAGCACGTCATATACCGCGCTAAAACCACCCGCAATATTCTCCAGGCCCATGGTCTCGCGAGTAACGACGCCATGCCGTTTCAGCAACTGCAATGCAACCGCGTGGCTTCGAAGTGTCGGCGACATCGGATCGGACTCGGCGGCATCCACAAGGGTCCAGCGACCTTGCGCACTCGGCGCTAACGTACGACGCGAACGAAAATTGGACTGCACATGCTGCCGTGAAGGACTCCGAGTAGTCGCTCGCCGCGCCATGTACGCGCGCAGCGCATGAAACGTGTCATTCGTGACCCGTCCGGTCCATACCAAACCCCATAGCGCATCGATCGTCTCACCGGGAAATCCTCCGCCGAGCGCTTCATGCAAACTGGAAAAAAACATTGCGCCGCGCGACGCCAGCAATCCGAGGATTTGCTGTTGCTTTTCGCCCAGTGGATTCTCCGAGGGATCGGTCAGCAGCTTCGCGGTTGCCGGCGCGTGCAGTTCGGCGATCTTGTCGGCAAGGTACAGCGCGATGCGCCCATCCGTTTCGCCAATCGGCTCGACCCCGCACCACACCACTTCGCCGGCGCCGATCAAGGTATCCAGGTTGCTCGTTTGATATCCCGCGACGCGAGCCGGCAATATCTCCCGCTCGATCACAGAAGCCGCCAAAGGAGCCCCTTGTAATTGGTCAATCGCATCCAGCACTGCGTCCAACCCGCGCCGACGATGAAGACATCCATGCCAGTGAGTCGCCATACGCGCCAGCGTTTGCTGCTCGACGGGTTCCACTTGCTTGCGCAATCGCGCAAGAGACTTGCGTCGTATCGTCCGCAACACCTCGGCATCGCACCATTCGCGATGGATTCCACCGGGCCGAAAATTGCCTTCCACCAGACGGCCTGCGTGAACCAAAGCACGAAGCCGGCTTTGCACCGTTTGAGGATTCCATCCAAAGCGCATGGCAGCCTCATCGGCAGTAAACGGCGCGTGCGTACGTGCATAGCGTTTTAGAAGCTCTAACTGCGGCTCAACTACCGGCTCAAGGAATGCTTTCGGCACCCCCGGCGGCAATGGAATCCCGAAAGCATCGCGGAACTTGGCTGCATCCTCGATGGCAATCAGCCGCTTTTCACCGAGTTGTTGCACTTCAAGGGCCCGCCGCGCCCGAATCAACTTCGCCGCAGCCGCGTCTATGTCCAACCCAACAGTCCGACGCACAAGGTCGGCGCGACTGAGATCCCCCAACCGCAGCAGCAGATCGTGGACACCATCCACACTCTTCGCTCGATAATTTTCGGCGAGCGCCTGCAGTTGCTCCTCCACTTCTTCGATTGCGGCGGCATCCAGCAACTCACGCAGGTCCGCGTCGCCCATCAGATCACGCAATTGATCCTGATCGATGGTGAGAGCCTGCGCCCGTCGCTCCGCCAACGGAGCATCGCCGTCATAGATAAAGTTGGCCGCGTACCCGAACAACAACGAGGACGCGAACGGCGACGGCGTGCGCGTATCCGCCACGTGCACACGAATGCTGCGGCTCGCGATGCCGCGCAGCACCTCAAGAAATGCAGGCATGTCGAACACATCGCGCAGAGTCTCTCGATAGGCCTCCAGCAGCATGGGAAATGACGCGTACCGCGATGCCACCGTCAGCAAATCGTAGGCACGCTTGCGTTGCTGCCACAGCGGAGCGCGCCCTTGCGCGCGGCGTCGAGGCAATAGCAGTGCCCGGGCTGCGCTCTCACGGAACTTCGCCGCAAACAACGCCGTCGATCCCAACTGCCGCAGCACCAAGTCCGTGGCTTCCGTAGGATCGAGCATCAACACTTCGGCATCTGGAGGCTCATCCGTCTCGGGAAAGCGCAGCACGAACCCGTCATCGGTCCACAGCGTCTCAATGTCGACGTGACCCGCAGCATGCAATCGTCCACTTACCGCCATCGCCCACGGTGAATGGATACGGCTGCCAAACGGCGTCAGCACGCAGACACGCCAATCGCCCAGCTCATCGCGGCATCGTTCAATCACAATGGTGCGATCATCCGGAACCTCGGTCGTCGCAATCTCCTGATCGACCAGGAATCGCATCAGGTTGTCCGCCGCCTGCGGGTCCAGATCGTGTTCGCGAGACAGGCGGCTGACAGCGGCGTTTCGCTCCATGCCACGTAACTCTCGCACCATGGCTCCAATACGCCGCCCGAATTCCAGCGGCCTACCAGGGCCCTCTCCATGCCAGAACGGCATCTTTCCCGGTTCGCCCGGCGCAGGAGAAACAAGAACGCGATCGTGCGTGATCTCATCGATCCGCCACGTGGTTGCGCCCAGAACAAACGTGTCGCCGCCGTGGCTTTCAAACACCATTTCTTCATCCAGTTCTCCCACGCGCACCGGCTTGTCTTTTGAGCTGGAAAGAAACACCCCGTACAAGCCGCGATCTGGAATCGTCCCGCCATTCAAAATTGCCAGGCTCTTGGCGCCCTGTCGCGGCGTCAATGTATTACGCACGCGATCCCATGTGATGCGAGGACGCAACTCCGCAAACTCGTCCGATGGATAGCGCCCGGAGAGCATGTCCAGCACGCCGTCGAATGCCGCTCGACTCAGCGTGGCAAACGGCGCGGAGCTTGCGATCAATCGGTGCAATGAGTCGTAGTCGACCGGAACACTCTCTCGGTCTTCATCCGGTGAATCCGGTGTAGATGAGCGTGAAGCCAACTTCTTTCCACCTGGCCTGATAGCGCGTGGCTTTCCTGGCGGCTCTGCCACAATCGCAACGATCTGTTGCGCCAGCACATCCAGGGGATTGCGCAGATACCGTGTCGACTCCACCAGCCCCTCATGCATAGCCCTTGTTGCCGCTGCGCATGCGATCAGGTCCGCGCGAAATTTTGGAAAGATGATTCCGTCGCTGACGGCTCCCACATGGTGCCCGGCACGACCGATGCGCTGCATCCCGCTCGCAATCGAAGGTGGCGCCTCGATCTGAATCACCAGGTCAACCGCTCCCATATCGATGCCCAGTTCCAATGACGAAGTCGCAACCAGCGCACGAATGCGGCCCGCTTTCAGCAGCTCTTCGATCTCGGACCTCTGTGAAGCAGCCAGCGAACCATGGTGGGCCCGCGCAATCGATTCCTGTGCTAAATCATTCAGCGCACCCGCCAACCGCTCCGCCACGCGGCGACTGTTCACAAAGATCAGCGTGGATTGCTTTTCGCGAATCAACTCCAGCAATCGCGGGTGAATCGCGGTCCAAATTGAGGTGCGCTTCGGTCCTTGCGATGCCGGTCCACTGGGCAATTCTTCCGGCTGACCCAGGCGCGCCATATCTTCAACGGGAACTTCGATGCGGAGATCCAGCCGCTTCGGTTCGCTTGCGTTGATGATGGTGACCGATCGAAACTGTGGCGTGCCGGGGCTTGAAATATCAGGAGAATTCGCCAGCCACTCCGGCTCGAGCGCGCCCAGCGCTTCCACGTTTTCGCTCACCAAATCCCGCTTCGCTTCCGGAGTAGCAACTCGACCCGTCGCCTCCGTCGGAACCTCCACGCCGCCGAGAAATTGCGCCACCTCCTCCAGTGGTCGCTGGGTTGCCGACAGTCCGATCCGCTGAATTGGACGGCCCACCAACGCTTGCAAGCGCTCCAGAGACACTGCAAGATGGGCGCCTCTCTTCGTAGGGACCAGCGCGTGAATCTCATCGACAATGACAGTCTCGACGGAACGCAGCGAAACGGCCGCATCGCTGGTCAACAACAGGTACAGCGACTCCGGCGTGGTGATTAAAATTTCCGCAGGATCGCGGCGAAACCGTGCTCGTTCCGTCTGCGGAGTATCTCCCGTGCGCACGCTGATCCGCGGTTCACGGACCGGCACTCCTGCTTGTTCCGCCATCTGCTTGATTCCCGCCAACGGCGAACGCAGGTTCCGCTCCACATCGACAGCCAGTGCCTTTAGTGGACTGATATAGATCACTCGACATCCGTCAGCGTCGGCAGGCGCCGGTTGCAGCATCAGTTTGTCGATGCACCACAAGAACGCCGTCAGCGTTTTGCCCGTTCCAGTCGGCGCCAGGATCAGCGTCGAATCGCCCTTCGCAATTGCCGGCCAGCCCAGGCGTTGCGGGGTCGTGGGACGCTCAAAGACCGCTCGCAACCAGGCTGCGGTAGCAGGATGGAACAGCGAAAGCGGATCGAAGGAATCCTCGGTGGCGGGGCTCTGCGCCATTGGTTCCGCGCGCAGAGGTTTGCCTGCGCCAGCGTTTTTCTTGCTTCGTGCCGGAGTGGCTGCTTTCGATTTCGCCACAGGTTCAGTCCCCGCTATCTCACAGAATATCGTGTGGCAGTCTCCATCATCTGTAAGGTTTGGATGCGCGGCATCGTTCTTTTCGTGTGACAGAAATCTCGTACACTGCAATATCCGGAGCCTCAAATGATTCCACCGAGCCACACCCGGTTACCGATTCCGCACTTGACGATATCCTCGCGCAGTTAATCCGCCGCGATCCGATCTTTCATCGTCCGGAGTTTGGCACAATGCGCGCCGACTTCGAAAACATGACGACAAGGGATTATTGGTAAGTAGGTGCCTCGGGCGCCGCTACAACAGAAGGTACGTCCTGGGCATGCTGGAGGAGCGCTTCCAACAGGATCAAAGCGACGAGACAAAAGAAGGCTGGAAGATTGGCTACCATCAAGGAACCATCGTCCAGGACGCTCAGCGAAATCCCCACACCACCGCGACCCGCGACGCGGCGCATTAATACGCGGCCAGCTCGACCATCGCTTTGCGGATATCTTCCGGCTGCGGCAGAATTGCGTCTTCCAGCGTTGGCTGGTAGGCGACGAAGACGTCTTTTGATGCGATGCGGCGTACCGGGGCATCGAGATCGTCAAACAGTTCATCGGCAATGCGCGCAGCAATCTCCGCTCCATATCCCCAGCTGCGCATGTCCTCATACGCAACAAGCACGCGACTGGTCTTGCGAACAGAGGTTGCAATGGCATCCCAATCGTATGGATTCAGTGAACGGAGATCGACCAATTCCACATCCAGACCATTTTCGCGCTCGGCACGTTGTGCGGCCTGTAGCGCTCGCGTAACCACCGCACCGAATGTGATCACCGTCAATTGCCTGCCTGGCCGCACAATTTTTGCTTTGCCAAACGGAACCGTGAAATCCGGCCCTGGATACACAGCGCGGCCATAGGTCTCGCGATACAGTCGCTTGTGTTCCAGAAATAACACAGGATCGTCGCAACGAATCGCGGTCCGCAGCAGGCCGTTCGCGTCCAAAGCATTCGAAGGATACACAACGCGTATTCCGGGCGTATGTGTAAAAATGCTCTCGCCCGATTGCGAATGATAAATCGCGCCGCCCGTCAGATAACCCCCCGTGGCCACGCGAATCACGGCTGGACTGGAGAAGGTTCCATTGCTGCGCCAGCGAATCAGAGGCAGTTCATTGCGCAGTTGATGCATGGCGGGCCAGATGTAGTCGAAAAACTGAATCTCCGCGACAGGTTTCATTCCGCGGGTAGCCATCCCCAAAGCTCGGCCAACAATGTTGGCCTCGGCCAGGGGAGAATTGAAGACGCGATCGGAACCAAATTCGCGCTGCAGCCCGCTGGTCAGCTTGAACACCCCGCCCTTCCCCTTCATTCCGGCCTCTTCCAGAGATCCTTCGCGACTGCAGTCCGCCACATCCTCGCCAAAAACTACGACCCGTTCGTCGCGCTTCATTTCGTCGTGTAGGCAGGCATTAATCAGATCTGCCATGGTGCGCTCCGCAACCGGGCGCGACGGATCTTCCGCGCGCGGGCTCGGTTCCTTTGAAAACGAGTCTGCCGTCGGATCCAGGTCCTCGGAGTACACGTGCTTATAAATACTGTCGGCCGCGGGAAACGGAGATCGCAGCACAACTTCGGTGACAGTGCGAATCTCTTCATCCACCGCCTGCTCCAGCCGCGTGATCCCAGCTTCATCCAGAATTCCCTCACGCAAGATCCGCATTTGTAACTTGGGCAGCGGATCACGCATGGCATCGGCTTCACGCTCGGCTTCCGATCGATAGTAACGTTCGTCATCGGACAGCGAGTGTGAATACGGCCGGGTCACGTGGCCATGCACAAACGCCGGCCCATGCCCCGCTCGGCAATAATCAACCGCCTCCTGCATGGTCTTGTGGCACTCAATCGCATCGGTACCATCAATCTCGGCAAAGAAGAAGTTAGGAAAGTTCGCAACCAGCTTTGAGATATTCCCGCCCGCCGTATTCACTTCAACCGGGACTGAAATCGCGTACCCATTGTCCTGCACCACAAACAATACCGGCAGTTTCAAATTCGCGGCAGAATTCATTGCCTCCCAGAATTCCCCCTCGCTGGTGGCTCCATCGCCCAGCGAGCAATACACCACTTCGTCGGCGTGATACACCACATTTTTATAGGAGCGATAATCTTTGTCTCCCTCCGCGAGTTCCGGCTTTTTGGCAGCTTCCGGATGATGATTGAAGTAGCGTCCGGCCTCGGCGCAGCCGACTGCTTGCAGACACTGCGATCCTGTTGGCGACGACTGGGTCACCAGGTTCAAACGCTGGCTCGCCCAATGGGAAGGCATCTGCCGCCCACCGCTTCCCGGGTCTGCCTCTGCGCCTACCCCAGCCAGCAACATCTCTTCCGCCGTCATTCCCACCGCCAGGCATAATCCACGGTCGCGATAATACGGATAGAACCAGTCATACCCCGACCGCAGCGCCATTCCCGCCGCCACCGATAGTGCCTCATGACCCGCGCCCGAGATTTGAAAGAAGATCTTCTGTTGACGCTTCAGCATGATTTCGCGGTCGTCGATCCGGCGGGACTGATACATCAGCCGGTACATCTGAATCATCTTCTCGGGCGAAAGCCCGTGGGTCTCAACCGGCGTTTTGGTTGCGGTGACGGTGCGGGTTGCTGCCATTTTGGATCCTCTTCAGATCGGATTGCGTCAGCTATCGCCGTACTCTTTGAATACGTGTGGCGAACTGGCTATTTTACGGCAAAACCGGCAATACGAAGGAGTGTTTAGTTTGATGTTGTTTAGGATTGTCCCTGGCTGTGGATTATTTCGATCATTTCCGACCTCCATCTCGCATCACGGGCGTTCTCAGCAATCCTCGCACGATGCTGCCTATTTTGCCGCCGATGCGAGCGCGACATCAATCGTGGTGACGGAAGGTTCGCCATAATTCGCCGCATAAATATGCCGGGTCGACGGATCGATCGCGAGCGCGTACGGATTCCTACCCGCGCGCACTGTGCCCATTACTTTGTTAGTCGCCCCATCAATCACGGTCACGCTGTTACCGTGAACGTTAGCAACATAAATGCGACTATGTTCCGGATCCACCGCGACTGACTGCGGATGTTTACCGACTGGAAGCGTGGCGATCACCTTGCCTTCTGCGGTGTCGATAACGCTGACAGTTTGGTCTCCGTAGTTCACCACGTATATCCGGTGGGTCACTGCATCGACCGCAACCGCGCAAGGAATCGCGCCCACAGAAATTGTATGCAGAGCGTGGGTCTTCTCATTCATCATGACTAGATCGGCAGTTCCCGTATGCCCCAGGTACAGCGTATTCGTCGAGGGATCGAAAATCATTCCCCATAAATGCGTTCCCACCGAAACCTTGGTTATTTTTTCTGTTGCGCCGTCAACAACCCGGACGTTAGGGTCCTCGTAAGTCATCAAAAAGATCGTGTTGTTACGCGGATCAATCGCAATTCCGTCCGCGCTGCCAGCCTTCAATGCGTGGGCGGTATTTGTCACACCGTCAATGACCGTCACCATGTCACTATAGGTATTGGCCACATACACTTTGTTCGTTACATCGTTGACCGCCAGCACATAAGGTTGTGCCTCGCCCTTCACCGTTGCAATCACCACGTCTCGGCGGCCATCGATCACACTGATCGATCCACTGCCCGTGTTCGCGACATAAATTCGGTTTGTCTTAGGGTTAATCGCTATGGCGATCGGCTTCTGTCCCACCTTCACCGTGCGGATGTCACCCGTCCTTTCATCGATCACTTTCACGGTGCCCGCGCCCTCATCAACCGCATACACCTTATGGGTCGCCGGATTCACAACAACAGCTCGACGCGTGATCGTTCTGCCTTGCACTGCATCGGTCTCGGCCCAACCCTGGGGACACATCGCCACCAGCGTGAGCGCACCCAGCGCAACGCCCATGCACAGAGTATGGCGGGGTCGCAGGTCTTCACAAAGCGAAGAACACCATCGTTCGAAACAACTCATGTTGTGATAAAACCTCGTTGTGGACTAAATTATCCCTCGTTAGAAAGTTGTCTGTCGAACCGCCCACCACGTTCCGCTACTGCCCAGGAAAGGCTGAGACGTGATTCGCCGCTTCTACACCTTCTGCCAGCTCGCGCTTCTGGCCTGCTCGGGAGTCACGGCCTTCGCCCAGACTCGAACCTTTCATGTTCTCGCCTTCTACTCCACCAACGTCGAACTGGATCACGTCGATTTCGCCATGCAGGCAATCCCGTTTTTCCAGAGAATGGCAAAGCGCGATCACTTCGACTTCAAGGCGACTTCCAATTGGAATGACATGAATCCGGTTACTCTGAAACAGTATCAGGTTGTCCTGTGGCTGGATGAAGCGCCATCCATGCCCGCACAGCGCGCCGCTTTCCAAAATTACATGGAACATGGCGGTGCATGGCTGGGCTTTCATATCGCCGGTTGGATGGATAATCGAGCTGTCTGGCCCTGGTTTGCTGATTTTCTAGGAACGGTATTTTCCGGCAACAGCTGGCCGCCGTTGCCTGCCACTCTCAACATCGACGATCCGACCAGTCCCATTGTGAAAGGCCTGCCGCATAGTTTTTTGTCACCTGCGAACGAGTGGTATAGCTGGAAGCCTGACCCCCGCGACACTCCGGGTATCAAGGTGCTGATGACGCTCGCGCCGTCGAACTACCCAATCGGGTTCAAAGACACGCTTATAGGCGGCGACGTTCCTGTCACGTGGACCAACACAAAGTACAAAATGATCTACACCAACATGGGCCACGGCAACAAAATTCTCACCAGCGCGGTACAGGATCGTTTCTTTGAGAACGCGTTATTGTGGCTAGGCGGACGCACAAAATAACGACTCGCTGGAGCACCACCGAAACCGTGGCTATGGATTCCCCGCCGCCTGCGCCGCGTGGCTCGTGTTCAGGTTGTTCTGAATGATGGTCAACAGTGAATGCGGCGCCGCGGCATCCCCCAGGATCGACCAGAGCATCACACCGCCATATTGCTCGCCCAGCAATGTCTCGCGCGCCATCGTTGCCTCACCGGCATAGCGAAATGCCTGCCCATCGTCGAGCGGACCACCTCCGACTAGATCTACCTTCCACGCGTTTGGATAAGCGGCCAGAATTGTTTGGTAGCTCTCTTCTTTTGAATCATCCGCGATCGAGCCAAAAAACGGTACGCCCAGAATAATCTTGTACCTCGCGATCTTTTCATCCACGGAATAAAACTGCAGTGAACTCAGCGCCTGGTCATAGGACGAATACGTCATCACATTGATGAAGTCGAACTGATGTAATGCCGCTTCGGGCATGGAACTCTGCAGATATTTCGCAACCGCAGCCGTGACAATCTTCCCCTCTGGATGAAATTTCGCCATCAACGCATTCACAAACGTGCCAAACGGCGCGCCCATATTGCTGGAGTCTTCGATGTCCAGATCGATCCCATCGAATCCATACTCCGCAACAAACTTGTCCAGGGAGTTCACCAACTCGCTCGATAGTCCAGCATTGTAAAACTGAATGATTCTCTGATCGCCACCCCCACCGCCAATCGATAGAATGATCTTCACGCCCGCTGCATGCGCAGCTGACACAATCGCTGCGATATCGGCATCATTTTGACCGGGAATGGAAAACGTCATGTCGCTGCTCGCGCTACAGACGTCGTCGCACTTCGGCGGAACTCCGAATGCGAGATTCAGGTGCGTCATCTTTCCAAAATTGATTTGCGTCGCGTAGTTCGCGTAGTGCTTGCCCTTATCCAGGAAGAAGTACTCGACAAGCCGCGGCGCCGGATTTGGCGGAAATGCCTGTGCGACTTCCGGCGGGCAGACTGGACCCGAGGTCCCTGCCAGCGTGGGTGCAGTCGCAGCCGCTGGAGGGATCGTGGCGGCAACCTTCTTCTGTGCACAACCGCTCATCCCGATCGCCAGCGCCGCTGTGGTGGCAATGACAGCCATTGCGCGGCAACCAGAATCCGGACGTTTCCTGGTATAAACATGCATCGTCGCGCCCATTGCCGATCAGTTCCCCATCCAGTATTTGTTGAAGCCAATATAATCGGAAGGCATCGCCGCCAGAATTTTACGCCGCAATTCCAGAATGTCGACCGACCCGACGGTACTGTAGAGAATCTTCCCGCCCGGAGCCAGCAAAACCGTGTACGGCACAGCCGACTGCCACTGCGGATCGAACGCTGCCTGCAGCGCCTCGGTATTGTCGGATGCGAATAGCAGGTTGCGACTGGTGGCGTGTTTCCGCTGTAAGAACCGCAGCACGCCCGCTTTTTCATCCGGTGTATTTGCCGATACGGTCACCAGCTGAAATCCTCGGTCGTCGTACATGCGAAACGTGTCCTGCAGATCGGAGAATTCCTCAACGCAGGAGCCGCACCACGTCGCCCAAAAGCTGACGAGGGTGTAGTTGTCACCGGCATTCGCACGCAGCTTTTTCAACCCTGCGGCATCGACGAGTTCCACGCTAACTGGCTGCGCCTCTATCTTTTCCTGATTGGCCTCGCGCAATGGTTCCTTGTCTTTCCATTTTGTCGAGCAGCCAAACACGGCCGTATGTGTCACCGGCACCGGCTTACCCGCCAACAGCGCATCAATCGCGTTCTGCGCGTCATGTGTCTTGACTTTCTCGATGCGGTAGCTGTTATCGAAACGACCTTCATACCGTAGATACCGACTCTGGTCGAAGATGAAGACGTGTGGCGTGGCTTGCGGTCCATAGGCATCGGCCACCGACTGGGTCGCGCCGTCGTACAGGTAGGGATAATGAAGGTGCTTGTACTTGACGCGGATCTTCATCTCCGCCAGCGTGTCGCCAATATCGGAGGAATCCAATTCTCCGATCAAAGTCGCCTTCGGGTCATTGCCCATGATCGCCACCAAGGCGACACCCCGCTTTCCATAGTCCTCATACAGCTTTTCGATACGCTGCTCGTACATCTGGGCGATGGGGCAATGGTCGCAGGTAAACACCACTGCCAGAACCTTGCTATTGGCGTAATCGTTAAGTTTGTGAATCTTCCCGTCCACTCCCGGCAGTTCAAAGTTCGGTGCGGGAGATCCCAGAGCCAGGATGGGATGCGCTTGCTGAGCATATACCGTCAGCGACATCATCCCGGCCAGCGCCAGCAGCAATAGTTTTCGCATTGTTAGTTTCCTCCAGCGGCCCGATCCGCGCCGCGATTACGCAAGGCTTCTCGCGTACGCAATTTCTTTCGCCATATCCTGATCCACGGGCCCTTCTTTTTCGTATTCGACTGCGACCAATCCCGCAAAATTCTGACGATGCAGTTCCCGCATGACCGCGGGAATGTTCGCAATTCCATGGCCCAGCAGCGTGTTCACATCGCTTCCCTTCGCCTTCACATCCTTCAAATGCACCATGCGCAGGCGGGGCGCCAGTTTGCGGATGGCGTCCGCCGGGTCATAGCCACAGGAGGCGAATTGCCCACTGTCCGCGGTCGCTCCCATTGTCTTCGAAAGTCCGGAGATCGCTCGCAGAACTTGTTCCGGGCTCTGGTATGGGAAATTAACGTTCGCAAAGAAATGATTGTGCAGCCCGAAAGTCAAGCCTGCCTGGGTCAATCGCTGGTCGATCTGCTTCAGAACCGGTTCCGTTCCGTCGCCGGTGATATTGGTGCTTCCAAGCAGTTTTGCAAAGCGCACCGCATCCCCAATATCGCCGGCATCCTTGATCGTCGCCGCGTAATACGAGACACAACGAATGCCGGCTCGGTCCAGTTTCTCTCGAGCGCTGCGAAACATCTCAGCCTTGGGATGGCTCAGCAGCATCAACTCACCACGGGACATCTCGATTTCGAGGATACGCAGCGCCTTCAGCTGAACGATCATGTCTTCGATGGAAAGATTATGATAGCTGAACGTCCCCACCCCGATGTTCAGTGGATTGAGCGCACGAAGCGGAGAGACGACGCTGATCAGCCCCATTGCGGTGGACATCTTCACGAAATTCCGTCGCGTCATCATGCTTCCGATCGTTCTCCTTCGACTTTGCATTCCCCTTGGGCTCCTGCGGCGCTGAGCAGTTTGTAACTTTCTAAAATAAAGTCCGTAATGGTTGCCAGTGGAGCACATCGTAAATCGGGGTGTCAAGGTGACCAGCCATGCCGCATCTCTTGCACATGGTTTAGATTCGGGACGCAAATCCGGCCGCGAGCGACCGGGACTACATGGGCGGATCCGGCAGCAGCACGGAAGGAATGGCCTCCAGTGCAAGAGCAATCGCCCCCCAAAGCACAGCGCGGTTTCCTTGGGTGCCGGAGACAATTCTCGGCACTGCGAATTCACTCCCAAGCAGTTGCTGCCGCACAACTTCAATCAGCGCTGGATGTCCTCCAACTTCCCCGCCCAGAAGGATCAGGTTTGGATTCAGAATCAAGGAAAAGTCGACGATGATGTCCGCCACAACCTCTGCTCTCTTACGGACAATTTTCTTTGCGCGTACGTCGCCGGCACGGGCCAGGTCCAATATCGCAGTCGCGTTTACTTGATCGACTGCGGAGTTTTCACCTTTGCCCTGCTTCCGACTGGCTTCGTGCCAACTCTCCAATATTCCTCGGCTCGTCAACACCATTTCCAACTCGCCAAACTCGTGAATGGTGGGCTGTCTGCGCGAAGTTCCCGGCAAACGCATATAACCGATTTCTCCGGCCGACCACTGCGAACCATGATGAATTCTGCCATCCAGAAAAACGCCCGCACCGACATTGTCTCCAATGTCGATCAACACAAAATCCTTCTCCGATTGTGCCGCACCGCAGAACTGCTCTCCCTGTGCGGCCAGGTTAATGTCGTTTTCCAAAATGACAGCACAGTGGACCACCTTGCTTAGCATGGCGCGAAGAGGCACGGATCTCCAGGCTTCCAGCGTGCTGATGGCCAGCACGGTGCCCTCGTTCACATTTGTGATCGCCGGCACGCCGACCACAATCGCCAATAATTGATCCCGTGTCTTCTTCTGTTTTCGCAGCAGCAGCTTCAATCCTTTTTCGATATACCGACACACCGACGCGGGCGTTGTGTTGCAATCCGTCAACGGGAGCTTATCCGCTTCCAACTCAATTCCATTCAAATCGGTCAGCAGAAAGGAGAGGTTTGCCGCGGAAATCTGCACGGCCAGCAAGCAGCCCCTTTCCGCATGAAAGCGGATCATATCCGGTGGACGTCCTCCGCTCGACTGGCCCTCGCCCAGCGGCTCAACCAGGCCTTTCTGCAACAAGTCTTTCACGACATTCGTAACCGTGGGAGCGCTCAGTCCTGAAGCCCGGACCAGATCCGCTCGTGAACACGAGCCAAATTCGCGCAATAACTTCAAAATGCCGTGGGCGTTCGTGTGGCGCAGAACCGATGGACGGCCAAGTGGGATTTTTTTTCTCTTCATTTCGTTCCGGAGACGGGAATCTGAGGGCTACTATATGCCATCCATGGCGCGTACGTCATCCGATAAAGCCTCCAGAATACCAACTTTGCAAACTTTCCTTACAAAAAGAACCGCTTGCATTCTGGCGTCTTCCGCTGGATACTAAAGAATCATTAAGAAGTCTCGTCAGGAGAGGACTCGACCGTTCTTATTGGCGGTTCGTCTTTATACTTGCTTCCATTTGTTGAAGGTCGTTTGCTACAAAATGATCGTAAAATTGGGGCGGATTTCACGGCCTAAATCGCACTTTGTGCCGTAACCCAGCAGCACGAGATCCCAGCTATTTGCGGACTCTCATCATTTGAGGACGATGTCGTGGGAGACGTAAATATGGAAACACCTCGCTGGATTAATGGGGTTGAGCCTCCGGCGCACCTGCTGCACGCCACTGGAACTCAGATCCTTGAAATCGAGTGCCGGGAGCAGCCGCAACGCCTCCGGGACTTGATTCGCGCTTATCGCAGCGATCCGGAACTTCGCTCCCAACTGAAGAACTTTCGTCGGCTATCTCAAAAGCCAGGACCCGTCATGTTCATCGGAATGGGCGCATCGTACTGTTCCTCTTTCAGTGCGTCTGTCGTGTTGACGACACATGGCAGGCCCTCTTTTTCTGCAGATGCCGGCGAATGGCTGCACTACGCTCAGCCCGTGTGGAACGATGCAGCTCTTTCTGTTCTTCTCACCACCTCCGGCGAAAGTGCTGAGCTGGTCGAATTGATGAAGGCCGGCGAGAATCGCTCACTCGGCCTGATCTGCAATAATCCCGCAAGCACCTGTTGGAACATGACGCGGAATTGTCTCCCAATTCTGGCAGGCCCGGAATATGGCAACGCGACAAAAACTTACACCAACTCCACCGCTGTCGCCATCATCCTCGCATCCGAGATAGTCGAACGACCGTGGGAGGATGACGCAGAACGTGCAGCGAATGTTTTTGCTGCCGCCCTGGACCCCATCCTTGCGAAGCGCAGTGAGCTCGAATCGTTTTGCCGTGGTGCCGCCAACATTGAGGTCATCGGTCGAGGGTCCGCCCACGGCGCTGCCATCATGAGCGCGCTCTGTATTCGCGAAATGAGCGGACATCGCGCAGCGGCGCACACTGGCGCGGGCTTCAAACATGGCCCCAACCTGGATGTGGATGGTTCGCACGTGGCGATTATTTTCGCTCTCGGTCGCGTTGCCGGCTTGGGCATCAAACTCGCAGAAGAGTGCAATCGTCGCGGAGGGAAAGTCGTGCTCGTCTCAAGCGAAGATCATCCGAAGACGGAGAAGCTTTTTCCTGTCCGCATGGATGCCGTTCCGGAGCCGTGGGAAGCGATTACTTCTCTGCTGGTGCCGCAGGCGCTCACGCTCGGCATGGTGGAACGAACCGGTTGCCGCCTGCCTCCGCGGTTTGAATACGGCGTGATGGCGCAGTGAGGATGACTGCCTTTTTGAATCGGGAGGAAATCTTGTCCGCCCCAGCGCTCGCACCAGAGACCCACGTACGCCGCGGATTTATCTGGCGAGTCTCGCTCATCGCGGGGCTCGGCGGCACCCTTTACGGCTATGACATGGGAGTGATCGCGGCCGCGCTGGTTTACGTGCGCCAGTCTTTTGTCCTCTCGACGCGCATGCAGGAAGTGGTTGTCAGCGTGGTATTGATCGGCGCAATGTCGGGCGCATTCGCCGGCGGCGCCATCACAGATCGCATTGGCCGACGCGCCACGCTCCTCTGGGGCGGCGCGATTTTTCTTTGCGGATCGCTGCTGGCGTTTGCCTCGCCAGACGTCCTCATCCTCATCATCGCGCGTTTCCTGCTGGGCGTGGCCGTCGGCTTCACCTCGGTCACGGCGCCTGTCTATGTATCAGAACTGGCGCCTCCGCGTTCGCGCGGCATGCTGATCGGGCTCTACCAATTCGCCCTCACCATCGGGATTGCGCTGGCCGACCTGGTGGGCTATTGGTTGGCCAGCCAACATGCCTGGCGGCTGATGTTTGGCATTGGAGCCCTGCCGGCGGCGCTCTTCATCCTCCTTCTGCTCACGTTGCCGGAAAGCCCTCGATGGCTGTTTGCGCAGCACCGCATTGCTGATGCTGAATCCGTCCTCCGCACCTACACGGATGCGGAAGGTGCTCGCCTGCTGATCGCCGATATTCAGGCTGCCTTGAAGATCAAAGTGGAGTGCCGCTGGAGCGCGCTCTGGAGTCCGGCCGTGCGTATCTCGCTGTTCATCGCTGTCGGCTTCCTCATTCTGCAACAAGTCACCGGCATCAACGCCATCCTGTATTATGGCCCGCAGATTTTTTCACTCGCCGGTATCGCGTCCAATAAGAACGCCATCTTCGCGACCCTGTTGGTCGCCATCACCAACGTGCTCGCTACCATCATTGCATTGGTGCTGGTCGATCGTGTAGGACGCAAACCGCTGCTCTATGTCGGCGTCGGCGGGATGACAGCTTCTCTGTTGACGCTGGCATATTCCTTCCACAATCAGGCTACCTTCGGCGCTGCGCCCGGCGTCGTCGCCACCATCTGCCTGATGGTCTACATCACCTGCTTCGCCTTCAGCATGGGGCCGATTGCGTGGATTCTGGTTTCGGAGGTCTTCCCGTTACAAGTTCGTGGCCGCGGAGTTGCCCTGGCGTCACTGGCCTCCGGTGCGGCCAATTTTATCGTTTCCCTTACCTTTCTGTCGCTCATCAAAGCGGCAGGCAATTCCTACACCTTCATCATTTATGCAGGGTTTTGTATCCTCACGCTGCTCTTTGTCCGCTTCGTCATCCCGGAAACAAAAGGGCGCGAATTGGAAAGCATTAGCACCGAGGCGAACGCAATTGCCCGATGAGTGACATCCCCAGGAGAGAAATTACGACAATGGCAAATTCCCCGAATCGCGACTCCTTGGAATACACGCAACGCGGCGCCACAAGCTCAACCACCCAACCCGCCGTTGCAGGCTACGTCGCCGGAGTCGATATCGGCGGAACCAACCTGCGTCTTGCGCTTGCCGATCGGGCCGGCGTCATCGTCGCAAAATGGTCGTCGTCCACCGCCGGTGTGCGAGGAGCGGATGCAGTTGTGAACCTCATTTGCGACGGCGTCGAACGATTGCTGCAGCAGAGCTCCGTACCGCGCACCTCGCTCCAAGCCATCGCGGTTGGCGTACCTGGAGTCACCGACGTCGAGGAAGGTCGCGTGATCGCAACCTCCTATCTGCTCGGATGGCGCGACGTTCCGCTGGCATCAATGCTCGAAGCGGCGCTGAACATTCCGTCGGCGGTGGACAACGATGTGAATCTGGCAGCTGTCGGCGAAAGCTGGGTTGGCGCTACCAAAGGTGCTCGCGACTTTATTTTTGTTGCGATTGGAACTGGTATCGGCGCTGGCATCGTGCTGAACCACTCCTTGTTCCACGGCGCAGGTTGGGCTGCTGGAGAAATCGGTTATATGCTGGTGCCCGGCACGCCGAATGCGCCTCGGAAACGCGATGAACCCGGCGCCTTGGAAAGCATGATTGGCGGCGAAGGCATTCGGGCAGAATGGCAAAAACTCTGGACCGCAGACAACACCACGCTCCCGCGGGAGATGGTCGCGTCTGAGATATTTGATGCTGCGCTTGCTGGCGATCCGCTGGCGCAAACGATTCTGCAGCAGTCCGCGCGCATGCTTTCCCACGCCATCTATAACATGTCGCTGGTGCTGAACTGCCCATTGTTTGTGCTCGGCGGCGGCGTGGGTCTGCATCCCGCGCTTTGCGCTGCCACGCGGGGGATGCTACAGCAATGGGCAGTCCGCGGACGACCCGACCTGATCCCCAGCGAGCTTGGATCGGATGCACAGCTGATGGGCGCCCTGCGTCTTGCGCTCGACACCGCGGAGTTGAGCACTCCGGTCGCGGCAGCGAAGTAACAATGAAGGAACATTCATCCTTTAGCAGCCGTCACCAAGCACTGCGCCTTTAACGTGTACGAGACGGGAGACATCGTCGGAACGTGAGATGAAATATCTCCAAAGAGTTTCCCAAAGTTACGATAGTTGCCTTAGCAACTAAAAAGCGCGCTTTTGGGATGTTTTAGTTGCTAAGGCAACTATCTATTTTGCTGCGGCTTTGGTGCAGTTTTCAGGTTATTGGGCCACGCAAAACCGCTCCTGGATTTCATATTGGGAACCGGTCGGTCGAGTGAAGCTTTCATAGAGGAGAAACTCCTCCGCCACAAATCGGCTGAACTTCGGCTGATGCCGAATTTTCGCTTTCAATGCCTCCAGCCCAATTGCATTTCGCCTGCCCTTGCTGCGCGCCAGCGTAATGTGAGGTCGGTACGGACGATCTTCAGGAGCGAACCCGCACGGAGTGGTGGATGCCGTGACTTCTTGCTGGAGGGCCAACAATTCCGGTGTGAGAACGACTCCCGCATAGAAAATTCCCGCGCGATCGAAGTAACCCAGCTTATCCAGTTCAATCGGAACCGGCGCGGCGCGCAGTTCGCGCAATCGAGTAACGACGCATTCGTACTGCGTTTCGCTGGTATTCCCCAGAAACTGCAGGGTGATGTGCCACGACTCCGGAGTTGACCAGCGTAATCCATCTCCCTCCACTCGATGCCGCATGGAAACCTTCTCGAGTTGTTCGATCACCGAAGCGGCCAAAGGAATTCCGACGAAGAGTCTCATATTGAGACAAGTGTAAGTCGCGCTTGACGACAGTGTCGCACACACCTTTAGAAATTCGCTCTATCCGGACGGTCCACAGCGTCTGTTGTGCGCATGGAAAAGCAGCTCCGCCGCAGCAGTGGAAATTATTAACGCATCAGCCACATCCCTGTCAGAGAAACTGGAATTACAAACGAAACTATTGACAGGAATTGTCATCCTAGTTTAGTCTAGGCTTTGTTGAACCTAGCCTATGTCCCTTCGATCTAAATCCGACCCATACTCCTTGCCTCGCGACCTGTTTCCGGGCGCCCTGGAGATGATGGTCCTGCAAACGCTTGAATGGCAGCCGATGCATGGATACGCGTTGGTGCAACATATCCAACAGCGGTCGCAAGATTTACTGCAGGTGGAAGAAGGCTCGCTTTATCCGGCACTGCAACGAATGCTAAAAGAAAGTCTAGTCAAAGCCGAGTGGAAGATTTCTGCGACCAATCGGCGGGTGCGGATGTACAAGATCACCCCGGCGGGCGTGAAGCACTTGCGGCGTGAGGTGTCACGCTTCGAACGCATGCTGGAAGGCATTTCCCTGGTACTGGCACCCGCAAAACCGTAGGAGCGCCGCATGAACCCGCTGCAACGCCTGTGGAAACGACGCGCGATGATGGACGATCTTTCTGACGAGATCGAACAACACATCAGCGAGAAAATCGAAGCGTTGGTTGCGGAAGGAATGCCGCGGGAAGAGGCGATGCATGTGGCGCGCCGCTCTTTTGGAAATTCCGCATTGCTGAAGGAACGTGGGCGTGAATTCTGGATGTGGGGCTGGGTGGAAAACCTCTGGGCGGATCTGAGATTTACCGTGCGGCAACTGCGCAAATCGCCGGGATTTACCGCGACCGCGGTGCTGACGCTGGCGCTGGGCATCGGCGCAACCACGGCGATTTTCTCTTTGTTTTTACAAGTACTGCTGCATAGCTTGCCGATTCAAGATCCGCAGTCGGTGGTGCTGCTGCGAGCGACCGGCGCCAACACCGGCTATATGTCGGGCTATGGGGACCAAACGTATTACTTCAGCGTGCCGATGTTCCGCGACTTGCAACGGCAGGCGGGCAAGGTCTTCCAATCGATGGCCGCCAGCGGTCCCTTCCCCGGCGCGATGAACGCAGGGGAAACTACGGTCAATTTGGAAGGCGCCTTTGTCACCGGAGATTTTTTCCGGCACGCTGGGGCTGCGTCCCGCACTGGGCAGGTTGATCGAACCGGCAGACGATCGCGTGGCCGGAAGTAATCCCGTAGCTGTGCTCAGCTACAGTGAGTGGCAGCAGGGCTTCGGCGGCAGCCGTGCGGTGTTGAACCGGACCATCGACATCAATGCGCATCCATTCACTATCGTCGGCGTGGCACCGCCTGGTTTCAACGGCCTGGATCCGAGAATGCCGAATCAGACTTTTTGTTCCAATGAGCATGGAACCGGTGATCCCGACCCATGATAAAAGCTGGCTGCTGATGCACGATGCCATATGGATCAACATCGTCGCGCGGCTGCAGCCGGGGATGACAGCAAAACGAGCGGAGGTGGAACTGAATCCGCTGTGGTACTCGCTGCGAAAGAATGAGTTGCCGCTGTTTGGACATATGCCGCCCAGTTTTTCGCGAGCCTTCATGACGACGCACTTGTTTGTCGAGAGCGGCATGCAGGGACTTCCTTTCCTGGCGCGACAACTCGGCCCGAAGGTGGAATTGCTGATGGCCATGGCGCTGCTAGTGTTGTTGATTGCCTGCGTCAACCTGGGAAATTTGTTGTTGGTGCGCGGCACCATTCGCGCGAAGGAAATTGGGGTGCGCGCTCGCACTGGGCGCGTCCCGCGGGCGATTGATTGCGTGGGTGCTGATTGAAGGATGGGTGATCGCTGCCGTTGGCGGGGCGGTGGGAATCGGACTCGGCTTGCTGGCGAAGCGACCGCTGACGATCGACCTCTTACACCAACACACTGTCGCTTCTGATCTCGGAGTGCATCTCCTGATTTTTGGCGTGATGTTGCTGCTGCTGACAGGATTTTTAAGTTGCCTGCCTTCGATGTTTCTGACCACACGGCCAGATCTAACCCGGGTGCTGCATGAGAGCACGGCGCAAACCTCCAAGGGGGGCGGGCATCTGAGGCTGGCTTTCACAGCGGTGCAGATCACGCTGAGTTTTGTGTTGCTGGTGGGGGCCTGCCTGTTGGCACGCAGCCTCTACAACTTGCGCAATGTCGATTTGGGTTTGAAGACGGACCATCTGATTAAGTTCGAAACGGATGTACGAAGCATTGGAACGACGCTGCAACAGACGCCCGCGATGATGGAGCAGATTGCTGCGGAAATTCGGCGCCAGCCGGGAATCACCAGCGTGGGATATTCGACGGTTGGCATGCTCAGCGGCGATCGAACCGGAGACAACATCACCATTGCGGGCTACAAGCCGCGCGAAGGCGAAGACATGGTGCCGGACCAGAACAGCGTGAGCGCCAACTTTTTCTCGACGTTTGGAATTCCGTTGTTAACAGGTCGAGTCCTTACGG
Source organism: uncultured Acidobacteriota bacterium (assembly GCA_963817855.1). Taxonomy (GTDB): domain Bacteria; phylum Acidobacteriota; class Terriglobia; order Terriglobales; family Acidobacteriaceae; genus JAKAAZ01. The sequence goes on along the minus strand of CAWFQA010000004.1, from coordinate 352,492 downwards.
AGGCCGACGAACTTGGACTGCATAAGGTGGCTGTTGTGAACGATACGTTTGCGGCGAATTATTTTGGCGGAGCGCAGCAGGCGTTGGGGCAGATGTTTTGTTTTGGATCAGGCGACCACAGTGTTCCTGACACGATGATTGTGGGTGTGGTGAGAAGTGCGGAGTCGGTCCATGTAGGGCGTAAACCGCTATCCATGATTTATCTGCCCTTTGGGCAGAGAAAGCGCCAATACGCGACGTTCTATATCCAGACAGCGCTGCCGCCGAAGCAGGTATTTGAGGAAGTGCGGCGCGCTGTACGTGGAGTGAATCCGGGATTGCCTGTCGACGATTTAAATACCTTCGCCGACCAGATCAACGGAGATATCGCGACACCGCACTTGCTGGCGATGCTTTCGGTGAGCTTCGGATTTCTGGCGATACTGCTGGCGGGGATCGGAATGTATGGCGTGCTGGCCTACTCCATGACGCAGCGCACGCGGGAGATTGGCATTCGTATCGCTCTTGGCGCGAGCCGCGTGAAGGTGACGAAACTGGTGGTGCAACAGGTGGCGCTGAGCGGTCTGATTGCCGCGGGGTGCGGGGTGCCGATCAGCCTGTTGCTGACGCGCTATCTGCGCGATGAGCTGTTTCAGGTGACCTATCACGATCCGTGGAGCTTTGTGGCGGCGGGGCTGGTCACATTTCTTGCGATTGCGGTAGCCGCGTATTTTCCGGTGCGGCGAGCGGTGTCTGTTGATCCAGTGCGAGCGCTGCGAGCGGAATAAATACATCGGAGTGACTGCGGATTTTTCGCTGGTATGGATGTCGAGCATTGCGTCGCCGGACAGAACCGGCAAGTGAATTTCCGCGCGACATCCGGGGCCGTCCGTTCGATTCGCGACTGTGAGCGTGCCGCCATGGGCCTCGATGATCTGCAGCGCCAGAATCAAGCCGACGCCCATGCCGCCCGGTTTGGTGGTGTAGAGCGGAACAAAAAGATTCGCTGGATTGGCGAGGCCGGTCCCGTTGTCTTCCACGACGAAAACGATGCTGTCCGATTGCAGCCTGCAAACCACCCTGACTCGCACCGTAGATTTATCCTCATGCGCCTGCCTTGCTGCATCCACAGCATTGCGAACCAGGTTGATGAGGGCCTGTTCCAACTGAGCTGCATCGGCATAAATGCCCAGATTTTCCTCGACTTCGAGAGAGACTTTCGCCCGCGTCTCCAGGTGACAGATGCGTTCAAGCAAAGGAGCGGCGGCAGATAGGGATTTGACTGGAGGCGGCAGCTTGGCGAGCTGGCTATACGCTTGCAGAAAACGATTCAATGATTCGGCACGTTCCTCAATGATGGCGAGTCCATGCTCTAAGTCGACCGGATTCACCTCGACCTTAGCGGTTTCAACCCGGATCGGTCGATCTGCCGGCGGAGCGGCGAGGCTGCGCATCATGCGCGAACGAAGACTGCCGGCGATTGACTTGATGGGTGTCAGGGAGTTATTCACTTCATGCGCCAGAACGCGGATCAGCCGCTGCCATGCCTGCCGCTCCTGCTCGCGCAGCACGCCGCTGACGTCTGAGAGCAGCAATAGGGTATGCGGCACTCCCTCTTGATAGAACTTGCTGCGACGCACCATCCATCGGCCTTCGCGGCCGTGCATGGTTAATGTCACGACGCTGTTGTCGGCGCAATCGAGAAGATCTGTGAGACCCAAGACGCTGGCACTGCGATGCAGCATGGAGTTGACGGGAAGGTGCAACAATTTGCGGGCGGCAGGATTGGTCAATTGCAATTCCGCTGCCTCGTTAAAGGCAAAGACGGGAAGTTCCATACTCTCGACGACGCGCTCGAGCAGCGCAAATGTCTCTGATTCCCGATGACGGCGCACGCGAAGATCGCCGGCAAGCTCATTGATCTGCGCCGCCAGATCGCCCAGCGCATCGCCTTGGCCAATTTCGCGAGCACGAAAAGAATATTCATTTTCGCGCAACGCGGCGACGACGTTGGAAAGCGTCTGCAAGGGCCGAACAATGTGCTGGAAGATTGTCGAATCCAACCAGGCCAGCGCGAGAATGAGAACCACCAGAACAGACACCCAAACCAGCACCGATACGTGCCACAGATACAGCGCGATGGAAGCGAGAACGAGTGTCGGGAGAGCCAGCGCCATGAGAAGCGCAGTCAAGCGGACTTCAAAGCGAAGCCGCGGAATTCTGAATCCGATCGCGGGGCGAGGCCGTACAGAAGCGGACGGTCGTGCCCGCTTTGCCGCGCTAGATGCCATACTTTTCCATTCGCCGGTACAGTGCGCCGCGGCTCAGCCCAAGGGCTTCGGCAGCCTGGCTTACATTGCGAGAGTGTCGCGCCAGGGCTTTGCGGATCAGAATATTCTCCACCGATTCCAGACTCATTTCATCAATCGAGTTCGAACTGCGGCTGGATTGAAGGTTCAGGTCCGCCGCCAGAATACGGTTGCCGCGACTCATCAGAACGGCGCGTTCCATGGTATGTTCCAGTTCGCGCACGTTTCCCGGCCACGGATGTTCGAGCAGCAGTTGCAGCGCCGATGGGTCGAAGCCTTCGATGGATTTGCGATAGCGCGTAGCATGTCGCGCGAGAAAATGCGCCGCCAGAACTGGAATGTCTTCTGCGCGATCGCGAAGCGGTGGCAGGTGAATCTCGACCGTATTCAGCCGGAATAGCAAATCCGTGCGGAAACGGCCTTCTTCCGATTCCTGCATCAGGTCCGTGTTGGTTGCAGAAAGCACGCGAACGTCCACCTTGCGCGTTCGCGAAGAGCCGACTCGTTCCAATTCTCCCGCTTCCAACACGCGCAGAAGTTTTGCCTGCTGACGAATTGGGACATTGGCAATTTCATCCAGAAACAGGGTGCCTTTGTCCGCGAGCTCAAATCGTCCGATGCGATCTGTCCGTGCATCGGTGAACGCGCCTTTGACGTGGCCGAAGAGTTCGCTTTCAAACACTCCTTCGGAAAGGGCGCCGGTGTTGACGGCAATCCAAGGCTGATCGGCACGCGCAGACAGAGCGTGCAGGGTGTGGGCGACAATTTCTTTTCCGGTGCCGTGATCACCGGTGATTAAAACATTCGCGTCCGACGGCCCCACTCGTGCCATCGCGTCCAGAACCGGTTGCATGGCGGCCGACCCGGCAATCATTTCTGGCCTGCCAGTGGCTCGAAGCAGCTGATTTTCCGCCTCCAGCAGTTGAGCGCGGCGGAGGGCTCGATAAAGAGAAACCTGGTTTTGCACCACGGTCAGCAAACGCGCATTTTCCCATGGCTTGGCGATAAAGTCGCGCGCGCCTCGGCGCATCGCCTCCACTGCGAGCTCTACACTGGCCCACGCAGTCATCACAATGACGGGTAGTTGCGGTTCGATTTCCAACACCTGCCGCAAGAACTCTAGCCCCTCATGGCCAGAGGTGGTGTCACGGGTGTAGTTCAAATCCATTAACAGAGCGTCGTAGGATTGGCTACGGAGCGCGAGAAGTGCGGCACCCGGCGACCCAACGGCGTCGACGTGGAACCCGGCAGGCTGCAGCAAAAGCGTCAGCGCTTCAAGAATCTGCGGCTGGTCATCGGCCGCCAGCACCCTCGGAAGGGTGCCGGCTTCCGCTGGTTTCCGATCCAGAAGCATAGGCATAGGTTGATCTGCCATGGCAACTCCTCGACTAGAGTACCGCGATTGCGCCCCAGCGCTTCAAGGTTGGCGAACCTGGCCGGTTTTCGCATCTGCAATGAAAACGCCCATTCGGTCCAGGGTTTCTCCGGTGGCGCGGTCGATATCCACCCTGGCCTTTTCATAGGCTGTTTTTGAAGCCGCGAGATTAGATTCGGCAATAGCCAGTGCGTGTTGCGCGATCAGCACGTCGTAGGTGGACTTGGCACCGAGTTTCTGCTCCTGTTCGGTGATATCGAATGTGCGTTGAGCCAAATCGCGGGCCTTCTGCACGGCATCGACGCGGGCCTGTGCCTGTTGAAGAGCGAACTGCGAGTTGCGCACGTCGAAACGGATGCTCTTCTTCTGCTCCTCGAAGGATATTTGGCGCTGCCGATATTCCAGTGAAGCTCTGAACTGATCTGCCTTGGCGACGCGATTGCGCAAGTTAATCGACAGATTCACCCCCACCTGGTATTCCGGCGAGGAGTAATTAAAGGTGTTCAGGAACATGCTGCCAAAACCAGTCGGGAGAACGGAAGCACATTCGGCTTGGGGCAGAGTGCAATTTGGATTTATCGGACCGGCAATGCCGGCGCCTGCATACAGCCCATATATGTTTAACGTGGGCAGCAGCTCGCTATTGATCGATTGGAGACTCATCTTCGCGACCTGCATTGCAATCTCATCCTGAGTCACGTCGGGCCGGTTCTTTTCCGCCTCGGCGATGAGATCGTCAATCGGCATGGATGCGTTGGGATCGGCTGGACCGACGCGATCCAGCGGAATGACGGGCATCTCATCGATGAGGGGATCGTCGCTCTTTGTGATGGCGTTTTTCAGGAGAAGCTCGTTCAGACGCAGGTTCGCTCGCGAAACGGTGAGGTCGCCTTCGCTTGTGGCTACATCCGACTGATCCTTGAGCACCTGCATTTCTGGGATCGCGTTCAGCTTCAGCTGCTTCTCATCGTCCTGCAGGGTCTGCTGTGCAAAGGCCAGCGAACGCTGCTTTACCTGTTCGTCTTCATAAGCGTTGACGAGATCCCAATAAATATTTTCCACCTGCGTTATCGTTGCGATCACCTGGGCGCGGAAGGCAAGGTCGGTAATCTGGAGATTCTTTTTGGCAATATGGATGTAGCGCTCGTTGGTAGATCTACCGAAACCAGCCAACAACTGTTGTGTGAATATCACCTCGAAATTCGAGTAGAGCGTGGGGTTGATGGCTTCGTACGGACTGTTATTTGCGAAGCGCTGCCCCTCATAGTTGACTGTTACGTTGGTGCCCAGCGGAAACGATTGAGTGTAACTTGCCAAGGCCTCGATTGTGTTCTGCTCAAACGTGGGAACGCCATAGAGGAATTGGTTTCCTTCCTGAGTGACGTTGTGGTCGACGAAGCCTTGGAATTTCAGAAAAGGATCGAAGGAGCTCACGGCGGTTCCGGCGCCCAGGGTCGAAGTCACAAGGCCGCCTGCGCCAGCGGCAGAAGATCCGGAACTGGCGCCCGCGCCGCCGGTGGAAGAATTAAAACCGCCCTCCGTAGAAGATTGCACAATTCCGGTATTCACGCCATTGACCGTGCCGCCAGCTTTAGTGCGCGCGTAATCCGTTTGCGCAATGGGAAAGTTATAGCGGAAGTAGGCTAGATCGAGATTGTTCTCGATGGCAAGAGCGATCGTGTCGCTCAGCGAGATATATAGCTTTCCCTCGCGGATGAGGCTTTGCAGGCGTGGCGAGTTGGTTAGGTTCAACGGTGGCGCATCGGTGGGCCTATAAGGCGACAACGGCTTGTGCGAGTGCGGCAGGGACACGTGAAAAGGCTCTTGAGGAGCAAACGACGGCTGCTGCGCCAATTGTATTTGTTGCGCAAGCGAAGGAGACGCCGCCGTTTGGGGGTTCGTCGTGGCCGCAGGAGCCTCCGGCACAGCCGAAGTTGTGTGCGAATCGGCAACGGCTGCCGGTAGGGTTTGCTGCGCAAATGCAACTGTGGCAGTTACGAATAGGCCAATCGATGCACAGGCGATAAACAATGCCCGCGTACGAGATGTCTTAGGATTCATCAGGCTCTTCCCTCTCCTGTCTGCTGTAACTCGGGATGCGCGGAGTCAGAAAGCATCCAGCCGTCGCTCAACTGGACAGTTCTTGTTCCAAACGTCGCGTTCAGGTCTGAATGCGTGACTTGAACGATGGTTGTGCCCTCATGGTTGAGCTCACGGAATAGTTCCATGATTTCTTTGGCCTGCACGGAGTGGAGGTTGCCCGTGGGCTCATCCGCCAGCAGCAATGCAGGCTTGTGAATGACAGCCCGCGCGATGCCCACCAGCTGTTGTTGGCCGCCGGAAAGCTGCGAAGGAAACAAATCTTTTTTGGCCACCATCCGGAAACGGTCGAGAACGTCGGCGACCATGCCCTGCCGCTCTGCGGTGGGGATATTCTTATAGGACAGAGGCAGGTCGATATTCTCCGCGACCGTCAAATCGTCGAGCAGGTGATAGCTCTGAAACACCATTCCGATGCTACGGCGAGACAGATCGGCTCGCTGCTTGCGGTTCAGCTTATGAACAGGCTGTTCGCCGAACCAATACTCGCCCTGCCAATCGTCGTCGAGCAGGCCAAGAATATTCAGCAACGAAGATTTGCCGGAACCCGAAGGCCCCATGATGGTGATGAACTCACCCGGTTGAATGTCCATGTGGATGCGGCGCAGCACCCACAACTGCCCTGCCCCTAATTTGTAGCTGCGATCGATATTTTTTAGTTGAATCATTCTCGTCCTCTAGTCATTTGTCAGCCTGAGCCATCCGAAGGGCATTGGCATTTTGACAGAATGCCAATGCATGTATTCTTCGCTTCGCTCAGAATGACGGACCATCATGTTACTCCGCCCGCAATGCCTCAACGGGTTCAACATTTGCCGCTCGCCGAGCCGGTAGATAGCTTGCGACCAAGCCTACGGCGAGCAGTAGAATCGAAACGGCAATGATGGTCAGCAAATCATGCTGGGCGACCCCATACAGGAAACTGCGAACCAACCTTGTTGTGAAGAATGCGGCGAGAATTCCGATGAGCAGTCCGGCAATCAAAAGCCGACTGGCCTGGCGCAAGATCATTCGAAGAACATCTTCGCGCTGCGCACCCAAGGCAAGCCTCACCCCAATCTCCCGCGTGCGCTGGCCCACGCTGTAACTGAGCAACCCATAAAGACCCGCGGCGGCGATTAGCACGGCGGCGATGGCGAAGATCCACAATAATCGTGCGGCCAGGGTCTGGCTACCGAGCTGGTCGTCAATATGCTGCGGCATGGTTTGCACGCTGTTCACAATGAATTCCGGGTCTCTCCGCAAAAACATCCGACTGACGGTGGGGACGATCGCTTCGGGCGGCTGGCTAGTGCGCACGATCAGTTCCATCGCGATGGAAACGATGGGGTAGAAATCGTCATTCAGTGGAAGTTGATTGAGGTCGATATCGGCTTCTGGAACCGCGGATTGTCCGAGAGCTTCGGGCGTATCTTCGACGATGCCTACCACGCTGACATTTTGAAGAATGCTTTTTGCGCTAGAGTCGGTATCCAGGTTAAGTCTCTTCTGCAGCGGCTGAGTTCCAAGAAATTGGTGAGCAAATGCCTGGTTGACAATGGCGACAGGGGCAGTGCCGATGCGGTCTCCGTCATCGAAGGAACGCCCCTGGAGGAGACGGATCTGCAGGGTGCGATACGCGCCGGGAGTGACAGCGTGCAGTTCGACCGAACGATCGGCGGCATTCGCCGCGGGATCACCAATGACGCTAAAGTTGGTGTCCATGTGGACATTGTTGGTGAGGGGCGTGGCGGTCACCAACGCAGCGGACTCCACACCAGGAATCTGGCGCACCCGGGCCAGCAGCGGGTTGTAGAAGACGGTGCGAATGTCCGTCGATGTCGACTCCATTGCCGTGGGCGTAAATCCTCCGCGGGAAAAGAACTGTGCTACGACCAGATGCTGCGGGTTGAACCCAACAGGAACGTGGCGCAGCGCATACAGCGTGCGCAGCAAGAGTCCGGCCGAGACCAGCAGAACCAGAGACAATGCAAGCTCGCCAACAATGAGAGCATTGCGCAAGCGCAGTTGTTTCACGCCGGACCCAGCTCCGCGGGAGGTTTCATGCAGCGCTTCCTGTGGATCGGCAGATGCTGCTTGAAACGCGGGGACCGTGCCGAAGATCACGGCGGAAACGACGGAAAGTGCAATCAGCAGCAGGATCACTTGCCAGTTCAATACGACGTCGCCAGACCGGTTCACATTCGCGTTGATGGAATGGCGAAGTAGTGCCAGGCATATGTAGGCAACGCCTAAACCGCATGCGCCTCCAGCGATGCCGAGTAGCAGACTCTCCGTCAAGAACTGGCGCACGATGCGTCCGCGCGCGGCACCCAATGCAGCGCGTACCGCAATCTCTCGACGCCGTGCGGCCATGCGGGTCAACATCAGGCCTGCAATGTTGGCGCACGCGATCAGCCATACGAGCAGCACCGCGGCTTGTAGAGTCAGCAGAGCCGTGCGTACCGAGCCAACCAGCGAGTCAAGGAAGGTCTGCACACCGACATTCTTTGCAAGGTGCTGGTCGGGAAACTGTCGGGCGATGTTGCCCTGAATCCCGCTCAGTTCAGTGCGAGCGGCAGCGACTGAAACACCGGGGCGCAGACGTCCGATTCCCTTCAGAAATCCATTGCTGCGCTGTTCCATATCCGAGGTGTGCGGCAGAACGGTCCATACGACCGGTCCATCGTCCGTGTTCGGAATGTAGAACTGCTGGGGCATGACGCCGATCACGGTGTAGGTGTCCGCGCCCAGTTGAATCTGCTGGCCGATAATATTTGAGTCGGCATGAAAGTTGTTTTGCCACACGAAATGGCTGAGGACGACTGTTCCCTGATTGCCCTGGGTACCGGCTTGTGGAAGGAAGGTTCTGCCCATCATGGGCTGAGCTTGCAGCATGGAGAAGAAGTTGGGGCTGGCTTGAACGTTGATGGAAAACTGCGCGGTGCCGTCCGCTTTCTTCAGATTGAAGAACTTTTGTGAGAACCATGCGATGTCCTGAAATGATTTCGCGTGCCCGCGCCAATCCCGCAAATCCGGAAGTGAAGAACTGGTGATGTTGCCGGAATTTCCAACTTCGCCCAACATGACAACCTGAGATGGATTTGGCACTGGCAGCGGCCGCAACAAGACACCGTCGACCACGGTAAACATGGCGGCACTGATGCCGATGCCAAGCGCCAGGGTCAGCACCGCGGTGATCGCGAATCCAGGAGCTTTCAGCAACTGGCGCCAGGCGTAGCGAAGATCGTTGAGCAAAGTAGTCATGCCAGGGTTCTACTCCTCACGCAGGATGGTTGTGGGATCGATGCGACTGATACGCCGCGCCGGTAGAAACGTAGCCGCCATCGCCACCACACTCAGGATCGCGGCGGTTCCCGCCAACGTGGCCGGATCGACGGGGCGCACGCCGTAGACAAGGCTGGTCATTGCGCGCAGCGCCAGCACCGACGCGGCGACCCCCACGCCAACTCCAAGCGCGGTCGCCACAACGCCCGCCCGGCCAATCTCCAGCATCGCCTGCCGCATGGTCGAGCCAAGCGCCAGTCGAATGCCAATCTCCCGCGTGCGCTGCGCGACCAGATTTGCAATCAATCCATAGACGCCGATGGCGGAAAGCAGCAGCGCCAATCCGGCCAGCACGCCGAGCAGCATAACTTCAATCCTCTGCATGCCCAGGTCCTGAGTTTCCAACTCGCTCATGCTATAAAAGCCCGCGAACGGCAACGTGGGGTCGGCCTCCGCCAGTGCCTTTTGCATTGCCTCTGTGATGCCGCCCACCGGCCCGCGCGTGCGCACAATCCAACTCGGCTGGAACCACATATGCACCATGGCAAAGAATTTCGAATCGATTTGGGTCGCCGGAACATATAGCGTCGGCTCGGTCGTCAATGGCGCTGCGCTGTCGATGCCAGGAGTCTTCATCACGTCGGAGACAATGCCGACCACTTCTATCGGTTTGGGATCACCGAAATCCCCACCCAGATGGCGGCCTACGGCATCCCGCTGGCCGAGATACTTGCGCGCAAAGCTTTCATTCACAATGGCCACTGGCTGACTCTTCGTAATGTCACCGGCGTTGAAATCGCGCCCTGCCAGCAGATGCATTCGCAGCGTGTCGAAATACCCCGGCGTGGCATAAATTGCTGTCGCCATAAACTGCTTTCCTTCGTTCTTTCCGTCGTCGATTTTCGCGCCGTCGATTAAGCCGCGCTCGTATGGCAGACTCAAACCCACTGCGGCATCTTCTACTCCGGGAATTTTTCGCATTGCGTCAAGACTCGACGTAAACAAATGTTGCACCGCCGCTGCGTCGTGATAGCGGACCTCATCCAGCGACACTTTTCCCGCCGTCACGTTGGTCGCATCGAAGCCGGGCGGCAGCGTTTCCAGATAAATCAGCGAGCGAATCAGCAGGCCCGATGTAGCGACCAGAACGACGGTCAACGCAATTTCCCCGGCAATCAGCAGGGTGCGGGTTCTGCGGTTGCCGGAGACGCTCATCGCGCGGCTCGCCCCCGCGGCCATCGCTGCCCGCAGATCGATGCGGCGCAGTTCCAGCGCAGGCAGCATCCCGAAGAGTACGCTTGCCGCCAGAGACGCACCCAGCGTAAATAGCAGCACGCGGAAATCGAGTGCGAAATTGTTAGTTGGCAGTACGCCTTCTGGAATCAGATGCTGAAGCAACGCCAGCGCGCCTTCGGCAAGTCCGATTCCCGCCGCGCCGCCAATCAGAGCCATCAGCAGATTTTCCGTCCACAACTGCCGCACCAGTTGCCATCGGCTTGCGCCCAGCGCCATGCGCGTCGCCATCTCTCCGCTGCGGCGCTGCGCCCGCACCATGCCCAGCCCGGCGAGGTTGGCACAGGCAATCAGCAAAATGAACCCAACCGCCATCATGAGGCCCAGGACTGCCGGACGCGTTGATTCAATCTCGCTCTGCTGCAGCGGAATGCCTTCCATATGCCCGCGTAGGCCGGGAGTGTCCGCCATTCTGTTCCGAATATGAGTCGGCATCAGGCGGCTTAGTTGGGCATTTGCCTGTGCCCAGGTGCTGCCGGGATTGAGACGCAGAAGCGCGCCATAGTTGGTGCTCGAGCCTTCTCCGGTGCGGCTGGGGCGCAGAGGTGTCCACAATTCAGCGGGTTCCGTTGCTCCCAGACCAAAAAGATCGATTTCTGGGGTCTGCTCGCCGCGCGCCAGCACACCCAATACCGTGTAAGGCGCGCCTTTCAGAAGAATGGCGTGCCCGATAATATTCGGGTCGGAATGAAAGGCAGTGCGCCACAAGGCATTGCTGAGGACTGCAACATTGGGCCCGTTGAGCAGATCGTCTTCCTTCGTGAAACCGCGACCGAGCAGCGGGGGAGTGCCCAAGACATCGAAATATTTCGCGGACACACGTTGGGCAATGACATACCGAACGGCAGAGCCCGCCCGAAGGTTCACTCCGACAGGAAAGGAATAGGCGGCAACGGTGACCGCCGGTGCTCGGTCGCGCGCCATTTCATACATCTCGCCGTCGACGGAATCACTTTCGCCAGACGCCTTCCCCGAGTTGTATTGGGTGATTAGTGCGCCCAATCGGTCCGGGTGCGGATAGGGCAGCGGCCGCAGCATCAGCGCATTCACCACGCTGAAGATCGCAGAGTTCGCACCGATGGCCAAGGCAAGTGTCAGGATGGCGGTGATAGCGAACCCGGGTGACTTACGGAGTTGCCGCACTGCGTAGCGAAGATCGTTTAGAAGGTTCGTCATGATTCGCCTCTTTACTCGGAACGTAATGCGTGCATGGGATCGATGGCGGCCGCGCGTCGTGCTGGGATGTATCCTGCGACGAGAGCAGAAGCGAAAAGAACCAATGCAGCAACGACCCAGACGACGGGATCGTAGGCATCCACACCGTACATCTGGTTTGCGATGAAATGTCCTCCCAATAATGTGACGGGGACGCCGAGGCCGAGACCGAGCAGAATTTGAGCTAACGCCCCGCGCAGCACCATGGAAACAACATTGGGTCGCGTAGCGCCAAGGGCCATGCGGAGGCCAATCTCGCGTGTACGGCGGGCGACGGAGTAGGCAGTCACGCCGTAGAGTCCCACCGAAGCAAGGACCAGCGCCAACAATCCAAAGAGGCCAGTCAAGCGGGCAGTGAGACGTTCCTGATTGAAGTTGCCGGAAACCTGGTAGTCGAGCGTATGCAGGCTGACCACCGCAAGGTTTGGATCGATGCTTGCCAGGGTGCGTCGTATCAGCGCCTCAGCATCCTGTTGCGGACTCTTGAAGTGAATCAGGATGGAATTAATAAACATGGAACGGCTTTCACCGCTGAGTGCGCCGGAATCTTTGTACGACGTAAACTGCTGGGCGAGAGGACGGAAGAACATGCTTCGCACCGGGTCGCGCGGGTTGGTATACTTCGCATCGGCAACGACACCCACGATCTCAAAACTATTGGAATATTGCTGACCGTCTGTGCCGAAATGCTTGCCAATGGGATCTTCCCTGGGAAAGAATTTCCTGACGAAAGCTTGATTCACCACAGCAACAAAGCGCGAAGCTTGCGTGTCCTGCTCGGTAACGCCGCGACCTCGAATGATCGATTGTCCTACGGTCGCAAAAAAACCGGGGCTGACGCGGTCCCAGGATGAACCGAACGAACCGCATTCGGCGCTGCCATGCGGAGGCCGCCCTTCGACAAAGACGCAATCGCCCCAATTGTTACCTTCGAGCGGGCTATAGAGGGCGAGACCGACGCTCTGTACCCCAGGAAGAGCAGAAAAGCGCTGCTCCAATTTTTGATATAGCGGCTGAAGGCGGGTCGATGTGTACCCAGCCCCCGCCGGATCCAGATGCACGACATATCGATTGGCGGTTGCGATGCCGAACTTCTGATGCTCCAGATTTTGCAGAGACTGGATGAGCAACCCTGCGGCTGTCAGCAGAACCAGCGAAAGCGCAGCTTGAAAAACCACCAGGGATTTTTGCGGCAGAGACGCACTGCCCCCAGTCGCTCGATTGATGCCGCGCAGCGCCTCCGCGGGCTCCGAATGGGAAGTGAGCCACGCGGGCGCAATGCCGAAGATGATTCCAGTCAGCAGTGAAAGCACAAAAGCAAATCCCAGAACAGGCAGCGATGGACTGGCGTGGATGGGAAGGCTGGGCGAATCCGGGAAGGCGAGCGAGAGGATGGTATGCGTCCCCAGGTAGGCGATGCCCAGGCCTGCCAATCCTCCCAGGCAACCGAGTAGAACGCTCTCCGTCAGCACCTGACGAATCAGGCGTTTCCTGGCGGCGCCCAAAGCCATGCGAATGGAGGTTTCCGAGCGCCGCGCCGTGCCACGCGTGAGCAGCAGGTTGGCGATATTCGCGCACGCGATCAGCAGGACCAGCCCGGAAATGAACATCAGCAAACGAAGACCACTACCTTCCTGCTGCTGCAGATTTTGTATGCCGCCTCCGGCTGGACTTAAGACCACATGCTGCTTCGGTATTTCGGATTTGCCTCCATTCTGGGTATAGGCCGGCTCAGTGGCAAGCCATTGGCGCAGCGCAGCGGACAGCTTCTGCTGCAGCGGAACAATGTTCGTACCGGGACGAATACGGCCAATCGCATACAGCCAATTCGAATCTCGCTGATGGAGCAGTGAGTCCTGTTGCGCAATCACGGGTTCGTCGGCAAGAGGAATCCAGAAGGCCGGAGGATTGGGGCTGACGCGGTCGCCATAAAAACCGGGTGGGGCGATGCCGACAATGGTGACCGGCTGCTCCTGAATGTATAGCGTGGAGCCCAGGATGGACGGATCTCCCGCATAATTCGCCTGCCAGGCCTGATAGCTGAGGACCGCGACCAGCGGCGCTCCGGCAGTGTCGTCTGCGGGGGTCAGGATACGTCCGGCAAAGGCACCGATGCCGAAAGTCGAAAAGTAATTGCCGGAGACATACTCGCTGGTGGACGCCTTGGAGGTCGTATTGCCGCGACGGACATTGATGGAATACTCACCTGCCTGCATGGCCGCAAGTTGCTCGAACTCAGGAGCAGAATCGCGCAGGCGCTTGTAAAGATCGTAGGAAAAGATATCGAAATCGCCGTTTTCATTGATGAAGCCGCCGTTTACACAGCAATCGTCCAGATCCCCGACGCGATAGAGTTGCGATGGATTCCCGACGGGCAGCGACCGGATCAAGATGGCATGGACCAGTGTGAAAATTGCGGTGTTGGCGCCGATGCCCAAAGCCACAACCAGGATGGCCGTGATGGCGAATCCGGGCGACTTACGGAGTTGCCGGAATGCGTAGCGAAGATCATTGAGTACATTCGTCATGCCAGGCTCCTACTCCTCACGGAGAATTTCGATCGGTTCTGTCATTGCCGCCCGTCGAGCGGGGAGATAGGCGGCTAGCAAGCCGCAGGTTAAAAAAAGCAAGCACGCAGCCAATAACGTCGCTGGGTCGCCCGGATGAACTTTATAGGTATAACTCTGCAAGAAACGGCCAGTGGCAAAGGAGATCGCAGCTCCTGCGGCGAGACCCATCAGAAGCAAGGTCGCCGCGCGCGACAAAACAATCTTTAAAATGTCAAAGCGCTGCGCGCCGACCGCTAATCGAACCGCCATTTCCCTTCGACGCAGGCTGACTGCGTACAGCAGGGATCCATACAGACCGGCAAGGGTGATGATGAGTGCGGTTCCGCCAAATAGTTCGAGCAGGTGCGCCGCCAGATTCTGGTCGCCCATGGAATCTTCGACCACCTGATCCATGGTTTCGATTTTGAGGCCGCGTAGTTGCGGCGCCATTTGACCGAGTAGGCCGCGAATCTCTGGAATGACGACCTCGGGTTTTTCGCGCGTACGCACCGCAAGCTGCATATGGACGCTGGCGGTAGGCTCATAAAAATTGTCTTCCGGAGCCAACTGGGAAAGGCAGACAAGAACCTGCGGCCCTCGTTTGTCCGCCAAGGAGCGCTGCGGCAAATCGTCCATGACTCCAATCACAATGGCATAGGCTTTCTTGTTTTTATGCAGGTTCATCAGTTGCTTGCCAACGCCTTTTCCGCCAGGCCAATATGCGTTGGCGAATGCTCGATTGACCACAACGACCGGCTGAGATGTGTAGGTGTCCTCGTCGTTGAAAAATCTTCCCTGCAACATACGAAAGCCAAACACACGCTGCATGTCTGCTGTCGCCGCCGCAAGCTGGGCGTTGATACCCTTGGATTGCGCGCCGTAAGACGATTTCTTGCCATCCCCATACATTGAAAGCTGGATCAAGAAGCCCGCATCGAGGGGAACCACGGTGGAGAGGCTGGCGGCCTGGACATCCGGCAGTTGCTGCGTTTTTGCAAGCAGCGGCTGGTATAGGTGGGTAACGAGGTTGGTGTCATAGTAGGGATAGTCGGGAAGGTTGAAGTCGGCCGTGAGCACATGATCAGTGCGAACGCCCAGCGGCTCATGCCGCAGTGCATATAGGGTCCGCAGCAGCAGGCCGCAGGCGACCAGCAGCGTCAGCGAGAGCGCGATTTCAACAACGATCAATCCATCGCGCACATGTTTCTGACGCCGGTCAGCGCTGCTGTGAAGGCCTCCGTGTTGCAGCGCCTGCAAGACCGGAGAATTCACGGTGAGCAGCGCGGGGACCAGGCCGCAGACAACGGCGGTGATGATTGAGAATGCTGCCAGGATCAATACCACCGGCAGATTGATATGAATGTCGCGGATGATATCAATCCGCTGCAGTAAGGCATGGCGAAATACGTGCAGCGCGACGACTGCAAATCCGATGCCGGCGCCAGTCGCAGTTATGCTCACTAGTAAGCTTTCCGTCATTGCTTGCCAGAGCAGCCTGCTCCGCCGGGCTCCAAGGGCTCCACGCACGGCAATCTCTCTTTGGCGAGCTGAACCGCGAACCAGCGAAAGTCCAGCGACATTGGCGCAGGCAATCAGCCACAGCATCAGGCAGGCGGCTTCCAGGATCAGCAACGATGGCCGAAACTGCGACGTGAGCGTGTCGCGATAGGACTGCATCTGTGCAGAAACGGGAACAGCATAGTTGTAGCTTGGAGGATATTCTTTGCCGATCTGACCTTGCAGACTGCTCAACTCCGTCTGCGCGGCGGTCAACGAAGCCCCTGGCTTGAGTCGCGCAATGATCCCGTAATATCCGGGTGGACCGCCTCGGGTCATCGCATCAGGCGTCAACGGCAGCGGTGTCCACACTTCCGCTTCGGAAGCCCATATTTCACCTCGACCGACGGAAAATGGATACGAGAATGATTTTGGCATGACGCCGATCACGGTGTACAGTTGGCCGTCCAGCTTGATGGTTTTTCCAAGCGCATTCGGATTGCGATGGAAATACTTTTCCCACACGGGATCACTCAGCACCACGACCTGGCTGTGGCCGGGGGTCTGCTCCTCCAGTCCGTAGGTGCGCCCAATCTGCGGCTTTATGCCGAGCACAGAAAACAAATTCGCACTGCCCTGAACGTTGGAGACGGTTTCGCCGCCGCTGACGTCTTGAAGATACTGGTTGAAACCGCTTGTGTAGGCGATGCCGTCTAACGTGCGTGCCCGCTTCTGCCATTCCTGAATATCTGGATACATTGCGCCATAGATACGCTCTCCGTGTTTATCGACCAACGTGGGCACCACCAGCCGGTTGACCGCGACATACGGCAGCGGTTGAAGCAGGACTGCATTCAGCACCGTGAACATGGCCGCGTTGGCTCCGATACCGAGCGCCAGGATCAGGATGGCCGTGATGGCGAATCCGGGCGACTTACGGAGTTGCCGGAATGCGTAGCGAAGATCGTTGAGAAGATTCGTCATGATTTGTTTCCTATTCGGAACGCAATGCGAGCATGGGATCGACAGAAGCCGCTCGACGCGCGGGCAACCAAGCCGCGACCAACGCAATCAGCATCATCAGCAATGACACGATACAGAAAGTCAGCGGATCGACCGGGCTGACTTCAAACAGAAAGCTGTGCAATAAGCGCGTGAATGCAATGGCCGCCAACAGGCCTGCGACCGATCCGGTAAGTGCGAGAAACAGGCTCTGCTTCACAATTCCGAGGGCGATGCGGCCCCGCTGTTCACCGAGCGCGAGGCGAATGCCGATCTCGCGAGTGCGCCAACTGACGATGTAGGCGATCAAGCTGTAGACACCAACCGCGCCAATGACGACTGCCAGCAGACCGAAGCCGAGCAATAACAGGGTGAGCGATCGCGGCGCCGAGACCGATGCCGACACGACTTCATTCAATGTACGAACCCGGGTGACGGGAACCTGCGGATCTATTCCAGCGACAACTCTGCGCAGAGCCGCGGCCGCTTCAGAGGGCGTGGAGTGGGTGCGCAGCATGACATACATCGTTGGGTGCGGTTGCAGCGCGGTCATGGGGAGAAAAACCTCATCCTGATATCCGCTCTCAAGGTTTCCTTCGCGCGCATTGCGCACCACGCCGACGACGATGGAAGCTTTCTGCGGGTCCCAGACTGCCGGAGTGGCTTCATCCGCAACAGAAATGAGGTGCTTGCCAATGGGGTCCTGATGTGGCCATAGTCGTTCCGCCATGCGTTGATCGATAACCGCAGCGCGACTGGCGCCGGATGCATCCGATGGGGTGAGAAGACGGCCGCGCAGCAGCTGCAGGCCGAGCACAGAAAAATAGTCTGCTGAAACGGTGCGGCCAGTGGCCACGCTGGCTCCCAGGCGCGCCTGGCGGGGATGACCTTCCGCATCGTAAACATAATTGTTATCCCAGCCGCTCATCGGCAGTGAGTCCGTAAGAGCGACGGCTTGCGTGCCTTCGATGCCGCGTGCACGCTCTAACAGCGTCTGGAAGAATGACTCGCATCGCCCGGTCTGCCGGCACGCAGTCGAATCGAGCGCGATTTCCGCGGTGACAATTCGATCTGTGTTAAAGCCGGGCTTGACCTGCGAAAGCTTGTACAAACTGTGCAACATCAGTCCTGCGATCGTGATGACGACCACCGACGAGGCGATCTGTCCGATGACGAGAAATCTCGATAGACGGAATTGCGAAGCCTTGCCGGAAAAGCTGCGACTGCCGGATCGAAGCGTATCCAACAGCTGGGATGATACGGTCTTTACAGCTTTGACGGCCGGAATCAGGCCGAACGCGAAACCAGCGACGACCGATGCAATGGCGGCGAAGAGGAGAACAGTGCCGTGCAGCGCAACGTTGGAGAGACGGGGCGTATCCGCGGGCAGCAGCCGCACGAACACCTGCAGGCTCACGGCCGCTGCCATCAGCCCGACGAAGCCAGCAAGAACGCCGAGAACAAGGCTCTCGGTCAACAATTGCTGCACTAATCTTTTGCTTGAGGCACCCAGCGCACCGCGGACCGCAATCTCGCGTTCTCGGCCATTGGTGCGCGCCAGGATCAGATTGGCGACATTCGCACAAGCTATGAGCAGGATCAACCCAACTGCGCCGAACAGCAGAAGAAGCTTCGGCCGCACCTCGCCGACTTCCGATTGCAGCAGTGGGACGACAGCCGTATCGGAAGCCCAGATATCGGGCATTCGCCAGGGAAATAGCGGCAGTAAAACATTATGCAGACCGCGCAATTCCGCCTGAGCCTGCGCGGGAGCGACTCCAGCGTTGAGGCGGCCGAGCGCTCGCAGATCAAACGTATTCCACGCATCGATCGGATCGCCGCCCTTGAAGGAGACGGGGATGACAAACTGCGTGTCGGAATATGGAAAGTGTATGCCCGCCGGCATGACGCCTAGTATGGCGCGCCATACACCGTCAACTCGAATTCTTTGGCCCAGAATCGTTGGATTGCCTCCAAAATGCTGCCGCCAGTATCCATAGCTGAGGACGACTTCCTGATCCTGCCCGGCAATCGCATCTTCTTTTGAAAAGAAAGCGCCGAGCATGGGATGAATTCCCAGCGTGTCGAACGCATTGACAGTGACGGCGGAGCCAAATTCGCGATCCACGGAAGCATCACTGGAAACATTCATTTCGGTGTCGGCGCCGTACCCACTGATCGATTGGAACGCGGTGGAATGACTGCCCAGTTGCTGAATCCAACCCTTCGGATAAATATTGGCGTTGCTGCTGCCAAGAATTCGCATGAGCCTGTCTTGATGAGGAAACGGCAGCGGACGAAGCATGATGGAATCGACGAGCGTGAAGATGACGGCGTTTGCGCCGATGCCCAAGGCGAGCGTAAGGATCGCGGTAGCGGCAAACCCGGGCGACTTACGGAGTTGCCGCAATGCGTAGCGAAGATCATTTAACAGACGACTCACAATCGCTCTCCTTATTCCGAACGCAAGGCCTGCATGGGATCAATGGAGGCAGCACGCCGCGCGGGAATCACCGCGGAAAGCAACCCGATGGCGCCCAAACCAATTGCGATGGCGACAATGGCCCAGATGTCCTGATGGAACTGAACCGTCAGCACGGCAATCAGCGCGCGGCGAACGAGGAATACACCGGTGAGGCCAGCGCCAATGCCGACAATCAAAAGAACGCCGACGCGACCCAAGACAAGCTGGGCGACGCCGACGCGGGTTGCGCCCAGCGCCATGCGAACGCCGATATCGCGAGTGCGGCTGGCGACCTCCTGACTGAGAAGGCCGTAGATGCCGATCGCCGTGAGTAGCGCGGCGACGGCGGCGAACAGTCCGAACAGCCAGCTGAGCATCCGATTGGTGACCAGCGCATCGGAGAGAACCTGTTCCATGGTTTCCGGGGTGCGGAAGGCAACGTTGGGAGCGACCTCATGCAGCGCATTACGCAATTGAGGAACGATGCTGGTCGGCGGCACGGAGGTACGCACGAAAAGATAAAACTGGGGAATGAAGGCGAGCCATGACTGCGGCATCTGAGTCAGCGGAAAATCCGCTTCCGCGGTCGCCGGGTCAAACAGACCCTGCCGTCCGCTGCGTGCAACGCCGACGATGGCTGTGTTGGTATCTCCGGAGTCGCCTTTGAAGGCCTGCGCGAGCGGATCTTCATTGCTGCTTGAGGAACTCCTTCACCCAGGCTTCATTCACAATCGCCACCTGCTGGGATTTCGCCGAATCCTGTGCGGTAAAGTCACGGCCTTTCAGGATAGGCAACTGCATGGCTGCGAAATAGCCTGGGCTGACAAAACGCACTTCTGTCAATCGCTGCTTATCGAGAGGATCCTCCGGCTTGCCGACCAAGGCAAGATCACTATTCGATCCGGTCTGCCAAATCGGCAGCAGGTCGTTACTGCCGACCGCGGTGACTCCGGGAATCTGTTGCACGCTCGCTTCCAGCGGGTGGACGAGTCCCCTCACAAACCCTGTGCTCTTGTAATCTCCCGCGGGAATATCGACTTCGAGGGTAAGCAGGTTTTTTGGATTGAAACCCACGTTGGTCTGGAACATTTCCCGCAGTCCAAGAAGTAGCAGACCGGAGCAGACCAGCAACATCAGCGATAGGGCTACCTGCACCACAACGAATCCAGCGCGCAATTGATGCTGATGCCGCGTGGTCCCGGCGTTTGCGCCGGATTTAAGAGCATGATTCGGATCGATGTGCGCAGCCCGCCACGCCGGAATCAATCCGGCGGCAACACTGGCCAGCAGAGAAACGACGAAGGTCGCTGCCAGAACCGGAACGTTCATGTGAGCATTTCCGCCCAACTGGAATGCCTTTTCTAGGAATTGCTGCATCGCAATCAGCAACACTTCGCCCAGGAAGATGCCCGCCGATTCCGCCGCCGATGCCGAGCAGCACGTTTTCTGTGAGCATCTGAATCACGATGCGTCGGCGGCCGGCACCAAGCGCAGTGCGCACGGCTAGCTCACGCTGCCGCAGAATGCCGCGAGCCAGCAGCAGGCCGGCAACGTTGGTGCACGCAATCAAGAGGACTGCAAACACGGCGGCTAACAAGGTCCACAACTCCGGGCGATCATTGTGACCGGTCTGATTGGTATGCAACACGTCGACGATGGGAATGACCTGCGCGGTCTTGCCCTTGTCGTGTTCTGGAAACTGCTTGCCGATCTCGCTCAGCACATGGTTCATGTCCGCTGTGGCCTGGGCGACCGTCACTCCGGGGTTGAGTCGTCCCCAGACGGGCATCCAGAAACTGCCGCGCGATTTGATCTGGTCCGCCGTCAATCGCAAAGGGATGTAGACAACATCCCGGGTATCGAAGCGGACGCGGAAGCCAGCGGGCATGACACCGATCACGGTGTACGGCAGGCCATCGAGATGGACGAATTCGCCAATGACATTTTTTTTGCCGCCAAAATACTGCTGCCACACCGAGTAGCTGAGGACGGCGACATTGTTTTTGCCGTTTTGGTCTTCGCCGGGAAGGTAGGTGCGTCCCAACAGCGGGCGAACTCCGAAGATCCGGAAGAAATTATCGGTGCCCTGCACCGCGTGCAGATAGATCGCTCGATTGCCCCGCGTGAGCGTCACGCCATCGCCCCCGCCGCCGACTCCGGCAAGCGCGCTGAAAGCTGGTCGCCAGCCGGCGCATGTCCTGATACTCCGGCCAGGAGGCGGGCTGCTCATAGTTCGCGGCTGCCTTCATTTTGATTCGCACGATGCGGTCTACGTCTTTGAACGGCAGCGGATGTAGCAACACTGCATCGACCACGCTGAACATAGCCGCGGTCGCGCCGATACCGAGCGCCAGGGTCAGGATGGCAGTGATGGTGAATCCCGGCGACTTGCGCAATTGTCGAAGCGCGAAGCGAACATCGTTGAGCAGGGTCGTCATCCTCAATCTCCTATTCGGAACGTAGTGCCTGCATGGGATCTACCGAAGCCGCGCGGCGAGCGGGCAACAGACAAGCCGAGGTGCCCGCCAACAACAGAGATGCGGCTGCAGCGGCTGCAATCCAGGGATTGAATGCATCCACCTGAAACAGCAGGCTGCCAATCAGTCGCGCACACGCGAAGGCGACCGCAATGCCGACGACCGCTCCTGCAACGACAGGAGTCAAACCCTCGCGCAGCACCTGAGCGTAGATATTTCCGCGCTGCGCGCCGAGCGCCATGCGCAAACCAATCTCCTGTCGCCGCTGCACCACCGAGTAGGTAACCACTCCATATACTCCGAGGCCGGCAAGCAGCCACGCGCAGACCGCGAACAGAAGCAGCAGGTCCATTTCAAAACGTCGCGTCGCCACCGAATCGGCAACCACGCCTCCCAGCGCGCGCACCGTCGGAACGGCGACTGCGGGATCGATGCTCCAGATCGTGCGACGGATCGCGTTGGCCATCTGCGACGGGTCCTGTTTGGTGCGGACAACCAATCCCGCCGTGGTTTCGGCACGATACCAGTAGGGGACGTAGACCATCATGGGATCGGCCTTCGCCAGCGAAATCATGCGGGCATTCTGCACCACGCCGATCACAGTGAAGGGTGTACTTTTGGGATCGCCGAGGGTGAACTGCTGCCCGATCGGGTTCTTTCCGGGCCAGAGCGTCCTGGCTGTTAATGCGGAGACGATGGCAACATTCTTGCCGTCATCGTCCGGGCTGAGAAAACGACCGGCGACCAGGGGTAGATGGATTGTTTGAAAAAATCCTGGACTGATCCAGCGCAAATGCTCCAATGGCATGTCCACGAGGGGCCTGGCATCCCCAGGGAGCTGAACCAGATCTGTCCAGAAATCGCCGCCGAGCGGGACCACGCTTACAATGGCAGCCCCTTCAGCGCCCGGCAGCCGATTCAATCTCTCAAGGATATTTTTGTAGAAAGTATGGCGATCGGGCTGCTTGTCATAAGAATGGCTCGGCAACTCAATCTTTGCGGTCATGACTCTTGCTGTCTGAAAGCCACGGTCAACATGCATCAGGCGGTAGAGGCTGGCAGTCAATAATCCCGTCATCAGAACCAGAGTGACGCTGACGGCGACTTCCGCTGCGACCAATGTTTTGCGCATTTGTTTTCCGCTGCGCGACTCGCTTGCCGAACGCGAGTCGCCGCGCAATGCCTCTTGTGGCTGGGTCCGCCAGCTCATCCGTGCCGGAGCAGCACCGGCGAGCAGCGTTACAATCACGGCCAGCAACAAGGCAAACGCCGCTCCCATCCAGTCCACGTGGAGGCTGCCGCGAAAGTTCAGCGCCGCAGGCAAAAAACGCTGCAGGATCGGCACGATCATCGCGGCGAGAAGAATTCCCAGCGCGCCGCCGATCGCGGCCAACACACCGGCCTCTCGCATCGACGCCCGTAGCAAGTCTCCTCGACTGGCTCCCAGCGCGGAAGCGACTGCCATCTCCTGCCGGCGTCCGACCGCGCGGGCGAGAAGCAGGTTCATGATATTGATGCAGCCGACAAACAGCAGGCTCGCGACCGCCACAAGCAGTATGAGAAGCGGTTTGCGGTTATTGCCAATGAGAAATTGTTGAAATGGAATGAGCACCGCGGAAAGAGTGGCCTTCTCATTCGGTGGCAGCCGCCCTGCAATGCCATGCTGCAGCGCGTTGATCTCAGCGTTGGCTTGTGCAGTGGATACGCCAGGTTTCAAGCGCGCCAACCCGAAATAATCGAAGTCACCCATTTCCTGATGCATTTGGTCTTTAGAGAACGCCAAAGGAACAATCGCTTCGGCCGGACCGGAGTTGCCTGAATCCGAGATACCGCCATACTCAAACGTTTGGCCGCTGGGCAGGTAAAACGAAGCTGGCATTACCCCGATCACGGTAAATACGTTGCCGTCCAGGGTGATGGTCTTTCCCAAAACGTTGGGATCACTATGGAATTGCTGTTTCCACAAGTCGTGCATCAGTACGACGACATGTTCATGACCCGGATGATCTTCCTGAGCGTTGAACCCCCGCCCCAACTGCGGTTTCGCCATCAACGCAGGGAAAATGCCCGAGGTTGCTCGCAGTACCCCCACCTGGCGCGGATGGCCGCCTGCGCCCAGCGGAACGTTATCCTGCTCCAGCGTGGCCATGGATTGAAAGCTACGGCTGTGCTGTTGCCAATTTTCAAAGTGATTCGCGTTCATCGGCAGCGTCGGATAGATATCTTTGAATTCCGCCACCTGTTCCTGCAACACAACGAGTTGCCCGGGATGCGTATACGGCAATGGCTTGAGCAGCACGTCATAGACAAGGGTAAAGATCGCGGTGGTCGCGCCGATACCCACCGCCAGCGTCAGGACAGCGACTGCTGCAAATCCGGGCGACTTGCGGAGCTGGCGGAATGCGTAGCGAAGATCATTCAGCAGTGTGGTCATAGCTCTACTCTCCTATTCCTCGCGCAGGGAGTGTATCGGGTCAACCGTTGCGGCACGTTGCGCAGGCATGGCAGAAGCCGCGACGGACAGCATCAGGATGATGGCGGCAGAAGCAATCAGCACCAATGGGTCAAACGGATTGACTTGAAAAAGCAGGGATTGAAGAAGCTGGCTTGCGCCGATAGCGCCGGCCAGGCCGATCACGCAACCGATCAGAGCGAGTCTGGCTCCAGACAATATGATCAGCTGCCTGATGCCGGAACGAGATGCGCCCAGGGCGAGGCGAATCGCCATCTCCTGAGTGCGAAGCGCCACGGAAAAAGCAACCACGCTATAGATACCGAGGATGGCGAGCAACACCGCAATCACTCCGAACGCAGTGATAATGGTGGTGTTAAATCGGCGTGGAGCTTCCGTGCTGGAGACTGCCTCCTCCATGGTCTGTACCTGCATGATGGCCAGTTGCGGGTCGAGCGAATGAAAGACAGCGCGGAGCGAATTTTCCATCTGATGCGGTGGGATGGAAGTCCGCAATGCCACGTACATTGAATTCCCGTTCAAATTGGATGGCGGGGCGAATTGGCCTAACGACGCCTTTTCCTGCTCGACCGGCTGGTAATACTGCTCGTGCGTGTCATCATCGGCGCCCGTTGTTTTGACGTCATCAATTTCACCGACGATGGTCATGTAGGGCGTTTTGGTTTCGTTGGTTCCGATGCGAATACGCTTACCAACGGGACTGGCACCCGGCCAATAATGTTCTGCCAGCTTGCGGTTGACAATTGCAACCAACTGCCCGGTGGCGTTATCGCTGGGGTTGAAGGTACGGCCGCGCAACAGCGAAATGCCCGTCGCGCGAAAATAATCTCCCTCGACTCCGTCTACGTCGGCCATATTAACCAGTGCGCCCTTCGGTTGCACGTATCCTTCCACCACGAAGCCGTCGGTATTGTTGCCGCCGGCCATGGGCACGGTGTCCGCCAGACCGACTGATCGTGTTGCGGGGAGTTGCCTCAACCGAAGCATCAATTCGTGATTGAAAGTATCCACCGAAGCCTGCGTCGCATATTGCTTCTGCGGCAAGCTGTACATGGCGATTACCGTGTGATCGGGATGAAATCCAAGATCGACATCGCGCATTTTCTGGAAGCTTCGTAACAGCAGACCGGAAGCGATCAGCAACACCAGCGCCACTGCGATTTCAGAGACGACAAGGATAGAGCGAAGACGCACATGGCCGCCGCCAACACTGCCCGTGCGACCGCCTTCTTTGAGCGCCTCATTCATGTTGGTGTGGAGCGCGGCGAAGGCCGGGGCAAGGCAGCAAAGGATGCCGGTGCCGATGGCAAGCAGCAGCGCGAACGCGACAACAACCCAGTCGAGGTGAATGTCGTTGATGCGGGGAAGGTTTTCCGGCAAGAAGCTAATGGACGCGCGAATCGCAAGCGCAGCCATGCCAATTCCGATCAATCCGCCGCCGACACTGAGGAGGAGGCTTTCGATCACGGCCTGTTGCACGAGCGTTTTGGAGCTCGATCCAAGAGCGAGCCGGACGGCCGTCTCCCGGCGCCGGCGAACTGCACGCACCAATAACAAGCCGGCAAGATTGGCGCACGCAATCAGCAGCACGATAAAGACGGCGAGAAACAGAACGTGAATCAGCGGACGCGCGGCAGCGACCGTCGATGCCCGCAGCGGCTGAATGACTGCGTCGATACGCAACCTTGTCATGAACGCGGGATAACCGCGCATGATTTCTTTGGCAACGCGATTCGCGTCCGCCTGCGCCTGGGCGGCGGTGATGCCGGGTTTCAAGCGCGCGACGATGTTGTAATTCCATGACGAAAGTTGGCCCAGTTCATCATGGGACAAGCTGAGGGGCACCCAAACTTCACTGCGGCTCAAATGACCTGGCTGCAACGGAAACTCAAAATTGCGCGGCATGACGCCGATCACAATGTAGGGTCGGCGATCCAGCAGAACTTTTTGGCCGAGAATCTTCGGGTCCGCATGGAAGCGGCTATTCCAAGTGGCGTAGCTGAGGACCACCAGATGCTGGCTGTGCTCTTCCTCCTGTGCCGTGAAGAAACGGCCTATCAACGGGGCGACTCCCAGGGTAGGAAGAACACCGGCGCTGAGTCGGGTTGCATTCACGCTGACCGGCTGCACGCTACCGGACATCTCATATATGGTGTTGCGATAGCCGCCCAGGCTGCTGAAAGCTTTGGTGTCGTGAGCATAGGCAACGATGTCAGGTGCGGTGACACTGTTGTCGCCTTGAAGCGCGACCCCTGTCAACTGATCGCCCAGCACTACCAGCCGGCTGGCATCATGGAAAGGCAGAGGACGCAGCAGAACGCCTTCAACGACGGAGAAGATGGCAGTGGTTGCTCCGATGCCGAGTGCCAGAGTCAGCACTGCGGTCAACGTAAATCCCGGCGACTTACGCAGCTGGCGGAATGCGTAGCGAAGATCGCTGAAGAGAGTCGTCATCATCTTTTGTCTCCTTATTCGGAACGCAACGCCTGCATGGGATCAATGGAAGCCGCGCGTATTGCTGGTACCAACGCAGCCAGCAACCCTGCGGTAGCCAGGGCCAGGACGGGCAGCGAAAACGACAGCCAAATAGCCGCGTCGAGGTTCGCAAAGAGCCGGATCAGCAACGAGCGCGCAAAAAATGACAGGACGATTCCCAGGACGAGCCCGGCACCGAGTAGTTTGGCAGCGCTTTGCAGCACCATCACGACGATCTGTATGCGTTCCGCGCCCAACGCCATGCGAATGCCAATCTCCGTGGTTCGTTGCGCGGCAGTGTAACTGATCAGTCCATATATGCCGATGACGGCCAGCGTTAACGCGAGAAATGCAAAGCCGCTAAGCAACCAGACAATAAGGCGACGACCCGTCAAAGATTCCTGCACCAGCGAGTGAAGCGTACCATCGTTGAAAATGGTTTGCGTCGGGTCGATGGCAGCGACAGAGCGCTGCAGCGTATTTCTCAATGCATACGGATCCCCGTCTGTACGAACAACAAAATTTGCCATCGGTATTGGGGTCTGCGCATAAGCTGCATACACAATTCCTTTACCCGTATCCTCTGCCAGCGAACTCAAGCGCACGTGGCCTACGACGCCGATGACTTGGCTCCATGCGTCGGCCGTTCTGAATCGGAGATAATGTCCAATCGCATTTTGGCCGGGCCAGTAGTCTCGCGCCAGATTTTCATCAATCACCACCACAGGTGCGGTGCCTTGCCGATCTTCGGCGGTAAACCAACGTCCGGCCCGCAGCGGGATTCGCATCACTCGGAGATATCCCGGCGTGACCCAGGCTTGGTAACTATGAGGTCCTGGATCGTTTGGACCATTGGGGCGACCTTCAATCGCAAAGGACGCCGATGGTGTAGCCCCGCTAAAGGGCAACGCATAGACGGCTGCTGCTGCCTGCACGCCTGGCTGCGCTGCCAATTGGTCCGTTACAGCCGTAATAAAGGTGGATTGCCGATCTTTGTTGTTCTGATATTGTGGTCCGCCTAAGTTCACCGCCCCTGACAGGACACCCTTGGATTCAAAGCCGGGACTCACCTGCTGTAGTTGCCGCAAGCTGGAAAGAAATAATCCCGTGCCAGTCAACAATAGGAGCGAGAGGGCGACTTCCGTGGTCACTAGCACCGCTCGTAACCGCTGACGTTCTGCTGATACGGTAGCGTTGCGAACGCTTTCGTGCAGGCGCAGATGTTTGTGTCCGTGAACGATTCGTAAGGCGGGCGCCAGCCCGGAGATAACCGCAGTCAACAATCCAGCAGCAGCCGCAAATGCCAGCACCGCTGGTTCTGTACGCACATCAAAGCCCGCCGCTAAATCTCGTGGAACCATCCACAGCAGCAATCTTCCGAAAGGCGGTCCAATCGCCACTCCCAGCAGAGCAGCGCTGCCAGCTAACAGAAGCGTCTCCACCAATAACTGGCGGACCAACCTCCACGCGGGTGCGCCAAAGGCAGTCCGAATGACCATCTCCCGGCTGCGCGCCGCGCCACGCGCCAGAAAGAGGCCCGCGACGTTGGCGCAGGCAATCAACAGAATGGCAAGCACAACACCCAGCAGAACATAGAGAGGCGTACGCAACTGCCCGGCAACCAACTCTGTATAGGGGACAGCAAACATGCCCCAACCGGCTTCCCGACTGAACCCGACGTTACGGGTGACTTCCTGGGCCTTCGACTGCAGCCCCGCATTCAATTGGGCGACATTGACACCCGGCTGCAATCGGGCAATGCCGTCATACCCTTCGTTGAAACGCTGATCCAGGTTGTATGCGTCCGGAGCCAGAGCGAGCGGCACCCACACATCGCGACCGCGCGGCCAGTCAAAATCGCTGCGCATGACGCCGATCACACGATATGCTTGCTGATCGAGCAAAATGGTCTTGCCGATTGCGTCTCTCTGCCCTCCAAACACACGCTGCCACATGCCGTAGCTCAATACGGCTTCGTGGTCCGCGTGAGGCTGGTCCTCGTCCGCCGTGAACGTGCGCCCCAGAATCGGTCTCGCCCCCAACGCGTTGAACCACTGCCAGGAGACGTTTGCCGCAGCTACATGCTGGGTTTTTCCATCCACCATGGAATTGAAGCTTCCCGACTGCACGAGCGCGGCATATTCAACCTGATCCTTCAGCGAACGCGCGTCGGCAAAATCCGGCACTGAAACTCCAATACTTGCCAAATTCAAATGGGTGTAGCGTGCTCGCAGAGCCACCACGCGAGCCGGATTTCCGATTCCCGCAGGATGCAACAATACTGCCTGGATCAGGCTGAAGATGGCAGTGGTGGCGCCGATGCCAAGGGCGAGAACCAGCACCGCAGTCATCGTAAATCCAGGCGACTTGCGCAGCTGGCGAAATGCGTAGTGAAGATCATTGAGCAGAGTGATCACTATAAGCCTCCTTATTCAGAACGCAACGCCTGCATAGGATCGACGGTTGCGGCTCGTTGCGCTGGCATTGCGGAAGCCGCGACCGAAAGCATCAGGATGACCATTGCAGAAGCGATGAGCACCATCGGGTCAAACGGATTGACTTGAAACAACAAGGATTGAAGCAGCTGAGTTGCACCGATCGCGCCGGCAAGCCCGATCGCGCACCCGATCAGAGCGAGCCTGACTCCGGAAAATACAATCAACTGCCGGATGCCGGATCGAGAGGCGCCTAGAGCCAGGCGAATCGCCATTTCCTGAGTACGAAGGGCCACAGAAAAAGCAACCACACTATAGATGCCGAGGATGGCGAGCAGAACCGCGATCGCTCCAAACGCAGTGATGATGGTGGTGTTGAAACGACGTGGAGCTTCTATGTTGGAGACTGCCTGTTCCAGGCTCTGGACTTGCGTGACGGCAAGCTGTGGATCGAGAGAATGGAAGACTGTACGCAACGAATTTTCCATCTCCTCCGGCGGCAGCGGAGTGAGCATCGCGACCGACATATAATTGCCATCCAAGTCTGTCGGCGAGACAAAGCTCCCATAGGATGCGTGGTTCTGTTCGACGGGCTGATAGATCTGCTCGGCGGTCTGTTCGTCCGGCGCGCCCAGCTTCACGTCACCGATCTCTCCAACCACGGTCATCCACGGAGTTTTCAATTTCTCTGCGCCGATCCGCAACCGCTTGCCGATCGGATTCTGGTTCGGCCAGAAACGCTCGGCCAGTTTCTTGTTCACGATGGCAACCAGGGGCGATTGCGCGGTATCGTTCGCCCTAAAGGACCTTCCTCGCAACAGAGGAATGCCCATGGCGCGAAAGTAGCTTCCCGCCGTCTGATCTATGTTGCCAAGATTGACGAGCACCCCTTTTGGCTCGACATATCCCTCGACAACGAAACTTTGCCGATTGAAACCGGAAACAGGAAGAGCGGAAACCAGGCCTGCCGTCTGCGCTCCAGGAAGCTGCCGCAGCCTCTGCAGCAGTTCACGGTTGAAGGTATCGATCAATACCTGGGTGGCATATTGTTTCTCAGGCAAGGCATATGTGGCGATCAAAACATGGCTGGGCCGGAACCCGAGATCAACATCCCGCATCTTCTGAAAGCTGCGCAGCAATAGCCCGGAAGCAATCAACAGTACGAGAGCGACAGCAATTTCAGAGACCACAAGGATTGAGCGGAGGCGCACATGTCCGCCGCCGACAGTACCCGTGCGTCCGCCTTCCTTCAGCGCCTCATTCATGTTCGTCCGCAGAGCGGCGAACGCAGGCGCCAGCCCGCAGAGAATACCGGTGACGATCGCCAGCAGTAACGCAAAAACAAGAACAATCCAGTTCAAGTGGATGTCATTAATGCGCGGCAGTGTGTCCGGCAGCAGATTGATGGAAGCACGAATTGCGACGGCAGCGAGCGCAATGCCGGTCAAGCCGCCGGAGACACTGAGGAGCAGGCTCTCGATGACAGTCCGTTGGACTAATTTTTTGGAACTCGACCCAAGAGCGAGACGAACGGCCGTCTCCCGTCGGTGGCGAATGGCGCGCACTAAGAGCAGACCGGCGAGGTTGGCGCAGGCAATCAACAGGACAACAAATACCGCCAGGAACAGAATGCGAAGCAGCGGACGGGCCGCCGCCACGGTCTCATCCCGCAGCGGCTGCAGGACCGCGCTCATCTCCAGACCGGCCATGTACGCCGGATAGCCACGCACGATCTCAGCGGCAACGCGGTTCGCGTCGGCCTGCGCCTGCGCCAGGGTGACGCCCGGCTTCAGGCGCCCAACCATCTGGAAGTTCCACGACCCCGCACCTTGGATCAGTTCTTCACGGCTGAGGCTGATAGGGACCCAAAGTTCGCTGCGGGAGAGATGCCCGGGCTGCAACGGAAATTCGAAATTGCGCGGCATCACGCCGATCACAATGTAGGGTTGCCGATTGAGCAGAATTTTTTGGCCAAGAATACCGGACTCGCCATGGAAGCGGCCTTTCCATGTCGCATAGCTCAACACCGCGAGATGTTGGTCGTGCTCTTCCTCCGCCGAGGTGAAGAAACGACCCATCAGGGGAGCGACGCCGAGCGCGGGAAGAACGCCGGCGGTGAGACGGGACGCATGAATTTCGATTGGCTGTACGCTGCCCGAAAGTTCATATCCATTGGCCTGGTAGCCGCCCACATGGCTGAACGCCCGCGTGTCGCGGGTGTACGCCACGATGTCTGGCGGGGTGACATTCGTAGGTGAGCCGAAGGCGATTCCGTGCAAATGGTCGCCGAGCGCGACCAGCCGGCTTGGATTTTTATATGGCAGTGGACGCAGCAGAACCCCTTCAACAACAGAGAAGATGGCCGTGGTTGCGCCGATGCCGAGCGCCAGGGTCAGCACCGCGGTCACCGTAAATCCGGGCGACTTGCGCAGCTGGCGTAACGCGTAGCGGAGATCGGCCCAGACCGCTGTCATTGCAGCAATTCCCTTTCGGCTGCGAGCTTCCGGCGCAGATCTTCTTCCGAAACCACCTGGCCGTCGAACAAATGCACTTCGCGGTCGGCAAGCTTGGCGAAGCGCGGATCATGGGTGACCATGCAGATGGTGGCGCCGTCTTTGTGCAGTTCCTTCAGCAACTCCATGACGGCTTCGCCGTTGCGGGAGTCTAGGTTTCCAGTCGGCTCATCCGCCAGAAGAATCGACGGAGAACCGGCCAGCGCACGGGCAACGGCGACACGCTGCTGCTGACCGCCGGAGAGCTGCGAGGGATAGTGGCGAAGCCGATGCGCCATGCCGACGCGGCCCAACGACTCATCGACGCGCCGTTTGCGCTCGGCGCTCGGCATGCCGGAGCGATAGGTCAGCGGCAACTCGACATTCTCATACACGGTCAGGTCACCGATCAAATTGAAACTCTGAAAGATGAAACCAATCTCCTGATTGCGAATGCGCGAGCGCTCCGCAAAGCTGAGGTTTTCCACCGGGCGCGTGTTTAACAAATAGCTGCCGCCGCTCGGCGTATCCAACAGGCCAAGGATGGAAAGCAGGGTGGACTTGCCGCAGCCGGAAGGACCGGAGATCGCGACATATTCTCCGCGATCGATGTTGAGATGAATGCCCGATAGCGCATGGGTTTCGATCTCATCGGTATAGAAAACTTTTGTGAGAGCTTCAATATGAATCAGCGATTGCTCTGCAATGGCCATGTCGTTTTGGTCCTCTCTTTCGCAAATGAAAATGGTTTGGATCAAATTTCTGTATGTTGCGTCTGAATCTGGCAAAGCTCAATCGAGCCGGATACGATCTACGTTGTCCTCGCGCGACATGTCGGAAAGGATCACGGTATCCCCTTCTTTCAGGCCGCTCAGGATTTGAATTTCATTCACGGACGCGCGGCCGACTTTCACTGCGACGCGCGTGGCATAGTTCCCGCTGGGATCCAACTTGAACAGGCTAATGGTCGAGTTTTCATTACCAAACGCCGGACGCCCCACGTGGAGCACGTCGTGCAGGCGTTGCAAGTCGATGGTTCCATCCACACTCAGGTCCGGTCGCGCACCCTGCGGCAAGGTTCCATCTAGCTGTACGTCAACCGTGACGGTTCCGTTCACAACCGCTGGATTAATTCGCGTCACCGAGCCCGGAACGACTCCGTTGTGAGTATCGATTTCGGCAGGCTGTCCGTTCAAGACATCGTGCGCCTGCGTTTCTGGAATCTGCAATTGCGCCTTCAACTGATCGGGTTGGATAATTTGAGCCAGCTCCGCGCCGACAAGAATGTGCTGTCCCATCTGCAATGGCATCTGGATGAGCTGACCCTCAATGCCCGCGCGAACAGTAAGAGCATCGACCTCGCGCTGTTTCAGCTGCGCCAATGCCTCCGCTTGCTGCACCTTTGCCTTCTGCACGGACAATTGAGTCTCGAGCGCTTTTTGATTGATAGAAACTTCTTCTTCCTGGAGCTTTTGGCGGGTAGTTAGTGCGTCCGCCTTGCCTTGCGAATCGCTATAGGTCAGGCCGCTGATAACGCCGAGCTTATAAAGTGCCTTGTCGGTTCGGGCCTGCAGCTGCGCCTGCTGATACTGAGCGTTAATGTCGGCGGCGGTGGAGCGCCGGTCCATCAAGGCGCTCTCAATGCTGACCTGGGTGTTGTGGAGATCCGCCTGCGCTTCATTCAGTTGCAGCGCTGCATCCTGCGCTTCCTGCATCAGCTGCGGGTTAGTGAGTTTCAGAATCACCGTGTCCGGATGGACCAGCGCGCCGGGCAGCTTGAAAATGCTGACCACGGTGCCGTCGGTTTCCGCAGGGATCGAGCGAATTCTGTCCTCACGCGGGACCAGCGTTCCCAGGCCTCGAACCTGGCGGATCATGTTGCCGCGTTTGACTGTGTCTGTCCAGACGGTACTGCGGTCGACGGTAGGAGCTGCGGGTTTCAGCCGCATGACGAACACGGTGATTCCGGCCAGCAGAACCACTCCAACCGCTGCCCAGAGAATTTGGCGGCGGATTTTTTGCTTTTTCAGATCGGGCCGAGCGATATCCATTGGTCGTGTTCAATGCAAGTGGCACGCCAAAAGAGTCTGCGCGCATCCCGCTTGATTTCAATGGTTTAACGCTACGTATTCAATACAAAGCACAGCCTCACTGTCCGATATCGCAAATCGGTGTTCGTTTCTGGACACCCGAGAAGCTCCCCCGTCCAAGTGGCGGCAGCTCGCCAGATTATTTTCCCGAGCCGCTGATCTTTCCGCGCAAAACGGTGATCGAAGCTTTCGGCAAAACAAAAACGGTCTGCGTTCCGCTCGGGAGGATGGTGCCAACGGGTGCAAGATCAGGATCGGCATGGCTGTTGGGACCGTCGTTGATCCAGACATATTGGTCGCTGCCGAAAGTAACATCCCGAACCGGGCCGTTGAAGGAAGTCTTCTTGCCAGCATTGCTGAACACAACGCGCACAGTGTGCGGATGAGTTTCATCCCGATTGACCAGCATCAGCGACCAGTTGCCATCGGGACGATGCACTGCATAGGAGGTGACGAGCAGATTGCCGTCGCTATCTTTAACGTTGGCGGAGGATGGGAACATCTTGTCGATGCCGGAGCGGTGCTGCACCCATTCGCGATTGATCATCTGCGCCGCAAAGTAGTATGCGGTGTAGCCGCGGACGTCGTATGTTTCTTCATCCGAAACGAAGTTGGACCAGGACGCCCAGCCGAGGCAGGTCCTCTCTGTGCGCTGCGGCTGGATCGGAGAGTGCGTATAGAGCGAACCGCCCGCGGCAAGAAACGAACCGACGCTGTCGCTAAGCCATAAGCCGCCAAAGATGGTGCTCATGGGACCAGTGAGCTGCGCCGCGAGACTGCTTTCGTCAACGATGAGAGGCACATTTTTGGGAACACCATCATCGCGCCAAACCTGCAGGATGTGGCTCATCAACTGTGGTTCGGAGTAGAGACTCTTCCAGGTGATGTCGCAAGCTTCGAAAGGATAGTGCTCGAAGGCGACAAAGGAAAGGTCTGACAGGCGTCCGTGCGCTTTCAGATAATCGATGAAGCGGCCCATCCAGGAGGTGCGGCCCTGCGCGTCCGGCCAGACGCGAATATCCTGGTTGACACCTTCAAAGATGGGGCCGCCGAGTTTCACGTTGGGATCGACCTTATGAATTGCCGTCGCCCATTGCAGGTAGAGCGCGGCGTAATCCTCGGGCAGCATGTGTTGCCCGTCGGGCTCTTCTCCCATTTCCACGTAGCGGACAGGGTAGCCGCGCTTTTCAATGTAGGCAATCTCGGCGGCAGAATCTTCCGGCGTGCCATAGAGCAGCGTGACCGGAATCATCGCCGGTAGATTGTTCGTGATTCCGCTGGTGAAGAAAATATCGAAGCCGCTGTGCTCATATCTTCCATCTCCATCGATGACATCGCTGGCGGCATGCCATGGGTCGATGGAGGAAGCGATGTACGATGTCTGATTATCGTGCGGGTGCCGAGGATTGGTGGAGGTTTCCGGATTCTTCGGAGCCGGGACGAAATCGGCAGACTGGCCATTCGCGCTTTGTGCGATGGTGCCGACCTGAATTTGCTGGATGGCGTAGCCCACACAGTTGCGAATGTCCTGGCTCCCATGTTCATCGCAGGTGTTGGAAGACTGCGTCATCAGGACGCGCAGATATCGCGTCGAAACCGGCGTGTCGGCCAGCTTGAGAGTGACGGTGCCCCCTTTCGCATCGCTGAATGCGCCGGCCGGAAATGTCTTCCACTCGCCTTTCGGGCCCGCGTCAAAGTTCATCGCGCCGGTGCCAATCCAATACTGCACCTGATACGCGACGGCGTAGGGATTCTCCCACTGAATCTGAATTGCATTCACCTGCTTGTCCGCCTTGAGATCGACCACGACCCACTGCGGGTGTTTCGCGTCGCTTTCGCCGGTGAATTTGCTGGTGAGATACGGATTGCTTTTCCAGTAGGTAAGGTTGGTGTCGGACATGGGACGATCGCCGCCCGTTGAAAATCCTCGGTGCGGCAAGGAATAGGAGAGGATGTATTTGACGGGCGCCTTCAGATCGCTACTACCGGTGAAGTAGCCGTCTTTGTTGGCCGGATCGCTCCAGGTTCCATTCTCTGTCCAATGCCAGGCAGCTTTGCGCAGCTCAGAATTGTTTCGATACGAGATCGGTCCCCATCCCGCGGAAAGCGACTCTTGCAAAATATGCGGCGTATAGACGTGATCGATTCCGGAACGCGACAGCACATCGATGGAACTGCCGAGAGCCTGATCCGGATTGAAGGAATTGATACTGTGACTGGGAGTGATGTCGACGCGGATGACGCCGTCGGCAGAAGTTTGGGTTTGTGCGATTGCGGTTACCGTGGTCAGCAGAAAGCAGGCGGTCCAAATCTTCGGCATCATTGTTTTGCAGTCTCCCTTGTTTTAGCTGTCAGCAAATCATTGAAACAATCCTCCCCGTGATCGTAATGCAAGACGAGATAACTGTCGCCTCCGGTGTAGTCGTCCTCCCCTTGACACTCGACATGAAGAGGCGTAATCCTGTTGTCGAGCGTCGAGGGAAACATGCCGCCATCCACTGACTTGCTCCAGGGAACCCTGGACGTATTGATTTTGAAAACACTGGCGTTGGAGTCGATGCACGGCTGGGGCGTGGCGCAGCGCATCCAGCAAATCTCCAAAGATGTGTTGCAGATTGGGCAGGGTTCGCTCTATCCGGCGCTGCACCGGCTGGAATACAAGGGATGGATTCAGTCAGACTGGGGGAGCTCGGACAACAATCGACGCGCGAAATATTATTCGCTGACTCGCAAGGGCAGAAAACAGCTGGAGGCGGAATTGGCCACCTGGGAGCGGCTGTCTTCTGCAATTGCCCTGGTGCTGGAGGCATCCGCGCCATGAATAACTTTTTCTCGCGATTGCGATTTTTCTTGCGCCGCAAGCCCTCTGGCGAGTTGGACGAAGAGTTGCAGTTTCATCTGGAGCAGGCGATGGAGGCGAACCTCGCGGCTGGGATGACGCCGGAAGAAGCCCACAGGCAGGCACGGATCGACTTCGGCGGAATCGAAAGTGCACGCGAGGAGACCTACGCGCAGCGCCCCGGTTGGTGGATGGATACTGTGTTGCAGGACATTCGCTATGCGCTGCGTGGCTTTCGCAGAAATCCCATTTTCACGATCACGGTTATCGCAACTCTTGCGCTGGGGATCGGCGCGAC
The DNA here is from genome assembly GCA_963817855.1 of uncultured Acidobacteriota bacterium. Classification (GTDB taxonomy): domain Bacteria; phylum Acidobacteriota; class Terriglobia; order Terriglobales; family Acidobacteriaceae; genus JAKAAZ01. Next base: position 315,863 of record CAWFQA010000004.1, on the reverse strand, counting down.
AACTGCAGTATTCAGCGTCGTCGATCCGATTCTCTTCCGTCCCCTTCCGTATGCACATGCGGGCCGTCTGGTTTCTGTGGGTCTGGTCGCTCCCGTTGAACCGCAGGAGTTCATGCTCGGCGGATCCTATTATGAATGGCGTGACAACCAGAGGCCTTTTGAAGCATTGACTTCGGAAATCGGCGTAGATCCATGCGATCTGACGGAAGAAAGGCCTGCACGGCTGAGTTGTGCGGGAGTCGAAGCAAGCTTCTTACCAACGCTCGGGGTCAGGCCGCTCCTTGGGCGCAACTTCACAGCAGATGAAGACACACCCACTGGTCCCAAGGTGGCCCTCCTTTCCTATGCATTGTGGCGTAGTCGATTCGGTCTAGATCCCAGCGTAATTGGGAGACTGATTTATCTCGACGGTCATTCCGTCAGAGTTGTTGGAGTCTTGCCCAAGACCTTTGAGATGCCGAGATTACAGGCCGCTGACATTCTGCGACCGCAGGCGCTGGACGTGGCTGCACAACGCCGGGCAGATCCAGGTCGCCCTATGTGGGCGTTCGCACGACTCAAGCCTGGAGTCAGCATTGAGCAAGCCAAAGCGGAGCTGCAGCCCCTGTTCGACTATTCACTTCGACTCGCGCCTGCACCATTTCGCAAAGAGGTTCATCTTCGGGTGAGGTCGCTGCGCGATCGGCAGATGCACTCGTTTCGTCTTACCGCCTGGATTTTGTTTGGCTTGGTAATCGCAGTTTTGTTAATCGCTTGCGCAAATGTCACGGGAATGCTGATGGCACGTGATGCAAGCCGGGACAGAGAATTGGCGATACGTTCAGCCTTAGGTGCCACTCGCATCCGGCTGGTGCGTCAGGCACTGACAGAATCATTCTTATTATCAATCGGAGGAGCTGTAGCTGGGTACAGCTTCGCAACGTTGCTCCTACACATTTTCATCGCGACGGCCCCGGATGGTCTGCTCTTCCTGAATAAGGCTCGGATTGATTCGCGTGTCCTCTGGTTCACGTTGCTGATTTCGTTGCTATGTGCCGTGGTATTCGGCCTTATTCCGGCGCTCCGCAATCCTCGTGTTCAGAGAATGGGTGGTCGCATGCGGGCCTCTGCGTCCCCAACGACTTTCCGACAGTGCCTAGCTGCTTCGCAGATCGCCGTCAGCATGATTCTGCTGGCTGGAGGCGCCCTTTTGTTCCGGAGCTTCCGGAACCTTCAAGAGCAGAATCTCGGCATTCGGACACAGAGAGTTGTGACTGCCAGCATTACCCTTGACCAAAACACATATCCAACCGCGGAGAGCCAGGTGGATTTCTTTCAACAGCTGGAACAAAACTTGAGATACGGCCCCAGCGTCACCGCGCTCGCCGTCAGCGACTCGCTTCCGCCGGGCGGTTATCATCATGACGAGGTATATGCGGCGATCGCTGTAGATGGAAAACCGAGACCCATCACCGGTACGGGCGGCACGGTCGCATGGCGATGGGTAACGCCGGAATATTTCCGCGCATTAGAAATCCCAATGCTGAAAGGGAGAGGCTTCACCACAGAGGAGCTCACGTCAACCGGTCACTTCGTTGTTCTAAGCAAGTCGCTCGCCGCGCGACTTTTCCCAAATCAAAACCCTGTCGGTCAGCGCCTGAGATTCAACACTGCGACGGCTGCGCCAAACAATCCTGCGTACACGGTTGTCGGAGTGGCGTCTGAGGTGAAGAATAGCGGTTTGATGCACGCCGATGAGCCGGAGTATTACAGGCTGCGGCGCGATGTGCCACAAGACTGGAATAACACCGGGATTGTAATTCTGAAGACAAATCTGCCCGCAGGCGCCGTGGAGAAATGGGTCCGATCACAAGCATCCGCTATAGACCCGACGGTTCCTGTGAATATCGAAACTTTGTCGGAGAGAGTCAACAAAATGGCAGACCAACCTCGATTTGAGACCTTGCTGGTTGGATTCTTTGCCGCGACTGGACTGCTAATCGCCGTGCTCGGCTTGTACGGCATAGTTGCATTCATCGCTATTCAACGGACGCAGGAAATTGGAGTGCGCATGGCGTTGGGAGCCAGCCGGCTCAACATTCTTCGTCTGATTCTGTGGCAGGGTGGTCGGCTAATCGCGGTTGGAGGTCTCGTGGGCCTGGGGATCGCGCTGGCGTTGGCGCGAGTGCTGAAAGGAATGCTGTTCAGCATTGGACCGTACGATCCACTCAGCTTCATCATCGTGGCGTTGTTATTAGCGGCGGTGGCGCTGGCGGCGACTCTGATTCCTGCTCGATCGGCGATGAACGTGGATCCAATGGTTGCATTGCGCCACGAATAAATTTCTCCCTTTATATATAGAACGAGTGCGGCGGCGATTCCCTTCCCCGATATGAGGGCGCAGAGATTTCCTCGTCAAATCCCCCGCCCCGGGGATAGATTAAAGTACGAGATTAACTAGAACAGTTCATGCGTGCCCACCAGTCGAGACTTTGCGGTTGTGGGAACGTGGGTCACACTAGGGTATGTTGCAGCGTCCTGAAGAACAAATCAGTTTTGTTTAAGTAAATTTTGATTTTGGAGATCCAAGATGATTTCGTCGCGCTGGCTGTTCCTCGTGATTTTGTCCGCAGTCGTAATGCACGCACAGCAACCATCGACACCGGAGTTGCTGCAGGGCTACTCGCGCGACGCGTCGGCGAAAGAAGTGCGGTGGGAGCAACAATTCCGCGCGATTCCGTCGCCAGATAATTTGCGCAGCTACATGCAGCGGCTGTCGGCGCACCCACACAATGTGGGTTCACCCTACGATAAAGACAATGCTGAATGGATTGCGGACAAGTTTCGCTCGTGGGGCTTCGATACTTCGATCGAGACATTTTATGTGTTGTTCCCCACGCCGAAAGAACGGGCTTTGGAATTAGTCGAACCGACGAAGTTTACTGCCAAGCTGGCGGAGCCGACGGTTGCGGCGGATCCCACATCGAACCAGCAATCGGAAGCGCTGCCACCCTACAATGCATACTCGGCAGATGGCGATGTAACGGCACCGCTGGTATACGTGAATTACGGCACGCGAGAAGATTACAAAACCCTGGCTCGCATGGGTGTTTCTGTCAAAGGCGCCATTGTCATTGCACGTTATGGACACGCGTGGCGTGGCATCAAGCCCAAAGTGGCCGCAGAGCATGGGGCCATCGGTTGCATCATTTACTCCGACCCACAGCAGGATGGGTACGGCGAAGATACGACATTCCCTGCCGGACCAGCGCGACCGTTAGAGGGCGTGCAGCGCGGCGCGGTGACGGACACATATTATCCGGGCGATCCGCTCACGCCGGGATGGGGCTCGACCAAGGACGCGAAGCGAGTTCCGTTGAAAGACAATCCGGAAATTACAAAGATACCGACGCTGCCGATTTCTTACGGTGACGCGCAGCCGCTGTTGCAGGCATTGGGTGGGCAGATGGTTCCCCATGCGTGGCGTGGAGGATTACCGATCGCGTACCACGTCGGCCCCGGCGAGGCGAAAGTGCATTTGCGAGTGTATTCCAACTGGGACACGAAGCCGATTTATGACGTGATCGGGAGGATGACCGGCGCAACCGAGCCGGACCAGTGGGTGATCCGCGGCAACCACCAGGATGCGTGGGTGAATGGAGCGGAAGATCCTGTCTCCGGCCTGGTGGCGGAGATGGAAGAAGCACGCGCGTTGGGTGAACTGGCGAAGCAAGGATGGAAGCCGCGGCGAACCATCATTTATTGTGCGTGGGACGGCGAGGAGCCCGGCTTGCTGGGGTCGACAGAGTGGGTGGAGACGCACGCGAAAGACCTGAGCAGCCACGCTGTCTTTTATGTCAACTCCGACAACACCGACCGAGGCTTTCTTGACATGGCGGGCTCGCACTCCGTCGAGCACTTTATGAATACCGTGGCAGCGGAAGTGCCGGATCCTGAAACAAAATATTCGGTGCTTGAGCGGGCGCGGCTACAGCAGATCGGTACGGCCTCGACGGAAGCGGAGAGAACGGAGTTGCGCAACCGCCGCGATCTACGCATTGACGCGCTGGGGGATGGATCGGATTATTCGCCATTTTTGGATCACCTTGGAATTCCATCGATCGATTTGAACTTCGACGGCGAAACTTCTGGAGGCGTGTATCACTCCGAATACGACGATTTCTACTGGTACACGCATTTCTCCGACACCAAATTTGTGTACGGTCGCGCGCTTGCGCAGATAGCTGGAACCGCTGTGATGCGCATGGCCGACGCGGAGGTGCTGCCATATGAGTTCACCGATGTCGCGGATACCATCCATACTTATGTGGACCAATTGAAAAAGCAGATGACTGACGCGCGGCAGAATATCACGGAGACCAATCGGCAAATTCAGGAGGGTGTCGTCGCCGCGATGTCCGATCCGCAGAAACCTTCGTATCCGCCCAAAGAAGAGGCGGTTCCTCCATTTATGAATTTTGCGCCGCTGGAAAATGGAGCTGCCAATTTGACCATGAGCGCGAAGAAATACCAGACGGCGTTCGATCAGCTGGAAACGGCTGATGCTCTGCTGGATGGGACCCAGGTAGATGACCTGAATCATCTGTTGATGCTGACGGAGCGCGCGACACTGCTTGAGACGGGCCTGCCGGGCCGGAGTTGGTATAAGAACCAGATCTATGCTCCCGGTGCCTACACCGGGTACGGCGTGAAAACTCTGGCTGCTGTTCGCGAGGCAATGGACCAACATAATTGGCAGCTCGCCGATCAGCAATCTCCATTGGTGGGAGGTGTGCTAGTGGACTGGAGCCACGCCATTGATGCAGCTACCGACAAGTTGGACACAATCGAGAAGAAACAGTAGCTAAGTGTGATTCTTGCCGACGCGGTGCCACTCCGCGTCGATCTGTTCCAGCGTGCGGCCTTTTGTCTCCGGCACCAGGCGATAGACAAAGAACCATGCGATGATGCCGATGACTGCGTAGAGCCAGAAGGTTGCGCTGCGTCCCAGGGAATGCAGCAAGCTCAGAAACGTAAGCGCGACGATCAGGTTGGAGCCCCAGTTCATCATGGTGGCAACGCCCATCGCACGACCGCGAATTTTGAGAGGATAGATTTCCGAGATCAACAGCCAGAAGACCGGTCCCAGCCCGATGGCAAAACATGCAACATACACCGCAAGGCTGATCACGGCGAGCCATGCAACAATGGACGACGAGCCGGCTAGGAGAAATGCGCCTCCCAGCACTCCGAGGCTGATGACCATCCCAACCAGTCCATACAGAAGAAGAGGACGTCGGCCCGCGCGATCGAGCATCCGCAGCGCGACAATTGTCAGCAGAACGTTGACGACTCCGACGCCGACGGTGGCTAAAATCGCCGCCGAGGCTGAGTGAAGTCCAGCCAGTTGAAAAATTGTCGGCGCGTAATAAATGACAGTGTTGATGCCGGTGAACTGCTGGAAAATTGCCAGCCCGACTCCGATGATCAGGGGCCGCCGCAAAGAGACATTCAGCAACTCACGCCAGCTGCCTTCCTGCAGACTCAGGTCGGCTTTAATCTCGGCGAGTTCAGTGCTCACATCACCGGACTCGCGGATACGTTGCAGCACAGTGCGGGCCTGATCCTCATGCGTTCGGCCCATGAGCCAGCGCGGACTTTCCGGAACAAAGAACAAGCCGATCAGCAGAATCAGCGCCGGAACTGCAGCCAGGCCAAACATCCAGCGCCACGCCTCCACGCCTGCCAAGCCATAATCCGCCAGGTACGACACCACGATGCCGAGGGTGATCATCAGCTGGTTGAGCGAAACTAATTTGCCTCGAATGGCCGGCGGCGAAACCTCAGAGATGTAGAGCGGGGCTGTGAAGGAAGCGATTCCAATGGCGACGCCGACCACAACACGACCGATTGCAAGCAACGTTGGCGAGGGTGCGAGCGCCGTACCGATGGCGCCAATGATGAACAGAATCGCCACCTGGATGAGCAATTTGCGACGCCCGAGTGCGTCCGCTAACTTGCCGCCAAAAGCGGCCCCGGCCACAGCGCCCAACAACACAGCCGAAACCACAACTTCTTCCTGGAAAGTCGAAAGTAAAAAATCTTTTCGAACAAAAAGGATCGCTCCGGAAATGACTCCCGTGTCATAGCCGAACAGCAAGCCGGCCAACGCTGAGATAGCTGAAACCATGGTGACAAAGCGGCTGGTTGCTGGCTTGGTGTGGCTGTTTTGTGGCGATGACAAAGTTTGCCTCCGTGCTAATGTCTGCGTCACTCAATTCTGAGTGCACAAGCGTCCCGGGGGGTGCCGAACAGGTCCATGAGAAGCATACCTGATCCCGGCGAAGTCGTTCCGGCGAACGGAAGCGGCCAGCATAATGTTGGTGGGTTTGGGAATGCACGCCATCGCAACCAAAGTTCGTTCACACGGTGTTCAGTGTGTGAGTCATTCTGAACTAGGTCGCCGCGGGTCGTTCGCGGCGACCAGTGAAGAATCCAGAGAATACTAACTGGGATCGCAGAGCCATCACCTTCGGGATTCTTGTCACCTCGGCGACCTCAGAATGACCGGCGCTCATTTCTTCAATTCGACCTTTATTCCGCCATGGATCCTGCGCGCTTTGCCTGGCGGTTTATTTTGTCTGCTGTTGTTTCAGTAAGGCGATCGTCGCTTTCGAATCGATGAGGTGCATTCGGCCATCCGCACTTGGCGTGGCTCCTTGCTTCATCAGCGCAATGGTCTGCTCCGGAGTCAACGTCGGATCGAGCGCGATGACCAAAGCGGTCGTCATCATGCCGGAGGTCAGTTTGGCTGCAGGCTTATCTTGCAAATCGCGAATTTGTGCAGAAGTCGCGAGCGCGTCCTTCATCTCTCCGTGCAACAGCTGCGCACTTAGCTGGGCGCCCAGCAGTTCTCGCAACGTTTCTTTATCGGAGATGTTGTAGTTCGCCAACACCAAATTCACGTCTGTCTCGACTTTCTTGACGAGAACATTGAAGGTCACATCGTCGGCTTTCAACAACGAGCTGGCAGACTGGGTCAGCGGATAGCTGAAGCGGGGCAGATCGGCGGCAGTGTTGACGGTCCTCTTGGCCTGGCCCAGGGCCACTCCAATGCTGACGGCGCAGAACAACACGAGAGAGTAGATTGTCGTGCGATGCAATCTGCTCATAGTTCTCCTGACTTGTTCGTTGAAGATAGGATGGTGGCGCGAATCGCTACTTTGCGGACTTCCTGAACTTGGCCCATCGCGCCCGCTGAGCCGCGGCAATCTTGGCACGAGCCGCTGCGCTTAACCGGCGTCTCTTGGTGGGCTTCGGCGCCTTTGCTATGGCAGGTATCTTGATATGTTGGGTGCGAGCGGTGCCAGACAATAGCGACTTGATTTGCTGCAGCCGAGATATTTCGGCATCAATAGCTACGATCAATTTCCGTGTATCCATGGTTTTCCCCCGGTCCATCATTGCGTGCCACTTGCGGCAACTGCCGCCTTTGCGGTGAGGATGGGGGCTCCTCAGCATATGGACGTTGCGACACCGTAAGATTACACGGAGTTGCGCGCTACTGGAAATTCGACGCGAAAGCACGTGCTGAAGGGGGTCGCCTGGTCCCCGGCAACAACGGTGATGGTGCCGCCATTCTTCTCGACCAGCTCCCTGGTAACCCATAACCCAATGCCGGTTCCGACATCGTCTTTCGTAGTAAAAAATGGATCGAAGATTCGTTGCAGGTTTTCCGTGGGGATGCCGACGCCGGAGTCGCGAATGGTGACGGCCGCTGTGCTGCTGTCGGAAGTCAGGGCCACATCGACCATGCCCTCACCTCCTACCAACGCATCGCATGCGTTGGACAGCAGATTCGTCAGGATTTGGCGCAGTTCATCAGGCGGCACATCTACTTTCGCGTTGAGCATGGAAGCATAGTGAACGCGTCCGCCTTTTGAATTGCATCGCGCTTGAAACATGGCAACGACGCTTTCGACAATTGAGGAGACATCCGTTGGACCGCCGGTCGGCTTGATGCGTGCGAACGTCAAGGTATGGCGTGCGATGTTTGCCAGCCGGTGCAGTTCACGTTCCGCATCTGCCAAATACCCTCGTGCCTCGACGCTCATCGCGGTATCGAGAGAGGCGAGATACAACAGATTCGTCGCCGCTTCCAAAGGGTTGTTGATCTCATGTGCAACCGTTGCGGAAAGCCGTCCGATGGCTGCCAATTTCTCCGAACGAAGCACAGCGGTCTCAGCATTCTTGCGGGTGGTGATGTCCATGACGACACCACGCCAATGCGAGCCGGAAGGAGATGGTGTGCCGCGCGCCTCCAGCCAACGTGTTTCTCCGTTGGGAAACAAAATGCGAAATTGAGTTTGAAACGGGGTGCCAGTTTGAATTGCGCCTTCAGCCGACTGCTCTACACCGGCGCGGTCCTCGGGAGACACAAGCTGGATCAGCGCATTGAGGGTTGCCACTTCCTGAAAGGAACGACCTAGAATCTCCGCGCCGCCCTGCGCCCATTGGATGCTACGATCCTTCACGTTAATCACCCACGCGGCGGAGTTGCTGCCCTGCTGCGCCTGCGCCAACGTATCCGCGTGTTCGCTCAGCGAACTGAGCGCCGACCGCAGCCGGATGCCTCGAGTGCGAAGACGATCGAAGAAGAAGACGATCAGAAAACCAACGCCGAGGATGAGCGCGGTACGGATTATAACTCCAGGTGAAAATTCGGCACCGCCTAGGGGAAATAAGAACTCGTCATAGAAGAAAGCAGCCGTGGCAATAACGGCAACGACGCCTGGACCCATGCCGAAGAATGAGGTGATGCCCGCGACCACCAGAAAATTGAGCGCCACGGGCGTGCCCTGCAGTGCGGGGAAATGCAACGTCAGCTGCGCAGCGAGCCAAGTGAACAATACAGCGCAAATATATCCGAGGGCGCTGATGAGAGCGTTCGCGCCAGAGCTTGCCCCTCGGAGTGGAAATGGCTGTTTCACAAACCCTCACCGCCGTTCAGAATTACCCTCGCTACTCAACAATCTCCGCGGCTAAAACCCTGCCATCATACAAAAGGATTGCCGCACAAGAAATGAAAGAATGCCTATCTGCTGCGATACCGGAATGCGATTTGTAACGATGCCGATCACTTTCGCTTCAACGCTTCCAGTTCGTCGAGGGTGCGCGGCCAGTCTTTTCCCAGCAGGCGCGAGAGGCTTCGGTCCGCCAGAAGCTTACCGCCGGTCTGACATGTGGCACAGTAGTTGGTTTCGTTGTCAGCATAGCGGATACGCTGAATCGGCGCACCGCAGCGCGGGCACGGCAGACCAAAGCGACCATGAGCCGCCATCTCTTGACGAAACGCGGTCACTTTCTCAGGGAAATTCGCGGCCGCTTCAGCCTTCAGCCGATCCATCCACAGCTGTAGCGTGTCGCGCGTTGCGCTAAATAAGGTTTTCCACTCTCCAAGCGTCAGCTTGTGCGTCAATTGAATCGGAGAGAGCTGCGCCGCATGCAGAATCTCATCCGAATATGCGTTCCCGATGCCGCTCAAAACGCGTGGATCCGTCAGGGCTCGTTTCAGGGTACGATTTTCAACGACCAGGGCTGCGCGAAATTCTTCCGGATCGATGGAGAACACCTCAATCCCGCCGGGATCGATGGAGCGCATTTCTTCTTGATTGTGAAACAGGTGCAGCGTCGCGCGTCGTTTGGACCCAGCCTCGGTCAGGACAAGCGAGCCATGGGGAAAATCGAAAGCGGCAAGATTGTTGCGGCTCCCCAGCTTTGCCGCTACCGGACGCCAATGAAGCCGTCCCGCGATCATCAGGTGAATCACAGCCCAATAGCCTGTGTCGACGCCGATGGCGATGCGCTTGCCAATGCGGCGCAGTTCCACGATGGTGCGACCTTCAAAGGCTTCCACCTGTGGGCTCACCGTACGCAGAAGAAAGGGACTGCCGAGGCGAATCTTCTCAATCGGCTGTCCGACGATTCGCGCCTGCAGCGCGGTGAGGTACGCGGTGATGTCGGGCAATTCCGGCATGGGTTAAGCTTGCACGGCGCAAAGCCGCATTGCAAGATGCGGAGCGGGAAGCGGCTGGAAGCCAGCTGCGCGGTCAGTGGGCAGGCGGCGCGCATTCCTCCAACATTTTGGGCGGACTCCAACAGATGTCCGAGATTCAGCTGGCATTTTCCCACGATTTGCAGCTCATCTCCCCATGAATACAGTCCTTACGGTGCGAGTGCAGTTTGGCTGGCCGCTTGCTCTTTTTCATTTATTGCCAGCTCTGAGGCAGGACTTAGAACGGCAATTGAATCGACTGCCCGGCATTTGCCTGGTCACAAATGTAACGGAGGGTTTCAGCACCACCGAAAACGTTGATGACGCATAAGTTGGCTATGCAGTTCGTGGACAAGGTCGCGCGCGCCCTGGAGCTCGCCGGCGTGGCTGTAATTGCTGTCGCTTTTGTCTACGCGGTGCTGCGGGCGGGTCGGCACTATCGGATAGGACGTCCGGACGTCTATGACCAACTGAAGATTTTTATTGGGAGGGGACTGCAACTGGGATTGGAATTTTTGGTCGCCGCGGACATCATCAGTACGGTCACTGTTGAACCGACGCGGCAACAGATCATTTCGCTTGGCATATTGATTGTGATTCGAACCTTTCTAAGCTGGTCGATCACGGTCGAGATCGAGGGTTGCTGGCCCTGGCAGCTTGCCAGAAACAGGAAAGGATAGCCCTATGTTCAATTGGGAGAGAGTGATCACGCAGCTTATTGCCCGGCTCGACGGTCCGCTGCATTTCCGTTTCATCGTGCAGCCGCTGATGGCAGTCATCTTGGCGACGATTGATGGTGTCAGAGACGGAAAAGCCGGCAAACCTGCGTATCTCTGGGATTTGCTTTCGACCGCAGCGGATCGAAAGCCACTGTGGCGAGAAGGCTGGAAGCGAGTCAGCCGCGTATTCCTGCTGGCAGTTGTCCTCGACGTCATCTATCAATTGATGGAATATCACTGGGTTTATCCCGGCGAGACTCTGATTGTGGCCATCGTCTTGGCGATCTTCCCGTACTTTCTGGTGCGCGGCCCAGTCAATCGATTGGTGAAATGGCGCATGAGTAAAAAACCACAAAAACCAAAGCCAGAAGTTGCGGCCAGCTAAATCTGTCGAGCATCGCGGTTGCCTATGGGATTGTCACACAGAGCTCGAAATCCGGGGCGGTCTCGCGCATGGTTGCTGGCATTTACGGCGATGGGATTCTCTCTCGCCGCTATCGGACTCAGTCAGACAGCCGGCACAATTTCCGGCGCTCAGAAGGCAACGCAGACCGTGCAGGAAGCCGGGCCGTCGACCTCGGCGAAATCGTCCGCCACGTCAAAAAAGAAAAAGAAAAAGAAAATTCTGCCTCGCGGCTCGATTGCTGCGGCTCCCATTCCTATTTCCAGCCCAGCTATTGGCACGGGACTGGTTCCGGTGGTTGGATACATTTTCCCGCTCAGCCTGAAGGACAAAAAATCGCCGCCTTCCCTCATCGGTGGAGCTGGCCTGATTACCAATAACAGCAGCCGTGGCCTGGCGCTGGTCGGGCAATTTTTCATGAAAGAGTATACGTACGAACTGACGGCGGGCTATGCTCATGGAGATCTCGACTACAACATCTATGCTGGAGGCATACTGCAGGGCCGCAAACTGGGGCTGGAACAGACGGGCGATGGGTACATGCTGGAGTTCCTTCGCCGCATCGCGTGGAGATTCATGGCCGGCCCCCGATTTATCCAAGGGCATTCCTTTATCACAGTGCAGCAGGACCAGTTTCCGAATTTTCCGATTCCTCCCGATATTGGGCTTCATACCAACCTGGTCGCGATCGGCGCCAAGGTGACGCGTGACACGACGCCCAATCGCTTTTACCCCGTCGACGGTACAAAATTCAGCTTCACCTCAGATTTCTTTTCACAAAGCCTGGGGAGCAAATATAGCTTCCAGTCGTATAGGACCGAATTCGACAAATACTGGAGCCTGAGCCAAAACCAGGTGCTGGCCTACGACGCGTATCTTTGCGCCACCGGTGGCACCCCTCCGTTTTATGGGAACTGCATCTATGGCACAGGCAATGAGTTGCGGGGGTATACCGCCGGCCAATACTTCGACCGTTATATGGCGGCAACGCAATTGGAGTATCGCTTGGTCCTGCCAAAGCGCTTTGGAGTGGTCGGATTCGGCGGAATCGGGGGTGTTCGCGCCGGGGATACGCAGTTATTACAGAGCAGTCACTTCCTGCCAGGGATCGGCGCCGGGGTACGGTTTCAGGTCAGCAAGACGTATCACGTGAACATGCGCGCCGACTTCGGACAAGGCGTCAATGGTCACACGTTCGGCCTTGGGATTTTGGAGGCATTCTAAACGAAACACCACCGCAATTTCACTCACACGTGCGCAGGCGGCGGTGGCGCATCGGCTGGAACAATGGATGGCCAATGCTCTCGCACAGCAATCACACGGAAGACAAACGCAACCGTCACCGCGACCAGAGTAATTGGGAAAAATCCTTGCCGGTTCATGAAGTACAAGTCGAGCAAGGTGTAGGTCCCGCTGGCGAGAACCGCGGTTGTGATCAGTTGTTCACATGGCCGAACGACTTCTGGGGTGACGCCGGAAAACAGGTCGATGAAGACTCCGCCGGCCACCGTCGAGATCAGTCCAATGACGATCGCGGCAAACACGCCAAGCCCGTGATCGAGCGCCTTGTGCGCCCCAAGGATCGCGAACCACGGCAGCGTGAACGACTTGAAGAAAGCCAACGTTCGCGTGCGGAAGCGCTCTTCCCGTGATTCCAGAAACTTGTAAATCGCTAATCCCAGCAATCCCATCAGCACGCACACAAACAGATAATTCCAGTTCTTGAACGGCGACGGAATATCGTTCAGCAGAACGTCGCGGGAAACGCCGCCACCAATTCCTCCGAAGAAGGCCATGATCAGCAACCCGGCCATGGTGTAGCCGCGATCGTGGGAGGGATTGCGGGCGATCAGCACCCCATTCAGAGCATTGATTCCAGCAGAGAACAGATCGATACTAGGAAAACTGGGTAAAGTCATGGGAAGATCTCCTCAGGTCGACAATCGCCGGAACGTCTCAACTAAAACGGCCCATGGCGCAGCAAGACGCCATAGAACGTGATGACTCCAAGCAGAATGACGAGGATGGCAACCATAAATGAGATGGAATAGATATGCCGCGCTTGCGTGGCCCCAATCTGGTTCAAGAATCTGCGGTGCTGCCAGGCCGCTCCCAGCAAAGCAAACGTGCCCAGAGCAATCAGAGTTAGCCCCAGGTTGCGTGGGGCCTGCGGACGTTGAATATTCCCGGAAGCGACTTCTTCCGGCAGGTATTGGAAAAATTTGAAGATCGTGAAACCGAATCCGATCATGGAAAGCGCAGTGCGAATCCATGCCATCAGCGATCGTTCCGACGCCATCACGGTGCGCTCGATGGCAAGGTCGGTCCGACTTTCGGCCAGTATGGTTCCCCTGTCTTTTTGTACCGGCTCCTCATGGATCATCGATACCTTCCTCGGTACGCTGCGGCCGATGGCGAAATCAGCCTGCGTCGGTTGTTGCGCCGATTCGGGAATGAAGGAATGCAAGCAGATAACCAGACTCCAAAAAGGCCCGGTCCACTGATTCTATTGTGGATAAAGACAAATTCGGCTCCGACAAATTTGATTCTCCAAGAGACCGCCCGACATTTCGGAGTCGCCTCCAACATGTCGTAACCGCAGTGCAGGCTCACGACTGGCATTTCCAATGCGGCAGCGCTGGTATCGCCGTGGCGGAGGCCGCGCGGTTAGTCACGTGCAGCGAGCGGACCCGCGGCGGCCTTAATTGTTATTGCCAGATCCCTTCCAATCGAGCACGTCCGAGAGCCGCCACGGGTTCTGATTCAGATCCCATTGCAACTGTCCTTGTTTGTTGACGACCAGCTGCGCTAGCGGATAAACCACTCCCGTGCTCTTGCTTTTGTCCTGGTCATTGATGTCGAGAATGCCCGCAGTCAGGTCGTACGACATGGTTTGGCTGTCGGTCCAGGCTTCCGCAAACCGAATCTGGCGATTGGTGACGAAAACGATCCGGCGCCCGGTTGCGGTCGGGGTGACCGCGATGTAGGCGCAGTCATTGCCGAGCGTTCCGGTGATTTCGACTCTGCCGACTGTACGCATTTTGTACAGCGCATTCACAAGGCCCTGGTTCTGCCCCTTCTGAAACGCGGAAGCCAAAATGGCCCTGTCCGCAGGTGTCGAAAACTCATAAATCATTAAGGTAACCCCGATGTTTTGGCCCATTTGATCGCCGGTTCCAAAAGCGGTGGCATCGATGGTTTCGTACCTGTTATCCCTGGCGAGACCTGGTAAGCTACCGATCGTTAGTGCGGTCAACAGCACAACGGTTTTGAGAGCGATCTTGGAAATATTAAGGCTCCTATGCACATTCCCCTCCCATCACAGCTCCATCGGAACGTCTCGCTGCCTCGGAGCGCGTCCCATGTTTCCATGAGGTATGCAAATCAACCTCCATACCGACAAACCATTTAGACCCTGTGAAACACCGGGTTTACACAAGCGGTACCTTTCGGCGTCACGAAAATCGTCCGAAATCTCGGAGTTCGCCTCCAACATGTCGTAACCTAGCCGGCAGAACGGTGATTTCAGCCACAGCGTGAATCGCCGGTCATTCCATCGGCGCAGGTCGTTTACGGCACACGTCAATGAACCGCCCGGCGAAAGCGGATGGCAGCTGGTTTGCTTCAACTTTGGCGCACGACGAATCCTGACCGCGCGAACTTGCGCCGGCGAAATCGTGTCTTCTCGTCGCTCGTATAGCGAGACGACGATGTCGCGCCGTGGTCTGGACCCTCGAAAGGTATCTAGCGCATGAACACAGTGGACCACCCGCTGCTTCTTTCTTTTTGCCTGTTCGTTGGGCTGTGGCTCTGCATGCGAATCGGCGTTGCGATACACCGTCTCGGGAGCCTTCAGCCGGACGAGCAGCAGGGCTTCAACATTATCCTTACGGCGACATTGACGCTGCTAAGCCTCATCCTAGGATTCAGTTTTTCGATGGCCATTACCCGCTACGATCAGCGCAAAGGATACGAGGAGGCAGAGGCGAGCGCTATCAGCACTGAATATGCGCGCGCCGAACTGCTGCCGGCGGCAGACGCGGCAAAAGTGCAATGCTTGCTAAGAGAGTATCTCCAGCAACGCGTTTCGTTCTACGAAACGGGAGACCGCCACCGGCTTCCGCAAATCAATGGAGAAACGCTGCGGATCCAAAACGAACTTTGGGCAGCGGTGAAGGGTGAGGCGGCAACGCAGACCACCGCACCTGCGATTCTACTCGTGTCCGGAATGAACGATGTCATCAATTCGGAAGGACACGCGCAGGGATCCTGGTGGAATCGCATCCCGACTTCAGCATGGACACTGATGACCATCATCGCCGTCTCGCGCCAACCTGCTGCTCGGTTTCGGCGGACGTCACGTACGAACTCGGCCCATGATTTTTCTGGTGCTGCCCTTCGTGATCTCGACCGCGTTTTACCTGATTGCGGAGATTGACAGTCCTCGCAACGGCGTCATCCACATAGTTCCGGAAAACCTCGTGAGCCTCTCCCAATCGTTGCAGACGCGCTGATATCGCGCCTCCGCCACTGCTGCCAGCTCCACTCTCTCTCAAATGGTTCTGCCCCGAATGCGTCTATTCGATTCGACGTGACGGATGATGTTCCGATTGAGCGAAGCCGAGTTAGAACTTCTTCAGCACGAGGGGCGGTCCGCTGATACGCTTGCCCTTAAGGTCGACCGTCACTTCCACCCGGTTGGCGATCTTCATAAACGGGATATTCTTGTTCATCCCGTAATCCTTACGATCGAAAGCCATCGTCCCCACAATCTCACCGGAACCTGTTCCGACACCCGAGACCGTCAGGTGGAGGGTTTCAGGTTTGGACACCCCACGTATTGTGAAGTTGCCGGGAATATCAAAAACATTGGCCCCAGTCTGCACGACTTTCGTCGACTTGAATGAGATCACTGGATACTCTTTCACATCGAAGAAATCCTTGTCCTTCAGCTTGCCGTTCTTCATTCCGCTTCCGGTGTTTACGCTGGCCGCCTGGATTTCGATATCAAGCGTTCCTGTGGTTACGTCTGGGGATGAAAACGTTAGTGTGGCAGCCCATTTGTCGAAGTTTCCCGTTAAATCCATCGAAGACTGCACATGGAATTTGATTTGGCTGGATTGCTGTGTGACTTCAAAAACAGGAGCTTGTGCGCGGGCGGGGGATGGCAGCAGCACGGCGGACATGAGTAAGGATGTGAGTGAAAGCCCGATTGGTTTCATGGTGCGCCCGATGCTAGGCCTCGTATTTCACACTGTCAAGATAATTTCCGACTGATCGGAAATTTCACTGGATTTCAGTGGTTGGTGGAATGTGAGGCTTAGCGCGGGAACCGGGCGGAAACAGAAAACCGCACCCATTCAAGGTTCGACATTGTCGGACCTTGATCAAGGGTGCGGTATCTGGTTGCCAATCGTTGCAATCGGCGCAGCGGTCATTTTCCCTTGGAATGATTGCTTGGCGCTTTCCTCGTCAACACTGTCAACAGTTCATGGGCCGAAACCGGGATAGGAACCGCGTGTTTTTGCACGATCTCAACAGCGCTGACTTTTTTGCCATACAGATTTTCATTGGCACCGCCATCTGGCCCGAGGGTCGCGCCGGATAACGAAACGCCGGCAAACACGCCTTGTGCGCGGGAGTAGGAGAGCATTTCCGCCTTCATGCTCCCGTTTGTGGCCGCCTCCGCATCACGGCCCACCGGGCCAGCGGCAACACTGGCGTCAGCCCCCAACTTGACCTTGCCCTTCAACAGTGCGCGTGCACCTGAATCATTCGTCACCAGGATGACGAAGTCTGTGGATTGTCCGCCAGCCTGCAGGCCGAAGCTGCCGCCGGTAGATTGCATCATGGTAGGCGCACTCCATGGGCCATCGAAGTTTGGGCCGGTCCGGCATGTCATGACGCCGCGACCGTAGGACGCGCCGACGATGAAGCCGGCCTTCTTGACGGACGGCAACACGATGACGCATTCCGACTTTTTCAGGAGGCCCAGGGGGATGCCGTTGGAGCTGTTCGTCAGGTCCTTCATGACATAGCCCGACTCTGTGACTCGAGCTTCCTCTTTAGAACTGTCTGCTTTGGCGACTGGCTGATACAGTAGCGCAAGCATCGCGACGCCGAGAGATACAGCGACAAAACGTTCAAACTTTTGTTGCTTCGACATAAATCACCGTTCCTTTTCTGGTTGCGCCCAGCAGTCCCTAAAATCTGGGCAGTGTGCCACTAGTCGTTGGACTCTGGCCAGGAACAGTCAGTTGCCCACGGCGTCTAACTCTGCGCGGATAAAACCTGAAAATTCAAAAAGACTACCTTACCCCAACAAACATACGCTTAGCATTGGGGCCTGCCAACGGAAAATGACCGAATCGCGGTATGCCACCCTAACTGCGCCAACACCACGCAAGCTAGGTGCTGAAATTATGGAGAATCCCCTGACCACATTGAAGGCCGCGTTGGCGGCAATTGGTGATTTCTCTGGCGCAACTTAGAACGTCACTCCGAACGTGGTGCTGATACCAAACTGATTCTTCAGCGCATTCTCGGGTGGACGATTGTCGAAGGTGTCAAACAGGTTCAACCGCAATACGATATCGTGCGGGAAATTGACTGAGTAGCTTGCGTTCAAGTTGGAACGCAAGCGGCCCGCGTCGGAGAGCCCAGGAAACAACTGGAAGCTCGTAGAAAGCTCGGACGTGTTAAAGCGGAACCAGTCATAGTTCAGTTCGACCAATCCTTCCAGGTTCTGGTCCTTTGGGTTCATTCCTGATACTGGACTGTACGCTTCATTGACATACACCAGACCTCCCAACCACGAGAACTGCGTGTTGTTGGTGCGGATGAAGTAGCGTCCATAGCCGCCGCCATAAGTCTGGCGAAGATCGAGGCTCTGCTGCGCGCTGGTCAGGAAATCCAGAACGCTGCCGACGAAGGCATGGCGCGACAGATATAGGGCAGAGGAGCTGGACACCTCCTGACGATTTGAACTGTTCGCCCCCGATAGACTGCTGTAATTGGAACTTAACGCACCGCCAATCTGATACTTCGTTGAATTGTATGTCGTATCGGCATCCAGGTTGAGGGAGGTCGCTGTACTGCCGCTCACATAGCTGGCTCCCAGGTTCACCGACCCTTTGAGCTGCCGCCAGAAATTGCTTTTCTGCGATTGGAAGGCGACCACGTCAATAGCCCGGACGCGAGTTTCAACCCCTCCGTTTTCAACTACGAAGTCCTGGTTCGGATTCTCTTTCGTGGGTATCTTCTGAATCGTGCCGACCAGGCGTTTGCCTCCGGACATTTCCAGCTGGAACTTCGCCGTGCTCTCAATTCGCTCCACCTGCAGCCAATCTACCGGGATTTGAGCCACTGTATAGGTTGTCTCTATATAGAGCTGGCCGTGATCCAGCCTTTTGATCTTGCCGGTAATGCGATCGCCATTTTTCATCACCACTACGTCCCGGCGTTCCGGCTTGCTCGCAGCACCGGCGGTCAGCGGCATAACCAGCAGCATGCCCAGGGTCAGCCCGAAGAGGAAAGCCAGGCGACGAATTGGATTCCGCATCTGACGGGCTCCCTTCAAGACGCCTCATCCCGAAAAACCGCGCATTGCAGAGCCGCAGCGACGCTGGGAACGGATGAATGAATCTTGACGGGGCCAGAATTGGATTGCATCGAATCAGTTGGATTCCTGAGATTCGTCGACACGCCAGACCTTCACTCTACGAACTCCCGGGCCAGCTCTACGAGGCCCAGGCCCCGCAATTCAGACACTGTATAAAACTCCACAGTGGGAGGTTCGCAACCCAGTTCCATCAACACCAGAAATTTCTTGTATGCATCCGAACGCAGGTGACGAAGAAAATCACATTCCGTCTTCCAGTGAGTTTCGACACGAACGATGCTTGGGTCGGCGAGCGGCTGGTACAACTGACAGCTGACACAGCCTGGCTCCGCTTCAGTGGGACCGGATATTGAGGAGAGCGCTCGACGAAGCTCTTCGCGCTTTTCAGCGGAAGCCTTGATGTCTACGACTTCAATGATTGTTGGACCGCCGGCCATGGTCACACTGCCCCCTTCGACGTGCAAGAAGTTGACTAGGTGTTTTTATAGGCAATGCGAAGTCCAAACCCGCGAGCCACCTGCAGCCATGCAAAACGATGATTCCGTAACGCCGTTGACGGGGGAGTTGCGGCAGCGCTGTCCAAGATTTGGGAGTACCCACGATATTTGGGAGAATTCAAGAATAATTTATTTCCTGAAGCACGCAGAAGTGTATATTGATCCTCACCCCCCTCCCTGCGTGACCTGGACCATTGCCTGCCTAAAACTTTCCCGAGGCCGGAGACCCATCATCTCCAGGTAAGCGATTCGAACGTGCCGATTCAACGTGCTGAGCTGAAAGGATCGATCAACCATGAACGCTCACCCAATCTCAACTGGGGAGGAGCCACGCCACTTTGAGCGGCTGATTACTGATATTTCCCTCCCATTCATCAGTTCCAACGGGGCTCATCTTGATACCAATATAGATGCAGCGCTAAAAGCAATCTCCGGTTCGCTGCGCCTGGATTACAGCGCCCTGGCGCAGTGGGATAAGGCCGCAGAACTGTTTGTCATCACTCACTGCTGGGTTGCGAACAAGAGTATATCGGGCCGGAGATTCTCGCAGAAGGAGATTCCCTGGCTGGCGTTCTCCATCCTTCGGGGTAAGTCCATTCAATTTGGACGTAGCTCCAAATTTTCCAGCGAAGCAGCCAAGGATGTGGAGACCGTTTGCCACTCCGGCATAGAATCCGCTTTTTTTCTGCCCCTGAAATTCGGAGACGAGGTTCTTGGATTTGTCTGCTTCGCCTGCTCTCGAGCCGACCATAAATGGCCGGAGGACATTGGAAATCGGCTGCATGTGATTGCGGAGGTCTTCGCCAACTCACTGGCGCGCATCCGTTCTGAAGACGAGCTGGTTCAGAACCAGGAACGGCGGGTTTTGGAAGCGGAAGAGCGTTTACGGCTGGCCATCGAGTCCTTTCCGACAGCGGTCATTGTGTCCAATCAGGATGGAACGATGATTCGGGTCAATTCGCGAACTGCGCTGACGTTTGGGTATACGCAGGATGAACTGCTGGGAAACCGTTGCGAGATGCTGGTTCCGCCTCGTTTGCGCGAACAGGTGAATAGGATGAAATTTGCTGCCAATCCCACCGTGCGGCCCATGGGAACCGGTCAGGAGTTGTGGGGTCTAAGGAAAGACGGCACCGAATTCCAAGCCGATGTGGCGCTATCGCCGATGCAAACCCGGGATGGAATACTTATTTTGAGCGCGGTCACTGATATCACCGACCGCAAAATTTCCGAACAGGCCATCATTGACTTGAACGCGCGCCTGGCGGCGGCGAATGAACAGATCCGAATCATGAAGGAAGATCTGGAGCGAGAGCAGGTTTCCTACAAGCACGAGATCAAGCTCGAGTCGAGCTACGATGAGATTGTAGGGCAGAGCGAGGTGTTGCTGCGCGTGCTGATGAACGCCGAACAGGTGGCTCCCACCGATTCAGCGGTGCTGCTGCTGGGGGAGACCGGGTCCGGCAAGGAATTGGTGGCCCGAGCCATCCACAAGAACAGCAAACGCGGCGTCCGGTCCATGGTCAATGTGAATTGCGCCGCCTTGCCCGCATCGCTGGTGGAAAATGAACTGTTCGGACGGGAGCGGGGAGCCTACACTGGCGCGCTGACCCGGGAGATTGGGCGATTCGAGCTCGCAAATCACTCCACCATATTTCTGGACGAAGTTGGAGAACTTCCGCTCGAACTGCAGGCGAAGCTGCTGCGCGTGCTGCAGGAAGGGGAATTTGAGCGGCTTGGCAGCTCGAAAACAATCCACGTGGATGTGCGCTTGATTGCCGCGACCAGCCGCGATCTGGAAGCCGCGGTTCGAGAGGGCAAGTTCCGCGAAGATCTCTTCTATCGCCTGAACGTATTTCCCATCCGCGTGCCCCCGCTGCGCGAACGACGCGACGACATTCCCATGTTGACTTGGCATTTTCTGCAGATGCTGGGCTCCCGCATGGGTCGCGACATAAGCTCGGTGCGAGCCAGCACCATGAAAGCATTTCAAGCGTACGCGTGGCCGGGAAACGTGCGTGAGCTGCGCAATGTGATCGAACGAAGCCTGATCATTCACCAGGGACCCGTGTTTGAAGCTGAATTGCCTGGGGGCGCAGGCGTTTCCTCCATCGTGGGAACCAAGATTGAGGAAGTCGATCGCGATCACATTTTTCGCATTCTGGAGCGCACCGGCTGGAGGGTGCGTGGCTCCGGAGGCGCAGCCGAAGCACTGGGGCTGAAGCCGACAACATTGGAAGCTCGCATGAAGAAACTTGGGGTCGTCAGAAAATAACGATCGCGAGACCTCGTGCCTTTCTCGGGTGTGGGCGGATCGTGCGATACCAATTCCCGCCGTCCTTAAAATATTAGCGATGTCGCGCACAGGATCATTCCATTCCTGCGATTGATCTGTCCTGCGCCGCAAACCACCCTCCGGCATTTCGGAGGACCTCCAACGTATCGGGTGCATGGCCGCCGCTTACGTTTGCCGGAGCCCGCTCGCAAACATGCAAGCGGCTGTTATCGAAAGAGTTGCATTCACCCCTGCATTCCAACCGATTCGGACGTCCGCTTGCCTTCTCCACATAAGCACCGGCCTCGTGTGCACACGATGAAGGAGTTGGGATGCGAAACTCGAAAATCTGGACAACATTTTTCGCTCTTCTGTTTCTATTCACATGGGTGGCAACCGCATGGGCACAGGATCCGGGCTGGCCTCGCCAGTTCGCCCGACCCGCCGGAACGCTGATTGCCTACCAGCCGCAGGTGGATGAATGGAACAACTACACCGAAATCAAATGGCGCATGGCGTTTCAGCTGACTCCCGCCGGGGGCAAGCAAGTTGTTGGGGCACTGTCGGCAACAGCATCCACCCAGGTCAATAGCGACACCCACACGGTATTTGCGTACAACATCAATATTGATCAAATTTATTTCCCTGGCCAAAATCCAGAAAAAACGGCGCAGCTGGATCAACTGGTTCGATCCTTCATGCCACCAACGCTTAATGTCTCCCTGGAGCGCGTTGTCGCCTACATGCCCAAGCCACAATCGTTGCAGCCGGTGGCAACGAGAAATGATCCGCCCCGGATTTTCGTGAGCTACACCCGGGCAATTCTGCTGGGCGTAGACGGGGAACCGGTGCTGGCCGACTTCCCGAAGACCACAGTGAAGTTCGTCGTCAACACCCAATGGCCTTTGTTCTTTGAGCAATCGACGGCACGCTATTATCTGTTGGTCGGCGAAGTCTGGTTGAGCGCGAGCGATCTCCACGGTCCCTGGGCACAAGTGATGTCGCTGCCATACGCTTTCAGCACGATGCCTTATTCGGCCGAGTTTGCCCAGGTGTGGAAGCAGATTCCACCTCGAGCAGTTGCCAACTCAATCATTCCGGCTGTGTTCTACAGCACCGTACCGTCGGAGGTGATTCTGTTCGATGGGCAGCCGAGTTACACATCAATTCCCGGAACTCAATTGGTGTACGCCAACAACACCGATAGCGTCGTCTTTGTCTATAGCGCGACGCAAACCTACTACTACCTCGCCGCGGGCCGCTGGTTCAGCGCGCCGACTCTGAGCGGACCGTGGACATTCGCATCGATGAATCTGCCGCCCGATTTCGCCAACATTCCCTTATCCAGCCCGGCAAGCGCAATCCTCTCCTCTGTCCCGGGGACCAGTGAGGCGAAAGACGCGGTCTTGATCGCGCAAATTCCAACCACCATGGTGATTAACCCCGCGACAGCGGCAGCGCACGCCAATGTCAGCTACACCGGCAATCCGCAGTTCGCACCGATTGAAGGCACGAGCATGCAATACGCAACCAACACCCCGGACAAGGTGATCCAGGTGGGCGATGTTTTTTACCTGTGCCTGCAGGGAGTGTGGTTCATTTCCACCACGCCAAACGGCCCGTGGACGACGGCGAGTTCCGTCCCACAAGTCATCTATTCGATTCCGCCCAGCTCGCCGGTCTACAACGTCACTTACGTCACCCAGGTGACGACCTCCAACGGGTATGTGCAGTCCAGCTATACGGCCGGATACATGGGCGCATTTATCATGGGAGCGGCGGTGGGAGCCATCGTCGCCAACGGCACTGGATATTACTATCCTCCCTATATCGGATACCCGATCGGTGGATATCCGGTGTATCGGCCATATCCGATGCCCTACGGCAGCACTGCCTACTACCGGACGGCGAACGGGGCGTATGGCGTGTCGCAAACTGCCTACGGGCCATATGGTTCGGCGACTCGCAGCGCATCGTACAACCCGTATACAGGGACATCGGCGCGGTCCGCGTCAGTCTCAACTCCTTATGGAAGGCAGAGCGTCGGCCAGGCGTACAACCCCTACACGGGAACGTATGGCGCGACACACCAGGGGTCGAGCCCGAGTGCACAGTGGGGCCAATCTTACGTCTCGAACGGAAACAAGTCGGCAACTGCGCAGCATTACACCAACGCATACGGAACAACCGCTTCGGCCCAGGGATCGCAGGGTGGTAGGGCCTATGGCACCTCGACGGCTCAAGGCAATGCCTATGCAGGCAAAACATCAAGTGGCGACATGTACGCCGGCCACGACGGAAATGTGTATAAGAGCACCGGCTCAGGCTGGCAAAAGTCGAATGGCAGCGGCGGCTGGAGCGATGTAAACACTTCGCAATACCAACAGAAGGCGCAACAGAACGCGCAGACATATCAGCAACAGCATCCGAACACTCAGGCAAACGCCCAGAGCTATCAGCAGCAACATCCGAACAACCAAGCCTATTCGCAACATCCAACGCAAAGCACCAGCCAGTATCGCCCGTCCGGAAGCAACTCCATGCAAGGGCTAGACGCCGACCGGGAGAGCCGGATGAGCGGCGCGGCGCAAAGCCAGCGCTGGGGAGGCGGTGGCGGCTCGGGTGGGGGAGGGCGGAGCTGGGGTGGAGCTCGTAGGTAGCCCCCGCGATCGATGCGCCGTGCTGCGAAATGCCTGAATCGAGGATGCGATGGGAAGTTCCCGCTTCAATCCAACGGCTGAGAATGCGTCGTGAACCGCGACCGCCAGGTGGCTGTGACACTTGCGGTGTTGATGATGGGCGCTTGCGCTTCCCTGCGTGCTCAATCGCCGGAATTCGTGCCCGAGATCGATACTCACGTCACACTGAACTCCTATATGCGAACCTATCTGGTGACCAAGGACGATCGCGATGCCGGCGCGACCAGTCAATTCAGTGTCGGGCCCAGCCTGCAGTTTTATTTAAAGCCGCTGGTACGGATGAGGCAAATCACGGCGTTTGACCTGGATGATGCCAAAGCGCGACCCCTGGTGGTTGAAGACGGATACCGCTATCTTATTTCTCCGGGTGCGCCGTCCACGCAGCGGATGCAGCCAATGGCCACATCGCACTTTCCCCTCAGGGCTGGGTTTGTAGCTTCCGATCGCAACCGCGCGGATCTGGACTGGAAAGCCGGAGTGTTCACCTGGCGGTATCGCAATAAATTGACCATCGAACGCACGATGGATGTGGGCAGCTACCATTTCATTCCCTATGTCGCTGCCGAACCGTACTACACCAGCCAATACAGGAAATGGAGCACAACGGATCTTTATATCGGCGGCTTGTTTCCGGTAGGAAAGCACGTGCAATTCAATTGCTATTACGAGCACGAAAACAACACCGGCAACACTTCGAGTCAGCCCAAGAACTACGTCGACCTTGCGATGCAACTGTATTTTTCGGCGAAGAAGAAGTAGACGGAGCGACAGGCGTTTCCGCCATGACGCTCCACGCTCCACAAAACATTTCAGAAAGAAGAACTCGCTCGATGACTACTCGAGCGCTTTTCCCGTGGCCTTGCCGGCATCCTTCACGCCGACCGCGGTCTTCTCGCCGCCCTTTTCCGTGTACTTCACCGTGACCTTAGCACCCTTCTTCGCGCCCATGTAGGTATCGACACCGCTTTTGTCGATGTCCTTGCCGGTGTCCTCAGTACCTTTGGCTACGTCTTTACCGGTATCCTCGCTGCCTTTGGCGATGTCTTTTCCCGTGTCTTCACTGCCCTTCGCGATTCCTTTCCCGGTATCTTTGGTTCCCTTCACCGCTGTTTTGTCTGTCCACTTGAAGGTGTGCTCAGTTCCATCGGCAGATTTGACGACAAAGGTTCTGGTTCCCTTGTCGACGCTTTTGACGACTCCGCTGATTCCGTGTACCACATCCTGCGCGACCGCACTGTGCATTCCAACCGTCATGACAATCGCGATGAATCCCGCCAACGCTGCCTTGAACTGGTTTCCACGAAATACCATTTCGAATCTCCTTTTGTGTTGTGGTGAGTGGATATGCGCCAGGATGGAGTGAAAAAATCCAGCGGCAGGTCGAATTCGCAAATATGCGTTTCAAGGGGGATCGTGACCGATATTGTAGGTCAATCCCAGCCTCTTAGAACGAGAATTGCAATCCCGCTGTTGCACCTTTTTGTGTCATGTGGATTCCGATTCGGTCGCTCCCCCCGTTGACGATCAGGCGCGAGGCAAGCGCGTAACCGGCCGTCAGGCCGACATGTTTGCCCACCGAATAGCCGATGCCGTCCCCCAGCTGCAGGTAGTTTCCGTATCCAAAAAAGTACATGCCATACACCGCTCCTTCAACAAAGAAGCGAGGAGAGCGGGTGGGATACACACGATACTGCGGCCCTGCGTTTGGAATTGGCGCAATAAACGAACCGCTAGCCGACTTGGCGGCATAGTGTGTCCCGTCCCCGGTCACCTGAGCCTGTGCGCTGATCTTGGCCGAAGTATCAAAAGTGCTGAAGTGGATGCCGATGCCCAGGTGGCCGTGCTTCCGCCGGATGATGTCATATTGGTAGCCCGGAGAAATGAAGAATTCGTCGAGTTGTCCCTGGGTCTGCAACCCGGCCTCGAACGTCTGTCCCTGGAACGTAATCGTCCGCTGGAGAACGGTCTCATGCGAGGAATTGAAACGGCTGAAGTCGATCAGGAAATGATTCTTTCGCGTGAATTTCCAGTCCAATCCGGATACAAAGGTCGAATACGAATTGAAGCCCAGATCTTTCGTAAAATCCACCGGAATCGTCTCGCCCTTTCCCTCGATGGTCCCCGAAGGTGTCGAGTAGAACCATACGCCGGTAAGCCTCAATCTATATTGGTCGAAATCTTCGTGTTTCTGAGCGTGAATCGCCGGAATGAAACCAAGAAGAAAAAAGAGCGCGAAAGGAATCGTGCTTCGCAATGAATTCGACAGGAAGCGACTAGTTCCATGCAGGGCCATCTGGTGATCTCCTAAGCAGCTTGGTTTCAATGCAATCTGCGTGCCATATGCGGTTTGCAATGCCCGCTGATTTTTCATGAAAAACAGGGTAAGAACGGGTCACGGAAATTCTTCCTTGGTAAGGAGTTGAACCCGTAGCTGATTCGCCACACGGCTCCGGACTTCGTGCCTTCTCTGTCGTCACAAATGGGCTCCTGGGAAGAACCCGCGTCGCCTGGATACATCTGCGGAACTGAGTATTTGCCTCCGACATTTCGGAGGCCCCCCGAAATGACGGAGCGAAACACCCCAAAATAGCGGCCATCTGTCCTACGGCGGTGCTTGCAAATGCAGTCAATCGCTACCATTTGACCGCCGTTGGCCTGGAGTTCGCTTTTGGCCTTTGGGTTGCTCTTTTTCCAAGCGAGTACCTCACAAGTCCTTCAAAGGATCACGGAGCCTGGGAGTCGCCGCGGAGGAACTTGACGCGGGAGAGCGTGGTTCCACGGACGTGGATGCCTTGCGGTAATGCACAACACGAAAAACTAAAGGAGCACTAACCCAATGAAGTGGATGAGATGGATGTTTCCCGTGGCAGCCGCGGCTGCCATGTCGCTAGCCCCCAATGTTTTCGCACAGGCGTCCGCTGCGCCGCCATCGGCGGTTGACACCCAGCCAACCACGGATGCGCAGAATACCAATATTCAAGCGTACGTCGAATTGCTGCGCACAAATGTGCAAGCCGCCAAGACTCAAGTCCTGACCGAGACCATGCAGCTGAATGATGCCCAGTCCGGGAAGTTCTGGCCGATCTATCGCGAGTACAACCTGAAGCTGCAAGCCCTGAACGACAAGAAGATTGCCGGAATCCGGCAATACGCGAAGGTATATGACACTATTACCGATGCCCAGGCGGATCAACTGGCCAAACTAGTGCTCGATCTGGAAAATCAGCGCAACGAACTCAAGAAATCGTATTACGAGAAGTTTCGCAGCGCGCTTGGAGGTATCGTTGCCGCCCGGTGGCTGCAGGTGGAAAACCAGCTGCTGATGGTCATCGATCTTCAGATCGCATCTTCATTGCCGATTGTGGCTAGCCCGGCCAGTAACTAATTCCGCGACGAGGAGAAGGAATGATGAAAAAAGGCGCATTTCTGGGCTTGTGTACCGTACTGATTCTTCTGGCGAGCGCCAGGGCCGACACCTTGAGGCTGCGCTCCGGTGTCGTTGTTCAGGGCACCTTTCTTGGCGCAGACACCCGTCAAATGACGTTTGTCACTACTGATGGACAAACGCGGACCTATCTGCTGAACGATGTGCATGAAATCACCTTCACGCCGCCGCCTCCACCGCCTCCTCCGCCGCCTCCTCCCCCACCGGTTCAAGCTTCTGGAGCCCGGCCAGCGAATGTCACACTTCTTGCGGGAACGTTAATTCCGGTGCGTCTTGTGAACGGGTTGGACACAAAGACGACCCATACCGGCGATCGATTCACCGCCGTTCTTGATTCGAACCTAGTTGCGAATGGAGTCGTCGTGGCTCATCGAGGAGCGACGCTGCACGGCGTCGTAAACAAGGCGGAGCATGCGCGCCGATTGACAGGCAGATCCGAGCTGCAAATCGCACTCACGGACATCGTGATCAATGGAGCCGCGCAACAGATCAGCACCAGCGGCTTCCAGCGAAAGGGCTCAAGTGAGGGAGCCAACACCGCCAAGAAAACGGCAGCGGGGGCAGGACTTGGAGCAGCCATAGGAGCGATCGGCGGCAACGCCGGACGAGGTGCGGCCATCGGCGCAGTTTCAGGCCTGGGGGTATCCATGGTCAAAAAGGGAGAGGCGATCGTTCTTCCTGCGCAAACCTTATTAGAGTTCAGCCTCAGCCAACCTACGATCCTGCCGGTGCAGCACTGAGATAGTAGGGGCTGTTGATAGATAAAAAGCAGCAACGATCACGTTGTTCGACGTAGATCGAATCGATTCCTATGCGGGTTGAGTTTTTTCAACCCTGCCAGGAATCGATCGGGGGACAATCCACGGAGGAACCAATGAAATCACTCGGAAGCAAGCGCATTCTTCAACTTGCGGCACTGGTAGGAATTCTGGTTTTTCTTTGCGGCTCGATCTGGGCGCAGAGTGTGAACTATAACTTCGCACCCGGCGTCAACTTCAGCAAATATCACACCTATAAATGGGTGACCATTGCGGGGGCTCAACACCCCGACCAGATTGTCGATGAGCAGATCAAGCAAGCAATCGATCAACAGCTGGCGGCCAAAGGATATGTCAAAACCGACAGTGATACTCCCGATATGGATGTGGCTTATCAAACCAGCGTCACGGAAGAGAGGCAATGGAATGCCTATGGCACCGGTGGCGGCTGGCGCATGGGCGGCGGCATGGCGACCGCGACCAGCAGCACCATTCAGATCGGAACGTTAGGCGTAGATTTCTACGATCCGGCGCAGAAACAACTGATCTGGCGCGGCTCTGTGACGAAGACGTTAAATCCACCCAAAGATCCAAACAAGCGGCAGAAAAACCTGGACAAGGCGGTAGCGAAGCTTTTGAAGAATTTTCCGCCCCCAGCGAAGTAAGAGTTTCGGACAATACGGGCGCCCATCCGGAGTTACTGGACTGGCACCGCAATGTCCATGCGAAAACGATACAAGCGCCTTCAGCGGGAACCCTGAAACACGAAGTGAACGGCGGTTCAGTGTGGATGATTGCGATCTCTGTGGTCGTAGTCACGGACCATCGCAATCGGGCGCATATGGGCTCCAAACAAGTCGGCGAGCCATCAAAATTCGCCACGGAACACAAGGAGAAATTCAATGCAACGATTCACTCTTCAAAACTGTGCTGTGCTGTCTATCCTCTCTGTGAGCCTGGTGGCCTTGGCTCCCGGGGCTAACGCTCAATCTCCAAGTCCTGAACTACAACAAAAAGTCGCTGCTCTCAAGCAGGCGCTGGGCCAGAACAAGCAGGCTCTTAGCCACTACACCTGGGTGGAAACCCAGCAGATGATTCTCAAGGGCGATGTCAAGTCGACGAAACAGTCTCAGTGTCAGTATGGGCCAGACGGTAAGGTCCAGAAATCTCCGATCGGGCCTCCTCAGCCACCGCCCGAACATAAACGCGGCATGAAGGGCAAAGTTATCGAAAAGAAGACAGGTGAGATGAAGGACTACATGGAGCAGGTCGCTTCGCTGATCAAGTTCTACGTGCCGCCTACCCGCGCCCAGATTCAAAATTCATTCCAGTCCGGCAAGGCCTCTATCCAACCCCAGGGCGGTCTTGTCACACTTGTATTCCACGATTACGCGGTACCCGGAGACTCCATGTCGATAACGATTGACGGCGCGTCGAATAAGATCCGCTCCTTCGTCGTCAACACCTACCTCAATGATCCTTCCCAGGTGGTCACGTTGAATGCTGTCTTCGAGAGTCTGCCGGATGGCACTAACTACGTAGCGCAAACAGTATTGGATGCGACGGCGAAGCAGATTCAAATCCGGACCACCAGCGCCAATTTCAACAAAATGTAGTTAGTAAGCGCCGGTGAGACCCGCTTTGTGGTGGGTCTCACGGCGTCGTATTTGAAGGCAGCCCCACACGGGTTCATAGACAAGGAAGAAGGCTCTCAATGAAGTGGCAGCCCTGCCTACGTGGCGCATACCTTTTTTTTGTGCTGCTGACGCCTGCCATGTTGATCGCACAACAAAGCAAGCCCACGAACGATGTGGCTGTCGCTCCTGAAGGCACCCAGGTTGCAACCGAGCAAACACCGGCCGCTGCGGCGAACACCAATTCGCTGCAGAAAGCCACACAGAATCCTGTCGCCAGCCTGATCAGCGTGCCCATCCAGAACAACAGTAATTTTGGCGTTAACCCTGGCGACAGAACTCAGGATGTTCTGAACATCCAGCCGGTCATTCCACTCAGCATTTCGAAAGACTGGAACCTGGTCGTTCGCTGGATCATGCCCATCATCTACCAACCACTGCCGAGCCAGTCCACAACCACTGGAGTGGGCGTCTACGGATTCGGCGACATGCAGCCGACGTTTTTCCTGGTGCCAAAGAAGACTTCGAAATTGATATGGGGCGGTGGACCCATTATTCAGGTACCCACGGCCACCAGTGACTACCTGGGACAAGGCAAGCTCGGTTTAGGGCCGTCGGTTGTTCTTTTGACGCAACCGGGCCACTGGACCGTGGGCGTCCTGGCGAACAACGTCTGGTCCATCGCGGGTTCGGGCGGACGGCCCCCGGTGAATCAATTCTTGATGCAATACTTCATCAACTACAACCTGAAAAAAGGTTGGTACCTCAGTACCTCTCCCATCGTCACCGCGAACTGGGAATCCTCCGACGGCAATCGATGGACGGTGCCTTTCGGCGGCGGTGTCGGCAGAATTATGAAGCTCGGTTTCCAGCCGGTGAATCTGAGTGCCTCGTTCTACGGCAATGCAGCCTATCCCACTGGAACTTCATCGTGGAACATGCGACTGCAGATTGCCCTGCTATATCCCAAGCTGACCAAACAACAACAGATGATGCTGATGCAGCAGAGAATCAAGCAGTTGAATGAAGAGCCTGCTGAAAAGTAAGAACTCTTTACGAAAGCCAGTAGGAGCGAGCGTGGCGCGGAGGTCAGAATGAGAATTGTTGGATGGCGAGCGATACGATGGGCACCCCTGGCAATGATTCTCGCATTGACGACAGCCGGTAGCGCTCCCGTGTCCGCGGCGTTTCGGGGCCCGGCAACGGGCGCATCGTCAAGCTCCGCCAAGAGCGTCCCATCGGATCAAAATCCGCCCCAAACCGCTCACCGCGGACTGCCGTTGACCTTTGCGCGCGAAACCGGTGACTTGAACTCGATGGTGAAGCGTCGCAGAATTCGCGCACTCGTCTTCTACAGTCGTACCGGTTTCTTCTACGTCAACGGCCGGCCGCAGGGGATCAACTACGAGGCCCTCCGAGCATTCGAGCAGTTCGTGAATCAGAAACTGCACACCGGCAAACAGCGTGTGCAGGTGACCTTCATTCCAATCCGCCCGGACCAGGCGGAAGCTGCCCTGACCCAGGGAGTCGGCGATCTGATCGCCTACGGATTGGTGGTGACGCCGGAACGTGAGAAGAAGGTCGCCTTTTCGATTCCAGTGGCGACCAACATCAAGCAAATTGTCGTCACCGGGAAAGGCTTCGGCCATGCGACCTCGTTGCAGGATCTGGGCGGGAAAAAGATCTACGTGAATCCCTTGACCACGTATTACGACAACCTTCAAAAGTTGAACGTCTCACTGCGCAAACAAGGCAAGCCGCCCATTCTGATCGAAAAAGCGGACACAAATCTTGGCGACGAAGACCTGCTGGAAATGGTGAACGCAGGCATCATTCCTGCAACCGTCACGATCACGCAACGCGCCAGCGTTTGGGCCAGTGTGCTTCCGAATATCACGCCTCATCCGGAGCTCGTCGTCGCCA
This sequence comes from uncultured Acidobacteriota bacterium, assembly GCA_963817855.1. Taxonomy (GTDB): domain Bacteria; phylum Acidobacteriota; class Terriglobia; order Terriglobales; family Acidobacteriaceae; genus JAKAAZ01. The sequence goes on along the minus strand of CAWFQA010000004.1, from coordinate 283,856 downwards.
GCGAGCAGGACCTGGCATGGGCGATGCGAAAAAACAATCCCGAACTGAAAGCCATGGTGGATGAGTTTGCCAAGACACACCGCCTGGGAACAACTTTTGGCAATACCTTGTTGCGGCGTTACATGCAAAACACCAAGTGGATCAAGAATCCAACAACCGCTGCAGAGATCAAGAAATTCAACGAGAACCTTGCCTTCTTCAAGAAATACTCGGCCAAATACAGCCTGGATTATCTCCTGGTTGTCGCCCAGGGGTACCAGGAATCGATGCTAGATCAATCCGCGAGAAATGGCAGCGTGGTGGGGATCATGCAGGTCAACCCGAAATTCGCCTCAGCGCCGCCGATCAATGTCCATGACGTCACGACTGCGCAAAACAATATCGAGGCGGGCGTCAAGATGTTGCACACCATCGAGGAAAAATACTTCAACGATCCGAAGATTGACCCGATGAATCGTCTGTTGTTAGCTTTCGCCTCCTACAATGCGGGTCCCACGCGCATATCGGCGCTTCGCCGGCAAGCCGCAGCGCGGGGACTAGATCCCAACGTCTGGTTTGGAAATGTTGAGTTAGTGGTCGCCCAAAAGGTGGGCCAGGAGACCGTGCAGTACGTCAGCAATATCTACAAGTATTACGTTGCGTACAAGCTGGTGGTGCAGCAAGGTGGAACCCTGTAATAACTGGCAAGCTGCTCTCGATGTAAGCGATAAAGTCAGAAGCAGAGAAAGGAATCGAGATGAACCCAGTAGCTGACGTTCCTCGCGCGGCCGATCAAACGAAATTCTCGCTGGTGCGCGGGGGCCCGTTTTATCGCTTGCTGAAGGCGGCCGGCCTGATACATCCGCAGCAATGGAACCTGGGACGCCGCACTGCTGCGCTGATTGCGATCACCTGGGCACCTCTCGTTATCATCACAGCGGGTTCAAACCCCGCCGGCTTGCATTCGCTGTTAGTCGATCCTCGTGTGTATGCGCGACTCTTCGTTGCCATCCCGGCGCTAATCACGGGAGAGCTGATGATGGATGGGTATTTTAGCGCTGTCCTGAGACATATTCGCGAAGCAAATTTGCTGGACGCTGCCGATGAAACTCACATGAATCAGGTCCTGGCGCAGATGAAGCGTCTGCGCGATGCCTATTTGCCAGAACTGATCATTCTTCTGCTGGCCGTTGTCAGCATCGTGACCAACATGTCGAACCACGGCGTACTGGATACCACTCCCTGGCTGGGCCGACGAGTCGGAGATACTTTCCATTTCACTGTCGCGGCCTGGTACGGAGTTCTGGTCGGCGCGCCACTATGGAATTTTTTGCTGGGTCTGTCACTTTGGAGATGGCTGATGTGGGCGTTTTACGCATTTAAACTTTCAGGACGTCGACTTAAGCTGGTCGCTTCTCATCCTGATAAACGAGGAGGGCTCAGCTTCCTGGGGCTCATGGTCATGGCCTTCGCCCCTACCGCATTTGCCACCAGCAGCGTCGTCGCGTCCAATTGGCGCCATGAGATTCTGCATCATGGAGCTCGCCTGGCCGACTTTCGACTTGCGGCCATCGTTCTGGTGTTGATCATCGTCTTGCTCGCAGTGGGTCCGCTGCTCTTCTTTGTCCCGCGTCTGACGGCGCTGCGGCAAAAAGGAATTCTTGAATATGGCGTTCTCGGCCAGTTGCACAGCAGTGAATACCACGAGAAATGGATTCATCATCGTTCTGGACATGAAGCCGACTTTCTTGTCGCTCCCGAGAGCAATACGCTCACTGGCTTCGGCACCAGCTACGAGAAGATCGTGCAACTGAATCCCTTCCCTATCGACATGGGATCACTCTACGGGCTGGCAGCTGCGGTTGCGATTCCAGGTCTCGTCGTCGTTCTGGCACAAATTCCTTTCGCGATCGTGTTGAAGGAACTGGTGAAGGCTGTGCACTAGTTTCTATTTGGGATGACCGAACCACGAGTATTGCCACGCCACAGAAACATTTTGGTAAGCCCCACCAAATTGGCTGTAGTCCGCATTGTTGTATCCGAACTTGATGGATTGATGTTTCGTAATTGGAACGGAAGCTGTCGCGCCGATACGAGAGCCCAACTGATGGGTCGCCGTATTTTCCACGCCATTGATGCTGGTCGTACCCCCGAACCAAAGATTTCCGTCCAATGAGGCCCACATGCGAGGCTTGAAGTCATAGCCCAGGTGGCCTTCAAAGGAACCGATTGGTTTTTGTGTTTGCGGAGCCGGAGCGGGCCTCGAAACATATTCAGGATTGGTCGTGAACAACCATGCGCCGCCATATGTATCGAGCAACCAGTGGCCCCAGCGCTCGGAATAGCCGAATTCAGGCTTGAAACCCCAGCGATTCGCGCCCCAGTTCACCAATTTGTTTGGGTCGTATTGACCAGTCGGAGCGACCACCCGCACACTGACCCCCAACAGAGTTTTCTGCTTCCACTTCATCATCTGACGCAGGTTCATGGCTGGCCCGCCTTTCAGGTTTACCGACAGCCGGCCATTAAAGTCCAACAGACCGGATCGATACACCTGTTCATGTTTGCCGGCCACATCACCCTGAAAGGTGCCGATTCCATATGGCAAGGACAGCGCCACATTAGCGGAACGGCCAAAAAAGTTGAACCCATGATAGTACGTGGCAATCTGTACGTTGTACGTTCCGGTCGCACCCGTAATGGGGGCAGCTCCGTTGATCAGAACGCTGCCGTTGAAATACGCATACGAGAGGATGATCGCGTTGGAGCGCAGTGGCGTAATGACATAAGCTCGGGGAGCCAGGTCCTGCGCCCGGACAACCTGCAGCGTGCATGTCGCGATTGCGATCCCGAATGCGAGTTTCCCCATCCACCGCATGACAGCTCCACCCCGGATCTTTCGTCTAGGTTCACCACACGAGTGCGCCTGGTAAACCAAGTGTGGCGATTCTTTCGATTGAAATCTGATCCTTGCCTTCTTCGTACCCTAGCAAGCGGACAGCCACATACGGCCGCGGACGGACCAACGCCCGCAATTCTGTCTACGACCCACCGACTTTGGGCAAATTCATCCAGGCAATTGATGGTCCGCGCCAAATCGAACCCGGAATCAACGAAGGTGGTTGGCAAGCCAAGGAGACACGAGCATCGCCTCCCACGATATTTCGTAGTCACTCCGATATGTGGTGGGGTACGGCCATATCGATGAGTGTTGGATCCCGCCTAAGCTGTGCCCTTTCAGCAGGGTGAGGCGCAAGGAGAGCGCCTGCAATTGGCGCGTGGCATGCATACTATGTGCGAGACCTGTCTCCTTCCGGACAACCTCTTCACGGCTTTCCAAATGCACCAATTGACCCGAATGAGGAAAGGAAATCCTAATGACTTCGCAAGACAATACGCTACGCACCGTACTTCCGATTCCCGATCAACCTCGTTCCGGCTTTATCACCTATGACGCGAAAGATCCGGAAACCAAGTTCCCGCCCATCACGCCGCTTCGTCCTCCTGCTGGCGCGCCGAATGTCCTGATCGTGCTGCTTGACGATGCAGGATTTGGCTCGTCCAGCGCCTTCGGCGGACCGTGTAACACGCCGACGGCAGAGGCTTTGGCTGCCGACAGGCCTGAAATATAACCGCTTTCACACCACTGCGCTCTGCTCTCCGACGCGGCAGGCGATGCTTACCGGGCGCAATCATCACACCGTCGGCATGGGCGGGATCACAGAAATCGCGACTTCGGCCCCGGGTTACTGCTCCGTGCTGCCGAACACATGCTCGCCGCATCGCCCGGACTCTCAAGCTCAACGGGTACGCGACCGCGCAGTTCGGTAAATGTCACGAGGTGCCCGTCTGGGAGACCAGCCCGGCTGGTCCCTTCGATGCGTGGCCCACCGGAGGAGGCGGATTCGAATACTTCTACGGCTTCATCGGCGGCGAGGCGAACCAATGGTATCCATCGCTCTACGAAGGCACCACCCCGATCGAGGTGAAGAAGACGCCCGAAGAGGGTTATCACTTGATGGAAGACATGACCGACAAGGCCATCAACTGGATTGGGCAGCAGAAGGCGCTCATTCCCGATAAGCCATTCTTTGTCTACTTTGCACCGGGCGCGATCCACGCTCCACATCACGTTCCGAAGGAATGGGCGGATAAGTACAAAGGCAAGTTTGATCAGGGCTGGGACAAGCTGCGCGACGAGATCTTTGCACGCCAGAAGCAATTGGGCGTCATCCCGCAGGATTGTCAGCTTACCCCGCGACACAAAGAAATCCCGGCGTGGGACGAGATGCCTGCCGCGCTCAAGCCCGTGCTCGCCCGCCAGATGGAGGTCTACGCCGGGTTCCTCGAATACACCGACTACCACGTCGGCCGGTTGGTGGAGGCACTGAAGAAGCTCACTCTACTGACGACACACTGATCTATCTACATCATCGGCGATAATGGCGCATCTGCAGAGGGCACGCTGCAGGGCACCTACAACGAGATGATCCCCTTTCAATGGCGGGTCCGCACTGGAGACACCCGAGTTCCTGATGGCGCAGCATCGACCAGCTGGGTGGCCCGGACTCTTATAACCACTATGCGGTGGGCTGGGCGCACGCGCTGGACACGCCCTACCAATGGACCAAGCAGGTTGCCTCGCATTGGGGCGGCACACGCAACGGGACGATCGTGCACTGGCCGAAGGGCATCAAGGCAAAGGATGAAATTCGCACCCAGTTTCACCACGTCATCGACGTCGCGCCGACCATCCTTGAGGCTGCGGGACTTCCGCAGCCGCATCTTCGTCAACGGAGTTCAGCAGCACCCCATCGAAGGCGTCAGCATGGTGTATTCGTTCAACGATGGCAACGCGCGCCGATCAGCACGAGACCCAATACTTCGAGATGTTCGGCAATCGCGGCATCTACCACAAGGGTTGGACCGCGGTAACGCGGCACAGTACGCCATGGCTCTTCAGACGAGACAATCCCGGCATTCGACGACGATAACTGGGAGCTCTACGACACCAGCAAAGACTGGAGCCAGGTGAATAACCTCGCCAAGCAGATGCCCGAAAAGCTGCATGGACTGCAGCGCCTCTGGCTGATCGAGGCGACACGCCACAACGTACTGCCCCTCGATGACCGAAGAGTCGAACGATTCAACTCCGGATATGGCGGGACGTCCAGTGCTGATTAAGGGCAAACTCCCAGATTCTCTTCGGCAGCATGGGGCGTCTCTCGGAAAACTCCGTCCTCAATCTCAAGAACAAGTCTCACTCCGTAACCGCCGAGATCGTTGTAGCCAAAACCGGAGCCGAAGGCGTCATCGTCGCTCAGGGCGGCAACGCTGGCGGCTGGAGTCTCTACGCCAAGGGTGGCAAGCTCAAATACTGTTACAACTTCGTCGGCATCCAGTATTTCTATGCAGAATCGAGCGAGCCGCTGACTCCGGGTGACCATCAGGTACGCATGGAGTTTGCCTACGCGGGCGGCGGCCTTGGCAAGGGCGGCACAGTAACTTTGTTCGTTGACGGGAAAAAGGTCGGCGAGTGCAATGTTGGAAGGACAGCACCCATGGTCTTCTCTGCGGATGATGGCTGCGACGTAGGAATGGATACGGGAGCTCCAGTGTCGCCGGATTACGGCTCGCGCGGGAATGAATTCAACGGGGTCGTCAAAGGCGTTCAGCTCGCCATTGCCGAAGATGCCGAGAGCGTCGACCACCTCGTCAACCCGGAGGATGCCGTCCGCCTGGCCATGGCACGCCAGTAACTTCACCTCACGACCGGCAGTTTTCATCAAATGCCGGTCGAGACAGCGAGAGATTCAGTTGATCGAAGACGCAAAAATTATTGGAGACTGGCCCGCGTGCCCACTCGCTCGGAGCCAACACGACAGCGTCTGACCAGGAAGCTGAAAGCTGCCGCCAGCCAATTGTGGAGGCAATTTCAAACTTTGCGGCGCGCCCTTGTGCACCCCGGCGTGCCCTGGTATGCCAAGGCTGTCTGCGGATGCGCCGTGGCTTACGTTGCCAGCCCGATCCAACTCATCCCGAATTTCATCCCGGTGATCGGCCAGCTGGACGACGTACTGGTGCTCAGCCTGAGTCTTCGCTTCCTGAGGCGATGCTGCCCTGCTTCTGTTCTGCAGGATTGCCAGAAAGGCGCCAACCGGCGAGCGCCTGAAATTGCATCCGGAGTTTCCCTGCCTGTCTCAAGCGACTCGCCGGCAGAATCTTCGTCGCCCGGCACCTCCCGATAATTCCCGCCCGAGCTTGCACCACTGCTCCAACATGTTGGGTTTTCCCCAAAAAGCAAGCCGGTTTCGACGGCTTCCGGGTCCCTCTTTGAACCAGGAAAGCATCAGGAATTGAACTACTTACCATTGCCCGGGTACGGCCCTCGATTTGGCTTACGGCTTGCACCTTGGGTCTAAGCCATTCGCAGGCTTAGCCAAGAAGGGGTCCCCATGCCGCAGATGTCTCAGTTCACTCCTCCAGCCAATTCTCCTCCGCGCTTTCACCTGCTGGCCAAACCAAGCGGCTCGACCTGCAACATCGATTGCAAGTACTGTTTCTTCCTTTCAAAAGAAGCGCTGTATCCGAACGACAAGCAGCGGATGTCCCAGGAGACTCTTGAGACCTATATCCGGCAACTGCTGGAGTCGCACCGCACCCCTGAAGTCACGGTTGCCTGGCAGGGTGGCGAACCAACGCTGATGAAGCTGGAATTCTTTCGCCACTCCGTCGAGTTGGTGGAGAAGTATCGCAGGCCTGGCCAGGTTGTGCAGCAAACTTTTCAGACCAATGGCATTCTTCTCGATGACGACTGGTGCGCTTTTTTCAAGGAGCACAATTTTCTGGTCGGCCTCAGCGTCGACGGACCGCGCGAAATTCATAACGCCAATCGTGTGGATCGCGGCGGCCAGGGCACGTTCGACAAGGTGATGAAGGGCTGGCGCAAACTTCGCCAGCATAACGTTGACTTCAACATCCTGTGCACCGTCAATTCCGCCAATCAACATCACGGACGCAACGTGTATCGCTTTTTTCGCGATGAACTAGGTGCGCAGTGGGTGCAGTTCATCCCCATCATTGAACGCGCGACCGCGGAGACGATTCAGATCGCCAACCTGGGATGGAGCGAACGGCCCGGTGAGAAACGACTGCTCTACACGCAGTCCGGCAACATGGTGACAAATCGCTCCGTGGGCGGCAAGCAATACGGCCAGTTCATGATCGACATCTTCGAGGAGTGGGTGAGGCACGACATCGGCAAAGTGTATGTGCAGCTGTTCGATGTCACTCTGGAAGCCTACTTTGGGCGTCACCTGTTGTGCATCCACGCTCCCACCTGCGGCTACGGACCGGCGCTGGAGCACAACGGCGATCTCTATTCCTGCGATCACTTCGTCGAGCCGAGATTTCGTCTCGGCAATATCCACGAGACCCACATGCTGACCCTGGTGTCCTCCAGCGTGCAGCGCAAATTCGGCGACGACAAGCGCGATACGCTTACGGCCCAGTGTAAGAGTTGCGAGGTGCGGCCACTTTGCAATGGAGGATGCCCGAAGGACCGCTTTACATTGTCGCGCGACGGCGAACCGGGCCAGAACTATCTATGCGCCGGTCTCGAGCTATTTTTCAAGCACACCATGCCGGCCATGCGAACCATGGCGCAACTGCTGCAACAGCGCCGCCCACCTTCCGACATCATGGAAATCACCGCGGAAAGCGACAAGCTGGCTCGTCATCAACCGTGTCCCTGCGGCAGCGGCCGCAAGCTTCGCCAATGCCACGGCAATGAAGTCGCCAGAATTTCCCTTCAGCCACGTCAGCCTTGCCGACGATGAGCCGCAGGACAGGTCGGAAATTCCCGAATACAACACGCTAACTCACTAGGAGAAAGACAATGCCGCGCTCTTTTGCTCAAAGATCGGCTGAGGTGCTGGAGGAGGCCCATGCCTGACAAGCCAGAATCTCAAAGCAGCGCGATCGACGCGGCCAAATCCATGGACCGTACATTGCTCCCCGTCCCCGAGCCTCAGTACCCGCCGATCACCGAACTTGATGTTAAAAATGCTCAAGCCCCGCCGCGATTTCAGGTGAAGGCGCCGAAAGGCGCGCCCAACGTGGTGGTCATACTCCTCGATAACTTCGGCTTCGGAGATGCATCGACGTTCGGAGGTCCGATCCAGATGCCGACACTGGATCGGATGGCCGAGGCCGGACTTCGCTACAACAATTTCAAAGTCCCCCCGTTATGTTCTCCCAGCCGCGTGGCCTTGCTCACCGGCCGCAACAGTCATAGCGCAAACTTTGGCGTGATCTCGGAAATTGCAACCGCCTTCCCGGGGTACACTGCGATGCGTCCCGCCAGCGTTACGATGCTGCCCGAAATCCTGCGGCTCAACGGTTATAGCACCGCCATGTTCGGCAAGTGTCACGAGCTGGGGCCCTGGGAATCCAGCATCGTGGGGCCGTTCGACCGCTGGCCCATGCACAGCGGTTTTGAGAGGTTCTACGGCTTCATGGCTGGCGAGGCTGATCTCTTCCATCCGGTCATTTACGACAACATGAACCGGGTAGATGTACATCCCGATGCCAATTACTATGCCAGCACAGATATCACCGACAAAGGCATCGAGTGGGTACGTGCCCAGCATTCGCTCGCACCCAACAAGCCATTTTTCGTCTACTACTCCGCCATTGGCACGCACGGTCCGTTTCAGGTGCCCGAAAATTGGCGCGACAAATACAAGGGCAAGTTTGACCAGGGCTGGGACCAGGTGCGAAAGGAAACGCTGGCCCGCCAGATCAAAATGGGTGTCGTGCCGCCAGGCACGGATCTCGCCCCCAAGCCGCCAGGGATTCAGGAATGGGACGAGTTGACGGCCGACGAGAAAAAGGTCTTTGCCAGGTACATGGAAATCTATGCTTCCTTCGCCGAGGTGACCGACCACGAGATCGGGCGTTTCCTGGGAGCGATCGAAGATCTGGACCTGATGGACAACACGCTGGTCTTCTACATCACAGGCGACAATGGCTCGGTTTTTCAGGGAGGCCCGATTGGCGCCTTCAATGAATTATCGGTGTTCAACGGAATGCCAGAGCCCCTCGAGATTGCATTAGAGAACCTGGACAAATTTGGCGGCCCCAATTCGCATATTTTGTATCCCAACGGCTGGGCTTTCGCGGGGGCCACGCCCTTTGCCTGGGGCCACCAGGTTGCTTCCTATGGAGGCATCTGCCAGCCCATTGTGATCCATTGGCCGAAAGGCATTCAGGAGCAGGGCGGCCTGCGTACACAGTGGTACCACATGATTGACATTGCCCCGACTGTGTTGGAGGCAGTTGGCGTGCCCGAGCCCGGGGTCGTCTATGGCGTCAAGCAGAAACCCATCGAAGGCGTGAGCATGCTCGACACTCTGAATAACGCCGACGCGAAGTCGCGCCGTACCACGCAATACTTCGAGATGGCAGGCAATCGAGGCATCTACCAGGACGGCTGGTTCGCCACCACAGTTCACCGGCCGCCGTGGGAGCCAAAGGCGCGGGCAACGTTTGAGAACGACAAGTGGGAACTTTACAACGTAGAGGAAGATTTCAGTTGCGCCCATGACCTTGCCGCGAAGTATCCCGACAAACTAGAGAAACTCAAGCAAGTCTTCCTGGACGAGGCCGTCAAGTACAACGTGCTTCCTCTTGACGACCGCGCGTGGGAGCGCTTCAACGCCGCCCTGGCGGGCCGTCCTGATCTGCTGGAAGGTCGCACCGAAATGACCGTCTACGAAGGAATGAAAGGAATCCCCGAGAATGGCTTCATCAACATCAAGAACCGCTCCTTCGTGGTGATAGCCGACATCGAAGTCCCTCCGGCGGGCGCCGAAGGAGTGGTCACCGCCCAGGGCGGGGAGATGGGCGGCTGGAGTCTTTATGTCAAGAACGGCGCACCCCGGTTCGCCTGGAACTTTCTCGGTCGCGAGACTTACAAGATCGTTGGAACCTCGACACTGCCGGCCGGGAAAGTGATACTCCGCTTCGAGTTTGCTTACGACGGAGGCAGGCCCGGCGCGGGGGGTAGTGGTTCGATCTTCGTAAACGGTGAAAAGGTCGCCACAGGGCGCATCGAGCACACTCAGCCGTTCGCGTTTGGCGCGGAGACAACGGACGTGGGCGAAAACCTCTACACGTGTGTCAGCGACGACTACAAAGTAGGCAATAACTCCTTCACCGGCAAGATTCACAAGGTGACGGTCCAGGTCGGCAAATCCAACCTCAGCGAGGAGGCACAGAAGGCTATCGCAGAATTACGTGTCAAGAAAGCAATGGCCGGCTGATCGTGCGGTTGGGAAAACGGAAACAATGTGCCGAATTCGCATGATTGTTTCCAAAGGGGTCCGTTAGGTCGTTTGATTTCTGGCAGTGCGATTTGCACAACGTCATTTTTCTCTAAATGACAAAAAGAAGTCGCTAACCGGTAATGGAGAGAAAGGGAATGCAATGAAAATCAGAAGCACAGCTCTTATTTCTGCATGCATCCTTCTGGTATGCACCTTGCCAGCGATTGCCCAACAGAAAGGCCAGTGGGTGCCTGGACAATATGGGCTGAATGCTGGTGTGATTCCGAGTCCTGGCATGACCTACGCCAATATGCCCCTGAATTACTCGGCCAGCCAATTGAATGACTCCAACGGAAACCACATTCTTCAGGATGTTACGGGAACTTATTCGTTCTGGGTGGATGAAAACATCTTCTTTTATGTTCCGAAACACAAGATCCTCGGAGGGTATTTCATGCCCTATTTGGCACTCAACTTCGCCAGCGGGGAACTGGTGGCAGCCATCGTGGGGACCAACCTCAGCGGCGCTGGAGGCGGGTCCGGTTTGGCCGACATGTGGGTCGAGCCGGTAAATATCGGATGGCATATTGACAAGCGATTGGACTTCGACCTGGGATACGCTTTCGTCGCCCCCACCGGACGCTACACCGCGGGAGCGAGCGACAACGTTGGCTCTGGATATTGGGGAAACAATATAACGTCTGGCACCACGCTCTACATCACCAAGAACCAGGGCACGACCGCGAACCTCGCGACCGACTGGGAAACCCATGGACAGAAAACTGTGGCGAGCACGCCAGCGGGCCAGTTCAGCAAAATCACCCCCGGCGAGGCCTTCACCGACGAGTGGGGATTCGGACAGGTCCTTCCCCTGAAGAAAGACATGAGCATGTTGAGTCAGCTCGGGTTGGTCGGCTATGACCAATGGCAGGTCACCGCCAACGGCGGCAATTATCTGATTGGCCGCTTCCCGGTCTCCGCGAGTATCGTGCCGTATTACTCGGTGCATGCCATCGGCGGCCAGGGTAACTTCATCATGCCCGCAAAAAATGTTGTCGCATTCTTCAAGTACTACAACGAGTATTCGGCTAAGGCGCGTCCGGAGGGACGCACGATCGTCTTCGGATTTTCATGGACATTGCGAATTCCGAAGGCAGCCCCTCCCAAGAGTTAAATGGCAATGGGCCAGCCGATAAATGTGGTGCGAAATTCAGTGCTGAATGCGATTAGCATTCCGCCCGTTGCGCTGTTGTGAGGCTGCGACATCGCGAAGTGAATGTTCAACCAGGCGTTTTGGCGGCCGTTCAAACAGCTCAACTAAGCTTCACTTTCTCCGAACAGAAGGCAAACGCATGAAACTCAACCCGCAAGAAAGGAACAATATCATGGCTACAAGCAAAAAACCCAATATCCTGATCCTCTGGGGCGATGACATCGGCATCTGGAACATCAGCCACTTCAGTCGCGGCCAGATGGGCTACAGAACGCCGAACATCGACCGCGTCGCCGAAGAAGGTGTCACCTTCACCGACTACTACGGCCAGCAGAGTTGTACGGCTGGACGCGCCGCCTTCATTACCGGCCAAAACCCACTCCGCACCGGACTGACCAAAGTCGGCATGCCCGGCGCCGATCTTGGGCTGCAACCCGAAGATCCAACCATTGCTGAGATGCTGAAGCCTCTCGGCTATGCCACGGGACAGTTCGGCAAGAACCATCTTGGCGACAAGAATGAGTTCCTGCCAACGGTGCACGGATTCGATGAATTCTTCGGCAATCTCTATCACCTGAACGCCGAAGAAGAGCCAGAATTGCCCGACTATCCCAAAGACCCGCGATTCAAAGCAAGGTTCGGACCTCGCGGTGTATTGCATTGCAAGGCACTGGCTAGCGACAATCCAGAACCGGACGATCCTCGCTTCGGCAAAATTGGAAAGCAGACGATTAAGGACACTGGCCCGCTGACCAAGAAGCGGATGGAAACCATTGACGAGGAGATCACGGCAGCCGCGCTGGACTGGATGGAAACACAGGCGAAGGCGGATCAGCCGTTTTTCCTGTGGTATAACTCGACAGCCATGCACTTCCGCACCCACCTGGCCGACAAAAATCGCGGCAAGAGCGGACAGGATGACTACAGCGATCGGATGGTCACCCACGACGAACAGATTGGCATGATGCTCGACAAGCTGGATGAGCTGGGCATCGCCGATAACACGATCGTGATGTATTCCACCGATAACGGCCCGGAGAATGATACCTGGCCGGATGGCGCAAACACGCCGTATCGCGCACAGAAGGACACAAACTATGAGGGCGCCTGGCGCGTGCCCGCGTTCCTTCGCTGGCCCGGGAAGATCAAGGCAGGCTCGGTGCTAAACGGCATCGTATGTCACCAGGACATGCTGCCAACCCTGCTCGCATTGGCAGGCGATCCGGACGTCAGCAAGAAGCTGCTCGATGGTTACACTGTCGGCGGCAGGACGTTCAAGGCATGCATCGATGGAATCAACCAGCTCGCGTATATCACGGGAGAGGCGAAGGAGAGCCCCAGGGACTACTTCTTTTATGTCAGCGATGACGGCGGCGTGATGGCCATCCGAGTCGGCGACTATAAGATGACGTTCGAACAACAGCGCGCAACCACCATGCGACTGTGGGCCGAACCGTTCGTGAAGCTGCGGCTTCCTTACATCTGCAACCTGCGTCGCGATCCATTTGAGCGCGCAGAGTTCAACTCCAATACCTACCTCGACTGGATGGTCGATCATGTGCCTCAGATTTACATGGCGCAGGCGGTCACTGCTGCTCAGATCGACAACTACATCAAGTACCCACCGCGGCAGAAGGCAGCCTCATTCAACCTCGACACTGTAATGGCGTCGTTGGGGCCGGCGCAAGCTGCGTACAAAGCAAAAGAGGCGGCAGCGGAAAAACAAGCCGCAGCAAAGAAGCCAGAACCAGTCGGCGCGAGGTAGCGTCGGCAGTAACTGAAAAAAAGGGGAGGGTCTCCTCGACCTCCCTTTTTTTCGGTATCCTCTTCCTTTTATGACACCATCCGATGAAACTCTGTCGACGTCGCCAGGAAAGGGCATGGAGGAGGTTCAGAATTTCTACGAGCGCTATCCTTATCCGCGGCCAGTCGATAGCCTGGAGAGCTATGCCCGGTTGTGGGACGATCCGACTTCGCCGCCGCGCTGACTATCACCTGTTCTGGCCCGACAAACCCTACCGCGAGAACTATTCCATCCTGATTGCCGGATGTGGAACCTCCCAGGCCGCCAAGCATGCGCTGCGCTGGCCTTCCGCGCAGGTTACGGGCATCGACTTCAGTGCAACGAGTATTCATCACACTGAGCAGTTGAAGCAGAAATATGACCTCAAGAATCTCCATGCTCCGCCAGCTCGCCATTGAACGAGTCGAAGAGTTGGGAACCAGCTTCGATCAAATTGTCTGCACAGGTGTTTTGCATCATCTCCCCGATCCGGATGCTGGACTTGCAGCCCTGCGCAGCGTGCTGAAGCCCGACGGAGCGATGCATTTGATGGTCTACGCGCCTTACGGCCGGACCGGCATTTACATGTTGCAGGAGTTCTGTCGGCGGGTGGGCATCCACGCGAGCGACGACGGAATCCGCGATCTGGTCACAGCGCTCCAGTCCTTGCCGCCCGATCATCCGCTGGAAAGCCTGTTGCGCCAGGCTCCGGACTTTCGCCACGAGGCGGCGCTGGCGGATGCGTTGCTGCACCCGCAGGATCGCGCTTACTCCGTCCCGCAATTGTTCACGTTTCTCGAGGACGCAGGATTAAGTTTTGGCCGCTGGATCAAACAAGCTCCGTACAGCGCCACCTGTGGCGTGCTCGCAAAGCTGCCGCAGGCGGCGCAGATGGCACGACTTTCTCCCATGGAGCAATTCGCCGCAGCGGAGCTTTTTCGCGGCACCATGGTTCGCCACAGTGTAGTTGCCTACCGCAACGATCGACGTGAGATTGCCGCTCCAATCGATTTCTTTGGCGACGCCTGGCTGCGCTATACGCCGCTGCGGATGTCAGACACTCTTACAATTCAAGAGCGTCTGCCGGCCGGAGCCGCTGCCGTGCTCATCAATCAAACCCACACCTACCGCGATCTGTTTCTTCCGATTAGCGCCGCCGAAAAACGTTTGTTGGATGGCGTCGATGGTCATCGCACCATCCGCGACATTTTGGAGTTAACGCAGCCGGCATCGTCCGATGCCTCTCCATTGAATGTGGCCCGCACGTTCTTCGAACGGCTGTGGTGGCACGACCAGGTGGTGTTCAACACATCACAATCTAAGTAGATCCTGAATATTGTGGCGGATCACTGATGCTGTTCCAGACCACAGCACCCTGCAGAGCTACTGCAAAAAAAACAGCCACCAAAACAAAAAAATGGCCACCTCACGCGAGATAGCCGATTTACATGCATTTTTTCCTGGGTGCCCGGAGGGGGACTTGAACCCCCATGGGATTGCTCCCTGCGGATTTTAAGTGCGACCGGATCAGTTTTGTATCAAGTCGCACCGAGAAGCACGAAGAAGCTAACTGATTCTATTTACTATGCTTACACAGGGGATGAACTTTGCAATAGGTCGCACTGAATCGCCCCAAAGTCCCGAGCCAAGTACTACCTAGTCTAGAGCGGCTAATACATCGAACGCCTAAAATCAACCATCAGTCGATTGGCTGCTCGCTCATACAGAGCGCGGGTATGCGGAGATTTCGACAAGGCCGCCAGGCGTAGCTGCGCTGCATACTGGTGCAAAATTATGCAAGAATCTCCGAACAAATGGCTACCAGACTTTGCTTCTTTTAGCCCGCCGGGGGATCCAAGTTTTCCTCAAAGTGGTACGGTTCTGCTCGATCAGCGGCAAAGCTAGTCGCAAGCTTTATATCGACTGGCGTTTTCGATCTGACGTCAATGAACAACTATATCGACCACGGCATTATGCACAATGATATCGGCCGTGCCGGTGACGAGCGCTGTGTACGCACCCGCAGGCGTGCCATTCACCGGCGGTGCTTTCGATCCTCCATCAACGCTCCCACCACCGCAACCGCCCAGCCAGAGCGCGCCCAGAAGAAGCGGCAGGCAAACCAAGCTGGCCCACCTCCCGCCTGCGCACCGGCAGCACAAACAAGAAACAAAACGCCAATGCAGCTCCATCGCCGTGCCAACCCACCCGTTGCGTCGGCGTCGGTGACGGTTTTGCAGTTGTGTCGGGAAGCGAAGCGGTAATCGTTAATGTCGCCGAGGCCGCACCGTTCAGCGCCGTTGATGCAGGACCCACGCTGCACGAGAATTGGCTCGACGAAGGTGCACATGTGAGAGCGACCGAGCCCTTGAAATTATTGATCGACTTGAGGTTCACGCCAACCGCCCCTGCGCTGTCTGACGTCAGCGCAAGCTGCGGGTTTTGCGCCACCAGCGTGAAGTCGCTGCCTCCCTGATCGACGCTGACTGAGGTTGCGTTGCTGGTTGACGGCAGGTATGTGCTATCGCCGGAATAAACCGCTGTAATCTGATTGGCCCCGTTCGCCCAGAAGGCCTCGGACGGAAGCGACAGCGCGTAGCTTGCGCGTCCACCTGAGGAAGCCGGAACTAACTGGTACAGCGATCCCCAATAGCTGACAGCTCCGTTGTCCAAAACGTAATGAATCCCGATGGCGCGACCGTAGCTCCCGCCGGGCCGCTCACTGTCGCCGTGAGGGTAGCCTCCAGCTCGGTAGAAAGGCTGCCGGGCGTAATCGTCAGCAATGTTGTTCAAGCCGCCAGCGGGTTGCAGGCGCGGCGACGTTGATGTCATTCAGGTAGACTGCGCCGTAAGGTTCCCAATTCGCGTCGCCATTGTATTGCGCACAAAGCATGTAGCCATAACCGTTGCTGCGTGCGGGAATGTTAGAAAAGACCGCCTCGACAGATGAGTATTGACTGAAAAGGCCGCTCGGCGCCACGAGAGTGGCAGTCTGGGAGAGCCCGGTGGTATCCGCTCCGCAGCCGAGGCCAAAAACATCGGAGTTGTCCCACACCAGCTTTACAGTAACCGTCCCGATGGGAGCTAATGTGCCTGGCGGTGCAGGTCCGGTATTCGCGAACATGGGTCGGTAGATCGTGCCGACCACGACCCCCACGGTCAGACTGCTGCAGGCATGTATGGTGTTGTATAAGTTCTGGGTTGGACTGACAGTGATATACGGCGTTCCCAAGCCGACACTGAAGGTCTGCGCCGTCGCCGCGGAGGCCTGAAAGCTGGCATCACCCGAGTAACTGGCGCTGGCAGTATGAGCGCCCAACGCGAGAGAGGGCGCGATCCAGGAAGCTTTCCCACCCACGTCACGCCTGACACCCTCATGCAGTCCGGCTCGGTTGGCAAGCAGTTCGTCGCCGCCATCATGATGCTCGTTGAAGAGCACAAGCTCTCCCCCGACGACAGCATCACGAAATATTTCCCCGACGCTCCGGCTACCTTGAAACCCATCCTCATCAAAAATCTTCTCTCCCACACCTCTGGCCTCTCTGAGTACGAGTCCGACGACCGCATAGGACCTAATGGTCCTTTTTATCTCCGCCTCGACTTTACTGAAGACGAGCTGATGAAGAAGATCTACGCCCTGCCTATTGAATGGGCGCCCGGCGACCAGTGGGGCTACCGCAACACCAACTACGTAGTCCTCGGGATCCTCATCCAAAAAATCACCGGCGAGCGCTACGACCAGTTCCTCCATGACCGCATCTTCGCCCCGCTCGGCATGACCTCCGCCTCATCAGCGATCACGACATCATCATGAACCGCTCCTCCGGTTACCAGTTCGATGCGTCCCTTTTCCAAAATCGTGAGCTTCCCGGCAAACGAGGTTTGAGCAACTCCGGCCCCGCAGCAAATCGTCCTTGCCAAAGACCGGACTTTCAGGGGAACGTCCGCGACCGGGTGGCGTTCAGTCAATACAAGCGCATTTGCCGGTACTGAATGGCCTCAGACTAATCTGGAGCCGATGGGACCAGATACAAATGATGGCCCGACCGTTAGCAAAAGAGTGCTGCTTTCTGGTCACTCGATCCACACCGTCGCGCCTTTGTCGATTTCGGGAATGACCGCGCGAATTCGCCTGTCCTTGTGTTCGGCGGTGAGTTCGCGAGCCGTTCCCAGATACGGCAGCAGAAAGATCCGGCTACCCGCGCTCGCAGGAAACGAGACTGCAACGTTGCGTGCTGGAATCTGCTTCGTGATCTTGAGTGCCTGAAGACCGGTGAAATTGAACAGAAATATATGAATCTTGCCGTCCACGCGTGATATCTGCGCGGTGACGAAAGGCGAAGCATCCACCTGAACCGGCACGCTGAAGCCGAGTGCCTGAATGACGCCGATGTTGAAGTCATGACGCAGCGATTGGGAACTCTGCCCCATAGCAACGCCGCGAGCGCCAGCCTCGTTGTATTCCTTGCTTAAAGCCTGCCAGTAGGCTTGGCCGGGACGGTCCGGCAAGTAAGCATACTTCAGGCCGGCAGAGCCCATCGATTTCTGGGCCGGGTCTGTGGATGCCAAGGAACTGGTGCAGAGGATTCGACCCGTGCGGTTTGCCGGTATCGTCACACTGCCCGGACTGGCCGGTGACAATCAGCTTTCCTCCGGACCTGGCATATCTTTCGAGCGCGGCAAGCTCCTGCGCGCCTAAACAGCGCGTGTCCGGGAGGGCCAGCATCTCCCCGTGAAAGCCTTCCAGAGTGCGCGGCGTGACGATCTCAAATTCGCGGTGGGAATGCATCAGCAACGCCATGAGTCCGAGGTAGGAATCCAGAAACTCTTCACAGAAGTAGTCCCGAGTATGCGGCGAGAAGTACACGCCGATCGGGTGGATGGCCGTTCGAGAGTTGTAAAAGACCTGTTCGTGCTCGGCAATCCATCCAAAAATCTTCGTCCGCATGGCAATGTCGTTGGAGCCTGACATCACATGGCCGCGCGCGTCCCAGCAATTCGTTCCCGCCGCGAGCTGCGAAGCAAACAGGTTCTGCATCTCCTCGCCCGGGTTGACATCTTTCTCGCCGTCCCAGGAATAGCTCAGCATCCAGGTAGGTTTTTCACCGGCAAAGGACCGGAAGCTGTACATACCGATCATCCAATGCAGCCAGTCGAGCGACGCTTTGTCTGCGGCGTTCATGGCACGCTTGATGCGGTTCATCGTTGGGTTGTTCCAGTTGTACTCGTGTGCAATTACGTCGATCACGTCGTAAAGCTGGTAAACGTCCGAGCCAAACTGCATCGCCAGGAACTCAATTCCGGGGTAGACCTCCGCGATGGTCACTGAATGCGGGTTGACGGATTTCATGTTGTCGCGGACTTCCTTCATGAACTCGGTAATCGACGCGATGCGGAAATCTACCCAGCGGCGAAAATTGGGGTCGGAGAAATCACCCAATTTCAGCTCTTTCGTGGCGTCGAGTCCGGACCGGGACTTGAATGCCGCCACGGTGTACTTGTCAAAACTGGACCAGCTCGTTGCCCAGCTCGGAAAGTGCGTCATCCAGAACGCGACGTCCACGTAGATGCCGTCGATGCCCGTCGCCGCAATCTGGCGAACGTGTTCCATGTACATCTTTCGCCACTCCGGAACATAAGGGCTGACCCAGACATCTTCGTCTCCCGCGCTAATCCAGAAAGCGGTGCCTCCTCCAAACAGCGCCGGCTGGCCGGTGATCTTTCTTTGCACCCAGTCCGGATGATCCTTGTAAAAGGTGTGCTTTACGTGGTCGGCATTCGAGGTGATGCATTCGAACCCAGTGACATACACAAAGGCGTAGTTCCCAACGGCATGGGCCTTTTCTGCCACCGCCTTGATCGCCGCCAGTTGTTCGGCGGGATTGGGATTGCTGAAACTCTCGTAGTGGCCCTGGATGTCATTGTCTGTCTCGATGCCAAAGACGTGCGTTTCCGTGGCTTCCTTCACGATCTGATCGACGCGGTCCAGCCTGAGAGAATTACCTGCAATGCGCACATAGTGCGTCCAGGGCAAGCGGCGCGCGGAACCGCCGACTTGGCCGCGCAGCGAATGCGGCGGTTCAACAACAATCAACGTGATTCCCATCATTTGCGCCTGAAGAAACTCGCGCCGTGTAAGCATGCTTGCCCCCTTCTTTTATTTGCATCTCTTTCTTATATTTACGGAATATCCGATAAAGCGTGCCAATCGGTGGCTAGTGTAGCGCATTAGTATGAGGACCCGCAGGCGCGTGCTGAACCTTGTCAGCGACAATGTGGACTGGCCAGATCACGATAATCGAGTGCACGGCAAAACAGCGATCGAAATAAAGAGCCGCATTCAAGACAAACGAAGGGATCTAAGCTCTAAATCTGCGAGAGCTTGAGAAGTAGGTGAAGTCAGCTTACCGGTTGGCGTTGCCAGTTCGAGACTCGGCCGCTGCCATTTCTGGCTTTAGCGATGCGCGGCGGGGTGTTCATCCCCCCACGAGCTGTAAACATCGCCCAGATCGTGACCACGGTACACCGGCCTAGACTCGTTACCTCTCGCAGAGTGATTCAGCGACGAATTCATGGATTCTGACGCATTGCAGCGCGGCGTCAACGATTCGTAGCAGATGACTTGCAAGCATGAGCATTTCGCCAGCTTCGGAAGTGTCGTCGATTTGCACCGTGCGGTGGCTGATCGGATTTTTGTAGGAGCCAATGGAGCCGGCGAAGAGGTCGCTCAATGATTGACGTTCTGCCTCGGGCAATGATTTGTCTGTCAGGGGTCCGCTTTCGGGATGAAATGCCTGGCGCATAAGCGAAACGCCGATCACCTTTGCGTCGTATCTACAGGCAATCCGAACTGCCACCTCCACTTTTTTGAACGCTTCGAACACCGCGGTGTCATATGTGGCGGATGAAGGTCGGCCATGCCGTCTCTACAATTCGCGGATGTAGTAGCTTGGGTGACAAAAGAATTGCTCGGCGAAACAACTCGAAGTCCCTCTCGCTTTGTAGCCTTTCGGATGCACGGGTCAGGAAGACCCAATCCCCACTGTGATTCTCTGGATCGGGTGCCAGAAGTCCGTTGTTCATCATCCAAGTCCACGCTTCCATGATCGCTCGTGTCACTCGTGGTGCCGTTTGGCGCGGATAGATTTCTTGCGTCTGCTGGAATGCCATGCAGAAGTTTAATTGTGGTCCCGAAATGAAGGACGGACTGTACGTGAGGTACGCTAGTCAAAACTGAGCAGCTATTCCACCTAGGTGACGGTGACATCAGTGGTTGCCGTTCGCGGCTTGCGTACAAATCCATTAGTTCCCACAGCCTAACTCTCATTTAATCCACAGGTCGAGTGAATCGGCGACTTATGCCCCAATCGAGGTTGGGATGCCTTGACTGCGATTTAACGGCGATGGTTCCTAGTAGTTGCCGAAAATGCCGTTTTCAAGAATCACCGTGTCGCTTCCGAGAAGCCAACTTTCGAGTGTCAAGCCGGATCGGCTTGGGATGTTCGCCAGGATATGAGATAACGGTCGGGTACCATCATCGATTAGAGTAGAGCGAGCAAGTTGATACATCTGTATTTGTTATAAAGCAATAAACCTAAACCAACGGGATCAAATAACCATAGTGACAACGAGACAAATCGAAATTGCAGCCAGGCCGGAAGATTCATCCCCAATCAGCGAAACGATGGAGTCGCGCTCTCTCTTCACCCGGCGTGAAATGCTGGGAATGACCGGTATGGCGGGTTTGGCCGGCTTGACGGCTTTGACCGGCACCGCAGCCGGTGCTGTTCCGCAGACTCAGCAGGCCGGTGCTGCTCGGAAGACTGGGCAAAAGCGGCCCCGTATCGCCTGTCTCGTCAGCTATTGGGGTCTCCCGACTTCACATGCCGACTGGATCGTAAACAAGCTGTTGGACGGTTATTGGTGGAAGGGCGCCCACACTCCTTCGCAAGTGGACGTGGTGTCCGTTTACATCAATCAGCTGGATACGAGCTTACTGGGGCAGAAAGTATGCAAAGCCAAAAACATTCCCATCTTTAAAACAGTAGGGGAAGCCGTCACGCTTGGTGGCAAGGAACTTGCGGTGGATGGTGTTGTCATCGTCTGCGAGCACGGGAATTATCCAACCGATCTCAAAGGGCACTGGCTCTTGCCACGCTGGTGGATATACCAGCAGGTGATCCGAGTCTTCGAGCAGAGTCAACGCTCGGTGCCAATCTTTAACGACAAGCACCTCTCCTACAACTGGGACGACGCCAAGTGGATGTTTGATAAATCCCGTGAACTGAACTTTCCTCTCACCGGAGGTTCTTCCATACCCATTTACTACCGCAAGCCCGAGATAGACCTCGCTCCCGATACGCCGCTTAAGAACGGGCTCGTGATTGGAGACATGGCGGACGAGGGAGCCGCCTTCCATTGCGTTGACGTGCTCCAGTCCTTTATGGATCGTCGCAAGGGCGGGGAGACAGGCGTTAAGTCGGTGCAGTCCATTCGCGGGCCTGAAGCATGGAAGTGGGTCGAAGCCAATCCCTGGGCCCACAACTCGCTGGAAGCCGTGCGGAAAAATTTTGATCTGCCAGCGGGACATTTTCAGCAGGGTGTCCAAATTAACCAGCAACGCAGGCAGACCAGCCTCTGCATCGTGGAGTATAACGACGGGACGGAAGCGGCCTCAATTTCCGGCAGCGGTGTGGGTTGGACCTTCGCCGGCGATATCGAAGGTCAAAAAAACCCGACGATCATCTCGATGCTTGGGTGGCCCGGCCCCATCTCGCAGTACCACGCGGCGAACGCCCACGAGCACTGGCTTATCGAGATGATGCTGACCAGAAAGGAGCCGTTCAATGCGGAGCGGCTGCTTGTGTCAACAGGGATTGTGAACTACTACATGGATTCAAACTGGCAGGATGGCCGTTACTCTGCCGTCGGACGGGCCGTCGAGACGCCGTACATAAACATGAAATATCGCTCCACACACGGTCCGCTCTTTAACACAGGGCCCCGGCCGCCGAATACCCCCTACATACGTGGTTTTGCCACGGTATAGGCTCCGCGCGGATCGATCCCATCGGCACTGAGTTGGGCACAGTTCGGTGAAGTAGCGCTACCCAGTCACTGCACTCTTTCTGGACATCTCTCTTGGACTGAGAGCATATCCCTACGTATAAACGCCTTTTATCGTATGCAATCTGCTTTTCTCGATGAGCGCATAATGTTGGCGACATGAGACGCTCGTCTGGGTCCCGACAGCTAATCGATAGAGATATTTTCGTTGGGTGGACAAAAAATGCGGTACACCTTGACCTTCTACACGTAAGGCGGTATATGTAGAAGGCATAGGCATGAAGAATAACGAAGTCAAATTCGACCTCCCACAAGGCACCCTCGATCTGCTCATCATGAGGATCGTTGCACTGGGTCCCGTTCATGGCTATGCCATTGCCCAGCGAATTCAGCAGATGTCGCGCGACGCACTGCGGATCCAGCAGGGCTCACTCTATCCAGCTCTTCACCGGCTGGAATATAAAAAGTTCCTCGCCTCCCAATGGAAGTCCTCGGAGACCGGCCGGGAAGCGAAATTTTACGAGCTTACCGCCAAAGGGCGGGGTCGTCTCAGGACTGAAACCGAAAACTGGGCGCGCCTCACCGACATCGTCGGTCTCATTCTCAAAGGAACCCTGGAGGAAATCTGATGGGCTGGCTACGTAGACTTTTCGCCCGCAAACAGATGGAAGCCGAGTTGGACAAAGAACTACGCTTCCACTTCGAAACCCAGGTGGCGGACAAGGTTCGCTCCGGCATTGCAGAGAGCGAAGCCCGCCGCCAGACACGTCTGGAGTTCGGAGGGATTGAGCAGATTAAAGAGGACTGCCGCGCGCCCCGCGGTACCCTGTGGCTGGAATCTACGCTGCAGGATCTTCGCTATGGGCTGCGTCAGCTTCGCAACGCACCAGGATTCACGTTTATCGCCATCCTCACCCTCGCGCTTGGCATCGGCGCTAATATCGCTGTCTTCAGCGTAGTCAATACGATTTTGCTGCGCCCTCTTCCGTTCCCGAACGCGCACCAACTGGTGCGGATTGTAGAGAAAAATCCTACGTCCGGTGAATCCTCCAAAACCTATACCGCGGATATCACGCAGGATTTCCAGCGGCAGAACCACTCCTTTCGATCCGTCAGTGGCTATTTCGCTTTCACCGGACCTAACAACTTCAAGCTTTCTGGCAGCGGTCAGCCAAGGCCTGCTACAGGAATTCTCATCGCAGAGGGATTCTTTGAAACGCTCGGTGTCAAACCCGCAATCGGTAGGCTGTTGCGGCCGGAGGAGTTTGTCCATCATGCCCAGCCCGCTGCCTTATTAAGCTATTCGTACTGGAAACGCACGTTTGGCGGCGACCCCGGCATTGTGGGCCGGACGGTTGACCTTAGCGACAAGCTTGACCTGAACAATACTTCCGTCACAGTGGTCGGCGTGTTGCCGGAGACATTTGACTTCGGCGCAGTCTTCTCCCCCGGAGCCAAGACCGATCTCTTTGTCCCCTACATCATGGATGATTTCCGTGACGACGGAAACGACCTAGCACTGGTGGGGCGTCTTAAGCCAGGTGTGAGCATGGGTCAGGCCCAGAGCGAGGCTGACACGCTTTTTCCGCAGTTCTATTTCGAGAACAAGCATCCGGAGTACGGGAAAGGATCCACTGCCCAGCTCACTGGCCTGAAAGAGTATGTCAGCGGAAAACTGCGCCGGTCCCTGATTGTGCTGTGGTGTGCCGTGGGAATGATTCTGCTGATTGTTTGCGTGAATCTCTCCAGCTTACTGCTCACGCGGGCGGCTGCACGTAGCCGGGAATTCGGAATGCGTATCGCTCTGGGAGCAAAACGCGGGCGTCTTGTGCGTCAGCTGCTCACAGAAAGCCTGCTGCTGGCAATCGTTGGAGCAGTGCTGGGATTAGGGCTGGCCTATGTTGTTATCACCTATCTGGCGCACCAGGGGTCTCTCAGTCTGCCGCTTCTCAGTATGGTGCGGATTGACGGCACCGCATTGGCATGGACGCTGTTCATCGCAGTAGGAGCAGCAGTTCTTTTTGGAATGACGCCTGCGCTGCAACTGTCGAACAACCATCTGCAGGAAGTTCTGAAGGATGGTGGGCATGGAGCCAGCGCGGGCAGAAGGCACGATCGCATCCGGTCTACGCTGGTAATCACAGAAATAGCCCTGGCCTGCGTTCTGCTGGTCGGAGCCGGTCTGCTGCTGCGCAGTTTTCTTCGTGTCCTCGACGTGGACCTTGGTTTTGAGCCGGCCCACGCCGGCGCAATCAGCTTTGACTGCGACGATGGCGGAAACCCTGCCCAGCGGGCCGCCATCTGGCAGGAAGTGGTGCGTCGGGCATCGACGATTCCTGGCGTCGAAGCGGCGGGTATATCCGACAATCTGCCGATGAGCCGGAACCGAGGCTGGGGAATCGCGGCAAAGGGCCAACAGAAACTCAATGCTAACGATTTCGTCCCCGTTTTTGTCTACATTGTCTCGCCAGGATATGGAAAGGCGATGGGAATGCGCATGCTGGAGGGTCGCGATATTAGCTGGGACGACCTTGTCAATAACCGCAATGTCGTCGTTATCAACCAGACCGTGGCGCGGAAATTGTGGCCGGGGCAGAACCCCATTGGCCGCCATGCAATTGCTGGTGGAGCCGATACGGAGGTCATCGGCGTAGTTGCCGACGTTCGCGAAACTTCGGCTGAAGAGCCGGGAGGAGCGCAGATGTACCTTCCAGCAACAAAGAATTTCGGGCCGGAAGGCTCTTACCTGGTGGTGCGTTCCAAGCTTCCTCCTGACTCGCTGGCCGGGTCGGTGATGCGGACGCTGCGGAACATCAATCCTGGACAACCAGCTACGGAATTCAAGCCCGTTCAAGGACTGGTAGATCACGCGACTTCTCCGCGCCGATTCTTCGTATTCCTCGTCGGAGCCTTTGCAGGATTGGGGCTGCTTCTGGCGTCGCTTGGAATCTACGGCGTCATCTCCTACGTCGTTACGCGTAAGACCCAGGAGATTGGCATCCGCATGGCTCTTGGCGCAACCCAATCCCAGGTACAACTTGATGTCATCTGGAGAACGCTGCAGCTCGCATTAATTGGAATCGCCATTGGATTTGTTGCTTCGCTCGCCGTTGCGCGCCTGATTGCTTCTCTCCTGTTTCAAACAGCGCCAACGGATCCACTTACCTTTGTCGCGATGGTGATTCTGCTAGGCGGAGTCGCACTGCTGGCAGGCTATCTTCCCGCTCGCAAAGCTTCAAAGATCGATCCAATGGTTGCGCTGCGGACAAACTGAATTCGAAATCCTCTTGCATCTCTCCCCGTTCGCGCCGTACCCGCATTAGCTCTTGCCTTCGCCAAGTAGCCTCGATTTATAACAATTCGCCGACACACTCATCGAGGCGGGATTTGTTCCGTCAGGTCTGCTTGTGTTTGCTAAACGAAATAAAGCCGACCGTACAACACGACACGGTCCATAGGAGCTTGCTTGGCCGGGGACGGCTCCTCGAGCCCTGTTCTACGACTTCGACTCCGACTACCTGATCGAAATGGAACCCCACGCTCGCCACTACAATCTCTACTCCCCACCCCACCAGACCCATAAAGCGCGTAGTGATCCATTTCGGCGAGCCAACCGCTCATTATCCCCGGCCGGCGATTACAGCCCGGCGACCCCCAGCCTAGCTGCCGCTGTGGTTGGTTGTGCTGTAGTGAACTCTGGATAACTCAAAATTCCTCTTGACAGCGGACCGTCTTAGTATGTTACTGTCAGTAACACAATGAAGACACCTACTCCACAGCGTCATAATCCAGCCGAATTAGGAGAACTCGAGAGCAGCATTCTCTCGATTGTGTGGCGTGAGGCGTCGGTTACGGCTGAGCAAGTGCGCGAAGGGCTTGAACGTCGACTGACAGATTCTACCGTTCGCACTATGCTGCGCCGCCTTGAAGAAAAAGGTTATATAGAGCACACCGTGGAGAACCGAGCATTCGTTTATCGTCCGGCAGAATCGCGGCAGCGCGTTGCAGGCCGCGCCGCGAAACGTATTGTGGACTGGCTTTGCGGGGGATCTGTCGAAACGCTGCTTGTCGGTATGGTGGATTCGAAAATATTGGATCGCGCCGAACTTCAGCGGCTCGCACAAAGAATTGCCGCCGTGCGCGAGCAGGACAAACGTAAGACCGAAAACTGAAGTTAGCGCGGCAGATCGGAGTCTGCCGGGAACGGTCGCCTATCTTTCGTTTTGTAGGTGTCGTGAGTGGCTTTGGATTACCGATCATGATTGCTGCGAGCTGCAGGGTCGGATAGTTGGAGGTTGACCATGCTAGATGCCTTTATCGAAGCCGTTCTTCGATCCCTCATCCTTGCACTTATTGTTTGGGCGGCCCTCAGGATCTTCCGCATCCAGAACGTCGTTTCGCAGCGCTGCGCATGGATCGCAGTCCTCGTTGGCTCTTTGCTGATGCCGTTTGCGCTTCCATTCACCGCGCGATGGCAGGTCCTTCCCCTCGCAATAATTCCGACACCAACTTCGCTCGACCGCATTCAATCGGTACTCGCACCAACGACGCTACCCTCAGCGTCAGGAGAGGATTCATTCACCGGCTCCATGACTGTCGCGCCGCGGCACGATCGAAGCGGCACTCTACGAACTGCAATGGCAACTGCCGCCCGCAATCGCGCTCACGCTCCATGGTCCGACTCAGTTCAGTTGCCAAATTCAAGCGCCGCCTCTGCACAACCCGTCACCATCCGTGGGAAACTCTCGCCGTTTGGTGTCGCACTGCTCGCCTACTTTTTGATTGCCGTCACACTCTTGGCCCGTTTGCTCTTTGGCTTGGCGTGCGCACTGCGCCTCTGGTATTCCTCCACTCCCGTTACATCGTGCGGCGACATGCAAATTAGTGGAGACTTCAAGCTGCGCTTCAGCCACCGTATCTCTACCCCTGTCACCATCGGCTCAGGTGTTGTCTTGCCCGCGGGCTACACAAGCTGGACTGAAGAGAAGCTTCACGTTGTCCTTGCGCACGAGCGCTCGCACGTGGCTTTGCATGATTTTCATTTGCAGATTCTCGCCTCGCTTTATGCGGCTTTGACCTGGTTCAGCCCGCTGGGGTGGTGGCTCAAACGCAATCTCTCCGATCTTGGTGAGGCCATCAGCGATCGCTCCGGCCTCCATGCAGCATCCAACCGCACGGCATATGCCCAAATTCTGCTTGAATTTGCAGCTGCGCCGCGCCCATCCCTCCTAGGAGTCGCCATGGCCCGTCCCAGCAGCATCTCTCGCCGTATTGAACAGCTGTTCAACGACAGTTACCTCCGCCAAGCATTCTCAGGTGGCGCACGCGCTCGCGTCGCTGTCCTAGTCCTTCCCACTATATTGTTTGCCGCAGGTGCCATAGTCCGTGTACACGCAGCAACTCAATCAAGCCCGCTTGCGACGGTTTCAAGCGCCCCGGCAACAACAGCGCGATCGGCGCAAACAGTCCCGGTGTTGATTGCTAAGCCAGGGACTTCGTCAACCTTACGAACACGTCCAATACCGGCGACAATGGCAACCTCAGCTGCCCCTTCCGCCCTCGCGCTGCCTGAACTTGCTCTCGCAAATCCTCCCGCTCCTCCCGCTCTGCCTGTGGCTGTAACGGGGGGCGCAGCCCAATCCGAAGCTACATTCGATCGCAGCTTGTCGTTCACAGGTACGCTTGATCTCTCGGTGAGCACTACTTCCGGCAACATCACCTTCACTCGAGGAGCCGCCAATCAAATCCGTATTCACGGCATCGTCAAGGCGAATAAGAATGGCGACCCGGCACAGGTGCAACAAATCGCTGCGAATCCGCCCATCGAGCAGAACGGAAACACTGTCCGCATCGGGGCACACGAGCAGAACCTGCACAACATCAGCATCAGCTATGAGATTGAGGCCCCTGCCGACACGATACTGAATGCCGCGAGCGCTTCCGGTGATATTGCCGATACTGGCGTTGGCAACGGAGCGAAAATGGTCACGGCATCGGGGAACATTACGGCTTCTGGGCTTCAAGGGGGATTTAAGGTTCAGACCGCATCCGGAGATATCGCAATCGACAGTGCAGGCCGGGGAGAGGCATGGGCGCAGACGGGTTCGGGCGACATCGACCTGAAAGGCGTGAACGGCGCACTCGCGGCACAAACAGGATCGGGCACAATCAAGACAGCTGGAACACCCTCCTCTCCATGGAAGCTCCAGACTGGCTCCGGCGACATTCAGCTGACAACCGGAAGTGCGCCGATGGATCTTGACGCGTCAACTGGCTCAGGCAACATCTCTGCGCCCTCTTCAAAAGCGATGCAAAGTTCGAAAGATCATCACCACCTGCGCACCCAACTGAATGGAGGCGGCGCAGAAGTCCGCGCGGCGACAGGCTCCGGAGATATTCGCATCGACTAACTCGCTCCCTTGACCTGTACTCGCGAACGCCACGACCTTGACTCCGACTATCTGATCTAAAGGGAGGCCCACGTCCGCCACTACGATCTCTACTCCGCCATCCCACCAGACCCATGAAGCGAGTAGTGATCCGTTTCGGCGTGCCGACCGCTCATTATCCGCGGCCGGCGATTACAGCATTACCACCCGCGGCGAACCTATCGCATCCAGGTTCGCAGCTGACTCTTCCCTTCCGTCGCCTTCAGGAAGCGGATGCTGTTTTCCCTTATAGCCCAGCTTAGGGTGCGGTGTCGTCATTTGCGGCTTCCTCTCACGCCAGCTGAATCAGTCAAGGCAAGTGCGTGTATGAGGAATTATGCTATGCAGCGCGGTATATAGCTCCACGTCCCCGACGAGGTTCAACTCAACTACCAGGACGAGATCGGCGTTCGTCATACTCCGGCAAAGAAGAACAAAACGGACGGCGCTCACACCCCGCCGGTAGTGCCTCTACGGTATCTTCTGGGCTTCGTGCGGGTGGTTCTTCCCGTCCGCCAATTCTTCGCAGAATCCATCAAGGACGAGATTGAACTTAAGCGGCTCGAAGCGGCTTGGACGAAGGCTGTACTTCTTCACATCACACTGTGTCGCAGCCGTACGCGAAAGAAGATCTCTGGTGAACCATCCACATTGGTAAGTAGCGATAAGTCGGCTTGTGTTTACTATCCGAAATAAAGTCGGCAGTACGACGCAACGCGGTCCATGGGAGCCTGTTTCGCGGACGCCAGCGCAGGCAAAACCACGCCGATCACCACCAGAACAGCCACTAGACGAAAAATACCACCTCGATCAAAGCAGCCAATCTGCGATTAACTCTTTTATTATCTGGTGCCCGGAGGGGGACTTGAACCCCCACGACCGGTTAAGGTCTGCGGATTTTAAGTCCGCTGCGTCTGCCGATTTCGCCATCCGGGCTTATAGGGCGATGGGTGCAACCCCGATTCTATCGAATATTGTGCTCAATCATGGCCGCCGTGATGAAAGGGACCATCGCATCGAAATATCGAAGTCCGCGGTGATCACTCGCCGGATTTTCTACTCGTATGAGTCGCGTTCGGTAGTGTCGTTGCGTCCTTCGTGGGACTGGCCACAGCTGCACCGTAGAGCCGGCGATACATTTCCCGGTTGCGCATGATGGCTTCGACGTATTCGCGTGTCTGGGTGAACGGAATCGACTCCACAAACTCCGGCAGGCTGCCGTAGGGACCGTTCGCTAGCCAGGCCTTCACTCGATAGTCGCCCGCGTTATACGCGGCCAGCGCATATTCCGGCTGGCCATTGAACTCATCCATCAGCTGGCGAAAATACACCGTGCCCAATTTGAGATTCACTCGTGGGATCAGCAAAAATTCCGTTCGATAGGGACGCACATGTTGCTGCCGGGCCAGCGTGCTGCCGACCCGCGGCAGCAGTTGCATCAACCCCCACGCGTTGGCATAGGAGATGACGGTAGGATTGAACTCCGATTCCTGACGAATGAGTGAGGCAACGAGAAATGGATCCAGCCCTTGTTGCTTCGAGTCACTTTGCAGCACCGGCCAATAGGGCTGCGGAAAGAGTAGATCCCAATATAGGCGCGGGATCGCATCCATCGGCAGCGCGAAGTACGATTGAAGTTTCTGCTTCAGCACGCGCATCGCCCGCCAGTTCTCTCCATAGGAGCTGTAGAGCTGCGCTTCCGCATACGCGCTCCACGTGCTGCTGTCCGGGCTGTCACCAATTTCCGAAACGATGTATTGATTCAGTCCCGCATTGGCGAGCAGCTTGGCGCGTTCGACGTGAACATCGTCCTCCGGAATTTCCGTGGTCAGGTCAGGAACTTTCGGATCGCCGAGATGCGCGAGTTGCGGCAAGCTTGCGGGTTCGACCGCACCCAGAGCGTCCAGGCGCTGCTTGGCGAGATCCGCATAGTAGTACTGGCTATAGGAGCGGATCAGCTTTTGATAGCAGGCCGCTGCCGCGGCAGGATTTTTTTCATACTCCTGATACACCACGCCGCGCCAGTAGATCGCAGCTGAGATGTGCGTGTCATCCGGGTAGCGGTCAATCTGTTCATCAAACAACCGCTCCGCTGTCTTCTTGTCGCCCAGCCGGTAATTCAACCACGCCGCGTGCCAGTGACTGGTCGACGCCATGGCGCTGTCCGGGAATCGCTGCGCCAGGTCTTCGTAATACGCAATCGCCGATGGCATGTCGTTGGCGACCAGCGCCATGTTGCCGGCAGAAAACAGGGCCTCAGCTGTCCATCGACTGGTGGGGAAACGCTGCTCCAGCTGTCCAATCAGCGCCTTTACGCTGGCGATGTCTTTCGCGTCGCGCGCGGATTCCATCATCAGGTAGAGCCGCGTGGCTCCGGCTTCATTATCCGTGTCCGACAAGCGAACCAACTGCGACGGGTTGACGTGCTTGGTCTGCTTAAAGGTCGCGACCGCAGCGCGCGCGAGCAGCTTGTTCATTTGTGCCGTGCCAATCACCTGCGAGTCCTGCGTCAGCGCCTCATATTCCGCAGCTGCGGCTCCGTACTTTCCAGCCACGTACAAGCCGTCGGCGTGACGGGTACGTTCGGCAATGGTAAACGGCGGCGTGATCCCCATCTGCTGCATCTGCGCTGGAACTTGTGTGGACTCACTGCTGGTGGGATCACCGACGTAGAGCCGCGTATACATTTCTTGCGCCAATTTTCGATTTCCGGCCAGATGGTTGGCCTTTGCTGCGGCGAAAAGATATTCCGATGACCTGGAGAGCCGGGTACCATCGAGCTTTGCAAGCTGATGCAGCGACGCCTGCGGATCGCCTTCGCCGAGTTTGATATTGGCGAGCAGGAGCGTGGCGCGATCGATCAGGATGCTGTCTGGATGACGCTCCGCAAATCCCTTGAGCAATTGTTCGGCGGCGGCATATTGCTGTTGCGCAAAGTTCGCTTTGGCACCAAGGAAATCCGCATAGTCGTCAAGCGCGTGACCATAGCGGTTCGCCAATTGAAACGATGAAGCAGCTTCCTTGAACTTGCCGTCTTCCATATGCGCCTCGCCGAGCGCCATATAGGCGGCCGCGGCTGCTTCCCCCGAGTTGGAGCGAGCATAGCGAAGCACACCGGCATACGCCTGCGGCGTGCGCTGTTGAATCAACTGCTGCGCCATGGGGCGTAGTTCAGAAGAGGCGACAAACGCATGGTGCAGCTGATGGGCGCGAGCCAGTTCCCGCGCAGTGGCATGGTGATGATGCCGCCGCGTACGTGCCGTCTCTTTTCTGCTGCTGTGACTCCTGTGCTCCGGATGGCTTTCTTTGCGTGAACGCGTCGCTGTCTCGTGGTGCGTGGAGTGGTGGCTGCTGGAGTGCAAAGAACTGGAATGGTGCGTCGATTTCGCGTGATGCTTCTCGGATTTCAACGTTGTATGCGACTTGGCAGTCGTGTGCGACGTGGGATGCGTCGGGGCAACTTCCTGGCCAACTGCCGGGAGCGCGGCGACGACAGCAAAACCAAGCAGGACGATGAAAGCCCAGGAAGCGTGCAGGAGCTTTCGAAAACTGCAAAAACCATCGAGCAGCCATAAACAGCGGCGGCGTGGCAAAACCAATCCGAAAAACGGCATATAAGTATCAATCTAACGGGATAGCGCGTGAAAACAAAGTGGCGGGGGAAATACTTGTGCGCTGCCGCAGATTTGTCCGCAACCGCCACGGCGTTCTACCATCTAATCAGCTGCAATGACATTGTGACTTCGGAGCGGTCGTCCGGGTGCGATGGCGAGCAGCAAGATCGAAAGGGCCGCCCTCGAACCATGCCAACCATGTTGACTCCGGAAGAAAAGGAAGCGAATGCGCAGCACCCAGACCTGCAGCTGGTTGAACGCGTCAAGGCTGGGGATTTAAGTGCATTTGAGCAACTGATGCGGCAATATGATCGCCAGATCTTTCGCATTGCGCTTCACATTACGCAGAACCGTGAAGACGCGGAAGACATAGTGCAGGATACGTTTTTCAAGGCGTTTCAAAAGGTCAATCAGTTTCAGGGGAATTCAAAATTTTATACGTGGCTGGTGCGAATCGCCGTCAACGAGTCGTTGATGCGCCTGCGTAAGCGCCGCTCGCAGAAGACGGTTTCGATGGATGACGAGATCCAGACGGAAGAAGGTTCCATTCCACGCGATTTCGCGGACTGGATGCCGAATCCGGAACAAAACTACAACCAGGCGGAGCTGGCGGAAATTCTTCGCAAAACCATCAAGGGGCTACCGCCAGGATTTCGCACCGTATTTGCGCTGCGAGATATTGATGGCTTATCGACAGAAGAAACCGCGCAGGCTTTGGGGTTGAGCGTGCCGGCGGTAAAGAGCCGTCTGCTGCGAGCTCGCCTGCAATTGCGCGAACGGCTGAGCCGATACTTCCGGGTTCCCACAGGAGAGCATGCGTCGTGAACTGCACAGAATTTTTAGCCAACTTGACCGATTACTTTGACGCGAAAACGGCGACTGCTCTCCGCTCCGAACTGGAACAGCACATGGCTGGCTGCAACCACTGCCACGTGACGGTCGATACTACCCGTCAGACGATCGAGGTCTATCGCAACAATGAGCTGTTCGAACTGCCGGAGTCGATCCGCACGCAACTGCACCAGGCGGTGCTGACAAAGTGCGAGAAGCTGAAGCGCAAGAAAGCGGCGAAGTCGTAGTTCCCTCTCATCGCCCTTCGGTTGAAACGACAGCAATCGCGAACAATTGATCGACTTTTCGGCTTGTCCGTGGCCCGCGAGCTATCCTGCAAAGTTCCGGACAAAGCTGAACCCCTCCTGGGTGGTGCCCCGCTCCAACATTTTGGGTTGACTCCATCGATTGGAGCATGGCCGCCTGCGATGCCCATAGCTTGCAGCATTGCGATTGAATGATTTAGCGCGAACTTGCTATGGACCTCCAATTGCAATGATTCAAAGGCGCGCAGGGTACTTTTAGCTCGTCAGGGCTTGGCGCTCAGCTTGGAGGGCACATGAGTTGGAATGACAAAGGAATCAAGCAGGACTCACTACCTTTCCCGCGTACACCGTCGGGAAGCATCGCCGGTCGCACGATGCAGGAATCGGTCTACAATCCGAGCGTTCAACCTCGCCGGCTTCCGGCGGACGCTCCGAACATCCTGATCGTGCTGATTGACGACGCTGGCCCCGGCCTGCCGACCACCTTCGGCGGTGAAGTCCATACCCCGACCATGGACCGCGTGGTCGGAGAAGGGATCGC
This sequence comes from uncultured Acidobacteriota bacterium, assembly GCA_963817855.1. Taxonomy (GTDB): domain Bacteria; phylum Acidobacteriota; class Terriglobia; order Terriglobales; family Acidobacteriaceae; genus JAKAAZ01. The sequence goes on along the minus strand of CAWFQA010000004.1, from coordinate 249,807 downwards.
GTACAACCGTTTTCATACTACGGCGATGTGCTCGCCTACACGGGCATCCATGCTGACTGGGCGGAATCATCACCGCGTCAGTTCGGGTCAGATTGCGGAACTGGCCAACGACTGGGACGGATATTCAGGCCACATCCCCAAGAGCAGCGCGCTGGCGGCCGAGGTGCTGAAAGACTACGGCTACAGTACAGCGGCCTGGGGGAAGTGGCACAACACGCCTGCCGAAGAAACGACTGCGGCGGGTCCTTTCGAAAACTGGCCGACAGAGGTTGGTTTCGAATATTTCTATGGATTTCTGGCAGGCGAAGCCTCGCAGTACGAGCCCAACTTAGTCAGGAATACCACGGTCGTACTCCCACCTAAAACGCCCGAGCAAGGCTACCACGTCAGTGAAGATCTAGCGGATGACGCCATCGGATGGCTACGGAAGCACAAGGCGTTTCAGCCAGATAAGCCGTTCTATATGTACTGGGCGAGCGGCGCCATCCACGGTCCGCACCACATTATGAAGGAGTGGGCAGACAAATATAAAGGCAAGTTTGATGACGGCTGGGACGCCTACCGCGAGCGCGTCTTCAAGCGCGCTCTGGAAAAGGGCTGGATTCCGGCGAATGCTCAACTCACTCCCCGGCATGAAACGATGCCTCCATGGGAGAGCATTCCGGAAGACGAGAAGCCTTTCCAGCGCCGCCTGATGGAGGTGGCCGCCGGCTTTGCCGAACACGTGGATGTTCAGGCAGGCCGGGTCATCGACGAAATCGACGCGCTGGGCTACGGCGACAACACGCTCATCTTCTACGTCTGGGGTGACAATGGTTCCTCGGCGGAGGGCCAGAACGGCACGATCAGCGAGCTGTTGGCGCAGAACGGCATTCCCAGCACCGTCAAACAGCACATCGCGGCGCTCGATGCACTTGGAGGACTCGACGTACTTGGATCGCCCAAGGCCGATAACCAGTACCATGCCGGATGGGCCTGGGCCGGCAGCACTCCTTATAAGGGCACCAAGCTTCTGGCCTCGCATTTTGGTGGCACACGCAACCCCATGGCCGTGCGGTGGCCGGCAAAGATCAAACACGATGCCATGCCGCGCCCTCAATTTCACCACTGCAACGATCTCGTCCCAACAATTTACGAAGTTCTTGGAATCACTCCACCGCTGCAGGTCAACGGCGTTCCCCAGGACCCGATCGACGGCGTCAGTTTTGCTTACAGCTTTGAACGATCCGAAAGCCAAGGGCCAACTGCTCACCCAGTACTTTGAGGTCATGGGCAGCCGCGGCGTCTACCACGACGGCTGGATGGCCTCTGCATTCGGCCCGCGTGCCCCCTGGGAAACCGGTATCCCAGCTGGAATTCGCGAGTGGACACCGGACAAGGACGTCTGGGAACTTTACAATCTGGAGGACGACTGGACCCAGTCGAATGATCTCGCGGCAAAAATGCCGGAGAAGCTGGCCCAGTTAAAAGAGATCTTTCTCATCGAGGCTGCGAAGAACAAAGCGCTTCCCATCGGGGGCGGTCTTTGGGTTCCCTTACTCCACCCCGAGATGCGCATTTCCCCTCCCTATACGGAGTGGACCTTCTCGGGCGACATCGTGCGCATGCCGGAGTTCTGCGCGCCCGCGTTGGGCAACAAGCCCAATGTCGTTACCATTGACGCCAACATTCCAGCCAACGCCAACGGTGTTCTCTACAAACTAGGCGCGAATTCCGGGGGCCTCACTTGCTTCGTGGAGGATGGCATTCTCTGCTATGAGTACAATCTTTTCATCATCCAGCGCACGAAGATCCGCGCCAGCAAGAAGCTCCCGCTCGGTAAGGTAAAGATTGAGGTGGCGACGGCCTATGCAGTGCCTAAGCCTGGTGGACCACTCGACATCACGATGAAGGTCAATGGCGAAGTGGTGGCCACCGGCAGGGTGCCCATATCTGCGCCCCTGATCTTCACAGCCAACGACTGCCTCGACATCGGCATGGCTCTCGGTTCCCCGGTCTCACTTGACTACTATGACAAAGTGCCGTTCAAGTTCAATGGGACTATCAACCAAGTCCACGTGGAGTACGTGAGGCCGAAGCAGAAATAGCGGCTACCGCGCCACCGGTTAATTCCAGGTGAGTGGAGCCCGCTGCGGCCATTGCCACATGACTGTCAATGCGACTTGTCAGACGATTGAGTCTCTATCGAAATCAATGAGTTGTTCGAGCTGCCGGACTCGATCCGCACGCAGTTGCACCAAGGCAGTGCTAACAAAGTGCGAGAAGCTGAAGCGCACGAAGGCCTAAGTTTTCTGTTGTCGCAGCTTCGGCTGAAATAGCAAGAATAAAAAAAGCAGAATCTGGCCGAGTGGGTATTGTAGGAGGCCGTCGTGATGCGGGGGGACTCATCCTATGCTCCAAGCAGCGAGCCAACGAAAATCACGGCTATCGTCCTGACACGAGTTTGGTGCTGAACCAGATTGCATTCGGCGCGTCGGAACGGGCAGCCACGATGTCTGGCCAACCGTCGCCATTGAAATCCGCGAAGGCCAACCCATACACGGTGCCCTTGCCGTCATTCCAACGGACTTCGTGAAAGCTGTGCGGGCCTGTGTTGTAGTACACCGACCCCGGCAGTCTCCACATAGCCCACCACGATGTCCGGTCGTCCGTCGCGATTGAGATCGGTAACTGCCAGCGCGTACGGAGGCCGCATCGGTCCCGGGAAGCGCTCCGGTTCCCCAAACTGCCGTTTCCCACGGTTGTAGATCACGTAAGTCGCCTGTTTTGCCTCGTCGATGAACGCCAGATCCAGCCGCCCGTCCCCATCGAAGTCACCGGCGGCGCCTATGCGGATCCAGGCAAGCGCCGGTCCAACTTTCGTAGATGTCGGGAAATGGCCCTTCCCATCGTTCCACAAGATGATGCTCTGGCCGCCATCGCGGTGCGGGACGAACAGGTCGAGTGCTCCATCGCCGTCGAGATCCGCCGCTACGATCGATGTCGCCGATTCTGTTGGTAGCGCTTCGCAGGCGGGAAAGTGGCCCTTGCCGTCGTTGAGGCAGACGTAACTCGGAGTGGGAATTTGGGGGCCTTTGCCGGGTTTGCCGTCCACGGGGTCCGGATAGTCGCCGCGGTTGGCGACCACGATGTCCGGATAGCCGTCGCCGTTCAGGTCGGCGAGTGTCACATATCGCGTAGTCCAGTTCGGGCTGCCGAATGTACCGGCCTCGGTGAAGTGTCCTTTGCCGTCATTCAGGTAGATAAGTTTGCGATCAGGCGCATCGTTGCTGACGATAATGTCCAGGTTGCCGTCGCGATCGATGTCCGCCAGGGCAGCGGAATAGGTCCGGTCCGGAGCGGTGCCGAGATTGCTCGCGGTGAAACCGCCCTTGCCATCATTCAGCAGCACGCGATTGTAGAGCGGCCAGTGGCGGCCCTTACCCAATACGATGTCAGGAAGACCGTCGCCGTTGAGGTCGCCCACGCTTACGCCTGCCGAGGTCTCACCCTTATCCTCCAAAAGCAGCACACGGTCAAAGGAGCGGAAGACCGGGCTCGCCTTGGCGGTGGTCTGGCCTCTGCCGCTCGCCGGAAAGAGCAAAGCAAGCGCGCAAATTGCGAACCGCGCCACGATAACATCGGTCCGGCTGTCCCATAAATTGCTCATATCGCTTGCCACATGAATCTGCCAGATCCCCGATGGGAACGTGATAGATAGATCTCATACCCGGGCCGCCGCTAGACAGTCGACGCCCCCGCTCAGCAGCGAGCCAGGCTGTTTTTTTGAGACACGACGTGCCACGTCGGAATGAGCCGGTCTCATTCGACAACCGAGTCCGGCTGACAACTATGCAGGAATTTTAGGCAGCCGTCCGCGGAGCTCTTCCGGTAGGCGCGCCTGAAGGGCACGGGCCTGCTGGCTGAGATAGACTGGCGCCGGAGTGATAATGGCCACGATGATCCACGCTAGCAGCGAGATCAGCAGACCCAGAATCGCCACCCATTCCACGCTGACGACGAGCGACATTTGATGCAGCTGCAGGTCGAGAACCACCCAATCCCGCAGCGGTTCAATACGATGCAGCACCATCAGGGCCAGGATAAACGCCCCAATCGCCAGTGTAGAGGTCCCGATTAAGAGCACGTCCACCGCGCGATGAATCCGCTGGCGTTCGTGGCAGTGGTGACACTCACGTAAATGTTGCTCGTAGTCGGTACGCATTTCAGGGTTGAGCCCGGAGATGTCATACCGCCATCCTGCAAGGATGTCCCCAACCGTGGGGTCGATACAACGGATTTTCCGCATAGTCTCCCAATTCCCTTAAAACCAACCACTCTATGTTATTGACTTGATTGTAACGTAATCGATAACCAATTACCGAAAAAACATTACTACAACAGCCTATAAGCGTATGGATTCCAATGGCTCGTTCTGGGATGCCAGCAAGACCCGGTTGGCCAGCAACCCCATTTTACCTTGCAAAGCGCGCTCGGCGCAGCTGCGTGCCAGGGCAGGGAGATTGTTGCTTTCAGAGATGTGAGCCAGGATCACATAGCGGGCTCCGCCATCATATTCGGACGCGAGGTACTCCCCCAGGGAATCGTTGGAAAGATGACCGACGCGGGACAGCACCCGCTGCTTTACGACCCAGGGATACGGTCCATCGCGGAGCATTTCCACATCGTGGTTGGACTCAATGATCAGCAGATCGGCGCCACGCAGCTGCATGCGAACGTTCGGCGCCAGGTAACCCAGGTCGGTGGCGACGACGATGCGCATTCCTTCCGCCTGCACGACAAACCCTACCGGATCCGCCGCGTCGTGTGGAATGGTAAACGGCGTCACGTGGATGTCGCCGATATCAAAAGGGATGCCGGCACGAAAATGTTCGATGCAGGGCAGATAGGCGGGGTCGGAACTGGCCGGGTCAGTCGTCGGAATCAGTTCTTCCTGGTCGGGTAATGCCACAGCACCGTCGTGAGAAGGGCTTTCGGGAAGAGCGGTGAGCATCTCGGAATGGCTGGCCTGCAGATGCTCATGCTGCTCCGCTGCCGCTGCAAGAGATGGGATTTCTCCACACGATTCGCTTGGCGGCGAAGCGGCAGCCGGATCGTTCTCTCCATAAACGCCGGCCTTCATCGACTCGGCATACTGATGACGACGCATCTCCAGCCATTGGTTCAAGCTCATTGTGGTTCGGGGAGTAATCCAGGCTTTCCACGCGGCATGGGTTGCCTGTGTGGCGTAGACCGGGACGTTCCAACGTCGCGCCAGCACGGAAAGGCCCTGAACATGATCCTGATGCTCGTGGCTGATCAGAACTGCATCCAGCTTTTCTGGATCTTCTCCGCAGAAGCGCATGCGCTTCACGATTTCTTTGCAGCTGAATCCGGCATCCAGCACAATGCGAGTGCGACTGGTGGAGACAACGGTGCAATTTCCTTTGGATCCGGAGCCGAGAACTGTAACACGAACCATATGAAAAGAGTACCGCGTTTCATCGTCGAAGCAAGGGCGAATTCCGAACGAATTCGGCACAATTGCTCGGCTGTGAGCGAGTGCAATCGACGCGGATCTGCCAAACAAATCTGGAGGCCCGCAGCCCGTTTTCAGTATTGATAGAACCCACGGCCTGATTTGCGGCCCAGCCAGCCTGCGTCGACCATTCGAACCAATAACGGGCACGGGCGGTATTTGGGATCGCCAAAGCCATCCTGCAACACGCGCATAATATCCAGGCAGACATCCAGGCCGATAAAATCTGCTAGCGTCAAGGGTCCCATGGGGTGCGCCATGCCCAACTTAAACACCTCATCGACTGCTTCCGCGGTGGCAACGCCTTCCATCACGGCATACATGGCCTCATTTAACAGCGGCATCAATACGCGGTTGGAGACGAATCCGGGCGCATCGTTCACCTCGACGGGAGTTTTCTCAAGCTTCAGCGCGAGATCGCGAACCTCATCATACGTCTCCTGACTGGTTGCCATGCCACGAATCACCTCGACCAGCTCCATGATTGGAACGGGATTAAAGAAGTGCATCCCGATGACGCGATCGGGCCGACTGGTGACGTTAGCCAGCTTGGTCACAGAAATAGACGAAGTATTCGAAGCCAGGATTACATCTTTGCGCGTGATCCGATCCAGATCGGTGAAGATGATCTTCTTGATTTCAAATTTCTCGGTCGCCGCCTCGATCACGAAATCGGAGTCCGCCAGCTGCTCGCGATCCAGCACTCCGGTAACGCGCGCGAGCGATGCCTGTGCTTGGTCAGTGGTGATCTTGCCTTTTGCGGCCTCGCGTTCCAGATTCTTCCGCAATGTCTCCAACCCGCGATCCAGAAATCGCTGCTCGACCTCACACAACACCACGTGGTACCCGCTGCGCGCAAATACATGCGCGATTCCATTGCCCATAGTTCCGGCACCGATCACGCCCACTCTTCGAATCTCATTCACAGCTTGTTCCCCCAATTGGAAAATTGTTCTCTATCGCTGCTCCGCGACCGTTCAGCCGTTGCCGCCAAAACAGAGGAGTGTAGCAGATTCAATTCTCAGCGGGTACCTTCCGACTTTATAGCCAGAGGGCTATCCAAAGTTTTGCTCGGATTCATTTGCCTGTTGCGGGTTGCCACGCACCTTGTTATTCTCCACCCTGAATTGCACTCTTGTGGCCTGGTTGCATCCTTTGTTTGCATTCTTCTTAAGAGGCGATGGATATGAAGTTGCGCGCGGAGATCGGCACGGCTATGTTGTTGCTGGGTTGGTTGGTTTCCGTCTCGGCACTGTCCGCGCAGCAAATTGCCTGCTCCCTCCAAAGACCCTCCACGGAAGCGGCCGCCGTGGCCTTCCGACAGGGCGACTTCTCAAAAGCGTTCGAACTTTACTTCTCCACCGCAAGAAATAATCCGCATGACATGCAGGCCATCGCCGGGCAGGTTCGCAGTTTGCTGCAGGAGGGTCAGATCAGCGAAGCCTCGGAACTGACGGAGAACAGCCTTGCGGAGAATCCCGCAAGCGCGGAACTGCTCACTGCCATGGGGGAGATACGTCTTCGCCAAGGGAGGCTAGCAGAGGCGGCCGACGCTTATCAAACCTCTCTCAAATTCGACCCTTGCCTGGCGCGCACGCGATATGACTGGTATCAGTTGCTCTGGATTGAGTCGATGCGCGCCTCCGGCTACCAGCAGTTGAAAGCAGCTTACAAATTGGATCCCGACGATCCGGACATTCACCTGTCCTGGATTGAGCGGCTTCCGCTGTCGCAGCGCATTCAGCAGATCGACGACTACCTGGAAAAAACTGCGGATATTCCTGCAGGTCAGCAGCATTCGCTGAAGGAGTATGTGAGCCAACTGCGCGCCGCGGCGGCAACCAAGAACGGCGGCTGCCGCCTCGCTTCGCATTCGGTCACGGAAACCTCATTGCCGCTCGAGGGCATGGCGGCAGACATCTACCACCGCGCCAACGGCATGGGATTCGAGATCAACGTCAACCACAAAGCGAATGCCGAACTTGAACTCGATACCGGATTATCCGGGATTCTGCTGAATCGCGATACCGCGGAGAAGGCCGGTCTGGTTCCGGTGACGAGCGACACGATTTCCGGCATTGGCGACCAGAAATCCATGAGCGGATACTGGGCATATGCGGACGATCTGCGGATCGGATCGCTCGAGTTCAAAGATTGCCTAGTGGAAGTTTCGAACACTCCTTCGATCGTCGGCAAAGATGGGCTGATCGGCGCGGATGTTTTCGAGAACTATCATGTGAAGCTCGATTTCCCTGCGCACCAGATGACGCTGTCGCAGCTTCCACCTATCCCTGGCGAACAGGCGGAGCGCGGCGCTTCTCTCAACGCGAGCGGGGTTGGCAATACAACGCCGGACGCAAGCTCTCCTGACCCGGCGCACGGACCTGCGGCTCCTGCTCCAGCCATTCATTATCTCGACCGCTACATCGGCCCTGAGATGCAGCTCTGGTCTCCATTTGCGCGCGTGGGTCATCAGATTTTTATCAATGGAGAATTGAAGGATAAGAAGCCGCGACTGTTTCTGCTGGACTCAGGATCGTCCGTCAGCATTCTTTCGATTCCGGCGGCCGAGAGCGCGGGAAGTGTGCATTCTGACACGCAAGATAGCCTGACGGGGCTGAGCGGGCGGGTTGCGAATCTTTATACCGAAGGTGGCGTTGATCTTGATTTCGCACGCCTGCGAGCCCCTTTGAAAGATGTGCTCGTGATCAGCATGGACGGTTTGAGTACGGAGTCCGGAGTGGAAGTCTCCGGCATCATCGGATTGCAGACACTGCGGGATCTCACTGTCGACATCGATTACCGCGACGGCTTGATCCACGTCGTCTATGACCCACACGACGGAACGAATCTCCACGAGTGATGTTTAAATTGAGAGCCGACGCAACTCCCTGCTGGAAACGAGCTGTCGCTAAACCGGCGCCCGCGGCGCGGAAGAAAGATCATCTCTGAAATCATTTTCCGCGCCGCTGCACCGGAGTTCCTCGCAACCGAAATCGCCTAGTGGCCGGCGGTCGCTGCAGGCGCTGCGTCCTGCGCGCCATAGGCGATGATCTGCTTCAACGTGGTGTAAGGCAGGCCAGTCACCGGCACAGGTCGCCCGTTTACGAACAGAGTGGGCGTTTCGTTCACGTCCAGATCCTTCCCCAGTTTTACCGAGGTGGCCACTGCACTCGCGGCAGTCGGAGTCGCGGCGCACGTCGACACAGCGGCGGCATCCGCTCCAGCCTTGGTTGCCGCTGCTTTCAGAGTTCCGTCGGCGTCTGTTTTCAAGTTGTCCTGCGTATCAAACACAGCCTGCACAAACTGAAAGAAAGCGGCGTTCCCTTTCTGCTGGGCGACGCACACGGCGTATTCGGCGGCCTTCTCGGCCTCGGGATGAATCGAGGTCAGCGGGAACACCTGAAAGACAATGCGCGCGTTAGGAAAGTCGGTCGCCAGCTTGTCCATCGTCGGCGCCGCCAGCTTACAGTCCGGGCATTGCAGGTCGGCAAACTCCACCAACATCAGATTCTTCGAGCTTGCCCCACGATACGGGCCGGTGGCGCGCGCTTCCAGCTTTTGCTGAACCGGCGCAAACGGACGAGCACCGAAGGAAATAACTTGCGAACCGGCAATCGCGTGATGACCATCTGGCGTGACAAAAAAAACTGTGGGCGACGGGGTGTGGGAGACTCCCTGTTCGCCGACCAGAACCGTAACCCGGTTCAGGTTTGCGACCGGCGTTGTCTCGATTCCATAGACTTCCCACACCCGATTGGGATCGTAGCCCCAGATCTGCTTCAGGAAGGAATTCACTTCCTGGGTGGACGGAGTGGTCGCGGTGAAATTCTTGGGATTCGCCGGTGGGAACTCCAGCTTTGAGGGAGGGCCAATGGTATTCATCTGGAGTGACGGGGCTGTCGGCGTGGCCTGGGCGGTGGGTGCGGTGGCGCCTGGGGAAACCGTTTGTTGGGCAATCGCCAGCGTGGCACCTTGCATCATCGTCAGCGCAAGAGCTGACAAAGCTAACAACTTTATTTTCATGTATATTCCTCAAATAATTAAATCAATTTATTAAACTTGAACCTTGACCGCAATAGGAAATCTGCGGCCCACTCCAAACGATTTCTGAGTTACCTTCAAGACCGGCGCCGCCTGCTGGCGCTTATATTCGCTGCGCTCCACCATGCGCAAGATGCTCCGCACCAGGTCGATCTCCAGCGGCAGCGCACTTCCCTGCACAATCGCTTCCGCAGTCTCGTAGCGTTCCACGTACGCTTCCAGAATCGGATCGAGCACCTCATAGGGCGGCAGCGAATCCGTGTCCTGTTGCCCAGGACGCAATTCCGCCGACGGTGGTTTGACCAATGTATTTTCCGGGATGATTTCCCGCTCCCGATTGACATACCGGGCGAGACGATAGACGCAGGTTTTGTATACGTCTGCGATCACTGCCAAAGCTCCAACCATGTCTCCGTACAGGGTACAGTATCCGGTCGACATCTCGGACTTGTTGCCGGTTGTCAGAACCAGTGCGCCAAGCTTGTTCGACAACGCCATCAGCAGCGCGCCTCGAATTCGAGATTGAAGGTTTTCTTCCGTGATGTCGGGCGGATAGGTCTTGAGAATCGGCTGCAGCGCCTTCAAGTGCTGCTGAAAAATATCGTTGATCGGAATCAGTTCCCATTGGATGCCCAGGTTTTGCGCCAGCTTTCGCGCATCGTCGATCGAGCCTTGCGAGGAGTATTCGCTGGGCATGCCGACGCCGAGCACATTTTCCGCGCCCAGAGCCTTCGGCTGCAATGGTCGCCACCAATGCCGAGTCGATGCCGCCACTGAGTCCGACGATTCCCTTCGAAAACCCACACTTGCGCACGTAGTCGCGCGTTCCCAGCACCAGCGCATCGTGGACAGCGGCATCTTCATCGTGTTTCGATGGCGGAATTGCGCGGTGATGGGAGGAGAGATCGATGACGAGAAGATCCTCTTCAAATGACTTCGCCTGCGCGATGGTATTGCCTTCTTCATCCAGAACGAAACTGCTGCCGTCGAAGATAAGCGTGTCATTGCCCCCCACCTGGTTCACCATGGCGACAGGAACTCGATGGCGACGGGCGATGGCTGCCACCATAGCTCGACGCATCTCGCGCTTGTTGCGGTAGTAAGGGGAGGCGGACAGATTCACGACCAAAGTCGCACCCTGGTGCATCAGGTTTTCGACCGGGTCCACTGGGTACAAGCGCTGCGGCCAAAAGTTTTTATCGTTCCATGCATCTTCGCAGATGGTGATGGCAATGCGTTCGCCAGCCATTTCATACAGAGTCTGCTTCGCCGCCGGAGCAAAGTATCGCTGCTCATCGAAGACGTCGTAATACGGCAGCAGCATCTTCGACTGGATGAATTCCAGGCGGCCATCGCGCAACAACATTGCCGAGTTCATGACCCGCTTGCCAGAATTGGGAGGAGCCGGGGTGGGACATCCACAGAGAACAGCAATAGGGTGATTGGCTGTGACGCGCTCCGCAATTTCCTCGACGGCTTGCTGCGCGCGCGCCAGGAATGAAGATTTCTCCAGCAGGTCCGCGGGTGGATAGCCGCACACTGCCATCTCGGGAAAAATGACAAGATCAGCACCCTGCCGCTGGCTGGCCAGACTTACTTCGACGATTTTGCGGACATTTCCGAGGAAATCTCCAATGGTTGGATTGATTTGTGCCAGGGCGAGCTTCACTGACCTAGTGTAACCAGCGAAAACGGCAGAGACAAACGACGCCGATTGAGTCGTCTACGGCCTATGCAGCAAGACTGGAGTGCGCGAGAAATGGTCTAGGTCCCGGTACCGCTGAGGACCACACCGACGGTCCGAGTCATGATCTTCAGATCGAGCCACAGGCTCCAATTGTCGATGTAGGCGGTATCGAGCGAAATGTACTGATCGAACGAGGGGTCCCGGCGGGCCTGCACCTGCCACAACCCAGTGATTCCGGGGAGAACTTCAAGGCGACGCAGATGCCGCAGTTCATATAAGCGAACTTCGCCAGCCAGGGGAGGACGAGGTCCAACCACACTCATGTGACCCGCGAGTACGTTGATAAATTGCGGCATTTCATCGAGCGAATACTTGCGCAGGAACTTGCCAATCCGGGTCACGCGCGGATCCCCGGTCATCTTGAACAGCACGCCGTCGCGCTCATTCTTGTGGTTAAACTGCTCCTGCAGCGAGTCTGCATTTACTACCATGGTGCGGAACTTCCAGCAGCGGAAGGTGCGGCCTTTTCTCCCAATCCGTTCGGCCCCGTAGAAGATCGGGCCGGGAGAATCCAGCCGGACGACGACGATGATGAACAGAATCAGCGGGCTCAGAACGATCAATGCCAGCATGGAAACAAGAATGTCAAGGCATCGTTTCATCAACAGCCCTACCACTGGAATGTGATGACGATGCAATGGCATGGTTGGAAATTGCCCGACATATTCAATCGGCGCGCTCCAGGCGAGGCCGTCATACAAGTCGGGTACCACGCGGACGTCGACGCCCCAGACACTGGCTTGGGCAATCAGGCGCTTGACTACGCCTCGCTCACACGGGCCGGTCACGAAAATTTCATCGATGAAATGGCGACGAATCAGGTCTCCCAATTCCGGCAAATTGCCCAGAATTTCCATTGGCTGTTCGTCGGCCTGCGAGTCCGGATACAGATTCCCCAACTCCGTGCCGTCGGGCGAAATCTGCACAAATCCTTTGAAGGTGAAACCGAGGTGGCGAATCCGCTGCAGGTGGCTGCGAATCGCGAGCCCCAGAGAGCCAGTCCCGATCACCAGAACATTCTTGGTATCCAGACCATTTTCGTACCTTTTGTAAAGAGTGAGACGCCAGACGGCACGCCGCAGACAAAGAAACAGTGTAGTGGCAACCAGCGTGGCAATAACCACGGCCCGAGAGATGGAGTCGGCCCGTCCAAAGTACAAGGCGCCAGCCAGGATTAAGCTGGCCGTGAAACAGGTCTGCACCGTCAGCCGCTGCTCCCTCAATCCACTAAACGCCTGTAACGGGCCATAGAGCCCGTGCGCGCGGCTTACCACGATCAAAATCAGCGAGAACCCTGCCAGGTACAGCAGCAAGGAGGAAGGATTCTGCGCCAGCGGAGCGCGGTTGTCAAAGTAGGAAAGGAAATTGGCTCTGCGGAAGTGCGTCGCCAGCACGGCGGCCACGACAACGGTAAGAATGTCGACTGCCATCCACAGGAAGGTCACTGTGCGGGACGGGCTGCGGCCAGCGGGGCCGATTCCGCCCACACGGGGGCGCAACTCGACAAAATTATCCGCCCTTCGGGCCGGAAACCAATGACTTAGATCAGGGGAAGCCATTCTGTGTCTTCTCTACTTGACTTGCGTTTGTGAGTCGCCACAACAGGCAGAAGGAAAGCGAAAAGGTCTCAAGAAGAAGTCAACAGGACAGGGCCATCTTAGCAGTGGTCACTTGCCTGAATGCAAACTGAAAGTTAAAACTTTCACGATATAAAAGAATTATTATCGAATCTATAAACCTATCGAGCTTGCGTTAGAGAACTGCGGTCTTTAAGCGGCTTTCAAATTAGATGCCGTGTAACGGATAACGGTAACCCCGTTGCGGGAACCAACGTTTCCACGATGGTAGATGGTCGGGGGACAGATTGCAATCAAATTAGGTGAGCCCGGACACAAAGGTATCTGACCCCAAACTTCTCCACCTGAATAGGTTACCGAAGCTAGCCGCAGGCAAGACATGTTTTATTTCCACAGCGCAGGGTTTGGTAACGTGCGCTCGTCCAGACGCAGAAACTCCTGCAGAACCGGATCGGTCGTCTGGCGCAGTTGCTGCACCGTTCCAAAAAACTCCGCCTTCCCCTCGTGCAAAAACAGAACGCGGTCGGCCAGCTTTTCGGCAATCTGCATATCGTGAGTCACCACGATGCTCGTCAGCCGCAGTTGGATTTTCACTTTCTGGATCAGGTTTCCCATCAGGTGGGCCATCAAGGGATCAACCATGGTCGTCGGCTCGTCGTAAAGGATGGCTTCTGGCTGCGCTGCCAGGGCTCGTCCAATGGCCACCGCTCGACGCATGCCCGTGGAAAGATCCGAAGGCAGGCCGTGTGCCATCTCACTTACTCCTACCATCCCCAGCAGGCCGTTCACGATCTGGTCAATCTGGTCTTCACTCAGCTCGCCCCGCTGCCGCAAGGGGAACGCGACATTTTCAAAGACAGTCAGCGAATCGAAGAGCGCACCACTTTGAAACACCATGGTCACATCGCGCCGGATCGACTGCATCCGCTCTTCGGTAAAATCGGTTACGTCTTCTCCCTTGACGATGATTCGGCCGCCATCCGGTTTGAGAAATCCCATGATGATTTCCAGCGATACCGACTTGCCGACGCCGCTTCGTCCGATGATGCAGAGAGTTTCCCCAGGTAGCACGAAAAAGCTGACGTCATCCAGCACGACATTGTCGCCGAACCGTTTGCAGACGTGTTCAAAGGCGATGAAAGGCTGGGGCGGCGTGGATTTGTGTTCTGCCATTCTTTTGAAGATAGCCGAAGTTGCGGCGAATTGCTGCCGAGAATTATCGGAAGTGAAGCTGGCGAGCATGCTGCCAGTCCTGCGGGGTGTTGATGTTGAGAAACCATTCGCTCGGATTCGGCGCCGATGGCGGTGCAGCCGCAAAAGCTCTCACGTCCCACATCTCGATACCAAGCTCCCGGCGTGCGGATTGCAGGTCCGAGCTGGGCGCGACTTGATCACACGCCTCCTGCAATGCGGCCATTACCTTGAATTTCCCAGAATCAAGTGCCGCTCGAAGTCCTGGCGCCAGGTCACGATGGTAGAGCCCGCAGAGCGGCTGCGGCAATCCATCCAACTCCGGAAGGATGCACGCGACCGTTTGCAGCGAAGACGCCGGCAAACTGAGAACGGTTCCTTCTGGCGGCCGCACACAAGTCACTAGGGCCTGCAGCACCTCCACCGGAAGAAACGGCAAATCGACCGCCAGCATCAGGTTCCAATCGGTTGTCGAATATTCCAGTGCGGCTACGATTCCACCCAGGGGACCGCTTCCGGGCAATGCGTCCGGAATGATGACTCCCGCGAACGGAATACTGTCGCGGTTGGCACAAATAGAAACTGTGGTGCAAATAGATTGGAGTCGCGCAATCGCGTGCCCCAGCAGCGTCTGGCCGTTCCCTTCCGCGAAAGCATTGGGAGGCCACGGCAACAGAGCTTTGTCGCGACCGAGCCGCGAACTGCGACCGCCCGCCAGAACAAATCCGGATATTTCCGTAGAATCGCCCATCGTCCTGTTTCCAGAATCGCTGCTCGAGAACGAGCAGGGCCGCACTACGGCTGCCCACCCAGTTTCTCGAAGAAGCGAATCAGCGATTCGATGCCACGATAGAAATTTGCAATGCAGAATTTCTCGTTGGGAGCGTGCAGGTTGTCATCCGGCAGTCCGAAGCCCATCATGACCGACGGAATTTTCAGGCTGCGCTCGAAGTCGCCGACGATTGGGATCGACCCGCCGGAGCGGATGAAGACCGTGTCCTTCTTGAAAACTTCATGCAGCGCGGCCGTGGCGGCTTTCACGTACGGATTATCCACGCCGATCACGATCGCATCGCCCGAATGAATCAATCGAACATTGAGCGAGATGCCTTTGGGACAGATCGAGTCCACATATTTCTTGTACAGATCAAAAATCTTGCGTGGCTCCATCTCCGGAACCAAACGCAGCGACACCTTGGCCGACGCTTTGGCGGGAATCACGGTTTTGGCGCCATCGCCGATAAACCCACCGGGCATGCCGTGAATTTCAAGCGTGGGACGAGCCCAGAGACGCTCCAGAATGGAATACTCCTCTTCGCCGGTCAGCGCGGACGAGCCAACTTCTTTCTTTTGAAATTCGGCCTGATCGAAAGGGAGCGACTTCCAGGCCTTTAACTCGGCTGCGGAGGGTGCCACAACATCGTCATAAAGACCGGGGATCAGGATATGTCCGTTGTCATCCTTCAACTGCGACAGCACCTGGCATAACGCAAAAAATGGATTGGGAGCCGCGCCTCCATACATGCCGGAATGCAAATCGGTCGCAGCTCCGCGAGCCTCGATTTCGGTATAGATCATGCCGCGCAGACCAACGCAAAGCGTCGGCAGATCCGGCGCAAACATTTCTGTGTCGGAGATCAATGCAAAGTCGGCCCGCAAACGGTCCGGATGCTCGCGGACAAACTGTGCAATCCCTTCGCCGCCAACTTCCTCTTCGCCTTCCAGAATGATGCGAACATTCAGCGGCAGCTTGCCCTCATGCGCGTGCAGCAGGCTTTCCAGCGCCTTGATGTGCATGTACGTCTGGCCCTTGTCATCCACCGCCCCGCGTGCGTAGATGTTGCCATTGCGCTCGGCCGGTTCAAACGGCGGTGTCGTCCACTCATCCAGCGGATCGGGCGGCTGAACATCGTAGTGTCCATAGCAAAGGCAGGTCGCCTTGCCTTTCGCATGCAGCCAGTCCGCGTACACCAGCGGATGACCGCTGCTTTCAATCACCTCCACGTGCTCCATGCCGATGCGTTTCAGTTCAGCGGCCAATACCTCAGCAGCGTGGCGAACGTCGCCGCGATGTTCGGGCAAAGTGGAGATGGACGGAATTCGCAACAGATCCTTCAGCTCATCAAGAAATCGGATTTGATTCTCGCGTGCGAATTGGAGAGCTTCTGTCGGCATAAGCATTCCTCGGAATGTCAAACGTGCATGATGACGCAAGGTTCAATATTGGGCCATCGATGGGTCAGCAATTTGGGCCCAGCGTTCAATTCCACCTGCGAGCGATTGCGCTCGTTCAAATCCTTGCTCGCGCAGCCAAAGTACCACGCTCAGAGAGCGGATCCCATGATGGCAATAGACGACGATGTGGGCGTCCGGATCCAGTTCCTGATGCGCCCTCGACGGCATATCTCCCATGGGAATCAGGCGAGCCCCGGGCAAGCGACACAGCTCCGCCTCCCACAGCTCACGCACGTCCAACAAGCAGAACGAGCGCTCACTGGACACGGAGTCCGACTGCTTCAGCTTTTCTTGAAGATCTGGAACGGAAATTTCGTAATCCATATGACACTTCAGAATACATCGAGGCCACGCTTGCTGCGATGAGCGATAATCCGCGCTCCATGGTACAAACAGGACAGCATAGGCACCTTGGGATCGCTTGCTGGAGAGACAGTTTGCCCACTTTTTCGGTGCCCAAAAAGAAACGCTGAACCTTATGAGTCAAAGAGTTTTAATTGTCGAAGATGAACCCAATGCCCGCACGGGCCTGGCGGAACTGATTTCAGGATGGGGATATGCCACGGATGTAGCGGGAGACGGAGTCGAGGCCCTGGAACGCATCCAGGACTGGCATCCGACGATCCTGGTTTCGGATTTGAAGATGCCGCGTATGGATGGCCTTACTTTGCTGTCCCACCTAGTCAAGCTGCAGGACAAGCTCGCCGTCATTATGCTGACCGCACAGGGCAGTATCGAAAGCGCTGTGGAATCGATGAAGATGGGCGCATTCGACTACATCCAGAAGCCCGTCGACCCAATTCAACTGAAACGCCTGCTGGCCAGCGCCGGGTCGCAACAATTGGCAGAGCGGGAAATTGAGAACGTTCGCCGCAAGGTGCAGGAAACTGGGGTGCTGGGCTCCCTGGTTGGAAAATCTGCCCCCATGCAGAGCATTTTTCGCATGATTGAGCGGATTGCGCCTAATAATGTTTCCGTGCTGATCACGGGAGAGAGCGGCACCGGAAAAGAAGTTGTGGCGCGGACCCTGCACGAATTGAGCGGTCGCAGCAGTAAGCCGTTCATCGCAGTGAATTGCGCCGCCATTCCGGAAACGTTGATCGAAAGCGAAATCTTCGGGCATGAACGGGGTGCGTTCACGGGAGCTGTGGAACGTCGCGCCGGCTGTTTTGAACTGGCGGAGGAAGGCACCCTGCTGCTGGACGAGATTGGCGAAATGCCGATCGCCACCCAGGCCAAGCTGCTGCGCGTTTTGGAAGACCGCACGCTCCGGCGCCTGGGCAGCAAAGTGGAAACGCAGATCAACGTTCGGGTGCTGGCGGCCACCAATAAAGATCCCGCGACTGCCATTGCCGACGGTCATTTGCGCAACGACCTCTTCTATCGGCTGAATGTCTTCAATATTGAATTGCCGCCGCTTCGCCGGCATCGTGAAGATATTCCGCTGATTGCGGATTCCATCATTGTTGCTATGAACGAACGGCACGGCTGCCAGGTGACCGGCATTGAGCCCGACCTGCTCCGCGAATTCGAGTCGTACGACTGGCCGGGAAACGTTCGCGAACTGCGCAACGTACTCGAACGGGCGGTGGTGCTGTGCGGCAGCGGCGTGCTGACCCGCCAGCATTTGCCGCCAGGTTTCGGTTTGGCCCAGGTTTCGAATGTCGTCGAATCCGACCAGGTGCAAATGCCCGTCGGAACCACGGTGGACGAAGCGGAAAAGCGCCTGATTCTGCGCACTTTGGAGTCGACCGGAAATAACAAAACGCGGGCTGCGGATATTCTTGGAATCAGTCTGAAAACACTGCACAATAAACTCAAGGAATACGGAAGTTCGGCCGAGAGCAGTGACTAAAGCATTTTGCTTGTGTCTATAGACCGAAGCGGCGATATTTACACAGCTCGCCGAGGCAAGCTGAATTTCGACAATTCACAGAAATCAGGAACATGCTCGAATCCCATGCGGGCCGCGTCAACGCCTCCCTCGGGGATCGCTAGAATTTCTCGAGAACACTGAGCGCCGGGTGAATGTGCTGCCTCACCCCGGGGGAACCGATCCAGCATCCGCCATGAGAATCCGACTCAAGCTCGTTTTGGCAATTACCGTGATGGTCTCCGCCATGGTGATTGTGCTGTCGGCTCTCTACCTGTCGCAATTGCTTTCAGAAAGAATCCAGCAGAGCTATCGGCACACCGATATCGCTGCCCATCAGGTTGTGCTGGCGGCGCGAGCGGCCGTCGAGCATGGAACGGCGCACGTTGCATTGCCTCCCAACGACACTGCCGCACTGAATGCGGCCGTAGAACGCGCTTTGCAAGAGGATGCGGCGCTCCACTTGATGCTGACCTCGTTCATCCGTTACGAGCCGACTATCTACGACATCAATATCGCGGACAGCGACGGAAAAATTCTGCTCAGCACGGACCCTCTGTATCAGGGGCATGCCATGCCACATCAGCCGAGCTTCGTCTCCTTGCAGCAACAAACGGCATGGCAAAAGTTTCGCATCGTGTTTGGACCGCCCGCAGTCTATGCCGTGGATGCGGGCCTCGATCGAAAAAACGCTCCGTTCTTGACAGTCCGAGTCGGCGTCCGAACCACCTTCCTTCGCGCCCAGTTGGCCCCTTGGCTGCGGGCGGAATTCGTCATCGTCGTTCTGTCGGTACTGCTGACCATCGTGCTGGCAGCGCTGCTTTCGAATATGGCGCTACATCCGCTGCAGGTGATCAGCGACAGACTCGACCAGTTCATGCTGGCCGAGCCGCAGCCGGTCTCAGAGTCCGGGCTGTTGTTGGCGAAATCGGACGAAATCTCTCGCGTTTCCAGCAAAATTGAACGCATCGGCCAGCGCATGCGCAGTGTGGAGGAGGTTTTCACGGCCCTGAAAGAGAATCTCGATCAGGTGCTGGAGAACCTGCAGGACGGCGTGATGCTGTTCACGCAGGATGCACGCGCTGTAATGGTCAGCGATTCTGTGGAGCATTTTCTGGGCATGAGCCGGCAACGTATGCTGGGGGTCGAGCTGCATGACATCTTCGATCGCCAATCCATGCTGGGCCAGGTGGTGCGCCGCGCCTTCAATGCGCGGGTGATGTTGATGCAGGAGGAAGTGATTACGGAAACCGGGCGCCGCATTCAGGTCTCGCTCGATTTTATTCATAGCGAAGACCCGACCACTCCTGCCGACACGCTGGCAGCCCTGCTGACGCTGCACGATACCGAATCCATGCGGAAGATCGAGAATGAGCTGGAAGTATCGCGGCGTCTGGCGGACCTGGGAAGGCTGACCTCCGGCGTGGGTCACGAAGTGAAAAACCCCATCAACGCGATCGTTGTGCATCTGGAGTTGCTGCGCGAAAAACTAGCTCGCAACGATAGCACCGCCGAGCGACATGTCGACGTGATTCACAATGAAATTCGCCGTCTGGACCGCGTGGTGCAGACCTTGATTGACTTTTCCCGACCGGTGGAACTCGATCTCGCCATGCACGATCTGCGCTCGATTGTTACCACAGTACTCACCCTGGCGGAGCCCGATTTGGCGCAACGGTCAGTTAACGTGGTGAGCATTGTGCCCAGCTCTGCTGTCTATGTTCGAGTGGATGCCGATATGATCCAGCAGGCGCTGTTGAATGTGCTGCTGAATGGCGCGCAATCCATGTCGGATGGCGGAGAACTGCACGTGGAACTGCGGCAGCATGGGCATGAGGCCACCTTGAGAATCCGCGACCAGGGCTGTGGCATTCCGCGCGAGATCCTCAACCGCATCTTCAATCTCTACTTCACGACCAAGCGGGATGGAACCGGGATTGGCTTGGCGATGACCTATCGTATCCTGCAACTCCACAATGGCTCTGTTCAAGTAGAATCTGAGGTGGATGTTGGCACACAATTCACTCTCCGGCTTCCAGTGACTTCCCTGCCGGAACAAAAAACGATTCTTAGCACAAGTGCCGGCTAGATCCAGGGAGAATCGCAGGTTGATCGACGTAGGACATATGTCTGGTCCGTCGAAGAAATGCAGGGGAAGAATGCGGTACTGGCGCTTATGTTTTGTTTCATTCCTGCTGACGTTTGCCATCGCCGGCTGCCATCGCAAAGTGGAGCGCGCGATGCCGCCGCCGCAAGCGCAAGCTCCGGCAATCGTCCCTCTGCCAACCTTGCCGCCGCTCATCGTTGAGCCTGTACTCCTCGCACAATCCGCGCCGGTACCGGCTGCACCGCCTGTCGCGGAACCTCCGCCCACTAAGCATGCTGCCAAGGTCCACCACCGCCGCATGTCGACCAAAGCTGAGACGGAGAGTGAATCGGCGATGCACGCCTCCGCAGCCAGCACCGCCCCTGCGACCACAATCATCGGCCAGCTCTCCGCGGACGATGCGACCATCACTCCCTCCGACGCTGCGCAAACTAAGCAACTGATTGACACTACGGAGAACAAGTTGAAGAAGTTGTCGACGAAACAACAAACGGAACACAAAGACGCCGTTGCTCAGGTGGCTTCTTTCCTGTCGCAAGCCCGTCAGGCATTAAACATGAATGACATCGTGGGTGCGCAGACGCTGGCGAATAAGGCGAGGATCCTGGTCGACGAATTATCCAAGTAATCGCGGCGATTTAGTCCAGTTCTCCAATTGCAACAGGGATCTGCTTTGAAGCGAGTTATCGCTCGCCCCATT
The DNA here is from genome assembly GCA_963817855.1 of uncultured Acidobacteriota bacterium. GTDB lineage: Bacteria > Acidobacteriota > Terriglobia > Terriglobales > Acidobacteriaceae > JAKAAZ01. The sequence goes on along the minus strand of CAWFQA010000004.1, from coordinate 228,815 downwards.
TCAATTTGGCCCGCAGCACGTCGAAGAAGCTGTTGCCGCTCCTGCGAATCAGACGGATCGTATAGCGAGAACGGCAACAATGCAGCTCATCCCCCAGCCGCAGTTCGACGGCTTCCTGACCATCGACTGTCAGATAAATCTGTTCCGGAATGCCTTCGATGGTGAGGGTGAGTTTGGCATCGCCGCGCACCACCAGCGGACGCACGGTCAGTTGATGCGGACAGACAGCGGTGATGATCATGGCATCGATATCGGGAGCGAGAATGGGTCCATTGGCAGCCAGGTTGTAGGCAGTTGAGCCGGTCGGTGTCGCCACGATGACCCCATCCGCACTGAACCGGGCCACGGGCTGGTCGCCGGCCTTGACCAGTATGCTGACCATACGCGCTATGGTGCCCTTGGTGATCACCACATCGTTCAGTGCCTCGAACTCATGATGCACCAGGCCTTCGCGATGAACCTCCGCGTGCAGCATGGTGCGTTCGTCGATTCTGCAATCGTTCTGCTGCCAGCTCTCGAGCGTGGTGAACAGTTCCTCCAGAGGCACTTCCGCCAGAAATCCCAGGGAGCCCAGGTTCACGCTCAGGATCGGCGTGTGGGTGCGTGCGAAGGCTCGGGCCGCGGCTAACAATGTGCCATCCCCCCCCAGCACAATCACCAACTCCGGCTGGAGCTCGTGCATCAAATGTCGCGGAAGCACATCGGCTGATCCCAGGTAGGACGCACTTAGGGGATCAAGTATGGCAGCATACCCGTGCTGTTTCAGCCAAACCATCAATTCCGGCAGGATCGTTGCCAACTCCGGTTTTTGCGGCTTGGAAATAATTGCAATCGATCGCATGCGTTCTCCCCTTAGAACCGAGCGTACATCAGAAATTCGCGATTTCCATCTCCGCCTGGAATGGGCGAATCCATCACCCGCGTCTCCAGTGCGCCATGGGCCTCCAGGGTCTGGCTTACTTGATGGATGGCGCGCTGATGGGCAGCGGAGTTGTGGACGATTCCACCCTTGCCGACAAACTCCTTGCCTGCCTCAAATTGCGGCTTGACCAGGATGACCGCTTCATGGAGTGAGCCGGCTGTCTTCGACGGAAAAGCAGATGCAATGATCGCAGGCAGAATCAGCGAGGCGGCAATGAACGAGACATCGACGGTGATAAATCCAATTCCCGGCGGTAGCATGTCGGCGGTCAGCCGACGCGCATTGGTGTGCTCCAGCAATAACAGGCGCGGGTCGGAACGCAACTTTTCCGCCAATTGGCCATGACCGGTGTCAATGCCGACAACGCAGGCCGCGCCGCGCTGCAACAGGCAGTCGCTGAATCCGCCCGTCGAGATGCCGATGTCCAGACAGGTGCGTCCGGCAACATTGATCTTCCACGCATCCAGAGCCGCCGTCAGCTTTAGACCGCCACGGCTCACGTACGGATTGTCTTTCTCAATTGCCTGAACATATTGTCGGGTGTCGACCATGAAGCCGGGCTTGGTGACGATGAAGCCGTCGACCGCAATCTGTCCCGCGGAGATGCGCTGTTGCGCCCGGGTTCGCGATCTGGCGAGGCCCGCGTCAACCACCCGCTTATCCAGACGAAGCTTCATGCATGCACCGCTATCCGTCGAGCCGATTGTTCACGGTTCTTGCCAGCTTGCATGTCGTCAGGATCAGGGCCCTGTGAGGTACACCTGGATACCATTGCCTGTCAGCGGCAATGTTGTATCGATCGTGTCATCGATCGTTTGAATAATCGTCATGATATTCGTGTCTGGTGACACAACGTAGACCTTACCTGTAGGCGCTCCAGTAGTGGCGGCAATTGACATGGGGTGAATGGTGCAAAGAACATTCGGATTGCCTGCCGAGCATGGCTCCTGCGGCAACGAAATGGTTTTGGTGACGGTATTGCTGGTCAGGCTGACAACGCTAACCGTCCCATCTCCGCGATTGGCCACGTAGGCGCGGGTACCATCCTGCAAAACCGAGACAGATGAGGGACTGCTGCCGACTGGCACGGTGGCGATGATCTGACCGAAGTTGGGGCTATCGTTGCCGTAGACATCTTCGCTTATGTTGATCAAGGTCAGCGTATTGGAACCTGCATTTGCCACCACGAGAATCGCTCCGGCGTTGTAAATGTCCGCCCAGACCGGATTCTGTCCAACAGCGATCTGGCCCGCCGGTACACCGGGCTGATTGCTGATCAGGTTCGCACTTGTATCGATCTGGTTCTGCTGGCTGTCGATCACCGACACCGTGCCGCTGCCCTGATTTAAGACGAAAACGCGACGGTTGTCTGGACTCATGACGCCATAGACCGGGCAAAGGCCGAGAGGCAAATTGGAAGACGGAGTATTGGTCGTGGTTTCAATTCCCGTTGCGACACCGGGAGAATTGGAAGTCGGACAGCTGGGCGCGGGCAGGCCCGCGTCTGCATAGCTGATGGCGTAGATGCGTTGCGCGGTTCGGTTGCCGACCAGGATGGCGGGATACTGTGGCGCCGACGGATTGGTCGCGTCAGCCAAGGGAATCTCAAGAAATCCGGCGGGAGAAAACGCTCCATTCGCTGTTTTCATCACTTCGACGGAACCGCGGCCAGTCTCCGAAACATAGAGATAATTTGTAGTGGATAACATCGTACTGGGGTCGGCATTGGCGAGTAGAGTGCTGGAATACACCTGATGGCTTTCTACCGTCGTCGAGATGCCGAAATTGGTCACTGTTCCATCGGTATTCGTGTTGTAGACGATTCCGCCGCTGCCATTACTGTTGGGCGCCAGTCCCACCCAGCGCGGTCCGTTGCCCAGATTCAATCGAACCGCAAGCGAGTCGCCGGAAAAATTCACCAGCGATCCATACCCCGGCAAGGTGCTGGTCGAGCATATCTGGTCGATGGTTGGCGCCGAGACGTTTGTGTTGTTGCCGCAAGTGGTGACGATTGCGTACTTGGTTGGCTGCGAAGACGGCTGGACCGGGGGTACGCTCGTAACGACAGGACGATAAATATCTCCGCAGCCCAGCATGAAGGCGAAAATCAGACTCGATCCCAATAATTTCCAGGGCCTTCTTCGCCCAAAAACTGACAACACTCTTGAATACCCCATGGTTTCCAGCAATCAATTGAAGCTGTCAAGATTGTAAATCAGCGCCGATGTTTTCGCGGGATAGGTTGAAGCTTTCCTGGGCTGTATCGATGGACCGATCAAGCGACCGATTCCCCGCTCCTTCCGCGCCTCCCACATCAGTGCAGATGCAGTCGCCAAAGCGTGTAGCTCGCCATCTCATGCAGATATCGCTCCACGATATCGAACTGATTCACGGATTTGCCGGGTTCCCGGGGGTTCAGAAGTACATGCAGCCCTTTTGCCCGGCATAATTCCCGAATGCGAAACATGTGGGTTCCATCACTGACGACCAGAATGGTGCGCAAATGATTTTCCCTTGCAATCGCTGCCAGCCGGTCAACCGACTCCTCGGTATCGCTGCTGGTGGTTTCGGCAATGATTCTGCGGTCGGGCACTCCGTGAGTTAAGAAGAAGTCGCGACCCACAGCGCCTTCGCTCATCTGCGGATCGTATTGCGCTCCGGCGCCCCCACCAAAAGAAATCAATAGAGGGGCCAGTCCGCGCCGATACAGATCCAGCGCATGCTCCAGTCGAGCCGTCAGAACCGGCGAAGGACGACCGTTGTATTCCGCCGCGCCAAACACCGCAATGGCGTCGGCGGGCAAGGTCTGAATGGTGTAAGAGGTCGTCCGTATTTCGATAAACAGCCACCAGAACCAGGCGAAGCAGGCCAACAGCACCAGTGTGACGGTGGCACGAAGTATTCGGCGAATGATGCCACTGGCTCTGCCAGGCTCCAGATCGTACTCGTCTTCCCAGTCGGATTCTTCGGGTTCGATATCGCGCATTCGTCGAGACTCCGCTACTGCAGCGCGAAAGCGATCTCGTGGGTTGGAATTGCGCCCTCGCGTAGGATCTGCCAGGCTCCGGGACCGGCCGACAGATCGACAATGGTCGTGGGAACACTTCGTCCGGTCGGACCTCCGTCGACGATCAAAGGCAGGCGGTCGCCAAGCTGATCGCGCACTCCAACGGCATGGGTACATTCTGGAGCGCCAAAAGCATTGGCGGAGGTCGCCGTAACCGGCAGCCCCAGCATTCGAACCACGGCTCGCGGAATAGCTGCGTCCGGAACCCGCAACGCCACATTACCCGTGTTCGCCGTCACCCGCAGCGGCAACCGGGTTCCCGCACGTACGATCACGGTGAGTGGGCCGGGCCAGAAGCGCTCGGCCAGGCGGTCAAATTGAGAGTCGAGGTTGCGCGCAATCTCGTAGGCCTGGGCAACATCGGCCAGCAGCAGCGACAACGGCTTGTGGCGCAGCCGCATCTTGATGTCGTAAATCAGTTCGACGGCATGCAAGTTGACGGGGTCGACGGCAAGCCCATAAAACGTGTCCGTCGGCAAACCGACGACACTCCCCGCTCGCAGGCAGCGCACAATGTACTCGATCTTTTCCGGCTCCGGTTCATCCGGCTGCACGCGCAGTATTTCCGCTGACAAACGATTTCTCCACGTCTGCGAGTTGTAGCCCGATGAGTTCGAATGTTGAAAGTAATTTCGAGCTTGATCCATGATACCCGTTCGCCGAAGCTTGGCAGACCGCAAATGCGTCTGTACTCGCTTTCAGTGAGCGCTGGGAGTTATTTCGTCGCCTTCGACTCCGAATCGGGGGTGCGAATGTGCTCCGGTCGAAATCCAAGGCCGACGATTCTTGCCGGAAAACGCTGCAGCCATGGGAATTGCCGGAGTAGCTTGAACGGCAGCGGCAAACGCCGGATCGGAGTCTGTCGCCCCAGTGCGGGTCGAATGAACTTGCGATGCATAAATACCTGAACGGCTTGCGTCATGCGAGTCGGAAAACTGCGCCGAGCTTGCACCTGGCGCAGATCTTCTTCGCGGACGGTGCCACTCAGCAACGGCGACGCTAACAGATTCGCCGCGGCCACAGCATCCTGAATGGCAAGGTTGATACCGACGCCTCCGACAGGGGACATGGCATGGGCACAGTCTCCAATGCAGAGGAGTCCGGGCTGGGTCCACTGCCGCAAGCGATCGACCGCTACCGTCAGCAACTTCACAGCACTCCAGTCTGCAATTTCATCCGTTCGCGAGGCCAGAAACGGCGCGATCTCTGCGAGGTTCTGCCGAAATGACGCCAAGCCTCGCTGCTGAAGGACCGCGAAACCACCCTTGGGGATCACATACGCGCACTGCCAATACTCGCCGCGATCCAGCGTCACCAGAATCTTTCCTGCGCGGAAACGCCCCAGGGTCTGGTTCGGGTCGGAGGGTTGCCGCGACACCCGCATCCACAACACGTCGATGGGAGCGCCGAGATCCATCACCTCAAGTCCCGCGCTGGAGCGAATGGTAGAGTGGCGACCATCCGCGCCGACGGTCAAATCTGCGTGTACGTCCAAAGTTCCGTTCGGCGTAATGGATCGTACACCTCGGACCCGGTCATTCTCTTTCAGCAGACTTGTAACTTCTGACTCCATCCGCAAATGAAAGTGCGGATATTGCCTCGCTTTTTCAGCCAGGAAATTCAGGAAATCCCACTGCGGCATGAGCGCGATAAATTTCGCATGGGTCGGCAGATGGGTGAAATCTCCGATGACCGCTGCGAAGCCTTCCACTTCAGCCCCAATCTGTGTCAGCTGCTGGTGAGGCCTTTGCAAAAATTCTTCCAGCAGGCCCAGTTCGTACATCAATTCCAGCGTCGAGGGATGAATCGTGTCTCCGCGAAAATCCCGTAGAAAATCGGCGTGCTTTTCCAGCACCACCACATCGACTCCAGCCCGGGCCAGTAAATAGCCCAGCATCATTCCTGCGGGTCCGCCCCCGGCGATACAGCAGCGGGTGTCCAGCACCTCGGAAACATCAACCTCGGATTCCATCCTGGTTTCCTCTCGACGTGGTTCGATTCTCCGATTATCGCGAAGGCTCCGGTAAGCGTACAGCGTAAAATCGCCAGGTATGCCGGACTTTGTGGCCTCCGCTTCCGCTGAAACAATCCGCAGCCGCCAGAATGCGCGGCTGAAAGATCTGCGCCAGCGCTTGCTGCATCCGGCGATCGGCAAGGACGGGCTGATCGCCATAGAAGGCGATCATTTGATTCAGGAGGCAGAGCGCAGCGGACTGCGGTTCGATACGGTATTTCTGCGTGAGGACCGGGTTGCGGAAAAAGACCGCATTTTTCCTTCCTGGGTGAAGGTTCTGGCTGTTGCTGTTGACGCGTTCGACCATGCCTGCGCGACCGACTCTCCCCAGGGCATCGCGGCGCTGGTGAAAGCGCCCGAATGGACGCTGGAATCGATGCTCGCGGCAGACAAGCCTCGAATTATCATCCTGGCGGGGCTGCAGGATCCGGGGAATGTGGGCACAATCATTCGTTCGGCCGAGGCATTCGCTGCCAGCGGAGTTCTATTGACGCCGGGAAGTGTCAGCCCGTGGAACCAGAAAGCGCTGCGCGCCTCGGCGGGATCGAGCTTTCGGCTTCCAGTCATTTCATTGGTCGATGTCTCGCTGCTGCACCGTCTGACGGAAAAGCGGATTCCTATGTACGCCTGCGTCGCGGATGCTGGAGATTCCATCGTTGAGGCTGACTTGCGCGGATCCCATCGGGTTCGTCATCGGCAACGAAGGCGCGGGAATTTCGGAGGAGATTTTATCCCTCTGCAACGGCAGTCTCCGCGTGCCCTGTCCGGGTCCTGTGGAATCGTTAAACGTCGCCATCGCTGCGTCCATCGTGCTGTATGAGGCATCGCGGCAACGCAGCTTCGCATCCCTCGAAAGCAAGCCATGAGCCTGTTCGATGCACTCCCGGGTGATCCCGCATATTCCAACGAGACGCTACCCGATTTGCGCCAGCGACCGTTGGCGGAACGCATGCGTCCGCGCACGTTGGACGAGTTCGTCGGCCAGGAACATTTGCTTGGGCCCGGCAAGGCATTGCGCCTGCAGTTGGAAACCGACGACACCACATCAATGATTTTGTGGGGACCGCCTGGCGTAGGAAAAACCACGCTGGCCAAAATCGTCGCGCACACCACCAAGGCCACGTTCATCGAGTTTTCCGCGGTTGTCAGCGGGATTAAAGAAATCAAGCAGGTGATGGCGGAAGCCGATCAGGCCGCTTCGGCGGGCATGCGGACGATTCTGTTCATCGATGAAATTCATCGCTTCAACCGAAGCCAGCAGGATGCGTTTCTGCCGTATGTCGAGCGAGGGGCGATTCGACTGATCGGCGCGACAACAGAAAATCCATCGTTCGAGTTGAATGCTGCGCTTCTATCCCGCTGCCGCGTATATGTTCTGGAGGCATTGACCGACGAACAAATCGTCGCGCTACTGCATCGGGCGCTCACGGATAATGAACGCGGTCTCGGCGGATTCGGGATCACGGCGCCGAGAAGATGCGCTGCAGGTGATTGCGGGATATTCAAACGGGGATGTGCGGCGCGCCTACAACGTATTGGAAGCCGCAGTGCGGTTGGCGGCGAACGCAGGTCAGACAAGTCTGGATGGCCAGCTGATCGCCGACGCCGTGCAGCAGAAGACGCTCCTCTACGACAAGAGCGGCGAAGAACATTACAACCTGATTTCCGCGCTGCATAAATCCATTCGCAACAGCGATCCGGATGCGGCGCTCTACTGGCTGGCACGGATGCTGCGCTCTGGTGAAGACCCGATGTATCTGGCGCGCCGGCTAGTGCGCATGGCGTCTGAAGACATTGGACTGGCGGCTCCGGAGGCGCTGAACCTGACCCTGTCCGCACGAGACTCGATGGATTTCCTTGGCAGCCCGGAGGGCGATCTTGCGCTGGCGCAGGCCGCGGTCTATCTCGCCCTCTCACCCAAGTCGAATGCACTGTACACGGCATACGGAGCGGTCACTCGCGATGTGGAACAAACTCGGGCCGAGCCCGTTCCTCTACATTTGCGCAACGCGCCGTCGCGGCTTATGGAATCGCTCGACTACGGCAAGGGCTATCGCTACGCGCACGATGAAGAAGGCGCCGTCTCCGATATGGATTGCCTGCCGCCGGGGTTGATCGGGCGCAAGTATTATCAGCCGACCGATCGCGGCCGTGAGAAGATGCTGCAGCAGCGGATGGAAGAGATCGAGCAGCTGCGAAAGAAGAATCGCAAATAGAGTTTTGGAGTCATTCTGAACGGGGCCAAGGTCAGCGTGTGCCCCATCCTAGCGAAGCTAGGGTGGGATACGACGGAGCCCGCACTACGGTAATACTGAAAATGCTTTAGCGATTGGGCTGAAGATTCTTTAGCGCATCCATCACAATTCCCGTGGTCAGCACTTCCGGCAGCAGCGTAGGCGCGGATCGCGGTTGGGCGGGATAGAGCGCATAAGTCGGAACGCCGCTGCGGCCGAGCTGAGCAAGCGCGGCAGTGATGGTGTCATCGTGGTTTGTCCAGTCGGCGCGCATCATGACGACGCCGCTCTTGCGGAAAGCTTGTTCCACATCGGGCCGATCGAGCACGACGCGCTCATTCACCTGACAACTGAGGCACCAGGCTGCCGAAAAATCCACAAACACCGGCTTGCCTTGCGCGCGCAGAGCCGCCAGTCGCTCCGGGCTGAAGGGCAGCCATGCCGTCCCCTGAGCAGAGGCTTCGGACGTCGTAATTCGCGCAGGAAGAACCTTCGCTGCTAGACACGGGAGCGCGATTGCAGCCGCTAACAAAACGATTGCACCGACTGTTGACAGGTGTTTCGCCGGCCAGCGTCCCAGCACCCATCCGGCGATGGCAGTCAGCAACATCCCTGCCAGCAACGCGGCGACTCCGTTACTACCGGCGACCTGGGCAAACACCCATACCATCCAGATCACGGCAATGAAAATTGGGATTGAGACGGCCTGCTTCAGATATTCCATCCACGCGCCTGGTTTGGGCAGCAGACGAATCCAGGCCGGCTGCAGCGTCAGCAATACGTAGGGCGCGGCCAGTCCCAACGCAAGCAGTGTGAATACGGCAAATGTGATGAGCGCGCTTTGCGACAGCGCGAATCCGATCGCCGCTCCCATGAACGGCGCGGTGCACGGCGTCGCGACAACGGTAGCCAGCACGCCGGTAAAAAAGCTGCCGGAATATCCGCCGCGCTGCGCCAACTCACCACCGACGGATGTAACGGAAAGACCAATCTCAAACTGACCCGCCAAACTGAGTCCAAGAAAGAAGAACAGCAGCGCCATGCCGGCGACAAAATAGGGCGATTGAAATTGAAATCCCCATCCGAGATGATGACCGCCGGCGCGCAACAGCAAGAGCAGCGCAACAATTGCCCAGAATGATACGAGTATTCCCAGCGCGTACATGGCGCCGTGGCCGCGTATCCGGTTGCGCTCGTGGCCGGACGATTGCACCAGCGCCAGCCCCTTGATGAACAGCACCGGGAACACACACGGCATCAGGTTCAAGATCAGCCCGCCGACAAACGCGAGCCCGAGCACACGCAACAATCCTGGGCCCCTCGTCGCGGGCGCGAACCGCCCATAACTGTATCCGGTAGTGATGGGCGACGTGAATTGATACGACGAGCCGTCTGGAAATTTCAGGAGTCCGTGCAGCGTCGCCGGAACCTGCTGCAGCCCCTGCGCCTTTTCTACCGTGATCCACACGCCATCGGGCTGCGGCTGCACGGTCTGCGGCGCTGCATTGGCGATTACATTCTGGTCATACGGATAAAACTCTACTTTTGCGGCGCTTTTCCCTGTTAGGCGTATGACAAACGCCGTCTTCGTTTGCTGTACCTGTACCGACGTGGCCGCCGGCAGTGCTCGCGGCAAGGCTCGCTCCGCAGCGAGGAAAAGGGGTTCGGTAGCTGGATTGTTTGCGCCTGTTTGCGCGGTGACAGGAACGCTCTGCTTTAGATCCGCTTTGCCTGGAATACAGACGTTGCTGCACACCAGAAAATGCAGTTGCCCGCGCATGATTGCGTCGGTTCCCGGTCTGAGACTCGCATCGGCGCGCATCGGAACCGGCAGCAAGACTTCGTGCTGATAGCCAAAATCCATCAGCGGCCCCAGAGGCAACCGTTCGGGCGCAGGAAATTGCAGATCGCCCGCGGTGATTCCGGCGGGAAGCTGCCAATCTACGCGAGGCGGCTCTCCGGCATCTCCGGCATTGATCCAGTAAATGTGCCAGCCTGAGTCCAATACAAAATGGAGGCCAGCGAGAAAATCGTGGTTCGGCGCGATGCTGGTGTTTTCCGTCACCATTTCGACGGTCAAATGCGAGGCTCGTACCGGGGCAGCAAAACCGCTACCACAGAAAAAAAGCAAACACAAAAGCGCTGTCGGCAGGAATGTACGACGAAGGCCCGCCGTTCCCCCCTTCACCCGCGGACTGGGACGCACTCTCAACGCCCACCCTTCTCCGCCGTCCAGCGCAGATGCTCTTTGAAGATGCATCGATCCGCCACCACCTTGATGCCGTTGACTTCCGCGTGGGCGATCGCTTCCGGATGCATCACGCCTTCCTGCAGCCACAAATATTTGGCGCCGATGGCGATGGTTTCCTCCACGATCTTAGGCACAAACTCCGATGCGCGAAACACGTCGACCAAGTCCACGGGGAATGGAATTTCCGCGAGGCTCGGATAGCAATCCTCACCCAGCACACTTGTCAACATCGGATTGACAGGGACGATGCGATACCCACGCCGCTGCATCTGCGACGCAACTCCATGACTGGCGCGCTCCGGCTTGTCGGAGATACCGACGACAGCGATGACCTTCGATTTCTCCAAAATCTCATCGATCACTTCAGGTTCATTCAAAGTTGCCTCCAGATCTTTCTTCGCAATGGGTGCGCGATTAATCCAAATCCTCAACTGGGCTCGCGGGGTAATTCCCTTCCCGCCGCAGCCGCAAAAATCCCCGAATAAACATGTCCAGATCGCCGTTCAGCACGCGATCGACGTCGCCCGTTTCCACACGTGTCCGCAGGTCTTTCACCATGCGGTACGGCTGCATGACGTAGGAACGAATTTGGGAACCAAAATTAATTTCCAGTTTCGCATCTTCAATTTTCCGGGTGATTGCGCGCTGCTTTTCTAGCTCATATTCGTAGAGTCGGGAGCGCAACATCTTCATCGCCTTCTCACGATTTTTATGCTGCGACCGTTCGTTCTGGCAGGAGACGACAATGCCCGTCGACAGATGGGTCATCCGCACCGCGGAGTCCGTGGTGTTCACGTGCTGACCGCCCTTGCCACCGGAACGATAGGTGTCGATGCGCAAATCTTCCGGCTTAATATCGATCTCAATCGAGTCGTCGATTTCCGGCGATACAAAAACGCTCGCAAAAGAAGTATGGCGGCGCTTGGCCGAATCGAATGGAGAGATGCGGACCAGGCGATGCACGCCGGTCTCACCGGAAAGGAGCCCGTAGGCGTAGTCGCCGCTGATGGTGAAGGTGGCCGACTTGATCCCAGCTTCCTCACCCGCCTGATAATCGTTGATCTCTGTCTTGAAATGCTGCTGCTCCGCCCAGCGCAAATACATACGCATCAGCATCTCTGCCCAGTCCTGAGATTCGGTGCCGCCCGCGCCGGGATGGACAGTCACAATCGCGTTCAGCGGATCGGTTTCCTCCGACAACATGGTGCGCGATTCCAGTGCTTCGGAAAATGCACGCAGGCCATCGATCTCTCGCAGCAGATCTGGCTCAACGTGTTCGCCTTCCCGAGCCAGCTCAAAATAAGCAGCAATATCGTCCCTGCGGCGGCGCAGTTCCGTATCGTCGGCCAATAAGGATTCCAGCCGTTTGCGCTCGCGCATCAAAGGCTGTGACACCGCAGGGTTGGCCCAGACGGAGGGATCAGCTACTTTTTGTTCGATGGAGGCGAGTTCTCTGCGCAGGCGTCCCGCGTCAAAGATACTCCTGCAGATCGCGAACTTTTTGCTCTACGGGATTGTAGGCAAACTCTAAATCATTGAGCATGGCGGATCAGTCTTGGAAGTAGATTTTTGTTCATAGTCGATAGTTATTTTGAACAGCCCCATCGACGGCAAGAACTATTGCGATTATGGCACATAGCCAGGCAAGCAGGTCGCCGTGGCGAGTATAAAAGGTTTCTCGCGACATGTAATTGAAGTGTGCTGCCAGAGAGGTCTCGAGATGACGCGCCGAACTCTGTACCACCCGACCGCGCGGATCAATGACCGCGGTTACGCCGCTGTTGGTGTCCACCAACAGCCAGCGGTCGTTTTCAATGGCACGCATCCGGCTCATGTTCAGGTGTTGCCAGGGCGCGCTGGTGTCTCCGTACCAGCCGTCGTCGGAAATATTCACAAGCACGTCCGCACCAAGTTTCACAAACTGACGCACTTCGTCAGCAAAAATCGATTCGTAACAGATAAAGACGCCGTAACGCTGTCCATCGGCTGCGAACACCACGCGCTGCTTGCCGGGCGTCATGTGTCCCACCTGGTCAGTCAACGATCCGGCGAAGGACAACAATTGAGGGAACGGCGTGTACTCCCCAAACGGAACTAAGTGCATTTTGTCGTAGCGGCCGACAAAGGTTCCATCGGGCGCAACAAAAGATGCCGAGTTATACATAGGAGGGCGAGATTCCCCGGTCTCGCGGTCGACCGCAATATCGCCAACAATCATGGGCACGTGCGCGTCTTCCGCGAGCGCAGAAATCCAATGACGGAATCTGGCATCCCCGGATTCAAACGGCGCCGGGGATTCCGGCCAGACAATCACATTGATCGCGGGTCGCGGAGGTTTGCAGTTCGGCTGGATCTGTGCTTTTTGCCGCAGCGGCAGCCCGGAATAATAGGGATTGCAAGCCTGTTCGCTCAACGCAGCAAAATGCTGCATCTGCTTGTCGAACTCATCGCCCATCCAAAAAACTCCGCCGACATTCAGGTTGGGCTGTAACAATATCGCCGTGGCGTGGGTGGTTTCCTGCGGAACGTGCAAGCTATATCCCTTCCACAATCCTGCCGCCAGCAGAATCCCCAGAAGCGGCGGAATCAGCCGTGCTCGCCATCCGTGAAATAGAAAGAAGCTGGCAATGGCGCAGTTCCCCGCCATCAATACAAATGAAATTCCGTATGCTCCCGTCCACGGCGCCAATCGGGTCAACAACAGGTTGTCAATCTGCGAATCGCCCAGCTGATTCCAGGGGAACCCGGTGATGTGCGCGCGGGCCAGTTCCACGGCGACCCACACCACGGGGGTCAGTGCAAGCGTCCAGACTGTGCTGCCGGTGGCTCGCTGGCTCAAGCTGATCAAAAACGCGAACAACGCAAAGTATAGGCCAAGATACAAGCAAAACAGACCGAGAATGAAGCTAGCCGCCACCGGGGAAAGATTCCCGTACAGCTGCATTGTCGATTGAATCCAGTAACAGGTACCGCCGTACCAGAGGATCCCGCAAAGGTAACCAAGTAGCGTGTTGTGCGCCACGCGTCGCCAGCCAAATCCCGCTCTGGGAACCAGCAGGGCGATCATGAGAGGAATAAACGCGATCCACGCCAGCGCAGCGCGCCAATGGGGGAGCGGGCCAGCCACCGGATACGGCAGCACGAGCAACACACCGCTCTCTGCCGCGAGCACCCAGCTCAACTTCGATCCAGCGCGCATCGTGTGCAGTCTACCATCCTATACACACGTCAATTTTTTATCGAAAGCATTCTAGGCTTTGGGAGTACTCAGCAGTACACTCTTGGAATGCATCTCCTTCTGAAGGCTTTGGATCACGTTCTGGTCGGGATGTTTCTTGTTGGCGGAGTTGGCTCCGCCGTTGTGATCGTTGCTGTAATTCTCAGCTTTAGCAAAGACATGGAGCATCTGTTTTCCAAGGATGACTGATCGGCGTGAAAAAGCGCTTGAGCCAAACCGTTTTAACTTGCACCGCATAAATAAATGCTATGCGCGGAATAAGGCAAATCTATTGGCATTTACGCGGTTGGTCGCATCGTGTAAGGTTTGGAAATGATTTCATTTGCGGTCAGAAAGTGATCCTCCGCGCAACGGATTCTTGCGAGAATCGAGGGCCTGCCCCGATCCTCCCGGCAGTAAATTTTCCCGATGAATTCCGTGATTCTCTGAAATCGTTTGGAGCAGCAACCGCGATGGAAGACGGCAGCTTTGACTACCTGCATTGCAAGGATGCCTTGAACAAGTCTCGCAATTATGCCCGAGCCAACTGATTCCGCAACCCCGACTAGCCGAGTCCGAATCGTAGTCGCATCGACCGTGATGCTGACCTTCATTTCTTTTTGGAGTGCAGCGGCCGTCGTGCTGAATGACCTGGCGTCCTCCGCATTTTATGTTGTAGGAATTGCGGAACAGGATTTTGGAAAATCTGCTCCCTGGGTTGTACTAGCGGTCATGTTGTTTGCTTTTAGCGTGCGGGCCACCTACGTGGAAAGCTGCTCGATGTTTACCCGCGGCGGCGTGTACCGGGTTGTAAAGGAAGGCTTGGGTGGAACATTCGCCAAACTCAGCGTCTCGGCTCTGATGTTCGACTACATCCTGACAGGTCCGGTCTCCGGAGTATCGGCAGGACAATATATCGCTGGAATGCTCAACGGGTTGCTGCGGATTTGCGCGGAGCATCGCCTTCTCGGCGGCCTGCTTCTTGCGAGTCCTGACCGCGCCGTGCAGGTGCCTGTCAATGCCACCGCCGCAACTATTGCCGTTATCGTCACCATCTATTACTGGTGGTTGAACGTCAAAGGTATCGAGGCATCGAGTAAGCGGGCTGTCGACATCATGAAGATCACCAGCGTGATGGTTATCATCCTGATGATCTGGGGGGTCTTTTCCGTATTTTACAAGGGATCCCACCTCCCGCCGCTGCCTATCCCTTCCAATTTCACATTTACCCCCAGTTCGTTTGGCTTTCTGGAACATACCAGCCTGGCCCGGAACTTTGGACTGTTCGGAATTCTGATGGCATTTGGCCATACGGTGCTTGCCATGAGCGGTGAGGAAACACTGGCTCAGGTCAATCGAGAAATCCAGCATCCGAAACTGAAGAACCTGAAGCGGGCGGCCATTGTTATTGCAATCTACAGCTTGACCTTCACCGGCGGAGCTTCGCTGTTGGCGGTGATGCTAATTCCGGATCAGGTCCGCGTAAGCGTGTATGGCAACAATGCCATTGCCGGAATTGCCATGTACATGGTGGGGCCACTGGCGTTGCGCGTAGCCTTCCGCATCTTTGTCGTGGTGGTGGGTTTTCTTATGCTAGCCGGCGCCATTAATACGTCGATTATCGGATCGACTGGCGTGCTGATGCGGGTAGCCGAAGATGGAGTACTGCATGACTGGTTCCGCAAGCCTCAACACAAATTCGGCACTCCAACGCGCATCATCAATTTAGTGACGGCGCTGCAGTTGGCGACCATTGTGTTGAGTCGTGGCGACATCATCGTGATTGGCGAAGCCTACGCGTTCGGCGTGATCTGGAGTTTTACGTTCAATGGGCTCGCGATGCTGGTAATGCGCTTCCGTTACCATGGCGAACGCGGCTGGAAAGTGCCTCTCAATCTGCGCGTTGGCAACACTGAACTTCCAATCGGACTATTTTTCGTGTTCCTGGTTCTTTTCAGCACCGCGATTGTCAATCTATTAACCAAGGAAGTGGCAACCGTTAGCGGATTGATCTTCGCGGCTACTTTTTACCTCATCTTTACTTTGTCGGAGAAGGACAACAAGCGCAGACATGCTTTGGCTGCGCGCGAGATGACGGAACACTTTCAGCTGGAAAACGATGACGCGGTCAGTCGAGAGAATCTACGTATCCGTCCCGGTTGCATTGTTGTGACGATGCGAGACATTCGGTCGACCGGCGCACTTCGCTGGGCGCTATCTCGAAGCTCTGAAGAAAGCCAGGACGTGGTGCTGCTGACGGCGCGCCTGATGGGAGCCGGTGGGCCAGAATACATTGACACCTCCCAGCTCGCATTTACAGAACACGAACAAATGATCTTCACGCAGGCGGTCTCGGTTGCGGAAAGCTTCGGGCGCCATATTTCCCTTCTGGTGGTTCCCGCCGGCGACCCGTTCTCTGCCCTGGTGCAAACTGCGAATTCTCTGGAGGCTGCCACCGTTGTTGCCGGCCTTTCCTCACGCATGACGGCCGAGGAACAAGCCTTCTATTCCGGTCGCGCCTGGGAAGCGCTTCCCGAGCCCAAGCGGCAATTTACGTTCTACGTAGTCATGCCGGATGGTTCCGCCAAGTCCTTCCACATCGGCCCACATGCTCCGGCGTTGCAGCCGCAGGATGTGGAGTTAGTCCATCAGCTTTGGCTGCGATTCCGCGGCGACGCATCCATGAAGGAATTGCACCACAGCGACATTGTCACCTATGCGTTAGATAGGCTGGCGGTGCAATATATGGCAAACCACCAGGAAGTCCTGAACGGATTGAAGCGATCGATTGAAGATAAGGGGCAATCGCTTGCCAGTCATTTTGCCATGGAAAATCGAATCCAAAAACCGATGCTTCCACCCGCTCCTCCGGACCTGGACACACAGGACGTTGAAGAAAAGCCGCAATCGACGGGTCCGAAGTAGGCAGTAAGTCGCACCAGGAAATTTCTACCTTCCCGACCGATCCTAATACACACTTGCACTCCAGCCTATCCGCTCTGTAATCTTTACAGTAAGTTCTCACCACGGACGACTTATAGAATTCGCAGGAGTTTGTGCAGGACGATTTATCAGGGGAAATATTGGAGACATTATGGATTTTCATCGACTCGTACAAGAGATTGACTCAGAGATATCGCGCCTGCAACAAGCTCGTGCGTTACTGATCGGAGCACCCATCAAGCGCGGCCCCGGCCGCCCCAAGGCAGCAGCAACGCATAAGGCTGCGGCGAGCGCGGCCAGCAAACCGGCCAAACGTAAGCGCCGACTCTCTCCGGAAGGAAGGAAACGCATCGCAGACGCAATGCGCAAACGTTGGGCAGAACGTAAGAAGCAGCAAGGTTCAAAGTAAGTCAGTCAGCGGGGATGATAAAGGCGGTCCGGACGGCCGCCTTTATTCTGCTTCTGCATGCATGCCGACCGCATCAGTTGTTTTATTTCAGAATTTCTCCCGGCCGCAACTCAATCACTTCGATTTCCTTCCCCCGCAATTGATTTCGCAATTCCTTCGGCGTTCCAGTCAACATTGGGAATGTTCCGTAATGCATTGGAACTATCTTCTTGGCTCCGACATACTGCGCTGCAATTGCGGCCGCCTGCGGACCCATCGTAAAGTGATCGCCAATCGGTAAGCAAGCGATTTCCGGAGCATACAATTCGCGCAAAAGCTTCATATCGCTGAAAAGGGCAGTATCTCCGGAGTGATATAGGGTAGGTTCGCCGTCTACCTGCAGAACGTACCCCCCTGCAACTCCCGCGTACACCGTGGTTCCATTGTCGTCAATGCTGGAAGAATGTTTCGCTTCCACAAGGGAGATGGTTACATCCTGGAATCGGAATGAGCCGCCCAGATTCATTCCTACCGTTTTTTTGACGCCTTTCGATGCAAGCCAGCCGGTAATTTCATAAATCCCGACGAAGGTCGGATGATACCGTTGATCTACGGAAATAGCATCTCCCATGTGGTCGAAATGGCCGTGGCTGCAAAGCACAAGATCGATTTTTTCCGGAGCTTTCCAGCCTTTTGGAAACGATGGGTTCGACTCCAGCCAGGGGTCAATCAGGATTGAGGTGCCTTTGGCAGTTTGAATATGGAAGGTGGCATGACCTAACCATTGCAATGCCATCCCATGAAAATGGGCCATGGATTTTTCTCCTCGATGCTTTGATTTTCCCACAAACTTCTTTCTAATCAGATGCAGCCCACGCCACAGGTGGACCAGCAGCTTCTCCGGTGCGAAAGGAAACTCAACGTCCCTTGACTCAGATTGGCAGCACCCACTACCCGCCGGGCCCCAGCTATCGCGACCGCATGCGCAATCCTGGACTTTTGCGACTCAGCACCCATGAGTTTCTCGAGCGGAACGCGAAGACCTTTGGCGACCTGGTTCACTACAGGGCCTTTGGTCGGCATGTCTTCCAATTCAATCATCCCGACATGGTGCATGAAGTACTGGTGCGCGATGCAGCCATGCAGCACCGTGGCATCGTGATGCAACGCGCGAAGTTTGTGCTGGGCGATGGGCTGCTTACCAGTGAGGAGCCTGTCCATATGCGGCAGCGAAGGCTGGTGCAGCCGGGGTTTCATCGTCAGAGAATTGCAGCCTACGGAGAAACGATGTTGCAATTTGCCAACCAGATGACGGCGCGGTGGCAGAGCGGATCATCGTTCGACATCCATCGATCCATGCTGGAACTTACGTTGCGAATTACCGGAAAATGCCTGTTTGACAGCGATGTGGAATCAGAGGTGAAAACCATTTCCGATTCGGTCACCGCATTTATGGGATTTCTTCCGCTGGCATTCTTGCCCTATCCACACCTTTTAATAAAAATTCCCTTTGGCTTTATAGGTCGCATTCAGAAATCCCAAAAGAAGCTGGATAGTTTGATTTACACGATGATCGCCGATCGTAGAAGCTCCCGGATTGACCACGGTGATCTGCTATCCATGTTGCTTGCCAGCCAAGACCTGGAAGGCTCGACCGGCGGCATGACCACGCAGCAAGTCCGTGACGAGTGTCTCACCCTATTGCTGGCGGGGCACGAAACCACTGCGAATGGTCTGAGCTTCATTTTCTTCTTGATGGCGCAGCATCGTGACGTGCAGGAAAAAGTATTTGCCGAAGCGTTGTCCGTTTTTGGCACCGCCTTTTCCGATACGCGTCCGAGCGCCGCGGATATTTACGAGCGCCTGCCGTATTGCCAGCGAGTCGTATCGGAAGCGCTGCGCATCTATCCGCCCGTGTGGGTCACGGCACGTACGGCGGCGGTCTCATATGCTTATCGCGGCCTGGAAATTCCAGCCGGTTCCCTGCTGCTGGTTCCGCAAATCGCAATTCACCGCGACGCCCGCTGGTACCCCGAGCCGATGCGTTTCAATCCCGACCGCTTTCTTCCGGAGGCAAGCGCCGCGCGCCCTCGACACGCGTACTTCCCCTTTGGCGCCGGTTCGCGCATCTGCATTGGAGAAAACTTTGCGTGGATGGAGGCGATCCTGGTTCTGGCCAGCGTCATCCGCAATTGGCGTCTCGGATTCAACGGTCCCGCTCCAACGGAGCTTCCCTTGAGCGCGCAAATTTCTCTTCGGCCTCGAGATCCCGTGATGGTATCAGCGACGAAACGCTGACGCAGCGTCTCGAACAATGAGGAGAAGATTGCTCACCAGGATTTGAATCGCGCCGGAGAATATGCCGCCAACGGCACTTCGGGAATCTCGCCAAACATCGCTTGCGCCATCACCCGCGCGGTCACCGGCGCCAGCAGGATTCCATCCCTGTAGTGTCCGGTCGCATGCCAGCAGTTCGCGCGTTGTGCGGGGCCAAGGATTGGCAGCCCATCCGGAGTGCCCGGTCGCAACCCCGTCCACGCGTCGATCGGCGAAGGAATGGTGGCCTCCGGCAGCAGCCGAAGCGCAGCCTCCATCAGCCCGCTGACCTGGGGCTCGTGCACGATCTCATCAAATCCGACATGTTCGAGCGTAGCGCCCACGGTCACCCGGCCATCGCCGCGAGGCACCAGATACACTCCCGGTGTCCGGACTACGCAGCGCAGGCGATCCGGTTCACAGCGCACATTCGCCATGTGCCCTTTCACTGGCTCCACCGGTACACCACCCAACGATTCGCCTCCGGCCCAGGCTCCGCAGCAATTGACAAATATCCCGGCAGAAATATTTTCTTGCCGGGTTTGTACCAGCACTTCACCATCTGCGCTCCTGACACCCAGGACCTCAATCGCTTCCAACAGTTTTCCACCCTCGGCAATCAAAGCTACCGGCAAGGCTGCGCGCAAATCATTGGGATCGACGCTTCCCTCCTCCAGCCAAATAAAGTGATGACCGTCAGGATTGAGTCCCGGGGCAAGCTGCGCGATCTCTGCGGCTGTCGCCGAGTCGTGTGACTTGCTTTCCGGAAACGTCTCTTGCAATGTGCGACGCGTTCGCAACGGGACCGGCACGCCCGACAGCGATTGCACAAGGTCCAGATAGGCGGGATAAAGCTCCCAACTACGAACGCACAATGGCATCAGTTCAGCGGGATTTTGCGGATCGTTCACCGCAAGCATGCCGCCGGCCGCCCAGGAGGCGGAACTCATAGCCTGTCCGCGTTCCAACACCATGACAGAAAGTCCGCGCTGCCGCAATTCCAACGCCAGCGACAGTCCAATAATGCCCGCGCCCGCGATGGCAACGTCCACTGCACCTGTGCCGTTCATCGCTTCATTCCGGTTTCTTCCGCCGACTGGTCAGAAGTATTGCAGAGAGGTGGATTCACTTTCAGCGGGTGACAATCACTTCACGCGTGTTGTCTTTTGCCAGCAGAAAACGGCAGGCTCCCATGTCCTGGAACAGGGCCTCGATCTGGCGATTTTGATAGTTCCGCAGTACCGGATGGCTGGATCCCTCTTGCGTTTCGATCGTATCGCCGTCCATCACGTGGTAGCGGCAAAACGTCGTCTCCGGTCCCGTCATACGAGAATGGAAGAAGGCCAGTAACTGGCCATTTTCGCGCATCACTGCTTTCAGTCTCCGCAAAATCGCATCCGCCAGTGGGGTAGGGATATAGTCGAACGCGTCCCATAAAAGAACAATGTCAAACTCGCGATCGCCGAAATCCATGTGACGCGCCAGAAAGGCTTCAAGGTCGTACCCGGGCGTCCCATCGTCTTCCGCAGGCAATAACCAATCCGGCTTGACAGCCTCTTCCACCAGGTCGGCCATGTACACGCTGTGGCCCAGGTTCGTCAAAAAATTAATGTTGTTCGGGGAGGTGGGTCCGATATCCAGCACGCACAGACCCGATTCCGCCTTGACACGAGCTAGAATTTTCATCCAGGCGCTCGAGTGCCGTGGAACTCGAGGGCCGGCGGACCCGCCACCGCCGCCTTGCTCCTTTTGTCCGGTGGCACGTTGAAACAATGGGCTCATCTTGATCTCATCTCCACTTTCCATCCGCCATCAGAGTCGATTTGCGATCTTGGCCTCTGACATTCGGCTTGTGACAATGAATCGCACAGCTAGGAAGCTTCTCACGACTCGCTGTCTCTCCAATGTATATCGTAAACTGTAGCAACCTGAGGTGACATTGCGCTTGAGGATTGCCGACTGCAGTGGAACCGCGCCTCCTGGTCTTGCTGGGCCGCGATCAAATGCTCGTGAGTTTTTCGGATGGGGACCCCGTTTAGCTGGACTGCGGTTGACCTTATGCCATTGGCCCTGGCTCTCTCTGGTGTGGGCACTACTCTTCGCTTCGGCCTTTGGTTGTTGGTCGGCCCGTGCTCAGTCTCAACCGCCCGTGGACACGGCAAACTCCTCCGCGTGGAACCTGGCAAAATCCGATCCGCATGCCCTGGTACAGGCTGCAATTGAAAACGAACTGAAGTACGTATATGGTCATCGTCCGCCGGTGCGATATCTGCTGAGGAAGAAAACGAGGAATACCGACACAACCAAGGAAATTGTCGAGACCAGCCAGGGCGGAGTAGCTCGTCTGGTTGCCAGCCACAATCAGCCGTTGGATGCAAAGCAAACTCAAATGGAACTGCACCGATTGAACGAGTTGGCATCGGACCCCGCGGCCCAACAACACCGCCTTCACAGGGAAGAACGTGACGCGGCCCGCATCACCAGCGTAATGCGTCTTCTACCGGATGCGTTTATGAACAACTTTGAAGGGTCCGTGCAGGTGCCGAACGGGACCGCGATACGACTGAGCTTCGAGCCCAATCCTCACTTTTCTCCGCCTACGTTGGAATCTCGAATCCTTACTGGAATTCGCGGGGAAATATGGATTGACCCAACAGATCTGCGCGTTGTTCGAATTGAAGGCCATCTATTTCGCCAAGTGGATTACGGCTGGGGCATTCTGGGCACGCTCTATCCCGGAGGGACCATCAGCCTCGATCAAGTCAAAACGTCAGAGTGCGGCTGGCACCTATCCCATCTCATTTTGAACATGAACGGGAAAGAATTGATGTTGAAGTCGTTGCACGTGTTTGTGGACGAAACCGCGACTCACTACCATCCCGTGTCGGCTGGATGGAAGTATACGGATGCAATTGAATGGCTGCTGCACCTGCCAGGGATTTCGGTGCCACCAGCCAATCAACCTTGATCGAGCCGCAGCTTTGCAGCCGGAGATAGGGTCGCCCGGTAAAATCAGGCCCGCGCCTTGACCACTGCTGCGGCTTCGGCGTGCGCATTGTTCCGTGCATGCAGGCGTTCGCTGCGCACGGTCAGTTTCTCTACGCGTTCGCGCTTCACTTCAAATCCACGCCCGGCGATTTGAGGAACCGTGATTTCTCCTTTGCGCGAAACCTCCACCGCGGGTTCGATAATATCCTCCTCCCAATAGCGCGCAGAGGCGGAAACATCTCCGGGCAAAATAAAGTTCTGCAGCGAAGAAAGCGCAATATTATGCGAGCGGCCGATCCCGGTTTCCAGCATGCCCCCACACCACGCGGGAATGCCCCGTTCCGCAGTTACATTGTGGACGCGGATCGCCTCACTGAATCCGCCCACACGGCCTAATTTGATGTTGATGATGCGGCAGGATTCCATTTCAATCGCCGCCAACGCGTCCCGCCGGTTGCGAATGGACTCATCCAGGCAAATCGACGTTTCCAATTGACGCTGCAGCAAGGAATGAAAATAGAAATCGTTATGCCAGAGCGGTTGCTCAATCATCAGCATGTTGAAAATGTCGAAGGACCGCAGAAGATCCTGATCTTTTAATCGGTACGAGCCGTTCGCATCGCAGCTCAGCACAATCTCCGGCCAGCGCTTGCGCACTGCTTCAAACATCAATACATCGTGACCCGGTTTGCACTTCAGCTTAATGCGCTGATATCCCGCAGCCAATTCCTTTTCGATAATATCCATCAGCTTTTCAGTCGACGCCTGAATTCCCAAAGAAACTCCGCACGGGATTTCTTTCCGCACTCCACCCAGCAGTTCCCATAGTGGGATTCCAAGCTGCTGGCTCTCCGCGTCCCAGATCGCATTTTCCAGTGCAGCTTTCGCCATGCGATTTCCGCGCACATGGCTCATTGCCTTGGGGCACGATCCAGCCGAATCAATTTCCTCATGCAGCAGCGCCGGAATCAATTCGTTGGTCAGTATCAACCATGCGGTATCTGTGCATTCTCCGTTGAAACTGGGATGCTCTCCGGCTGTGCACTCTCCCCAACCGGACACGCCTTCAGACTGCACTTCCACCAAAAGAATGCGGCGCTCGGTGGTGCGCCCGAAACTGGTTTCAAACGGCTGCAGCAGCGGCATCCGTATTTCACGCAAAACCACACTCTCAATTTTCACAAACGCTCCTCCGAAACCCTCAATTGCGATCGCAATACTCTCACAATGCGTTTCGATTCCTCGCTACGTTACTTCTCGACCGTCTCATTCATTTCATTCCAGCGACCAAGTTGGTAGCATGCCGATTCGCCTGACAGATTTTGAAACCGCAACACGGTCAGCCCTGCAGCAAAAGCCATGGTGAATTCACGCCTGAGCTTCAGTAATGATTCTAACGCCAACGAGGGGAGTGGGTGGAGTGTACCACCCGAGACCGGGGGAGGATATGTAACAGTGATAGTTCCATTTATGGAATACTTCGGCAGATCTTTTCTTGCGATCAGCGCTTGCACGCGTGAAGTGCGCAACCACCACTCCGCGTGCAGTCGATCCGTGGGAAGATTACCATGCAATGGCGATGTGGATGCACCATAAAAATCGGGGGTGTAGCGTCGAACGATCGCGCCCAGCTTTTCAATATTGAAAAATGCGTTCTTTACCTGCAGTGGATCGAACGTCCATTCGATCAGTTCGATTCCACGCGCGAGCGCATCCTCTCGTTGTGCAAGCTTTAGCATTTTTCCCACGCCGCGGTTTCGATATTCCTGCGCCACGGCAAGCATGTGCGAGTGGAAATAGGGCCGGCCATCCCGGAACCCGGGAATCGCCAAGGCATAACCGATCAATTTGTCCGCAACCCACGCGCCCATCACCTGGCCCCCAACCGCGTTGGCGACGGCAAACATTCTGCGCGGAATGATATCCAGATCGCGAAACTGCCAGACCGACTGCTGCAATTGGACACAGGCCTCCATGTCCGGAATGGAAACAATCTTGCGGACTTCAATCGTCTCAGCTACTTCACTCACCGGCAGATCCCTTTCGTTCCTCGGTTTTTGCGCGATCCCAAAGTTTCTCCAGTCCTTCCGGGCCGAGTTCGGCCAGCGGTCCCGCCGTCGCGGCGGAGGATTCCATCGCTGCGAACCTTCGCCGGAATTTTGCATTCGATGTGCGCAATGCAAACTCCGATTGCACACCTAATTTGCGCGCCAGATTGACGACAGTGAACAACACGTCGCCGAGCTCCTCCTCTTGCGCCTTCTTTTCGCCAGAGCCCATCGCCTGCCGCAATTCGTCCAGTTCTTCCTGCAGCTTGTCGAACACCGGCGCAGCCTCACTCCAGTCGAAGCCGATCGACGCTGCGTTGCTTCCCAGCTTGCTGGCCTCCATGAGCGCCGGCAACGATCGCGGCACCTGGTCCAGCAGCGAATCCGCTTGTTCCTTTGTCGCATTCGCGCGTTCGGATTTCTTGATCTCTTCCCAATTCTGAAGCACTTCGGCGGATGTTTCCACTCCCTCTCGATTCGCAAACACGTGCGGGTGACGACGAATCAATTTTTCATTCAAGTTGTCGGTCACATCCTGCAGAGTGAACAGCTTCTCCTCCTGCGCCATCTCGGCGTAAAACAGCACCTGCAGCAAAAGATCTCCCAACTCATCCTTCAGCCCGGCCCAATCCTTGCGCTCAATGGCATCGAGAACTTCATAGGTTTCTTCCAGCGTGTATCTGCGAATCGAATCGAAGGTCTGTTCGCGATCCCACGGACAGCCGCCCGGAGCACGCAACTGCGCCATGATTGAAACCGCACGCGCGAAGGATGTTTCCAGTGAAGTTGACTGCGAACAAACCTCCGGGACCGGCGAAACGTCTCGGTTGGAGGATGAATTTTGCGTTGAAGTCATGTTCCTCATCTTAGACTGCTCGCGCGGATGATAGTAGATCGACGCTCCCCTGCGTATACTGCGGCTGCGTGTCTGTTTTCGCTTCCATTCCCGTTTGGGCACTGATCACAGTGGCCGTTGTCCTCGGCCTGACGTTTGGCAGCTTCCTGAATGTCTGCATCGTTCGCCTGCCGGCGCATCAATCGATTGTGACGCCCGCGTCCCATTGCCTGCGCTGTAAGGCGCCGATTCGCGCGCGGGATAATGTCCCCGTCATCAGCTGGCTATGGCTGCGAGGCCGCTGTCGCGCGTGCAAGGGAAAAATCTCACTGCAGTATCCCCTGGTGGAGCTGAGTACAGCTGCATTGTTTGTAGCATGTGTGCTGCACACGGACGCGACATGGCAAACGCTCGTCGATGCAGTGGCTTGTTTCCTTTTGCTGGGTCTTGCGGTGATGGATTGGCAAACGATGTTGTTGCCGGATGCGTTTACGTTGTCTGGAATCGCAGCCGCATTTTTGCTTCGAGTGTTCGCACCCGGAAATCAGCACCGTTCATACGTCGCTATGCGGGTGCTGGGAGACGCGGCACTCTCCGCGGCCCTGCTGTTGATGGTGTGGACGCTGTATCGGCTCGTTCGGCGCCGCGAAGGGCTCGGCCTCGGCGACGTGAAGTTGCTGGCCATGATTGCCGCATTCCTTGGCCTTGCCGTCACATTGTTTGCGTTTTTTGTGGGTGTACTGGCTGCAGCGCTGTTCGCCGTTGTTCTGTTGGTGCGACGAAAAGCTCGCGGCTCCGATCGCATTCCATTTGGAAGTTTTCTCGCAGCCGCGGGCATCGCCGCCATTTTCATCGGAAGGCCCGCGATCGCGTGGTACCTATTGAGCTTTCACTAAGTCAACGGTTGTGCATGCATTTTTCCGGATGAGCCAGCATCTTCTCTGCTTTCCTCGCATACTTTCCCTGCGGATTCGTGAGCGCGTAGCTTTTGAAGTGTGCCATAGCAGCGCTGGTTTGATTCTCCTTGCATAGCGCATCCGCAAGCCCATACAGCGCCGCATCGTTGGTCGGATCATACTGCAGCACATCCTGATAGCGCATGTAGCCGCCGCGATAATTGCCATTCTTCATGTACAGATCGGCAGTGTTCAGGTCGTCGTCGACTCGTCCATCCGGCGTCTGATCGCGGGCGTAGGAGTCCAGCTTTGGATGTTTTCCGAGATTGCCCTCTCCCACGTCAGGCTCCGGCAAATGTGCATCGCTCGAACTGTACCCGCCTTTGGAAGAAGAAGCTGCACCGGACCGCGGAATTCCAGATCCCTGCGAATTTCCGCTTCCCGCTTCGCCCCCCTGTTGATCGTCAGCCTTGGCCGCCGCCTTCGACTCCGCTTCAGGAAACGGATTATCTTTTGCCGCTGAAGACTGCCCGGCTTTTCTGCTGGGGTTTGTCGTCGCGGGCGGTGGTGCGCCAGGGCTGGGAGAAGAGCCATTTCGCATCGGCTCAGTGGACTGCGGAGCGCTCGTGTTGCGCCGTCGGCCTTCGCCGCTGCCTCCGACTGCGCCATGGGAAATGGATTGCTGGCGGCTGGATCTGGTATCGGCAGTGGCTTTGAATCCGGCCTTCGCGGATCTCTGCGACTTCCCCGTCTTTGCCTGCGTGGAAGAATCGGACTGGGACGTCTTTTTCTGGGAGTTTGCAGACGGAGCAACGGGCGGAGGACTCTGACTGCTCTGTTGTCCCCATGCAAGCACGCTTCCAAACAGCAGCATAGCGGCCAACATGGGAAGCCTGCGGCGCGACTCCTCGAAACAATCCATACTTACTATTCTGGACGTTTTCCCGCCGAATTGGGTAGACGAATTGTTCTCAGCGTCAAAAAAATCGGCAGCCTCGCGGCTGCTATACTCCAAGTTCTGCTTCCAACATGCGTATGGGCCTCATCGTTCGCTCCTCCCTCATCCACGCCGCCGGTTGCTACACCACCACGCCCATCGCGAAAGGCACTCGCGTGGTCGAGTACACTGGCCCCATCATCGATAAAGAAGAGGCCGACCGCCGCTATGAACACAAACCGATCACTTATTTGTTCGGCATTGGCGACGGCTCTAAAGTGATCGATGGCCACGGCATCGCCATGTTTATCAATCACTCCTGCGATGCGAATTGTGAGACCGAAGAAATCGATGGCCGCGTGTGGATCATGGCCATCCGCAATATCGCAGCCGGCGAAGAGCTTTGCTACGACTACTGCCTGTACGACGGCGACGTAGAAGAAGCCCCTTGCAATTGCGGCGCGAAAAATTGTCGTGGCTCTATGTATTCCGCGGAAGAGCTGCGGCGCCGCAAGCGACTGGAACTGAAGCGGGCCAAAGCACAGGCAGCCGCAAAAAAGAAGAAGGCAAAATCCGCCGCGAGCAAGAAACACGCACGGCCAGCTTCGCCTTCGACTAAGCCTGCGAAAACCCCTGGAAAGAAGAGGTTGCAGCGGAAAACTTCGCCACCTTCAACGCAAAGGAAATCCATAGCCTCCCCAAAGCGCGGGAAAAAAGCCCGCGGAAAGTAATCCTCGTCGCGCCGCAACCGTTGGAAATCGCGCAGGGACGAATGGAAACAATCTCTGTTCTTAGGCGGCACGGCGACTCCATCCCGCCTGCTGGCTCAAGCGCTACAATCGAAGGGCAGGTCACCCGGCCACGCACTTCGAAATATTCCGCTCAACGACCCTATGGCTTATCAAGTTTTAGCGCGCAAATATCGCCCCCAGCGCTTCGCAGACGTCATCGGACAAGACCATGTGACGCAGACGCTGTTGAATGCCCTGGCGCAGGACAGGATTGCACACGGCTATATTTTCAGCGGACATCGCGGCATCGGCAAAACCACTATCGCCCGCATTCTTGCCATGGCGCTGCAGTGCCGCACCACCCAGGGCACGCCGGAGCGCCCAACAGCGGAACCTTGCGGAGCATGCGATGCCTGCACCGAAATTCGCGCCGGCAACTCCATGGACGTCATCGAGATTGACGCGGCCACCAATCGGGGCATCGACGAAATTCGAGAGCTGCGTGAAGGCGCCCGCTACAGCCCGGCACGCGATAAATACAAAATCTACATCCTCGACGAAGCCCATCAAATCACCGACGCCGCCTTCAACGCATTGTTGAAAACTCTGGAAGAACCGCCGGCGCACGTGATCTTCATGATGGCGACCACGCAGCCCGAGGACATTCCACAGACCATCCGCTCGCGCAGCCAACACTTCAGTTTTCATGCGGTGCGGTTTCAGGAAATTGTGGCGCAATTGCGCAGCATCGCGGCAATGGAATCGGTCGGCATTGATGAAGCCGCATTATCCCTGCTAGCGGAGGCCGGCGACGGTTCCATGCGTGACGCGCTATCCATTATGGACCAGGCAATCGCCAGCGCTCCGCTTGTCAATGGCGCGCACACCCTGGAAGCCTCGCAGATCCGCTCCCTGATGGGGACGGTTTCCAATCAGGTGTTTGAAAACATGATGGAAGCGGTGAAGGAACAGAACGCTGCCTCCATGCTGCAGCTGGCAGCGCATTTGCTTGACGCCGGCAACAGCCCGCAGCAAATTGCGCGACAGATGGTTCGCTTTCTGCGCAATTGCCTGATGGCGCGGCTCGCCGGGACAAATTCTGACCTGCTGCAGGTTTCCCATGAAGAGAGGGCGCGCGCCGAGCGGGTGGCGGCGGCTTTTTCTGAAGAGGATCTCACGCGCTTTTTGAATTCCATGCTGCGAACCTTTGACGATCTCGGCTACCGGCAGGAGCAGCGCTTCCACCTGGAACTTGGACTTCTGAAGCTGGTTCACATGCAACGGCTGTTGCCGCTGGAAGATTTATTCCGACAACTTTCGATGCCCTCGGGAGCGGGTGGAAGTTCCAACAATGCGACACACCGACTGTCTGGCACCAAAACCGCACCGAAACAGTTAGAGCCTTCTGCGCCAGGCCCGAGCGCTTCCTCAGCTGCTGCGAAGCCCATCGCGCAGTCGCCCGTTCGCGATGAGTTCAAGCAACCAGTTCCTCCGCTCAACGAGACCGCCGCTCCCGTAACGGCGGAAAGTCACCCGCTGCAGGGAATGTTTGCCAGTGCCGCTCCCCGACCTGCGCCCGTCGCTGCCGCGCCGAACCCGCAACCGACAAGTGAATCGTCGCGTCGGCAAAAAGCATCAGCCCTGCTGACGGATTCCAAGCCGACGACTCCAACCGTCATCGCTGCTCCTGCAAGTGCCCCGGCCATCGCCCGGTCCGAACCGTCTTCAACAGAAACTGACAGCTCTTCTGCTGAAACATTGGCTCCAGTGCCCCAACCCGAGACAGAGGCACCACAGGCTGCCGCCGGGCTCGATGTGGAGTCTTTGCGCGCCGCCATGAGCCAGGCCTTGATTCAGGGAGGACATGAAACCGCGGGGTACATGTTGGACTCCGGAACCTGTGAGTGGAACGGAAATGAATTGCGGGTCCGGGTGGCCGCCTCCAAGACGTTATTCGAAATGATGTATCCGGCCCCGGCGCAACAGCTTGTAAAGGAAGCCTTTCGCCAGACTGCCGGACCCGACCGCACAATCCGATTCGAGCCGGACGATTCGTCCGTGGCCAACGGCAAGAAGCCTCAGACGATCGCGAATCTGGCGCCCTCAACCGACGGAGGGACGCGCCCCCAGGACCATCCCCTGATTCGCCACGCACAACAGCTTTTTTCCGCAGAGGTCCGCAGTGTGGTCTCCCTCCGCGATCCGCAAGCTTCGAAATCCTGATTGGAAAGGGCTCCCGATGGACATGGACAAAATTAAGGAAATGATGGGCCAAGCGCAGCAAATGCAACAGCAGATGGAACTGACGATGGCCCAGATCCAGGTGGAAGGCTCCGCGGGCGGTGGTGCAATTACGGTGCGCATGAATGGCAAAAAACAGGTGCTGGCGGTACAGGTGGACCCCTCGGCGGCAGCCGTCGGCAGCGGCCCCGGCGACAACACCGCCGATTTGGAAATGTTGCAGGATCTGATCGCGGCCGCCGTCAATGATGCGTCTCGCCGGATCGATGAAGCGCTGCAAGGCAAGCTCTCTGGAATGATGGGAGGAATGGATTGGATGCGGATGCTGGGACAATAAGCGCCCAGTCCCGTGCGGTACAGGTTTACTATTCTGAAGCACTCCCCGCTTCAATCAACGAAGGAAAATTCGTGTCAAGGTTTGCGCAACCCCTTACCCAATTGATTGACGAGCTCTCTAAGCTGCCCGGCATCGGCAGAAAGTCGGCGCAGCGCCTGGCGTTCCATATTCTGCGCGCCACCGAACAGGACGCTTTTGCACTGGCGGATGCCATCCGCGACATGAAAGCGCAACTCCATCTGTGCTCTATCTGCCACAACATCACGGATGTGGATCCGTGCCAGTTTTGCAGCAATCCGTCGCGAAATCAGGCGGTGATCTGCGTCGTGGAAGAGCCATCGAACATCGCCAGCATCGAGCGCACCAAGCACTTCAACGGCACCTACCACGTGCTGCATGGTACGCTCTCGCCGTTGAATGGGATTGGTCCGGACCAACTGCGCATCGACAGCCTGCTGGAGCGGGTGCAAACCGGCTCATTGCAGGAAGTGATTCTGGCCACCAATCCGACCGTCGAGGGTGAGGCCACAGCCGGATATCTGCTGCAATTGCTGCGCGGCACGCCGGTTCGCATTACACGAATCGCAACCGGCATCCCCGCCGGGGCAGACATTGAATATGCAGACGAAGTAACGATGACGCGAGCCATGGAAGGCCGCAGAGAAGTCTGACATTGCGCAAACGACCTTACCGGCTCTATGAAATGTTTATGCAATCAAAAGAGGCTTCCAGACATTAGCTTTGTCGCCTTCAGTTCTTTGTACTTAGGAGCGCAAGTGCATCAATAAATCCTGCGGGTGAACCGGCTTGGCGAGGATCTCAAACTCGTGGCCCTGAGTTCTCGCTTTTTCCAGCAGGTCGGCCGTCGCCGCCTGACCGGAAAATAGGAGTATCTTGCACTTCGGCAACAGGCTGCGAATCCGGATGGCCGCATCGATGCCATTCATGTCGTTCATGATGACATCGCTGATAATCATTTCGGGCTGCATCGACTGGGCCATCTCCACAGCCGATTCGCCGCTATAAGCGGCTGTGGCTTCAAAACCGTTCCGGTTCAGAATAATCACTAGCGTATCGGCAATCACGCGCTCATCATCGACCACCAATATCTTTGGCTTCACGAAAACTCTCTCTTGATTCTCAAGATTATCTTAGACCTTACTGAGGAGTGCTTTGCGTCATGGATATTAAGAAGTGTACCCGAATCCGAGAAATTTCGCCCCGGCTTCTCTACCCTAGTTGGACGCAACAAACGCGAAAATAGACCCATGGAATCGCGAACAGAATGCAGCGTCCTCTGTGCAAAATTCCAACCAATTGTCGCTCTGAGCCTTGCTCAGCTTCAACATAAGTTTTTTGACTGTCGCATGGCTGTTTGCTCTTTTTTTACTGCTTGGCAGCGGCGGCCACGGAGAAATCCGCCACTGCGACACGCACAATGGTGTGATCTGTGGAATGATCCTTTGCGGGGGCTGAAGAGGGCTTCTTCTCTTCAGTAGAAGGCTTCTTCTGTTCCGAAGGCTCCTTCTTCTTGGGCACAGTATCCTCTGCCCAGGCACCGTAGACCCGGTTATTGAAGGACGCAATCCCACTGTAGTCCCCCATAAAATCCTGCTCGGAAGCGACGAACGGTTTCTCGCTCCACGCATAGTTCTGAAACGTCTTTCCGCCGTCAGTTGAACGCGCCAGCGTGACCAGCGTCTTCTCATTCTTTGGGTCCAAACGCCGGTCGTAGAAAAGTATCGAAACTGCGCCCGTGACCGGATCCACCGTGAGCCATTGGAAAAACTGGTCGGCGCCGTCGTGGATCGTGTCATTATTTACCCGCACCGGCGCGCTCCACTTCTTGCCTCCATCCACCGATCGCGCACAAAAGACATCGATATCTCCATTGTGGTAATCGCTCCAGGTGACATACAGGTGAGCGTGTTTGTGGTTGCCGCTGCGCGAGTCGACAGCGATTTGAGGAAATCCATTGGCGCGATCGAAATCCTGCACCGCGAACATTGTCGGGCCGCTTCCAATAATATTTTTCACCTTCGCGAATCTTTTGCCGCCATCGCGCGAGGTAGTGAACTGAAGGTGATTCCCCTCCGCCCAAACCGCGTACAGGGTCGAGTCCGCCCCGACGGCCCCGTCGAACCCTTCCAAGGCTCCGTTGTCGTCGCGCGGCAATCCAGGCTTCTGATCGATTTCCGTTGGCGTCGACCAGGTTTTGCCATCGTCCGTAGAACGCGATAGCACCATGCGCGAGTCGATAAGGCTCCAGCGGGTCCAGGCGATATAAAGGTTGCCGGCATACTTGCCATGCGATGTATCCGCCACAATATAGGGTTTGTCCTCCATAGGAATGCCGGGTTGCTGCGGTTGCAGGGAGACCGTGACTGGCGCAGGCTCCCAGGTCTTGCCGCCGTCGAACGATCGGCGAATCAAAACGGCATTCGTCGTGGTCGCGTGCCCCCAGTAATTGAAGGTTCCAAGTTTGTTGAACGCAATCGAACAAAGGATCGCATGTCCTTGGTTGTCATAGGTGACGGAAACATCCCCGGAGACCTTGAAGTCTTTCGGCGCGGTATTCGCAGCGTCTTCCCAATGCTCGCCCGCATCCGTGGAATAGGCAATGTGCGCTGGAACCTGGTAGGCCACCACCACTTGCTTCGGATTGATTGGGTTCACCGCCACTGAAGGCTCGCTGAAATAGCCGGGCTCGGTCAGCGTCGTCACCTGTGCTTGCGGAGCGCGCGGCAACGCGGCCTGAGTTTGTGAATGCGCCGGAAGGGCGACAAAGAAAACGACGGCTGCGGGAACTGCAAGGCAGGATAAAAGAGAAAAATTCTTCATAGCCCTCTCAAGCCAAAGCTTCAACAACACGATACCGTATCTCCAGCGCGTTGAGCCTGTCCCGCCGCTTGCCAGTCAACCCGTTCTGACTTTCAGAGTAACAATCGAATCGTTACATTCCCAATAAAATTGACCTTCCTCTCCCTGCGAATTACATTGATTGCATCCATGAAAATCCTTCGGATTTCTTGTGCAACATTTCTGGTGGCAAGCGCTTTGCCTCTTTGCGCGAGCCAGCCTGCTGCTTCGGGCTCTCAAAACGAGTGGACGGCAGCGAATAACTCCCTCCAGCTATCGGTCGACCAAGTCGACCGGAGTCATCGACCATCTCGTCGATCAAGTCAGCCATGAGGACTATTGCAACCAGACGCTGGCCGACGCCACATCCGACACAGACGGCAATCGAGGCCTGACGTTCACCGTAGGCAAGCGCATCGGCGGACTCACGCTCTATGACGAATTGCGCAATCGCGTGTTTCGCGACATCTCCGATCCTGGCAAGGTCACGAACCTGAAGCAGTCAAAAAATGGAGATAACGACACCCTTTCCTTCGACAAGCAATATCCCGGCGCGGATTTTATTGTTCATGAGACATTTCTTGTCGGCCCGAAGGATGTGCGCTGGAACGTGCGCATCAAGAAGACTTCCGGCCCGGATCGCACCGTGCGCGTCATCTACGATGTGCCGCTGCCGCTCGGCGGCGAAGCCTGGGCGCCGATTTCCAACGCACCATTTCGTGTAAAGCCGTGGCTGCCGTTCTCTATTGACTACGGCCAATCCACCTCCGGCGCCATCGGTGAAGGCGAATGGAGAACCACCGTCCCATTGATGGTCTTCTACTCCAAACGCAGCGACCGGGCGCTCGCGATCGCTTCTCCGCTGGAAGTCCCTGCCGTCCGCATTCGGTTTCTAACCAACACCAGCGCCCTGGCGGACTTCTATTGGAATTCGCGCCAATATCCTGCCAGTGAGCGACCGTATTTTCAGGTGAGCAATGAAGACCTTGGTCTTCGAAGCTCCCATGACCTGGAAACAAGCCTGCTGATTTCTGCGCAACCGGCGAACTGGCGTCCGTCGCTTGGCTGGTTCTATTCCAAATACAAAGCCTACTTCGATCCCAATCCTAATTTTGAAAAATGGGATGGCGCCTACACCGATGGCGACAACTTGATGGATCCTTCGCTTACGACCCAGCAAGTCCGCGAGGCGTATGCCAAGCGATATGCCCTCAGTGTCCGCTGGGAGGAATATCACAGTCCCTATCACTTGTATGGCGAAATGATTCCACCCCCGGACATGAAGAGCTGGACGGACATTTCCGATCCCGGTGGCCCTACCTTGACCCGCGTCGCCATTGAGGAACATTGCCGCTTGAGTAAGGAAGCCGGCGTCGGCACGTTTCTCTACTACAACACCACCGAGTCGGAATACTGGTACGCCCAACAGAATTTTTCAAAGAGTATTGCGAAAAGTGAAGACGATAAGACCATCGCGGCCTGGCGTGGGCGGGAATATCCCAGCAAGCGCGCCTGTTGGCTGATGAACTCCGACCCAAGCACCGGATTCGGTCAGCACATGGTCGAGGAAGCCAAACAGATGGTGCAGTCCTATCCGGACGCCGCGGGCTTTTTCTGGGATGTGTTCGGCCGCAGCTACATGTTTGACTTCGCACACGACGACGGCATCACTATGGTCGACAACAAACCGGCTTACTATCCGGAGTTCATGTACCGGCGTATGCTGGATCAATATGTTGGCCCGTTGTTACACGATCGCGGCATGACCATCACCGCGAACAAGCCAGTCACGGTCGCCAGTACGCGCGGCATCGACGGCATCATGATGATGGAGAATGCGCCGTATGAAGTGAGCCCCGGATGGATCACCACGCAAAGCTATCTCGGCCTGACGCGCCACGTGATGATTCTCGACAGCAACCCAGCCGACCAGGAGATTCTCTATCTCCACTGCCTGCGCTATGGAGCCTTCAACTCGCTTGTGTCCGATCACACCCGAGATGGCAAACCATTGCCGGTGGAAACCATCGCGTACAACGAGAAACTCCACAACATGTACCAGCCGTACGTGAACATGTTTGCCGGCAAGAAGTGGATTTTTTATCCGCACGCGCTCGATCTGCCTGCGAACACCTACGGCAACATCTTCCAGTTGAAAAATGGCGACATCATGATCACCATGATCTCCGCCTGGCGTGCGTTGAACCATGCCGACGGTTTCGATCCCAATCTGCAAGTGATTGCCCGACTCCCGAACGCGAGTGCGGTGCAGTCGGTTGAGGTAGACTCCATCGACCTGGGCCAGAAAACCTCCCTCACGCCACAGCGTAATGGAAATCAGCTCACCATCACCGTCCCCGGGCATGGAAAGGCGACGGTTATTCTGCTGCACATGAAGAGTTAGACCTTCCTGGGAATTTGGCCGTCTTCGCGGTTCAGCTTCGGCTCGATCGCATCTTGCTGTGGCCGCGCGCTGAGCTTGGTTACAAGCGTCTTCGCTGGCATTTACACTCATCCCATGCCCCTCGCAAGACAATTGTCGTTTGCTCCGCGTCATTTCGGCTCGCGTAATTCATCTCTCACGCCGCTCATTACGCTGGGAGCGTGCCTTCTGTTCCCCTGCACAATATGGTCGCAGACTTTCAAGACGAAGGATCTTGCCCCCGCGCCGCAATTCCAGACAAACACACTGCAGGATCGCGTAACGCAACTGAACCTGATCTTCCATGACTACTGGGAGGAAACCCTCAAGCACTCGCCAGAGATGGCCTCAACCATCGGCGACAAGCGCTATGACGATCAGCTATCCGACTACTCTGACGAGGCTTACAACGACTCGCTGGCGCGCGGTGAACGCTTCATCGAACGCCTTGGCTCCGTCGATACCACCGGGATGAACGACCAGGAAAAGCTGAGCAAGCGCCTGCTGGTGCACGATCTGGTCGATCAGCAGGAATCTTCCGCGTGCGAGCCCTGGCAAACTCCAGTCACCCAATTTTCCGGAATTCAAGTCGATCTGCCGATGCTGGCCGGCATACTGTCCTTCACCTCCGCAGACGACTATGCCCATTACATTGCGCGCCTAAACAAAGTACCTGCCGCTATTCTTCAGATCAGCACAGACCTGATGCTGGGCGAAGAAGCCGGCCACAGCGAGCCGCAATTCATCATGCAGAAAGTTCTGGCGCATGTGAATGCTTTGGCAACCGGCAAGCCGGAAGATTCTCCGTTTGCCAGCCCGCTGCGGCGATTCCCCGCCAGCATCTCCGCGCAAGATCGCGCCCAGATTCGTACCGCGCTGTTGACCGCCATCCGCACCCAGGTGCAACCTGCATTCAGACATTTCGCGAAATATTTGGCCGCGCAATATATCCCCAACGCGCGCAAAGACGCGGGCATCTGGGCTACGAAAAATGGAGACGCGTGCTATGCGTATCTCGTCCAGAGCTACACCACTACTGACCTTACGCCCGAGCAGGTCTACCAGATGGGCGTGGCGGATGTGGCGCGCATCGAGCCGCAATTGCTTGCCGTTGTACACCAGCTTGGCTACAGGGACCTGCGCAGTTTTCACGAAGCGCTCGTCGATAATCCCAAAGAGCATGCACAATCTGGCGCACAGCTGATCGGTCTATACCAGCACTATGTGGACCAGATGGAACCAAAGCTGCCCGACCTGATCACCAAGTTGCCGCACGCACCGCTCAAGGTGGTCGCCATGCCTAACTTCGGCTCTGCCGATCAGGTTCCGGCGGACTATCAACCGGGCACGCCCGATGGCTCTCGTCCCGGAGAAATTCGCGTGAACACGACCGACGCCAGCAAGCGCCTGCTGACCCAGGTGGAAGCAATCGCGTATCACGAGGGCATCCCTGGCCATCATCTGCAAATTTCGCTCGCCCAGGAACAGACCGGGATTCCAGAATTTCGCCGCTTTGAAATGTACACCGCGTTCGTCGAGGGCTGGGCTTTCTATAGTGAACAACTCGGCAAGGAAGTCGGCTTCTATCAAGACCCCTACAGCCAATACGGTCTGCTGGAAAATCAAATGTGGCGCGCGGTTCGATTAGTCGTCGACACCGGCGTTCACTACAGGCATTGGACTCGCGACCAGATGGTGCAGTACTTCCACGACCACACTGCAATGGATGACATTACCATTCAGGAAGAGGTCGATCGCTACATCGCGTGGCCCGGTCAGGCTCTGGCCTATGACATTGGCCGAT
Source organism: uncultured Acidobacteriota bacterium (assembly GCA_963817855.1). Taxonomy (GTDB): domain Bacteria; phylum Acidobacteriota; class Terriglobia; order Terriglobales; family Acidobacteriaceae; genus JAKAAZ01. Next base: position 191,365 of record CAWFQA010000004.1, on the reverse strand, counting down.
TGAAAATTCTGGAGCTGCGCGCCGAGGCGCAGAAAGCGCTGGGAAAGAATTTCGACCTTCGCGCCTTTCACGATGAAGTGCTCGACTCGGGAGCCTTACCTCTCGATATTCTGCAGCAACGCGTAGAGGCCTGGATTCAACAACAGCAGCAGAAATCCGCTGGACATGCCAGTTTGCACAAGATTTCTAGTCGAACGACGGAAGGAAACTAAGTTGATGGCCAAGAAAAAAGAAAAATCCAAGCAGGAAGAGGCAGCCTCCTCCAATACGAAGGTAGCCTTGCTGGGTGCGGGCAAAATGGGCGGCATTCTGCTGCAGGCATTCCTGAAAAATGGTTTGTTCCGTCCGGAAAACATCCGTGCCACCGTGCAACATCCGGAGCGCGCGAAAATGCTCACGGAGCAATGGGGCGTTTCTGTATCGACCGACAATCTTGCCGCCGCGCGAAACAGCGACCTGATCCTGCTGGGCGTCAAGCCGCAGACAGTTCCTGAAGTTCTGGCGCAGATTCGTCCAGCGCTGACGGCGAAGAAAACGATTATCTCATTTGCCGCATCGGTCAAAACCAGCGCCATCGAAAAAGCCGCAGGCATCGATCTGGCCGTGATTCGCGCCATGCCCAACACGCCGTCATTGCTGGGTTGCGGAGCCACTGCGCTGTGCCGCGGCAAGTTCGTCACCGACGAGCAGTTAGCGGTTGCGGAACAGGTTTTTGCCAGCGTTGGCCGCACCGTCACCGTGGATGAAAAACATATGGACGCCGTCACCGCACTGTCCGCCAGCGGCCCTGCGTACATCTACATCATTCTGGAATCGCTCGCGGAAGGCGGAGTCAAGGTCGGCCTGCCGCGTGACATTGCCACCCTGCTGGCAGCGCAAATGGTGTTGGGCGCCGCGACCATGGTGCTTGAAACCGGCAGCCATCCAGCGCTGCTGAAGGACGCTGTCACTACACCCGCTGGCTGCACCATCGACGGCATTCTGGAACTGGAAGAAGGCGGCGTGCGCGTCACGCTGATCAAAGCAGTGATGCGCGCAGCACAACGGGCGAAAGAATTGGCATCGAGCTGAAATCACGCTGAACTACTGCGGTTCTTGCGTACTGCGACGCCGAGGCCTTCAGAGTCTCAGCGGTGCGGATCAATCGCGACCGCCAGCTTCATCGCGCTTCAATCTTGGTTGCAATCTGGTGATACTCGGCTCGCGAAATAATATGCCGGCGCGGAAGCTCTTCCGAATTCTGATAAGGCCTGCCCGAAATAATTCTGTCCGCAGCGGCACCGTCGATGCCCGGCAATGTCTCCAGTTGATCTTTCGTCGCACGGTTAACATTGAGCGGGCCCTTCGTTTTGAGTCCCTGTGCGATTCCCTGCGTAACAGCCTTAGTGTCGCGCGCTGCAGCCGCCGTCGCCTTTGCGGTCTGCTGGCGAATCTGGTCGGGACTCGGACTTGAAGGAGCACAACCACAAAGCGTGATCAAGCCGAGTGTTGCAATGACGATCGATTTCATCCGGATTTAGATGCGGTTGGTCCTTCGATCGATGTGCGGAGGCGGCTCTTCTTTCTGTGGACCAACCTATCGCGCCCCCGTCGTATACCCTAGGAGATAGCCGCTCACGTTCGCCGTACCGCTCGTGGGACGTGCAAGATCATCCGCTGGGCCGGGATGCGAAAATGATTGGAGAAGTCGTTTCAGAACATTCTGGCATGTGCGGATGCAGACCCGAGTGGGTGGCACGCGCATTTTGGATGTGATGTTCGGCGAGCAGTTGCCCAGAATTTGTTAATGACCGCCGCAGCAAGCCGAAAATAAATCAGCACGCCATCGATCGCGAAAGATATTTTGACGACGCACACTACCCTCTACGCCGCCCTGCTCACCGCAGCAGTGCTCGGCTTTCGCCACGGCTTCGACTACGACCACATTGCCGCGATCACCGATGTGGTCAGCGTGCAATCGTCGAAACGTATCGCCATGAAACTCGGCATGATCTATGCCCTGGGTCACGCGCTCACCGTCGCGGGACTCGGCTCGATCGTCATATTGCTGGGGATCAGCCTGCCTGCTGGCATCGATCGGTGGGCAGAGCGGCTGGTCGGGGTCACCTTGGTGGTTCTCGGAATCTACGTGCTGGGGACCTTGGTGTTCCGCCCGGAGGACACGCTGCCGAAGAGCCGTTACATGTTGCTCCACGCCGGCTACCATCGTGCGCGACTGGCATTCAAGCGGCGTGAAGAAGGGGCTCCGGTCGAGGCCTACGCACCGCCAAGAAATTTCGATGCACGCTCCGTTTTTGTGATCGGGGTGATCCATGGCCTGGGCGCGGAAACGCCAAGCCAGTTGATGATTTTTCTGCTTGCAGCCAATCTCGGTGGCGCTGCTCTCGGCATGCTGGGGCTGGGAATGTTCCTCGCGGGACTGTTGACAATGAATGCAGTGATGACGGCATCGGCGGCCGGACTATTCGGGGTATCGCGGCATCGCCCGCAATTTTTGCGCGTCGTCTCCGCGCTCACGGCAATCTACAGCTTGGCGATGGGAATCATCTTCCTCTCAGGCGGCGCCTCACTTCTGCCGACTCTGAATTAGTCCAATGCAGCGAACCGATTTTTAGCACTGAATTCCTGCCTTTGTCAGCGTGGCTTTCAGACCTTTCATGCTGATGCGCGTCGAAGCCTCGGCCGTTCCCGCGCCGCGCCAGTGTGTCTCCAGGCTGACGGCATAGTGATACCCGTCGCGCTTGAGTGCGCGGAACTGCCCGACCCAGTCGACGATTCCGGCGCCTACAGGAGCCCAATCATACCCACCGCCCGGCTTGCGAACAGCGTCTTTGCAGTGACAATGACCAATGCGTTTCTCCGGCAATAAATCAAAGCCATTCGGATATGGCGTGCTGCCCAGCGTAACCGCATTGCCCGGATCCCAGTTCAGCATGAAATTCTTGTTCGGAATCGCGTGCAGCACAGCCGCCGCTTCCTCTCCGGTGCCTGTATTGCACGACATTTCATTTTCCAGCAACAGAATCTTATCGCTCTTCGCGCACCGTTCCGCAGCCTCACGCAGCTTGTCATTGATCGCCGCCCGATACGGCTTCGGATCGTCCAGCCGCCAAAAATCAAAACAGCGAATGCGATCCGTTTGAAATGCTTTCGCCAGTTCAATGCACCGTTCCAGCACTTTCTCCTGCTGTTTGAAACCGAAGTCCGCGCCGAATTGGTCACGCCGTTCAGAAACCTTTGAAATCGGCGCGCCCGGCCAATCCACCTTGAACAATGGGCTGGCGATATCTGTCACGCGCAGCTTATTCTTCTCCAAAATCTTCCGCGCTTCCGCGATCTCCGATGAGTCCAGATCGACCATGTTCTTGTTCCACATGCCGCGCAGTTCAATCCAGTTCAGGCCAAAATCTTTCGACGCGATTTCGCACGCGCGGCCAAAATCCTGAGTGATTTCGTCATTGATGACAGCAACGCGAAATGGACAGCTCATACCTGCACTCCTAGCTTGTGGATTAAATAATTCTTACTCATTTCCGCCGACTGTTTCGGCGTGCGATTCGTGCCGGTTCGCTCCCCATCCAGTTCCACCACGCCCCAACCTCTAAAGTTGGTAGCTCGCAACGCATCGAAGATTGCGACGAAGTTCACTCTTCCCTGCCCTAGCTCGACAAACTGATAACCGCTCTTTGTCGCCGCCGGCTCCGCATCTTTCAGGTGCAAAAATAGCAGTCGGTCATGATATTTGCGAATGGCCTCCGCCGGATCGCCACCTCCTTGCTGGTAATGTCCGGTGTCCAATTCCAGCTTCACATAGCGAGGATCGGCAGCATCAAGAATCGCGTCCACCTGCTCCGGAGTTTGCCCGATCGATCCCATGTGATTGTGGAACCCCGTCTGGATGCCGTAGTCGGCGGCGCGCTTGCCGATTTCCGTCAGCAGCATGCCCTCCCGCTTGTAATCGCTGGAGGTGTAGCTTTTCTGGGCGAATGTGCCAATGACCTGCAGATATTTTCCGCCTGCCTGATGCAGATAGCGAGCATGCGTGGCGTGGGTTTCCAGACTTTTTTTCTCGCCTGCGGGGTCCAGTGGAGCATCTCCACTAGACAGGGCTACGAAGGTCAGATGGTGCTTCGCCAATGCACCTTTCAGCGCTTGCGGATCAGGATATTCTCCGAGAACGTTGGCACGCAGCTGGATGCCGGGATAGCCAACAGCGGAGATATCCTCGATCGCCTGGTTGTCGTTTTCTTTCCACGTAATCGTGGCGTAGCCAATCTGGATCTTCATCGGTCCGTGATGGATTGGCGTGTCGAAGTAAGACAAATCTGCGGGAGGATACAACAATGAGTCACCGGCAAGAGCCCGCGCAGCATGCCCTGGGACAGAAACCGCTGCGGCTGCGGCGCCAAGGCCCGCTAGAAAATCACGACGAGTAGACGACATCAATAACACTCCTTGTTCTACAAACGATGGCCGATCCTCTGCCATGGTAACGCCGCACATCGCAACTCGTTCGGTCACACGGGGAATATTTCTTGGCAAGGTAACGGCAATTCGATTCGTTCGGAACGCGTCGTCCCTTTTCTATCGTAATCCGACCAATTTTATTTTGACGGGCAGTCGAGAATGAATGCCACGTTGGTTACATCCGCCTGCTTGGGAATAGAAATCTGGTACGCCTGCGCAACGTTCGCGTCGGTGATGTCTTTGTGAAACTCGTGTTGATTGCCATTCTCCTCCCAGATTTCTGTGATCTTCAGATGTTGGGTCGCCGAAGGGTTTTCCGGACGAATGCTGGCGAGCCTAAAATGATCGATGGCCAGCCCGTCGAATTGGTAGCGAACGTAGACGTGCTCCGTTCCTGCGGGCAGATTTCGCACACTGCGGTCTACCTCCGGCCAGCGCAGCACCTGCTTGATCGGCTGGCCGTCGAGCCAGGTCACCTTGGGATCGTAGGTCCACAATGTTTTCCACGGCCCACGGCTACTGGTCGACCATGAGATTGACGCTGAGCCCGGTCCCTTGCGATTCGCGGGCCATGGAGTGACGTGGCGAATTTCGGCCGTAAATTTGTTGGGAGCGATTCCACCGGTCAGGTCGAGGAACCTGCCACCGACATCGAAGCCGCTGAGATCGCGATTCTGGGCGGAGACTTCAAAGATGACGTCTCCAGCGTGATCCCCGTCGTTGACCCAGTAGCCCTGTCCATCCTGAGACACGTAGCTGGCATTTCCCACTTTGGAAGCGTACTCGTTCAAATGCGAGGGGCGCACTGGCAACTCCGTCCTGACATCTTTCCCGGCGCGATATTCGAATTGATTTTCACCGGGAGTGAGCGCAGGAATCGTTCGCGGATTCAGCTGAAATATCGTGGTGAGGAACGCATTCTGCAGCGACAGCGACTGATTCGCTGCCCCGTGCAGTGAAAAGCGAACCAGATATCCATACGTTCCCGACACGGCTGTCCGACGGCCCTGTGCACCCGGCAGGTCCGCTGCATGAGTCTCCCAGGGGCCGTTGAATGGGCCGGTGAGCGACGCGCTTTCTGCCCAGGTGCGGCCGCCATCGATGGAAGTCGCAGCCGTCATCTTGTCCTGCGCTGTTGGCAGTACGGCTTGTACAGAAAAATGTGCATCGATAATCACGTAAGGAGACGGCATGGAAAAGGTATACGTGACGTCGTCGCCCTTGCGCATTAGATCGCTGGAAATGCCGGTGGGTCGGTATTCAATCTTGCCCGTGGCCCATGTACGCGCATCTTTCTCGCTGCGCGGGCCGTTCGAAGGCGGCAACCTGAACTGCGCAAAATCCGCAGGAATCTTCCAGTCCTTGCCGTCGTAGGTGTACGGCAGATAGAACGTTCCCGCGGGCGTGGGACGGTAATAGCGAATCATGCGCTCGCCCGGCCGCAGAACAAAATCCATCGTTCGCCCCTCGGGATAGCGGCGGTACGCGTAGAGATAGTTATCGTTGATACTCGTGTACAGCTCGGCGAGACCCTTCATATCTCCCGCGCGAACGTCCGCCGGATACCATGGATAGTCGACAGTCTTCGGGTTTGACGTTGTCGGCCCTGTGACATTCCTCGTGATGATGTTGCCGTCATGTTCCAACTGCCAGACAGAGGCGACATCACGCCGCTTCAACGGGCCGGTTCCAATAGGGTTATAGCCCAACTCATCGGAATCGAACATGTGATACGCGCCGTCGTAGTAGACCTCAGCAACGGTATGCCCAGTGAGGAACCACACGCGCGAATGCTTGAACCCCCCGGCATCATATGTAGCCGCCATCAAGGGCCCATCCTGATAGCAAAGCCCAAAACCATAACTATTCAGCAGCTTCATTGGATCGAGCACTTGACCGTTCGGCTCCTCGTAGGCGTAGCCCAGCAGATGATAGAACATTCCCGGCTTCACGAATCTTCCATCCGTCAGGTAGAAGCGCCAGATCGCTTCCGCTTTTTCGCGGTCGGTCTTGGCATGGTATTGCTGATAAATCCCCTGCACCAGGCTCGTCATGTTGCTGGTGTCCACCTGACCGACCTTAGTGATCTGCGGCGAATACACCTGCGCACGCGAGCAGCGAGGGACCGTGAGAGCCAAGGCAGCAACTGCAATCATCCAAACAATTTTTCTATGCATCGATCGATTCCTTTTCGCAGACGCGCTTTCATTACTCCACGTTCATCGTTTGTGTCACCGCCTGCCCGCTTAAGATGTCGCGGACAACCACGGTCCACTTACCCGCCGCATCGCTTACGGCGAGCGGGATCGACTTGATCCCCCCACCATGTTTGACGATCAAGTTGCCTGAGTAGTACAGCACGGGATTTCCCTTGGGATCGATAACATCGACATGGAAGATACTCACGTCTGCTTGAGCCGGCAGCGCATGGATTGCAATGTTCGCGACCGAGCCACGCTGCACTTGCTCCGGAACTGAAACCTGCATCTCCGGAAGCGGCGTATCGCTCGTCGCCAGGATTGTGGGCGAATTTGGATCAACCGCCAACGTCAACTCTTTCTTCTGTCCGAGTGCTTGATGCGCACGAGTGTCATATACATACATCGCATTCGGCAGGTGCAAATGGACGGTCACGGGCTTGGAAAATCTGGAATTCGAACGGAAATCCGGCGGTCCCAATTCATTTACGCGCAATTGCGGATTCGATTCCAGCGCAATGATTCTCACTCCCCCATTGGCGTACACGTGGGCGTCAATGCCTACCACCGAGTGACCCTTGTCATCTTCTACGGCAAACTGCGGACGGACTCCATTCGACCGTAGAAGATCCTCGATCTCCTGGTGAATCGGGCCCTCCTTACCCTCCAGACGGTCCTGCAGATAGCTGACGATATCTGTTTTCAGCAGGATCGCCTTCCCGTTTCCGTAATTATGCACGTTTACGTCGTTGGTCTGCGGCTCGCCAAACAGGTCCGCCAGCGAAGATTGCGGAAGTTTCTTGCCGTGCTGGTCGTAGGTTCCGGGCACTCCAACCGCAATGGCAACGCCGCCCGCGGTAACAAACTCGCGAATCCCTTCCACTTCCGCCGGCGACAGCGAACTCGATTCAGGAAGCACCACAACATGGTCGCCGCTCTTGAGCAATCTGCCCTTCTCCACCTGATCGTAGGAAATGAAATTCGGTTGCAATCCCTCATCCTCAATCAACTCGCTCCAAGAGATGCGCAGGCGCATGAAATTGTTGTTGGACCGCTCGTAAGCTGGACTACGGGTCATCCACGCGTCACCGTCCGGACGCCGTTCCAGCATCCACTGGGTGCGCATGCTGGGCTGTGAGTAATGGATAGCGATCAGATTGTTCACTTGGTGGCTGTTGATGATCAGCGCACCCTCTCCGTCCCGGATTTCTTTATAGTATTTGCTGGCCGCTTCTCCCCTTGGACCCGCCTGTCCATCTGGCTGTACATAGGCATGATCCTGGTCCCAGATAATTAGCCCGCGATTGCCGTGCAGCAGTTCGTACCAGACCCGATGCTCCTCCTGCGGTCCAGAGGCGAATCCTGTGCTCAGGATGGGCATGGCCGGGTTGAGCGAATGAATGATATCGACGTTTCTTCCAATGTCATAAGGCTCAATCGCGGTCAGCGCCTTCGTGATCCGCGCGTAGTCATATCCGCCCCATCCCGCCATCTGCCCACCGCCGACGGCCACGTAGGCATGCGGATCGCCCTCGCGAATGGAGTCCGCGCCCATCTTCAGCGCATCGGCATAGGAGATGTCCATCCAGTTCTTGAAATCTGCCCAGGCGGCAAAATTGTCGCCCGGTTGTTTCATGGCCTGATTCGTGGTGAGCGGCATCACCAGATTCCAATCGGTAAAGTTCGTGCCCCACTCCTGATTCAGCGCGCCCAGACTGCCGTATTGAGCCCGCAGCCACCGCCGCATCGGCACCAGCGATTCATCGGAGAAATCGAAGTCCCATTGCGCCTCCAACTCGGCAATACCCGATTCATCCGCCAGGCTGTAGAAATAAGGCCGATAGGGAGCCAGGCGCTCCGCCGTCGCAAGCCCGCGATCGTGAATCATCTGACGCCAGTAAGGATCCCAGAAGCTGGGGTGCCGCTTGAAAGCCACCAGGCTATCCGGGTGTTCCTGATACAGCTTCTTGGCCTGGATGAACGACCAGCCGACCGCGCGATCCGGACGCCACCGGTGATATTCGGAATAGTAATCGGTCGCCAGGCTTTCCGAATACCAGCGCATGTTGTTGTTGATCAGAAAATCCGGCAACGCAATATTACGGCTCGAATAGGTCGCTCCGTTGACCCCCAATTTTTGCAGGCCGGGAATAAGATTTTCCGGGTAATTCTGCCACATCATGATGACGTAATCTTTCCACCCGGTAAAAGGCGGCTGCGCAACAAAGTCAATCTCCGCCTTTTCCTGCCTCGCGTAAGGCGCGCCCTTGACGTCCTTTCCGTTCAGAGAAAGATCCGCTTCCAGGTGGTTTCTCATTGCGATTGCATCTGCCAGATTGATCTGAAAGGTGATCTGCGTTTCGTCCAGCAAATCCGCCGGTATTGTTTTGTCCTCGACCACCCGGCCCAGGCTGTCGGTCCAGATGAGATGTAGGTCTGCATGTCCGGTAAATCCCTGGCTCAGGTCATAAATCACCGGAACTTCGCCTGTTCGCGGCAGCACGACCGACGGCAAAATGAGCTTTGATGGCTTAATGGCATCGCCCGATGTGTTTACTGGTTGGGTGGCGGCCGACGCCGGAGGAACCGCGAGAGCCATTGTCATTACTGCAGCCGAAATCGTCAGAACTTTCTTCATCCAGTTCACCATTGGTCTCCTCAAAATTCTCATCATTGTTCGTCGTGCCGAGGCGGAGCGGTGCTGCTGACCACTTCGACCAACCCAACAATCTCGTTCAAGCTGTTGCGCACCGGTGCCAGCACTGAAATCATTTCTGACGATTTTTGAACCGTCAGTGTTTTTCCACTTTGCAGAACTTCGCGCATTTCCGGCGGCATCGGCTGTTCCAGTGCCCCATTCCAGAATTGGCTCAGATCATATTTATTGCGAATCACAACCTGAATATCCTGCGTGGTTGGAACCGGCATCCACAGATTCACATCGACCGGATAGGGCGCCAGCATCGACAACCGTATCAGCGTCTTTTTCGTATGGATGAACGGGGCGGCATGCACATCGTAGTTATCGCCAGCCTGCCAATTATCGCGGGGATCCGAATGCAGCATATGCTGCAGCGCGCGCTGCGTCACAATGTGCTGACATACATCGCCATCGACCATCACTGTCGCCACGCGGGCAATCTCTTGCAAGTCTCGCTTTTGCTCGGCCGTATTTGCCGGCGAGGACGAAACCGTCTGGGCGACCGCAGCCGTACCGCCGCACGCTAACATGAATGCGAGTTGGCAACCGGCTAGAATCAAGACCGCGAGTTTCATGGCTTCCTCCCAGCCTGCTTCACGGCAAAGTCGTGGACACGCTGCCAGGCATCCGGCTGTGGAATTGGAAACTGCGCATCGTACGGTTTCAATGCGTCACCGATGTCGGCATTGGTCCAATCGACCGGCTTTCCGGGAGGCGGAGGTGAAGGTGAGTGCTTCCACTGCGAAAGCTTGGTATTGTCAAATAACCCGACAACCTCTTCCTGGATGGCTTCGCGAGAGCCTTGCTTCGCCTCCTCCTCTAGCAGGTCGAGGTCTTGAACTGTGTTTCGCTGCAATTTCAATCGAATGCTCGGAATTGGTCCTTCGATTCCGAAGCGCTCGCCGGAATACGCAAGCGTCTCCGAGCCGCCATTCGAGAGCGCCTGGAATGGATGGGGTCCCGGGCTGACCGCCAGCCAACGTACGAAGCCATCGACACCGAAGATCCAAGCGCGCAGTGGATCGGATGCGATCGAAGAGGATACATCCTGAACCGGCGGCGTTCCTCCGTAGATCCAAACGATGTCTCCCTGCTGTTTCAGCGCGGGCAGTTCATCCTGATACCAGGTGAACATTCCGCCGCTGGCGCACCATAATCCGATGACGCCTTTCAGGCTGTGCATCTGTTGCTGCATGGTCCAACTGGTATCCGCGCGCATGACAAAGTGGACGGGAGTCGTTTTGGGCAACGAGTTCATCAGCAGGTCGTGATAGAGGAGAAAGTACGCGTCGTCCTTGGGGAAACGTACTTCATCCCCGTCCCACTCAAAGCCCTTGTAGCGTTTCTTTTGATTGAAGAACACTTCAAACCGGGTGTTTGTCCAGCTCTTTTCGCGGAAGTGGCGTTCCATTTCTCCCACGACATTCGTAAATTCCGTCTGATATCCCGGCTCGCCCCACCACAAATAATTCGCCGGCCACTCCGGATTGATAGGCATGTACATGAACGGAATCGGGTGTGGGCCGCGCCGCGTGTGGTTGAAGGCAGACCCATCTAACACTGGCCCAAACAGCCGATCGAACTTATCCCAGCTGGCAATATGCTTCTCTTTGCCCGTCCCCGCCATTTCCGGCGCAAACCCTGGATCGACATATCCAGAATGACCGTATCCGAGCACGTGATAGATGCCGCGGTTCTCGTAAAACAACCGATAATACTGCTGAATCAAGTGAAACTGTTGGTCTTCCTTGGCACGGCCCGATCCCGCGAGCGCTTTCGGATATTGCGCTTGCAGCCAGCCATCGCCGTAGGAATTCGAATCCATATCGAGGACGTCCTGTGCCGGAATTTGCGCGGCCGATACGGAAATCGTGAACGAAACAGTCTTGCGCGCGGAGCCGTCATTGAGTCGAGCGCGGCCATGGTACTCGCCCGGTTTGGTGTCCGCGGCAATCCAAACATCCACCCAGAACGCGCGCACTTTCTGGCCTTGAACTGCATTTTCAGGATCGGGCATTTGGAAGCTGAACGGAAGATGGATCGGAATCAGCGCGTCCGGGTAGTAATGCTTGTCGGGCGTGTTGAAGTGGAACCACTCGCGATAAACATCTACTGGCCGAGTAGATTCAATGGAAAGCTTGCAATGGCTGCAGGCAGTATCCGACTTGACGACAAGTTGAAACGAAACGTAGCCGCCGCGCGCGGAAGTAAGTTGAATCGATTTACTCCAGCTTGCCCCCACAAGATCGCTGGCAACGAAGCTTCCGAACGGATCGGGCCGGTGATAGGCCGAAGCGACCAACAAGTCGGATGCCCGGCAACAACCAAGGCATACAACGAGCAGCAACCATACACTTGCACTGAATTTCCTCATGCTAGTGTTCTCCGGGCAGAAACGCTCCGCAACGTTGATTCCACGTGCAGCCGCGAATCGCTTCTACAAAAACCTGCGAGTGAGAGAGCGGTGTTCCGCTCCCCACAGAATACGAAAGGCTAGTGACTCGCCACGTCTTTCGTGGGATCGATCGCATCGCCTCGCAACTCGAAGCGCGGTCCAATGTAATCCGGCTCAATTTGCACTGCCTGCGCCATCAACTTGTGGGCCGTCATCCATGTTGCCGTTATATGCATCTACCAAAGCCTGCAAGTAGTACGACTGGGCTCGATACATCGGATCGGCGGACTCATGCCGCGACTCCGCCACGGTCTGGAACTGCTTCACCATGGCTTCCGCTTCCTTCTGACGCCCGAGGCGATTCAATGAGAACATCATAAAAAAGTTCTCCGGATTGTAACTGTCGCTATCGCCTCCGGTCAGTTGTTCCACCCCCCGGACGCTGTCTTTGTAGGCCTGTTCGGCTTCCTGCTTCTTGCCCATGGCATCGTAGGTGCGGCCGATGTAGTAATAAATTCGCGGCGCCGACTGCAGTTCGAAGTCATCCATGCCCAGCGACGGAGGCGGCTTGAGCGCAGACTGGAAAAAGTTGAGCGCCTCCTCGTAGTTCCCCTTATTGAAAGCCTGCGCGCCCTGACCGTATTTCAGCTCACGGAACTCGTCGCGCAAGGTGTAGGTCCGGTGAACAGGAAGGAACGTGTGATCATCGATGATGTCCTGCGCCGCCTGGAACTTTCCCTGGATTAAATAGGCCGTCAACAATCCCTCAACCAGATGGTCATTCTTCGGGTTGCGTGCAACAGCTTTTTGCAACAGCGCCACTTGCTCGTCGAACTTGCCAGTGCGCGCGTAGAGATCCGAAAGATCATCCAGCGTCTCGGCGCTCTCCGGATTCAACGCGACCGCCTTCTGCAATTCCGGAACCGCGGCCTCGAGCTTTCCATCTTCCTCGTAGGCCAATCCTAGCGCGAGCCGCGCGGCGAAGTCGGACGGATTGATCTGGTTGATGGCCTGCCACTGCTGAATGGCCTCCGTCTTGTGTCCGCGATAATACAGCAGACAAGCCAGGTCGTACCGCGCGGCCGTATCATTCGGGTTGTCTTTCACGGCGTCGGCCAGCGGTGCTTCCATCTCTGCGCGATAGGGGAAGCGTTCGACAATTCCAGCCGCCGCCTGCGCCTTCTTGCGATATTCCGTTACGGCCGAAGTCTCGCCCGCTTGTTTTAAGTCGTACGCCAGCGCATAGTAATAAATCGGCGGCGTTCCCCATGGATCTTTGTTATGTGGAGGCTCGACCAACTTCAGCACTGCAGCCGCATCTTTCCACCGCTCCAGCGAGCTATAGAAAATCGACACCTCGATCGCGCTTTCTGACTGCTCGCCCATCAGGTCCAGTAGCTTTGCTTTCGCAGCTGCATCGCCCGTCAGAAAATACCGTTCCGCCTGCACTACGCGATCGGCGGGATCGATCACCTCCACTTTGGAAAGTTGCTCCAGCGCGCCGGCATTATTTCCTTGATCGCGCAACGTCATCGCCAGCACGAGCCGCGCCTTCAGGTCTTTGCCGTTGGAATTGATCGCCCCCGCGAGATGCTGCGCTGCTGCCGCATCGTCGTGCCGTAGAAAATTCAGCAGGCCTAATTGATATTCGCGCGGGCCGTAGTACACGCTATCGGGCCAGATGTAGTAGAAATTTCGTTCGGCCTGCTTCTGCTGTCCAATTTTCAGCTGGCAGATCGCCAGATAGTACCAGGATTCCGACGCGTACGGGTTGCGATTCACGGCTTGCTGAAATTGATCCACCGCCTGCTGATAATGGTGCTGGTTGTACTCCAAGACACCCAGCAACTGGTGCGCGACGGAGTAACCCGGATCCCGCTTCAGCGCCAGCTTGGCCAGCGTCTCAGCCTCGTCCGTATTCAGGTCCTTTTGCTTGAACTCTGCTGCCAGAACCAATTGTTCGGCTGTCATTTTGTCCAGGGGAATGGGCGCGGCCTTCAGGTCCTTGGCAAATGGAGTGATGTCTCCGCCCGGCGGAGTAGTGGGCTTGGTGTATGCCAGAAGCAGCTTCCCATCCGGTCCCAGTACCTGCACGTTCAGCGATGCAAGATCGGCAGCGCCGACATTGTCGACGGTCTTCTTGACCGGGGTTCCCGGGATCAGGTTCACAGTCGCGTTCAGCAGTTCCCCGCTGGCAGCTTTCACCACCAGCTTGGCATTCTGGATTGGAACCACAGGCGACAGCGCCAGCTCAATCGATGATTTCTCGCCGGTCGAGCCCTGCTGCACATCCACATTCAACGCGACCTCTTTGCTCATGGTGGTCAGGCCGTTGATTCCGGCCACCGGAATCCACCATTCATGCCACTGTTCCACTTCGTGCGGATACACCCATTCATAGTGCCCGTCCCACACCATGCGGCCGCTTTGCGCTTCGAAATACGGGCCGGCCTTGTCGGTATAGCTGTGCTCCACTTCCGATGAACCACGACCAAAGCCGAACGTCCACATCTTCATACCCTGAACAACGCGGCGGTCAGCGTAGCGAAAAACTCCGTAGTCGTGATCAAACTCATACGAGCCGCCGTAGTTGTCGAAGCTGTCGATGCCGAACACGCCCAGCATGTGCATATTGTTATGCGCCCAGCTCAGGTCCACTCCGTTATAGATAGGCCATGGAGAAACCACGCCGGTGGTGTGGCCCACAGTTTGCGTCATGGGATACAGAAAGCGCGTTTTAGGCGTAACCGGAAAAGCTGCATTCGACCACAACATCTGCGGCTTTTGCCCATCGGTGCCGTTGTAGCAAAATGTGATGATCTCCATCGCGTCGACATTGGGATAGAGCGTCGCGGTATAGGTCACGTCCATGTGGTAGAACGCATCCTCTTCGCCCAACAGCACCGAGACGCTGCCATCCTTATGCTTCAGGATGGTGTGCGACCAATAGGGTTCGCCCTTCCAGGTGAGGGAGTGGGCGTCGTAAGGGCCGGTCAGTTCAATGCCAGACTGCGGCCAGGTAAAGCGCGGGTTGAACTGGGTTGGCTTGATCACATCGTTTCGATAAAACATCTGTCGATGATGCACTTTGTCATAGACAGAGAAGAACCGACCGCCCAGTTCCGGGATATAGGTCAGCTTGAAATACCGACTGTCAACAAAGACGGCCTGATACTTTTCGGGGAATGGGCTGCCTTCTTTAAATTGCCTCTTATAGGTGGTGAATGGATACAGTCCGGTCATCGTCGAATCGTTGAATAGTGGCGGCTGCATATATCTGCCCACCTGTTCGTATGTGGGGATGGTGATCTCGCCCTCCGTCACCGTGATCGCAGACGACATTGCCGTCTTCGCGGCGACATCGGCCGCATGGCATTGCGGCAAACCCAAGGGCATCACCATTGCAAACAGTAGAAGCCACAACTTCATCGATTCTCTCTTTTCGGGTAAGAAAATACATGCTGATCGTACAATCTTGCGCGACGAACGACGCCGAAACCCATCCTGGATCTGGTTGCGTTTAGGTGACCCGGGAACCAATCTTCTGGATATCGAAACGATTATATACGGAGAAATGAAACAAAACGCTCGTAATCAACCGCAACCTGGCTGGAGACGTATTCGCTCTTGCGGTAAGGTGAAGGCAGACCCGCCAGCTCACCAGATTCAGAGTTCCAGGAGAGACCGAAGAATGCATTATGACCTGCCGCAGGCCATTTCAAATTTTGTTGAAGACGCTTCCGCCGCTGGTACCGATCCCCAGTCGGAATTCTGGCGCGATGCCCCAATCACCTGGATGCGTGACGATGCGTACGGTAACAAAGTTGACGGGCATGCCACGGAAATTCGGTCCCGATGGACTCCTTCTCATCTCTACTTCCTGTTCGTCTGTCCATATCAGGAGCTTCATCTGAAGCCGAATCCCGTGCTGGACAAACCGACCGGCGGCTTATGGAACTGGGATGTTGCCGAAGCCTTCATCGGGTCCCCGGAAGGTCCCATCGACCGATACAAGGAGTTTGAGCTTTCTCCGCAAGGCGAATGGCTCGATCTTGATATCGATCTGAAGCAGCCGGATAAGGTCGCCCTGACATCGTGGAAATCGGGCTTCCAGGTTGCCGCTCGCATCGACCACGACAAGAAAATCTGGTACGGATCGATGCGGATTCCCTACGCCTCCCTCGAGGCAGGCGAGGCCAGAGCCGGCAATCTTCTTCGCATCAACTTTTTCCGCAGCCAAGGCACAAAGCCGGTGGAGATCGCTTGGCAACCTCCTCGCCAGACCAGCTTTCACGCTCCAGAACAATTTGGCATGCTCAAACTTGTTCGTTAAGCGTGCCGTGACGGCGCAGGCAGCAAGTCATGCTATCCGTCTCAAGCGCGATGCTCACTGTTTCGCGGCAGCCTCAGCTGTGCTGATCTTGATCGTACCCATCGGATACCACCCATCGGTTTCCCTTCCTGCAATAGCGAGTTTAATTTTGGGTTCGCGCGTTGCCCGGTCGACGAGAGCAATCTCCAATGTGTAGTTGCCATTCGGCAGTGATCGCGGAACGAAGACCGCATTGTCATAAAGATTGTCGCCCGGCATCCAGGTGCGAACATCGGCATTCGTCATCAGGATCGCGGAGCTCTTATCGTTCTTCAGCCGCAGCGCGAGCGGGTAACGGCGGTAGGCCGGCGCGTCCCCTTTGTTCTCCCACCAGGAGGTGAAGGCCAGGTTGCGGCTGGCATCGACCGTCGCAGGATATGTGAAGCGGCGCAACACAAACCTGTATCCCATGCGATTCAACCACTCGTTCACCTGCGCACGCCACTCCGGCGGCACCGGCGACGATTTCGCATTGAACGAAGACATGTGCCACTTGATCGACTGATCGATGATGTACTCCAAATCCCATCCTCGATCTTTCCAGTTCTGCATCACGCCGCAAGCTTCCATCGTGACCGGCGCCGTCTTCCATGCATCGGCAAGCCCAAGGTTGACGATCGCCTCGGGATAGACATCCGTCATCAGGTTGAAAGTTTTGCTGAAGGAGCCCATGTCTCCCAGGCAATCCGCGCGCCAGCCGACGTGCGGCAGCTCCTCCCCAAGACTTGCGGCCCGCTGGTTTGGGGCGGCGTCATTGCTCGCGCCTTCATAGGATTTGGATAGCGTGTACGCCACAGTTTTTTCGTCGCCCAGTTGCGTGACCAGCGGCGTCTTGTGAAACGAGTCCGTATAGCTATCGATCAGCGTATGCCGCGTCGTGTCACTCAGCAGGCTCGTTCCGGCTCCCTCGCCCCATGCAGCCAGAATTGAAATGTCGACAAGGTCCAGGTCAGGATCTCCATCGTAGCGGTTGCCGAGCGCTCGAATGCAATCGCCAAATTCTTTTGCATACGCAGGATTTTCAGGATTGATCAGCCACTTGCCGGTGGTTGCGTCCCACCCGCCGGGAATTTTGTGATATTTCTCGCCGGTCTCCTGCCGGTACCACGCCAGGCACATCGCTGGCAGCATCGGTGCCGTGCGGCGCGATACGCAACATCAATGTTTGGTGACGCGCATTCGCGGTCTGCAGCGCTTTGTCGATTAACTCCCCAGTTGTAGACGCCTTTTTCCGGTTCCAGAAATCTCCAATAGACACGAAAATATGCAATGCTCGTCTCGGGAAAATCTTTGTTCTCCAGAGTTCCGGAAGGCTGCTGATACTGGATCGGAAATCCCTCGGTCCATTTCGTCCCGCCATTCAACGCATCGCCGTTAAAACGTTGAAACGTCATAAATCCAATGCCCGGATTGATCAGGACGTCGTGAATCTCGACTGGCTTGACAACCACCGTAGTCTGCTGCGCCGACATGCCGGATGCCAGCCCCAGAACCACCGCTACTGCGGCAAATTTTCTAAGTTGCACGCTTGCTCCTTGTCGCAATCGTTCGCTTCATTTCGCGAACATGCGCGCTTGTCGCGCGATGCGATCAAACTTATTCCTTCACTTTGACGACAAAGTAGGTGAAACTTTTCCCTTTGGGAACGGAAAGCTGGTGCGGCGTGTCGGGTGCAATATGCACCACATCCTCCTTGCCAAGTTTCTGCTCCACCCCACCAGAGATGGCGCTTCCGCGTATCTCGCCCGGAGCTGTTGTCTTAGGATCGAGCAATGTGCCACCGCTGGTCAGCGTCGCTTCACCGTCGACGACGAAGAAGATATCGGCGTAGTATTCGTGCAATTCGGCGCCGCCGCTGACTGTTGCGCACGGTCAGCATCGTAAAGCTGCCCGGATATTTGTCCAACGTTGCAGCGGCTGATCCAGTGGTGCGAAAACTTTCCTGTTGCTCCAGCTTGTGCGCCATCTGCTCCAGTTCCGCCGCGGAGTAATGGTCCACGCCTCCAGCCTGCGCCAATTCTGTGCTTCCGGTGATCGCCATGGCCATTATCCCCCAATTTCATCATTTGCTCTTCGATGCGACAGCCCCCGCGCACTCGAACTTTTCCTGGCTCTCCGATATCCAAGACGCCCAGCTCGCGCCTCTCCGTAAACAAATCTGGGCGCAACTCAGGATAGGTAGGCAGCGCGAGCGGTTGATGAAGTGAAACCGCAGACCCGCTCACGGTTCGGTCGAGGTCCACATACACGCTTTGAATCTTCCCTGATTGGAATAGGGCGCCCAGCAGAAAATACTCGCGCAGCTGCGCTATAGTCATTCCCGGATAGCGAACGGCATCGGCATCTGAAGAATCCACATTTGTACCTAACACTGTTACAAATCCACGTGAATCGACGGTCGAATAATTCAAATCAACAATCGAGCTGACGTCATGCCAGCTCAAACGGAACTTCGGCCACTTGTCCTGTTGCAAGATCATGCGCGCTCAGTTTCCAGTTGCCCTTTGGATCGTTCACGGCAAACGGAATGCGCTCGACATAGGGACTGGAGTGCAACATCACGTTGCGCGCGTACAACTCGTAGGACTCTCCCGCAGGGGTGCGAAATTCCAGATGCACAACGCGGAACGTGCCGTCCGGCAACGAACCCTCTCCCGTTAGAACGACCTCCGCCATTGCACCTGCGTGTGCCCCACGAACCTCCACCTTCAGCGACGGCAACGGCCGCTGCGACCGGGTAAAAACAAGCGCGCTCCATGGATCCAACTTCGTCTTTACTGTATTGGTCTGGCCTAGGTCTTTGCGTCCGCGCACATCGTAGGTCTGTCCGGAACCGGTCCATTCAATCGTGACTTCTTCTTCTTTTTCCAGCAGCGAGTTATCAATATTCACGCTCAGATTCGGATCGATATCTGGAACGTTGCTGTCCGAGAGCAGTTTGGGATACGCGCCAAATCCACCGTCGTCGGTCTGAGGATTGCGGAAAATTCCAACCTGTTCAGACCCCCCATTGGAGAAGCGAACGATTTCCGTTCCCGGCAAACGCGTGCCATCCGGGCCCAACACGCGCACCTGCGGCTTCACGTCGGCCAGCGCAAACACGCTCTCCATCAGCTCAGGAAAACTCGACACAGAATTTCCCTTCAGGCGCAGGTACGCGTAGTCGGCAATTTGAAGGTTCAAGAAAATTGCCCGCCCGGATCCATATCGATTCACGATGACCAGCGGCACGTCTCCGCTATGCGCCAGCGCTTTGCCGGAAACTGCAACCACCGTTGCGTCGCCAGGTTGCAGGCCGTGCAGCTGCTTGCCTTCCAGTTGCACTGCGCCTTCATTGCCCGTACCCGTCACAGTTTTCGCGAAAGTACGAGCCGGACCATGGTCGATACCGAACACATCATCCAACTGCCCGCCACCATAGTCCGGGCCATGACCATCCAGATCGGCGTTTCCATTCGCAGGAAAATATCCAGCAATTTTCGCGCCCCCAATATCGCGCCCCTGCCCATCCAGATCGGCCGCACGGCAGTCTGCGATCAGCGTTCCGCCGGCTTGCACGAATGCGCGTATCTGCTGCACCTCCTCCACGCCAACGGCCACCGATTGCGGCATGATGAAAACTTTGTATTCTCCGGAACTCAAATCTCCAGCGGCAATGCCGTCTTTGCCCACAAAGTTGTATTGCAGCGCCACGTCTTCCACCAGCTTGGTCCAGCTGTTGCGCACGGCAACGCATACGCTGTCGCTGTCGCCGCCGCTTTTCAGCATCCATTCCCGCGCATATTTCAGGTTGTCCAGCAGCCAATGCGCCTGGATCGATGCCTGCGAGTAATGGATGGCAATGCCATCGTGCTTGCGCGTGGAGTTGATCATCAGCTTGCCGACGCCTGCGCGCAATTCATGGAATGTATCTGAAAATGTTTCAGCCGACGCGGTCAGCTTGCCAGTTCGCATATTCACAAATTCGTTGCCGGCTTCGTTGTCGTCCCAGATCAACGCGGCATTATGTCGATGGAAGAGTCCCCACCAGATGGGTCGTACCTGCCTCTTCTGGGCGATGCGTTCCTTTTCTGTCAGCGCATGTCCCGGCACCGTTCCAAAGCCATGCGTCGAAATCATGATGACCGCCGGATTCAAGGAGCGAATCACTTCCACGTTGTTGCCGATGTTATAAGGCTCAATCACGTCAACGGCGCGCACAACCTGCTCGTAGTTGTACCAGCCGAAGGCGAACGGACATTGGCCGCCTTCCGTCGCGCATAACGCGTACGGATCTTCCGCCTTGCAAATATCCGCCGCCCGCTTCACTCCGTCAGCAAACGTCTCGTCCATGAAATTGCGGAAGTCGCTCCACGGGCTTACATTCCAGTGACGCGTCGACTTAATCTCGCCCAGCTCTTTAAAGTAGCGATTTAGAAACGCCGCCACTTCGCCCCAGTTCTTAAAGCCTGTGGGTTTATTCTGCGCATTCCAGGAGCCCAGACCGCCCCAGCGAGCGTTCGCCTGATCGAGTGGCCCCATCTGTTTTTCCAGAGATGCAGCGTCCAGCACCGGAACCGACAGCGACTCCCGCGCCACCGCCAAAATCGGATTCCAGCTGTCGTCCATTACCGTGTTCCCTCTTGGTACCGGAAAACTGGTACCCCATTCCTGATTGAACTGGCCGATGGTTTTATATCGTGCCTTCAGGCCGGCCAACGCAACCGCTTCAAACGCCCGGTCGGTGGTTGTATAGGAAATCATGGATTCGGTTTTGTCCCCGGCGCGGAAACCGTCCAGTGGCGTGTCGTCCCAGCGCGTAAACTCGCCCAGACCCCATTCGCGGGATACGTGGGGAGGCAGGTGGTACAAAGCCCGGAGGTATTCGGCGAATTTTCCGGTGCAGAATTTCGAGTGGCAAAAATCGTTCGGCCGGATCTGGTCGCCCTGTCCCAACTCGTCGGCAACGTTGTAAAACAGCGGACGGAACGGACCATACATGCGAGCGAATCGAGTGATGTGCTCACGCAAATACGCGGTCGTTACCGGGTCATTGACACAAGGTTGCCGCACCCACAAATCCAGGTTGTCGCGATCCGTGCTGACCTTAGCCAGCAAGGTTCTCCACATTGGCTGGTCCTTGTGATAGATGGAAAACACTTCCCAGGCCATCTGCTCTACGTAGTAGCGAAAATCGTTATCCAGGACCGGTTCGAAATCATCATTGACATAAGCGATAATGGCATCCATTCCGGCCGCGCGCAGTTGATCATAGAATCCGTCGGGATAGTGCGCCCAGCTGATGGTATGAAAATCGTTCCACGGCGTATGTTCTGGCGAAAGCATGAATTTTGCGGTGGCTACCTGCGGCACGCCATTCACGGTCACCCGAATCCAGTTCACATACGTCAGTCCAGCCCGCATATTGAATGAAAACGGTGCCGTCACTGTACCTGATCCAACTGACAAAGTCTGCTCACCGCTCACTCGACCAAAACTGTCGATCCATCGCACCACCACCGGACCCGTCACAACCCGCAGAAAACGCAGGTGGCCGCTCAATACTCCATCCTGATTCGCCAATTCCTGGTCGAGCTTGATGCGTCCCAGCACCATCGCGTCCGGTCCAGTGGGAGTAACTTCAACCGAGCCGTTGGTGGACTGTCCCATCGCCATAAGGGCAGGGCTCAACATGGCAGAAGCAACAGCGCTGCGGAGAAATCCTCTCCGGCTGGCATCATACTTTTTACGATTCAAGGCATTTCTCCCTATTCATGTGGGTCGGTTCATTGGCAGAACCGCAGGTAGCAGGTAAATAAGTGTGAGGTCGGCAGCCGTCAATCTGCAGGTTTTCAATCGTCAATTTTGTCGATCCAGGTTTCGCACTCTGTTGTCTCGAATCGTTAGGATTCCAGGTAGAAGTAGAATACTCTTGAACGGAAGTATACGTAATCCAATTCGGTTTATCGAAAAACCATGGCCTGCAAATCGTAATCCCACGGGCACTCACCTGCTCCGGCTCGCAGCATTCGATGAAGCCTTCGAGTTGCAAGGTCGTCGCGAGACCACGGGAGACCGTAATTGCCGGCTCCAGGAGCTTGCTAACATGCGCCGCTTCAGATTGGCTGTCCTTTTATTCTGTGCCGGGTACTTCTCTCTGGGATCTTCCGGAGCCGTCTTCGCGCAATCGCAGACGGAGACCATCACCGTCAAGCCGAAACCATTCGATGGCACGCTCGTCAACCCGGATATTGGGTTCACCACATTTCAGCGCTTCAACGGCGACAGCCTGAACGCCGGAACCAAGTGGACCGAGGGATTCCCTATCGAGTATCAACCCTTCCATGGGAGTCTCCAGACCAAAGACTTTCCCATGACCACGATCGCCTACTTCCGTATCTACTGGCGATTTGTCGAGCCTCAAAAAGGTGTCTACAACTGGGACATGCTCGACAAGGCCTTGCAAACCGCCCACGCGCGCCACCAGACTTTGATGTTGCGCATCGCGCCATACGGCACCGGACCCGGAAAGCGATGTTCCCGACTGGTACAGAAAAGTTACCGGAGAAGTTCTCCGCAAGGCTCCTGGCGACGGCCGCCACTCGTCCTGGTATCGTCCGTTGCCCAGCAGTCAACCCGACTGGGCTCCGTATGAAGGGCAGTGGATGGTTGACCCGATGAATCCAGCGTACGCGCACTTCTTCGGCGGCATGATTCGAGCGTTGGGAGCTCGTTATGACGGCGACCCGGACCTGAATCTCGTCGACATTTCCATTGTCGGTCCCTGGGGAGAGGGAGCCGGCACACCGATGCTGACTACCCAGGTCATGCACAACCTGATGGACAGCTATCTCGACTCCTTCCACAAAACTCCGCTGGCAGTGCAGCCCACCGATCCAAAAACCGATGGCTACGCGCTGTCAAAGGCTAACGTGGGATGGCGCGCCGACTGCCTGGGAGATATGGGTATCTTTAGTAAAACGTGGAATCACATGACGGACTACTATCCAGAAGCCGTCATTGAAGATGGCCTGCAAAATGCCTGGAAAAAAGCGCCGGTCTCCCTGGAAGCCTGCGGCGTGATGCAAACCTGGAAGGACCATCGCTGGGACATCTCCTACATCATCGATCAATCCCTCAAATGGCACATTTCTTCCTTCAATGCCAAATCTTCCGCCGTACCCAAAGAGTGGTGGCCGGAAGTGAATCGCTGGCTGAAACATATGGGCTACCGCTTCGC
The DNA here is from genome assembly GCA_963817855.1 of uncultured Acidobacteriota bacterium. Taxonomy (GTDB): domain Bacteria; phylum Acidobacteriota; class Terriglobia; order Terriglobales; family Acidobacteriaceae; genus JAKAAZ01. Next base: position 168,013 of record CAWFQA010000004.1, on the reverse strand, counting down.
ACTGCGGCGGTTTACCTATCCCGCGGTCATCGGACCGGACAGGAAAATTGCATTTACGTCCTGGTGGGAAAATGATGGAGACGCACCTTGCTATCGGAAATTTTCGCTGGCGTTGCGTTTAAGCAACAAGCAAACCAGCGCCGTCATGATCACAGGCGCCGACATCCGCACGTGGATGCCAGGGGACAATCTGTACAACAATTCCGTCTTCATTCCGGCCAATCTACCCGATGGAGACTATCAAATGAGCATCGCCATTGTTGACCCAGCGACTGGCAAGCCCGCAATCAAGCTCGCGATCCAGGGCATGGATGTCGATGGGTGGTATGCCCTGGGAAATGTGACGGTTCACCAAACGTTGGCGGCCAACGCTGCGGAAGCGAATCCAGCGCCATCGCATCCCTAGCGTCGCCATGCGATAACTGCGTGTTAAAAAAAACGCATTAAGAAAGAATTGAACCTACAATTCGGGAGAATTTTAGAAATGAAAATGAGACGCCGCGTATTTCTGCCTTGCATCGCGCTTGCTTGCTGCTTACTATCCTCCGGCCTGGCTCACAGCCAGGTGAAAACCTCCGCGCCAGAACCAGGCAACGCCGTGCGTGGATGGGAAGGCACGATCACCATCCCGACCTACAAGCTTGGGCCAGCCGATCCCAATCCGGCATTCCCGCTGGTCAGCAAATCTCCCGTGTATCCGTACACCATGCTCGACGATCTTACGAATGATCGCGTCCCTATGACTTATCGCGCCATCTATCTCGAGAACAAATATTTAAAGATCACGATCCTGCCCGACCTGGGCGGCCACGTCTATTCCGTGTACGACAAGATCGACCACCGCGAAGTTCTCTATCGCGACAACGTCATCAAGTATGGCCTGGTGGGGCCGCGGGGCGCGTGGATCTCCGGCGGCATGGAATTCAGTTTCCCCTTCGCCCACACCACAGACACCGTGTCCTCGGTGAATTCTGTGCTGCGCCACAATCCAGATGGCAGCGCTACTTCAGTGGTCGGGGCGATTGATTGGGTCTCGAACATGCATTGGGAAATCTCCATCACCCTGCGGCCAAACACGGCCCGCGTGGAAGAAGGAGTGACGCTGTTCAATTCCACACCGCGCAATCATCTCTACCTGTTCTGGACCAACACCGCCGTCCAGGCAACGAACGACCTGCAATATATCTACCCGATGCGCGAAACCATTTATGACGATCCGTTTGCTATTGCGCAAAGCTGGCCCGTCTGGGACGGCGTGGATCAAAGCTGGTACAAGAACGATGCCAGCGCCATGGCTGCGTTTGGCCGCGACGTGCAGCGGAACTTTTTCGGCATTTATTACCATGCGTCCAACTACGGCGTCGTCCATGTCGCCGATTTTCGTCAGGATCCAGGCAAGAAAATCTGGACGTGGGGAACCGCGCCGGTCGGAAAAATCTGGGACCACATCCTGAGCGACAACGACGGCTCCTATAACGAAATCCAAAGCGGACGCTTCTATACCCAGGGCTATCGCGAATTTATGAATCCGCGCCGCGTCGAAAACTGGACGGAATACTGGTACCCGGTGCGCGGCCTGGATGGCGGATTCGTCGAAGCTACCAGCCAGCTCGCGATCAACGCTGTCTATCCCGCAGACAATTCTTCCCAAGGACAGGTCAAGCTGCTCGTCAGCCCGGTGGTCGATGTTGCCGATGCGACCATCGTGGTGAAGCAGGGCTCCAACATGCTGCGCGAATTTCATCACGTGAACTTCGCAACGCTGCAGACGGCTACATACACCATCCCGGTACAGAATATGGAGGAGGCGAAGAAGAATCTCAGCGTTGAGATTCTGTCATCGCAAGGAAAGAAGCTGCTGCAGTGGTCTGCAGCCGAACCCATCGACGGAAATCCCAATTTCGTCCCGATGGCCGGCAAGCCGATTGCCCAGCCGATCCCAATCAATGCCCAAACGCCCATCGAACAGCTCTATCTGCAGGGGGTGTTCCTGGAGAAAACAGAAAATCAGCTGGGAGCTCTCAAGCTCTTTGATCGCGTACTTGCGCAGGACTCCGGATACGTTCCCGCGCTGATGAAAGAGGCGTGGTACAGCTATAGCGCCGCAGACTTCAAGAAAGCCGAATCCCTGATCGCACGCGCGGCCGAGCGCGACACCGAAGACCCGTACATCGCCTACACGCATGGCGTCATCGATCGGGCCGACGGACGGTACTCGCTCGCGAACGATGCCCTTTGGAGTGCAATCCACTATGGCGCTGCAATCGCGCCGGGGCCGACCCTGGCCGCCTCCTATGTGGAGTTGGGAGAGATTGCGCTTCGCCAGTGTAAGCCGGCGCAGGCTGTTGATCTGCTGAAGAGTGCGGTGGGCTACAACCCTGACGATGCCTTTGCGTTGGCTGATCTTGCCGCAGCCGAACGCTTGAGCGGCAACCAGCACGATGCCGCGCAGTACTCCGCCGACGCGGTGAAGAAGATGCCCGTGCTTCCCTACGCACTGGCAGAGCAATGGTTGGATACTAGCGCATCGGCAGGTGCAGCTTCCTCATCAAAGCCGAGCTGGACCAGCATCATCAACGCCGATCCGCAAAACTATCTGGCCGTCGCGTCGTGGTATCACAGCATCGGAGCCTGGCAGTCCTCGGACGCTATTCTTCACCTTGCGGAAGCGAATCCGTCCACTGCGGAAATTGCGCCCATGATCGACTACTATCTGGCCTCGAACGCGCGCCAATTAGGACACGACCAGCAGGCGGATGCGTACGCCAAAAAAGCCGCCGTCTCGACCATCACCGATACCTTCCCGAATCGCTTGGAAGACGTGGCGGTGTTGCGTGAAGCAATGGAGAACAACCCTGCGGACGCGCAAGCGCAGTACTCGCTCGGCAATTTTCTATTCGCAAAGGATCAATACGACGAAGCGGCGGCGCTGTGGCAAAAGGCGCTCGGCGAGGGATTCAAAAATGCCGTGGTGCTGCGCAACCTCGGCGTCTATCAGTGGCATGTGAAGCATGATCTATCGAGCGCAGCCAACTATTATTCACAAGCCATCCAGATGACTCCCGATGACTACCGCCTCTACCCCGACCTGGATGAAATCTACACCGAGCAGGGCAACACTTCAGCCCGTACGGCATTGTTTCAGAACGCGCCGCCCGAGGTGCTGAATCAGGACACGGTTCGCGCCCGCCGCGCTCTCTTGTTCCTGGAGCAAGGGAAATACGATGACGCGATGGCTCTCTTCGCGAACCACAGTTACAAACCGTGGGAGGGCGGCGTGGTGATGCACAACATGTTCATCTTCACTAATATTGCAGAAGGCAAGCGAGAGCTCCAGAATCATCATGCCGATGCCGCCGAGGCTTCGTTCCGCAAGGCGCTGGAATATCCGGCAAATCTCGGCACTGGCGAGCCCGCGCAGCCGGATACAGCAGAGCAGATGTACTGGATCGGCAACGCACTCCAAACCCAGGGCAAGAGTGCCGAAGCCAAAGCCGCGTGGCAAAAGTCCGCCGATCAGGGTAAGGGGAAGACGAATGTTTCGGCTGTCTACTCGGCCCTCGCATATCAGAAGCTAGGGCAGAACGAACAAGCGCAGCGGATATTGCAAGGTGTCATCCAATCTGCCGCGCAGCCGAAACCGACCGCCGAAGATTATTTCGCGGCCGGGACCGCCGAGCAGTACCGCAACCACGCAGACCAGGCGCGCAAGTATTTCCAGCAAGCGCTCGATCTCAATCCATCGTTCTGGCAGGCCCGCATCGCTCTGCAGAATCTTGGAAGCTAGTCCGGACAGAAAGCAAACGTCCCATCCAGCGATGCCGTTGGATGGGACGTTCTAACGAGTCAAGAACCAGTGCTGCGCGGTCGCCGACCTACACCAGCGTCAGCTCGATATTCAAGTTTCGCAGCGCTTCCGCAATTTCTTCTCGGAGATTGTTATCTGTGATCACATGGTGAATCGCCGTAGCCGGTACGATGCGGGACAAACTTCTGCGGTCGAACTTCGTCGAATCACACACCGCGACCACTTTGGTTGCAGCCCCCACCATGGCCCGGTTCACCCGCGACTCCAGCAGATTCGGCGTAGTCAGGCCGATGTCCATGTCGAAGCCGTCGACGCCGAGAAATAGAATATCCGCGTGCATCTCCGCCAGCATGTCTTCAGCCAGCGGACCCACCAGAGAAAACGAATTCTTGCGCACGATTCCGCCGGTGAGAATCACATCAAAATGTGTCCCCGTCAGCTCCGCCGCAATGTTCACCCCGTTGGTGATAATGGTCAATTGAGAGAACTTTTTCAGTGCCAGCGCCACCGCTGTGGTCGTCGTGCCGGAGTCAAGCATGACGCACTGGCCTTCCTGCACCAGCTCCGCCGCCGCCGCCGCAATACGGACTTTCTCACTGTGGTGGCGTTTCTCTTTTTCCTGCAATGTCGGATCGAACAACGCCCCGGGCTGGGCCGGCAATGCGCCCCCATGGCTGCGGTGCAGCAAACCCCTCCCCTGCAGGTGATCCAGGTCTTTACGAATGGTTATCTGCGAAATACCAAGGGCTTTCGAAAGATCGCGAACACGGACACGACCCTCACTCTGCGCGACCGCCAGAATGTGTTGTCGGCGTTCCTCAATCAGCATTGGATCATTATCCGGGCTGGCGCCGGAATCCGTTGGCACTGACTTTGCGTTTTGGCCGCTTTTGGGCAACTGATTCATCATTTGGGCCTCGAATCGAAACTCGCTACCGTTCTTGCTAAAGTCATCGTTGCACACTCATTATTCACAAAATCATTGAGAAAGCAACGCCTTATCTTCGCTTGCTCTGTTTCGGCGGCAATGGAATCGAGGCTTCGTCTTCGGCTTTCAAATGCGAGCATCATCATGGCTTCTATGCTCTTTTTGCTTTATGATTAACCTTCGAAACCAGCACGGTTGGCTGAATCGCAACCTTTCGAAATCATTCGGGCGCGTTCTGGGGACCTAGTCTTGCACGGTTTCCAGTCCTCCGTAGTCAAGGTCGCTCGCTTGCTCCAGCACCACAAAACGTTAGATATTTGCTGAACCCGGTTTGAGAGGACTTCGATGAGTGATGCGGCCCCGCAAACTACCGAAAACGTCCCCTCCACGACCGGGCACATCCGGCGGGTGCTGACACGCTGGGACCTGATCCTGTTCGGGCTCGTCATTCTCAGCCCGACCGCCGTCTACCCGGTCTACGGAATTATCCAGTCCGTTTCCCATGGGCAGGCCGCACTCAGTTATATCGTTGCGATGGTCGCCATGCTGTTCACCGCCGCCAGCTACGGAAGAATGGCCACGGTCTATCCGTCCGCCGGCTCCACTTACACTTACGTGCAGCAATCGTTCACTCCCACTGTCGGATTCGTGGCTGGCTGGGCGATGATCCTGGATTATTTTCTGATTCCGTTGGAAAGCGTGATCTATGCCGCGCTGACGGCCCAGCGATTTGTGCCGGCGATTCCCTACTTCGTCTGGGTTATCGTTTTCACCGCCGGCATCACCGCGATCAATGTCAAGGGCATTCGCATTCTGGCACGCGCCAACACTGTAATGATGGCCGCCATGACCATCTGCGCGGTGCTCTTTATCTTTCTCGCCATTCATTATGTTGAATTGCATTACGGCAAAGCCAGCCTGATTTCTCCTGTCGGCATTTTTCCCGCGGGCCACTTTTCCGTACGGCCTATGATGCTGGGAGCATCCATCGCCGCTCTTTCATATATCGGGTTCGACGCCATCTCCACCCTGGCGGAAGACACGCTGAACCCAGAAAAAGACATTGGCTTTTCTACTGTCCTGGTCTGCATTCTTCAAACCTTGATCTGTGTCGTCACCGTATATTTTGCGGCGCTCGCCTGGAATAATTACGGCGCCTTCCCTCACGTCGACACAGCGATTTTGGATATCGGCCATCGCATCGGCGGCCAGGTCATGTTCCTGATCCTCACATTTGTGCTGCTCGTGGCAGGCGTTTCCAGCGCACTTACAGGGCAGGCCGGAGCATCGCGTTTGCTATATGCCATGGGTCGCGACGGAGTTTTTTCCCGCACCGTATTCGCCTACGTTTCGCCCAAGTATGGAACTCCCACTCGCGCCATCTACGTCACCTCTGCCGCATCGTTAGTGGGCGCTCTCTTGATGAATTTTCAAACCGCAGTCGAGTTGCTAAACTTCGGCGCGTTCGTCGGATTTATTCTCGTCAATCTCTCGGTGATCCAGCATTTTTATATCGGTCAGAAACAACGCAGCGCCAACACCATTTTCAAGAACCTGATCTCTCCCCTCGCCGGGGCCTGTGTCTGCATCTATATCTGGCTCAATTTGAGTACACATGCAAAGGTCGTGGGATTTATCTGGCTGGCGATCGGGGTTTTGTACCTGGCGATTCTTACTCGGGGTTTCAAGAATAAACTGAGTCAGTGGAGTGGAGACGCCTTCCAATGAATCTACCCGCAGTTGAAAACGAACTCACCGCCTACGTCGAACAACACGCGGACCGCCTGGTCCAAATTCTGCAGGACATTGTTCGCATTCCATCGGAAAATACTCCTCCGATCGGCAGCGAAGGCGAGTGCCAGAAATATATTGCCCGTTTCTTGTCCAATCTGGATTGCAACCCCGTCGCCTATTCCTTCGATGACGTGCCCGAGTTGAAACAACATCCTCTGTTCATCGCAGGACGCGACTATACGAATCGGCCCAATATAGCCGCGCGGCGCAAAGGCAGCGGAAGCGGCCGATCGCTGCTGCTGTCAGGCCATATTGATACGGTTCCCGTCGGCACGCTGCCGTGGACCAAGGACCCTTTCGGTGGCGCTGTGGAAGGCAATTTTCTGTATGGCCGTGGCTCGAATGACATGAAGGGTGGCATCGCAACCAATCTCTTCATCATGGAGTGTCTGCACAAACTGAATCTTGCTTTGTCGGGAGATGTTCTTTTTGAGACGGTAATTGACGAGGAATTCGGCGGCGTCAACGGAACGCTAGCCGGGCGCGTCAAAGGTTTTAGCGCGGATGCTGCGATCATTTCTGAGCCGTCATTCCTGCGCATTTGCCCAGCGCAGCGCGGAGGTCGCATCGCGCACGTCACCTTGCGGGCTTCCGGTGGAGTGCTGAATGAGGGCGCACCAACGCCGGGCGTGGTCGAGCAGTTGACATACTTGCTCGTGAAAATTAAAGACTTCGCCAGTCAGCGACGCGCCAACGCAAAGCCACATCCTCTGTATTCCAACGCTGCCGATCCGGTTCCAGTGATCGTGACGAAAATTATTACCGCGCCCTGGGGAACCAAAGAACCTGTCACTGTGCCAGAGGAATGCAAGCTGGAAATCTACTGGCAGGCGATGCCGGGTGAACAGCAGGAAGACATCGACCACGAATTCCTCGCGTGGATCGATTCGCTCGCGACTGGCCCCGGCACTCCCTTCGCGCAGCCGCCACAGGTCGTCTTCACTCCGCGATGGCTACCCGGCTCGGCCATCTCTGCCACTGAGCCGCTCGTCACAGAGTTATCGGATTGCGCCACACGCGTCATGGGCAAGGCCCCGGTCATCGCTGGAATCGAAGGCCCATGCGACATGTACGTTTTCCATACCGTCACTCACACCCCAGCCGTTCTATGGGGCGCGCGAGGCGGCAACACCCACGCCGCGGATGAATATGTCGAGATTGATTCGCTGGTCGAAGCGGCAAAGGTGCTGCTGGTCTTCGTCCACCAATGGTGCTCTGCTCGTTGACGGATTGCACTGCCGTTGCCGTGCAGGCCAACTTTGTCACCACAACTTTTTTCGCTCTTTCGGATCGTTTCTGTTACGATGACGACTATGCGTGGCCTCTCCGGATCTCCGGTGCAAGCATTTCAGCAGAACCTGCTGAATCAGACGGCTGCGTCCAGCATTTCTTCCGGCATTATTATTCGGTCCATTATTAGGATCCACATGGGTGCGGGCATGTAGGCTGGAAAAGGATCAAGCAACTACAAGCCATCACCCAAAGCGGGTTGGTGGCTTTTTTATTTTCTGAGCCGAATTTCTTGGCTCAAACCGCGGAGCGCAAGCCGCCAGGAGGATCTTCCATGGAACGGATGTTCTTGATCACAGCTTCAAATCGGCCACGGCTCGAATCCAGAATTCTGCAGGTGCTCGACCATCACGCGGTGCCAGTGGAGTCCTTCTCCTCCATGCGCCTGGGAGATGAAGCCCGTGTGACCTTCATGGCAGAGCTCGACGACGACAGCGCGCGACGAACCTGTGACCTGCTGCGCCGACTGCACGATGTTCATTCCATCGATTGCTTCGCCTACCAGGACGGCTTTTGCCGTACGCTCGCCATGTTCCGCATTTTGTGCGATCAGGAATCGCGCCTGCCGCTGTTGCAGGTCATCTCCTCGATGGGCGCACAGGTGGTTGCCGTGCGCCCGGATTGGGTTGCATTTCAGATCATCGGCAGTCCGCAGGATATCGAAGGGCTTCGCGCCAGCCTGCTCCCCTATGGGTTAGTCGAGGCAATCTCCGCAGCATCAACCGCGGTGCGAAACCACGCCAGCCAGATAGCGGACCACGAACTCGAACCCTCTATGGAAGACGGATCCAAGATTCGCAGCGTCTCCGCCGCTCATGCTTCTGCGAAGGTCTACCAGGTTTCGGTCTAACGGTGATCCGCCGTGCCGGGGATAATCCTATCGCAACAGCCGGAGCGCGTTCTCGCGATAAATCTTTCGCAGAACATCCTGCGGCAGATGGATTCCGTAAATGTTCCATCGACCCTGCCGCGACGCATGCGAGGGATACTCGAAGTATTGATCGTCGGTCTCGAAAAAGCGGAAATGCAGTCGATAAGTTGCGATCTCCGGAAATAGATCCGTCCCAAACAGGATGCGATCCGCATAACGCACGAAAAAGGCGCGCGCCGTGTACGGTTGCCGGCCTAACTCCGCAACGCGTGCGCTCATGTCCACAGAAACATTGGGATATGTGTCGAGCATGTCCGAGACGTACGCAAGATTTTCTCCGCGCTCTCCTAGATGCGCCGCCACGAACGTCGTTTTCGGATGTCGCGCGAACACACGGTTTCGCTGCGCTAGCAATTCATCCTTCGAGAAATGTGAGCCATAGAATCCCCAGTCCGGATGAGCCGCCAGTTCCTCGTACCGCTCATTCTTTGCATCGATCGGCAAAAAGAATGCATCCGGGTCTGAGGTATGAAACATCACCGGCATTCCAAGCTCCGCAGCCTTGTCAAAAAGCGGAGCCAGCCGCTCATCGTCAATCCGCAACAGCTCGCCTGACGCATCCCGCACCCACAGCCCTAAATCTTTCCAGAACTTCATGCCGCAAATGCCGCGCTCCCGCAGTCGATCGAAAGTTTCGAGAGACTTCTGAACAAAATCTGGCCGCTCAACCCCAGACCAATCCATCCAACCCATCGTAGAAAACCGGTCTGGAAACTGCGCATAGCGATTGATCACCCGCAGCGCCTCGTCTCCAGTCTTCATCGTGATGTTCACCACCCGCTCAATGCCGCAGGCGTCCATCACGTTCAGCACGTCGCGGGGCTCAAAAGCATCCAGATGGTTGTGGTAATCGATGGCGGGAACGCTCGGCCGGTTGACCGGATGTACGGGCGTGACCAGCATGGGCACGGGCTTGAAGTCGCTCAGCTTCAGGTCCACTTCCGCCTTCGCTGTGGCCATAGCGACAAATTTGTCCTGTTGATCCAGTTCCTTCGTCTTCGCATCGGCAGCCATGTTTGTCTTCTCCTCACCACCCCACTAGACCAATCGCTCGCTTCGTGGGTTTCACATCCAATCGCTCAGTTACGATATATTTTAGTCGAGATTGGAAGCATCCTCTTTAATGAAACGAACGCATCCGTTAGTCGTGCACAATCTGCGCCGAGCCGGAGGCGTCACGATATTCTGACCGGCTTGCCGGAAAGGACGTCGGCACAGCATTCAAAGATCCAACAACCGGCGCAGAGATCGAATGGTGCAAGATCGCTGGAGGTAACGCGGTCCAGCCGCCAGTAATCCGGTCGCGGGCAAGGAAACAGCCTTAAGCTTCGAGAGCCTGCGAGTTCAATCTTTGAATTGACGCCGAGGGGCTTACGACACGGTGGTGCAATTATGCTCGCGCTTGGCAAATGGAAAATTATGCTGGCGCAGAAAGCTCTCGCGGAAGGCTGCATCGCGGAAAGCTTCGGTGCCGCCGGGCCGCAGCGTCGACAACGCTCCGGTGATGTTTCCCGCCGCCGCACAATCCGCCGGATCTGCGCCGCGCACGTAGCCATACAGAAAGCCAGCGTCGAAGCTGTCGCCCGCGCCGATGGTGTCGATCGGCGTCACTTGAATCGGCGGGATGCGAGTGAGTTTGTTCCCGGTCTGCAACAACGCTCCAGCCGGACCGCACTTGGCCGCAATACATGGCACACGGCTGGATAAGGCGAGCAGCGCATCCTCGACCGTGTCGCGGCGCGCAATCCGACAAACCTCGTCGGCATTCGGCAGCAGCAGGTCGAGATATGGCAAAACCTCATGCAAAACGCCATCCCACTCGTCATCCGGATCGTCGTTGGTGTCCAGAGAAATGGTGAGGCCGGCCTGCTTCAGATCCCGAAACAGGGCGGGCAGGTCTGGCGCCAGCGCTTTTTGCAGAAAGAGCGAGGAGAGGTGGAAATGTTTCGCCGATGCCAGGTAGTCGAAATTGAGATCGGCGCGTGACATCCCGCTCATCGTTCCGGGATAGGTAAGAATTCGTCGCTTTGCGCCATGATGCAGCAAAACAGTGACCCCGGTGCTGGTCGAATCTTCCGCATAAACAACCGCTGAAAGATCAGCCCCGCTTTCCGCCATTCGTTCCAGCGCAATACGGCCAAACTCGTCTTTACCCAGGCGAGTTGCGAACCCTACTGATGCTCCCAGGGATGCTAAATTATGTGCGACGATCGATGACGAGCCACCTAGCGTACATTGAAAATCTGTGGCCAGGATCTCTCGCTCCACAGGAATGAGCTCGGCCAACCCATACAAAATCAAATCAAGATTGATTTCACCGGCGATGCTGACGTCGAATCTCTTCACTAGACTAGTCATGTTTGGTATCTGTGACATCGAAGAAAGTGGTTGCTAAATTGAACAGTATACGTTATGATAAATTTCGTTTTGTTATCTTATTGTTTCTCGAAGTCTGCGTTGGCTGACCTCTGTTTGCAGGTTCAGACTCGCCCTTTTATACCAGCTTTTCGCAACACTGCGCGCCAAAGGAGCATAGAACTGTGAGCCGTTTGCTGAATCTCATCCAACTGGACAAAGAAGACAAAGCAAAGCGCGGACTCACCCACACCCCCACTGAAATTGCGCAACAACCCTACACCTGGGCCACTACCTTCATGAATTTCCAGCGGCGTCGCCCGGAAATCCAGGCGTACCTGCAATCCAAGGGAGTGGGTCCGGCCGCGGCGACCAGTCACCGTCCCACCGTGTTCTTGATCGGAGCCGGCACCTCTGATTATATTGGCCAATCCTTGATTGCGCTGCTCCGCCAGAAATGGCAATGCGAAGTGAACGCAATTCCCAGCACTGACCTCCTTACGAACTTTGACGATTTCATCCTTCGCGACACCAAATATCTCTGGATTTCCTTCTCACGCTCGGGCGATAGCCCCGAAGGTGTCAACGTCCTGGAGAAGGCGCTCAAGGAGTATCCGAACATCTCCCATGTTGTGGTTTCGTGCAACGCACAAGGGAAAATGATTCGCGATCACCAGAATGATCCTCGCGTCTTTGGCTTGTTGCTAGACGATGCAGTGAACGATCGCGGCCTGGCCATGACCAGCTCGTTTTCAAACATGGTCGTGTGCGGACAATGCCTCGCGCATACCTGGACGCTGGACGAATATGAACCGATCCTGCAATCTTTGATTGCTGCCGGCGAGAAGTTTCTGGATGTGGCATCGGAATGCGCAGCCGGTCTGGCGGATGGAGCCTTCACCAGGGTTTGCTTCGTCGGCTCGGGCTCGTTGAAGGCCGTCGCAACGGAATCTGCGCTGAAGGTATCTGAGTTGACTGCCGGCCGTATTCAAGCCATGTCCGAGTCGACTCTTGGGTTGCGCCATGGCCCGCTTGCGGCTTTGAATGCGGAAACGTTGTTCGTCAGCTTCATTTCCAGCGATAGCCGCCGCGAACGGTATGAAGCCGACCTTCTCCGTGAAATCGGGAAAAAAGGAGTCGTCCGGACTCGCGTCGCAGTTGCCCTCCAACCCAGCAAAGAAGTCGAGAAGGAATGTGAGCACTTCTTAACTCCAGGGCTGCGCGTTTCAATTCCGGACGCATATCGGCCACCGCTCGACGTGATATTCGGCCAGCTGTTGGGACTTTTCTTCTCGATTCGCTGCAAACTCAAGCCGGATGTTCCCAGTCCCAGCGGCGCGATCACCCGCGTCGTTCAGAACGTGCCGATTCACTAGGATTATCCATCTCGGCGCACATTCGTAGGGCTTGAATCACGAAAGCTGGCGCGTCGGGACGATCATTCCAGCCCGACAGCATTTTCGAAAAGCTCCGACGACAGAAAGTCTGGAACTACGTCATCCGATCGCTCGGCGAGCGGCCGTCCTGCCAGAATCAGCATGGGCGACGGACCTGGCTCAAGCTCGCCCAGTTCACCCAGGGTGGTTCTTCGACTCGCTTCGTCCGGCAGCGAAACGTGACTCATCACGACAATGGGTAAATCGGCAGGAAGTCCGGCCTGCAGCATGTCCCACGCAAGAGCGCGCAGGTCACGTCCGGGCATGTAAATTCCCAGCGTGGCATCGTTCGGCAGAGGACCGCGCCAGAACGAAGGGCGATCTTCGCCATCGCTGTGCGACGCGTGATGTGCGGTCGTCAAAATCACTTTCGAGGCGCTGCGCCGATCGGTCAAAGATTTCCTTGGCAGCCGCAGCCGCTGCGAACATGGTGGTGACGCCGGGAACCACCTCGCATGGAACCTGCGCTTTCTCCAACGCTTCAATCTCTTCGCCGGCGCGTCCGAAGATCAGCGGGTCGCCGCTCTTCAAGCGGACCACACTCGCTCCGCTGCGCGCTTTCTCGATCATCAACTCATGAATCTGTTGCTGCGTCACGCGTCGGCTGCCACAACGCTTGCCAACGCTGATGATTTGCGCGTCGGCGCCCGCACGGTCGAGGATTGCCTGCGGAACTAGATCGTCATGCAGCACGACATCCGCCGTTGCCAGCAAATCCGCTGCCCTCAGCGTCAGCAACTCTGGATCTCCCGGCCCGGCGCCCACCAGATACACAGTTCCCTTCTGCGCTTTTGTGCGCGCAGATTGCTTCTTTGGTTGACGCTCTGGAAACGCCAGCTGTCTCGACGGGCATGCATCCGAACTGCACACCGGACGTTCCGCAAGCGTATGCAGCAGCGCCTTGCGCTCAGTTCCCGCGGGATGCCCTGCCAGAATTTCCCGCCGCAGACTGCCAATTTGATCGAGCCACTCTGCGGTACCCTCTGGTAGCTGTGCGTCAATCTCTCGCCGCAATCGCTGCGCCACCGCAGGACTTTCCCCAGCAGTCGAAATCGCAATTTGCAGCTTGCCGCGTTCGACAATCGAGGCGAAATAGAAATCGCAGTTTGGCGGATCGTCGACGGAGTTGCACAGCAGCCCGCGTTGCTGCGCCGCGAGAAATACTTCCCGATTGATATCTCGCGAGTCCGTCGCTGTGATGACGAATGCTTGTCCCTCTAAGTCAGCTTCGTTGAATCCTCGAAGCTCCAGCGCAATCGTGCCATTCTCCGCAAGCTGGCGGATCGCATCGCAAGCGACAGGAGCCACTACGCGTAAATTTGCGCCAGCACGCAACAAACTGGTGATCTTTTCCAACGCGACATTGCCTGCGCCGACAATCAGACAGGGGCGTCGCTCCAGCTTGAGAAAAATTGGAAAAAGACTCATCGCATTCCCTTGGTTATGCATGGATTCTCAATCTGCCATGTGAGGAACAGGTCCGGGCGAAACATCTCGGGCCACCGATTCTACGGACTCACCCGCCAGTTGATCGCGCAAATCTGCGTCGCTATGGCGCGCAAAATAGCTGCGCAGGTTCTCGTCCGGGTTCCGACCGGCAAGGTACCGGCGCAATAGCCTTTCCATCGCATCGGGAACTTCCGTTGCCGCGCAGCGATAGCCCACCGGACGACCAATGCTCTGATGCAGTCCAACGGAACCGCCCACGCAAAAGTAATAGGCGTCCACCATTTTTCCGTCGCGCTTGATCTTTTTTCCCTCGATACCGATGTCGGCAACCCAATGCTGCCCGCAACTATTGGGGCAACCCGTCACATTCAACTTGATCTGCTGGTCAAATTCAGGAATGCGGTGCTCCAGGTCTTCTACCAACCAGCGAGTGAAACCCTTCGTCTCGGTGATCGCGAGTTTGCAGAATTCCGTGCCGGTGCAGGCAATGGCGCCTCGCCAAAAGTTGGAACCTTCCACACGCAACCCGATGGCTTGCAACTCCTTCGTCAGCTCCTGGGTCTTCGCATTGGGAACATTGATCAGCAATAGGTTCTGCATGACAGTCGTGCGGATTTCGCCGCTGCCAAACTTCTCCGATAATTCCGCGACCGCGTTCAGCTGGTCTCCGCTTACCCGGCCTCGCAACACGGACGCGCCCACGTAACTTAGCCCTTCCTGTTTCTGCCGGTGTGTTCCAATGTGATCTCGAAAGACATCATCCGGAATCTGCTCTTCCACGCCTGGATCAAGGCGATAGCCTAATCTGTCCTCAAGTTCACTCAAAAATCGCTCCGCATCCCAACCTTGCTTAAGAAAGAGATATTTCATGCGCGCACGTTCGCGACTCTCGCGCAATACATCCTGCTCGCGAAATAGCTGCGCCACACCGTGTACGACAGACACCACCTGATCCGGATGCACAAATGCGTTGAGACGCACGCCAAGATGCGGCTCCTTCGAGAGACCGCCACCCACGCGTATGGAGTACCCCACCTCCACCCCGCTGCCAGATTTCCTCTCCACGGCCGTGATACCCACTTCGTTAATTTCCGGATAGGTGCACCACTGGCGGCAGCCTGCAACAGAGACCTTGAATTTCCGCGGTAGATTGTAAAACTCTGGATTGCCAGTGAGCATCCGGGCGACTCCGATTGCCAGGGGAGATGCATCCGCGACTTCGTCCGCAGCAATACCCGCCAGCGGGCAGCCCGTCACGTTGCGGGATACGTCGCCGCATGCGCCTTTTGGAGACAACCCAACGGGTGTAAGGGCATCGACCATCGCGGGCAAGGATTCGACCGTGAGCCAGTGCAACTGAATGTTCTGGCGGGTGGTGATGTCCGCGAGATTTCTGGCGTGCAGCTTGGTCAAATCCGCAATCGTTCTTAATTGCGTCGACCTCAAAATTCCATTCGGCACGCCCACGCGCATCATGAAATATTCTGACGCTTTACCTTCCCCGCCGGAACCACCTACGGCGCCAACCCCATCTCCCTGCGTGTAGATGCCCCACCATTTCAGATACGCAGAAGCCCAGTCGGCCAAAACGCTGCCGCGTCCCTCGCGAGCGAATCTGCGCACCTCATCGAAGGCTTCCCAGGGATTCACTTCGCGCTTCAGACGCTCCATTCTTTGCGCCTTTGTTTCTTTCACTGCTGGTGGATTCGCTAATGTCACTGTGGATTCTGTCATTGTCCCTCCTGCAATGTATTAAGAGCAGAAGCGTTGGTCTCCGTGAATGTATGAATGCCGCATTCCAGCTTCCGGCCTGACCAGCGTCCGGAGCGCGGGTTATTTGGGTCTTCCGGGATCGACGTGCATGGCTCGCAACCGATGCTGGAATAGCCCTGATCGTAAAGCGAAAGATATTCAATCTGATGACGCGAAATGTAGCTCCACACCTGCTTAAAGTCCCAGTCCGCAAGCGGGCTTACCTTTAACAAAGATTTTCCAGTCGGCAATACGTGCGGCTCCAGTTTGCGAAGATTCTTCCGCGTCGGCGACTGATCACGCCGCAAACCCGTGAACCATATGTCGTACGGCTCCAGCCCTTCCATCAGCGGCGCAACCTTGCGCAGGCCGCAGCAGCGTGACGGGTCGGTCTGGTTCAGAATGCCGAAGGCGGATTCCTGATCCGCGACCGACTGTTTCGCCTGCAGCGAAATCAAATTCAGTCCCCATTCCTTTGCGATCCGATCGCGATACGCGTATGTTTCCTTGAAGTGATAGCCGGTGTCGAGAAACAGCACGGGAATGTCCGGCGCAATCTGACGCAGCAGATGCAACACGACCATGTCTTCAATCTGAAAACTGTTCGTCAGGCAGGCTTTGCCTTCCTGCTGCAACACCTGTTTCACCAACGCCTCGGGTGCGAGCGCTTCCGCCGCGTCACGATCGATGTCAACGGTTCTCATCGTGTCTCCTCTGGACGTGAAATTCGCAGCCCCTCAACCCATCTGACAATTTTTGGCAGCAGCGAAGCATCGTCTGCACCCTGGCTCAGCGTGCTCACATCCAGAATGCGATCCGGCTGAATCACGGAGGTCAGCAGGTTTTTCTTTTGCTCCTGGCCTTGATGGCTGGAATACAAAACGATCATTCCCGAGGAATAAAGGCCGCGCACCAGCCCCTCACTCCACCCGCCCGCATGCTGCAGGTCGTCGATCAGAACCACATGCAGGCCCGCTTCAAACAGCGCACGTTCCAGTGGCGCCGCCAGTGACGACCGCGCTCCCAGCCACACCGCACCCGGATGATGCCCAGTGCGATGGGCTCGCTCCGAAATCGCCACCGGAGCTGTCACCTTCTCCACACCAGTGACCTTGCGATCGGCTCGCTGTTTTGCCGTCTCAAGATTCTCCGTGATCATGCCGGCGCCCACAGTCGCGTTGGTCAGCGGATCAATCAGGATGAAACTGCCGGAATTGCGGTTCTGTGAATACAAATCAAACGCTAGATTCCGCGTCGCCTCAAACTCCACAATGCCGATATCGTTCAGTCCAAGGTGCGATGCCGGGGGCCGTTTCATGGTGTTGACGTCGATGCGGCTGCGAATCTTCTTCGCCTGCACCCGCACTTCATCCGTTGCCTGCCGCATGATCCATCGCTTCTGCAAGTCAAGCGAAGTATCGTGCAGCCAAACCACGTTGGCGGCAAATTTCCGCGCGATATTCGGCATACCTTCTTCTGAAACCAGCAGATCGCCTCGGCTCAAATCCAGTTCATTTTCCAGTTGCAGCGTGACGGACGATCCCGTACCAGCCTGCGACAATGGTCCGTCGAATGTGACGATGGAGCGAACCCGCGTCTTCTGCCTCGAAGGCAGTGCCACCACGCGATCACCCGGACGAACGGAGCCGGCAATGATCTGCCCCGCAAAACCGCGAAAGCTGTCGTCCGGTCGAATTACATATTGCACTGGAAAACGGAAGGCTTCCGGGCTGTTCGAATCCGCGATGGGAATTTCTTCCAGATACTGGAGCAGACTGGGACCGCTGTACCAGGGAATCTTCGCGCTGCGAGTCACGACGTTTTCGCCCTCAAGCGCGCTGATCGGAATGCAATGGATCGTCTGCGCTCCGGAAGGAGAAATCTGCACCGCCAACTCCTGCAGATCGGCCTCCACGCGCCGAAACACTTCCTCGGAGTAGTCGACCAGGTCCATCTTGTTCACTGCCGCAATGATGTGCGGAATCCCCAGCAGCGCCGCAATCGTGGCATGGCGGCGCGACTGTGGCAACACGCCTTTCCGCGCATCGACCAGCACCACTGCGGCCTCCGCCGTCGAAGCGCCCGTTGCCATATTGCGTGTGTACTGTTCGTGACCCGGCGTGTCGGCGATGATGAATTTGCGCCGCGCTGTCGTGAAGTACCGATAGGCAACATCGATCGTGATGCCCTGTTCCCGCTCGGCACGCAGGCCGTCCGTCAACAAGGAGAAATCCATCGGTCCTGTCGAACGATTCAGCTTGCTTTGCTTGATGGACTGCAGCTGGTCGTCGTAAATCGCTTTCGAATCGTAGAGCAGCCGCCCAATCAACGTGGACTTGCCGTCATCGACACTGCCCGCAGTGGTGAAGCGCAGCAGATCGCGTTCCAGATGCTGCGATAGAAACTGCTCGAATGTATTGCCGACGCTCGCGCTGGTTGCCTGGGGATGCATTAGAAATAGCCCTCGCGCTTCTTGATTTCCATCGAGCCTTCCTGGTCGTGATCGATCGCGCGGTTCTCCCGCTCAGAGCGATGGAAGCCGAACATCTCTTCGATGATTTTCGGCAAAGTGTCGGCCTCGGATGCGATGGCACCGGTGCAAGGCACGCAACCCAGCGAACGCATCCGCACCTTACGCCGCTCGGTCTTTTCGCCGGGAAGCAATGGGATGGGACCTTGCGGCAGCAGAATCGATCCGCCTCGCACCACCACTTCGCGTTCTTTAGCCAGGTACAGCGGCACGATAGGAATATTTTCTTTGTAGATGTAGAGCCAGACGTCGAGCTCGGTCCAATTCGACAACGGAAAAATGCGGATGTGCTCCCCCTTGTCCAGCTTGCCGTTGTAGTAGTTCCACAACTCCGGCCGCTGGTTTCGCGGATCCCATTGCCCCGCAGCATCGCGGAAGGAATAAATCCGTTCCTTAGCGCGCGATTTTTCTTCATCTCGCCGGGCGCCGCCAAACGCCGCATCGAAACCACCCTCCGCCAACGCATCAAGCAAGGAACGCGTCTTCAGTAATCCGCAGCATTTCTGCGTTCCCAAAGCAAACGGAGAGGCCCCGTCATCGAGCGCCTGCTGATTTTTGTGCACGATTAATTCCGCGCCAATCTCTTTGACATAGCGGTCGCGGAACTCGATCATCTCAGGAAATTTGTAGCCAGTATCGACATGCAGCAAAGGGAAGGGAATTTTTCCCGGATAGAACGCCTTCTGCGCCAATCGCAGCAGCACGGAAGAGTCTTTGCCGATCGAATACAACATCACAGGCGCGGCAAAACTAGCAGCCGCTTCACGGAAAATGTGGATGCTCTCGGCTTCCAACTTCTCGAGATGGCTCAATCGCGGCACGGATGGCAATTCTTCCACGCTTATCGCGGGAAGTTCATCGCATTCCTCTTCGAATAAATATTGTGTCATCGGCAGTCCTGTTCCCCTTCTAGATGGCTGCCGATCGGGTGGGGATTCTGCCTAAATGAAAAACCCACCTGAACGGCTCTTCCGTCGGTGGGCGTCTGATTTGGGTTACTTCGAAGCTTTTCAGCTTTTTAAGCTACCCGACCCTGCAGAAGGCGTGAGAATGTGTCCGCATGGTACACACGCAACACAGACAGCCCGTTCTGGTGGTCGAGAAGTTCATCGCTGCTTTCACTCTAAAGGTTTCTGCCCCCACACGTCAAGGATTAGATTGCAATTCGAGCCTTTGAATTGCTTCCAAGTAGCTGATATGTCGCAGGTTGACTGGACCTTCACAAAAGCACAGAAACTCCAAGTTGAAAATCGCTCTTAACGCAGCCGATCCATCGAAGGAAGCCTGCGCGTAACGAATCTCGCCACATCACACCATCTGCGCTTTGCCCTAGACTGGAATCTTGCCATGATCAACCCGGCCATTGCGACGGCAGCTCTCCTCACACTGGTGCCTTTCCTGACGGCGGCGTTCTTCCCCAAAGCGCTTGCAGGCTCCGCCGAAAAACTCCCTACCGCGGCGCGACTCCTGTGTCCTTCAGTCTTGGCGCTGCCCTACTTGCTGGTGGCGTGCTCCACCGGGACCTTCCACTGGGGTTGGCTGGGGTTGTACGCGTTGCTGCCGATAGCGGTCTCCACACTGATGGAACAGGCCCGGCGCAGCGATCCTGAACAGCACGGCAACTGGAGGGACTTTCTCCTGCTCGCCGTTCTGGGCCTGGCGGTCGATCTTCGCTGGTTTGAGCATGCGTGGCCGGCCCGTCTCACCGCCTTCAACAAAATTCTTCTCCTCGATGCGGGCATCTGGGGATTTCTCGTGATTCGGCGACTGGATGGCGTCGGGTTCGATCTTCGCCTTCGCCTGCGCGACCTCGGCATTGGCCTGCGGGAACTGATTTTCTACACGCCGATCGCGATCTCCCTTGGCCTGGGTCTGGGCTTTCTGCATCTCCATCCGCCGGCGCCGTGGCTGGCTCGACTGCCGTGGGCATTTCTCTTCACCTTTGTCTTTATTGCCGTTCCTGAGGAGTTGTTTTTTCGCGGTTGGCTGCAGAACCTGCTGGAGCGGCGCATCGGACGGTACCGGGCGCTTTTTCTGACAGCCACACTCTTTGGCCTGGCGCACTTCAACAAGCGCGCTGTGCATTTCAATTGGCGATACGTGTTGCTGGCGGCTCTGGCGGGAATCTTCTATGGCCGGGCATGGCGTCAGCAGCGCCGCGTCGGCGCCTCCGCCATCACCCACGCATGCGTCGATACGATATGGTCCATTTGGCTGCGATAAGCAAAACCAGGGAAGATGTGTCCCGGAGCGACATCACTCCAGTCGACGCGACCACCAGGGAGTGGCGACCTTGACCGAAATAAGACAGGATTAGTATCCCTGGTTTTGCTTTGAGGGGGAGCATAGCGTCGATACTGCAAGTATCCCAGGCCCACCCGCATATGGTGGGTGACGGGCGCGGGGACGGTAACAGCGATGCAGATGCCAAAAATGGCATGGGCGATGGCGAGCGGATAAATGTTGCGGTATCGCAGGAACAGCAGGCAGGCTGCCAGGCCCCAAAGCAGCGTCAACATCGTCAGGATCGGGTTCGGCACATGCGCAAGGGCGAAAATGACGGCGGTCGCCACGACTGCGGATCTTTTTCCTGGAAGCAATCGCAGGAACCGCGACAGAAAAAAGTCGAGCAATAGAATTTGTTGCACCAAAGACCACACGGCATACCCCCAGTAGGTCTTCAGGAACAACACACCGCCATCCGCCACGTTCAATGTATTGAGTCGAATGGCGACCAGCACTGGAATCGAAGCTAGCAGCAAAGCCACGCCTACGATCCAGAGAGAGCGCAGCAGATTCGTCGCGCGCAGTCCCATCGCCGTCCAGCCCTCGAACGATCTCCAGAACATTGCCAGAAGCACGGCGATGGTGGCGAAGTAGAGCACGGTTTGCAGCGGGCGGGGCGTCCAGATGACAGCCATAATCAGGCCGTATCCAAGACAAAGCTCAATCCAATCCCGCCGCTTAGGCGCTGCTGCCACAAAACTCCCCCTGATGAATGCGGTGGAATTGATCTCTGGCACGAAAGCGACCGTCAAGGCTGCGATGGAAAAAGGATGCGATGAAACTCCCTACTAGACGCTCTTCGGCAATGTGCCAGCGCTAAGGTCCTTGCTCGGCTCCAACCAAGCTGCATCGTCCTGAGACTCCGAAAAGCGCTTCCGCCCTGCATTTCGGATCTCCGCATCGGGAACTTTGGTGAGCGGAGTGTAGCGGGGATGATGCGATTCCTTATACGGATTGTTCCGCGCTGCGTTGTAGCAGCAGATCATCGACCAGCGCGGATTTTCCGAACGATTTTGGTCCGATCGGTGCAGCAGGTTGGCGTGGAAAAACAATGTGTCTCCGGGTTCCATCTCGACATAGACCAGTTCGAGTCGTTTCAGGGCCTCGTTCACCCGCTCTATATCCGCGCCCGCCTGCTCGCCCGTCGTCACATGATCGATTCGGCCCATTTCGTGCGATTTTCGAATGACCTGCATGCAGCCATTTTCCTTCGTGGCGCGGTCGATCGCGATAAACGCGCTGGTCAGCAAAGGAAACAACACGCCGTTCTGATACCAGTATCCATAATCCTGGTGCCAGGCCCACGCACCGCCCACCTTGGCGTCTTTCATGATCATTTTCGAGTGGTAATGATAAGCCTCGCCCTCCAGCAACTTCTCCACCGCACCCACCATGGACTCGCTTCGCGCGACCGCCCCATAGATCGTATCCGTGGGATGGTTCCACAACGAGAGCCGAGTTGTGCCGCCTTCGCCGTCCGCGCGACCGTACGCATGTTGATCGAGTACGCGATCCTCTCGCGCCGCCCTGCCCAACAATCCAATCTCCTCCGCATCCAGAAAATTCCTGACTAAGACAAAGCCATCTTCCCGATACGAACGTTCTTCCTGATCGGTAATTCCACCCTTTGCCATGCGTCGTCCCTCTTTTCCAGTTCGATCAAATCTTCTTTTCTGTGGCGTGGGCAAGCGTCGTATCCGGAATGCCACGGCTCAGCGCGCAACTGAAGTCCTGCACGTCACGCAAATCGAAGGTCGGCACGCCCTGCCGTTGTTCCGTCTTCACGCGAAGGAAATCCGCACCTTGCACGTCATCCAGCACAAAACCAGGCCGAGCATCCGGCGCAATCGACGTAATTTCAATATGACTCATGTCGATGTTTTTCACGTGACGCAGATAAAATCCCTGCGCGGGTGTCACTCCAAACATGTTCGGCTCCGGATATTGATTTTCTACCTCCGGCAGACGCAGCGCGGCCTGCTCCCGCGTTCCGCCGCCCTGTTGCTGAATGAAAATATCGCTGATCTTGATATCTTCAATCGCGTGATCCGGGATGCCGCTCAAAATCGAGCACTGCTGCGGACTAACGTTCGACGCGACAATATTGCTGATCAAAACCCGCCGCAGTTGACCGACCGGCACATTCGCCGGCCCGCGCATTCTTGCGCCCAGACGTAGAAAAATTGGCGCCGTCACAATATCCCGCATGGTAATGTTGGTGATCGCAACGTCTTCCAGCAGCGCTCCATCGACCGTTTCCAGCGCCAGCCCGTGACAGCCTTCAAATACGCAGTTGGAAATAGCGATGTTCTTAAATCCGCCATTCGATTCTGTTCCGAACTTGATGCGCCCAATGCGTGGAGCATCCTTCGCTCCCGCAAACTTCTTCAACGTTCCATCCAGCAAACTGCCCATTTGATAGGTGCCTGTCACATAGCAGTTGGAGATGGTGACATTCTCGGTCGACCGCGCATAGCCCAGCGCAAACGAGCTCTTCGGCACAATGGCATCATCCCACGGAGAATTTACGGTGCAGTTCGACACGCGAACATTGCGGCAGCAATCGATATCCATGCCGTCCCGATTGGTATCGATGGTCAAATTGTCGATGGTCAGGTTGTCCACGCCGGTCACCAGAATGGCAAACCAGCCCCCCTGCAGGATCGAAAAATCCTTGAGGAACACATTGTGACAATTCTTCAGCGCGATGGATTTGTTGCCTCCGCCGTTCGGTTCCACGCGAGAATGGTCATGACTCGACCAGCCGCGGTCCAGACCTTTGCCCCAGATAAGACCCGGCCCAACAATACCGCAATCATGGAGGTTTTCTCCCCAGATCAAGCTATTGTGAAAATGGGAATGACCGTAATCCTGATACTTGAACCAGGGCTGATCCGGTTCAGGAGCGTCGTAGCCGCCGGAGCCTCCCTCAGCGGGCGTCGGCGCGGCCAGAATCGTCGCTCCCTGATCCAGAAACAGCGTGACATGGCTCTTCAGGTGAATCGAATAGCACGCATAGGTTCCCGCCGAAAAGTGAACTACTCCGCCTCCAGCAGCGGCTGCAGCGTCAATCGCCTTATTGATAGCCGGCGTATCGATGGTGGTTCCATCGCCAATAGCGCCAAACCTGCGCACGGGAAAAACGCTGCCCGGATGTATTCCCGCATCCTGGGCAGAATCAGCTGCCTGCAACGGATGTGCGCCCATGAGAGATGCGGCCATCCCGCCGCCGGCAAGTTTCAGTAAGTCTCTTCTTGGTGTCTGCATGGATCTCCTGAAGGAAATACGTGAGGCGTTATTGGACTTTTCCGCGGGGTCGCAGCCGGTTCAGTTCGACGGCGCAGGCGATGGCGTTTTTAGCAGCAAACTTCAAGTTGTCGGCGACAATCCACAGCCAGAATCGGTTCGTCTCCGTGGGGACATTTTCTTCGATTGAGGAATTTGTGGACTCTTCCGCAGATATGGGATCGGACTCCGATGGTGGAAAGACCGGTTGCACCAGCACTTGCGCTTCCTGCTCCTCCACCGCCTGCACATTCCCGGGGAATGCGGTGGCGTCCGCCACAATGCGCACATGCGAACCCGCCAGCGCGTTGGCCAGCGCGCCCGCCGCGACAGGATGCGGAAACTCGACCGCGACGGAGAGTGCATAGCCGTGAAATACCGGGACCTGGATCACCTGCAGCGCCAATGACAATGCAGGAACAGAAGAAATCTTCGCGTAATGTCTGCGGATTTTGTCCGCCGCCGCCGAAAGTGCCGCCTGTCCCGCGGCGTCGAATGAAACGGCTAAGGTAAAGGCGGTCTGTCCACCAAAAACTTCGGTCGGTAGCGGCTGGAATGAAAGCAGATTCGCCGTTTGCTGATGCAGTTCTTCCAACGCCGCGTGTCCATACTCTGATGCCGGCTGCAACAAGGTCGCCCACAAGCCATGTAGCGGTCCCAACTTCTGACTGCGCGCCGCCAGCATGGCCAGCAACACCGCGACAGGATGCGCAGACACGACGGCACGTGTATCCAAATCCGGCGTCGGGGTCTTCGCCGCCCCGTGCGCTCCCGGAATACCTTCACCGGCAGCTCGCTCCGGTACCCAGGGTGCGCGTACCAGAACCCCCGGGGCCCTTTCCAGTTCTCCGCTCAGATCCACGATGCATGCATTCGCTTTCAGCGCCTGCCGCAGATGTTTTTTTGTAACCGCAGCATCGCACGCGAAAAAAACAAAGTCACATCCGTCGAAAGAATCCGGCTCGATTTGCTGGATCAAGGTAATCTCATCGTCCACCGCTGCCAGCTTGCCCTGGACATCCTCATCATCGTCCAGAAGACGTATATCCGCGGAAGCAAACGTTGACAAGGCCAGCTCGTCGCTCAGGGCCTTGCCGAGCAAAGTACCTGCGCCGACTAACGCAATTCGTAGCGACCTATCTGACATGAAACCTCGATAATTGTTTTAGCTATAGCAGCTTTCGACGCCCGGAAACGCTTAGGTGGGGCCGACGGTAGGGCGGGAAATTGTTCCATCCGGTTTCCGAATCCGTCGATGCCGCGATGTCCAGGTATAGGCCGCCCGCGCCACCAACCCGGAAAACATATAACCCAACGCGATCACCAGCAGTAAAACCTGAGAAAACAACAGCAGCACTGAAACAGCCGCGCCGATCAACACCAGCAACTGAAAAGGATGACGTCCGGTCAGCGTAATCTCTTTCCCGCTCCAAAAACGCCAGGTGCTGACCATCAGAAATCCCACCAGACCGACCAGGCCAATCCAAACGCCTGCTTCCGCCGCGCTCGAAACCGGAGTGCCAAGGAAACAGTGAACGCACGCCGCAATCACTCCAGCCGCCGCCGGAATGGGCATGCCTACAAAATATTTTCGATCTGGACGACCAGGGTTTTTCGGCTTCGCGTCGGCGCTGATATTGAATCGCGCCAGGCGACAGGCGCCGCAGATCAGAAACAAAAAGCAAACCACCGCGCCAATCTGCATCAGCTTGTGGCGCAGCAGCGGGTCCATCGTGGGCGGCAGCATGCGGAAACCCCAGCTGTACGCCAGAACGCTGGGCGCAACCCCAAACGTAATCACGTCGGCCAGGGAGTCGAGTTCCTTGCCGAAATCGGACGCTGTGTTCGTCATCCGGGCGATGCGGCCATCCAACCCATCAAAAGGAATCGCCAGCCCAATCACTAAGGCTGCGTGATCAAAATGGTGCGGCTCGGTCGGAGAACCCTGCAGACTCTGCACAATCGCGTAGAATCCGGCGGCGATGCTGCCGGCCGTAAACAGCGACGGCAAAATGTACATGCCTCGCCGCGCGGGTCTGCGCTTGCGATTGCCAAGTTCCGTCATCGTACCGGCCCCGTCACCAATCCAAGGGGAGCTTCATCGGAAGAGATCGCTGCCAACAATTCATCTTCCATGTCGGAGGATGGCATGATTGCAAGGATCGATGCGCCTCCATGAACAATTTGGCCCACACTCACCTGAACTTCGCAGGAAAGAGGAAACACAACATCGACGCGCGATCCAAATTTGATCAGCCCCACCCGCTCCCCGCGATGCACCCAGTCGCCAACCTTTTTCTGGAAGACGATGCGACGCGCCAGCAGGCCCGCAATCTGCGTGAATGCCACCGTGCACAATTCGCCCGCAACTTCGACATAGTTGCGCTCGTTCGCGACGGCCGACTCGGGGTTCATCGCGTTCAGATATTTGCCTTTTCGGTAATCGATCAATTGCACGTTGCCCGCAATCGGAGCCCGATTCACGTGCACATTGAACACGTTCAGGAAGATGCTGATGCGGCGCTGCGGTCCGGCGACTGTTTCCACCGGTTCGATCAGGGTGACTTTGCCGTCGGCGGGAGAGACAATCAGTCCCGGGGCTTCCGGTATGGCCCGCTCGGGGTCGCGAAAAAACCACAAAAAGAACGCCGCCAACAGAATGGGAATTGCTGTCAGCAAAAATGAGTGCGTGGCGACCCAGACAAGGACACCGACCGCCCCGAAGCCTAACCCGTAGAAGTATCCGTCACGAACCATTGCGTACAACCGATTATACGGTTCGCCGCGAGAATTCTAGCGAGCGCATTTTTCGTGTCGTACTACGTCGATGGAGCGGTACGCGCGAATCCCGCCATCTGATCCTTCAATTTCAGTTTTAGTTTTTTCAGTCGTGCTGCTTCTATCTGCTCGGTGTCGCTCAGATAGGGCTGGGCCAAAATGGCCTCTAATTTTTGGGAATATTGCCGGTGCTCTTCCACCAGACGACCCAAAGGGTTGGCTTCGGACTGTGAAGCCTCAACGGAAATTTCCATAAGGAAGTACCTCCTGATTCCGTATTGACAGCCAAACTACCACGGGCGTCAACCGGATGCAACGGAGAGATTTCAACAGGATAAAATTTCAACCGGCCCGGGCGGCCAGGGTCAGGGATCTCCGCATCTGAAGCCCATCTTCCGCCGGTTCGCGGTAGTATCCGGGTCGATCCCCTACAACAGAAAACCGGGCCCGTTCATAGAGCGCGATGGCCGCAAGGTTGGATTTGCGGACTTCAAGGAGCACTGTCTCCGAAGCGTGCGCGCGACACCAGAGCAACCCGGCCGCCAGCAGCCGACACCCAATCCCCTGCCGCTGCCACGGCGTAGCCACGGCCATATTTTCCAGCGTGGACTCCCCGGCACCCACCGTCATAATGGTGGAAAATGCGGCGAATCCCACAATTCCGCCGACTGTGGCGATTGGGTTATCGGCTCCAACTCTCCCCCTTACGGCGGCGGATGAGTTGAGGCAGGCTAGGAAAATGGCCCTGGCCTGCAACGCGCCGCTGGCTTCCTCGGTCGCCACGTACGGATACAAAGCCGCCCGCGACCATTGGGCCGCCGTAGCCAAGGCTCGCGCCAGCTCGCACACCGATTCCAGGACAACCTCGACCTCATCAAGCTCTGCGCGGCGAATCACGACGTCCTGAGCCGCCGATGGAACATTCGGCGCCGTCACGATGGCACATCCTCTGCGCGCGCGCTCTCCGCGACCGGCTCCGCTTTTGTCCGGACCACAACCACCGCGTCCGAGCGGCGCAGATAATTTGCGTCGACGGCAGTCGGGTCATGAAACCGCCTCGCGCGCCATTCCTCCACAGCCAGCGGCAAGGCATCTCGCACAGAAGGGGATGGCACTTCGCACAACCTGGGCCCGGCGACAGAATGGAATGCCGTCTTCACCGATCTCTCCGAAACGACGACCCACCCCTGCTGTTGATCAATTTTTTCTGCCAGCGCGTCGAGCGTTTCGAATGACTCCTCCACGCGCGTTTTTCCCGCGTCTCGATAGAGTCCGTGGTAGAACTCTCCGCGTCCGGCATCGAGAACCACATGCATCGCCGTACCGGTACGCTCGCTGGATGAAAGTTTCGCCGCCATGGAAGCCAGGATCGCCAGGCGCGACAGCGTTAAGATCGGCTTTCCCGTCACTTCTGCCATCGCCTTTACCGCGCTCAGGCCCACTCGCAGCCCGGTAAACGATCCCGGCCCCGAGACCACTGCAAACGCGTCGACATCCGCCAGCCGCCGTTTGCTCGCCCGCAGAAGGTCAGCAATCGCAGGAATCAGTTCCGCTGAAAACTGGCGCGGATGCAAATCAACCTCGCCCAGAATTTCTACCTCGGGGTCGGTCGAGTGATCGCCGCCTCGGTCGTTCTCATTTCCCTTGCCCGGCAGAACTCCACCTGCCAGCAGGACTCCACCCGTGGGTCCAGCGGTGTCGACGAGGAGCAGCAACATCAGATCGCGACGTCCGCGTCCGCATTTTGGCAAATCTCCACCAATACGCCGCCAGTGCTGGAAGGATGGACAAAGAAATACAAATGTCCGCCCATGCCAATCTTCAGTTCATCTGAGACCAGGCGCATCCCCGCGCATTTCATCTCCGCAAACACATCCTCGATGTCATCCACATGCAACGCGACGTGGTGCATCCCCTCACCGCGACGTTCGATAAACCGCCCAATCACAGACTCCGGCGAAGTCGGCTCCAACAACTCGATGCGGCTCTCACCGGCTTGCACCATCACCGCGCGTACCTGCTCATGCTCCACATATTCCGCGGGCCCCACAGGCATTCCCAGCAGCTCATAGAAGCTGCATGCTTGACGCAAATCGCTCACTGCAATTCCAAGATGATCAATATGAAACATGGTCCTGACGCTCAACCTTTCCGGCGCCGGGTTGTTGCCCCGCTGCGCCGTTCCCTCAACGATTAAAGCACTTCTCCTCGATTGTCACAGCGGGGAATTTGTGCAGCGAACTTCCATCCAATTGTCGGCCGCACGACAGAGCGCCGCCTTCAATCCTGATAGAACAGATGCTCTAGAGGTTGGGGTCGTCCCGGTGCAAATCCAGCAGCCCTCGCACCAGCCCGTCTACAAGCAGATATGGATCTTCCTGCCGTGCCGCCACTGCGTGCGCATGTGCTTCCAATTCAGGCTTTCCCAGTCGATGCCGCACCAACTCTCGCACCAGTTTTTGACGAATCATTTCTACCAGCCGGGCTTGCCATGCGGCGGTCCGCTTCTCCTCCAGCGTGCCGGCCTTCCGCAATGAGTTCGCACAACGGTCGATCGCCTCCGCCAGGGCCGACGTCCCTTCTCCACTGGTGGCAACGGTCCGCACCACCGGTGGAATCCATCCTTCTCGATGACCGCCCAGCGATTGCATGGCGCGAATTTCCCGTTCCACCCGATCGGCGCCTTCACGATCGCTTTTGTTCACTACAAAAATGTCGGCAATCTCCAGAATCCCCGCCTTGATGCTCTGCACATCATCGCCAAGACCCGGCACCAGCACCACGACGGTCACATCCGCCAGGCGCACAATATCGACTTCATCCTGGCCCACGCCCACGGTTTCGATCAGCAGGCGAGATTTGCCGCTGGCCTCCACGACCGAAGCAATATCGGCCGTCGTCGACGCCAATCCCCCCAGAAAACCGCGTGTGGCCATGCTGCGAATGTAGAGACCGGGATCGGCGTGATGGCTCTGCATGCGAATGCGATCGCCCAGAATGGCGCCGCCGGTAAAGGGGCTGGTGGGATCCACGGCAACAATGCCGACAGTCTGCTGCTCCGCGCGGTAGTGTGCCGCCAGCCGATCGACCAGCGTGCTCTTCCCTGAACCCGGAGCGCCGGTCAGTCCGACCCGCAATGCGTGGCCCGTATGCGGAAAGCATGCCGACAAAACCGCGGTTGCAGTCGGCGCATCGTTTTCTACCAGCGAAATCGCCCGCGCCAAGGCGCGAACATCCCCGCTCCGCAGACTCGCCACAAGGTTTTCAGTTGCTTCTCGGCGGCCGGCCGAAGTAGTGGTTACAGTTGCCATACCCGTTTGCGATGATATCGCGTTCTATATGCGGATGGTATTCAGAACCGCACCCAACCTATTTGCGACCAATCGCTCCCCGCGGGAATCTCTGAATTATTCTGGTAAGGTACTTTCTTGCGATGGCATCTCCTTCTGTCAAGGGGAATTTCCTCTCAATTCCGCGCTCAAAATTTGGGTGCGAGGTTTCCATAGTTGCATCGCTTTTACTGAAAACACCTAGGGAGCAGGCATGGCGCAGTCCTCCGTTGTCCCTGCTGCCGAAAAGCGGGACTACGACAGCGAGTTTCACTACGAACACTGGACGCCGCGATTTAACCCGTGGGTGATTACCTTTACGGTGACGCTGGCAACGTTTATGGAGTCGCTCGATTCCAGCATTGCCAACGTCGCGCTGCCCCACATTGCCGGCACAATGGGTGCTAGCTACAACGAAGCCACCTGGATCCTCACTTCCTATCTCGTGTCGAATGCGATTGTCCTGCCCATCAGCGGCTGGATCTCGAATCGCATCGGACGCAAGCGTTTTTACATGAGCTGCGTAGCTTTGTTTACCCTGTCTTCCTTTCTTTGCGGGCTAGCTACCTCCCTGCCCATGCTGATTTTTTTCCGCGTGATTCAGGGCGTTGGCGGAGGAGGACTCCAGCCCAGCGAGCGCGCCATCCTCGCCGACACCTTTGCCCCCGAGAAACGAAGTATGGCATTTTCTCTTTATGGAATGGCAGTGGTCGTGGCTCCCGCAATTGGACCCACCATCGGCGGATGGATCACCGACAACTATACCTGGCGATGGATCTTCTTCCTTAATATTCCCGTGGGCATCATATCTTTGCTGCTCACCAGCCGAATTGTCGAAGATCCGCCATATCTGAAAAAAGTGCGGGAACGCACCCGTGGCGTTGACGGCATCGGACTGGGACTGCTCGCCCTTACGATTGGTGCTTTACAGATTCTGCTCGACAAAGGCCAGGAGGATGACTGGTTTGGTTCGCGCCTGATCGTTACCTGTGCTTTGGTTGCCGGTTGTGGGCTGGCGATTTTTCTCTATCGCGAGTGGAACGCGAAACACCCCATCATCGACCTTTCCTTGTATCGCAAGCGTAACTTTGCCATGAGTCAGATTGTTATGGTGGCGATTGGTGCGGCCCTATATTCGACAACCGTCATGATTCCCCAATTCCTGCAGGAGGTGCTGGGCTACACCGCCACAGATGCCGGCATGGCGCTTTCCGCAGGTGCCCTGGTCTTGATTGTGCTGTTGCCCATTGTCGGCTTTATCGGCCAAAAAGTGGACCCGCGCCTGATGATTACCGTTGGATTCTGTCTGCTGACCTTTGGCATCTGGCGCATTGGCAATCTCAATCTCGGCATCGCCTTCGGAAATGCAGTCAGTTGGCGCGTCATCATGGTCCTCGGCATGCCGTTCCTGTTCGTGCCCATCAGCGTCATGTCCTACGTTGGAGTTCCGCAGGACAAAAATAATGAGGTCTCCGGCCTGACGGCGTTTGCGCGTAACATTGGCGGCAGCATTGGCGTGTCCTTTATCAGCACCATGCTGTTGCGGCGAGCTCAGACGCACCAGCAGTTTTTGTCGGCGCATGTGTACAGTGGGTCGACAAAATACCTGGCGATGCAACAAGGCCTGGCAGGAGCGTTACAGAATCGTGGATTTTCAGCAGCCGATGCAGCCCGGCATGCTACCGCACGGATTTACGAGATGATGATGCAGCAGGCAACCGTGCTCGCATATGTGGACACGGTGCACATTCTGGTCATAATGACGGCCTGCCTGATTCCCATCGGCTACCTGATGAAAAAACCGCGCTTCCGCACCAAGCCGGTCGAACCGATGGAATAATCTCCTAGCGCTTCAAGACTTCGCGCGCAATCACCAGCCGTTGAATCTCGCTTGTACCCTCCCGATGGTGCACAACTTCACATCGCGATAAAAGTTCTCTGCCGGATAATCCTTGATGAATCCATACCCGTCGTGCAGTTGCACCCCTTCGTCGCAGACCTTTACCGCAACCTCACTGGCATAAAGCTTGGCGCACCGACTGTTCCCAGATTGATACAATAACAATCAGAGGTCTCCGACTGCATTCCGCAACCCAGTCGCCTGTCCTGGACGCACGAAAGAAGCAGTGGATTTTCGTTTTTCCGTAAAAACAGCATTGCAAGCCAAAAGCTTTCAGTTTCTCCTTCATCTCATGCCAGCAAAACGGCTTAGCGCAGGCAACTGCACTACATAATCCTTCAACTATCCAGCATAATCCTTCAACTATTCCGCACAATCCTTCAACTATTTTGCCTCCGACCGTGCCCGACCAACCGGCTTGCGCCGTCCGGCGCTGAAGTCTGGCGAGCTGTCTGGCTATCGCTTCAACACTTCCCGGGCGATCACAATCCGTTGAATCTCGCTGGTACCCTCCCCGATGGTGCACAGCTTCACGTCTCGATAAAACTTCTCTGCCGGATAATCCTTGATGAACCCATACCCGCCGTGCAGCTGCACACCTTCATCGCAGATTCTCACAGCTACCTCACTGGCATACAGCTTGGCCATCGACGACTCCAGCGTGGTCTTCATGCCGGCATCTTTCATCTGCGCCGCGCGGAAGGTCAGCAGTTTGGCGGCGTCCAGTTGCGTCGCCATGTCCGCAATCTTCCACTGAATCCCCTGGAACTCGCTGATCGCCTTGCCGAATTGTTTGCGTTGCTGTGTGTATTGCAATGCCGCGTCAAAGGCGCCCTGCGCGATTCCCAGCGAGAGCGCAGCAATGGAAATCCGTCCTCCATCCAACACGCGCATCGAGTCGACAAAACCTTCGCCCAACTTGCCCAGCAAATTTTCTTCTGGAATTTCACAATCTTCGAAGATCAGCTCAGAGGTATCGCTGGCGCGCAGGCCAAGCTTGTTTTCTTTCTTGCCCGAACGAAATCCCGGCGTCCCTTTTTCGACAATAAATGCAGAAAACCCATGCGTCTTTTTCGCTTTGTCTGTGACCGCGATGACCACCGCGACATCAGCATATTGACCATTGGTGATGAAGGTCTTGTTGCCGTTCAGCACCCAGCGGTCGCCCTTCCTTACCGCGGTCGTCCGCGCTCCGCCCGCATCCGATCCCGAGCCCGGTTCCGTCAGGCCCCACGCCCCCAGCCACTCTCCGCTTGCGAGTTTCGTCACATACTTCTGCCGTTGTTCTTCCGTCCCCGCCAGAAAAATATGATTGGTCGCCAAAGAATTGTGCGAGGCCACAATGATGCCGACCGAGCCGTCGACACGCGACAGCTCTTCGATCGCAATCACATATTCCACGTAGCCAAGTTCGGAGCCGCCATATTGCTGCGGAAAAATGACGCCCATCAGCCCCATGCGACCCAGCTCTTTCACCAGCTCCGCAGGAAACTCGCTGGCCTCGTCCCACCGGCTCACATTGGGCGCAATTTCGCGGCTGGCAAATTCGCGAATTTCTTTGCGCAGCTGCTGCTGTTCATCCGTGAACATGTGAAACCTGGCCTGCGCCGCATCCGACTGTGCCGGCTCATTTATGCTCATCCAGCTATCTCCTTGCAAGAAAACAAACGAGAGTATCACGAGGCTGCGACAGGTGTCGAATGCACCAAGCCGCGGCAAAACCGGTCTTTAGGTTCGACATTATGAATCGTGCAGCAATTCTTGCCGGACGGCGGGCTATACAGGTTCAAAGTGCCCCAATCGTCCTGTATCCGACCCATGCTGCTTCACTGATTTGTTGTACAAGCCCAGGATCAAAAACGATGCAACCCATTGTCCAACAAACAGCGCGTCCTGATGCTTCCCCTTAAGCTTCAACACCATCGATCCGATGACAGATGCCATCGCAGCACCCAAAAACAAGCTGGTCGGCCACTTCGAACAATACTTTGCCAGCAACGCGGTCACTTGATCTTCCTGCACTTCTCCTGCGCAAACTCGAAAACCCATATGGATATCTCCTGATGTTGAGTTTCTGAAATCTCTGTCGTGCGCGCTCTGCGCCACGAACACTGAAGTTCTAGCTTTGTAGATGCCGAATTTCTGTGGGCGCGTTCCCGTAGCCGGATGACAATCGACGCATCCCACCGCCGGTGCATGCCCTCACAATCGCGTGCCTGAAGACTTCTTCCGGTGAATCCGTCTATCATGGGCGACGAGACACAAAGCACATGTTTCATTGCCCCGAAATCCAACCATTGAGACAGCCATGTTAAAAAATCGAAAATACCTCGCCGCTGCAGTTGTCTGCGTTTCTGATTTGCCTGGGATGCTTGGTTCCAAAATCTGCGATCGCGCAATCTCCCGCCAACACAGCCAAAGTCGCCCCGCCGCCTCCCATTTTGCTCGGGACTGCCTGGTATCCCGAGCAATGGCCGGAGTCGCGCTGGCCTGCCGACCTGGAGCTGATGCAGAAGGCCGGCATCCGCTTCGTTCGCGTGGGCGAGTTTGCCTGGAGCAAGATGGAACCCTCCGAGGGCGACTATCAATTTGGCTGGTTGGAACGGGCCATCGACGAAGCCGGACAGCATGGCATCTACACCGTATTGGGCACGCCCACGGCCGCGCCGCCCGCATGGTTAACGCAAAAATATCCAGAGACCCTGCGCACCGAAGAAGATGGCCGCAAGGCCGAGCATGGCAATCGCCAGCAATTCAATTGGGACAATCCAAAGTATCGCGAACTGGCCCGCGACATTGCCACCCGCATGGCCAAGCGCTTCGGCCACAATCCATACGTGATCGGATGGCAGATTGACAACGAATATGCGGACGTGTCCTTCGACCAGCAAACCCGCGCGGACTTTCAAATTTGGCTGAAGCAGCGCTACGGCACGCTGGACAATTTGAACCAGCGTTGGACAACGGCCTACTGGAGCCAGACCTACAACAACTGGGACCAGATTCCCATTGAAACAAAACCCGGCAACCCTGGCCTGCTGCTCAGTTGGAAACGCTTCGTCACCGCAACCTGGGTCAGCTATCAGAAAAACCAGCTCGATGCGATTCGCGCAAATGCTGCGCCGCGCCAATTCATCACCACCAATATGATGGGCTGGTTCGACGGCTACGATCATTACGCCGTCGCCAAGGATCTCGACCTGGCCTCCTGGGATGATTACGTCGGCGAAGGTCACGTCAACCCATACAAAAACGGATCGACAGACGACCTGACGCGCGGGTTTAAACAGAAGAACTTCTGGATCATGGAAACCCAGCCCGGCCACGTCAACTGGGCGGCCATCAACAACGATCTGAATAAAGGTGAAACTCGTGCCTTGGCGTGGGAGAACGTTGGCCACGGAGCAGACGCCGTCAGCTACTGGCAATGGCGCAGCGATCTCAACGGCCAGGAGGAATACCACGGCACGCTAGTCGGACCGGATGGCACGCCAGTCCCTCTCTATCCCGAAGTGACCGAACTCGGGCGAGATTTCACGAAAGCAGGCCCGGTGCTCGCGGGCACATCACCCAAATCTCAGGTCGCCATTCTCCACACCTACCCCAGCTTCTGGGCCATCAACTGGCAACGTCACAATAAGAATTACGACCCTATCGAGGAGCTTCTCAGCTATTACCAACCGCTGAAAAACATCGCCCAGTCGGTCGACATTGTGCAGCCCACTGTTCCTCTCGACAGCTACAAATTGGTCGTTGCTCCAGGCCTGAATGTCCTGACGGATGCCGCCGCGAAAAACTTAATGTCTTACGTTAAGAATGGCGGCCATCTTGTTCTAGGACAGCGGACGGCAATGAAAAATATCGACAATGGATTGCAAACAGAGCGCCAGCCTGGCCCGCTGGTTCCGGTGCTCGGGGGACGAGTAGAACAGTACTACGCGCTCCTCCATCCAGTTCCGGTCGATGGCCAGTTCGGAGCGAACACCAGCCAGCTTTGGGCGGAATTGCTCAGCACCAAATCGCCGGATACACAGGTGCTGGAAACCTACGGCAAAAGCAATGGCTGGCTCGACGGCAAACCCGCCATCATCACTCGCAAAGTTGGCAAGGGCAGCATCACCTACGTCGGTGTCTGGATGGATGAAGCCGGCATGGCAAAACTAGCAGGCTGGATGACGCAAATGAGCGGCGTCACACCGGCACTGCCTGGCGTCCCGCACAGCGTCGAGGTCGATCCGCGCTACGGAAAAGATCACACTGTCTATGTCCTCATTAATTGGGCGGCCGATCCGCAAACCGTGACTCTGCCGACTGCGATGCAGAACGTACTTGAAGGCGATGCAGTGAAGTCCGTGACCTTGCCGCAATATGGAGTGGCCGTTCTCTCAGAGGAAAATAAGTGATCCGGTTTCCCGTTCGCATTCCTCGCGCTCCACTCGCGTGTCTACTTGCCTGCGCCACCTTGCTGGCGGCGCAGTCGACGCCATCGCCCGCATCCCCAGCCCCCGTGCCAATTTTGCTGTGGCCGAACGGAGCGCCCGGAGCTGCCGGAGATGCACCTCTCGATAAGCCGATACTCACGCCCTATCTACCCGCGCAAAATCCCACGCACACCGCAATCGTGGTCTGCCCCGGCGGCGGCTATGCCATGCTCGCCATCGATAAAGAAGGGACTCAAGTTGCCCGCTGGCTGAACACCCGCGGAGTGGCGGCCTTTGTGCTGACCTATCGTTACGGTTCGCGCTACCATTACCCGGCCCCGCTGCTCGATGCCCAGCGCGCCATGCGCTACGTGCGCACGCACGCCAGCGAAGACTTGATCGATCCAGATCGCATCGGCATCATGGGCTTTTCTGCTGGCGGCCATCTCGCCTCCACTGCCGGCACCCATTTTGACAGCGGCAACACAGACGCAACCGATCCGATTGAACACGCCAGCAGTCGTCCTGACTTCATGGTGCTCGCTTATCCCGTCATCAGCATGGAACCCGGCATCACCCACAATGGCTCTCTGCATCATCTGCTGGGAGAAGAGCCGAATCCAATGCTCGAAAACGAGCTTTCCAATGAAACCCAGGTCACGCCGCAAACTCCACCGACGTTTCTCTTCGCCACCACCAACGATGGGACGGTTCCTGTCATGAACAGTGTGTTGTTTTACGAGGCATTGCTGCGCAGTGGAGTTCCCGCGGAACTTCACATTTTAGAGCAGGGTCATCACGGTTCCGGCCTGGCGCAGGACAATCCACAGCTGCGCATGTGGCCCATATTGCTGCAGAACTGGCTGCACCTGCACGGCTGGATGGCATCGAGCGCCGAATAGGCCGCGATACCTAGTCCGTTCGCTGCAATACTTCCAGCGCGCGTTCCAGCCGCACGCCGCGCGAAGCCTTCAGTAGCACTGCATCACCTGGGCGCAAATTCTCCCGCAGCCACGCGCCTGCTTCTTCTGAAGTCTCTACGAAAATTGCGTCCGCACCCGCGGTCTTGGCGCCTTCGACGATCGACGCCGCTTCCCCGCGCACACCCACCACCATGTTGATGCCGCGAGTACCCATAATTTCGCCGCACTCACGATGAAGCCGGGGACCCGCAGGCCCCAACTCCAGCATTTCTCCCGCCACCACGATGGTGCGCTTCGCCGGCAGCGTCAGCAGCGTATCCACCATGGCGCGCAACGCCTGCGGATTTGAGTTGTAGCAATCATTGATCAGCGTCGCGCCGCGAATCTCGAGCGTCTGTCCACGCTTGTCCGGAGGTTCCAAATTTTCCAGCGCGGCTGCACATTCTTCCAATGATATTCCGCTGGCCAACCCTACCGCGATTCCAGCCAGCGCATTTTGCACATTGTGTTCGCCCATCAATCGCAGCTTCACTTCCGCGCTATGACCGTTCGTATACACCGTGATCCGCGTGCCTTCCGTGCCCACCGGCGTGATCGATTCCGCTCGTGGATCGGCCAGGTTTCCGGTCCCGAAATAAATGCACCGTCCCGCAAAGTCGCGTCCAAACTGCCGAACATATTTGTCATCGAAATTCAGAATGGCCGTTCCCATCCGCGGCAGCGCGGCGATCAGTTCATATTTTGCGCGAGCAATCCCGGCCTGCCCATCGGGAAAATTCTCCGCATGTGCGGTCCCGACGTTGGTCACCACGCCCCAATCCGGCGCGGCAATCTTGCACAATGCCGCAATCTCACCCGCGTGCGACATGCCCATTTCCAGAATCGCAACTTCGTGGTCTGGCTGCAGCCGCAGCAACTGCAGCGGCAATCCAAAATGATTGTTCAAATTTCCATGCGATTTGTGTACCCGGAATCGCGACTCCAACACCTGCGCGATCGCTTCCTTGGTGGTGGTTTTTCCGGCGCTCCCAGTGATGCCAATCACGCGTTTTCCCCAATGGCGGCGCACTGAGGATGCCAGCCGCTGCATGGCCGCCAGCGGTTCGTCTACCAGCAGCAGGCGCTTGCGGACGGCAACACTCGAATAGCGTTCGAAAGTGGTTCGCGACACGACTGCTGCGACTGCACCCGCTTCAATCACCGCCTCGACAAAGTCGTGCCCGTCGAAACGCTCTCCATGAATGGCAAAAAAAAGATCGCCCGGTTGAATGGTTCGCGAGTCGATCGAATACCCGGTAGCCGTCACGGTCCCCAAGGTTCGCTGCACAGCCGGCGTTGATCCAGCAGCAAACTCGGCAGCCATCCATTCGCGGATTTGTTCCAAGCTCAGTTGCACTTCGCTCCTAGCTCGGCTCGTACAGATTTTCCATACCGCTCCAGCAATGCTTCTCTCGCTTCTGCTGCGTCGTCGAATGGAATGGTTCGATCGCGCAGGACTTGCACTTTCTCGTGGCCTTTCCCGGCGATGACCACCACGTCGTTCTC
Organism: uncultured Acidobacteriota bacterium; assembly: GCA_963817855.1. GTDB lineage: Bacteria > Acidobacteriota > Terriglobia > Terriglobales > Acidobacteriaceae > JAKAAZ01. Next base: position 129,273 of record CAWFQA010000004.1, on the reverse strand, counting down.
TTGCGCCTGCCCGACCGCAATTCGAATTGCACTCGCACGATCCACTTCTATCTCAAACTTCACGCCACTCTCTTTCAAGCCGGGAAGAATTTCCGCCAGGATTGCGTCCGGGTTTTCTGACCGGGGATTGTCGCTGGTGGCAACGACGAAATCGCTGCCCTCTCCAGCAGCCATACCCATGCGTGGACGCTTGCCGCGATCGCGATCGCCGCCACATCCAAATACGGTGATCACTCGCCCGTGCCGTGGAGCGGCCAATTGCCGGGCAAGTCGCGTGACATTTCTCAAGGCATCGTCCGTGTGAGCATAGTCGACCGCAACGGTAAACGGCTGTCCGCAATCCACTGTTTGAAATCGCCCGGGCACATACGCAATCGTTTCCACTCCGCGCGCAATTTCCTCATGTGTCAATCCACGCGACGTCGCTGCCGCGGAAGCTGCCAGCAGATTCAGCACATTCACCGGCCCCGGCAGGTGAGTATGCAACCCCACGCTTCCTGTCGGGGTCACCATTTCGAATTTGGTTCCGTTCGCACCCAGCGCAACATCTACCGCGCGAAAATCTCCGCGGTTCAACCCGAACTCCACCACCTCGCATCCCGCGGCACGCGCCATCGGAATGAGACGCTGTCCGTATTCATCTTCGCAATGGATGATGGCCACACGCGGCGCAGCCGCTCCAACCGCGCCGGTAAACATCTTCGCCTTCGCTCCGAAGTACGCTTCCATTGAGCCGTGAAAGTCGAGGTGATCCTGGGTTAAGTTGGTAAAAATGGCTGTGTCCCAACGCAGTCCCCAGACCCTTCCCTGCTCAAGCGCATGCGACGACACTTCCATCACCGCTTCGGTCGCGCCGGCCGCAACTCCCTCTGCGAATAGTTGAAATAGGTCGCGCGATTCCGGAGTTGTGTGCGGAGAGGGTCGGACTTCGCTGCCAACGTGGTATTCAATCGTGCCGACCAAAACAGAAATCCGCCCAGCACTGCGCAGCATCGACTCCAACAAGTAGGTCGTCGTGGTTTTGCCGTTCGTACCGGTCACGCCGCTCAGACGCAGGCTCCGCTCGGGATGCGAAAAAAAGTTCGCGCTGATCTCCGCCAGGGCACGGCGTCCATGCTGGACAAGAGCAATGGCGAGGTCCGGGTGTTCCGCACGAACCTTTCGCCATGTCGGCTCAGAGTCCGTCACCAGCGCCACTGCGCCTTGCTGCAGCGCATTTTCGACAAAGCAGTTTCCATCCGTAGTGCCACCGTGCATGGCGACGAACAACGCCCCGGTGGTCACGTGCCGCGAATCGTAAACAACGTCTCTGATCCGCGGGTTTGAACCGGTGCGCCCACGCATCTGCATCGCGCGAAGCGTTTCCTCAAACTGCATGGCAGGATGTTCGATCATGGCGACATGCAAAAACAGTTCTTCTGCATTGAAGCATACTTCGATGCGATTTCAGAATTTAGATTGAGAATGAATTACGGATGAAACCGAACTACAACGGTCGTGCCGGCAGGGACCTTTGTGCCCGCAGCCGGCGCTTGCGCAGCGGCCACACCGCTGCCGTAGACGCGGACGTTCAACCCCAGGTTGGCCGCTGTCACCACCACATCCCGCATCGACTTGCCAACCAATCCCGGCATGGTCACGGGCGCACCTGATCCCAGAGTGACCGCTGCAGAACTGTCAGCCGAAGGCAACTGTACCTGCGCTGACGAAATACTCTTGCCCCGGTTCGGCAATGTTTCATCCGCGGAGATAGAGGCGGGCGGCGAAGCAGTTGCCGCTCGTTCCGACTCCGGCGTCTGCATCGACGACGGGTCCGATCCACTTTGCAGATAGGCGCGGGCCTCGTCCGCATCGGCAGCCGTAGCTTGAGATTTCACGGCCTGCGCCCGCAACGGATCGTCCTGTGGCAGATGGTTCACCTCGGCAAACATCGCATCCAGATCGCCTACCTGCTCGCGATCTCCGTCAGCGTCATCATTCGCTGTCTTCGTTTTCTGTTCCGCGATCAACTTGGGCGGCTTGATCGGCGTATCATGCGGCACGCCAAGATATTCCAGGATCTCCTGCGCCAATTCCTGAAAGACCGGAGCGCTGACTGCGTGTCCAAAGTGCGAACCCACGGTTGGCGAGTCGATGATCACTGCAATCGTGATCGCTGGGTTGTTCACCGGCGCGAAACCTACAAACGACGCAATGTATTTCGTCTTGGAATAGGTGCGCGTGCGCACATCAATCTTTTGTGCCGTCCCCGTTTTACCAGCCGCGCTGTAGCCGTTCAATTGCGCGGTGTTTCCCGTTCCAAACATCACGACGGTTTCCATCATGCTACGCATTTCCGCGGCCACCATCGTGGTGATCACGCGATGCGCGCCCGGAGGCAGCGTATCGGGAATTTTGTCCTCCGGATGAAACGCCGCCGGCACCAATCGCGGACTCCCTTGTTGAGCGGAGGTTTCTTCCAGCACGATATGCGGCGGCAAATACACGCCCCCATTTGCGATCGTCGATGCCATCGTAACCAGCTGGATCGGCGTCACGCCAATTTCCTGGCCCATGGGGATGGAGCCAATCGTAGTCGGCTGCCAGCGGTTCGGAGGTTTCAGCAGGCCGCGCGTTTCACCTGGAAGTTCGATCCCCGACTTCTGCCCGAATCCATACCCATGAATGTAGTGGTAGAAGCGGTCCTTGCCGAGACGTTCTGCCAGTTGGATAGCCACCACCTGGCTCGATTCCGCCAACGCCTGCCGCACCGACAGCGCGTTTCCGTGATGGTTCTCATAAATAATGGCGTCGCGATCGTCATGCACGACCCGCCCGGCCACATTGATCTGTCCGCCAAAGGTCGGGATGATCGAATTGGGAGTGACGAGATTTTCCTGTAGCGCCGCCGAGAAAGGAACCAGCTTGAAAGTTGATCCAGGCTCGTACACATCACTCACCGCGTGGTTCAACAGCATCGCCGGGCGAATGTCGTGAATGTCGTTGGGATTGAAAGTCGGGCTAATCGCCAGCGCCAGGATCTGCCCCGTGTGCGGGTCCTGCACCACCACCGTGCCATTCAGCGCCTTCGTCCGCGCCATGGCGTGATCCAGGGCCTGCTGCGCCATAAACTGGATCTTCGCATCCAGCGTGAGCACCATATTTTCCCCGGGTGTCGGTTCCTTCTCGACGCTGCCATAGCTGTGCCGATGTGCATCGACTGCGGTCAGCATCTGTCCCGCAGTCCCATGCAATGGGCCATCGAAGCGATGCTCGATTCCGGCCAGACCATTGTCGTCCAGGCTCACATACCCTAGTACTTGCGCTGCTAGATTATTGTCCGGATAGTAGCGTTTGAATTCTTTCTGGAAGTAGACGCCCTTCAGGTTCAGTGCGCGTACTCGATCGGCAACATCGGCATCCACCTTGCGCGCCACCCAGGCAAAGTCGCGCGAACGATGCAGACGCCCATCAATATCCCTGGCGGTCGTGTATCGATCCGATGAATCGACGTGCACGATTAGCGCCAGTTGCTGCGCGGTCGAGTCCTTATTCGCAATTTCACCGGGAACGGCGTAGATAGAATCGACCAGCACTGTCATCGCGAGCGGTTGCAGATCGCGGTCGTACAACATTCCACGTCGCGGTGCAATCTGGAAGGTGTGGTCCTGCTGGCGGTATTCGCGCTCGGCGTATTCGGTATGACGAAAGACCTGCAACCATACCAGCCGCGCCGCAATGATGACGACCCAGACCATCAAAATCCCAATCAAGGTTACGAATCGCAACCTTGGAATGGGAGCAGAGAGCGCTTGTTTGGGTTTCCGGCTCATGCCGTGGTTCGATCCTGCATCTTGGATGGGCCTTTCGGCCACTCACAAACCGCGTAGCCGTTGCGTACTAGTTTACCGGTTCGACGGCAACACTGGAACCGTTACCGACGCAAGTACGGGCGAGTTCGGATCCACATCCATCATGGCCGGCGCCGTCACCACCTGCCCCGGTTGCGGCGACTGCATGCCGATCTGGTGAGCCAGCCGATCGATCCGCTCTGACCGCGTCAGTTGCGCTTCCGTCAATCCCAGCTGGTGGTTTTCTTCCTGCAGATGTTGCAACTGAGTCTTCTCAGTCTCAATGTGATAGCCGTACTCGATGGAACTGAAATGTTGCCAGCTGTACACCATCAGCAACGCGAAAAAGAAAACCGCGGCGACGGCAAAGCTGCGCATCTCGCGCTTGCGGACAGGATCTTCCGCTTTGACCAGGCGCGAGTTGTCGAGGCGCTTGTCGAAAAATACTTCGGGAGTGGGTCCGCGACGGGCGCGTTGTTGTGCCGCGAATAGCCAGCGGTTGTGTTCCATCACCGCCTCGGCATTCCACTGACCCTTCTCCCGAAGTCTCTCGATTACAACGCCTGCTGCTGCCATAGCATTTCCTTTACTGAATGGTTCCCTGTTTGTTGCTGTGAATAAAAAAAAGCCCGTTCCCCCCGGGAAGCGAGCTCGTTTACATGGCTCCGTTCAGTGCAGCTGCCATGGCTACGCAAGCGCCGATCGCAAGCAAACCGAATACAACCGCGCCCCACACTTCCATATGATTGTCAAAAAAATCGTAGATATGCGACATGGCCTTCCTCCTGGAATCGTTGGTTAAGGTTGAACGCAGGGCCTGCAATCTCTGCTGCTGCACCCTTCGCTGTTCCACTAGCCCTGTGCCGTTGCACCGGCCTTGATCTTGTTTGTTGCCACTTCTCTCGTCCTCACGTCTCAGGCTTCCCTCACTTCTCGGGCCAGGCTCGTTGAGCTGGGAGGGATGGGTGACGTTCACTTGCGTGCTGTTCTTTCGCCTGAAAGAGGGGTGGGGACGAACCCGGCCCGAACTTGTTCGGCTTAGCCGCTACTCCAGCTGCGCCGTAAAATTTTTTCCTGCTCCTTTACCGGCCTTCTGCTTTTCGCCGGATGAGTTGCCCGCTCCGCCGCCCGTAATTTGGCACTGCGCGATCGCGGATTGGTGCGAATCTCTTCTTCACTCGCGGTCACTGGTTTCGGCGTCAACACCGTCCAGGTCCCGCTTGCCTTGCCTTCTCGAAACGCATCCTTCACAATGCGATCTTCGAGAGAGTGGAAACTGATGGCCACCATTCTTCCTGCCGGCCGCAACAATTGCGGCGCTACATGCAGCAAGGCAGTAATCTGATCAAGTTCACCATTCACGTAAATTCGGAGGGCTTGAAAGACTCGAGTCGCTGGATGAATCCGATCGCTTTTTATTGCCGGGGCGCTGCTTGTAACCACTCTGGCCAGTTGTGCCGTGGTTGTTACCGGCCGCGCCCTGACAATTGCTCTGGCGATTCTCCGCGACCTCCTCTCTTCTCCGAATTTGTAAATCAGATTTGCGAGGTCCTCTTCGCTCACCTGATTTACCACTTGTTCGGCAGTCATTCCGCTGCGCGGATCCATCCGCATGTCCAACGGTGCTTCTGCCTGAAAACTGAATCCTCTCTGTGCCGTGTCCAGCTGTAGCGAGCTGACCCCAAAGTCGGCCAAAATTCCGTCGATGCTTTGTGGTTCCGCCCAGCTCGCCGCCTCCGCGAAAGCTGTCGCGTGGACCGTGATGCGGGGCATCTTTTCCTTCAGTTCCGCCCCCAATGCCACGAACCGTATCGCTGCGCTCTCGATGGCCTCCGGATCGCGATCAAGTGCGATCAGGTGACCTTCCGGACCCAACCGGCGGGCGATTGCTGTACTGTGCCCGCCCAGGCCGAGCGTTGCATCCATGTAGGTGCCGCCCGGCAGGATTCGTAAAAATTCGATTGCTTCTTCTAAAAGAACCGGCACATGTCGATCACCTCGACCGTGCGCCCCCTGGGGGGCTTTGTCTTCCACCGCTACAGCCCGTAGGACCCTAATACATCCGCATCCGCATCCGTCAGAGGATTCGCATCCATCTCCTGGCGAATGGCATCCATGTTCGTCACTTCAAGAAATGTCAGCATTCCAAACACGGCGACATCTCCGATCACCTGCGCCTTTTCGCGCAAAATCTGGGGGAGGAGTACCCGGCCCTGCGAGTCCATTTCCGCATTCTGGCCGTAAAAACTGGTTGCGGTCAGCAGCCTTTTCTTTGACGGGTTGGAATTGGGCATATTCATCAGCTTTTGTTCGATCTTTTCCCATTCCTCCATCGGATAGACCTTGACCGTTTTTCCGTTCTCGCTGGTGATGTAAAACTTCGTCCCGTACCTTTCCTCAATTTCGCGCTTGAATTCCGCAGGCAGCTTCAGCCGTCCCTTTTCATCGACCCGGGTTGGATGATTGCCGCGAAACATGCCATATGCCTCTTCCGTCTTTCTTTGGGAATTGAGAAAACAACCAACTCGGCTCCACTTCATTCAAGAGTCGCCTGGTTTCGGCTTCACTCAACCACTTTAGACCACTTTCGTCCACAACTGTATCGCAATCCCGTCGCTTGTCCAACAAAAATTTGCGCCCACAAATGCGATTTCTCTGTGGGTAGCGGTGGAAAACTCCGGAAAGTGTGGCTGTCAATAGGGTCAGACCCTACTGATGGTGTTGTCGAAGCAGATTCCACGGATCAGGTAGGCCTTGCACTGGGCTCGCGCGGCTTTCCAGGAATGTGGATCAGAGTGGGTGAATCAGGATAAAAGTTGCGTGCGCGGGAGTTCTGGTCTAACGCGCAGTCCTGATAGATCTGATGCTCGGCGTCTCTCGCCAGCCATGCTGTCGGGAGGAGGTGAACGCAACCCGAGCCATCGAAGTCGGCAGGTTGCTACATCGAAGCTTGTCCATCTACATGTTTCTTCGCCAACACCAGCCAGGCCAGATAGATGGCGATCAGAATATTCACCAGCAAAAGCAGCAGGGTCCAGTGGTTCGGTTGGCGAATCAGCTTGAAAGCTTCGAGCGGAAGCAACGCCAGGGTGAGGATCAGAGTAAAGTACTCCGCCCATCGTTTCTCCAGCACCAATCCGGTGCCCTCAACAAAATCGAGTCCCGCGTAAATAAAAACCACCGCGCTCAACTGCTTCAGGCGGTGGTCATTTAACAGCGTAATCTTGTCGAGCAGCATGGCAATCGCCTGCCTGTCGGGATCCAGGTGCAGCGTCCCCACAGCCTGCAGAGCGAACAGGTACAGGTCATGGTGCAGCATGCGCAGCAGCCCAAACCCGAGGGCCACAAAAAACACACCCTTCATCAACTTCAGCACGCCAATGAACTCCAGCCAGCGGTGATGCTGGGGAGGAGCCGCATTTCGCATTTGCAGCGCAGTTGTCACGCCAACAATCTCCTTGCCGGCGGACAAACATGACTGATAATTGAAAATGACAAGGCTCGAAGCTGTCTCATAAATTCGAAATCGCTCGAAACGTATAGTATGAGACCCGCAATCGAAGCGGGTCTCTGGTCATCCGCAGAAGTAGCGACGCTATACATGAGACAGCTTTTAGAACTTAAATGCGAAGCCGACCTGGGGCTCCGCAATGTTGATCACTCTATTGGTGGCCAGCAGCGGATTTTTGTAACCCGGCGCGTGACCCACCAGTCCGCGGTATTGAAGCCGTATCGACATGAAATTTGGAAACATCGACGGGTGATAGTCGGCTCCCCCGCCATACTCGAAGGTCGGAACCTTGATCGGCTTGACCGGGAGCGCCGGTTGACCCGGCGGCGCCGCAATGTAGCTCGAGATGTTATACGAAATCAACCCGCCGCCAACCAGCAAAAAGGGCTGAAACCCATGGTAGAAATGTGGCGATGTCGCAACGTAGTCGACGGTGAAAGACTTGGCGTGCGAATACACCACGCCATTCTGAATATACGTACCGCCCGTGAAGTGTTGCGTCGCTGGGTTATAGCCGAAGTTGGCCTCGAGGCCGAAAATCGGGCTGAAGACATGGCGAGCACCAACCCTGAAACCGACCGCGGGGTCGGCGGATTGTTTGAGCGGCGGAGTACCCGGCGGAACAGCGACGTTCGCCGACTCGGCTGCGGCATTGCCGGTGGCCGTTGAAGGAAACGCTCCGAAGATATTGATATTGACGTCCGTGTTTTTTACGATCGCGTTCGTCTTTTCAACCAGCTTCTTCTGACCAAAGGCTGACAAAGCGACGAAGAAAAATCCGACTGCACAGTACAGCGCGGCCCTGGAAACTCGCCGCAGCAAATGTTTAGAAACCATTCCCATATTGTCATTCATAGCTGCCAGATTCGCCAAATGACGGAAAACGTGCCTTCGGGCGGCCGAACTCGCGAACCCCTCACCCGAAATACGATGGCTACTTCATCAATTCGACAGAGAGGATTTGTGCGCCGCGCCGGCGTGGTTGAATGGCCTGCGAAGCCGCGATGCTAACTTCGGTTCAGTGCCGCTCGTCCCGGCTCTGGCCAGCACGGAGAGCGAACCCCCACTGCACTGCGGCTGAAGGGTTCGCGCAGTCCCCAAGAGGAGGGAAGTTTCTTGTATGGAAGGGCGTCCAATGCGATCGGTCGGAAAGTTTCGCCTGGCGGGCCACCACCGTGAGCGATCAAATGGGGAGGACAACTTCTGCGGCCGTTCATCCAGTGACGGCGAAGCGTTTGCGCGGCAGCGTCTTCAAGAACGGTCGTGATCTTTCCAGAGCCGCAGCCACAGACAGACCATATTTCTCTCGCAGCTGATCCACCTTACCGTGCTCGATAAACGCATCGGGCCAGCCGATCCGTACCACCGGCACGCGCAGATTTTTGCTGGAGAGATGCTCCAGCACCGCGCTGCCGAATCCGCCCATCAATACGTGATCTTCAAAGGTGACAATCAAGCCGACGCGGCGCGCATATGTTTCCAGTAACTCGGTATCGAGCGGCTTGGCGAAACGCGCATTGATCAGCGCCGCAGAATACCCTTCCCGCTCCAGCTGACTGTGAAATTCCGACGCCACCGGCACCAAAGCGCCTAATCCCCAAATGGCGACTTCACTGCCTTCGTGCAATACTTCCGCCTTGCCAATCGGCAGCGCGACCGGCTGTTCCTTCACGATCGCTCCGGGGCCAGCACCACGCGGATAGCGAACCGCCGATGGACCGTCATGCTCCAGCGCAGTTTGCAGCATGTCCGCCAATTCGTCTTCATCCTTGGGCGCCATCACAATAATGTTGGGCACGCCTCGCAGATAACTGATGTCGAACAGTCCATGATGCGTCGGGCCATCGTCGCCGGAAAGTCCAGCGCGGTCCATGCAGAACACCACCGGCAAATTCTGCAGGCACACGTCATGAATGATGGGATCGTAGGCCCGCTGCAGAAATGTCGAATAGATCGCGCAGAACGGATGCAGCCCCTTCGTGGCCATTCCCGCCGCAAATATCACCGCGTGCTCTTCCGCGATGCCCACATCAAAATAGCGTTTCGGATGATGCGGGCGGAACAGGTCAAGCGCGGTTCCATTCGGCATGGCGGCAGTGATCGCCACCACTTTGTCGTCACAGTCGGCCAGCTTCACCATGGTTTCCGCAAACACTTCGGCGTATGACTTTTGGCCAGCCGCCTTGGTCTCTCCGGTCTCTGGATCGTACGGTCCCAGACCGTGAAATTTCTTCTGCTTGTCGAGAGCGGGCTGAAATCCGCGCCCCTTCTGGGTCAGCGCATGCAGGATGACAGGCCGATTCTGCGTCTTCAAAAACTTAAATGTCTCGATCAGCAAGCCAAGATTGTGTCCGTCGATGGGGCCATAGTAAGTCAGGCCAAATTCCTCAAAGATCAGAGACGGCAGCAGCAATCCCTTGGCAGCTTCTTCCGCGCGGCGAACCACGTGGCCTACCGTTTTGCCACCAAATTTATCAATTAACCGGCCGGCCCGCTCATGCAGGTAGACGTAGCGATCATTGGTGACGATGCGATGCAGGTACGAAGAAATGGCCCCGACGTTGCGATCGATCGACCACTCATTGTCATTCAATACGATAATCAGCCGCTTGGTCTGGCTGGCGACGTTGTTCAACGCCTCGTAGGAGATCCCGTTCGTAAAGGCTGCGTCTCCGGCCAGGGCAATCACATGCTCCTTGCCGCCGGTCAGGTCACGCGCCACCGCCATGCCCAGCGCTGCGGACAATGCCGTGCCCGCATGACCCGCGCCGTAAACGTCATGCTCGCTTTCTGTGCGCAGCATAAAGCCGTTCAACCCCGCGGGTTGACGCATGGTTTCAAAGCGTTCGCGCCGGCCGGTCAGCAGTTTATGAATATATGCCTGGTGGCTGACATCAAAAACAAAGTGGTCCTTGGGCGTGTCGAAAACCACGTGCAGCGCCAGCGTCAGCTCCACCACTCCCAAGTTCGGACCGAGATGGCCGCCCGTTTTCGCCAGCACCGCAATCATGCGCTCGCGAATCTCCTGTGCCAGTTGCTCCAGCTGTGGCAAGGTGAGCGATTTTACGTCCGAGGGAGACTGAATCGTATCGAGAATGTTGCTCATGTGTAGTTAGGAGACATCCTGAATTCTTCGTCCAAGGTCGAACCTGCACCCGTAGTCGCCGGGCGCTCATGTCCATAGCAAAGTATATCTGAGAAACTTGCGCGGCCATGTCGCGGAAGCTGCTTACTCGGATGCAAGCTGTTTCGCGGAAGCCGCTTGCGCGGAGTTTTTCCTGTACCCAAAATACCGCTTCAGCCGCAGAAAATGCACTTCGTATAAGTGATAGCTCAAGAAAGCAGCGAGAAACACCAACGCCGCGTTGAAGCAGAACTCTACCAGCACCGCCAACGGCCGGGAATGCAGATGCGGTGTCAACCAAATGCGCAGACTTGTACCCAGCAGGCGATCGGTCCACGTCGACACTGCGTGCGATACAAAAATATGCAATACATAAATGCCGTAACTGTATTTCCCCAGGCTCCGCAGCCACGGCCAGCCGAAAATGCGATGCGCAATCGACGCCGGCTCCAGCGAGGCAATCAGAACGGCAACACACCCCAACGCGATCACGGAATATGCAAAGGTAGCACCGAATAAAAAATCGCGCATGTCGCTGCCCAGATGCCACAGGGTGTATGTAGCGATCACCACCGCTGCCATCATTGCCGCAGGCAGCATCCATCGACGAGGAATCCAACGACTGTCCCCGCGCACGACCAGCGCTACTAGTCCCCCCAATAAGAGCGTATCCATCCGGCACGGCGTCAGCATAAAAATCAGCAGAGGCGAGCTGCCATGCAGATACAGCGCGATTCGCAGCAGCAACGCGATCGCCGAAAGCGCCAGCGCCAGAGCAATTAGCCGTCGGCGGCCGCGCACCAGAAACACCAACAGCGGCCAGAACAGGTAAAACTGCTCCTCGACCGCCAGCGACCAGAAGTGGTTCAGATCGGCCCAAACGCCCGGATGAAAATCCGTGACCGGGAACCAGATGCCGGTGTTCTGCAGATAGGTCAGCAGCACATACTGCCGCCCGTTCCACGCAAAATGCATTCCCGGGGCCCAGTGGCCGAACATCAACAGAAAAAAAAGGAACCCGTAATAAAGCGGAAAAATCCGCAGAAATCGTCGCATATAGAAACTGCGGAAATAATGCGGATCATGCAGAGTGTCGAACAAAATACCCGTAATCAGAAACCCTGAAAGCACAAAAAATAGGTCGACGCCCACCCAACCCAGACCGCGCAGCGCAGCCAGTGAATCGCCAAACCGGCTGCCCGTGCGATCGTTGAATAGCATCAGGTGTGACACCAGCACCAGCAGAATGGCCATCCCGCGCACACCATCCAACGCAGGCACATGGCTACGGGACGGACCTGCGACTTCGACTGCCGGGTTCTCGGTCACGCGGAACAGACTCCAATCTTTCGCAGTATAAGGTGCCGCGGGCGATATATTTCCGCGAACCGGAAGCGGGCAAACTGCGTACACAACAATGACTAAGAATTCTTAGATTTCCGATACCATAGTCTCCTGAAACACATGGCGAGCCCAACCCAAACCAAACATTCGCGCACCTTGTACTGGTGGCTTGTTGCCTACATCCTGGCCAGCATGACGTTCTACGTTGCCAATGTTGCGGGATTCATCGATAACTATTTCGACCTGCATCATCGCCCACGAACACCTCTGACGTTTGACATCGACAGGCAGAAAATCACTGCAGTACGGCCGGAAACGCAAAAGTTAGGAGTCGATAAGGGAGACGTCCTGTTATCCGCAAATGGCAAGCCCTACACCGGCATGGCAAGCTGGCTAACGCTGATCCGTAGCGATCTTCACCCTGGAGACACGATTCAGGTGGTTGTGCGCAAGCCGAATGGAGCGAAAAAACGAGCTGACATTGTATTAACGGGAAACTCTGGTCATGCAGCGTTCCGTGAGTGGGGCACTGCTCTATTGATCTTCGGAATCCCGCCCCTCATCTGCCTCGTCGTCGGCTACTGGGTAGTGGCGGCCCGGCCGCGCGATCCATTCGCGTGGCTGATCCTCATCATCCTCACATTTACAGAGACCTTCTTTTCGATTGGTAGCAGATGGTGGGGCGGAGGTTGGGATTTTTATATCGAGGCATGGATGCAGGGGGTCCAGGCGATCGTCCCACTCGCACTGTTACTTTTTGGACTATATTTTCCTGAACGCTGGCGTCTGGACCGCAAGCTTCCTTGGGTGAAATGGTTGCTGCTTGCGCCAGGACTGGTTTGCACAGGAATTCAGTTGTGGATCGTCGCCGCCCAAGAGCTCAATGCGGCTCTCGACTTTCGGTTGCAGTCCCTGAATCACTGGACCAATCTGATCGTCCTCGTCATCGATACGGCGTGCGTTTTTCTATATTGGATCGCAATCTTCGATAAATCGCGCTCCGCCTCGACTGCGGATGCACGCCGCCGGTTGCGGGTGCTGGGCGTCGGCTCAGTCATTGGATTGGGCACTGTCCTCGCGTACGCGATGGCACCTGTATTTCATATTGACAATACATCGCGTTGGATGGGGACGATGGCAGGGATTCTTTCTCTCGCATTTCCCTTTACGCTTGCCTACGTCGTGGTTGTTCAGCGCGCTATGGATGTGCGCATCCTGCTGCGCATGGGAACCAAGTATGCCCTGGCGCGCGCAACCCTGACGGCTGTACGAATCGGCCTGCTGGCAACCCTGATTGCTTCGTTGATCGTAACTCTGCGATCACCTTCGCTCACGCCCCGCTCGGCGGTCGAGATTGCGGTGGTAGCGGGCCTGTTGCTGCTGTTGCGCTCGCAATACACGAAGAACCTGTCCTCCTGGCTGGATCGAAAGTTCTTTCGCGAAGCCTACAATTCCGAGCAGTTGCTCGCCGAGCTTTCCCATCGAGTCCGCAGATACAACGAGAGCGGGCCCATGCTGGAGATGGTCTTGAAAAGCCTGGCGGAAACACTACACGTCGACAAGATTGCTGTTCTGCTGCGCGGCGGAAAAAATCTCCAACTACAGCAAACGGTCGGAATCCCGATGGATGGCTTTCCCGAAAACGGCCCGATGCAGTTGCCCATGAACTCGACCACGGTGCGGAACCTGATGCGCATCAATACGCCGGTGCAGCTCTATCGCGAAAACCCTGACGGTTGGCTGCTGCTCGCCAGCGGAGCAGAGCGAGAAATGCTCGATTCCATGTCCACTGAACTGTTATTGCCGTTGGCCGGCCGCGACCAGTTGATGGGCTTGATGACACTAGGGCCGAAGCGCTCTGAAGAGCCATACACGCCGACCGATCTGCGGTTGCTCCAATCAGTCGCGACCCAGACCGGACTGGCGCTTGAGATCGGCAACCTGGCGCGCTCGCTGGCCAACGAGGCCACACAGCGCGAACGCATCCATCGCGAGATTGAGGTCGCCCGGGAAGTGCAGGAGCGCCTGTTTCCGCAGGAATTTCCCGTCATCGATGGCGTCAGTCTCGCCGGACATTGCCGCCCGCAGCAAGGAGTTGGCGGCGATTATTATGACTCCTTCCTGCTCGATGACGGCCGCATGGGCCTGGCCATCGGCGACGTCAGTGGCAAAGGAATTTCAGCGGCGCTTTTGATGGCGAGCTTGCGCGCCTCGCTGCGTGGCATGACTCTCGATTCTCCTCACGACCTGGCCACGATGATGGAGAAAGTGAATCGGCTGGTCTATGAGGCCTCGGCAACCAATCGCTACGCAACCTTCTTTTTCGCGACCTACAACATGCAGACGCGCGAGCTGATCTATGTCAATGCCGGACATAACGCGCCGTTCCTGATCCGCCGCAATGAAGAAACCTTCCATGTGGAGCGCTTGGAAGCCGGAGGTCCGGTCATCGGCCTGCTGCCCTTCGCGAAATATGAAGAACAGCGCTGCGTGCTTCGGCCCGGCGATCTGCTGCTGGCCTACACCGACGGCATCAGCGAAGCCATGACGGAGCGCGAAGAAGAGTGGGGCGAAGACCGGATGCTCGCTGCCGCCGAAACTTTGCCGGATGGATGCGCGCAGAAGATTCTGGAACATCTGTTTGCCGAGGCCGATCGATTCACCGGCAATGCCCCGCAGTTCGACGACATGACGCTGCTGGTGTTGAAGCTGCAGGAGCATCCAGTTGCCGAGGAATCCCAGCCAACCGGCATCTCTGGTTAGACTAAGTGCATGAACTTCTCAAGCTGCAGGTTAAACGTTTCGTTCGCTCGCTGTTTTCTCGCGGCCTTTGTTGCAACGTGCGCGTGCGCCACTGCGCGTGGCCAAGCCAACAGCAATCTGATCAATCCGCTGCTGGCGCAGCCTATTCAATCGCAATCTGTCGTTGCGGATGAATTGCAACACTTCATGCTGAAGCGCGTGCCTCCGCTAGAGTTGCCCGCGACAGGGAAGCAATGGGATCAAGAAGCCGCACATATTCGCGCCCGCGAACTCTCCGTGCTCTACCACGGATGGCCGCAGGCCTGGATTGACGCTGCCCCAAATTTTGAGCAAGTCGGCGTCATCCAGCGCGATGGCTATCGCATCGTCAAGTTGCGCTACCAAGTTGTTCCCGGCATGTTCTCAACCGCGCTGCTGTATGAGCCCGACAAAATCTCCGGCAAGATCCCGGCGATCTTAAACGTGAACGGCCATGGGCCCGGCGGCAAAGCTGTGGGCCACAAACAGGCACGCTGCATCAATTACGCTCGCCGCGGAATGCTCGCTCTCGACCTGGAATGGTTCGATTATGGCGACCTGGATCAGCCCGGAAATGCCCACGAGAACGGCCCCCTGCTCGATCTGGCCGGCTATGACGGAGCGGGATTGTTCTACCTGGAAATGCGGCGCGGTCTCGACTACCTCTACGACAACCCTAACGTCGATCGCACTCGCATCGGCGTCACCGGTGTTTCCGGAGGCGGCTGGCAATCCATCATGCTCAGCTCGCTCGACACACGCATCGGCCCGGCCGCACCCGTCGCTGGATTCAGTTCGCTCACCACTTCGATCGAACACCCGGAATATTCCGGCAACGACGCCGAGCAGAACCCCAGCGATTTTCGCCAGGGTGTCGATTACGCCCAACTCATGGCAGTCCGCGCCCCGCGTCCAACCCTGTTGATCTACAACTCCATGGACGATTGCTGCTTCCGCGCCGGCATTTTGAAGCAGGGCGTCTACTCCGACATCAAGCCTTTCTTCAATCTGTACGGCAAGCCCGACAATCTGCAGTGGCATTTGAATCTGAATCCCGGCACCCACAATTACGGCTTGGACAATCGCGAGGCCTCTTATAAATTCTTCGACGCCGTATTTCACATCGACGCATCGCCGGAAGAATTCCCAAACACCGAGACGGAAATCCAAAGCGCCGAGGACCTGGCCGTTCCCCTGCCCAAGGACAACCTCACCATCCTTTCGCTCGCGCAATCGCTCGCGAAATCCATCCATCATGAGGTTCCGGCACAGCCCAGCGCAGAGTGGGCCTCGTCTCAGCGAGCCAAGTTGAAGCAGGTGGTGCGCTATACCCCAGTCACCCTCACGCATGCGTGGCCCATCAGCGCCACTCACGAAAAAGGGCTGGAGAGCCACGCCTATCGCTTCGAATTCAGCAACAGCCTCAGCGCCACCGGCATCCTGTTCCGCTCCGTTACCGCACCGGAAACCGCACCAACAACCATCCTGATTGCAGATGCCGGCATGCCCTCCACCATGGTGGATGTGGCCGACGACGTCGATCGCGGACAGCGCGTTCTGGTGCTCAATCCACTGTTCTTTGGCGAAGGCAAACTCAAGGCCGAGGATCGATCGGGCGCGACCGTTTTCGCCCAGCTGCTCACCGCGCTTGGCGAACGCCCGTTAGGAATGGAAGCGGCCCAGGTGAACGCGGTAGTTCGCTGGCTGGCCAAGGATCTCGACGATGGCTCCCCCACTCCGAATAATTTCCATTTGCCCGAAAAGCCAACACCCGCGGTTCGCATCGTCACCACCGGACCACGTGCGCAAATCATTGCAATGGTCGCGGCCGCCATTCATCCGGAATTGTTTTCCGCGCTGGAGAGCCGCGAATCCATCTCCAGCTTCGCAACCGCGTACGAGCATGCAAAGGATTTCGTGCAGGATCCGGAAATGATCTGCATCGATCTCTATCGCGATTTTGACATCAACACATTCGCTGCGATCGCTGCGCCAGTCAAAGTAAACCTGGCTGCGGTTGCGCCAAAACGCATCTTCTGGGAGTAGCTGCAGAAGGGGCTATGTGACCTGAACGATCGGCAAGCAGGTAAAAGTTTCCTGGTCGACTTGCCAATACGGCATCAACTCCACGCCAGGATTGTGCTCGATCTGAAAATGAAGTGGCGCACCCGGCTTGGCGACGATCTGGCCCAGCAAGTCTTCGGCATACTTGCCGCCCTTCATCTGCAGCACCGTATCGGGTGACCCGATCACAGCCATCAGGATCGGCCCGTACTCCAATCCATATCGCGGAGCACCTTCCGCCTGGTCAGCTCCTGTATACCGAGTCAGCCGAAATGCTATCGGCAGCGTGAACGTAATGGCATCTTTGTCTGACCACGTCCGTTCGATCACTGCATACGTACCCGGCTTTCCGGTCGCTACCAATGAGCCATTCACGTGGATCGGCATTTCCTTCGCCGCCCATGCGGGCACCCGAATGCGAATTTTCGCCGGCACAGATTGCGCCGCGGAAACCTGCAGATTTACTTCCGGCTCCATCGGAAATTGTGTCGTCATCTTCCACCGCGCGGATGCGCCTGTCTGCGGCCATTTGAGCGTCGACGGCTCAAACAAATTCACGTACACGCCATCCGAAGCAATCGAATAAATATGTTCCGGCAGCGAACCCAGCATCCTGGTTCCCTGGCCTTCGCAGCAGGTATTGTTGTGCGTCGGCTCTTCTTTCTTCCCTGCCATGATGGTGTGATATCGAATGCCTGTGGTGCCGCCCTGGTTGGCGAGGATTACGTTGTAAATCGATTTCTCGATCTCGGCGACATACTTCTCGTCATCCGGATTATGCTGGTGAATTCTCTGGTTCAACAAAATCCAAAACGAGCTTCCGCAATTTTCCCCCAACTTCTGATGCACGTAATTCGAACCCGGCGGGTCCTTCTCAAATTCGATGATCGATATGCTGCCGCCAATTTGCTGCCAGTTACCCCGATACAGATTCCATCCGCCCAGCACTGCGTCACGATAACGCGGGTCGCCCGTCGCCGTATACAAATCGGCGTAGGCTTCCATATTGGTCAACAGATAACAATGCGGCCGGTCATAAGGATATTGCCAGACCGTTTCCTGCTCCTGCCGCGCCAGATGTTCCAGCCAAAAATTCTCCTGAAAATATTGCTGGACCACTTGCGCATCCTTCGGCTTGCCAACAGGGCTGAGGCTCATGCGGGTGTTGGCAATCATTCCCTGGCCACCCTGGACCGCGCCGCGCAATAACTTCGGCAGATATTCGCACTGGTTGAACCAATCGTAATTTCCGCGCAGCAATTCAAACGCTTTTGGATTGCCTCCGTATCCCGCCTCTAACAATCCGTGCGTTAACCATGCACGCGTGTAAGCGCCGCGCTCGGAATAGAAAATCGTGTCCTCCGGATACGCCATGATGTAGCCATTCGGCTGTCGACATTCCTCGATGCCATCGACCACCTGATTCATCCGCTGATGCAGCTCGGGATTGTCGATCCAGCGAACCGTATTTCCCGCACCCATCAAAAAGCGTCCGGCATTCGATCCCGCCAGGTCCTCCTCCCAGAATTTGTTAGGCTTGGGCAGCCCCGGCGGATTCGGTTTTCCCGCGCGCTCGCGAAATTGCCGCAACAACTGATCCGCGGAATACGAATTCATCAGATAGGCAATGTTGTTTTCCATGGCCGTCTGGAAAATTCCGCGCTGCAGCGTCACTCCCCTGCGCGGCACCTGAACCTTATACGCCGCAGCCTTCCACTCACTCGCCAGAATTACATTTTCCGGATGATCGGTCACAATCCCTTCGCCCTGCGCACGCAACTGACGCGTAATCTGAGCCAGGTCGAGCGCATTGCCATAGGTCTCGTCTGCTGTCACCGGGCACTCGACTGCAATATCGTGGCCGCCTGAGATCACCGCGATCTTCGCCAGCGTCAGGTTGTAGTCGGGACTATTTTTCAGTGCAGAGCCCAATAGCTCCGACGTCTTCACCGGGCGCATTTCCGTCGCGGTCAGGCGTACATAGCGTCCCGCTACGCCCGCCACCGCAAACTGCGTGATGTTGTCCTCGGGATCGGGAAAGTCCGCGCCCGAGAAATCTGCGATTGTTTTCGCGCCCATCATCGCCGCGTCATTCGATGCTTCAATCTTGAACCGCCGTGGAAAACCTTCGCCGCCGTAGTATTCATCCAGCAGGGGGTACATGCGCTCGCATGCGGGATACAGCTTCACCGCGTCAATGGCGTGGCTTTTGCCCAGGTCGATCTGCAGCCAGGTGGTGATGTGCGGATCAGTGGACGGCTTCGATCGATAGGCACGATAAAACGTCGCGGGGGTCGCCGCCATCTGCTCCCCAGTGACGTAGCGCCCCAATCCGCTTGCTAATTCCGGAGCTGCGAACAGCAACGACGGATCCGGAAATGACGCTGCCACCGCGCCCGTGCCAGCATACGCCGCGATCCCGAGAAATCTGCGTCTCGTGATGCTCATTCCGCGCCTCAATATTTTCTGTGATGGGTTGGCAGTTCGCCTAGCTATTCTTCCTGCTCGCGTAGTCTCGCCAGAATTCCCAGATCCTCCAGCGTTGTCGTGTCACCCTTCACCTCGCCAGTTTCGGCGAGTTCGCGCAGCAGTCGCCGCATGATCTTTCCCGAGCGCGTCTTCGGCAAGCTATCTGTAAAGCGAAGATCATCCGGCCGCGCCAGCGCGCCAATTTCTTTCGCCACCCAGGCGCGCAGCTCATCTTTCAGCGCCAACGACGGCTTGTACTGCGACTCCAGCGTCACGAAGGCCGCAATTGCCTGGCCCTTCAATGCATCGGGACGCCCTACGACCGCGGCTTCCGCCACCTTGGGATGTGCCACAAGCGCCGACTCAATCTCCATGGTTCCCAGTCGATGTCCGGAGACATTGATCACATCGTCCACCCGCCCCATCAACCAGTAATAGCCATCCGTATCGCAACGCGCGCCATCGCCGGTGAGATACGCCCCAGGAATGGTCGACCAATATTGCTTCACGTATCGATCCGGATCGTTGTAAATCGTGCGCGCCATCCCCGGCCAAGGCTTGCGAAGTATCAACAGCCCCCCATTTCCCTCCGGCACCGGTTGGCCCGCTTGATTCACTATGTCCGGCACAATTCCGAAGAATGGCTTGCCCGCCGACCCCGGCTTATTCGCTACCGCGCCGGGGATCGACGTAATCATGATGCCGCCCGTCTCCGTCTGCCACCACGTATCCACAATTGGGCAACGGTTTTTGCCGATCACCGCCGAATACCAAATCCACGTCTCAGGATTGATGGGCTCCCCCACGCTGCCCAGCAGCCGCAAACTAGTCAGCTTGTGGCGATTGGGAAATTCATCGCCCCACTTGATGAAAGCGCGGATGGCAGTCGGCGCAGTGTAAAAGATGCTGACCTTGTGATCGTCAATGATCTTCCAGAAGCGGTCATTCTCCGGAAAATTCGGTGCGCCTTCATACATCACCGACGTGACACCGTTTTGCAAAATTCCGTAGATCACATAGGAGTGTCCGGTGACCCAGCCGATGTCGGCGGTGCACCAGTAGATATCGTCGTCCTTCAGATCGAATACGAGCTTGCTGGTCAAATACGTATGCACCGCATAGCCGCCGGTAGTGTGCACAATTCCCTTCGGTTTGCCGGTCGTTCCAGAGGTATACAGGATATAGAGCGGATGCTCCGCATCAAGCGGCTCGGCGGGACACACATTGTCCACCTGGGAAATCTCCGCATCCCACCAGACATCGCGACCTGCGCGCATTGGAATCTTGGTTCCCGTTCGGCGCAACACGATCGTCTTCTTCACCGAAGGACATTTTTCCAGTGCTTCATCAACCGTCGTTTTTAGGGGGATTTCCTGTCCGCGCCGCCATGCTGCGTCCTGCGTAATCACCAGCACGGATTGTGCGTCGTTGATGCGATCCACCAGCGCGCTGGCGGCAAATCCGCCAAAGATCACCGAATGTACGGCGCCGATTCGCGCACACGCGAGAATCGCGATGGCCAGTTCCGGCACCATTCCCATATACAGTGCGACGCAGTCGCCTTTCTTTACCTCCTGAAGTTTCAGCACATTCGCGAAGCGCTGCACCTGATCCAGCAATTGCAGAAATGTATATTTGCGGACCTCGCCCGATTCACTCTCCCACAGAATCGCGGTCTTGCCGCCCCGCCCCCGCTCCACCTGAAGGTCCAGGCAGTTGTAGGCCAGGTTCATCTTGCCGCCCACAAACCACTTGGCCCACGGCTCATTCCATTCCAGCACCTGCGTCCAGGGCTGGAACCAATGCAGTTCGTTGGCGGCAGCGGCCCAGAATTCCTCCGGCTTCTCCACCGAACGGCGATAGAGCGCCTCGTATTCCTCCGAGCTGCGGATGTGTGCTTTCGCGGCAAACTCTGGCGGCGGAGGGATAACTCGCAATTCGTGCAGCAACGAGTGAAAACTTGTATCTGGCTGTTCCATCATTGGCAAAACATCAGCTCCCTTGATAGAGGCACTCAATTGGCGTGCGATGTACGCACTGCCTTACAGTAGCGGGTTTCTATTACGACTCGCAAATGCGCGTCAGTTTTAGAGCAAACGCATTGCGGTGAAAAAACTGTCATCCCGAGCGAAATCCTTGCGAAGAGAAGGGCGCAGTCGAGGAACTTGCTTCTCTGTTCACATCACAGTCGTTCTGACTTTGCGATAGGACTGGATTCGATCCAAGTATCAGCTTTCCATTCCCACCGACGCACCTCCACTTATAGATGCAGCCCAAGCGACTTTGCAAGCGCGACGACCATTCCGACACTCAGCGCTTTACACCTCATCAGCTGGCCGGCAATTGCCGGCGAATCTGTTGTAGTTCTCGCTGCACCTGCTCCAGCCTTCTCACAATGTCCTCGTGATGCTCCTGCACCTCGCTCGGCGCGCGGCCCTCAATGTAGAACGAACCATTCGGCTCCAGCACGCATTTCTTGACGCTTTCGAAGCCATCGAAGCCCTGATGGTGGATCACAGCAAGCAGCTCATTTTCTGTCAATAACTCCTGCCGCAGCGCTGCCCGATCCACCACTCCGTCCGACACCAGCACTTGCTCTGTGCCCTCCACCAGGCGGTCCGCCTTGGGGCTGCTGTACAAAAACCGCACCACCAGCCAGTTGATCGTCAGCAGCGACAGCGCGCCCACAATCCCTCCTGAAATGGAATTGTCATTGCCGATCAGGGCATTCTGCACCACATTCGACAACGACAACAAAACCACCAAATCGAAGGGATTCAGCTGCGCCAGTTCCCGCTTGCCGAAGATGCGCAGCAGAAAGATCAGGAAAAAGTAGACAATAATCGGCCGGAGAATCTTCTCAATCAACGGAACCTGTAGATGGAACATGCTTTGGAGCACGGTGGTAATTCCTTTCGCAAGTGGAGTTCCCCTCTTTCATACACGTTCAGCGCCGGAACGGAAAGCGGGTTCACAGGGGAATACTTTTGCAGCCCACCCGATTTTTCGCTGGTTTTGCCGCGGATTCTGGCATAATCGAAATGCTCTGGTGTCTCTGGCATTCTGGCGGCCGACGGTTGACTGTCGCTTTCGCAGGAGTGTTCAAGCGCCCCCAATGAAAGTTGTGCAACGCGTCTTTTCGCCAACCAAGAACCGCCGGCTGAACGAGCTGGTTGGTCTGCTCCTGCTGGCCTGCGCCCTCCTCTTACTTCTTGCTCTGGCTTCCTACACCCCACTCGATCCCTCTCTCGACACTGCCGGCGGCTATTTATCAGGCCGTCCCGCGCATAATTGGGCTGGTCTGCTCGGCGCGGGGCTAAGCGATCTGCTGTTGCAGGCGGAGGGTCTTTCGGCCTTCCTGGCACCCCTGCTGGTTGGCGGTCTGGGATGGATCTGGCTGCGTTCGCGGCCTGTCGGCTCCCCGATTTCCAAGCTCATCGGCGGCCTTTTGTGCCTGATTTTTGTGCCCGCGCTGCTCGGTCTGCTTCCCGGCCACCTGCGTTGGCTCCATACCATTCCGATTGAAGGCATGATCGGCGGCGCCATCGCGGAAATATTGACCCACTATCTGAATTATCCCGGCGCCTGCATCCTGTCGATGACCCTGGTCGCGGCCGCGCTCTATTTGACCACCACCTTCAGCGTCGCCAGCCTGCGCAACTGGCTTACCGTCCGCTTTGCATTCATCGCAGCATGGCGCGACCGCTGGCGCAATTGGAGTATTCGCCGCGCGGAACGCAAGGCCGCGCGCATCGCCGCTCGAACCCTGGCGAAGGAACAGGCTGCCCTGGCGAATCATCCGGAAGACGATCCGCGCATGTTTGAGGACACGCGCAAGGATGTTGTCCCGACCCGCGTCCGCAAGCGTCCCGATTTCTGGGAGGAACCTGTGCCCGCGCCTCCGCCGCAACAGCTAGCGCATGGCGTTTCATCGGCGACCGACGTGGATGACGATGAATTCACCACTGCCGTCGAACATCCGCGTGCCAATCCCGCCGTCTCCAAATTTGCCAAATCAGACGAGATTGAATTTGCTCGCCCCATTCCCTCGCTGCAGTCGCTGCAACCGGGTCACGCGCCCGCGGATAGCTCTCCGGCGTTGCATGTTCAAATTGGCACCCGCGCCGACGCTGCCGCCAAGTCCGTCACCGTCACCGCCAAGGCCATCGAAGGCTATCGCCTGCCCCCCAGCACGTTGTTGCATCGCAGCGAGGAAAAGCAGGTGATTCGCGAGGATGCGCTGCTCGAAGAAGCCCGCGTTCTGGTGGAAAAGTACGCTGAGTTCGATGTCCATGGTCAGGTGGTTCAAATCAACCCCGGCCCCGTCGTCACGACGTTTGAATTTCGTCCCGATGCCGGCGTGAAATACAGCCGCGTCGTCGGACTCCAGGACGATCTTTGCCTGGCGATGCGTGCCGAAAGCATCCTGATTGAACGCATGCCCGGAAAAAGCACCGTCGGCCTGCAGGTCCCCAATTTGGAACGCGAAACCATCTGGCTGCGCGACATGATTGAGGCCGACAGCTTCACCCATAGCAAATCCCGGCTGACGCTGACCATGGGCAAGGACATCAACGGCCGCATCATCCATGCCGACCTGACCACCATGCCTCACGTGTTGATTGCCGGCTCGACCGGCAGCGGCAAATCCGTGGCAATCAATGCCATGATCATGTCGGTTCTGTTCAAGGCGACTCCGGAGCAGGTCCGCCTGATCCTGGTCGATCCGAAGCGCGTGGAGCTGGGTATGTATGAAGGCATTCCGCACCTGTTCACGCCTATCATCACCGAGCCGAAACTGGCGGCCAACGCCCTGCGCAACGCTGTTCGGGAAATGGAGCGGCGGCTGAAGCTGCTGGCCTCCCGCAGCGTGCGCAATCTGGAGCAATACAACAAGCTTTTCGAGACAACGCCCAGTCTGTTCGAAGCTGACAATCCGGACGAAAAGCCGCTGCCAATCATCGTGATCATCATCGACGAGCTGGCCGATTTAATGATGCTCGACCGCGCCAATGTGGAAGAATCCATCACCCGCCTGGCTCAAATGGCGCGTGCTGTCGGCATTCACTTGGTACTGGCCACCCAGCGTCCTTCGGTAGATGTCATCACCGGTCTGATCAAGGCCAACGTTCCCACCCGGATGTCCTTCCGACTGGCCACGAAGGTGGACTCGCGCACGATTCTCGACTCCAACGGCGCAGAATCCCTTCTCGGGCGCGGCGACATGCTCTTCCTCGCGCCGGGTACGTCGCGTCTGCAACGCATTCACGCTCCCTTCGTGACGGAAAAAGAAATCAGCGCCGTAGTTGAGTTCTGGAAGTCGCAGGGTACGGCCGAATATGCTGAAGGATTCCTGGAAGCTCCGCATGAGGACAAGGGCCGGGAAGGTTCAGAGGGCGCGGGAGACCAGGAAGCGAACGATGAGCTGTTTGAGGACGCGGTTCGTCTCGTCCTGGAGTTTGGCAAGGCCTCCACTTCCCTGCTGCAGCGTCGCATGCGCATTGGCTACGGCCGCGCGGCTCACCTGATTGACCTAATGGAGCGGGATGGGATTGTCGGTCCCGCCGACGGCTCCCGCCCGCGTGAGATCCTTAAACCGGCTGGCTGGCTGCAAGAGGTGCAGCAGTCCATGCGCTAGTTGCTCGTCGTTTCGATGATCCGACTTCACCCAGAAGCAAGAAAGGCGAGCCCGAGGGCTCGCCTTTCTTGCTGTGTAGCTAAAATTTCTACTTGGATCTGCTGAAATAGTGGGCCACCGTTCTTACGAACTGGCGTCCACCTGGCGGCGTCGCGACATCGCCCTTCAGGATGGTGTCGAACGGCACGACGTGCCCGTAGAATGTCCGGGTGTCTTCCGTGTTCTGGTGGACGACGGTTCCATTCAGATCGATACCGGCAAACAATCCCTGGCTGCGGGAATAGGTAAGTAGTTCTGATTTCATCGTCAGATTCGTTGCAGCCTCCGCGTTGCGTCCCACGGGACCCGCAGATGCCGCCGCATCTCCACCGATCTTGAACTTGCTCTTCAAGAGGGCCTGCATACCGCGATTGTTCACGGCGATCAGCACTAGGTCCGTCGATTGACCGCCGATTTGGAGTCCCCAGCTTCCGCCAACCAATTGGATGAACGCCGGGGCACTCCACTTTCCATTTTCCGTTCTGCACGTTACGACACCCTGGCCGTAGCTGCCACCCACAACGAAAGCGGCCTTCTTGTAGCTCGGAACAACGGCCACGCAGGTTGCGTTGGACATAATGCTCATTGGGATGGATTTGGCCGGGATTGACTCAATTTCGGTGATGACTGTGGATGCAGCATCCAGGCGATTCACAAGGTCCTCGTGGCTGGAACCGGCGAATGCCTGTGAGCCCATAAATGTGACCGCGACGGCACAAGTAGCAACTACAAATTTCTTCATCATAAGTAATTTCGAATCCTCGCTCCCATTTTTTCGTGTGAACGCCCGCGGGAGCGCAACCATTCCGCGTCCCTGCCGCACGTCTACCGACTACTACAGTTTATTAGGATGCCAAAAATGGACGAATCGGGTTGAATAAAAAGGACTAAAGTAAAAAAAAGGGTTGCAATGCGCGGTTTTCTGCTCACTGCAACCCCCGGATTCTCCCAAATCCTTAGTCGGTGAATTCATTACAATTCATTCAAGATCGCTCGAAAAGAGTACGGATGTTCG
Source organism: uncultured Acidobacteriota bacterium (assembly GCA_963817855.1). Lineage (GTDB taxonomy): Bacteria > Acidobacteriota > Terriglobia > Terriglobales > Acidobacteriaceae > JAKAAZ01. The sequence goes on along the minus strand of CAWFQA010000004.1, from coordinate 103,458 downwards.
TCTCCTTCCGTAACGTTACGCGTGGATGGAATGCCCGACTGTCCGCTGGCACTTACTTAATTGCCGGCTCTGATCCCTGGGTTGGAGGCGGGTCTGCCAGCAGAGTCGACTGCGGTGACGGCAGCATAGACGAGATAATGGTCGATCGATCCTGAACGCGCATCGTCAGGGCAGTGCGGTTCTTGACGCCCATCTTCTGCATTAGCTTCGTCACGTAGGATTTCACGGTCCGTTCTTCAATCTTCAGGCTTTTCGCAATCTCGCGATTGGAATTGCCATCGAGCAACAAATTCAGAACCTGCTGCTCGCGGCTGGTGAAACTCACCCCGTGCGTCTGAGCCGCACGTTGCGATTCCACGGTCGTCAATAGCCGGTGGATCAGGTCAGCCTGCACCCGGCGAGGAGCCCAGAGCGAACCTGAGGCCACCATGCGAACCGCCTTCTCAAACTGCGCCGGAGTGGTGGCCTCATGCAGAAATCCCTTGGCCCCCAGCATCAGCACCCTCAAAATCGCCTCCTGACCCGCAGCGTGGGACATGACGATAATAGGGAGCCCCGGATGCGTGGAACGAATCGAGGCGATGACGCTGAAAATATCCGGCCCGGCGTTGGCTCCTACCACCACCAGGTTGAAAACGGAGTCTGGCCCCAGGCCTGATGGCGGCAACGCAGAGAGATCCTGCATCACGATGTCGATCCCGGTATTTTTTTCGAAGATCGCCTGTAGCCCGGTCGCCCGCAATGCGTCGAGGCCCACCACATAGACGCGGACGCGCGTCTCCTGCAGCCGTACCACGGCCCGCCTCTCTGCGGAGGCCGACCTGACCGGGTGGAGTGAGGGTGGATTTACCTCCGCCACATTTCACCGTCTTTCATTGCATGCCGCAAACTGTTTGTCCGCCACGTCGTTTAGAGCTTGGGTAACACAATCCCCTGCTGGTTCTGATATTTTCCCTTACGGTCCGCATAGCTGATCTCGCAAACCTCATCCGACTGGAAAAATATGATCTGGCACAGACCTTCCATCGCATAGATTCGGGCCGGCAACGGCGTGGTGTTCGAGATTTCCAGGGTCACAAACCCCTCCCACTCCGGCTCGAAGGGCGTCACATTCACGATGATGCCACAGCGCGCGTAGGTCGACTTGCCCACACAAATGGTCAGCACGTCCCGCGGGATCTTGAAGTATTCCACCGACCGCGCCAGTGCAAAGGAATTTGGCGGAATCACCACGGATTCTGCCTGCGTCGTCACGAACGACCGCTCGTCGAAGTTTTTCGGATCAATAACAGTGCTGTTGACGTTGGTAAAAATCTTGAATTCGTCGGAAACCCGCAAATCGTATCCATACGACGAAAGCCCATAGGAGATGACCCCTTCGCGGACCTGTTTTTCGCTAAACGGCGTTATCATCTTGTTCTGGAGCGCGTTCTCGCGAATCCAGCGATCACTCTTAATCGACATCCTTCTCCTCGGTAGGTTGGCATACGCGGCCGGTAGCCCGCAGTGCGGTCCCGCAAAATAGTTGGCTTTAGGGCGAGTGTACGAGAGTGCCGCTCCATTGACAATCACGAAAAGTCGAACCTAGCATGGAGCTACGCAAATTCGCGGGCATCCTACAGTCTGAAGGGAGTCATTCAATTGATCAAACAAGACGTAGTACATAAAGTTGCCGAACGCACCGGCCTACCTCGCGTCAAGGCCGAGGCTGCTGTGGATACCGTCTTCCTCAGCATGAAGAATGCTCTGGCCGCAGGCGACCGCATTGAGTTGCGTGGATTTGGCGTCTTCAGCGTAAAGCCCCGCAAAACCGGCATCGGACGCAACCCCCGGACCGGCGCCGAAGTGCCCATCGCTCCCGGCCGCGCTGTCCGCTTCAAGCCAGGTAAAGAACTGCACCTGCTCGACTAGGTTTTACGCTCCTGCTCTACGCCGCTTCGCGTTCGCGTGCTTCGCGCCGCCGCGGTCCTCGTTTCGCATTATGGCCCGACTTTCAGTCGGGCCACGAACGTCCCAAATATGCCGGGCTTCCGCCTCTGCGAGTTATCCCCCTTCCTCCATTGCGTTCTTGCGATGACAACCCGCCCTTCTTCGCTGGCGCGCGCGAATGGTACCTTTCTTCTACAATCAGAGGAGTGCCCCGGCAACAGATGAAAGCGCAGCAGATCCACCCATGGAACACAGTGAATCCATTGTCCATCCACGAAATCGCTGCGCAAGATCGACTGCCTGATGTACACATCCAAGGGGCGAGTGCATGAAGTTTTACCTCCGGCTGCTGGCCTATGTGCGTCCGTATACATTGCAGGCGTTGGCTGCGATTCTGTTCATGGCCATGGTTGGCCTGCTGGATGCCTTCCGAATCCTATTGGTAAAGCCGATCTTCGATCAGGTGCTGAAGCCTGGCGATATCACCCCGAAGTTGCCGCTATTCCACTTTGTTGTTGCAAATCATACAGTGCAATTGAATCTGGGACAGCTGGTTCCCGGCCATTTCCATAACGCATGGACCATGGTCGCCTTCGCATTGGTCGCGTCGACGATCGTCAAAAGCCTTTGCGATTATCTTGGAACCTATTTATCCAACTTCGCTGGCTACGGCTTGATCACCGACCTGCGCAATGACTTGTATGAAAGTATCCTGCGCCGCTCGGTCTCTTTCTTCCAGAAGCATTCCACCGGAACCATCCTTTCCACGCTGATCAATGACGTCGAAAAAGTGCAGTTCGCCATGTCGACCGTCATGTCGGATTTTCTGCAGCAATTCTTCACCTTCCTTTTTCTCATCGCCGTCGTCATCCTGTATGGTGGCAAGCTGGCGTGGGTGCTGCTGCTCTTCGTCCCCGTCGTCATGTCGTCGGCACGCCGCATTGGGCGAAGCGTTCGTACCACCACTCGCACCGGGCAGGACAAGCTGGCCGAGATTCAGAACATCCTGCACGAAACCGTCACCGGCAACCGCATCGTGAAGGCCTTCAATATGGAGGTATGGGAGCTTATCCGCTTCCGCACTGCGGCGCGGCGATTGTTCCGCGCCAATCTGCGATCGGTCAGCGCTCAGGCCATCAGTTCACCTTTGATGGACCTGATCGGCGTCATTGCCATCGCATTGCTGCTGCTGCTCGGGCGAGTTCGAATTCAGCAGCATGCCATGACAGAGGGCGCCTTCATCGCCTTCATTATTGCAGTTTTCAAGCTTTACGATCCGGTGCGAAAGTTCGCGCTGTTCTATAACAACTTCCAGCAGGCCCTCGGCGCTTCGTCTTCGATCTTCAATTTCATGGATGCTCAGGACGATGTCCGCGAGAAACCCCATCCAGTGCAACTGAAAGCCTTCAAGAAGACCTTTTCGTTCAACCATGTCAACTTCTGCTACGCCGACGAGGAAGGTCAGAAACAAGTCCTGCACGACATCACACTGACCGCTCATCGTGGCGAAGTGATCGCGCTTGTCGGCCCCAGCGGCGCAGGCAAGACCACCCTGGTCAACCTGATCCCACGCTTCTTCGATGTCACTAGCGGCTCCATCATGATCGACGGCCACGACCTGCGCGACGTCAGCCTTCACTCACTGCGCACGCTGATCGCCAAGGTCACACAGGAAACAATCCTCTTCAATGACACAGTGCGCAACAACATCGCCTATGGCCAGCCGGACGTTCCCAGGCAGAAGATCATAGATGCTGCCAAGGCCGCCCTGGCGCACGATTTTATTGAGCAGATGCCGGAAGGCTACGACACCATCATCGGAGAAAAAGGATTTCGCATGTCCGGCGGCGAACGTCAGCGTTTGGCTATCGCCCGTGCCCTGCTGAAAGATGCGCCCATCCTGATTTTGGACGAGGCCACCTCCGCCCTCGATGCTCAGAGTGAATCGCTGGTGCAGGCGGCTCTCGCCAACCTGATGCAACATCGAACCGTCTTCGTCATCGCCCATCGCCTCTCCACCGTTCGCCGCGCCACCCGCATTGCCGTTCTTGAAGAAGGTTCGATCACGGCCATCGGCACGTATGAGGAACTGCTCACAAGTTCTCCCACATTTCAAAAGCTGCATCAACTGCAATTCTTCGATATCTCAGAGGCCGCCGCCGCAGCAAGGAATCATTCATGAGCCAGTTGCCGATTCGTTCCATGACCGGTTTTGCCCGCCTGAACGGCGTCGCGCCCGGAAACACCAGCTTTGTCATGACGCTGAAGAGCGTTAATCACCGCTATCTCGACTTGCAGTTCTACCTGCCGAACGGCATGGACGCTTTGGAGATTCTGTGGCGAAAAACGATCAAGGAACATGTGGTCCGCGGTCACATTGAAGTACGCCTCTCCGTCCAGCGAGAGAGCGCCATTCCCGCGCCGCAATACAATCCCGCGGTGGTCAAGGCCTATGTCGAAGCCTTTCGTGCCGCCAGCAGCGAACACAAAGTTCGCGGCGTGCAGCCGGATTTGAACTCCGCCCTTCGACTCCCCGGTGCCTGGTCAATGGAATCCGCTCGCCCGGAAGAAACCGAGCAAACCCAGATTGAGCTGGCCGCCGCAGCCGCGCTGCTGCCCGCCATGGAAAGCTTGAACGCCATGCGCGCCCAGGAAGGGGAGATTCTCGCGCGGGAGTTGCAAACTATCCTCTCGCGCCTCCAGGAACAAGTCGACGAGTTGTCCAGCCTGCGCGCCGGCATGCAACAGGCACAGACCGAGCGACTCGATCAGAAAATGCGCGAGCTCCTCGGCGACAGCTTCAACCTCGATCGCGACCGCATTCTGCAGGAAGCCGCCCTGCTGGCCGAACGCAGCGATATCGAAGAGGAGCTGGCACGACTCCGCGCCCACATCGATCAGTTTCGCCGGCTTCTCGATCAAGGTGGCGAGGTAGGCAAGAAGCTCGATTTTATGCTGCAGGAAATGACCCGCGAAGCCAACACCACTCTCTCCAAAACCGGCAGTATCGCCGCACGCAGCCTGCGCATTACAGAGTTGGGCCTGGCGATGAAGTCGGAAATCGAAAAGGCGCGCGAGCAGGTACAGAATCTCGAGTAATCTGAAAAGAACAATTCCTTTTCAAGTTCAGGAGACTCCTGCACGTGGCAGGACTTTTATTTATTCTTTCCGCACCTTCCGGCTCAGGAAAATCCACGCTGGTCAGCCAGCTGCGGTCCATGGTCCCAAATCTCGACTTTTCTGTCTCCTATACAACGCGTGCCCCGCGCGGTTCAGAGCTGGAAGGTCGCGAATACCACTTCATCCAGCGCCTGGAGTTTCAGCGGATGATTTCCGCCCACGAATTCTTGGAACACGCGGACGTTTTCGGCAATTACTATGGCACCGCCCGCGCCAGCCTGGCAAAGGCAGCGGCACGTGGCCACGATCTGCTGCTCGACATCGACGTTCAGGGCGCCGCGCAGGTCCGTGAAAACCTGCCCGACGCGATTACCATCTTTATTCTCCCGCCCAATCCGGATGTGCTGGAGCGACGGCTTCGCAATCGCAGCCGCGCCGAAGGCGGAGTGGAAGAATCGGTGGTTCAGAAGCGTCTCGCCACTGCTCGTCACGAGATTGAGAAGTACCACGAGTATCGCTACGTCCTCGTAAATGACGTACTGGAGCGGGCCGCGGAAGAATTAAGCGCCATCGTAATTGCAGAGCGCAGCGCGGCGCATCCCGCGAGTGAAAGCGATCCGTCGATCACGTCTGAGCTGCCCCGCTACAAGAAATTAGCCGAGCAATGCCTGTTGCAAAATTCGGCTACCCGCCTGCAGCCGGCGCTGGCGTCTTTCGGTTTATCGCTGTAAGCTGAATTCAATCAATCGCAGTCACTTGATCGGTTTTGAACCAGCAATCAGTCTCCCTACGTTGCCGGAGGTCGCACTATGGAAGAATCAGCAGTCAAAGAAAGTAAGTACCGCGCAGTCCATGTAGCCGCCCGTCGCGCTCGCCAGTTACAGTCTGGATCCAGCCCGATGGTCCCCAACCGTTCCAGCAAGGCAACCCGCATTGCGCAGGACGAGCTTCAGGCTGGACTCATCAGCTACATTGTTCCCGAAGGGCCGTCCCGGAAAGAGCTGGGCCTGCCGGCCGGCTACACCCCGATCCTGCATACGTAGCCGGCAAGCAACCGAAAACACGGGTTACAATCAGACCCATGAAGGTCACGGTCGGCGTTACCGGAGGAATTGCTGCCTATAAAGCAGCTGAACTGGTGCGGGCATTGCAGCAGCAGGCGATCGATGTGCATGTCGTGATGACGGCGGCAGCGCAGCAGTTCATCACCCCGTTGACATTCGCAAGTTTGACCGGCCATCGCGTCATTACTGGCTTGTGGGACAGCGACGGCCAGGTGCCCAACGCCAACTCCGCCATTGAACATATTTCGGAAGCGCAGTCGACCCAGGCCCTGATCATCGCGCCCGCGACTGCGGACATCCTCGCCCGTCTGGCCCACGGCATGGCCGACGATTTTCTTACCACCATGGCGCTCGCCACGCCCGCGCCGCTGATCCTGGCGCCCGCGATGAACGTGCAGATGTGGGAGCACCCTGCCACGCAAGCCAATCTCGAAACTCTGCGCCTTCGCGGAGCCACCATTGCCCCCCCGGATAGCGGCTACCTCGCCTGCGGCATGCTCGGCGAAGGACGCTTGACGAAGACGGAAGACCTGGTGCGCACAATTCTGGATGTGCTTCATCGCCGTAACGACATGGCCAGCGAAACTGTTCTTGTCACTGCCGGCGGCACGCGCGAGCCTGTCGACCCGGTTCGTTTCATCGGTAATCGATCCAGCGGAAAAATGGGATATGCGCTTGCTGAAGCAGCGCAGCAGCGCGGCGCACGCGTCATTCTGGTCAGCGCGCCCACTCGCCTGGCTCCGCCCGCCGGCTGTGAGTTTGTCTCCGTCACCACCGCGGAGGAAATGCGCGAGGCGGTCCTGAAACATCTTCCCAGAGCCACGCTGGTCATGAAAGCCGCAGCCGTTGCCGACTATCGGCCGCGCTTGCGTGCGGAGCAGAAAATCAAGCGCACGGGCCCCATCACTATCGAACTTGAACCCACGTCGGACATCCTCGCGGAGGTCATGAAAGTTCGCCAACCCGGCACCCTGGTTATCGGATTTGCCGCCGAAACAGAAAACCCTGTCGAACATGCCCGCGACAAACTGGCCCGTAAAGGCGTGGACGCGATCGTGCTGAATGACGTCGCCCGCCCCCAAATCGGCTTCGACTCCGACCGCAACGCCGTCACCTTCTTAACCGCAAACGCCGCGCATGAGTTGCCGGAGATGTCGAAACGGCTGCTTGCCGATCGCATCCTGGATGAAGTCCAGCAGTTGCGCCGCCCGCGCCAGATCGTAACCGAATTGAATGCGGTTTCCATCCTTGCGAACCACTGATTTCTTCTCGCACCAAGAACATTGTGGGTGCGCAATCCCAGCGAAGCCAGCGTGGGATTGTAAGAAGCCCGCGTTACAGTAACAGTGAAAATGCTTTTCGTAATCCATCATTCAAGCAATTCATGAAAACAGATCTTTCTCCAGAACAGCGTCAGCAACTCGCCACGATCCTTACCTATTGCAGAGAAATGGGCGGCGTGGATTTCTATCGCCGCGCCGAAGATGCGTCTCCTTCTATCGTCGAGCCCCTTTCCTCGCTGCCTGATCCCATTCCGCCACCCAGTCCCGATATAGCCGAGCCCCTGCCCATCATGCCGCCAAAATCAAGCCTAATCGTAGGCCCCGCAGCTATTGATTTCTCTTCGCCAGCCATTGCACCCCAGTCCCGCGCCGCGGCGCTTGAACTCATCCGCGAGGAAATTGGCGATTGCACCCGCTGCCAGCTCGCGTTTGAAGGTCGCCACAAAATTGTCTTCGGCGATGGCGATCCCAATGCCGATTTGCTGTTCGTCGGAGAAGGCCCCGGCGCGGATGAAGATATGCAGGGCGTTCCATTCGTTGGCCGTGCCGGCCAGTTGCTGAACAACATGATCGCGGCCATGGGCCTCGATCGCCAACGAGTCTACATCGCAAACATCGTCAAGTGCAGGCCGCCCAAAAATCGTGTGCCCGAGCCCGCCGAAGCGAATGTCTGCACCCAATTTCTGTTTCAGCAAATCGGAGTTGTGCGTCCAAAGTTGATCGTCGCACTGGGGTCGACCGCCGCCACGTATCTGCTCGGCTCAAAAGCCGCGCTATCTGTATTGCGTGGAAAGATGCATGATTGTATGGGGACCAAGCTCATCGTCACCTATCATCCCGCGTACCTTCTGCGCGATCCGCGGCAGAAGGCGGAAACATGGAAGGACCTGCAGCTTGCGATGAAGTATCTCAACCTGACCCCTCCAAAGCGCAGCGAGTCCTGAAACGGACGCGTTCATATGCAATCACCCGTGGCGATAGCATCCCATTTGAAAGAGGAAATTAGAAATGTCACAGCACACACAATTGCAAGCAGCCGATGGACACAAGTTGGACGCCTATATCGCACAACCCAGCGGCGAACCCAAAGCCGGCGTCGTCGTCCTCCAGGAAATTTTCGGCGTGAACGCGCATATCCGTTCCGTGGCTGATCGCTTTGCCCGCGCCGGATACCTCGCCATCGCGCCGGCGTTGTTTGATCGCGTCCAGCGCGACGTTGAATTAGCCTACGGTCCGCAGGAAGGCAGGCAGGGCATGCAGTTGGTACAGCGCATTCCGCTCGATCAAACCCTGGCGGATATTGCCGCTGCCATCCAGTATCTTCGCGAGCATGGCGCGCGCAAAGTTGGCGTCGTCGGCTACTGCTGGGGCGGCACCCTCGCCTGGGTCAGCAACACGCGTCTGCATCCAGATGCCACAGTTTCCTACTATCCGGGAGGAATTCAAAACTACATCCACGAAAGATTCAGCTGCCCGGCAATTTTTCACTTCGGCCTCGACGACAATCACATTCCGCAGAACGTGGTCGAAGAAGTTCGGCATGAATATCCCGGATTTTCCGTCTTCACCTATCCGGGTGCCGGTCACGCGTTCAATCGCGATGTGGGCGCCAGCTACAACGAAGCTGCCGCGAAATTGGCGCAGCAGCGCACGCTGGCGCACTTCGACGAATTCCTCGTCGCCGCACGCTGATCTGCAGTATTTGGTCGGTCTCTCGGTGGCCCATTCAAGCCTTCCGTTGGCTTGAGTGGGGCAAAGAATTTGCGCGGTGGCTCTGGCGTTCCGTGTCGCTCCCCGTCCCTCGTGTAAACATTCCTTATGCCGCTTTTTTGTGACGTCGCGTTGCCCGTGCCTGTGGACCGCGTCTTCACCTATTCCATCGAATGGGGTGACCCGGTCATAGGCGGCCGCGTTCTCGTTCCCTTTCGTCGCGAGCAACTCCAGGGCGTCGTGATTGCGCTGCATGACCGCGCGCCTGCAACCGAAAGCAGCGACCCGTCTCAAAATATTTCTGCAGCAGCCATCCGCCCCATCGTGAGTGTCGTCGATCAGGAGCCGGTGCTCTCCGCACATTTGCTGCAACTCGGCTCGTGGATTGCTGAGTATTATCTCGCTCCGCTCGGCGAAGTCCTGCGCACCATACTTCCCCTCGGCGCAGAAGTCCGCAAAGAAGTTGTTTACTCCCTCACATCGCGCGGCACGGCTGCCCTCGAGGTCCCGCAGCAGCAAAGTCTGGGACCAAATGCTGCCGATCAATGCGAGCACACCGTTCTCGCCTTTCTTGCCGAGCACGGCCAGTCTCGAGCCGCTACACTGCGCAACAAAACTTTCGCCAGCGCCGCTCTGCTGCAACAGCTCGTCGCCAGGCGCCTCATCACGCGCGAATCCACCGCAGCCGCCCGCGAAATTCGCACTACATTACGCGTTGCCGTGCTGGTCGCGGATGCGCGACTCCCGAAGCTCAACGAAAATCAGCAGCGCCTGCTCGCGGAAATGGCCAGCGCGGGTGGCCGTCTCCTTGTCTCAGAAATTCGACAGCTTTCCCTTCCAGAATCCACTCTCAACACGCTCGTCCGGCGCGAACTGGTGCGCATTGAAGAAGTGCCCGCCGTCGATGCTCTCGACAACTTTACTCTCGCGCGCGATCTGCCATCCTCCTCTGTGCGAGTTGAAGCCATGCTCAACGACTCGCAGCGAGAAACCATGTTGCAGATTGCCGCCAGCGTTCACTCCAGGAAATTCCAGCCGTTCCTGCTCCACGGCGTCACCGGCTCAGGCAAAACCGCGGTCTACATCGCCGCCATGGGCCGTGCGCTCGATGCCGGACTCTCCAGCTTGCTCCTGGTTCCGGAAATCGGCCTGACGCCGGCCATGCTGGCACAACTACGCTTCACCTTCGGCGATCAAGTCGCACTCCTGCACTCCGCGCTCACCGCCGCGGAACGCACCGCGCAATGGCATCGCATCCGCCGTGGGGAGGCCCACGTGGTCGTCGGCACTCGCTCCGCCGTCTTTGCGCCCATCGCCGACCTCGCGCTGATTGTCATCGACGAAGAGCATGACAATTCCTACAAGCAAGCAGAATTGCCCCGCTATCACGCTCGCGATGTCGCTGTGATGCGCGCCAAACTCGCCAACGCCACCGTCGTCCTCGGTTCGGCCACGCCGTCTCTGGAGTCGTGGGCCAACGTCCAACGTGGCAAATATTCGCTGCTCTCGTTGAAGCAGCGCGTCGGCAATCGCCCCCTGCCGGAAGTTTCCCTGATCGACATGCGCCAGGAATTTGCCGAGACCGGCCATGAAGCCCTTCTATCCCGCGCAATGACGCAGGAGATTGAAGCGACGCTCGGTCGCGGCGAACAGGCCATGCTGCTGCTGAATCGGCGCGGCTATTCCTTCGTCGTCATGTGCCGCGCCTGTGGCGACAAATTGGAGTGCGACAATTGCGCCATCGCCCTCACGCATCACAAGTCCACTGGGGAAGACGAAACTCGTTCGCCTGTTGCCCAGCGCATGGAGTGCCACTACTGCGGCTTTCGTCGCACCGTTCCCAAGCACTGCCCGAAGTGCGAAAGCGAGCATCTGTATTTTTTCGGGGTCGGATCGCAGCAGGGCGAGGAGCGATTGCAGGAGCTATTCCCACATGCTCGCATTGCCCGCATGGATCGCGACACCATGCGCCATCATCGCGACTACGAACGTATTCTCGCGCGCCTGCACAGCGGCGAAGTTAATCTGCTGGTCGGCACGCAGATGATCGCCAAGGGTCACGATATCCACGGTGTGACGCTGGTGGGCGTGCTCGGCGTCGATCACGCGCTCAGCCTGCCTGACTTCCGCTCCGCCGAACGCGTCTTCCAACTGCTCACCCAGGTCGCCGGTCGCGCTGGTCGTGGCGAGCTGCCGGGTCGCGTCCTGGTGCAAACCCATCACATGGACCACTACGCCATTCGCTGCGCCGCCGAGCATAATTACCTCGGCTTCGTCGAACAGGAATTGCGTTACCGCCGCCTGATGCACTATCCGCCCGCGGCCATGCTGACCAATATTTTGATCGAGCACACCGACCCGACAAAGGCCTCGCAATGGGCCAGCCAATTAGGAACCTGGTTTCAGCATCAGACATTTCCCGGCGTGCGCGTGCTCGGTCCGGCCGCCGCGCCTATCGGCCGCATCAAGCGCATACATCGCTTTCATTTGATTTTGAAAGCATCGTCGCGCAAACAGCTGGCCGCCGCTGTTCGCCAGATGCTAAGCTTCGCCGATGCCGCAGAAATTCCCCGCCGCCACCTCACCGTCGACGTCGACGCTGTTCAATTGATGTAGCTCCTTTGATCCAATACGGGTATGTAAAGATTGCGCTTTGACCCATGGCTCTAATGGTCTTCAATATCAAACAAATATCCCGTGTTATTTAAGCTGAGTGGTTCGGCAACACTGATAAACCCACCGGCTCCGGTTTCCTGAATCTGATATTTAAGTGAGTGCGCATCTCCCAACGGCGCAGTGTCGGCTTCAGCAAGAATGGTACCCCCGCTAAGTTTGAATCGCCGCGCATTCGCCCCAATTTCTTCCCACGCCCATTCCGTTCCGTTTCCTGTGTAGCGAAGCAGGACCGTCTGCCCATCTTCCTTGATCTGCAACAGGAAGTCCGCGGCGATCGTCAATCCACCATTGGACGATCGATACTGCGCATCGTTCGTCCGATCCGTCTCAATAAAAATATTCCACCCTGACTCTTTCGCAGTGGTCCAGCGAAAGGAGAACCGTGCCCCGACTCGATTGCCGTTCTCGTCTTGCGATGGTGGCCGAAAGGTCGCATACGGGTCCTGCACAGCCTGGCCAGCTATTTGCGAAGTTTCCAGGCTCCAATATGCAGGCGGTCGCGCATAGGGGTTGTTGCTACCTCCATCCGTTACGTACACCCAGCCTGCACCGCGCTCCCGGCTCATGCTCAAAACTTTGTCAAAATTTGTTTTCTCGGCAACGTTATAAACGATGTGCCAAAATCGACTTGGCGAGTAGCGATGAAACCACGTCTGATCCTGATAGTTGTGTGTGTAATCCTGAATACCATTCGATTCCGCACTAACCAAAATGTTTGCAATCGACATCCAACAGTCGTTCGGCGGTTGCGTACCTGGATTCAGAATGACGATCCTGCCTCCTGCCTGACGAGAGCGAACATAGTTGGCCATGTCCTGGTAGTAGCGATAGGTGCTTCCACTTTTCGGAGTGGCGGCGTTGCAATCGGTCGGCACCTCGTCGAAAAAGATTCCATCCACTAGATAGTTTTGAAAAACGCCGTCGATGTCTTTACGCACAATCTCCGGGTCTCTCTGGCCATACCCCGTGTACACATAACCCACTACGAAAATCCCTTTCCTTCGCGCCTGACGAATGGCCGCGGCAATCTCCGGGTAGTAGGTCAAATCGTCGCCATTATCTTCATTCACAATCATGATCCCAATGGATGAAGACCCAGGCGCTATCCAGGCATTCCACTGCGCACTGCCGGGATCTTGATACGAGGGAATAGCGATGCGACTCTGCGCCATTCCCGCACTACCGGCCACAAGAAAAATGAATAGCGCGCAAAGCGTCATTCGCTCACAGACAGCTGTTTTCATGTTGGGTCTCCAATTCGAGATTGAAGCAATACATCGTGTCGAAAGGAGTATACAAAAATAGAAAAGGAAAGCAATAATCCAGAAAATCGATAGAAAACGAATCTTCATCGGTTTTGGAAATTCCTTCGCAAGCACCTGTGGCCGTGCGACAGAGGCTCGCCTTTCGCCGATACTGCGGAAATTCCCCGCCGCCATCTCATCGTCAACGTCGACGCCACACAACTGATGTAGCTTTGTGCAGCTACCTTGGCATATCGCGATGCAGGCATTTCACCTGGTAGCCATCCGCCTGCAGCAACGCCTGCATTTTTTCCGCGATCATCACCGAACGATGCTGACCACCGGTGCAACCGAACGCCACGCTCAGGTAGCTCTTGCCTTCCTGCACGTAATGCGGCAGCAGAAACAACAGCAGGTCGTGGACCTTCTGAATAAATTCCTTCGTCTCCGGAAAGCGATTGATGTAGCGCACCACCTTCTCATCCTGGCCGGTCAGAGGACGAAACTCCGGGATGAAATGCGGATTGGGCAGAAAGCGCACGTCGAACACCAGGTCTGCTTCCTGCGGCACGCCATTCTTGTAGCCAAAGCTGATCGACGAAATCAGCAGGTTCTTCTCGCTACTCTCCGGTTGGAACAACCCGTTGATGTGGGCGCGCAACTCGTGCACATTAAAATTCGTCGTATCGATGCACACATCCGCAATGTTGCGCAGCGGCTCAAGTAGTTTCCGCTCTGACTGAATCGAGCGCCGGATGGTATCGATGCGGCCCAACGGATGCGGCCGTCGCGTCTCTGAAAAGCGCCGCAGCAGCGCCTCCTCCGAGGCCTCCAGAAACAGCAACCGCGTCGAAGTTGTCCTGCGCACCCTGCGCAGAATCTCCGGAAAATGATCGAGGTGCGAGCCCTCTCGCACATCCACCACCAGAGCGGCACGATTTGTTTCGGGAGATTGGCGAATCAGGTCGGCGAACGCGGGAATCAGATCGATCGGCAGATTGTCGACCGAATAATAGCCGAGATCTTCGAACGCTTTCAGCGCCGACAATTTTCCAGATCCTGACATGCCCGTCAGAATGACAAGTTCATTCTCGGCGAGCGGTCGCTTGGCTTCTGTGGTTCGAGCGCCTCGCGCAGGAGGCGCGAGAAATCCGTCTGCCTTGGCCGGCGACTGGTTGCCACGGCTCGCCATAGATTCTGGTTTAGGTTGTCGCTTTTTAACACTTCCCGTCATCGGTCCTCTTCCCCTCCGCATCCGCGTATCGTGATCAGAGAGGGTGAGCCAAAATTGTACGGTCAAACCGTAACGTAGAACCAGAGAATTTCTTCGCAGCGCAATTCGCTCACGACACTTCGGTCAGCCGCACCAATCCGTCGCCCGCGCAGTGCAGCACTTTCACATCGCCCGCCAGATCGCGAAAGACGAACACCTGGCGATCCCCGGCTTCCGCTTCTTTCACGGCTTCTTCAATCGTCATCGGTCGCAGCGCCATCGCCTCCGGCGCCGGAACAATGTGGACTCCAGACGGCTTTCTCTTCCCTGGCACTGCCGCGTCTCCGTCACTGCGATCAGCCGCCGCCACTTCCTTGGGCGCGATCGTTTCTGTAGGGACCTCCGGCAATACCGCGCTGATCGGCTTGGACTGCCGCTTTTTCTCGACCTTGCTTTTCCTCCATCGAATCGCCTGCTTCTCCGTCTTTTCCAGCGCCGTGCGCAAAGCGATGGCCAGGTCGGGCGCCTCGGCCACTCCCACAACAGTGTGTTGGCGCGCCTTCACGGTGACTTCCGCGATGGAAATATGCTTCTGAGAGCGAAAAATGATACGGGCACTGGCGCCTCGGCCCACAAGCTTCTCAATCCGGTCCAGGCTTTCGTCTGCCATTGCCCGGAGGCTTTTTGTGATCTTGACGTTTCTTCCAGTCAGTTCGGAGTCCATCCGCGTCCCTCCCAGGTCTGGTCTGTGTCGATTCAGCTAATCATTCAGATGCGCACCCGACGCTGGTGGGTGCTGGGGATTCCCATGTCCTCGCGGTATTTCGCCACCGTGCGACGGTTCACCGCAATTCCCTGCGACTGCAGCAGGTTTGCAATGGCATCATCCGTAAGCGGTTTGCTGGAATCTTCTTCTTCAATCATCTTCTTCACCTTGCGCTTCAACAGCAGCAGGGGCGTGTCCGATCCTTCCGGGCCATTCACGCCTTCAGAGAAAAAGAACCGCAGCTCGAAAACTCCCTGCGGCGTGTGCACATATTTATTGGCGACGGCTCGGCTCACTGTGGAAGCGTGTACGCCGATCTCTTCCGCCACGTCTTTGATCATCATCGGCTTTAAGGAGTCGACGCCTTCCTCCAGAAATTCACGCTGGCGCCGAATAATCACTTCGCAGGTGCGAACAATCGTATTCTTCCGCTGCTCAATGTTGCGCATCAATTGAATCGCGGAGCGATACCGTTCTTTCACGTAATCGCGAACTTCGCGTTCCGTACCTTCCTGGGTCAACATACGGCGATAGCCCTGGTTCAACCGCAAGGTCGGCATCTCTTCATCGTTGATTAGGATGACATATTCGTCGTCGCGCTTCTGGAATGCCACATCCGGTTCAATCAGCCTCACCTGCTCGCGGTTGTAACGCTGACCGGGCTTGGGATCCAAGCCGCGAATCGACTCAATGGCCAGCTGCACCCTGGGCTGGGGGCTGCCGGTAAAGCGGGAGAGTTCACGGATATCGCGCTTCAGGAGGTTCGGCAAAAATTCATCGATGATGCGCCGCGCCAGCGCCATCACTACACAGGCTTCCGATTGAATTCGCTCTGAAGCGACGCGATCGGCCTCACTGGCCGCGGCAGCGGCACCGTTCATCTGCGAATCGCCTTCAATCTCCTCGTCCTCATCGGTCGCTGCAGCAGCGGCCAGACGAATACGCTCTACCAAATCGCCCGCCTGCTGGGTGCGCACGTCTAATTGCGTCAACAGGCACTCGCGCAGATCCCGCGCGGCAATCCCGACCGGATCAAATCTCCGCACAATGTGCAGCGCCTCTTCCAAATCGCGTTTCAATGCCGCCGAATATTTAATCGCTGGCATGTGCCCGTTGGTGCCAAGCCCAATTTCACCGACTGGGGCATTCAAACCATGCGCCTGGCCATTACTCGCCGTCGCCCCGTTCATCGCCGCCGCGTTCAACTTCACCGCCCCGCTGTCACCCTGCGGGCCAAAAAGCGGCCGATGCCCGTTGGAGTGGGCTGCGACCGCTGCGTGCGTCGCCGCCGTCGGCTGCCGCGGAGATTGTTGCGCCAGCACAGCCAGCAGTTCTTCATCGCTGGCGGTCAGGTATCCATCTTCATCCAGGTTTCCGATGATCAGCTCTGCAGCTTCGCGGACGCCGTCCGTCAAGTGCAGCGAGCCCAGCTGCCACATCAGATGATCGGTCAGGGTCGTCGGCTTGGAAAGAAAATTCTCGAACGACGGCTTCTCGTTGATTTCTGTGCTTTGCGGAGTGCGATATCCGGGGTCCAGGTAATCCTGGAAATAGGAGCCAAAGTCGATCTCGTCGAACGGATCTTTCTCCTCAGCTTTTTCCTCGCCCGCTGGAGCGGCTTCTTCCGGGGTGCGAATTTCCTCTGCCAGCGGAACCGCCTCTTCCAATTCCTCCAGCACAGGATTTTCTAGAAGTTCGGCGTCGATCATCTCCTTCAATTCCTGCTTGTTCAGGGCCAGCAAGCTGACCATCTGAACCAGGCCCGGCGTCAGCACCTGCTTCTGCGACACCTTTAAATTCAGCCGGGGTTGAAGAAGAGCCATAAGCAGATTCCAGTCGGACCGAAGAGTTAGGTCCAGTTTACATGGGTGGTTAATCCAATTTCGCCTAAGCCCCGCATAAAGCCTATATCTTTCTTATAATCTTATATTTATAAAATTTGCATGATAATTGCATGCAGCGGGTTTTTCGAGGGTTACGTTGGTGCTAGCGGGAAGCGTTAGCACACACAGAATTTCTGGGGATTGGACCGGAAATCCTTCTTAATTCAAGGTAAATCCTTCGCCCAGGTAGACCCGCCGCACTTCGGGGTCCTGGCCCAGCTCTTCCGGCGTGCCGGCGCGGAAAATCCTGCCCTCATTGATGATGTAGGCCCGATCGGTCACCGTCAGGGTCTCCCGCACATTGTGATCGGTGATCAGCACTCCATACCCGCTGGCCTTCAGGTCAAAAATAATGTCCTGCAGATCGTGGACCGCAATCGGATCGATTCCAGAAAATGGTTCGTCCAGCAGAATAAAATTCGGCTCGATTGAAAGGCATCGGGCAATTTCCACGCGTCGGCGTTCCCCGCCAGAAAGCGCATATCCTCGCGTCTTGCGCACATGACCCAGGCTCAGCTGTTCAATTAGCCGCTCCATACGCGCCCGCCTCTGCTGCCATCCTCCGGGCTGCACTTCCAGAACCGCCAGAATGTTTTCTTCCACGGTCAGCTTGCGAAAGATCGACGGCTCCTGCGGCAGATAACTGATACCAAAACTCCGCGCCCGCAGATACATTGGCAATCGCGTAATCTCGCGGTCGCTCACCAGCACGCGTCCCGCGTCCGGTTCAACCAGCCCAACAATCATGTAGAAGGTAGTGGTCTTGCCGGCGCCGTTCGGCCCCAGCAACCCAACCACTTCGCCTTTGTGGATTTCGAGGCTTACGCCTCGCACGACTTGCCTTCCGCGATAATTTTTCGCCAGCTGGTCGGTTATCAGTCGCTGCATTATTTTTTCCGCACTCGCGTCTTGGTCACTGCCGCATTGTTGGGGCTTCCGCTTACTATTATCGCTTGTGTCTGCGAAGAAAATGTCAGAACTTCGCCCGTCACCGTACCCTGTATCGAGTCCACCACCTGGGGCGGATGGGAGGCGTCTCCGGTCAGCACAAACCGCCCGTCACTCGCCGTATACACCAGTCGCGTACCGGTTCCGCGGCGCCCCTGCTGCGCCACCACGACATGACCTGTCGCCACAATTCGTTCAACGGACGATTGCGGTGAACTGTTGCTGTGAAGCGATGCTTTATTTACTGCCCCGGCTGACGCAGCCACTGGTCTCGCCTGAGAATGAACAGTCGCGGGCGTCAGGAAGACCTCCGCCCGGTCGGCAAACACATCGCCACTGGAGCTGATCGCCTCCACGTGATCGGAGAACGTGGCCTTGCGCTCCGCATCGGAATACAGCAGCCGCTTGGCTGACGACGCGAAATGTCGATGGTCCGCGACGGGCGTTGCCGCCGGCGAATTCGCCCGCCTTTACCGTCTTCGTTTTTTCTGAAGGCAGCGCTTCTGCAGCCTGGCCGAGAAACGTCGTATGCACGCATTGCTTGCAGGACTCCTGCCCGTAGGCTGTCAGTGTCTGCATCTTTTGCGACAACTCAATCACCGGAGCCTCGATGGAATCTCCGCCCTGCCACAGCCGCGCCTGACCGGTAAAGATGGCCTGCTGCGAATCGTGCAGCACCTGCGCCTGGCGAGCGATCACGTGTGTCGCCTGATTGCCGCTCAACAGTCCTCCAGAGCCAGCTTGGTTGCTGGCGCGAACCGTGGTCCGCACCGAACCTGCCGCCAGCATGTTGCCGGTTGCGCGGTCGACCGCGAGCCGATCTGCAGTCATCTCCAAGTTGTCGTCGCGGAAGATCGGCTTCCCGGTTAACGTCAGGTTATCGGTCCCTCCGTCATATTCCGCTCGAGCCGCCATGGCCGTCGAGTTCTGCGCGCCTCCCAAACCGCCGGTTCCACCTCTCTGCTTCACGGAGACTTGATGCAGAACCACGTTCCCCGTCTGCACCGCCGTTCGTATCGATTGCGCATTGGTTGGCTTCAATCCGCCCTGGCGAGCAGCGTCTGCTTTTGGCGCCCCCGTCACAAAATCAATCGCCAGCACATCTCCGGTACTGGTGTCGATGTCTCCATTCGGCGCCACCATACGAATGCGCGTCTGCCCCACACCATCCAGATGCCGCATTTCGTTTCCGGGTGCAAATGTTGCCTTCATGTTCTGCGCTGCCAGGCTTGTCTCTTGCGCCGGATGCCCCTCCACCATGTTCTGCGAAGTAAACACGGCGCCACCGCTCCCCTCTGCCTCCTGCAACTGGGTCCGGCTGCCCTGCCCCTTCGCGCTTTTCTGATGTAGCTGCGCGGGCTTCAGGTGCAACACCAAATGGCTTGCTGACAGCGTGCGATGCAGGTCGTTTTTGTCGGCCTCGATCTGTTGCCGGAAAATCACATCCCCGTCCAGCGTGATCAGCTTGGCGTGACCGTTCCCGTCAAAGTCGACCACCGCATCGCGACCGGTACCCACCGTCTGTTGCGTCGGCTGATTCTGCGTCAGCTCCACGCCGCCAAGAAAATGCGCCTGCTGCGGCTGATTATCCTCGTCGACATTGACGCGCATCGACGAAGAACGGACCCCCGTCCCGGCCGCCGAAGCAATCTCCACCGAGCCCTGCGCGTCGATCCGTTCAGCCGAGCCATCCGGTCGCAAATAGACCGTCGCTGCGCCCGCGCTACCATGCTGATCTCCTCTGGACCCGGTGGACAGATACCGCGGCTGCACCAAATGTACCTGCGATGATTGCCGATCGTAGGTCGCGTGCGAAGCGTGAACGACCACCGAACGGTTTTGCATCTGGGTCGTCAACACAACCTGCGACTCCAGGATCAACTGCCCCGCCTTCGAGAAATATTGCGCCCCCAGCGACTTTCCAGTCGATTTTGAATATTGAAAATCCACTTCACCATTGCAAGTCGCCTCGCCTGTTTTTTGATTGAAGACCAGTCCATGTGTCGTGACATGGATGAACTGCGCCTCCGCATTCGTCGCGGATGTGGAATGCGCCCGCGGCGGAGGGTGCAGCGTGATCTGCGCCTCGCTTTGCGCAATTACAAGCTGGCTGTCCTTGTCGTATTCAAAGTCTTTTCCGGTGATGGTATCTGCCTGGTCGTTCTGCCGGTTGTACACGTCTATTTCGACATCGTGCAGCGATACCCGCCCGCCCGTCTTAAAGCTGATGGCGTGCGCTGCACGCAGCGTAAACAGCTTTCTGCCTTCGTCTGTTTTCGAAAGAACAAAGTCCTGCGACGTCGATTGGATCTGGATTCCCAAGCGGGATGGCAGGTCCTGCACAGCATGGCGAATCCGCCATCGTCCATAGACAATCGACCCAAGGATGGACAGCACCAGCACCGCGGCCACCACGATGATTGCCAAGCGCAATCGCTCAATTGTCCAGCGCATACCACCATCTTCTCATTTCGAGTGACGGATGTTATGGGGTGGCCCATCCTGGCGCAGCCAGGGTGGGATAGCAGGAAACCTGCGTCACGATTCTCTGTGAAAATACTTTGACCGCGAAAAAATCTACAATGGAAAGATGGCAGATTCTCTCTACTACAGCCTGTGGTTCCCCAACTTCCGCCTCAACTCGTTGCCGGAAAAACTCGTCAGCGTCATGCAGCAGCTTCCCCATCCGCTGGTTACCGCCGCCTCTGTTTATCCGCTGGACTGGCAACAGTCGCCCACGTTTCAGCGCGTCTACATCGCGGAGAACGAGGAGCCTAGCCCTCCCGAAGAGGCGGTCGCCGAGGCCACGGAAATTCTGCATGAAGACAGCGCCTATGAGTTTGAGCTGCCGTGGAAGCTTTGGTATCCGGAGAGCGATGGCCTTCTCGATCCGATCTGGAAAGAAGAAGTTCGCATTGTTCGGGTGGTTGGGTTGGGCCCGCAGTTCGACGACGGCAGCTACGAACAGAATGGCCACATTCGTGTCGACCTTGGACTGGACACGCCCTTCATCTGCGACGACATTCCACTCCACGAAGACGATCAGCTTTTCGTCAAGAAGAACATTCAGCAGCTCGTGGACTTCACCACACAAGTGGAAAAGAATTGCGGCGTGGAAACTCGCCTGCTGTGGACTGAAAGCGAAGAAAGCCTGGCGCAGAAATTGATCGCCCGCCTGCAAAAGCTGAACTAAATCCCCGTTTCAGATCGCGAGATGCTTGGGTGTTCCAGATCTCGATTTTGAGAGATGGGATTATTCCGTCGCCAGCCAGGGAACCGAGGGTGCCCTATCCTGACGTAGTCAGGGTGGGATAGAACGAAGCCCGCGCCCTAGTCGCCGCGATTCAAGTTTAGATCGACGCCAACTCAGAAAAGTCTGCCGCCCATCGCACCACAGACTCCGTTCGCGACAACAATCCCAGGCGATTGTCGCGCAGCGTCGCATCGTCCACCATCACCATCACAGAATCGAAAAACGCATTCAGCGGCGGCTGCAGGCTGGCGATCGCAGTAATCACCGCGTCGTAATTCCCTTCGCGATAGCTCCGCTGGATGGCTTGATTTACCTCTGTGACCTTGCGCGACAATTCCTTCTCGGCTGACTCTTGCAGCAATCGTTCGGATTCCTGATCGGCGAAAATAATCTTCTTCTCCTTCGCCTGACGCAGAATATTCGCGGTCCGCTTCAGCAGCTCCGCCACGGCCAGCACGTTTGGCGAGCCCACCTGCGCGTCCAGCGCTTTTGCAAATCCGGCAATCTTCCCGTACCCGATCAGATGGCCGCCGACTCCGTCATTGCTTCCCGTCGTCCCGGCTTTGCGAACCGCTCGCGCCACCTGCGGATTCACCTTCGCCGACTCACGAAGATAAAACTCAAATCGATCCAGCAGAAATTCATCGATCGAGGATCGCAGCGCCGCGTCTTCTGCCGCCTTGGTGTTCTCAACGGCAGCGCTCGAAACATGCGAAAGATGCAGTCTGTCGTTCAGCTTCTCGTCTTCCACCAAGATGCGAACCACGCCGTTGCCGGCTCTTCGCAGCGCGAATGGATCCTTCGAACCCGTCGGCTGCAATCCAATAGCAAACATGTCGACGATGCTGCTGCTCTTGTCCGCAAGCGCCACCACCGATCCCGCGGGAAGACTGGGAATTGTGTCCTCCTGTGAAGTGGGCTTGTAATGATCGTGAATCGCCCGTGCAACGCCATCCGGCAGGCGCTGTGCCCGCGCATACAGGCCGCCGACCACGCCCTGCAGCTCGGTAAATTCCTTTACCATCTCGGTCGTCAGATCGGCTTTCGCCAGCAATGCTGCCTGGTCTACTCCAGCGCAAAACGTATCGAGCTTTATTTGAGAATCGAACAGTGGCGGATCAAATCGATCGATGATCCGTCGCGCCACTGCACGATTTCGTTCCGTCTTGTCCCAATAGCTGCCCAGGTCTTTCTGGAAGGTGACGCTCTTCAGCATCTCCACCCGATCGACAAGCGGAATCTTCTGATCCACGTCCCAGAAGAAACGCGCATCGTTGAATCGAGCCCGCAACACCCGCTCATTGCCGTGGCGAATCACCGCGGCGCCCGCCTCATCCACTTCCAAATTCAACACGGCCAGAAAATTCGGCAGCAGCCTCTTCTCGCTGTCTTCCAGAGCAAAATATTTCTGATGACCGCGCATCACTGTCACCAGCACTTCTTCCGGCAGATCGAGATAGCTCGCCTCAAACCCTCCTAAAATCACGCTCGGCCACTCGGTCAGATTGGTGACGATCTCAACAAGATCTTCATCCTCGCGCCAGCGCGCGCCAGGGATAAGCCGCGTCGCTTTGTCCAGCGCTTTGCGAATGCGTTCCCGCCGCGCGGCCGGATCGACCTCGACATATGCCGCCGCAAGCGTCTTCGCATATTCTTTCGGCGCGCTCACCATCACCGGCGCATTTCCATGCAGCACACGATGGCCATAGCTCGCTCGACCCGCGGTAACTCCGGCGAATTCCAATGGCAGGACTGCCGCATCCAGCAGCGCCACCATCCAACGCACCGGACGTACAAATCGCTCCGGCTTGCCCGCGCGCCAGTACATGCTCTTGGGCCAATAGATTCCAGCGATCTCCGCCGGAAGCGCCTCCGTCAGCACCTCGGCTGCGGTACGCCCACGCCGATCGACTGTCGCGGAAACATATTCACCCTTCGCATTCTGAATCGTCTTGAGTGTAGAAACATCGACGCCCGACTTTTTCGCAAACGCAATCGCCGCCTGCGTCGGCGCGCCATTCTTGAACGCAACCTTGGTCGCCGGTCCGATAATGTCTTCCTGCATGTCCGGCTGTCCGGATAACAATCCTTCGACAAGCACCGCAAGCCGTCGCGGTGTGGAATAACTCGTCACCCGCAGCGCATCCGTCTTCGTACTTGGCGTCAGGCGCTCGCGCGTCAGCAGCTTTTCGACGCGTTGCGCCAGCTCTGCCTGTGCGGCAGCAATCATCCCGGCTGGGATTTCTTCCAATCCAATTTCAAGCAGAAATGCAGGCATGCGACTCGTTTCCTAATGGATGTGTATCCAGGGCATTTTCACGGACAGTGCAAGTTCATGAGTGCCCCATCCCGGCGCAGCTAGGGTGGGATCGAACGATAGCGGCATTACGGTAACAGTGAGGACTTCTCTAAAGAATTATGCGGCGGCGGTCTGCATTTGTTGCGCTGCGTACGCCTTGGCTACAGCGACAGCCAGCGCACGAATTCTTGCGATCACGCCCACTCGCTCGGTCACGGAAATCGCACCGCGCGCATCCAGCAAATTAAACAGATGCGAACACTTCAGGCATAAATCGAAGGCGGCCAGCAATGGCAAACGGCTACGCGCGTCATCGCTCGCATCTTCCGGCAGCTCTCGCGCTTCCTCCAGCAATGCCTTGCACTCTTCTTCATACAATCGGAAATGCTGCCACAGTTTCTCCACATCCGCCTTTTCGAAGTTGTAGACGGAGAACTGCACTTCCTCCGCAAACCGCACTTCTCCATAGGTAATTTCTTTGCCGCTGTCCGAATCGCGCGCCCACACAATGTCGTAGATCGAATCCACATCCTGCAGAAACGCGGCAATCCGCTCCAGCCCATACGTGATCTCGCCGGCGATGGGATCAAGATCAATGCCGCCGCACTGCTGAAAATACGTGAACTGCGTAATCTCCAGGCCATCCAGCATCACCTGCCATCCGATGCCCCACGCGCCCAGCGTTGGCGATTCCCAATTGTCCTCTTCAAATTTCACGTCGTGCTGTCGAAGATCGATCCCGATCGCCTGAAGCGATTCCAAATACAAATCCTGAATATTTTCCGGCGGCGGCTTCAAAATCACCTGTAGCTGAGTGTGCTTGAACAGCCGGTTTGGATTTTGCCCGTACCTGCCATCGGCCGGTCGCCGCGACGGTTGCGCGTAGGCGACGCGAAACGGCTTCGGCCCCAGCACGCGCAGAAATGTCTCTGGCGACATGGTCCCCGCGCCCACTTCCACGTCATATGCCTGCTGCAAAATGCAGCCGCGGCTGGCCCAAAATTGCTGCAACTGAAACAGCAGCTCTTGAAATGTCAGCGGAATTTTTGATTCGACAGAACTGTTGGATACCACGAGCAGAAACTCCATTTCATGTGCGGACGCGTTGATGCTGATTGTATCGAATGTGCCGCCGACCTCCGACCCGGACCGGCGAAATACCCTCAGCCGCCCATGCGACTGAATACTTCCGCAGACTTCAAACGCCGCTCCGTATGCCGCTCCAGAGTTCGCACAAGAAACCGTCGAAGATCCCGTCCCGACTGCCGCGTCCACGGTTCGGCGCTCATCGCCCCAATCGGATCCCGCAACATCCGCTGCGCCAGCGCCAGCGAGTCCCGACCCAGCATGCCACTGTTCGGCTTCTTATGTCGCACACAGCTCAAACCATCCGCCAACACGTGAAAATACGCCGCTTCTCCCGTGAACGCCTCCCCGCAATCCGTACATCGATCAATCTCCGGCAGCCAACCAATCAGCCGCGTGATCCAAAGTGAAAAATACGTCACCGGCATCCAGCAGCGATCCACCTGGCTCTGCTCCAGCACCGCCAGCGTAAGGCGAAAAATTGCATCCTGCGGATCATGATCGGGCAGCACATTTTCCAGCACCTCGGCGTAATATCCCAGCGTTGCCGCGCGCAGATAATCGATCGGCTCGGCCAGCGGCGACGCGATCGCTTCAAAATGATCCATCCGCACCAGTTCCTGCCGAGGCCGTTCGGTGTACGCCGCATGCACGTAAGTCATGGGCTCTAGTGCTCCGCCAAATCGCTTTCTCGATTTCAACGCTGCCTTGGCCACGCCGCGCACCTTGCCCAAGTCGCGCGTCAACAACGAAACCAGCAAGTCCGACTCCCGCAGCGGCCAGGTGCGCAGTACGATCGCCTCAGATTGATGCAGAGTCATAACGTGGACGAGAATTCAATTCGATCGAGTCGAGACCGGGAAAACAGCGCCCAATGAAAAAGCGCGCAGCCCTGAAGCTGCGCGCTTTCCCGAGACAAAAACAGATCTAGCGGCCGAAATGCTGGGCGTTGGTCTGCTCGTATGCTTTCCATTTTTCCGGCAGATCGTCGGCAGTGAAAATGGCCGACACCGGGCAAACCGGCACGCACGCACCGCAATCGATGCATTCCACTGGATCGATGAAGAGCTGATTGGCCCCTTCAAAACCTTCTTCATCCTTCTTGGGATGAATACAATCCACCGGGCAGGCATCGACGCAGGCGGAATCCTTCGTGCCGATGCAGGGTTCTGCAATCACGTAAGCCATGGGTCAAAACTCTCCTAACTGGAACTAGCAGCCAACTCGATTGTAGCAGCACAGCCGGTGCAAGGTTGTCCACTGAAAAAAATTTACCGCATCAGAATCTTCCCGCTCATTTTGCAGCCGCCGCAAGGCGTTCCGCTCGCTCAGCGGCAAACTCGCGCGCAGATTGGATCGGCTCCAGGTTGCGCCCGGCAAGCATGTCCTGAAACAGCTGAATCATGGCGCCATGAATCTTTCCATTGCTTGCCAGCACTTCTGCGCTGACCAGATGAAACGGGCTGCCATCGACATAGGTCACCTTGCCACCGGCTTCGCGAACCAGCAACACACCAGCCGCCGTGTCCCAGGAGTTCAGCTTGAATTCCCAATAACCGTCCAGCCGTCCGCACGCCGTATAGGCCAAGTCCAGCGCCGCGGAACCAGCCCGGCGAACTCCATGGGAGCGCAACGTGAACTCATGATAAAAATGCACGTTTGGATTGCCGTGGCGTTTGCGACTTGGAAATCCCGTGGCGATCAAGGATTCTGCCAGCGTTTCCGTCGCGGAAACATGAATTGGCTTGCCGTTCAGAGTCGCGCCCTGTCCCTTTTCCGCCAGAAACATTTCGTCGCGCAGCGGATCGTAGATTACCGCCGCAACCAACTCGCCATCTGCATCCACCGCCGTTCCCGGCAAACGATGTTCCAGCCCCATCGACACGCAGAATGCCGGAAACCCATGGGCAAAATTCGTCGTCCCATCCAGCGGATCGATGTACCAGCGATACTCGCATTCCATCTGCGTCCGCGTGCCTTCTTCGCCGACAATGCCGTAGTCCGGCCATTGCGCGCGCAGCCGCTCCACCAACAACTTTTCGCTCTCACGGTCCGCCACCGTCACCAGGTCGACTTCGCCCTTGTATTCGGTCGCCACCCCGTGTTCATAATGCTTGCGCAGCAAAGCTCCCGCGGCTCGCGCCATCCCCGATGCAGGTCCGGCATGAGGCAAATTCCGCTCGCTCATGCCTGGGATTCCTCGGTCGACTCCTCAGCCTCAGATGGCTTGTCCCTGCGCGGCGCGGGCCGGCGAGGTTTTTCCGTAATCGTCAGAATCTGATGCTTGTAGATAAAAAGGTTTGGCTTGGCTTCCCGGGTCAGGCGGATCATGCGATCGTCAAAATACTCGATCCAGCCGTGCAACGCTTCACCATCCCGCATCTGCACCACCACAGGCGTCTGCCGCTCACTCAAGGTGCGCAGATACATCGCTTCCTGCCCGGTTTCCGATTGCGGATGATGAGATTTCTGCTTGCGCCGACCGCTGCCAGGAGTGTTCACACCCAAAGTATATCGCGCCCAAGGAAGCTCTGAATCAACCTGCTTTGTATCAGGGCACCGCTCGATAGCCGTTCTCCCGATGGCGTAGTGGGAATGGTGGTCATTCTGAGCGTAGCGAAGAATCTGGGCATTGGCTTTCCCTGGAAATACAGAGATCCTTCGCTGCACTCCCGAGGGCTCGCCGCGCCGACGGATCGACTGAATCGGAACTCCCTTAGCGCGTGCCCTCCGCGTAATAGCCTGTGCGGTATCGCAACCGATAGGCACGACTCAACGCGGGGCTGGTGAGCCGCAATTGAATCCTGCGAAACCCGCCTGCGTCCGATTTCGTCGCAGCCTGCTGTGTGGGATAGTAGCCCAGCAAATACTCCGAACGAAGTCCCAGCGAAAGCCGCGTCATCGCATCCCGGATTGGAGTCGCACCGTCGGCATAAAAATATTGGCCGCCGGTATCGCGAGCCAGTTGAATCAGCGCGTGTTCCCCGCCGAGATCGCGGCCCGCATTCGCGCCGATCGGCAGCAGGATAATGCTTTCAATGCTGGCCTGCGCCCGCAGCGCAGCTGTTCGCGCCTGGTCATAATCCACTCCGTCCACGCTGTTCGATCCGTCGCTGACCACCACAATGACTCTACGTCCGGATTGAGATGCAAGATCGTTCGCGGCCCGAGCAATCGCAGCATAGAGCGCCGTCGGCCCATCTCCATGCAGCGTCCGCAGCCCATGATCAAACGCGTGCAGATTGCTCGTGAACGGAACGACCTGCGTCACATCGCCGGCAAACCCCAGTAGTTCCATGCGATCATCGCGACTCAGTAATGACGCAGCCAGATCGGCGGCGGCCTGCTTGGCAAAGGCCAGGTCCGTGCGAACGCTCACGCTGGTATCGATCGCCATCACCATGGAGAGCGGGTGAACGGCGGTCGCCTGAAATACGCGGATCGCTTCCGGATGGCCGTCTTCCGTCAGCGAAAAATCGTCGCGATGCAGCCCGGTCACCGGCCGCCCGTGCCGATCCACCACACTCATCGGAATATTGACCAGATTTACCCGAACCCGAACAGAATCGTTTGAAACTTGCGGATGCCCCATCCTTGCAGCGCTTTTTGCGGCTAGGGTGGGAGGGAAGAAACTCATGGCGCTCGGAAGTATCAAGAACGCCGCCAGGCTCGCGACAGCCAACGTCCATCTCACGGCTTGCTCTCGGCCGCACTTTCGCTGGACTTCTGAATGGAAATATCTTCCGGAAACGGCTCGCCGTCGGCCCAGACCGCGCCGTCCTCGAACCATTCTTTTTTCCAGATAGGAACTGTTTTCTTCAGGGTGTCGATGATCCATCGGCAGGCTTCGAACGCCTGCGCGCGATGTGGGGATGCCACCACAATCAGCACGCTGGTCTCGCCTATGTGCAACCGCCCGAGCCGATGCAGCAGCGCCACCCGCCGCACACCAAAGCGCTGCTGGGCCTCGCGAGCCAGCCCCTGCATCTGGCTCAACGCCATGGCTTCATACGCCTCGTAATCGAGATACATCGTCCGTCGCCCGCGCGTATTGTTGCGCACGATGCCGTCAAACACCACCACCGCACCGGCCTCGCCCTCTTTCACCGCAGCAAGCAGTGCTCCCGCCTCGATCGGCTCCCGTTGCAGGCGAATCCAATCAGTTTCCTGAACTGACTGATCGTCTGCGGAACCTCCGCTCACCGGCGGCAGCAACGCAATCTCATCGCCTTCGCGCAGCACCTGCGTGGGCCGTGCGTATTCCTGGTTCACCGCAATCGCCAGCGAGCCTGCATACTTTTCCAACTGCGGCGCAATCGCAAAAAAACCGCGCAGAAATTCCTCCACCGTGGCCCGTTCCGGCAGCTCGACGGTCTCCTTCTCCCGCGCCCGCAGGTCCTTCAATGCGCCGAACAGTAGTACGTGCACATGCATGGATTTAGTGTAGTGCGATTGTCCCATGCCTCAAATGTTCCACATGGAACTGCCAAACATGTGAGGGGCCATTTCAATCGTTCGCGCACGTCAATCGCCAATCTTATTGCCGCGCAACGGCAGCTCCGGCTCACCGGGGTACCAGACTCGCGTTCCTTCGACCCGCGCAAATGGAGTGAGCGTGTGCGGCTTGCGCTGCGATTTCCCTGTCGCCGCGACAAAAACATCCTCGACGGAGTGTCCGTAAACCAGCAACGCGTCCCCGATCAGCGAGCGATGACAGCGCCACGGTACCGCTTCTGAACACATGATCGCAACCGCCGATTCCTTCTCAAATACCAACAACTCCTGCAGCGCAGTTTCAAACACGTCTGTCTGCATATAGTCCGCATAGCCGCGAAAGCTGGCATTCCGCCACCCCGTGTTGATCGAGTCTTTTCGGGCTTTGCGCAACCCGCCCAGCGCCTGCATCCATCGATATTCAATGCCGACAGAACGCAGCGAAGCCGACAACGTCTCTATGCCGAATTGAGGATTATGCCGCGATTTCGGAATCGTCCGCACGTCCACCAACAGCGTGACGCCATTGTCCTGCAGCGCGCCAAGAAACGTCTCGATCGCAAGCGTGGAGTGGCCGATGGTCAGCATAAAAATGTACAGTGCAAAAAAAATCTGGCGGGGAGCGTACGGCTCCACGCCAGTTGGGGAATCATGTCAGATTATGCGTGCGCCGCCTCCGCCACCTGCGTCACCGGCGGTTCCTGCTGGATCACTTCTTCCAGCACGCGCGGTTTCAGCGCATCCGGCAACGCAATCGCCAGCACATCTTCAATGCGACGCGCGTAGTGAATGGTCACGCCTGCCAGCTGCTCCGGCAACAGATCCTCTTCCACATTCAACCGGTTTTCTTCCGGCATAATAATGTCGCGAACCCCTGCCCGCCGCGCCGCCAGGAACTTCTCTTTGATTCCGCCGACGGGCAGCACATTGCCGCTCAGCGTTATCTCACCGGTCATCGCGGTCAGCGGACGAATCACCGTGTCCGTCATCAGGGAGACCAGCGTCGTTACCAGCGTCACGCCTGCCGACGGACCATCCTTCGGAATCGCGCCTGCGGGAATGTGAATATGCAGGTCGACTTCCGTGTTGAAGTCCTCTTTCAGGCTCAGCAGTCTCGCGTTGGAGCGGACCCAGGTCAGCGCGGCCTGCATGGATTCCTGCATCACCTCGCCGATCTGCCCGGTCATGGTGAACCCGCCTTTGCCCTTCATGCGGTTGGCTTCAATAAACAGAATGTCGCCGCCCGCCGGAGTCCAGGCCAGTCCCACGGCAACCCCAGGGCGCGTGGTGCGCTCGGCAATTTCCGTATCCACGCGCACCTTGATGCCGCCCAGAAATTCCTGGATGATCGCTGGCGTGACGACCAGTTTGTCAGTCAGCCCTTCGGCAATCCGGCGCGCCTGCTTGCGGCAGACGGTACCAATCCACTGCTCCAGCTTGCGGACGCCCGCCTCATGCGTGTAATGCCGCACCATGCTGCGCACGGCTTCTTCTGGAAATTCAATATCCTTTTCCTCAATGCCGTTTGCCTTGATCTGCCGAGGAATCAGATACCGAAACGCAATGTGGACCTTCTCATCTTCCGTGTAACCGGTCAGTTCGATGATCTCCATGCGGTCCCGCAACGGCTCTGGAATCGGATCCAGCATGTTCGCCGTGCAAATGAACAGCACCTTTGAAAGATCGAACGGCACGTCCAGGTAATTGTCCCGGAAACTGAAATTCTGTTCCGGATCCAGCGTCTCCAGCAATGCGGACGACGGATCGCCGCGGAAATCACGTCCCAGCTTGTCCACCTCATCCAGCATGAATACGGGATCGTTTGTTTCCGCTCGCCGTAATGACTGCATGATTTGTCCCGGCATGGCGCCAATGTACGTGCGCCGATGTCCGCGGATTTCCGCCTCATCATGCATTCCGCCGAGCGAAATTCGCTGGAACTTGCGACCCAGCGCCCGCGCAATGCTGCGACCCAGCGAAGTTTTTCCTACACCCGGAGGTCCGACAAAGCAGAGGATCGGCCCTTTCATATCCGGCTTCAAACGACGCACCGCCAGGTAATCCAAGATGCGCTCCTTCACCTTCTTCAGGTCGTAATGATCCTCATCCAGAATTTCTTTCGCCTTGGGAATATCCACTTCACTACCTGAAGATTTGTTCCACGGCAATACCACGAGCCATTCAATGTAGTTGCGCGTGATCGAATAGTCGGGCGCCATCGGAGACATCCGCGACAAGCGGTTTAGCTCCTTCAGCCCTTCTTTCTTCACCGCGTCGGGCATGCCCGCGGCTTCCAGCTTTTCGCGCAGCTCTTCAATGTCCTTTTGACCCTCGTCCATCTCGCCAAGTTCTTTCTGGATTGCCTTCATCTGCTCGCGCAGGTAATAATCCCGCTGCGACTGCTGCACCTGGTCCTGCACCTCAGACTGGATCTTATTGCGCAGTTGCTGCACTTCGAGTTCCTTGGCCAGATGCCGGTTCATGCGCGTCATGCGGGCCATGACGTCCGGCGTTTCCAGCAGTTCCTGCTTATCGATCGTCGACAGAATCGGCAGCGAAGACGCGATAAAGTCGACCAGCCGGCCGGGCTCGTCGATGTTCAACGCGATCGTCTGCAGTTCATCCGAAAGAGTCGGAGACGCGGTCACAATATGCTGAAACTGCGCCAGAATGTTGCGCTGCATCGCCTCCGCTTCCGGGCTCTTTTCCGGGTCAACATCGTCAATCACATCCACTTCCGACTTCATGTACGGCGTCGATTGATCGAATTCCGTCAGCTTCACCCGCTCCGTGCCCTCGGTAAACACGAATAGGCTTTGGTTCGGCATTTTCACCACTTTATGCACCGTCGCCAACGTCCCCACCGCGTACAAATCCGACGGCTGGGGAGTATCCATGCGCGCTTCACGCTGCGCCACGACAATGATGGTCTTCTCTTCCCCTAACGACTGCACCAGTTGGATCGAACTCTCCCGACCCACGGTCAAGGGCAGTACGGCGTGGGGAAAAAGCACCGTATCTCGAACCGGCAGAACAGGATAGACCTGTTTTGAGCCATCCTTCTCGCGGCCTTTCCGCTCTCCTGGATGGATAACACTTAAGAAATCGCTGGACATTGAGTCCCCCTCTATCAACCTTTATGAATCTTAGACGCTCAGAATCGCATTTAGTTGCAAATTCTATTATCGGCAGGGCAGCCCATTCAACGAAATAGGCATCCCCGTTCTCCCACAGCGCGCCGAGCTCGAACCTCCCTCTATCGATTCGATGCAGGATTCAGGGCCCGGTACCGTCCTAATTCTTTTACCGTGGAACAGACTTTTCTCAGGTCAAAGAGCGCCGCGTCGGCCTCTTCACTTCCCGGAATCGCAACGTCGGCGTAAAACATGTACTCCCAGGGGCGGCCAGTCATGGGCCTTGACTCAATTTTGGTCAGGTTCAGTTGTCTCCCAGCAAACGTATTCAGCGCTTGCAGCAGCGCACCCGGCCGATTCTCCAGCACGAAGGCCACCGATAGCTTGGTTGGCGCAGCTTCAGTGGAGGCGGATGTGTGCCGGCGAAGCAACCAGAAGCGAGTGTAACTCTCTTCACGATCCTCGATGCCTTCCTCAAGAATGTTGGCGCTGTATTGCCGCGCTGCCTGCTTGCTGCCGATGGCGGCCAGATGGTTTTGCCGCGACTCGGCAACGTGCCGCACCGCGCCCGCTGTATCGTAAAAGGCAATCGCCTCCAACTGCGGATGCGCTGTGAAAAATCCTTTGCACTGCGCCAGCGCCACCGGATGCGACAACACTTGTCGCACGGTCGCGAGCGTGACACCTTGCGCCACCATCAAGTTGTGGCGGATTCGCATCTCCAACTCGCGCTCCACAACAAACTCGTGCGCAAAAAATAAATCGTAAAAATCCATCACCGATCCAGCCAGGCTGTTCTCCACAGGAATCACCGCTGCATCGACGCGACCGCTCTCCAGCGCCTCCAACACAGCGCCCGCCGCGGCGCAGGGCACAATCGCTCCTTCCGGAAGCAATACCAGACTCGCCTCATGACTGAAGGAGCCAAGCTCTCCCTGAATTGCAACGTCCATCTAACCTCCTGACAACACTGCGCTGCGCGAAATATTCCCCACTCGCGGCAACCTTCTTACGCCTAAAGCGCAACTTATCACAGGTACCAGGCTTCGGTCGTATAGGAGACAGAGCGAATGTTGTGGACCATTTTTGTAATCCTTCTGATCTTGTGGCTGCTCGGATTCATCGGCTTCCACGTACTCGGCGCGTATATCCATATCCTGCTTGTGATTGCACTGGTAGTTTTAATCTTCGCAATCATCGGCGGAAGACGCACTGTTGTTTAGCTCGATCACCCCACACACTGGAACGCCTTGCGGGGATGTGAGGCGCTCCATTTCAACCTCTTCAACCATCCGGCTCCGCTATGTTCGCGGAACCGGCCGGGTGAAGTAACCGCAGCACAAAGGAGTAGTCCCCCATGAACAAAGATCAAGTCGAAGGAAAAGTCGATCAGGTTAAAGGCAAAGTGAAACAGGGCGTCGGCGAAACCGTCGGCGATGACAGTCTCGCGAATCGCGGCGTGGCAGACCAGGTAAAGGGCAATGCCAAGGAGGCCTGGGGCAACGTGAAGGATGCCGCCAACGAGACTCGCGAACGGCAGGCTCACGATACACGCGAAAACATTTCCCGCAACGCGGAAGACACAAAACATCGCGTGAACGAAAAGATCGATGCCATCAAGGAACAGCATCGCATGAATGACGCATCAAATCGGACGGCCTGATCGTCCGCACGCCGTCGGACACATCTGTGGTCCACGGAATGCATCCACTGCCATTGGAAAACGCCCTCAGGATTTGCTCCTGGGGGCGTTTGGCTTTCGCCTGCTAAAGTAAATGACAATTGGTGTAACAAAAAGTCTGAAGTCGTCATCCTTCAGTCGCCGCGGCGACTGAAGGAGTTCTGCGGTTCGGAGCAAGCTAATGGATGGCCGCCACCACACTATTTTCGAAACAGCAGGTCCGCCGCAACCGCCAGGAAAAATATAAACGAAATAATTCCGTTCATGGTAAAAAATGCTGCGTTCAGCCGCCGCAGGTCATTTGGCGAAACCAGCTGGTGTTCGTAGATCAACATCGCCGCGACGGCAAAGACTCCGACGACAGAAATCCAACTCAGATGGAATACGAAAATCAACGCAACCAATAAAAGTAGCATCGCCACATGCATGGCGCGCGCAATCCAAAATGCAGCCCGTAGCCCAAACGCCTGCGGAATACTGTGCAGCCCAGCCTGCAGATCGTGCTCGTAATCCTGACATGCGTACAGCACATCAAAACCGCCCACCCAGAACAACACCGCTCCTGTCAGGAACACAATCCGGGGATCGAGCGATCCACGCACTGCAATCCACGCCGCGGAGGGTGCAATCCCCAGCGCCAGTCCCAGCACAAGGTGCGACCAGTGCGTGAACCGCTTCGCATACGAATAGAAAAAGATCACCGCCAGCGCTAACGGAGCCAATTCCAGCGTCAGCCGATTGAGCCGGCTCGCTGCCACCAGAAAAACTGCGCTCGCCATAATCGTGAATCCAATGGTGAACTGCCGGCTCAGCAGGCCCGCCGGAATCGCACGTGTCGCCGTCCGCGGATTTACGCGATCGATCTCCGCATCCGCCCACCGATTAAACGCCATCGCCGCCGACCGCGCCGCGATCATGCAGACGACGATCCAGAACAGCACCCCCCAGCGGGGCACCCCGCGGGCCGCCAGCATCGCTCCAGTCAGCGCGAACGGCAGCGCAAAGACGGAGTGTTCCCACTTGATCATTTCCAGCGTGGTGCCAAGACGACTACTCATTCCCGGTGTCCTTTTTCCATGCAGGCTGTATGCCTACCCTCCCGAAACTTCATCCCTCCAGTGTAGAGCCTGGCAGCGACGGCGTAATAGCGAGACGGCGCCACTCCGGACACCGATTCGCCGAATTTAAATTCGATTCAAATGTTTCACCATCCGCCGCGAGAACAATTCAGCCATGGACGCCGTCCACAGGCAGCAAAGACATTCCTTGAACCTAACTACAATTCCTGCCACGAACTGAATCGACGCTGCATCTAACTTCCATCCAGATCAGATTTGGATCCGGCGCAAAGCAACTTCTGCCGCCGGCAATCGAGCCAGACTGAACATCGCAGCAACGGGCAACAACCGAACCGACGCATCCGGAATTTTTATCCGAACGATGTAAGCCCCAATCGCACCACCCCTGTCGAAGATCAAAAACGCAATATGAAGAAGCAAGGAAATAGCGAATTTGACCGCCAGTAAAGAACAACAGATCAATCCGTGGCTCATCGCGCTTTCGGTGGTTCTGCCGACGTTCATGGAAGTGCTCGACACCTCGATCGCATCGGTGGCGCTGCCGTATATCGCCGGAAGTTTGTCGGCCAGTACCAATGAAGCCACTTGGGTGCTGACCAGCTACCTTGTTGCCAACGCGATTGTTCTGCCGGTCAGCAGCTGGTTCGCGCAACGTTTTGGGCGCAAACGATTCCTGCTCACCTGCATCGTCATTTTCACCGTCAGCTCCTTCGCTTGCGGCGCCTCCACCAGTCTGGGCATGATCCTGCTGGCCCGGGCCGTGCAAGGCGCGGGCGGCGGCGCACTGCAGCCCATCTCCCAGGCGATCATGCTGGAAAGTTTTCCGGAGGAAAAACGCGGCCAGGCCATGGCGGTTTACGGTCTCGGAGTTGTGGTGGCTCCCATCCTTGGCCCCACCCTCGGCGGCTACCTGACCGACGCCTATTCCTGGCGTTGGACTTTCTACATCAATATCCCCATCGGGATCCTCGCGCTGATTATGATTTCGCGCTTCGTCCACGATCCGGACTATATCCGCGACGCCAAGCCCGGTCCCCTGGATGGAATCGGCTTGGGGTTGCTCGCGACCTGGCTGGCTTGTCTGCAAATCATTCTGGACAAGGGTCAGGAAGATGATTGGTTTGGCGCCCCCTGGATTCGCTGGGCTACAGTGCTCCTCATCGTCACCTTCGTCGCGTTTATCTGGCGCATGTTGAGCGAGAAAAGGCCACTGGTGAATCTGCGCGTCTTTCTCCACCGAAATTTCACCCTCGGCTGCATTTTGATCGCGCTGTTTGGCGGATGTATTTACGGCCTGATAACGCTGCTCCCGCTGTTCTATCAGGAGGTCATGCTCTACCCGGCCTTTAATGCCGGTATTGCTGTCAGCCCGCGAGGGTTGGGGGCCATCGTTGCCATGCCAATCATTGGCATCCTCACGTCCAAAATGGATAATCGCTGGCTGATCGGTGGAGGGTTTTTGATCTTCGGCATCTGCGGCATCTGGTTTGGCGAGGTCAACCTTGCCATATCTCCGTGGTCGTTCATTTGGGCAATCATCTTAAGCGGCTTCGGTTCAGGAATGGTCTTCGTGCCACTTTCGACGACAACCGTTGCCGGCCTGACCAATCAGGAAATGGGGAACGCGACCGGCCTCTATAATTTGCTGCGAAATGTCGGCGGCAGCGTCGGCATTTCGATCACTGATACGCTCCTTGCGCGGCACTCGCAACTGCACCAGGCCAGCCTGGTCCAGAACCTGACGCCGAGCAGTCGCGTCTACCAACAGCAACTCGCCCAGGGAATCGGCGATCTGTCTCCCAAGATCGGCTCTGCCATGGCGAGCGCCGGCACGTTGGGCCACATCTATGGCTCGCTGAACGTTCAGGCGCTCCTGCTGTCGTATGTGGACGACTTCCGCTACCTAGCCCTGGCATCGTTCGCCTGCTTGCCTGTCGTCTTCCTTCTGCGCAAGGCAGTCCGGCAAAAAGGCGCCGTCATGCACGCGGATTAAAACGATCGCAGCATTCCCGCAGGCAAAAAAGAATTGTCATACCGAGCGAAGGTCGCCGCGGCGACCAGCCGAGGGACCTGCTTTTCTGTCCACAGCACCGGTATTCTGCCTTTCCTATAAAACCCATCAACCCGCAAAAACAACGGCGCAACCTTCCGCATGGAAAGTTGCGCCGACGTTTCTACTCAAATCGCTCGAGCTCCGCCCTACTTCTTGTTGCTCTTTTCCGACTTCACATTGCCGATGACGAGGTTGTCGGTCACTTGGAAAACGTTCGGAACCTGCATGGCCCGCGTATATGCCAACTGCTTGTCCATCCCGCTATCCACGACGCCGTATAGAGTGACCCTGCCATTCTGCACAGAAATACGGATCGGCTTCCACGGAACAATTGCGTATCGTTGCAACGGCGGATATCCATAAATCGCGTGATAGGTCGCAACCCGGATGTCGTCGTCAAATTGTGAAACCGGATCGATACTGATCTTGTTGATCACTTCCTTCACGCCCGGCGTGTATTCCGCCAATGAAACCGCGGACTGCTGCGTGACCGGACCAATCGCATGACCGCCCAGCACCACCACTCCGTTCTGCACAGCAACTGAAATCGCATCGAACACCTGACCATAACCGACGCGATCCATCTCGACCCGTTTCAACAGATCTTTTTGCAGCACGTTGTCTGGGATGGTTGGGCCGCCCACGGCAATATTGTCCCGCACGTCTTTGATGCCCTTGGTCTTTTTTGCCTTCTTGATGGCCTGCACTTTATAAGCAACCAGGTTGACCTGCCCGGAAAGCGTCACCGTTCCGTCCTGCACCCTGACGGTCACGTCCTTAAAATTCTTGCCCTTCAACCGCTCCTTCACCGCGCTCCTTAGCGCCGCGTCGGAAGCTCCATTGTCCGCTGCGAACACCGCTGTGGAGGGACCTGTCAGAGCAGTCGTTCCGATGCCTGCCATTCCCGCACAACAAACCGCAACCAATAGCCTGGATACAATTGCATTCCTTCGCATGAATAACCTTCTTCCTTCCGGCCTCTTCGATTCGATTGCGGATCCGCTTGTGTTCGCGGCTCGATGTCGTGTAGTCTACGCCGCCGATCACAGTGCCACATACTCGAGGTGCCGCCAGCCCACCCTACATAGACGCAACCGCCGAAAAAGAGTTGCGGATTCCTGGCTCCGGCCCACGCTTTCGTTTTTATCGGGTCGGATTACCCTGGAGGACCGCCCGCATCGCGTCATAGGCGCCTTGCGCGGCTGCTTCCGACGTCGGTTTCGCCAGACACTCAACTGCCAAAGCTCCCTCGTACCCCGCCGCTTTCAACGCCGCAATTGTTTCCGCGAAATCGTAATGGCCGGTCCCCGGATAGCCTCGATTGCTATCGGCAATGTGAACGTGCCCGATATGCTTCCCTGCCGCGATGATATTCGGCCCGATCCGATCCTCTTCGATGTTCATGTGATAGGTGTCGATGTGCAGTTTCAAATGCGCGGAACCAAACTGTTCGATGGTACGCACACATTCTTCGATTGTATTCAGAACGTCACTTTCATAGCGGTTCATCGCCTCCAGCACGAGCGTCACACCGGATGCCTGGGCCACAGGCAGAGAGGCCTCCAACGCCTCCGTCAGTCGCCGTTCGTACTCGGTCCGATTTGCCGACTCCTTCACTAGTCCCTTCATGAGACCAACAATCACAACGCTGCCAAAGTCCGCGCCCAGACGAATGAAATTCTGCAATCGAGTGATCGAACGGCTTCGCGCGTCCGCATCGGGACTGGTCAGGCTGAGCCCGTCGCGCACCCACGCCAGACCCGTACCGATTGAGGACATTGCCACGCCGGTCGAGTCGCACGCCGCGCGAACTTCACCGACACTCACCTCCGCGGGATCGGCGACATGCAGTTCCACTGCGTCATATCCAATTTGCGCTGCCTTGCGGATGGAATCCGTGTAGTCGCCGCGCAGTACCAGCGGAGCTTGAGCCGCGGCTTCCTTCACCATCGTCACAGCCAGCTTCATCTCGCTCCCCAATCCTGCATTTCCGAATCCTCTCGTCCATCTTTACTTGTGTCGCCCGCGAATCTGCAGGTACATGCTGAACACATTGGCCTCGTCACGCACCGCAATGATGGAAACATTGCGCGTCAAATCCAGTTGCCCCTGAATCAATTGCTGCTGCGTGCTGTTCACGTTGCTGGCAAAGGTAAACGTCAAGTTTCGTCCCACCTGCTGTTCGACAGTGATACGTGCCGTGGAGCCGCCCAGTGTTCCCACAAAGTTTGGATCGACGCGCACGCTGCCCACGCCGAACAGCTTTTGCACCCGACTGCTCACGGCCGCATTCAAGGCTCCGCCCAGCAGCACTTCCGTGGTCAAATTGGCGTTGGCCTGCCGCTGCTCTCCATACATCGCAGCCTGCTCATTCGTGCGTCCCAGGGCCAAAAGTGCCAGCACGTCGGCCTGGGTCAGCGGAGGTTCCGATCGGTAAGAAATCTCCAGCTTGTTCGGCGGCCCGTGCAGGCTGATGATGATGTCGTAGTTCTGCACTCTCGCCGACGCTTGCAGGTCGATCTCCGGAGTGATGGCCACCGGATTGGCAAAGATAATATCGCCCTGCTGCAAGCTGTATTTTGTCCCGGCGAAAGATGCCGAACCCTCCGTGATGTCGATCCTCCCCAGCGCGGAGGGATTTTCCAATGTGCCCTGAATCCTCAAGTTCACATCGCCCGCCAGCGAGGCGAAGGAATTCTGAAATCCCAGCTCGGGCGCAGAGGTGACGTGAATGTCGAGATGCACGCGGTTCATCGGCGAGGTTGGATCGATCGGCGTCGCTACTCCGCCGCCCCCGGTCGCCAGCGACGTCAGGTCAACATTGCTGTCGATTCCGAAACGCATCAGCTCAACATTGCCGCTCACCAGCAGGCTGTCGAGATTACCCAGCACCCGCAATTTTGCGTTAACCGAACTTGAGACGCCCTTGGGATAGCGGATGCGCACCTGCTTTGTGCTCGCCGTCAGATCGAGAAAGATTCCATTGTGATAGCCGACAAATCCCTTCACTTCCAGATCGCCGCCGCCTGACGAGCCTTTCAACTGCTGCACTACCAGCCGGTCCTGATCGAACACCATGGTGCCGTTCATATCCGTCAAGCCATTGGTGACGTTCGTCATGTGCATGTTGATGTGACTCAACTCAGCGCGCCCCCGCAAATTCGGCTTTTGCGCGGTGCCGCGCGCGTTCACCACAAATTTCACCTGACCCGAAGATTGAACCTCCTTGTTCATCACCGAGGCCAGCGCGGCGTCGATGGTTCCCTCGGAATTCAATCGAAGCGCATATCCATGCAACAGGTCGACTGTGCCGCCGGCAACAAAATCCACGTTCGTTCCCTGAACATGAACTTGTTGCAGTTCCAGTTTCCCATTCCGCAACGATGCCCGCAGCCGGCCTTGCGAATGCATCGGAACCCCGCCGACCGTCGCGTTGAGCGTGCTCACGTCCGCGTCTGCCTGGATTTTCGACGGCTCACCGAGCGGCCCGGACAGCGTAATCTTCCCAACCAGGGAAGACTGCGCGTTGAGATTGGAAGAGTTGGCTACCCGCAACACCGGACCAATATTGAAGTCCGCAAACGTCAGCTGCATCTGTGCGGGATAGTCTCCGCTCAATTGAATTTTTCCCCCCAGATCCATGCGGGTTTTGAATAGTTCCGCGCGGGAGGTCAGCGAAAGCGTTCCGTGTTGCACATTGGCCGCCGCATGTAGCCGCCCCATCGGCTGCCCGTTCAGCGTCAGGTTTTGGATGTCCATTTCGCCGCTCGCCAGCGGATTCCCCGGAGTGCCTTCCACATGCGCCAACAGGTCCACTGTGCCACCCGCATGCAATCGTGACTTTTCAAGCAACGCGATCTTCGATAGCGCGAAACCATGTCCTGTCATCTCTCCCTGCAGCGCGCCCGATTGATCGTCGTACTGTATATCTCCGATCGCCACGCCGCCGGCGGCGGCCAGCCGGATATGCGTCGCCTGCAAAAAATGACCTTGCGCGGAAAGCACCATGTCAGCTGTGGTGATTGGCTGCCCGAATGCGACCGCGTGGGTCACCAGCAACTGCCCGGAGCCTTCCAGGTCGTCCGCTGTTCCCGCCAGATGCGCGTGCGCTTCCAGGTTTCCGGAAATCGGATATGAAGTGCCGGCCACCGACTGCAAATCCGCCAGGGATACATGGGTCGACTGCATCGTCGCCGTCACTTGTGTGTGCTTGTCATAGGTATAGGTGTCGGGCGCCGTGTGATCTGGAGATAGATCGAGGCCTGCCCGAATCAACGTGTCCCCCCGCACCAGTTGTGCATTGCGCAGAATCAGCCGCGCCGGCCCATACGAAAGGTCGCCATGGAACTGATCCCATCGCAGCAACTGCGGCGGCGGCCCCATTGCCCCCGGATTCTCCGGCTTGCTCCGCGTCACCACCATCTCGAACGGCCCGGAATCCAAGTGCCCCACCGCCTGCAACGCGAAAAAAGAACCGTGAACCTCGCCATGAAACTTCACCGTATCCAGCAGATGCAACGGCAGCGCATGGGGTGAACCTGGGGGCGTTGCCCTCAGATCGGTGATCGTCAACAGTTGGTCGAATTCGCTCAGGTCTCTTCCCACAACATCCAGACGAAGCGCGCTATGCAGGTCCTTCTCCAGCAAGTCCAGCGTACCCGCGCCATGCACCTGAGTCGCCGGCGTATGCAAATTCGCGTCCTGAATCACCAGGTGGCGGTGGTCTCCCAGATAATCCGCATGAGCAGGACCGCTGACCGGCACCAACCCCAGGGTGTGTCGCGGCACACTCAGCATCAGATCCCCATGCACGTCCAGGCCGCTTCCGTCGCCCGTCCACCGTACCGTCACTTTGCCCGAGGCCGCTGTGGTGAATCCAATATTCCATTCCGCTTTGGGCGCCGTGGCCTTCAAAATCAAGGGCAGCGTCACATCGGAAACCTGCACGTCGATGCTTGCCTGCATCGGCTGATACTTTTTCTCCGCCGGCTGAACCGGCTTTTTCTCGAATTTCTTGTGCAGCCGCTCCAGCAATTCGCGCGGGCTGAGCCGAACGTGCCCTCTGGCCGCTGGAACTGCACCGCTTTTCGCGCCCGGCAAGACAACAGGAGCCGACGGACCAACGCAATGTCGCAACACCATGCTTCCTGAAATTTTTCCGCCGTCTTCCAGTACAGAAGAGAAATCCGTCAGCGAACATTGATCGTCGTCGACCGTCACGTTGGTGTACAGGTCCACATTGCGCAACCGCAGCCATGGAGCTTCCCAATCGCCCGAGCGAAGATCGACATGCCCAGACACGCGAAATCTTCCACCGGCCGCGCCGTGCGCTTCAAACGAAAGCTGCGCCTTCCCGTTGCGCAGTTCATCTTCCCCGGTCATGGCGCCAATCTCGCGGGCATCCACCGAGCCCCACACGTTTGTCTTCCAGATGGGAGCGGCAAAATCCCGTATCTCGCCAGTCGCCATCAATCGTGAATTGCCGGTCTGCAGGTTCAGGCTGTCAACCTTGATCGAATCCCGCGCCAACTCCAGCGTCGCCTGCAGCCGCGAATGTGTCTCGGTCGAGTTTTTCAGCCGGAACGTGATGTTTCGCGTATCCACACTTGCCCGGTACGCCGACTGCTGCGGCATGTATCGCATGATCAGGTGCATCGGTCCAGCCGCCAGTTCGAATGGAACCTTGCGGTCATTCACCCATACCATGCCGTCCTCAATCCGGGTCTGCTCAATGGCCATGCTCAACAGCGTCTGCGGCAACGGCTCACTGCTGGAGACACGCGGCTGCGGCTGGTTGGTCGTGCCGTTCGGCAACACAATCAGATGAAATGTCGGGCTCACCGCCGTCAGGTTGGTCAGGCGAATCCTGGGAGTCAGAAACGTAAGCAGGCTCGCGTCCAGCATCAAATGCTTGACATGAAAATATGGAATTTCTCCCGGCCCTTCCTTGCCGTGGATGGTCAGATCCTCAACATCGATGGTGAAGTGGCGCACACTCCAGCGGAACGATCCCATCTCCACCCGACCGCCCGTCGCCCGCTCCAGCACATCGATCACCTCCTGATGCACATGTGCCGTGAAGGCGGGGGTCGACGCATACCACGCCAGCAACGCAGTCAATACACACACCAACAGGACCGCTGCTGCCACGGTGGTTGCTACCCACCGCCAACGCGAAGCTCGCTTGGTTGCCGAGGCGCCCTCTGTCATTGGCTGCCTCCCTGGGTGAGGCTCTCGCCCTGGTTCGCAGCTTCGGCGTACGCGGGATCCAAAATCTTCACCTGCCCTTCCGCCCGCAGACTCTTCAGCCATTCATCGATCAGGCTGCTCACCCGCCCCTGCCGAAGAATCTGGCGTATCGTCGGCGCTACGGTTCTGAAATCCGGTAGCGGCTTCGTGCTCTGCTTTAATTCCGGCGTCAACACCTGATCGTAGTAATTTCTGACATCCGCAGTTGATACCTGGACGACGACGCCAAAACGCACATCGATAAATTTCAGGATCTCCAACCGCTCTTTCATACGATCCTGAATCTCATCCGGCGTAAAGCCGTGCTGCGCCAGATATGCCTTCCATCCAGCATCCGTCTCACAATCCGTGTTTGTCGCGGCCGAAATTTGCTTTCGCATGGTGTCAAGCGCCTGGTCCACGTCCTGCTGCGAAACTACCGCAACCCCACGCTGCAACGCCCGCTGTTGATCAATTAAGGTTCGATCGATCACACGATCGAGCGCCCGCTGCGGCGTGTTATCCGCCGCCGGTTCCGAGCCCGGCAGCAGCGCGGAAAATCGCATTTCGTCGGCCACATCGCTGGCCAGAATTGCCTGCCCATCAACATCAGCAAGCACGCGATCGAGCACCGCAGTTCTCTGCGATGGCGCTTGCGCCCGTGCCTGCAATGCAGCGACGATCGCGCAACCAAGCAAGCACCCGAGCAGGGCCAGCCCGCGCAACATTTCGCGAGATCTTGTGCGCCGCGCCCGTCCGTGCCTCAGGTCGATCATGACGCTCGCCCTCAAAACGCCTGCCCAATGCTGAAAAAGAAGTTGAAGTGACCCGAGTTGCCCACGTACGGCGGCTCGCCGTTGTAGTTCAGGTTCGCAGGTGCCAGCGCAGGATCGGTCACTACCGGGTACACCGTTGGATTCATGTTATAGCTGAAATCCAGGCGGATCGGGCCCACAGGGGTCTTGTAACGCAACCCTAGACCCGCCGCCTGCGAATTGTAGTTAAAGTTGCAGGTTCCCTGCGGACCGGTCAGGTCATAGCAGGTTTGCACATCCGGCTGATGAAATCGAAACAGCGACGGAAAAATGTCCGAGGCGTTCTGATACACGTTGCCCATGTCTTCAAAAATCGTGAAGCCAAGATTGTTTCCAATCAAGGGC
Source organism: uncultured Acidobacteriota bacterium (assembly GCA_963817855.1). GTDB lineage: Bacteria > Acidobacteriota > Terriglobia > Terriglobales > Acidobacteriaceae > JAKAAZ01. The sequence goes on along the minus strand of CAWFQA010000004.1, from coordinate 59,155 downwards.
AGCGGCACTGGCGGAATGCGCAGTTCCGTGCTGTTCACAAATGCTCCCGACCCGCCCACCGGATAGCCGGTTTGCAAATCGCGCGGACCTGCGGCATTCACTGAGAATCCCCGATGCGACGTCGCGCCGCCGGCATAGAGCCGTTCCGGCAGCGGAATCAAATAGTAGGAAGGATCGCCATAAGTATTCTCAACGCCGATGCGCGTGCTGCGCGCCAGAATCCAGCCCGCTTTGTTCAGGCGATAGTAGTTTGACTCCTGCACATCCAATCGATTGAAATTCGCCTGCGACGCAAATCCTTCCCACGCGAAGAATTGCTGCGCCGAAAGATACCAGCCGCTGGTCGCCTCTAGCGGATTATTGCGCGTGTCGTGCACCCACGTGATTCCCGGCCCGCTCACTCGCGTCGGCTGCGACAGCAGCGGAATCAATTCCGCGCTCACCTGCAGGCTATTGGGATTCACGTAGACATAGCGATACGTCATTGAATAGATCAGCGTATTGGCCCGGTTCGGCCGCTCCGTAAACACGACCGACCCGCTCAACGTCGAGTCTTCGTACGTCGTCACATTTTGATTGCTGACATAACCGCCGGAGAGGGAAAAGTCGAAGGTTTTAAGGTCATGGAACTTGGGCACGTTATAAGTCATGATGGCTTGCTGTTCCAGCGTGCCAAACGCCGTCTGCAAGCTGAGGGTGCGGTTCCTGCCCCCCAGGTTGATGCGGCTTACGTCGAAGGAAACACGCGGACTGACTCCGACCTTGCCATTGGGACTGCACTGATACGCATTTGGATTGGCCACGCCCAACTCGATCAGCGACGCTGCCGATGGGCAATGGGTTTGCGGATTTCCGGTCTGGACTTCAAATCCAAAACCGTAGTCATAGTTCCAGCGGTGCGCCTCGGTCACGTTCACCAGCACATCTTTGCGCGGCTGCGTTCCACGCGGGTTCACAATGCCGGTATCCACTTCACTGAACAGCGCCAGGTTATAGAGTCGCCTTTGCGTGTCTAGAATTGCGTTGCGGTTCAGCGGGTTGCCGGCTTTGATCTCCATCGCTTTATCTACCACCGTCGGGTTGGTGTAATGCAGTCCGCTGACCAGCACATGATTCACGTAAAAAGGATTGCCTTCATGTACCCGCACATCGATATCGATGCGGTCGGCATCGACCGGATCGGGGCGCTGGTTGAACTGGATCTCCACCTGCGAAAATCCGTGTCGGTAATAGTAGTCAAATAGCTGCAATCGGTCGCCCGCCAGCGTGGTCAGAGCAAACGGTTCGCCCGGCCGCGCGTTCATCTGCTCCAGCAATGTAACCTTCGACACCTTCGCCACGCCGCTCAGTTCTACCCGCCCAATCTTCTGTTGCGCGCCTTCGTGGATTTCGTAGGCTACGCGAACAACGGCCACTTTCGTCTTCGGCGCTCCGGGTGTGGCATCTGAATCGGTGACCACCGGAGTGACCGTGACATGACCGAAACCATTGCTCTTGTACAACGCTTGAATCGCCGCCAAGTCCTGAGCCAGCAATTGCTGGCTGTAAAGTCCGTGCGGGTTCACGCGGTCCGCAGGCTGCACCGCCAGCCGTTCTTTTACAACCCCGGCGTCAAAATAATGATTGCCGGTCAACGTCACCGACGCCACCTTGTGGGGAGTTCCAGGTGCAATCTTATAAAGGATGTTCTCTTCGTTCGGCCCAGGATGTTCCACCGTATGCGTCACATGTACATCGAAATAGCCCTTCTTCTGGACATGATCCCGAAGATTCTCGTCGCCTTCATCCAGCAGGTCAGGATCGACCGCGCCCTCGTCATAGACGGGGACCAGCCGCTTCAGATCGCGTTTGGAAATCTTCGCGCCCGTCGCGCTGATGCGAACCACCGGGCCGCGATTCACCTGGAACTGATAGTTGACCGAATTGGTTGCCGCATTGAACTTCTCCGGGCCTGCCCGAACCGTCGCCTCCAACCGGTTTTGCTTTTGATATTTTTTGCGCAACCTTGTCAGCGCACGGCGCACAGTATTGGCGGTGACCGTCGATCCCTGTTTCAACTTCGCGACCTTGCGGAATTCCTTATCTGTCATCGCGGTTGTTCCGATCGCCTCCACCGCGCCCACCTTTGCCGGCGGCCCAGCGTTCACGGTATAAATCACGTCCACCAGATGGTGCCCGCCCGCCGGTACAGTTTTCACCGATACGGTGGCAGTATGAAATCCGTTCCGCTCCAGCGCCTGGCGCAGATGTTCGGTCGCCTCGTCCAATTCCTGCGTCGTGAATGACTCGCCCAGGTCCAGACGTGTGGCTCTCTGGATCTGCGCCGCCAGCGTGTCCTGCTTCATCCCCTGGATGTAGAGTCTGCGCAAAAATAGTTGCGGTACGCCGTCGAAGGTAACCGTCACCTGACCGCCGGCTTCCACTCCTTCAGCAACAATGCTGCGATAGAGACCGGTCGCGAATAGCGCGCGCAGGCTCTCTTTGACGTTCTGCTCGGATAGTCTTTTGCCCGCTTGCAGCGCCAGCCGATCTTTTATCCCAACCAAGTCCTGATCCGACACCCCGGTGAACACAACGGCATGAACCGGCAGTCCATACCAGGTTTTCAGGTCGCGATAAGTTAGGTATACCGGGCTGCGCTGGACGGCAGAAGTTGCGCTGGTCGTGCTGGTGCTCGTGCTGGACTTTGGAGAAGTTTTCGCCTCTTGCGCCAGCGGGCTCCGAACCGCGGCAATCCCCGCCGTAGCCAGCCCGATCCCAACGGCGCATAGCCCGATTCGTGCGAGCAGCCGAATGCAGGCGAAGCGTGGATGTGGATGGTTTTTGTACAAAGACATAGACCCATGAACGGTCCGTCCACAACCGTTGCCACAGTGATTGATTTTTTCGACAGCAAGTCCTCGGGTTCCAGACGCTCGACGATGGATCGACGAACCCAGATTGCCTTCGAATACGGTGATCGAGAGACTCCGTTTGCCTATTGGTTAGCATACGCAACCTGCGTGTCTCTCGTCTTGTGCGGGCCATAAATCCTGGCGAATTTATTGGGCTCTCGTTGCGTGGTTCTGAATAGGACAGGCTTCAGCCGAACTGGCTGCGGAGCTTGTCGCGAAATTTGACTCTCAGGCTGGCAACCTGCGAACAAACCGCCATCTCCCACTAAGTGGAGTCCAGGAGTCACATATGTTCCATACCCGCCATCTACTGTCAGCAGTCGCCTGCTTCGCCGCCACGCTCGGCACCTGCTTCGCACAATCACCCGCCACCGCCAGCTTTACATCCCATAATGCTTCCATTCCAAATTCGAGATTCATTCGCGCCGTCGGGGATCTGAATAACGACGGTTATCAGGATTTGGTTATCTCCACAGATGCCGTCGCAGGCGCCAGCGTCAGCGTCCTTCTTTCGAAGGGCGATGGCACCTACCGTGCGCCCATCACCTTCGCTCTTCCGGCCGGGGGTAACTACAGTACCCTTGCGCTCGCCGACTTCAATGGCGACGGCAACCTCGATCTGATTGCCGTAAATTTCTCCAATGGTTACTACGTCTATCTTGGCAATGGAGATGGAACGGTTCAGATGCCGATCGCCCATACTGTCACCGGACAAATAGAAGGGATGGCAGTCGCCGACGTGAACGGCGATAGCAAGACCGATCTCCTGTTGGCGATCACCACCGACCGGGGCGACACCACCGATGTCCAGGTGCTCTTTTCCAATGGAGACGGCACCTTCCGGACCGGACCCCTCACCACCAATATTGCAGGACCGCAGCTCCTCACCGGCGACTTCAACGGCGATGGAAAGACCGACGTAGCAACAACCCAGAGCAGTTCCGCAGGAAGCCAGCTCGAGATTTGGCTGGGCGACAGCACCGGCAATTTCAAGATGTCGTATTCCGACGGCAGCCTGGAAAACTTTCAGTATGTGGCCGCCGATTTGAATGGAGATGGAATATCGGACCTGGTTGCCACCGCGAATAACTTCTGCTCCTCGTGCACCAACTCCGAAGAGCCCTTTTTCACCGTCTATTACGGGAACAGCAATGGCACCGTGACTCGCACCCAGGTTCCGACGACCGGCGGCTGCCCGGTAGATATCCCGGTTATCGCGGACTTCAACGGCGACGGAATCCCCGATATCGCGTTTGGTGGACTCGATTGCCAGGACACAACGCCAAACAGCATGTCGATACTTTTCGGAAAGGGCAACGGCCAGTTCGGTTCCCAGACTTTGATCTACACCTTTACTCCACCTGCAGTACATTACTCAGATTTCGCATATACAGCGTACGGTCTGCACGGCAATCGGGACACCAAAGCGGATTTGGTTGCTACCCAGCAAAATTTTGCGCTTTCTGCGAATCGTCCTTTGACCACGAATCACATCATCACCCTGCTGAATACGACCACCGGAAGCTTCCCAACCTGCAATGCCCCGAATGCAGCTGTTGGAATCAACGTATGCACTCCGGCAGCGGGCAGCAGCGTCAACTCGCCTGTCAAGTTTGCGGTCGGATCATCGGGCGACACGCCAATGCGTAAGGTCGAGGTATGGGCCGACGGCAAGAAGCAAGCGGAACAGTTTGCCGGCGCGTTCTCCGATTACGCCTTTTTCAACAACTCGATCGCTCTTGCCGCTGGATCGCATAAAATCACGGTCTACGCCGCGGGTTGGGACAACTCCCTGCAATCCAAGGTCTTCACCCTCAACATCGGCTCGTCATCGTCTTGCAGCACACCCTCTTCCGCCGGCGTTCACATCTGCACCCCAGCAAGCGGTTCCACGGTCACCTCGCCGGTGCAGGTGCAGGCGGCCGCGAAGGTTACCGGCACCATCGCCAACACGCAACTGTGGGTCGATGGGGTGAAGAAATACTCCGCCGCCTCAACTTCACTCAATACCTCCATCAGTTTGTCTGCCGGCACCCACCGCTTCGCCGTTCTCGCCATTAACACGGCCGGCCAAAAGTGGGAAAGCGCGGTGAACGCGACGGTGAAATAAACGCGGAAACGAAAGCAAATGCGGCCCTCGGCGACTGCCTGGGGCCACATTTGTTTTGCGTTCTCCAATGACTACTCTCTTCCGCACCCCTGCAACTCCATGGCGCGATCCCTTCCATATACTTGAAGTGGAATGGCTCTCACTCCCAATCCCGATCTACCGTCCGCGCAGAACCGCTATTCTCGCCAAATCCTCTTCGCAGGCATTGGCGAGCAGGGTCAGCAAAAGCTCTTCGCCGCCCACGTCGCCATCGTTGGCTGCGGAGCGACCGGAGCAGCCGTCGCCGGACTGCTGGCGCGCGCCGGGGTTGGTACGTTGACGCTGATCGATCGCGACTATGTGGAATGGAGCAATTTGCAGCGGCAAGTGCTGTTCCAGGAAGAAGACGCTGCCGAAGGCCTGCCCAAAGCCGAGGCCGCCCGTCGTCGCATCGCCGAATTCAACAGCCAGACCCATGTTCATGCGCATGTCGCCGACCTGGTTCCCGCCAACATCCACGCCATCCTGGCCGATGCGCAACTGGTGTTGGATGCAACTGACAACTTCGAGACCCGCTATCTGCTGAACGACTATGCCGTCGAGCAGAATAAGCCGTGGATTTATGCCGCCGCGGTCGGCTCCTACGCGGTCACCATGAACATTCTTCCCGGCGTCACCGCCTGCCTCGCCTGCATCTTTCCCGAACCGCCCTCTGGGATGGTCGAGACCTGCGACACCAGCGGCATTTTGAATCCGGCGGTAAACCTCGCAGCGTCATTGGAAGCGGTGGAAGCGATCAAGTGGATAGTCGGCGCTCACGACCGAATGCGACGCACCCTTTTTTCCTGCGACGTGTGGAACAACGAAATCTCCGAGATCGACACCTCGTGTCCGCGATCCACCTGCATGGTTTGCGCGCAGCATCAGTTTCCACATCTCAGCGGAACAGGCCGTCCCCAAGTCACGCTCTGCGGCAGAAATTCCGTTCAGATTCACGAGCATCATCGTCCTATCGACTTCGCGGAACTCACACGCAAGCTAGAAGCCCATGGCACCGTTCGGTCCAACGAAATGCTTCTGCGCTTCGATCGCGGACAACATCGCATCACAATATTTAAAGATGGTCGTGCCATAGTTCAAGGGACAACAGATGTCGGGATCGCACGCAGCCTCTATTCCCGCTTCATCGGCAGCTAATTCCAACCCCGGGCAACCCTGCGGCGGCGCTGTCCCTCTAAGACACGGAGCAATCAATTCAACAATTATGGATGAACCCAGGAAAGACTCAGGAAAGAGCGGAACGCATTCGGATTCAATGACAAAAAACACTTTGCGAACTGCCGAAAAGATACCCACCCCCATTCCCTCCCAACCCTTGACGGCGGAAGCCAGACCCGTACATCAGCAGCAGCGTCGCAATCCGCCGATCGCCGGAGAACTGGCGGCAATTTCGGCAGCCCAGCAGGGAGATGGAGAGTCCTTTGAGATTCTCTACAACATGCACAAACGACGCGTGTACTCACTCTGCCTGCGGATGCTGGGCAATGTTGCGGAAGCGGAAGATTTGACGCAGGAAGCGTTTCTGCAGTTGCACCGCAAAATCGGTACTTTTCGAGGCGATTCAGCCTTTTCTACCTGGCTGCATCGAATGGCCGTCAACGTCGTGCTGATGCATCTGCGCAAAAAAGGGCTTCCCTTGGTCTCGTTGGAAGAAACTTTGGAACCCTCGCAGGAAGATGGGCCGCGCAAGGATTTTGGTACACGCGATCTGACCCTGTCGGGCTCCATCGACCGCGTTACCCTGGAACGCGCCGTGGAGGAATTGCCCCCGGGTTATCGCATGGTTTTCGTACTGCACGATGTTGAAGGCTATGAGCACAATGAAATTGCAGGTATGCTGCAGTGCTCCATCGGCAATAGCAAATCTCAACTACACAAAGCCCGCATGCGCCTGCGCAACTTGTTGCGTGAGGACTCGAACGGGAAGGTGGACGCATGACATCCAAGCAGACCCACACGCCACGAGAGTGCGATGAATTCCAGCGGCAACTGCCAGATCTGTTCGATTCTGAGCAGGATCTGCGTGCTCATGCTCACCTGCAAACCTGTGAAAACTGTGCCGCACTGGTACGCGATTTGGAATACATCGCCGCGCAAGCCAAGTTGTTGTTGCCCATACACGACCCCAGTCCCGCCGTTTGGAACAACATTCAAAGTGCGCTCGCCCACGAACCTAAGGGTGGCAACAAGAATTCCTGACCGATCTGGCCATCGAAACTTGTCCGCGCAAGCCGTTCCGTCTCATTTAAAATCCAGCAAAGATTGCTGGAGGCAGCCGTTCACACCACGTTACAGTCCACAACTGGCCGAGTTCACTTGCCCAGCCGTATTGTCCTGACAGGATTCATGGGTGCGGGCAAAAGTGCGATAGGCCCTCGTCTGGCGCAGCGCCTTGGCTGGACCTTCATCGATTTGGACGACGAAATTGTCCGCTCCGAACAGCAAAGCATCGCCCAGATCTTCGACTCCATCGGAGAAGCCCGCTTCCGCGAACTGGAACAACATGCGCTCGCCACCATCTTGCACCGCGAAAATATTGTTCTTGCCCTGGGCGGCGGCGCCATTGAAACCGAGGCCAACCGGAAGCACATTCAGGAAGATGACGCCACCCTGTTGCTCTATCTCGCTGCTCCCCTGGAGATACTGATCGAGCGCTGCGAGCAGCAACAATTGCACCCAAAGGCGGTTCGACGGCCTATTCTTGAAAAACGTGCGGAACTGAGCGAGCGATTTCAGCGAAGACGCCCGCTGTATGAATTGGCCGATTGGACCGTCGACACCACCGGCAAAACTTTGGACGAACTGGTTCACACCATCATGCTTCAATGGAGCAAGGCTCCCTGGAATCTCGCGCATGAGCAGGCAAACAAGGTATGAATCTCCCACCGTCTATCGCGGCGTGGTTGCACCGCGCACCATCCCCGAGAGGGTGACAAATCGATGAATGACGCCCCAGTGCCGCCGACCTACTCCACATCGAATCGCAGGGTGCGCGGCCACATCCTGTTCGCCTTCGGCATTGCACTCACCTTGTATTTCGCCTGGCTGTTGCGCGATGTGCTGGTGCTGCTCTACGTCAGCGCCCTCGCGGCCATTGTTCTTATGCCGGTGGTGCGCGGCGTACAACGCATCCACATCCGCAAATGGCATCCCGGCCATGGCATTGCCATTCTGATCATGATGGTGGCGCTGGTCGGCTCGATCACGCTCTTCCTTATCCTGACCCTGCCGCCCGTGGTGCGCGAAGTTGCCACCTTCGTCAAAGCTCTCGCCGGCCACAGCCCAGTGGTCCTGGAGAAATTTGAACATTACCCCGTCCTGCGGGATTTGAACCTGCCCGCCATCGAAGCTAAGGTGAAGCAGAACACGGCTCAAAATGCCGGGATGTTTGTCTCCTCTGTGAGTAATTGGGCCACCAAGATTTTCGAAATCATCACCGGCATTGTCCTCACCATCTACTTTCTGGCCGAAGGCGAGCACGTCTACAAGTGGTTTCTGTCGCTGGTTCCTCTATACCGCCGCGAGCGGCTCGATGAAACACTTCAGCGCGCAGCGGAACGCATGGGTCGCTGGCTGCTGGGTCAGCTGGCCCTGATGTTGATCCTCGGCATCTGCAGCGGCATCGTATTCGGCGCCCTGCATCTGCGTTACGCATTCGCCCTCGCGGTCCTTATGGGCGCGTTCAACATCATTCCCGTTGTTGGCGCGCTCGTCTCCACCTCCGTCGCCATCCTTGTCGCAGCCAGCGAATCATGGGAAAAGGTTGTCGCCATCGTTATATTTGAACTGGTCTACGCGCAGATTGAAAACGCCTACCTCACTCCCAGGATTATGAAGTCGCGGGTCGACCTGGCCGGAACCGCCGTCTTCATCGCTCTGATCTTGGGTGTCAGCCTTGCCGGAGTAGCGGGAGCACTGGTCGCCGTTCCCACGGCCGTGCTGGTCGCCGTGCTGACGGACGAATATGTGATTGAGCCTACCAACGCCGCACCTGCGGAAATCGTTCCTGCCGCCGACGAATAGATCGGATTTGGGTGACCGCAGTCGGGTCGCCAAGGGAGTCATTCTGAAGTGGGGCCGGCGTGAGGCGGCGAGTGAAGAATCCAGAATATTCGCATGGGAATTGCCGCGATCGCTCTCTCGGATTCTTCGCTGCGCTCAGAATGACGAACTTCTTTTGACTACGGTATCTCTCAATTCGATCTAAATGCCCGCGCGTGCGGAAACAAATTTGCCCGAATCATTCTTAAATACCTTCCGCCCATGGCGACTGTGTCCGTGTCCGTCCCATCCCGAGCCCTACAGAACCATGCCCTTCGTTTGTTATCCTGAGATGTGCCCAGATTTGGTTTCTCCCGAAAATTCCTGCCAACCAGACGAATTGAACTGGCTTCTCCCCAGCAGAAGGCACTTCCGGTCGGTACACCTCACATGTGTGCTGTTTTTAATGAGGGGATATGAGAAGGTCCGTTACGTCGGCACAATCCAGCCTCGCCCATGAAGCGGCTCCCCCCGCCGCGATTCATGCGGTGACTGCTGAATCGGAGAACGTGGCCGCGTTCCCTGCTGCCTCCGTGATTGCGGAGCCCCGCACCACGCCAGCCCATCGCTGGAAGACATTCGCCACCGATACCCTGGCCACGTTCAAGCTCCGCGTGACCGCGCTGGTAGTCATGACCGCCTGGGCCGGCTACTACCTCGGGGCAGCCCGATCCGGCATCAGCTCCTTCAATCCCACCATGGTTGACACCCTGATCGGAGTCGCGCTCGTTTCCTGCGGCGCCAGCGCCCTCAATCAGGCGGAAGAGCGGCGCACCGACGCCCTGATGATTCGAACCGCGAAGCGTCCCCTCGCCGCCGGCCGGCTCAACCTGGGCTATGGCGTCTTTATTGGCATGCTCGCCATCATCGCCGGTTCACTCTGGCTGGTCGCTCGTACCAATCCCATTACCGGCACGCTGACCCTGCTCACTGCCGTCACTTATGTCTGCATCTACACGCCGCTCAAGCGGTATACCTCCATGGCCACATTTATCGGAGCGTTTCCCGGCGCGATGCCACCGCTGATTGGCTGGACTGCGGCTCGCGGCACTATCGAGTGGCCCGCCGTCGCGTTGTTTGCCATTCTCTTTGTCTGGCAGTTCCCCCACTTCATGTCGATCGCTTGGCTCTACCGAGAGGACTACGCCCGCGCCGGCATCCGCATGCTGCCCGTGGTGCAGCCCGATGGCTGGTCGACCGCAGCCGAGGCGCTGGTGTACGCCATCCTGATGATTCCAGTCAGCCTGGCGCCCTATTACCTGCACATGGCGGGGCGAAGCTATTGGGTGTGCGCCTTGCTGTTAGGCCTGGTGTACCTGGCCTACACCATCCGCTTCACGCGAATTACAAAATCTTCCGCCAACCAGTCTCGCCTCTACGCGCGTGCCTTGCTGAAAGTCAGTGTGATCTATTTGCCGCTGCTGCTGGCAGTGCTGATGCTGAACGCCACCACGAGGAATTGAAGCCAATGGCAACTACGCAACAGATCGACCGCCCGCCACAGGCAACGCCAAAGAGCAAGCCGGCCGGCCAGTTCGCCCCGCATGCACCGATTGAGCTGGATCGTCTATCGCACGATTACGGTACGCGGCTGGCCCTCGATGGCTTGAGCTTCGAGGTGCGCCCTGCAGAAATCTTCGGCCTGCTCGGCCCCAACGGCAGCGGCAAAACCACGCTATTCCGCATTCTTTCCACGCTGATGGTTCCCACCGCTGGCCACGCCCGTCTGGCCGGTTTTGACGTTGCCACCGAACCGAATCGCGTGCGCCTGCAAACCGGCATCGTCTTTCAAGCCACCAGCCTCGATGTCAAACTCACGGTCGGCGAGAACCTGATGCATCAAGGCCACCTCTACGGTCTCAGCGGATCTCACCTAAAAGCGCGCTCAAAAGAAGTGCTCGACCGCGTCGGCCTGACCGATCGCAAGAATGACATGGTTGAGACGCTTTCCGGCGGCCAAAAGCGCCGCGTGGAGCTCGCCAAGGGCCTGATTCATTCGCCGTCTGTGTTGCTCCTCGACGAGCCCACTACCGGGCTCGATCCTGGCGCTCGCATCGATCTTTGGAACTATCTGCGCATCCTTCGCGATGAGCAGGGCGTGACCGTCCTCGTCACCACTCATCTAATGGAAGAAGCCGAACATTGCGATCGTCTCGCCATTCTTAGTGAAGGCAAACTGGTTGCTCTCGGCAGTCCGGCCGACCTGAAAGCTAAAATCGGCGGCGACATCGTCCAGTTCGAAACCGCGTCCGCGGATACCGCGACCGCCCTGGGTGCTCGCATCGCGGATCGCTTCGGTGTCGTTCCCGTCGTCGTCGACAACGCAGTCCGCGTCGAACGCGAACAAGGTCACCGCTTCCTCACCGAAGTGGTCGAGGCCTTCCCCGGTGAAATCGTTTCCGTCTCCGTTTCGAAACCCAGCCTGGAAGACGTGTTTATTCAGCACACCGGCCACCGCTTCTGGCTCGACCAGGGCGAGGAGAAACAGTAATGGCAACAGCGACCCCACCCAATCCAGCCTCCATCGGCCTCGCGCGGCCGAAGACCTCACTCTCCTCCAGCTTGTGGATCCCCGCGTACTCTCTCTGGCGTCGCGAGTTGGTTCGTTTCTATCGCCAGAAAGCACGCGTCGTCGGTGTTATTGCTTCGCCGCTGCTGTTCTGGCTGGTCCTGGGCTCCGGATTCTCGAAGACCTTTCAGAGTCACGGTGCCGGTTCGGTCGCCGCCGAGTCTTCACATTATTTGAGCTACTTCTTTCCCGGCGCCATCATCATGATCGTGCTCTTTACCGCGATCTTCAGCATGATGTCGTTGATCCAGGATCGTAACGAAGGCTTTCTGCTCTCCGTGCTGGCGTCGCCCGTTAGCCGATCCGCCATCGTCCTCGGCAAAGTTCTCGGCGGAGCGACACTGGCAGCCATTCAAGGATGGGTCTTCCTCGTTTTTTGTCCGCTAGCCGGTGTACACACCACAGCACTCGGGATTCTCTACGCCATGTTGGCCATTGCGCTCACATCGTTCTCGCTCACTGCGCTCGGCTTCGTGATCGCCTGGCCCATGGACTCCACCCAGGCCTTCCACGCCATCATTAACCTGGTACTGATCCCACTGTGGCTTGGATCGGGCGCGCTGTTCCCTGTCAGCGGAGCGTCCGGCTGGTTGCGGTTTCTAATGCTGCTGAATCCGCTCACCTATGGCGTCGATATGCTGCGCAACGGCCTGTTCCCAACCGAGTTCACAACGTTTTCGCCCGAGTTCAACTTGATCATCACGGTGGCGTTCTGCGCTGTCGTGTTCGTCGGCTCTTGGGCTGTGGTCAACCGTCGCACCAATAGGCCCGCGGCATAGTTTGAGTCGCCAGAAATCATGGCGTTGAAAATCATTTGGGTGCCCCACGTCTCGATTTTGAGACCTGGGTTGCCCGTAACGAACTTCGATGCAGACTTCGCCTCCCAACCCGTCCGTCAGCACCCGGCTTCCCATCACGGGGATTGTCCTGCTCAGCGCCGCCGCCGTCAGCCTGCTGTTGTGGTTGATTTATGTGCATCACGCGCCGCCACAATACGCCCAGAGCCTGATGTTTCTGCCCGCTCTGAACGCAGTACTCAACAGCCTTTGCGTCATCGCACTGCTGACCGGCTTCTATTTCATTCGCCATCGCCAGATCGCCCGCCATCGCGCGTCGATGATGACCGCCTTCGCCTTCTCAGCGTTATTTCTCGTCAGCTACGTCACCAACCACGCGCTCCATGGGGATATGATTTTTCCCGGCCACGGCACCGTCCGCAGCGTGTATCTCGCCATCCTCATCAGTCATATCATTCTCTCCGTCGTCGTCCTGCCTCTCATTCTGATTACATTTTTCTTCTCTTTGAGCGGTCGATTTCCCCAACACAAACGCATCGCGCGCTACACCTTTCCCATCTGGCTCTACGTTTCCGTCACGGGTGTGGTGGTGTACGCGATGCTCGCGGCCTGGCGTTGAACACATTGGGAACCGATATGACCGCGATCGATCCAGCGCCGCTGAAGATGCCCTCCGGGCTGCCGGGCGACAACACCCCGAAGCCCGACGACGGCACCCGTGCCCTGCTCAAAGCCGGCTTCTGGATCATGCTCGTCAGCTTGCTTTGCCTGCTGCTCACCGAAACCGTCTTCGGCGGCATCGGCATCTACGGCGCCCGCTCCAACGGCGGCTGGTTGTTCCTGATGTTCGCCTTGATGGGAGTTCCCTTTAGCTTGATGCTGCTGGTCCTGGGCGGCGCAAAATGGCTGCGCAATCGCAGGCTCAGCCGCAGCAAAATCTAGCAGAAATGCAGTTCCCGCGCGGCTCTGGTATCGTTATCCGAAAACAGGTTTCAGAAAGAAAGCAGGTCCACCATGGCAAAAAGCGTCAATAAAGTCATTCTTCTCGGCAACGTCGGCAAAGATCCCGAGATCAAGGCCACCGCCAGCGGCACCGTTGTCGCGACATTTTCCATCGCCACCAGCGAGCGCTTCAAAGATAAGACCGGCAACTGGCAGGACCGCACCGAATGGCACAATCTGGTCGCCTATCAGCGCACAGCGGAGATCATTCGCGACTACGTCAAGAAGGGCAACAAGCTCTACGTCGAAGGCCGCCTGCAGACCTCATCCTGGGATGACAAGACAACCGGCCAGAAGAAATATAAGACGGAAATCATCGTCAACGATTTGTCGCTGCTCTCTGGACGCGGCGAAGGCGACGGCGGAAGCAGCGGTTACAGCAAGTCCAACACCGCTTCGTTCGACCAGCGCAGTCCCGCAGAAGATTATTCCCAATCCACCGAAATCACCGACGACGACATCCCGTTCTAAAAGGAACGAACTGGCGGTCCGTTGCTCGACCACGGGTTGTCTCGATTGCAGACTCGGACCGCACGTTCTGTTTGCTGGATGAGTCATCCATCAGGAAAGTCGGCGCGGCATCGAGAGGAGTCACCCCATCGACTCTGGTCAGCGATGTGTCAAGTCGGGGTTGGCTACGAACGTACGCGTCGCGCCCAGCAGACTTGTGAGGGAGTCACGAGGAATACTTCGTACCAGCGGCTTCACCAGCCAGGCGAAAATTGCCGGAATATTGCGGCTCAGCCCAATGGACTCCAGCTGGACGTACACGCCATCATCCTTTTCTTGCAACCGCCAGTAGATATCCAGCCGCCAGAGATAGCCGTGACCCTCATCTGCCGGCAACTCCCTCTCGCCTGGTTGTCCTGCGTCTTCCAACTCGGCGATCCGCGTGGAATGAGAATAGCTCACAACGCGGTCAGTCCCCAGACGTTCGTAATGGATATCGTAATTTACATTGATGACAACCGTGACCAGCGATTTCTTGTAGAACTGGAGAAACACCTTGAAGTCTTCGCCATTACGTTGTAACAGCTTGGAACGGCGCACCTCAGGCGCGTAGATTTCCTGATAGTTGTTGAAGTCCTGGGCGACTGCCAAGGTTCGCTCCAATGAAACCTTGGGGATGAAAATGATGCCGATCCAATCGTGAATCAACCCGTGCGGGACGTTGATAGGATCGCCTTCCACAGGTACATTCACCTGATGTACCAGGATTTCACCTGCATGAAGCCGGGCGTACGCTTCGTTGCGGCGCTCCGCTGGCAGAGCATCCACAAAGAGGAAGGGGCCCTCCTGCAGCTCCGCCTGCATGCGTTTTTCGGACGCGCCAATATAGAGGTCAAAGGCCGTCGCCGTCGCCTTCTTTAACTTCGCCGCCTCCACCGCTTGCGCGGCCAGGCCAACCAGCATCCCGCAGACAAGTACCCATTGCGCCGTCTTCGAGATCACTCGATGGAATGGCTTTCCGATGTTCACCGAATATAGGATGCAGGGACTTTTACTGCAGGCTCCAAAAGTTGCCGCCCTCATTCCTCTGACGCGCCGCATGCAGGAATACGGATTGCGCCATCTTTACCTCTTCTTCCTGCTGATGTCGCACAACATGTCCGAATGGATATTCAGCCCGATGTTGGTCATGTTGTACGCATGTTCCGTGGCGACCAGCCATACAATCTCGCAGATTTCGCGTTCTGAATAATAGCCAGCCATGCGCGCAAACACCTCCGGGTCGACTTTTTTGTCTTTGGTTAGCTCAGTCACATAGTCCAGTACCGCACGTTCCGCATCGGTGAATAGTTTGCTCGTCCGGTATTGATCCAGAGCGTCGAATTTAGCCTCGTTCATGGAAGACTTGATCGTGAATGACCGGGCGATATCCATGCAGAAAAGGCAGATGTTGATGCGCGCCACCTGTTCCCGGATCAGCAGGATCGTCTCCGGCGGCAGCAGCAGCTTTTTATCCAACTTGCCAATCTTCGCGTAAAAAAGTCCGAACGCCGGCGGCATTCGGGCGCTATGCACTTTCAGCGGTGTGAGTACTTTGCCAAATTGCCGGCGCGTGAAGAAATACGCCAGCTTCACCATCAGCCCGTGGGGCCGTTCTATGGGAGGAAGCAGCGGTTGATCCATGGATTTCTCCTTCCATTCCTCAGAATAGCAATCGATCAATATCGAACCAAATGCTTCACTTCCCTCGCAGTTCGTTCTACCTTGAGGACGCTATCCTTCGCAGTTCTCTCCAGGAGTAGGTCTCCAATGCCACCGATCCACGTTCGTCTCCACCACCGCTGTTTTCGATTCCGATGCGCCGCCGCAATCGCCGCCATCTTCTTTTCCTTGTTGCCGAGCCCTCCTGCGCTGTTGGCCGCCACCCCGACAAAAAAGCCTGCCAAACCCGAGGTCAAAGAGCCCGAGGAGCCGAAGGAAGTGTTGGTCTTCAAGAATGGCGATCAAATCACGGGAAAGCTGCTGAATTCCACCGGAACCAAAATCAAGTTCGATAGTGAGGTCGCGGGCGAAATCACCGTTCCGCTGGAAAAAATTAAGGAGTTGAAGTCCGACCGTCCATTTGCCATCATTCCCAAGGAGCCCAAAGGGTTCAAGAAGAGAGGACCCGCCGTCGAAGGAATTATTGAACTCGGAGCCAAAGGCATCATCGTTGTGCCCATCACTCCGGAGAAAGCAAAGGTACTGACCTCAACCGCCGCCAAACCGGAAGCCAAACCTGCGAACCCGCAGTCCACACCGCCGACTCCCGCCGAAGCAGCCAAGTCCGCAACTGCCACCCATGCCGAATCCACAAAATCGACCCAGCCGACCCTCGTGAAGACCGCTCCGCCTGTAACAGTCGAAACCCGCCAGGTAATTCCTGCCGATCGCATCGGATACGTCGTGGATGACAGCACCTATGAAAGGGAGATAACTCGAAAGATCAACTGGAGGACCGGATGGAGTGGAAGAATCACCACCGGCACCACGCTGATCCGCGCCACCCAGAATAGTTATCAATTCCTCGCCGACGCTGAACTGCAACGCAACATTCCAACAGTGACCTGGCTCGATCCGAAGCTGCGGACCACCCTTGATTACACGCAGAGCTCGGGACAAGTATCGGAGCCCGGAACCGTCACCACAATCACCAACATCTTTCACGTCTCCGCCGAACGAGATGAGTATTTTTCCCGCCGCGGTTATTATCTGCAACAGTTCAGCTTTGATCACGACACCACGCAAGGCCTCGACCTGCAGCAGATCTACGGAGCCGGAGTGGGCGTGACCTTTTTCAAGAAGGAGGACAGCGAGTTCGATGTGACAGCCGACCTGCACTTTGAATCGCAGGCCTTCAATCCCACCGCGGATGTGACGGCATTAAATCGAAAACTCGTCGGATCGATCATCAGCGAGGCCTACACTCGTAAGTTCGGAAAAATCACCTTTGATGAGAAAACACTTGCGGATTTTGCCTGGAATAATGAGGAAGCTTTCTCCGCCGGCGGAAATGCCGGGGTTCGGCTGCCGCTCTATAAAAGCCTCTCCTTCTCGTTGGCCGTGATCGATAGCTTTCAGAATGATCCGCAGGTTGGATATCAGAAAAATTCCTTCCAGTTCGCCACCGGTCTCTCGTTCAACTTTCACTAGTACCACTCATTGAATTGTTCAATGAACTTCAGCGCACGATGCTAGGAAGGCTTCTCTGTGACAGGCTTAGCTGCACCTGGGTTGACCTGCTGAAAAACGCGCTGCATCACCCACTCCGGCGTCACCTGCTCCCCGGAAAGCAGCATCGCCGCCAGTTCTCCGCCCAGCACTTGCGGCGCAATCACCACGTCGGGCTGCACCAGTTTCACGCGGCCCAGGTGGCGCGCGTCGTTTACCGCGGCCACTGTTTTCGCGGGTCCGGCCAATTCCTTCACCGCCAGAACTGCAAATGCGTTTTCTGAGTCGTCGGCCAGCATCGCCAGTACCGCTTCAGCATGATGTGCGCCGGCCTGCCGCAAGGTTTCGGTCATGCTGGGGTCCCCCACCACCACGTCAACGTCCTTGTTCTCGCCTTCTTCCGGAGTCTCCCGCAGAATGCGAGTCACCGGTCGACCGCGCTTGGCCAATTCCCGCCATGTATTAATAGCGAGCGGAGTGTTGCCGATCACGATGAAATGATTTTCGCGTCTCATTCTTCTTCCTTTGCGGTTGACAATACCCTGCAGGCTTCGCCCCACCAACGGCCCAACCACCGCTGTCAATGACGTCGCGAAGACCGCCACGCCGAGAACAATGACAGAGAGCGAGAACAGCCTGGCTTCCGACGTCGCGGGAACGATGTCGCCATATCCCACGGTGCTCATCGTCACCAGCGCATAGTAAAGGGCGGAGATCAGGTCGCCGATGCGCGGTTTGAATTCCGCCCCCAGATAGTAGCTGCCGAAGGTGGCGTACATCAGCAACATCGCTACGGCAGTCAACGCAAACAGCGTGCCAGCCGCGATGCTGGTTCGATCAAAAGCTCGCCAGGTGAGCAGCAGCGATGCCAGCACAAAGGAAAAATAGGCGAGCAGCAGTTGTTCGCGGCCGTGCCACGTGAACACTGTGTTGACCACTGCCGTGGCAGCCAGCAGCACTGACATCACCCAGGCCAGACGCGAGCGCCACAGCAAGCCCAAAGACATTGTGAACATGCCGCCGCCAATGAGCAGAGGAGGCAAGCGCCTCAGCTTTACGCTCACCTTCTGTTCCGCCAATGCCTGGATGTAATCCAGCCAATGTCTTCCAAAACTTGTCCGCAATACCAACAGCCCACCCAGTCCGAGCAGCAGTGCCAGCGGCACGTGCGGAAACCAATAGTGCCCGCGTAAGGCGTGATGCAGCCGCTGGCTCCGCGCTCGGACGCGTTGCAGAAAAGTGGAGGTCATGGGCAGAGTTTGGATTTCGATGCGACAGCATCAGGCGAAGAAAATTGCCGCACCGCTTCTTTCATTCAGCATAGATGAATGCTCCCGCAGCGGCAGGGAAACCTTCCGCAATCAGCGCTCCACTCGCTGTGATCCATAGGAAGAGGCGCGAACACGAGACGCATGACCTTCGCTTCTGACAGAAATCACGACAGTGTGAGATGCTGCTACAAAACAGCCAGACGCGTGAGGAGGAATGATGAGAACAAACCGAATGAGTTGGGGACATCGCAAGCGCTTGCGATTGTTCGCATCTGAGTGCGCCGTTTTCGTGGCCCTGGTTATGATGCTTGCGGCCTGCCCACTGCACGCCCAAAACAAACGCCTGCTCGCCTACTACTCTCCCTCTACAAAAAACACAGGCTTTGCCTATAACGCCAGCAACATTCCCTATAACGAACTGACGATCGTCGACCACGCTTTCCTGGATCTGAACCCCGCGGCAGACGGAAGCCTGTACATTCGCCCCGGACTGCTGGAGCCCGACCTCATCTCGAGGGCCCATGCCGCGGGCGTCAAGGTCATGGTCTCGGTTGGCTCTGACCCAGTTCGCTTCGCGGCAGTCGCTGGCAATGCCGCAACGCGCGCTGCCTTCGCACAAAATCTCCGCCATTTTGTGGTTGCCAACGGCTATGACGGAGTCGATATCGATTGGGAGTACCCAACCGGGCTCCAGCAACGTTCCGATTGCACTCTCATGATGTTGGCGCTTCGCCAGGCGCTGCCGTCACCCCAATACCTTCTTTCCATGGCCACCGCCGGAAATCCTACGCGGCGCGGGCAGGGCTCCTACGACATCGAAGCGCTTTCGCAGATCGTCGACTTCTTCAACGTGATGACCTATGACTTCCATGGTCCATGGACAAATCACGCCGGGCACAACTCCGCGCTGTTTCAAGACCCAAAGGATCCCGGATCCAACGACGGAAGCCTCAAGACTTCGATCGATGTTTACCTGAATTACTTCCACGTGCCCCCGGACAAGCTGAATATCGGCACCGGCTTTTATGGATACGAGTTCACAACTGCCAAGGGGCTATGGCAGCCCTGCGACAAATGCGCCACCACCACCTTCAGCCACGGATATGGTTCCTATATCAAACCCAGAATCAATGCCATGGGATGGAAGCGGAAATTCGATTCCGCGGCAAAAGCTCCGTACCTGGTCCGGTCCTCTGGAGGAGTTGGGTTTATCACCTATGACGATGCGGAATCTACCGTGAGGAAAGTCAACTACGTCCTCGGCAAACGGAATCTGGGTGGTTTTTTTGTCTGGGCCATCGGCGGTCCTGGCTACAGCGATTACGACGGGCACTCGGAAGACCTGGTGACCGCAATGTCGAAGGCGTTCCGGAAATATGGGGCCTTGCCGGCAAAACAAGCGACTGCGTCCGCCGCGAGTGCTCCCGCTGTTCCGCAACCGTAATCCTACTTCGATTCTCATCTTCTCTCGCCCAATGTTTTCACCGGGCGGATATGGGAAGAACCCACGCTGCTCGAAGTGCAACGTCGAAGAAATTTGTTGACAGTCAGGAGGAAAAATCTTATCGTCAGTATTCAAACGATTGAAACCTTCCCCCAAGGTTCTCTGTGTGACGTCAATGCCCCGCAGGTTCAGCAGGAAAAGATGAAGCCGAGGTTTGGAGCCATGTGTTTACTGGCAGTATGTGCGACCGCGATGCCTTCCCGAATCACGAGAGCACAAACTGTTTACGTCGACATCAACCCCGGCCACGCCACCAATCACTTTATTCCCAGCCAGACCCTGGGCGCAGGCATCGATCGCATCCCCACCAATGCCATCGACCAAACTCTGAACAATCCTGCGACCCTCAAACAAGTTCTCTCCGCCGGCTGGCAGCCTGTCACCTATCGCCAGAACACTGATCTTCAGGTGGAGGCGTGGCACTGGAATCCCACGGGCACCTGGAGCGATCCCAGCAACAAGCAAGGCTACTTCACCGGCTCGCCAACCCCCACCAGTTTCATTCGATATTCCTACGGTTACGCCCTCCCCCATCGCGGAGGTGACAGCGGCTCCGGCTATTCGCGCCTGACCGACGGTGACACCTCGACCTACTGGAAAAGCGACCCCTATCTTGCCAGCCGATTTACCGGGGAATCGGACGCCCTGCATCCCCAGTGGGCGGTCATCGACCTTCGCAATTACCAGAATATTGACACCATCCGCATCAACTGGGCTTCCCCTTATGCCACCCGCTATCTTGTCCAGTACTGGACCGGAAGAGATCCCTTCGATGCGCCAACCCAGGGAACCTGGGTCACATTTCCGCGCGGTGAGGTCGACTCCGGCAAAGGTGGCATCGAGACCATTCATCTGACGGATCAACTCATCTCCATCCGCTTCATTCGCATCCTGATGACGCAATCGTCCAACACCTGCGACACGCACGGTTCCTCCGATCCAAGGAATTGCGTCGGCTATGCGGTGAATGAGCTGTATGTCGGCACCACCACCCCGGACGGCGAGTTTCACGATCTTCTCCGTCACACTGCCGACCGCGAACATTCATTTACGCTCACCTCTTCCGTCGACTCCTGGCATACTTCCGCCGACATGCTCGGCAACGCTGGGACCCAGATAGGCTTCGATCTTTTCTATAAGAGCGGCATCACCCAAGGGCTGCCGGCGATCGTTCCCATCGCGATGGCCTATGACAATCCCGATAATGCCACCGCAGAAATCAAATACCTCGAAGCCCGTCATTACCCCATCTCTTACGTCGAAATGGGCGAAGAAGTCGACGGCCAGAACATGTCTCCGGAAGACTACGGCGCCCTCTACCTGGAATTTGCCACAGCTCTGCATCGTGTCGACCCTAACCTGAAGTTGGGCGGACCGTCCTTCCAGGGAGAGAACACCGACATCCTGTTCTGGCCCGACAAGAACGGCAACGCCTCCTGGCTCAGCCGGTTTCTGGAATATCTCAAGTCGCATGACCGCATGCGCGACCTCTCCTTCTTCTCGTTCGAGCACTACCCCTACGATGCCTGCCTCAACACCTGGGATCGGCTTTATGCAGAGCCGCAATTGGTCGCCAACATCATGCGCACCTGGTACAACGACGGCGTCTCTCACAACATGCCCATGCTGATTACGGAGTCGAACCTGTCTCCACGCGCCACAGAGAGCATGATGGATATTTTCGGCGGCCTCTGGCTCGCGGACTACATCGGTTCTTTCCTCGACGTCGGCGGCAATGGCGTTTATTACTTCCACTATCTGCCGCTCAAGATGGAAGAAGGGTGCGATGGTTCCCAGGGCACCTTCGGCATGTTCGCCGTCAATGCGGATTACGCTATCCTGCAGCCGCTGTCGCAGTACTTTGCCAGCCGCATGATCAATTACGAATGGCTGCAGCATGACGGCGGCAGCCACACTATGTTCCCGTCCACCGGCACCTACAACGATGGCGCAGGTCACACCCTGGTCACCTCCTACGCCGTGCAGCGGCCGGATGAAACCTGGTCGGTGATGCTAGTGAATCGCGACCAGCACAATGCCCATCGAATCGGAATTGTTTTCAAGAATTCCGCAACGAAAACCGAAAATTACTTCGCCGGTGCCGTCCATGCTGCGTACTTTGGGCCGGAGCAATACAAATGGCATCCGGCGCAGCAAATTGTCGATCCATCGCACTTTCCGTTGGAGCCGAAATCTCCGTTGCAGCAGTACAAACCTGGATACGCGGAGCCGGACGGCCCTATAAAGGAAATGGCGCTGTCGGGCGATAGCACTACAGAGTACGAACTGCCCGCATCGTCCATTGTTGTTCTTCGAGGGAAACTGAATTCCGATGGTAAATAAGATCCTGCAGGTCGGCCGTTTTCCCGCCTTCCGTCCTCCATCGGACAGTACAGCTATTCAAATTTTTCTTGACAGAATATGCAGCATTGACGTGTACTGAATCGTTTTAATAGGAAAGCGAACCGCGGGGCCGAATTTCCGTTCCACGTTGCGACAACTCAGTGGAGATTCTGCAACAGCACGAGGACCAAGTTTCAACGCAGACTGAACACATAGAGAGAGGCGGATTGAACATGAGTACTTTTGGACTGAAAGCGAAATGCCACCAGAGATTCCTATACGGACTGGCACTGATCATGCTGTTTGCGTTTCCTGCATTGCTGCTGAGCCAAGCCTACTTCGGTACCGTCGCCGGGCTGGTCACGGACCCCTCCGGCGCCGTCGTGCCCGGCGTCAAGATGACCTTGACGGATGTGGCGAAGGGTTACACGTTCACCGCGACGACAAATAAAGCGGGTCAGTTTCTCATGCCGTCCATTCCTCCCAGCACCTACAACTTGACCGCCGAACTGAACGGGTTCGACAAGGCTGTGCGCACCAATATCATTGTGAGCGTCACGGGGCACGTGACGGCAAATCTCAGCCTCAAAGTTGCCGGAGCGACCCAGATCGTTCAGGTTTCCTCGCAGGATACAACGCTGCAGACCCAGGATGCCACCACCGGCCAGGTCATCAACAAGAGTTTTATCGAAAATCTGCCCTTAACCGACCGCTATTTGCTGGATTTGACCGCCTTGGCTCCAGGCGTCAATCAGCCGGATGACCAGTGCGGCACAGGCTGTACGGGCACCAACTTCATCTCCAATGGCAGCCGTAACTCCACCGCCGACGTCCTGATGGATGGCGCTTCCATCACGAACTTCGAGCCCAATGGGGGCGTTACGCAAGTCACCTATACGCCATCGATCGAATCCGTACAAGAATTCAAGGTCCAGCAATCGAACTTCAGCGCCGAGTATGGATTCTCCGGCGGTTCTATCGTCAACATGGTCACGCAATCCGGGACCAACGTCTATCATGGCGAACTCTACGACTTTGTCCGCAACCAGGTTCTCGATGCCAATAGCTGGTTTGCCAATCATTATGGACAGCCCATCCCAGCGCTCAGCCGCAATAACTATGGCGGCACCATCGGCGGTCCGATCTTCAAAAATAGGACCTTCTTCTTCTTCGATTGGGACGGTACCCACCAAACCTCTGCGACCACGCCGCAGGCCGGTGTTCCAAGCGCGGCCGAACGCACAGGAGACTTTGGCGAGGTATGCGCCGCCTACGGCGGCACCTTTGACTCGACAGGCATGTGTTCCAATCCCAACGGTCAAATCTGGGATCCATACTCCAATACCTACGATCCCAACCTCGGCGGCGGCGTAGCCTCCACCTTCATCCCATTCAACAACATGGCCACCTACGCCAGCCCCGGCAATCCAAAACTGAATGGAACTCCCTATCAGTTGTCCGGCGCGCCCGGCGATCTGATCGACCCCGTCGCACAGAAGATGATGAACTTGTTCCCCCAGCCCAACATTCAGGGCGGCACTATTTACGACAACTGGGTCGCGTCCGGGTCGAACCACTCCGTTTCAAATCAGTTTGACGTCAAGATCGATCAGCGCTTCAGCCAGTCCAACCTATTGACGGGGAAGTTCTCTCACTTCTGGACCAACTCGATCGGCTACAATTGCTTCCAAAACTATGCCGATCCCTGCGCGGGAGGCCCGAACCAGTCTCCTTCGTATCTATTCGCCCTCAACGATACCCAAACCTTCAGTCCAACCTTACTGTTGGATGTGACACTTGGATTCACACGCGGCTCCGAGAGAATCTCCAACTACCCGCCGGCGGGCTCCAAGAATCCGCCTGCCGATCCGCTCAGCACTTTGGGCTTCCCCTCCTATCTGGCTGATTCGGGATACATCGGGGTTCCATCCATGTTCATCGGTGGTGGGTACTTCTCGGCCGGATATCAGAGTATCGGCTCGGATCCCTACGGCAACTACAAACAAGGCCAGGATACCGGCGAGCTTACCGCCACGTTGACCAAACAACTGGGCAGGCAGGAATTAAAGTTCGGCTTCGATGGCCGCCTGCACCAAATGAATTATATCCAGACCAACTCACCCAACGGCCAGTTCGACTTCGGCCAACACGGCACCTCCAAGGCCCCGGGGGACGTCTCGCAGTACGGCGGTGACGCCATGGCTACCTTCATGTTGGGCTATGCCAGCGACGGCGGCTATTACGAAATCCAGGACCAGAATGCGCAAGAAAACTATCAGTTCGCCGGCTACGTCCAGGACAACTGGAGAGCAACCGAAAAACTTACTCTTAATCTCGGCCTGCGCTACGATGTCACATTGCCCCGGACAGAACGCCACAATCGCCAGAACTGGTTCAATCCGACCGCACTCTCCCCGCTCCAGGTGCCCGGCGTAGGCCCCAACGGCGGCGATGGCCCTCTGGTGGGCGGAGAGGTCTTCGCCAGTCCCAGCCAGCGAAAGGTCAACGATACCGATTGGAAAGATTGGCAGCCTCGTTTCGGCTTCGCCTATCAGTTCTCTCCCAAATGGGTCGTCCGCGGCGGCTTTGGTGTGTACTACTCGCAGAACAAGTCTGGCGTCACTGGTGTTGCCCCTTACAGCAGTCAAGGCTTTAACCAGTACACCAGCATGGTGACTACCTATCACAATGACGGCGCGACACCCTATCTCCGACTCAGCAATCCCTATCCGAACGGGTTGATTCAACCTCCAGGAAATTCCCTGGGGCTGCTGAATGATGTTGGATTTAATGCCGTCGGCCCGATTCGTACCATAAAGGTCACGCCCTCGGAGGACAGCTGGACCCTGGGCATCGAGCGGCAACTGCCCAAGAACATCCTGGTGGATGTGGAATACATCGGGAAAAAAGGCAACAACCTCTACTTCGGCGGCGACAACCAACTGGACATCCTGGGACCGGAGGTCGAGAGCTACTCTCTGGATCAGATTTCACAGCTGCAGACCTACGTGGACAACCCCTTCGTTGGTTACATTACAGATCCGAATAGCAACCTGTCTCAGGATCAGGTGCAGCAGCTTCAACTGGAACTTCCATACCCTCAGTTCACGGGCGTCACCGCGGACTATAACCCGGCCGCCAGTTCCATCTATAATGCGCTGCAAGTCACGACACAGAAGAACTTTTCCAATGGCCTGCAGTTCCTAGTGACCTATGTGTGGTCGAAATCGATCGACGATTCGTCGGCTCCCGACGATAACACAAGCTGGTTGGGAGGTATCATCAGCCTGCAGGACCCGAACAAGCCGTATCTGGAAAGGAGCCTTTCCAGCTTCGACATTCCACAAACATTTCAAGCCAGCTACGTCTATGCGCTGCCTTTTGGGCGCGGCAGGGCATTCGGTGGTGATATGCCACGGTTGCTGGATGCCTTTGTCGGCGGCTGGGTAACAAATGGCGTATGGCGTATTGAGGAAGGCCGTCCGCTGACCCCCACCCTTGCCGACGGAACACCGCTACCGACCTATGGCGCTCAGCGGCCCAACCTCACCGGAACTCCAAAACGCAACCACGGCCACGACTGGATCGACAATTACTTCACCAACCCCGGGGTCTTCGTGTTGCCACCCATATATACGCTTGGCAACGCTCCACGGACCCTCAGCACCATTCGCACCCCTTACAACTTCAGGGTCGATTTGTCGCTAATGAAGGTATTTTCGTTAGACAGCATGCGCCACGGAATGTCGATCGAGACCCGCATCGAAGCATCCAATGCGTTCAATCACCCAACCTTCGGCGCGCCGGATACATCCGTGGACGATGGCAGTTTCGGTGTCATCAGCTATACCTCCAGCCAACCGCGAAATGTGCAACTGGGCGTCCGCTTCCGCTTCTAGTGCATTTGCAGTGGGAAGGCGCCCTTCGGGGCCCTTCCCTCTCCTTTTCATGACCCACCTAACACCGTTTAGGTTTGCCGGCAGGAGTTTTTCCTCATGCGATCCATTCTCAGTCTGACCCTACGTGCCTGTCTCCTGGCCGCGCTCATCGCTTCCATCCCCGCTTGTCTCGCGCAAGCCCATGACAGCAGCAAGCCAACCGCACCTGCCAGCCCCACCATCTCCTGGAAAGGTCACACCTGGAGGGTCACCCATGGTCACATGGCGGGCGTGGCTTTGGGAAATCCCGCCAATGTCTCGGTCGATTCCCACGGCTATGTCCATCTGCGCATCGTCAAGCGCGACGGCACCTACACAGCAGCCGAGATTTTCTCGACAGACCTGATGGGCTACGGCACCTACCAGTGGTGGATTCAGGGAAAAATCGACGATATGGATAAGTCGACCGTGCTCGGCCTCTTCCCCTATGGACCCGTGCGTCACATCGGCAAGGATGCCGAGGACGAACTGGACATCGAATTCTCCAAGTGGAATAACACCCTCTGCAAGGGCGCCTGCAATGCGGACTTCACCTTCTATCCCGCCACTGGAGAGATTAAGCTGGGCCCGACCGAAAGGGATTTCGAAGTCAATCTGCACGGCGGCAAGCTGACCACCGCGCGAATCGTCTGGACGCCGACCAGCGTCACGGGAACCGTCATGAGCGGACTGCAGCCGATTGGCACGACGGCGCATGTTCTAAAGACCTGGACCTTCGCGCCTTCCGATCCGAAGGCGCGC
Organism: uncultured Acidobacteriota bacterium; assembly: GCA_963817855.1. GTDB lineage: Bacteria > Acidobacteriota > Terriglobia > Terriglobales > Acidobacteriaceae > JAKAAZ01. The sequence goes on along the minus strand of CAWFQA010000004.1, from coordinate 32,246 downwards.
ATTCCCCAGCAACCCATGCCCACCGGCATGAATCTCTGGTGCTTCAAGGTGCTTCCCGCCAGCGATCAGCAGGTCGTGCTGCGGGACTTCCAATTTGTCCCGCAATAGGCTGCTGTCGATCCAGCCGCAAACCCGCTAGCTGCGTCCCCAGAATCTCCAGTCAAGGCTGAATCGTCCGGCACCAGCAAAGATCAACGCGATAAAGCCCGCCAGATAAACCATCATCATCTCGCCATGTTCCTGCCGCAACGCAAGGTGATGGACAAAATAAAGCGCCACGCTCATATTTACGACAATGATGAACGCTGCGAATCGTGTACCGAGTCCCAATACCACCAGCAGCGAGCAGATCGCGTCCGACAACGTGGCGAAGATCAGGCTGGCATGCGAACCAATGTGGACAGGGTTCGGAAAGTGGGAGGACATCTGCGCGAAGTGGGTGATCTTCTCCAGCCCATGCTTGAAGAACAACATTGCTCCCAACATCACGCGCAACACAAGCAAACCGAAATCGGCCGCACCGGAACCTGATCCTGCAGATTTTGCCATGCCCTATTGTTGGGCACGCAGTGGCCAAGCGTCAACGAAATTGGCTACCCAAAGTCACCGCACCAGCAACAATATCTTTCGCGGCAATTTTCGGATCAACGCTTCGCGCAAAAAACTTACCGGTGCACCATGGCGACGTCCTTGCTGCCCAGGGTCTGCATCCCTTCCAGCTTCGTCAGATCCGTCTGCACCCGTTTCCACGCATGTGCGTTTTTCTTGGTCGAAATCGGCGCGTTCGGATCCGCATAATAGGCGAGCACGTCCCTTCGGAGCCCCGTTGGAACCTGGCGGTCAGGCTTGGAGGTTAGCCGTTTCAGCAATTCCGCGTAGGTCGTGTCGGTCAGCCGGTAGCCGCCCGGCCGTACCAGGTTGCCCGTGTCCAGGTCGCGGTTCGGTAGGTCGAGCTGATGCGACGGATCTTTTGCGAGGTCGCCCAGCATCCGCTCGTAATCGTCGACGCAGCGATTCACGCTCCCGATGTACCAGCGATTCGTTTCCTCATTCGGTCCGCGAATCGCCAGGTCGGAAATCGTCCCGACCTTGGGGGCAATGCGTATCAGGAACGCAACGAAGTGAACTTCAAATCCGGCCTTCTTCTTGTAGAGGGCCCATTGGTTCTCCACTCCTGCCTGCGCTTGCCGAGTCGAAAACTCCTGGTAGGCGGGGGTGTCCTCGATCGGCGGGAAATCCTTGCGGTGGATCAGAACCTCCGCATGAGCAAAGGTCGGCAGTAGTTTCGCCACAGAAGACTCGTAGCTTTCAAATGCCGGCTGCGCCCGCCCCAGCACGCTGTGCAGCGACAATCCGTAGGTTTCAAAAAAGGCCCGCTCCACCAGCTTGTGCGGAACTTTGAATCCCACCGCATGCACGTACCCTGCCGGAGCAAATTCGCGGCGGCTCAACTGCTCCACGTCATAGGCAAACTCCGTCCGCACGTGCGGATGTGGAGCTTCATCGTAGGTAACGATCGGCCCATATTTTTTTCCCAATGATGGAAACTCGATCGGCGTCGAAGGATTGGTCGCGAAACGATGGCCATCGCTATCTCCCACATAGTGCGACAATGCGCCCAGCGCAAATGCATATTCATTCACGTTGCGGGAGTCGCGAATCAGGTTGTTCACGAACGCGCCCGATCGTACATAGTGCGTCAGGTTGCTGAAGAATTGATGCCCGAAAGGGTAATACCCCATGTCCTGGATAGTGGCTCCGCCATAGGCGTAACTTCGGGCATCGCGCAACTGCGCTGCCGTCGAATTAGGAAATCGGGCCAGCAACGCGGATCGAAGAGATCCGTGCCACGCCACGTCCACCATGTCTTCATGCGTCAGGAATGAGTAGGCGTCTGTCGGCTGCGGAAAAAGTCCTAACAACAGCGCCACAACCAGGAAATACACCAGGCTCAACTGAGTTCGAGCACGCAGAGTTTCTCGTCCCGTGCTCATTTGAAGACTTTCTCTTTTCCGTGCAACCATGCCCATCAACACATCCATTCTACGTGCATTCGATGCGGCGCAAATGTTGGTACACTGGCTCCATGCTTGACGAAATCACCTTTCGGCGCCACGCGGACAGCGCTTTGGAGTCCCTGAAAAAAGCCCTCATCCTCGCCGAGTCCGATGCCGACTTTGAGGTGGAAGAACAAAACGGCGTCCTGAACATTAGCTTTGAGGAGCCGCCCTCGAAATTTGTTCTCACCCCCAACACTCCCGTCCGGCAGATCTGGATTTCCGCTCTCTCAACCAGCTTTAAGCTCGACTGGGATGAGACCGCGCAATCCTTCGTGTTTCCGAAGACCGGCGAGTCCCTCAAGCCGCTCGTCGCCCGCTTGATCACCGAGCATCTCGGCAGTGGCCAGGTTGTCCTCAGCTAAATCGCAGCACACACGCCATCCGGTAAGATGCGAATCTCTTCGCTGAAGAAAGCATCCAAAGTATCGAAACTTGGATGCGAGGAGCGAAGATGCCGACCCATTCCGCCAGTCCCGATCATTCCACCTACGATCACTCCATTCGTCGCGAGTTATCCGCATTTCTACGCGGCGACCAAGCCCACGCCAGCCTCGACGACGCGGTCAAGGACATGCCCGCTTCCCTGCTCGACAAAAAAACCGCGGGCTCGCCGCACAACGCTTGGCAGATGCTCGAACATATCCGCATCACCCTGCATGATCTGCTGGAGTTTTGCACCAATCCAAAGTATGAAGCGCTAGAGTGGCCCGAGGGTTATTGGCCGAAAGAAGAGTCGCCGAAATCGCACTCGGCCTGGGATCATTGCGTGGCCGCGATCCACAAGGACCTCAAAGCCCTCGACAAACTGATCCAGGACCCAAAGACCGATCTCACCGCAAAAATTCCCTGGGGAGAAAAGCAGAATATCCTGCGCGAAATTCTTTTAGCGGGCGACCACACCGGCTATCACCTGGGGCAGCTTATTTTGCTGCGGAAACAGCTCGGGGCATGGAAAGATTAAATCGCCACGCAGTACGGGCGCCCCAGCGTCTCGGTCGCCGCGGCAACAGACCTGGGTTTGTTTTTGGATTGAGATGTTGAGACATTGTCCGAAGCTCGATTCTAGTGCAGTCCCGTCGCCATCGCATCGTTCATACCATTGAATACCGCATCGTAGTGTCCGCTCTCGGCGGCGAAGCGCAACCGCTTCACGTTCTCCACGCAAATCTCTCTCACATCCGGCTGCGTCTTCAAGATCTCCATTACCTCTGCGATGAACTTGTCCAGCGGCATGGCCCTCGGATCGCCCGCGCTCGAGCCCATCAGGTCCGTGGCCACATACGGTGGAATCAGTTCCACCACCTCCGTCGTTGTATCCTTTAGCTGATATCGCAGTGATTGCGTGTATGAATGAATCGCCGCCTTGGTCGCGCAATAGGTCGGCGTGGGAGCCAGCGGCACAAACGCCAGCCCGGAGGACACCGTCATAATCGTCGAATGCGATTGCTTCCGCAGCAGCGGCAACAGCGCCGTCGTCAGGCGAATCGGCCCCAGCAGGTTGATTGCAATCGTCTGCTCTGCGATGTCCGTTCCAGCCGCCGTGCACAAATCTTCCAGCTTCATGATTCCCGCATTATTGATTACCACATTCAGCTCCGGATATTTCTCCGCCGCCTGCTTTGCAAACGCCTGAATGCTCGCAGCATCCTCAATATCCAGCGTCATCCACTGCATGCCCGGGTTCGCCTTCGTCGTTGCCTCCAGCATCGCCTGGCGCCGCCCGGCAATCACCACCGTGTTTCCCAGCGCGTGGAACGCCTCCGCCAGCCCGCGTCCAATCCCGCTGCCGCCGCCCGTAATCAGTATCGTGTTTCCCGTGATCTTCATTCGTGCTTCTCCCATCAAATCGTATGGCGATCTCTCATTTCTACGAAATGAACGACCTTCCCGCATAGATGAGTTCAGCGTCCGCAGCGATTCAGTTCCGAGACGAATTCACACAACAGGAGTATGGGTGCGCCAGGTTCTCGCCGAGGCGACCTAATCTCGATCCGTTATCTTCGCTCGCCGTGCAGTCCTTCGATTGGAGACTCTCAGCGTAGATGCTATCTTCCGTTTGCCTGTCCCGCCTGCAATAACCTATGCTGAAGGGTTCTTTTCTATTGGCTGACGCATATGGGGTACCGTATGGCACGAAGCACCACCGAAGATGTATTGAAGCCTCCGCCACCCCCACCCGAACCCAGCCGCCACGTCTCCGCGGCGGAACGACTGTGGATTGACGCCACGCTGACGCCCGCGCTCGCAAAATCGCCGGAGCGGCCCATCGGGGCCGACACTGGAACGAATCGCAATCCTGATGGCACCGCCCGCTTCACCACCATCTCCGGCGTTCCCGTCGAGCGACTGTATACTCCCGCCGATCTTCCTGCGGATTGGAATGAACACGCAGAAAAGTACATCGGCCATCCCGGCCAGGCGCCGTATACCCGTGGCATCCACGCCACCGGCTATCGCGGCAAGCTGTGGACCATGCGCCAGTTTTCCGGCTTTGCCACGCCGGAAGAAACCAATCAGCGCTACAAATATCTTTTGCAGCAGGGCGGCAGCGGCCTTTCCGTTGCCTTCGATCTGCCTACGCTGATGGGGTACGATTCCGACCACGCTAATAGTGAAGGTGAAGTCGGCAAGTGTGGCGTCGCCATCGATTCATTGGAAGATATGGAGATTCTCTTCTCCGGCATCGATCTGGAAAAAACCACAGTCTCGATGACCATCAATTCCCCGGCAAGCGTGCTGTGGGCCATGTACCTCGTGGTCGCGGAGCAGCAGGGTGCCGACTGGAAGAAAGTTTCCGGCACGCTGCAAAACGACATCCTGAAGGAATACATCGCACAGAAGGAATACATTTATCCGCCCGCGCCCTCGATGCGTCTGGTCATCGATACGTTCGAGTTTGGCTCACTGTTTACGCCACGATTCAATCCCATTTCCATCTCCGGCTATCACATTCGAGAGGCGGGCGCGACCGCGCTGCAGGAGCTGGCATTCACCATCTACGATGGCGTCGAATATGTGGAGTGGGCGGTTCGCCGCGGTCTCGATGTCGACGATTTTGCGCCGCGACTGAGTTTCTTCTTTAACTCCCACAATGACTTCTTTGAAGAGATTGCCAAGTTCCGAGCCTCCCGCAAAATCTGGTATCGCCTGATGACCGATCGGTTCCACGCCAAACAGGCGCGCTCGCAGTTGATGCGTTTCCATAGCCAGACCGCCGGCGTTTCTCTCACCGCGCAACAGCCCATGAACAACATTGCCCGCGTGGCTATCCAGGCGCTGGCCGCGGTGCTGGGTGGCACACAATCGCTGCATACTGACTCCTACGATGAAGCGCTGGCACTCCCCACCGAAGAAGCCGCGCGTATCGCGCTTCGCACCCAGCAGATTCTGGCATACGAGTCCGGGGTCGCCCAGACTGTCGATCCGCTCGGCGGTTCTTACTTCGTTGAGAACCTTACTTTGAAAATGGAGCAGGGCGCGTTTGAGTATTTCAACAAACTGGACGCGATGGGCGGCATGGTCCGGGCCATTGAACAGGGCTTCCCGCAGAAGGAACTCGCCGAATCCAGTTATCAATACGCCCGAGCTGTCGAGGCCAAGGAAAAAATCATCGTCGGCGTCAACGATTTTGTCGTGGAAGAAACTCCGCAGCAGATTCTATATATTGACGAGAGCGTGCGCGAGTCGCAGACAGAAAAATTGAAGCGCCTTCGTGCTCGCCGTTCGCAGGCAGATGTCACTCGCACCTTGAGCGCACTGCGCCAGGCCGCGGCTTGCGAACCGCAGGCGAACAAAGGAAAAATCTCCGACGCCAACACCATGCCGTATATTCTGGATTGTGTCCGCGCCTACGCCACTGTTGGCGAAATCTGCGAGGCGTTGCGCGATGTCTATGGGACCTATGAAGAATCCAGTTGGACGTAACGGAATTGTGCGAGGAAGCCTTTGACATCCAACCCAAGCGCTAAGTCGGAACACGAATTTCCCATCCGCGTGCTCGTCGCCAAGCCTGGCCTTGACGGTCATGATCGCGGCGCCAAGGTGATCGCCCGCGCGCTGCGGGATGCCGGCATGGAAGTCATCTACACCGGCCTGCGCCAGACGCCGGAAATGATCGTCAACGCTTCCATCCAGGAAGATGTGCAATGCATCGGGCTCAGCATACTTTCCGGCGCGCACAATGCCATTGTGCCTCGCCTGATGACTCTGTTGAAGGAACGCGGTGCGGACGACATTCTGGTCGTATTGGGCGGCACCATTCCCGCACAGGATATTGATTTTCTAAAGCAGCAAGGCGTCGCCGCCATCTTTGGTCCGGGCACCCCGCTCGAAACCACCGTGGAGTTTATCCGCGAAAACGTCAAGCCGCGTGGCGTGACCGCTTAGCGGGCGACTGTTTCACACTTCTCCCGTTCCCTGCGCCACCTAGCCGCAGTTTTCTGTGGAAAATTCCCGAAACATTCACTTGTCATTTGCAAGTAAACTTGCTACTTTTTTTCACATTACTTGCATTTTGCAAGTAATAAAGTGTTGCGCCGCCTCATGGCTGAAAAATCAAAATCACGATTTCGATCCGGTTGTCCGGTCAGCATGTCGCTGGAGCAATTCGGCGATCGCTGGTCGCTGCTGATCATTCGCGATATGATGGTCCGCGGTTATCGCACGTTCAAGGAATTTCAGGAGTCAGGCGAAGGTATTTCTTCCAACGTTCTTTCCGACCGGCTACGAACGCTTGAGGCTGCCGGCATTGTGTTGACCGAGCCGGATGAGACCGATGCGCGACGGCTGAATTATCGGCTGACCCAGAAAGGCATTGATCTGGCGCCCGCAATGCTGGAATTGCTGATCTGGGGGGCGAAGTATGAATCGACTGCGGCGCCATGCGCTTTAATTGTGCAAATGGAAAACTGTCGCCAACAAGTGCTCGCCGAGACCTACAAACGTTGGCGGGAACGCGATCCGACTCCCCTGATTCCTCGCTTTGCCGAAATGCCGCAAGATAAATCAACCAGGAGCAATGAAAGGAAAAAAGGATGAGCAGTGTACGCGTATTGGTGGGTACAAGAAAAGGTGCGTTCGTTTTGACCGCGGACGGAAAAAGGAAGAATTGGGAGGTCAGCGGCCCGCACTTCGGTGGCTGGGAGATGTATCACCTGAAAGGATCGCCGGTCGATCCCAATCGCGTGTATGCGTCGCAAACCAGTGGATGGTTTGGCCAGTTGATTCAGCGCTCCAACGATGGCGGAAAAACCTGGGAGCCCATGAATAACAAATTTGTCTATGACGGCGTTCCCGGAACTCATCAGTGGTACGACGGAACCCCGCATCCATGGGAGTTCAAGCGAGTGTGGCATCTGGAGCCCTCGCTGACCGATCCTGACACCGTATACGCCGGCGTGGAAGATGGCGCGCTGTTCCGCTCGACCGATGGTGCTCAATCATGGCAGGAGCTTTCTGGACTGCGCAAGCACGGCACTGGGCCGCGATGGCAGCCGGGTGCGGGCGGACTCTGCCTGCATACCATCCTGCTTGACCCGGAAAACCCCAGCCGCATTTACATCGCGATCTCCGCGGCGGGCGCATTTCGTACCGACGATGGTGGCGAGACATGGAAGCCGATCAATCGCGGCCTGCACTCGCAGTACATCCCCGACCCGAATGCCGAAGTGGGACATTGCGTGCATCACATCGCGATGCACCCCTCACGCCCGAATGTATTGTTCATGCAGAAGCACTGGGACGTGATGCGCAGCGACAATGGTGGCGATACCTGGCAGGAGGTCAGCGGGAATCTGCCGACCGATTTTGGATTTGCGATTGATGTACATGCGCACGAACCGGAAACACTGTACGTGGTGCCGATCAAGAGCGACTCCGAACACTATCCAATCGACGGCAAGCTACAAGTGCATCGCAGCCGTACCGGCGGCAATGAATGGGAGGCAATGTCCAAGGGCCTGCCGCAGCAAAACTGTTATGTCAACGTGCTGCGCGATGCCATGTCGGTGGATTCGCTCGACGACTGCGGCGTGTACTTCGGCACAACGGGTGGCCAGGTTTATTGCTCCGCCGATGCCGGCGACAGTTGGAGCCCAATTGTGCGCGACCTTCCCGCGGTCCTTTCTGTGGAGGTCCAGACGCTGCGATGACGGCGACGGTTCGAATCGAATTGCCGGCGCATTTGCGAACACTGGCAGGTGTGGGCCGCGAAGTGACTGTGGAGGTGGAGGGGATAGCGACACTTGGCGCGGCCATCGATGCGCTGGAAGCTCGCTATCCCATGCTGCGCGGAACCATTCGCGATCAGGTCACACATCAGCGCCGCCCGTTCCTGCGGTTCTTTGCCTGCCAGGAAGACCTGTCGCATAATTCACCGGACGATCCATTGCCGGAAGAGATTGTTCAGGGAAAAGAACCCTTGATTGTTCTGGGAGCGATCGCCGGCGGATAGGCGCGCGGCTTCGCACGAGACGAATTGAAGGAGACCACCGGACAAGATCACCTGCTGGAGAATCGACATGCAGAAAATTACACCGTTCTTATGGTTCGATGGCAAAGCCGAAGAGGCAATGAATTTCTACGTCTCAGTCTTCAAAAACTCAAAGGTTGGCGCAGTGACTCGATATGACGACGCCGGCCCCGGACCGAAGGGATCGGTCATGTCGGTCACATTCGACCTCGACGGACAGTCTTTTTACGCCCTCAACGGCGGACCGCAGTTTACCTTCTCTCCAGCGATCTCATTCTTCGTCAATTGCGAGACGCAGGAGGAAGTCGACGAGCTCTGGGAGAAGCTTTCCGAAGGCGGAGGAATCCACCAATGTGGCTGGCTGCATGACAAATTCGGGGTCACGTGGCAAATCGTTCCCTCCGTTTTGTGGAAATTGCTGCACGGAAGCGACCCTGCCAAATCAGCAGCAACCATGCGCGCGATGATGAAAATGGTCAAACTCGACATTCAGACTTTGCAGGATGCATACGACCACGCCTGACGCGTCGATGATTTCGACTTGCGAGCGTCACCTGAAGATTTATTTCATCCGAGCGCCGATTGGAAACATCTCCTGAGTCTGCCTTCACCACGATTGAAGTGAATCGCGGGCGGCAAATTCAAAACAGTTGGTACGGAGAGCTCGAATGAAAATAGTCGCGATCATCGCTCGCATTCTGCTGGGGCTGATGTTCTTTGTCTTCGGCCTGAATGGGTTTCTCAATTTTATGCACGGTCCGCTGCCCCCAGGCCTGGCTGGGACCTTTCTCAGCACACTCATGGCGAGCCACTTCGTGTATTTCGTTTCTGGAGTGCAGGTGATCGCGGGCGCGCTGCTGCTGGTCAACCGCTTTGTACCGCTCGCGCTGGCACTGCTAGCGCCCGTGCTCTACAACATCCTCGTTTTCCATATCACCATGCAACCGAGCGGTTTGCCTTTGGGCCTGGTGGCGACCATTCTATGGCTGATTTTGGTGTGGAGACTGCGCGATTATTTTGCACCCTTATTCGTATCTAGGGCAGTTGAGAAATAAGTCTGAGCATTCCAAGTTTTGTCATACGAGGAGAAACTCATGGATCTGAATCCATATCTGAATTTCAATGGCAATTGCGAGGAGGCGTTCAAGTTCTACGAACAGCACCTCGGCGGAAAAATCGAAGCGATCCACACCTTTGCCGGCTCTCCAATGGAGAACCAACTGCCGCCGGAGTGGCGAAATAAAGTGATGCACATCCGCATGAAGGTCGGCACAACTGTGCTGATGGGTTCCGACGCGCCTGAAGGCCGCTATCAAGCGCCGCAGGGATTTTCGGTGTCACTGAACCTGCAGGACGCTGCCGAAGCGGAGAGGGTCTACGCCGCTTTGTCGGCCAACGGAAACGTGCTTATGAAGATTCAGCAAACTTTTTGGGCGAAGCGGTTCGCAATGTTTACGGATGCGTTCGGCATTCCTTGGATGATCAACTGCGAGTAGGACCGAATCGCGTGTTGGCGCTCAAATGGCTGGCTTGACAAGAACGAATGTTCACTCGCCTTTGAGCGCCAGCACATATTTTTCCGGGAGCGAACGTTTCGTCAGAGTGTGGTCGGTGACGACGTGAGTGGTTTCACCTTCGGCGAGCAGCTGCTGGTCGCTGACACGCACCACCTGATAGCGAAATTTCAGGACCGCGCCTCGAACAGCGGCCACGTGGGTGACAATGATGAGTTCATCGTCGTAACGAGCCGGCGCTTTGTATCGGCAATTCGCCTCGACGACCGGAATAAAACAGTCGTCCTCAATTTCCATGGTCTTGTAATCGAAGCCGAGCTGACGCAGTAATTCCACGCGGCCAATTTCAAACCAGACCAGAAAATTGGAATAATAGACGACGCCCATCTGGTCTGTTTCCGCATAGCGCACGCGCAGGCGCACCTCACCTGTCACACCATCCCCGCTGGAATTCGAGTGGCTCACGCGTGGATCTCCTTAGATTTGGCTGACGGTTTTGCGGCGTTTTCGAGAAGGCCACTGGGGCGTGCGTCGTTCCAGAAAGGCGGACACTCCCTCGCGAAAATCCTCGTTGCTGCGCGCATTTGCGTTGGTTTCGACAGCCGTCCTCAACTGGCTATCGAGCCGCTCCTTCACGTGCGCGGAGAGCAACTGCTTGGTGGCGCGCAAAGATTCGGGACTGTTCTTTAGAAGTTGACGCGCCAGCCGCAAGGCTCGCTCCATCAGGCCGGAGTCGCGCACAACTTCATTCACCAGGCCCATCTGCTGCGCTTCTTCCGCCGTAATCAGCCGAGCCGTCAACAGCAAATCTCTGGCATGTTTTTCGCCAACCTGCAGCGTGAGAAATGTGGAGACAATTGCGGGAATGAAACCGATTCGTGCTTCTGTGTATCCGAATTTCGCTTCGGGGACGGACAGCGTAAAGTCGCAAACCGTGGCCAACCCCATGCCGCCGGCAATCGCATGTCCATTGACCGCCGCGATGGTTGGAAGCGGCAAGTCATAGAGTCTGCGCAGTAATACTGCGATCCGGTCTGCGTCGACATTATGCTGTAGAGTTGGGTTTTTGAGCAGCGACTGCAGATGCTCCAAATCGAGACCCGCACAAAACGCAGGGCCCCTGCCGGTCAAGATCAATACACCCGAATTGCGATCCGCCAAGCTGTCCAACGTTGCGATCAGCTCATCAATCATCTGCGGAGTGAGCGCATTGCGGCGCTCGGAACGATTGAACGTGATGGTGACGATGTCGTCCATCTCCGTCATGTACAACGTTTGATAAGGCATACGACCCTCAATGAAAGAACCGGGGGAACGAATCATAGTAACCGGTGAGAGCCGCCTGCGCCATCTATTTCATCCCTTGGCCCCTTTCCTTCCCGTTGCCTTTCCAATCTCTGGGCAATCCCTTGCTTTCCTCGTCTACCAACCAACGCCGGAGTTGCAGAATGTCATTCGCGCGCGCGATTCCGATCGGTTTTGAAATTCCGTGCGGCTCTACAATGATCACGTTCTCGACATCCTGCAACAACATGCTGCGGCTGACCCGATCTACCAGTTCGCCAGGATGCGCCAACACGTAATCCTTCCGCGCCAGTTCCCGCATTTTGAAGTGATGGTCGGGTGGCTCAACCCGCAGAAGGTCGTGCGACTCGACGATGCCGACGAGAGATCCATCCGACTCGACAACGGGAAGTAAATCCAGCCCTTGCGGAACAAAGTCGCGCAAGACGGCCCTCAGCTCGGCGTCCGCGGGAATGACGCTGAAATTCTTATGCATGACCTGGTCAATTCGCGCACGCATCAGCACTGGCACGGAGTAGTCCTGCAACACAATCAGTCCGCGCTTCACTAGCTTGCCGGTCATGATCGAGTCTGGACTGAACAGGCGCACGAATCCGTCGGCAACCATGACGCAGACGATAAGCGGCAACAAGGAATTCGGATTGTGGCTCAATTCAAACAAAAACACAATGCTGGTGAACGGTGCGCGCGCGATGCCGGCAAAGACTGCCGCCATGGCCACTAGCGAATAAAAGGCCGGGTCGCTGACGAAATGGGGAAAGAAATGGTGCCAGAACATCGCGTAGACGGCACCAATTCCGCCGCCGACAATCAATGATGGAGCAAAAACGCCGCCCGTGGTTCCCGAGCCCAGAGAGATAACCAAGGCCCAGAACTTCGCCACCGAAATGCCAATCAAGTTAGCTACCGTGAGGCGGTCATTCAACATGCTGCGAATCGTGTCGTATCCCGTGCCAAACACCTGCGGATAAAAGTATCCGATCGCACCGAGAATCAATGCGCCAATGGCGGGCGCCCAGATCAGTGGGCGTCGAAGGGGCAAATGGTCGAAGAATTCCTCCAGCCAGAACAAGGAGCGAATCATGGCGATGCCGATCATGCCCATCAAAATGCCCATCAGCGCGAACAGCCATAATTCGTTCATGTTGACGAGCTTAAAAGCGGGCGTCGGAAACAGCGGCGTCCACCCCGCAAAGTGAATGCGCACCCCCGTGGCCACAGCAGCGGCGAACGCTACTGGAATGAAGGAGCGTGCGCGAAATTCAAACAGCAAAAGCTCCACTGCTACCAGAATCCCCGCAAGTGGGGCTGTAAACGTGGCTGCCATGCCCGCCGCTGCCCCGGCAGCCAGCAAAACACGCCGGTAATACGGCGAGAGACCGATGGCCTGCCCGAACAACGACCCGAAGGCCGCTCCGGTTTGAATGATAGGGCCTTCCGCTCCGAACGGTCCGCCCGTTCCTATGGCGAATGCCGTGGCGAGCGGCTTCAGGAGCGCAACGCGTAAACGCATTCGGCTTTGCCCAAAAAGAACAGCCTCCATCGCTTCCGGAATGCCATGACCCTTCAGCGTCGGTTCCCAATAATGGACCATAAAACCGACGACCAACCCGCCAATGGGAGGAATCAGGATGACCCACAGACCAAGATGATTGTGAGCCGGGGAGGTGATGGCGAACGACAACCTGCCATAAAAGAAAATGTTGGTAAACAGGTAGATCAGTTCCAATAGACCTTGCGCAACAAGTCCCCCGATCAGACCGACCAGCACCGCGTAACCCGATACTTTGACGACTTCCGGCTCCAGGGCAACGCCGAAAAAGCTTTTCTTAGGCAGCTTCTCATCGGCGGGGATTGTAGTATTGGAGCCAGGTAAGTCGGCCATCGAAGACCTCCGTCCATCAAGCTACAAGGATTTTCTGCTTGTCAGTGTGACCAGTCCTTGATTCGCATTCGCCGCGACAAATGTTCATCTCCACCGCACGGAAAACCATCTGCACGGGCGTCTGAAATCACGTGATAGCGGACTCATACACTGGCTCTTTGGGTCCGCCCCGCAACTTTAAAATCGACAAGATATCGGTCTTCGTCAAAATGCCCGTCAGCCTGCCATCCTCCGAAGTCACGAGAAGCATGTGGTAATCGTGCTCGCTGAGAAGCAGCCGTAGAGCTTCCGTAACGTCGCAGTCGGGAGGAATTGTCTTTATATTTTTTTGGGCCACGTCTTCAACCGTTTTTTTTGTCCACTCCCGGAAAGGAATGAGCCCCAGCGATGAGACCGACATGATTCCAACGATGGCGCCTTCTTTCAAAACCGGAAATGCGATATGCCTGTGATGCCTGCAAACGTTGTCTGCAAACTCCTGCAAAGTGGACGAGGCTACTGCGGAAATCACGTTTTGCTGCATCACCTCCGCCACTGAAATGTTTCTCAATTCTTGAATGCGCACACCTTCGTGCAGGCGTTGATCGCCGGAGGCAGAGGCTTCGCCGGAAATTGCATAAGCGACCGCTGCGCCGATAAGAGCGGGGATGATGAAGGCGTGACCGCCGGTGGCTTCTGCGACGAACACCACTGCCGCCAGCGGAGTCTTATAGCCGGCCGCAATGAAGGCCGCCATCCCGGTCGCGGCATACAATTCGATGGCGTTGGTGTGAACGACCGACTGCGCAAAAGCCGCTCCAAAACTGCCGCCGGTTAAAAACAGCGGAACGAACATGGCGCTGACGCCGCCGCTGGCAAGCGTAAACAGAGTTGCCGCAAGCTTGAGGATGCCAAAGACCACAAGTTCCAGGCTGCTGTGATGCCGGTTCAGGATTTGTCCGACCGCTTCATAGTTCGGCCCCAACGGAACCAGTGCCCCATGAAACATCATCAGAAATGCCAGTCCGCAAACGCCGGTGAGGAAGCCGCCCAATGTCAGCTTCAACCAGTGAGGCAGGTTCCACTTCACCATGAATACCCGGGCGCGGCGAAAGGTAATGGTGAACGCCATGGCAGTTAGCCCGATGACCACACCTAAAAACGCGCACCACAACAGATCGCGTCCCTTGAACGAAGTGGCGCTGGCGAAGTCGAACAACGGAGAAGCACCGAGAAAAAATGCCAGGGTTATATAGGCGACCACGGATGAAATCAGCGAAGGCAGCAGCGCCTCGTGGGCCAGGTCATCCTTGTATGGCATTTCCAGCGCAAAGACAAGACCGGTCATGGGCGCGCGAAACACCGCAGCCATGCCGGCTGCCGCCCCGCTGATCAGCATGATGCGCCGGTCACGCGGTTCCAGGCCGAAACGCCGCAGCTTGGCCCATAGCCATGAGCCAATGGCACCCCCGCCATAGATGCTCGGCCCTTCAAGCGCTGCGCTGCCGCCGAATCCAACCGTAGTAATGGCCGCCAATATTTTCGGCAGAAACGAACGGACCTCGATGTCGCCCTGGTGCTCGTGGTACGAACGGATGATCTCTTCTGTGGAATGTTCGTCCGGATCAGGCGTCAGGAATTGCATGATCAAACCTGTCACCGCGAATGCCAGCGTCAGCGTCGGTACAATTGTCCAACGATGATGGAGAAAACACGCAAGCATGACCGGCCATATTTTATCCAGGATGACGATTGCAATCCCGGTAATGACGAGCCCGGTGGACAAGCCGATGATAGGCGCGATCAAAAGCCATTTGTGCAGATCGCGCGCATAGACAGCTGCCAGGTCCTCATGAACCAGGGGAAAATACTTTTGCAAAAGTGGGTGCTCAATCAGCCGCAGCCCAAATTTCACTTTTGGTTTCTTAAACGTCGTCTCGGCCATCAAAACTCTCTCATGCAAGCTTTTTTCTATTGGAGCTTCGCTGCCGCTTGCTCTCATTCTGTAAAACTTTTTGCAGTGCTTCAATCAGATGCGGCGCATGGGAATTGAGCTCCA
This sequence comes from uncultured Acidobacteriota bacterium, assembly GCA_963817855.1. Classification (GTDB taxonomy): domain Bacteria; phylum Acidobacteriota; class Terriglobia; order Terriglobales; family Acidobacteriaceae; genus JAKAAZ01. The sequence goes on along the minus strand of CAWFQA010000004.1, from coordinate 16,975 downwards.
GCAAATGAACCCGCGATAACCGATCGAGCATCTGCTGGCCCCGCGCCGTGGTCTCCAGACAAACCCGGCGGCGATCTTCCGGATCAGTTGTGCGTCGCAACAACCCTTCCTTTTCGCAGCGATCCACCAGCTCGACAACGCTATTATGTTTCAGCCCCAGGGCGGCGGCCGCGTAAGCCACAGAAGGCGAAATATAGGCCGGCGCGCCCGCCACAGCCAGCAGCAGTTGGTGCTGCTGCGGATGCAAACCTGCTTCCTTCGCGGCCTCTTCGCTGGCCAGTAAGAACTTCCGCAACTGATGGCGAAACGATGCGAGGGCCTGGTGGAGAGGTTGGTTGGTGTCTTTGGCGGGAAATCTCGCGTCCATCCCTGGATTATATCGGACTGCGATACATTTTTGAAAGATATCGATATTGCTGCACGATTACTGCACCGAAGGACCATACTCCCGGGAAATCTGGTGCGTGCGAGCCACTACATCCGTCAGCGGCGCTAGTTCCGTCAGCTTAGCACCCGCGCTGCGAAGAGCCGCCAGCGCCTGCTCCGTCGCGATATTGCCAATCAGCGAATCCTGAGCGAACGGGCATCCGCCGAGCCCACCCACCGCCATGTCGAACCGGCGACAACCAGCCTGATACGCAGCCAATACCTCCTCTTCCACCTGATCGGAACGCGCATGCAAATGCACACCAAATTCCACCCGATCGTCTGTGGCGAGTACCGCGGATACGACAGACGCAATCTGCTCTGCATCAGCCACGCCGATCGTGTCGGCGAGAGATATCTGCTCCACGCCCATTTCGATGAGCAGACTGCAGCCGTCGATCACCTCTTCCAGACTCCACGGGTCGCCGTACGGATTGCCGAAGGCCATCGACATATACACGACCACGTCTACTCCGGCCTGGTATGCCAACTCTGCAATCGAGTCGAGCGCATCGAGCGATTCCTCGGGCGTTTGATGCTGGTTGCGTTGAAGAAATACCGGCGAGATGGAATACGGAAAGCCGAGGGTACGCACGGATTCCGTCGCGATGGCACGTTCAGCCCCTTTTTCATTGACCACAACGCCGATGATGTCGATATCCACCGGTGCTTGCAACAGGCGCAGAACCTGCTCGGAGTCCGCCATTTGTGGGACAGCCTTTGGCGATACAAAAGACACTGCATCGATGTGCTGAAACCCGGCGGCAATCAAACCGCGCAGGTAGGAGGCCTTTACGTCCGCAGGGATCACCTTGGGCAATCCCTGCCAGGCATCGCGCGGGCATTCGATAATTTTAATCTCGTCGCTGATCATCGGCGCTTCATTCTGTCGCAACAATTACGTTTGCAGAATTCCCGGATTGAATCGCGGAACATCCGGATTGAGCGCAGCCGCTTCCAGGGCCATGCGCAGAACGTCCCGCGTTTTCCTTGGATCGATAATCGCATCCACCCAGAGTCGTGCAGCCGCATAGCGCGGGTCGGTCTGTTCATCGTAAGCCGCCTTGGTGGAGTCGAATAACTCCTTCTTCTCCACCTCGCTGAGTGCGTGCCCTTTGCGTTCCAGTTGTTTGATTCGCACCTCCACCAGAGTGTTGGCAGCGGAGGCGCCGCTCATCACCGCATATTTCGCCGTCGGCCACGCAAAAATAAATCGCGGATCGTACGCCTTGCCGCACATGGCGTAATTCCCTGCTCCGAACGAGCCGCCAATGATGATGGAGAATTTCGGCACCACGCTATTCGAAACAGCAGAGACCATTTTTGCGCCGGAACGAATGATGCCGTTCCACTCCGCATCGCGGCCCACCATAAACCCATTCACGTCGTGCAGAAAGATCAGCGGGATCAGGTTCTGATTGCAATCCATGATGAAGCGTGCGGCCTTATCGGCGGAGTCGGGATAAATGACCCCGCCAAACTCCATGTGTTTTTCGCCGGTATGGCTGATCTGGGTGCGATGAAGTTTCTGGTTGGCGACGACGCCGACGGCAAATCCGCCAATGCGCGCATAACCGCAAAGCAGCGTCTGGCCGTAGTCCGACTTGTACTCATCAAAGCGCGAACCATCGACAATACGAGCGATCACGGCGTGCATATCGTAGCTTTGCGAAGCGGCTGCAGGATCGGGATTGACGATGCCGAGTAAATCGTCCGAGGAGTATTTCGGAGCGTCCTTCGCATCGTCATACGCCACGCGATCGAACGGCGCGGCCGCGCGGTGCCCGAGTCGGGAGACCAGGGACCGCAGGCGCTCGATGCAAAGATGATCGTTCGGCTCTTTAAAGTCGACGGTTCCAGAGATTTCGGCATGCATGGTTGCGCCGCCCAGCTCCTCTGCGGAAACTTTTTGGCCAATGGCCGCCTGCACCAGCGCGGGCCCGGCGAGAAACAATCCGCTGCCCTCCGTCATCAACACGTGGTCGGTCATCACCGGCAAATACGCGCCGCCGGCAACGCACATTCCCATAATGGCGGTCATCTGCGGAATGCCGCGCGCGGACATGACGGCGTTGTTGCGAAAGACACGGCCAAAGTCGTCCTGATCGGGAAACACATCTTCCTGCAACGGCAGAAACACGCCGGAGGAGTCGACCAGGTAAAGAGTCGGAATGTGATTCTCCAGAGCGATGTTCTGGGCACGCAACACCTTTTTGGCAGTCATCGGGAAAAACGCGCCCGCTTTCACCGTGGCATCGTTGGCGATGATCATGACGAGTCGACTTGCGACACGGCCCACGCCGGTGACCGTGCCTGCCGCGGGCGCGCCGCCGTATTCGGAGTACATGTCATGTGCCGCGTAGATGCTCAGCTCGTGAAACTCCGTGTCTGGATCGAGCAGTAGATCGAGGCGCTCGCGCACTGTGAGGCGCTGTTTTTTGTGTTGCGCTTCAATCGCTTTCGCGCCGCCGCCCTGACGGATCGTCGCTTGCTCCGCTTCGAATTCGGTCAGCAGGCTGCGCATGGCGACCACGTTCGACTGGAAGCGCTCGCTGCCGGTGTCGATAGAGGATGCAAGCACGTTCGGCGGGTAGGATGGATGGATCGTCATAGGCTATGGGACACAGTCGGAGCCTGCTCAGCATAGAACACCGTGCCCCGACGCGCAAATGTCCGGAAGCATTCGGCGAGGAGGAGCGATAGACTCATCTGTCAAGGGAGCAAATCATGGCGGAACAGCAACCGGCGGGAGTCTCCGACTTCGAACGGGTCGAGATATTGCTGCATGAGCACGATTCGCTGCGCGATGAAATTCAACAGCGCATCGCCCACGTGTATCAGGTCGTCATTATCTGCGCCGTGCTGGCCACGTGGCTGCTTCGCCGCACCATGGATGGCCGTTTCTGGATCGGGCGACCTTGATGCTTCTCTTGATTGCCGCTTTGGGCTGGTTCAATGGCGAGGACACCGACGCGACCCGCTTCCTAGGTCAGCAAGGTGACGACGCCTGAACCGACGTCGTAATAGCCCGCAACGATCTTCAGTTGACCTTCCTTGATCTTTTCTGAGACCACAGTTGAGGCCTGGCTCAACAGCTTCGCCTGAATTTTCGCGTTCGCCTTGGTCACGGCCATGTAATCCGGGCCCGCCTGGTCGACTGCGGGTTGAATATGCGCATAGAGGACGCTGATTTGTCCGGGCACGGATTCCCCCGCGACCGCGGCCTTGACCGCCCCGCAGTTGCTGTGGCCCAGGACCAGAATCACCTTCGTGCCGAGCACCGCGACTCCGTACTCCAGGCTGCCGATGATCTCCGGCGTGATGATGTTGCCGGCCACGCGGGTCACAAACAGATTGCCGAACGTCTGGTCAAAGACAATTTCCACAGGAACACGAGAATCGGCGCACGACAACACGGCGGCGTAGGGTTCCTGTTTTTGTTCTAACTTCTTCAACATCGCCACGTCATGTCCGTATGCGGTTGTTTTGCCGCTGACAAAACGGCCGTTGCCGTCCATCAGTTGCTTCAAAGCCGCGTCAGGTGTCAGCGTCGACTGCGCGATCACCGGCCGTGGCTGGAGGAAACTGTGGGCGGTATCCACAGCGACTCCCGCCGTCACGATGCCGGCAACAGCGGCTGCGGAACCGCGCAGGAAATTTCGACGCGACTGCTGGTTGAATGCGGCGGACGGCAAGATTGGATCGGATGACGTTGCGTCTGACATGGAATTGGCTCCCTAATAAGTGGTTGCGGCGCAAAACTCGAATCACTGGGTCTGCGACCGCAGTCCCAATCGATCGCTTAACGAAAACGATACCCGCCCTTCACCTGCGAAAGGGCGGGCGGGTTGCTGCGAACTCGATTCCACCTACGCCGTATGGCGTCCGCGTTCCTCTTGTTGGCTGGCCAGGGAGCGCTCTGCCGTGCGGGTGCTGATGACGCGTTCCTCAGGCGTGCGAATCACCGCGTAAATCCCTGCGGCAATGGCGCCCCCAATGAGGGGTGCGACGATAAAGAGCCAGAGCTGCTGAACTGCCCATCCGCCAACGAAGATGGCCGGACCGATGCTGCGCGCCGGGTTCACCGAAGTATTGTCGATGGGAATGCCAACTAGGTGAATCAGGGTGAGGACCAGGCCGATGGCCAATCCGGCAAAACCGACCGGAGCCTTAATATCGGTCGCTCCCAGCACGGTTAATACCAGGAAGGCGGTCAGGATGACTTCCGCAATAAATGCCGCCTGCATGTTATAGAGGTCCGGAGAATGCATTCCGAAGCCGTCAGCTCCCAGACCGCTGGCGGAGGCATAGTAGCCGCCCGGAATTCCACGAGCAATCGCCAGAATGAGCCCTGCCGCGATAATCGCGCCCAGGATTTGCGCAATGACATACATGGTGGCGTCTTTGCCGCCGATTTTTTTCGAGAGCAACACTCCGAAGGTGACAGCAGGATTGACGTGGCAACCGGAAATAGGTCCGATCGTGTAGACCATCGCCAGCAGCGACAGTCCGAAGGCAAAGGCGACACCCTCAAAGCCGATATGCTTGCCGGCAAAAACAGCGCTGCCGACGCCGCCAAATACAAGCACGAATGTCCCGACTAACTCCGCGAAATATTTTTTCATGAAGAATCCTCCAGTAGGATGTCAAGCACGAAATCAACTGAATATACACCCGATTGATATGGAGGAACTACTGATAAAAGACCCATACCATGCCCCTACCGCGCCTCTGCGATCAAAGTGGGGCGGTTCAGGGGCTGGAATTGTGCTGGTTTTTACGACCAGTTTAGCGGCCGTCTCCGTCACCGTCATGGCTGACGGCGACGTGGGCTCGCGAACTGAGGCTGACCGTGTCGGCCTGCTGGCTAGCGGCCGGGGTCGAGGCTACGTTGTCACGCCTGCCAGACCTAGTTCCTCCGCGTGCTGCTGCATGGCCGCCAGGCAAAATGCGACATGGTCGGGCAGGGCGACCCCGAGTTCCGCCGCGCCAACAACAATGTCCTCGCGGTTCACCCCGCGCGCAAAGGCTTTGTCTTTCATCTTTTTCAGGACAGAGGACACATTCACGTCACGGATGGATTTTGTCGGCTTGACCAATGCATTGGCGGTCAGGAAACCGGCCAACTCGTCGCAGGCGAACAGGACCTTATCCAGATGCGACTCGCGGGTTGTGTGGGTGTACTCCGCATGTCCCAAGATGGCGTGGCGCACCTCCTCCGGCCAACCCTGCTCGGTCAGAATGCGGTTGCCAATCCACGGATGTTCTTCCGGCGAGGGATATTTCTCGTAGTCAAAGTCATGCAGCAGGCCAGTGACGGCGTAAGTCTCGACGAAGGTGCGCGCTTCCTCCGGTCCCAGGCCAAGTTCAGCGGCGCGTTGCTTGCCGTAGGCGCGAACGCAGACTTCAACACTGAGGGCGTGCTTGAGCAAACTGCTGGATTGGGTGTACTGGTTCAGCAACCGCCAGGCAGCTTCGCGGTCGTGTATTTGGCCCTCGGCGCTCTCGGTTTTCGGTTCCGGCGAACTCTCGCTGGGTGAAGGACTTGGAGTTACTTCGGTCATCTGGTAGATCTCCTAGGTCTATAATCCACGAAATTCAAACCATTTTTACGGCTATTTTGGACTATTTAAGGCTTTCCATCATTTTTATCTTGACAAGTCTCTGATTTCCAAGCAGCTTATCAAAAGACGCGTGCCGTAAGCACGTGACGGATGTCAGCTCTGGCCTCCGTAAATGAATATATGGCAACTATGATGGCTCCCGTTGCTTCAAGGGAGGTTCTACGTTGCGATCGATGCAGTCTGGTGCAATTTAGCACCAGCAGCTTATTGTGCCGACGCTGCCGAAAGCCCCTGGAAGTAGCTGAACCCGAACCTTTGGTGTCCTCGCCTGTCGAGGTAATGGGGACACACGCGCCGGGAAACCGGCAGTCCAGAGTTGCCGTGCGTCTGCGAGAAATTCGCAATGCCCGGCACTTAAGCCAACGGCAACTCGCAGCCCGGCTGGAGGTACCGCGCACCTACATCTCGAAAATCGAGAATGGTCGCGCCATGCCCACCCTGTCGTCACTGCAGCGGCTGGCCAAAGCCTTATCCGTACCGATGTCGGAAATGGTGCATGACGCGCGGTATGAGCGGGAGCGCGAAATTGCTGCCATGATGGAAGATCCTTTTCTATCGGAAATCGCACAATGGGCGGCTGGGCTCGACAACCTGCACCGCGCTATGGTGCTGGGTCATGTTCGAGAAATGGCAAGCGGCGGCCGCCGGACCGCTTAGAACCTGCTCCCCCAGCAGGGTTAAGATCACGCCGCCAACCCAGTAGAGCCACGATAACTTTTATCGAAACCGTGGCCGACGGCAGGCGTACCAGCATCCAATTTGCGACCCCTCTTCGCACTATGCTACGGTCGAAGCAAGTTGAGGTATCTCTCGTTGTCCAGCGTAACCGGACCCAGCCGAATTCATGAATTGTCCGCGGAGGAGCTTGCCATATATCGGCAGCTGGATCCCGAGCAATTGCCGAAGCACGTCGCCATCATCATGGATGGCAATGGGCGATGGGCGGGTCAGCGGCGCCTGCAGCGCTTCTTTGGCCATCAACAAGGCGCAGAATCAGTACAGTATGTTGTCGAGACCGCCTCGCGCATTGACCTGCCCTGGCTGACACTCTACGCCTTCTCCCTGGAAAATAATCTGCGCCGCCCCGAGACGGAAGTCAGTTTCCTCATGCGCTTGCTGCGCACTTACCTGGTGAACAATGTGAAGCGGATGAACGATAACAATGTCCGCATCGCGTACATCGGGCGCATCAAAGACCTGCCGCAGGAAGTGCAGGAGACAATGCAGTGGGCTGCCGAGCGGACGGCACGCAACACCGGCACTACACTGACGCTGGCCTTGAATTACGGTGCGCGGGTAGAAATTGTCGACGCGGTGAAGGATGCGCTAAGAAAAATCGACGCGGAGCAGCACAGCCCGCATTCGCTTGAAGAGCTGTTGTCGAAGTTCAACGAGCAGCATATCTCCCAGGCGCTTTATACCGCGCACATGCCAGATCCGGACCTGGTGATCCGCACCAGCGGCGAAATGCGCATCAGCAATTTTCTGCTATGGCAGATTGCGTACTCTGAAATTTATGTAACCGATCGTTTCTGGCCCGACTTTCGCGGCAAGCATTTCCTGGATGCCGTTCGCGAATACCAGTGCCGCGAGCGACGCTTCGGCGGTCTTGGCAATGCCCCCAAGGTGAAACCCGTCGAGCCGGAACAAGTCCTCGTGCGCTAAGGCGTCTTCACTTTGTCGCCGTCAAATCAGGAACCATCCACGCGCATGCTAGATCCCATAGAACGATACGCTGAAAACCTCTGCGCCGTTTCTCCATTCATACGATAATGATCCACAGACCCAATCGATCCCAACGCAATGGTCGGCCGCTGTGCGGACACGCGGCAGCTTGAAAGAGAACTCGATCTGATGAAACGTATCCTTACGGCGGTCATTTTGATTCCGCTGGTGCTGGCGCTGATCCTATGGGGGCCGTTGTGGCTGCAGATGCTAGCCGCCTGGGTGGTCGCGGAGCTGGCACTCCAGGAGTACCTGGTTTTGGCCGACGCATCCGGGGCGCGGGTTCCGCGTTGGCTTGTCTTGGCCTGGTGCGCAGCCTTGTTTGCCGTAGCGTATTGGACGCCGCCGTTATTGCTGACAGCCGTGGGAATCTCCGCGTTGACGCTGCTCGGCATTTGCTCGCTGCGTTCGCCTTTGGAACGCATTTTGCCCGACGCGGCTGCCGGATTCTTTGGCCTGATATATATAGCGCTGCCGCTGTTGTTTGCACCCCTGTTGACAGTGCAGGAAAACGGCGCTTCCTTGCTGCTGTTCCTGCTGATCGTGGTGTGGGCCGGCGACATTGTGGCGCTCTACGTCGGGCGATCCATGGGCCGGCACCCCATGGCGCCGAAGCTCAGCCCGAAGAAAACCTGGGAGGGCGCGGCGGGATCGGCTGTCGGCAGCATCGCCGCTGGCCTGGGCATCGTCTGCCTTGGGGGCCACCTCAATCGCCACGGCATCGACCTGTTGTTCTATGCTCAACCATGGTGGTATTGGACCGGCATGGCAATCTTGTTGAATGTGGCAGCACAGATCGGGGATCTGCTGGAGTCGGCAATCAAACGGGGTGCAGGCGTGAAGGATTCTGGAACGTTGCTGCCGGGACACGGCGGCGTGCTCGATCGCATTGACGCCCTGCTGCTGGCGCTACCAGTGTTGTGGTATGCGCTGCTGCTGCGACAGGCGTATTGAGGCGAGCGATTTGGCAGCGCCAATGCAGCACAGAGAGAGTCATTCTGAGCAGAATAAAGAATCCAGAGAATATTCGCGGGATCAGTGAAGCTATGCTCCTCTGGATTTTTCGCTGCGCTCAGAATGACAAGCTGAATCGTCAGGATATTCCTTGAAAAAACTTGCAATTCTCGGTTCTACAGGCAGCATCGGCCAAAGCACGCTGCGCATCGTCGAAAGCTATCCGGAGCGATTCACTGTTGTCAGCCTGGCCGCGGGCCGCAATTTGGATACCGTCTTTGAGCAGTGCCAGCGCTGGCGACCCGAAGTGGTTTCGGTCGCCGACGAAAGGCTCGCGGCGAGCTTGCGGCAACGACTTCGAGCCGCAGGCGTTTCCGGCATAGAAGTTGTCTATGGTTCGGCCGGCACTGTTCGCGCGGCCAGCTTGCCGGAGGCCGACTTTGTGGTGAGCGCCATTGTGGGAGTGGCAGGCCTGGAAGCGACCTACGCCGCGATTCACGCCGGCAAAACCGTCGGCGTCGCGAATAAAGAATGCCTGGTAGCGGCGGGCGAAATTCTTATCGAAGAGGCGCGTCGCCGCAAGGTGATGATTCTGCCCATCGACAGCGAACACAATGCCATCCACCAGTGCATGCGCGGCGGTGTACCGCAGGAAGTGCGCGCCATCTGGCTTACAGCCTCCGGCGGACCGTTTCGGACTACGCCGATGGCAGAATTTACCGGCATCACCGTCGAGCAGGCGTTGCGTCATCCCACGTGGGTGATGGGCCAGCGCATTACCATCGACTCCGCCACCATGTTGAACAAGGGTCTGGAGATCATTGAGGCCTGCCGCTTATTCAATCTGCCGCCGAGCGCCGTGCGTGTGACCGTGCATCCGCAATCGACGATTCACTCGCTGGTGGAGTTTGTCGACGGCAGCATTCTGGCCCAGCTTTCGGTGACGGATATGCGGCTGCCGATCCTGTATGCATTGACCTATCCCGAGCGCATTCCGTCCGATTTGACCTTTGATATGCGCAGCCTGGCAGGGCTTGATTTTTCCCCGCCAGACCTGGAGCGCTTCCCTTGTCTGCGGCTGGCGTATGAAGCGGCGGAGATGGGCGGCGAGCACTGCATTGCACTGAATGCGGCGGATGAAATCGCAGTGGAGGCGTTCCTGGCAAGACGCATCCCCTTTCTGGCCATACCGCGTACAATTGGAGACGTGCTGCAGCAAACGCCGCGCCGACATCCCGCCACCATCGCGGAAGTGCTGGATGCAGATGAACGGGCACGGGTCACCGCCCGCGAGTTGCTCGCGAAGGACCAGAGAGCGTAAAACCAGAGAACGGATATCCCCAAACCAGCATGTCATTTGCCCTTATAAGTACGGTTTCCATGCTTGTTGTCCTCGGTGTGCTGGTGCTGGTGCACGAGTTCGGCCACTTCGCTGTGGCGAAGCTCTTCGGCGTGCGCGTCGAGACTTTCTCTATCGGATTTGGCACGCGCCTGTTTGGCTTTCGCCGCGGCGATACCGACTACCGAATCAGCCTGTGGCCGCTGGGCGGCTATGTGAAAATGGCCGGCGAGCTGGGCGGCGATGGGACCATGCCCTTGAACACCGCGAGCACATCAGACATAGCGCCGCGCGACTCCGGCGACTTGACTTCAAAACCCCGCTGGCAGCGCATCCTGATTGCCTGCGCCGGTCCGGCCGCTAACTTTCTGTTGGCCATCCTTTTGATGACCGCGGTGTACATCGGCCACAACGAGGTTGCGAACTATCTGAGCAATCCGGCCGTCATCGACTACATCGTGCCAAACTCCGTGGCCGCTAAAGCTGGGTTGCAGCACGGCGATCGCATCCTTCGTTTCGACACTGTCCAGAATCCCAGTTGGGAACAGATATTTGAACACGCGGCACTCAACCTCAACCATTCCGTCTCCATCGAGATGCAGCAGCCGGATGGCGCGCAGAAGGAAACATCGCTGTTTCTGAAATCGCCTTCCGATCCGGACAACTTCAGCCTGGGCGATGTGGGACTGACTCCCGTTCAGCAGAACTCCCCCATAATGGTCACCATGGTCGACCCTGCGTTTCCGGGGGCCAAGGCCGGCCTGAAGGTTGGAGATAAAATTGTGTCGGTGGACGGGATTCAATTGCATTCGCTGCCGTCGATGATCCTGTATCTGCAAAAAAACGGCAATAAGCCGGTCACGCTTTCCATCCTGCGCAATGCAACTCCAACCACGGTGACCGTGACTCCAGAGAAAACCACCGGTCCGGATGGACAGCCTCAGTACGAAATCGGATTCAGGACGCAGGCGCCGCCGTCTCATGTCGAACGGATTTCATTTTCGCAGGCCTTCTCCAAAGCCGTGAAGGAGTGCGTGAATGAATCGACCATGCTAATGGAAGTGCTGCGCCGCTTGGTGACCCACCAGATGTCGGCCAAGACGCTGAGTGGCCCGGTCGGTATTGCGCGTCAGACAGGTTATGTGGTGGCTATGCCGGGATGGTCGCCCATGTTGGCTTGGACGGCATTCATCAGCGTGCAACTGGGCATTTTGAATTTGCTTCCGATTCCTATTCTGGATGGCGGAATGATCCTGTTCCTGCTAATTGAATCCGTGATGCGCCGCGACATGAATGAGACGCTGAAAGAACGCGTGTATCAAACCGCGTTCGTCTTCCTTATTCTCTTGATGGTCTTTGTGCTGTTCAACGATCTATCGAAGATTCCTAGCATCGCGCGACTAAAGCTGTAAGTGGACTGACATTATTGCCGTAGTCGGATCAAATGTGAGTCATTCTGAACGAGGTCGCGCTGCGGCGACCTCAGAAAGACCAGCCCTTTTTAACTACCAACTGGAGAACTGCTATAGGCTGAGGCGCCGAATCCGCTAGCGCTGCGCCATGAAGTAGGAGCCGATAACGGCGACGCCTGCGATTGCCTGGGCGGCTAATGTCTCGACTGTCGGAAAGATGGAGAACCAAAGTCCCATCCAGCCCGGAATGACATTCGCAAGCCAGGGAATGGGCGTAGTCGGCAGCCAGTGCGCCAATTGCATTTCCTGCGCCTGCTCTCCGACCATGACCAAGAGCACGCCTCCCAGCATGATTCCGGTAAACACCAGCATCTTTTTGTAGGGCAGCTTACGATGGGCCAGAAACGTGAGTCCGGCCACGATGCTGGTGAAGATCAGCCCCAGAATGACTCCATACAAAACCGGTTGACCACCGAGTCGCAGGCGATAGCTTTGCAGGAACAACACCACTTCCACTCCCTCGCGATAGAACGAGGTGAATCCCAGTAATGCCATACCGAAGAAGACCCTGCGCACTGAGGTATTCTCCTCAGTCGCGCCCTTGAGCAGGTCGTGTTTGCGCTTATTGTGCAGCGAAATCCAGCCAGTCCAGTAGAGCTTGTGAAAGAACCAGTTCATTACGATCAGAAGCACGATAATCGCCAGCAAACCCGTGGCCGCCTGGAGATAGAGTGCATTTACGTTCTGCGCCAGGTCGTCAATGATACCGACAGCAACAAACCAAGTAACCAGTGTCGCAACCACACCGACGCTGACGCCGGCGGCGACGGGACGCCAATAGGCATCCTCCGACTTCATCAGGCTGGCGGTAATGGCGGAGAGCACGAGAATGCACTCCAACCCCTCACGAAACACAAGGATGGCGATATCTACAACTTGTGCGAGGGAGCCGCGACCCAGAGCGGATGTATCATCGACGCCGGCAGATGCGATGGTCTGCCAAACCGCCACGCCCAGCAACAGGCAAGCGCCTACAGCCAAAGCTATCGGAAAAAAGCGATTTTTTGCCGGGTGCGACCGTACAGTCGTGTCTGAAAGCATGGAAGTTACACTTCGTTCCCTATCTAGGACCATTATAGTCGCAGTTTTCGGTGCAAGGCCTCCAAACGCTGGAAAATCCTATTGTTTGGGGTTGCGATGGCTTGGGCCCGGCCTGTTTACGGCAACGAGTGCACCTGTTGCGGGTCATCTGGACCCTGGCTGGAAGCTTCCGACTCTTCTTCTTCCATCTCCGACTCTCGGGCGACATTCCGCAGCGAAACCTGCTCGACTCGGGCAAAGGCCAGCCCTGCCGGAATCACCGAGAGGAATGTTACGATGTAGAGCGTCAATGCGCACGCTGTCGCTTCCTCCGGCCCAACATGCAGCACGCTGGTCAGCACGTAAATGATGGCCACCTGGGAGCCGCCCCCAATGGCCGGCAGTTGCGCAAAGGAGCCGAATAAGCTGCCCGCCATCAGCAGAATGGTTTGTGCTGCCGGAATGGCGGCCAGTTCAGGAACGGCAAAGGAGTGCACGATAACCACGTAGGCCAGGGCGATCAAGCCCCACGTCAGGAATGAATAAAGAAGGGCTTCCAGCAATGCTCCCCACCCGGCAATGGCATCCAGTCCGTGACTAAAGGCGAGAATTTTTTCGTGAACTCCGTGGGCGAACTTCTGCGAAATCACGCCGAGCGAGCGGCTGGCAAGATCGGCCATTTTTTGCCCGGAAATGCGAATCGCCACGGCGATTAACGCCAAAACCAACGCGGCTGCGATGCCGAAGTACCCGGCGCGGCGAAACTCTTGATGATATGGAAGATTCTGAACCGACGGGCTGATGGAAAGCGTGACCGCGATGATGCCCGCAGCGGCCAGCAGATCGAACACGCGTTCGACAGCGTAGATCGCCAGCTGCGAGGTGAAGGTTACTTGCTGCCGCCGTGCGACAAGGTACGGTCGAACGAATTCTCCGAGCCGACCGAGAATGGCAACAGAAGTAAAGCCGATGAATTGTGCTGGGACCATCTGCGCGGGAGTCGCCGGCTTGGTGGGACGTAGAAACACGCTCCAGCGAAACGCGCGGGTAATGTACGCGCCATAAGTCAGCAGGATCGCCAGCACCAGCCGCGACCAACGAATGGAATCGACGGTTTGGGTCAGCGTGGACCAGTCAAATCTCTTCAACGTCCGGAATTGGACGTAGACGAGAATCACCAGGAGGGCAAAGATTCCTCCCATAACAAGCCATCGATGTCGTTTCATTCAGGTCTTTTCAGGTTTCCTTGTCGGAACTTACTTTGCCGGCGTGGTGGCGATTGCAGCTATCGAAACCCACGCTGTGTGGTCGGATCGCTGTCGCGCTTCCCGCAGCTTCCTCTGATTGAAATCATGGATCACACGTGCCACGTAGCGACGGGTTTCCGCATAAGGTGGGATGCCGTGATAGCGGTCTACGGCTGCCGGGCCTGCATTATAGGCGGCCAGGGCGAGCGCTATGTCCTCGTGGTAATACATTAGCAGCGCGTCGAGATATGCTGTTCCGCCCGCGATATTTTGCTCCGCGGCGAAACTGTCGCGGACACCCAGGCCTTTCGCGGTGGCCGGCATCAACTGCATCAAACCGCGTGCGCCAACAGGAGACACCGCCTGGATTCGGCCGTCGCTTTCCGCGTGCATAACGCTGGCCAGCAAATCAGGATCTAGGTGATGTTGCGCTCCCGCCTGCCGCAGCAGCGCGGGAATGTCTGTGGGAGCAGCGGATTGCGCCTGGGACAATGCAGGTGCCTGCTGCGCCGTGCTCGGCTCAACGGCATCTTCCGCGCGAACGTTTTCTACGGAAACAATGTCCGCGGCTGCTACATCGAGATAGTTCTGGTCCGAGGATGCCAAATACAGCCGGACCTGCCCATCCAGATTTTTCTGATGATCGCAGATCAGAGCCGATCCATTGCGCAGTGTCACGCGCTCCGCAGCACGCGCGGCGGCGGCAGACCCGATAATGGCCGCAAATCGACATACAGCGCGAGTTTGCGATAGGTTTTCATCCGCATTCCATGAGACTTCAACACATCAGTCGGCCAGCGCCGGGGCCGTGTTTTCCCGGTCCGCGCGCGAGTCTTCATTCAGCATACGCAGAATCGCCTGGGCCGCGCCATCAAACTCGTTGCTGCCCGCGATACTCCATCCATTCGCCGCGGCCATATCCAGCAACTCCGCCGGCGAGTTTTCCATCACCACCGCACGACCAGCGTAGGCCAGCATTTCGGCATCATTCATATTGTCGCCGATGGCGACAATTTCCGCAGCGTCGATGCCGCGGTCCGCCGCCAGTCTCGCCAATGCGCTGCCTTTGGAGCAGCCATGCGGCATCAGGTCCACGATGGACAAGTCGCGGGCAGGATATTCCGTGCGGTGAATAGAAATGATCTTCCGCAGATTCTCCGCCGGCTCGGTCGCGCGGCTTGCAGCACCGCAAGCCCGTCACTCATCGCGCCGAGGGACCCGCAAATCATGGCCTGTATGGGCTCTTCGCCGTCGGCGAAAGCACGCTCCAGCGGCAGCACTGCCTCCAATTCATGCAGGTTCGCTTCCACCCAGCGCGACAGCCGCGCGTGCAAGGCTGCGATATTTTCCACCACCAGTGCGCCGGGGCCGGCGCGATCAAACGTGAAGACCAGCGAATTGCGAAAGTCATTCAACTGACGGCAGAGCTGCAGCGCGGTTGCGACCGGCAAGCCGGTGCGATTGATCGGGCGCCCACCGAACGTGCGGGTGATCGCGCCGTTGGAACTGATGAGAACTGTTTCCGGATTAACCGAGCGGAGCCAGCATCGTCCACGCAAAACTATGGCGACGACCCGTGGCGAAAACAACCTCAACCCCGCTGGCGACAGCTTTGCGCAAGGCTGCGGCGGTCGCTTCGGTCAGAATTCCTTTCCCGTTGAGCAACGTTCCATCAAGATCGCAGGCGAGGATCCGCGGACAGCCGCGCTGACGAGGTGGCATACTCCTAGTCTAATCGGCGACGATGAAATTTCGACGTACAAGGGAAGTGGCGGGATGATACAGCCGGATTCGCGGTGCCCCGCATGCGGCGCGCCAATGGAAAAGCAGCAGCCGAGCCGACGGAACCCGCTGCAGCAAAACAACAGGAAGAAGATCGCGAAGTTGATCATCGCGGTGTGGTGATGCCCCGACGCACGCGCATCGGCGGCATCATCATGCCGCAATAATCGCGGCGACATATCCAGGAGATCATGACGGAACGCCTCTACTCCACTGACTCATTTCTGACGAATTTCGACGCCGTGGTCACGGACATCCAGGAAGTTTCGCGCGCCAGCGGACAATCACTGTGGCGCGTTGCGCTGGATCGTTCGGCGTTTTATCCCACCGGCGGCGGCCAGCCGTATGACACGGGAACATTGATCGCCACCTCTCGCAGCGGAGCGGAATTGACCGCCGAGATTGTCGACGTGGAAGAGGACGAGCAGGGCGAAGTATGGCACCACACATTGAAGCCGTTGATCGCCGGCACCCCTGTACGCGGTAGTGTCCATGCGACCCGGCGACTCGATCATATGCAGCAACATTCCGGCCAGCACCTGCTGTCGGCAGCGTTCATTGAGGTTTGCGGAGCGCGAACGGTTTCTTTCCATCTGGGCGAGGTCAGTTCAACGATTGATCTCGATGTCGACAGGTTGACGGCGAGCACGCTGGGGCAGGTCGAAGACCGAGCCAACCAAATCATCGCGGAAGATCGACCGGTCACGATGAGTGTTGTGCCGCGCGAACACGCGGAAAGCCTGCTGGCTGCGGGCGAGTTGCGCAAGCTGCCACCGCGCCAGGGTGACCTGCGCATCATCACCATTGCGGACTTCGATCGCAATGCCTGCGGGGGAACCCATGTTCGCTCGACAGGACAAATCGGCGGATTGCACTGCGGGACTGGGAAAAAGTGAAGCAGGGGCTGCGAGTGGAATTTGTCTGCGGATTGCGTGCAGCGCGGGCGGCTCGCAACGATTTTAACCGCCTGACCGAGGCGGCGCGACAGCTTTCCGTGGGATTTAAGTTAGAGGTTCCGCAGGCCATCCAGCGCCTGCAGACGGAAGCGAAACAGTCCGCAAAACACACGCTCAAGCTGAACAATGAGTTGGCGCAGTATCACGCGACGGAACTGATCGCGCAAACGCCCATCAAAGATGGCCTGCGACTGATTCAGTTGCAACTAACGGCTGCAGACCAGGGCGATGCCTCCTACGCAAAAATGCTGGCCAGCAAAATTGCAGCGCAGTCAAAGCAGACGGTTGCGATTCTGGGATGGAAGCCAGAAGATGCTTCCGCACCGGCGACCGTGGTTCTGTCGCGCAGTGACGATCTTGAGCTCGACAGTGGGACAGTGTTGCGGACCACATTGGCGACCCACGGCGGACGCGGCGGCGGATCGAAAGA
>CAWFQA010000003.1:0-471036 GCA_963817855.1 uncultured Acidobacteriota bacterium | reverse complement strand
CGTAGATGACTTCGGGGTTCGACGGCTGAATGACGATGGTCTGCTTGCTTTCGATGACCTTAGTCTCAACCTTCTGCTGTTCCGTGCTCTTGAGATTGCCCTTCTCCTGCGCCTTGGCACGCATGCGCTGCACCGCGTCCATCACGTCGCTTTGCTGAGCCAGGAAGGCATTGCCGAGATCGGTAGTCCACTGGATATTGCCTCCCAATTGCTTCACGAGGTCGGGGAGCTCGGCCATCGCCTGCACGCTGGGATCCCATGGCTGTTTCATCGCGGCGTCTGCAAGAGCTTTGCCTTTGAGCTTGTTCGTCTGCAGCCATTGCTGGAGTTGCACAATCTCGAGGGGATACGTGGAGGCCACAAGCGCCTGGCTCAGCAACGGATCCGGATACAGCGCAATCGGCGCAACGAGCGAGTCCAGTTCCTGCGGCGGGAGCTTGGCGTCCGCCTGGGCTGCCGGAGCCGCCTGGGCCGCTGGGGCATCCTGTACGACAATGGTCGCCCACGCCAAATCTCCGGGCGCGATGATGAGAGCGCAGAGAATGGCGACCAAGCCCTGGAACAAACTGCGAGCTGCAAATCTCGCGCTTCTGAATTTCATGGCAGACGTCCATTCCTTCCCACCGGACTTTGAGCCAGCGTGAGTTCGAATGGCTTCCGGCAGATTCCCGGGGGGGTCATCATGAACGTCAGGCATACGGCCGCCGGAGAGGGCTGTGCCGCTATGTCGTGAATCTAGAAAAGAATTTGAGGATGAGGTACTGAGAAAAGTACCAGTGATTTGATTGTTATTAGTTTGTCAGAATTCAAGCTGTACTCGATACGATGCGCACACAAAGATGGAGATGGCGATGCCCGCAAGCAGGGGGTTCGGCCTCAGGACGACTGTCTCGAGATCCATTCGAATTTCAGCCCTGGTGCTACTCACTCTTGGGGTGGGGAGCGCAATCATCGATTCCCATGATGTGAACGCGCAGTCGCCGGCGCGGACCCATGCGGCCGGGCCATCACGGTCGGCACAGTCGGCGGCGCCGGCAGCGCAGTCGGAGCCACCAGAGGAAGTTGTTGACGAAGAATCGCAACCGGGCGACGTGGTCATCGACGGACGCACCGTCCTGACGGTGTATCAGAACATCGGCAGTTTTACCGCAAAGGATCGCGCAGAAAAGATTACAGAGCGAATCCTGACGGCCGCGAAGGAAGGCGTTGCACCCGAGTCGGTGGTACTGAGTCCGCAAACGGTCTGGACAGAGATCTCGGCGGGCGGGCGGCTCATCCTGGCCATCTCAGAAGACGACGCAAAAGCAGCCGGCACGCCTCGCGCGCACCTCGCCGCCGAGGATGCCGAGAATATCCGCCAGGCATTGGTCAACTACCGTCGCGATCACAGCCTGCGAATGATTTTGCGTGGAATCGGCTTTTCGCTGCTGGCGACAATCGCGTTGCTGCCCCTGGCCTTCTGGGTAAGGAAGCTCCGCCTTTCAATTCGTCGGCGCCTGGAACTGTGGATCGAAAACCGCAGCAGGATTGAACGCGAGAAGACCGCCTTACAAATCGCAGCAACCTACGCGGTCTCGATGCTTCTGGCGATTGGAGCCGTGCTGCGCTGGCTGCTCCTGATCACATTGTTCGAAGTGTACCTGACGGTCGTATTAAGTTTCTTCCCGCAAACTCGAGCGGTGTCGCATGCCGTGACCGGCTGGTTTGTGGGCGCACTCAAGTCGATGGGCAGCTCGACGCTTGCGTATGTCCCCAACCTCTTCGTGGTTGCAGTGATTGTCGTTGTCGCGGTCCAGGTGTCGAAACTTATCAGGAGGGTGTTCGATGAGATAGGGAAAGGTAACTTGTCGATCGAGGGTTTCTATCCGGAGTGGGCGGAGCCCACCGCCAAACTGATCCGAATCCTGGTGCTGGTATTGGCAATTGTCGTGATATTTCCATACCTGCCGGGATCCAAGAGTCCGGCATTTCAAGGCATCTCGATTTTTGTGGGAGTATTGCTGTCCCTGGGTTCTTCGTCGGCAGTTGCCAACGCGATCGCAGGAATCATTCTTACCTATATGCGATCGTTCGCGGTAGGAGATTGGGTGAAGATCGGCGAAACGGTAGGCGAAGTGAGAGAGAAGAGCCTGCTGGTCACTCGCGTACTGACGACCAAGCAGGAAATCATCACGATTCCAAACGCAACGGTCATGGGCGGTTCGGTGATGAATTTTACCCGTGAAGCGAAAAACTCCGGCGTCATCTTCCACACCATGGTGACAATCGGCTACGACGCCCCATGGAAGATTGTGCATGGATTGCTGATTGAAGCGGCGATGGCTACCGACGGAGTCTTACACACTCCACTTCCATTTGTTTTGCAAAGCCAACTGAACGATTTCTACGTGTCCTACGAACTGAATGCTTATACGAACGTCCCAAGAAGAATGCAGTTTATATACTCAGATCTGCACCAGAACATTCAGGACCGCTTCAACGAGGCAGGTGTGGAGATTTGCTCGCCGCATTTCGCTTCATTGAGGGACGGCAATACCATCGCTATACCGGCGCAATACATTTCTAGGGACTATAGCGCGCCGGGATTTCAGGTGGAGGTGCAGGAGAAGGACGTGCCACAAACAACCGCGAGCAGAGTTTGATTAGTTAGGACGCCCAAGCCAGGAGTACTGCCAGGCGACAGAGACATTCTGGAAGTTGCCGCCGTACCGGACATACGCACCGCCGCTATAGCTAAGCTTCACGGATTGATGTTTGCTGATGGGAAGCGAGGCGGTGGCACCTAGCCGCGAACTTCGCAGCTCAGTGTTGGGGTTCTCGACACCATTCAGGCTGGTCTTGCCGCCAAACCAGTAATTCGCATCGAACGATACCCAAAACCGAGGCTTCACGTCGTAGCTGAGATGTCCTTCGAAAGCTCCAACGGGCGCCTGGGTCTGTGACTGTATGTAAGGAATGTACTGGTTTTGCGAGAAGAACCTGGGGTTCTTCGTGTAGAACCAACCGCCAAAGTATGTGTCGAGGATCCAGTGCCCATTACGCCGCGAGTATCCCACCTCCGGCTTGAACGACCAGCGGTTGGTGCCGAAGTTGATGAGCTTGGTCGAGTCATATTGTCCGGTGGGAGCAATGACGCGCAGGCTGACCCCGAGGAGATTTTTCTGGCGCCATTTTCGGAAATCCGGGATGGCCATGGCCGGACCTCCGACCAGATTGACGGAAAGCCGGTACACCGAATCGAACAGGCCGGAGCGGTAAGCGTTTGTTTCGGTGCCCAATACATGACCGTGAAAATTGCCTTCGCCATACGGGAGCCCGGCGGTCACGCTGGCGCTCCGGCCGAACATATCGAAGGAATGATAGAGGGTGAGTATGGGCACGTTCACTTTTGCCGTGGCATCGGCGATTGGGACGGCGCCCTGAAAATCGAGATTGCCGCTAAAGAACGAATATGTGACCACCACCGCATTGCCGTGGATTGGCGTGATGACGTACGCCCGCGGCGCCAAGTCCTGGGCCACTACCTGACCGAGGCATGCAGTCAGGACAGCTGTGAGACACACATATCGTGAGATGGCGCTGCGAGAACGTCGTAGCTGCGCTTCGAAGACCGGGTGCGTCATTTGGCTCGCTTCCTTGATACGCTCTCTCCGGGTCAACTGCAGACTGGCAATACACGTAGTCCCGTCGTGATTCTAGTTTGGATTGGTGGAACCGGCTATGACGGTGTGCGGTGAGGATGTTGGATGCGATTCATGCGCGGTCGCGAGCGCAGAGGCGGCCCGGAATATCAGGATCATCCTGTTCGCGATCGTCCGAGTGTAAGTCTTCATAGAGGTCTCCGGAGCGGCGTGTTGTGGCCGTCATTCTCCATATTGCTGGATGTGCGAGCACCGATAAGGAGCCTAAGAGTCTAGCAAAGCTGCCAGTTACTGCCGACCCGGCCTGCTGCTAAGTTCCAGGGTGAGAACAAGCGCGATGACGTTTTGAGGATAGGTTTATGCGCAGACTTAGTACCATCCTGTTCGTATTTGTGTTTCTCGCCGGAATGGCGGCATGTCACAGCAAACGGGACGATAAAGCGATCAGCCGGGAGATTCTGCACAAGATAGCGGACCGTCCGGTGACGCAGGGCTCCCAGGTTTCCGTGACGTCTCACAATGGAGAAGTGACGCTGATCGGCCGAACCAGAACTGTGGCGGCAAAGCGGGAGATCGTCAAGATCGCCGAAGAGGAGCCGGGTGTATCAAGCGTCGAGGACGAGACTTCAGTAGGTGTGGGGAAAGATTACAGCTCGACGGCGGGAAGGAGAACTCCGGCGGTTCCTGTTGCACCGCCGCCGCCGCCACCGCCTCCTCCCGTGGTGGTGCCGGTGGGAACTCTTCTCACGGTTCGCACCAACCAGCCCCTCAGCACAAAGACTGTTAAGACAGGAACTTTCTTCTCTGGTGTGCTCATGACTCCGATCACGCTTGAGGGCCGAATGGCCATTCCCAAGGGAGCCGAAGTGACGGGAGTTGTGATAGCCGCGAAGAAAGCAGGGAAATTCAAGGGAGGGGCATCGCTCACCCTGGCGCTCGAGTCGCTCACAGTCAGAGGGCATAAGTACAACATCGTAACCGAGTATTTTGCGCAAGAGTCCAAGGGAAAAGGCAAGCGCACTGCGGCAATGATAGGCACCGGTGCGGGTGCGGGCGCGGCGATCGGAGCCGTGGCCGCTGGTGGCACAGGGGCGGCGATTGGCGCGCTTGCCGGAGCGACCGCAGGCACACTGGGATCCCTGACGGGGAAGCGGGATATTGAGCTGCCGGCCGAGTCTGCGCTGATATTTAAACTCGATCTGCCGCTGAAGCTGAGGCCTCATGCCAGCCAAGGTGAATGAGCGCAGGTCCAACATCAGAACACCTGATCGCGGGCACTGCGCAAGAGCAAATGGCACTATTTCGAGGGAAGTGTGTCCTCGTCAGGCAGGTCAAAGTGTGGTCACCGTGGTTCCATCATCGCATCCGGTTCGGCCTTGTCGTGGGCCTGGCTCTGGTAATTCTGATATGCCCCGAAGCTGCGCCGGCGCAGCTTTCCAGAGCTGTCACGGCTTCCAAATCGGCGCCCCCGGAATCGGAAAAACCCCAGGATGCGTTGCACCGCACCACCCCTCGCGGAACGGTGCTGGGCTTTCTTAACGCGGCGTATAACCAGAAATACGACATCGCTGCGCAATACCTGAATACGCGTGCGACGGGCCGCCACGCCGCTAATCTGGCGAGGCAGTTGTTCTTTGTGCTGGATCGCGGACTGCCGGCAAAGTTGAACAACGTAAGCAATGATCCCCTCGGCTCGCAAACCGATCCGGTAGATTCCAGACGCGAGTTGATTGGGAGCGTGGTGACTGAGAGGGGCGGCGGTGTCGATGTTTATCTTGAACGTGTCGACCGTCCGGACGGTCCTTCCATCTGGCTGTTTTCCCGGCAAACACTGGTCGACATCCCCGATGTCTACAACGAAATCAACACCACTACGGTTGAAAACATGGTGCCTGACTTTTTGCTCAGGAGGTATCTGGGCGCCACCCTCTTCGGATGGGCGTTCTTTCTGCTGTTTCTTCCGTTGCTGTACGTTGCCCTGAGTCTGATCAATCGGCTAGTGGGACCGGCGCGGGCTATGCTTTGCGACGCTGGGCTCACCGCGAGAATGTTCGCAATCCCACCATCCTGCCTCATCCGGTCCGGCTTCTGATCCTTTCCGCTACCGTCTTTCTGACGGTTCGCGAGGTGAGCCTTGTCTCTTATCGCCCGTCAAGGGGGCTCCACAATGGCTGCCCTGCTGCTGATCGCGGCTTTTGTGTGGGCCATGTTCCTGGTCAATGCACGGTGTGAAGTGTACTTGAGGAGACGGATGGAGAGCCGCGGCCGGCTGGGTGCAACTGCCGTCCTTCGTCCGCTCCGCAGTTTAATGGATCTGATTGCAATTATTGTGGGCTTCATCTTCGTCTTGCACACGTTTGGGATTAATCCGACCGCAACGCTTGCCGGTCTGGGTGTGGGTGGAATTGCAATTGCACTGGCTGCGCAAAAGACACTGGAAAACGTAATCGGAGGAGCATCTTTGATTATGGATGGTGTGGTGCGCGTTGGAGAGACGTTCAAAATTGGGGAAGTGGTCGGCTCCATCGAAGTTATCGGGCTGCGCTCCACTCGTCTACGGACGTTCGACCGAACGATCGTCACAATTCCGAATGGGCAAATGGCTACGATGACGCTGGAGAACCTGTCTGCCCGCGATCAATTTTGGCTGCGGCACTTGATTGAGGTCGAATTTGGGACAGAACCCGCCGCGTTGAACAGCGTACTCGCGGACGTACGAAGTTTGCTGGAGGGAGACGGAAGGGTGCTTCCTGGGAGTACCCGGGTGCGATTCCTGCGCTTTGCCGAGTCCAGTCTCGAGCTCGAGGTGTTTGCGTACATCATAGCCCGGGGCTGGAACCACTTTCTCGAGATTCAGGAGGACGTCCTCATCAAAATCAGGCAGGTGATCGACGAGGCTGGAGCCGAGATCGCGTGCCCATCGCGGGCCATTTATCTAAAGAACCAAATCGGCATCGACGGTTCATCGCTGGAGGAAGCGCGGGGCGGGCCAATTGCGGATAAGGAAGCGCGCCATGAGATGCATCGTCGGTAACAGGCGTGGGCGGTGGCGGCCCTCACATGGTGGAAGATGCGCGATCTGTTATATGGTGCTGACCCTGGCTATGTGCGCGGCGCCCACTACTGAGGCCGAGGAGCCGAGGCTGGCTACCGCACCGATCGCTGTAGCGGTACGAATTGCAAACGGCGGAGACCGGACAGGCAAATGCGCAGACCGCGCTAGAGGCGGCCAAGGGGTCGCCGAGTCGCGGATCCTTTGTGTTTGCTCCGATTCCTACCTCAAGCCCTGCCATCGGGTACGGCGCCACCATCATTGGAGCCTACATTTTTCCCCTGCGGAAAAGTGACACCGTCTCGCCACCTTCCGTCGTGGCTGGGGCCTGGGCCGGCACCGACAATGGAACTCGCGGGTGGGTGGCGGCAGGGGAGTTCTTCTTTGACCAGAATCGTTATCACATAGTGTCGGGGTATGCGCATGGAGATGTGAATTACTACTACTACGGCACCGGCACTGCGGAAGGGAATGCTGGCCATAAGTTCGGTTTGAACCAGACCGGCGATGTATTCATTGGCGAAGCGTTGCGGCGTACTTTCTGGCAAATATTCATTGGCCCCAGAGTTTGGTTCGGTGCATCGACGCTTGAACCGCAGCACGAAGGAGAGACGCCTCCTGAGTTGCCGCCGCTGGGCGTTGACTTCAAGATGAGATCCGTGGGATTCAAGGTCGAGCGCGACACCAGGCCCAACCGTTTTTATCCCCAGGAAGGTAGCTTATTCCGCTTGGCAAGCGATTTTTTTGCCAAGGACCTTGGGAGCACTTACACGTTTCAGCGATACAGGATGACGTTCAATTCCTATACCAGCTTTGGAAAGAAGCAGGTTCTCGCGGTTAACGTCTTCGGATGTTCGACGGGAGGCGACGCTCCGTTCTTCGGGCAATGCATCTTTGGGACCCAGGATGAATTGCGCGGATATCCTGCCGGACGCTACATCGATCGAACGATGTTCGCGACCCAGGCGGAGTACCGTCGGGTGCTTCCCTGGCGCCTGGGTCTCGCAGTCTTTGGCGGAGTGGGAGAAGTGGCGCCGTCGTGGTCGAGCTACGATGCGGAGAATTTGCTTCCGAGCGTTGGTGTGGGGCCGCGGTTTGTGTTGAGCCGCAAGTACCATGTGAACCTGCGGGGTGATTTTGCATGGGGGAAGAACGGCAATACCTTCAGCATGGGCATGGGTGAGAGCTTCTAGATGGAATTTATGAACGGAGGAGAAGCGATGGCGGTACAGGTGCAGCATGATTTGACGTCAATGATTGATGGCACTACTGGGGCTTCCCTTTTTCCGTCGCTGTACCAGGTGAACACGCGGGTTCGGATGCAGGAACTGGGCGAGATACTAGGGCGGCCGGCGACGCTGGATGATGTTCCGGACGAAGAACTAGATCGTCTGGCGAAGTTGAATTTCGACTGGGTCTGGTTCCTGGGAGTATGGCAGACGGGTGCGGCGGGCCAACGAGTCTCGCGCGAAAACCAGGGGTGGCTCCGGGAGTATCGCGAGTTCCTGCCCGATTTCTGCGAAAAAGATGTCTGTGGGTCCTGTTTCGCGGTGACGAAGTATGAAACCCACCGGGATTTTGGCGGAAACGCAGCTCTCGACCGCCTGCGCGATCGAATCCACGCCCGCGGCATGAAGTTGCTTTTGGACTTTGTGCCCAATCACACCGCTCTGGATCACGCATGGGTGAGCACGCACCCGGAGTTTTATATTCACGGGAACGAAGAAAACCTGCGCAGCGAGCCGCAGAACTATATCCGCATGGCAAGCGGTGGTTCCTCTTCCATATTTGCCTTTGGCCGCGATCCCTATTTCGATGGGTGGCCCGATACGGCGCAGTTGAATTATGCCGAGCCAGCCTTGCAGGAGGCCATGATCGGCGAACTGAAACAAATTGCAAATCACTGCGACGGGGTTCGCTGCGACATGGCAATGCTGATCCTGCCCGATGTGTTCGAACGCACATGGGGACGGAAGCCGGAGTCGTTCTGGCCTGGCGCGATTCAGAGCGTGCGCAAGAAACATCCCGGGTTCCTCTTCATGGCAGAAGTGTATTGGGATCTCGAGTGGGCGCTTCAACAGCAGGGATTCAGCTACACCTACGACAAGCGGCTTTACGATCGTCTGCGCGAAGGACATGCTGCGGCGGTGCGCGACCACTTTCGAGCTGAGATGGACTTCCAGATGAAGTCCGCGCGCTTTCTCGAGAATCACGATGAACCTCGCGCGGCGGCTGTTTTTTCACCGGAACAGCACCGCGCCGCGGCGGTGCTGACGTTCCTGTGCCCGGGATTGCGTTTCTTCCACGACGGGCAGTTCCAGGGACGAAAGAAAAAGGTTCCGGTGCACCTGAACAGGCGCCCTGAGGAAGCGGTCGACGTGGCTCTGCTGGAGTTTTACGAGCGCCTGCTTGGGTGCGTCAACCTGCCCGTAATCCGGAATGGCGAATGGTCATTGCTGGAGAGTGGCGCCGCATGGGAAGGCAATTGGACGGCAGACTGCTTTGTCTGCTTTGGGTGGTCCGATGTGCCGCACGAGAGGGTATTGGTGGTGGTGAATTTCGCGCCTAACCAAAGCCAATGCTATCTCCGGCTGCCCTTCGGCGACCTTCCCGAGCGGTCCGTGCTCCTGCAGGATCTGATGGGAGACGCGACCTATGAGAGATGCGGTGCGGAGCTGTACGAGCGCGGATTGTACCTGGATCTGGGCCCGTGGGCGTACCACGTATTTCGCGTGCAGACGCAGCCCGAAGCTAAGAACAAAGCCTGAGCGGCCGCCTTGATTGTTTGTTTGCCTGGATTTATGGTCGATCTTCTCCAAACGAAGAGCGGTCCCCGAGGCCCGGTGTCGGTGGTCGCGAGGATGTGAGTCCACCGGCCCGGTGAGGGAGCGACCCTGGAATTGCGATAGTGGGAGGGCCTCTGTTACAGCAAAGTCAAAGCTCTCAAAACTCGAGGGCTCGATGGCACACCCGACATCATGAGGGAAATACAGGCCCCTAGCAATATTGGCAGTTCCTGAGAAGCTCTTGGGGGACGTAGTCTTCCGGAAGAGTCGGCGTACACTTCCTTCCCCAGGGTCCGCGAAACGCGGCACTGGGCAAGATTGTCACTGCAATCGTATGAGTATTTGGAACTCCAATTTGAGACGCGTGGAGATCGTACTGCTGGCTGGCGGCGTTGCTCTGATAGCACTCGCGTTATCCGTGTACGTCGGCGGCAGATTGTATTCCCGAGGAGCAGTCGAGAGATTCCATTCCAGTGCGGCATCGCAACGGGCGCGCGCACGATCCCCCTTGCCGAGCGTGACCAAGGTTGACTACAGCCTTTGGGCCCCGAAGCGGATCGAGGAGTACAAGGCGACACTCGCCGAGCACTTCGATGAGCCGGAGGCCGTACTGAGGATGGACAAGATTCATCTGGAAGTTCCTGTATTCGAAGGCACCAGCGATCGCGTGCTCAACCGCGGGCTGGGAAGAATCGAGGGAACTGCCCGCATTGGCGAATCCGGAAACATTGGCATCGCCGGCCATCGCGATGGGTTCTTCCGCGGGCTTAAAGACGTGAAAGTGGGCGACACGATGGAACTGGAGACGCCGGCCGGCACCCAGACCTACGTCATCGATTCCATAACGCTGGTTAATCCGAATGATGTGAGCGTACTGAAAAACCAGTCCGCTCCGGAATTAACGCTTGTCACATGTTTTCCCTTTTACTTTGTCGGAAGTGCCCCGGAAAGGTACATTGTCCGCGCATCTTTGAAGGGCGACATCAAGACCATGGACGAGTCCGCAAGGGCGAGTTCACAAGCTACTGCTTCAAGAGACAAGGAGGATTCACAATGAATGCCAGAACTGAATGGATGCGTAGGATGACAATTCTTGCGGTCGGAGCGATTGGACTCGCTTTTGCCGCCACGATGACCGCACAGGTGCAAACAACAACGGAGGAACGGTCTGGCGGCCCAGTGACAAGGGAAGTCCAGGTCCAGAACGCCGTGGTCCTTTCAGTCCAGGGAAATGACCTGATTGTCAGGATGCAAGACGGTAGTATTAGGCACATTGCCAACGTGCCTGCAAGTGCCCGCGCCATGGTCGATGGAAGAGAAGTGGGTATTCGTGACGTGAAGCCTGGAATGCATCTCCAAAAAACAATCACCACCACCACGACGCCCAAAGTGATCGTGACCACCCAAACGGTTACGGGAAAGGTGTGGCATGTGCACCCTCCCACTTCCGTTATTCTGACGTTGGAGAACGGCGAGAACCAGTCCTTCAAGGTGCCGAAGGGCCAGGTATTCATGATCAATGGCCAGGAGGAGACTGTATTTGGTCTGAGGAAGGGCATGCAGGTGAGCGTATTGAAGGTAGTGGAAGAGCCGCTCACGCAAGTCCAACAAGAGGCGAAAGTGACCGGGCATATGCCGCCTCCGCCAGAAGCACCGCCGGCGGATGTGCCGATCGTGATCGCACAAAATACGCCACCGCCATCGCCAGCTGCCGCGGCCGCACCGGCGGAGTTACCCAAAACCGGCAGTGATCTACCTCTGCTTGGCCTTATCGGCTTGATGCTGCTGGCGGGATCGCTTGGCGTCTATGCTGTTCGCAAGACGCGCATGCAGGTCTGAAATCGGAGCTGAACCCGCGGATCCGATCCTGAAAGGGAGTGGAGACCCGCACGGGAAACCGGACGAACCAGTCCACCCCGTGCGGGTCTCCTGTCTCCTGTGGATTCAGGCGACAGGATTCTTACTTTCACCATACTGATTGCAATGTGACGGAAATCACTGAGGACATCCCTAAGCCGGAGTAAGCTAGGACAACTGTAGAGCTGATCGCAAGACGCGCGTGCAAGCTGTAATTGGAAATGAACCGGCGGGGCCGATCCTGAGACGCAGGGGACACCCGCACCGGCAAGACCGGACGATCCGCCACCCCCCGTGCGGTCTCCATCCTTCAGTGAGTGCGAGGCAGAGGTTTTTTCTCTCAAGATCTTTGAGTGCAACCTTGACGAATCGAATATCCCAGAAGACAGTGAGTGAATTCACTGAGGGCGTTGCAAAACCAGAGTAACTTTGGACAGCTACAGAGATTCATGAGGGGCAGCGGATAAGAGAGACTGTCCACTTTGTTTGCCAATCGTTTGTTTCCCCTTGTTGGATGTTCTGCCCCGAGCTGTTGTTCGTCTGGAGTCAGCTGAAAGTCCGGAGCTCACGTTCTATGAGAAGGAAAGAGAACGATCAAAAGCCGGTTGTCCCAAGTCTCCATCATGGGCCCGTTCTGTGCGAGAAAAGGCAACCCTCTCGGACGGAGAAGCGGCTGAGGTCGATTCCGAAGGCGGCGACCGAATTCTACGGCATCTGGAATCCCCCCTCGGGCCCCCTCCAATTGAATGAAGGACAGCTGTCGCTCCTGGGATATTCGGAAGCCTATTCGTCCAAGAGGCAGGTCTTCCTTCAAAACGTGCTTCATGCTGACGACAGTGCTGACTTTGGCGCTCAACTCGATGCATATCTGGCGGGCAAGATTTCGTTGCTGGAGTGCGAATTCCGCCTGCGCACCAAGGCAGGCCAGTACAGGTGGTTTCAACTTCGGGGCCAGACGGTTCGTCGCGATCGGCGAGGTACCGAGCTTGAGATGGCGTACAGTATTCGCGATATCCATGCATGCAAGGAGCAGCACGAAGACATGCTGGCGTCGCTCGATGGGTTTGCGGCAATCCTGCAGGCTTCAAGCGACATCATTTGCGTGGTTGAGCCGGCGGAGTTTCGCCTGATCGCCTTCAACAAGTCTTTTGAAGAAATGATCTTGAGAGTGTACGGAGTTCGAGCGCGTCCCGGAATCCGCCCGAAGGAGATAGATCCGCAGCAAGCCGCGGAGTGGAATGCGTTCTACCGTCAGGTTCTGGCGGAAGGAAACGCCACGCGGGATTTCGACATTGCGGGAGTTATCGAGGTCCACCATATTTGTGCTCAGACCCTCGCCCAAGACGGGCGCGTCTACGGAATTTTCGTTTTGGGCCATGACGTCCGCAAAGGCAAAGAGTTGGAAGCTGCATTACGCCAGTCCGAAGAGAAATTTACCAAGGCGTTTCGCGACACGCCTCTGCCACTAGCCCTGACGAGCCTGCGCGACCATCGATACCTCGACGTGAATGAAGCATTCTCCGAAGCAATCGGATATAGCCGCGAGGAGCTGATTGGGAAAACCCCGTCGGACATCAACCTTTGGGTGCAACAGGAAAAACGCTCCCAACTGGTGCTGCAGGTGCAGGCAGCGGGAGAAGTTCGTAACATTGAGCTTCTCTATCGCACGAAATCCGGCGAGATTCGGGAGGCGCTGGGGTCGGCGGCACGGATCGACATTGAAGACGAACCTTGCATGTTTGCGGTGATGATGGACATTACCGAGCGCAAACGGGCCGTTGAGGCGCTTCGTGAGAGCGAGGAGCGGCTTCGCATTGCGATCGAAGCGGGCCACATGTATGCCTTTGAGTGGGACGCGGCTACGGACGTTGTGACGCGGTCAAAACAGAGTATCGCCCTGCTGGACATTCCCAAGGGAGTGCCCATGCATACCAGGCAAGATCTCATCGACCGGATGCTGCCGCAGGACCAACAGCAATATGCGTCCCTGGTGCAGTCTTTGACGCCTGAAAAGCCGGACTACAAAACGACATTCCGGCTGCCGCTGCGGAATGGACACATCGCGTGGCTGGAGCAATCCGGACGAGCAGATTTCGGGACGGACGGAAAGTTGCGGAAGGTCATCGGCATCACATCTGACGTGACGGATGCTCGGGAATCGGAACGCACGCTTCGGGAACTCAGCGGCCGCCTGATTACGGCGCAAGAGGAAGAGCGGCGCCGGATCGCCCGCGAACTGCACGATCAAATCGGTCAGGAGGCCGCTCTGATCTGTGTGCAGGCCCAGCGTCTGGATTCCGGTGTAGCCGACGAGGAACACACCACGCGTTCCGATGCGCACGAGTTGTACCGCCGGGTCAAAGGGCTGGCCAACGACATCAGCAAATTGTCCCATCGGCTGCACTCAACAGAACTCACCTTCCTGGGATTGGCGGTTGCCGCCGAGCGTCTATGCCGCGACTTCGCGCACCAGTATGGAATCGACGTGGATTATCAACCCAAGCCGCTGCCACCGAAGCTGGATGCCATGAGATCCCTATGCCTTTACCGGGTGCTGCAGGAAGCGCTTCAGAACGTGGTGAAACACAGCCATGCGTCGCACGCGGTTGTGAAATTGCACGCAATGGAGCATAAGTTGGTATTGAACGTGGCTGACAATGGGGAGGGATTTGACCTGGAGAAGGCCGGCTCAGGTCTCGGGTTGCTAAGTATGAGGGAGAGAGTGAGTTTTGTAGGGGGACAATTCGCGATAACTTCGAAGCCAGGATCGGGAACAAAGGTGACCGCAAATGTGCCTATATAGATGGACGCAAAGGAAACTCGCGGGTGGTTATCTACATCTGATGACCTTTGTGCCCTGAAACCACCTAGTACTCGTCATCATTTTAATTTTAGGTCAACAATTTTTCACTATAGATAAAGGATGCGTATCATGGAAGACAAACACCGCACACGAGTATTGATTGCCGATGACCATAGGCTGGTTGCTGAAGCCTGCAGGCGCCTGCTTGAGCCAGAGTTCAACGTAGTAGGGATGGTCTCAGACGGGCGAGAGTTGTTGAAAAGGGAAGCGGAGTTGCGTCCCGATGTGGTTGTCCTTGATATTTCCATGCCGGGGTTGAATGGACTGGATGCCGGTGAGCTCATAAAGCAGAGAAACCACTCGGCAAAGCTGGTGTACGTAACCATGTTGCTGGCCGCAGACGTGGCCGCGGAGGCATTTCGACGCGGTGCATCGGCATATGTGCTGAAACAGTCCAGTGCCGACGAATTGATTGTAGCTTTGCGCCGAGTGGTGCGAGGGCAATCCTATCTTTCGCCACTTATCACGAAAGACACGGTGGAATATCTTCTGAGATCGGGCGCCGTTTACCAGGAAGAGAAGCACATCACCACGCGCCAGAGCGAGGTGGTGCAGCTACTGGCGGAAGGCAAATCCATGAAAGAAGTGGCTTATATTCTGCAGCTCAAGCCCGGCACGGTGGCCTTCCACAAGTATCGAATCATGGATACGCTGGGGATCAAGACTAGCGCCGCGCTGATCGAATACGCGATCCGGCATCACATGATTTCGCCTCGATAACGGGCTGCCTCTTTAGCGAGTCGAGACCACTAGTTTTAGCAGTATCTTCTCCTTTGGGCTTCTCCTAGGATAATCCCATATTGGATTTTCGCGCGAGCGGATGTCGGGGGCAGACGTGTGGTCGAGCGGATGCGTGTACTGATCAGTGATGACAATCCAGAGATGCTGGAAGCCGTAAAGCACATACTGCAGAGCGAATTCAATGTGGTTGCGGCCCTGGGAGAGGCGTGCGATGTTGTGGACCAGGTCTCGAAGCTGAAGCCGGATGTGGTCGTGCTCGATCTCGCAATGGGAGAAATGAACGGGTTCGAAATCACTCGGCAGCTGAGAATGGATCTTTGCCGATCGAAGATTATTTTTCTTACCGTGTATGAGGATCTGGACTTCATTCGCGCAGCTCTGGATGCCGGCGCATCCGGATATGTATTTAAATCCCGCATGAATACGGATCTGCGTACGGCTATGAAGACGGTGCTGAACGACAAGGTGTTCATCCCCGATGCGCCCATCTCTCAATATGCCCGTAACGACTGATAACTTGGAGGCGCTATGCTCCGAACTCCGAAGCACGGTATGGTCGCACTGGATGTACAACACGAAACTGGCCGCGCAGCGTCTGCCGGAAACGACGACCCAGGCGCGGATGTGTTCTCTCTCCGGTACGCGGCTCAGCGCGCCATCCTGAGTGCCGCCCTGTTTGTCGTTCTTGTGATTTTGGTCCTGCTCTGATGAACGGCCGAGCAGATGCCGACACGCAGGCCGATGCTCGGTGACGGTCGGCCAGAACGCGGTTGGGCATAGCGGTTCCGTGGCGGGCGGGCGCCTCTTCGAAAACACCGGAACTGAGGATCGACCGTGATCCGTCCCTTGCTGCAGTTGATCTTCACGATATCCCTCTTCATCTTTATGGTGGGGAATCTCTCCGCAATGGGGCTGCAACTGCGTGTGGCTGAGGCGTGTGCCCCGCTCAAAAATGCCAGATTCGTTGTGGCAACGCTGGTCGGCGGCTTCGTGATCGGCCCGGCACTCGCATACCTGGTCGTGCTGGCAATTCCCATGCCACCGCCCTATGCCACCGGCGTTATGCTTCTCGGAATGGCGCCGAGCGCACCGTTCCTGCCGCTGGTGGTAAGAAAAGCGAATGGCGACGCTGCGGCCGCTGCCGGCGTGATGCTGCTGGCATCGCTGGGAACCATTTTGATCATGCCGCTGGGAGTTCCACTGGTGGCCGAAGGCCTGTCCGCGAGCGCATGGAGCATCGCCAAACCCCTGCTCTCCATGATCCTGCTGCCTTTGGCGTTGGGAATCCTGATCAAATCCAGATGGGACCGCGCTGCGGAACGAATCTACAAATATGTGAAGGGCATCACCACCATCGGGACAATCGTGTTTCTTTTGATGGTGCTCATTCTGCACTTCAAAGCGTTCCTGGGATCGGTTGGAAGTCACGCATTACTTGCCCAACTGGTGTATGTGCCGGCATTGGGCCTGGCGGGATACATGATCGGGGCGGGAATGCCTGAAAGCAGGAGATCCGTGATGAGCCTGGGAATGTGCACGCGGAATATCGGAGCGGCGGCTGCGATTGTGGGCGCAAATGGCGATCAGCGAATCATGGTGTCGCTGGTCATTGCAACTCTGGTGACAATGGCTGTGTCATTCGCAGCAGCGCCCTGGTTTTCCCGCGCGGCCGCAAAAGCGGCGCAGCATGCTGGCAGCCAGAGGCGGGTTCAACTCCAGCCCTGACAATAAGGTGTGCACAGGCCAGTGCCAATGCGCCAGGGTGGGTGGCTGGCGCTGCACCGCTGGCTCCGCATGCCGCCTTGTCCGTGCTGGCTATCGAGCGTCAAATGCAAGAAGAAGGGCGCCACTTATAGTGGCGCCCTTTCGCTAGCACAGCAGGGTGCTTGTCACTTGACTACAGGAGGATATTTCTTGAATAACTTTGCCATTGCCTTGTTCAAGTTCTTCTGCTGCTTTTCGGGTTTCGCTGTCGTGTCGAGCGTCTTGCTCACGATCCCTCGCCACACAAGATCCTTGTTGGCGGAATCGTACATGTCGACTGCGACCTGGCCTACATAGATGGTCGATGTCTGGCCGGTCGTAAAGCCTGAAGACGGTCCACCACCGTAACCGTACCAGCCGCCCCTGCCCCATCCGGACCCATAGCCCCAGGAGGAGTTGTAGGAGGTGAACTGTTTTTCCGTTCCGATCGCTCCCTGGTAGCCAATGAGCAAGTCGGGATTGTCTTCGACTTTTGTCAGCCCTTTGGCCGCAAGCTGGGCGTCGACGGATTGCTTAATCTCTTTGTCGACAAGACTGTTGAACTTACTAGCGTCTTTGATGTCCACCCACTTGTAGGTCTTGAACTTTGAAAAGTCGGTATTCTTGTCAAAGTTGTAGTGAACATCCTGTGCCGCGGCGACCGGGAGTGCCAACAGTGTCAACGCAATCATTGCTATCGCAGAGAATATTGTGGTCCGTTTCATCGCTCAATCTCCAATCTTTCGTTGAACGGTCGACAAGCGGCCGGAGTAATATGGGTGGCCTTCAAGACCACGGGAGAATCCGAGTGCCAGGCGCAAGCCGCCATCTCACCGCCAGGTGTTTCTGTACGGATGATGACGATATGCGACGGCCGTGAACACTGGCAGAATTACGAGTTTGCATTGTCAGTGTTCTCCATCGCGCCGGTCTAATGAATGACTCCTGCTGCCGGCAGAGTGACATCCGATCGGCGCCGCGCGTGCGCTGCCCAACCTCACGGGATCAGGGGAATTTGAGATGCAAGCTGTACATTCAGGATCATGGTCAGACGGTTATCGACCTGATAGAACTTCGCCGCACGCTTGGCTCCGATAGCGGCTTGAAATTTCGGGAGATACTTCTCCCTCAATGCCTGCGAATCACTTTCGGACTGGAGCAGCCTCTGCGTCAGATCATTGGCCTCCGCATCGGTCAAGGTGTCGACGTGCTGTACGTAATCGACGATTACAGCAAATCGCTTTTCCGCAATGGCGCGCTGCTCTCCCGCGTAATCGTTGTAAACCGGCCAGAACGCCGTGGACTCCGGTTGCGTGAACTGCATGGTGTCTTTGATGATGGTGTTTTTGGCCGACTGAATGTCTTGGCGAATGAGCTTGATATCACTGTCTGACAAAGGCGTGACCGTGACGTGCATGACTTGCGCGCCAAGGGCGAGCGTATTCAAGAGTAGTAATCCCATTACGAATGCTGGAGCTTTCACCGTGTCCCTCCCATTTGTTCTAAGTTGCGGCGGCCGCGCCTCTGCCATGCGGCAGGGACAGATGACGATCGCAAGCCTATGATCACGCCCTGGTGTACGTTTCGGAACTGAGCAAACTACTAGATCAGTACTCGCCTATGCTTTGCTGGCTGCCTTCCAAAAGATTCGGACGAGCGCAACTTGGGGGATGGTGGCGGCTGGGCGGCACGATCCCGCCGGAGATCTGACAGCCTGGATGACGGCCATGGTTGCAGGAATAAGTCTCATGCGATCTTGCAATTCTGATAGTACCGGTCTAGCGCGCCCTGGCTTATGATAGCTCTGCTGCCGGGTAGATGAGCTCATCGGGCTGCAGCGGGAAAGAAGCGTATGAAAGCCAATAGCGACATTCAGGAAGCTGAGGGGAAGGGTCGTTCTATGCTTGTGGTGGCAGATGACGCTCTGAGCAAAACGCTATTCGAGTATCTTGCCACGCAGCAGTGGAACGTCGAGTTTGTCATGAGCAACGAGGAAGCACTGCTGGCGCTGGAAGGACGGCCATTCGATCTGATCGTAACGGCAGAAGGGACCTCGGCCATCGAGGACATCCTTTTGCTGCAACGCATCCGCTCGTTTCGCCCGCACACGCGCATGATCATCCTGACGAAGGAGAGCACCACTCAAGAGGTGATCCTGGCTGTTCGCGAACACGCTTTCAGTTATTTCTCTCCGCCGTATACGTTCGAGTCGCTGCGCGAGATGATTCATATGGCCATGGAGCAGCCTAGCTGGGATGATGGTATAGAAGTTGCCTCTGCTACGCCTGTCTGGATTCGCCTGCTGGTTCGTTGTGACCAGGGGACGGCGAATCGCCTGATGCAAGTTTTTGATGAGCTCTTCGACCTTCCCGAAGAGGAAAAAGGACACGTCGCGTATGCCTTTCGCGAACTGCTGAACAATGCAATGCGGTACGGCGGGCATTTTGATCCCAATCAATATGTAGAGGTCCAGTACTTGCGCGCCCGCCATGCAGTGGCATGCCGGATCAAGGATCCGGGGCAGGGATTCTCGTTGGATGAACTTCACCATGCCGCCGTGAAGAACCCCCCGGAAGATCCTCTTCGTCATATCGCAATCCGCGAACGGGCCGGTTTGCCCGCGGGAGGATACGGCATCCTTCTTTCCCGCCATCTGGTGGATGAGCTCGTGTACAACGAGCAGGGAAACGAGGTGCTTCTCATCAAGTATCTGGCGGAACAGCAGGCGCCCAAAGGAACCGAAATCGCCAGAGCCTAGGCCGCCCGGCCCATCACGCGATTTGTTCTCGCGTATGACCACTCCGCCGGTCCGCGATTATGTGGGAGCCTGAGTGGAGTATCGGGGCGAGTTTCTTTTTACAGGGACTTGCAATATTTGTAGTCGCGAAAGGCAAGAGTCGAGTGTCCAGGACCTTTCATGCGCCCGCAGGACGGCCTTTGGTATGTCCTCAAGTTCGGCAATCCCGCGTACGAGGAAGAGAAGCTGACGCCGAACCGCGGCGTCGATTGGCCTGAACGAGCAGGCTGAAGCTCGCTCGCACTTTTGCCAGTTTTCATCCATTCCTGCAGTCTTCATCATTTGATCATTGCTGCCGGTCGGAGTCTGTCCGCACCGTCGCGGCTCCAACCGCTGGCCAGACCGACGGCAACTGCCGCTCGCAACGGAGACTCGAAAAACTATGCATGCGACTATTGGATTTCACGCCCCCCAGGCAGGCGCCCGTACAGCCAATCGTGGAGGAGGCTTTATCCGCCGAGGAACTTCGCAAGATAGATGCTTACTGGCGTGCCTGCAACTATCTCGCTTACACATATCAGAACGACATCGAAAAGCCGGAAATCGAGCAGTGGACCTGGCCTGTTTAAGGCATTGCGCGATCATCTGGGCGGATGGGGAGAACCCCCCGGGACGATCGCGCTCCGGCCGCTGACCGGATGGCGCAGAAGGCTACCCGCTGGAGCATGACCCGTGGGTATCGATGAAGTCGGTGCCGGTGGCTGAGCAGAGAGCCGCCCAAATACATAACGAGCAGCCCGGGCGCATTCGGGAAGGAACTCCAAATGAGCAAGTCGATTGTACCCATCCCCCAGCGCAGAACAGCGAGGCAAGCGACCTCCTCCGGGACGAGCCCTGCGCTGCACGAACTTGTGAAGCAATACGGATGCGGGCCGGTGCAGTTCTCGGGAACTTCCGATGCTCTCTACGAGCGCCACCTTACCTTCGACCGTGTGGTGGAGGTGGCGGCGCCTGATCTTCGGACGCAGTATGAAGCGGTTGCGCGATCTGTGCGGGATGTATTGTCGCAACGATGGCTGCGAACCGAGAACACCTACAAGCGCCGAAACCCGAAGCGCGTCTACTATCTTTCGATGGAGTTTCTTATCGGCCGCTCTCTTACCAACAACATCAGAAACATGCTGCTGGATCCGACCGTGAGGGATATCGTTGCGACGAAATCTCTGGACTGGATAGGCATCCTGGAACAAGAACCGGATGCGGGATTGGGCAATGGCGGACTGGGCCGCCTCGCGGCCTGTTTTCTCGATTCTATGGCGACCCTGCAACTTCCAGCGATGGGATACGGATTGCGCTATGAGTACGGCATGTTCAAGCAGTCGATCCAGTACGGATGGCAGATGGAAGAACCGGACAACTGGCTGAGACGGGTCGATCCGTGGGAAGTGGCTCGGCCAAATGAAGCCGTCGAGGTCGGAGTGAATTGTTCGTTTGGTGTGAAAGACGGAGGGCTGCGTGTGCTCTCCGGCGAACCGTCCATTCTTCTTGGCATTCCCTACGATCGCGCCATCGTCGGGTACGGCGGCAAGACCATCAACACCTTGCGCCTGTGGGCCGCAGCGGCGCCCGGCTCCTTCGACTTCCAACGCTTCAGCAGCGGCGACTTTGTGGCCGCGCTGGCTGAAAGTCTTACCGCGGAGACGATCACCCGGGTTCTGTATCCCGACGATTCCACCTCCATGGGACAGGCGTTGCGTTTCGTGCAGGAGTATTTTCTAGTGGCAGCTTCGCTGGCAGATCTGGTGCGTCGATTCCGGAGCAACACCGAGGATTGGAGCTTGTTTCCTGAGAAGGTCGCAATCCAAATGAACGATACGCACCCGTCGCTTGCGGTTCCCGAACTGATGCGGATCCTTCTCGACGACGCTCACCTGGCATGGGATGAGGCCTGGCGCATAACCGAAAAGACGCTTGCGTATACGAATCACACTCTGCTGCCGGAGGCTCTGGAGAAATGGCCGGTTGCATGGTTTGAGACATTGCTGCCGCGGCATCTCGAAATCATCCTGGAAGTGAACCGTCGGCTTCTGGATTCTGTTCGCGTGCGGTTTCCCGCGGATGATGGCCGACTCAAACGGGTGAGCCTGGTAGAGGAGACGGGGCCACGACGCGTCCGGATGGCCAATCTCGCGATTGTGGGTTCGCACAGCACCAACGGGGTGGCGGCGATTCATTCCCGGCTATTGCGCAGCATGACAGTGAAAGATCTTTACGAGATGTTTCCCGAGCGATTCAACAACAAGACCAATGGCGTGACTCCGCGGCGATGGCTGCTGGTCTCTAATCCCGCGCTGGCCAGCGTAATCACCGCAGCCATAGGGGATCGATGGATCACAGACCTGAGCGAATTAAGCAAGCTCAAAGCGCTGGCCGACGATCCCGAGTTCTGCGACCGCGTCCGCCGAGCCAAACAGGCTGCCAAGCTGAGCTTTGCGGCATGGCTTAAATCGACCCACGGGTACTACGTGGATCCCGACACGATTTTTGACTGCCATGTGAAACGCATCCATGAATACAAGCGGCAGTTGCTGAATGCGCTGCGCATCGTCGTTCTTTACAATCGCCTGCGGGAAAATCCGGACCGGTCCATGTTGTCGCGCACGTTCTTTTTCGCGGGCAAAGCTGCGCCAGCGTACGTCATGGCCAAGCTGATCGTCAAGCTCATCAATACCGTCTCCGACGCGATCGATAACGATCCCGCAGTGCGCGGCCGCTTGAAAGTGCTGTTTCTACCCGACTACAACGTCACACTGGCAGAGCATCTGATTCCCGCGACGGACGTGTCGAACCAGATTTCTACGGCCGGATATGAAGCGAGCGGGACAAGCAACATGAAGTTCATGATGAACGGAGCTCTGACGCTTGGCACTCGGGATGGAGCCACGATTGAAATGGCTGAGGAAGCGGGCGAGGAGAATTTCTTTCTGTTTGGGCTCTCTGCGGACCAGGTGGCCGACAGCCAGGAGTGGTACAACCCGCTTTGGCATTACCAGAGCGATGCGGAAACGCGAGCCGCGCTCGATCTCATCTTCGCGGACCATTTCAGCCGCAACGAACCGGGCATATTTGCTCCGCTGCGGGACATGCTGCTGACGAACGGCGACCGCTATATGCACCTGGCGGACCTGAGGTCCTATCTGGACGCGGACCAGCGACTGCTGAAGTTGTATGGGGAGCCGCGCGCGTGGACGCGGATGGCGATTCTGAACATCGCCGGATCGGGTAAGTTTTCCAGTGATCGGACCATCTCAGAGTATGCAGCTGATATCTGGAACGCGAAACCATGCCCGATTTCGTGAAGGATCGGAGGCGCTGCAGCGGTTGGTCTGCGTCAGTCCTCGCAAGTGCCTTCGAGTCCAGATATGCCTCGCCGTGACGAGCGCATGAAAAAGAGTCGACGGGAAGGAAAGCCTGGGAGGCTTTCCTTCTCGCCAGTGGAATGGATCAAGCTACCATTGCACCCCTGGGTAAAGGCTTGGAATGCGGTAGGAGCGGTAGAGCGGGGTTGCGGTCGACTGCAATTCCCAAACAGTGGAGGCCTGGCTGTCGGGCGTGACTTCAAAGACTGCTGTATTCAGGCCAATTCCGCACAGATCATAGTGCACGTTTCCATTTTCTAACACCTCCGCATTGCCGCCGAAGCTGTTGTACATGTTGGGCGGAATGATCTGGTGGAATGTGAACGTGGCGGTCATCTTCGACTCGTTGATTTGAAAGATGGGGACGGTGGAATACAAACAGGGAGGTGCGCTGCCGGTGCCGCAAGTCACGCCGGGAGAGAATATTCGGTCGTCGCCATTGTCCATGAGCACCAGATTGAAAATACCTGCGTTGCTTTTGCCGACGAAACTGGGGCCATGCTGGGCGAAGAACCAGTCGGCGGGATCGTTGTCCACCTGGCCATTGTTCATCAGCGTGAAATCTCCGCCTTGTCCGAGCCTCCAAAGGATGCTGCCATCGCCGGTGCCATTGGCATAGTTCACTTTGACGACCCAGTTCTGATGGCGGATCGAGACGAGAAAATTCCCGTCGTCAGAGGAATAGACGATGGCATTGGAGTGGGTCCAGTCCGGAAACATGTAAGGATGGCGGTTGACGTCGAGGTGATCGAATTCATTCCACACCCAGACCGGATTCCAATTCGGGTCAAGATCGACAACAACATCGCCCAGGACCTTGGTCGGCGTTGTCTGGCCGTTTAAGACCACACTCTTCAGGGTGTTGGACATCACCAGTAGATGACCGTTGGGCAGCGGAGTGACTTCATGGTGAAAGGTTTGAAGCACGAGCCCGTTGAAACCATTGGCTGCCAGTGCGGCATTGAGCTGGGCCATGGAAATCTGGTGGATTGTATTTCCGGCCAGGTCGATTTCGCGGATCATGATGGGTAAATTTGAAGGGATGGGGCCGGACAGGGGTACCTCCGAACTGGCTCCGAAGTCCAGAATAATATTCCCGTTCGGAAGGAGCTTTGCACCGTTGATTCCGGCGCCGGGGACCTCGTCTTTGAAGGGGTATGTCCAGATCACGTTGCCATTGAGATCGGTTGCATAAAGACCCTGTGCGGGTCCAGCGACGCCGGTGATCATCTCAATCCCAGATTGCGGCGTCATTCCTGCAGGAATCGTCGCCGAGTGCTGAGGCTGCTTCTGCCTGGTAAACTGCGGGCCTCCCATGAGCGGCACGGCACCAGTGGTGAAGGTGTGGTCGACATCGGTGGCGGTGACGCCATCGGCCAGGGTGACGGACGGCCTGCAGATGATAGGCAGTGCTGCCCAACATGCCGGCCACTTCAATGCTGACCGGACCACCGTCGCTGGGAGTGGCAACTGACCAGGTCTGTTTGCCGTAGCTGGTGGTGGGGCCAAAGTTGACCGTGACAGTGCCAGGGTATGGAGGCGTAATCGTATAGAGCGCGACCTGCGGATTGCTGGTGGCGGTCACGGTGCCGGCTGTCATCGCAGCCGAGGTTCCGGTCGAGCGCGACTAACCCTGGAGCCAGCGGCAAGGGTACATTGGCCAGACCGAGATTGAGGGTTGCGCTTTGCGACCCAGCAGCCGTCGGATCATAGGTAATGACGATGGGACAGCTGGAGGCCGCCGCCAGAGTGGTTCCACAAGATTGAGCGGTGACCACCGTGAAGCCGGGGGTCGATCCCACAATGGTGGGATTCAGGTTCAGCGGATTGCTGCCGGTGTTGGTGACTTCAACCACGGTTTGGGTCTCAGGATTGCCAACGAGATTCTGACCGAAGTCATAGGATGTAGCGCTGATGCTGGCAGTCGTGGTGGGGGAAACCGCATTGACCATGCTGCTGGATCCGGTGCTGCATCCAGTCAAAACCGCTGCCGCTGCAAGTAACGTGCATGCGCCATAACGAACGCAATTACTGGCCATCTCAAAATTCTCCTCAAGGCTGTGATTCAAGCTCTTATCAGTGAGCATGGAATCCGTTCGTGGTTCTCAATGTCCTACCACTGCACTCCGGGATAGAGGCTTGGCAGTCGATATCCGCGATAGAAATAATTTCCAGCTACTTTCATATTCCAGACTGTTTGCGGCGTGCTCTGATTCGGCGTTTCGAAGATTTGCGAATTGGGGGCACCCGCCAGGCCGCACAGATCGTATTCCAAGTCGCCGTTGGCAAGCATTTGAGCGTTTCCGCCAAAGAAGCTGTAGAGGTTGGTTGGCAACATCTGATGCGTCTCCAGCGTTGCAGTCTTTGCCGCCTCGTTGATTTGCAACACTGGGATGGTGCTGTACAAGCATGGCGGCGCGCTTCCGGTTCCACAAGTGACGCCGGCAGGGAAGATGCGGAAATCGCCGTTGTCCATCAGAGTCAGGCCGAAGATGCCAGTTGTGTTTGGAGTGGTGAATCCTGGCTGATGCTGTCCGTAGAACCAATCCGTCGGATCGGTTCCGCCAACCAGCTGCAAGTCCCCTTGATATCCCAGGCGCCAAAGAATATCGCCTGCGCCTGCGCCGTTGTTGTAATCCACCTTAACCACCCAGCTTTGGTGGCGCATCGAGACGAGCAGGTTGCCGTCGTCCTTGGAATAAAGGACATCATTTGTGTGCGTCCAATCGGGGAATGCGGTTGGATGGCGATTCACATCGAGGTGGTCGAATTCATTCCACACCCAAGCGACGTTCAAATTGGTGTCCAAGTCAACGATCACGTCGCCTAAAACCTGCGTTGGCGTTGTCTGGCCGTTCAACACGACATTCTTAAAGGTGTTCGTCAGCAAGAGCCAATGGCCATTGGGTAGAACGGTTACATTGTGATGGAAAGTTAAAAGAGTGATGTTATAGTTTGCAGCCGCAAGCTTCGCATTGAGTTCTGCCATCGTGATTTGCTTGACCGTATTCCCGGCGAGATCGAATTCGCGCACCAGGGTCGCTGCACCGGGTGGCACCGCAGTATGAAGGACACTGGAGGAAGAGACGCTCGCCGAGAGCGATGAGATCGCCGTTCGCCAATTGCTTCGGCGAATACCACTGCGCTCCCCCGAGGTTGCTCCGGAGGGTTATAGGTCCAAATCACTTTGCCGGACAGATCCGTCGCGACGATGGCCGGGTGATCCACGATCGGATTCAACATTTCGATCCCGCCTTGTGGCGTTTGACCCGCTGGCGTCGTGGTTGTGATTTGCGACTGAATCGTTCCGGGTACGGCGCCGGTGGTGAAAGTGTGGTCGACATCGGTGGCGGTGACGCCGTCGGCCAGGGTGACGGCGGCCTGCAGGTGATAGGCAGTGCTGCCCAACATGCCGGCGACTTCAATGCTGACCGGACCGCCGCCGGCGGGACTAGCCACTGACCAGGTCTGTTTGCCATAGCTGGTGGTGGGGCCAAAGTTGACCGTGACAGTGCCAGGGTATGGAGGCGTAATCGTATAGAGCGCGACCTGCGGATTGCTGGTGGCGGCCACGGTACCGGCTGTCATGGCAGCCGAGGTTCCGGTCAGCGCGACTGACCCTAGGGCCGATCCGGGAGGAATATTGGCCAGACCAATATTGAGCGTTGCGGTCTGCATTCCGGCGGTCGTCGGATCGTAGGTAACGACGATGGGACAAGTCGACGCCGCAGCCAGAGTGGTTCCACAGGATTGAGCGGTGACCACCGTGAAGCCGACAGCCGATCCCACAATGCTGGGATTCAGGGTGAGAGGATCGGTGCCGATGTTGGTGACTTCGACGACGGTTTGGGTCTCAGGATTGCCAACGATATTCTGACCGAAGTCATAGGATGTAGCGCTGATGCTGGCGGTCAAGGCAGTCGAGGTTCCGGTCAGGGCGACTAACCCTGGAGCCAGCGGCAAGGGTACATTGGCCAGACCGAGATTGAGGGTTGCGCTTTGCGACCCAGCCGCCGTCGGATCATAGGTAATGACGACGGGACAGCTGGAGGCCGCCGCCAGACTGGTTCCACAGGATTGAGCGGTGACCACCGTGAAGCCGGGGGTCGATCCGACAATGGTGGGATTCAGGTTCAGCGGATTGGTGCCGGTGTTGGTGACTTCAACCACGGTTTGGGTCTCAGGATTGCCAACGATATTCTGGCCGAAGTCATAGGATGTAGCGCTGATGCTGGCAGTCGTGGTGGGGGAAACCGCATTGACCATGCTGCTGGATCCGGTGCTGCATCCAGTCAAAACCGCTGCCGCTGCAAGTAACGTGCATGCGCCAAAACGAACGCAATTTCTGGCCATCTCAAAATTCTCCTCAAGGCTATCGAATCGATTGGATTCTTATGGTTTATGAAAAACGGCAGGCAGCACGACAGTGCAATGTTCGGCTAAATTTAACATGAAAACATTACTTAAGTAAGGACGAAAGTACTTTAGGTATCTAGATTTAATTTGCGTGTCATCGACAACACGAAATTCGCTTTGGCTGAAAGACGACAGAACATTCTGTGAAACGAAAACAGAGCGTGGGAACAGGCAGCGCTCCCTATGACCGATTTTCTTCGTGTATCCTGATTGAATGTTATTGGCAGCTTCTGTATACACCACAGACAATCAGCGGCTTCGGGCGCGCTGGAAGATTGAAGGCGGATTGCCTCCCGTCCCTGGCCAGAAAGTCCCAACCACACGCATTGCGGCTGCACCACAATCAGAAGTTCCGCTGAAATGGATGAAGGAAGAGTACCGTTTTTTGCCGGCGGACGAGCTGGGGCCGACCATGGATGCGCCCTCCGACTATGCAGGAACGTTCGTGGTGTACGACTGGGACACGCGCAAGATCATCTGGCAGTCCGAGTGGGAGAAGCTGCTGGGCAATCCGGCGGGGTATTGTTTTGCCGAC
Organism: uncultured Acidobacteriota bacterium; assembly: GCA_963817855.1. Taxonomy (GTDB): domain Bacteria; phylum Acidobacteriota; class Terriglobia; order Terriglobales; family Acidobacteriaceae; genus JAKAAZ01. Next base: position 443,246 of record CAWFQA010000003.1, on the reverse strand, counting down.
GGCCAGCTGTACATGAACGATTTTGAGGCAGGAAATATTTTCCGCATCGGGTTGGAGCCGAACGAGCCGGGCAAGCTGCTGCAGCGCATTTCGCATCCGTATTTCAACGATCTGCACAGCCTGGAGAGAACGAAGCGCGGGCTGATGGCAGCGGCGTGCGGTACTGACCTGGTGGTCGAAGTGGATCTGCAAGGCAACGTGATTTGGGAATGGTGGGCGGCGGAACATGGCTACGATGTCACACCCTCCGGCGATACGCGCCCCAGCGGACGCGGTGGAGAACATCGCAACCTGTATTACCACACGCGCTACCAGAGCACGCACGTGAACTGCGCCGTGGTGCGCGATCCAGAGCAAGAGCGCTTCATCCTGGCGTTGCTGTTTCACCAGGGAGTTTTGATTCAGATTGATCGCAGTCTTCCGCCAGAGCAGCAAAAGGGCGAAGTCATTATGGAAGGCCTGGCGCGACCGCATAGTCTGGAGAAAATTCCGGGCGGATGGATTTTCTGCAACAGTCTGTCGAAGGAGCTGGTGTTGCTGGACGACGATCTGAAAGTCACCGGAAATATTTTTTATGATGGCGGCTGGATTCAGGACTGTACTCGCCTGCCGAATGGCAACATCGTATTGAATGATGTCGACAACGCGGTGTTGGTGGAGTTTGCCGCTCCCGATTGGAAGATCGTCAGTCGAACCAACTATCCGCACACCTGGCGCATGGGCGAGCTGGTGGTGGTTCCTGCGCAGCATGAAGCGGCATTTGTGGACGCAGAGAACGGAAAGACGGCATTGGTCGCCGGCTGACGCACCCGTTCGCACGCGATCTCGTTTGCGTGAACCGGACTTCTTCTACCATTGCGCACCGGGATAGAGGCTGGGCAGACGCTGAGCCCGGTAGACGTTGTTGCGCGCAACTTGCATGCGCCAAATCACTTTGGGATTGGCGCTCCGGGTGACCTCATAAATATTGGAAGCCTTGCCTTGATGGCACAAATCAATCTGCACATCTCCGTTCGCTAAAGGCTCTACGCCGCCGCCCCACATGGAGTACTGGCTGGGCGGAAAGATATCGTTAAAAATCAGCGTGGCCGTCTTCGCCTTCTCATCGATGCGGAAGATGGGCACCGTGGTGTAGCAGGCTGGCGCACCTTTCGAGCCACAGGCTTTTCCGTCGGGCATCACGCGGTTGTTGCCGTTATCCATCATGCCCAGGTCGAAAACGCCGGCATCGCGATCGCCGAAGATTGTGGGATTATGCTGGCCATAGTTCCAGTCGGTCGGGGAATTTCCATTGAGCAGTTTGAAGTCGCCGCCTGCTCCCAGCCGCCATAGAATTTTGCCCGTGCCGTGGCCATTGTCGTAATCGATTTTGATGACCCAATGTTGCGCGCGCATGGAAACGATCAGGTTGCCATCGTCGCGGGTGTAGACAACCGCATTCGTGTGGGTCCAGTCAGGAAAATCCATGGGATGACGACGCACATCCAGGTGGTCGAACTCGTTCCAGGTCCACACCGGATTGAGATTCGTATCGAGGTCGATCAGGACATCGCCGACGACGCGGGTTGTGCCCGGATAGCCAGGAAGATTGGAATACTCCCGGGTGCCATTCGCGATCACGATCCAGTGGCCGTTGGGCAGGACCGCCACATCATGGTGCAGAATTTCCAGCTTGGGTCCGGTGTATCCGGTGGCACGAAGTTTCTTGTTCAGATCGGCGATCGAGAGCTGGCGTACGGTTTGGCCGGCGAGATTGATCTCGCGCACCAGACTCGGAGTGTCGAGGCGGCGGGCTGCCGTCGGGGCTATCCAGCAGCGCGTGCGAAGCTAATCCGATGACCATGACGAAGTCGCCATTGGGAAGCAGCTTGATCGGATTGATGATGGTGCCGAAGCGACGGTCGGGAGGGGGCGCCTTCCAAAGGGATGCATCCCACAGCATCGGCTTGCCGCCTGGGTGCAGGCCCAACTTCTCACCGACCCAATCGCGCCAGCCAACAAGCGTCAGATAGGCGGAGTGCACATAGCGATGAAATTGCACCCACGACGAGGATTCGCGATCTGGGTAGTCGTACGCCCATAAAACATTTCCATTCAGGTCCGTTGCGATTGCCTGCGAGCTTTGCCCAATGGTGGGATTCAACAACTCAACCCCAGGCTGCGGAGCCCCGGTGGTTTGCACCGTGATTGGCGGAATCCAATCTGCCGGATAGTGTCCCGTGGTGAAGGTGTGGTCGACATCGTTGAGTGCGGTGCCGTCTTTAAAGCGGACGGACGCGCGCATGTGGTAGGTTGTGTCGGCGCGCATGCCTGCAACAAAAATGTTCGCAGGCTGACCGCCGGAATCGGCGACGATTGAGGTTTGCTTGTCATAGTCGGTGGTGGGCCCAAAGGCCACTGTAACCTGCGCCGCCGATTGCGGAACGATGGTGTAGAGGGCGACCTGCGGGTTCTGGGTCGACTCGACTCTGCCGGGTTGCAAAGCGTCTGGAGCGTGACCGATGAGTGGCCCCGGTCGAGCCTGCCGCTGCCCGCAGCCCAGCACGAAGCAGGCCAGCAGGGAAAGCACAGCAGCGGATATGCAGCTCGTGATCGGGCCGCTATTTCTACGCATCATCGGCGTCCTTGTTCTATTTCCCAATGCTTACCATACGCGCCGGCGCGCTCCATGAGACAACATTTATGGCGTGCGCGAACACGCGAAGAACAGAGAAAACCAGCCGGGCGAATATCTCCATTCTATTTTGTTCGGTTGGCGATGGTGAGGCGGGAGGGTTGCGGCTGAAAAAGAAGTCCTGGCCTCATCGTGTTCACACGGCGGCGTTTCACCAGCAACCTTGCGTTCGTTGACGGCTTCCAACGGGAGTGAAAGGGAGAACGTCTATGGCAACCAAGAAATCCAGCAGTTCGAGCCGTACGAAAAAATCCTCATCGAAGAAAAGCTCCGCAAAAAAAAGCTCCAGCAAAAAGAAGTCGAGCACCAGAAAATATAGTCCCAAGGCAGGGAAGAGTGTCGAGCGGGAAATGAAGGCGTACAAGAAAGGAAAGCTGAAGAGTGGATCGGGGCGAAAAGTGACCAGCCGAAAGCAGGCCATCGCGATTGGATTGTCGGAAGCGAGAAAATCGGGCGCCAAGGTGCCGAAGAAAAAATCCTCCAGCTAAGTAAAGCGTGATCATCGGAATCTCCAGCCAGTCCTCCAGTTATCCACGAGTTTGATGTTCTGGCCGGGGATCCAGATGGAAGGCAGCATTCACTAACGCAATATGTGACAAAGCTTGCGGGAAGTTTCCGGTCAGCTGGTGAGCGCGCGTATCGTATTCCTCCGAGAGCAGGCCGACATCATTTCTGAGCCGCAACAGCTTCTTGAACAGCTTCTCGGCATCGTGCTTTCTGCCCACCAACGTCAAGACGTGCACCAGCCAGAAGCTGCAAGCCAGAAACGCTCCTTGCCGTTGAGACGTGCGGTCGGGACGGTTGCGTTTCAACAAGCCGCCGGTCATCAGGTGCTCTTCGATAGCACGGATGGTTCCAAGCATGCGCTTGTCCGTGGCCGGCAGGAAGCCAACCAGAGGCAGCAGCAGCAGGGAAGCGTCCAGTTTCGTGGCGCCGTAATATGCCACAAAGCTATTCAGCTTGCGATTGAATCCGTGGCGGCACACTTCGTCGTGCAGTTTTTTGCGGAGGAGTCTCCATTCCTCGACGGGGCCCTCCATACCGTGCTGCTCGAAACTCTTAATGGCGCGATCGAGAGCGACCCAGGCCATGGCGTTTGAGTAGACGAATTGACGGGGCTTTCCTCGCTCTTCCCAAATGCCGGAGTCGGGCTGTTGCCACACGGTGCGGAGATACGCGACCAGCTGGAGATGCAGTTGCATATCGCGCGGGTCCACATCGACGTTGCCGCGACGGGCCTGATACAAGGCATCCGCCATTTCGCCGAAGATGTCGAGCTGGAACTGTTCTGCCGCCTGATTGCCGACGCGCACGGGTTTGGAATTCTGGTAGCCGCGCAGCCAGGGAATTTCCGATTCAGGAATCTGTCGCTCGCCCCGCAAGCCGTACAGAATTTGCACCTGAGAGGCTTCGCCGCCGACGGTGCGCACCAGCCACCGCTGCCATGCCGCGGCCTCGTGGCTGTAGCCGGCGTTCATCAGCGCTAATAAGGTGAAGGTGGCATCGCGCAGCCAACAGAATCGATAATCCCAGTTGAGCGTGCCGCCGCACTGTTCTGGCAAGGAGGTCGTCGGCGCGGCAACCATTCCGCCGGTAGGCCGATAGGTCAGGGCTTTCAATGTGATCAGCGACCGCTCCACCTCGGCTGCCCATTTGCCTTTGTAAAGGCAACGTGCCGCCCACTTCTTCCAGTAGCGTTCTGTCTGCTGCAGGGCGGTCTTTGGGCTTACGCGCTCTGGAATGTCCTCAAACGAAGAAGCGTAGGTGAGGACGAAGGGAATCGTCTGGCCTTTTTTAATTTCGAATTCGGCCGACATGGTTCCTTCGTGAAATTCAACGGCGATGGGCGTGCGCAGGTAGGCGGTACCGGGGCCGGCGGTGGCGAGGAAGTCGTGTTTGTAGGGGTGCTGCAGCCAGGGAATGCTGCGGCCGTAATCGAATCGCAGCGCCAGTTCCATCGTCATCGAGACTCGTCCTTCGATACCGTGCACCAGGCGCACAACATCAGAATGTTTGCCGCGGATGGGCATAAAGTCTGTGAGCATGACCTTGCCGGTGCGAGTGGAGAACGTGGTCTCGAGAATCAGTGTGTGATCTCGATAACGCCGTTGGGAGCGGAAGCGCTGGGTGGGGGCCAACTGCCAGCGTCCATTGGCGGGGGTGCCGAGGAGCGACGCAAAACAGGCGGGCGAAGAAAAGTCGGGCCAGCAGAGCCAGTCGATGGAGCCGGTTCGAGAAATCAGCGCCGCTGTTTCGCAGTCACCAATTAGAGCGTAGTCCTCGATGCGGGAATGAACCTGGGCGTGCTTCACTTTGAATTCAAACCGCACGTGACGATCGACATCCTGCGAGTCTCCTCCTAAGTTGTTCAGATGCACATGAGTGCTGATTGCGAATACGGGCTTATCTGGCGCAGTTCAGGCGGGTATTGGTTACGAAATGAAACGATTTCGACGCTTTGCGGATGCAAAGGCCGGGATTCGGGTGTATTGTTGGATTATCGATAATTCGCTGCTCGCTCCTGCGTACGTCGACCAACTTCGACCCTCCACGCTGATTGGGAACCCCGTATGTGGATAGTTCGCCTGGCATTACGCAGGCCCTACACGTTCGTTGTCCTTTCCCTGCTCATCCTTATTCTTGGGATCACGGTGATTCTGCGCACGCCGACGGACATTTTTCCCAACGTTAATATTCCGGTCGTGACCGTGATCTGGGGCTATACCGGTCTGTCGCCGCAGCAAATGGGAGACAGAATCGACAGCATTTTCGAGCGCGCGGTGACGACCACGGTCGACAACATTGAGCACCTTGAAACCCAGGCAGTCACAGGGATTTCCGTCAGCAAAATCTATTTTCATCCGGGAGTCAATGTCGAGACTGGGGTTGCGCAGGTGACAGCGATCTCGCAGACAATGCTGCGGCATATGCCGCCAGGTTCCCAGCCTCCGTTGATCATCACGTACAACGCCTCCTCGGTGCCGGTGTTGGACCTGGCTCTTTCCGGCAAGGGCCTGAGCCAGCAACGGCTGTTCGATCTGGCCACCAACTTTTTGCGCCCCGAGCTTGCCACGGTCCAAGGGGCGTCCAGTCCGTGGCCGTACGGCGGCAAACAACCGCAGGTGCAGGTGGATCTCGACAGCGCGAAGCTGCAGGCGATGCACCTGTCGCCGGCCGATGTGGTGCAGGCATTCGCCGAGCAAAATTTGATTTTGCCGGCTGGGACCGAAAAGATCGGGACCTTCGAATATCAGATTGAAACCAATAGCGCCCCGCGCACCATTGAACAACTGAATAACATCCCGATCAAAACGGCCAATGGTGCGACGATCTATGTTCGCGACGTGGCGCACGTGCGCAACGGATTTCCTCCGCAGACCAATATCCTGCGCGTCAACGGGCAGCGCGCGGCGCTGATGACGATTGAGAAAACAGGGAACGTGTCAACGCTCGACGTGGTCGCGAATGTGCGGCGGATTCTTCCCCGGGTTAAAGCCACATTGCCACCGCAACTCCTGATTCGTCCGGTGAACGACCAATCCATCTTCGTTCGCGCCGCCATCAACGACGTGGTGATCGAGGCAATTATCGCGGCCTGCCTGACGGCCATCATGATCCTTGTATTTCTGGGCAGCTGGCGCAGCACGGTCATCATCGCGGTTTCCATTCCTTTGTCGGTGCTGGTTTCGCTGATCGTGCTCAGCAGTCTGGGCCAAACCATCAACATTATGACGCTGGGCGGACTGGCTCTGGCGGTTGGAATTCTGGTCGACGACGCCACAGTAGAAATTGAGAACATCAATCGCAACCTGGAAATGGGCAAGGAAGTGGAGCAGGCGATTCTGGATGGCGCCGCGGAAATTGCTGTGCCGGCATTCGTGTCCACGCTTTCCATTTGCATCGTGTTTGTGCCCTTGTTTTTCCTGGGCGGAGTTGCCAAATATCTTTTTGTGCCGCTGGGCGAGGCGGTGGTTTTTGCCATGCTGGCGTCGTATTTTCTGTCGCGCACTATTGTGCCGACCATGGCGAAATATCTGCTGTATCCGCATGAAGAGGGCGATCTGGATCGTCGCCGGCACAGCCGCAATCCGCTGGTGAACCTGCAGATGAAGTTCGAGGACCGGTTTGAGCGGATTCGGCTTGGGTATCGCGAAATCCTGGTGGTGTGCCTGCATCATCGCGGCATATTTCTGGTGGGATTCCTTCTAGTGTGCGCGGTATCGATCGCGGCTTTGTTTCCGTGGCTGGGGCAGGATTTTTTTCCGCAAGGCGATGCGGGACAATTCAAGCTGCACATACGCGCCCACACGGGTACGCGCATTGAAGATACGGCGGCGCTGTGCGATCGGGTGGATCAAACGATTCGCGACACCGTGCCCAAGGACGAACTGGGCACCATCATCGATAACATCGGGCTGCCCTATAGTGGCATCAATCTTTCCTACAGCAATTCCGGAACCAGCGGTTCCTGGGACGCGGACATCACGGTGGCCCTGGAAAAGAAACATCGTCCCACGGACGAATACATTCAAGCATTGCGCGCAAAGCTGGCGCGGGACTTTCCGGGCGTGACATTCTATTTTCTGCCGACCGACATCGTGAACCAGATCCTGAACTTCGGTTTGCCGGCGCCGCTCGATGTCCAGATTATCGGCGCGGATACCGATGCCAACCATGCTCTGGCGGAATCCATGATGTCGCAACTGCGGAGGATTCCGGGAGCGGTCGACCTGCACATCCAGCAATCGCTCGATTCGCCGAACATGACGATCGATGTGGACCGAACCAAGGCACAACAGGTTGGGTTAAGCCAGGCCGACGTGGCGGATAGCGTGTTGACCTCATTGAGCGGCAGCTTTCAGACGTCACCGCAATTCTGGCTGAACTGGAATAGCGGCGTCAGCTACGAGATCGCGGTGCAAACTCCGCAATACCGCATGGATACGCTGCAGGATTTGAGGAATATTCCCGTTACCGGCAGCAGCGGTGCGCCGTTGCAGATTCTTTCCAACCTGGCCAGCGTTCATCGCGGCGTAGAGGCCGGCTCCGTGAGCCACTACAACGTGATCCCGGTGATCGATATTTACGGGTCGGTGGATGGGACAGACCTGCGCTCGGTGGCGAACCAAGTGGACCAGGTTGTGGCGAGCGCGAACAAACATCTGCCGCGTGGCTCGCGCATCGTTGTCCGCGGCCAGGTGTTGACCATGCGTTCTTCGACAAGCGGACTGATCGGCGGCCTGCTGTTTGCCATTGTCCTGGTGTACCTGCTGATCGTGGTGAATTTTCAATCGTGGCTGGACCCATTCGTGATCATCGCGGGGCTGCCGGCGGCGCTAACGGGAATTGTGTGGTTTCTTTTTCTGACGCACACGCACATCAGCGTTCCGGCGCTGACGGGTTCCATTATGTGCATGGGCGTGGCGACGGCGAACAGCATCCTGGTGGTCAGCTTTGCGCGGGAAGAAATAGTGCGCGGGGCCAGCGCTGTTGAAGCCGCTATGATTGCCGGCTTCACCCGCTTTCGGCCGGTGTTGATGACGGCCCTGGCCATGATAATCGGGATGCTTCCGATGGCGTTGGGGATTGGAGCCAGTGGGGAGCAGAATGCGCCGCTGGGCCGGTCGGTGATCGGGGGCCTGTTGTTTGCGACCGCTGCCACATTGTTTTTCGTACCGGTATTTTTCAGCCTGGTGCATGGAAGATCGAAGCCGCTGGCGGAATCTTCTGAGGAGCAAGAGTCATGAGCGAAACGGAAAAGCAAGCAGCGGGAGGGCGGGGTGCATCGTCGGGCGCGCCGCAGAAACACTCGCTGGAGCCCACTCGAGAGGCGACTCGGCGCACCGTGGCGATTGTGATCGTGCTGTTCGTCGTCGCCGTCGTGGTGGCGATCATCGGGATACTTCCGCGCATGCATGCACGGGCCGCGCTGCGCAAAGAAACAGACAGCATGGCCGTGCCGGACGTTGCCGTTGTGACCCCGCAGATGGGCGAGCCGATGCAGGAGGTGTTGCTGCCGGGAACGATCCAGGCTTTTTCCGATGCGCCGATTTATGCGCGGACGAATGGCTACGTGAAGGCGTGGTACCACGACATTGGCGCGCATGTGCACAAGGGCGAGCTGCTGGCGGTGATTGAAACTCCCGAGCTGGACCGGCAGGTGGATGAAGCTCGCGCCAGCCTGGTCACGGCCAAGGCCAATCTGGGATTGGCGCACGTGACGGCTCAACGCTACCAAGGATTAAGCGGAACAGAAGCGGTGTCAAAACAATCCATCGATACGGCGACGCAGACGGAAAGCGCCCAGACGGCGTCGGTAGCTGTGGCGCAGCAAAGCTTGAATCAGCTGCTGGAAATGCAATCCTTCGAACGCGTCTATGCGCCGTTTGATGGAGTGATCACGGCGCGCAATGTCGATGTGGGCCAGTTGGTGGATTCGGGGAGCAACGGCGGAACCGGCAGCTCCAGCAATTCTGCCGGAAACATCAGTACGGTTGGAATGAGCACGAACGGTCCGCGGGAACTGTTCCATATTTCCAACATGAATACGGTGCGAATCTTTGTGAATGTCCCCGGTGTGTATGTATCCGAGGCTCGGCCGGGGGTGAAGACAAACATCGATGTACCGGGATTTGCGGGCCGGGTTTTCAAAGGCACAATTGTGCGGACGGCGAATGCGATCGACCTGAACACGCGCACGCTGACGGTGGAAGTGGATATTCCCAACCAGAAACATGAGTTGTTGCCGGGTGCGTATGGACAGGTTCATCTGCAGCTTCCAATCAAGCATCCGGCGCTGATTATACCGGTCGACACCATGCTCTTCCGTTCTGAGGGATTGCGGGTTGTCACTGTCGACGCGCAAAACCATTCTCATCTGCATGTGATCACAGTGGGCCGCGACTGGGGGACAACCATCGAGGTGCTCACCGGCCTGACGCCGCAGGATCGGGTCATCAATAATCCGCCGGACTCGATCACAGAAAACGAAGCGGTGCATGTCGTCGATGTCGATGGCAAGCCGGTACAGCCAGGTTCGTCGGCAGGCAATGGTGCACCGGTGGGGTCGTCGGATGCAGGGAACCCTTCATGATGCGGAGCTTCTCCACGATCAGACGGGTGTGTGGGCGGCGATGGCGCTGATCTTCTGCGTGACCGGATGCATGGTTGGGCCGAACTATCACCAGCCCAGCGCGCCGACGACGCCGGAATTTAAATCTGTGGCTGGGTGGCAGCCTGCGCAACCTGCCGACGAGCAGATTCGCGGCCACTGGTGGGAAGTGTATGGAGATTCGGAACTGAATTCGCTGGAGCAGAAGGTAAGCGTCTCCAACCAGTCGTTGAAGGTTACCATGGCGCAATACACGCAGGCACGAGCCATGGTGAAGTATCAGCGGGCGAATTATTTTCCGTTTTTGAACGCCGGCGTGAGTGTGACCCGGCAGCACAATTCAGAGAACCGCGCCAACTATTTCAGCGGGATCAACAATCAGTACAACGACTTTTCGATTCCCCTGACGGTGAGCTGGGAGCCGGATATCTGGGGCAGGGTGCGACGCACAGTGCGGGCGGCGCGGGAGAATGCGCAGGCCAGCTCCACCGACGTGGTGAACGTCCAATTGATTCTGCAGGCCGAGCTGGCGCTGGATTATTTCCAGATGCGTGGCCTGGACGCGCAGCAATCCATTCTGGATGCGACGGTGGCAGCGGATGAGAAGGCGCTGCTGCTGACCACGCAGTTGTTCCACGCGGGACTGGATTCGCAATTGGACGTGCAGCAGGCGCAAACCCAGCTGGAGACGACACGCGCGCAGGATCAGGATGTGGCCATTGCGCGGGCCCAGGATGAGCACGCGATTGCAATCCTGATTGGGGAACCGCCGGCATCGCTCACGATTCCGGCACGCGTGGTGCAGTACACGCCGCCGATCATTCCGCCTGGCCTGCCATCGCAGCTGCTGGAACGGCGTCCGGATATTGCGATTGCGGAGCGGCAAATGGCCGCGGCCAACGAGCAGATCGGCATCGCGCGCGCTGCGTACTACCCGAATTTTTCGCTTACAGGCATCGGCGGTGTGGAGAGCGGCAACCCGGGAAACTGGTTCACGGGCCCGAGTACATTCTGGTCGGTCGGTCTGTCCGCCGCGGATACGCTGGTGGACTGGGGACAACGACGCGCGCTGAACACCATGGCGCAGGCCAATTACGACAGCACGGTGGCGAATTATCGACAAACGGTATTGACCGCGTATCAGGAGGTGGAAGACAACCTGGTCGCGCTGCACATTCTGGAACACGAAACGGAGACCCAGAACCGGGCGGTGAGCTCCGCGCAACAACAGATGGAGATTGCCATGAAGCTGTACACGCGCGGACTGGATCCGTATTTGAACGTGATTCAGGCGCAGAGTGTGGTGCTGTCCAGTGAGCTGACGTCGGCCAATCTTGTCACGCGGCGCATGACCGCCAGCGTGCTGCTGGTGAAGGCGCTGGGTGGGGGCTGGGATCGCAGCCAGTTGCCGAAGGAATAAACGCACCAGGTGCAGACAGAGGTTGTGGCGAAACGATGGTGTATGAGACAGCTCCAGCTCGATTTTGGAACGGAAACGAACAATGAGCGGATCTGAAACGGTTCGAATGCCTGTTGAGGATGCAAGTTCTGAGCGCGTCATCACTCGCGCCTCCACGGAAGAAATCAAGTCTGTGATTGCGTCGATGATGGCCGAAGAGGGTGAAAGAAACCCGGCGGCCGGCGCCGGTTCCGACCGCAATTGCGCTCATGATCGCGTGCGGTGGACGATCCTGGAACGCATCATGGACGGCACCTATCAGCCCGGCGAGCGGCTGAAGGAGTTGACGCTGGCGCGCGAATTTCGTGTGAGCCAGGCTCCGGTGCGCGAAGCGCTGCGCAAACTGGAAGCCATCGGAGTGGTGAAGTCGGAACCGTATTGCGGCGCGCGGGTGCGCGAGCTGTCGCCCACCGAGCTGCGCGATGCGTATCAATTGCGCGGCATTCTGGAACAGGCGGCCACGGAATTCATCCGAGATTTTCCAGAGGAATCAGTGCGAACACTGGAACAGGAATACGCGGCGATGCGGGCGGCGGCACAGGCGGGCGACCTGCAGGCAGTGGCGTGCCACAATCGCAACTTTCACCGTTCGATTGTCGAGCGCTGCGAAAACCTGGAAGTGGTGCGCGCCTGGAAGTCGCTGGGGATATGCATGCGCGCGCGATTGAATGTGCAGCGGCGTGTCGACCGGTTGCCGGAAGCGTTACTGTCGCATCAGCCTATCATCGACGCGTTGCGGGCGGGCGATTTGCGGCACGCCGGTCAATTATTGCGCGAACATTCGTTCGGATTCGTCTCCGACTTGATGTAGTGGCGCGGGGATTCGATGGATGAATCGGAATCGCGTTGCGCCGGTTAAGCGTCGTCCGACATCTTCGGGCTAGCTCCGACAAGTCTTGAGATCAGCACCGCGAGATACAGGACACCGAGGACAGCTTCGATCAGCGACAGCGATCTGGCCTGATTTGAAACAGCGGCGATCCCGGTAGGCCCCAGGCAGGTCATGGTTCCGAAGCTGTAATAGATCAGGTCGAAGCGGTTCAGCACAGGGTTGAGAGTCAGTGCCGGATCCAGGTAGAAGGCATGCGGCTGCACCGCGGCCAGCAACGTGTAGATGCTGGAAAAGCCGAGTCCCACCAAGAGATAAATGCAGAGCGCGCCATAGATGGTTTCCGCGGTCGCCTGCTTGTGAACAAACACGCGGCGAAAAATCACAACAATGATGAAAGTATCGAAGGCAATAGTGAGCAAGATGGTCGCCAGCGAAGTGGTACTGGCGTCCAGTTTCGCAATGCGTAGATGTTCCATCACAGTTGGGATCGCCAGCGCCATGCCGACGAAAACCAGACTGCGGCGGAAACTGACGGCATAAACGCTCAAAAGCGTGATGCCGATTCCCAGAACCCGGAGAAGATAGTAGGCAACGCCCTTGTTTTGCGTGTAGGGATAGACGAGCAGATACAGCAGCAGGAAAACGAACAACAGAAAAAATTTATGTCCGGTAATGGCGGAAGCTTGTCGATCGCGGATTTCAAGCAGCTTTGCATGCCGAGTGGTCATTGGCTGTCAGCGCGCGAGACGGGAGAATTTGACGCCAATCATATCTTAAGCCACGGTGGACGTGTCCCGAATTGAAAGCTCATTCGAAAATCCGATCATGGAAGCGATGCGATCTGCAGTACGCAGGGGCTGAAGTCCAGTCTGTTTTGCGCCATGGACGACCCGACTGAAGTCGGGCCCGGATACAACGCAGATCGCCGCAGCGACCTTCGTTCGGGATAACAATATTTCTATCTGCAGCCATGCTGCGTTTGTTAGTTCACCGAACCGGTCGATGGTTGCACCGGGGCGGAGAGTTGCGGAGGCGGGATCAGACCGATCATCGACATTAACGAGAAGGTCAGTTGGGCCGCTCCCTGGAATTTCCATTCGCAGCTATCGAAGGTCGCATTCACCACATCGAAGGGGCCGCCCGAGTAGAAAATTACGCACTCACGCAAAACACAATTCACCAGCCAGGTCTCTTCCAACACGATTACCTTTTTGGTGAGCGTGATTCCTTCATACTTTGTGATTGGCATACGGTGTCCTCAATAGGGGCGGTGGTGCGTGGGTACATTTCAATGCTGGGGGAGCTTGCCAATTTCTGCGGCCATGGAGACATCGCGAGCGGTGACGCCGCCGGAGTCGTGCGAGACCAGCGCGACCCGCACCTTGTTATAGCGGATATCGATGTCGGGATGGTGATTCGCTTTTTCCGCGAGCAGCGCCAGCCGCACCACAAACGCGAAGGCGGCCGCAAAATCCGCAAAGGCGTAGTCGTGCACCAGCTCGCCGGCGTCATATCTCCAGCCATCGAGTGCCGGCAGTTTTTCCTGGATTTCTTTGTCAGTCAGCTTGCTCATTGGTGAACTCCATCGCATTTCGGAGGAAGAGAAACGCTCGTGCAGCCATTCTCGACCTTGGCGCACAGAGTTGGCAAAGGGGACGAAGCCATGAAATCCATACACCCATCAGATGGAAGCAATTCGCACATCAGCGTCAGGGGCTGAAGCCCATGTATTGTTTGCTGCAGGCGGCCCGACAGAAGTCGAGCCCTGATACAGAGCAGGCCGCCGCGGTGACCTTCGCCGGGGATGACGTTTGTTTTTAACTTGCAGTCATTCCGCGCTGGGACCTAAGGAATGGTGCCGAAGGTGTAGCCGAAGGGAGAGAAGGCAAACCCGTCGCGCATGATGCCTTCGCGAAGGTCGAGCCAGATGGAGTCCGGGGTGGCCACGAAGACGTCGACAATGGATGGATCGAACTGGGTGCCGGCGCAGCGAAGGATTTCCTTCCGTGCCGCCTCCATGGTGTTGGCTTTGCGATAGGGACGGTTTGAGGTGATGGCGTCGAAGGTGTCGGCGACGGCAAAGATGCGAGCGCCGATGTGAATTTCTTCGCCATGGAGCCTGCGCGGGTAGCCGGAACCGTCGAAGTGTTCCTGGTGAGAGTAGACGATCTCGGCCGCTTCCTGCAGGTACGGAATTTTGCGGATCATCTGATACCCTAGCTCGCTGTGGGTGCGCATGACGGCCCGCTCTTCCGGGGTCAGCTTGGCGGGCTTGCGCAGGATGGCATCGGGAATCGCCATTTTGCCGATGTCGTGCAGGAAGGCGCCTCGTCCTACGACGCGCAACTGCGGCTCCGGCAGGCCGAGGGCGCGACCCAGGGCCAGTGTGTAAGCGGTCACGCGCTTGGAATGGCCTTCAGTTTCAGCGTCTTTCAAGTCGAGGGCGTTGCCCAGCGCCTCCAGGGTCACGTCGTAGGAGTTTTCCAGCTGGCGCATACTGTGCTGCAGCATTTCGGTGCGGGCGCTAATCAGCTGCTCCAGGTGGTGACGGAACAAGTCGTTCTGGGTTTGCAAACGGCGATACTGCAAAGTTCTGCGCACTGTGGCTACTAATTCATCCCCACAAAAAGGTTTCAAGATATAGTCATACGCGCCCATCTGGAGGGCTTGCACGGCTTGCGGCACATGAAGAGAGTCAGTAATCAGTACGATCGGGATCTGGACGCGATCGGAGTTCCACAGCAGCACCAGTGGGGCGAGCAGGTTTTCGGTGACCAGTCGCAGCCACGGGAAAAGATGGTTCGCGCCTGGGCTGGCATCCAGCAAAACCAGGTTGATTCGCGGATTATTGGTGGTATCCGAAGCCAGGGACTCAATGGCATGCTCCGGAGAGGAGCAGGACAGTAATGGAAGTGTCTGGTGTTGCAGGATTTTGGCGATGGCATCTGTCTGGGCAGAGTCCCCGGAAATAAGAAGAATCTGGCCCACCGCCGAGGACGGTCGTGCTGAGCTTTCCACCGCGATCGCTGAAGATTCCTCAGTCATTCCGCCTCGAAGACCTCAGATAGGACAACATGTAAAGTGTTCAGCACCTATTGTAAAAATGCCAGACAAACTTTAGACGGGCAAAGCCGTCGGATCCCGCATGTGGAACAGAAGTACATATAGATGGTATTTGTATGCCACTTGTCTCCAAAGCTTGTGCTTCGATGTATTTGTGCCGCGCGCGGCTGCTCTTTTAATCTTAAAGGCGTAAGAAGTCCTCCATCAAAATGAAAATCATTACCTAAGGGCACAGACCTTTGGGGGAGCAGGGTGGAGCGAGGAAGTGGCCCACGGCGTGCATGTACGAATGGCAAGTCATGCCGTTCTTTTCCGACTCCAACATGGGACATTCCGCCGGAATGATGTTACCGCGACCCGCGTCGATTTCACAGTCAATTATCGTCAGGGTTACACACCGCTATAACACACAGGCAGAGCAGCGCGATGTGTTTGAGAGCCATCGCCATCACGTTTTCTCTGTTGCGTACTATATGACGGGCGACGAACGGGAGGCGGAAGCCATTCTGCAGTCGACATTTATCGAAGCTTTCGACCGAGAAACGGTGCCGACCATCGCCGCCTTGGACAAAGAGCTGCTGTCGCAGCTCCACCGCCGCTTTTCTTTCGACCCGGTGCCGGCGATGACTTCGGAAGGGGAGGGCCTGGAGAACAGAAATGTGCGCCGGACCGATCTGGAAGAGGCCCTTTGGCAGATGCCGGAGAGGGAACGGCTTTGTTTCCTGCTGCGCGATGTGGAAGGCTACGACAATGCCCGGATCGCGGGGCTGCTGCAAACGTCGGAACATGAAGTTCAGCGCACCGTTTTTTCGGCCAGGTTGCGCATGCGCAGTTTGCTGCGAGAGCAGCGTCTGGAGCGGGAGCAGGCTTCCTAGGCGATTGCTTCGGCTGCTGGCATTTACACCCTTTCATTTGAGGATCGATAGATAGTGTGATGGCAACTCTATCTATTCCCAGGATTGTCTGGACTCTTCACTACGGTCGCTGCGTGACCTCGCTCAGAATGAGTCCTGGTTGTGATACCCCACCTTCACTCGATCACCGCATACCCTCCGCAACCCGTTGTCCGACGTTTCTCCTGAAAAATGCCGAGATTCTTCACTTTGATCGCTGCGCGACCTTCGTTCAGAATGACGGCCATCTTCTCTGGATAAGAATTGCATTTAGCGGTGGCCATGGGACTCCGCGGAGCCCGGACTGGCGGCCCCGAATACCAGGAAGGGTGCGTCCTCGGAGTAATCCTGTTCAATGCCGGGACCTTTCAGCGTCAGCACGATTGCATATTCTCCATCCTCCAGCTTCAGCTTAGGATCGCCCAGCTGAAAGGCCGAGGTGCCGACGAAACTGCCATCTTCCCCTTCGAGCCATTGAAGCGGCTCTTTCGCGAGTCGTGAACCCTTCGTGTCGACCAGGTCGAACTCGCCCTTCCAATCTTTCGCTGGCCGATTCGCCAGCTTGCCGACTGGCGTGATGCGAACCAGTGTCCAGACCACATCTTGTGGCGAATAGGAATGGCTTGGTTCCAGCTGGATGGTGCAGTTGCCAGCCTGCAGATAGTTGATGGAATGGGACTGGGCCGGCTGATCCTGACCTTGCAGCGGCGGTGGCGTAAATACGCACGACCGGCCGATGACCAGCGAACTGATGCGAACTTCTTCGTCTGAGTCGGTGGGAGCGACGCTGAAATCCTTGGACTGCCCGGCGGTGAATTTACCGGTTGGATCGGCGGCTGCGACATTCAGACGGTAATCCCCAGGACCGACATCGATATCTGTGTTCCAGATGGGTTCGCGCGCATACCAATCCATTTGGCTTGTCGTTGTGGCCAGCTTGAATCCTGTGGTGCTTTGCTGGAATTGCTCCACCATTTCAATCGGAGAAGGAGGCGGAGTGGTGCCCGTCCACAACAGTCCCATGCTGACGAGCTGGGTTCCGGTTTTGCCGTCCGGGTGCGGAAAGTATTCCATTTGGGTGCCGAGCTGAAGCGGCGCATCCGGGTTGGACGGTGGATTCTTGAGTGCCTCGCGCAACGGGGCCGACACGCGGGAGAGTTCCTGCAATTGTGTCAGGCTGGGGGCCATGTAGAAGGTGGGCGCGTTCACAATGATCTGCTTTCGGTTCGGTGTGACAGACACGATGTGAGGCATGCCGTTCATTTGCTTTGGCGTGACGTGAAGCTCCAGATCATAGGCGGCCATACCGTCATTGCGAATCTGCTGCAGCGTGTCGGTGACGGACCCGCAAATCCAGCCATCCAGGAAATTGTTGTCGGAGACAAGCATCCACGGGCCGGTGCCAACCAGCGAGTAAGGTGGAGGAAACCTGCGCAGCGAATCGATCTCCCTGGAAGCTTCGGTGGAGTAAAGAATGACGCCGGCGGCGCGAGCGGCACTAGTAACGTCGACAACTTCAAAGGCTTGATAGGCTTGGCCATACCCCTGATTGACAACCTCATGAAAGAGGTTGCCGAGCGAGAGAACGACGCGGCGGCCGGGCAGATCGCGCATGCCGGCAATGGCGACGGCGGCTGTGTGGCGCCAATCGGCGAGGCTGATCGACTGCGGGTTTTCGGCGCCGATCTTTTCCAACTCAGAAATGACCAGCGGAAGCTGGCGGGTATACGAGGACTGATTGCCGCTGTCATCCAGAATGGAAATATTCCAGCCGGAGACGGGCGCCGTCTTCAGGGCGGCGATGGTTTCATTGACGATGCCGTTGCGGTCGAGCGGGCCACCGGCAGGAAGGATGATCAGCATATTCGGCCGGTCGTCGGCCTGACCGGTTTTGGGATTGATGGTCTTGCTCCACGGGCGAGAAAGTTGAAAGCTGGCGGGCTTGCTATCGACGTCCAGCGTGAGGTCAGTCGGCTGCAAATCCTTGACAGGGGCGGCATTTGTCAGACTGAAGGCGTGGATGGGAACGGAAACGGTCTGCGCCTGCTGCACCAGTTGCGAGGCCTCCGGTGAAAGCGGGGCTGGCTGGGCTGGGGCCTGGGCAAACGCAGGCGCATAAGCCAATCCCGCGAGAATCCATATTCCGAAAGGCAAAGCAAAGCGCGCAGTCCAAGGCTGGCAATTGTTTCCTGTCACAGATCACTCCCAAAGTACGTGGGTTGCCCAACCCTCTAGTGTAGGCGGTCTCTCTGCTTGGATGGCTCGACCCTCCAGAAAGGAATCAGTTGCGGGAGCGATCCAAGAGATTGGGGCGCAATCGTTTCCATCGCGCCACAAAAGATCTGCCGATTGGAAGTGGCGGTTCGTGCAGGAAGCGGTCACCAAAGCCGGTTCAGTTGCGATGCTTATTTTGTGGCGCGATGGGATAGCCCTGCCAGATGTATTCCAGCGCCTCCGGCAGCGTTTGCTGCTTCACGGCGTGATCGACATGCCCGGCGTTGCGGGCGAAGACGAACTGATAGTGATAGCCCTTCGCGGCGAGCACCTTGGCCATGTGCTCGTTGGCGACGACCCAGTCGTGCATGT
Source organism: uncultured Acidobacteriota bacterium (assembly GCA_963817855.1). Taxonomy (GTDB): domain Bacteria; phylum Acidobacteriota; class Terriglobia; order Terriglobales; family Acidobacteriaceae; genus JAKAAZ01. The sequence goes on along the minus strand of CAWFQA010000003.1, from coordinate 424,628 downwards.
TGTCGCGCATGATGTTCGGATTGAAGAGATCGCGATCGCCGACTTCCATCCAGATGCGCAGCGGCTTGGCTGGGCTGCTGGGGATGAGATGCTCGTGAAACTCCCACGCGCCGTGCGGAGTTTCGCGGATTGTACGGCCACTGCTGGTTCACGTAGGTGCCGGAGTAGGTGAGGACGCGGTGGTAGAGCTCCGGGTGATACCAGGCCATGATCAACGCGCAGGAACCGCCGGAACTGCCGCCCATGGTGGCGCGGCCGTCGGGATCTTTGGTCAGCTTCACATGCGCTTTCGCTTCCACCAGCGGCAGCACTTCCTGTCTCGACGAACTCGGCATATTGGCCGGACATGGTGTCGTATTCCAGGCCGCGCTCGCTGCCCTGGGCGTCGCCGCCGCCATTGCCGATGGAGATGGCAATCATCACCGGCACCTTGTGTTCGGCGATCAGGTTGTCGAGCGCGGTGAACAGCGCGCTGTCGGGGCCGTCCGCGCCGACGATGAAGGGCGCGACGGTGCCGGGAACGTACTGCTGTCGGAACGTAGACGGCGACGCGGCGCGTATACGGCGCGGGATGGCTGGTGGTGACGATCAGCCTGGCCGGATTGGTGGGATCGGGCGTGCCGAAGGTGCCAGGCTCGCGCGCGATGCCGGGATAGATCTTGCTGTCGGCCGAATTCATCGTGAACTGAATGATCTGTTCCCTGCGGTACCCCGGCGTGGATCATCATCTGCGGCGCAGGGGTGTGCGTCGGGCCGAGGATGAAGTTTCCATCGACATTCGCGGCAGGAACAGCGCCGTCGGGGAGTTCTGTGGCAGCGACAAATCCGCGGGAATGCGGGTCGCGGGTTGGTGGCGCGGGCCTCGCGGTTGTCTGCGTTGACTGCGGGTTGGACGGTGCGGGCGAAACGGATTGCGCCAGCGCCGAGCCTGCGAACGTCAGCAAAACAATCTGGAGTGTGAGGCTCAGAAAACGTCGCAATGTCGAATTCCTTTTGGGCGGAGCAGTTTTCATTTGATTTCTTCGTCTTGTGGCGCGATCGCGCGACGCCTTCAGTGTAGGCCGTCGGCTCCTCTATAGTGGAGATGCATGCGACCGATGACGAAATTAAAACCCCCTGTTGCCCGCAAGGATCCTCACAGTCTCGCACTCCACGGCGAAGTGCTGCAGGATGATTACGCGTGGCTGCGCGAGAAAAACAGCCCGGAAACGCTGGCCTATTTAACAGCGGAGAATGCCTACACCGCAGCGGTGATGGAGCCATTGCAGCCCCTGATCGACACGCTGTATGCAGAGATGCTAAGCCACATTCAGCAGACCGATGTCTCCGTACCGTATCGCGAGGGGCGGTTCGATTATTACGCGCGAACCGTGGAGGGCAAACAATATCCCATCTATTGCCGTGTTCCCGCAGAGAAGGATTCAAAGCCGCGATCGGTTCCTCCGGTGGAAGGTTTTGCGGACGAAGAAGTGATGCTGGATGTGAATCAGCTGGCCGAGGGCGAGGCTTTTATGTCGGTGGGCGCGTCGGTGGTGAGCGACGATGGAAATCTGCTGGCATACACGACCGACAATACCGGCTTTCGCCAGTACACGCTGCATGTGAAGAATCTGTTGACGGGAAAAACGCTGCATTCGTTGGCGGAGCGGGTCGGCTCGGTGACCTGGGCGGCGGACGATCGCACGCTGCTCTACAGTGTGGAGGACGAGGAGACGAAGCGGCCGTACCAGATTGTTCGACGGGAACTGGATGTGGCGACGCAAGCGTTCTCGACCGGCGAGGTTGCCTGGGAAGACCCCGATGAGCGCTTCAACGTGGGCGTTGGACGCACACGCGACGGGAAATATTTATTTGTGGAGGCAGCCAGTCACACCACCAGCGAGGAATGGTATCTGGCGGCGAACGATCCCATGGGAACGCTGCGTTGCATCGAGCCGCGACGCGATGACATTGAGTATTATGCGGACCATCGCGACGGAGTTTTCTTTATCCGCGTGAATGATACGGGGCGGAATTTTCGACTAGTCACAGCAAAGGTCGACCAGCCGGGACGCGAGCATTGGCAGGAGATTGTTCCGCATCGCGACGATGTGATGCTGGAAGACGCCGATTTATTCCAGCATTTTTTTGTGGCGTGCGAGCGATACCAGGGATTGCCTCGCCTGCGCATTCACAATTTGACAGGTGAAGGCAGCCTGGCGGAGCAAGGGGGAAAAACTCCGCGCGACATTTCATTTCCTGAGCCGACGTATACGGCGACGCCGGGCACGAATCGCGAATTCGACGTGATGAGCTATCGCTATGGCTACACGTCGCTGGTGACGCCGAGTTCTGTATTTCAATACGAATTGGAGACGGATGACGAGCACGCTGCTGAAGCAGTTGGAAGTTCCCGGCGGGTTCGATCGAACGCTGTACGCATCGGAGCGCATCTTTGCGACCGCTGCGGACGGAGTGCGTGTGCCGATTTCAGTGGTGTACCGCAGGGATCGGGTGGAGCGCGGGAAAAATCCTCTGTATGTGTACGCGTATGGATCGTATGGGTATTCGCTGCCGATCGGATTCAATTCAAATCGACTGAGTTTGCTGGATCGCGGCGTGGTGTTGGCGTATGCGCATATTCGCGGCGGCGGCGAAATGGGCAAGCCCTGGCACGATGCCGGCCGCATGATGCAAAAGCTGAATACCTTCACAGACTTTATTTCTGCGACGGAATATCTGGTGGCGAACGGCTACGGCGCGAACGATCGCGTGGCGATCGAAGGCGGCAGCGCCGGCGGCCTGCTGATGGGTGCGGTGGCGAACATGCGGCCGGATCTGTTTCACGTTGTGCTGTCGCATGTTCCTTTTGTCGACGTGATGAACACGATGCTGGATGCGTCTCTGCCGCTGACCGTGGCGGAATATGAGGAGTGGGGGAATCCTAACGAAGCCGCGGCGTTTGAATATATGCGGGCGTATTCGCCGTATGACAATGTGGCCGCCAAGGCGTATCCGACCATGCTGGTAAGGACGTCGCTGCACGACAGCCAGGTGATGTATTGGGAGCCGGCGAAGTATGTGGCTAAGCTGCGCAGCGTGAAGACGGATGACAATCTGTTGCTGCTGCACACCAACATGCAGGCGGGTCATGGCGGCGCGTCGGGGCGGTACGACTATCTGAAGGAAATTGCTTTCGACTATGCTTTCCTACTGTGGCAGCTTGGCGTGGTGCAGATGGAAGGATAGAGCCTTTCTCCTGAAGATATAGAGGGTCCGTCATTCTGAGCGAGCGAAGCGAATGGAGAATCCAGAGTGCGATCGCTGCAAATGATAGGCGAATATTCTCTGGATTCTTCGCTGCGCTCAGAATGACTTCGTTTGCGATCCCGCTAGAGTAAACATCCCAGCTTCAGCGTACTTCGCGAAGAGCCTGGCTAAAACTTAGGTCGCCATTCTTCGCTTCTTTCTTGTTCTCATCCTCAGGGACGCTGTCGCCTTCTCCGGGCGCGAGGAAAAGGTTCGCTTGCAAGCCGTGCTGGCGGGTATAGAGATCCCAATAGCGACCGTGGGCGGCGTAGAGTTCGTCGTGCGTGCCGCGCTCGATAATTCTTCCTTCTTCGACAACGAGAATCTGATCGGCACGACGAATCGTCGACAACCGGTGCGCGATGACGAATGTGGTGCGGCCCCGCATCAGGTAGGAGAGGCCTTCCTGAATCATCGCTTCGCTTTCTGAGTCGAGGCTGGATGTGGCCTCGTCGAGAATCAGGATGCGGGGGTTGGCGAGAATGGCGCGGGCAATGGAAATGCGCTGACGCTGGCCGCCGGAAAGCTTGACGCCGCGCTCGCCGACAACGGTTTCGTAGCCTTCTGGGAAGCGCTCGGCAAACTCATCGACACGAGCAATGCGGCAGGCTTCCAGTACTTCGGCGTCGGTTGCCATGGGTCGGGAGAACTGCACGTTTTCGCGAATGCTGCCGTCGAAGAGAAAGGATTCCTGCAGCACCACGCCGAGCTGGGTGCGGTAATCGCTTAAGCGAACCGTGGCGAGATCGACGCCATCGACCAACACCTGGCCGGAGTCTGGTTTGTGGAATGCGCAGAGCAAACTGATGATGGTGGATTTGCCGGAACCAGAGGGGCCAACGAGTGCGGTGACGGTGCCGGGCGCGGCTTCGAGCGAGATGCCATGCAGGACGGGCTTCGATGGCTCGTAGGCAAAAACGACGTCGCGAAATTCAACTTCGCCGTGAACGGGACCGAGCGGCACGTTACGCTGCGGGTCATTGTCTTCTCTCGATTCGGCGAGAATTTCGCTGGTGCGATCGAGTCCGGCGACGGCCTCCGTCAACTGCGTTCCCACGGCGACAATTTGAATCACCGGCGCGATTAAATAGGCCAGCACCATGGTGTATGTGACGTAGCCACCGACCGTAAGCGTGTGCGAAACCACAAGCCGCCCGCCCATGTACATGACCAGCGAGCCGACGACGCCCAAGATAACTGTAGACGCCAGGCTCATAACGGATTGAGCGGTCAAGGTGCGGATGACGTTTTCCAGCAGGCGCTGAACGCCTCCGGCGAACACCTGCGCTTCGCGCTCCTCGGCATGATATCCCTTCACCACGCGGACGCCGCCCAGCGATTCTGTCAGCCTGCCGGTGACGTCGGCGTTGATGCGGGCGCGCTCGCGAAAGATGGGGCGGATGGTTTTGAACGCGGTCATCAGGATCAGAGAAAAGACCACAAGCACGACGACGGCGAGCAATGTCATCTCCACGCTGATGCGCAGCAGCAGGGCGAAGGCAATGGCAGCGGCGAGGAAGCCACCGACAAAATTCACCATGCCGGTGCCGATCAGGTTGCGAATACCTTCGACGTCGCTCATGATGCGCGCGACCAGTGTGCCGGTGCGATTGGCGTCGTAAAATGCGACGGGCAAGCGCCCGATGTGCTGCTGCACCTGGACGCGAAGATCGGCGATGAGGCGTTGCGCGGCGATAGAGAGAAGCTGTGTTAACCAGTACGATGATGCGCCCTGGATGGTAGTCGCCAGCAGCACCGCGCCGACGATCCAGGGCAGAAGGCCAAGCTGATGCTGATTCATGACATTGTCGATCAGTTTCTTGCCGGAAAGCGGCAACACAAAGCTGGCGACCCGGCTGATGACCATCAGCAGCAGGCCGAAGGCAAGCAGCCAGCGGCGCGGGCGCACCAGGGCCCAGATTTCCGGCAGGACCTTGCGCAGCTCCGGTTTTTTCTTATTCTGCGGTGCGTCTGGAGACACGCGTCCTGCGGCAGATTCTGACTTTCTTCCGCCGCGTGTGCCCCCTTCAATCCATGCCGGTTTAATTGCCATACATCTCTTTCACGCTCGAGCGCGACGAGCCGCAATGAAGGAGCGAACGCACACCAGAACAAAGATCAGGCAGATGATCGCCATGGCGAACTCCTCTTTCACCGCAGGCGGCCGTACCATAGCGGTTCCGTGGTTGGAGGCAATGAAAGCCGAGGCAGCGCGGTAGCCGGGGAAGATGACGCCGACCAAGCCGACCGTGACCGCGATGTGCATAAAGATCATGCGGCGCTTGCTGTCTTCAGTATTTGCCATGAACCCGAGGATGCCGAGAACAATGCCGAAGTAGGCCGGGATGAGAGCCGTGGGCGCGTGGCTTCCGGTTGCGACGAAGAATGCAACTCCTAAGATGATGAGCACCAAAGCGGTGACAAGTGTAAATTTCGCCATGACAGGTTCAATCTCCTCTAGCGATTCTGCTCGCTCACTCCAGCATAACCTTCCGTGGCGAGCGCACTCAGGATTTGATCCACGATGGCTGGAACTGTCTGGTCGATGGAAATCTGAATGGCGTCGCGTGGCGGCTCCAGCGTTGCCAGCTGGCTGGGAAGCAGCGACTCCGGCATGTAATGGCCGTGACGAGCCTCCATGCGCTGGCGAATCAGCTCCGGCGGTCCAGAGAGGAAAACAAAGCGGACCGCGCGAGGTCCGGTGCCGTCTGTTAATTCGGTGCGGTACGACTCCTTCAGCGCCGAGCAGGCGAGGATGCCATTCACGCCGTCGCGCAGCCAGGTGAGAATCTGCTGGTGCAGGCTTTCGAGCCAGGGTTCGCGATCTTCATCGGTGAGCGGAATGCCGGCATGCATCTTGGCGCGGTTGGCTGCGGAATGGAAATTATCGGCATCGGCAAACGGCCAGCCGGTGCGCGCCGATAAAGCCTCGCCCACCGTGGTCTTGCCGGTTCCGGTGACACCCATCAACACAACTACCATTCGCTAATGTTCCTTCTGCACAATCTGCTGAATATCTTTGAGCGCCTGCTGCGGCGTCCACGAATTTGAGGGATACCAGGCGCGGATTTTTCCATCCGGGCCGATCACTGCGGTGGAGACAGAATGCGTGGCCACCGTGCCTTTCGACCGGGTCACGGCCACGTCAAACCACTGCAATACAGATGCAAGTTTGGCGGGGGAAGGTGCAGCAAAATCCCAATGCTGAAAGGTTTCCTTGGTGTATCGGCCGGTGTACGCGCCGCCGTAGCTGCGCAAAACCGCGGGCGTATCGTATTTGGGATCGAAACTGATGCTAAGCAGATGAGTTTTGGCGTAGAGGCCGGGATTGGCGGCCAGCAGTTGATCCAGGTGGGCGAAGTTGCGGCTCATCAGGGGACAGAACTGGGAGGAGGTGCAGCGGGTGTAAATGAAGGTGAGCACCAGCACCTTGCCGCGAAATTGCTTCAGTGAAATTTCGCGATTGCTTTGGTTGAGAAATTGAAAATCCGGAACGGAGTCGCCGACCTGCGGCACATGGTATTGAATGGGCGGCAACACATTCGGATTCGCCTGCTGCAGGATCACGATATTGCTGAGCACCGCGCCCTGTGCCCCCAATTGCAGTTGGGCGGTGAGTGTGTCACCGGGATGGAGGCCCGACGCTTCCGCGGGATTTTGCAAGGTGTAGGCCATGGTCATGGCTTCCATGACGCCGGGAATGGCTTGAGTATCGAGCGCAATCACTCCATCTTTTTGGTCGACAGAAACCACTTTGCCGCGGATGGAGTATTGTTTTTGCGACGAGGCGCTCGCGCCTTTACCGGATGACTGCGAACTGGAATGACATCCCAGGATGCCGACGGCCGCGCCGAGCAAGGCGATGCTCAGCACGGCTCGGAGGCGCGATTTGAAAACTGCCATCAACAACTCCTTATTTGCGGAACAGGCGCCCATAGCGAAAATGGTAACGGAGTTCGCCGTAATACTGGCGCGGTGCGTTGTAGTGGAAGCCGCCAAAAGTGAGGCTATTGTCCAACAGCACGCGATGATTGGTCACGTTGGTCACGTTGGCGGTAAGCGTTAATTTTTTGCGAAATGTCTTTCCGAGAGACAAGCTCAGGTTGGTATCGTGCGGCAAATATTCTCCCTGGTACGGTGAGTTGGGATCGCCATACTCGCCATTGGTGAAGCCCGAACCGTAATAGAAATTAAAGGAACCGAACGCGTTGCCGGGCAGGTTCGCATTCATCCCGAAATTGAGGGTGTTTCTCTGATCATGATCCAGCGCAACATAGTTGAATCCAGAATCGCATTGCGGAGCGCCGATGGGAACGCAAACCAGTCCACCGGTAATGGGGCCGCGCTGCTGTGCCAGCTGATTGGAGTAGGCCAGATGGGCCTGACCGACGTGCCATAGGGTGGGCGACTGCAAGGTTAGCTCCCAACCCTGGATGAGCGCTCCGTCGACCGTGACGGGAAAGAAAATGTTCGATTCGCCGACGTTGGAATGATCGAGAAAATTGTTGGCGCGAGTTTCAAAGTTGTCCGCATCCAGCAGCCATCCCCGCAAAGGAATCTGAACGCCGAACTGGTGTTCCTCATCGCGCTCTCCGTGCAGCGGAAGGAAGCTGGTGTTGTTGTTGTTCGCATAATCGATCAGCGGGCCGGATGCGGTGAGCAGCGGCGGCGGCTGGTAGTAGTGGCCATAGAACGCGCGGAAGACCCAATTGATTTTGGGAATCTGGATGGCGACGCCGAATCGCGGGTCGGCCTGAAGCTCGGTGATGCTGGACATGAACTGGGACGCGCGCAGACCGACGATGAGAGTCAACCATCGCGTTGCCTTGAAGTTGTCGGATATGTATTCCTCTGTTAGCCCGGCGGCAGCGCTATCGTGAAGCAGAAAATTCTGAAAGCTGCCGTCATTGAACTGGGCGCCGAAGACGTAGCTGTCGTGCTGGCCGAAGGAATAAAATCCGGCGGCGATCGTATTTCTGGCGACTTGTGTGGTGAGAGAAGCCTGCAGGCCGGCGTAGTTGGTAGCGCGGTCCGCAGTGGTTGCGACTGGAAGATCGTTCGGATCGGGAGTGTAGTTGCCGCTGTTGTAGTGGTAATACGGCGAGAGCTGCAGGAAGGTGGTGGGACTGAAGGTGTGAACCCAGGTGAAAACAGAAAACCCGTCTACCTCACTTTGGCTGTCGCGCAGTCCGCTGGAGTCGTACTGCTGATTCTCGTAATCGTTCGGATTGGGATCGTAGGGGACTTGAAAATAATCTCTGCGAAGTTGCGACACCAGCCGCAACTGGTCGTGGGGGGTGTGATTGTCGACCAGGGAAGCAAATCCGCCGAATCCGTTGGCTGCGTCGTGGTAGGGCTCAGGAATTGGCGGCATCAGGCCATAGTTGGTGCGGTTTCCGTTGAGACTGGCATAGTAGGCGAACTTTTCCGAATGGCTGCCAAAGTTGAGCTGATCGTCCGTCTGATAGAAGTTTCCCGCGCTGAGCAGCAGCTCCGCTTCGTTGTCGCGATCGAATCCGGTGCGCGGCGAGACATCGAAGACGCCATAGGTGCGGTCGCCTACATCGGCGTTATAGCTGCCGCGCTGCACCTCCAAATTGCCGATGTCTTTCGGATCGATTTGCGGGCCCAGGTTGTCGGCGATGTTGGTGTTTGGAATTTCGACGCCGTCGATTTGCCAGCTGACCTGATGGCCGCCGCGGATGTGCAACATGTCATGCACCATGTAGGCGCCGGGCACATAGTCGGTAATCATCGAAAGGCTATTGGTCAAGTTCGCAGCCGGAGTGCGGTCGATGGCTTTGCGATTGATCAGGGTTGTCGGGGTGACGGAATTTCCATTCACCACATTCGCGTTCGCCGTGATCTCCACAGACTGCTGAACGCTGCCAACTTGCAGCGGAAAGTGAAGAATGGGCGAGTTATCTGAAAATACCGTGAGAGACTGTCGCAGAACGTTGAATCCGGGGCTCTGAATCGTAATGTTGTAGGCGCCCAGCGGAAGGGTGGGAAATGAGAAATGGCCGTTGCGATCGGTATGCGCGGTCTGGGCCAACCTGAGAATCTGTTGCGCGGATTGTGACTTTTGCGTTTGCGATTGGGCGATGCTGCGAATCATGCACGATTCCCTGGACCTGGCCAAACACGGTGGCACGGGATGGCCTGGCGCCAATCAAAATGAAAACAGCCATCAGAATTGCCAGCTTGAAGTTGTGTTCGCATACCCTTCGCTTTCATAGATTCCAATGATGGGCGGCGACAGTTCGACACCGCGCATACAGTGGCGCTAGTCAGGCCGACGCAGAGAGAAGTTCTTGTGCGGGAGAAACCGCACGCAATCTTACGCGCGATGAATAGCGATTTGGATACGTCTAAGCCTGGAAGATGGGCATGGAGCAAATTGCGGCGGGAGGAGCGCGGGCCGAGCGTGACCGCGAGAGACGGACGAGGAGCAAGGCCGGGACGAGAGCGACAACATCTTCCGCAAAGGCGGGTTTCGAAGAGAGTGACAGAGTCGCTGCGGCCACAGCCACCAAAGCGGGGTTTGCGGGTATCTTCCACAGGGAGCATGGCGAGGGTTGAACTGAGGGCTGCGCGCCGGAGCCGGCCATCTTCGCCTGCAACATCATGCAGTGATGAGCGCCGTTGCGACGGCAGCAGGCGGGCAGGCCAGCATCTGCCTGGGCGCTGGCGATCAGCGGCTGCAGCGGCAACAAAGCCGTTAGCAGCAGCAATACCGATGCAAACCATCGCCTCATGGCCAAAGGATACCATCGTGACCACGCCATTGGCTGGTGCTCTACTGCGTCGTCGTATAACGTGGAACTGTCTCCGTTCAACATGGCGGCCACCCGGAGAGAGATGCGAAGCGAACAAGAACTGTTGCAACAGCTAGGGCGGAATATCGATGGCGCCGCCGCCATTACCAGCACTGTGCGCGCCGCTCGAGCACTGCGATATCAGTACGGCCGGCAACAGCAGGTTGCTGGACATCAGGGCTGGAGAAGTCCGCAGATCCTGGCGTGGGAGCCGTGGCTGAAAACGCTGTGGGACGCTGCCATTTTGTGCGGAGCTGAGACGCGCATTCTGTTGAACAACGCGCAGGAAGGTGAGCTGTGGCTGCAGGTGCTGGCGCAGGACGAAGCCGGCAAACAGACAATTTCAATTGCGGGTCTGGCAGGGCAGGCGCAGCAGACCTGGAATGCCATGCATCAGTATCGGCTCGAGCTGCGAGAGATTCGCAATGACGACAACATCGACGCGAAAGCTTTTTCGCGGTGGGCAATCGAGCTGGAGAAAGTTTGCCGGCGGGCGCAGCTTCTGTCGTCTTCGCAAGTCGACAGCGAACTGACGAACCTGGTTCGGGCTGGAAAAGTGCCGCTGCCGGAGACGATTTTTCTGGTTGGATTTGATCGGACAACACCGGCACAGAATCTTCTGATCGATGCGTTGCGCGCGGCGGGATGCCAGGTGGAATTGAGTGAACTGGGATCGTCCGGCGACGAGCGCGCATCAACCCCGGTCATCACCTTCGCACGCACGCTGGAGGAAGAGATCGAAGGCTCGGCGCAATGGGTGCGAGCCACCCTGCTCGAAAATCCTAATCAGCGTATCGGTGTCGTGATTCCATCGCTGGGAGACATGCGCGATCGCCTCGATGCTGTCTTCCGTCGCGTGCTGGCGCCTTCTTCGATGGAGATTCATGCGGTGAACGCGCGACTGCCGTATGAGTTTTCCCTGGGCACGCCGATGGATCGAATGCCCGCGGTTCGCACTGCCTTGACGCTGCTTGCGTGGCTAAACAAGTCGTTGCCGTCGGAGGACGTTTCCTGGCTGGTGGTGCATGGGGGCTTCGGCGCCGGGTTTGCCGATGCGCGGGCGATGCTGGATAAGAAGTTTCGCGAGCGGGACTTCCAACTGGGCGGCAATGTCTCTTTTTCAACTTTTCAATCGTGGCTGACGCGTGGCGGAGCCAACCAGGATCGCTCGTCGTTGCGACGATCTCTGGAGCGCGTCGATGTTGCAAAAAAACGCCTGGACCTGAAGCAAAATCGCTCCTATGCCGATTGGCGTGAGGCGATGGAAGAGCTGCTGTCGGCGGCAGAATGGAATCTGCTGACGGCGACGGACAGCGCGGAATATCAATTGCTGCGGCGATGGAATGCGCTGCTGAATGAGCTGTCCTCGTTGAGCGCGGTAACAGGTTCGGTACCGTTTTCCGATGCGATCACGCGACTGAAATCCCTGGCAGACGACAATGTTGTTCACCCTGGAGACGAGACACGCGCCTGTACAAATTCTCGGAGTGTCTGAGGCGGCCGGACTGACGTTTGATCGAATCTGGTGGGTGAATGCGCAGGCGGCGAGTTGGCCACCGCGCGGCCATGTACAGCCATTTCTGCCATGGAGTGTGCAACGAACGGCGCATATGCCGTACGCCGATCCGGCGGCGGATGCTGCTTTTGCGCAACGGGTGACGCGGCGAATTCTGAACTCTGCGCCGTCGGTGATTGTGAGTTGCGCGCTGCAGGAAAGCGATCCCACGACGGCAAGCGCGCATGCTCCCAGCCCGGAGATCGCCATCTCGCCTGCGGTTCACAGCGCGTTGCCGGATGTTCCGCTGATTGCAATGGAAGAATTTTTGTCGAGCGAGATTGAGACGCCGATCGGCCGCGAAGTTGACGCGAAAGCTTCCGCGCTCGAAGTTGTCGACGAAGAGCCCGCGATTCCATTTCAGGGAATCCAGGTGCGCAGCGGCGTCACGTTTTTGAAGCATCAAGCCGCATGCCCATTTCAAGCGTTCGCGGAGGTGCGGCTCGCCGCGGAACCAGTTGAAGAGGCCGACACCGGACTTCCCGCGAAAGCGCAGGGAACTATCCTGCACGAAGTGCTGCAGTGTTTCTGGAGCGAAATGAGGTCGCAGAAACGCCTGCTCGAAAGCACAGAGGACGAGTGCCGCGAAACGCTGCGCACCCATATCCATCACGCGCTGCGGCGCTTTCGTGAGCACGCCGATGAATCGTGGCAGCGAGCTTTGCTGGACATTGAGGCGGATCGCATTGAGAGCCGGCTGATGGATTGGCTGGAGGTTGAAAAGAGGCGGCCGGACTTTACCGTGGCGAAAACTGAAGACACTCTGGAACAGATGCATTTGGGAGGTGTGGAACTTCGCTGCCGCATCGACCGCATCGACCAGGTGGAGCAGGGGATGGTGCTGCTGGATTACAAGACCGGCAAGGTCGACAGCAAGGCCTGCGACGGGGAGCGCCCGGATGAACCGCAGCTGCCCGCATACGCCGTGTTGAGGCAGGATTCTGCGACGGATGAGAAGCCGCTGGCGGGAATCGCATTTGCGGGACTTCATCCCAGAAACGTTGGCGTGACTATCATCGGTTCTGTTGCGGGCGTCTTTCCGGTTGCGCCGGAAGCCAGGAGCAATCCTCGCGGAAATCTTTCGGCAGAGGCTTTGAAGCAGCAGCAAGAGGAGTGGCGAACGACGCTGACCCGACTCGCGGAAGATTTTGTGACCGGTGTGGCTGTCGTCGATCCGAAAGACAGGCGCGTGACGTGTCGCTATTGCGCGCAGAGTTTGTTGTGCAGGATTCGTGAGGCCGAAGGCGTCGGCGACACGTCAGACGAGATTGCATCGGCCGGCGAATCGGGGAGCTTCGATTGATGAGCAACCTGCGCAGATTTCCGTCGAGCGCCGACGCCACGTTATCGGTTGAGGCGGCGGAGGTATTTGCGCGCGAAGACGCGTGGGACGTGGAGCAATCGTGGATTGTGGAAGCGCCCGCAGGTTCCGGCAAGACGGAATTATTGATGCAGCGTTTTTTGCGGCTGCTGGGCCGTGTGGAGCAGCCCGAGCAGGTGCTGGCGATTACATTTACGCGCAAAGCCGCGGCGGAGATGCGAGATCGAATTCTGCAATCGCTGCGGGACGCGCAGCAGAATGTCCCGATCGATCCTGCGGCCACGCATCTCCTGCAGACTCGGGCCTTCGCGCTGGAGGCGCTGGAAGCCGACAATAAGTTCGGGTGGAACCTGGTGAGCCAGCCGCAGCGCTTCAACATTGGGACGATCGATTCACTTTGCAGCAAAATTGCCGGCCGGTTGCCTGTGCTGTCGCGGCTGGGCGCAGAGATGCGGCCGGTGGACGATGCAAGCGACCTATATTTGCTGGCGGCGCAGGCGACCCTGAAGGAAATGGGGGGAAGCGATGCTCGCTTGAGCGGGGCCGCCCACGCACTGCTATTGCATCTGGACAACCGCATGGAACCTGCGGTGAAACTGCTGGCGGATATGTTGCGCACTCGCGACCAGTGGGGCCGCGTATTTCCGATTGAGGAGGAATACTCCGACGAGGAGCTGGACGCAATCGTCCGTGAGAAGTTTGAAGCGCCCTTACATCAAGTGTGCGAGGAAGCGTTGCAGCGCGCGGCGGCGACGTTGCCCGAAAAGAACTGGAAGCAATTTTTCGAGCTTGGACGGTATGCGGCAGACCAGCTTGAAGGTGGCAAATACAAAAATATTTTTCGCAATCTGATGGGTAGCAGCGGCGTTGCACCGTGCATCGCGGAACACCTCGATACGTGGAAAGCGGCCGTACGAGTATTGCTGACTGACGAATGCGCGCTGAGAAAATCGGGCGGTATCAGCGTCAAGATCGGCTTTCCAGCGCAACAGCCGCACACGCAAATGTTCAAGGCGTTGCTGGATTCATTAGTGGGTGAGGACGAGCTGGTTCGTGCGTTGGGCAAGGTCGCCAAGCTGCCGCCAGCCGGTTATACAGAACAGCAGCGCGTGATCCTGCGGTCGATTTTTCTGCTGCTGCGTCGCGCCGTGGCTGAACTGAAAGTTGCGTTTGCACAGTCGGAGCGCACGGACTTTGTCGAGATTGCGCTTGCGGCAGGACACGCGCTCGACGATGAGCCGGATTCGCTGGCGCTGGCTTTTGGCATGGAGATGCAGCATTTGTTGGTGGACGAAATGCAGGATACGTCGCTGACGCAATTTCAATTGTTCAGCCGGTTGGTCGGGGGTTGGGATGGACACAGCCAAACGGTTTTTCTGGTCGGCGATCCAAAGCAGTCGATTTATCGGTTTCGTCATGTGGCGGTGGAGCTGTTTGCGCGCGCACGCCGCGATGGGGTTGGCGGAGTGCAACTGAATCCGATCCGGCTGCGATCAAATTTTCGCTCGCGGCAAAGCCTTGTGCAGCAGACGAATGAGGCCTTCGCGCAGATATTTCCGCATGAAGTGCAGGATGACGTGGATGCCGTCGAGTTTGAGGCGTCGGAGGCGGCGCATCGCGAACAAGAAACGGAGCGTCTGTTCTGGCACCCGCACGTGCGGCTCGCGCAGTCGCAGAGCGGCGAAGATGGGGCCGAAGAAGATGCTTGCGCGATCGAGGCTCGGCAGATTTGCGACGTCGTCGAGCGAGCGCGAAATCGGAATGCAGGCGCACAGCCACTGAGCATCGCCATCCTTGTGCGAGCCAGAACGCACATTGCGTCCATCCTTAAAGAAATGCGGACGCGCGGAATTCCTTATCGAGCGATTGAGATGGATTCTCTGCCGGACCGGCAACCGATTCTGGATGTGATGACGATTGCCCGTTGCCTGCTGCATCCGGCGGACCGCGTGGCCTGGCTGGCCGCATTGCGGGCGCCATGGTGCGGGCTGACGCTGACAGACCTGCTGGCATTGTGCGGCGGCGACGATCTGCAGCGGAGCGCAAAGACGGTGGCGGAATTATTTCGCGAGCGTTCAGCACACCTGAGCGCGGAGGGACGGGAGCGGGCTGCGCGCGTGTTGCAGGCGTTGAATGCCGCGCAACTGCAATCCGGCAGCGAGCGCTTTTCGATGCTGGTAGAGCGGACGTGGCGCACGCTGGGAGGGCCACACTGCATCGCAGCCGATGAATGGCCGACAGTGCAGGAATTGTTTCGCATGCTCGACAAATTGGAGAGTGAAAGCGGATGGCCGACCGCGTCGCAAATCGAGGAACAAGTTCTCAAGCTGTATGCACCCGCTGGCGGAGCGGAGGAGGCTTCAGTCGAGGTGTTGACGCTGCACAAGGCGAAAGGGTTGGAGTGGGATGTGGTGCTGCTTCCCGGGCTGCACCGTTTTGGGCGGAAGAATGATTCTCGCCTGGCGGAATGGATGGAGCAGGTGTTGCCGGGCGCGGATGAAGAAGGAGTGGAGCCGGTCAGCCGGGTATTGCTGGCGCCGATCAAGCATGCCTCCGAGGAAGAAGAAGCGATCAGCAAGTGGATTCGCGAAGCCAGCGCGGAACGCGACCGCGAGGAATTGAAGCGCTTGCTATACGTGGGCTGCACGCGTGCCCGGCAGGAAGTGCATCTGTTTGGTGAATGTAGGGAAGGGAAGAATGGCCTGGTCAACGTGCGCCGGCAGACGCTGCTGCACACCGCATGGCCGGTGGCCGAAGCAAATTTCATCCGGCACTGGCGCGGACAACAGGACCGCGCTGCAAGCGGCGCAGAAGTTGTGGAGATGCCGGTCCGGACGGAAATTTCTACGGGATGGCCTTCGAGCGACCAACCGGGGCAGATGGAATCGATTGCGGCCGCCGCGGATTCAGCTGGTTCGACTCGAGTTGTGCCTTTGTCGAATTTTCAGCGGCTGCGCTCCGACTGGCAGGCACCCGAAGCGCCTGCGGACATTCCAATGCCGGAAGTCCCGGCGTGGCAGGAAGGGGTGGGCGATTCTGTCGACGAAGAGGATTCGCCCGCGTTTCAGCGACCGCAGGGTTCGTGGCGAGCACGCATGTTTGGCACCGTGCTGCACGCATTTCTTGAGCCGCTTGGCCAATATCCTCCAGCAAAATTCGGAAGCATCGGCGCAAGCGCGATCGATCGACGCACTGAGCCAGCCGATTCGGTTGCAGTTGCTCAGCAGCGGCCATCCGCCAAACGAGGCGACAAGGGATGCAGCTCGCATGGTCGTCGCGCTGCACAAGGTTGCGGCCGACGAGCATGGAAGGTGGATTCTGAGCGAGCATTCCGTTCCATTCGCCGAGGGGCCTGCGACCGTTCTCAGCCGCGGTTTTGAAGTTCCTTTGACGGCGATTCACCGTAATATTCTGCGATCGATCCGCGTGGATCGCATGTTTGTTGCGGGAGAAGCTCCAACCAGTTGCGATACGGATGCGCTCTGGATTGTCGATTTCAAGACTGCTTCGCATGGCGCCGGGCAGGTGGAGGAATTTCTGGCGAAGGAGCGCGAGCAATACGGGCAGCAGATGCAGTTATACGGCGATATTGCGCGGATTGTGTATCCAGAAACGCGCCATGTGCGATTGGGACTGTATTATCCGCTGCTGGCACGTTTTGTCTGGTGGCCTTACGTGGCGAAATCGTAAGCGCGCTCGATTGTGGAGTTAATTTCCGCGCCCAGCAGCAGCATAAAGCCGCTCACATAAAACCAGGTCAATAAGACAATGACGGCGCCGAACGAACCGTAGGTAGTGGCGTATGGGTTGTAAAAGTGGAGATAGATTCGGAAGCCCAGCGATACTGCCAGCCATCCTAAAATGCCGGCGATCGCTCCCGGGGAGATCCACCGCCAGTGGCGCTGGTCGCCAGCCGGACCCCATCGATAGGTTATGGAAAAAACCATCAACATGAAAAACAATGCGGCCACAAATTTCACAACTTTCCATAAGCTCATCATGGCGGGGTTGAACATCAAGACGTTGCTGAAAATCTTGGCCAGGTCATCGCCCAGCACGAGGAGAAGCATGGCGCTGCACACCAGAACGAAGATGGCCATGGTGGAGATCATGGCAATTGTTTTCGCTTTCCAGTAGGGGCGAGTTTCCTTGGTTCGGTAGATGGCATTCAGGATCGTCTGTGCCGAGGACATGCCGAATGTGGCCGCCCATAAGGCTGTAATCGCGCCAAACGCAATGTGCCCGGTGTTGCTGTGGTGGGTAGTTTGGCTGAAGGCTGCTTCGACCGATGCAAAGGCCGCAGGAGGGATGACCTTTGCGAGATACAACATCAATTCCAGGTTGGCTCGTGCACTGGTACTCGCGAACAGACTGAACATGCCGGACAACAGGATCAGGGCCGGAAACATGGCGAAGAGAAAATAATATGCAAGCTCGGCCGAGCGGTCGATGATCTCATCCTGAATCAGCGAAGACCATACGCGGCGTGTGAGGGTGCCCACAGAGAGACCGCCGAGCGACAAGGCGCTGGGAAGACGCCGGTGATGGAAAGCCTTCGGTACCGCCTTTGCTTTCTCCATGTCTTCGTCGGCAGATACGGCTGCATTGGTTGGGAGCGCTCACACCCTAAGATGAATAAGCCTCGAAAAAGGCTGGCCTTGGCGGCACTCTCATCCAGGTTTGATTGTGACACGGCGCAACCTTGCGATGAAGGGCAAGCGCTTTGAAAAGATTGCAGTTTAGATACTACAGTTCGCGATGCAGCCATCTCAACCGCAGGGGAGCGAGGTCCAGAGGTGTAACGTAATCGAGGAGTGCGGGCGAAATTCCACTGCCGCGGTGTTTTTGGTTTGCTACGCCCGTGCGATTTGCGGTGCGATTGCATACGTGCTCGGAGCCACGGACACGAGCTGCATGAAAGGACAATTGTGAATCAGTCAGGGCAGACGGCATGAAAACAGAATGGAAGGGCAGGAGCGCGTTCCATATCGGCAATGATCGGGTGGAATTGACGATGCTGGCGGGGGGCGGCCATATCGCATCGTTCTCGTTTACGCCAAGCAGCGGGCACGCGACGGAAAATGTGATTTGGGAATCTCCATGGACGACGGTAGATCCCCTGACTCCGGAGCATGATGAGCTCGCGAAACAATATGGCGGCAGGCCGGTAGGCACTTTCCTGGCGTCCTATTCCGGCCATTCGCTTTGCCTCGATTGCTTTGGACCTCCGTCGGACCTGGAGGCCAGCCTTGGGGTGACGCTGCATGGAGAGGCGGGGATTGCCGACTGGATTTGTGAGAGTGATGGGCCACTCGACGCGGGCTTAGCGATGCGTGCGGAGTTGCCAATCACGGGATTGCAGGCGCTGCGGAAAATCCATATCACGCCGGGCGAATCCGTGGTGCGGGTGCAGGAGCAGGTGCGCAATCTGCGCGATACTCCGCGAGAAATTCAATGGCAACAGCATGCGACGTTGGGTGAGCCGCTGGTGAATGCGGAGTCGTGCAGCATTGCCGCGTCGGTAGGCAAAGGCCGGACGTGGCCGTTTGCTTACGACGGGCCGTGCCTGCTTCCCTCAGACAAGCCGTTTGAGTGGCCATTTGTCGATACAGAGGCCCATGGACGACGGGATTTGCGGCGCCCGTTTGCACGGCCGAATGGGGGCTTTGTGGCCGGGTTGCAGCAGAACATGGAGCGGGAGATTGGATTTATCTGCGCGCTGAATTGGGAATTGGGGTTGGTGTTTGGATACTGCTTTCGCTCCGCGGACTTTCCCTGGCTGACGATGTGGCACGAAAACCGCGCCAGAGATACCGCTCCCTGGAACGCGAGAACGCGGGCGCTCGGACTGGAGTTTGGCACCACTCCGTTGCCGGTGGGAAAAGAGGAAATGGAACGGCAGCACGCGAACTTCGACGGCCCGATCGATCGCACAGTGCCGCCCCATGGGAAACTGAATGAGTCGTGGCTGATGTTTCTTGCCGATGTGCCGAAGACGTGGCGTGAGGTTCAGGATGTCACGGTGAGCGAGGACAAAATTATGCTGCATGAAGCCCGCGGCGCGCAGGCGACGCTCGTCGCACGCGGCGCACTCGCTTTTCTGCGCAGCGATAATGCACCAGGTTTATTCGGCGGAGGATAGCAGCGCAGCGGCCAGCGTCTGCCACTCATCCCCCAGATCCGCCCGATAGAATTCGCGCCCGGCCCGCCCATACCAGTAGTCGGAGTTTGCGAGCTGTCCCCCTTTGCGGTGCAGATAGGCGTGGACGGCCATACCATCTTTTGTCTCCAGCTCGTCGACCAGGGAATGGGCCTGCGTCCATTCGCCTTTCATCTCCCACCATAACGCCAGCAGCGGAATCGACAAGCCGGAGGGCGGTTCCTGATGTGCAACCGATGCTTTGAATTCGTCGAGTTTCATCTGTGCCTCCTGCCGATTGCAGCGCCGTCGCGCGAGAGCAGCTCAATGCACAAGATAACTATAAGAGAGATTTCCTGCTGCATGCACCCCGAGGAGATTCGTGCTGGCGCGCTGGTCAATCTTTGAATACCACCGCTGGCCCGCCAACACGCCTGGCCGTCAGATCCACATCCACCTCAAGACGATTGGCGATTCTGATGAACCGGATACTGCTGTCTATTCCATAATCTTCGCGATCGAAGGTCATTGGGCCCTGTAACCGGCCGGAACCCCTTCCACTTCGGTGGACCGCCAGCAAGGTTTCCGGCAGTGAAAACTCCGCGGATGGTGTCAATGAGTTTTTGAAGAGGTGGAGAATGATTCGGCTGGGGCTGCGGCGCCCACCCAGGTTCTGACGCGCCGCTGGTCTTCCGTTGTTATGACCGGTTCTGATGCGTATCGCTGGTGTCGTCAACAAAAAAGAAAAGGCCTGCCGCAGATTGCGGCAGGCCTTTTGGCTGTTGAAGTTTTAGAACTGGATGCGTCCGGAGATCTGGAGGACGCGAGGTCCGCCGGGCGCGCTTGGACCGCCGGTAGCAGGATTGGATACCAGAGCCGGCAACTGGCCGAAGCTGCTGGGTTGGGTGACGTCCACGTTGCCGGAATAGTTGAAGTAATTGATCTGGTCGAAGTTCGGGTGATTGAGCACATTGAAGGCGTCGGCGCGAAACTGAAGTATAAGATTTTTGGATGGGATCAGCATAAAGTTCTTGGCGAGACCGGCGTCCAGGTTGAAGAAGTTCGGCCCACGCAGGATGTTGCGGCTGCCGATCTTGAGTCCTACCGGCCCGGTGAAGGCGGCGGCAGCGTTGCCGGGATTGGCGTAGAGGTAGCACGGCGCCGCTGGCGATCGATGTGCTGGTGGTGCCGCAAGGCGCTCTTGGGACCCGACGAGGATCGCTGGAGCGTCATTGGAAAAGCCCGCGACGAAGGCACTGCTGACCGGGGCTATATGCCTGCGCCGGTGTGGCAGGTGGGAATGCCGCTGATGTCCCAGCCGCCGACCAACTCATCGAGCCACCAGGGAATACTGCTGGCGTACTGACGTCCCCGGCCGAATGGTAACGAATAGGTGAAGTCACTGCTGATGGTAGTTGGTGATGTCGAAGTCGGAATTGCCGCGGCATTCGCGGGGATGAACGGCATCGCAGATGAAGCCGTAGCCTCCGAAGGCGATCTGGTTGGCGATGAGCGAAACGTTGTCGATGGAGTGCGACCAGGTGTAGTTGAAGTCGAACTGCAGGCCGTGGGTCAGGTTCTTCTGCAGGGTGACCAGCAACCCGTTGTAGCTGGAGAAGCCTTTGTTGGTGTACATGGTGTTCTCAGCAGAACTGGGAGGCCATGCCGACGTTGGGATTCAGCAGGCCGGCCAAGAGCCTAAATGGTATCGGCGAAATCTCCTTTGTACGACCAGCGACGACAGATTGTCGGCGACGAAGGAGGTGTTGTTGGGATAGCCGTTGGCGACTCCGATGCCGGCCGGCAAGCTGGTTTTCCCACCAGGGCTCCGCGGGCAGATTGGCCGAATCGGCCCATTGCGTAATTCGGTGGTGACATTCGCCATGGCCTGCGACATCAGTTGTCCCGAAGCCTGGTCGGGAAAGTCGATGAACTGGTTGGCATCGGCCTGGGCGAGCAGGCGGCGGCCGAGACGGCCGACGTAGTTGAGCTTCAGAATGTAGGAACCGGCGAACTGGTGCTGCATCCCGACGTTGATCAGAATCGAGTACGGAGTCTTTCAGGCTCGGGTCGATCATCTCGTTGAAGACGCCACCATTTTGCAAACCGATATGGGTTCCGTTGCCGTCGACATAGGGCTGAAACGGGGCCTTGGGTGTTGGCGGGCGCTACGGCTGTCGGCGGATTGGCGAGGCGGGGATCATTCTTGCAGCGAGCCGACCGGATCGCTGCCGTTGCCGTAAGTTCACTCGTGCTGTTCTGCTGGAACAGGTAGGAATATTGGCTCTGCTGGTACTGCACGGCATTGATGATTGTGCGGTCGTAGACGATGCCGATGCTGCCGTTGATGACCGTGGCAGGATCAAATCCCGGATTATAGGCGAAAGCAAAACGAGGTGCGAACTCCAGCGGGTTGGACTTGTAGATAGCCGGGGCCGTGATTCTTGGGGCCGCCCAGCAGATACGTAATGAACGGCACCGCGTTGGGGCCGCTCTGACCCAGCAGCGCTCTGCTTCTGGCGCGCCGAGAAATAATCGTCAAAGGTGGTGGTCTGTACGGTCTCCAATCCGTTGGTTTCGTACGGCACCGAGAAGTACTGGTAGTTGACCCCGAAGGTAAGCGGTCAGCGTCGGAGTGACCTTCCAGGTGTCGGCAACGTAGGGTTGGGTTTGGTAGTACCGGAAGTTCCGCACCGAGCCAGATGGCTGGGGCAGCGGGTTCCCGGCTGCGTCGTAGTTGAAGGTGCTGGCTAAGGAACCGACGCGTCCCAGCATGGCCGCGAAGGCGCTGTCGTAGGTCACCTGGGCGGTACCGCTCGGCGTCAGCAGGTTCGCCGGGCGCAATTTGGCGTTCAAGCCCTGCACTTCGCCGCCCAGACCCATGCCATAAGAGTTGTAGTCCAGCGTGGTCTGCTCATGCGAGGTGATCCACTTGAAATATCCTCCGATTTGGAGTGAGTGGCGGCCGAGGATCCATGTGAAGTTATCGCTGATTTCGGGAATCGGCACGCGTCGCGACTGGGCATTGGATGGACTGGAGTATGGATCATCCAGCAGCGTGGTCACGCCGGTCGCGAAGGAAACCTGGTAGATGCCTTCCGGATTGGACGGGCGCGGGAAGTCGTAGTCCTGCACCGTGCTGCCATAGATGAACTGGTTGAATTTATAGGGGCTGATCTGCCAATCCATACCGGCGACATAGCCATAGCTGCGGTCGACAAACTGACCTGCGGGCGGATCGCCGGGAAACTGCGAGCCGTCTTGGACTTGGTTCTCGCGTGCGATCGTACCGCGGCCGTAGATCTTGATTCGGTCATTCACTACCCAGTCGACGCGGCCCACATAGTTGGTCATGTCGTCCGGCGTGGGTGCATTGAAACGAAACCCGCCCGTGTTCACGCCATCTCCCGTGGTTAAGTCATTCGCCGCGGGATAACGATGCTGGAACAGGTCCAGTACCTGTGGGCTCTCTCCAATACCCGCCGGATCCAGCGCTGCGACCTGGGCGGGCGTGAGTGAGCCGATACAGCCGGGGGTCGTATTCTGTCGGCTTGTAAAGACGCAGCCGGGGCTGTTGTTGATGTAGGAGACATTACCGGCTGTAAAGGATGGTAGCGGTACAGTACGAAGCTCGGTCGAATCCTGCGAGATTCGAGAGTTCGAGATAATTGAAGAAGAAAAACAGCTTGTCGTGCTTGATCGGCCCTCCCAACGCGCCGCCAAATTGATTCTGCACCAGTTTCGGCGTGCGATTGCCGACCTCGGCATTGAACCAGTCGTTGGCAGTCGTGGAGTTGTCGCGGTGATACAAGTTCGCGTTGCCATGCCACTGATTGGTTCCGCTGCGAGTGACCAGTTGGAACTGTCCTCCTCCGCCAGGGCCGCTATCGGCTGTAAAGCCTGCGGTAGTGCCGCGGAACTCCTGCACAGAGTCGACGGGCGCGTTCGCGGTAATGGATCGAAAGTTGCCGGTGGCGAAATCATTTACATCCAGGCCGTCAACGGTGGTGTTGGTTTGGTCGACCGGGCGCCGGTGGTCGGAGCCGTACCGGGTAATGCCCTCACCCGTATTCGTGACACCAGGCGTAGCGAGAACAGCACTGCCGGCGAGGTGCGGTCTACACCGGCAAATCTTGCAGCTTCGACACTTGGAAATTATTGCCGATGCTGGCGTCCGTGGTGTTCAGCGTCACACCCTGCGCGCCAGTCGCGTAACTCGCACGCGAGCGTGGTGCCGGGCGAGAGCCTCGCATTCTGTTGGCGGGAGTGGCGACGTTGACGTAGAAGTTCTTCACCTGATAAGGAGAGAAACCCTCGAACGTAAACTCGATGGAATAACCCGGACCTGGTGGGACGTTGGGCACGCGATACGACCCGGCAGAGTTCGTCTTGACCGTATAACTGACGCCTGTCGTCGGGTTTGAAAGTACGACGGAGACTCCCGGCATGACTGCGCCCAGTGAGTCTGTCACAACGCCGGTGACGGTTGCGGTTGTCTGGGAATAGCCGAAGGTGACGCCGAAGACAAAAACCAAGACAACAGCAATGCGGGACATTAGGACCTTCATCGAATGTGTTCCTCCAACAGCCGGATTGTGAGGCTACAGCGAACGCAGGTACAACGAAGCAACCATCAATGTTCGTTTGCTTCGGTTGGCGGTCAATTGACGACCAGGCCGATGGGAAAGCTAGCTGGCAGCTTTGGGGTGCGGAGAGATGGTTCGATCATCAACTCGGAACCGCACATAGGCAGGGCTTGTATTTGCGTGGTCGGGGCCAACAGGATTCTGTCCGATGGGTGGGAGAGAGAATCAAAGTTTAAGGAAAATACAGCAGTCCAACAAGGTGACGCCGTTTTGTGAGCGGCGCGGAGAACCACTCGTTGGAAACGATCCAGGATTCCGATTGGCACGGTGTCCTCCGACCACCTAAAGGCTTAAAATGACGCTAATCGAGTCAAAGAAGAGCAATCGCAGGGCCAAACTTTCTTTCCCGGAAAGTCTCCCATTTCAGCAGTTAGCAACATAAGCAGGGACGAGCGTATGGAATCCAACATAGAAATCTACTGAAAACTGGAGATTTCCCGGCTCCTGTTGGAAGCCGCTATGCGGGCTTTGATCACCTTCCGCGAAACAATCAGCCGCGACTCGCCGGCTCGACCAGCGACTCGGCAGATTGCCCGAGAGAGGAGTTTGCCATGAGCCATCGGAGGTGCTGAAATGACGTCCTCTTTATTCCTGTGATAACACGAGACAGGTGTAAGCGCCGAAGCTGATATCTGCACTGCATGGCATCCCATTCAATGCAGCGCCATTTGCGTCTGTATCGAAGCTTGGCCAGTTGTCGAAGTATGCATCATAGCCTCTCGCATCGCTGTTGAAGCGAACCCGCCACATGCCAGGTCTAGGCATGCCGACTTGATAATTCTGAAAACGCTGACTCGAAAAATTGCACAGAACGATGACGTCGTCTCCTGGCCCACCCTGGTCCCAGCGGTGATACACCATCACGTTGTCGCTGAACACCGGCAGCACATGAATGTTTCGTCCACGCAGACCGCGAGTGTTGGCTGAGTTCAGGCGCAAGTTGATCATGTCACGATACAGCGTCCAAATACCCTGGTAAGTGTCCTTGCGGCTCCAATCGATGGGTTCCGGATATCCATTTGAATTCGGAAATGGACGATATTCTAAGAATTCCTGACCCATAAACAGCATCGGAATTCCTGGCGCAGTGAGCACGACACAAGCTGCGAGCGTTGATTGCTTCTTCGCGAACCAGTTATCCGCCTGACCATTCCCGATGATGGCGGGCAAGCGGCCTCCTCCCTGATTCGGGTCATCTTTATCGTGATTCTCGTCATACAGAATTGACTGAAAGGCGCTCGCACCATTCATTGCGGCAATGGAGCCAGCGAGATCGGCGATATTACGCTCATTATCCAGGGGTGCGGTGGCTGCCCAGCGCAGCTTGCCACAGAAGTTGTCGTCCCATTGGGCATTGAATCCATAACCACCAGAACTCGCCGGAGCAGTAATCAACGAATCGCCCTGGAGGTCTTCCGCGATCATGATCTTCCACGGCTGACTGCTTTGGACGTGCTGGTTAAATTGCTGCAACAGCGTAATACCTTCCGGCACCGGTTGAACAAGTTGCCAGTTTCTATACTGGTCTTGGATATTGCGGATGCTCACAACAGAATCGAAGCGCAGACCGTCGAGGAAGCGATCCTCAAGCCAACGGGTGACGTTATCGAACAAATATTGACGGACTTCAGGCCGTCCTACATCAAAGCGTGCATGCGAGTATGGCGTGTGAGCACGGCTGTCCTGAAAGAAGTAGATTCCGCCATCAACGTAGTTGGTGGCATTCGGACTGCACCATGAGCAAAGATTGCCTTCAATCGACCATCCGTCAAATTGCCAGAGATCCAGCCCGTCAACATGGTTATGGACCACATCGAGCACCACAGCGATCTCGAGGGCGTGAGTAGCGTTCACATAAATCCGAAGCGAGTCCGGACCCCCATAGGCATAATCAACGGCAAAAATGTAGCCCGGGTTGTATCCGGTGCTGGCGCTCCCGGAAAACTGGCCAAGCGGCATTAGCTCAATGGCGTTCACGCCGAGAGTGGCCAGTTCCGGCAACCGGATCATGGCCGTGTCGAACGTGCCTGGTTCACCTGTAGTCGCGTTGAAAGTTGGGACATGCAGTTCGTAAAGCACCACCGCATTCCAGGGCGGCGTGCTATACGAACCGCCCTGATAAGGGATGTTATTGCTGGCTACGATCGCATTCAGATTTCCCTGCGCATCTGGAGCTACCGAACTCGCATAGGGGTCCATTCGATATGGGCTATGGTTCGGATTGGCCGCATAGGAGACGAAAAACTTATAGGCTTGGCCTTCGGTCGCGCCAGTCACGTCTACAGACCAATAGTTGCTGGTGCCCTCGCGGACTAGCGGCGCTGCGGTCGTGGACCAGCCATTGAAGTCACCGGCGACACAGATTGAATCAGCAAATATCGACCACACGCGGAACGTGACACCGCCTGGATACGGGATTGCTCCCATGCCTTTGTGATTGGAAGCCGCAGGAGCCGAAGATTGGGTCTGGGTCGTGAGTGGAGTAGGCATGCGGGTCACTCCAGGGGCTGACTTCAGTAGCGCCCAGCTTTCACCGGGAAATCTCAATTGTGTCGGAAGTACAAAGGGGAAGCAAGTCTTAGCCGCGATAGTTTCCGCTCGGCGCTACCACCCTCCGTCGATGTGGATCGAAGCGTGCGCGCCCAGGAGCAGGTCACCGGTCTCGTTCCCGTACAAAAGAAAGCAATTTGAAGTTATTCAACATCGTACGAAAGCCCTCCGGAATTCCGGAGGGCTTTTTCTATTACTGCATATCACGTGATCACGCTATTTTGGAAGTGTGCCTTTTGCGTGCCCTTGATTTGAGCCTGGTTATTGCTTGAATCATCTCTGAAAGCCTTGATTTCAGGCTTGATTCTTTGGTGGACCTGGTCGAGAGCGAACTATTCTTCACCGCCGAATCCCGTCAACAAACCCAATTTGGCTCCAAACTGGTCCAATCTTCCATTGCCGGTTATGCGGACCTAATTTGTCAAGGAGTGCATTGGCGATTTCTCACCAGCGGGTCACTGCTGCACGAAGTCCACGTAACCGTGCCGCTGCAGGAATTTGAAATAACCCACCCAGTCAAAATTATTTTGCGGGCCCAGTTCCATTTCCGTGTTTTGGATGACCTCGGCTAGATTGCGTTTGCCATCGCACCAGTAAAGTGCTGCCATGGTTGGCGACCAGAAGCCGCTGTCAGGAAATCCTTCCCGCTGACTCGCGCGGGATTTCATCCAGTGGGAGAGCGCCCATTCGCTTGCGGCGAACGACGATCTTTTCGGCTTCGGGACCGAAGTTGGGGGCCATCGGCTGTATCGTTCCCAAATGCAGTTCCGTTGCACGCTCCTTGACGGCGCCTTCGATCCGCACTTTCTGCGCAGCGGCAAAGGAGGCAAGCGCGGCCAGCTCCTGCTGGAGATCGGCGGCCTGTTTGACCGCCTTGGTTTCGCGCGCCAGGTTGTAATCGACGCGAGCCTTCTCCCAGTAGAGCAGATGGCCCAGGCTGTCGGCGTCCTTTGCCGCAGCCACCAGGTCCAGGCTGTTTGCCGTCCCCGAATTGATCTGATCGTATCCGCGCTCCACAGCCAACTCAGCCATCCAGTGCATCTGCTCCGGTCCCGCCGATGCGAGAAAGTACGCGTAAGCCGCATTCATGACGGCGAGGTCGCGCAGGGATTTGGGGTCGACCTGGGCGGGGGTATCGAAGCTGGTGTGGTGGGCAGGGATTCCGTGGCCGCTATTCACCGAGGTCGTGGGAATACCGATCATCGACTCTCCGAGATCATCGTCGGTTCCGCCGTAGTATGCGCCCCGGTTGTACTCGCTCCATAAATGGGGGCGGCGCACCATGGGGAAATATTCCGCGGCAAGGCGCACAGTAAATGCATCCACAAAAGAACTAGCCGATTGCGGATTCATGGACCAGATGAACTGCGTTCCTGCCAGGTACTGCCATCCGGCGGGTGTGTCGATGCACATGGCGGCAATGGTTCGCTTGGTTCGATCCTTGTGGGCATCGAGATACGCGAGCGTGCCATAGCGCTCGCCCATGGCCAGCATGCGGATGGTCCGCTTTGGCCTGGGTAATTTGCCTTCCTTAATCAGCCGGTTGAGGGTGGCAGTGGCTTCAAGAATGGATGCGACGCCGCTGGAGTTATCGTTGGCGCCCTCTTCATATAAATGTCCGAGCGAGAGCACCTCCTCCGCGCCAGGACCGTCGGTGCCGAGAATGACGCCGGTCACATACGGATACTGTCCCGCTGTAGTAACGAGTGTCAACGTTGGCGCGGACCTTCACTGGCCCCTTCTTGCAGCAACTCATTAAGATATTGCTCCTGTCGCGGCGTAATGGAGAAACATACCGTAGGCGTGTCATTTTTGTTGAAGGCCCAGCCGTTATCTCCGAAATCGTTCTCCCAGTCGCGCTCGTCCAACAGCGTCCGGTTCACCTCGCTCTCGCGAACCATGCCCAGCGCACCGGCCTGCTTCAAATCGGTCTTGGACATGCGGCGGCCAAGCACCAGCTTGCCTTTCAGGTCCGCATTGCGAATGTCCTTGGGCCGCAGCACGAGCTCACCCTCTACGCCTCCCGGCGGAGTGGGACCGCTCCACTGGCACAGCGAGGTAGGAATTTTCTGATAGTCGGCAAGAACGCGCATATCCTCTGGGACTTGAGGCGAGACGATTTCCAGCGTGGCAGAATGGGCGTCCCACGCCATCGGCTGCGTCCAAAAGCCGTTCTGCGTCACACCGTCGGCGGGCCCCTGGCCTATCTGGACGTCGTCCAGTCCTGCCTGCCGCATCATCTCCGCGACATTCTTTGCGGTCTGCTGAAATCTGGCAAAGTCAAAATAGCGGTCGGTCGCCCACATTGCCTCCATGTTCGTCATGGCTTCCGTCGAGTTGACGTTGGCCAGCAGCAGCTTCAGCAGGTCAGTGACAGGACTCGGGCCCGAGGGGCCGGGGTCGTGTCCCGAGATCGCGTGTTCGGCGGTGGCGAGGGCGGCTGGCGTTGGCGCGGGAAAAGAAGCAGGAGGCGCGGACGAATCGGCGGCACGCCCGCTGGTGCCGGTCTGTCCCCAAACCAGACTGACACTTATCAGCAGGAACAGAGCGAGTCGTTTTTCAGGCCTGAATTTTCATGAGCCGCAATTATCGGGATCATCCGCGTTCAATGCAACTTCATCGTTATCTTCTGCATTCAATATCCGGATCGATGCCTGAGACAGGGTCCTCTTTTGTCGGCAGAAAGCGGGCGGCTTACTGGAAATTCTTGTCGCCTGTGAGGCTGCTACGGTGATTCTCCACCCGCCGGCCTTCCGCGGCGTACATATAACCCATGTCTCAAAGGCGAGACATAGGGCACAGGGCGCTTTATCGTGTCGATAGAGCGCCCTGTCGTTGCCGGGATGGATGAGAAGGTCACTGCTGCACGAAGTCCACGTAACCGTGCCGCTGGAGGAACTTGAAATAACCCACCCAGTCAAAATTTGACTGGCCCATTTCCAGTTCCGTCAGTTTGATGACCTCGGCCAGATTGCGTTTCCCGTCGGTCCAGTAGAGTGCTGCGGTGGTCGGCCCCCAGAAGGAGCTGGCCGGATATCCTTCTCGCTGATCGCGGGGAATATCGTCCATGGTGATGGTGCCCATCTTCTTGCGGCGAACGACGATCTTTTCAGCTTCGGGATTCACCTTGGGAGCGAGCCGGCTGTATCGTTCCCAGATGCAGCTCCGTGGCACGCTGCTGCACGGCGCTTTCGATCCGCGCCTTCTGCACGCCGGCGAAGGACGCCAGTTGCGGTCAGCTCCTGCGGAAGATCGGCGGCCTGTTTCACCGCCTTGCTTTCGCGCATGAGGTTGTAATCGACGCGAGCGGTCTCCCAGTACAGCAGACGGCTCAGGTTGTTGGCATTCTGAGCTACGGCGATCTGATCCAGGCTCTTCTGCGCCGCCGCATTGATCTGGTCGTAACCGCGCGACAACGCCAACTCGCCATCCAGTGCATCTGGTCCGGACCCGCCGAGGCGATGAAGTACGCGTAGGCAGCATTCATCACGCTCAGGTCGCGCAAGGATCTGAGATCGATCTGTGCCGGCGTATCGAAGCTGGTGTGGTGAGCTGGGATCCCATGCCCGCCACGCGGAGCTACCGTCGGGATGTCGATCATCGGCTCTCCGAGGTCATTGTCCGTTCCGCTGTTGTACTCGCTCCAGGAATAGGGGCGGTCCACCATCGGGTAGTACTCCTCGGCAAGGCGCACGATGAAGGCATCCACATACGAGGTAGCCGACTGCGGATTCATGACCCAGCTATATTGCGTTCCGGCGAGGTACTGGAACCCGGCGGGCGAGTCGATGCACATGCCGGCGATGGTTCGCTTCACCCGATCCTGGTGGGCATACAGATAAGCGAGTGTGCCGTAGCGCTCGCCCATTCCCAGGATGCGGATGGTCCGTTTGGGCCGAGGCAACTTGCCCTCCTTGATCAGCCGGTTCAGCGTGGCGGTGGCTTCAATAATGGAAGCGACTCCGGTGGCGTTGTCGCCGGCGCCCTCTTCAAAGAGATGGCCGAGCGAGAAGACCTCTTCGGCGCCAGGGCCATCGGTACCGAGGATGGCTCCGCTTACGTAGGGATACTGACCGTCGTAGTAACGGCTATCCACGTTGGCGCGGACCTTCACGGGTCCGTCGCTGTTCAGCAATTCGGAACGAACGTATCTGCTCCGACGCGGCGTGATGGAGAAACATACCAGCGGCGTGTCGTTCTTGTTAAAGGCCCAGCCGTTGTCCCCGAAAGAATTGACCCAGTCGCGTTCATCCAGCAGCGTCGGGTTCGTCGCACTCTCGTGAATCATCCCGAGTGCGCCGGCTTTGCCAAGGTCGGTCTTGGAGATGCGGCCGCCGAGCACGAGCTTGCCCTTCAGGTCCGCGGTCCTAATATCCTGGGGCGGCAGCACGATCTCGGTGTCCACTCCGCCTGGCGGAGTCGGCCCGCTCCACATGCACAGCGAAGTAGGCACCTTCTGATAGTCGCCGAGAACGCGCTATGTCTGCGGGAGCGTCCGGCGAGATGATCTCCAGCGTACCGACCTTGGGATCCCATGCCATCGGCTCCGTCCAGAAGCCGGCCTGCGTCACTCCGTCGGCCGGTGCGTAGCCGATCTGGACGTCATCCAGTCCGGCCTTCCGCATGATCTCCGCGACATTCTTTGCGGTCTCCTGAAATTTTGGAAAATTGAACCAGCGGTCGGTAGCCCAGATCGTTTGCACGTTCGCCATGGCTTCCGCAGGATTGACATTTGCGAGCAGCAGCTTCAGCAGCCGATCCACCGGAGCTCGGAGCCGCTGGAACGCGGGAGTGTTCCGGAAATCCGTGTCCGGCAGTAGCGAGGGCAGCTGGAGTTGGCGCGGGCCACTGGGTCACAGCGGGCGCGGCCGAACCGGACGTAGATGCAGGTGACGCAGACGAACCGGACCGCTGGCCGCCGCTGCCTTGTCCCCAAACAAGGCCGACACTGATGAATAGGAACAGAGCGAGTCGCTTTACAGGCTGCATTTTCATACGCCGCATTATCGGGAATAATAATACCGCCTCCACGCAACACAGACTTTAAGTTCCATTTTCAAAATCAGGATCGACCCAAAGCCGGGAGCCGTCTGTGATGTATCCATCGAATGGAGAAAGCGGTGGGAGTGTGCGGCGGGCAAGGTCGTGGGCTGGCACTCATTCCGGAATAACATGAAGCTGCGAGCGATGCTTTCGTTTGCAAGGAGATGGATGTGACAAAGCGAGATGGCACCGCGACACGAATCCATTGGTGGCAACAGGAAATACGCTCATTGAGCGTGGCCGGAGCCAGGATTGGTCCTCATAAACGCGCTTCTCGTGAGTAATTGATCACTGACGAAAGCCGACTTTTCGCTACCGATGATCACGCGCACCGCGAAGCTGTTGCTCCTTACAGGAGCCGCTTTTTTCTACTCGCTCGTCGTGTTCAACAATTTGACTGATTTCAACTCGAATTACAAGCTCGTACGCCACGTCCACATGATGGACCCAACCTTTCCAGGGAACCAGGGAAAGTGGCGCGCCCTCACGTCATCAGCCGCCGACTATTCCTTTTACATCGCTATGTTTTCCTTCTGATCCGACTTCATTGAAGTTGCTCCACGCGCAGCTCTATCTCTTTCTTCTCTTCGACAAGGC
This sequence comes from uncultured Acidobacteriota bacterium, assembly GCA_963817855.1. Classification (GTDB taxonomy): domain Bacteria; phylum Acidobacteriota; class Terriglobia; order Terriglobales; family Acidobacteriaceae; genus JAKAAZ01. The sequence continues at coordinate 392,671 of CAWFQA010000003.1, read as the reverse complement.
ACCTCCGCCTGTCTTATCCGAGACAGCTCCGCCGATCGCCCCTTTTGCAGCGTTTCCTGCCAGACTCCCGACGTCCGCATCAAAGCTCGGGTTCGATGTGGTGCCCTGAATCCTGAAGGACACACCACCCCTGTCGCCGCCCCGGCCCGTCCTCTCCGTTCGTGCTTCGGATCGGTTAGTCTGCAGGTCTGCCATCATGTTGAAATTTAGCGCCCCATTCGGGCTGATCGTACCGGCTCCCGTCACCACGCCGAGCGAGGGTATGGTCACATTGATCGCGTCCGCCCTCGTCATGTCAGGAGCCACACGCGCATTCAGGCTTGCATTCTGAATGACCGTGTCGGGATTGGCGGGTGCCTTTCCCCTGAAAGCCGATAAAGCGCCCAACTTCGAACCCATATCGAAGCCTGCCAACTTCGTGTTGGACATACGTACCGGGCCGGCAATCACGAGACTGTTGAGAGGACCGCTGATTGCCATCTCGGTCGACAGTGTTCCACCTTGCAACTTAGATCCTGACGGAAGCACGACGCCAAGCATGGGGAGCAGCGATTCCAGTTCGTCAACTGATAGGTTCGGGGCGCTGAGCTTCAGGTTCATCACCTGCGCTTCGCCCTGTGCCTGAAATCCGCCCGTCAGGTGAGCGGCTAACTTGCCGACTGTCAGGTCCCCCTGTGTGATGGTTCCCGCCTGACGATCAAGGTCATCGTCAATCGCGTACTTCACGGTCACTGCTTTCGGAGCCGGTTTCCCCTTGGGTGAAAGCTTGAGCTTTTCGCAGGTCATCACGCCCGCCGCCTTGGCCAGACTGCCAGTCGAGTTCAACGTTCCATCCAGATCAACGGAGCCGCCGAAGCCGCTCCCCGGATCGACGAAGCCTGAAGTTGCGATATCCAGATTCTTCACCTTCATCGAAGCATCGAAAGGAGTCTTCGCCGAGTCCTGCGCATTAATCGGTCCCGCTTTGCCGGTGACATTGGCATCGCCACCTCCGGGCAGGTTTACGGATAACTCAAATGAGAACTGAGAAGCGAAAGAAAAGTTCGAAACTTCCACGTTTAGGTTGTCGAAAACCTGCGGTTTCGCGGTGGAGTTAGCTTTGCCTACTGACAATTTTCCATCTTTAATCTCCAGCTTGGCGATCGAGAGATTCTGGGACTCGCCCGTCTTCGCCGGTTCAGCAGGTTTTTCTTTACCCGAACCGCCGAGGCTGGAAAAGTTCCAGGTTCCGTTCGAAGCATTGAGCAAAGCTATCTGGGGCTCGTCCAGTTCGATCCCTGTTATGTTTAGTTGCTTGGAGAAAACAAGCGGCATTATCTCGACGCCGATCTTCAACGACTTCATTGTTATAAATGGTGTCTTACTGAAGGCCGGATCGTCGGCGATGCTCACGTTCTTCACCGCGACTTCACCATTGAGGAGCGAAAGGCTCATCTTTCCGAGCGTCACAGGCCGTCCCACCGCACTCGTCAGTATCGACTCGATCTTCGGTCGGAAGCTGTTGATGTTGATGAAGAGGGGAAGCGCGATCAGAATTACCAGCACTGCCGCGACGACGATTCCGGCGATCTTCAGAGTACGTTTGTTGACTTGCATTGGTTGCTCGCGTTCTTCCGCCATTTCGAGGACGTTTCATCGTGATCGTCCATTGGAGTTGGCGAAGTCAATATAGCCACCCTGTCCGTCGGATTCTACAAATGCAGCCTGGGCGAAACAACTAGAAGTTTCCACAGTGGCGCCTATTCATGTTTCCGGAACGGGATCTGCAGCCGTAGAGGTCGACAAAAGGATGCGAGCCGCAATGTCGGACGGCCGCTGAAGCGCTATTGCTGATTCCCGGTCATGAACGAGAAATCGGCACAGTCCGGCCAGCTTCCGCATCGGGAATTCTCAACTGTCGGCAACAGGGCAAAGCGCTCATCCAGCGGGACCGGTCACATTTCCGAATTCCAGTCGGATTGCCGGTGATCCAGACACTCCGTTCCGGAGAGCGCATGATTTTAGTTACGGAAGGTCTACAGCCCAGGCAACAATCTTCCAGCCCGCTTCCTCTTTGGTCCACAACAGCAGAAGAGCGGGTGATTGTTCCTCTCCGTAATTGAATCGACTGGCGGTCAAGTAATATGCTCCGTATTTTGCATCGGCGGGCTTCAAGTCCGGAGAGCTTTCGGGCAGGTGACGATTCTGGCACAGAAAGCTATCGGCCATCTGGTCCGGCACGGCCATGATCGCGAAAGCCCTGGAGTTTTCCTGCTGGACCGGGCGCAGCAGATCGTTGACGGGCTGCACACTCGACATCATGTCGGAGAGATTCGCGCCTGGACCGGTATTCTCGTCAGCGGCTGTTCCAGCGCAGACTGGATCCTGGCGATGGGCGTCAATTTCTTCTGGTCCTCGGAAGGTGCCGCGAGACACTGGTAGGAGCGCTGTGATGCAAAGCGGGAAGCCTGGGTAACATCCCGTTTCACGATCCAAGTCTGGTAGAACTGCGTGATGTCTTTCACAGAGGCTGGATCACCGGCGATGCTCCGCGATTCTTCCGCCTGCGGGTACGGCCAGAGCTGCCGCGTTGTTTGGGACGAGGCCTGCATCGCTGCTGTCTTCGATGCGGATGGCAATGATTTTCCAGTAGTCGCCCTCCTGAGCCCAAAGCAGAGACATGACCTTGTTCCGGCTATCTCCCGTTTTTTCGCGAAACGCAGTGGCGAAGTACTTCTCTTTCGACCGTTTGCTCGACTCGTCGGCCGGTACGGCGATGCATTCCTCGTCCTGTCCCATGTCCGCCGGCAGGCTCACCAGCCGGAATTCCGATGAATACGCGTTCTTTGCCGGTTTCGATGCCTGCGACCATTTGTCGGCAGGCTCGAACACGTCAGCAACGGAATTCACCGCGCCAAGGCTATCGCTGAATTTCTGCATTGCCATCATTGTGTGCAGCCGAATCATGCCTTGTGGCACAGGCTGCGTGCTCTTCTGCGCCAACACCTCCAAACACGGATAGCTGCGGCGCGAAAAATAGGCAACCGACTTGTTCGGTTCTTTCCCGACAACCCAGCTTTGCAAGAAATCGTGCGCACTCTTATCGACGCCCTGATCGGCTTTCACGCCGGGATTCATGGGAATGTGCCCGAGACGTTCGGTGGCGGTCTCCTTTGGTGCCGCCCCGCCACTTCCGAGCTGTCCAAAAACGTCGCGCCACCAGCCATTGAGGCCCGACCAGCGACCGTCATGGAGGGCCAGGTTGTTTCCTGCGCGGACGTCCGAGTTGGCAGCGCGTCAAATGTCCATTGAGCAGCGCCTTAGGAAAGCCGGAAGAGCGATAGTCGACGTCAACGTCGGACAATTTGTGGTCGCGCGAAATTGAGAACTGAATCGATGGAGGTCCCGTTCTTCAGCCTGTAACAAATGGGAAACCCCTTGTGATAAACGGAGTTGTCTTTATCATGAAAGAACTCCTGGCTGCGGTTCAGGATGTCAACCGCGTTGGGCTTCAGGTACACATACAGGCGGAACTGCTGGTCGCCGCTTGCACCGGATTCCTCTCCCATCACCTGATCAACGGCGTCCACCAGGTCGATCGCGCGTCCGAGGCTCTTGCCATGCGAATCGGTCATTTTAGCGTTCAGCAGCGCATGGGTCACCGCGTCGAACGTGGTGCGGATAGACAATCGAGCGTTGTCATAGACCTGTTGGGGAACAAGGGCGCTTCCGGTGGTGGCGTTATAACTGCGAATGAAGTTGTCGATCAGACGCACTTGCTCAGGGCGCAACGTCGGCATAGGATCTCCCAAGCTCCAATGTTTCGCCTTTTGGCTTTTGCGAAGTGGCCGCCTTCGTCTGATTTGGTTGCGTTTGGGCAAAAATCGAACTCCGTCGCAACAAGTGAGAAAAGGATGAGAAGCGAGCAGTTGGGCCATGCGTTTCATCGTGAGCCTCCAAGGGAGAAGGCGAGAATTGAAAAAGACTCACACAGTGTCGATCGAGAAGCAAGGTGAAACGGGCGCATCAGGGATTCACGGTGCAATCCTAGGGTACCCCGGCAGGTGCTATTGGGGAAGAGGATTCACCGGGCCGTCGGCAGGCTCTCTAGAGAATCGCCCGGAACTTTGGATATTCCAGTCCGGGTTCCATGAGTGACTCGGCGATTTTGCGCTTATAGAGCCTGACAAGCCGTCGCTGAACGCCCGCAGGCGAATAAGCGGCGCTGCTCCGGCGTGCATGCCATGTTAGGTTGAGGTAAAGGAGCGGTTCGATCCCAATCCATGCTCACCCGAATTGGAGTGTGTCTTCTCTTGGCCCTGACCTCCGGCACAAGCCTGTTCGGCGCCGACTTTGCCATGAAGGTGAACGACAAGGGCTACCTGAATACGCAAGGCTTTAGCGTATTTCTCTACGACAGCACGTACCATCCCGTTTTCGTAGATCAAAAGAACGCGGCAATGGAGATGATTCTCCACGGCCAGCGCATCGCCACGAATGGCGATGTGCGCCTGATGCCAACGCCCGAGCAGTGGGACCTTGTGGCAACGCTCAAAGGGCGCCATGCCGACAAGGCGAACAACCGGCTTACGGCCGATCTTGCATTTCCGACTTTCGATCTCAGCTACACCCTGGAAGTGACGGCGGAGCCGGGCGGCGTGAAGGTAAGCATCAATCTCGATAAGCCGCTACCGCAGAAACTGGCCGGGCGGGCGGGCTTCAACCTGGAGTTCCTGCCGTCGATCTACATGGGCAAGGCTTACCTGGTGGACGGAACCAAAGCGGGCATCTTCCCGCGAACGCCTGACGATCCGATGATCAAGGTGTTGCCGCTGCCCGACGAGCCGAAAAAGGCGTATTACCTGGAGGACTGGGACAAGGCCAAAGGGTACACACAGCCGCTGCCGTTCGCCGAGGGGAAGAGCATCACCCTTGGCGTCGACGATGCGCTGGCCCGAGTCAACGTTGAGTCGGATACGGCCGACCTGATGCTGTTCGATGGACGCGACCGCGCGCAGAACGGCTGGTACGTGTTGCGTTCGCTGATCCCTTCAGGCAAGACCACCGGCGCGATCGTGTGGCACATCCGGCCGGACGTGATTCCAAACTGGACGCGGCCGCCCGTGATCGCTCACAGCCAGGTAGGGTACGCGCCGGGCTTCTCCAAGGTGGCGGTCCTCGAACTCGACCCGAAATACGACGGCCCTAAAACGGCCAAAGTGCTGCGCCTGATGGAGGACGGATCGTACAAGCAGGTGTTCGAGGGTCCGATCACACCTTCAACGCCTTGGTTACGCTACGTCTATTCGAAATTCGATTTCACCGCAGTGAAGGACCCCGGCCTGTATGTAATCGAGTACGCGGGCCAGCGCACTGCGCCTTTCCCCATCTCCAAGGACGCCTACGCTAATGTTTGGCAGGACAGCCTGGACCATCACCTTGCGGAGCAGATGGATCACGTTTCCGTTCGCGAAGCCTACCGCATGTGGCACGGCGCTTCGCACCTGGACGATGGCCGCATGGCGCCCGTCGTTGGAGAGCAATTCGACGGCTGGTATCAGGCGACTGCGACGGATGGGAAGTACAAAGGCGGCGATCACATTCCTGGCATGAACGTGGGCGGCTGGTATGATGCCGGCGACTTCGACCTGGAGGAGCCAGCGCAACTGAGCGTAATTCAAAGTCTGGCTTTGGCGTATCGGGAGTTCAATCTCAAGTACGACGAGCTTACGGTGAACGAGGCCGCGCGCCAGGTTGAGATGCATCGTCCGGATGGCGTACCGGATACGGTGGAGCAGGTTAAGCACGGCGCACTGTACATCCTGGCGCAGTATCACAATATCGGCCACGCGATCCGCGGCACTCACGAACCAGATCTGCGCCAATATACGCAGGTGGGCGACGGCGCGTCAAAAACGGATGGCCGCATCTATGACCCGAAGCTGGGTCCGAACGAAGTGAAGGGCGACCACTCCGGCAGGCCGGACGACCGTTGGATTTTCACCACCGACAACCCATTCTTTGAGTGGAATGCGATCGCGGCGCTGGCTGCGGCATCCGATGTGCTGAAAGATTGGGATGCTGCCCTGGCGAAGGAGTGCCTCGAAACTGCAATCACGGCCTGGAAAGCAGAGAAGGCTCATCCGACGCAGAATCCGGCGGGCGGCGACTTCGTTGCCAGGCATGCTGCCGGAGCGGGTGTACTGGCTGCGTCTCAGGGTGCGACGTCTGGCGCTCACGGCGGTCGTCACGCACCGGGAAGCTCGAGCGCTCGAACAAGGTCCGGGACAACGAGCGCACAAATAGCGCCGCCGGCCGGCTTTGGCCGTGAACGCAATGGCGTAGGACTGGACTGGGCAGCGGCTCTGGAATTGACGATTGCCACGAACGGCGCTGAGCCCTACAGATCCCGCCTGAAGGAGTTGTTTCCACAGATGATCACCCCGCAACAGATGGGTTTCCGTGGTTGGACGGCAGTGCGGGCGTTACCTTATCTGGACGCGAGCGCGAAGGATCAAATGCGGGAAGCGGTAAAAACCTATGTGGCGAGTCTCGATAAGGAGTTAGGTGCGACACCTTTCGGCGTGCCTCCGAGCCTGGGCAGCTGGGGCGGCTCAGGCGCCGTGGTGGACATGGCCATCCGGATGTACTTCCTGCACAAGACATTTCCAGATATTGTGGGCCCTGAATACACACTGCGCGCGGTCAATTACATTCTCGGCGCGCACCCGGTATCCAGCACTTCGTATGTAGCCGGCGTCGGTACTGTCTCGAAGATGAAGACATACAGCAACAACCGCGCCGACAACTCTTATATTCCGGGTGCCGTGATTCCGGGGTACGTCATCATCAAGCCGGATTTTCCGGAGTGCATCGACGACTTCGGATACCTCTGGTTCGAGGATGAAGCGGTCGTGGCCGGGTCCGCGAACTGGGTCGTGGCGGGCAACGCTGCCGACGCGATCATTAAGGAATCGAAGCAGCCCCAGCACTTGAATCGCAAGGTGGCGCTGAGGGCCGTCCAGCACTTTTCAGCCCGATCCCAATCGCACGAGGCAGATACCCGCCTCCATTCCTCATCAGCCCCGTAATAGCATTGTTCGAATAGCGATTTGGCACTCGTCCGGGCTCAAATGCGGAGCTAACTCCTGGATTTCCGACGTTCATTGAGATCGGTTACGAGAAACGGGTTTGGTGAAACCGATCGATTGTCATCGGATTTCTGATCAGCTTGAGGATGCATCCTAAAACCCCGTCTATGGATACCTATTTGCAGAATAGGTATTTTGACGCTATAGTCGTGAAATGGCGAAGAACCCTGAACGTCGCGACCTTTTCCCCGGTGCACTGGAGATCATGATTCTCCAATCGCTACGGCGCAAGCCCATGCACGGTTACGCGCTGGTCAAGCACATCAAGCAGGTTTCCGACGACCTGCTACAGGTGGAAGAAGGCTCACTCTACCCAGCGCTGCAGCGAATGCTCAAGGAAGGCCTGCTGCAATCCAAAGCCGGAATCTCTGCCAAGGGTCGGCCTACGCGGATCTACCGGCTCACACCCGCCGGCGTTCGTCATCTCGAGCGCGAGGTGGTTAGCTTCGAGAAAATGTTTGCCGGCATCAGCCGAGTACTCGCTGCCGCCGAAGTGTAGGAGGGTTTGCCATGGCGCATTTCTTCCGGTTTTTCTTTAGGAGGCGTCGATACGACGATATCTCCGTCTCCATCCAGGAACATATCGGCGAGCGGATCGATGAACTGGTGGAGGAAGGGCATCCGCGCGCAGAAGCCGAGTGCACTGCCCGTCGCGAGTTCGGCAATGCCACCCTGATGGAAGAGCGCAGCCGCGAAGTGTGGCAATGGCAGAGTCTGGAATCGCTGCTGGTGGACCTGAAGCACATCGGCCGCCGGCTGCGCCGCTCCCCGGGATTTGCGATCACTGTCGTGCTCACGCTGGCCATTGGCATTGGCGCGAATACCGCGGTCTTCAGTGTGCTCAACAGCGTGCTGCTGCGGCCGCTGCCCTATCCCGAACCACAGCAGCTGGTTTCGCTGCACCTCAACGCGCCCGGCGCACCCGGGCTCGCAGAATTTCGTAGTGAGCTGCGCCTCTCGCCCTCAATGTATTTCACATTTGCCCGGCACAACCGCACCTTCCAGTCGGTGGGTATATGGGGACCGGGAACGGCAAGCATCACCGGCATCGCCCGGCCGGAGCAGGTCAACACCGCACAGATTTCCGGCGGTGTTCTTGAAACGCTCAACGTTCCTGCCTTGCGCGGCCAATGGCTGACCGCAGCCGATCAAGACCCGCGTGGGCTGGGACGCGTCATGCTCAGTTATGGCTATTGGCAACGCCGTTTCGGCGGCGACCCTGCCGTTGTCGGACGCACCATCAGCGTGGACTCGCAGCCGCGAGTGATCGCTGGAGTGATGCCGCGCGGATTCAAGATCGTGAACTACGACTTTGATCTGCTGGTTCCCATGGGCCTCGATCCGGTCAAGGAGATATTGGCCGGCTTTGGCAATCGCGGTATCGCGCGGCTCCGTCCCGGGATCACCATTCCACAGGCGAATGCCGACGTGGCGCATCTTCTTAACGTATGGATGGACTCCTGGACCAACGGTCCGGGCATCGATCCGCACTGGTATCTACGCTGGCAGATCACGCCCGCCTTGCAGCCGTTGAAAGACACCGTCGTCGGCAGCATCCACACCGTGCTTTGGGTAGTCATGGCAATGATCGGAGTGGTCATGCTGATCGCCTGCAGCAACGTGGCCAACCTGCTGCTTGTCCGCGCCGATATTCGCCAGCACGAGCTTGCGGTCCGCGCGGCGCTCGGCGCGGGACGATGGAGGATTGCGCGTGAGTTATTGCTGGAGAGCCTAACCCTGGGCCTGCTGGGAGGAGCCGTCGGCATCGCGGTTGCTTACGCCGGTCTGCAACTGCTGACGGCGATTGGACCTGCGGACTTGCCGCGCCTGAGCGAAATTTCGCTCGATGGTTGGTCGATCGGCTTCACCCTTATTCTCTCTGTGCTCTCCGGCCTCCTATTCGGCGCCATTCCGGTACTGCGTTATGTCCCTGCACGCCAGCGCCTCACTTTGCTCGGAGCAACTCGGTCGACCAGCGTCAGCCGCGACCGCCAGCACGCCCGCAACCTGCTGGTCGTTGCCCAGGTCGGCCATGGCGCTGGTCCTGCTCATCGGCGCGGTGCTCATGATCCGCACCTTCCTCGCCATGCGCAATGTCGATCCCGGCTTCTCCAATCCCGCATCCCTGCAGGTGATGCGCCTCTCCATTCCCTGGACGCTGGTGCAAGATGACGCGACCGTCGTGCGCATGCAGAACAGCATCCTCGATAAGCTCGCTGCAATTCCCGGTGTTTCCTCCACCGGCTTCGCCGCGTCCGTTCCCATGAGCGGCAGCCGAACCAAGCTGGGACGAGATCCTCACCGAAGGCGAGAACTACGCAAACGAAAATGCGCCGATGCGTCTCTACAACTACGTTTCGCCCGGATACTTCCACACCGCCGGCACTCGGTTCGTCGCCGGTCGCGACTTCACCTGGGCGGAGACCTACGGCGTGACACCGATCGGAATTATCTCCGAGGGACTGGCCCGTGAATTGTGGGGATCGCCGCGCGCGGCCATCGGCAAACGCTTCCGCGAATTTCCCGGCATGCCCTGGCATGAGGTGGTCGGGGTGGTTCAGGATGTGCGCCAGAATGGTGTCGATCAGGTTTCGCCCGCAACCGTCTACTGGCCTTCGATAATGCACGATTTTCACGATCCTGGAAGTTTCGATGCCCAGCGCACCGTCTACTTCGCAATCCGCACCAATCGCGCCGGCACCCAGGCCTTCATCAACGAAATGCAGCACGCCGTCTGGTCGGTCAACGCGAACCTGCCGGTTGCCGACATCAGCACTATGCAGGATCTCTACAGCGACTCGATGGCACGCACCTCCTTCACGCTGGTCATGCTTGCCATTGCCGGAACTATGGCGTTTGCTCTCGGCATCCTCGGTATCTACGGTGTTATCTCCTATGCCGTCTCGCAGCGCACACGCGAGATTGGTATTCGCATGGCCCTCGGCGCCAGGAAGAGCGAACTGGCATGGATGTTCGTTCGTTCAGCCTTGCTGCTGACCGGCGTGGGAACAGCGGCCGGCCTCTGCGCTGCGGCCGTCCTCATGAGCCTCATGCGAACCCTCGTGTTTGGCATCAGCCCGCTCGACCCCGTCACTTTCGCAGTCGTGCCGATTGCCCTGGTGGCTGCAGCGGCATTGGCAAGCTATCTACCGGCACGCCGCACCGCTGCAATCGATCCCGTCATAGCGCTTCGAGCGGAGTAACTGGAATGGGATTTGAAGTTGTCATCGTATTGTGTGAAGTTTCCAATCGCGCTTAATAATAACGACAAGTCGACTCGAGCTTAACCAAAGCTCGTGGGGATCCTCGGTTGGCGACATCAGGTCGAGTCACTCACCGAGGGCCGACAGGGAAACGTCTATCCGCAATGTGGGGCGCGAATCAGGGTACCGTGGCGAAGAAATCGCGTAACGGGCAGCGGTATCAGTATCTATTGGGTGCCCTGGGGAAGCCAAATAAAAAAACACTTTACGATAATTTTTGTGCTCCAAAAAAACAATTCGACACTTCCTGATCGACTTTGGGCAGCATCTCACAACCTAAGAAACTAAGTTGTGAGCCGCAACGCTTGCCGGCTGGACGCTGATCCGGAAAGGGAATGCCATGGGAAACGCTATCAGAAATGTTGTTTTTGTGGTGTTAGCTTCACTAGATTCTGCCCTTGTGCAGGAATACGTTACAGGCGGCCGATACCGGGGGCAGAACCCGGATGCGTAGGAGCAGCCTGGAGCGGCAAATTTCATCATCTACACTCAGCAGGATTGGACGGCTCGCAGCGTGTTCACAAATTCTGTTTGATTTGGCGTCAATTTCACTGCTTATCGCCTTAATGGGCTGCGGTTCAGGTTCAGCCATCTCCCCTGTGACGCTGACGCCGACGCCGGCGCCGACTCCGACTCCGGCGCCGACTATTACTTTTTCGGCTAGCAGCAGCAGCATCGTCACAGGCCAGTCAGTAACGTTGACCTGGCAAACGACCAATGCCTCTTCCGTGGCGATTAGCGCGACCGGGGCAGACGGTACCGTCCGCCAGATCTCCACCAGCTCCCAGTTGAACGGCAGCGTTCAGGACAAGCCCACTCAGACCACCACCTATGCTGCAACGGCCACCGGAACGGGTGGGACCGCTCAGGGGCAGGCGAAGGTCGCGGTGAATCAGCCCGTGCCCACGCTGACCTTCAGCGCAGATAGAACTACCATCATGATCGGCGGTACAGTGAACCTGAGCTGGCAAATGACCAATGCCACCTCGATCGCAATCACAGCCGTGGGCGCCGATGGAGTTACCAGGCAGATCTCCACGGCGCACAATCCAGCTCCAGACCAGCCGACAGAAGACACAACCTACACTGCCGTAGCTACTGGGCCAGGAGGCAATAGCCCGCCGCAGGAGGTGGATGTCTCGGTGACCCAACCACAACCGCCGAGCTTAGTTTTCAGCGCAAGCAGTAGCAGCATTACAAAAGGCGATACTGTGGACCTGAGCTGGCAATTGAGCAATGCCACCTCGATCACAATCACGGCTGTAGGCGCAGATGGAGCTACAAGGCAAATCTCCACGGCGCAGAATCCAGCTCCAGACCAGCCGACTGAAGACACAACCTACACTGCCGTAGCTACTGGGCCAGGGGGCAGTACTGCGCCTCAGAGCGTATCGGTTTCTGTTGCCCAGGGCGCGCCGCAGATATCGCAATTGACCGCAAATCCCACAACCGTTGTCGCGGGCGCATCGTCAACGTTGATGTGGCAAACTACCAACGCAACGTCGGTGACCTTTTCACCTGAGCTCCCCCAAGGTGATCCTAGTGAGGCTGGTCCTTTGCCAGTTTCAAATCCTACTGGCATCCCAATTCCAGTCCCGACAACGGCAACTTACACAATGGTCGCCACTGGTACTGGAGGCCAACAAAGTCAGCCTGCTAGTGTCACCATTACTGCCGTCAATATAAACCTGACGGCGTCCCCTGCCACCAGCACGCCCAATCAACCGGTCACACTTACATGGGACCTCGACAGCTCTGTAACCGGGCTTACGATTGACAATGGCGGTTGCGCTCCATGCACGCCACTACCTCATGGCTCAACCACTGTTTCACCTGGTGCGACAACTACCTACACCGCGACGGCCACGCTCGCAAACGGTATACAGCTAAAACAAACGGTTACGGTCACGGTGACGTCGCAAGCGGCCGGCAAGATCAAGCACATATTTTTCATGCTGCAGGAGAACAGGTCGTTCGACAATTACTTCGGCGTTCTCGGGGCTTATCGCGCACAACGTCTACAGCCGTTCGGCATTCAGGCCAGCCCATCGGATGTAGACGGGTTCGATCCAAGCGTGGTGCTCACGAATCATCATGACGGCAGACAAGTCCAGCCATTCCATGAGCCAACGGTCTGTACCCAGAACCCCACGCCTTCCTGGGATGAAAGCCATCATAATGTGGCGTTAGCCGGCGGGGACGCTGCGTGGCAAAAGACCAGCCAGTACACGGCCGGCTCATTTGCAATGAACAATTTCCTGGACACGCCCAATGGCGGCCTTTCCCCTAGCGAGACCAATTACGATCCCGAAGGTAGCCGCGCCATGGGCTACTACAACCAGACCGACTTACCGTACTATTACGATCTGGCGACCTTCTTTGCCACCAGTGATCGCTGGTTCTCGCCTGTCCTGACGGCAACATATCCCAATCGCATGTACTTGTTCGCCGCAAGCTCATTCGGTCACGAATATGGGGATGAGGACGCGAGCCATCCACAGTACAGTGCAGAGACCATCTTTAGCGCGATGAATAAAGCTAACGTGAGCTGGCATTACTACTATCAGGATGGCATGTTTTTGCCGAATTTCCAGGACTGGAATGATCCCGCCATACAGAGCAAAACCTACCATCTTAATTATCTGACCAGCCTGCTTGCAGGCAGCTGCAGTGGTGGACCCTGCGATCCCGACAAAGCATTGCCTCAGGTTATCTTCATCGAAGCCGCCTCCGGTAAGAGCGGCCTTGACGAACACCCCGACAACAATATCCAATCAGGCGCGGCTTATGTCCAGTCCATCGTCAACGCACTGATGAATAGCGACGCCTGGCAGGATTCTGTATTCATTCTGACCTACGATGAGGAAGGCGGGCTGTACGATCATGTGCCGCCCATCACGGTCCCGGTCCCGGGTCCGTACTCGCAAGGGCAGTGCCCGGATCTGAACAATGGCTCCTATGGCTACTGCCACACTGGCCCCGACCCGACGCTCACCGCTCCCACCCCCGATAACGGGGGCTACGATATGTTCAACCTGAGCGGTTTGCGAGTGCCCCTGATGGTGATTTCACCTTATGTAAAGCCGCACTACGTCTCGCACACTCCTATGGACTACACTGCCATCCTGGCATTCATTGAGAAGACATTCAATGTTCCGCCGCTGACAGCCCGGGATCAACACTGGCTGGACAACGGGGACATGAGTGATTTCTTCGATTTCAGCAATCCAGCGATGCTCAGCCCGCCCAATTCAACCGGTGGAGGGTCAGCATGGGTAACCTTCTTACCTACGCAGCCAACGAACGGTGTATGTGACAAGACCAAAGAGGCAGGGGGTTTTGTGAACTAACCGGGATTGGATAAGTCATCTACTTTATGTCAACACGGATATATGGTAATGACTCTGAATCAGCACATCTGGGTTCGAGTCCCTGGGGCAGCCCATCCCGCACATTCCCGTACTCTCAGTCCCTGCATTAGATTGTGGCTGACGCGCCTGGAGCGATGCGGCACTGCTGAACCAGGTGCGCGAGCAGATACCGCCGGCAATGACAAGACGGCAAAAGCTGATCGCCGGGATTTTCGATGATACAGGCTTTCCGAAAAAGCGCATCGATTCTGTCGGAGTTACGCGGCAGAATTGCGGACAGATATGGGACGCCAAGTTTGGGCACTTCTTGCGAAAAGCTCTAGTCATCATCACCGAGTGGATTTCCGGAGCCTATTTCTGTTACGCCGATACGCCGGAATCCACCGTGCAATTCCTTCAGTACTGCAGAAACATGGAATTGGTCTCGAGGTGGGTGTTTGGGACTGGACTTCAGGAGGCTTCGGTAGCGCCCACTGGGACTTTCCTTCGCCCAACGTCTCCAGCTTTACTGGCCTCTCGTGCCACCAGAAGGGCTAAAGGCCTTGGAAAAGTGGGGGGCCGGGTACTCCACGGGCATACCTCCAACGACTCCTAAGTAGACAGAAGCCGTCAGTGCTTTGAGGCACTGGATCGGCCGGATCGCTTAGTGATTGCGCTCTTCGGCAATCGCGGAACAGCCTGGACGCCCGCCCAAAGCGTTGCGATCGTTTGCTCGACCACGAGAGTCTGGTCAGGCAAGTCAGGCACAACCCCCTGGATGACCATGAGCGTGGCGAGGCCGAAGATCGCGTACCACCAGGTGTGGGCTACCACTATGTCATCCTTACTTGGCAATCCTTCATCCTTGGCAACATCGAAAAAGAGCTGTACGAAACGTTGGAACAAAGGCGCCCCAATGTCGTTGATATATTGTCCAGCGCGAATGCCGTTGCGGTTCTCCGGCCCGAAGAAGACGTTGCGGAACTGCTGTGGATGCGCAGTGCAGAACTGAATCAAGCCACGTGAAGTCGCAAAAAGGCGCTCCTTCGGTCGAAGATGTTTAGCGGCAATCGCGTCGAAGTTCTGAATCAGCAGCCCGATCGTCTCTCTGCTCAGTTCGGCAAGAATATGCCCTTTGTCGGGGAAATGCTGATAGATCACGGCGTGCGTATAGCCGATCTCTTTAGCGATCGCGCGAAGCGTCACGGCTCTCGTAGCCGTGATCGGCAAACATTTTGCTGGCAGCCGCAAGGATTTCGCCCCGCAACCTCGCCTTGCGCTCTGCCCGGCGACTTGGTGATGTGGATGTCACTTCAATAGCTTAGTCTCTTTTGACGATTTTTGCGACCGATTGTTGTTTTATAACCAACGGTTATATAACCACTGATTATTTTGCAACCAATGGTTAGACTAAGCCTCTAATAGTCAGGTCGCTCATTTGGATCGGCGGCCAAATACGAGGCAAAAGGAGAAAACGAGCATGTACTTAGTCATGGGCATTACTGGAAACGTTGGGGGCGCCACCGCGCGCCATCTGCTGAAGCAAGGCAAACAGGTGCGAGCACTTGTGCGCAATCGCGAGAAAGCGGCGAAGTGGGCAGACCAGGGCGTGGAGTTGGTGGATGGAGACTGGAACGATGCGACAGCCATAGCGGCGGCGCTCAAAGGTGTTGAGGGCGCGTTTGTTATGTTGCCGGCTGTATGGGCTCCCTCGCCTGATTACAGAGAAGCAAAGGGCGTGATCGCGAACTATGTCGAGGCGCTGACCAAGGTAGTGCCCCCGCGGGTGGTTGCGCTCTCGTCGATGGGCGCGAATAGAACAAGCGGGGTGGGGATGATCACGGCCTTATCACTCTTGGAGCAAGGTTTTCGCAGCCTGCCATCTCCGGTCGCATTTGTGCGCGCTGGCGGCTTTTTCGAAAACTTTCTTTTCGGCTTACAGGCCGCCCAAGGCGGAACACTACCGGTCTTCTACAATCCTACAAACCGGAAATCGACAATGGTCGCGTCAGACGACATCGGCCGAGAAGTGGCAACGCTTCTGAGCGGGCCGGCGTGGTCAGGGCATCGCGTCATCGAGCTGGGTTCGATGGTAAGCGCGGATGAAGTGGCCGGGCAATTGGGTGAAGTCCTGACACTCGACGTAAAAGCCTTTGCAGTCCCGCGTGCAGGGTGGGCGGAAGCGTTCGAGCAGTTCGGCATCCCGAAGGGCCACACTGGACCTGCCGAAGAAATGTTTGAGAGCGTTAACGCGGGATGGATGGACCTCGGAATCACAGGTACGGAGCACGTAGCGGGTACGACGTCCGCACGCGATGTGTTTGCGGCTGCGCAGAACGCCGTCAAGGCGTAAGTCCGGGGCAAGCTGAATCAGCGCCCTGGGGCGGGGACAGCCAGCCGTGGCTACGCGGCTTCGTGTTCGACCGGCTGTTCCTGCCTTTGCTGCTCAGCCATGAGCCGCTTATTGCAGAACGATTTAAACCATTTAACCGGCAAGAAGAGGATCAATTTAAATATGAAAGCTGAACACACAATCGATAAATCCGCGCGGGCAGGTCGAGCAACTCAAATAGCCGCGATGGTAATAACCGGCCTTGTCGCCTTCATCTGGGTGTACTTCGGAAGGTTATATCTAATTCACGATCCCGGCGAATGGAGGATCGCCAATCAGCAACTCGGATACCCGCTCTATATCATCCCTCTGATTGGCGTGACCCACATCCTTGGTGGCGTGGGCCTTCTGATTCCCAATATGCCTCGATTGACTGAGTGGGTTTATGCCGGTATCGCGATCGATCTTTTACTCGCGTTCTATTCACAAATGAATGGCGGTGGCAGTACCTGGGATAAATTTGATCCGATTCTCGTCATGGCGTTCGTCTTTGCTTCGTATGTACTAAGACGCTGCATGCGCGCAAACATGTGGACGATATGAAGAATAGGGACGCTGGCCGTCGACCTTGGTGAATTCGAAGTCCTCGTTGTGCAAGCCCTGCACGATCCCGGCCGCCGCTGCTCGCTGACCCATTCGGTTGTATTCGTCGGCTGCGCGCTTCACGTCGTCCATGGTGGGATTCTTGGGGCCATCCCGGCTGGGCACGCACATTTGCGTCAGTCCGAGATCCTTCGCCCACGCAATCCGGCCCGCCTGATCGGTTAGCTTGGCACCGCAAACACATAAATCGCGCCAGGCGTCGACTTCTGGGGAGGCACGATCACGTAGAAGAACCCTCGCTGCCTGCTGAGCAGACCGTTCTTGCCGTTCGGCCCCGACGGCACCTTACCCGCAAGCTCGTAGTTGGCCGCGTCGCGCTGCTGGTACACATAGATCAGGCCGTCTCCGCCGCAAGTCGCATAAAGGCGCTTGCTGGCCGCGTCAAAAACCATATCGTCCACGCCCCGGCCGATCGGCAGCGATGTGAGCTCTTTTCCTGTTCCGGTGTCAAACACTGAGATTGAGCCGCTTCGCGAGCCTACGAACAGCCGGTGGCCCGCTTCATCGAGGGCCATCGCCACATTGTGCTTGCCCATCGTCACCGGCCAGTTCGCGACAATCGAGCGACTCCCGCGGTCGAGCACCACCACCTTGTTCAGCGCCGCGTCGTTCACGTACATCTTCCCGGAGATCTTCTCGAGCGCCATCGCCTCCAGCGTGTCGCCGTCGATCTTCACGTTCACTACCATGGTGTCGCGCGTCGTGTCCACCACGCTCAGCATCGAGAAGGTCTCGTGCGCGTCGCCGCCGCCGTTGTCGATATAGAGGTAGTGAGTCGCCGGATCGTAGCCTATCGAGTCCGCATCCACCTTGAGCGGAATGCTCTTCAGAAGGGCATATGTGCGCCCATCGAACACCTTCAGCGCTCCCGCGCCGCCATCGGTGATGTATATCCGGTTTAGGTCCTCCCTCACGAAAATGGCATGGGGAATCTGGATATCCGGAATCGAGCGCACATATTTCCCGCTCTTCAGGTCGAACACCAGAACCTGGTGCGCGCTCTCTGCGGCAACAAACAGGCGACCGCCCTTCTCATCGATGCCCAGATGGTCGAACCTTCCCTGGACGGAAGCCGGCATCTGGAGCTTCGCGACTAGCTGCAAAGGCGCCTGTGCCGCGGCAAACCGAGGCAGGAGCACAGGGATCACGGCAAGACTCAGCACAACGAATACTCGGCGTCGCAACATGCTCATCTCCTTCAAGAAACGTTTGGTCCAAGCCTAGCAGTCGATGCTTAACTTTACCTTAAGCGGCGGAAGCGAACACCGCCCGATTCCAACATCCGACGAGCTCCTGCTCTCCACCAATAGAAGGCCGCGCTGGCTATCACTCGGTAAAGGTGAACGCGCCAACGTCAGCGCGCGGCAAAGTCACCGTCCACACGCGAACCGGCTACCACGTTCGCCCGCTCAAAGACGGACGAGAAATCACCGATACCAATATTGGAGGGCACGATAGGGCAAGTTCGGCATGCATCGGCCATACACTTGACGGAACGTATGAGAGAAGTTGCTGCGGTTCAGGAAACCACTGCTGAGTGACCCCCGCTCGGAGATCAAGCTTCTGTTGTTGATAACAGGCCGCGTTACTCATTTACGCGTTGCTAATCGGAGATTTGTGGCTATGCGCCCAAGCCCAGCAGAGGTCAGCGTACCCACTGGTCCTTAATGGATCGGAACCCCGCTTCCCACCTCGGCCATGTTGTCCGGATTGTAGAAAAACTTTGAATCAATTCGACATTCGAGTTACAGAGAGCCATCCATTCATCTCATGTCTGATCGCTTGTTAGGCGGCTCAAATCTGCGTGTCCCCGGCACTCCTGCGTTTCCGAAGGACACTCGGCATTTCCCGATCAGAGAATGGCTCCGTTTAGCATCAGATTTCAGTACGCGGAGAATCCTCTCCTGTGTCTTTCAGGAGCAAAAGGCGCTCATTTTGCGGGGATATTCGGGGATTGCTCGGCTATTATTTGCAGATTCAAAAAGACGTAAGACTGTTTGGTGAACCAAGTCGGGAGCGAACCATTCTCCACCACCGAATTCCGTCAACTAACCCAATTTGGGTCCAAACTGGTCCAATCTCCGATTGCCGGTTATGCGGACAGAATGTGTCAATGAGCGCACAGGCGATTTTGCGTCAAGTGAGAAGAAAGGTTTGTGTTGACTTTTTCGCATGGAACCATCAATCTCAAGCCGATGCGTTGAGGGTTTCCAGAATATGAGGGCGTCTTCCGCTATCGATCGACTTTGATCTTCGTGGGATCGCGATGCCGATCGGCTTCGTTACTGACTGGAAAAAGCGTCGTCAATCTGCGAACAAGAGTGAATGAAGGTTCTATTCACATCGACACAGTAGCGAGTTCTGCGTTCCGATCCACGTTTGTAGCAGGAACTCTGTCGATCCTTGCGGCAAAGCGCGAACCCACACCGATCTGGCTCTCTACGATGAAAGCTGCTTTGTGCTGATCCGCGATCCACTTCGCTATAGCAAGCCCTAGTCCTGATCCACCCAGTTCGCGGGAACGCACTTGGTCTACTTGGTAAAAACGTTCAAAGATCCGCGACACGCATTCCTCAGGAATTCCGATTCCGGTGTCGCAAACCTCCAATAAGACGCTTCCACTTTCCGCTGTTGCGCGCAGTGTAACCAAACCGCCTGCCGGAGTATAGCGTCGGGCATTCTCCAGCAGAATGTTCAATAATCGCTGGATGCTCAAGGAGTCGCACAACACAGACATCGGTGAGCTGCCAATCTCCGTTTGAAATTCCAGAGCTGTTTGCGACATTGAAGCATTCCATTTGTTTCCGACTTGTCGCACCAATTGTGCTGCGTCCACGATTTCAAAGCGGAGTGGTTCAACTCCCGCATCCGCGCGGGCGAGCATCAGTAAACTTTCAATCAACCCCGTCATGCGAACCGTTTCCTTCTGCACGTTCGCACATGACTCGCGGTATTCGGTGTTGCTCCTCGGTGAGAAAAGAGCCACTTCCACTTCGGCTCGAATCAACGCGATTGGCGTGCGCAATTCGTGGGCAGCATTCGCGGTGAAGTCCTGACTGCTGCGAACTCCAGACTCGATGCGATCCAGCATCTTGTTCAAGGTCTCCGAAAGATAATAGATCTCATCGCGCGTCTCGGAGATTGGGAGCCTGACATCGAGACTTTCCGTGCTGATCTGGCGAGCGCGCTGCGCGAGTTCCGCAATAGGCGAGAGCGCCTTGCGACTCATCCAATAGCCCGGGATCGCCGCCAGCAATAAGAGCCCGGGAGCCAGCAGAATAAGATCGCGAACGAACAGGTGCAAAAGGGCAAGCGATGTGCTCTGAGAAAATCCAGTCTGCACCGCGTAGAGATGCCCGTGGACGGAGATGGTGCGCGTTAATGCCAGGCCTGACCGTCTTCTATGACGTGGCGTCGAATATTTGAATTCCATGATTTTGTTCTGATTCGGACTTTGCTGAAGCAGCGGCAATGTGGATTGAATGGCTTGGATTCGCTCCGACCGAAATAACCAGTTGCCATCCTGATCCAGAACTTGCAGCCACTTTCCGTCATCTCGCGTGGCGTAATCAGAGAACTGCCTGCGTAGCGTGTCGAGTGTTGCATCGGGTGGCTGAGCGTTCAGGATGTTTCGAACATCATCGACGCGTTCGCCCATTTCATACAAAGCGACCGTCTGCAGGCTCCGTTGCAATAAGAACCATGTGACGAAGCAGAGGATGATCCCGGCGCAAGAAAATACGGCGAAATACCAAAGAGAAAGACGGAGGCGGATGGGAAGCGGTTTCAAGTGGTGGCTCCCGGATCAGGCTATTCCAGCGGCTTAACACCTACATAGTAGCCACGCCCTCGGACGGTATGTATGAATGCTCGTTGAAAAGGGCCATCTACTTTATTTCGTAGGCTAAATAGGAGGATGTCGAAGGCGCCTCTGCCTGGCGCCTTCCGGGAGCCCCAGATTCGCTCCGTCAGTGCTTTTCGGGGAACGATCGAAGGAGCGTGCTCGACTAACTGCTGCAATAATTGGAATTCCTGTGGCGTCAGGTGGAGTTGCTTACCATCGCGAGCGACCGTGTGCCGCACAACGTCGACGACAAGATCCTCCACCTGAATGGATGTAGGTGGGGGATCCAGAACGGGGCGAGTTAAGGAATCGATACGCGCCAATAGTTCTGGAAATGAGAACGGTTTCGTCATGTAATGGTCGGCGCCCAGGTTCAGTCCGCGAACAATATCGTCTTCTCGATCAAGTGCGGTCAACATCAGGATCGACGCATGAGTATTTCTCCTGCGCAGGACCTGCGCCACCTGGTATCCATTCCTGCCCGGCAAACCAATGTCCAGGATAATCACATCGAAGGAATGTTCGAGGGCCAAATCTACCGCTCCGGTTCCATCCGCGCTCGTCATCACGGTATGGCCGTGTTCTTGCAGACCTTTGCGCAACAGTTCCATCATGCGAAGCTCATCTTCGACAACCAAAATTCTCATAAGCCATTCCATGCTGCAACCAGGGAGCCGCGGAAGAACGCTCACTGTTTCGCTTTCCTTTCCTATTTATTCCAACACGGAACCACAAGCTCGGATACAGACGTTTTCCCCAATCTTAGGAAAGTTTTACCGAATCGTTAATAAGTCTTTAAGATAGGCGACTAATCTCCACCTCATCAACGCTTCACGCTGCCTACGGGTTCGCGGCAGTCCTCGGGTTACGGAGATGGATTGAATGTTGCTGAAATGCCGATCTTTGATGCTTTTGTTCACGATTTTCGCTATCTCGATGTCATCGCAGGCGTTGTTGACAAGCACTACCGGTACGATCAGCGGAACCGTAAAGGATTCCACCGGCGCCGTATTGCCAGGTGCGCAAATTCAGTTGCAGCCTGGTGCCCGGACGGTTGTCTCCAACAGCCGGGGAGATTATGTGATTTCCGGCGTCGCGCCGGGCGTCTACAACATGACTGTGACGTATGTTGGATTTGTCAGCTTTACCTCTGCGGTGGAGGCAATTGCCGGTCAGACGGCGACCGTCAACGCGGTGCTGTCGGTATCGTCCGGTAATCAGAACGTCACCGTGCACGGGGCCCTGGGTGGCGATGCTCTGGCGCTGAATGAGCAGCGTACATCGGCGAACATCCTCAATGTGATGACTGCGCCTACCATCATGAGCCTGCCGAATGCGAACGTCGCGGAAGCCCTGGGCCGGCTGCCGGGAGTGACGTTGGTGCGCAACGAGGGACAAGCCCAGTATGTGCAGATTCGCGGCACGGAGCCTCGCCTGAGCAACACCACCATTGATGGCGTCATCGTTCCGGGTCCCGATCCACAGGTGCGGCAGGTTGACCTGTGGGTGATCCCGCCAGGTCTTGTCGGATCGGTCGCGATCAATAAGACACTTTCCGCCAGCCAGAATGGAGACGCCATTGGCGGCTCAGTGGACTTGAGGGTCAAGCAGGCAACCAGCGACCATCCTGTGCTCTCGCTTGAGAGTGTGGGTGGGTACAACCCGATCGACACTGGCCAGGAGTCGTTCATGAATACCGCGACAGGTGGGCTGCGGTTCGGCCACGGCAAGCGCTGGGGAGCGATGCTTGCGTACAGCTACGACTTGAACAATATTGGCACCGATGACGTGGAGCCGGTGCCCGACATCGATCCAAACCCAGCGACTAATGCAGTTCCTCACTTTAACGAGATCGCGATTCAAGAATATTTCTACAACCACACGCGGTGGGGCTTCGGCGGCAGCCTGGATTACAAGCTGTCGGAAAATTCCGATCTCTATGTCCATGGCCTGCTCTCCAACTTCAAAGACTATGGACAGAAGTTTGGGTACGACATCGTCTCGGCTTATAACGACGGCAATCCAGACGATGCAGTACCCGGGAGTATTACCTACAGCACCAGCGTCCGCCGGCCAAACTATCTCATTTCCTCGCTGGCAATGGGCGGCAATCAGGTCTTCACCCATTCCTACATCAACTATCAGGTCGCCTTCGCTCGCTCGCGTTTCGGCGGGGCGGCGGGCAATCCAGGCGCGAGCTTCGCTCCTTCGGATCCCTCAGTGGGAAGCACTTGTGCATATAGCCGATCGGCGACGAAAAGCATCTACCGGCCGCAGTTCCCTTGCGCACCGGACGATCCGATTTACGATCCCACCAAGTATCAGCTGCAAAACGTTAACCTCACCAGCGGACAATCGACGCAGATCAATCTGCAGGCCAATGGAGCGTATGGAATTCTGTATCACCTTGGCACGCACGCTTCGACCTTTGAGTTTGGCGGACAGTTCCGCAACGCGCACAAGGGACAGTTCGCCACAGCGCCGACCTATGATTGCAATGGCCCGAATCCCTGCGGCGATCTACCGCTGATGTCTCAGTTTACGACCACCTTTACCAACCCCAGCTACTATGGCGGGAGCTATCAATTTGGCCCGATCACTAATTTCGACCTGATCACAAATTGGCTCGCGGCAAATCCAGGAGTTCTTCCGCTGGATGAGCCGGCGACCCATCTGAACTCCGACCCTGGGAATTACAACTTACAGGAGCGAATTTCCGCCGGTTACGTCATGAACACCGTCGAGCTCGGTAGTCGTATGAGCCTGCAAACCGGCCTTCGTATCGAAGCCACCAATGAATCGAACACCGGTTACATCGTGGTCAACGATGCAAATGGAAACTACGTTTCTACCACTCCAAGATATGGCAGCGGCTCCTATATCGATCCGATGCCGAGCGTGCAATTTCGATATAACTTCGATCAAAATTCGGATATCCGCGCTGTATATGGGCGTGGGATTTCCCGGCCGAATCCGTACGATCTTGTCCCCTATGAAACATTGGATGAGACGACAACTCCGAATACGGTAAACATTGGCAACCCCGCGTTAATTGCAGAGCACGCCAACGACTACGACATTCTCTACGAGAGGTTCCTGCCATCCGTTGGCATGCTTGAGGCCGGGTACTTCTACAAACAGCTAAGCGACCCCCTCTTTTCTGAGGAGACAACGATACCCAACCCATTTCCCAATCCAATCACACCAACCGTGCATCAGGTGCAGACGGTAAACGGAGGTCACGCGCATGTTCAAGGCGTTGAGATGGCCTATCAGCAACATCTAACGTTTCTACCGGGCGTTTTGTCCGGCGCCCGGATCATTGCGAACGTTACCTACACAGAGTCGAAGAACTACGATTTGACTGGCCGCTCCGATACGCCGCCACTCGTGGGACAGGCACCGGTCTCCTACAACCTCATCCCGTCCTATGCGACGAAACGCCTGCTTGTTACTGTCGGAATAAGCTATAACGGCGCGAATCTCGCCACATACCAGTACCAGGACGGGGCCGCTGGCGGGATCAAGGGCCCATTCGGCGACAACTACTATTATGCGCACACCCAGGTGGACGCACAGGCGAGCTACTACATCGGCAAGGGTTTCACTGCCCTCGCCTCCGGGCAGAACATGAATAACGAGGTGTTCGGCTTCTACAACGGGAGCACGCAATATATGACCCAGCGCGAATACTACAAGCCGACTTATTCCGGCGGCTTACGTTGGCAGTCCAAATCAATGCGATAACGCCATGCCACGATGAAGTAGATTTCAAGCGTGCTATGCGTCGGTGAGCAATGAATCAATCTCCGGCACCTGAGATTTATCCGGGACGCCACCACGAACTCCGTCAACAGAGAAAGAAGTTCAATGGCTCAGATTGTTACGGCTATCGCTGCATCGCTCCTGTGCTGTTTCGCCGCCCTAGGGCAAAACGGCCCTCCCCTCACTCTTTCAAAAACCATTCCACTGCCTGGCGTGGTAGGCGGCTTTGACCATTTCGCGATCGATCTTTCCAGAGATGTTATGTTTGCCGCGGCCAAAGGGAACCATACCGTCGAAGTAGTGGACCTGAAGACCGGAAAAATTATTCAGAGCATCCGAGGACTTGAGAAGCCACACGGTTTGGCGTGGGTTGCGGAGACACATCGTTTGTATGTCGCCGACGGAAAGCTTGCCCACCTGCAGGTATACGAAGGGACTCCACTTCATGTTTCAGGCACATTGAAGCTTTCTGACGACGCCGATGACATGGTCTACGACGAGCAGAGCGGTGCGCTCTACGTCGGCCACGGTGGAAGCGATGCTGCCGATCCTGGACGAATTGCCATCGTTAATACGAAAGACTTTTCTCTTGCGGCGAATCTGCCTGTAGCCGCGCATCCTGAGGCACTCGATCTCGATCGGCAAGGGCAGCGCGTCTTCGCCAACATCGCAGACGCAGCGGAGGTTGTCGTCGTGAATACAAAGACAAATGGTGTCGAGAATACCTGGAAGTTAAACGAGGCGTCCGACAACACCCCGATGGCATATGACTCGACGGACCACCTACTGTTAATAGCGTGTCGTAAGCCGGCAGTGCTGCTCGCATTGGACGCGAATACCGGCAACGAGCTCAGTCGCATTTCCACGGATGACGGAGCCGATGACCTCTTCTACGATTCGAAGCTTCATCGCGTCTATGTCATCACAGGAGCGGGGGTGGTCGACGTCTTCTCGGTCAATGCCGCGAAACATTTCGCATCTCTCGGCAAGGTGCGCACAGTGCCCGGGGCTAAAACCGGCCTCCTGGTTCCATCGCAAAATCTCTTATATGTCGGCATTCCCAGTGTTGGCTCCAAGCCGTCGGAGGTTCGCGTGTACGAAACGAATCCTACGTTGCCCAGATAGCGACACTGAAAACCGGAGGAGAGTGTGACGAAACAAATGTTAGCCGTGATTTGCGTCGCGTCTGCGTTATTGGTGCAATCTAGTCTGTGTGTCGCCGCAGCGCAGGTAGATGCAGGCGATTCCAGTCGATTAATTTTCGCACTAGTTCTTACTCGGCACGGTGTTCGCTCTCCAACTGGAAGCGTAGACAAGCTCAAACGCTACTCCGCAAACGAATGGCCGCAATGGGAAGTGCCGCCCGGATATTTAACTCCGCATGGCAGTCAGTTGATGACCTTATTTGGTAGATATTATCGAGCGTACTTTGCAGAAAACAGACTGCTGCAGCAGAGTGGCTGCGAGGATGCCGCGTCTGTCGTCTTCGTCGCAGATTCGGACCAACGAACCGTCGCCACCGGCAAAGCTCTGGCCGATGGAATTCTTCCAGGTTGTTCTGTTAAGCTCCATGCGTTGCCCCGTGGGACCCATGATCCGCTATTTCATTCGCTGTCCGCGGGAGTGGGACACCCAGACTATGCGCTCGCCGCCGCGGCGCTTTCCGGCCGGATCGGCAATAATCCAGGTGAACTGATCGATGTCTATGGCGCGACATTGAAGACGATGGAAGGGGTCTTGTCGCAATGCAACTCTCCGGGAGCCTGCAAGGGGCCAAGTCAGTCGCTGCTACAAATCCCCGCTTCAATCAGCCCCGGGCAGGGAAGTCACCTGGTGACATTCCGGAGTTCTCTAAGCGTCGCGTCTACAATCGCGGAAGATTTCCAACTTGAATACACCAATGGAATGCCGCTCAACGAAGTTGGATGGGGGCATGCGAACTCAGCCATCGTCAACGATATGATCACGCTTCACACGGCAGAAGCAGATCTGACGCATCGCACTCCTTATCTTGCGCGAGCGCAGGCGTCGAATTTGATGGCACACATCCTTGATACCTTGCAGCAGGCAGTACAGAAAAGAAGAACCCCTGGGGCGTTGGGAAATCCTGGCGATAAATTGTTATTTCTCGTCGGGCACGATACCAATATTTCTACTGTGGGAGGCGCGCTAGGGATTTCCTGGCTGATTGACGGTAGACGCGATGACACGCCGCCGGGAGGTGCGCTCGTGTTCGAAGTCTGGAGCTCACCAAATGGCAAGGACTATGCGGTGCGAACTTACTACGTGAGCCAAACGATGGAGCAGATGCGCGACATGTTGCCATTAACGTTAGCCATGCCGCCCGCCCGAGCGAATATTTTTGTTCCGGGCTGCAGCACCGCAGACAAGGGATACTCGTGCACATTTAGCGGCTTTCAGCAGACCGTTCGTGCTGCGATAGATCCAGCCTTCGTGCGATGACCTTTTGGCCAGAGATGTTGCCGAAAATATAGTCGAGACATTCACATCACGAAGACTGACCCAAGTAAGAAACGACTGTTCATTTAGCTGGAATCTCGCTCCTTCATAGAAGGAGTGCGAGTATCTCGCGAATTGCAGTTCGCTCTCGTTTGGTGATAACAGGTCGAGTCACTCATTGACGCGTTGCCGCCGTATTTCTGGGCTAATCGAAGATTTGTGGCCATGCGCCCAAGAGGTCAGCATATCCACTGGACCTTAATGGATCGGAAACCCGCTTCCCATCTCGGTCATGTTGTTCGGATTGTCGAAGAACTTTGGACCAATTTGCATCCGATTTCCAGAGAGCCATTCATTCGTCTCATATCTGATTGCTTGCGAGGCGGTTCAAATCTGCGCGTCCCCGACATACCTACTTTCTGAAGGACACTCGGCATTTCTCGATCAGAGAATGGCTCCGTTTAGCAGCAGATTTCAGTTCGCGGAGAATCCTCTCCTGTGTTTTTCAGGGGCAAAAGACGCCCATAGTGCAGGAAGATTGGAGGATTGTTGGCTTGTATTTGCAGATTCAAAAAGACCTAAGACTTTATGGTGGACCAAGTCGAGAGCGAACTATTCTCCACCGCCGATTCCCGTCAACAACCCCAATTTGTGCCCGAACTGATCCCATCTCCCATTGCCGTGTGAGCGCATTGGCGATTTTGCAGCGAGCCTGAGAGCGCACCGGCGATAGTTCCGGGCGAGTTGCCGAGAACACCGTTTTTCGTGCACTGACACTGAGCGGTTGGTCAACCGGATCCAGATAGACCCTTCGGAATGGCGGCTAACCTAAGTGTCAGATGGCTCCTAGACTTGTGTGCGGCAAGCCCATGCGAAATCGCAGTTGGTCGTACTCGATCAGAGGCTTGAAGCAATCGGGTTCCTCCATCTGCCACACGGAAGCTGGGATCACATTTGAACCAGTCTTCGTTAAGATCGCGTTTACCGCCCGACGGGCAGCCTCGTTCGCCGCCTCCATGCAGGCGAGATCGGTATTGGTGCGCACGTAGTCGGAAGCAAGCAACAGGTTCGGGATCTCGGTTTCTGCATTCGGCCGATATTGCAGAGAGTTTGCAGCATTGATCAGCAACGGCTCTAGATTGGCTACCGCCGAAGGGTTCGGGAACTGTATGTCGGAGTCGAGGAACCAGGTGAGAAGATTGTCGTCTCGAATGACCTCAGATCCGCCAACGTTGAGGTGGGCCTTTATCTGTGCCCAGGCTTCGTCCTTGATCTCCTGCGCGGTACATTGCATGGCTGGTTTGCCGTAGACAATGCCGGGAGTCTCCCAGTCGGAAATGTCTGCAGAGAGGATGCCGCCAACCTGTCCATCCCCATAGTCCGCCAGGTTGATGTGCTGCCAAAACTGCCTTTGCGACACAGAAGTGAGCGCCCAGGGTGAGTCGGCATAGAGGGTATGGCCGTGGTCGAGAGGAACATCGTCCTTGAGAAAGAATTGGATGCCGTTCATCCACGCGGTACGCAAGCTGCCGAGATTTTCGAGCGAAGGTGCCAGCTTCTTCATCTCGTCGTTGACGAGACCCGACATGACCTCGACCGGCAGTGCGGCAATGTAACAGTCCGCAATTATGTCGCTCTGCTGACCAGCTTGCTCGATGGTAACGCCGGTGATGCCGGTAGCGTCCATCTTGAAGGCCTTGACAGTCGTGTCTGACTCAAACTGGACGCCCTTCCGGGACAGGTACTGTACCCACGGCGATAGCCATACTTCGCTGGTTGGACCGCTAAGCAAACGATCAAAGCCTCCCCAGGTCAAGATGCCGAAGATCAGTTGCAAAAGGATGTACCCGGCGGTACGGGTGCTTCCCTCCTGTGCCCTGACTGCGACGAGAGATCGCGTGAGCCCCTTTGCCAGTAGTGTCTGATAGCTGGTCGAGTGGTTCGCGGCGTCGATAAAGGTCCACCACGGTATCTGCTCATACTCCGTAATACGACGTTCGGGACAACTCGTCAGAAGTGTGAGCAGGCGGTCCGCGAAGAAGAGTACTTCGTTGTCAGGAACTCCGATTCCTCCGAAAAGCTCTCTAAAAACAAGCAGCCAATCCTCCATGTTCTGCGGTAGCCTGCCGGCAAGCAAAACGGGCGGCTTCCCTGTCTGCGCCACCTCGATGCGGGTTGCGTGGGCAAGATTGTTGAAGACACTTACATTGTCCGCGAACGGGATGCGCATCAGGGTGTCCGGGAGATGCTTATAGAAGGCGGGAAAGAAACGGAAGCCATGCTCACCGGGCAAATCGGTACGTCCTCCGGTGCCGGAGTTGGGAACATAAAGGCTTCGCGCCTTGCCCCCGAAGACCTTGTTACGCTCGAAGACAGAAACCGCGAATCCGCGCTCGATCAGCTCATGTGCGGCGCTAAGCCCGCCAACACCACCGCCTAGAATCGCTACCTTACAAGACATCCTCGGCCTCCCTATAAAACGACGACTTAGCAGATCGTTGGAGTTCGGACAATCGGGAGCGTGAACAAACGGTGGATTTTTGCAAATGGTGTGGCTTCGTCATCGCGGACATGGAGGGAACTCCGGACACACTCCCACACGCGTGGACGAGTATCCGCCGAAACGTCTCGACTGTCAACGCCGTCCTTGCCTCCTATTCTGCCTGTGTGTCTTTCGCCTGGAGGGTCAACAGCAATTTCATTATTCGCCTCCTTGCCCGAGATCAGTTGCGGAGCCGACAAGCGTGCATAGTATCGACTTACCCGAACAGGCCGAGTCACTCATTGACGCGTTGCTGCCGTATTGTAGGCTGATCGAAAATTTGTGGCCATGCGCCCAGGGCCAGCAGAGGTCAGCCTGTCCGCTGGACCTTAATGGATCGGAAACCCGCTTCCAACCTCGGCCATGTTATCCGGATTTTCGAAGAATTTCGGATCAATTCGACATCCGATTTCCAGCGAGCCGCTCATTCATCTCATGTCTGATTGCTTGCGAGGCGGTTCGAATCCGCGCGTCCCCGGCGATTCCTACTTTCTGAAGGACACTCGGCATTTCCCGATTAGAGAATGGCTCTGTTTAAAAGCAGATTTCAGTACGCGGAGAATCGTCTCCTATGTCCTTCAGGAGCAAAAGGCACCCATTTTGCGGGGATATTGGGAGGTTGTTAGCTATTATTTGCAGACTTAGACAGCTTTAAGATTGTATGGTGGACCTGGTCGGGATCGAACCGACGACCTCTTCCATGCCATGGAAGCGCGCTCCCAGCTGCGCCACAGGCCCACAGACAAACTTCCCCTAGTTTACACGAGCGAGGCGGAAGGCAGGCAGTGGAGCGGCACGCAACGTTCCGTCAAAGGACTATTCTGATTGCAGACCTTCCCCTGGACGCCGAAGCTGATTCAGTTCCTGCAAGATATGCAGCTTGCGCCCTGGCGATTGGAATGTGGGGACTATGGATGCGGGGATTCAGTTCAAAAACAGCGAGTAAAGCAACGGCGCAGGTTTGTGGGGCATCCGTGCAAGGTATGTCTGAACTGCCTGAGACCTTGTGCGCGCCGAATTGCGATCGCGCGGCGGCGCATTTTCACATCCGATGTGTGTTGCGAGGTTTAGCCGTGGCGACCTTGCCAATACTGTTGCAGGTTTTCATTCTGACGCCCCCGGCATCAGCGGTCGGGTTGCAGTCGAATACCGCGATGCCGCCGACACAGGGGGAGATGGTCTCGCCCGCCATCAGCGAGTCGCTGCGTCCGGCGCTGGAGCAAGTAGGACATAGCGTGGGTCAAATCCAGATTGACCATTGGAAAGTTTCCAAAGACTGGAAACAGCAGTTGCAAAGCGATGCCGACTCCATTAGCGGCGACCTTTCCCATCAACTGCCGGGATTGTTGCAGCAGGCCCAGGCGACGCCCACCTTGGATGCGCAATTACGCCTGATGCAGAATGTTAATGCGTTGTACGACGTGTTGGTACGCCTGACGCTGGCGGCCGATCTGACCGAAAAAAAATCTGATGCGGCGCTGCTCGACAACGCTTTGCAACAACTGGAAGCTGCTAGAAAAGCAGCGACGATGCAGTTGGTGGCCGCCGCCGCACAGCAGGACCGCCAATTGACCGAGTTGCGGGCGCGTGTGGAGGCGATGCAAGCCAGCCAAGCTATTTCTACGCACGGCAAAACCATAGTTGTGCAGAACGAATTGCGACATGAAACGGTGCATCACTCCACGCATCACCATAAGAAGCCATCCCCTTCGACCAGTTCCAAATCGCAGGCGAAGCCCGCTCCATCGACCGGCGACAAGCCGAGCCCGCAATAGAGATCGCCATAGTCGTATCCGACATAGATCGACTGCGGCCGCGTCTTGAGCCTTTCGAACGCCGGCTATACACGTAAAATTATTCCAGAGGCCGTAAAATAAGAATCAGGTCGCAACTGGCGATTCAGCAGGTGTCCTTGAAACGATTCTCTTCTCTTCTTTTGCTTGCGGCACTGATCGCCGCTGCCCCCGTTCTTCGTGCGCAGAGTGCGGCACATACCCAGGTGCATGATGCAGCCCCCTTGAAGGCGCCTCCGGGAGCTAAAGTGGCGATTGTCGAGTTCGCCGACATGGAATGTCCCATGTGCGGACAAGAAAATCCATTGCTGATGAGCGCAACCGCGAAATATCACATTCCTTGGATTCGCTACGACTTCCCGCTGCCGTTTCACGCCTGGAGTTTTCAGGCGGCAGTGGACGCGCGTTGGTTCGATACCAAGTCAAAGAAACTAGGCGATGATTTTCGCAATGCTGTATTTGCCAACCAGCGCAGCATCGAGACGCCGGGGGATTTGCGCGCGTTTGCGGAGAAGTTTGCGCAGGAACATGGCGTCGGATTTCCGTTCGTTATCGATCCGCAAGGGAAGCTGGCGGCGCAGGTGAAGGCGGATTATGCGCTGGGCCAGCGCGTTGGTGTCGAGCATACGCCGACCATCTGGGTGGTAACGAATCAGACCTCCGGCGTGCCGTATGTTGAGGTGGTCGATTCGAGTCAGCTGTATGCCATTATCGATCAGGCCATCGCGGAGACTGCAAACGAAGCGCCGGCCCACACATCGCACGCGCATCACCACCCAGCCGGTCGATAGTGGGGTGGTGATTCGGGTTGTCGCTCTGCGAATGAATTTGACGCCAATCAGCGGTTGACGTGTTGCATGGCGGATTCGGGATAGCGGGGTCCGGCTGCGATTCCCTGCGGAGCCGCTTCCGCAATATGTTTCAGGTCGGCAGCCGTCAGATGAATCGAGGCTGCGCCAACATTTTCTTCCAAGTAGTGCATTTTTTTTGTGCCTGGAATCGGGACGATATCTTCTCCCTGGGCCAACACCCAAGCCAGCGCCAGTTGCGATGCCGAGCAGCCTTTTTCGCGGGCAAGCTCCTCCACCCGCTTCACCAGATCGAGATTGAGCTCGAAATTCTCCCCCTGAAAACGCGGGGAATTGCGGCGATAGTCGTCGGCCGGCAGGTCTTCCAGCTTGCGAAAGCGGCCGGTGAGAAATCCGCGGCCAAGTGGGCTATAGGCGACAAAGCCGATCCCCAATTCGCGACAGGTGGCCAGGACTTCGTCTTCCGGATCGCGCGTCCATAGGGAATATTCCGTTTGCAGCGCCGCGATCGAGTGTACTGCAACCGCCCTCCGCAAGGTCGCCGGAGCCGCCTCCGACAGGCCAAGGTGCCGCACTTTCCCCTGACGCACCAGGTCTGCCATCGCTCCCACAGTATCTTCGATCGGCACTTTGGGGTCGACGCGATGCTGGTAATAAAGATCGATGGTATCGACGCCGAGCCGTTGCAGACTGCCTTCGCAGGCACTCTTTACATAATCGGGATGCCCGTTCACGCCTCCCGGCGCACCGGTCTTAAGATCGCGCACGATTCCGAATTTTGTGGCCAGCACCACCTTGTCTCGCCGATCGCGAATCGCTTTGCCCACCAGCACTTCATTCGTATGGGGCCCATACATGTCGGCTGTGTCCAGAAAATCGATTCCCAACTCCAACGCCCGGTGAATCACGGCAATGGAGTCCTGATCGCTCTCTCGCCCGCTATAGAAATCGGACATTCCCATGCAGCCCAGACCCAGTTCAGAAACCTTCAGGCTGTTTCCCAGTGTTCGGTACTTCATCGACTCGATCCTCCGACGATCTTGTCTGCTTCTCTTATATGGATGCGGGTCGGCTTGAATCTGCGGTACTCGACCATGACGAATGCTATACCTCCTCTCGCACACTGTGAATTGAGCAATTTGGCGTGCGGGAAGTCTTTCGGTTCGCAGTACACTGAACTTTCATTCCTCTCTCATGAAAAAACTGCGCGTAGGCATTCTCTTTGGCGGTCGCAGCGGCGAACATGAAGTTTCGCTGCTGTCTGCAGCGTCTGTTCTTCAGGCCATGGACCAGGGCAAGTACGATGTCCATCTGATTGGGATTACCAGGGATGGTCGTTGGCTAACCGCAAATGAGGCGGCGCATCTGCTGCCTTCCCCGACTGGCGGAGCACAGCATTTGCGCGCCGGCGATCCAGAGGCAACTCCAGGTGCTGCGCTGCTGGAGCATGGCAAAGAAGTTGTGGTCCAGCCTGTGCCGTCTTCGGCCGAGCACCCTGGCAGCGCTCTGGCAACGCTGCGCACCAGCGCAGAAAAGTCACTCGACGTGGATGTCATCTTTCCTGTGCTGCACGGCACGTTTGGCGAAGATGGAACCGTGCAGGGTTTGCTGGAGCTTGCGGACATCGCTTATGTCGGCTCCGGGGTACTGGGATCTTCGGCGGGAATGGACAAGGACGTGATGAAGCGTCTGTTCGCTGCCGCCAAGCTTCCCATCCCGAAGCACGTAACGTTGCTGCGCAGCGAATGGCAGCGGAATCCTCGCCGGGCCATCCAGCGCGTCGAGGCAGCGCTTCGCTATCCGATGTTCGTAAAGCCGGCAAATCTCGGCTCGTCCGTGGGTATCAGCAAGGCCCACGATCGCAAGGAACTGGCGGTGGCAATCGATTTGGCTGCCAGCTACGATCGCAAGGTTGTGATTGAATTGAGCATCGGCGGCAAGCGCGGCAAGGCACGCGAGTTGGAAGTCGCCGTGCTGGGCAACGACTCGCCGGAAGCATCGGTAGTCGGCGAAGTCATCCCAAGCAAGGAATTTTACGATTACGAAGCCAAGTATCTGAGCGAAGGTTCGCAGTTGATCATTCCGGCAAAACTAACCAAGGCAGAGACGAAGCGGGTGCAGCAGATGGCCATTGATGCGTTTCGCGCCTGCGACCTGTCGGGAATGGCGCGCGTGGATTTCCTGATGGAACCGGGAAGCTCGACCGGAACGCGTCCGCGGAAAATCTACCTGAATGAGGTGAACACACTACCCGGGTTTACTGCGATCAGCATGTACCCCAAGCTGTGGCAGGCCAGCGGGCTCCCGTACAACCAACTGATCGACCGATTGATTCAGCTAGCGCTGGAGCGGCATGAAGAAAAAAAGAGCAACCGCTATGACCTCTAGCGGCCTTTAATCCAGGTGTGGCGTAGAGTTGCGCATGACTGTTCCGCTCTCTTGACGTCGATTGTCTGAACCTCTCGCATCCGGCTGGCGCTCATGCGGTCGACATTTCGGATCTTACAAACATACTTCGGCGGTCGGGTGTTGTTTCTTTGTACACTGTTCGCAGAACATTCAGAATGTCATCCTCACTTACGGCATTGTCACGGCCCATGGGTGCGATTGAGCGTGTGCCGGAAACCATGAGACGAGATATTTCCTCTTCCATTTCACTTGACTCGGCTACCAGGCTGCGTTCGAGTGCTTGCAGATTGGCGAGTCACCGATGAGCGTCCAGTCGCAGAAGAGGCATTTCCCGCACTGGGAGATCGTCCCTGAATACGCGGCTCGAATCGCGTGTGCTGTTTTTACTGCCGATTTTCTGACCATGTTTCTGATGAATGTTGCGCGTCTGGACACCCGCTGGCTGCCGTACTTATTTTTTGGACTGTGCGGTGCGGCTACATTTGCTATATTTCGCGCGCGGTGGATCCCTTCCATTCACCCAGCCTATGTGTCCATGCGCCACCAGCGCCGACTGACGCTGCTCGTTTTGTTCGTCGTACTTCTGTTGGCTTCCGCGCGACTGCCGTACTTGCTGGAAAGCCACCTTCATCATATGGTGGGTGCGGTCGTGTACGACGACACGTGGCATTTCCAGGAGATCAACTCACTCGTACACTCGCTCCGGTATCCTGCTCAATGCAGCCTGGTCCCCAGTCGATATTTCTCGCTGTACTATGCCCCCTGGATGATGATCGCTACCATCTATCTGGCAGTTCCTCTTCACGGATTCACCATCAAGGCGGCGTTCGCGATTGGCTGCGCCATCTATCAGTTTCTTCTGTGCATGACTCTTTTGTACATTGGCATTTCGCGCAGTCAAACTCGGAAACAACTCTATTGGGCACTCTATTTGATCGGTTGTTGGGCGGGGGTGGAATCTTTCTTTTCTGCGATGTACTACCTTGCACGCAATCTTGTATGGCTGCGTGCGTCGGGGACGCCCATTCATCTTCCGCCCCTGCTTACAAGCATTCTGTGGGCTCCCCACCACGCAGCCACTGCCGTTGCGTTGATCCTCTGCTGGCACTTGTGGGACAGAGCACAGGAAAAACATTGGCCCGTAGTTCTGCAATGCAGTGTGTTGCTGGCGTTCGCATTCTACGGCAGCGTATTTGTGTTTCTCGGCGCACTGCCTTTTGCCGCGTATTATGCTCTGCGCACGTTCCGCGCAAACTATAAAGCAATTCTGGGAGTTACTTTACTGGCGGCAGCTTTTATCTGGCCGCTGTTGTGGATTTATTTGGGAAAGACTCAGGATGTTCGATTCATCTTCCCCTTTATACAAGGAATCGACGAGCTATTCCCCTACCTCGTCAGTGCTCAATTTACTTCCCTCCATCCAGAACTTGCGTCTGCATTTGGAATATTCCACGGGATAGCTGCTGCCTTTTTCGTCTTTCTTGTATTTATCTTCCTGAACTTCCTGCTGCACGCAATCGCACTTATATTCCACGGAAAGAACCTGAAGCGGGATAACATCGCACTCGCTGCCATGGCGATTGCATTTATCGTTTCAACTTATTTCATCGGGTTCCCGGAAGGCGATAACTACGCGAGCCGCGGTTATCTTATACCAATCCTTGTGCTGGGGTGGATTTGCGCTAAGATATTGCCCGAAATCCGGCCTCGGCCCTGGATCGTATTGGGATTGCTTCTGGGCTCGTTTGGGCTGGTCCATGAAGCATTTGCCACGTTCAGGAACGCAATTACCATTGCACGCACTCCAGTCAATCCAACATACGGCGCGTCGATTCTGGCCATGAACCAGGATCGCGATTCGAGCAGTGTTTCTTCGAGCGAGTTTTCTGAAGCCTTTAAGGACGATCCGAATCTGTTCTATTCCGTGGAGAAGTTTGTCGAAGGCGGAAAGTAGCCATCTGGTTGTCGCCGATCGCCAACTGGAATGCCTGGGACCGCGCGGGCCGTGGCGATGGCAACAGCGGCCGATGCCGCCTGGCAGGCGATGATGGCGACTGCGCGGGCAATTCGAATTCGGCGCGGATACGTTGGTCGCTACGCGCACGAATAGGCTGCGGTCTTTACATCTCTTGCATCTCGTAGCGGTCGTTTGAAGTTTCCGCGCCTGTGTGGTTTCCTTCCGGTGGCGTCGCGTCTTACAATGTGGCCATGACGCTGCTCGACGCACCAAGGTACAACGCGCGCAAGGCACTCATCCGACGCAACATTATTATTGGCATTCTGATCGCCATTCCATTTGTTGCGTTCTTTACCTGGTATTGGTGGAACTGGCCGGAAGAGCACCGCGTCAACCAGTTCTTTCATGCGATAGAAGCCAAGGACTACTCGCGCGCCTATGTGCTTTGGAACAGCGACCCCGATTGGCAGCAACATCTCGACCGCTACAAGCTATATACCTTCGACCAATTCAAGTCAGATTGGGGTCCGTCCGGCGATTATGGCGTCATCACCAAAGCCAAAATCGTGGTGACCAAGGAGTATGGAAGCGGCGTAATCATTGGCGTGCGCGTCAACGACAATCCCAAGACGCTATTCCTCTGGGTAGAGAGGAAAACCAAAACGATCGGGTATTCCCCGGGGATTGAACTACGCTTCTAAATTTCGATCGACCCGTCTTTGGGAAAATTCGCTCCAGGCCGGCAGCGTCTACCGGCAAAAAGTTCGACTCCCAGGGCTACATCACCATGGTTCGTGAGCAGACAGTTCCCGGAAAGCTTTGGTGATTGCCTGAAGTTTATTTCGAAAGTCGCAGCATCACGACTCCATGCTTGGGAACGATCGCCGTGTACGAGCCATGCAGCGTTCCAAGATCTGCGTGCGACCACAAGTCGCGCGCGTGAACAGGACCGTCGAAGCCCACCGATTTGAAGTTCACAGTGATTGGATATTCGGCTTCGCTGCGGTTGAACAGCGCCACCGCCTTCGCGCCACCTTCCAGCGGCTTGCTCCATACTTCAAACGGACCAACCGCGCTGACGCGATCTCCCTGGATACCACGACGATCCTGATCGACGGCGATGACATCTTTATTCATTAGGATGCTCTTCGTGGTGTCATCCATCTTGCTCAGATCGTTTCCAGCCAGCAACGGCGCCGCCAAAATCGCCCACAGGCTCATATGAGTGCGGTATTCATCGGGCGTCATGTGTCCGTTGCCGACTTCGAGCATGTCAGGATCGTTCCAATGTCCGGGCGCCGCGTACTTTGAAAGCCCGGCCTGCGCAAATCCAATGACCGACATGCGATCGTAGCTGTCGTTAATGTCGCCAGTGGTGCGCCACAGATTCCCGCCGACTTTCGGACCCCAGTTCCACACCGCATCAAAACCGTATTGGCACAGGCTGAATACGATGGGGCGATGGGTGTTGAGCAACGCCTGGTGCATTTTTTCGTATGCCGCCTGCATCATTTGCCACTGTTTCTGCTGGTCATTGGGAGCTTGCTTCTTCATGATGGCGCGGTAGCTGCACAGGTCATACTTCAAATAATCGATGCCCCATTTCGCGTAGGTGTTCGCATCCTGCTGCTCGTGCCCATAGCTGGCCGGATAGCCGGCGCAGGTCTTCGGTCCGGGAGAAGAATAAATCCCCAGCTTGAGCCCTTTGGAGTGAACATAATCCGCCAGCGCTTTCATGTCCGGAAATTTGTTGTTAGTTGTAATGTTTCCCTGAGCGTCGCGCGGTCCTTCCCAGGTGTCGTCGATATTCACGTAGATATAACCGGCATCGCGCATTCCGCTCGAGACCATGGCATCCGCGGCGGCGCGGACATCGGCGTCAGTCACCTTGCCAGCGAAATGATTCCAGCTGTTCCATCCCATCGGGGGTGTAGCTGCCAGTGTGTTTGACTGCGCTTGGGCTGATTCGGCAGGCAAAAGACATACAACTCCCAAAAGCAGCAGACCAGGTATAGCAAGACGAAGATGATGACGCATGCAGTCCTCCGAACGTAGATTCAATGATGCAGCAACCGTCCACCATGGTATCAGCGTGATTCGAAACGGTCTCGCTGTCGCTGCGCCATCCAGTTGCAAATCGCATTCAGATCCGCGACCGGAGCTTGCGTGAACGGTATAGTGTGCATGTACGGCGGCGGTCCGAATTCCGGAGCCAGCGTGGAGACTTCGCGGCCGGCGGCCTCCTGCGCTTTCCATATTTGCTGCCACCATTGCTCATGCACTTCGAGATGATGACTCCACTCCGGAGCACGAGGGTCCGGCACCTGCGGGCCTTCTTCAAAACCCACGCGCGCGTGTAAGTGCCAGCAGTGGTCGGCGCTCAACTGCAAAATTTCGCCGCAGTCTGGCAGCAAGCGTTCGGCGACGCAGACCCAGTGGCTGTAGTCGCAGGTCAGTTTCAGCGAAGGAAATTTTTGTAGAATCCGTTGCGTATTCCAGGGATTGCAAAAGTAGCGCAAGCGATGCGTCTCATGGGAAATGGAAATGCCGAGCTCTGATTCCATCTCCAGCATTGCGCCATAGAAATCCTCCGCCTGGGTATAGGTCCACGCATCGGATCCGGTATGAGCGTTGATGAGAAGGGGACTGTCTTCCAGGCATTCTTCGATCTGGCTTTTCAGCGAGAGCAAATGTTCCGCAACTGTTCCGGATGGAGTGAACTGATTGCTGAAGACCTGCGGAATCCACGCGAAATTTTCTTCTTTCAACGTTCGGCGGAACAGGTTTCTATCAGGCAAATAGAACAGAGGCGCCTCGAGTGCCTGATAGCCTTGCTTTTGCCACTCCGCGATGTAGGGAGCGAAACCGTTCGCGATGTCCACGCCCCAAAGATGTCGAACCAGCAGAAGTTTCAGAACTGTCCCTGCCTTTCAAAGAGATTCCAGTGCCGTGACAACGGCGCGGCGTGCGCGCCAGGCGCCCTCGGACGACTTCCGCTCCAGTCTACAATGCAGATAGGACGCCGGGCCCAGTGCCCGCGAACAGCGCACGGTTCCTGGATCGAGATGAATCGGCGATCTATCTGGATATCGAATGGCTGCGATCAGTACACCTCCGTTTCACGTTCTCACCAAGCCCGTCGGTCCAATCTGCAATCTCGATTGCAAATACTGCTTTTATCTGGAGAAGGAAGTTCTCTATCCCGATACGGCCAAGTGGGCGATGCCAGCCGACGTTTTGGAGTCCTACATCCAACAGTACATTCAGCAGCAGAATACGGATGATATCCACTTCGCATGGCAAGGCGGCGAGCCGACGCTGCTGGGAGTCGACTACTTCCGCAACGTGATCGCACTGCAGGCAAAATATGCGGACGGCAAGCGAATCGAAAATGCATTTCAGACCAACGGCGTTTTGCTGAATGACGACTGGGGAAGTTTTTTTGCGGAGAACAATTTTCTTATCGGAATTTCGGTCGATGGGCCTAGAGAATTGCATGATGCGTATCGCGTCGATAAAGGCGGTCAGCCGACGTTTGACCGCGTGATGCGCGGCGTCAGCTTTTTGAAAAAGCATTCGGTTGCCTTCAATACACTGACCACAGTTCACCGCAAGAATTCCTACAATCCGTTGGAGGTTTATCGTTTTTTAAAAGAGAGCGGCAGCGGATATATGCAGTTCATTCCGATCGTGGAACGCATCTCAACCCACACTACTCAGGATGGCATGGTGCTGGTGTCGCCCAGCTTTTCTGACAGCGCGAGAGTCTCGGACTGGTCGGTCGAGCCGGTCCAGTTTGGGCGATTTCTCTCCGCAATTTTCGACGAGTGGGTTCGCAACGACGTGGGGAAGACGTTCGTTCAGCTGTTCGACGTATCGCTGGAAATGTGGCTTGGCATGGATGCCAGCCTCTGCATTTTTCGCAAAACCTGCGGCTCAGCACTCGCCGTGGAACATAACGGCGACCTCTATTCCTGCGACCATTTTGTGTATCCCGAAAATCGGCTGGGCAATATCATGCAGCAGGCAATGGGAGAGATGGTCGAATCGCCACAGCAAGTCCAATTCGGCCAGGCAAAGAACGACGCTCTGCCGAACTATTGCCGGCAGTGTGAGGTGCGGTTCGCGTGCAACGGAGAATGCCCGAAGCATCGTTTTGCGACGACTCCGGATGGCGAGGCGGGGCTGAACTATCTTTGCGCGGGGTATAAAAAGTTCTTCACCCACATCGATCCGTACATGCAATTTATGGCCGCACAGCTGCGCCAGCAGCGCGCGCCGGCGAATGTGATGGAGTGGGTTCGCATGCGGGACGCAGCAGCATCGCAGGCCGGCAAGCCGGGCCGGAATGATCCGTGCCCGTGCGGCAGCGGCAAAA
Source organism: uncultured Acidobacteriota bacterium (assembly GCA_963817855.1). GTDB lineage: Bacteria > Acidobacteriota > Terriglobia > Terriglobales > Acidobacteriaceae > JAKAAZ01. Next base: position 351,976 of record CAWFQA010000003.1, on the reverse strand, counting down.
AGTACAAGCGCTGCTGCGGATTATCTGCTTCGTTGCGCGACTAAGTAGAAAGCTATTTTCCAACGACAGTGAGCGGCAGGGTGACGGAATCACTCGTCCCTTTCCTGCTATTCTTCACGCGAATTGTGACGTCGTACTTGGCCGGTTTCGCATCGCCAACAAATCCTGAAATGACTCCAAGGGTGTCGATGGTGAGTCCCGCCGGAGCGCCGGTCATCTCGAACGCGAGTTCGTCGCCGTTGCGGAACTTCATCTGATAGGACTTGCCATTTTCATCCGCGGATACGAGGTGGCCGATGGAAGCGCTGGTCGCGACCTGCGTTTTGTAAAATTGCGATTCGACCGCGTTCGGTAGCTGGCTGGTCGCAATCAGCGGATGAGAGAGCTCCGCAAACGCAGACGGCCCGCTCAAACGTCCTTTTCCATCCACGGCGACCACGCGATAATTGGGTCGCCACAAGGCTTCTGGCAGTGACATCGATTCTTTGGCGCTGTGCGTCTCGAGCAAGAGATTCGCAGCGGCCCATTGCGTGCCTTGCAGGCCGTCGTTGTATTCGTAGCGCTCGTCGTGGGCAGTGAATCCTCGTTCTTCGCTGCCGTAAATGCGATAGCTGACCGGTTGCGTCCCATCTTTTCCGTTCTGCCAGGTGAGTTGGACGGTGCGTTTGTCGCGGTTGAAATTCGCGGTCACATTCACCGGCACCGCAGGCGCGATGGCAGAGAACGCATACGTCTTTGACCACGGTCCCCACACGTGGTCGGCGCTGCGCGCTCGCACATGCCAATAATATTTCTGACCCGGATTCAGCAAACCATTGTAGGGCAACTCGAAGGTCGGCGTTCCCTGATACGCAGTGCGGCTGATCAACTTATTAAAGTTGGGCGACAATGGCCAGCGCATATCAGGGAATTCGCTCAACTGAAATTGATAATCCGCAGGCGCGACATCTGAACCAGGACGCCAGACAAACTTTACGCGCGTTCCTGAATAGGTCTTTCCCTCGGCCGGAGTTCCTGCAACTGGCGGCGCTGGTATCGCAACATTTCCATCGCACTCTTTCCAGACGTGAGTGATGCGGACCTTGGGCCTGGTCGGCGACTCGTCGGTAAAGGTGAAATGATTCTGGCCCAGTACCACTCCGGGCATGGCGAGCGGCGCCATTTCCAGAGTGGAGCGGAGCACGAATCCGTTGAGCGCTACCTCCGGCTTCTCCGAGGGACTGTCCAGCGTGAAGCGAAGCATATAGTGATAGCGCGCCGGATCGGTCTGCGGAAAGAATGGATTCAGATCGACGTACATGCGGGCGTAGTCGCTGGCGAAGCTGGTCTGAACGGGATTCCAGGTTTTGCCGTCATCGAAGCTGATCGAAATCGCAACCGTATCGGCATTCACGTTTTGCCGGGCAAGATCGACGATCAGTCTGCCGCCTACCACGGGATAGGCCGTCTTCACGGGAACATCGATGTTTCCTGTGTGACCCGTCAAGTACAAGCCATTGCCGAATTTTCCCGGAAGCCGCTGGTCAACGCCGGTGATTTGCAAATACTGCAGTGTCGACGGCTTGCCCAGGTCCGGAGCGTAGGTCGTATTTCCATCCATGACGTGCGCGATCACACGCCAGCGCTTGTTCCACTGGTTCGGATCCTTCGAGCCGGGATCGGAAGGATAAGGCGCGGCGTGGAAACGGCCTGCCGGATTCCAGGCCCAGGTGATGGATTCCTGCGGACGCAGCGTGAAGTCCATGGTGTGTTTCGTCAGGCTGGGCTGTTCTCCCGACCGCGGGCCCTCCCAGTAAATCAGGGCCGCGCCACCTTCGTCCGACAACCTGTTGTCTGGGGCGAGCACGCCGTACGTGTGGGTGCGCTTCATCAGGTCGTGGTCGGCAACAATTTGCGACTCGGATGCGATGGTCTCGTTGTCGCGCAGCAGAGAGATGATGCTTTCGTCGGAGTCGAGCTCGTGCCAGCCGCCGTCATAGTAAACCTCTGCCAGGCTATGGCCGGTGGGATATCCTTTGCGAACTTTTAGACCGGCGGCTCGCCACAGGTCGCTGATGTCTTTGCTTTCGTCGTAGCAGAGTGTGTAGCCATAGACGTTCACGCGCTTCACCACATCCGCAACTTCATCGTCTTGCGTGGTCGCGTGAAAGCGATTGTTGATTTCGAATTCCCAAATGCGGCGAGCCTTCTCTTTGTCGCTCATTCCGGGCGTCACGATTGAATCGACAATCGACTTGAGGGTTCGCGAATCGATCGTTCCGGCGCGTTGCAGCCACGGGTTCACCACGGGAGTATCGCCGATGTTCTCCATGGTGACGCGGACATTCGGCTCCCAATATTGGTCGTAAGCCCAATAGCCGATGGGGTCGCGGGTCATTGGGCCATCGATCTTGCCGCCCATATCGATGGTGTAGGTGTAGTGGGAGGAGTCGATCGTCTCAACTTGTTGCCTGGTGTTGTCTCCACATTGAGAGCACAGATTCTGTCCCGATGCGGTAGCGGCCAGCAGAAGGCCGAACCCAAGAGTTGCCCAGCAGAATGACTTCACAGCGTTTGCCCTCTTCGGTGAATCGATCTGAGGACTTCAATTCTAAAGCGAGAAAGCTCAAGAACGAAACGATTCGATCAGCTTTATCGCGTCCGCTGCGGCCGGAAACCCAGAATTCCGCTTCGCGAAAGGCACCAGACATTGCGTTCCCGTTCCTTGCGCCGAATCGATAATTTTGTGGCGGATTCAGTAGTCATCAAATATGATGAAAAAAGAAGTCAATTCTGGAGGCTTCTCATGGCCACCGCCTACGCTATCCCGAACATCGCCGGCTACCCCTTCAATATTCTGCCGGATCTTTCCAATGCAAAAGTCCGCGAACGCCTGAGTCCCTCGGCCATCCGAGGCTTCGTTCGCATCATGGAACGCTGGGGTGTCAAAGAAGTGAGCGCGCGCAAGCTGCTGGGCGGTCCATCGGCGGGCACCTACTACGGGTGGAAAACGCATCCCCAGGGCAAGAAGCTCGATCACGACACGCTGACGCGCGTTTCTCTGGTGATTGGCATCTACAAGGCGCTGCATATCCTGTACAGTGACAAGCTCGCGGATGCCTGGGTGGCGCTGCCGAATCGTGATCCCATGTTTCGCGGAGAAACACCGCTCGCCTACATGATGGAGCAGGGCCAGCCCGGAATGATCCACGTGCGCCAATTGCTGGACGCCTGGCGCGGTGGCCAGTGATTCCCCCGATTAGCCCGGTTCATCTGCGGGCGACGCACCGCATGATCGCGGCGAAGTACAGCGAGAGCGGCAGCGTTCTGTCCTCCATCAGCGATAACGATTCCATGCTCGCCGACTTGGCGGAACTAGATGGCGCGACCAACGATCGTTTGCTGGGGGAGGAGGGTCTGCTGCCAGGAATCAGCGTGCACGAACTGGTCTATGGCGTGCGCTACGCATCGATTGTGAACGCAGCCTTCACGCACAAAAATCCAGCCGGCAGTCGCTTCAACGATGGAACTCGCGGGGCGTGGTACGCCGGAGTGGAACGAGCCACCTCAATCGCGGAGGTGGCGTATCATCGCGCTCGGCAGCTCGCGAACATTGACTGGAAAGAAGAAGAACGAGCGAGCTTCGACGACTATCTGGCGGATTTCACTACGGAGTTTCATGACTTGCGCGGCGCCGATCGCGAAGGAACCGCTCGCCAATTCAAGAAATTTCTGAAGCCCGGGCCGGTGCCGGCCTGCTATGCGGAATCGCAGCAGCTGGCGCGAACCTTACTTGCGTCCAAGTCGAATGGAGTGATCTACCCCAGCGTTCGCAACCCCGGGGGTACATGCGTTGCGTGTTTTCGGCCGGCACTGGTCTACCACGTTCGGCGGGATGCGCGGATCGAGCTTCGCCTCCAGGTGGATGGCGACTCAGTCCGAACGCACAGCAAGAAAGTACCGATTCCGGAGGAATGAGGAGGTCGGAAGCGATCGGTTTTGCAGGTTGCCTCGCCGGATGGACTCTAGCCGGTGGCAAGGTGGTGGCGGACGTCCGCGCCGCGCACCCAGAAGATGACATCTTCGGCGATGTTGGTGGCGTGATCGCCGACGCGTTCCAGGTTTCTCGCAATCAACACCACGTTCAAGGCCTGCTGCGCGTACTCCGGCTGGGCTTTGATATATCGCGTCAGGGTATGGAAGATGGCGCGATTTAGTTCGTCCACGTCATCATCCATTAGCAGCACTCTTTCGGCCAGGGCAGCATCGCCATCAATGAATGCCTGCAGCGCATTTCGCACCATGGTGGCCGCCAGGGTCGCCAGCTTGGGAATATCGACGGGCAATTCGACGGAAGAGACGGTTTGCAGGTCGCGTACACGTTCGGCAATTTTCACAGCTCGGTCGCCGACACGTTCCAGGTCGGCATTGATCTTGATGACCGACAAAATAAATCGAAGGTCGATCGCCATCGGTTGTTCCATAGCGAGCAGGTCGAGCGCCATCTGATCGATGTCCCTCTCCATGCGGTTGATCGCGGGCTCGGAACGCATCACCAAATCGCAGATGGAAGTATCGCCGACGCGGTACGCCTCGATGGCGCGCTGGGTCGCTTGCTCGGCCATACCGGCCATGACCAGCAGCTTCTCCTTCAAGTCATCGAGATTTTGGTGAAACCGGGTGCGTGTCATCCGAACCTGCCTGTAATGTAATCTTCCGTCCGCTTATCTGTCGGGTTGGTAAAAATTCTTGTAGTTGCATCAAACTCGACAAGATACCCGTTCAGGAAGAAACCCGTCATTTCCGCGACGCGCGCCGCCTGTTGCATATTATGCGTCACGATGACGATCGTATAGTCCGCCTTCAGTTCAAAAATCAAATCCTCAATCTTCGCGGTCGAGACCGGATCCAGCGCCGATGCCGGTTCATCCATCAGCAATACTTCCGGATCAATGGCAAGAGCGCGCGCAATGCAAAGGCGCTGCTGCTGTCCTCCTGACAGGGAAGCGCCGGACTTACTTTTCCAGACGTCTTTGACTTCCTCCCATAGCGCGGAACGCCGCAGGCTGCGCTCCACAACCTGGTCGAGCTGCTTACGTTTGTGCATTCCTCCGAGCTTTAAACCCGTCGCGACGTTGTCGTAAATCGACATGGTGGGAAACGGATTCGGCCTTTGAAATACCATGCCGATGCGGCGGCGAATTGCTGCCGGCGGTGAGTCGCCATAAATATCCAGATTGCCGAGCTTCACCAAGCCTGTGACGCGCGCAGTCGGGTTAGTCTCATGCATGCGATTCAGGCAGCGCACGAAGGTTGACTTGCCGCAACCCGATGGACCGATCAAGGCGGTGGCCTGATTCGCCGGAATCTTGAGCGTTATATCGTGCAGGGTATGTGTACTGCCGTACCAGGCATTCAAGTTCTGCACTTCGATTCCTGCTCCCACGTACGCCCCCGACCTCTCGGCCTTCCACCTTACCCGACTCTATCCTCATCCATTTGACGTCGCTCGCGTCGCCTGTTTCGACGTGCGGAAAAGCGAATCGTCATTCCAGGGCTTTCGTCGAAGCCGGGAACGTGGAAGCCTTCCTGATTTTGAGGCTGGACAGTCGGCGCGACAACCAGCGGTATGGTGGACGCGATCCATCGCTGACCCGTATCTGAAAGGCTATCAATCTTTTGTAAACAAGCGATGAATCGACATTGTAGATCAATCTAGTTGAGCTGGCAGCGAGTTGGATGGGACGGGGGGATCACGATCCATGCTCGAGCCACACATCCGGGGCTAGGCGGTTACCGAAGGAAGCTCAGCCTCGGCCACAATGATTTCCACCAGGGGATAGCCCTGTTCCTTCCAGCCGTCGAAGCCTCCCCGCAAAGGACGGATACGCTCAATGCCGAAGCGGCGCATGGTCAACGCGAGTTTGGCGCTGGTGGCCTCGCTGGGGCAGGTGCAATAGAGCACAATGTCTCGATCGCGCGGAATTTCAGAATTGCGGGCAATCAGTTCATGTGGGCGGAGTTGGACGGCGCCGGGCAATACTCTGGGATCGGGCAGAATGTCGAGCGGATGGCGCAGGTCGATGATGTAGAGATCGTCTCCGCGATCCATCATGGCTTTCAATTCGGTCGGCTCAATGCGCAACGTACGAATCTTGCGCAGAAACTGCTGTTGTCGAATCAGGCGGACGATCAAGATCCCGATGACTACCAGAATGACCAGCGCGATCGCAGAACGATTGAGCCAGTGCAATACAGCTTGATTGCGACGAATGGCATCTCCAAAAAATCTTCCAATCAAGACGAGGGAGGCAGCCCACAAGAAGGAGCCCGCCATGTCATACATCAAGAACACGCGGTACTTCATCTTGCTTTGGCCGGCCAGCGGAGCGGCCATGGTATTCAGGCCGGGAATGAACTTGGAGAAAAGTAAAGCGATGGGGCCGTGTCGCGTGAGTATGTCCTCGGTCTTGCGCACGCAGGACGCAGCTTCAAGAGAAAATTTGCAGATCCATCGGGTCACCGGACTGCCGAATCGGCTTCCCAGCCGAAACCAGATCGAGTCTGCGACTGCACAACCCATCACGACAGCAAGCACGATGGCGCCGATTCCCATGTGATGCGTTATGGTGAAGGCTCCGGCAGTCAGAATGATGGGAGTACTGGGAAGAGGAACTCCCAATTGCTCCGCCAGGACCCATACGAACAGGATCCAATAGCTGTACTGGAGAAAAAACTGAACTGTAAAATGCATGGAAGTGCGCCTCGTACAAGTGCTGAACAGGTTTGCCGAGAGGGAAGCAGAGTCAGGCAAGCTGTCTTCTTAGGGCAAATCCTGTCGAAAAACTGTCGCCTGTGGGTAGCCCATTCCTGAATCTACTCTGGAAGCCTGCATACGTCTGATGCTTGAACTTAGAAAAAGTATTCGGACAATTTCATCGTGATCCGGGCGCGGGCGGGGCCTCTTCCACGGCTGCCGGAGAGTTCGCCCAATAACTTGCTCTTGCCAGCACTTTTACCTCCAACGGCTGGCGCAGGTTCACCTTCAGCACGTGCAATCCCGGCTTCTCGTCGGAGGGCCGAAAGGTGATCATGTAGCGATTATGCACCTGGTTGGCGAGCATGGCGATCTGGCGATCCAGCTGTTTTCCGCTGTTGAAGCGAAGATATTCGCCGCCCGTCATGTGCGGAATCGCCTCGGCAGTATTCTTCTTGATCGCGGCAATTGCCATCTTCAATGCGGGCAGCAGTTGGAAGCCACTTCCCTCCGGCGCAGAGAACTGGAGCGCATCCTCCCGCCCGGGGCTGAACGCCAGGCTGTATACAATCACGTCGCTCTGGCCGATCTTGCGGACAACTTCTTGTATGGGGGTGACACTGCCGCTATCTCGAGTTTCGCTCAGCAGCACGATCACCCGCTGATTCTGCGGCGGTTCGTCCCGCAACATATCGACCGCATACCAGACAGAGTCCAGGATCGCCGCGCCTTCGTCGCCGGGTCGAATGCCGTAGATGGCCTGCTGCACGGCATTGGGATTACTGGTGAAATCCTGCAGCAACCTTGGGCGGCTGTCGAACTCCACCACGGCGACACGATGTTTGGTATTGCCCGCCAGCGCATCGACCATGGTTGGGAGGCCCTGGTATTTGTAAAACTCGCGCACGGCGGAGCGTCCCACCTGCAACAGCACCACAATCGAGATCGGCTGCGCGTAGGTTTCCGTGTCGAGACGGATTTTCTGCTCGACTCCGTTATCCGTGACCGCAAAATCCTTGGCGGTCAAATTGAATACCGGTTCGCCGGCTTTGGTTTCCACCAGCGTTGGAACCAGCACCAGGTTGGTGCGCGCGCGCAATGTCGGGATCTGTTGAGCGTGAGCCAGCCCAAGCGCACCGGCCAGAAAACACAGGAAAATGTATCGAGCCAGACGAACGGGAAGCCATCGCCGCATATTCCATTTCTACACTGTCGAAGCGTCTGTGAGGGGGAAGCGCGAAGGTCTCGTTTCCTCTACGAACAGGAGAAAACTACGAAGCAGGTTGCGCCGACGGTTATCGATGAACCCGGCGCATACGTCCGCCGGCCTCAAGCCGATAGATTTCATTGCGCCACAAGACGTTGCGACTGCAGTAGCTGGCAATCCAGAAAAGAATGCCGAGCAGGTCGCGAACCGGATACAGCAGGACGCTGGGCAGTGCGGATTTTTCCCGCACAACACTGTGGCTGGCGGCAAAGGCCAGCAGCATTCGTGTGCCAATGCTCCACAGCAACGCGCCCGCTGCCAGAGCGAACCAATGGGGCGGTTGCAGGCACGCAGAGAGCGAGCGCTGTCAGCAGTCCAAAGGGAACGCTGAAGGTAAGCGCCGTGCCCAGGTGGCCTTTGGGCCGGGAAAAACGCGTGCTTTTCATCCAGCGAGCCTGGTGCTGCATGGAGGGCCAGAAGTCCGCATGCAAAACTACGTGATCGATCACGTGCTGCGACAAGACTACCGTGTGACCGCGTTCCGCCACCCAGTTGCCCAGCAGAAAATCGTCGGAGCAGTAGTCGCCCATCGGCAGAAATCCGCCGATCTGATTCAGGCACGATCTCCGAATCGCCATGGTGGGGCCGAGCGCGAATTTCATCCCTTCCAGCATGTCGGCTACAAGCACGCCGGCGGTCATCTCGATGGACATGGCGGCGGCTTCGATTCGCGACCACAACCCGCCCTGCGCGGCAACACCGCGATACAGGCAAGTCACGACGCCGACCGCAGCATCGGCAAAGGGCGCCACCACGTCGCGCACATAGTTCGACTCGACACGGACGTCGCTGTCGCTAATGATCAGCAGATCGTACTTCGCGGCCTCTGCCATCTTCTCCAGCGACAGAATCTTTGCATTCGGCACGGTCGGCTCGCCGCTGGAGAGAAATTGCACCGGCACATGGGGAAATTGCGACGCCACTTTTCGGGCGACGAGCAGGCCGGCATCGTCTGGCTGCCGCGCGCAAAAAAGAATTTCGTAGGCGGGATACTGCTGCTGGAAAAACGTCGCGAGGTGGGCTTCCAGGCCGGGCTCCGCCCCGTGCAACGGCTTCAACAGGCTTACGGGCGGCTCGAAAACCGGGGGAGAACTCTTGCGCCGCGTGAAACGGCGAACGGCCACGAATGCCAGCGCCGTGTACACGCTGGAGGTGACTATGCCGAACAGGCCGACTCCCAAAACGAAATCAAGCAGTATTTTCATGAAGGGCAGAACAGATGATAGAGGATGGGCTACAGGATTGCGAGGGATTTGCGTGCCGGCAGTCGCTCATCGCGGCGGAAAGCGGCTGTCGCTGGCGTGCTGAGATTGCATTGCTAAGAATGCTTTTTGGAGTCGCGTAGCGTCACCGGGACAATCACGGGACGCCGCATCGGCACCAGGCCCTGCTCCGCTGCGGCGCCTCCGGGAGGAACGCGCGTCAGCATTTCTGTGCGCACGTAGTCGACGAAGCTCTGCATCTGGCGATTCATCTCTTCCATGCGTTCCCGCATCTGCAGGACGATGGCGATTCCGGCAATGTTGACGCCGAGATCGCGGGCGAGGTTCAGGATAAACTCCAGCCGCTCCAGGTCTTCTTCCGTATAGAGGCGGGTATTGCCTTCGGTGCGCGACGGTTTCAGCAAGCCTTCGCGCTCATACAGCCGCAGCGTTTGAGGATGGATGCCGTACATCTCCGCAACGGAGGAAATCATGTAGGCGCCTTTCGATTTACGCTTGGTAGCCATAGCTCTCTTCCTCTGACCCTCGTACGATTTCGAAATTCTCTTGCCTCACGGCCGCATCGGCTATGCTAGTAGCCGGTGCCATGCGAGCCGCGAAAACCATCGCCGCGATTTCCCTTCTGCTGCCGCTCTGCGCCTTGACGGTTCAAGCCGTCGAAGCTGTACTCCCCTTCCGCCCCGGACAGTGGGAGATCGATTCCATTACCACCCAGAGCGACGGTCGAGCTATTACCTCTCAGACTTCTCTCTGCGCCGAGAAGCAGATCGATTTCTGGAAGGTTGCGCAGGCCGGCCTGACCTGCAAAACTCCAAAAAGCCACCACGAATCCGACAATAAGGTTCGCATTAAGGTCCACTGCGAATTCAACGGCGAAAAGCTCCACTCCGAAATCATCTCTGAAGTGATCGAGACCCTTTCTGACCACGGCAACAGCTTCACCCTGGAAGGAACGACCACAACCGACACCGCGTACGAGGGTGTCCAACCCAAGCAGACCTCCGTCCACTTGCACGCAACAGCGCACCGCACCGGAGAATGCCAATAGCTCGCATCAGACCCGGCTGAACAATTCCGCCCGAGGATCTTCCGGATTCAATCGCGCCAGCTCGCGCAGAATTTCCTTCGACCGCTCATCCTGTACTTTCGGTACTGCAATCTGTACCTCGACAATCTGATCGCCGCGTTTGCCTTCCACCGACGCTGACGGCACGCCCTTTTCCCGCAGGCGCAATTTTTGGCCGGTCTGCGTTCCCGGAGGAATTTTCAACTGCGTTCGGCCATCAATTGTCGGCACTTCGATCTTCGAGCCCAGCGCAGCTTCCGCAACTGTAACCGGAACAGTTACATATATATCGTCCACGTTACGCGTGAAGACGGGATTGGTTCCGGCGCGAACAATTAAATATAAATCTCCTGCCGCACCACCGTGGACGCCGGCATTTCCTTTGCCTGCGAGACGAATTCGCTGACCGTCGCGCGTTCCCGGCTTGATGCGAAATTCCGCGGTCTCTGTTCGCGCAACCGTCCCTTGTCCCTGGCAGGTGGCGCAACTCTGCTGGACTTGTCCGGTGCCGCCGCAGCGTGGGCACTGAATATTGAATTTCATCCGCCCGCCCATCTGCGTCACCTGTCCGGTGCCATCGCATTCCGGGCATACGGTTTCGCCGTCTTTGGATGCGGTTCCGTGGCACGTCGGGCAAAGAACCTGGCGAGTGATTTGCAGTTTTAAAGAGCCGCCACGAATCGCCGTCCAGAAATCGACATTCACCTGGTATTCCAGATCGCTGCCGGGCTGCGGTCCGGATTCCTGCTGATCCCCGTGGAACATGCCGGAAAAAATATCGCGGAATCCTCCCCACGATGTGGAGCCTCCGGCGCCTGCACCGGCGCGCTGGCCAGCTCCGGAACGCTGTCCGGCTCCCGAGGCAAAATCCGAGAAATCGAATCCCTCAAAACCGACTGGGCCGCGCTGCTGCTGTCCTCTCCCTTGCGCGCCGCGGAATCCATAGCCGCCCTGCGCCGCCGCTTCTGCCGCCGCAGGATCGATGTTGTCGGAGTAGAAGCCAAGCTGATCGTAGATCTTTCGCTTCTTGGGATCGCTCAGGATGTCGTTGGCCTCCGACATCTCCTTGAACTTCTCCTCCGCCTTCTTATCTCCCGGATTTACGTCGGGATGATATTTGCGCGCAAGCTTACGAAACGCCTTGCGAATATCGTCCGCCGACGCAGTCTTCTTGACCCCGAGAATGCCGTAATAATCTTTTGTCTGTGTCGCCATAGCTATTTTTTATGCGGTCATTTTCTGCTTCAGGCCGCCAGTTTTCCGGTCTCGTGGTGCTGGCGTGACTACTTTATGGATCTCTGCTTCGACCGTGTCCCTTGCCGATTCCAGGTCATACTGCGATTGCAGGTTCATCCAGAACTCCGGTGTCATCCTGAAATAGCGTCCCAGCCGGAGTGCGGTATCGGCGGTGATGCCACGCCGCTCGTTCACGATCTCCGAGATGCGGGTCGCCGGAACCCTCAATGCAAGCGCCAACGCGTTCGCACTCAGTCCAAGCGGAACCATAAACTCCTCCCGCAACATCTCGCCGGGGTGCAGCGGCGGCATACGGTCTTTATAGCGTCTAATGGTAGTCGACGATTTCGACTTCGCAGGCATATGGTTCTCTCCATTCAAAGCATATTCGCCATCGCGCGTTGATCCGAATGCTGTATTGACCCTCTCGGTCGCCGTGCAACGCTTCCAGATGATTGCCGGGCGGATGAATCAGGTCCGTCAGCAAGCGAGCTGCATGGATCGCCCTGAGTTTGCGGAAAGCAACCCGCTCAATCGAACCGTACTGCCTGCTGCGCTCGCGATGGAAAATTCGTTCCGCTTCTCGATCACGAAAACTCTCTATCACCCGTTCAGCGTATCACGGGGAACGTTATGCATTTTCATCTATGTGACAGTTATTACTCTGCTATTCGAGGATGTGTGGTCCGGACATGATGCCTCAAACTCTCTCCTTACCTCGGCGATCTCTTTTCTGCATTCAACAACAGAAGCCATGCCGTCAACACGGAAATGTTTAATATGGGCTTCGCATTTAGGACAATCCATCGGTTCCGGATGGTGAAGGCGCAATCCTTGCGACAGTGACATGCAAACTCCATTGATAAACAGCAAATGATAGCAATACGCCTAAAAAACACTGCGACCTATGTCATTCAGTATCCTCTGGATTCTTCGCTGCGCTCAGAATGACTCTTTCAAGAAATAATCAGTTCCACACCTTGTCTACATCGATTGGTTGAATGCGGCAGAATATGTCCGGCGCCACGCGCGTCATTTTCGCCACAAAATCTTCAGCTTCTTCGCGCGTCTGGAATACTTCTTTGCTGTACACCTGACCCGCACGAAGCTGCTCGCATTGCCATACAGTATCGGTCATCACAACTCCTTCTCGAATTCTGTAGCCCCTAGAAGCAGCGGAGGGTGCCCGCTGATTCCCAGGACACCCTCCTATCACGGAATGCGCTTGCATCCATGCCTTGCGTACGTGCGATCACGGCTTGCCGGATTCTTTTGATTCGATCCGGTCGCGCCTTACTTCTTTTCGTCGACGTCGACGTATTCCGCGTCGATCACGCCTTCGTCCTTCTTCGCCTCGGCTTCCGGCTGTGCAGTGCCGGGGGCGCCTTCGGTCGCAGGACCGCTTTCAGGTGTAGCCGCGTTGGCCTTGTACATCGCCTCAGCCAGCTTATGCGACGCGGCGGTCAGTTTCTCCCGCGCTGCGTTCAGCTCTGCCGGACTCGGAGAGCCTTCCAGCGTCTTCTTGGCGTCGGCCAACGCGCTTTCCACTTCGCTCTTATCACCCGCAGGCACCTTGTCGGCGCTGTCCTTCAACATCTTCTCGATGTTGTAGACCAGGCCATCCAACTGGTTCCGCGCATCGATTTCTTCGCGCTTCGTCTTGTCTTCCGCGGCGTGGGCTTCGGCATCTTTCGCCATGCGCTCCACTTCTTCCTTGCTCAGACCGGAAGAAGACGTAATCGTGATCTTCTGGTCTTTGCCGGTCGCGTTGTCCTTTGCGGTCACGTTCAGGATGCCGTTTGCATCGATGTCGAACGTCACCTCAATTTGAGGAATGCCGCGCTGCGCCGGTGGAATGCCGCTCAGCTTGAACTTGCCCAGGGTGCGGTTCTGGCTGGCTAGCGGCCGCTCGCCCTGCAGGACGTGGACTTCCACTTCCGTCTGGTTGTCCGCCGCCGTCGAAAACGTTTCCGTCTTTTTGGTCGGAATCGTTGTGTTGCGCTGGATCATCGGCGTTGCCACGCCGCCCAGTGTTTCAATGGCCAGCGTCAGCGGAGTGACGTCAAGCAGCAGCAGGTCTTTCACCTCGCCGCCGAGCACGCCCGCCTGGACTGCGGCTCCAATCGCGACCACTTCGTCGGGATTGACGCCTTTGTGCGGTTCCTTGCCGAACAGGTCCTTCACGATCTGCTGGATCTTCGGCATGCGGGTTTGACCGCCCACCAGGACCACTTCGTCAATCTTGCTGGCCTCGATACCGGCGTCTTTCAGCGCCTGCTTGCAGGGTCCAACCGAACGTTGCAACAGGTCATCGACCAACTGCTCCAGCTTGGCGCGGGTCAGCTTTTTGACCAGGTGCTTCGGACCGGTCGCGTCCGCGGTAATGAAAGGCAGATTGATCTCCGACTCAGTTGTGGTCGAAAGCTCAATCTTGGCCTTTTCCGCGGCATCCTTCAGCCGCTGCAACGCCATCTCATTGCCCTTGGCACGCAGGTCCAGACCTTCATCTTTCTTAAACTCGTCAATCAGCCAATCCACGATGCGCTGGTCGATGTTATCGCCGCCCAGGTGGGTATCGCCGTTGGTCGACTTCACTTCGATGACGCCTTCGCCGACTTCCAGCACGGAAACGTCGAACGTACCGCCGCCGAAGTCGTAGACCACGATGGTCTCGTCCTTTTTCTTATCGAGCCCGTAGGCCAGCGCTGCCGCCGTCGGCTCGTTGACAATTCTTTTCACGTCCAGCCCGGCAATTTTGCCCGCGTCCTTAGTGGCCTGGCGCTGCGCATCGTTAAAATATGCAGGCACCGTGATGACAGCTTCTGTCACGGATTGGCCAAGATAGTCTTCCGCAGCCTTCCGCAGCTTCTGCAGGATCATCGCCGAAATCTCCGGCGGGGTGTAGTCCTTGCCCTGCGCCTCGACGACAATGTGGTCTCCCTGCTGCTTCACCTTGTAGGGAACCATCTTCATTTCGTCGTTCACTTCGTTGTAGCGCCGTCCCATAAAGCGCTTGATCGAATAAATTGTGTTGTCCGGGTTCGTGATCGCCTGCCGCTTGGCCACTTGGCCGACCAGACGCTCGCCGCTCTTGGTAAACGCGACGACGGATGGGGTCGTGCGACCGCCTTCCTCATTGGGAATTACCTTCGGCTCGCCGCCTTCCATGACTGCGACGACCGAATTGGTGGTTCCCAGGTCAATACCTATAATTTTGCCCATGATGCCCCTCTTTTGACAGATTCTTCGCCTAACTCCGCTTCTCTAGTATCGCAGTTGAGTGACTTACTGTCAACTTAATTGATGCGGTATATAGCTAGAAGGTTGCAATTCTTCTAAACGTTGACAGGAAGGGAGATATAGACAAGCTTCAGACCGAGCGAGGAGAGAATTCGACGTCACGCTGGGCCCAAATAGGGCAGGCTATAAGCGGGTTTTTTAGTAGCCGAGGTGGTGCAGGTAGCCGACAGTGACGGCGGCGGCAAGGCAATAGATGCCGAACCAGTACCAGCGACCGCTTTCCAGCCATTGGCTTAGCCACTTCAGGGCCAGGAGGCCGGCAAGGAATGCGAACACCATCCCCAGCAGGCTCGGCACTCATGGCGTTGGCAATGGGTGCCGCTCCCGCCAGATGCTGCGCCTTCAGCAGCCGCCAGACTTCACGGGCAATCGCCGGAGGCGTCAGGATGACGGCCAGTGCAAAGCTGAATTCCTCTGCGCGCGCCTTGGCTACACCCAGTAGCATGCCAGTGGAGATGGTGGCGCCGGAGCGGGAAAATCCGCGGAAGGGAAGGCAGAGCCCCTGAACACCGCCAATCCAGCCAGCCTGGTTCATGTCGAGGCCGGTGGAACCGGCGAATCGATCTTCGCGTGTTCCGGAGGCATTTTCGCGGCTATGGCGCAGGCCGGCGATCAGGATCAAAATGCCCACCGCGGCCAGCGCGGGAGCGATCAGGTCGAGGCGGCCAAAGAGTTCTTCCACCTGCGCATGCTTTCCTTGGAGCACCAGCTTTTCGATGCTTTCAATCAGTCCATAGCCGATGATTGCGGTGACGAAGCTGGCGACAAACAGCTGGGCGACGATGGCTCGGAAGGTGCGGGCGTCGCGAAAATAGGTGGCGCGCCACTGTTTCCAAAAATAGACGATCACGGCGAACATAGTGCCAGTGTGGAGCATCACCAGCAATAACGTCATCGACGGAGAGGTCGGATCCATCCCCATCAGTTTCTCCGCGACCACGACATGCGCGGAACTGGAGACAGGCAACAGTTCTGCCATTCCCTGGATGATGGCAAGAATAATGACGTGCAGAAGTGACATGTCGAAACCCTAGCGCATTTTCACAGATAATGGAACGTCATGGGTGCCCCATCCTAGCGAAGCTAGGGTGGGACAGAACGGAGTCCGCATTACAGTAATAGTGAACATGCCCTAATTCCCCAAAAGAATTGAATCGCCAAAAGTCGAGCGGCGGCTACCTGATGAAATGCAGCTATCGTCAACGAGCCAATTGTTCTGAAGCAACACGAGGCTTTTCCGCAGATTCCGTTTGCTCCAGCGCGTGCTTTCCAGCCAGGCGGTTGCGATAGCTAGCCCCAACAAATTCTCGAAACAGCGGATGCGGCTGCAGCGGTTTCGACTTGAACTCGGGATGGAACTGGCAGCCAAGGAAAAATGGGTGGCCGGGAATCTCCACAATCTCGACGTAGGTCGCGTCGGGAGTGGTACCGGTGATACGAAGTCCGCCGCCGCTCAGGATGGCTTCATACTCTCGATTGAACTCGTAGCGATGGCGATGGCGCTCGCTGATTTCAGTTTGTCCGTAGGCGCGTGCGGCCACGGAATCCGGCTGCAACATGCAGGGCCACGCGCCCAGCCGCATGGTGCCGCCCATCTCCTCCACACCAGTCAGTTCGCGCAGTTTGTAGATCACGCGGTGCGGCGTTGCTGGATCAAATTCGCTCGAGTTGGCGCCGTCTAATCCGCAAACGTTGCGGGCATATTCGATGCAGGCGGTTTGCATGCCGAGACAGATGCCGAAGTAGGGAATGTGTCGTTCGCGAGCATAGCGAATCGCATTCAGCATGCCTTCAATGCCGCGCTTGCCGAAGCCGCCGGGCACCAGGATGCCGTCAAATCCTGCAAGCTGGCTTTCGTAACTGTGGTCGCCTGCCTCCTTCGCCTCCAGACCCTCGGCTTCCACCCAGGTGACGGAAAGCTTCAGGTTGTGGGCGAGCGCGCCGTGCACCAGCGCTTCTTTGAGCGACTTATAGCTGTCCTCATATTCGACATATTTGCCAACGATGCCGATCGAGACCTCATCCTTGGGGTTGTAGCAGCGGTCGACCAGTTCTCGCCAACGTTCCAGGCCGGGTTCGCGCGCCTGCAGGTGCAGGTATTTCATCACCAGCGCATCGACTTTCTCCTGCGCGAATACCAGCGGGACTTCATAGATGGAAGGAACATCTTTGGCGGTGACGACGGCCTGCTCCTCGACATTGCAGAACAGGGCGATCTTCGATTTCATCTCGCGTGAAAGAAAACGGTCGGTGCGGCACAGCAGAATGTCGGGCTGAATTCCGATGGAAAGCAGTTCTTTCACGGAATGCTGCGTCGGCTTGGTCTTCAGTTCCTGTGCCGCGGCAATCCACGGGACCAGCGTGACGTGGACAAACAAAGTATTCTCGCGGCCCAGTTCCTGGCGCATCTGGCGGATGGCTTCAAGAAATGGGAGCGACTCGATATCGCCGACCGTGCCGCCAATTTCTACCAGAACGATGTCGACATCGGCCGCCACTTTGCGCATGGCATTCTTGATTTCGTTGGTGACGTGGGGAATCACCTGGACGGTTTTGCCCAGGTAGTCGCCGCGCCGCTCTTTGGTGATGATCTGCTCGTAGATGCGGCCGGTGGTCAGGTTATTGTCCCGCGACAGACGCGCATGCGTGAAACGCTCGTAGTGGCCTAGATCCAGATCGGTCTCCGCGCCGTCGTCGGTGACAAACACCTCACCATGCTGAAAGGGCGACATGGTGCCGGGATCGACGTTCAGGTAGGGATCGAACTTCATCAGGTTGACGCGCAGGCCGCGGCTTTCCAGCAGACAGCCGAGCGAGGCCGCAGCCAGTCCTTTACCAAGGCTGGACACAACTCCACCGGTAACGAAGATGTATTTAGCAGACATGGGGGCGATTCCTTGAAAAACTTGTGGGTGTGGATCGTACGAGGTAGGCACGATCTATTTTCGCAGAAGCGGCGACACGTGCAAACAAATTTTCGATCAATTTCATTTCAGCGACAAAAAGAAATCGCAACGGGATCAATTTCTCGGCGCTCCGGTTTGTGGCGCGCGACGTGGAATGAAACAGCAGGCTTGCAGCGATGGAATTGGTTGAAACGTAAAGGGGCAGTGTGGCAAACCACCTGCCCCTTGCTGTTCTGGGGAAGGACCCTCAGAAATACGACGTCAAGGTCAGCATACTAGAAATTGAAGACCGCCTGTCCGGTAATCATCCGAGGCGGCACAAAATGTGTTCCGCTGAAGGTTGAAAGAAAATTGTAAAGCGCTACTTTGTTGGTGACGTTGGTGACGGTCAGGCTGAGGTTTGTCTGGTAGCGCTTGCGGTGGAAGACATTGTCCCAGCCAGCATCCATGTCGAACAGGTTGCGTGGCGCAACACGCGGCGGATTCTTGTCCGGCGACTGGGTGCCTGCCCGCGGAATCGTGACTAGCGGCGATTTCAGTTGCTCCGGCAAGCAACTCACCAGCGGGGCGGCCAGCGTCGCCTGAACCCCGTTGCAGCTCAAGCGTATTTGCTGTTGCTGATCGGGCGTCAGGTAAGTCAGGCTGACGGGTACCCCGGGAGCGGTTCCGAACGGCACGTTGCCGGCAACCTGTCCGCTGTCGTACCGCCAGGTCAGGCCATACCAGGGACCATTCGCCTTCGGTTGATATTGCAGGTGCGTATTCTGCTCGAAAGCCTGATCGTGATCGATCAGGAACGGCTGAAGGTCGGTGGCATTGGAGTTGTTGTTGAAGATGAGGCCGCCAATCTCCGGTGGGTAGAACAGCGAGTGAGAGTGTCCCATCACGGAGAAAGCGGAAATGCCGTGGATAGGAGTGAGAGAAACTCGCAGGCCGCCGCCGTTGATGTCGGATTTTTTCCATTGAATTGGAAAGGTGAGCGGCGTGTTCAGAATCACGTCGAAATCGTAATCGCCCTTGGTGTATTTCCAGAAGTAGCTGCCGCTGACGACAAGATATTTTCCGAACGCCTGCTGAAATCCAACATCGTATTGGTTTCGCGAGGCCGGGGTCAGTGGATGAACTCCATTGCCGCCAAGATTATTGGAGAGGCCGCCGCTGCCGACCGAACTGGAGAGAATCAGGTTTTCGTTGTAAGGAGTGGGCATCAGGCGGGAGTATCCGGCGGACACAACCGTGCCTGTCTTGCGGAATTGATAGGTGACGCCGGCCCGTGGCTCCAGCATGTATTTGCTGCTAAGTCCGTTGTAGTTGTCGCCGCGCGCGCCGATCAGGAATTGCCAGTTCTTCCATAGGATCGTGTCCTGGGCATAGAGCGATTCCTCTTTAATGTCGGTGTGACCCTTGAAGGCGAATTGCTTTCCACCGCGGGTCAGATCGTACTGCAGTTCACCTGGTAGAAAGTTTGGATTCGGTTGATAGCCCTCGGTCACGCAGGCGTCGGGATTGGTAATGCCGGGAGCTACGACCGGCGTGCCGTCGGCCTGCTGGCAGACAGCGTTGTACGTTGGGCTGGTGATGCCAAAACCAAATCCTTCATCCAGAAATGTGTGCTCGAAGACCGCACCCGCCTTGAAGTTGTGCATCCCCTTGACATAGGAATAATCCGCCGTGATGCCTGCATTCTGAAGGCGTCGGCTTTGTTGCAGGGTGGCCGGAGTGTCCGCGAAAACATCCGCGCTGGGGTAATAGTGGATGTTGTCCTGGCGGAGGAAGGGCGTCATGCTCAACACGGCATCGGTGCCGAACAAATGTGTCCAGAACGCAGCCACGTTGTAGGTCAGGTTCTGCTGGCGCTGATCCTGGTGCAGCCCTTGCGGGTTGTATTGGTTTGGAATTGGAAATTGCTGATCGAACTGATTTGGATTTTGAAACCACGAGCGAGCCGCAGTCATGTCCAGATGCAGCGTGTCTTTCTGGGTGGGATTGAAGTCGATTCTATCGAAGAGGTTCTCGTTGTTGCCGTAGGCGTGCATCACGGTAAATTCGGGCGTATCCAGAAATCTGCCGCTGTTTATTCCATTCAGGTCGATAAAGTTGCCCCACTTCTCGCTCCCAATCCCTAGATTGGCGTCCGCCAGCACGGTGCCGAAACTGCCATAGCTGGCCGAGACATCGCCGGTGGGGTGCTTGTCTCCCAAGCCCGACTTGGTAGTTGTCTGCACCACGATGCTGGCCTTATCCCCGTATTCGGGCGGAATCATGCCGTTGATCACCTTGATCGATTGCACGGCGTTGGCGGTCAGCTGGTTGGAGAAATTGCGGCTTTGCTGGTCAGAGATCGGCTGGCCATCGATGCTGAAAGTCGTGTCGGAGTGTTCCCCCAGAGGATGGAACATTCCGTTGGAGTCGGCCGCAACGCCCGGCGTAGCCAACGTGACCGCGGAGCTGAGTCCATTGCTCACATCGTCGGTAGGCAGGGTTGGCAGCAGCGACATGTTGACGTCGGTATGCGTGGTGGGACTGGCGTTGACCAGGTCGCCGCTGTCCGTGGTGACAGTGACGGTTGTGTTCTGTGCCAGCAGATTCATGGTCAGGTCAACGGTCACAGGGACCCTGCCGACCACGTTGACATCATGGGCGACTGAGCCAAATCCGGCCGCCGTGACCGCCAGATGGTAGTTGTTCAGCGGCACATTGGAAAACGCGAAATGGCCGGCGGCGTCGGTGGTCGTGGTCCGCTGAAATCCGGTGACAGGGTTCAAGATCTTCACGCTGGCCCCAGGAATGACAGCGCCGGAAGGATCGGAAATAACACCAGAGATATTGCTGCCCGTGCCCGCGTTTGCCTGTGCCCAGGTGCGCGGTGCGGAAAAGCATAGCAGTTGCAATATAAAGCCGAGTGCCAGCAAGGTTGCCGCACGCCTCATCAGGAAATCCTCCCACAAGGTTGAAATGCGCTGCGATTCGATCGTTTTCGATCGTGAACTGGGGAATCAGCAGGCAGGGAGAGGTGGTGCGCGACTGGCGGCAAAACTAGGTCCAACCATGGATTGGACGGGGAAGTCGGGAATGAGGACTTGGCCAGTCTGGTACAGGCGAACTACGGAAGGAAGATGAACTCCCAGGGGAGGCGTTGCGTGTAATGTGACGCAAATCGTGCAGTGGTCGGGAGCGGACTTATCGAGCAGCGGATGCATGTGGCAAACCGGCAACATCATGGCCAGCAGCAAGAGGAGGATGCTGGTGGCGATGGTGGTCTTGCTGACTCGAGATTGAGACCTTGTTTGCATTGCTGCTTTGGGTATTGCCAGAATAGATGGCGAGAAGGCAACGCCTGTCGCCATTATAACGAGAATGCCCCGTGACCCGGTAGGACCGACGGTACCCAAAGTATTGGATGTCAAAGGGATTGCGGATGATGTGCGGCTGGGGGAATTCTGCTGATTCGCCAGAGTCGGGTCTCCCTAGCTGGGCATTTTTGCCGCGACCATTTCCTCGGCCAGGGCACACACTTCTTCCAAAGTCAGGCTGCTGGTGTCCAGATGGATGGCGTCGGGCGCCGGCTGCAGAGGGGATGCGGTGCGATTGCGGTCACGGGAGTCGCGGTCGCGTACCGCAGCCAAGACGGCCTCCGGTGTGGGTGCATCATTTGAACCTGCGCTTTGCAGGTAGCGCCGCTGGCCGCGGATTTCGTCTTGTGCGTCGAGAAAAATCTTCAACTCGGCATCGGGGAATACTTTGGTGCCAATGTCGCGGCCTTCCATTACGACGCCGCCCTGCTGGCCCAAGGCGCGCTGGCGCTCCACCATCCAGGCTCGCACGCGCGGGTGCACACTCACTTGCGATGCGGCTTCTGAGACGTCTTTTTCACGGATGCGCCGGGTGACATCGATCCGGTCGAGCAGGACGCGGTTGGTGTCATTGGGGCGCGGCTCCAAAACGATCTGTGTGGTCTCGGTCAGTCGCGCCAGCGCGGCTTCCTCGTCTAAAGGAGTCTGCGTGTTCAGTGCTTTCAGGGCGAGCGCACGATACATCGCTCCGGTTTCAAGATTGAGAAATCCGAAACGGCGCGCCAGGTGAGCGGCGAGCGTGCTTTTGCCGGCCCCCGCGGGTCCATCAATGGCAATCACCGGACGCAGACGCCGCGGACTTGATGCTATTGTGCCATGCGACGACGCGGTCATTTCTTCTTGCCGCTCTTTCTCGCGGCATGCTTGCGTTGCGGACGAATGCTGCGCCCGGCTGCTGTGGAACCTTTTCCGCCACGCGGATTCTTCGCCCAGAATGGCTTCGCGCCGCCCTTTTCACGCGGCCCTGCTCCCGAGCTTTCTTTTCGATCGCGCCGTTTGGGGGCGGACTCTTCATCGCCCGAGGCAGCGGATCGCTTGGCCCACGGTTTTGCGCCGCCAGCTTTGGCGGAAGGCTTGCCGGCGGAACGGGCTTTGTAGGATTTTGCGCTGCCAATCCGGGAACCCGCACCTTTGGACGCCCACGGCCTGGTTCCTGTGGGCCTCGATTCGGACTCTGCGGATCGCGCTTCGGAAGATCGTGCCCCCGCGGACTTGAATCCAGAGCGAGTAAACCCGGACGGTTTAGATCCAGAAGACTTTCCGTACGGTTTTCTTCCGGATTGCTTGTCGACTGCATCTGCGCGGTCGCGCTGCCACGGCTTGGGACGGTCGCCTGTTTCCCGAGGAGTGCGTGGGGAGAATTCGCCATCGCCGGATTTCGCAGGCCAGTGTTTGGCGCCGCGCGGCTTGAATCCGGCGGATTTTGCGGAATATGGTTTGCGCGCTCCGCCCCGCGCATCGGGTCTGGATTCGCCCGCGCCGTCGAATTTCTTCCAAGGTTTAGATCTATCTTCGCGACCTTCCGGGGCAGACGATCTCGATTGCCAGGACTTCGGGCTGCCGAATTTCGATCCCGAAGCCTTGGCGCCGAATGGCTTTCCCCCACGGAATTTGGATCCGCTGGGCTTGAATCCTGACGACTTGGGGACGTATGGAGTCCTTCCGGTAGCGGGGGCTTCGGGTACTTCGCCGGCTTTCTCCCAGCGTCGGGCGCGTTCGCCCATTCCATGTCCCTTGGCGGCGTAGCCTTTTCTCTCCTGCGTCTTCGGGCCTCGCTCGGCTCGATCGCGAGAGAAAGGACCACGGGAAGGTCTTGCGTCACGATCACGACCAAATCGAGGCGGTCCTGATTGGCTTGGTCCAGACCGGCGCGGACGATCTGCTTCCGGACGGCCATCCGCGCTGGCGGCAATGCCGCGGCTGCGCGAAACATAGCCCCCCGATGGACGAGAAAATCCACCGGCCGCCGAACGCGATCCTCCGCTGAACGGTCGTCGAGAAGGTCTGTCCTCTCCGCCAGAGCGTGGCGCGAAACTTCCGGATGCGGCGGATTTCGAGGTCGCCGGTCGGTCAGCAAATTTTCTCGGAGTAAATTTTTTAATCGTGGAAGGAGCGGCCATGTCGGACTCTTGTAGTGGCTGCGATCGCCAAGGTCGCTGCGATGGAGGCAGCACAGCTTCAATCTGAATGCCGGAATCCATATTAATCACGGAATCCATGTCGGCCTCGGCTTCACTTTCAACCTCAGCCTCCATCGCGATTTCCGGCTCACACACGATTGCCTCCTCAGCAGGCGGTGCGGCAAGAAATTCCTCTGAAAGCTGCGTCACCATCTCCGGCAGCAGGCCACCTTGCAGCGCCACGTGGGCGCGACCGCCAATGTCGAGAATGTCGAGCTGGCGCATCGAACCCAATCCACGAATCACTTCCCGCAATTTGGATTGCGGAGCCAGTGGCGATAGGAACGTGAGAATTTCTTCCTCGCGCGCGGCCACCGCGGCTTGCAGATACAGCGAGATCATCGCCGACTGGGCTTCGGCGTGGCCCGTGCTGGCTCCCGCAGCGACTCGCTTGGGAAAGCGGCGAACCATCAGCTCCCATTGGGCGGGCTGGCCGCCGGCACGAAGAATCGGGAAGATGTACGTGGCCGACCAGAGTTCCTGCAGCGCGCGCGCAATCGCGGCCTCTGTAATATCGCGGCCCAGGATGGGCTGCAGCGCGGCAACGTCCAGCGGACCTTGTTGCTCAATCGCCTGCCAGCAGTGCAACGAAAGCGGTGTCACTTTCTCATTGCCGACAGTTAGCGGACCGGTTTTGAAATTGCGATCGCCACGCAGCGCATAGACGAAGCGCAAGACCTCTGGACTGCAAACAAAATCCGGCTGTTCGCCAAGCGAAACGCCGAGTTTCAGCGGCACGATGGCGGAATTTTCGATGACTCGAGCGAGTAGCTCCAAGGCGCGCCCGCGTTCCCCCGCGCTGGGAGTTTGCGCCGGCCGACCAACAACCGCCTCAACAAAGCTGGGTGCAGGTGCAGTGCCGGTCAGGCCCATGGGAACGTACGGGCAAAAGCCGATTTCGTCGATCCACTCCGACACCGCTTCCAATGTGAGTCGTGCTTCGCCGTTCTGGCTCCAACGAGCCAGCCTTGCCGAATTGAGTTGTTCCGCGTTCAAGATGTCCTTCTTCCTAAGTTTGCAGGCAGGCGCGAACGCTGGTCTTTCTTCGGTACGAATCGCAACGTGCTAAATGCGCTGAAAGGCGCGCTGAATCTCTTTTAAAGAATACCGTAGGACGATGGGACGCCCATGCGGACAGCTGGTTGGGTGCTCCGTTTTCGCCAATTCTTCCAGTAGCCACTCCATCTTTCCCATTTCCAGCGGCGTATGGATCTTGATGGCGGCATGGCACGCGATGGAGGCGGCGATGCGGAGCCGCAACGTATCCAGATTTTGCGCCTGCTGTTCTCGCTCGGTCTGCTCCAGCACTTCGACCAGCGTGCGCTCCAGTTCACGTCCGACGAGCCCTGGAGGAGTGGCTTTCACGGCCAAAGTTCGGGGGCCGAAGGGTTCGGCTTCAAAGCCATTGCGCTCCAGTTCCGCCGCAATCGTGGCGAATACAGGCATCTGGTCCGGCTTCAGGTCGATCAATGCCGGTATCAGCAAGCGCTGACGCTGCACCTGTTCTACATCGCGATCGCGAACGATTTTTTCAAACAGCACACGTTCGTGCGCGACATGCTGGTCGATGATCCACAACCCTTCTTCGTTCACAGCCAGGATGAAGGACTCTTCCAATTGACCCAGCGGTCGCAGGCGTGCCAATCCATTTAGTGTCGGCGGAGTCACGTCCTCATCGTCACTCAGCTGGGGGGCTGGAATCGCCGGACTGCCCGGCAAGAACGGCAGCGATTGCGCCGCCGGAGAAATCGGCGGCGGCCGCAGCTCAAACGGGTCTGCATCCTCGGCAACGGGCGGCAGGTCGGAATCCTGAAACGCAATTGCTGCAGCGGAACCCTTATCGCCAGACAGCGACTCGGGTGCTCCAGGTCTCGCCTCTGAGACCTGGGTTTCCGCGCTGCCAGGCCCCCCAGTCGCTCCATCCGCGGGCTCGGGTGCGCCGGGCAGCGGCGACAGATCAGGCACCAGCGCTGGCGTCATGACCGCATGGTCGCTCAACGCAGTTAAAAAGCTGGCGGCGGGACGCGTTTTGATAATTGAATTGCGGACCGCGTCACGAACAAAATCGTGCACAAATGCCTGCTGCCGAAATCGCACCTCCGTCTTGGCGGGATGCACATTCACGTCGACCTCCTGCGGCGGCATTTCCAGAAATAGTAGGACCACAGGAAACGACGTAGGCGGAATTACGTTGCGGTACGCTTCCGTCAGCGCATGCAGAATCGTCCGGTCACGAATCAGCCGCTGATTCACGAACACGTACATGGAATTGCGGTTCAGTTTCTGCAGTTGCGGCCGCGACACAAAACCGTGCAGACGCAGGGGCCCGGGCGGTTGCGGTTGCCAGTCGGCAGGACGCTTCCACGGCGGCGGTTCAGGAATGCCGGCACGCTCGAAGTTGGTTTCCGCAGCCACAGGCAGCAATTGGTCCAGCACATCGCGACCGAAAATCTGAAAAATGCGTTCGGAAACATGCCGCACCGCTGGAGCTTCCAACAATGCATGGGTAGCACTGTGCAGTTCAAAATGCTTTGTCGGGTTGGCCAGGGCATAGTGTGTTGCCAAAGCGGCGATATGCGATAACTCTGTTTGCTCAGCCTTGAGAAATTTCTTGCGCGCAGGCGTGTTGAAGAAAAGATCGCGCACCTCCAAGGTTGTGCCCGCCGGAATACCGCAGTCGGCGACCCGCAAAATCTTGCCACCGGCAATTTCTATCTCTGTGCCGACGGCTTCTTCTGCGGAGCGAGTGTTGAGGTGGACTCTGGCAACGGAAGCGATGGAGGGAAGCGCCTCGCCGCGAAAGCCGAGCGTTGTCAGCTCCAGCAGATCGTCGCTGGAATGAATCTTCGATGTCGCATGGCGCTCGAAGGCCAGCAGCGCATCGTCGCGCACCATGCCGCGACCGTCATCGACGATGCGAATCAGTTTGCGGCCGCCCGCTTCCACGTCAATGCGGATCCGCTGGGCGCCGGCGTCGAGCGAATTTTCCAGCAGCTCTTTCACAACAGACGCGGGTCTCTCCACCACCTCGCCGGCAGCGATCTGGTTCGCGACCTGATCGGAAAGAACGCGGATATAGCCCATAAGGAAACAATTGTAGGACGTTTGCGGATGGTGGTGAGATTGTGCTTTCTCCCAAGTCCGAAAATCCGGACCTGGGGCACCCAGGTTTGAGTTATACGGACATGGGCCAAACCGCCAAACTGAAAACTGTAAAAGGGTTACTCTGTGGGGACTGCCGCAGGCCTCTGTCGAGATGGGTTCGCCTTTTTCTTCTTCGGCCTGGTGGAACTTGAGTGCTTGTGCGACGGGCGTTCGCCGTCGCCGACCGTGTGCAGCCGCATGAAATTTGTCGATCCTGTTTTGGTTCGCGTACCGGCGACGATGCCGAGAATCTGCCCATCTTTTACATGTCCGGATTCCGCCAGAAGACGCTCGGCAGTGTAGACCATCTGATCGGTATTCTGCATTTTCTGGCACTGCACCGGATTCACTCCCCACAACAACGACATTCTGCGAATCGTTTTTTCCACGCTGCTCAGCGCGAAAATCGGCGGCACCGGATGATGCTTCGAAAGCAGACGGGCAGTGGTTCCGCTTTCAGTAAACACGGCGATTGCCGCCAGGTCCAAATCCTCCGCCGAATGCGCCATCGATTCGCAGATGGTCTCCGGAATCGATACTCCCCGGTTCACGTGATATGGGTAGCGTTGTGTGTCGGCACGGATCTGCATTTCCGTCTCGGCGACAATCTTGGCCATCATCGCAACCGCTTCCACTGGATATTTACCGGTTGCGGTTTCCGCAGAGAGCATGACAGCGTCGGTGCCATCGTAGATTGCGTTGGCTACGTCGCTGGCCTCGGCGCGCGTGGGGCGAGGGTTTTCAATCATCGACTCCAGCATCTGGGTCGCGGTGATGACCGGCTTGCGCAACTCCGCTGCCCTGCGAATGACACGCTTTTGAATGGCTGGAACTTTCTCGGGTGATATCTCCACGCCCAGGTCGCCGCGCGCCACCATCACCCCGTCGGCAACTTCCAGAATGCTTTCAAGGTGCTCGATCGCCTGCGGTTTTTCCAGCTTGGCAATGATCCAGGTTTCCGCGCCCAGTGCGGCGATGCGGTGTCGCACCAGTCGCACATCTTCCGCGGTGCGCACAAACGAGACGGCGACCATGTCCAGGTCCTGCTGGATAGCGAAGGCAAGATCGATCTCATCCTTCGAGGTGAGGGACGGAACTCGCACCGCAATTCCCGGCAGATTGATTCCCTTGTATTCGCCCAGCAGGCCGCCATTGATCACTTCGCACGCGACGTCGGCGCCTTTAATCCGTCGAACCCGCAGCTCGATCAATCCGTCCGACAGCAAAAGCCGCGAGCCTTCTTCCAGATTTTCCGCCAGCGTCGGAAATGTGGTGCCGATCACGGCGGAAGTTCCCGGAATATCGCGAGGAGTAATCGTTAACTGTTGGCCGGTTTTCAACGAGACTGGCAGGCGATTTTTCAACCGGCCAGTGCGAATTTTAGGGCCCTGCAGATCAGCCAGAATGCAAATATTCTTGCCCTCTTCGGCGGCCACTCTGCGGATCAACTGGATCAGTTTTACTTTTTCAGGGTGTGTGCCGTGCGAGAAGTTTAACCGCGCCACGTCCATGCCTGCGCGCAGCAGGCCGCGAAACACCGTTTCAGTGTTGCTGGCGGGTCCGATCGTAGCGACAATTTTTGCGCGCCGGGCGCTCGCTGGGGAATTCGCTGAAGTGAGCGAAGAGTGCATTCATGCTCCATAAACAATATTTTGCTCGACACTTTCATTGTACTGATGGGATGTTGGTGTCCGGTGAACAAGGCCGCGGGAAGGAAACTACTACGGTACCGGCTGACGGGTGGGCGTGGATGCCCTTTGCAACTTCGGATACACCTGCGCGTTGAACTCGGCCCCGATCATCACGCTGACCAGAATGATGTAGAGCCACACCAGCAGCGCAACACCGGCTCCCAGCGAACCGTACACCTGGCGATAGTGGGCATGCCGCGTCACATACCACCCGAAAGCCAGTGTTGAAGAGAACCACAGCGCCGTGGCCAGAAATGTGCCGGGAAGAACTCTGCGCCATGACTGCGTGCGCGGAGTGCCCAGGTGATAAATCACCGCAAGCACGGCCACGCTGGTGGTCACTGCCAACAACCAGCGCACAATGCGCGCCAGCACAATTACGTACGGTCGCACGTCGTAGAGCGATTGGTATAGCATCCAGTTTTCAATCTGGTGGCCGAACACGACGAACATGGACGCAAGGGCCAACGGCAGGAAAGACAAAAACGTCAGCACGAGGGCGATAAAGATTTGGCGGGGAACGCTCCATGCGCCTTCTGGAATTTTGTAGGCTCGACGCATGGCTTCCATCAACGTGGTCATTACGCTGTTGGAGGCTACAAGAAACACCATCGCAGCCGAAACCAAAAGGCGAACTGAACGGTGCTGTCCTTGAAAATATGCGAGCACCAGCGGCGGCACGTCGGGCGGAAACATCTGGTACAACATGGCGCGAAGTTCTGCCCGCACTACCTCCGCCGCGGGAGACGCCGCGAGGGTCGCGGCCGTGAGCAGAACGATGGGAAAGATGCTGATAATCGCAGAGTAGGCGCCGGCGCGCGCCAGCATCAGAACGTCATTGCTGAGGCTGCGGACCACCGTTCTTCGTAGATGTACCAGCCAGCGACGCATACGTGGAAAAGACTATAACGAAACAGCGGAGCCAGTCCCCTTCGGCATCCTAAATAGCGGAAGCTCGCCGTTAATATTCGCATACCTCGACGTCTGCCTGCCATGTCATTCACTGCTAGCATAAAGGATGCTATGAATTTGGTTCGAAGTGATTCAAGATTCGTTGTTGCGGCTGTCTCCGCCCTCCTCCTGATCGGGTTATCTTCACAACAGAGCGAGGCCCAGTTCCATCGCCGGCTTCCTTCTGGATCAGCAGCTATGACTCAAAATGTTTCCACCACATTCGTTCCCAACCCTCAGCTAACGGATCCCGCTTTGAATAAAAAGGTGGAAGCTCTGTTGCAGAAGATGACCTTGGAGGAGAAGGTCGGCCAGCTGGTGCAATTCTCCGTGGGCACGCCAACCGGGCCGGGAACGGGGCGGCAGAGCTATGACGACATGATCGCCGCCGGTCAGGTGGGAGCTCTGCTGAACGTCGTCGATCCGAAAACGGCGAACAAATTTCAGCACATTGCCGTGGAGAAAAGTCGACTCCACATTCCATTGATGTTCGGCTTCGATTCGATCCACGGATACAGAACCGTCTTTCCGGTGCCGCTGGGGCTCGCCTCCAGCTTCGATCCTGCGCTGGTGGAAGCCACGGCGCGGATGGCTGCCCAGGAAGCCAGCGCCGATGGAATCCGCTGGGTCTTTTCTCCCATGGTGGATATTGCCCGCGATGCACGCTGGGGTCGCATCGTCGAAGGCTCGGGAGAAAGCCCATTTCTCGGCTCCGCCATGGCTCGCGCGTATGTTCGCGGCTACCAAGGAACCAGTCTCAGCAATCCCGATTCCGTAGCTGCGTGCGTCAAGCATTTTGCCGCCTATGGCGCCGCGATTGCTGGGCGCGACTACAACGCGGTCGATATGTCGGACCTGATGTTGCGCCAGGTATATCTGCCACCGTACCAGGCCGCGATCGATGCCGGCTCGGCGACGGTGATGAGTTCCTTCAATTCCTTGAACAGCGTGCCGCAGACCGCGAATCCGTATACGCTGACGCAAATTCTTCGCAAGGAATGGAACTTTGATGGATTTGTCGTCAGCGACTGGGGCGCGGTTGGCGAACTGATTCCGCACGGGGTTGCGCTGAATAATGCGACCGCCGCGCAAAAGGCAATTACGGCTGGCTTGGATATGGACATGGAAAGCGGCGCATACCACGAACGATTGGCCGCTCTGGTGCGCAACAACGTTGTGCCTGAGTCAACTGTCGATGAAGCCGTGCGGCGTGTATTGCGGGTCAAATTCGCGCTCGGGATTTTCGATCATCCGTATGTCGATGAGAATCGTCCGCCATATCAGGCGACGCCGGCAAAACGGGCGCTCGCGCGCAAAGCCGCTGAAGAATCGATTGTGCTGCTGCAAAACCGAGCCGAGGAAGGTCAGCCCAAGCTGTTGCCGATTTCCAACAACGTGCACACCATCGCGTTGATTGGTCCGCTGGCCGATTCGCAGGGCGAGATGCTCGGCTCCTGGGGAGGACATGGAAATCCGGCGGACGCGATCACTTTGCGGACCGCGCTGGAACAGCGTATGAACAGCCGCGGAGGAAAAGTTCTGTATGCCGAAGGCACGCAGATTTGGACGACAGCGGACGCTGGGTTCGAGGCGGCGAAGCAAGCTGCCGAACAGGCGGACCTGGTGATTCTCGCGCTGGGTGAAGATGGCCCTGGCATGACAGGCGAGGCCGGCTCGCGCGCGCATCTTGACTTGCCGGGCAATCAGGAAGAGTTGCTGCAGGCTGTTGCTGCCACCGGCAAGCCTGTCGTGTTGATTGTTTTTAGCGGCAGGCCGTTGGTGCTGAACTGGGCGGCGCATCATGTTCCCGCAATCATCGAGGCGTGGTTCCCCGGCATCGAGGCTGGTCCGGCGCTGACCAATCTGTTGTTCGGCAATACCAATCCCAATGGCAAACTTCCCGTCAGCTTTCCTAGAGCGGTCGGGCAGGAGCCGCTCTATCTGGCGCAGATGTCGACCGGACGTCCAGCGGGAAATATGGACCTGTCGCATGCACCGGTCAACTCGGCGGAAAAATATGTATCGCGCTACATCGATGTTGCGAATTCACCATTGTTTCCGTTTGGATATGGCTTAAGCTACACGCAGTTCGACTACTCTCCGGTCACGCTGAGCACCAGTTCGGTGCCGATGGCGCAATTGATGTCGGCGCCCGCTCAGGGTATTTCTCAACCCGCGATTGAGGCGACAACCACGGTGCGCAATGCGGGCGGGGTGGCCGGGACGGAAACTGTGCAACTGTATATTCGGATTCGCGGAGCCAGCGTCGAAGAGCCGTTGCGCGTGCTGAAGGGATTTGAACGAGTAAGCCTGCAGCCGGGCGAGTCGAAGAAGGTGACCTTTCCGCTGGGCTTTCAGGAGCTATCGTTCATCAACGCAAAAAGCCAACGCGTCGTAGAGCCAGCGGATTACACCGTGTTTGTCGGCGGCAGTTCCAACGCGACCCAGAGCGCGGATTTCAAGGTTGTGCAGTAGAAAGATACCCGATCAGGGAAAATAGCGACAACGGTTCTGTAAAGCATTTTCACAGACAGTGTAGTGTCACGGGTGCTCCATCCTAGCCTAGCTAGGGTGGGATAGAACGAAGCCCGCATTTCAGTACCAGTGAAAAAGCTTTAATCGCCGGCCTGATGCGATCTGGTCGGTTTGTGAGCCGGCCGTGGCTTCCATTTTTGCAAGAACACGGTCACGGCGGAAGCATCCTGCACCCGCATATTCTCAAACTCGGCATTCCGCTGCGCATATAAAACATGCCCTGCGCCATCCAGCACCACCAGCGCCGGCACACCTTTGCTGAGCGGGATACCATATTTGCGGATGAGGTCGAGGTTCCTGTCATACTCCCCAATGTTGACGTTGACCAGCACATAGTTTGCAGCTAGCAGGGAAGCGTTGCCGGGATCATGGAAATAGAGATCCAGTAGGTGGCAATCGATGCACCAGTTTCCCCCGAACACCAGCAGGACATTCTTGTGCTCCGCGCTAGCTTTCAGGATTGCCTGGCGAATATCTTCGTGCGCGTTGGCAGTTGCGGGATACAGGTCCGCCGTCCCCATTTGAAAATGCATGCGGCCGTGCAAGGGCAGGCCCGTGAGGGCTGGAGCGGCGGCAGCGGCCAGGACAACGGCGCAAACCGCAGCCGCCCGGAGGATTTTCGAAACTCGCATTGTCGGATTGTAGCTCGGCGTGCGATCAATTTCCTCTAGCTGGTTTTGTAGTAAAAACGTTCGCGGACGATCTTCCCATTCTCAACCGTGTAGAGCGCCATTTCTTCCATGCGAATCTTTTTCCCGGAGCCCTTCTGGGTCGCGTCCATCTTGTACTCGATGGCAAACTGATTCTCCCCTACGAATGGTCCGTTGACCTCTTCGCCATGCAGTTCATGATTGTCGAAAAACCACTTGTTTTTTCCCTTGATGGCGTCTATGCCCTTCATCTCCGCAGGCATGCCCGGCGCTTCAGTGGATTCGACGCTGACGATTCCGTCGGAATAATACTTGTTGATGGCTTCCATGTGCTTTCTTTGGCGAATCAGGTCAACCAGTCCCTTCGCTACTTCTGCAGTCGACATACGTTATTCCTCCGTCCGAGTTTGCCGCGAAAAATTCGCGGTGTTTGTGTGCACTGCAGCACACCGGCATGCGGTGGTTCCCACAATGGGACTCTCTGCAGTCAGGATGCTCTGGAAGTGTTTACAAGACTGTCGTGCGTCGCGATTTCTATTTTCGACGCACACTCAACCGCGGGCTGGGGACCCCATAGCATCTCTAACAGATTAAGATGCGAAAAGAACAGCAGGCCGTGAGCGGGTTTCCACAGATTTTTATGCGGCGCGGACACTCAGGAGAATGTCCACGCCGCGTTGCAGCTTAGTGCCTGTCGTCGCGACCGAGTGAAAGCCCGGGAAGCACTGGCGTGCCTTCCAGGCGCACCGCATCCAGGGTTTCGGGATTGATGCCAAGTTCCTCCAGGATGGTTGGCGCCACTTGATTCGTTCCCACGCCGGCCGACACCACCTTCGGGGCTATGTCAGGATTGGAGACAAACAGCAACACGTTTGTATCGTCATGGGAGAAGCCGCCGTGTTCCGACAGTTTCGCCGAACTGCCGGTGTAAGTCACTCCGACATTTGGCGTGACAATGATGTCCGGAGTGCGTGGGTCGCCCTTGGGAGGAAGACCCGGTACGTTATAGTTGAGCGCCAGGCTTCTGCCGTAGTAGATTTGGCCGATTCCTGCCTTGGCCGCATTGTCTTCCAGGATAGACACGGCGTTCTTCGTCTCGCCGGAATTTGCCAGCCAGAGGAGGGAGACATCATCTTCCGTGGGCCCGATGCCGGTTGGATTGGTGGGAGATTCGGAATGGGGAAGCAGATTGGCAAGCAGGTTTGCCGGCGATTCACCATTGTTGCCGCTAGGGCCTGGGACCGGCAGGTACCGATTCGGATCGATGGGAGACTGACCATGTTTGGCGGTAATCACGATCAGGGTTGAGTCATAGAGGCCGTGGGATTTCAGGTCGGATACCATCTCGCCAATCGATTCATCGGCAAACCGAATCTCGCTCAGAAGGGAGGCGGTGGGTGTTCCTTCCGCATCGAGATAGCCGCCTGTGGCCACGTTCTTTTCAATCAGTTTCTGACCCACGCTGACTGCCTGAAAGTTCATTCCAAAAATGGCGGGTACGGGCTGATTGCCTTTGCCATCATGGTTCTTGCCCTTGATCTCATTCAGAATGGCGTTTACTTTTAGCGTGTCGTAGCACTGTATATTTTTGAAACTGTCCGTCCACGCTCCGGTTTGCGAAGGGTCACGTACGCTGGCACATGACACGCCGCCTGGAGTGGTCACTCCCGGCAGGCCGACGACCGTGGAGTTGATTTCCGGCGCATAGAAATCGTCTACGTTGGTACCGGCACCGGGACCAGAGACGGAGGAGTAAGCCGGGTGTTTATCCGACCACGCTGTGAATCCGCCGGCTTTATGAATAACGCCGAAGATGGTGTTCACGCGGACGAAGTTCCACGGGTACACCGGTTGGCAGTCGTGGCGTGGATCGCGTGGCAGACGCTTGGGATCGATCGACGCGATGCCGCCATCCGTTAGCCCTGCCCCAGGGGCGCCGCCATTCACTTTGGTTTGATCGAGGTCGATGCCTTCTTCATATTCTGTTGTCGTACCGGTGGGGGCTGCGTGCGCATTACAGGGTCCTGCCGCAACCCCGTTGCCAGTGGTTTTGGCGGGTGCATCCAGGGAGCGGTCATAAGACACGTCGTAATACACTCCCATCGTCCGTGGAGTAGCACCTGTGACGATCGCCATCAGGCCCGGGAAAGAATCGGAGGGCTTTGAGGTGCTGGCGGCCACGTAATTGACTGCATGTCCAGCCAATGCGGCCAAACTGGGACAATACGGCTCGCCGTCGTTGACGGTGCTGAGCCCTTTTGCGCAGTTCAACAAATCCACTTCGTGCATGCCATCGATACTGATCAGCAGCACGTGCCGAATAGGAGTGTCATCGTGTCCCCAGTTCTGGGCTTTTGCCGAACACGCCGACAAAACGATGGCACATGCGATTGCGAACGACTTTCTCATATAGTTACCTCCAAGGGTAGTTGTTATCTTCCCAATAGGAGGGAGAGCGTCAATCGCCGGTAAATTTTCCATGAATCGCATCGTGTAGTTTTCGTAAAAGTGAAAAAATCTTTCGCGATTACACAACGTCATCGATTGTGCAATGAAGGGCGTTGAGGAAGGGGCGAATTTGCGAAGAAAAAACAAAAAGGGCATGCGCAATGCGCATGCCCTTCCATTTAGAACAATTACAGTTACAAATCGTTACTCGGCAGCCATTTCCTCGGCTTCGCCTTCCTGACGCATCAGTTCCAGCTCGCGCTCGGCAGCTTCGGTAGCTTCGGAAACCTCCTGCTGCACGCGGGCAGCAGCGTCTTCCAATTCCTGCGACAGCCGGACGTTGCGGTAGTACTCCATTCCCGTGCCGGCAGGGATAAGCCGTCCGACGATGACGTTTTCCTTCAGGCCGCGCAGCTGATCGACCGCGCCATTGATGGCCGCTTCGGTAAGCACACGCGTTGTTTCCTGGAAGGAAGCCGCGGAGATGAAGGAATCCGTCGAGAGCGAGGCCTTGGTGATGCCCAGCAGCAACGGACGACCCACAGCGGGGCGGCCGCCATTGTTGATGACGCGCTCGTTTTCCTCGCGGAAGCGGAATTTGTCGACCTGTTGCTCCACCAGAAATGCCGTGTCGCCGGGATCTTCCACCTTGACCCAGCGCAGCATCTGGCGAACGATTACTTCGATATGCTTGTCGGAAATTGCCACGCCCTGCAAGCGGTAGACTTCCTGAATTTCTGTCACCATGTAGGACTGCAATTCCTTTTCGCCCAGGACAGCGAGAATGTCATGCGGGTTCAGCGGGCCATCCATCAAAGGATCGCCGGCACGCATGCGCTCGCCTTCCTGCACGTTGACGTGAACACCGCGTGGCATCGAGTATTCCTTCTCTTCGCCGCTATCCGCCGTGACGTAGATTTTGCGCTGTCCCTTGCTGACTTCGCCGAAACGAACCGCACCATCGATCTCGCTGATGATGGCCGTCTCACGCGGCTTGCGGGCTTCGAACAGCTCGGCCACACGCGGCAGACCGCCGGTGATGTCCTTGGTACGCGTAGTTTCCCGAGGAATCTTGGCCAGCACATCGCCAGGGAAAACTTCGTCGCCATTCTGCACCATCAAGTGCGCGCGGCTGGGAAGCAGGTAGCGCTTCGAACCCTTCGCATTCTTGATCATGATGGCCGGTTGGCGCTTTTCATCCGACGTTTCCGCGACCACTAAGCGGGACAGTCCGGTGACTTCATCCACTTCTTCATTCAGCGTGGTGCCTTCATGCAGATCGTGGAATTGGACCGTGCCACCGACTTCCGTCAGGATGGCAAAGGTGTACGGATCCCACTCGCCAAGCGTCTGGCCCTGCGTGACCTGAGTGCCTTCTTCCACCTTGAGTCGCGCGCCATAGACCAGCGTGTAGCGCTCCTTTTCGCGGCCGCGATCGTCGACGACCACAATCACGCCGGAACGATTCATCGCCACCAGGTCGCCCTGCTTGGAACGGACCGTCACCAGGTTGATAAAGCGCACCGTGCCCGCGTTCTTCGCTTCCAGTCGAGACTGATCGGAAACTCGCGAGGCCGCGCCGCCGATGTGGAACGTACGCATCGTCAGCTGTGTGCCTGGTTCACCGATTGACTGTGCCGCGATGACGCCGACCGCTTCGCCCATCTCCACCAGACGGCCAGAAGCCAGGTTGCGACCGTAGCAGAGGATGCAGACGCCGCGCTTCGACTCGCAGGTGAGCACCGAGCGAATCTTGACGCGCTCGATACCGGCTGCCTGAATCGCACCGGCCATGTCCTCATCGATTTCCTGGTTGACCTCGACCAATACGTTGCCTTCAAAGTCTTTCAACTTTTCCAGCGAGACGC
This sequence comes from uncultured Acidobacteriota bacterium, assembly GCA_963817855.1. Lineage (GTDB taxonomy): Bacteria > Acidobacteriota > Terriglobia > Terriglobales > Acidobacteriaceae > JAKAAZ01. The sequence continues at coordinate 315,422 of CAWFQA010000003.1, read as the reverse complement.
GGCCAATGATGCGATCGCGCAATGGCTCGATCACTTCGCCGGCTTCGACGATGTGGCCGACGTAAATGCCTTCCACCGTGCCGCAGTTGTAATCGCTGATGATCACATCCTGGGCGACGTCGACCAGGCGGCGCGTCAGGTAGCCGGAGTCGGCAGTCTTCAGTGCCGTATCCGCCAGACCCTTACGAGCGCCGTGCGTCGAGATGAAGTACTGCAGCACCGTCAAACCTTCACGGAAGTTCGCCGTGATGGGCGTTTCGATGATTTCGCCCGACGGCTTCGCCATCAGTCCGCGCATGCCGGACAGCTGACGAATCTGCTGCTTCGAGCCGCGAGCGCCGGAATCGGCCATGATGTAAATCGGATTCATGACGCCGGCCTTGTCGGCAGCCTTCATGTTGTTGAACATTTCATCGGCAACCTGTTCGGTCACAGATGACCACATCTGAATTACCTTGTTATTGCGCTCGCCGTTGGTGATAGCGCCGTCCAGGTACTGACGCTGCACGCTGACCACCTGCTTCTCGGCATCGCTGACCAGCTTGTACTTGGTTTCGGGAATGACCATGTCGTCAAAGCCGACAGAAAGACCGCTGCGGGTAGCGTACTTGAAGCCAATGTCCTTGATCCGGTCGAGCATCTTGACCGTGACTTCCAAGCCAAGGTTCAAGTAGGAGTAACTGACCAGCTGTCCGATACCTTTCTTCTTCAGCAAACCATTGACGAACGGCATGCCGGAGGGAAGGGAATCGTTCAGGATGACGCGGCCCACCGTGGTCGAAAGATATTGGTTGGAGTACTGGACAGGCTCGGTGTGCAACAGATCCTGGTCGTCGTACGCGTTCGTCATATCGAGCACCGCGCCGGTGTAGCGTAGGCGGATCGGGCTCAATGTTTCGACTTCCTTGGCTTCGAGCGCCAGCAGCACTTCATCGGTGTTGGCAAACACGCGGCCTTCACCACGAGCGCCGGCATGCGACTTGGTCAGGTAGTAGATGCCCAGCACCATGTCCTGGGTTGGGACGGTGATCGGCTGACCGGAGGCTGGCGACAGAATATTGTGCGAGGCCAGCATTAAGACGCTGGCTTCCACCTGAGCTTCCGGCGACAGCGGAATGTGGACTGCCATCTGATCGCCGTCAAAGTCCGCGTTGAACGCGGTGCAGACCAGCGGGTGAATCTTAATGGCCTTGCCTTCGACCAGCACCGGCTCAAACGCCTGAATTCCGAGGCGATGCAGCGTTGGCGCGCGGTTCAGCAATACAGGATGGTCCTTAATGACCTCTTCCAGCACGTCCCACACGATCGGATCCTGCAGTTCGACCAATTCCTTCGCCTGCTTGATGGTGGTGCAGTGGCCAATCTGTTCCAGGCGGTGATAGATGAAGGGCTTGAACAGTTCCAGCGCCATCTTCTTCGGCAGACCGCATTGGTGCAGCTTCAGTTCCGGACCGACAACGATGACGGAACGGCCGGAATAGTCGACGCGCTTGCCGAGCAGGTTCTGGCGGAAGCGTCCCTGCTTGCCTTTGAGCGTGTCAGACAGCGACTTGAGCGGACGATTGTTGGCGCCGCGCAGCACGCGACCACGACGTCCGTTGTCGAACAGTGCATCGACCGCTTCCTGCAGCATGCGCTTTTCATTGCGGACAATGACTTCCGGCGCGTGCAGGTCCATCAGCTTCTTCAAGCGGTTGTTGCGGTTGATGACGCGACGATACAAATCATTCAGATCGGAGGTCGCAAAGCGGCCGCCATCGAGCGGCACCAGGGGGCGCAGCTCGGGAGGAATGACAGGAACCACATCGAGAATCATCCACTGCGGCTTGTTCTGCGACTTGCGGAAGGCCTCGACAACTTTCAGGCGCTTGGCATATTTCAAGCGCTTCTGCAGCGAAGTTTCAACCTTCATGCGCTCGCGCAGTTCCACCGAAAGCGTATCGATGTCGACGCGCTTCAGCAGTTCCTTAATGGCTTCTGCACCCATCATGGCCTTAAATCCGGCGGGGCGATATTGCTGATCAAGTTCGCGATAGCGCGTCTCATCCTTAATGATGTCGCGCTCCTTTACAGGAGCGTCGCCGGCATCGATGACAACGTAGCTTTCGAAATAGAGGACGCTTTCCAGCTCGCGCAGAGAAATGTCGAGCAGGTGGCCAATGCGCGACGGCAGGCCCTTGAAGAACCAGACGTGCGAGCACGGAGAGGCCAGCTCAATGTGGCCCAGCCGTTCGCGACGCACGCGCGACAGGGTGACTTCCACGCCGCATTTGTCGCAGATCACACCGCGATGCTTCATGCGCTTGTATTTGCCGCAGAGACATTCCCAGTCGGTGATCGGTCCAAAGATGCGGGCGCAGAACAAGCCATCGCGCTCCGGCTTGAAGGTGCGGTAATTAATGGTTTCCGGCTTGGTCACCTCACCGTGCGACCAGCTGCGGATCTTCTCTGGCGATGCGAGACTGATGCGGATCGCATCGAAGTCCGAAATCGGATTGCTGAGCTCGAATGGATTAGAACGGAACAAGACAACCTCCGTGACCTGATCGCTGCTGCGCGCGGATCAAACGCAGCAGAACCGGTTCTCGCGTTCCCGGGATTTCCATGATTCCGGTCGTCCGTCCGTCCCGGGAGCGCGTTGGCTTATGTGGACGACGACCGTGTCTCTTACAAAACTCGCTTCAAATAAAAACTGGATTCAAAATTCGCTTCCTGGGCGCCGCAATCGTTTGCAGCGCCCAGGTTCGGATTGTCTTAGTCGGCGGCAGCCATGGTCGGCAGCGGCACCTTCTTGTTTTCTGCCTGCTTGATCAGTTCCACATCCAGGCAGAGTGCCTGCAGTTCGCGGACAAGCACGTTAAACGACTCGGGCACGCCAGGTTCAATCGCAGCTTCGCCCTTCACAATGGCCTCGTAAATCTTGGTACGGCCATAGACATCGTCGGACTTCGCCGTCAGCAGTTCCTGCAGAATGTAAGCCGCGCCGTAGGCTTCCAGCGCCCAGACTTCCATTTCTCCAAAACGCTGGCCACCGAACTGAGCCTTGCCGCCCAGCGGTTGCTGGGTGATCAAGGAGTACGGTCCGATCGAACGCGCGTGAATCTTGTCGTCGACCAGGTGAGACAGCTTCAACATGTACATGTAGCCAACCGTGACAGGCTGCTCAAACTGCTCACCGGTCATGCCGTCGTACAGGTAGATTTTGCCCGCAGTCGGAAGACCCGCGGCCGTCAGCAGCGCCTTGATCTCTTCCTCTTTGGCTCCGTCGAACACGGCGGTTCCAAACCAGATGCCGCGCTTCATGCCGCGCGCCACCTGCAACAGCTTCTCATCGTCCAGGTCGAGCAACTGGTGCAGCAGGGCAGTTCCACCGAAGCGCTCTTCCATCAGCTTGCGCACTTCGTTGGCCTTCTGGTTCTTCTCGACCAGCTCAGCCACCTGCTTGCCCAACTCGTGTGCAGCCCAGCCAAGGTGAGTTTCGAGAATCTGTCCCACGTTCATACGCGAAGGCACGCCCAGCGGATTCAGCACGATGTCCGCAGGAGTTCCGTCGGGCAGATACGGCATGTCCTCTTCCGGCAGAATGCGAGAGATGACACCCTTGTTGCCGTGGCGGCCGGCCATCTTGTCGCCGACAGACAGCTTGCGCTTCATGGCGATGTAGACCTTTACCTGCTTGATGACGCCTGGAGCCAGCTCATCGCCCTTTTGCAGCTTGGCGATTTTGTCGTTGGTGATCTTGCGCAGCACATCAATCTGGCGCGAGGTCATCTCTTCGATTTCATCGATCTGCTCATTCACGCGCGGATCTTTATCGGCGTAGCGAATGCGCTTCAGGTTGCGGGTGGAGATCAGCTCAATCGTCTCGCGGTCAAGAATCGCACCCTTGGCCAGCAAGCGCTTGTTGCTGCGCTCATCGTGCAGGTCAGCCAGAACTTCCTTGCTGCCGAGAATCGATTCCAGACGCTTCAACCGCTCGTCGGTCAGGATTCGAATCTCGTCTTCCAGGTTCTTCTCCAGCTTCGCCACTTGCTCGCCTTCAATCAGCTTGGCGCGCTCGTCCTTTTCCTGACCCTTGCGGGAGAAGATGCGGACGTCAACGATGGTTCCTTCCACGCCCGGAGGGCAGGTGAGGGAAGCGTCGCGAACATCGCCGGCCTTTTCGCCGAAGATGGCGCGCAACAGCTTTTCTTCCGGCGTCAGCTGGGTTTCGCCCTTGGGCGTCACTTTGCCGACCAGGATGTCGTTGTGCTTGACCTTGGCGCCGATACGAATGATGCCGCTCTCGTCCAGGTCGCGCAGCGCAGACTCTGAAACATTAGGAATGTCGCGCGTGATTTCTTCCGGACCCAGCTTGGTGTCGCGCGCTTCAATCTCATACTCTTCAATGTGCAGCGAGGTGTAATAGTCCTCCCGAACCAGCTTTTCGCTGATCAGGATGGCATCCTCAAAGTTGTATCCGCGCCAGGACATGAAGGCCACCAGCACGTTGCGTCCCAATCCCAACTCGCCCTGCTCCGTGCAAGGACCATCGGCAATCACCTGACCCTTCAGCACGCGGTCGCCCTGATGGACGATCGGCTTCTGATTAATGCAGGTGTTCTGGTTGGAGCGCTTGAACTTCACCAGCTGATAAATGTCCGAACCCACTTCACGCGATAACTGCGTGGGGTGATGCTCGCCCTCGACGCGAACGATGATACGTTCGGAGTCGACAGAATCCACGACACCCTGCCGCCGCGCTAACACAACTGCGCCGGAATCGCGGGCAGTCACGCCTTCCATCCCAGTGCCGACAAAGGGCGCTTCAGAAATCAACAACGGCACCGACTGGCGCTGCATGTTGGCGCCCATCAACGCACGATTGGCGTCATCATGCTCCAGGAACGGTACCAGCGAAGCTGCGACAGAGACCAGCTGCTTCGGACTGACGTCCACGTAGGTGACTTCACCGCGATTCACCAGGACGAAGTTGCCCTGACGCCGCGCCGTCACCAGCTCGCGCTTGATGCTGCCGTTTTCGTCCAGTTCCACGTTCGCCTGGGCGATGGTGTAGCGATCTTCTTCCCACGCCGACAGGTAGAAGCTGAACGGACCATATTCCATCGGCCGCTTCTTCTCTTTGATCAGCTGATGGTTCTTCTTGATGGCGTCCGGCTTCTCCAGGTGATCGCCGACGCGCAGTCCGCTATCGCCGGCGTTGATGACCTGGACAAAGTCCAGCAACAAGCCATCGCGCACGCGGCGGTAGGGAGATTCGATAAAGCCGTACTCGTTAATCCGCGCAAAGCACGACAGCGACGAGATCAGGCCAATGTTCGGACCTTCCGGCGTTTCAATCGGGCAGATGCGGCCGTAGTGCGTGGGGTGAACGTCGCGCACTTCAAATCCGGCACGCTCGCGGCTCAAACCGCCCGGCCCAAGCGCGGACAGACGCCGCTTGTGGGTAATTTCCGACAGCGGATTGGTCTGGTCCATGAACTGCGACAACTGCGAACTGCCGAAGAACTCGCGAATCGCAGCCATCACCGGCTTGGCGTTGATCAGGTCATGCGGCATCGCTGTCGACATGTCCGGATAGACGCTCATCTTTTCCTTGATGGCGCGTTCCATGCGAACCAAGCCGATGCGGAACTGATTCTCCATCAGCTCGCCAACCGCGCGCACGCGACGGTTGCCAAGGTGATCGATGTCATCGACCACGCCGATGTTCTTGCGCAGCTTCAGCAGGTAGCGAATGGTGGCGTAGAAATCTTCCGGCGTCAGCGTGCGATGGTCGAGCGAAGTGGCATCCTGCTTGTCGTACAGCTTGATGTTGAACTTCAGACGGCCCACGCGCGAGAAATCGTACTTGCGCGGATCGAAGAACATGCCTTCAAACAGCGCAGTCGCGGTGTCGAGCGTCGGCGGATCGCCGGGACGCAGCTTGCGATAGATTTCGATCAGCGCTTCTTCCGGCTTGTGCACCGTGTCGCGGCGCAGCGTGTGGGAGATGACATTGCCCACATCGTCGCGCTCCGGCAGGAAAATCTCGAGCGACGTGACGCCGCTCTCCAGAATCTGCGCCAGCTTTTCTTTGGTCAGCTCCTGGTTCGCTTCCAGCAGCAGATCGCCGGTGGTCGTGTCGACCACGTCGGCTGCCGTCATGGCGCCGTCGAGCTCGGATTCTTCCACCTCAACTTCGTTGATCTTGGAGGCGCGCAGCGTTTTCAGAATGCTGGCCGTAATCTTGCGGCCCGAATGAGCAATTTCCTCGCCCTTGGCCACCACAGCATGGGCCGGCTTCACGCCCAGCAGGTGGGTTGGCTTGGTGTCATCGTGGTTCACTGTCCAATGCAGCTTGCCGCCCTTCACTGCGATGGTATCGATGGTGTAAAAGCTCTTGAGGATCTCTTCGTCCGACTTCAGGCCAAGCGCGCGGAGGAACACCGTGCCGAGGAACTTGCGCTTGCGGTCGATGCGTACGTAGAGCGTGTTCTTCTGGTCGTACTCAAACTCCACCCAAGAGCCGCGGTAGGGAATGATCTTGCCCAGGAAGTAGGTGCGGTTGTTCGCCGTCTCAAAGAAGACGCCGGGCGAACGATGCAGCTGGCTGACGATGACGCGCTCGGTGCCGTTCACCAGGAAGGTGCCGTTTTTCGTCATCAACGGAATATCGCCGAAAAAGACCTCCTGCTCCTTCATGTCGCGGATGGTCTTGACGCCGGTTTCCGGGTTCTTGTCGTAGATCTTCAGCCTGATCGTGACCTTCAGTGGCGCGGAATAGGTCATGCTGCGCTCTTCGCACTCGCTCTGGTCGTACTTCAACTGCAGGCCGACGGGATCGCCGCACTTGTTGCAAAAGTCGGGCGTGTTCTTGTTATAGGTGCCGCACTTGCCGCACAGCACATCGCCCGGATGGAACGGGTCAGTGATCACCATGGCGCCGCAATGGATACAAGTGGTGCGCAGGTGATGCAGTCCCTTCAGGTGTCCGCACTTGCATTCCCAGTTGCCGATGGAAAAATCGACAAACTCCAGTTCCGACAAGTTGCGGAAGTCGGTGATGGGGAATACGGAAGCGAACACGGACTGCAGGCCGAGGTCATCGCGCTCGGTTGGCAGCTTATCCATCTGTAGAAAGCGCTCGTAGGAACGACGCTGCACTTCAATCAGGTTCGGAATCTGGATTTCTGTTGGAATTTTGGAAAAATCGAGACGGCTACGGACCGCGCGGTTCTCGTTCGACATGCTTCACTCCTGGCTGTTTTGCCGTTTGCGGCCATTCCCGGCGGCAACCCGGAAATAGTTCGACGATTCTCTGGTCTCTTCACAGAATGTCCGTCGATTCGACGTGGTTAAAGACAACTGTTCAAGTTCGCTGCTGAATTTCAATTTCGTTTTGCGCGTTGCGTCGTGTTCGTCATCGAGCTCCGCAACGACGCGATTTTGAGATACTCTTTTTCCGGTTCTGTCTGCTTCCGAGCCGACAACGTTCGAACGAATTCTCGCTTCTAATCAAGCACGTGTCCCCATCACGGCCCATATCTCCGGGAGTTCCGTTATGCAAAGTTGTTCAGAAACACAGAACAGCCCGCGAGAGACAGTAGGTCCCGCGAGCGCCACAACCGGATTGTGCACTATTCGAATAGATGGGTTTTTGCTTCCGCCTGCGCTGAGGATTACTCCTGAGCGCTGTTAGACCGATCGAAGTCGGTGAAGCCGAACTGCCCAATCGACAGGAACTTCACGAGCCATCGAGCCTGCGGGGCGAATGGCTCACTCTTCAATAAGAGTAGCGCACATTCGCCGCACAAGCAAGGACAGTTACTTTACATCAACAGCAGCGCCGGCGTCAGTAAATTTCTTCTTGATCGCCTCTGCCTCGTCTTTGCTGATGCCCTCTTTTACTGTCTTAGGAGCACCATCGACCAGGTCCTTGGCTTCTTTCAGGCCCAGAGCCGTCACTTCGCGAACAACCTTGATCGTGTTGATTTTATTGGTCCCCGCATCCTTCAGGATGACGCTGAACTCGGTCTGCTCTTCCGCAGGTGCCGCAGCGGCGCCCGCACCACCGCCCGCAACCATTACCGGCGCGGCGGCCGCGGCAGAAACTCCAAGCCGCTCTTCAAGCTTCTTCACCAGAGCTGCCGCATCCAGCAGGGTCAGCCCTACGATTTGATCCTCAATTTGCTGTAAATCCGCCATGTCCATTCTCCATATTGTTGCTAAAAGCGAGTGATAAAGCTAAATTCCTGTGTTGCTTTCGGGACTGGAACGATCCGTCCCGATTGCCGCCGCGATGGTTTCCGTTGTGTCCAGACGACACCCCAGCGCGATGCAGCAGATCCTGGTAGATCACTGAAAACTGCTGTTCTTACGACGCAGCCGCTTCCGAAAACTTCTTTTGCTCGACAGCCTGACCAAGCACCACCGCCAGATCGCGGCCGGTCGCGTTCAGCACCGTCGCCAGTCGCTGCGCAGGAGAGCTGATCAGGAACAGCAGCTTCGAGTACAACTCTTCGCGCCCTGGCATCGAGGCCAACTGCTGAATCTCGGCTACCGAGAGTAACTTGCCGTCGACAATCGCCAGTTTGAAGGAAAATTCGGCGTTGTCCTTCACCCAGGTGGTCAGCGCCTTGGCCAGCGCCACCGGATCGCCGCTGCTATAGGCCAGCGAGGTAACGCCCTTCAGACCTTGCAGCGCCTCTTCGATTTTGGTGCCCTTCGCGCCACGCTCCGCCAGCTTGTTCTTCAATACGCGATATTTTCCGCCCGCATTGCGAACCACTGTCCGCAGAGCGAAGTCCTGGGATACGGTCAGCTTGGAAAATGTGCCCACAATCGCCGTCGTGGAATCCGCCAGCTCCGTTGCAAGATACTGAATCTTTTCAGCCTTTTTGGCTCTTGAAATCGCCATCGCAAGTATCCTTTATCTTTCGCACCCTGGTTGAGCCGGGTGCCGGGTTCGATCGCTCTATGTGTTACCGGGTTACGCCTGGGCTTTACCGGCCGCGTCCACAACCGCTTGATCCAGCTGGATTCCCGGGCCCATGGTAGAACTCAGCGTGATTCCCTTCACGTACTTGCCCTTGGCGGCGGAAGGCTTGGCCTTCACCACACTGGTAATCACAGTCGTGGCATTCTCGATCAGCTTTTCCGGAGTGAAAGAAAGCTTGCCCACCGGTACGTGGATCAGCGCGGTTTTATCCGTGCGGAACTCGATTTTGCCGGCCTTGATTTCCTTCACCGCAGCCGCCACATCCGTGGTCACCGTTCCGGTTTTAGGGTTCGGCATCAGGCCGCGCGGTCCCAGAATTTTGCCCAACCGGCCCAGCGCCTTCATCATGTCGGGCGTGGCGATCAGGGCGTCAAAGTCGGTCCAACCCTCTTTCTGAATCTTTTCCACCAGGTCGTCGCCGCCGACGAAGTCTGCACCGGCAGCTTCCGCCTCGCGAACCTTCTCGCCCGAGGCAATCACGGCGACGCGCTTGGTCTTGCCCAAGCCATGCGGCAGCACAACCGTGCCGCGGACCATCTGGTCGGCATGCTTGGGATCGACGCCCAGACGCAGCGTAATCTCCACCGTCTCATCGAACTTTGCGTATTTGACCTTTTGAAGAAGCGGAACCGCTTCGGTCAGGGAGTAAGGGCGGACCTCAACAGACGCGCGCGCCTTCTCAATATTCTTTCCTGCTTTTTTCGACATATTTCCTCTGTCTCCCACCGCGCGGACCTATATGCAGCGTTGTTTTCGCTGAACCGCCCCGTATTGCTTGTATTCAACTGCTTGTTACGGCATTGCTCGGGACGGCCGTCCGGCCGTGGTATGGCGCGTGCATATAGCAACGAATTGCCGTAGGGACGCGTCTTCTCATTATGCCAGAATCTGCCTGGTTTTTGCAAATGTTTGGGAACCGGCAGCGGCCAAGTTTGCCAGCAAATAGTTAGGTCAGCCTACGCTATGGCAGATTAACTAGACGCTTGAAATCTGCATGCGCCAGCAATTCTGGAGCTGGCTTGCAGTTTGGGACCTGAATCAGGATGGTTTGTAGCCCAGCTTCTTCGCGGCGAATTTCATTGCGGGAACACAGTCAGTGTCATTTGTAACGAGAATAATCCTCTGGGCAAGATGCTCCGCAGAATAGGCGGCGATATCAAGACCGAGTGCTCATACTCCACACCCTTCTGTTCAAATTGCGGGATAAAACTTCTGCGTCGGTCAATGGATTACCCGTTTTCGATGTTCCGCTGGAATCCTCTGAATTTGAGGACTCCCCTCCGCACAGCGAATAGGTCTAACGCGGCAATCTCGTGCAGCCATCGATCAGAGCCCGCCTGAAACCGTTCTAGAGGTTCCGGACACGGGCTGTGATAGCACGATTAGCTTCCTGCAAAGGGAGCACAATCGTAATGAAAAGATTCGGAGAAACTCTTCGTCCTTCCCTATGCAAGCATGGGCGAATTTCTCAATGAACGCGAGGGTCATAATGTTTTTTGGCTTGTTTGGCCGTACTGCGCAGAAATCCGCCATCGATCTGAACAATCTTGATTTCACAGTCCCCTTCAAAGACGCCCGAAAGTACGCTCCCGAAATTAAGGGAGCCTTTCCTCGATACGTGCTCGCCTACGAGCGTAGCGGATATGAATTCACCGTAGTGGACTCGTTCGCCTATGTCAATGAACGTTATTTATATTATCAACATAATTACTCCATGTAACCGAAATAGTTAACATGCCCGTGTCAGGCGGGCGGCCCATCAAGCCCTCCGTTGGCTTGAGTGGGGGAATGTCCCACGATAGTCAAGGCCTTACTCCATCGGAAGCGGGATGGACAGGCTGAGCCACCAGTCGCACACCGAGCGCGGCGCAAACGCGGCTCACGGTATCGAATCGCGGCGCGCTATCGGGGCGCAGGGCTTTGTATGGCGCTTCCCGCGTGATCCCCGGCGGTTGGTCCAGTTCTCGGAACACATTAACTGAAGAATCTGGGTGCCCCAGGTCTCGTCCGCCGCGGCGGAAGACCTGAGATGGATGTCGGGTGCCCCTTGCAAGCCTTCCCTTGGCGTGAGTGGGAAGTAAAATAGCTTTTGCAAGTTGCCCAATGAGGAGTCAAAGCCGTGAAAAAAATTCTTAGCAGAGTCGCTTTAGCGAGCGTCGTATTTTTTGCTTCCAGTGGATGGCTTCTGGGCTCAGCAAATACCAGTGGATCGTCCATTCTGGAGCCGGCAACGGGTGCGTTGCTCGGAATGTTCTACGGTGCCGGCACTATTGCCCAGACCACGGCTAAGCTCGGGCTGACACCCCCCGTTCACCTCAACTACTACGGATGGAACGCCGACTGGACCGGCGCCGTTACCAAGGCGGATCTGGCCGCTGGCCGCATCCCGCTTATCAGTTGGGAACCGCACAACATCGACTTCAACAAGATCGTGGACGGAAGCCTCGATGCCACGATAAAAGCGCGTGCAAAAGGCTCCAAAGCGCTCGGCAAAAAGTTCTTCGTGGACTTCGCAGCGGAGATGAATGGTGACGACGCATGGGATGGAAACAATGCACCCCTGTACGTTGCCGCGTATCGACATATTCACGACATCTTCGTCGCTGAAGGCGCTACCAACGTGGTCTGGGCGTGGTGTCCAAACGTCGTGGACATCCATGGAGGGAACAAGAATACGATGGACTACTACCCAGGCGATGCCTACGTCGACTGGACCGGGGTTGATGGGTACAACTGGGGCACGAAAAACGGCGGCTGGCAGACCTTCCAGCAGGTTTTCGAGAAAATTTACCCCCTCCTCGCTGCCAAGAAGAAGCCGATCATCATTGGAGAGATGTCCTCGGCTAAAGCAGGGGGAGACAAAGCCAAATGGATCGATGAAATCATTCCCACCCTCCGCACCAAGTACCCACTCATCAAATGTCTCATCTGGTTCGACGTCAACAAGGAAGAGGATTGGCGCTTTAACTCGTCTCCCGAATCGGAGGCGGCATTCATCCGCATGGCAAAAAATCCTTATTTCAATCCATAGGATTCCGGGACAGGTGATTCAACAGCTACTCTAATCGTCGCGATGATGATTTTCTTTGCCGGGTGCCCCATTCAAGCCTTCCTTTGGCTTGAGTGGGGTGAGAACTCCAGTATCCAGAGCCTTCGCTGGCGGGTGGCCCAGATCGCGGGACACGTTAACTGAAAAAACTGGGTGCCCCAGGCCTCGCTTCTGAGACCTGGGAGGGATGCTCTCGTCGTCTTTTCACGACCCGTACCGTGTCGGCTCCTCTTCGTCTGGTGAGTCTCGGCGAGCAAGTCCACTTGCCGAGGCCGTGGATCCAGATGGTTCACGAAACGGTTCCACAGAAATGCGCTCGTATCGTACTTCCAGCACCGTCAGGTATTCTGTCCCGCCCGGCGCTTCCAGAACTACGCTGTCACCGGCTGCCGACCTCGTCAACGCGCGCCCCAGAGGTGACACCCAACTGATGTGGTTGCGATTGAGATCGACCTCGTCCGTGCCCACGATGCTCACCACTCGCTCCACTCCCGCGGCATTGGCATAGCGCACCGTCGCCCCGAAGAATGCCCTCGTCGCCGCCTGCCCGGCTCTCGCAGCTTCCGGGTCCACCACTTCCGCGGCCTCGATTCGCTTCGCCAGAAAGCGAATCCGCCCATCGATCTGCCGCAGCCGCCGCTTACCGTACTGATAGTCAGCGTTCTCACTGCGATCGCCGTTGCTGGCAGCCCACGCCACCACCTCCACCACCGCCGGGCGGTCCCTGGTCACCAGAAACCGGTACTCCTCTTTCAGGCGCAGCAGTCCGCCCGGAGTGATGTAGTTCTTGCCTGGCGTCGCGGGCTCGTCCCGTTGTGGGTGTCTCGTCTGCCCTTTCCGCATCTCGTACTCCTCCCAGCGCGAATTCAGTGGCGCCCACAATGTATGCGGATGAATGCCAATCGACAACGCTCTAATCCACGTTCATGGCAGTTCACCTGCCGCCCTGACTGATTTTTTCACGTCTTCCGGTCCCTTAGCGATCCTATCCAGCATCTCGGACAAGTGCCGGCTAAGGCACGCTTGGGTAGATCAATATTGATAAGTCCGCTTTTGGGAAGTGATGCGGTGACCCTCGCAAAACGGCGTTTTCGGCAACTACGAACAGTTGCGGCGGGTGGCCCATCCAAGCCCTCCCTGATCGTAGCCGAACGGGTTGGCTTGAGTGGGGCAAGCTACCCCTCTAAACCCATTCCAGAAACCGCGTTTCGGGGCAGCCTGAACCGGAGCCAAGGTGGCCTGCCGAATCCCCCGGATTTGGTAAAATAACCCCAGGGATCTTCTTCTCGCCCGGCCAGAGCGCATGGGAGACGTTTTTTCGACAGCCGCACACAAAAAACTGACCTAGAACCCGCATCCTCTTGCTGCAGAGGCACTTAGATGAATTTCCGCTCTGCATAATCCTTCAACTACGCTGCATAATCCTTCAACTACGCTGCATAATCCTTCAACTACGCGCATAATCCTTCAACTATCCAGGCCGCGGCACCGCAAACAGGCTCTGCCAACTCCTTCCTTCATGCATGCGCAGGTGATTGGCGAAGCGTGGCCAACCCTGAGCGATATGATGGGGCGGGAGCGACGAATCGTGACCACGCGCAAGCCAAAGCTTCAACCGCAACGCAGCCCATCCGCTTCCAGGATATTTGCCGTCAATGAGCGGATGAATCAACTCGTGATCGAGCATCTCGACCCGGCTGTATGGAAGGCGAGACCGCCCGGCAATGTCCGCACCATTGCTGCGATCTTCACCCACGTGCATAACGTTCGCTGTAAATGGATCCGGCTGACCGCCCCCCACTTGAAGGTTCCCTCGCAACTGAACCGCGCCAACTGCACCCCGCAGCAGGCTCGCACCGCCTTAGCCGAAAGTGCGGCTCGCTGCACCGAAATGCTCGACCAGGCACTCAGCAGCGGCGTCACCCCGCATCGAAGCATTTCGCAGAGATGGCTGGGCCAAGCCCTGGCCGGTTGGCGTGGAAATGCTCTGCTACATGATTTCTCACGAAGCCCACCATCGCGGACAGGTGTGCATGCTCGCCCATCAACTCGGATTCCCGCTGCCGAACAAGGTAATGTCCGGAATCTGGGATTGGGAGAGGCTCTTGAAGGAATCTGATTCGCACAGCTTACCAAGCAACGACGGGTAAAGAAGCAGGAACGCGGGGGTAGTTCGCTCGCGCCGCAAACGCGGTGATTCAACTGCGCAGGTTCAGGATTTGCGCTTTGGAGCCGTCTGATCCGGCCCAACTCGACCGGTAACAACGTCAGCAATAAAGTAGTTTTCTGAGCTGATCGGCGAACCGTTCAGGCGCCGCATCATTGCGAGCTGTCCCACATGGGTCAAGGCATCCGCAACGGGGCCTTGAAGCAGCCTGTCTATAGGAACATGCAGCGGCTGATCAGAAGCCAGCCGGGCGTCGAAAGCGGCCAGCGAGTCGTAAAAGCGCTTGACATCCTCATCCCAGGATTGCGGTCCGGCATCGCGCCACGCCGGATTTCCATTTGCCATCGACAGCGCCCAATCGAACAAGTCGCTCAAGTGCGCCAAAAGTGCGCCTCCTGAAAGACATCCGTTACCGCATGTAAAAGTGGAAAAATCCGCCGGCGCTTCACGCAAAACTTTGCTGCCGCGATAGGCAACCGCAGCCAAGGCATGACGAAGCAAGGCTCGATCCGAGTCAGACGAAGACGGTGCTGCCGATTGGGTTGTCACGGCGATGGCTAGGCGACGACTTCGATGCCCATCGAACGCGCGGTGCCCTTGATGGAGCGAATCGCGGACTCGACCGATGCCGCATTCAGATCCGGCATCTTCTGCTTGGCAATCTCGGCGACCTGTTTTTCTGTCACCTTGCCAACCTTGTCCTTATTCGGCGTGCCCGAACCTTTGGCAACCGCCGCGGCCTTCTTCAGCAGTACCGCAGCCGGAGGCGTCTTGGTGACAAAGGTGAAGGTGCGATCGGTGTACACCGTGATGACAACTGGAATCACCAGCCCTGCCATGTCGGGAGCCGTGGTGCGCGCGTTGAACTGCTTGCAGAATTCCATGATGTTCACCTGCGCCTGGCCCAGAGCTGGGCCAACCGGCGGCGCCGGGGTCGCCTTCGCGGCAACAATCTGCAGTTTCACCTGCGTTTGTACTTTTTTAACTGGCGGCATCGTTCAATCCCTTTCAATCGCAGCGTTCTCGCTGCTTACGCAATCTTTTCAACCTTGCTGAATTCCAACTCGACCGGCGTGGAACGTCCGAAGATGGTCACCATGACTTTCAGGGTTTCGCGGTCTTCGTTCACTTCATCCACAACCCCGTTAAAGTTGGCGAACGGCCCTTCGGTGATCTTTACCGACTCGTTCTTTTCAAACTTCACCTTCATCCGCGGCTTGTCTTTCGACACATCCGACCGGAAGATAATCGAACTGATTTCTTCTTCCGTCAGCGCCACCGGCTTTTCCCCCGTCCCTAAGAAACCGGTAACGCGAGGCGTGTTCTTGACCAGGTGCCAGATTTCATTGTCGAGATCCATTTCGACCAGGACGTAGCCCGGCAGAAACACTCTCTCAATGGTGTACTTCTTGCCGTTGCGAATCTCTGTAACCGGCTCCGTCGGAACCATGATGCGGCCGATGCGGTCATGCAGGCCATAGGCCTGGACGCGGCTCTCAATCGATTCGCGCACTTTGCGCTCAAACCCTGAATACGCGTGGATGATATACCAACGAAACCGTTCGTTGACGGGAGGCGCCAATTCTGGCGGCGTCTCAGTGGACGCCTGTTGCGCTTCAATTTTTGCTTCTTCTGCCATCCAATCTCACCTTCCCGGCATACTACGTTTCCAGGGCATATCTCTAGTGCGTCAACCAAGCCAGCAAGGTCTGCACGACCCGATTAAACACTGTGTCCACCACCCAGAAATATCCGGCGAACAGAAATACTGTAATGATCACCACCGTGGTCGTCGCCTGAACTTCTTTGCGCGACGGCACAACCACCTTGTGCAACTCACTGCGAACTTCCTTCAGGAAGGTCCAGAACCGCTCCGGCTGCTGCCGCCACTGCGGCGTTGTCTGGGTCTCGGTGACTGCAATTGCCTTTGCCATACCTTACTTCCTTCTCAATATGTCTGTTGCATTCCCTCGGAGCGAATCATGCCACGGAATCGCTGGAAATCATGATGGGCCGCCACAGCGACCCGGCCCAATAAAAGAAGCTGGCAGGGGCGGAGGGATTCGAACCCCCAAGTCCGGTTTTGGAGACCAGCAGTTTAACCGTTGAGCTTACGCCCCTACAAATGCAGGAGTCAGAGATCGGTGGTCAGGGATCGGTTCACGAAGCATTCCCATAAAAATCCGTTGGCCCCGGTTCGGCCATGTGCCGACCTCTGTTCCTTAATCTCTAGTCCCTGTTTTCTGTATCTGCCTTACTTGGTTTCTTTATGAGCCGTATGTTTGCGGCAACGATTGCAGAACTTTGAAAACTCCAGCCGCGCTGTGGTCTTCTTCTTGTTCTTGGTCGTAGAGTAGTTCCGCTCTTTACAGTCCGGACATTGTAATGTGATAATTTCGCGCATCCATTTATCCTATCCGATTTTGGCTGCATTTGCTTGCCAAGCCAGTCAATCGAAGCTTTTCAGCGGGTGCGGGAGCCCCAGGTCTCGCTTCTGAGACCTGGGTTTTTCCCTTGCTACTTCAAAATCTCGGCAATGGCGCCGGCGCCGACAGTGCGTCCGCCTTCGCGAATCGCAAACCGCAGGCCCTTTTCCATGGCCACCGGAGTAATCAGTTCAATCTCCAGGCTCACATTATCTCCCGGCATCACCATCTCCGTGCCTTCCGGCAGCTTGGCCACTCCAGTCACGTCCGTCGTCCGGAAGTAGAACTGCGGCCGTAGCCGTTGAAAAACGGTGTGTGCCGTCCGCCTTCTTCCTTGCTCAGGACGTAAATCTCCGCCTTGAACTTGGTGTGCGGCGTAATCGAGCCCGGTTTCGCCAGCACCATGCCGCGCTCCACATCCTCTTTCGGAATACCGCGCAGCAGCAGTCCGGCATTATCGCCCGCCAAACCTTCGTCCAGCTGCTTCTTGAACATCTCGACGCCGGTCACTACCGTCTTGCGCGTCTCGCGGAAGCCGACAATCTCCGTATCCTCGCCCACCTTCACCTTGCCGCGCTCGATCCGTCCCGTCACCACCGTGCCGCGACCCGAGATCGAAAAGATATCTTCAATCGGCATCAGGAACGGCTGATCGATAGCCCGCTGCGGCATGGGCACGCTCTTGTCGACTGCTTCCATCAGCTCATCAATCTTGGCTTCCCACTGCGCTTCGCCATTCAACGCGCCCAAAGCCGAGCCGCGAATCACCGGCACATCGTCGCCCGGAAACTGGTACTTCGACAGCAGTTCGCGCACTTCCATCTCCACCAGGTCAATCAGCTCCGGATCGTCGACCGCATCGCACTTGTTCAGAAACACCACAATGTAGGGAACACCGACCTGCCGCGCCAGCAGCACATGCTCTTTCGTCTGCGGCATCGGTCCATCCGTCGCCGCGACCACTAAAATCGCTCCATCCATCTGCGCTGCGCCGGTGATCATGTTCTTGATGTAGTCGGCGTGGCCCGGGCAGTCGACGTGCGCATAGTGACGGTTCTTGGTCTCGTACTCCACGTGCGCGGTCGCAATCGTAATGCCGCGCTCCCGCTCTTCCGGCGCATTGTCGATCGTGTCGAAGGAACGAAACTTGTTGTTCGGGTTGTGCTTCGCCAATACCTTCGTGATCCCTGCCGTCAACGTCGTCTTGCCATGATCAATGTGCCCGATCGTCCCTACGTTGACGTGCGGCTTCGACCGGTCAAACTTTTCCTTCGCCATTGGTTGCCCTTTCGCTCCTGTTTCTTCTGGTTGCTGTTGGTTTCCCGGTGTGCTCTCGGGGTTGGACTGCCTGCACCTGATGCATCAGTAGTATGCGTAGACCTTGAGATACTTCTTGCGCAGTTCCGGAGCGACCTGCTCGACCGAACGCAGGTAGAGCTCACGAATCTGGCCGCGATCGCTATTTCCCAATTGCTCGTAGCCGGACTTGACGGTCTCCCCGAGCAGGTCTTGCTGGCGCAACGTATCGAAGTCGCGAATACGCAGTCGCGCGCGCTCGACTTTGTCCAAAAACCGGGATACGGTGGGCGGCGCAAATGTAGCTTCAATCGCCGCTTTCACTGGCTCGAAGATCGCGGGATTTTCCACTTCGAGGATCGGTTGCTGAAACATATCACCCATGCCTGTCCCTGAAAACGTCTCTCAACAAAATTGCTTGCTTCCGCTGTTTCAACCCTGTCGCTACATCCGGCCGATCCAGCGTACCGCAGGGGAATGTCTGGAGCGGGAGACGGGGATCGAACCCGCGACCAACAGCTTGGAAGGCTGTGACTCTACCACTGAGTTACTCCCGCCTGAACTTCTGGAGCTGATGATGGGGCTTGAACCCATGACCTCTCCCTTACCAAGGGAGTGGACGTGACTCCAGGGCTCTGCAACGCTCGCTCCACTCGCTGCTTTGCCCTCGTGCTGTGCTCGCGCGTATCCGGCGCTCGCTCCGCACTTCACCCGCACCGCACATCTGAACTTCTGGAGCTGATGATGGGGCTTGAACCCATGACCTCTCCCTTACCAAGGGAGTGCTCTACCACTGAGCTACATCAGCTTTCTCTCGGAGTCTCTTTCCTGCAGGCGTGCCCTCATATTGGTCATCACCACCCGGAACGCAAAGAGACCAAGAATCAAAATCGGAAACCATCGAACTTCTACATCGCGCCCTGCATAGGAAAACAACGAGCCGCTGTAGCCTTCCACATGAAATGTGGCTGAACCACCAATCGTGAACCACGACAGCGCGGCTAACCCTGCCAGCACCGCCAGTGCGATCACCATGCGACGTTTGTCGGCTGCCGGATTGAGTGATCGTTCGCTCTCACTCATCGCCATGTTCCACTACTACCAATCTAAACTAGTGGTGCACAGGGGAGGATTCGAACCTCCGTAGCTCGCAAGGAGCGGCAGATTTACAGTCTGCTGCCATTAACCGCTCGGCCACCTGTGCACAATTTCTTCCGCTCTTACTCTCCCCATCCAACCGCAAATCCACATCGCATCAGGAATTGGCCGGTTCCAGAGTTGCCGCAACGACCGGCGTGTACCGTCCCCATCCCCATTTGGAGGCTATGCAGGCTTTCCTGGCAGGAGACACAGCTAGGAGAGGCGGAGCGAAGCTCTTCGCAACCCGGTCAGGAGTTGCGGATTTCAACCATCATTCTTGTGCTGACTTGCCGCGTTGACCTCTGGAATTTGCCCGGCAATCTGGCTTGCTGGAGCTGGCGAAGGGATTTGAACCCCCGACCCTCTGATTACAAATCAGATGCTCTACCAGCTGAGCTACGCCAGCCCTGAAACCGAATTCCCGAGGCGAAAAGACACGTCTCCGTACCTGTCACGCGCAAGTCCAAAAATATCATGCTGCCTCGCACATCGCAACCTGCTTCGCTCTCCACCACAAATAAGTGGAGTCATTCTGACCGCAGCGAAGAATCCAGGGAGTGACGGCAGCCTGGATGCGGCCCGTACCCTTCAGAGCTACGTGGGTGCCCCGCAATGGTGGCCCATTCAAGCCTTCGTTTGGCTTAGTGGGATGAAGATTTGTCGAGCACATCGCAAACCAAGGCACGGGCAGTCACCGGTCAGCTTGCGTAGATCGTTACGGGAGGGATCTTCCACTTCACCCGCCCGATAATGCAGGCTCCAGATTCTCGTAACAGATTTCGATGGTTTCCATCGCGACTTCACCGGACTCGGCAAGAAAGACCGGACCCGCCCATTTACATGGCCAGGCGTTTGTCAGCTTCCAGAGCCACTGAGGATTATCGGCCTGGTCGAGTAGCGTTATGGCGACGGAAGCGCGCTGCACATTGCCGTTCAGGGCATTTTGCATCCAGTTCCAAAGCGACAAATCATGGGTCAGACCTCGCTTCAGCGTGATGTTTGTGAACTTGTGCAATCCCGGCATCTTGTGAACCGCGTTTTGTTGAATGTCGCCCGCGCGGGAATCGACGACCTCAATAGCGGCTTCCAGACCGGAGACTTCGCTGAACGAGGTCGCTGTGATGCCGTCAATTTGTACTCGAAAATTTCCGACGAGGTAGGGATCGGTGCGGGTTGTGGGTGACATGATCGCCTCCAGTATGAGGGCGGCAGCCATGCGCCGCCGCGGCAAGTATATACCGAGGTAGCCATCAAACTTTCCAGCCGGCGAGAGCGTCACCCACTGGCCGTCCCACGCTTGCGCGCAATATGTTCTTCCACTTCGTGGCGAGCGCGTTCAAGCGCCTGCTCTACCGCCAGCCGTGCCGCTTCCAGTGAACTTTCTTCTGCGCTTCCTTCCCCCGCAGGTGGAACCGGGACCGGCGGCTGCCAGCCAATCACAATCGTCGAAAACGGTTTGGGAATCAGAAATCCATCCCACGACTTCAACGTCCACGCCCGATCAGGCGCCGCATAAAAGATGCCGACCCCGCCGCCCACCTGCTGCGCCAGCATCACTCCACCAGGCTTGGCATGGTAGACCGGGCCGCGCGGGCCATCGCTGGTAAACGCGGCATAGTTGCAGCGCGTTCCATTCGTCGCCTCCAGCGCCCGCTGCATCCCCAGCAGTCCTGCCGCGCCGCCACGCGAGCTCGACCCGCGCACCGGCGTATACCCCACGCGATGGATCATGGCCGCAATCAACTCGCCGTCAAAACTCGGGCTGATCAGGATGGCGATCCTGCGCTTGCGAAAGTGATGCGCGATCGACAGCAGCGAGCGATGCCACAGGCAGTAGACGCGAGTTTCAGGATGATCGTCGGCATGAGTCCCCGGCGCGCCAATGTCTTCAAACCGCAGCGTCATGCCGAGCAGCCGAAACACAATCGCGCCAATCGGCGGCAACACCGCCAGCGCCATCCGCCGCTTCCAGTTGTGCTT
The DNA here is from genome assembly GCA_963817855.1 of uncultured Acidobacteriota bacterium. Taxonomy (GTDB): domain Bacteria; phylum Acidobacteriota; class Terriglobia; order Terriglobales; family Acidobacteriaceae; genus JAKAAZ01. Next base: position 294,384 of record CAWFQA010000003.1, on the reverse strand, counting down.
GTGACTCACACGCCCATTCTAGTTATTGTGAGGAACGTCCCCTCAAGAATCATCATCATCAGATGTAGGATGGATCGATGATGTGGAAGTCAGCGCTCTCGATAACTCATCATCTTGGGTGGTTCGTGCCCGTTCTGGCCATGCTGGTTCTCTTCGGTGGGCGGGGTAGCAAAAGATCCGCGAGAGACCGCAGCGACGGGAGCATTGAATTTGCTCCGAGCCGGATTGCCTTTGGAGCGTGGCTTCTGCTTGTTGCCTATCTGGCTCATACAACCATTGGCTTCTTTGAACATAGCCACGGACAGCCCTTTGCTCTTGTAAACGTAGCGACTGCCGGATTTCTCACGCTCGCAATACTCTTTTCGTTTCCTGGAACATTAATCATCACTGCGGACGGCCTGCAACAGGTGTTTTGGTTTTGGAGGAACAAACGCATTCGATGGGAAGAAATTGTAGAGATCAACACAGGTAAAAAGGACCGCTCAGTTACGATCACGGGCGCGAACGGCACAAAGATCCTTCACACGCGTCAATTAGCGGATCGCCCGCGATTTCTGTTCGAACTCAAGCGGCATTGCGGCGCAAACCTGCCGCAAGATTTTCCGCGCGAGCCTATCGTCGGGGTATAGTGTCTCCGCCCAAATCAACAGCGACCACCCGACGATCACAGCCCCAAAAATCCAATCACAGCTTTATTGATCGCCTGCATGGTAGCCGCATCGACGCGGCCCATGCGCGCACCGATTTTGGCTCGGGGGACGGTGGTTGCCTTATCCACCATCACCTGAGAAGTCCTGCGCAGTCCTGTCTCCTTGCCTGGCTGCACGGTTACGCGAAAGAGCGGCGTGGGATGAATCTCTGAAGTGAGCGGCAGCACTGTCACTGAAGGATGTGCGTCGAATGCATCCGCCTGCAGGATCAGCGCCGGACGCGGCTTGCCGTAATCTCCCGAGACGGCAATGGTGACCAGATCACCTCGCTTCACTTCCAGCCCTCGGGGTCGGTCACGGCGCTGATCCAATCCATGACCTCCGCTTCCTCCGGTGACGAAGCAATCAGCTTCGATTGACGACGAGCTTCCATTTCAAATTGCTTTCGCTTCTTGCGCTCGACGTACGCCGCCATCAGATCGCGAAGAACTTGCGACACCGGCTTGTTCTCCGTTTCGGTGACTGCCATGAACTCCTGCTTCAGGTCCGGATCGATGCGAAAGGTGAAAGTGGTTCCCGCATGCTGACTGGGCTTGGCCATGATGTGCTACTCCGGTGTACATACAAAGTATACATCTTCAAAAGGATTACGGTTTAGCTCTACGACAGGCGGTCGGATTGGCCAGTCCAGTTGAATATTGCCACAAGCGTGCCCCCGAGCCAGAATCTACTCACATGGGAGCATCTGGCGCGTCTTCGGCGGCGCCGGCAGAATGGCGTGACTTCCTCTACCCGACGGTCAGATCGTCTTCGACCTGCTGCACATTGGGGATTGACTTCGCCAGTTTTTCCACCTCACGCTTTTCGGACTCGGTCCGGACTTGGCCGGTGATAATCAGCTCGCCGTTCTTCGACGTGGCAGTGATGGTGTTGCCGGGCCGAGCCAGAGAGTGATGGAGTTTCACTTTTTCATTGAACTGCTGCTGAATCTCCGCGTCCGTGTCAGAAGGGGTGGCGGCGACCTCGGTGCTTGGAACCGGCGCTCCACTGTTGGCGGCGGGCACTACGGTTGTCTGATCCACAATCCTATACTTCGGCGCGACGGCCTTGGCGATGTCCTCGGCCTGAAGTTTCTTCTCCTGCGATGGCACCGTACCGGTCAGCGTGATGACGCCATGTTTGCGGTCCTGAGAAACGGTCAGGTTGCTCAAGCTATCCTGCGCCAGCGAGCTGGTTACGGTGGCCCTGGAATCTGGATACTTCGGGCCATTGTTGCAACCCGCAAGCAGGCAGGCCGCTGCGAGCCCGGTGATTGCCAAAGAAGACATGAACCGGCTATTTCCCTGGTTCTCCATAAACCATCCCCCTACAGATAGTAGGTTGAAAAATCGGAGGGTTATGTTGCTCGGGTTCGGCGGCACTGATCACGCCAAATGCGGGACTGTTTCATTGCGAGAAAACAATTTTCATAGGGCAGTTGCATCGCGGCGGGCGATGGCATCTCATGAACTTACAGCTTGTCTGACGGGGTCATCGAGCTGCCGCATCGCGACGAGCGCGACGGAGGAGACATCATGGCACAATCGAAGAAATGCAAGCATCCAGCCTGTAACTGCACGACCACGGACGGAAAGGATTATTGCGGCGATCACTGTAAAAACTCCAGAAAAATGACCGAGCTGACGTGCCAGTGCAATCATCCCGAGTGCAGGGCTTAGCCTCTCCGGTCGCAACGCGCTGGAATTGTCCGATGGTCCGCAGCTGCGGATCGCAGGGCGAGAACACTGCGTCGGAAGCCGGCAGTCCGATGGGCAGTCTTCTCGAGAATTTTAGATGCAAAAGACTCTGCGATTGACCCTTCCGTCGCAGAGTCTTTTTGCGAGCGCCGAGGCTCGCCGTGCGCACCCCAAAAGCAGGGGTTCAGAGTGGAGATATTCCCCCGTAGAGCCCGTAGATTGCAGAAGCCAATCCAAGCGCGATCGCGCCCCACATCAAGAGCGGGATGTCCAGCACAACACAAATGGAAGCCAGCACAATGGCAATCTGCAAGCCGCCGCTGGCGACTTCGAGGATATCTTTGCGATGCAGTTCATGATCGCGCTGATGTTCCACCGCGTGCGCCCGCTGCGCCAGTTGCTCCATGCCGTCAGCTCCAGGCTCGGACTGCATTCTTGCCGCTCTCGTCCGCGCCGTCGCGATTCGACTCTGGATCGCAGAATCGGTTGCGGCCTTCGGATCGCTCGCCAGCATGTCAGCTTCGGCAGACAGCACGGTTTGGCGAATCGACTTCGCCTGGTACTGCGCCCAGGTATCGCTGGCCAGGATGTGGTTCGCCAGATAGCTAGTCTGCGCATCTTTTTCCGCGAACTCCGTTAGCGCCAGAAAGGCCGCCATGATGGCAATGATGATGGCGGCGCGCCGGTTGTGGTGTCCGCCTTCGTGGGCGTCGGATGCACGCTCCAGTCTCTCGTGCGCCTGCTCAAATTCGTCGCTCATAGATGCTGCCTCTTTCCAGGCTCGACCGTTGTCGTTCCGAGCCCGCCCGACCACCCTGCTCCCATGTTGTATCAGATCGAGATGTGGCGCTCGAAGCCATCCATGGGGTAGTCGCGCGAGCCGCACCGACTTTCGCCGGTTGACAAGGCGAACGTGGAACTCGACAATGCAGGTGGCTCTCCTTCCCCGCGAAATTCCCGACTCATCCACGAAAGAACGGAGTGCAGTCATGACGACTTATCGCCCTCGTATCGCACTTGCCCTTGGTATTGCCTTTTCGCTTTCGACGTTTCTGACCGCGTGCAATAAGCCAAAGCCACAGACGGAACAGCCGGCGGCTCCGGCTGGCCAGTCGGCAACCGGCGCCACGCCAGTGCAGCCTTCAGCGGCAACTCCGGCAGCGCCCGCGCCTGCTCCCGCGCCGCCAGCGGCTCCAGCTCCGCCGCCTCCTCCTCCGCGGATCGTTCCGGCAGGAACTTCTCTCTCCACACGAATTTCGAGCGCGTTGAGTTCGAAAACCAGCGAGGCGGGAGACGGCTTTCACGGCACGTTGGCGAATTCGGTTCGCCTAGATGGAAATGTGGTCATCCCGGCTGGGTCTGCGGTCAGCGGCGTTGTCGTGAAGGCGCACTCGGCAGGCAAGTTCAAGGGTGCAGCCAGCCTTGCGGTTCGCCTGGTCGCGGTGAATGTGAAAGGCAAATCCTATCCCATCAGCAGCAACACGATCGCCCAGGAAACCAAAGGAAAAGGCAAGCGAACCGGAGCCATGATTGGTGGCGGGGCAGGCGGCGGAGCCTTGATCGGCGGCCTGGCCGGCGGTGGCAAGGGCGCGTTGATTGGTGGTCTTGTCGGCGCCGGTGCCGGAACCGTGGGTGCGGGGGCGACGGGAAACAATCGCGACATTTCTTATCCAGCGGAAGCCGTTCTCGCTTTTCATCTTGCGAAGAGCTTGAATCTGGATGCAGGCAGAGCGGCGGCCAGCGCCGAACCTCCACAACAATAAATAATTGGCGGCACTGCGATCAGAAGGCGCTTCAGCGATCAGGTCGGTTTTCAAGGGACGCACACCAAGGGGCAATCTTTTCCGCCGGTTCCAGGCGGGAGCGGTTGCCCCAGTTTTATTGTCCGCGTTCCGGCCTTCCGTCCACGGTTGTTTCAGTTGAATCGACGCCTGGGGGTGAAGTCTGGCTGAACTCGGTCGATAAGTGGTCTGTGGAGCTGCGTAATCCCGGAGGCTGGGCGAATATGGGCGATCGTATGGCGATGCTGGAGGCGACCCTCGACCTGCTAGAGGAGGGAATCGCCATACTCGACAAACAATTGAAGGTGGTGCACTGGAATCAGGCAGCTGCAGCTCTCACCGGCTACGCGGCGGAGGACCTGATCTGTCATCCCTGTCCCGCGGATTTGTTCCGTGTTGACCAGCAGCATCGTGACAAGGTAATTGCCAGCGCCGAAGCAGAACTGAAAGCAGGAATGGCGGAGGGCGGCGGGGTCAGTGGACTCTCATTCATCCAACCGCCGAGGGAACAATTAGAGCCCGTCGATCCACTTCTGGAGCGTCTCACGCTGGTATCGATGCACCACAAACAGGGGCATGTAGTGCCGGCGATGCTGCGAAAAGTTCGCTTGCAAGATTCGCAGGGAGCCGCCATGGGCGCGGTTTTGTTGTTTTATCCGGCGGAAGAGGTGGATGCATTGCCGCGCGGAGAGAGTGGCGAGAGTGTCGGCATCGAGGCCAGCCAGGCGGAGATGGAAGACCGGTTGGACGCCGCCCATCACCAATGGGCAACTAGCGGCATGCCGTTTGGCCTGCTGTGGATCACGGTCGATCAAGCGCGATCGCTGCGTAAAACCCATGGGCGGGATGCGTGCGAAGCGATGCTGCGGGCGGTGGAAGATACATTGCTCCGTCAGATGAGGCCGGCGGAAACCATCGGACGCTGGGGAGACAACGAATTTTTGATCATCGCGCATGAGCGTTCAGCTCAGCTGTTGACCGACCATGCGCGCCGTCTGGCTGGACTGTCACGGATCGTGGATTTTCGCTGGTGGGGCGACCGCATCGGCGTCACTCTCAGCATCGGAACCAGCTTTGCGGTTGAAGCTGATACCTTGCCATGCCTGCTGAACCGGGCGCGCCAAGCCATGCGAGCCAGCGAATTCGCGGGCGGCAACCATGTCACTGAGGCGAGGGGAGAGCCATGCTTCCAGTCATAGGAACTGTCATTGTTTTCGGAGCGGTGATTGGCGGGTTCCTGATGGAGAAAGGGCATCTTCTCGTCCTGCTGCAGCCGGCCGAGCTGGTGACCATTGCGGGCGCCGCTCTGGGCACCATTCTGATTGCCAATCCGGTCTACATTATCAAGGCCATGATCGCTGGAGTTGTCGGCGTGGTGAGCCCTTCGAAATTCAGCAAGGCCCGATACCAGAGCACGCTGAAAATGATGTTCGAGCTATTCAATAAGGTTCGCAAAGCCGGGCTGATCGGCGTGGAAGATGACGTAGAAAAGCCCGCGACCAGTGAGATCTTTAGGAAGTATCCGGAGTTCCTGAACGACCACCACTCCCAGGCGTTTGTGTGCGACACGCTTCGCACGGCCATTACCGGCGGCGTCGATCCATTCGACATGGACCAGATGATGGAGCTCGATATGGAGGTGGCGCACCATGAGACGCTGCAGCCGATTCAATCGCTGAACACTGTCGCCGACGCGCTGCCCGGCCTGGGAATTGTCGCGGCGGTTCTGGGTGTTGTGATCACGATGGGCTCCCTGGGCGGGCCGCCGGAAGAAATCGGCAGGAAGGTCGCCGCTGCCTTAGTGGGCACATTTTTGGGAATTCTGATGTGCTATGGCCTGGTCGGGCCGCTCGCCTCCAGCATGACCAAAGGAGCCGATGAACACAACGCGTACCTCCATGTCCTGCGGGTCATCATGCTCGCTTTTCTGAAAGGATTGGCTCCGATTCTCGCGATTGAGATGGGACGGCGAGCAATTCCGGAGCGCGTTCGCCCCAGCTTTGACGAAATGGAGAATGGATGCAGGAGGCCGTCGTCGTCGGTCACCTCGGATACGGCCAGCAAGCCCGCGAATGGCACCGCAGCCTAGAGAGACCGGACCATGGCTCAGGATCGAAAAACAGTTCGACCGATCATCGTCATCAAGAAGAAGATTTCGCATGGCGGCCGACATGGCGGCGCGTGGAAGGTGGCGTATGCCGACTTCGTCACCGCGATGATGGCACTGTTTATCGTGCTGTGGCTGATGAATTCCACTCCGCAGATCAAGAAAGCGGTCGCCGGCTATTTCAATCATCCCAAGAGCAATGGACAGGAAACCGGCACCACAATTCAGGGCTCCAATAAAAGCATCTCGATCGACCAGAAGAATGTGCAAAAGCTGAAGGAAGAAATCGAAAGAGCCATTCTAAAGCAGACCGACCTGAGCAAGATCTCCAAACAGATCGTCATCACCATGACCGGCGAGGGACTGAAGATCGACTTGATTGAGAACAAGGGCGGCACGTTCTTTCAGAGCGGCAGCGCCAAGCTGAGCCCGAGCGGCGTGGAACTTCTCGATCTGCTCGCGACCCAGTTGAGGGTGCTGCCCAACAAGCTGCTAATCGAGGGGCATACGGATGCTCAACCCTATGTCGGCAACAGCGATTACACGAACTGGGAGCTTTCGGCCGACCGAGCCAATTCCGCGCGTCGGTTGCTGCAACATGCTGGAGTGGGTCCGAACCAGGTGTCGCAGGTGCGCGGCTATGGAGATCAAATGCTGCGTGTGCCGTCGAATCCGTTCGATGCGACCAATCGGCGAGTATCCCTGATTGTGCAGTGGCAGGAGGCGTCGGCGCCTGCAGTCAATACTGTCAAAGCTCGCGCGACGGCGAACACTGGAACGGCGGTCACGAGTGCCACTCCTGAGAGCGGCTCGCAAAACGAAACGTCCACGCCGACGTCGAATCTTTCAGAGACGAAACCGGCTGCAGGGCTGCACGCGAAAGCAGCCGTAAAACCTACATGGACCGATAAGTTCAAATCCTTTATTCCGGGAAAGAACAAGCAGTCTTGAGCATCGCTTCAACTGTCGCTGTCCGCGATCGGTCGCATCGACTGCCTAATGAGTTTCATCGAACATTCTAGGAGCCAATCCAGAAAAGTGGGACCAGGCCGAGCGCTGCCAGCCCGATCAGCAGTACCAGACTTTGCACTCCAGTTCTTTTGTCGCCGAAGCTGTAGGCGTAGATGCCTTTCACTACGTTGTTGCTGGACGCGGCAATCAGCACTGCTGCCGCCGCCACTTTTACCGCTGTTAACGTCCCGGCAGCCTGGGTCATTCCCAAAATAAACGGATCTACATCGGTCACGCCCATGATGGCGGCCAGCGTATTCACGCCCGCTTTGCCCAGATAGGTGGCTGCCAACTGTGTGGCAATCAGCATCGCCAGAAACAGGACCGCAAATAGAAACGCCGTCAGCAAATCGAGCGGGTTTCTCTCCTCAAACTCCCTTCGATATCGCTCCAGTATCCGGATCCTTGCGGCGAGTCCACAGCCACCCAACGCCCGTTCCGACGGCGGCTAGCACAATGAAAGGAACTGTCAATAACTCCATCAATTGTCGATTGAAGATTGCCAGCAGCGCCGCCAGCCGCAGATACATCACTCCGGAAGCGATCAGAATGCTTCCTGAAAATAGATTGGAATGTTTTTCCTGGGCCGATCGCCGCGCCATCACGACGGTGGTTACGGTCGAGGAATAGGCTCCGCCCAGGATAGCTGCCAGCACGACTCCGCCACGTTGCTTCGTCAATTTCTGCAGCACGTAGCTGCCGTAGGAAATAGCGCTGACCGCAACCACCACCAGCCAGGTCTTAAATGGATTGATGTGAAATTTGCCGAACTGCGCATTCGGAAGAATGGGCAGAATCACGCCAGCCAGCAACAGAAACTTGGTGAACGTGAGGATTTCCTGCGCCGGAATGCGCGCGGCCAACTTCTCCAGAAATTCTTTCAGATCGAGGAACAGCAGGCAGGCAACGCTCAGTGTAGTTGCCACCCAAAGGTGTCCATAGCAGATGAGCGCGCCTACCAGGAATGTCGCAAGACCCGACATCTCCGAGGTGACGCCCGCAACCGTTTCGCAGGAAAGCTTGTGCCAGTAGGACAACATCAGAAATCCGGCAATCACCAGAAAGCCGACGGTCAATGGAAGCAGTTGCGTGCCGGCGAGCAGCGCCAGGGAGTAGCCGATCAGCCCGATCAGCGGAAAAGTTCGCACCCCGCCAAAGGAATACGAGGTGCCGGCGACCTTATGCTCTTCCCGCTCCAGCCCAATGAGAAAAGACAGAAATAGAACCAGAACAATCTTCATGGCCTGGGGATGGAGACGCGCGTAGATTTCCATGTGAGCTTTCTTGTCTAGTCCGGGTGAATGCTATGGAGTATAGTCGCGCACGGTTCCGCAGCGGAGCAAAACTTTTTGCAGGAAAATCTGTGCGGGATGGATGGTTGTCTAATTTTTGATATTTGACAAGAATGCTTGCTGCACGCGGTTGAAGCTGCGTCCGCGCAGAACTGCGGCTACTATGGTGCGTGTAGCTTTGACGTCGGCGACGCGGATGTAGCGGCAGTCCGCGTTTATATCGATGGCCATTTCAGGCACCAGGGTCACGCCGACTCCGGCAGCCACCATTCCCAGAAGACTGCTGAACTGTCCACTCTCAAAAGCAATGCGCGGGGTCACACGCGCCTGGGTGCAGGCAGCGATACTGAGGTCGCGGAAGCAGTGGCCGTCGCGCAACATCACGAACGGTTCGCCGCGGAGTTCTTTGAGAGATATGGATTTCTGCGCGGCGCGAGGGTGATTGTTAGGCAAGACAGCAAAGAGCGGTTCCGTCCGAAGCGGGAACAACTCAAATTCCTTGTGGCGCAAAGGCAGGGCGAGAATGGCGAGGTCGATGGAGAGGTTGCGAAGGCTTTCGACAAGTACTGGGGTAGTCTCTTCCACGATGCGGAGTCTGGCGTCAGGATATTTTTTTGCGAACGCGGCGGTATAGCGCGGGATGAGATATGGCGCAATGGTGGGAATGACGCCGACGGCCACGCTGCCGCGGACATCGGTGCGCTGATCTTCGATTCCGGCGCGCGCAACCTCCATTTGGTGAAGGATGGAACGGGCATGCGGCAGGAAGGCGCGGCCCGCCTCTGTAAGCCGGACGCTGCGGCCGAGCCTGTCGAAAAGCTTTGCTCCTAAATCCTGTTCGAGTTTGAGGACCTGCTGCGAGAGCGAGGGCTGCGCGACGTGGCAGCGCTCGGCGGCGCGGCTGAAGCTGCCGGTTTCCGCGATGGCACAGACATATCGAAGCTGATGAAATTCCATAGAGAACGCCTATACGATGAATGCAGACTATCTATTGGCTCTATCCATCTCCATGATGCTACATTGGGTGCATTGAGACAAACGCGAATGATATTGCGCCGTTTTGTCGTTTGCCTGCGAGAAAAATATCATGACCAATGCAAATGCGCAGTGATAGCAGCCGACGCCAGACATCGGGCTGGCGACAACCAGGACTTGAGCGACTGCCGGCCCGTGCGGTCTCTGTTCACAGATGAGACGGCGGCATTGCATGTGATGCAATTGGCAAAAGGATCTTCGCCAATCGGTGCCTGAATGGAAAGATCGCCGAGCAACGGAATTCAAAAACAGTTACAGCGAACCGGAGAGGAAAAATATTATGGCAACTGAAGCGAAGTGTCCGTTCCATCATGCCGCAGGTGAAGGCCCGTCGAACCGTGACTGGTGGCCGAACCGGTTGAACCTGAAAATCCTGCGCCAGCACTCATCCCGGTCCACCCCTATGGACAAGGACTTCAACTACGCGGAAGCGTTTAAGAGCCTCGACCTCGCAGCCGTGAAGAAAGACCTGCTGGAGCTGATGACCACCTCACAGGACTGGTGGCCCGCGGACTTCGGCCACTATGGACCGTTGTTCATTCGCATGGCGTGGCACAGCGCCGGAACTTACCGCATCGGCGATGGACGTGGTGGCGCCGGATCTGGTCAGCAGCGCTTCGCTCCTCTCAATAGCTGGCCTGACAATGTAAGCCTCGATAAAGCGCGTCGGCTGCTGTGGCCGATCAAGCAAAAGTATGGAAACAAAATTTCGTGGGCCGATTTGATCGTTCTGACCGGCAACGTCGCGCTGGAATCGATGGGCTTTAAGACCTTCGGTTTCGGCGGTGGGCGCAAGGATGTGTATGAGCCGGACGAGGATGTTTATTGGGGAAACGAGACCACCTGGCTTGGCGGAGACATCCGCTACGGCAAGGGAAAATCCCCCGACGAGGGCGTGCTGGTGGCCGATGAAGAGCTGCACGGCACGGAGACAGACCGGACCAAAGGCGGCTCGAATGAGCGCAACCTGGAGAATCCTCTTGCAGCCGTGCAGATGGGCCTGATCTACGTGAACCCGGAAGGCCCGGATGGAAACCCGGACCCGGTGGCCGCTGCCCACGACATCCGCGAGACCTTCGCTCGCATGGCCATGGACGACGAAGAGACCGTCGCGCTGATCGCGGGCGGGCATACCTTCGGCAAGACTCACGGCGCCGCTCCCCCGACTAATGTGGGACCTGAACCCGAAGCCGCCGGCATCGAGGAGCAAGGGCTCGGCTGGAGAAACAGGTTTGGCACCGGCAAGGGAAATGACACAATTACCAGCGGTCTGGAAGTGATCTGGACCTCAAGCCCAACAAAATGGAGCAACCAATACTTTGACCACCTGTTTCGCTACGAATGGGAGCTGACCAAGAGCCCGGCCGGGGCGAACCAGTGGAAACCGAAGGGAGATGCAGGCGCCGGGACCGTACCGGATCCGCACGATCCGTCAAAGCGCCGCTCGCCGTCTATGCTGACCACGGATATTGCGCTGCGCGTCGATCCTGCGTATGAAAAGATTTCGAGGCGCTTCCACGAAAATCCCGACCAGCTTGCGGATGCCTTCGCTCGTGCCTGGTTCAAGTTGACGCATCGCGACATGGGCCCGCGCGCTCGCTATCTCGGTCCGGAAGTCCCTGCCGAAGAGCTCGTTTGGCAAGATCCCATCCCCGCAGTCGATCACAAGCTGATTGATGAGAAGGACGTTGCTGCTCTCAAGGCCAAAGTGCTGTCGTCGAGTTTGTCCGTCTCTCAACTGGTTTCGACCGCCTGGGCATCGGCGTCCACCTTCCGTGGCTCCGACAAACGTGGTGGTGCGAACGGCGCACGGATTCGCCTGACGCCGCAAAAGGACTGGGGAGCCAACCAGCCCGCGGAGCTGGGGAAGGTGTTGAAGGCGCTCGAAGGAATTCAGAGCGAATTCAACGGCAAACAGACCGGCGGAAAAAAGATCTCGCTGGCCGACCTGATTGTCCTGGCCGGGTGCGCGGGTGTCGAGCAGGCGGCGAAGAACGCGGGTCACACTGTGACGGTTCCGTTTACGCCAGGACGGACGGATGCGTCGCAGGAACAAACCGATGTAGAGTCTTTCACCGTCATGGAACCGCTGGCAGACGGTTTCCGCAACTACCTCCAACGCAGATTCAGCGTGCCGTCTGAGACTTTGCTGATCGACAAAGCGCAATTACTGACGCTGACTCCGCCTGAGCTGACCGTACTGATTGGCGGCCTGCGTGTCCTGAATACAAACGTGGGACAGACAAAGCACGGCGTCTTCACCAAACAGCCGGAGAACCTGACGAACGACTTCTTCGTCAACCTGCTCGATATGGGTACGGAGTGGAGGGCGGTCTCAAAAGCTGAGGACGTGTTTGAAGGACGCGATCGTAAAACAGGCGAACTGAAGTGGACCGGCACGCGTGTCGATCTTATTTTCGGTTCAAATTCCGAGCTTCGGGCGCTTGCCGAAGTCTACGGAAGTTCGGATGCGAAGGAGAAGTTTGTTCATGACTTCGTCGCGGCCTGGGACAAGGTGATGAACCTCGATCGTTTCGATCTCGCGTAGCCAAGCAACGTAGGCGCAGAAAACGAACTGGCTTGACCTCGACCTCGCGCCGGATGATTCTGGACCAGATCGAGGTTCGAGCCTTCTCTGTGCGGAAGCTAAAATTGTGCGGAAGGGTTGTTGGCTGGCGCTGCCCACTTGCTCCACATGGCAGGGTCGGCAAGCATCTTGATATAAACCCCACCTACAACCGAACGCGCTTGAAAGCCGACTTGCTTTCCCGTGATCGTGTCATACCAGTCTGTCATTGGAACGCGATCGGGCGTTTCATTCAGGAATTTATAAACAGGATGAATGAATAGCTGGAAATCCGCTGGCGTGGTAGCGAGCGTTGCTGTCCAGGTCTCCCAGTCCAGTTTGGTATAGGTGGCGCGATTGTCCAGCGGCAGACCGTATGGGTTGAGACGCGTTTTATAAAATGCAATGTCCTTGCTTGCGACCTCCGGTGGAAACAGGTTCAGTCCTAAAATCCGGTCCCACACCAGGTTGTATTTCTGGCTCCATGTCCCCGGTTTATTAAAAGCAAGGAGAGAATGGTCTCCGGCATCGGCCATTTTGATCCATCGCTTAGCCATGCTTGCGGCCGCCGACTGATAGCGCGCCGCAGTTTTTGTGTCACCCAGGTTCTGAGCCAGTTGCGCATACGCTCCCAGGGCCTCGATTGCCTTGATAGACAAGTTCGCATTGTGAGCCAGGTGGCCGGCAAAATCATCCGTACATAACTGGTTTGCCGGGTCGAGTCCATGGGCCATCAGGTACTGCGCCCATTTCGTCAACAGCGGCCAATAGCGTCGCGCTAACTCCACATTGCCCTCGGCATGTTCGGTCGCCGCGACCAGCAGGATCATATTTCCGGATTCCTCGACCGGCATCTGATCGGCTTCGCTTATTTCCCCTCCGCCGTACTGCTGACCATTCGCCAGCGGATACACGCCCAGGTCATGCGGCGCAAAAGGAAACTTCCACCTCGGCATTTCGGCATATCGCAACACCGGCTCCAGTTGTGCCTCAACCAACTTGGGATTCAGCAGCAGGAACATCGGCGCACTGGGATAGATGACATCGACGGTGGAGATGGAGCCATTGCTGAAGTCTTCCTTGGGCATGAAAAACGGCGTTCCATCGTCGTTCTCCACCAGCTTTTGCGCGCCAATGGCCTGGCGGAACGCCAGCGTTGCGATCGCTGCATACTCTGGACCACCCGCCTGAACCAGATCCGATTCCAGCGCAGCATCATACTTCTGCGCGCGCGCCTGAAGCGCCGGATACTGCTGCTCCGCAGCCTGCAGCATCCCGGAAAATGTCGGGAACTCGGTCCTCCAATAAGGAAGCAACTTCCTCTCCATGTACTCGACAGAATACAGATCGTTGTACGCGAGCAGAATATGACGGGTAACGGGGGCGGAGCCGACGTTCCCCAGCGGGAGAACGACGTTTAATGCCGGCGCTGGTGGATAATGACTCTGCGGAGTTCGCGCTCCTTCAATGTCGTCGGAAGCCGGCAGGTTTCCTGTCTGCAGAAAATTATCGCGATAGCTTTCATTGCCCGCGGTCAATTCGGCGTTTTCGTTCTGCGGAACAGCGATGTAGAACCATCCCCAATTGATGCGGACATTGTCGCCGAAGCGCTGCAGCACAGGTTGCGCCTGTGTGCCAACTCGCAGCAGGTCGAGCCCGCTGATTTTTCCGCGTGACCATAGAACTTTTTCGCCGGGATCGTTTGTCGCCAGCGTTCCCGCAGCGTCGAAATAGAGCGAGACATTATGCTCTCGTCCGTCGCGCGATGTTGCGGTCCAGGTAAGGTAAGTCACCGGACGCGCCATCACTTTCATGTCGTCCGGAAATACTGGGGAGAAGAACTCAACACGCAGCTCGATTTCCGGACTTGTCATGTCCACGACCGTGCGCGTCGGCGTAATCGTCTGGCTCACTTCGTCTAGCGCCGGAATCGTCTGTCCTTGTCTGCCCGCGGTGCCAAGAAAGCGGTAATACTGGCCATCGACCCGTACAATTCCATTCATTTCCTGGACTGCGCCAGTCCAATGTTTGGTGGGAACGTCGGTCAGTTTATCCGCCATCGACCAGATGTTGAAATATGGATCGTGTGTCACGAGAGGAGTGGCCGGGGGCCGCAAAGGCGTTGGAGACTGTACCTGGGCAATCGCAGAAATCGAGAATACCGCGGCAACGGCGAAAACGAGGAACAATGACCGGCGAGTATTGTGGTTCTGCACCAACTCCATCCCTTCCATCGACAGGTATAGCTTGCATAGTATTCAAGTCAGGCTGTGAACGGAAATCAATGCCAGGAAAGGGAACGTAGAATGGCGGATTGGCACTCGGCGCAGAATTCCTGTCGGTGAATTGTTATCGTCACGGTTATGCGGGTGGCGAGCCATTGTGGCCGGTGGTGTTTGTCTGGATCGAAGATTGGGTCCGCGGCTTTGCTCTACGAAATCGATTCCCGTGGTCTAAACGAGCTTCTGGCTTAAAGCTTCAACTTCAGACAGGACGTTCTGTTTTGTCTTCCGCAAGAGCAATGAGGTGGGGATGAAAACAGAAAAGCAGGTGATGTTCTCACCGCGAAAAGTCACACTGCGAAAACGAATCGTGCCCTCGTGTTTTTGAATGATGCCTCTGCTGATCCAAAGGCCCAATCCCGTGCCTTTGGTGGATTTGGTGCTGAAGAACGGCTCAAACAGTCTTTTCGCATCTTCGGGGTTTATGCCACCCCCGGTGTCCGATATGGAAACCCGCACTCCGGCAGGTTTCTGCTGCACGGCGGAAGATTCTCCCAGATGGATACGGAGCCGGCCACCATCCGGCATTGCCTCGATCGCATTGGAGATGAGATTCAGAAAGACCTGCTTTAGTTCTCCTGGAAAACCCTCTACAACCCCCTCGCTTCTGTATCTTCGATCCACGGCGATCTCATTGATTTGCAACTGGCGGGATTGGAATTCCAAAACGTCGTCCAAAACAGCTGAAAGCGAGACCGGGATGGCCTGCGCCGATTCCCGATAAAAGCCCGAGCGTTTGCCTGGTAATGTGAGTGACGCGAGCCAATTCCTCTTCGGCCATGCGAGCGTAATTCCTGGCTTCCGCATCGAGCGACGGATGGTCTCGCAACAGATAGAAGATGTTGGTGATGGATCCGAGAGGATTATTGATCTCGTGGGCGACAATTCCGGCCATCCTTCCCATCGCCGCCAATTTTTCCGATCTGCGCAGAGCTTCTTCAGCTTGAATCTGCGCCGTGATATCGCGACATATCTCCAACACCACACCATAATTTGTTCCATCGAATCGATGACTCTTGCGGCACGCGGTGACGATCTCCCGACCATCCTTCGTAAACTGGATCAGGTTTCCTTCCCAGCGCTTGCCTTGCAGAAGTGTCTCTTCCACTTCTTCCTGTGAAGTTGGGAACGTGGTCCGCAACAAATGGTGCAGGTTTTTGCCGATAGCCTCTTCGGGCGTCCAGCCGTACATGTCGGTAGCGCCAGAATTCCAAAAGCGAACGATCCTGTCGGCGTCGCGCACTATAATTGCTTCGGTCGCAAGGTCCAGCAGATCCGCGCGTTCCCGCAACGTTTGTTCCATGCGTTTGCGTTCCGTGATGTCGATCAATGCTCCGACTGCGCCGCAGACGTTGCCGGAATCGTCGAATAACGGATTGGCGCTTGCCAGCGCTTGCGTGACCCTGCCGCTCTTATGGTGAATCTCCAATTCAACACTGGCCACGGCTTTGCCCGTGATGGCGGCCAGTTCGACCGGCAATTCGTCGATCGGGAGTTGTCCATCCTGTGGATAAATCTCGATCGGAGGCTTCTCCATTGGATACGCGCTCAGGGACAGGTTGGTCTCGGGGGGCAGGTCCAGCAACTGATACATCGCCGCGTTACCGGTGATGACGCGGCACTCGGGGTCATGGGCGACCGAGATTCCGATCGGCAACACCTTCATGACAATTTCAAGTTCTGCGATTCTTTGCTGCAACTGGGCATTCAGGCTTCGAATCCGCTCCGCGCTTTCCCTCAGCTCTTCCGTTCGAGCAAGCACCCTTTGTTCCAGTTCGCTGTTTAGCAGCTCCAATTCCCGCGTCTTGCGGTAAAGGTCGGCGAACAGGTTCACTTTGGCGCGTAACAACTCGGGTACGACCGGGACTGAGATGTAATCCATCGCTCCGCGCTGGTATGCCTTGATACGGTCAAGGTCTGTGAGATGCACAGCGGAGATGAAGATGATTGCGATTTTTTCGAAACGAGGATGTTGATGGATCATGTCCGCCAGCTCGAAGCCGTTGAGCTCGGGCATGCTGACGTCCATGAGGATGATCGCGATTTCGTTCTTGAGAAGGAGGTCTAGCGCCTCTTTTGCCGTGTTGGCCGAGATCAGGTTTTCGCCAAGATCGTCCAGGATGGCTCGATAGCTGAGCAGTTTTCCAGGCTGATCGTCAATCATCAGTATGTTCAGTTTCTGGTTTGTAATCATCGGCTGCTTTCAGCTTTATAAAAATAAAAAGCCATTATGGATTTGAAATCACCGGTGAAGCCACGTGCGAAGGGTTGAGAGCAATTGTTCCGTATTGACCGGCTTCGCAAGATACTCCGATGCACCGGCTTCCAGGGTTTTTTCGCGATCTCCCTTCATGGCTTTGGCTGTAAGCGCGACGATCGGCAGACGACTGAAAGAAGGATTTTGGCGAATCACGCGCATGGTCTCGTAGCCATCCATGTCCGGCATCATAATATCCATCAAGACAATTGCAACATCCGGCGTGGAATCGAGTGTAGCAATGGCTCGCTTGCCTGTGTCGGCAGTCAGCACAGTCATTCCGCGCCGCTCGAGCACGCTGCTAAGAGCAAATATGTTGCGCACATCGTCATCCACGACAAGCACTTTTCTTCCTGTCAGGGCGTCATCGGAACGATGCAGCCGATCCAGCATATTCTGTTTCTCTTTGGGAAGTTTGGCAACCACTCGGTGGAGGAACAGAGCCGTTTCGTCCAGCAGCCGCTCCGGCGATTCGACCCCTTTCACAACGACGCTGCGTGCCAACATGTGCAAGCGGGCATCTTCTTCCGGAGACAATTCCTTCCCGGTAAACACCACAATCGGCAGGTCGTTGGATTGAAGCGTATTTTGCAGACGTTCCAACACGTCGAAACCGGACATATCCGGAAGGCGAAGATCGAGCACAACACAATCGAAAGAGCCTTCACCGATTGCCTGGAGAGCTTTACTGCCGGAGTCGGCAATGGTAATGTCAATGTCTTCTTCGCCGAGCAACGCGCCAATGCTAAGTTGCTCGGCGGGATTGTCCTCCACCACAAGCAGCCGCTTGCGTGGAGTAGCGGCATACTGCTTGATTCGATTCAGTGCGGTCCCGAGCCCTTCCGAATCGACGGGTTTGGTGATGAAGGCGAAAGCTCCGCTCGCCAGTCCATGGGCCTTGTCCTCATCCAGCGTCAAGATCTGAACAGGGATGTGGCGGGTTGCGCTGTCCTGCTTCAGGTGATTCAGCACGGTCCAGCCGAGCATATCCGGAAGAAATACATCCAGGGATACGGCAGCCGGATTGAATTCATGGGCGAGGGCCAGAGCCTCCGCGCCACGCGACGCAAGCAGGACTTTGAATCCTTTATCGCGGGCAAGGTCGAGTAAAATCCGGGCGTAGTGCGGGTCATCTTCAACTACCAGCAGCACCGCATCTCCCGGAAGAATGTTCTGGCGATCGTCCGCCATTTGCTTCGATGCGAAGTCCGCCAACACGGTGGGCGACAACTCTTTCTGTATGGAGAAAGTTGCGCTCTTTCCTTCCAGGGGATGTGCAGCCACAGCGACCGGACCGCTATAAACCTCCGGTAGATATAGCGTGAAGGTGCTGCCCTCTCCTGGAGTGCTGCGCAGCTGGATTTCACCTCCAAGCAGACTCGCCAGTTCACGGCTGATGGCCAGGCCAAGCCCGGTGCCGCCGTACTTACGGCTGGTTCCGGCATCCGCCTGCTGAAACGCCTCAAAAATGATTCGCTGCTTTTCCGGCGGAATTCCAATTCCGGAATCGGTGACCTCAAACGCGATTACGGATGCAACTCTACTTAGAATCGGGTGATCGCTGGTCCAACCGCCATTTGCAGGTGAGACTGAGAGCCGCACGCCGCCCTGCGCAGTGAATTTGAAGGCATTCGACAGTAGATTTTTCAGCACCTGCTGCAAACGTTTTGAATCGGTGACAAAGCTTCGGCTGAGCTGAGGATCCGTATGCACGTCGAAGCTGAGTCGCCGGTTTTCCGCTTCGTGACGGAATGCACGTCCAACCGTATCGAGAAGGCGGGAGAAAGACACCTCTTCGGCCTCGACGGATACGGTTCCGGATTCAATCTTCGACAGGTCGAGGATATCGCTGATGAGGTTCAGCAAATCCGTACCCGCTCCGTGGATGGTGCGGGCGAACTCGACCTGTTTAGCCGTCAAATTCTCGTCCGCATTTTCGCTCAACTGCTGACCCAGAACCAAAATGCTGTTCAGCGGCGTACGCAGTTCGTGAGACATATTGGCAAGGAATTCCGATTTGTATTTCGAAGTGAGAGCGAGTTCTTTGGCTTTGCCTTCCAGTTCACGGCGCGCCTGCTCAATCTCCCGGTTCTTGCGTTCTACTTCGGCGTTCTGCTCGGCAAGCTGCTGCGCCTTCTGGGCAAGCTGTTCGTTGGTCTGCTGCAGTTCCTTCTGCTGGGTTTGCAGTTCTGTCGCCAATTGCTGCGATTGCTTCAGCAGGCCTTCGGTCTGCATTGTGGCTTCAATGCTGTTCAACACAATGCCGATGCTGGCCGTCAATTGTTCAAGGAACGCCAGATGGGAGGCTGTAAAGCTGCTCAACGAAGCAAGCTCAATTACCGCCTTGACGCGGTCTTCAAACAGTACCGGCAGGATGATGACATTGCGCGGTACAGCGTCGAACAGGCCCGAGCGGATGGTGACATCGGTCTCCGGCAAATCGGAAATCAATATGCGGCGCTTTTCCGCTGCGCATTGTCCTAAGAGTCCCTCGCCGATGCTGACCCGCCGCAGGTGGCCGTCCGGTCCGTCGCCTGCATAGGAGGAAAGGAGGACCAAGTCCTGCTCGGCTTCAGTATCCATCTGATAAATGATGGCTTGCTGGGCATTCACCAGCGGAGCCAATTCCGACAGCAATGTTCTGCCGACAGTCGTCAAATCACGCTGCCCCTGCAGCATTCCGGTGAATCGAGCCAGATTCGTCTTAAGCCAATCCTGCTCCGTGTTGCGTTCGGTGGTCAGGCGGAGGTTGTTGATCATGGTATTGATGTTGTCCTTCAACTCCGCGACTTCGCCCTTCGCTTCCACTTGAATGGATCGGGTCAGGTCTCCCTTGGTCACCGCGGTGGCGACTTCAGCAATGGCGCGAACCTGGTTGGTCAGGTTATCCGCCAGAAGATTGACGTTGCCGGTCAGATCTTTCCATGTTCCCGCCGCGCCCGGCACGTTGGCCTGCCCTCCTAAACGACCCTCGACGCCGACCTCTCGTGCAACTGTCGTGACCTGGTCGGCAAAGGTGGCCAAAGTATCCGTCATGTTGTTGATGGTTTCCGCCAGGGCCGCCACTTCGCCTTTCGCGTTCACAGTCAACTTTTGCGTCAATGCGCCGTTGGCGACGGCGGTGACGACTTTAACGATGCCGCGCACCTGCTCTGTCAGATTGGCGGCCATCACATTGACGTTGTCGGTGAGATCCTTCCATGTGCCGGCAACACCCGATACCTGCGCCTGCCCGCCCAGTTTGCCGTCGGTGCCGACCTCGCGAGCAACGCGAGTGACCTCGGCGGCGAAGGCGTTCAGTTGATCAACCATGGTGTTGATCGTGTTCTTTAGCTCAAGGATTTCTCCCTTCACGTCGACGGTGATTTTGCGGGACAAGTCGCCGCGAGCCACGGCGGTTGTAACCTCGGCGATGTTGCGAACCTGCCCGGTCAGGTTGCCAGCCATCGAATTCACGGAATCGGTGAGATCTTTCCACGTTCCGGCCACCCCGGGAACACTGGCTTGTCCGCCCAGCCGGCCCTCCGATCCCACCTCGCGGGCTACGCGCGTCACTTCGCCGGCAAACGCATTCAACTGGTCCACCATGGTATTGATGGTTTCCTTGAGCAGCAGAATTTCGCCGCTCACGTTCACCGTGATTTTTTTCGACAGATCGCCGTTCGCAATCGCAGTGGCGACTTCCGCGATGTTTCGCACTTGGCCGGTTAAGTTGCTAGCCATGGAGTTGACGGAATCTGTAAGGTCTTTCCACGTGCCGCCCACCCCCGGAACCTGCGCCTGACCACCCAGCTTGCCGTCGGTGCCAACCTCGCGGGCTACGCGCGTCACCTCCGAGGCAAAGGAACGAAGCTGCTCCACCATGGTGTTGATGGTGTCTTTCAGCTCCAGAATTTCGCCCTTGACGTCCACGGTAATTTTGCGTGACAGGTCGCCGCGCGCTACGGCGGTTGCCACTTCGGCAATATTGCGCACCTGACCGGTGAGATTGCTGGCCATGAAATTTACGTTGTCGGTCAGATCTTTCCACGTGCCGGCAACACCGGGCACCTGAGCCTGGCCGCCGAGTTTGCCGTCTGTTCCTACTTCGCGGGCCACACGGGTGACCTCACCGGCGAATCCGTTGAGTTGATCCACCATGGTGTTGATGGTGTTCTTCAGTTCCAGAATTTCGCCTTTGACGTCCACGGTAATCTTGCGCGACAGGTCGCCGCGAGCCACGGCGGTCGTCACTTCAGCAATATTGCGGACCTGACCAGTCAAATTGCCGGCCATCGAGTTCACCGAATCCGTCAAATCTTTCCAGGTACCGGCGACACCGGGCACATTCGCCTGGCCGCCCAATCTGCCTTCCGACCCAACCTCGCGCGCCACACGGGTGACTTCACCGGCGAACCGATTCAACTGGTCCACCATGGTGTTGAGGGTCTCCTTCAATTGCAGAATTTCTCCGCGGACATCGACGGTAATCTTGCGCGACAGGTCGCCGCTTGCGATGGCAGTCGCGACCTCGGCAATGTTGCGGACCTGGCCGGTCAAGTTGCTGGCCATAAAATTCACGTTGTCGGTGAGGTCTTTCCAAGTGCCGCCCACGCCGGGTACCTGCGCCTGACCGCCCAGCTTACCTTCGGTTCCCACTTCTTTTGCGACTCGAGTTACCTCACCGGCGAAGGCATTCAACTGGTCCACCATGGTGTTGATGGTGTCCTTGAGTTCGAGAATTTCTCCCTTCACATCGACGGTGATCTTGCGCGACAGGTCGCCTCGGGCCACCGCAGTCGTCACCTCAGCAATATTGCGGACCTGAGCCGTCAAATTGCCGGCCATTGCATTCACGGAGTCGGTGAGATCCTTCCAGGTACCAGCGACGCCCAACACCACGGCCTGACCGCCCAGCTTGCCATCCGTGCCCACCTCCCGCGCCACGCGAGTTACCTCTGAGGCGAACGATCGCAACTGATCGACCATGGTGTTGATGGCTTCTTTCAGTTGCAGAATTTCTCCTCGAACATCGACGGTGATCTTGCGGGAAAGATCGCCACTGGCCACAGCAGTCGCCACTTCGGCGATATTGCGGACCTGGGCTGTTAAGTTGCCGGCCATGGAATTGACTGAATCAGTCAGATCCTTCCACGTCCCAGCCACTCCAGGTACTTGAGCCTGGCCGCCCAGCTTGCCATCCGTACCGACTTCGCGGGCGACACGAGTCACCTCCGAGGTAAATACTCCGAGCTGCTGGATCATCGTATTCACGATTTTTGCGGAGCGCAGGAACTCGCCTTCCAGCGGCCGTCCATCCACGTCCATGCGTACCGTTTGGGTCAGGTTGCCTTCGGCGACGGCAGCAATCGCGCGGGTCACTTCCGTGGTCGGCCGCAGCAGGTCCTCGACCAGGGTGTTGACGGAAACCTCCATTTCTCCCCACGCGCCTCTGGACTCGTTAAACCTCGCCCGCTCGCGGGTCTGCCCCTCTTTGCCGACGACCTGGCCGACGCGTTTCAGCTCCTTTGCGATTCTTTGATTTGCGTTCGCGATTTCATTGAAATTGTCCGCTATTTTTCCGGCCAGTCCTGTCCATGATCCCGGCAGACGAACAGAGAAGTCCCCATCGCGCATAGCTTGCATTCGTTCCAATATCAGAACGAATTCCGCGGAGCCGGGTTCCGTCAGCGTTCCGATGTGCCCATTGCTGTTCGGACTGGGTGGAGGAGTCTCTTCCTTTTCTGCTACCGCGGCTTTGGTTTTTCTCATAAATCTCTCCGGGATTTCAGGCCGAAACTCCCTAACTCAGATCACAATAAACCATGAGGAGGTCCACGGCGAAAGCGCGAGGCTGCGCAAAGCACCTGTTCTTTCCTGGATCTCGTGAGGTACACGCTGCCGCCCTTAGATGGGACCAGCGCAATGCGGGTTGCTCGCCAAAGGATGTCAAGAATTGACAGAACGCGCGGGGGAACCTCGGTTCGGATGCTGTGCAAAAAAGACATAAGTCATGGGACAAAGGTATGAGAAAGGTGACCTATGAGCGAATAGAAAGACTGGGGGTATTCCTTTCGGCAAGATGTATGAGTATTTCTAAGTTTCAGGTGGAATAGGCGCCGCGATGGATATCGCGATGGATATATTGACGCCTTCGCATTCACCGAGCCGGTATTTTTCATGGCCTGAACTCTAGATCCGGCACTTAGTGCGATATTCTCGATTCCGTGAGCAGCTTGCCAGAGTTCCGAATCCCCGAATTCCGCACTCCCGAGAAATGATTAGGCTTCTACTCCGGGTATAGTTTCGGGGTCAGAAGCGTTTACTCACAGACTCCATCGATTAAGGAAGCGATGACAGAAAAGAATTCGCAGCCGGAGATGGACGCTTACGAATTCATTCTGAAGAGTATTGACAGCGTCCCCCATTTGGAAGCTCTTGTGCTGCTTTGGAACAGTCGGCCTGTGGGATGGACAAGCGAAGAGCTTGCGTCGCGGCTGTATATCCCCTTGGAGAAGGTGAACGCTGTACTCCGGGACTTGGTCCGGATGCAGATCATCGCTGGATCTCACACCTCTCCTCCGAAATACTCCTATTTCCCCCGGTCGGAGGAACAGAACGACCTGATGAGACGAGTCGACGAGACGTACCGTCGCGACCTGGTCCGGATTTCCACCATGATACATTCGAAAGCATCCCCATCGGTTCTCGAATTTGCCCGCGCATTTCGCTTCAAAAAGGAGCGAGGTTAAATGGCACTTGCTCTCTACATCGCTACGTCCCTCACTACCCTCGTGTGCGCGATTCTGTTGCTGCGAGCGTATATGAATGTGCAGAGGAAGTTGCTGCTCTGGAGCGGGTTGTGTTTCATCGGGCTGACGGTTTCCAACCTTCTGGTAATCCCCGATCTGGTGGTTTTCCCGCAGATTGACTTCTATACGTATCGCCTGGGTTCAGCTGCGATTGGCATGGCGCTGTTGCTCTACGGCCTGATCTGGGACAGCGAATGAACCCAATGGCACATCCTTTGGCGGATATTTTTCTGCTGGGAGTCATCGCAACCTGTTCTCGTTGTCGCTGGACTGTTTTTTCTTCGGTTCTGGCGATCCACAAGGGACATTCTGTTTCTTGCTTTTGCGGTGTTCTTTTTCATACAAGGGGGAAGCCAGGCGTTTGTCGTGAGCCTTTCCCATCCGAACGAAGCCAGTGTTTGGCTGTTCCTGGTCCGACTGATATCCATTCTGGGTGTGCTCGGGGCGATTCTTTGGAAGAACTCCGAGAAGCCCTGAGCGGCTGGCGCATTTCTATCCGAGATTCTTGTCTTTCACTTGTGGGGTAGCTCGCGTCAAACAGGTCGCGTTGCGTGGCATCACCTGCATCCACAGCAGGGCCTTGTCGTCTTTCAGAAGTATTTCAACCGCAACTGTTCGCTTTCGATCTGGCTCGGACTGAACTGGTTCTTGCAGACGCGTCAGGCGCAAAGAACCATCGGATCGCCACTCGGGAGCGGCGGAAGAGATTGCGGCCGCGAGTGAACAGGGACATTTTGTATTCTCCGGATTACTCGCTGCGCAGAGCCCGCGCTGGATCAATGGAAGCGGCGCGGCGAGCGGGAATATAGCTCGCAAGTAAAGCAACGGCGATCAGGGCAACTGGAGCGCAAACGAATGTTAGAGGGTCTGTAGGGCCAACACCGTACAGCAAGCCCTTCACAAATCGCGTCAGGAGAAATGCGCACGCTACGCCGATTACAACACCTACGCACGCCAACAGCCCTCCGTTTCCTACAACCATTTTCAGGATCGAACTCCGCTCCGCGCCGAGGGCGAGCCGGATGCCCATCTCTCGCGTCCGCTGTGCAACCGTGTAGGCAATTACTCCATAGAGCCCGATCGCAGTCAGCGAAAATGCAAGAATCCCAAAAGCACCGAGCAGGATAGTTTCGAATCGTGTGCCGGCAACGGAATCGCTCACGTATTCATCGAGCGTCTTGACATGCAGAACTGGCAAGCCACGATCCAGGGATTGAACTTCCTTAGCTAACGTCAGAACCATGCCTGCAGGATTCATTTCTGTCCGCACAATAACGGACATGGGAGCGAACGGTAATTGGTCGTACGGTACATATGACTCCGGAATGGAAGGAACACCCAGCCCTTCCGCTTTTACGTCACCAACTACACCTGCAATGACTCGCATGGGTGCGTCTGCACTTCCACTCGAAATGTTCGGCCTGATTCGTTTGCCTATCGGATCCTGTCCATGAAAGATTTGCTGCGCGAGCTTCTGGCTGATAATCACTACCGGGAGCGCTCCCGCAGCATCGTCCTGGCGACTGAACTCGCGACCCTTTAAGAGAGGAATTCTAAGTGTGCGGAAGTAATCATCGTCCACGACATGCAGCGTCGTCAGTGGATGTTCCGATTGCGCCATAGGTCGACCTTCGACGTCGAAGGTTGTCTTGACGTCATCGGCGGAGAGGGGAAGAGGAAACGCGGCAGTGGCGGAACGAACGCCGGGAATGGTTCGAATCCTAGCCAGCAAGCGGCGATAAAACTCCACCCTTTCGGAATGTCCATAACGACCTGGCAAGTCGAGCCCAAAAGTAATGACGTGATTCTTGACGAAACCGGGATCGACTCGTCCCAAACCGAGAAGACTCCGCAGCAGTAAACCGGCGCCCACCAGCAGCACCACGGCAAGAGCCATTTCTGTCACCACCAAGGCGGACCGCAAGCGGCTACGCTTTGCGCCCGCAGTGCCGCTCCAACTACTATCTTTCAGAAAGGCGGTTAACTCCACCTTGGCACCTTGCCAGGCGGGCACCAGGCCAAACGCAATGCTGGTGAGGATTGCAACTACAGCGGTGAATGCCAGGACCTGCAGGTTGATGCCGCTCTCTGTAATCCTTGGCAAGCCCCCGGGCGCCAATCGCGTCAGCCATCCGACAATCCAAAACGCAAGTCCAAGTCCGACCGCCGCGCCCCCGGTTGCGAGCAACAGGCTTTCAGCAAGCAACGCTCGCACGATCCTCCAACGCGTAGCTCCCAATGCTGCGCGAACACTCATTTCTTTGTTTCGTCCTGAGGCTCTGACCAGCAACAAATTCGACAAGTTCGCGCAAGCGATGAGCAGGATCATGCCGACCGCCCCGAACAAAACCATGAGGCCTCGTCGCATTTGGCCCACCACTTCGTCGAGTTCCGGAACAATGCTGATTCCTCTAGGCCTGTTCTCCGGGTACTGCATATTCAGCGAGCCCTGGATTTTGGCTATCTCAGCCTGCGCAGTCACGAGTTGCACATGAGGTTTCAGGCGAGCGATCACATCCAGGTATGAGACTCCGCGTTGGGCAGTGATTGGTGGTGTGCCGTTCATACCCCTCGTATCGAGGGCAATCGTGGTCCAGAATTCTACCGGCTCCCGCTGCACGGGAAATTGGAAACCGGCCGGCATTACACCAATAACCGTAAATTGTTGACCATCTATCGTCAGACTCTGGCCGATGATTTTCACATCGGAAACGAAGCGCTCTTTCCAGAGGCCGTGGCTCAGGATAATCGGCAGACCGGTGCCAATTCGCTTATCTTCTTGGGAATTAAAACCTCTCCCAATTGCAGGGGAAATGCCAAGAACAGAGAGCAGATTTGCCGAAACAACGGCTCCTGTGAGATGAACAGGCTCGGCTCTCCCCGTGAGGGTGAAGTCGTCTTCCCGAAACGCAGACATGCCGTCAAAAACATGATTCTGTGATCTCCAATCCAGGAACGCTGGATACGACACGCCAATATCGTCGAGGCGACCGGGTTCGATCGTCTTTACCGCTACCAAGCGATTTGGGTTGTGAAACGGAAGTGGCCGCAACAGAACCGCGTCGACCATGCTAAAGATTGCGCTGTTTGCTCCTATCCCCAGCGCTAGCGTCAGGATCGCAGTCACTGCAAAACCCGGTGATCTGCGCAGTTGTCGGAAGGCGTAGCGGACATCTCTGAAGAAGTTATCCAAGCCTAATGCGGCATCGACGCCGACAACTTGTTCCTTCATCGCGACGGGGTTGCCAAACTTCAGCAGCGCGTCTCTCCGGGCAGCATCCGGCGACATACCGTTAGCGATGTTGTCCGCCGTCCGCATCTCGATGTGAGCCCTGAGTTCTTCCTGAACGTCATCATCGAGGCCAGCCCGGCGAAATAAACCGTGAACACGCGACAGCAGACTCATGACCTCTCCCTACGCATACCGCAGCATGGCGCGAATGCCTTTCGCGAGTTGTTCCCAACTTTTTTCGGCAGCCAATAATTCTTTTCGTCCGGCAGCTGTCAACTTGTAATATTTGGCTCGCCGGTTGTTCTCGGAGGCACCCCACTCCGAACTGATCCATCCGCTCTGCTCAATGCGATGCAGCGCTGGATAAAGCGAACCTTCTTCCACGCGCAGCAAATCGTCCGAAGCACGATGGATGTGGAGCAGGATTCCGTAGCCATGCATGGAACCAAGCTGCGAGAGTGCCTTCAGAACCAGCAGATCGAGCGTGCCTTGAAGATCGTTTCTTGCCAAACTCTTCCTCCCTAGACTTCTAGCAGACAAAGAGTAGCGCCTTCCTCCCTAGTAGTCAAGGGGAGTCACGCTCATGTACCAGAAATGGCTTGGAAGCATAATTGAGTAAATGTTTACCGCAGCTGAGGTTATTGCGAAACTGTGCCTAAGACGCCAACGATGCTACCGCAGTGCAGGAAGACAAAGCCGAGGGACAGCGATCCTAAGGATTGACAGCTATGGTCCGAACCGCTATAGTCGGTCGATGTCAGGGTAAAGGTTTACCGGCCGTTTGGAGGTTAACTGCTTTCGAGAAATGGCGCGACTACGTAAGATAAGCCATCGCACGCAGTGGGGTATCGAATGTTAGTGCAGCAGCTTAGGAGCGATGTTCTTCGCGCGAATCAGGAGATCGTGCGTCAAGGGCTGGTGGTGTCGACGTTCGGCAATGTCAGTGGAATTGCGCGGGAACAAGGGCTGGTCGTGATCAAGCCGAGCGGCGTCGACTATGATGCCTTGACTCCTGAAGCGATGGTGGTCACCGACATGGAGGGGAAGATTGTCGAGGGCAAACTGAAGCCTTCCTCCGACCTGGCAACGCACCTGCTGCTTTATCGCACATTCCAACAGATCGGCGGGGTAGTGCATACGCATTCCGAGTATGCAACAGCCTGGGCGCAGGCGAGAAAGCCCATTCCTTGTTATGGCACCACGCATGCGGACTACTTTCATGGCCCGATTCCTGTGACGGAGATGCTGCGCGCGGATGAAGTCGGGGAAGACTATGTTCACAACACCGGCGAGGTGATCCTGAGGTGTTTTCAAGGCCTCGATCCCATGTCGATTCCGGGAGTTCTTGTGGCAGGTCATGCGCCGTTTTGCTGGGGAAGAACGATTGACGACGCGGTTCATCATGCGGTGGCTCTCGAGTATGTAGCGCGGCTGGCGCTGCACACAGAAGTGCTCGCCGGACCAGGTGCTGGAATTCCGCAGCACCTGATGGATCGGCACCACAAGCGCAAACACGGGGCAAACGCGACCTATGGACAGATCCGTCGTGGGTAGATCACTCGGCATAACGACGGAGCGTAGTCGGATATGAATGTTTCGTCCGGCGCCATTGCCGCGACTCGTGCGCCGCACGCGATGGCCGTATTCTTTGTGGCCATCACGCACCATCACATGGCGCACCTGGCCCCGTTGGATATAGCCATCATCGCGGTGTATTTCGCGATAGTGATCTACATCGGCTTTTATCTAAAGCGGCGCAGCAGCACAGGCGAGGAATTTTTTCTGGCTGGCCGGGAGATGACGGCCTGGATCGCGGGGTTGAGTTTCATTTCCGCCAATATGGGCTCGCTGGAGTTGATGGGCTGGGCGGCGGCGGCGTATCAGTACGGAATTCTGGCGACGCATTGGTACTGGATCGGCGCCATTCCGGCCATGCTCTTTCTCGGTCTGGTGATGATGCCCTTTTATTATGTGTCGAAGACGCATTCAGTGCCGGGATATTTGAAGCTCCGTTTTGGGGAGTCGAGCCGTTTGCTGGCGGCGATTTCGTTCGCTGTCATGACCATCCTGATGAGCGGCATCAACATGTATGCCATGGCGCTGGTGATGAAAGTGGTGCTTGGCTGGAATATCCACTTCAGCATCTGGGTCTCGTCCATCACAGTGGCGGTGTATGTCGCTCTTGGCGGGCTGCGCTCGGCCATCTTCAATGAAGTGCTGCAGTTCGTTCTCATCTGGGCGGGAGCGCTGCTGGTCCCGATTCTAGGGCTGATTGAAACCGGAGGATGGAGTGGGATGGTGGCCCGCATCCATCATAATTTTCCAGGGGAAGACCTCACGCATCTGTGGCGCGGACTGGGCTCCTTCAGTTCGAATCCGATGGGCGTGCATTGGACAGGGATTGTTTTCGGGCTCGGCTTTGTCATTTCGTTCGGATACTGGACTACCGACTTTCTGGTTGTTCAGCGTGTGCTGTCCGCCAAGGACCTGCGGGCGGCGCAGATGGCGCCGATTATTGGCGCCGGTTTCAAGATGATGGTGCCGATCATTGTAATTCTGCCCGGTCTGCTAGGGCTTGCGGTGTTGCCGCATCTGCTGCCGGAGACTGTGGCCGCGCATGTCGCAGGCTCCTACAGCTTCAACGCTGTGCTGCCGCTGATGCTGGTGCGATATTGCGGGCCGGGTTTGCTGGGTCTGGGCATCACGGCTTTGATCGCCGGATTCATGTCCGGCATGGCGGGCAATGTCAGCGCGTTTTCTGCGGTGTGGACCTACGATATTTATCGGGCACAGATCCACAAGAACGCCACCGACCGGCACTATGTTGCAATGGGGCGTTGGTCCACCATTCTCGGCGTGCTGGTCAGTATCGGCGCCGCTTACCTCGTGATGCAGTTCGCCAGCATCATGGATTACGTACAGGCGCTGTTCAGCTTCTTCATTGCGCCACTGTTCGGCACGGTGATTCTCGGCATGTTGTGGAAGCGGGCAACGTCCGCCGGCGGCTTCTGGGGTCTGCTTACAGGCACCGTAGTTTCGGTGGGGTTGTATCTCTGGGTGCATTTCAATCCTGCCGCGCTGGCGGAGGTAGCACTGTCCGCCCACGCCAAGACCATGGCGGAAAATTTATATCGGGCCCTGTGGGCATGGATCGCGTGTGTGATTGTAACGGTTGTAGTCAGCCTGTTCACCACGCCCAAGCCGGAGTCGGAATTGAACGGCCTAGTCTATGGGGCCACGGTGATTCCGCACCAGGAACCGATGGTGCTCTATAAAAACCATTGGTTCTGGGCGGGAATCGTGATCGTAGTTTTTTTCGCCCTCAACCTGATGTTCTGGTAGGGCACAGGTGGTGCAAGTTTTGAACGGGGGATGGTTGCAATGCACAAGACCGAGGTTTCCATTTGGTTCTTTAATGGGGTGATGCTGACCGTGTACGGGCTGATGATCGGCGGCTATGGCGTGTATGAACTCATCAGCGGACAGACGCCGCCGGTAGTGCTTGCGCACCTGCATGCGGCGGTCTGGTGGGGAGGACTGATGTTTGTATTGGGCCTGATCTATTGCGTAAAGTTTTTTCCCAGGCAGCAACAGTAAACACAGCGGCGCAAGTACGAAGTTTTTCGACTGGAAGATGACTTTTCTTGAACTGGAAGAAGACGAAGAATGGCGATTGTTGCAGGGGTAGATTTTGGAACGCTGAGCGTGCGCGTATCGATTTTCAACAGCGAGCGGGAACAGGGCAAGGCTGCGCGTCTGGCGACGGCTACGGTCGAGTATCCGCTGCATCGCAAGCGCGAAGATCCGGAATACGCAACCCAATCCCACGCAGACCAGATGCAATCGCTCATGCAGGCGTGCCATCAGGCAATCGCGGCGGCTGGAGTATCCGCGCGATTCTATTGCTGCGATCGCGCTCGATACAACCGGGTCGAGCGTGGTTCCCGTCGATGCGCGGATGCAGCCGCTGGGCGAGTATTACCTGTGGTGCGATCATCGCGCCAAATCGGAAGCGCAGGAGATCACTGCGCTAGCGCATCAGCAGCATCTGGAGGCGATTGAGTGGTGCGGTGGTGTGTACTCGCACGAATGGGGTTTCGCCAAGGTGCTGCATTGGCTGCGGCACAATCCTGAGAAGCGCGCGCAGTTTGCCAGCGCCTTCGAACATTGCGATATGGTTGCGGCCACGCTGGCCGGGGTGACAGATCCTTCGAAAGTGGTGCGCAGTGTTTGCGCGCTGGGCCACAAGTGGATGTGGAACGAGCGTTGGGGTGGATTTCCGTCGCAGGAATTTCTTTCTTCGGTGGACCCGCTGCTCGACGGAGTTCACGAGAAGTTGCAGAGTCCAGTAGAAACTTCCGATCATCTTGCAGGTCACCTCAGTGAACACTGGGCGGAGCAGTTGGGGCTTAAAGTTGGCATTCCGATCCCTGTCGGCGCGTTCGATGCACATTGGGATGCGGTCGGCGCGGGCATTCGCGAGGGTGACGTTGTCAACGTGATCGGCACCTCCACCTGCATCATCGCCATCGCTCGCGAAACAAAGTTGGTTCCGGGTGTGTGCGGCATTGTTCCGGGCAGTGTCCATCCTGCATTCACGGGATTGGAGGCTGGGCTCTCTGCGACAGGCGATATTTTCGATGCGATTGCGCGGCGTGCCGGAACCAGCGTGAAGGAGTTATCGAAGGGCCTGGATAACTATCATGGCGGACAGACGGGCTTGCTGCGATTGAGTTGGGACAATGGCGACCGGACGGTGCTGGTGAATGCCGAACTGGGCGGGGTTACGCTTGGCTGGAATTTGCTGCACACCGCGCAGGATGAATTATTCGCTGCCATCGAAGGCACCGCCATGCACACGCGCATCATTCTGGACCGCATGGCAGAGCACGGCGTGCACATCGACCGCGTGATCAATGCCGGCGGCGTTCCGCAGAACAATGCTGTTTTGAATCAGGTGTACGCGAACGTTCTGGGCAAACCGGTGCTGGTGCCAGATGGCGTGCCGACGAGTCTGGGCTCGGGCATCATGGCATTCATGGCTGCGGGCGCTTATCCTTCGCTGGAAGCTGCGCAAGACGCGTTGTGTCTGCCACACAAAACGTATCGGCCCGAAGCGAAGGCCGTCGCCATGTATGAGCAGCTTTACCCACTCTATCGGGATGTATATTTCGCACTCGGGCAACGAGACGCTGCCGCGGTGCCACTGGGAAAGGTTTTGCCGCGGCTGCGAAAGATCGCAGCGCAATCACTGGAATAAAAATATTGTGCGAAGCTTCAATCCGCATGAATTTGAAAGTTGCAGGCAAGAAACACGAACAAACCTAACCGCGTTGCTCTAAAGGTGTAGGCCGAGAACCAATCACGATATGGCGAAGAAGAATCGTAAACCGCGCACCAGGAAGCCCTCACGGTTGGATATCCGCGCCGTAGCGGCGCATGCGAAAGTCTCGATTGCCACAGTCTCGCGCACCATCAATCACATTCCCACCGTGGACCCAGCCATGGCCAAGCGCGTGTGGAACGCAATCCGAGAATTGAACTACGTCCCTAACACGCAGGCGCGCGCCCTGGTTTCTGGCAGAAGCCATATACTCGGCCTGATCGTTTCCGAAATTACCAATCCCTTCTTCCCTGAACTTATTCAGCATTTTGAAGAATGCGCCGTCGAACGCGGTTACGAAATTCTGATTACGTCTACCAACTACGACCCAGCGCGCATGGTCTCCTGCGTTCGCAGGATGCTGGAACGAAAAGTCGACGGTGTTGCCGTCATGACCTTCGGAATTGAAGAACCGCTGCTGGATGATCTGGCAAAACAAAAAATCCCCATGGTCTATGTCGACTCCAGGCCACAACAACCGGCGGCTATGACGCTGAATGTGGATTATCGTCATGGAATCTGGCAAGGGGTTCAACATCTTGCCGTATTGGGTCACAGAAAAATCGCTTTTATCAGTGGGCCGCTCAACCTGCACACTGCAAGGCTTCGTCAACATGCGTTCATGGAATCGTTGGAACAGGTTGGCTTGCAGGCCAATCCCGCATGGCTGATCGAGGGGGATCACACTCTTGAAGGCGGTATGCACGCGATGGAACAACTCTTGCAGTGCAACGATAGTCCCACCGCCATTCTCTGCTCTAACGACATGACTGCCATTGGCGTCATGCACGCAATTCTCGGCGCGGGACGGCGCATTCCTGACGATTTCTCTGTCATCGGCTTCGACGATGTCCAAATCGCACAGTTCACCTTCCCGCCGCTGACCACAATCCGGATGTCCTGTCTCGATCTTGCCCGAGGCGCTGTTGCTGTCCTGTGTCCTGACCCGAAAGCGCCGCCGCCTGCGGCCGAGAAAACAAACCTGATGATTATGATTCCCACCGAGTTGATCGTCCGGCGTACCACCTCAATCCCGCGCGGTACGATACAGACCCTTAAACCTCAAGGGCGGGCGGCATCGAACGAAGCCTGAGATTCCTACGGGCTGGCACGCGAGATCGTATTGCAATCGCTGTCGATCACCTGTAGATGATTGAAAAAATATTGGTGGAGTGACCGGGAGAACGAATCGCGGCACGCAAGAAAATCATCACTACGGCGATTAGAGTAGCCTGGTGAATCACCGGTCCCGGAATCCTACGGGTTGAAATAAGGATTTTTTGCCATGCGGATGAAGGCCGCTTCTGATTCGGGAGACGAACTGATGCGCCAATCGGCCTCCTTGTTGATGTCGAACCAGATGAGACATTTGACGAGTGGGAAACTGGTGCGGAGGGTGGGAACGATTTCATCGATCCACTTGCCTTTGTCTCCCCCCACTTGAGCAGAGGACATCTCTCCAATGATGATCGGCTTTTTCTTGGCAGCAAGGAGGGGGTAGATTTTCTCGAAAACCTGTTGGAAGGTCTGCCAGCCACCGTTTTTCGTACCCCAGTTGTACCCATCAACCCCGGTCCAATCGACGTAGGCATCGCCCGGGTAGTAGTCCATCGTATTCTTGTTACCTCCGTGGATGTCCGTGACGTTTGGACACCACGCCCAGACCACGTTGGTAGCGCCCTCAGCCACGAAGATGTCGTGAATATGTCGATAAGCGGCAATGTACAGGGGCGCGTTGTTGCCATCCCATGCTTCGTCACCGTTCATCTCTGCTGAGAAGTCGAGGAAGAACTTTTTGCCGAGTGCTTTGGAGCCGTTTGCTCGCGCTTTTATCGTGGCATCGAGGCTTCCGTCGACGATCTTGTTGAAGTCGATGTTGTGGGGTTCCCAATTGACGAGAGGGATGCGTCCGGCGGCCAGATCCGCCTTGGTAACGGTGCCGGTCCAGTCGGCGTTCCACCCGTAGTAAGTGAGGTGAACGGGGGGTGTCCGCCCGAGCTTAGCCGTGGTCTGGGCCAGACTACCGGCACCGTAATACATTCCGAGCAACGCACCCGTTGCCGGCTCCAGAATGGACGATCTACTGGCATTTGCTGAGCCGAGGAGCCATCCGTTGGAAGCCAAAAATACGACGCTCACTAGAGCGGCTCTGCTAAGAATTTTTCTCACGGCTAGAACTCCTCATCGGGCAATTTGCAAAAGCTATTTTACAAGTTGTTTAAAAGAATAAGTTATAGCTTGGTGGAGGCGGCGGGAGTCGGGGCAGTCATCTGCACTGAAAGCGCTCAAGTTTCCCATACGCAGAATGCCTGAAAATTACCGAATTCCAAGTTTTCCAGATCTACGTACAAATCGCGCACGAATAATTTCAGTAACTCCAGAATTCCGGCAGGTGCATCTTCCGATACCTCATGCATCATACTCGAGATGATGCCGACCTTGTCTGAATTGAAGGAAACGTCGCTGTACGTTGATGATCTAGACCGATCGAAGAGCTTCTATACGAGTGTCCTTGGTCTACCCGTGTTGGTAGAGAACGAGCGGTTTTGCGCACTCGACGTCGCGACGAAGCACATATTATTGCTTTTTGTTCGCGGCGCATCGTTAGGCGAAACACGTCTTCCCGGAGGAACCATCCCGCCGCATGACGGTACGGGACCGCTTCATATTGCCTTTGCCGTAACCAGCCAAGAGCTTCCGTTGTGGGAAACTCATCTGCAATCCAACGAAGTAGAAATCCTAAGCCGCGTCTCTTGGCCGAGAGGAGGACAAAGCATCTATTTTCGAGATCCAGACGGCCACTTGCTAGAACTGTTGACGCCCGGAGTTTGGTTGACCTACTGATATGTTGTTGAAAAAAGCAACGTGTTATTGGTGGAGGCGGCGGGAGTCGAACCCGCGTCCGAAATCCAAGTCAGTAAAGAGTCTCCATGCGTAGTCGCGTTCCGATTGGTCTCGTGCGATGCGCTCAGAACGGACAAGATACGCATCCCACCAGCCCGTAGATCTCGTCCGACCAACCCAGGCATTGCGGGTCAGACCAGCCTGCTTTGCGACGTCCTTCCCCACCTCGCAGGCGAATTTGAGGAGGACGGCTACCTATTTAATTAAGCAGCAAGTGCTAGTTGATTGTTAGCAATTGTGTTTTTGTAAGCGATTACGGGTGCCCACCCCCCGGCATGCCTCTCTACCGCAAACGATCCCGTCGAAACCGTGACGCCCCCATTTCGGGTAGCCCTGTCCATAAGATGCGGACCAGGCCGGAATGCTCGTGGCATTCAAGTACCCCTCCATTCTACGCCTGAATTGGTGAAAACCTTTCCTTGGCCTTCGCGACACATTATCCGACTCATACACTGAACGGGGGCGTACTAAGATGAATCCGAACCAACAAGATATGACGCGTCTGGCTAACACCTACAGGCGGAATTTCACATGGCGATTGAGCGAAGGGGGTCTAAAGCAAGAGGTCAAGGTAGCTGGGGCGGTACGGAACGCGGCCCTATGCTAGCTGCCTAGAAGCTGATACAGATGGTAGGAGCGGCGCGCGGTTGGAGGCGCGACCTTCGGAGATAGCAGTGGCGAAGAAGAAGGTCCTTTCGGAGCATCAGATTCATTTGATTGCGAAGGCCTTGGCCGATCCGCGGCGCCATGAGATCCTGCAACAAATTGGGGCTTGCAAAGACACCGCCTCCTGTACCAA
This sequence comes from uncultured Acidobacteriota bacterium, assembly GCA_963817855.1. Taxonomy (GTDB): domain Bacteria; phylum Acidobacteriota; class Terriglobia; order Terriglobales; family Acidobacteriaceae; genus JAKAAZ01. The sequence continues at coordinate 258,558 of CAWFQA010000003.1, read as the reverse complement.
TATTCGCGAATCTCAGCCTGTCTCCGCCGCTACCTTGTCCCACCATATGAAGGAGCTGGAGACCGCGGGCCTGATCAAAATCACCCGCGAAGGCAAGTTTGCCCGCCTTTGCCTGCAGCGTGACGTTCTGAAGGGCTACCTGGCTCATTTGAAGAAAATTTAATCTCAGAAATCTGCAACCATCCTACCTGCGGTTCATCAATTAGACAGTTATCGAACTGTCGAAGCAAGGCGGTCCGACCGGGAGAAGGATGATGAGCAAACTCAAGAATAAAGTTGCAGTAGTTACGGGAGCATCGAAGGGAATTGGCGCGGCAATCTCGAAGGCGTTGGCCGCAGAGGGCGCGTCCGTGGTGGTCAACTATGCGTCCAGCAAAGAAGGCGCCGATCGAGTGGTTGCCGACATCGCTGCTAAGGGTGGTAAAGCCGTTGCTGTGCAGGGCGACGTTTCCAAGGCGAAGGATGTGGAGCGCATCTTTGCCGAAACCAAAAAGCAGTTTGGATCGCTCGATGTGCTGGTGAACAACGCCGGAATCTATGAGTTTTCGCCGCTCGGCGAGGTCACCGAAGACAAGTTCCATCGCCTTTTCAACACGAATGTGCTCGGCTTGCTTCTGGCCAGCCAGCAGGCAGCGAACCTATTCGGCCCAGAGGGCGGCAGCATCATCAACATCGGCTCTGTCGTTAGCCGGATTACTCCTCCCGGCTCCTCCGTCTACTCCGCTACCAAAAGCGCTGTGGACGCCGTGACAGGTTCCCTTGCCCGAGAACTGGGCCCAAGGAAAATCCGTGTCAACTCCATCAATCCGGGCATGGTCGAAACTGAAGGCGTACACACTGCGGGCTTCATCGGCAGCGACTTCGAAAAAGGAGCGGTCGCGCAAACTCCGCTCGGTCGCATTGCGCAGCCGAGCGACATCGCGCCGCTCGCCGTCTTCCTCGCCTCCGCCGATTCAGGCTGGTTGACTGGCGAGACGATTCTCGCATCCGGCGGTCTTCGCTAAATGGAATGGGGCTGCAAGCCACAGCCCCTTGGCAGTTCGGTTTTGGTTGCCCCAAAGCCGGTGCGGGACCGGCGCAACAATTTTATTTGCCCACAATGCGTAATTTTCGGCCCGTCATACGTATCCCCATCGTATGTTCGAGTCTGAAATGGCATTGGCGGCGACAGAGTCTGAACCCGAGCGCATTGCACGCGGCCTTCGTCGGAGAGATGTCGCTCTGCTGCAGACCCTGGTCCAGCAATATCAATACCGGCTTGTCCGCTATTTTATTTTTCTTCTCGGCACCCGCGATCCGGTCGACGACCTGGTGCAGGAAACCTGGCTGAAAGTTCTGGAGCGCGGCCGCTCGTACGATGGCGAATCTCGCTTTGAGTCATGGCTGTTTGCGATCGCCCGGAATCTCGCCATCGACCATACCCGTAAACGGCGCCCCTTCAGCCTCGACTCGAACGACGATGACGAGCGGAATGCTGCATCGCTTTCGCCTGTTTCCGGCGCAGCTTCGCCGTTCGAGCAGGCGGCGCGAACAGAAGATGCCCGGCATCTCGCGGAATCGCTGCAGTCGCAGCAGCCTCTGGTTCGAGAAGCACTGGTGTTGCGCTTTCAAGAGGAGCTGTCGCTGCAGGAAATCAGCCAGGTTGTCGGGGCATCGGTCTCGACAGTGTCGTCAAGAATTTATCGCGGCCTTGCGGCCCTGCGACAACAAATGGACGGAGGAGCCGATGCAAACCGATAATCACGAATCGATCTGCCGCCTGATCGACAAATCTTTCGCGGGCGACATCTCCGGTCAGGAAGAACAATCTCTTCGTCAGCATCTGGGTGCGTGCCCTGCCTGCCAGGAATATTTGGACGCATCCAATCGAGCGATTGCCGGATTGGCGGGATTTGCGTTTGAGGCTGATCCGGGCCTGCCAGACAAAATTGTCGCGGCTCTCACAGTCCGCGCCGCACAGCTTGAAACCCAGCGACTCAGTCACCGGAAACTGGCGTGGAGTTATGTTGCTGCACTGGTTCTCACGCTGGCGGGGTCGTTTGTCGCCATGCAGCTAGGCGATCGGTTTGCCAGTGTCTTTTCTGCGACCCGTGATCAAGTCCAGTTGGGCCTGGTCGCCGTGTGGATTGTGCCGTCCGTCTGCTTCTGCCTGCTATTGCCAGCTCTGCCCATGATGTCGAAGAGATGGATGCACGCGAAAGGATTATCTCTATGAAAACTTTTTGGAGTCTCATACCGAAGGGCGTGAAAGTAGCTGCCACTATCGTCTTTGCTTGTGCCCTCGTCATTGGGCCTTTCATTGGTGCTTGGCAAGGGCATACGGCCGGTTTGAACACCCTGAACGGCGTCCCGCCAGGAATATTGGCCTCCGCGATTGGGTTGGGAATGGGCCTGGTGGTTGGGACATTCGTCGCCTTATGGCTGCTTTGCCTTGGATATGTCTATGCTGATTCTCGTCGCCGCGCCATGCCCGCGGTTCTCTGGGTTTTAGTCGCCATCTTCGTTCCCAACCTGCTCGGATTCCTGCTCTACTTTGCGATACGTCGCCCACTGGGATCGCCATGCGCAAACTGCGGACAATTGATCGCCGCCGAACAGCGATTCTGTTCGTGGTGTGGCAGCCAAAGTTTTGCGCCGCCATCTGCTCCGAGCGGCTTCCATTCGCCTGGTTCAGGAGCGGGTCCCGTCACCACGATTTAGGCAATGGTACTGGCAGCGGAAGGTTCGATTCCGTTCGGTCGGGGTCGCGGAGAAATCAAAAATACGCCCCAGGCGTGGGCATGTTCGTCGCCGGCACCGTTGCAGAGGCTCGCTTCCGCTGTGATCCTTCGTTTCTGATGTTCGACCGTCCAACCGCGCGCCCATACCATTTCTCCGGTGCGCAGTTTTCGCTTGAAGCGTACCCGCAGATCCATCGTGAAGGCCTCCAGACCCTGGGCAATGATGACTTTCGACATGGCTTCATCCAGCACGGTGGAAATCACGCCGCCGTGAATCACGCCCTGAAAGCTTTCCCAGTTTTTTCCTGGAACCCACTCCGCGATCACGCCCTTGCCGTCGAGGCGGAAGGTGAGTTGCAGTCCCTGCGGATTCTGATGGCCACACACCACGCAGTGCGGATTCAACTCAGCCACGCACCTCAACGCGTGCCCATCTTTCTCCGGTGCTGTTTCGGCGAGCTGGGTGGGCCGATTTATGGGCAGGCTCATGACTTCGCTTTCAGGCCAGACGTTCCAAGTGCGTTGTTACTGCCGCGATGCGGACGATCCATGGCTGACTCCCTCTTGGACGCGTTCAGAAAACGCAATCATCGCTTGTCCCGTACGCCGCAGCAATTGAGCCCACTCCTGCAAGTGAAGACGACCTTTTTTTGTGAGCGCATACACGCGCCGGGCCGGACCGGAACCTTCCACATCCCAGGTCGAGGTCACGTCACCGTTTTCTTCCAGGACTCGCAGCGTCCTATATAGAGAGGCGCGTTCGATGTGGGCGTCGGTCAGTGCAAGGCTGGTCAGTTTCTCTGCCAGGTCGTATCCGTACGATTTCTTCTCCTCTTTCAGCATTAACAGAACCACCGGCTCAATATAGCGATAGAGATTGCCCATCGAGCAGGAGCACGGAGAGCTGCCGGGGTGTCGAGGACAAAAAAACTTAGGCATACGTGTAGGATCCTTCCCAGGATATTTGGACTGGGACTTCGATCGTCCAAATCCTGTACGGGTACAGTGTACATATAGATGTAAATTACATCTATATCGAACAGAGTGCCGCTCGCCGGCAATCTCTAACTGGGCGGGCGGAATTGAAGGATCGCGCATAGGCCTCCAGCTGTAGTTATTTGCGGAAAACAAAGCAGCCTATCCGCTGTAAATGAATGAAGAATGGCATGAGTAAGATTGCTGCAATGACACTGGTCGCAAATGGAGTGCAGCGGATGAGAAGTAAGTCCAACTTGGCGTCCTATTTGCCCTGGGCGGGTAGATTGGGTGATGCTGGAGGAAGGCAACCCATTGCTGCCGCTTTTGACGGAGAGAGAAGTCCATGTGGTCCCGCGCGCGACACGTGATTTTTGCAGGTTGTTGTGCGGTTGCGTTATTAGGGACAACGGCATGTAAATCTTCGGAGAATAAGAAAACTCCGCCGGCCACAGAAATTCCTCCAGCAGCGCAATCGTCGCAAGCGACCGCGTCAACGTCGAGCGGCGTGATGAAGCCGACCAACATCGTGCTTATCACCCTGGATACGGTGCGAGCCGATCACCTGCACTGCTACGGCAACTCGAAAATTAAAACACCCAACATCGATGCGCTTGCGAAGAGCGGCGTCTTGTTTGAAAAAGCAGTGGCGCAGGCGCCGCTCACGCTTCCTTCCCACGCCAGCATGTTTACCGGCACCAATCCCAATGTGCATCATGTGCGCGATACGGGCGGATTTGTGCTGCAACCGTCGTCCGTGACCATGGCGACGATCCTGCGCAAGCACGGATGGAACACAGCGGCTTTCGTCGGCGCGGTGGTGTTGAAGCGCGCTTTCGGATTCAACCAGGGTTTCTCCGTGTATGACGATCGCATGCCGGGTGGTTCCGGTGGTGAAGGCATGATGCGGAACGCGCGTGTCACTGTCGATCACGCACTGGCATGGCTGAACTCCCAGCCGCAACAGCCGGGCACGCCTTTTTTTGTCTGGCTCCATTTCTACGACGCGCACCAGCCTTACGTTCTTCCGCCACCGGAATTTCAGCGGCAATATCCAGGCGACACCTACGACGCGGAGATTGCCTACATGGATCAGCAACTTGGGCGCTTTGTGAACGCGGTGAAAAAGAGATCGCCCGGGCAGCCTACCTTGTTTCGTGGTGCTCTCCGATCATGGTGAAAGCCTGGGAGATCATGGCGAATATCAGCACGGAGTTTTTCTGTATGACTCGACAGTCCGCATCGCCTGGGTGATGGCTGGGCCGGGCGTTCCCGCAGGTGTTCGCGTGTCGCAGCAGGCACGGACGATCGATCTGTTGCCGACGATTCTGGATTTGCTGGGCGGCAAGGCATCTTCCGCGGTGCAGGGAGCCAGCCTGGTGCCGGCCTTCACCGGCAAGCCGGTGGCGACAGAATATTCCTACGAAGAAACCATGTATCCGAAATTCATCATGCATTGGGCCTCGCTGCGCGGCATTCACACTGCGGAGTGGATGTATGTTCGGGCCCCGAAACCGGAGCTGTACGATCTGAAGACCGATCCGGCCGAACTGCACAACGTCATCGATGCGCACGCAAAGGAATATCGCGAGCTGGACCAGCAACTGAAGCTGTTGATCGGCAACAACGGAGCAGAGAAAGTGGTTTCGCAGCAGATGGATTCCCAGACCGTGGAAAAGTTACGCTCGCTGGGATATCTGGGTGGATCATCAGAGCAGTCGGCGAGTTTGGACAGCAAGGGCGCGGATCCAAAGGACCAGGTCGAAATCTTGAAGTTGTTGCATCAGGCGAAGGACACGCCGGCGGGCGAGATGTCTTCTTCGCGCAGGGTTGAGTTATACCGGGAGGCGCTGGCGAAAGATCCGTCGAATCCTGCGCTTTATTACGCCCTCGGCGATGAATATCAGAACACGGGACAAAACGAAGCCAACCTGCAGCTATGTCTCGATGCGCTGCACCACAGCGTGACCGGTCCGATGATCCTATCGCGGCTGGGCCACCTGTACCTGAGCAACGGCAACGCGCAACAAGCGATCGCATATTACGAGCCGGCAGCCAAATTGGATCCCACGGATGTGGCAACGATCGACGGCCTGGGGTCCGCCTATTCCGCGAATGGGCAGCTTGCGGAAGCGACGACGGAGTTTCAGCGCGCGCTGGCAATTCGAGCCCTACATCCCTGCGTACAACGGGCTGGGACTGGTGGCAGTGAAGCAACATGATTTCATCACCGCGAGACAGAATTTTGAGCGCGCTATTCAACTCGATCCGAAGGACGCCGAGTCGCAATTGAACTTGGGGGTGCTGTGCATGCAAACGGGTGATGCTCCTTGCGGGAGGGCGGCTTTCCATGCATTTCTGGCCAACGCCTCTCCAGTGCAATTCCGCGACATGATTCCGCGAGTGCAATATGCGCTGAGAACGGTGCTGGCGCCGAAGCCGTAGTGGGCGAAATCGCATCAACAGTGCTGCAGTTGAGGTCTGCAAGAATTAGTTGCCAAGGCAACGAAATCGAACAATATGGTTGCTAAGGCAACTATAGTTTGTCGAACTTGATTCGTCGCTCAGTGGCTTGATGCTCCGTGACAAAGGGAAAGGCCGCATACTTCCGCATGCGGCCCTTATTGCATCGCGATATTCCTGGATCAATTCGGTTTTCTCATCCCGAACCTTACGGCCCAGCTGTCACGGTGACGGTGACGCTTGGCGAACTGCCGGGCTTAGAGCCCCCAGTTGGAGTAAAGACGGCATAGATGGAATAAACACCGGGGGAGCCGGCCGTGATTGTGCCGGAAACACCGGAGGTTCCGTTTCCATTGTTAACAGCGGCCGTCGGTCCGCTCACCAGCGACGGTGAACCACCGGACGGAACGGCGTAGACACTAACCGTCCCCACGGGTGCCTTCTTCGAGCCGACGGTTCCGACGGTCACGGTGAAAGCCAGTGGTGAGCCAGTAACGACGGTACTGGGTGCGGTAAGCATAACCGGCGTGCCGGACACGTGAACCACAAAGCCGGACATTGTGTTCGGCTGGAAGAGAGTATTCCCGGAATACAGAACGGTAATGATGTGTCGTCCGGTGCCGAGGCTGGGAACAGTGAGAGAAGCTGTTCCTCCACTCAACATGGCCGAGCCCAGCATGGTGCCGTTCGTGTCTTCGAAGATCACAGTGCCCGATGGCGTTGCGGCGTTAGCGGTTACCCTGGCCTTCACAGTTGCGGTGAGTGTGACTGGTGTTCCCGGCGCGACCGTACCCGCTGGAGTGTGCGTCATGGTGATCGTGCTACCCGAACCATTCAGCAAGACGTTGACGCTGGGGCCGCCGCCTGGGGTTGGCGGAAACTCATTCATATACCTCGTCTGGTATGCAGGAATCGTCAGGTTGACGCGATTCACCGTGTTGGCGGTCACGATATCCACTTTGCCATCTCGGTTGAAGTCTCCGACAGCGACTGCCCAAGGTTGCGAGCCGGCCGCAAACTCTACCCGTTGCAGGAAGGTGCCATCTCCTTTTCCAAGCAGGATCGCGACCTGATTGAAGTTCGGGGCCACGGTGATCACGTCAGGAATGCCGTCCCCATTCACATCGGCAGCTGCGATGGAGTCCGGGAAGTTGAGCGCAAAGCTGTTGACGGCAGCATTGAAAGTGCCGTTGCCGTTGCCGCCAAAGAAGGAGACGTCGTTGGCGATGGAATTTCCAGTGACGATGTCGAGTTTGCCATCGCGGTTAAAGTCGCCCATCACCAGGGATGTCGGAAACGAATCGGTGGTATACATTTCCGGCGACTGGAAACTGGCCTGCGCCGGTGGCGGCTGGAACGGCATCATGTTGTTGTTAAGGAAGACTTCCAACTGGCCGGTATGGAAGCAGGTAACGGCGATATCGTTCTGGCCGGTATTGCGCGTGTCTCCAATGGCGACGCCATAGGGATTGGTGCAGGTGGCCAGAGTCTGACCGCCGGTGAATCCGCCGCCCATTTGACCATAGAGTATCGAGACAGTGTTGTCTCCATAGTTAGTGACGGCGAGGTCGGGAATTCCATCGCCATTCAAATCCCCGATGGCAGCCTGGTACGGCAGCCAGCCGACTGAATAGGTTTGTGCGGATGCAAAAGTACCGCTGCCGCCGCCGTTGTTCATCAGTACGCTGATGGTTCCCGGCTTTGAGTTCAGGCTGGTGTTGACGGTGACCAGATCGGCATAGCCGTCATTGTTCAGGTCGCCGGCCGCGATGGAGTAGGGCTGCTGGCCGACTGGATATTCCGTGGCGGTGCCAAAGTGGCCGCCGCCCTTGCCAGACAAAACGCGAATCGCGTTGTCTTCAAGGTACGACACGGCGACGTCAGGATAACCGTCATGGTTGAAGTCGGCAACGGCAACGCCATCCGCCATGTTGCCGTCACCCCCGTCTGGAAGGCGAGGAGCGACAAAATTGAGACTGCCATGTATCGGCGTCGGCAAAGTATTGTTGATCAGCACCGAGACCGTGCCACCTGTCGATTGCGTGACGGCCAAGTCTGGCTTGCCATCGCGATTGAAATCGATGGGTGCGACGTAGGCTGGCCCGTTCGGAACCGCGTAATTCTCCACCGCAGCGAAATTGCCATTGCCGTGTCCCATCAAAACGGCAACTTCATTTTGCATAGTGTTGCCTGTGAGCAAATCCAAGGCGCCATCGCCATTGATATCGAGCGCGAGCAGGTAGCTGGAGCCGGTGCCGGTGGCTGGACCCACGGTGAGGGTGCGAATCACTGCGAAAGCGCCGCTGTTATTTCCATTCAGAATGCTGACCGTGCCCGAGCCTGAATTCAGAACGGCAAGGTCGGTGGCTCCATCCTTATTGAAGTCGCCGGCGACGATGCCGGTGGGCTTGCTTTGCACGGTTGCGCTGGAGCTCATGGTGAAGTTGCCGGTTCCGTCGCCGGTCAAAATATGTATCGAACCGGTGGATCCGTCGGTGACAGCCAGATCGACATTGCCCGACTTGGTGAAATTCCCGGCGACGATGCCGTTGGGCATGCCGAAGCCGGACAGAGTCGAGACAGTGTAACTGGTGAAATTGTTCGCCGGATTGCTGAGGAACAGGGTTATGGTTCCGTCAAGGCTATCGGCTACGGCCAGATCTGGGTGGCCGTCATTGTTGAAGTCCGCCGAAGTCAGCGCCACCGGGCCTTTGCCAGTTCCCAGCACGATGTTTGTCGTTCCATTTCCCTCTGTCGGATCGAAGGTTCCGTTGCCGAGATTCAGGAAAACCTGGATCACGTTCGAAGTGGGGGTGTTGCAGGTCACGACGATGTCAGGAAGTCCAGTCAGATCGAGGTCCTCTGCAAGCGCCGCTGTGGGGCCGCCGCAAGTGGGGTACGTGGCCGGGGATTGAAAACCGCCCGTGCCATTGGAAAGATACACACTGATAGTGTTCGCCGTTTTATTGGCGACCACCATGTCCTGGTAGCCGTCGTGGTTGAAGTCGGCGGAGGCAACTCCAAGCGGCATCGTTCCCGCGGTAAATGTCTTGCTCTGGGAGCCGGAGCCCCCCAGCGGCTGAAACAGGGCCTGCGCGTGAGCGCAGACAGAGAAAAGAAAGCCTGCGATGATGCCCACGAACACGAAAAGACGAGACATGCGAACAGTACCGGATTCATAGCCAAAACCTCGAAAGAAATTCAGCGACCTCAACATCAATCGGCGGAGTGAATCAAGGGAATCGGACTCGCCCGCGATGCGATCCGATCCCGAGGTTGCCGCACCAACGAGTGCGGTCGTGCTGAGGAAAGGCAAAAGTGAATAGACAAATGCTTGCAGGGGGGAGGGCTGAATTGATTGTTGTGCTTTCTCGATCCGTTCAGAGCCGAGGCGTGAACTATAAGAGTCACCCCCACGGTCTCTGGTAAGTGTTGCAACACTGTTACAGGACTTCGCTTCCGCAAAAGGTGGCGGAGAAGTTCGGCAATTGGTTGGATGCCAGAAAATCGGGTGAGGGAAGCCAATTCATAGACATTTAAGAATCGGAGGAGCTCCAGGTTTGAGGGGAACAAGGCGGCGAGGACGATCACGGAGAAGAAAGGGCGACGAAGCGGTGCAAAAAAAGAGGGCCGCCGCTTGGAAGCGGCAGCCCTTGGGGGGAAGTTGAGGGTGTTGCGTTAAAAAAGCAGGAACGGAGCAGGCTGATTGGCCTGCCCGAATAAGGTGAGCGACGTGAATGGGCTGCCTGTGACTGTGCGATCCAAGCCGCAGATGATGAAGCAAACAACGTTACCGGAGGCGCTTGACGTTTGATAGTACGTCTGCGCCGGGAAGGTAGCGGTTATAGAGAACGAACCGAAAAACTCGCCATAGGTGAATGTAGCCTTCCCAGCGGCATTCGTCGTTTCAGGAGTCAAATTGCCGCCGTTAATTGTGAAATCCACCGTCAAGCCAGCCGGAACCGGATTGCCGGTTACCGTATTGGTGATGGTCGCCGTGCAATTGATGGAGAACAAGCCATAGGTGCAAGCGAGCGCCGTCGAAGTCGTTGCCGTCGTCACAGTTAAGGGAGCATAAGACGAGCTGCCAAGCTGGTAATTGCCGTTGGTGGGGGTGTAGATAGCATAGAACTCGTAGCTTCCTGGAACCAGGTTGGGAGCGACCGCGGTGAATGTTTTGGTTCCACCTGTGTCGTTCGTTCCCTGGTTAGTCAAAGTGATGGTCCCCAGCGCAAATCCGGTAGAGCTATAGATGGTAAGGGAACCGGTGGGGCGTCCCAAGCCCGTCGCACCGCCGCTTACGTCGACAGTGGCGGTGAAAGTCCCTCCATAACCTACAGACGACGGGCTAATGGTCAAGCTTACAGGGGTTCCGTTGACGGTGACGGCAAATGCCGAACCCGAGCCCGTGGACGGCTGGAAGTTGGCATCGCCGGAGTAGAGCGAAGTGAATAGGTACGATCCGCTCCCAAGGTGGCCGATGGGATATGTCGCGGTGCCATTCGCGTCCAAAGTATAAGGACCGGTACCGATTACAGTACCCGACGAGTTTTCAAAGATCAGGGATCCGGTTGGTGTTCCTCCGGTGTACGCCGGTTGAACATTCGCGTTAACGGTCACACCCGAGTTGTTATACGGGAGGGGCGAACTTGGCGAAGTTGTCAGGTTGATCTGCGCTGCCGACCCATTCATCAGCAAGTCGATGCTGGGATAACCGCCTGGGTTGGCAGGATATTGCCCCAAATAGCGCGACTGGTAGGCCGGACTGGCAATGTTGACCTGGTGGAAGGTGTTGGCGGTGACGATATCGAGCTGGCCATCATTGTTGAAGTCGCCGGCTGCCAAAGCCCAGGGCTGAGTTTTCGCCGTCAATTGTCCGGGGGCGCGCTGCGCGATGCTGCCAAACGTGCCGTTACCAACGCCGAGGGTGAGCTCGACTGCGTTGAAGTTGGGAGCCACGCCAGCGATGTCAAGAATACCGTCGCCGTTGAAGTCTCCGGCCACGATGGAATCAGGGAAGTTGAGCGACGGGCTTTCGACGCTGGCGGCAAATGTGTTGTCACCGTTGCCGGCAAAGAACGCGATGTTGTTCGCGGTGGTGTTGCCGACTACGATATCAAGCTTGCCATCGCGATTAAAGTCTCCTAACGCGATCGATGCCGGGTTGGGAGTGAGCCCGTTGATCGAGTTTAGGACGGTATACATGTAGGGGGTGCCAAAGGTGCCATTGCCATTGTTCGGAAAGATTTCGAGTTGAGAGCTTGAATAGCAGGTGACGGCCACTGAGGGGAAGCCGTTGTGTTTGAAATCGCCAATGGCCACGCCGTACGGATTGGCGCAGGTGGCCAGCGTTGCCGGCTGCACGGTGAACGCACCGGTGCTCGATCCAAACAGGATGGTCACTGTATTAGCGCCATAGTTGGTGACAGCCAGGTCAGGATGGCCGTCTCCATTCACATCTCCAATTGCAACCTGGTAGGGCTGCTTGCCGACTGGATAGCTGGCGGCGCTGGCAAACGTTCCATTTTTGTTATTCAGTAGAACGCTTACGGTACCGGTGGTTCCATTGACGTTGGTGTTGGTTGCGACGAGATCGGGATACCCATCCCCGTTCAGATCGCCCGAAGCGATCCAGTAGGGCTGGTTGCCAAGGGGATACGCGGCTGCGGAGGAAAAGGAACCGCTGCCTGTACCGAGCAACACCTGAACATCATTGTCCTGCAAATAGCTTACCGCGACGTCGAGGTTACCGTCCTTATTGAAGTCACCCACTGCGACGCTGTCGGCGAAGTTGCCGTAGCCGTTAGTTACAGGGTTGTAGGCGGCGAAGCTGCGCCCGTCAGGATATTGCGTGGGAAGCGTGTTGTTGAGAAGAACGGACGCCATGTTGGCATTCTGCTTAACGACCGCGACATCCGGCTTGCCGTCCCGGTTGAAATCGGCGACCGCAGGGTGAGTACCAGGCAGGAAGCTCTGGTTCGTCGTTTGGGCAACTTGAAGTGTGCCATCCCCGTTTCCAAGTAGAATTGCCACCGCACCGCTCGATGTGGAGAACTCATCAAACGCCACGAGATCGGGGTAGCCATCGCTATTCACATCGGTAGTTGCAAGCGCGATTGGATCGGTACCGGTCGGTTGGGCAGCTTGCACTGTCAGCAAGCCAGTCCCATTTCCAAGCAGGATGGTTGCCGTGTTTTTGCCGGGATTTGCTGTGGCAACGTCCATGTTGCCATCCTGGTTGAAATCCGCAGCCACGATGCTGCTGGGTTTGGTTCCCGCACCAGCGGAATAGGTGCCGAATTGGGTGAAGGTGCCAGTCCCATTATTGGTCAGGACATGGACACTGCTGTTGGCGCTGTCGGAGACTGCCAGGTCGAGGTGCCCATCTTTGTTGAAATCGCCCGCTGCGATTCCCGATAGAGTACCGGTAAGAACGACGTGACTAGAGGAGAAGGTTCCGTTGCCGGTTGTGTTCAGAAGAATTGAGACATTGCCGTTGGAGTCTGCGGAGGCAACATCGATGTATCCGTTGCCAACAAAATCACCGGCGACCAACGCGACCGGTTGTCCGCTGAGAGCATAGGGAACGGCGGTGCCAAAGGTACCCGTGCCGCTGTTCAACAGCACGTCAATCGTGGCGGAACTGGTGCAGGCCACGATGATATCGGGATATCCGTCGTGATTTATGTCGGTGGCCAGTACGGCGGTGGGGTTTGTGCACACCGGATAAATGGTCCCTCCATTGAATGTGTTAGAGCCTGTACCCAGGAAAACCTTGATGTTCTTGTTGGTGCTGTCAGCGACGACCATTCCGGTCCAGCCGGAGCGAGCGAAATCGGCGGCGGCGACGCCTTGGGGCACGGTACCCGTGGTCAGGTTGGGTGTCGGCGCCTGAATCAGGCCTTGCGCATGGGCGGAGTTAGGAAGCGTCAGCAGACCTGCGAACATGGCCGCGACGACGATGGTGGAGGCGAACCGGAGAGAAGAACCGCTGGCGAATAAGGAGAATCGGGACATGATGTTGACCTCAAAGAAAATTACAACGGTGAAACTGCGTCACCTACTTGAGTGGAAGAAGGGTCGGCTATGTTTCAACGCCGACCGGATTGAACCACCCAGAATCATTTCGAAACATCCGGCTCTCGGGCCGCAGGTTTCGGGTTCATTGGCGCGGCTGATATTGAGTCAGGTGAGCGAGAGGTGCCTTTCTCAACCTGTGCCGCGCAAGTGCAAATTCTAAAAGCTCTTCCTGGACTCAAGCCAGGATTTCGTATGCGGATGCGGCCCTTTCGGGCCAGAGCCGCAGCCCAGTGTTGGACGGATGCCGTTAGAACGTGGCGCACTGTCCTGTCTTGGATTTGGCCGTGTTGCCGCCTCCGGTGATCGACGTATTGCCCTGGCAGGCCAATGTGTTGCCGATCGCGTTGCCGAACACCTCCAGGGACGAGTTGCCGGTGAATGTTATACCGCCTTTTAGGCTATTGCCCGCGCATGAGGGTGGATTCCCGAACACGAGCGGAGCAGTGTTTGGGCCCACCGTTTCATTGCCGTTCATAGAGGCTCCGCAAACCGAGCTGGAGCCGCTCAGGCCGCTGATGTTGACATCTCCGTGAATGTCCGTCCCAGCTCCTATTGCGATTACGCCTCCGCTGACCGTCACACCGCCGTTCACTGAGGCCCCCGTCAATGTCAGGCTGCCGCTATTGTTCGTCACGCCACCATTCACTGTGGCGTTGGTTAGCGACACAGTCCCGCCGTTGTTCGTTATGCCTCCGTCCACTCCTCCGCTTACGAAACTGCAGTCCTGGCCGGGCGAGACTGTGATGCCTCCGTGGAATGTGCCGGTATATGTCCCATTGCACGTGGTTCCGGAAGTCGGTACGCTGCCGGAGACTGTGAACACAACGGGAACGGCAGTTGCCGGCTGATAGTTCGAGTCGCCGTTGTAGAGCGAGGTGAACTGGTACGATCCGCTGTCGAGGTGTCCGACATTGTACGATGCCGCACCGCCGCTTATGGAGCCAAGACCGTATGTTGTCGTCCCGTCCAGAGTCTGCAGCTCAAAGAGGATCGCACCGGTTGGGGTTGGGCCGCTTAGAGCAGGCTGAACTGTCGCCTGCAGCAGCACGCTCGTATTATTGGAGGCAATGGGCGAGCTGGGGGAAGTCGAGAGATTGACCTGTGCCGCTGACGCATTGATCAGCACATCCACACTGGGGTTGCCGGAGGGGTTGGCCGGATATTGGCCCAGATAGCGCGACTGAAATGCGGGGGTGGCAATGTTGACCTGGTGGTACGTGTTGGCGGTGACGATGTCCAACTGACCATCGCCATTGAAGTCGCCCGCAGCCAAAGCCCAGGGCTGAGTTTTCGCCGTGAACTGTCCTGCTGCGCGCTGCTGGAAGGTGCCAAAAGTACCATCGCCGACGCCCAGAGTGACCTCAATTGCATTGAAGTTGGGAGCGACGCCCGCGATGTCGAGAATACCGTCGCCGTTGAAGTCGCCCGCGACGATGGAGTCAGGGAAATTGAGCGATGGACTGGTCTGGTTGACTCCAAAGGTATTGTTGCCGTTTCCGGCAAAGAAGGAAACGTTGTTGGCCGTCGCGTTCCCAACCACGATGTCCAATTTGCCATCGCGATTGAAGTCACCGACAACCAGGGAAGTGGGATTTGCATTCGTCGCGGTCATGAACGGTGACCCGAAGGTGCCGTTGCCGTTATTAGGGAAGACTTCGAGTCCGGTCGCCGCCGAACTGTAGCAGGTGACGGCCACTGAGGGGAAGCCGTTGTGTTTGAAGTCGCCAATGGCCACGCCGTACGGATTGGCGCATGTGGCCAACGTCGCGGCTGACACGGTGAAGGTTCCGGTCTTGGATCCCATAAGGATCGTCACCGTATTGGCACCATTGTCGGTGACGGCCAAATCGGGATAACCATCGCCGTTCACATCGCCAATGGCAACCTGGTAGGGCTGTTTGCCTACGTTGTAGGTGGCGGCACTGGCAAATGTTCCATTTTTGTTATTCAGCAAAACGCTGACGGTGCCATTGGTTCCATTCACGTTGGTGTTGGCGGTGACGAGATCGGGATAACCGTCGCCGTTAAGGTCCGCGGAAGCAACCCAATAGGGTTGGCTACCGACCGCATATGTAGCCCCGGCAGAGAACGAACCGGCCCCGTTGCCGAACAATATCCGAACGTCATTGTCTTGCAGATAGCTGATTGCCACGTCGAGTTTGCCGTCTCGATTGAAGTCGCCCACCGCAATACTGTCGGCGAAGTTGCCCATGCCGGTGGCTAACGGGTTGTAGGCGGTGAAGCTTCGCCCATCGGGATACTGCGTCTCCAGAATGTTGTTCAGCAACACACTAACCTGGCTTGTATTCTGCCGAGTCACTGCCAGATCGGGGCTGCCATCGAGATTGAAATCCGCAACCGCAGCTTGAGTACCGGGCAAGAAGCTCTCGCTGATCGTTTGGGGGGCTTGAAGCGTGCCATCTCCGTAACCAAGCAGGACCGTTACCGCGCCGCTGGACGCAGAAAGTTTGTCAAACGCCACGACATCGGGATAGCCATCGTTATTCACATCGGTGGTTGCGAGGGCGATCGGATCCGTTCCGGCCGCCTGCACCGGCTTGCGTGTCAAAACTCCCGTACCGTTGCCAACCAAAATGACCGCTGTATTGGTGCCCGGGTTGGATGTGGCAACGTCCATGTTGCCATCCTGGTTGAAATCTGCAGCCACGATACTGCTCGGCGTGGTTCCCGCTCCCGTTGAATAGGCGCCGAATTCGGCGAAAGTGCCGGTGCCATCATTGGTTAATACGTGGACCGTGCTGTTGGCGCTATCGGAGGCGGCCAGGTCGAGCTTCCCATCTTTGTTGAAATCGCCCGCTGCGATTCCCGATAGTGTGCCTGTAACAGTGGCGTGACTGGAGGCGAACGTTCCGTTACCGGTTGTATTCAGAAGAACCGAGACGTGACCGTTGGAGTCTGCGGAGGCAACATCCACGTAGCCGTTGCCGACAAAGTCTCCAGCGACCAACGCGACCGGCTTACCGCTGAGAGCATAGGGTACCGCTGCACCAAAGCCACCCGCGCCATTGTTGAACAGCACGTCAATCGTGGCGGAACTGGTGCAGGCGACAATGACATCCGGATATCCGTCGTGATTTATGTCGGTGGCCAGCACGGCGGTGGGGTTTGTGCACACCGTGTAACTGGTCCCGCCATTGAATGTGTTCGGACTGGTGCCAAGAAAGACCTTGACGTTCGTGCTGGTGCTGTTGGCGACGACCATTCCGACCCAGCCGGAGCGGTTGAAATCCGCGGCGGCGACTCCCTGGGGCACGGTGCCGGTGGTCAAGGTTGGTGTCGGCGCCTGAAACAAGCCTTGCGCACGGGCGGGGTTGGGAAGCGTCAACAGACCTGCGAACATGGTCGCTGCGACTGTGGTAGAGGCGAACCGAAAAGAGGAAACGCTGGCGAATACACGGGAGAACCGGGGCATGATATTTACCTCAAAAAAAAAGAAGAACGATGAAACTGCGTCACGTACTTGAATGGAAGAAGGGTCAGCTGTGCGTCAACGCCGACCGGACTGAACCACCCGGAATCATTTCGAAACATTGGGCTCTCAGGCCGCAGGTTTCGGGTTCATTGGCGCGGCTGAAATTGAGTCAGGTGAGAGAATCGTGCCTTTCCCAGCCTGTGCCGCGCGAGTGCCGATACTAACGGTTCTTCTTGCCGTACGCGGTGAACGAGCACATGGCGGGTTCCTGTAGGCGCAGGCAGAAGAGCCAAAATAGTGTGCAACTTTCTACGTAATCTCAAGTTGAACTGAAAACGAGTGCCGGACTTGGCGCACTTTAGTTTTCTTGTACTTGACTCAAAAACAACTGTAAGTTGTGGAATTGTCTGACTGAGTCTATCCCATTTCGGGTAATAACACGATAAAAAAACTTCCGTGATCTGTACAAACATGGAGGAATCCGATACATCACTTATCCCTTTGAAAACTTCTACGAGGCTGGAATAATCCCGGCGGCGGAATGCATCCGGGATTACCGCGGGTCGAGGTCGAGATTTACAGATGCACAATTACGAGGGGTGGTCGGTTTTTGGCGCGAAGTACATGCAGGGACTGCGGGCAGCAGAGTTTTGCTGCGGGGATGTTGACTAGTTGGGCACGTCAGTCTGGTCGAGCGGGGTGCCGGCGGCATCCTTGGCGGCAACAATGGGTTGGGCTGTCAGCGGCCATTCGATTCCGATCGCTGGATCGTTCCACCGGATGGTCCGTTCGGCGGCCGGGGCGTAGAAATCCGTGGTTTTGTATAAAACGTCGGCGGACTCGGAAAGAACCAGGAAGCCATGGGCAAAACCGGGAGGAATCCAGAGCATTTCCGGCGTTTCCGCGCTCAGTTCGACACCTACCCACTGGCCAAAATGGGCGGAAGAACGGCGAACATCGACGGCAACGTCAAAAATTCGGCCAGCTACGGTGCGCACTAGCTTGCCCTGGGGATGCTGCAACTGAAAATGCAGCCCTCGCAAGACATGCCGGCGGGAGTGGGACTGATTGTCCTGGACAAAGTGGGAGGGAAGGCCGGCTTTCTGGAAGCCGGCTTCGTTAAATGTTTCGGCAAACCAGCCGCGGTCGTCGGTAAACATACGAGGCTGTAGCCGCAGGACACCGGGCAGCCGGGTGAGAAGAACTTCCATAGGGAAAGTGTACCGTGCCGCCTCAGGTGCGCTTGCGGGAGCCGCTTTCCTGTTTTGGAAACAGCTGTGTCGTCGTTGGAAACACCGGTTGAGGCAAACGCACAGACTCATACTGGGCAAGGTTCAACGAAGTCGTTGTGTCTGGCAGCTCTGGCGACTTCTGTTTCCCATGTTGGAAGCGAAATGCAGAAGTTAAATCGCCAAACGTTTGTCTGCGCCATGCACTGATGTTCGGCTCGCGAACGCCAGTGAAGCGTTCCAGAAACTGCAGGACAGAGGTGTGGTCGAATTGCTGGCTGCATACCCAGCCGCCGGTGGTCCAAGGCGAAACGACGATGCAGGGCACGCGAAAACCCGCGCCAATAGGAAGGCCATCGATGAACTCCTGAGGCGTTCCAATCGGCGGGATTGGCGGAGGCACGTGATCGAAGATACCGTCGTTTTCGTCATAGTTGAGAATAAAGACGGTCTTAGCCCACACTTCTGGATTGGAGGCAATCGCATCGATCTTGCTGGCAACGAAGGCGGCGCCGTCGGCGGGCATGTAGTCGGGATGTTCGGATTGAAAACTTGTAGGAATAATCCAGGAGACAGTGGGAAGTTTGTCGTGTATGGCGTCGTATTCAAACTGGCCATCCGGATCGCGAGCCATACCCTTGGCATACAGCGCCGATCCCTTAGGTGCCTGCTGGAAGGCCTCAAAGTTTTCCAGCATATTGCAGCCGTAGTTGTCTTTCTGCTGATACAGCTTCCATGAAATGCCGGCCCGTTCCAGCCGTTCGGGATAGGTCGTCCAGGAATAGCCATTCTTTGGCGCTCGATTGGAGATGATGGGACCTCGGTGAAGACCGCCCGGGTCGTTGGTTCCGGTCATCCAATACATACGATTTGGCCATGTCGGCCCCATGACGGAGCAGTGGTACGCATCGCAAACGGTAAATGTTTCCGCCAGGGCGAAATGAAATGGAATATCGGCGCGTTCGTAATAGCCCATGCAGTAGGGTCCATGTTCTCCGTCGGCTTTGCGATGGGCTGCCAGCCACTGATCCATCCGTCCGCCATTCCAGGCAGCATGCTGAACTGCCCAGGCGTGGCTGGTGGAGGGAATTTTCTGGGCGCTTGTCGCACGCGTGTCCAAATGAAATGGCAGAAGGTATTCGAGAGGATTGACGGCATCGGGTTGGTAAAAAACCGACTTTCCAGTCGACAGTGTCAGCGCTGCTGGATCGGCAAACCCGCGAACTCCCGCCAGCGTACCGAAATAGTGATCGAAGGAACGGTTTTCCTGCATGAGAACAACGACATGCTTGATATCGCGCATCGACCCGCGATGACCGAACCACCCCGACGCCAAGGCACGCTGTACGTTCGGGGGCATGAGCGTTTCGGCGGCTGCCGCGACGGCGATCTGAGCAGCCCGCTGGAGAAGACGCCGCCGAGTCAATCTGGGAGTAGACGCCGGCAGGAGGGAAGCTGCTGGATCGAGAGGTTTCATTGGGTGATGCCGTCCTGATTGAAGTGGGCGATCTTCGCGAATGAAAGACGCGGGCCATTATGATCCTGCGATCCAGTAGACTGGGCTTCTGGCCAGCGCTGAATCGTCGAAGCCGTGGATTCGCTGGAATGATATTGGATCAAGCCTTCACCTTGTTAAGGATAAAGTAATTTTCATGCCATCTTCGATTATCGTGACGGGCGGTGCAGGATTTATCGGCTCGAATTTCGTGTTGGCCTGGCTGGAAGATCCTGCTGGGTCTGTCGCTCCTTTGGTGAACGTCGATTGCCTGACCTACGCCGGCAACCTGAAAAATCTGGAGAGCGTTTCGACACATCCGCAATACAGGTTTGTTCGTGCAGACATCTGTGATCAAAGCCGGATGAAGGCGTTGCTGGAGGAATATAGGCCGCGGGCGATCGTGCATTTTGCGGCGGAAAGCCATGTCGACCGCTCGATCCTGGGGCCGGACGCGTTTGTCGAAACGAATGTGCGCGGAACGTTTGTGTTGCTGGAGGCGGCGCGGGCCTATTGGAACCAATTGCCCGAGCCGGAACGGGCGGAATTTCGATTTCTGCATGTTTCCACGGACGAGGTGTATGGCTCGCTGGGAGCCGACGATCCGGCGTTCTGCGAGAGCACGCCGTATTCGCCGAACAGTCCCTATTCCGCAACCAAGGCAGCTTCCGATCATCTGGTGCGAGCCTATTTCCATACCTACGGGCTGCCGACGATGATCACGAATTGCTCGAATAATTATGGGCCGTATCATTTTCCGGAAAAACTGATTCCGCTGATGATTACGCATGCGCTGGAAGGCAAGCCGCTGCCGATCTATGGCGATGGATTGAATGTGCGCGACTGGCTGTATGTGCGGGACCATTGCGCGGCGCTGCGACTGGTGCTGGAAAAGGGAAGGCAGGGGGAAACCTATAACATCGGCGGCAGAAATGAGCGCAGCAACCGAGAGGTCGTTGAAACCATCTGCGAAATTCTGGATGAGCTGCGGCCAAGTTCGCCGCATCGCCCACACAAGCAGCTGATCCGTTTCGTGAAGGATCGGCCGGGGCATGACCGGCGGTATGCAATCGACGCGACCAAGCTGGAACAGGAACTGGGCTGGCGGGCGCAGGAGACATTTGCGACGGGGCTACGCAAGACGGTGGAGTGGTACCTGGAGCATCCAGACTGGATTGCGGATGTATTGAGCGGCGAATATCGCGCATGGATTGAACAGAATTATGAAAATCGAGCGGACGGTCGAGCAGCCGAGCCAGCGAGAGCGGGACAGGGTAGAGTCGACAAATAAAGGAGCGAGTGTGCGCGGAATTATTCTGGCCGGTGGGTCGGGAACGCGGTTATATCCACTGACAATTGCGGCCAGCAAGCAACTGCTGCCGGTCTACGACAAGCCGATGATCTACTATCCGCTGTCGGCGCTTATGCTGGCGGGGATTCGCGACGTGTTGATCATTTCCACACCCGAGGACACGCCGCGATTTGCCGCGTTGCTGGGAACCGGCGAGCAATGGGGAATGAAGTTTTCCTATGCGGTACAGCCGGAGCCGGGTGGCCTGGCGCAAGCGTTTTTGATCGGGGAACGATTCGTCGATGGCCAGCGGTCGGCGCTGGTGCTGGGCGACAACATTTTTTACGGCCACGATCTTTCCGGCATGTTGCAGGCTGCGGCGAAGCGGGAAGAAGGCGCGACCGTGTTTGCCTATCCGGTGCAGGATCCGGAGCGCTACGGCGTGGTGGAGTTCGACGGGAATCGGCGAGCGATTTCCATTGAAGAGAAACCGCAGAAGCCGAAGTCCCGTTTTGCGGTGACGGGCGTGTATTTCTATGACACGCAGGTGGTGGAAGTGGCGAAGTCGCTGAAGCCTTCGGCGCGTGGAGAGCTGGAGATCACAGACCTGAATCGCTGGTACCTGGAACGCGGGCAATTACATGTGGAAGTGCTGGGGCGCGGGTTTGCTTGGCTGGACACGGGAACCCAGGATTCTTTGATTGAGGCGGCCAGCTTTATCCAGACGATTGAAAAGCGGCAAGGGCTGAAGGTGGCTTGTCCCGAGGAGATTGCTTACCACCTTGGCTATATTGACGCCGCCCAGATGCAGCGGCTGGCGGCCAAGCTCGGCAAGAGCGGGTATGGAAACTATTTGTTGCAGGTTTTGCGCGAGGCGGATGTATGAAAGAAAAACATTCGGGCGGCCTGCGGATTCTGTTAACCGGGCGTGATGGGCAGATTGGCCGCGAACTGAATCGGTCGCTGACGAAGTTGGGCGAAGTGACGGCCACGAGTCGCGACGAGCTCGATTTGACCTCTGATTATGCGATCGGCGACGTGGTACATGAGCTGCGGCCGCAGTTGATTGTGAATGCCGCGGCCTATACCGCGGTGGACAAAGCAGAAAGCGAGCCGGACTTTGCTCATCGGGTGAATGCGGAAGCGGTGGAGACGTTGGCGGCGGCAGCGAAGAGTGTGGGCGCGGCAGTGATTCACTATTCGACAGATTACGTGTTCGATGGCAGCAAAGAGACGCCGTATGTGGAGAGCGACCGACCGCACCCGCGGAGCGTATATGGAAAAAGCAAATTGGATGGAGAGAAGGCGCTGGCAGCTGCGGGCATACCTTACCTGATTTTGCGGACAAGCTGGGTGTATGGCGCGGAGGGGAAAAATTTTCTGCTGACGATTCTGCGGCTGGCGATGGAGCGGCCGGAACTGCACGTCGTGAACGACCAGATTGGCGCGCCGACATGGTCGCGCGACATTGCCAAGGCGACCGCGTCAATTGCTGAGAAATGGCATCGCGAGAACTTTGCGATGACGAAGTCGGGCGTGTACCACTTGACGGCGGCGGGGAAAACCAGTTGGTTCGGTTTCGCGGAAGAGGCGGTCCGGGTGCGGGCGAAGTCCGCGACGGCACAAGAGACAATGTTTGCGCGACTAATAGCGATTCCTTCGTCAGATTATCCAACACCGGCGGAGCGGCCCAAAAATTCTCAGCTAAATTGCGCGAAAGTGGCGCGGGAATTCGACTGCAGCTTGCCGGAGTGGGAAACATCTGTGGCTGCGGTTATGCGCGCGTTGAAGTAGAGTGCCAGCCTGCTCGGGTAGGCCTGGATCAGTCCAGATCGAAGTCACGGAGCGGTCGGGATTCGCTGGGCGACTCTTTGGCGCGGCGCAGGGCTTCAGAGAATTTCTTTTCCAGCACATCATCCTTATTTTTCTCGGCTTCCACCGACTGCCGAAACAGCGCCTGCTTGCGCTCTTCCTGATCTTTCAGGGCGCGGGTGGCGGCCTCGAAATCTTCAAACGTCTTTTTTCGCGGCGCGGGCGTGTGAGCGATGACCGCGTGGGTGGTCGCATCCACCTTGACGATGGCACCGCAGTCGGGACAGGTGATATCAAAAATGTTCGAAGTCTTAGCGGTCATGGTTGTATCCCCTCTGCGGAGTTTTGGCTCCGCATTAGGATACAACTTTATGGCTCATGCAAGCTTCAGGGCAGCTTCATCGACGCGGGCGCTGGCAATGTGCTCCAGCAGGCTGCGATTGCGGATGGTCAGGACGTGTCCGCGCTGTTCGATAATGCGCTCTCTACGCAGTTTGGCGAGAGTGCGAGTGACGGATTCGCGGGTGGTGCCGAGCTGCTGCGCAATCTCTTCCTGAGTGTGCTTCAAATGGATCTTATCGGTCTGCGGTTTGTCTTCCGGACAGTTAAGACCGAGCAGAAAGCGCGCCACGTTCGCCAATAGCGAAGGCGCGAGCGAGAGCCGGCGAATCGCATTCAGGATGCAGTTGTGTTGCTGCGCCAGTTCGTCGAGTGCGGCGCGGAACTGAGTTTCGTGGCTGTTAAGGAAGGCGAGGAAATCGTCGCGTCGCACCAGGTCGAGGTCGCACGGTTCGACGGTCACGGCGGACACCTGGCGCGGAGTGCCGGAGATGACGGAGCTGAGTCCTAACAACTCTCCGGGGGCGGCGAGATACAGGATGACGGTGCGACCGAGTTCTGAATTCATCGCTACTTTGGCACGGCCTTTGCGTAGGATGAAAATGCCATTGGCCTCCTGGCCCTCCTGAAAGACGGTCGAGCCGCCGGGCAGGGAAACGCGAAACGCGAGGGAGTTGAGTTCCTGGCGAAGCGCGGGAGTCAATTGCCCGGTTAATAAATGCTCCTGCATGCGGCAGGTTTCGCAATGTTGCAACGCGTGGAAATCAATCATTGAGTTTTCTTCTCGGGATGAGGGTTTTTGCCTCGACGCCGCAAACGATGAACCAAGTTTAGAAAAGGGTGTTGATGAGGTCGACATTGAAAGATGGGATGCGGATTCGCCGTGGGGAGATTGATGTGAAGGACACGGAAAATGCCAGTTTCGATGAGAAATGTGGGGCAACCAATTGCCAGGCAGTGCATCCACGCAGCGACGGCTGGGCTATAAAAATAGAGCGTGGTGGCCGCAATGGCCGGTACGGGCTTGCTCGACCAGCGTGTCGATCAAAGGCGGTTCCAATCGCGAGAGAAATGAAATGCCGGCAAAGACACGCTCCTGTAGATTGCCGTTGGGAAAAAGATTCTGACACAGCGCATTTGCCGCGCGACGCAGGCTTTGATCGCGCTGCAGCTGAAAGTTTGCGGAGAGTCGTCGCAGCCGATTCATCTGGTACAGCATTTTCGATGCGGCGACGTCGGCAGCGTGGCCCAGACCTTCATCCTGTGCGCGCATCCATTCGGTGACGGCGGAAAGTTCGTCATGCAATGCGTTGCCGGCGGCAGCGAGCTTGCGCTTGGCTTCGACCGGCATGGCGCGGGCGGCGAGTCGATGCGCCAGCGCGTCGGGTGTCATATAAACGTCGGGCAAGGTGAGCCCATGTTTGTGCAGTAACTGCGCCATCGACGGCTCTAATAATGTGGCAGAATAGCGCGGCAAAACTGGCGTGGTGCGACCGAGAATGTGCTGATACAGGACCTGCGATTGGGCAAAATAGGCAACTTCTGCCGGGCCACCGATGTAGGCGGAGGTAGGCAGCAGCGTGTCCTGAACCACGGGACGCAGCAAGGCGTTGGGGCTCAGACGTTCCGGGGCGGTGTCGAGAATTCGGATCAGGTCATCGGTGGTGTAATGCGCGGGACCGGCCGACCATTTGTCGCCAGCGGATTTTCTGAGGGCGGTGCGAACGCCGGTGGTTGCATCGTTCAGGAAGACTGGGCTTGAAAACTCACCCACCATCACCTGGGCGTGATAACCGGATTGCTCCAACGCGTGAGCACGTTCAAGCAGAGCGGCGTGTAGTTCGTCGGCCTTTTGCAGTGCCGCGAGCAGTGTGGAATGCGCCAGTGCGTGGAATGGCCGTGAGGAAGCGTCGATGACGATAAGGCCGTAGCGGCCGAAAATGCGCGACAGCAGCGCCGCAAACGCAGAGGCAAAAGTAGCGGCGGGTGTGTAGAGGGAGGCGACCAGTTCAGTGACAGCATTTTCGCCGAGACATCGGCGCAGTTCATCGACGAGGGGCACGATCGCTTCGCCGAAAGGCAAGTTGCCAACGGGCCGGCCGGGCGAGGGATGATGCGGCAGACGGAGCGTGCTGATATCGCTGCCACAGAGGAATGTGGCCTGGTTGACTTCGTCGAAGTCGTGGTCTTCGGTCGCCAGCCAAAAGATGGGGACATGCGGGTAGCCGGCGCGGGAGGCTTCCGCAGCCAGATGAATGGCGGTTGCGGCCTTCATCAGGGTCATGAGTGGACCGCCGAAGAGCGCGACCTGTTGACCGGTGACTACGGCGCCTGCTCCGGCGGCGAGGCGATCGAGGTTGGATTGTGTTTCCGCGCCTCCACCAAACTCCCGATTCTGTTGCCGCAGTAATTCGACAATCGCGTGGCGCCGGGCCGGATCCATTTGCGGCGGATTCTTCATCCACTGGCCTTCGTTGGCGGCGGCTTCCGAATAAAACGCGCGCAGCTTTTCCCAATTGCCGGACACATAGTCGCGATAGAGATCGCTGACGTGCGGCAGCGCCGTAACGGGATAGCAATCTGCGTTCAAGTGCGCGTCGCTCCTGACGGATGGGTTGCGCGGCTGATGCCGGTACCCCGGACTGCAGCGCACATGCCAAGTGTCTCATGCAGTGGATGCAGTGAGACGGGTCGAAGATGCGCGGAATTGATGCGGAACCTTGCCGGGCTACTCTCGTCCTTCGCGTGCATCTTTCCAAAGATCGATTCCGCTGTCTTGCGCAAAACGGTCGATCTCTTTCAGCTCGGCATCGGTGAATTGAAGCTTCTTGACGGCATCGAGTGAATCGTTGAGCTGATCCACATTGCGCGCGCCGATTAGTGCCGTGGTGACGCGAGGATCGCGCAACACCCAAGCAATCGCCATCTGCGCCAGGGTCTGGCCGCGGCCTTTTGCAAGCTCATTCAGGGAACGCACGCGCTGAAGGTTCTGCTCGCTGAGGAATTCCTTGAGCAGCGAACTTTGCTCGGCGGTGGCGCGGGAATTTGTCGGCACGCCGTTGAGATATTTGTTGGTCAGCAGGCCCTGCGCCAGCGGAGAGAAGGCAATGCAGCCGACGCCGAGCTCGGCCAGCGTGCCCAGCAATTCTTTCTCGATCCAGCGATTCAGCATGGAGTAGGAGGGTTGATGGATCAGCAGGGGAACGCCTTCCATCTCCAGAATGTTCGCGGCTTCGCGGGTGCGGTCGGCGTCGTACGAGGAAATGCCGACGTAAAGAGCTTTGCCCTGGTGGACGGCGGTGACCAGCGCGCCCATGGTTTCTTCCAGCGGCGTCGTCATGTCGGGCTTGTGGGAGTAATAGATGTCGACGTAGTCCAGACCCATGCGCTCGAGGCTTTCGTCGAGCGAGGCCAGCATGTATTTGCGCGAGCCGCCGATGCCGTAGGGGCCGGGCCACATATCCCAGCCGGCTTTGGAGGAGATGATGAGCTCGTTGCGGTGATCGCGAAAGTCCTTGCGAAGAATCTGCCCGAAGTTTTCTTCCGCGGAGCCGTAGGGCGGTCCGTAGTTATTCGCCAGGTCGAAATGTGTTACGCCTCGATCAAATGCTCGCCGGATGACGGCGCGGCCAGTTTCAAAAACGTCAGCGCCGCCGAAGTTCTGCCACAGGCCCAGGGAAATCGGGGGCAATACAATTCCGGATCGACCGCAGCGGCGAAACTCCGCCTGCTGGTAGCGTTTTTCGTCGGGAACATAACTCATCCGCGTGCATCTCCTTCGTGTTTGGAAGTTGGGGGAAATGAAGTGCTGCGTGATTAGATGTATGCTGCGCTCGATAGCCCGCCGGGAGACTTGCGATCTAACGCCATGCGAAAGTAATGGTGCGCCCGACAAGATTCGAACTTGTGACCTAACGCTTCGGAGGCGTTCACTCTATCCAGCTGAGCTACGGGCGCATCCCTCTTGAGATTATCACGCGTGGGAGATCAGGCTGATAAGTCGCGGAGGAGTCGCCTGAGTTCCTCGCGACCCTTTCCCGCCTTCAGATATAGCGTGCGCTGCACGCTTCCGGTATCGTCGCCAACTCTTCCTGATATATAAGAATCCCACGGGCCGCGACTCTTGATTGCCGGGCTGCGATTGGAGTATTTGCGAGGCGGAGGCCGAGCTGATGCGGCTTTTGATCGTCGTTCCATGGGAATTAGGCTGAGGTCACATAAGGAAGATGGCGAAGGTCACTATGGAAGCTGGCGGGGGTCACACTTCACGATTATCGCGGTTGAGATAGACTAGCGGAGATCATTGATGTCTTAACACGTTAAGAGAAAACCACGGCGAAGGCTGGCCTTGGTCCTGAGGAGATGACGCCACGAGAATGTCTTAAATTGGAACGAGTAGAATACGGCGGCAGGGTCCCTTCCGAACGTAATTGTGCCGAATGTCGGTGGGGAGGTGTAGTGTGTTCACAGATCAGAGAGGTTCTATTTCCATTGGCATCGACTAAGGTTTCGTGTATCTGGAGAAGCGCCGACTGTATCCGCGGATATCAAACCGGAGTGTCCCTTCATAGCCACACGCGACACTCGAAAGAGAAGCTGCAATTCATTCCTGCCTTTACGGAAAAATGGCCGATCCTTCAACGGGCGCTGGACCGGCAGTATCGAAAGTCTGTGGTGCCGGTTGATTTTTCTCGTGCCTATTGGACCTCTCCGTTGACGCCGAAATTGGCTTACGAAGTGGAGAAGGATCAGATTGAGCGCGAGCTCGATCTGGCGGCCCTGGTCAGCCTGACCGATCATGATTCGATTCAAGCTCCATCCTTCTTGCGCCTGGCGAGCGAGACGGTGGAAGTTCCACTGTCAACCGAGTGGACCGTTCCTTACGATTGCGGCAGCGTGTTTCACCTGGGAGTTCACAATCTTCCAGTCGCGCATGCGAAAGATGTGACTCAGGCAATGGAGCAGTACACCCATCAGCCGCGCGCCGCCGACGTGACCGAACTGCTGGCGGCATTGCATTCGTTTCCTGAAGTGTTGCTCGTGTTCAACCATCCATTGTGGGATCTGGGTGGACTAGGAGCGGAGCGTCACGCAATTTGCCTGAATACGTTTATGCAGCAGAACGGCGCATTCGTGCACGCATTGGAGTTTAACGGAATGCGAAAGTGGGAGGAGAATAAACGCGTGTTGCCGCTGGCGGAACGCTGGGCCCTGCCGATCGTTTCCGGGGGCGACCGCCACGCGTGCGAGCCGAGCGCTACGATCAATTTGAGCCATGCACAAAGCTTTGCAGAGTTTGTCGACGAAATTCGCAACCAACAACGCAGCCATATTTTATTCATGCACCAGTATGCCGATCCCATGTGCGTACGCATTGCACATGCGGTGCTGGACGTGATCCGCTACTATCCCGAATATCCGGAAGGATCCCGGCGCTGGGACGACAGGGTCTTTCATCCAGACAAAACCGGGGACGGGTTCCTGCCACTGTCGGCGTTCTGGAAATCGCCGCCGGAATTCATCGAGCGCATTTTCTCGGTCTTCCGGTTGGCGGAAAACGCTACCGTACAATGGGCGGCAAAACGGGTTTACGCCGATGAGGTGGACCTGCCTGCTCTTTCCGAGGGCCGATCTGAGGCCATTTCGTGAACCGGGCCACTCCCTGGGTTGCGTTTTTTCAGGATGCGTTTCATCGAGCGGATGGGATTGCGGTTGTTGCCAGAAACTTGCCGCGCATGCCAGGGAACGCAATGTTCCACTGCTGATCGTGCACGCCGCGGCCGATCAGGTGGTTCAGGAATGGTCTATGATTCGGATGCAACAGCATCGCAAGCGCATCAAATTTCCAATCGGCCGGAATCCCCGGAATTCGCATCCTACATTGCAGACCTAATGGTAGATCCGGAGATGGCATTGTCCATGGGAGAAGCGGGTCGGCGGCACGCGAACGAGAGTTCCTGGCGCCAGGCTTTTCAAGACATCTACCAAACGTATCGTCTCCACCTGGACGCTCACAGGGCCACGACGCTCAACCATCACATTCGGAGTTTGAATGATTCAGTACCTCTCCAGCCGGTTTCTTAAGCCCTACGCGGTTCGCCATTTTGCTTTTCCGGCCATGCTGTTGCTGCTGATCCATATGTTCTCGATGTTCTCTCCCGCCCGAGTCTCCGCTGCGAGCGATGGCGCCCAAGCGAACGCGTCTCCGATGACGCTGGCGCAGGTTGTCGATCAACTGATTGCAAGGAACGAAGAGCGGGCCAGAGCTTTGAAGAGCTATGAGGGCGAACGCATTTATACCCTTCGCTATGACGGATTCCCCAAAGACCTGAAAGCGCGGATGGTCGTCTCCATGCGGTACGAGGCTCCGAATACCAAGGAATTCAAAGTGATCTCCAAGAGCGGGCCAAAACTGCTGCTCGATAAGGTGTTGGAGCGCCTGCTGAAAACGGAAACGGATGCGCAGCGGCGAAATACCAGGGAAGCGGTCAGCCTGGACCGAAAAAATTACAACTTTAATGACCTGGAGTATCAGCCGGAGGCGGACGGCTGCTCGTACGTTTTATCTGTCGAGCCGAAGAAGCCGAACAAATATTTGTATCGCGGCACGATTCGCGTGAACGACCGGGACTTTGCAGTATGCGGGATTCAAGCGGAGCCAGCGCAGAATCCTTCCTTCTGGATCAAGAGCACCAGCATCCACGAAACCTACAAAAAGGTCGGGGATTTCTGGTTGCCCGAGCAGAACAAGAGCGTATCGAAGATTCGCTTTGGAGGAAGCGCCACGTTGACGATTCAGTATCAGAACTACAAGATTCAGACGCAGCAACTCTCGACTTCCAGTGCCACTTCGTCCGGCGGCTACGTTGAGATAGATCGCTTCCGCGTTACTTCGGCGCTCGAATGGTGCCGGGCGCCCAATATCTACCCGCGTCTTTTGCGGAGAGATGTGGAAGAGCGCTTCCTCCGCGTTCAGGATCATTCCGGCTTCCACGCTCCCCCTACCAGCTGCGAATGGTGTGAGTCTTCTTCTTCGGGTACCAGGTGATCTGAACATTCGTCGTGACGTCGTTCTGCCCACCGGTTTTATATACGGGGGCTTTCCAGCGCTCGTACTGCACCCAGGCGTTCAACTCCACATCCGGCTTCAGCCGCTTGACCACAGTAAATGTGAAATCGTTCTGCGTCGTCCCGCCCTCCAGCCGCGGCACTCCGGTTGCAAATGTGTTGCCTGGAATAAAGTCCTTGGCCGCCTTGGCATTTCGATAGGAGAGCTGCAACATCTCCATAGGAGAAATATGATAGGTCAGCCACGCCTGGCCGCCTTTCGCTTCCCGGCTGATCCAGTCGCCGAAAATGTTGCCCTTATACGTGTAACCCTGCCGCTGAATGGTTTCGTAGTACATGAAGCTACCGTTATTGCTGTTGCTAACAGGAACGTCGGTGTAGACGCCTTCCGCCCGCAGATCGAACTTGGGAGCGTGGGGCAGGCGAGCCAGAAAGATTCCGGAACGGATGCCCGCGCGGCGCGGCGCACTGATCGGCGTCACATCATCATGCGCCTCCGAATCGGCATAGAGCGTCACCAGTTTACTCACATAAGGCAGGCGCCAGCTGAAATCAAAGGTGCTGAATCGGGCTCCCGGATCGTCGCGTGAAAATTTGGTCGACGCCGGAACATTCTGGAAACTTGTAAAGCTGTTCCAGAAGCTGCCGAAGGTGATGGGCACGTGCCCCTTGCCGCCCCAGATCACCGTGCGTGAAAATCCGAACTCGAATGTGTTTGTCGGATTGAAAGCGAACTTCTCCATGTGTACCCAGGGCTCATTCGGATCGGTATGGCCCTGCAGGCTGCCGACAAGAAACTCATACCGTACCGGGCCCAGCACGTACGACAACAACGGAATTTTCAGCGGTTCGACGCGGTTGATGCGGAAGGAATAAATATTTTCGGCGTTATTGCTCCACGCGAAGGCGCCGCCTTTCGCCGGCCCATCCCACACGTCGCTCTTCCCAATTGAGAAATCATGATTGAAAACCGTCGCGGAGAAGTTGGCTTCAATCAAGCGAAAATAATTGCGCGCCGGAATGGGACCCTCAGGAATCGTGTCCTGCGGCACGGGAGGAGTGTCATCCACAGCCGCCAGAGACGCCGCCAGGTCCGGGGAGTAGCCATCCGCACTGGGTACATGCTGATACTCGCCGCGAACGTAAAGAGCGAAAGGCCCGGAGGTCGCGCGCGCGCTGAAACCCGCATAGTTGTTGAATCCCTCTTCATACGGGCGGCCGTAATCGTTGATGATTGTTTGGCCCAGATGGAAGCTGTCCCGCAGCGGCGTCCCGGCGATCGGCATGGCGCGCTCGTACAGCGACTCTAACGTCGCGTTCGTCGTCCAATAGCCGGTCTTGTGGATGTCTCCTTCCAACTCAGCAAGAACGGCGTTGTAGATTTCAAGCGCCTGCTCATTATTGGTGTTGGAGTGGATTCTTTCCTGCTCCGCGAACAGCATGCGCAGTACACTGAGCCGCGTCCATGGGCGCATATCAACGAACGCCCTGTTCAAGTACCCCAACGAGTACAGCCGCATCAGCGCCGGATATATCCAGCTGTCCAACGGAATATAGGTTGACCCCAGGTTGCCGGCGATTTCTGACGCCGGCACGATCACAAATGGAGGAAACGCTTCATCCGAAGTGTTGCCATTGGATTGAGCGGGCGGCGTGTGCGTGTTGGGAGTGCCTTCCTGCGGCTTCGGCGGTTTCGGCGCTTGAAATGCGGGCATGCTCTGGTCCTGCTGCGGACCAAACATCATCGTGGACTCCACCGGTTGCCACGATACATTCGCCAAAAAGATTGAACCCGCCCCAGCAAGCGGCCGCGTCGGCGCCACCTGCGCCTCTGCCTTCCCACGTTGCTGGACCATCAAGCCAACCGCTAACCCCGCGTACAACAAACCCGACCCAACTATCCGAATGCTACGATTTTTCACTCGCACCTCAAAGAAACGATTCCCAAATGGCCGCCACAACCCGACTGCGGCAACAATGCAGCGGACAAAAATCCCACCGAACGTCTCGCCCTTAAAATTCTATCGGGAATTCTGAAAGACTTCAGTTTCGATCAAGATTGGCTTGCATTCATTATCATGCCGCCCGGAGGCTGTTTCAGGCAAAGTTCGCCGGCCCTGCAAAATTTTCCGTGGACGACCCTGCCGATTCCATGAAAGGTGTTTTCGATGCAACCGTCGGATAAGTATCCTCGATAACCTCGATAAAAAATTTGTATTCGACCTTTCCTCAGCCACAAGGCAAAGTAGAATTAAGTTTCTCCATTAATCCCTGAAAGCACGTGACTTCGCTGGACCCAATACATGCGAATCATCTACAGATGGCGACGATGCCGCAAAAATTCATACCAAAACATTCTCGTCCACGGTGCGCGGGAAGCCGCAAGGTCAAGATATGTCGCCTGACATACGGCTTTTTTACTCCTTCTCTCCGCCACGGGGGTCAACTTTGATGCGATGGACTCCAGAGCAGCCCGGTCTTGCCGACTGCACCGGCCGCGTCAGGGGTTGTCTGCGCATTCTCTTTCTTCTCGCCGTCTTCGCGCAGATGGCCGGAGTTTCCGCCTGGTGCCAGTCGCCCGGTAATACCACCGGCGCAGCGCATCAGACGCAGTTGCAGATGCAGCAGCACCTGGCCCAGTTAGATACGGCAGTCGCCAACGCGCAGCTCTCCGCCGACAATGCATGGATGCTGGTCTCTGCCGCTCTGGTGCTCATGATGACCATCCCCGGCCTGGCGCTTTTTTATGGCGGTCTGGTCCGGAAAAAAAATGTCCTCAGCACCATGATGCACAGTTTCGCGATGACCGGCATTATCTCGGTCGTGTGGGCTTTTGTCGGCTTCAGCTTGTGTTTTGGCTCCGGAACCAGCTTCATCGGCGGACTGAGTCATGCGTTTTTGCACGGTGTCGGATCCGCGCCTGACCCGGCCTACTCCGCCACCATTCCCTTCGCCACCTTCATGATTTACCAGCTGATGTTTGCCATCATCACTCCGGCACTCATCTCCGGCGCCTTCGCCGAACGCATGAAGTTCAGCGCGATGGCTCTGTTTACCCTGCTGTGGTCCCTGCTCGTCTATGCGCCCATGGCTCACATGGTGTGGGGCAAAGACGGACTGCTGAACGCGTCTTTGTCCGGCGGCATTCGTACACTGGATTTCGCAGGCGGCACCGTCGTCCACATCACCTCCGGCGTCTCCGCACTGGTCTGCGCCCTCTATCTCGGCAAACGTCTGCACTATCCCAAGGAGCCGATGCCGCCGCATAGCATGGTGCTCAGTTTTATTGGAGCAGGCATGCTGTGGGTGGGTTGGTTCGGCTTTAACGCAGGTAGCGCCTTGTCGGCAGGCACGCTCGCCACCAGCGCTTTTGTCGCCACTCATTTTGGCGCGGCCGCCGCGGCCATCGGATGGTCCCTGGCAGAATGGCTGCGCAACGGCAAGCCCAGTGCTCTGGGAGCCATCTCGGGCGCAGTTGCCGGCCTGGTCGCCATTACCCCGGCCGCCGGTTTTGTCGGACCCATGTCCGCGCTCGCCATTGGCTTTCTTGCCGGACTGTTCTGCTACTTTATGGTCACAAAAGTGAAACACTGGTTCGGCTATGACGACTCTCTGGATGCCTTTGGCGTGCACGGAGCCGGCGGAACCCTGGGCGCGATCCTGACCGGAGTCTTCGCTTCCCGCGCCATCAATCCAATCTTCAAAGATGTCCATGGCAACCCGTTGCCGGTCGGCTGGCTTGATGGCAACTGGATGCAGGTGCCGCATCAGCTGATGGGTGTCGCCATCGCGTGGACGCTTTCTATTGTGGGAACCCTGGTCCTTCTGAAAATCGTCGACATGCTGGTAGGCTTGCGCGTGGATGCCGCCGACGAGCATGCGGGGCTTGACCTGAGCCAGCACGGCGAAGAGGGTTACGATTGGGAAATTGCGGCTTCTTAATACCAGTCTGGTATACCTTGGCGGTGAGGAACGACGAGTCCAAAATCAGCCTTTCTTTTTTTTAGGAATGTGAGGAAGTAAAACATGCAGAAGATTGAAGCGATCATCCAGCCGTCGAAATTGGACGCAGTGAAAGAAGCGCTGATCGAAATTGGAGTCGAAGGCATCACCATTCTGGAGGCACGCGGGCACGGCCGCCAAAAGGGTCACACGGAGTTCTATCGCGGCCGCGAATATGCCGTGGATGTCTTGCCAAAAATCAAACTAGAAATCGTCGTGACCGACGCCATGTCCGAGCGCGCGATCCAGGCGATCCTGACCGCTGCCCGCACCGGAAAAATTGGCGACGGCAAGGTTTTTGTATCGCACATCGATGAAGCCATTCGCATTCGCAACGACGAGCGTGGAGAAACCGCTTTGTAAATCGATAGGCCTTGGATTCTTCAATTCCGCGCAAAGGAGCCTGCCATTCCGATCTCAGACTCATCTTCGATCCAGTCGCTGCGCGTGGAGTACCAACGAACTTCGGAACAGATGCGGCAGTTCTTTTCCGAATCGCAGGATGGTCCGGTGCTGGTGCAGCGCCGTGCGGAACTTGTTGACCACCTCATCGAGCGTCTGTGGCTGGAGCATATTGCCTCTGAGGAGTACGGGCCGCGGGGCCTTACTTTGGCCGCCATTGGAGGATATGGAAGGCGGCAGCTCTTTCCTTACTCCGACATCGATCTGCTGTTTATTGCCGCCGACGCCACCACGGAAGGTGCGCACAAAGCTGGAATCCGCAAGTTGTCGCAGGATCTGTGGGACATAGGACTGCGTGCCAGCGCTACAAGCCGCACCCTGGCCGAATGCGAACGGGTCAGCGATGAGAATCCCGAGTTCACCCTGTCGCTTCTGGATCGCCGCTATATCGCCGGCGATTTCGCGCTGTTTGAAGAACTGGACCAGGAACGAATTCCCGCTCTGGTGGAACGCCGGCGCACTCAACTGTTCGCCGCCATTGCGCAATTGACGCGCGCCCGTCACGCAAAATTTCAGCGAACGCTCTTCCATTTGGAGCCCAACGTCAAAGATGGACTGGGTGGCCTGCGCGACTTTCATACCTGCGCCTGGTTGAACCAGCTGTTACCGGAATCGGCCCGCTACTCCGCCAGCCGGTATGAAAAAGATCTCCTGGTGGAACGGCAGGACGACTCCGCTCTGGCACATCGCTTTCTCATCACGGTGCGCAGCTTTCTCCATTACAGAAGCCAGCGCGACGACAACATGCTCTACTGGCAGGCTCAGGACGAGGCTGCGAAACTGCGACTCGGAACGTCGACCGAGAAGTCGCGCCAGACAGAGAAGCGCCCCGCGGATACCGCCGGATGGATGCGTCAATATTTTCGCCATGCTCGCTCCATCGAGTGGCTCGCCCGGCAAATGCTGGACGAAATTCCCAGCGGACGTCTCGCCGTGATGGATCAAATCCGCCAGTGGCGCGGCCGCACCGTGTTGAGCGGCTGTCCCGTTGCCGACGGCAAGATCGCCCTGAAAACCGTGGCGGAATACTCCGATCCGGATCGAGTGCTGACGCTGTTTCAGTTGATGGCGGAACAGCCGCTGCAAATGACCCGCGAAGCGGAAGGCCATCTGAACGATTCGCTGGCCTTGTTGGCCGAACGCCTGCCCGAGGGTCCGGCGCTTTGGGAGAGAGTTCGTCGCATACTGCTTGGACCGGAAGTGGCCAACGCGCTTCGCCTCATGCATGCCCTGGGAATTTTGGAGCTGATTCTGCCCGAATTCCATTGCGTGGACGCGCTGGTGGTGCGTGATGCCTACCATCGCTACACCGTCGATGAACATACATTCTTAATTCTTGAAAACCTGCACGCACTGAACCAGCCGCACGACGAATGGGAAACGGGCTTTGCCTCGATTCTGCGCGAGGTGGAAGAACCCGAACTGCTGTATCTGTCGGCCCTGCTGCACGATACCGGCAAAGCTCGCAGTGAGGGCAACCACACCGATCACAGCATGTGGATTGCCGATGCAGTCTGCGAGCGTTGGCGCCTCACCCCAACCCAGCGCGAAGCCGTGTTGCGCCTGATTCGCAATCATCTGGAAATGTCGCTCGCGCTGCGCAAGGATATTTACGACTCGGAAACCATCCGCATGTTTGCCAACGTGGTCGGCACTCCGAATAACCTGCGCCTGCTGACCTTGCTCACCTTTGCCGACATTCATTCCGTCAATCCGGAGGCGCTGACACCCTGGAAGGCGGAAAATTTGTGGCGGCTTTACATGGCGACGTCGAACTATCTGGATCGCAATGTCGATGAAGATCGCATCGAAGCAGATGCCGACACCGCCGCCGTGCAACAGGTGATCGCCTTATCGCCCGGCGACTCCGTAGCCATCCACCACTTCCTGGCCGGCCTTCCGCAACGCTATCTGCGCACCCGCTCAGCAACGGAAACGCTGACCCACTGGCACTTGGCGTCACAGTTGGACAAAACTTCCTCCAACGCGGTGCTCACGCGGAATGGTGCATGGTGGGATTGCACATTGATCACCCGCGATCGCCCCTTTCTATTTGCCGACGTCGCCGGCTGCCTGACCGCCTGGGGGATGGACATTTTGAAGGCGGATGCATTTTCAAACGCAGCGGGAATCGTCATCGATCACTTCCGCTTCCTTGATCGCTACGAAACCCTCGCGCTCAACCCCGTCGAGACAGAGCGCTTCCAGAAAAGTCTCACCGACGTGGCCAGCGGCCTTCTCCCGGTCGAAAAACTGCTGGCTGCCCGCGCCCACTCCGCGCGCACGCGAAACCACAAGACTTGCGTTGAAACCCAACTCTCTGTCGACAATACCTCCTCAACCCACAGCACCATTCTGCAGGTCATCACCCAGGACACTCCAGGCTTGCTGCGTCGGCTCAGCTTGGTGCTTGCGCAGCAGAAATGCGACATCTCCGTCGCGCTGATCGACACTGAAGGCGAAGTGGCGATCGACGTTTTCTACCTGACGAAAGGGTCGGATCCGCAGGAAACTTCCTCGTCTGGCGAGCAAGCGGAAAAAGCAAAGCTCGATCCAGAATTTCTGGATCACTTACAAAAAGTTCTCACCGAAGCGCTTCAGACTCCCGCCGCGACACGCTAAAGTTGCCGCGGATTTCTCTCAAAAGCTCTTCGTTCTTCGCTTCGCATTCGTTCCGTCCGCCTATCGCCCCGGAGTACACTGGGGACGTTGTTCGCGACACATCGATGCATCTCGAAGGTGCGAACACCAATCACCTTTTCCAGCGCCTGGAGCGCATTGATGAATCCTAATTCCTTCCCTCGCGCGCTGCGCCATTCCGTTCTATGCGTGGTGCTGGGTTGCATCGGCCTTCCGCTTTCTGCGGCTACCCAGACCAAGGGCCAACCCGCAGCGGTCCCACAGGGGAAGCCCAAGGTGCAGCAGGTGCAGCCCCCGAATTGGTGGAGCAATCTTCCCAATCCGATGGTGCTGTTGTACGGAAAAAATCTTGCGGATGCGCACATCAGCAGCAGCGTCGCCGGAGTCTCCATCCGGCG
This sequence comes from uncultured Acidobacteriota bacterium, assembly GCA_963817855.1. Lineage (GTDB taxonomy): Bacteria > Acidobacteriota > Terriglobia > Terriglobales > Acidobacteriaceae > JAKAAZ01. Next base: position 221,151 of record CAWFQA010000003.1, on the reverse strand, counting down.
AACAAGATTTTCGCAGAACGGTCATTGGGCCTTCGTCTGGCTGGATACCTCCGACGCTCCTCCGCAACATTTCGATCTGATCGTGCGCAACGCAGCCGGTCAGGCACGCGTTCCGTATCAGCTGGACAAACTGCACGACCCCAGCCAGGGTTACCAGGGTTTTTCTCCAGCAGATGTGATGTATCTGATCATGCCCGACCGCTTTTCGCAGGGAAATGCGCCAGGCCCGCAGCTCCCGAAGGCTGCCGCCACCGTGGATCGCAGCAATCCGCACGATTATCACGGCGGCGATTTGCGCGGCATCGAAAATCATTTGGACTATCTCAAGCAGCTTGGCGTCACAACTCTCTGGATAACGCCGCTCTATGCGCAAGACCCGGTGTCCGAGGACTATGACGGATACCAACCGATCAACATGTACCAGATCAATCCGCACTTCGGCACGTTGCAGGATTATGAGGACCTGGCCGCCGCCGTTCACAGCCATGGCATGAAGCTGGTGCTGGATATCGTTGCCAACCAGGTGGGCCCGAAAAGTATATGGGTCACCGATCCGCCCATGCCCGACTGGTTCCACGGAACCCCGGCCAATCATCTTGCCGCGACGGAGGATTTTGCCTCGATAGCCAGTCCGCACGCCGCTCCAGCCGCGTACCAGCCGGTCGTGGATGGATGGTTCCGCAATATACTTCCGGATCTGAATCAGTCGAACCCGCTGGTCAAGCAGTATCTGACCCAGAACGCAATCTGGTGGGTTGAAACCGGCACCCTCGACGGCCTCCGCCTGGACACATTTCCCTACGTTGACCGTTCCTATTGGCAGGATTTTCACTCCGTCCTGCGCGCCCTGTATCCCAGGCTGACCACCGTTGCCGAAATCTACAACTCCGACCCGACCGTAACCTCTTATTTCGCCGGCGGCCAGAAGCACGTGGGCATCGATACTGGAGTCGACACCGAGTTCGACTTCCCCAGCTACTTTGCATTACGTTCCACGCTGACCGGCTCGGTCGCCTACGTCTCATCCATGTCGGATCTGGAAAATGTTCAGCGTCAGGACTGGCTCTATCCTCATCCCGACATGCTGGTGACATTTTTCGGCAATCACGATGCTGCGCGTTTTCTCTCCATACCCGGAGCAGGCGCGGCCAGCGAGCGGCTCGCCTTTGGATTGCTGGCCACCATGCGCGGCATGCCGCAAATTTATTACGGCGATGAAATCGGCCTATCCTCCGGCCCCAATGGGGACAATCGGCCGGACTTCCCCGGAGGATTTCCCGGCGATCCCAATGATGCGTTCACCGCCGCCGGCCGCACTCCAGAGCAGCAGGCGATGTACGCCTGGGTGCAAAGCCTGCTGGACCTGCGCGCCCAACATCCAGCCTTGCAGACCGGATCCCAGCAGAACCTGTTAGCCGACAGCAGCGGCTATGTGTTCGCTCGCTTCGTTGTGCCTCCGCAAAAGAATGGATTGACTCCTCCACCGTCAGAAATCGATCTTGTGCTGATGAACAAATCCGACACGCCGCGAACCTTTCATCTGGACTTCACGCGCACAGCTCTCGACGGCGTCAACACGCTGAATCCACTGTGGAATACGCAAAACACGGTCATAGTTTCACAAGACCATTGCGAAGTCACCGTCAGCCCTCAACAGTTGGTGGTCTTCACTACGCAACCATCTCCGCAACCATCGGCGCCACCATCCCCGCAATCATAAACACGGCGACACCTGACACAATGAACATCATGCGGAAACCCTTGCGCGTCGCGGCGGTTGGAGAACTCCTGTGGGACCTGCTTCCTGACGGTCCGCAACTTGGCGGAGCTCCGGCGAACTTCGCCGCAATTCTGGCGCAGATATTTGCCTGCGATACGGCGACAAATCCGGGCGAAGTGTTTGTCGTCAGCTGCGTCGGTGACGATCCGCTAGGATTACAGGCGCGCGAGCAACTGGTCGCACATCGGGTGCTTCCGGACTTCATCGGCGTCGATCCCATCCGTCCCACGGGAACGGTTGAAGTGGACCTCCACCCGGAACTGGGCCCCCTGTATCGCATCTGTGACCATGTCGCCTGGGACGCCGTGCCCGCGACTCCGCAGTTGACCGCCATGGCGCCTACACTGGATGCGATTTGTTTTGGGACCCTCGCGCAGCGCTCTCCCATAACGCGCGCCTCACTTCGCTCTCTGGTTGCGGCCACGCGCCGGAAGTGTCTCCGAGTATTCGATGTCAATTTACGCGCGCCCGACTGGACTGCAGAAGCCATCGTCTGGGGCTGCGCCCACGCCACCATCTTCAAGATGAATCAGGAGGAGGTCGCGCACATCGCCAATGCCATCGGCGCGGAAAAGAAAGATACTCCGCTCCAGGTCGCGCACTCATTACTGCATCAATTTCCCATCCAGCTAGTGGCCATTACTCGCGGCCCGCACGGCAGCCTTCTGGTGACACGCGACGCCGCGCACGACCATCCAGGAATTCCAACGCACGTGGTCGATTCCATCGGCGCCGGTGACTGCTTCACCGCGGCGCTCACCTACTGCTCGCTGCGTCATCAGCCCTTGCCAATCCTGGCCGAAGCCGCGAACCGCTGGGGAGCCTGGGCCGCCTCCCAGCGTGGAGGCATGCCCTTTCTAGACTCCACATCTCGAACCTATCTGGAAACAAAGATCGAACCATCGGCAACCTAGTCCAATTCTCCTCTACCCCGCTTGGCCGCGCCCCCACCCTTGCGAAACAGGCGCTTCGCAATTTTGCTACTATTCCCTGTTGTTCCCCAGGGGCAAATGCCGTGTTGCGAATTCGATCTGTACTCCTCGCTGCCATCGTTGCGATTCCGTTTTCATTAGCCGCACAAAACACCTCCATGCGTCCGCCGATCACCGGCATTGCCAAGGTTTCGGTGTATGCGACCGATCTGGCCAAGTCGAAGCAGTTCTATGGAACATTTCTAGGCTTCCAGCAGATCGCGTCGACATCCGCATCCGCGCCGATGGAGTTTCGCGTGAGCGCGAAACAATCGATAGAAGTGCAACCCGCGCCGAACGGCACAACAGACTTCCTGGCGTACATTGCCTTCGCCACCACGGATCTCGATTCCATGCAGCGTTATCTCGCGAGCCGGAAAGTTCCGATCGAAGGCGCAATTCAGACCCAGCCCGACGGCACGCGGTTTCTATGGGTGAAAGATCCGGAAGGACATCCCCTGCAGTTTGTGCAGCTGCCCACTCAGGGCCACTTGCTGCCCGTCAGCTCGAAAGCTTCGAAGGAGGCCCCGCAACCAGTCTCGCAGATCATTCTCCATGCCGGATTCATCGTTCACAACCGCGCCCAGGAAGACCACTTCTTCCGCGACATTCTCGGCTTTGTCGAAGGTTGGCAGGGCGGCGGCGGTCACAAGCTGGAGTGGGTGGACATGCGCGTGCCCGACGGCACCAATTGGCTGGAATATATGCTGCAGGATCCTGGCGCAAAGAACGAGGGAGATAGCGGCGTCCTGAATCACTTTGCGCTGGGAGTGCCCGATATCCATCAGGCCGCGCAGACGCTGCAACACCGCCATTGGGACTCCTCCCAGCCGTATGAGGACCCCGAGATCGGCCTCGATGGGAAATGGCAGCTGAACCTCTACGATCCCAATGGCACCCGTGCGGAATTGATGGAGTTTGGCCCGGTGCGGAAGCCGTGCTGCTCCCCCTATACGCTGCCCGTGCCGAAGTAGTTTGTGGTCATTTAAACTGGTGTTCTATGTCGAGCTCGTCCGTTCCCGCGACCGCCTCTAGCCTGCAAAAAACAGCGCTCAACCCTACCCATCGCCAGTGTGGCGCCAAGATGGTCGACTTTGGCGGCTGGGATATGCCGGTGGAATACGCCGGCCTGATTGCCGAGCACATGGCCGTGCGCACCCGCGTCGGCATTTTCGACGTCAGCCACATGGGAGAAATTCAATTACGCGGTCCCGAAGCTCTCGATGCCGTGCAGTTCGTCTCCATGAACGACGCCTCGAAGCTGGCCGAAGGTCAGGCGCACTACTCGGCGCTGCTCACCCCGCAAGGCACCTTCATCGACGATATTCTGGTCTACAAATTCAGTCCCAACGATTACCTGCTGGTCGTCAACGCCGGTACTCGCCCGAAGGATTATGCGTGGATCAAGCAGCATGCGCAGCGCTTTCACTGCCATGCGAGCGACTACAGCGACCACTATTCGCAGCTCGCCATTCAAGGCCCGCAAGCGCTGGCAACGCTGCAAAAGCTGACACGCGTCGACCTGAATGCCATCAAAAATTACTGGTTCGTCTGGGGCCAGGTCTGCGGAATCCATAACGTCCTGATCTCCCGCACCGGCTACACCGGCGAAGATGGTTTTGAAATTTATATACCTTCCGACGAAGCCACCACCACGCGCGTATGGCAGGAGATCCTCGATGCCGGCCGCGAATTTGAAATTGTTCCCTGTGGCCTGGGCGCCCGCAACACCCTGCGTTTGGAAGCCTCCATGCCGCTTTATGGGCACGAAATCACCGATGAAACCAACGTCTTCGAAGCGGGTCTGGATCGTTTTTGCAAGCTCGACAAGCCGGAGTTCCTGGGCAAGGCAGCACTGAAACAAATACAGCAATCCGGCGGCGCGCAGCGAAAACTGGTCGGCATGGAAATGATCGAGCGTGGCATCGGGCGAGACGGCTATCCCATCTGCGCCTTGGCAGGCGAACAAATTGGCGTGGTCACCAGCGGGTCCCCAGCCCCGTTCCTCAAGAAGAACATCGCCCTCGGCTATGTTCCCACCGACCAAAGCGCTGTCGATACCGAACTCATTATTAAAATCCGCGGTCAGAATGTGCGCGCCCGCATTGTGCCACAGCCGTTTTATCGCCGACCAAAGAAACACGCCTGAATTGTGCCTCCTGTGCAAAAAACCTATGCGGCGAGCGGCTTTCCGGTCTGCGATTCCGCGACAACATACAATGGAAAAGGACGAATCCTATGACATATCCAAATACTTTTCGCTACACTCGCGAGCATGAATGGCTCCAGGTGGAAGGCGCAATCGGCACTGTTGGCATTACAGATTACGCGCAGAATTCTCTCGGCGATATCGTCTTTGTCGATGCTCCAAAAGTTGGCGATGCCGTCGAAGCCGGCAAAGTCTTCGGCACTGTCGAGTCTGTGAAGGCGGTCTCTGATCTTTATTCTCCAGTCAGTGGCACCGTCACCGCGGTGAATCAGGATCTGGTGACCGCGCCGGAAAAAATCAACACCGAACCACATCAGGCCTGGATCATCAAAGTGCAGTTGTCGAATCCCTCGGAAGCCGACGCGTTGCTGAGCTCCGCGGACTACGAAAAATTTATTGCAGAAGAAAGCCACGCCTAAAGCACTCTCGACAGCATTGCAGTCTTCAATCTTGAACACAGGACCCTGAAACATGCGCTATCTACCCAAATCCCCGAGCGACCGCGACGCCATGCTGAAAGAAATCGGCGCGTCTTCGATCGGCGATTTGTTTCAATCTATTCCCGCCGAGTATCGCTTCACCGGCGACCTGAAGGTTCCACCGCAGATGGGCGAGCAGGAAATCGCCAACCTGTTCCGCGCCGCCGCCGACCGCAATGCCAATGGCTATGCAAGTTTTCTTGGCGCTGGCGCGTATCGCCACTATCGGCCCGTGGTTATCGATGCCCTGGTCCAGCGTGGCGAATTCCTTACCTCCTACACGCCCTATCAGGCGGAAATTTCCCAGGGCACACTGCAGGCCATCTTTGAATTTCAGACCATGATCTGCGAGTTGACCGGCATGGAGATCGCCAACGCCTCTATGTACGACGGCTCGACCGGCGCTGCGGAATCCGTGATGATGGCCGCGCGCGTCACTCGCCGCAGCCACATGGTTGTCGCCAGTACCGTCCATCCCGAATATCGAGAAGTCCTTCGCACCTACGCGCAGCACCAGGGACTCACCAAGCATCGTGTCGGCTACGGCGCCGATGGCCGCGTCGATATGAAGGCCCTCGAAGCAGCCATCAACGACCAGACCGCCTGCGTATTAATTCAGTCGCCCAATTTCTTCGGCGTCATTGAAGATGTCGCGGCCATTGCCGACCTCGCCCATGCCAAAGGCGCGCTTCTCATCGTCTCCATCGCGGAAGCGCTTTCGCTTGGCATCGTTCGTCCACCCACGGAAGCTGACATCGTCTCGCTCGAAGCGCAATCATTCGGAGTCGCCATCAGCTATGGCGGACCCTATTGCGGCGTCCTGGCCTGCAAAGAAAAATTCATTCGCCAGATGCCCGGCCGCCTCACCGGCGCGACGGTCGACCAGAACGGTCGTCGTGGATTTGTGCTCACCCTTTCCACACGCGAGCAGCATATCCGCCGCGAAAAGGCGACGTCTAATATCTGCACCAATCAAGCGCTGGTCGCGTTAATGACCTGTATTTACCTCACCATCTACGGCAAGGCCGGCATGCGCGAACTCGCCGGACAAAATCTGGCGAAAGCACATTACGCGGCGCAAACATTGGCTGCGACGCCCGGCAGCAAGCTGCTCTTCGCCAACTCCCCGCGGTTTAACGAGTTTGTGCTGGAAACTGCCGAAGCGCCCGACGCGATCAACGCGCGCCTGTTGCAGCAGAAAATGATTGGCGGCCTTCCGCTCTCCGCCTGGTATCCGGAACTGAAGCATGCCTCGCTGTGGTGCGTCACCGAGCAAAATTCACGCGCGCAAATTGATGCCGCAGCCGCGGTCATCGCGGACAAGAGTGCGCCCGCATTGGTTTATGTATAAGGATGAAGAATGAAATGGTAACTGAAACAGTTACAGTATCGAAGTCAACCGATTCACAAGGCAAACAGACCCCCTTTGTCGGCGAGCGCTCCAAGGTCTCCAGTCACATCAGTCAGAATGAGGCCTTGATTTTTGAGAAATCCTCACCGGGCAAAAAAGCCTATCGCCTGCCGCCGCTCGATGTTCCCGCGATCGATGCCCAGGTCGTGCTCGGCGAACATGCACGAAAAGATCTCGGCCTGCTGCCGGAAGTCAGCGAGATTGAAATCATCCGCCATTTCACTCGGCTCTCCACCTGGAACTACGCCATTGACCTCGGCATGTATCCCCTCGGCAGCTGTACCATGAAATACAATCCCCGCGTCAATGAAATGGTGGCGCGGTTGGAAGGCATCGCCGACGCCCATCCCTACCAGCCCGAATCGCTTTCGCAAGGTGCGATGCGGGTCATGTGGATGCTGCAGGAATGCCTGAAGGAAATTACAGGCATGGCCGCGATCACGTTGCAACCGGCCGCCGGCGCGCATGGTGAGTTCACCGGAATTCTTCTCGTTCGCGCCTATCATGAGTCGAAGGGCAATCCGCGCAAAAAGATCCTGATTCCCGACTCCGCCCACGGAACCAATCCGGCCACAGCGGCCATCTGCGGCTACCAGGTGCAGAATCTCAAGTCTAATAGCCATGGCATGGTCGACCTTGCCGAACTGGAGCAGTTGGTCGATGAAGAAACCGCTGCGCTCATGTTGACCAATCCTTCCACCATCGGCGTGTTTGAAAGTGAGATTCACAAGATCGCCGACGTGCTGCATTCCAAAGGCGCCCTGCTCTACATGGATGGTGCCAACATGAATGCGCTGGTCGGCAAAACGCGTCCCGGCGATTTCGGCGTCGACGTCATGCACTTGAACCTGCACAAGACCTTCTCCACGCCTCACGGCGGCGGCGGTCCGGGCTCAGGTCCAGTGGCATGCAAAAAAGTCCTGGAGGCTTTTCTGCCCACACCAGTTCTCGTCGAAAAGCCAGACAACACCCTCACCTTCAACTACGATCGTCCGCAGTCGGTGGGCCGCGTGCGCATGTTTTATGGCAATTACGGCATGTTCGTTCGCGCTCTCGCCTACATCCTCGCCAATGGTCCCGATGGCCTGCGTCAAACCACTGAAGATGCGGTGCTGAACGCAAACTACATTCGCGCCAAGTTGGAAGATGTGTACGAGCTGCCGTATAAAACGCCCACACTGCATGAAGTGGTTTTCAGCGATCGCCGCCAAACACGCAATGGAGTCAAGACCGGTGACATTGCCAAGCGCCTCATCGATTACGGCTTCCATCCCTACACCACTTCGTTTCCGATGATCGTGGCCGGCGCGCTGATGATTGAGCCCACGGAGAGTGAGTCGAAAGAAGAGCTGGATCAGTTCATTGACGCCATGCGCCAGGTCGCGCGCGAAGCGGATGAAAATCCAGAGATCATCCTTCATGCGCCGCATGCCACCCGCGTCTCGCGCATGGATGAAGTCACCGCCGCGCGCAAACCTGTTCTGCGCTGGAAGCCTGATTCGGCGACTGAATCAACCGCGCGTGAAACGCACGCATCCAGGAAAAATCCGCCACTCGTTCCCGCCACTCAGGCCAAGGAGTACTAGATGGCCTCGGCCTTTGACGATCAGCGCGAGTCTCTCGAGAAGCATGAATTTATGATGGGCGTTCCGCGCGGCCGCCTTGCCGTCACCCTCGACATGATCACCGATGCCCTCATCCTGGTCGGCCAGCACGGCGTCTATTGCACCTCGGCCCGCAATCTCACGCAGCCTGCGCTCGACCTGCAAGCCGTCATGCAGCAGTTGACCGGCGCCAAAGAGCTGATCCAATCCGTCATGCAGGAACTTACTCCCAAATCATAGCCCGGCACCTTCTTGTGTGCCGCCCTGCGAAAGGGTACCCCAGCGCTTCAGCATTTCGCGGCGCAACTTACTCAACGCCTTGTTGCTACATTTCGCTTCACACAGAAAATAGATCGCAAGAACCACCGGCATGAAGGTAAAACCGATTCTCCATGCGCAAGGCACTCGAAGGAAAAACGCAAAAATCAAGAACGGAACGGACGACACGGCCATTCCTAATTCAAACTTCAGTCGGAGCACCAGCGTCCTAAGGTAGTGATGGCCGACAGGTTCTTTATCAAAGGCAATGCGCAGATATTCAAACCACTCCCCATAATGATTCTGATAACCAGGTTCCGTCTTGAGTTTTTCATCTAAATGTCGTTCAATCCGGGCTCCTAGGTCTTCCGCTACGAGACCCCAGGTGAGCGCGATCAGGAGCGCAACCGCTGTAGCCAACCCTGGATTTCTTTCAACTATCCCCTGGAAATACGGATGTCGTTGCCAAACGGCAATTGATAGAGTTGAGATTCCGTAAAATCCAGGTACAACAAGAGAAACCACTGGGCGAAAAATTTCCGATTGAAATACAGCAGTCAAGTTATTCATGTTTGCCCTCGAACCAAAGGAGGTGCGCCCAGAAGTGATGAATTCAGTCGCGCCGATTATAGCCTCGGGGACTTCCCGTCACCGCAAAATTGCATTTGCGATGCTCACCCAATACGGTGGATTGTTCAAAAATATGTACATTCCGATGCACTGGCAAACCACGAACACAGGCAACCCCACCGCATAGACGCGATGAATACGCTTGTCCACAATCAGGTCGCGCGCCACACCCGGAAGCACCAGAAAGTCGACGCCGGGTGCCCAGGTCTCGGCTTTGAGACGTGGGAGTTTCGCGGATCTGCGCCATTCTATTCCTTGGTTATCTCCAGCCCGGTCGTCCCCTACTTGATCCCAACCGCCATGGAATCCGGTCCCACCAAATGTTCGATCCGCGTCTCGCGAAAGCCTGCATCTTTCATCCAGCCCATGCAGTCGCCTCCCGCGTAGTCGAAGCCGCCCTGAGTTTCGATCAGCATATTCAGGCTCATCAGCAGGCCAAAAGCGTTCTTCGACCGGTCATCGTCGATCATGGAGTCGTACACGATCAGCGCGCCTCCTTCGGGGATCGCCTCGTAGGCCTTCCGGATCAGCATTCGCTTCTCTTCCAGATTCCAGTCGTGGAGAATGTGACCCATCATAAGGACATCCGCCCTGGGCAGCGGATCGCGAAAGAAGCTGCCAGCCTGGAATCGCACCCTGGACGACAGCCCGTTGGCCTCCACATACTCCTCGAAAATCGGCGCGACTTCAGGCAGGTCGAAGCCGGTGCCCGCAAGGTGCGGATTTTTCAGCGCTACCTGGACAATCAGATCGCCCTGGGCCGCTCCGGCGTCGGCCACAGTCGTGTAGTTTGCCCAGGGAAATTTGGAAGCAATGGCAAGGTTGGCACCGCGACTAATGCCGGTCATCGCGCGTAAAAATCCCTTCAGCCGCTCTGGATCGGCGTAGAGCGTGGCGAATACATCCGGTTCGCCATGCGCTGCCTCATTCTGCGGCTGGCCGGTGCGCAGGGCCGCAGTCAGGTTGTTCCAGTGGCCGTACAGACGGCGACTCGCCATCTCCAGCATTCCGCCAATGTAGGACGGCTTGTGCTTGTCCAGGAAAAAGTCGGTGGAAGGCGTGTTGGAATACTGCCCGTCGTGGCGCTCCAAAAACCCTAACGCCACCAGCGCGTCCAGAAAATCGCGGGAGGACCGCGGATGCAGGCCGAGCCGTCCTGTCAATGCATTCAGGTCTTCGGGGCCCTTCGCCAGTTCGGTAAAGACCTCCATTTCAACGGCACTTAGAAGCGTCTTCGAGGCAAAGAACCCTGTGCCGACTTGCAGGATGTGATCGGGTTGCAGCGCGGTAGTGGTCAAATCCGTTTCTCCCCTTGGTTGATTTCTATTCCCCTCGCGAGCCAATCCCCGCCAGAGCTTTAGGCACGGCATTCGCTTCGCCAGGCTTCCTCTGCCCCAGGTTTCGAAATTTTAATGCCTTATGCGTGCCCAGTCACAATCGTGTGCGGACTCATGGGAATGGGATGGCCGTGGATGTCTTTGAATCCGGCCTCGCGATACATGCTCGTCAGCTCGCTCAACGTATACGCGTCGCCGGCCGCGGTGCTGGTCAGCATGGTAAGGGCAAAGCCCGCGGGCATGGGCGGGGAAACGCGGTCTTCATTCGGCACAAACTCCAGCGTGGCGCATTGTCCTCCGGGGCGAAGAGCCGCTTGGACCTTCGTCAGCAGTCCCACGCAAGTCGGCTTGTCGAAATGGTGCAGAAAATTCGTCAGCAGCACCGCGTCATACGGTCCGTCGAAGTCCACGTCAAAGGCGCTGCCGGGCAACATGGTGTACCGGTCGTGAACGCCCGCCTTGCGGGCATTGTCCAGCGCCACCCGCAGCACCGGCGCCCAATCCAAACCTGTCACGTGTGCCTGCGGATTTTGTTTTGCAATCTCGATTCCGAACAGACCGTGACCGGCGGCGATATCCAGCACGCGCATCGGGCCGGATTGCCCCTGCAGCACCACCTTGCCCAATGGACCAGCAATCGGGCCCATCATCGGTGCCATCGTCTCCGCAAACTGCACCCAGATCGGATTCTCCGGCTCCACAGTGCCATCGCCCGGCAGCACGGTGCGACCGGTGCGCACAATCTCCGCCAGATCGTCATAGGTGGCCCGCATCTCGCGATTACCGAGGAATTGTGCTATCGAAGCAATGCATGCAGGGGAGCGCGGATCGAGAAAGGCTGCACTCGTCGAAGAATGACGGTAGCGCCCGTCTTCTTTGACCAGCACGCCTTGGATCGTCAAAAAGTCGCAAAGGATGCGGATACCGCGTTCCGACGCCGAGCATTGACGTGCGATGGAGGCTGCATCTCCCGGCCCCTCACCCACGGCCCGGAAAACATCGAGATCGATCGCCGCCTTCAAAGCCGCCGTGCGTTGATGCGCATTCAGCATGTCAAGAACCAGCCCAGGATTCACCGGGACTTCGGCGCTATTTCCAGGTTGCATTGCGATCCTCCTCTGGCAGACATCAAGGTTTCTGTTGATTTTAATGTTGGGGTCAAGCCAGCGTATCACCAAACGCGAAAACTGGTCCGTTCTTCTTCGTCCCATAGCTCCGGCGAAGAGTTCCGGGGCACCGCGATCCCCTCAGCCCGGTGTGAGCATCCGGCCTTAAATTCTTGGCCGAATTTCCATGCCGAAATCATGCTCCAGTCGCTCATACCAGACGTCGTCGCTGGCGCCAAACAACGCCACCCATTCCTCGTCGGTCATGGAGCTGCGCCACGCCAGCAACGGCTCCGAATCAGGCCCCACGGGATGTCGCAACTGCAAAGTACCGCTGTCGATAATCTCCAGAACCTTCTCTGCCACCACGCTGGGCTGGGCTGGATTTTTGAGAGACGCCGCAAACAGGTCTGCAAACCGCCGCTGCTGTGGGTACACCTCCGGACCCGTCGGTTCCTTAATTCGCCTCGCCATCGCCGTGTCGATGATCCCCGGTTCCACAATGGCAACTCTCACATTGAACGAAATCATCTCCTGGGCCAGCGCCTCACTGATCGCTTCCAGCGCAAACTTCGACGCTGCGTAACAACCGCTCGGCGAATTGGCAATCTTTCCGGCAATCGAGGAGATGTTGATGATGCATCCGCTCTTACGCTGCCGCATATCGGGAACAACTGCCTGGATGCAGCGCAGCGCCCCAAAATAGTTCGTCTCCATCACCGCCCGCACCGTCTCCAGCGGAAGTTCCTCTACCGATCCGTTTCCTTCCAGTCCCGCGTTGTTCACCAGCACATCCAGATGTTCCGCCTCGCGATAAATCGCTTCTATTCCCGCCTTCACTGAGCTGTCCGAGTCCACATCCATTGTCGAGATGCGGATCGGCAGCCCTTCCTTCGCCGCCGTTTCCGCCAACTCTGGTGAGCGCGCGGGATTGCGCATTGTCGCGTAGACCGTATGGCCCGCTCGAGCAACCGTCAGAGCGGTCGCGAAACCAAGGCCCGCGCTTGTGCCTGTAATCAGTACGGAAGCCATTGTGGTTCTCCAAGAATTGTTCTATCGGGGCCTTATGCACAGCTAGATTACACGCGGAGGGCAACATCAGAGAAAGTCGCATCCCGGCAGTTCGCTCTCCGCCATCGGTCCGCCCGCGCAAAGTTCTCGCGCCATTTCGTGGAATCAATCCGCTGCGACCTAAGATCAGCGCCACCGCGACCCTCGCGCTGCGATGTTCAAATTAGTTGCTTCCCGCGCCGGAGGAAGAAGTGGAGCTCGAGTCCGGACAAAGGCGCTCCGACCTCGTGCATAGCACCGCCTATTGCCAGCGATCCGAGATCAATCGCGACGCCAATCGATACCTTTCAACGCTTCAGGCACGTTCACCCAATTGACGGCGAGAATAACGACGTCGCACTCGGCCGCTTGCTCCCTGGTCCCTGCGATGGCGCCCGAACCGAGATCGGCTACGAAATCGGCCAGTGTCGCCGGCCCCCTGGCATTGGATACAACTATGTTGTGACCAGCGTTTATCAAGTGACGGCCGAACGCGCGCGTTACCTTCCCGGCTCCCAGAAAACCTATTTTCATTACTCACCTCCTGCTGTTTTCGCCACTTTCATTGGCGTTACAGTGTTCAAGATTCGCTTGCCTGATGATAAGGTGTGGTACTTTGTTCCTGTCACTCTGATAGGTGGGGACTATCAGCTATGGAACTCAGACACGTGCGATACTTCGTTGCGGTCGCCGAAGCCCTGAGCTTTCGGCAGGCAAGCAAACAGCTACATGTCTCCCAGCCTTCTCTCAGCGTCCAAATCAAACAACTGGAAGACGAACTGGGTGTTGCTCTTTTTCGGCGATCAAAGCGGCGAGTGGAGATCACGCGTGCCGGCGAGGTTTTCTTGTCTGCGGCACGAGAAATCCTGTTGAGACTCAAACAGGCATCGGCAGCGGCACTTCATGCAGAGAGCGGCGAGATAGGAACGATCCGGCTTGGGTTCATTCCGACTGCGGGTTTCCATATTCTTCCCCGGTTTCTCGAGAAGATCAGAAGCACTCTTCCTCTCGTGGATGTGGAGCTTAAAGAAGGGAACGAAGCCCCCAAATTACAGGACTACGTTCGGGAACCCTTGATGTGTGCATCGGTCATTTGAGCCGCACCTACGACCAGATCGAGAACATGCTGCTGATTCGGGAGCCACTTGTTGTGGCTCTCCCGAAAGGGCATCGCGCTACCCGCAACAAGTTTGTGGGCATAAAAGATCTTGAAGGTGAGTTCTTGATTATGCCCTCGAAGGATTTGTTGCCAAATGTGCATCAAATGATTGCGACGGCGTTTCTGAAGAATCACATGCCGCTGGACAGATATCAGATCGCGGAACATTTTCAAACCGCGGTCAATCTAACAAATGCCCGTGTGGGATTTGCGTTCCTTCCATCTTCTGCAAAAGACTTTGTTCCCGATGGTGTCGTGTTGCGAACTCCAGCTTTTTCCATCGGACCTTTGGACACGTTTGCTCTATGGTCGCGTGGCAATGTAGACCCACTCATTCACCGGGTCCTCGGCCTTCTGAAAGAAATCAGGGAGGAGTTGTGAGAGCGGGCCCATCGTTCGGCATCAGGCCGTACAGAGGTTCTGCGCTTATTCCGCTCACCCGGACAGGACAGGACAACTCGCAATCGAGAAGCGAGCGCAGGAAATGTGTCGGAAAACGGGCTTCGGTCCCCGATCTTCCTACGGATCGTCATCGAGCGCATGATCGCCAATGCACTCAGCGACGATCTGCATGCGCTGAAGGGGGCAAGCCGTCGGATTGCGGACGCGAATGAGCGCATGCGTGTTGCAGCATTTAACCGGCGACGATTAGGTCGGCAGGGAGGGCGCGGAAGTAGGCGATGGTTTCGCTTAGGCCCTGATCGAAGGAGACCACGGGTTCCCAGGCGAGCAGTTGGCGGGCCTTGGTAATGTCGGGACGGCGGCGCGGTGGATCGTCCTGCGGCAGCACCTCAAATCGAATGCGGCTGGAGGAACCGGTGAGTGCAATCACGCGGCGGGCGCAGTCGAGAACAGTGTTCTCGGCAGGATTGCCCAGGTTGACCGGCAGCGGTTCTTCGATGCGCGACAAGCGAATGATTCCCTCGATCAGATCAGTCACGTAGCAGAAGCTGCGGGTGTGCGAGCCGTCGCCATAGACGGTGACATCTTCCCCGCGCAGCGCTTGCATCACGAAATTGGAAATCACGCGGCCGTCGTCGGGCTGCATGCGCGGGCCATAGGTGTTGAAGATGCGAACCAGGTGGCCATCGACGTTGAAGTGGGCGCGATAGGCCATGACCGCGGCCTCGCCGAAACGCTTGGCCTCGTCATAGACAGAGCGCGGGCCGACTGGATTGACGTGACCCCAATAACTCTCCGGCTGAGGATGGATCTCCGGTGTGCCGTAGCACTCGGACGTGGACGCGTGCAGCACCTTGGCGCGATATTTTCGGGCCAGGTCCAGGACGTTCATAGTACCTTCCGAACCGACCCGCAAGGTATCAATGCCGAGGCGCATGTATTGCGGAGGGCTGGCCGGGCAGGCGAAGTTGAAAATATAGTCGATCGGACCGGGATCGAAAAACTCGCAGATATCGTGCTCGATCAGCTCAAAACGCGGATCGCGGGTTAGATGGGCAAGGTTATGAAAATGCCCGGTCGATAAGTTATCGACGCCCACGACTGAATGGCCCTCGGCCAACAGGCGATCTGTGAGGTGCGAACCGAGGAAGCCGGCCGCACCGGTGAGCAGGACTCGCATTTTTTTCTTGCCGCGAGCGACCGGCGGCATCAGGTACGGCGCGGCAATTTTTTCTGACGGGATGCTGCGCAGGACGGAGGCGCCGGTTTCGACAAATTCTGAAAGTTCCGGCTGGCCTTCGAACTCTGTGGCCCCGGCCGCGGGACGTCCAACGCTGAGATACATCATTCCCTGACGCACGACATCTTCCGGCGCGAATAGGTTGCGACCATCGATTAGCAGGGGGCGTCGCATCGTTCTGGAAAACGCTTCCAGATCGAGCGATAGAAATTGTGGCCAATCGGTGAGCACCAGCAGCGCATCGGCATTGGTGGCGGTTTCCAGTTCATTGGCCGCATAGCGCAGCGCCGAGCTGGGCGGCAGCACCTCCTGCGCGCGAGTCATGGCGGCGGGATCGTAGACGACGATACTGGCGCCTTCGGCCAGGATCAACTGCACCAGGCGCATGGCGGGAGATTCACGCACATCGTCGGTGCCGCCTTTGTAAGCCAGGCCAAGCACGGCCAAGTGTTTGCCTTCCAGGCTGCCAAGGGCGTTTCGCACCTTTTCCAGAAATCGCAGCGGTTGCAACTCGTTGATGCGCTCAATGGCGCCCAGCAGGCTGAAATCGATTCCATACTCGGCAGCCATGGAGCGAAAGGCCGTCAGGTCCTTGGGAAAACAGGAACCACCGTAGCCAATTCCGGGATGCAGGAACTGCGTGCCGATCCGCTGATCCATGCCGATGCCAGGGCCAACTTCTGTAATGTTGGCGCCGACAATCTCGCATAGGTTCGCAATTGCGTTGATAAACGAAACCTTCATCGCAAGGAATGCATTGGAAGCGTGCTTGATCAATTCTGCACTCTGCGGCGAAGTTCGAAGCAGCACTGGCGGCGTGTCTGAAACGCACTGCCCAGGAATCTTGTCGGCACGTTCGTAGTAAGCGCCAGAGGTGAGCGGGTGATACACCTCGCTGACGAGGGTGGCGGAACGGTCGTTATTGCATCCGATGACAATGCGGTCGGGATGAAGAAAATCCGCCGCGGCACTGCCTTCCCGCAGAAATTCCGGATTGGAAACCACGTCGAATTGATCGCGGGGAACCCCACAGCGTTCAATCAATCCGCCGATCCACTCATTGGTATAGACCGGGACTGTGCTCTTTTCGACGATTACGGTGTAGTGGTCGATATTTCTGGCAATTTCTTTGACTGCTGACTCGATGTACGAGAGGTTCGCCTTGCCACCGCGTGCCTGCGGGGTTCCGACGGCAATAAAGATGACTTCTGCCTGACGGGCAGCGGCGCCTAGTTCAGTGGTGAACACCACATTGCGATTGCCATGACGGGCCAGCAATTCCGGCAAAAATTGTTCGTGAATGGTGGCACGACCGGCCTGTAATGCGGCCATCTTGGCTGGATCATTATCCACGCACAGCACGTGATATCCCATTTCCGCAAAGCAGAGCGCCGCTACCAGGCCCACATACCCGGAGCCGACCACGACAATGGGACGATTGACATCCATAGCTTGCGGGTGTCCTCGCGACTGTTGCAACAGACGCCAATACTCGCTGATCATATCAGCGCGAGCGGCTCAGGTTTGGAGTGAGGCAGGGGAGAATCTGACTTGCCCCGAGTTGAGCCCTATGGACAGTATGCGTTACGAGTTCCCAAAATACCTTGATTTTAACCAACCATCCCGTGGACCGTTTTCGTCATCCTCCTCAGGGTCGCTCCTGTATTCTTAAGTGGCGGGGATTTCATATTCTGCGCGCCAGCGTGAGAATTGACGTGTGTCGGCGCTTGCACCTATCCTCAAGAGTAACCATCGCCAATGTGTCTTGGATTCATCAACACTGAGATTGAATCGGTGACAGCTTGTTATATGTTTGAGGGATATGGCAGAGCGCAGTCCAGAGTTTCAGACCGTGCGCGTGGAGGATCGGAAGACCATGGACGGGGCGAATCTCGCCTCGCCGTGCAGAGAAAAGAACTGCCTGCGAAATATTTTCCGAATGCCGTCCGAACTCCGAGGTTCCACAAGCATCTGCATGCAACAACCTAGCGCAAGAATGAATGAGCGGTCCGTCCTGGCATGAGTCCAATCGAAACCAACGCAGCGCCCCAGGAAGAGTTCAAACCTCGATCGTTCCAGACCGGTGGCGGCTGGGTCACGAACGAGGAAGGGAACGCGCTGGCGGAAAACCTTCTGACTCTGCGCAAGCGGAAGTGGATCGTTTTGACCTGCGTTTTTATTGGCACTGTATTTGGAGTGGTGCGCGCCATTACCACCCCAAAAACCTACGTTTCGGGTGGAACCATTCAGGTTCGTCCGGGCGCCTCCAACGAGTACCGCATCGGAGTCGGCAGTTCCGGCCCCCAGGATCTGGGAACGCGTCTGGAAACGGAAGTCGCGATTCTGCAGAGCGACTCACTGCTATTGAAGGTGGCGAAGGAACTAAAGCTGGAAGACAATCCTGTTTTTCTGGGCCCGAAAACGACAGTGACGCATGTGGATCCGAACGATCCGGCGGTGCAGGACTGGATGATTGGGTTTCTGCGCGGCGGGTTGGGGATTGGCCGCATTCCCAAGACGGAACTGATTTCCATCAGTTTCACCAGCTTGTCGCCGGAGTTATCGGCGCGGGTTGTGAATACGTTGATCAACGACTACATCATCCGCAGTTTTCAGACGCGCTACGCGTCGACGCAACGCGTCTCGCAGTGGTTGTCGACGCAGCTGGATGACCTGAAGCAGACGGTAGAGACCGAGCAGCAAAAATTGGCGGAGTTGCAGCGCAAGCTGGGCGTGCTGGGATTTGGCGACCAGGCGCACAACCTGAACCTGGACACCCTGGACGATCTATCGAAGGCCGCCGCGGATGCGAAGATTGCCCGCATCGTGTCGGAAGCGCGCTACCGCATGCTTACGTCAATGGATCCGGATCTGATCGACGGCAGCCCTGCCGTACTGGGTTCGGGATCCGGAACGTTGCTGGCCACGCTGCGTAACGGTCAGGCCTCGCTGGAATCGCAATACGCGCAACTGATTTCCCAATTTGGTCCGAACTATCCGGCGGTCAAACAGCTAAAGGCCGAGATGGCGCAGAATCAGAAGGCGATCGACAAAGAGCAGACGCGCGTGCTGGCGGAGTCCAACAACGCGTATCGCGCTGCCGCCGTGAATGAGTCAATGACGATGGATGTCCTGAAGGAAGAAGAGGCCAAGGACTATCAGAAGCGCGACGACATGATCCAGTTTGTGCTGCTGCAGCGGGAGTTCGATTCGAACCGCACGTTGTATGAGGGTCTGCTGCGCCGTTTGCGCGAAGCTGGGATTGAAGCCGGGCTGGAGTCGAGCGAAATCGATGTGGTTGATTATGCACGCAAGCCGTTGTTGCCGAGTGGAATTCGGCGCAGCTCGCGAGTGTTGATCGGCCTGATGTTTGGATTATTCGGCGGTGTTGCGCTGGCTTTCTTCTTCGACAGCCTTGATACCAGCCTACGCAGCGTTCACGATATTGAAACCATTTCTGAGCTGCCGTCGCTGGCCGTCATTCCGCGTGCGAGAAAAGTTCTGCCGCGAACAATCACGGAAGACACACGAACGGCAGCGCAAAAAAATGTCGACGTCATTGGCCAGCCCAATTCTCAGTTTGCCGAGGCATTCCGATCGCTGCGGACATCGTTGCTGCTGTCCGGCGTGGGGCAGCCGCCGCAAGTGGTGCTGATCACCAGCTCGACCCCGGCAGAAGGGAAGAGCACCGTCGCCAGCAATCTGGCGGCTGTGCTGGCATTCCGCGAGGCCAAGGTGCTGTTGATCGATGGCGATCTTCGCCGGCCCACCATTCACAGCCGTTTTGGGATCACCAGCCGCGTTGGTCTTTCCACGCTGCTATCCGGTTCGACGACGCTGGATGAATCCATCCAGTCGATTCCGGAAGCGCCCAATCTTTTCCTGCTTCCCAGCGGTCCCGTTCCGCCCTTTCCGACGGAATTGATCTCATCGAATCGAATGGTCACCTTCCTGGAGGAATGCAAACAGCGGTTTACGCACATCATCATCGACTCGCCGCCGGTGCTGACGATTACCGACGGACTGATTCTGGCGCCGTTTGCTGACGCTGTGCTGCTGGTGGTTCGTTATGGGCGCGCCAGTAAGCACTCTGTGCGCCGCTCGCGCGATCTGATGCTGCGCGCCGGTACTCGGCTGGGTGGCACCGTGATCAACGCTGTCGATGCGGCCTCGCAACGCTATTACGGTTACTACGGATATCAGCGCTATTCCTATTCCAATGGCCGCGCTCCCGGAAACGGAACGGGCAAGCGCAAATGGCCATTCTTCTGGCGCAGGGAGGATTCCTGATGTTCGCCCTGAGATGGACGACGATGGCTCGACGGTTTTGCCCAGGTGTGGCGCGTCTGCTGGCGGGCGGGATTGTGCCCCTGGTGCTCGTCGGGGCGATGGTGTGGCCGGCAGCCGCGGCGTATGCGCAGTTCCAGGGCCCGGCACCGACAAAGGCCGACAGTCCGAACCCGGAAAACAAGGGTATTGGTGGAGCGGGCTCCGACTGAAATTTTGCCGGGCAGCCCGATCATTCTGCATCCCGGCGATGGGATTACATTGAGCGTGTACGGAGTGCCCGACTACAAGATTGCGGCGCGCATTGCGGGCGACGGCAATGTGGATTTGCCGCTGATTGGCAGCACCAATGTCGCGGGCCTGACCGTCACACAGGCGCAGCAGTTAGTTGCAAAGAAACTGATCGAAGGCCAAATGATGATCAGTCCGGATGTGTTAATCTCCGTCACTGACTCGAATGTCGACATCATCGGCGTCATGGGAGAAGTGAACTCGCCCAGGGCGATTCCGGCGTTCGCACCGATGAGCTTGTTCGATGCGCTTTCCGCCGCCGGCGGACTCAAGCCGGATGCCAGCCATAGCATTTCCATTCTCCGCAAAGGAGTGAATGAGCCGCTGCTGGTGGTGCTGAATTCCAACCCGGCCAATGCCGTGGACCAGAATATTCCTTTATATCCGGGCGACCGGGTGCTAGTCCCGCGCACTGGAGTGGTCTATGTGGTGGGAGCCGTGCTGCATTCCGGTGCTTTTCCGATTACTCCGGATACTCCTCTAACGGTGGCGCAGGCGGTGGCGTTGGCGGGGAATATGGGCTTTCAGGCTGCGCCGACGGAGACTCGCATCATTCGCACCACAGGAGCGAAGCGCCGCGAAATCCGCGTCAATCTTTCGCGGGTCAACTCCGGAAAAGATCCTGACCCGATTCTGCAGAACGATGACATCGTGATGATCCCGACCAACATGATGAAGGCTGCCATCAAGGGCGGCGGAATCGGCATCGCGATGGGCCTGATTTTCGCACTTGTTGTACATTAACGACGTTGGCTGCGACAGTTTCTGAAGTGTCATGCTAGAGCTCGCCTGTCTTTGTGGTTGTACTACCTGCTGAAAGTTATGCTGCGAGTCGCCTATCTTCTCAGTCATCCGATCCAATATCAATCACCCTTGCTGCGGCTACTTGCCCAGCAACCTGGATTGGAATTGACGGTGCTCTACACCTCCGACTTTTCTCTACGCAGCTATCACGACAAAGGTTTTGGTGCAGCGGTGGAGTGGGATGTGCCGCTGCTGGGTGGATATCGGCATGAATTTCTGCCTCGCCTGCTCGACAGCCACGATGTGTCGTTTTTTCGTCCGTTGAGTCGCGGTATCTTTCGTCGGCTGCGGCAGGGACGGTTTGATGTGCTGTGGATCCACGGCTACGCAACGCTCAATTCCTGGATGGCGATGGCGGCGGCAAAGATGTTGGGCATTCCGGTGCTGCTACGCACCGACTCAACACTGATCGATCACCCGCGCGGGCCGGTGAAGCTGGCGGTAAAAGGTCTATTCTTTCGAATCCTGCGGCGCTTTACCTATGGCGTTCTGAGCGTCGGCCAGCGAAACACGGAGTATTGGCGTCATCATCTTGGCGCGGACATTCCCGTCTTTTCGATTCCATATGCGGTGGATAACGCGTTCTTTCGAGAGCGATGCAATGCGGCTTCGGCTATGAGAGAACAGTTGCGGCAGCAGTTAGGCCTGAAAGCGAATCGGCCAGTGTTGCTGTTTGCATCCAAACTGTTGGCGAGGAAGTGCTGTATCGACCTGGTGGATGCGTATCTGGCACTGGTGAAGCGATCGAAATTGGAAAGCGCATCGCGTCCGCTGCCGTATTTGCTGATCGTTGGGGAAGGAGAACAGCGGTCGCAGATTGAAGCGCGTTTGCATCAGGCGAGCGAGCAGGAGCGCGAGGGCGTGCGAATCCTGGGATTCCGCAATCAGTCGGAGCTGCCTCGCTTCTATGATCTATGCGCCGCGTTCGTGCTGCCCTCCATCCATGAACCCTGGGGGCTGGTGGTGAATGAGGCGATGAACGCCGGCAAAGCCATTGTTGTTTCCGACCAGGTGGGTTGCCAGCCGGACTTGGTGGAAGACGGAGACAACGGTCTGGTGTTTCCCGCGAGAAACGTGGAGGCGCTGGCCGATGCGCTGGCAAAGGTTCTGGCGGACCCGGCCGGCTGTCGTAAGATGGGCGAGCGCAGCCTGGAGCGCATTCGAGCCTTCAGTTTCGAAGCCAATCTAAGAGGGCTGATGCAGGCGTTTACAGCAGCCGGCGAACACAAATAACCATGGACCTGAACCAGCCTATCGATCGAATGAGCAACCCTGCCAAGGAGAGTGCGTAGCCATGCATATTTTGCATGTCATCCGTTCTCTCCATCCGGAATACGGCGGACCCGCGCAACTGGTGCGCTGCATTGTGGCGGCAGGTCCGCGCCTGGGTTGGGAAGGCGAAGTGGCGTGCCTTGATGACGCTTCGGAGGATTTTCTCGGCGAGATCACATTTCCTGTGCATGCATTGGGCCAGGGCCACGGAACCTATGGTTACTCCAGCGCATGGGTACCCTGGCTGCGTGCGAATATCGATCGCTTTGATGGAGTCGTGATTCACGGCATCTGGCAATACCAGAGCTATGGCACGTGGCGCGCGATCCGTGGTCGCAGACCCTACGTACTGTTTCCCCATGGAATGCTGGATCCCTGGTTCAAGCGCCGCTATCCTTTAAAGCACATCAAAAAGTGGATTTACTGGAACCTGGCGGAGCGTCGCGTGCTGCGCGATGCCAGCACAATTCTTTTTACGTGTGACACGGAGCAGCGGCTGGCCCCGGAAAGCTTCCATACGCCGCCGTGGAATGCTGCCGTAGTGCCGTATGGAGCGGAGACGCCTCCGGGTGATCCGCAGCAGCAAGTGGAGGCGTTCTACGAAGCCTGTCCCGGAGCGCGGGGAAGACGGTTTTTTCTGTACCTGGGCAGGATTCATCCCAAAAAAGGATGCGATCTGCTGATTGATGCGTTTCTCTCGATTGCCGCCGATGCGCCCGATGTTGACCTGGTGATGGCCGGTCCGGATGCGGGCATGCGCGACAGTTTGGAGGGGCGCGTGAAAGCTGCCGATTTGACGAACCGTGTGCACTGGCCCGGCCTGATCACCGGCGATGCCAAGTGGGGCGCGTTTCATGCCGGCGAGACATTTGTGCTGCCATCGCACCAGGAAAACTTTGGGATTGCTGTGGCCGAAGCCCTGGGTTGCAGCCGGCCGGTTCTGATTTCCGACCAGGTAAACATCTGGCCGGAAATTCATTCAGATGACGCTGGGCTAGTGGAGCCGGACACTCTCGATGGCACGCGAAAGTTGCTGCAGCGATGGCTGGCGCTATCGAGCGAAGAGCGTGAGGAGATGCAGCGGAATGCACATGCCTGCTTTGTGGCTCGCTATAATCTGGATCAAAATGTCAGCGAGCTAGTACGATTCTTT
The DNA here is from genome assembly GCA_963817855.1 of uncultured Acidobacteriota bacterium. Lineage (GTDB taxonomy): Bacteria > Acidobacteriota > Terriglobia > Terriglobales > Acidobacteriaceae > JAKAAZ01. The sequence goes on along the minus strand of CAWFQA010000003.1, from coordinate 197,708 downwards.
CAATACATGCAGTAGCGAGCGTGGCCCATGGATCCCAACCCGTCTCCAAGTTCGCTGGCATCGCTTTCGGACCGAGAGATTGCCGGGAGCGTCGCGCGCACGCGGCAAGACCCCTACATTTCGCCGCAATATTCTTTCGGCAATCGCGTGCAGCGACAGCTTTGGAGTGTGGTGTGGATCGTGCTCTATCGGCCGTCACCGCGCATCGCGCATGCGTGGCGCGCGTGGCTGCTGCGATGCTTTGGCGCGAAGCTGGGACCGCGTTGCCGCTTCTATCCCGCCTCTCGGGTGTGGGCGCCTTGGAACCTGCAATGCGATGATACGGTGATGGTGGCCGACGGAGCGGAACTTTACAATCCTGCGCCGATGCTTCTGGCGTCGCATGCCATTGTGTCGCAGGGGGCTTACCTGTGCGGTGCTACGCATGACTACAACGACCCCAAGTTTCCTGTGGTGTCGTTCCCCATGCGGCTGGGGCGCTATGCGTGGGTTGCGGCGCGCGCCTGCGTTTCGCCGGGAGTGAACCTCGGAGACGGAGCGATTCTCGGGCTCGCTTCAGTGGCTACCAAAGACCTGGAGCCGTGGTCGATCTATGCGGGAGTTCCGGCGCGCAAGGTGAAAGAACGTGAGCGCATCGAGTGACGTACGCGCCGCTGCAAATTTCCCAGATTTTTGTTGTGGAGAGACTTCGATGAGGATCGAACAGGTGCCATTCACGGTGATTGAGTGGGAGAGGGTACCTGTAACAGAAGTACCGGGCAAAAGCGGCACAGCGCAAATGCGGACCGTTATCGATGACACGTTATGCGTTCGGATGGTCGACTTTACACCGGGCTACACCGCCGACCACTGGTGCGCCAAGGGCCACATTGCATTCGTCATCGCGGGGTCGTTGAAGGTCGTATTGGCAGATGGACGTAGCTTCGATCTAGGCGCGGGCTCGAGCTTTCACGTTGGCGATCAAGCCGGCAGGCATCGGGTTTCCTCCGACACTGGAGCAAAGGTGTACATCGTCGATTAACGCGAATGCAAGGAAGACTATCCGGCTGAGCCTTCCGGTAGCGCGATGGGTGCGGCGGATGGGGCGAAACCCACTGCCTTGAGCTTGCGGCGATAGATCGCGTCCCCGGTGGAGACGTAAAGCGTCTGCATATCAGCGCCGCCAAAACAAATTCCGGCTAGCTGATGACCGTCAACCGGCAGGATCGCTCGGACGCGTCCGCTGCGATCGAAGATCTGCACTCCCATGCGCGTGGCGGCATAGGTATATCCATCGCGATCCATGCAGACTTGTGACACGCCGCTATCGTCGGCGGTATCGGGAACGTGAAACCAGTAATAGGGCTCGCCAAGCTGCAATTCGCCGCTGGGCTGCACACGATAGCTGTAGCCGTGGTGACCCTTGCTTTCCGCAGCGCAAAGCCACAGGCCATCTGGAGAAAGAGAGATTCCCGCAGGCCCGTTGAGACCTTCGGCGACGACGGTTTTTTCCCCATGGGCACGGATGAGCCACACTTTACCGGAATAAGGAGTCGCGTCATTGGATTCTGTAACGTAAATGTTGCCCGCGTGCGTCACCGTGAGTCCCACGCCAAGGATTCCCTGGGCAATGACAGCGGCATGACCTTGTTGATTCAGCGCGATGATTCTTCTCTTGGCAGTTTCAGCAACGTAGAGTCTCCCGTCGGGACCAAAAGCGATTCCGTTATTCCCAGCGCTGGCGGTCGCAAAATGCTCCATCGAACCATTGGCAAGGATGCGATCGATGCTGCCGCTAGAAGGATTCTGTACATAAATGCGTCCCAGAGGAGTCACTGGCAAGCGCCGCTGCTGTCGATTGCGGATTCAAGACGGAAGGGCTGCGATAGGCTGGCGCGACGGAGGATTGGAGCACGGGAGCGGCAGGGCTGGACCAAGCTTTCTCCCAGCTTTCCTGGGCCTGCAACACCGTTTGCAGCATGGAGTTCTGGCTGGTTCCAGCTTCGATTGGCCTGGGCCAATCCTTCCATAGCCACCGCATCACGTCGGGAAGAATCGATTCTCCGTGACTGCCTTCGTGTCCTAACACGCCCCAGGCGTGGTTCACTTCATATCCCGAAAACGTCAGCGCGCGCTCCATCTCCTGGTTGCTCATCCACCAGTCGCCAAATTCCAGGCCGCCGGGCCAACCATCGCGGCTCCCATCCTGCAGAAAAACACGCAGCGGCTTGGGGTCGGTCTTCCTGACGAGGACGGGATAGCGATCGCCACCACGCATGCCGACATAAGTACCGATCATGCTGTAGACACGGCGAAAAGTGTCTGGGCGCTGCCAGGCGACGGTGAAGGAACCGATGCCGCCGGTGCTGGCCCCCATCATGCCGCGATCGTTGGGGTCGGTGGAAAGATGAATGGGCAGACCGTCGGGAGTTTTGTGCTGCTCGACCGCAGGCAGAAGTTCCTGCAGGATGAATTCCGCCAAAATAGCGGAGAGGTTGTCAAACTCGAAACTGCGATTGAAGCGGGGGTTATGGTGCGGGTCGGCGGAGGGATCCGTTCCGGAGGAGAGCCCGACGGCGATGATGACCGGCAACTCTTTGCGATGGATCAGGTTGTCGAAAACGATGGGCAGCGTGTGCATCAGGCGATCCAGTGCGACCAGAACGCACGCAGGTCGATTGGCAGTGTATTGCGCCGGAACATACACCGTGATGGTGCGCTGAGTGCCGGGAAAAAACTTCGACTGGTCGATGGTGAAGCTGAAAACTTTGCCGGCGGGAACATCAGGTTGGCGTTTGGAGTCGGGTCCCAAGGGATAGCTTTGCAGCGGCGGTTCGGGCTGACTTTGAGGAGTTTCGGCAGATGTTGATGGATTCGTCCATGCGGCGGTGACGCCGGCCGCCGCCGCAGACTTCAAAAACTCTCTTCGTTTCACAGACAACCACTCCTCATAAAAAATCCTTAAATTTCACCCAGTATAAGCGTTGAAATTTTTGCATGCGGGAGTTTGCCCTGAAAGCAAAAGGCGTGGTCAATGACCACGCCTTTTGATGGAAGAAGAAGTTGCTGCCTAGAGCGCGTTCATGTTCTGAAGGAACTCAGAATTGTTGCGCGCTTTGCCGAGCTTGTCGACCAGCAATTCCATCGCTTCGACAGGAGACAGCGGATTGAGCACTTTGCGAACCAGCCAAGTGCGCTGCAATTCATCCTTTGGAATGAGCAACTCTTCTTTACGGGTGCCGGAGCGTTGAATATCGATGGCAGGGAAGACGCGCTTGTCGACCAGCTTGCGGTCGAGAATGACTTCCATATTGCCGGTGCCCTTGAACTCTTCAAAAATCACTTCGTCCATGCGGGAGCCGGTATCAACGAGGGCGGTGGCGATGATGGTGAGCGAACCGCCTTCTTCAATATTGCGAGCCGCGCCGAAGAAGCGCTTCGGTCGCTGCAAGGCGTTGGAGTCGACACCGCCGGAAAGTACCTTGCCGGAGGGCGGCACGATGGTGTTGTAGGCGCGCGCCAGACGAGTGATGGAATCGAGCAGGATGACCACGTCGCGCTTGTGTTCGACCAGGCGCTTGGCTTTTTCGATCACCATTTCGGCGACTTGTACGTGGCGCACCGCAGGCTCGTCGAAAGTGGAACTGATCACTTCACCCTTGACGGAGCGTTGCATGTCGGTGACTTCTTCCGGACGCTCATCGATCAGCAGCACAATCAACACAACCTCAGGATGATTGGTGGTGATGGAGTTGGCGATGGACTGCAACAGCATGGTCTTGCCAGTGCGCGGCGGAGCGACAATCAGACCGCGCTGGCCTTTGCCGACCGGCGTCAATAGATCCATGACACGGCCGCTGATGCTTTCGCGCACGGTCTCCATCTTGATGCGTTCCTGGGCGTATAACGGCGTCAGGTTGTCGAACAGAATCTTATTGCGGGTCTCTTCCGGCGATTCAAAATTGATGGCTTCAATCTTGACCAGCGCGAAATATTTTTCGCCTTCATGCGGGGGACGGACGTTGCCGCTGATGGTGTCGCCGGTCTTCAGGTCGAACTTGCGAATCTGCGACGGAGAGACATAGATGTCGTCAGGGCCGGGCAGATAGTTGTAGTCGGGGGAGCGGAGAAAGCCGTAGCCGTCGGGCAGGATTTCAAGGACGCCTTCCGCGAAAATATGACCTTCTTTTTCGCTCTGTGCCTGCAGGATCTTGAAGATAAGGTCCTGCTTTCGCAGTCCGCTGGCCCCGGGGATTTCAAGGGAGCGCGCGATGCGCGTCAGTTCGGTTATGTTTTTTTCTTTTAGTTCTGCAATCGTCATAAATGTTTTTTAGTGGAATTTTCGGATGGTAGTGATTGGGGAGTGCACCGGGAAGCGCAACGGATAGGAAGTGTAATGGTTATGAAGAAAAATAAATGGAGGAGCGCCGTGGGGGAACGGCACGCAGCTTACGCTGCGCGACGTTCCTGCTTGCGAACCGGCTCAACGGGAACAGCAGTTTCGCCCAAAGGATTCGAGTGATGAAAGCGAATCAGCACATCATTCATCGTGTCCTGCAGACGGGTGGTTGGCTTGTGCAATTTGCGGGCCGCTTTGGAAGCGAGCTGGCACAGCTCGTAGCGATTTCGGACGTAGGTCAAAGCGCCAAATATTAGTTGGGAGCGCATAATTTTCAGTACCTCTCTTCTATTAAGTAATGGCCGTCAAAACCTTCTACTTCGGGGTTCGAGAAGTGTTGAGACGGTCCAGCCAACGTTGCTACCGATTTAGACGCACGAAGCACACCCGTCGATTGACGAAAATCCGGAAATCTTAATCAAATTTCGCTTGATGAGATCCACAACCGACATCTTTACAGAGGTTTGCTGTAGGCGTTCGTACTTGCGGATACTGGCAACTCACGAGGTGAAGATTGTCGCCGACTCACTCCCGTCGACGGTCAGGACGGTAACTGCCGAATGGCAGCTTCCTATCTTGGAAGTCCTTGACTACACGGGATTTGCTGTGGGGTAAGGCACTCGACGTAGAGACGCACGCCCACCGGTGGAGCCCGACAACTATTAAGAGTAACTGTCCGAAGAATCCCCAGTCAACATAAATTTATCATCTGTTTGCACAATTTCATCAGAAAGAGATGGTCTGGAATCCTTGAGGACACGCCGCGCTCGGTGCCGATTCCTTTAACTGCCACAAACTAAAAGATTATGACCAATAACTGCGGTCGAGCGTGCGGTATTGAATGGCTTCCGCCAGATGTTTCACCGCCAAATCGCGCTCCCCCTCGATGTCGGCGATGGTGCGGGCGACCTTCAGGATGCGGTCGTGCGCCCGCGCGGTGAGGCCCTGCTGCTGCATGGCTCGTTCCAGCAAGCGTTCGGCGTCGGCGGGCAGGCCGCAATAGGCACGGATCTGGCGGGTCGTCATCTGGGAGTTGCAGAAAATTCGCTCTTTCGCATCGGCAAAGCGGGTGGCCTGGCGCTCCCGTGCCTCCAGCACGCGGGCGCGAATTTCGGCTGAGCCTTCGGCAGCCGAACCGCCCCGGAGTTCCTTATATTGGACCGCCGGAACTTCGATATGGATATCGATCCGGTCGAGCAAGGGGCCGGAAACCTTGGATACGTAGCGTTGAATCATCGGCGGCGTGCACATGCATTGCCGGGATTTGTCGTTGAAATATCCGCATGGACAAGGATTCATCGCCGCCGCCAGCATAAAGCGCGCCGGAAAGCTGAGCGACATGGAGGCGCGAGCAATGGTGACATTGCCATCTTCCAGCGGTTGGCGAAGCACCTCCAGCACATTGCGCGGAAATTCCGGCAGCTCATCCAGGAAGAGCAGGCCGTTGTGGGCGAGCGATACTTCGCCGGGACGCGGGATGGCACCGCCGCCGATCAGTCCGGCGTCGGAGACGGTGTGGTGTGGCGAACGGAACGGCCGCTGGGTGACCAGGCCGGTTTCGGAATTCAAGACACCGGCGACCGAATGAATCTTGGTGGTTTCCAGCGCTTCTTCAAAATTGAGCGGCGCCAGAATTCCCGGCAGCCGCTTGGCTAGCATGGTTTTACCGGAACCGGGAGGACCGATCATTAAAATGTTGTGACCGCCTGCGGCCGCTACTTCGAGCGCGCGCTTGGCAGTTTGCTGGCCGCGGACATCGCTGAAGTCGAAGGGAAAATGCTCCATCTCCCCAAGCAGATCGCGGGTAGCCACGCGAATCGGCTGGGCCTGAATGCCACCGTTGGCGGCAGCGTTCAACAACTCGCGCACTTCCAGCAGCGTATTCACGCCATAGACATCGACGCCTTCGACGACGGCTGCTTCGCGAGCGTTGGCTGCGGGAATGAGAAGGTTGCGAATGCCGCGTTCACGCGCCGCGATGGCGATGGGCAGCATACCCTGCACGGGGCGCAGGCTGCCGTCGAGGCCGAGCTCTCCGACTAGAAGAAAATTACTGAGGTCGCGCAATTGCAGGCTGCCATACGCACCCAGGATTCCGATGGCCATTGGAAGATCGAACCCGGAACCCTCTTTTTTTAGATCGGCGGGCGCCAGGTTGATGGTGATCTGGGTGGGCGGCACGTCGAAGCCGGAATTTTTGATGGCGGCGCGGACGCGATCGCGGCTTTCGCGCACGGCAGCGTCGGGCAGGCCGACAGTATGGAAGCGGTCTTCCGTCGTTTTGATGCCGGAGAAATCCACCTCCACATCGATGATGTTGGCGTGGATGCCGTAGACGGCGGCGCTGAAAGATTTGAAAAGCATCGTGGGGGAGTTCCGTTCTCGATGGTACTACTGCCGAGCAGGTTTTGAACGTGCCGCCGCGCACAAGGCCATTACCGGCAGATGGAAGCGAGACAAGGGCGCGGGAGCCTTCTCGTCTCCCGATGTCGCGTATCAACCGGTATGCTGGGAGTGCTGCGCGTGAGTTTCCAGCATGATGACCAGCCTGTTTGATTTATTCAAGATTGGGATTGGACCCTCCAGCTCGCACACGGTGGGGCCCATGCGGGCCGCGCGTCGATTTGTCGTCGAACTGGAAGGTGCCGGGCTGCTGCAAGAGACAGCGCGAGTGAGGGTAGAGCTGTATGGGTCGCTAGCGCTGACCGGTCACGGCCACGGCACGGATCGCGCGATTTTGCTGGGGCTGGCTGGCGAGCAGCCCGACAAAGTGGATCCGGCGGCGATCGCCGGAATCGTACAAAGGATTCGCGACGAACACGCGTTGCGGTTGCTCGGCCAGCATGTTGTTCCATTCGAGGAAGCGAACGATCTGGAGTGGCACCGCGCTGAAACGCTGGCAGCCCATCCTAACGGGATGCAATACACCGCGTTCGACGCGAGCGGCGCGGTATTGCGCCAGCAGATTTTCTATTCCATCGGCGGCGGGTTTATAAGCGCCGATGGAGAAGAAATTGCTGCCGGTGAATCCTCGAACATTCCTTATCCATTTCAAAGCGCGGCGGAATTGATGGAAGTCGCAGAGCAGAATCACTTATCGATTTGGGAGTTGATTCTGGCGAACGAGTCTGTCGCGCGCAGCGAAGCAGAGGTTCGGGCCGGCATTCAAGCCATCTGGAACACGATGCAGCAGTGCGCCGAGCGGGGCTTTACGACGGATGGCACGCTGCCAGGCGGATTGAATGTTCGCCGCCGCGCGCCGGATATGCGCGCCAGGCTGCTGCGAAAGCAGGCGGGCGATCCGCTGGCGCCGATGGATTGGCTGACGCTCTACGCCATCGCGGTGAATGAAGAAAACGCTGCCGGAGGACGCGTGGTGACGGCGCCAACCAATGGTGCTGCCGGAGTGATTCCGGCGGTCGCGCACTACTATCGCAACTTTGTCCCTGGCGCGGACGATGAGGGGATTGTGCGCTACTTTCTGACCGCGGCCGCCGTCGGAATTCTATACAAGGAGAATGCGTCCATCTCCGGCGCGGAGGTGGGCTGCCAGGGCGAAGTGGGCGTGGCCTGCTCGATGGCTGCCGGAGGATTGGTGGCGGCGATAGGCGGCAGCAATGAAGAAGTGGAGCATGCCGCCGAAATCGCGATGGAACATAATCTCGGAATGACCTGCGATCCGATTGGCGGGTTGGTGCAGATTCCCTGCATCGAACGCAATGCAATGGGTGCGGTGAAGGCGGTGAACGCGTGCCGCATCTCCATGAACGAAACCGGGACGCACAAAATTTCGCTCGACCAGATTATCGAGACGATGTACCGCACCGGGCTGGATATGCAAAGCCGCTACAAGGAAACGTCGCAGGCGGGATTGGCGTTGAATATTATCGAATGCTAAGCGAGTGAGCGCTGGCGAGGTTCCCGGGCGAGACCACTCGGTGCTTGCGCTTACGGCAACTTTCCGTAGGTGACCACGCAGTCGTATTCCAGCTGCACATGACCGTCTTTCCGGCATCGCGCAAATAGTTCTTCGACTTGGCGCAGCATCGCGGGATAGCGGGAATGATCCGGCTGCGGCATGTAGGAAGAAGAAACAATGCGACCCAGTAATCCTTTGAAATCGAATTCCTGCGCATTGGGAAAGCTGGCCTGCTGGATAGTCGTCATTGGGCCATTCTGCGTGTTGAAAAATTCCGCCAGCTTTCCCGGCCGCGGATATGTACTGCGAACACTTTCATAGTCGGTGCCGAATTCGCGCAGAATCCTCTCGTAGCCATCATGAAAGGCATCGCCACCGATGCAACGCTCGTTATAGACAACGGCGCACCAGCCGCCTGGTTGGAGAATGCGGGTGAACTCCGCGCGGGCGGGTTCAAGATGGAACCAATGCAGCGCCTGGCCGACGGTTACAAAATCGGCGCAATGATCCGGCAGGGTTGTGGCTTCGGCAGAGCCGTCGATGCATGTCAGTTTGGGATATTGTGAGCGCAGCTCCTCGCACGCGGATCGCATCGCGCTGTTGGGTTCGACCGCAAAAACAGAACTGCCATGCTCCAGGAAAAGTTCGGCGAGCATTCCCGTGCCTGCGCCAATGTCGGCGATGATCGAGGAGCGAGTGAGAGGGCACTGTTGCTGCAGCAGGTCGATCACCTCGACCGGATAGCGCGGGCGGAACTCACGATACGCGTCGACCCGACTGCTGAAGCGCTCTTTCGAATCCGTATTGTCAGTTGCTGAGGAAGTCATGTCGAAACAACCTGCCAATCCCGATCATATTGGGAGCTGATACGCATCGCATTAAAACGGGCGCAGTCGAACAAAAATATTCACTCCGATGGGATCGGAGCCGTAGATAGGCTGGAGCGGCGTGCCGACACCATACACAGTGAACTGCGATCCGACGGCCGATGCCAGACGCGGCACAACATTGAATTCGTGATCGTAGCCAAATGTATACGCCTGCACATGGGTCAGCGGAGATTCTGTAAAACCGGGCGGCAAGGGATTTTCGCCGATCAGGAGTTCGTTCGATCGTCCGGCATTTTCCATGCGCGTCCAAACGTAATTCCGTGAACAAAACTGCAGCGCCGATTCCAGAAGATAGCTATTTTCTTTTCCGTTATCCGGAATGGAGCGGGTACGTCCCCATAGAACAGTGCTGGCAAGGTTGCCGGTTTTGAAGGGCCGGTTGTACATGACCGAAGCGGTGGTGCGGGCCTGATTTTCGTTGGGAAATAATTGTTCCGGACTTGTCAGCCGGCCATAGGAGTATTGCGCACTCCAATTCTGACCTGGTTGGACAGTGACGCGGGTCGACCATGAATCGATCGCGCCCTGGTCAATATTCCAGCGAAATTCATCCGGTTCACGACCATGAAAGCCGCTGGCCTCAACGCGCGCAATTTTATAGGTGGCGCCCACGGTCGCAACATCGTCGGCAATGTGGGTCGAGTCTTCCTGATGATGGCCCAGGGCGCCGACGGGATTTTCCGAGGCCGACGCGCGATGCGGATAGGCTGTGGGGCCTAACGCTGGATCACCGACCGGCGCAAAGTAAAACGAGAGCAGAGCCTGCTCGCTCGGTTGCCAATCGTAGAGAGCCGCCATCTCCATGAAGAAATCGTGGGGATGCTGGCCGTCTGCAATGGGGACGCCGAACGCAGTTTCCCCTTGCTGAAACAACAGCGGATAACGCCGCTGCGTAACGGTAGCCGGTTCCAGGCTGAACATGGCGCGAAGCGTGAGTTGACCGGGACCAAGGCTCCGTTTGGCCATCGGCATGAACCAGTTGGTCGAGAAGAATTTGTCGCCGCCGCGCGGGCTGGACTGCTGCTCGTCGGTGATAAAGACGTTGGCGTGAAACATGAGCATCCACCGTCCACGCCTGGTCATCATCATCAGCATGGGCGTGGAATTTGGCTCGGCGCTGGTTCCTGATGTGGCGTGGCGCAGGATTTCCTGAATGAAGGTACGCGACTCCATGGAGCGCATAGACATCATTGCGGTGGAACTTATTGGCGGAACCGATTGTTGTGAAGGCGGCGGCGACGACGTACTTGAATGTTGCGCGAGGCTAAGCCGCGGGGCAAGCAATGAAAGAAACGCGAGGAGGAGGATTTTTCTCATTCAAAAAAAGACGGCTGATTCCCATGTTCAGGTATCGCGGCTTTCCAGTGGAAGACATCCGTCAATTTGAAATGCCGCCACAGGATTCATGTTGGCGCTACCGCTCGATTGCCATGGCGACGGAGTTGCCGCCGCCGAGACAAAGCGCGGCGACGCCCTTCTTCGCATCCTGACGCATCATTTCATAGATCAACGTGATCAAAACGCGCGCGCCGCTGGCACCGATGGGATGGCCGATGGCGACAGCTCCGCCGTTCACATTGACTTTGGCCGGATTGAGGCCAAGTTCGCGCGAGACTCCGAGTGCCTGCACTGCGAAGGCCTCGTTCAATTCGAACAGGTCAACTTCATCCCGCTGCCAGCCGGCCTTCTGCAATACCTTACGGATGCCGGTAACGGGAGCCATCATGACCCATTTGGGCTCGATACCGCTGCTGGCCTGAGCGCGAATGTGCACCATGGGTTTCAATCCAAGAGACGCGGCTTTTTTCGCGGACATAACCAGCATGGCGCCAGCGCCATCGTTCACCCCAGGTGCGTTACCGGCAGTGACGGTTCCATCCTTTTTGAAGGCAGGCTTCAACTTTCGCAGGGCTTCCAATGTGGTATCTTCACGGACAGATTCGTCATGAGTGAAGATTGTTGGTTGGCCGTCTTTTTTCTTCGCGGGAATCTCAACGGGGACAATCTGCGAGGCGAAGCGGCCATCCTTCCACGCGGCGGCGCTCTTGCGATGCGATTCCAGCGCATAGGCATCCTGCTCTTCGCGCGTGATGGAATACTTCTCGGCGACATTCTCGCCGGTCATGCCCATGTGGTAGTCGTTGTAGATGTCCCACAGGCCGTCCCGCACCATGCTGTCGACCACCTTGTTGTCGCCCAAGCGAAAGCCCTTGCGCGCGTCGGTCAGCAGATACGGGGCGTTGCTCATTGACTCCATGCCGCCGGCAACGACGATCTCGGCATTGCCGGTCTGGATGGCCTGGGCCGCGAGCGAAACGGCTTTCAGTCCCGATCCGCAAACCTTGTTGACGGTGAAGGCGCTGACTTCCGGCGGGAGTCCTCCAAAGATAGCTGCCTGACGCGCGGGGTTCTGGCCGAGCCCCGCCGAGACCACGTTGCCCATGATGCACTCATCGACCGAGGCGGGATCGATGCCGGCGCGCTTCACAGCCTCGCGAACCACAATGGCTCCCAGTTGCGTCGCCGAAAAATCGGCGAGCGAGCCGAGGAATTTTCCGACAGGTGTGCGGACTCCGGCAACGATGACAATGTCTTCCATACCATCCCCTTCAACATTGATAGATGCGATCCGATGCAAACAAAAAAGTATACGGCGCAGCGGTGGCGTCTGGCCGGCCGCGTAGTCTGCAGTCCATTGGATGAGATCGCAAGGTGTTGGCTGCAAAATGTGAATGCGCGACATGGGCAGTGGGGAGCATGGATCGCGAAGCTGCGACGATGTGCGCCTCAACGCGCGCTGCATTCGATCGAGCATAATCGTGGATCGAATTCGATGATTGCAGCGGGATGAATTTTTCTGGTTTTGCGGTGACACGAGTCGACACTTCGAGTCGCGAGTCGCGTGATTTTTCGACTGCGCGTGCGCTGCATCACAGGAAAGAATTCCTCTTTAGAAAAAACGGTAAATCGATAGACATAAAAAAAGCGACATGAATGCAATTTTTTTCTTGACATTAATTTTGCGCAAAACTATACCTTCGTGTAACTGCGGTACGAGACTGCAGTTCTCGATGTCACATCGAAAGGGAGAATAGTTCATATGGCAACCAAGAAAGCAGCAAAGAAAGCAACGAAAAAGGCAGCCAAGAAGACCACCAAAAAGAAGTAAATAACCGAATCACTCAAAAGGCAAAACAGAAGAGGGGGCGCTAAGCGCTCCCTCTTCTGTTTTGCGAGAGCGCTGAACTGGTGTGGGACAGGCTGTTGTTTTTTGCTCCCGTCCGATAGGCTCAGCGGAGAAGATATGACTCGCCGACGCTGGATTGCAGATCGATGGACTGAGAATTCCGCCACGCTGCTGGAAGAACAGGCAGCACATCTGGCCCGTGTGCTGCGCGCCCAGGTTGGACAGGAATTCGATATCGTCGCTGGACATGCGGTTCGGCGCGGGGTCGTCGAAAACGTGTCTTCCGAAGCCGTCGAGTTTTCGCTGCACGAAGAAGTGGAGACAGGAGAATCTCTTCCGCTAATCGTCGGATTGAGCGTCGTTCGTTTTGAGCGGATGGAATGGGCGATAGAGAAGCTGACGGAGTTGGGTGTGGCGCGAATCATTCCATTGACAGCGCAGCGCAGTGAAAAACATTTAGTGCAGGCAGCGACCAAACGGTGCGAGCGGTGGAGAAAAATATCGCGTGAGTCGGCGCAGCAATCTCGGCGCAGCCAGGTGCCCGAAATTTCCAATCCAATGCCGGTGAAGGACTGCATTGCGGAAAGCGGCAATGCGCTACGCTATCTTTTTTCGGAGCAGGAGCGGTCTCGCTCGCTGTGGGAATCTTTGATGACAACAGATCGAAATGCGACCGCGTCAACGGAAATTTATACCGCGATCGGACCGGAAGGTGGATGGACTTCGCCGGAAATTGTGAGCTTTGCGGAGAACGGCTGGCAATCGGTGACTCTGGGAAAAAACATTTTGCGAACCGAAACGGCAGCGATCGCGATGGCGAGTTTAGTCGGTGCATGGTGGAACGGATAGCGGCACTGCCGCAGACTATGGAAAGTTTCTGGTGGAATGGAGAGATGGGAAAGACGACCGTCATCCTGAGCGAAGCGAAGGATCCCTCTATCACCGAGGAAGTCCAATGCACAGATTCTTCGCTGCGCTCAGAATGACGAATTTCCCTCTTTAGCGGATGGAGCACTGGCTAGCTGAAAATATCTTTCATCTTACCGAGGAAGCTGCGCGATGACGGTATGTTCTCTACGGTGAGGGTTTCGGAAAGCTGGCGCATCAATTCCTTTTGCGGTTTGGTCAGCTTGCGCGGCACCTGCGCCACCACCTGAACAATTAAATCACCGCGGCCGTGGTCGTTCAGGTAGGGAACGCCCTTGCTTCGCAGGCGGAACTCTGTGCCGCTCTGGGTTCCTTCGGGAACCTTCAGCTTGGTCTCGCCTTCCAGCGTGGGGATCATAATTTCCGTGCCCAGCGTCGCCTGCGGAAAAGAAATGGGCAGCGCGTAATGCAGGTCGTTGCCTTCGCGCTCGAAGAAAGGATGCGGCTCGACCGAAACCACCACATACAAATCTCCCGAGGGGCCGCCGTAGCGACCGGCATCGCCCTCACCCTGGTAGCGGATGCGCATGCGATCTTCAATCCCGGCGGGAACGGTGACGTTGATGGTGTGGTTGGCTGCCTGACGGCCTTCGCCCTTGCACTTCTGACACGGATGCGTCACCAGGCTGCCGGTGCCGCCGCAGACCGGACAGGTGCGGGCGACAGAGAAAAATCCCTGCTGAAAACGAACCTGGCCGCGACCGGCGCATTGCTGGCAAACGGTAGGACCGTGTCCCGGCTCGGCACCCGTGCCCTGGCAGATGGCGCAGTTTTCCATGCGGCGAATCTCAATTTCGCTTTGCTTGCCAAACACGGCTTCTTCAAACGTGAGGGTTAGCTCATACTGCAGATCGCGCCCGCGCTGGGCACGCGAGGAGCGGCGACCGCCACCCATGTTGAACATCTCTCCGAACAAGTCGCCGAAGATGTCGCCAAGATCGGGCATGCCGGCGAAACCGCTGGCATCGCCAGCGCCATTGCTGACTCCGGCGTGACCGAAGCGATCGTAGGCGGCGCGCTTATCCGGATCGGACAGGATTTGGTAGGCCTCGCTTGCCTGCTTAAACTTTTCTTCCGCAGCAGGATCGTCCGGATTGCGATCCGGATGATGTTGCATGGCGAGTTTGCGGTAGGCGCTTTTCAGCTCCTGATCGGAGGCAGTGCGCTCTACATTCAGAACTTCGTAATAATCGGCTTTAATCACGCGGGCAGTTGGACTCATGCTGTTTTCTGTTTTGGATTGGTGGCGACCCGTACTAAAGCGGGACGCAGCAGGCGATCGCGCAAGGTGTAGCCGCGGCGGACTTCTTCCATCACCTGGTGGTCCGGCAGGTCCTCGCGTTCGACCATCTCGATGGCTTCATGGACGCGGGGATCGAATTGCGTTTCGACGGTGGGAATCGGCTGCACACCGAGAGAGCGCAGCACTTCCCCCATCTGGCGGACAATCAATTCGACACCGGAGCGAAGTTGCTCGGCAGTGCTCTGAGTATTGAGCGCCAGCTGAAAATTGTCGAGCACCGGAAGAAATTGTTCCACGGTGTTAATCAGGGCATAATCGCGATACTCGGCGCGCTCCCGAGTTTCGCGCTTGCGGTAATTGTCGAACTCCGCCTGCAAGCGCGCCAGGCGATCGAAGAGCTGGTCGCGTTCTGTTTGCAGCCGCTCGATTTCGGCCGGGGCCGCCGACGCATTGATTGCGGTCACGGGCGCAGTTTCGGGTTCCGCGGTCTCCACCGCTGGAGTCTGCGCGGGCTGATCTTTGTCGTTCTTCATATGATTGGCCGTTTTGGCCGATTTTAAAGTTTCGTCGTGTCGCATAATTTTTCGTGTCAGTTGCTGGAATGCAGTGTGGGGTGAATCGTTGGGTAAACTCCCGGCTCTTCACTCTTTGCGATTGGCTCAGTAGTAACAGATGCGCCAAACGCATCCTCGTTGCGGATGCCGATTGCCCTCCTCCTACCCTCTATTGTAACCAGTCGAGGAAGAGCGAGGATCGGATACGGTTGCCGCGCCGCGACAGGTGCAGTTCGCCGGCGGCGGAAGGCTTGTCCTGCAATCGCTTACGGCTGCGCAGCCCAGCGTGCAAAAAGATCGGCAATATAGGTGACGGTGCCGATGGCGCTGGCATATTGCATGCGCGTGGGGCCGATCACGGCGACCGTTCCCAGATGTTCCGCACCGCGGCGGGCGGGGGCGGCGATCAACACCAGGTCGCGCATTTCCGGGATGCTTTCCTCCAGGCCAACGACCACGCGCACGGAAGGCTGCTTGCTGTCGACGTAGGCGTTCAGCAGATCGATGATGCGCTGTTTCTCTTCGAGGGCGAGGAATATCTCCCGCAGGTGTCTCTGGTCGGCTTCGGTGGCCATCAGGTTGGCGACGCCGTCGACAAAGATGGATTTTTCGTGGGCATTGCGGTCCACACTCGGGTTCATCGCGCCCTTCGCCCACAGTTCCAGCGAGCAGAGGACCTGGTCGTACTCACGGCGTTCGTGTTCCATGCGGCGGGTTAGTTCTTTGCGAATGCTCTCCAGTCCCCAGCCATGAAAATTCTGATTTAGATAATTGGCGGCGGTTTCAAGCTCGGATGGCGACAGATCGTGTTCGAGGGTGAGGAGGCGGTCGCGCACCACGCCGGCCGTCGTGACCAGCACGGTGAGCACGCGAGAATTTCCCAGCCGCGCAAAGTGTACGTGTTCCAGCAGTTCCCAGTCTGCAGAGGCGATGGGTACGCCCAGGCCCACGCCCACGCCGCCGGACAGCAGCGCCAGAATGTGAGAGGTGCGGGCGAAGAAATCAGTGGCGCTGGCGACGCCGCTGAAGCTCTCTTCAATTTGTTCCTGCGTGGGCTGCGGCAGCGCGTGGCGCGGGGAGGACTTGCGGCGCAGCAACTGCTCTACGTAATAACGAAAGGCCTGCGCGGTCGGAACTCTTCCGGCGGAGGT
Source organism: uncultured Acidobacteriota bacterium (assembly GCA_963817855.1). GTDB lineage: Bacteria > Acidobacteriota > Terriglobia > Terriglobales > Acidobacteriaceae > JAKAAZ01. Next base: position 181,459 of record CAWFQA010000003.1, on the reverse strand, counting down.
GTGGGGCTGTTCCAGGTAGCCGGCCTCAGAGAGATCCGCCATCACATTGCGGACGGTAGCCGCGCTCATGCCTTCGCGATTCTGCTGGCGCGCGATGGCCTGCGACGCAACCGGATCTCCGGTGGCAATGTAGGTTTCGACAATGGCGGTCAGGACCAGGTCTTTGCGTGGTCCCATGGGTGCGCCGATTGCGTCGCCGGCGGAATGACTGCCTGTCCCGTCGTTGCCAAAACGGTTCACTTCCATACTGGGACTGTAGGAACAAGCCGCCGTGAAGTCAAGCCGAGATTTGCGCGGGGTGCTGCGGGTTGTGCCTCGTGAACTCATTTTTGTGCGAACCATTTCAACGCTGCCAAAAAAGCAGCAGGACCGCACATGACGTGCGGTCCTGCTGATACTGCCTTTCAGGCGATGGTGCGAAATTACATGCCGAAGCGCTCATGCCAGGGGGTGGCGGCTTTGAGCGCGGTGTTGACGTTCTCAATGTTGCGGACGCCTTCATCCTTCAGCCAATTTTCAAAAGCTTTGGCGCCTTGCTTGGCATAGATGGCGATACCGTCCTTCCAGGTGGCGCGGCCGCAGAGGACGCCGTTGAATTTGGCGCCCGATTCGCCCGCCAGCTCCAGAGTCTCAATGAAGACCGGATTGGAGACGCCGGCGGAAAGATAAATGAAGGGCTTGGTGGAAGCTTCCGCCGCCGTCCGGAACAGCTGCAGTGCTTCCTCTTTGGAGTAGGCAGCCGTGCCTTTAAAGGCTTTGGTGCCGGAGACGAACTCCATCTGGATGGGAACTTCCATCTTGAGGACGTCGACGCCGAATTTGTCGTCGCTGAAGTCCGCGGTGGCGCGGGTCACAATTTCCGGCTTCTTTTTGGCGTAGGCCACAGACTTCTCGTCGCCGCCTGCAGCATCGTAGCCGACAATCTCCAAAAAGAAGGCAATGTCTTGGGCTCGGCACTCGTCGCCGACGCGTTCGATGAAGGCATATTTGACGTCGTTGATTTCCTTCTTTTCAAACGGAGTGTAGTAGAGCAGCAGCTTCACTGCGTTCGCCCCTTCGTGGTGAATTCTGCGCACCGACCAGTGATCGAGCAGGTCGGGCAGACGGCCCGGAGTGGCGGCGTCGTAGCCAGTCTTCTCATAGGCCAGCAGCAGGCCCTTGCCGTTGCGGTGCTGGGCGGCGGGTAATCCGTATTCCGGATCGAGCAGAATCGCGGAGGCGTGTTTAGTAAGAACTTCCGTCACCAATGTCTTGAATTCCGTGAGCGCATGGGCATCGACGGAAGAGCCTTTTTCCTTGGCCAGAGACTTTTGCAGAGAACCGCGTTGATCCATCGCGGCGGCGGCAATGACGCCGCGTTCATTCGAGAGGGCTTTCATGCCGGCCAATTTGCCGGGGGTGAGCTTCATCGTCGTACACTCCTTGGTTTTTTGTCTTGTAGGGGTCTGTGATTGTTGCGGCCCTGAAAGGCCAGGTTCACACTTCTGAGGATGATCCCTTCCATGCCATCCTTTTCATTTTACGCTGGCGGCGGAAAGGGAAGCGGTGACGGGCGTCATCGTTACGACCGAGGCGTGAGCACGGCCTGCTGCGCCTGGACGAGTTCCCGGGTGCCGCGTGCCGCCAGGTCGAGCAGCGCCAAATGCTGGTCGCGGGAGAAGGTGTTGTGTTCCGCGGTGGCCTGCACCTCGACAAACTCCCCGGCGCTGGTCATCACCACGTTCATGTCCACATCGGCGCGGGCGTCTTCTTCATAGGCCAGGTCGAGCAGCGGCGTGCCGTCGACCACACCCACGCTGATGGCGGCGGTGAGGTGCCGGATGGGCGAGGCCGCCAGGGTCTTGGCGGCGACCAGACGATCGATGGCGAGTTGCAGCGCCACGGCCGCGCCGGTGATGGCGGCGGTGCGGGTGCCTCCGTCGGCCTGCAGGACGTCGCAGTCGAGGATGATGGTGCGTTCGCCCAGCGCTTTCAAATCCACGGCAGCGCGCAGGCTGCGGCCGATCAGGCGTTGAATCTCGTGGGTGCGGCCGCCCACTTTGCCGCGTTCGCTTTCCCGCGGAGTACGAGTCAGAGTGGCGCGCGGGAGCATGCCGTATTCGGCCGTGACCCAGCCCTGGCCGCGGTTCCGCAGCCAGCCGGGCACCCCATTTTCGACAGTGGCGTTGCAGAGCACGCGGGTATGTCCCAGTTCGATGAGCACCGAGCCTTCGGCGGTGGGCACAAAATCCAGGGTGAGGCGAAGCGGACGGAGCGCATCGGTGGCTCGGCCTTCGGGCCGGAAGTAGGGGTGAACGGGAGCAGACATGTGGAATCCATTGTAACGATTGCCGCGAGAATCGCGCTGGCGGGGACGCCAAAATGGGACGCCAGGAGGAGTTTTGCGGGAGAGTCCCGGAGTGGGAACCCGGTTTGAACCGGGTTCAATTCGGGAATTCGCAGGAAGTTGTTTGATTGCCATGGCTTACGAGGGAAGGGCTCGGAATGGGGAATTTCATTTTGAAACGGACGGGTTCCTTTGGTAATGGGACGCGGGGACGGCTGTTCCAGATAAGTCCCTTGAATTCGTAAGGTTAGGGAAGGAGGACCAGTTTGGCACGCAACGTGATAAGGAGTAGGGCAGGAGCGAATGAAAACCGAACGTGCTGAGAGCCGCAACGCGGAAAAGGCACTCTCGAGAACTTTTGAAGCTCCCAATCGTGGCCGAGAAGCGAGTTGGACAGGCAGAGGGTTCCGACCCGGAGAGCCGGGAAGAATTCGCAGGATTCCTGCCGAGTTTACAGGATTGGAGATCACGTCATGGCCGCAGCGTTCCAGCAGCAACAGTCAAGCCATCCCGATGCCGCCGGTCTTTCCACCGGCACGTCCACCGGCACGCCGGAAGAACAGCGAGCGGTGGCCGCCAACCACCTGGCGCACGATGCGCGCAACTGGCTGACGGTGCTGCAGGTTTACTGCGACCTGCTACGCAGCTCCGGTGCGGTGGCGGGCCATGGACGCACCTGGATGGACGGACTTTCGAATGCGGTGGAGCGCGGACAGGGACTGGTCACCTCGCTGCTCGATTCCGCGCAGATCGCAGCGACGCGGGAATTCTCCCCCGCACGAGCGGCATCCGCCGGGCCCAACACGCTGGACCTCGCGGCCGTCATTGAAAAAAGAGAGCCGCTGTTCCGGCAGATGGCAGGGAGCACGATCCGAGTAGAAAGTAGAATTGCGGCGCGCGCGCAGACCACGGCGTTGCCGGAAGCGGAATTCGATCGCATCCTGCTGAACCTGGTGCGCAACGCCATCGACGCGATGCCCCGCGGCGGCCAGTTGACCATCGAGCTTGAATACGGAGATGCGTCGCAGCGGAGGCCGCTGGTGCTGCGCGTATCGGACACGGGCCGCGGTATCGCCGCTGACATGCTGCCCCACATCTTCGAGTCCGGATTCTCTACGAAGTCGAGCTCGCAATCTAAGCAAGCCGGACGCGGGTACGGGCTGGCCATCGTGCAGGAATTAACGCTTGCCGCCGGCGGCTCGGTGCGGGTTCGGTCCCGCATCGGACAGGGGTCCTGCTTCACGCTTGAGTTTCCCATACAACTGGCTCCGGCAACCCCTCGGCAGCCACTTGTGGAGGCGAGAGACGAGGCATCCGCTGCGAGCGGTGCGACCCAGACATCCGCCGGTACCGGGCAAACCAACAATTTTGGCGTACATCAGAAAGGAACCCGCGTACCATGCTAACTACAACGCAAATGTTTACCCCCACGTCTCAAATCCCCCCTCTGGAGCGAGCCAGCATGATGCACGTGCTGGTAGTCGATGACGATGCCGCCATCCGCACCGCTGTCTCCGACATTGCGCGCAACCTTGGTTTCGCCGTTTCCAATGTAGAGGATGTCAACGGTGCTCGCGCCGCGCTGAAGGCGCACATGGCGGACATCATACTGCTGGACCTGAAACTGCCGGGAGGCGGCGGACTGCCGCTGGTGGAAGAAATTCGCACCGTTTACCCGGAAACAGTGGTGGTGGTGATGACCGCCTATGCCACGGTGTCCTCCGCGGTCGAGGCCATGCGCACCGGGGCCAGTGAGTACCTGACCAAACCCTTCACCATGGATGAATTGTCGGATGTGCTGGAGCGCGCCTCGGAACGGCGTCACTTCGATACCGAGAGCCGCCGCTTGCGCGAAAAACTTCGCACTTCCGATGGCTTCGGCACCCTGATCGGCCGCAGTCCGGAAATGGAACGGGTCTATCGCATCCTGTCGAAGGTGGCGCACACCACGCATCCGGTGCTGATCCTGGGGGAGAGCGGAACCGGCAAGGAAGTGGTGGCGCGGACAATCCACTACAACGGGCCCAACGCCACCCACCCATTTATTCCGGTGGACTGCGGATCGCTGGTTCCCACGCTGATTGAAAGCGAATTGTTCGGCTACGTGAAAGGGGCCTTCACCGGAGCCAACCGTTCCAAGGAAGGTCTGCTGGCCACCGCCGAGGGGGGCACGGTCTTTCTGGATGAGATTGGCGAGTTGCCGCTCGATCTGCAGGCGAAGCTGTTGCGGGCGCTGCAGGAAAAAGAAATTCGCCCCATTGGATCGAACCAGAGAATTCCGATCCACGTGCGCATCCTGGCGGCCACGAATCGCGACCTGGTGTCCATGGTGGAGCAGGGAAAATTCCGCAAGGACCTGTTCTTCCGTCTCAACGTGGTCAACGTGAAGGTGCCCTCGCTGCGCGAACGGCGCGCCGACATTGCATTGCTGGCAGCCCATTTTCTGGAACGGCGCCGCCGCGAGACCGGAGTGTCCTACACCCTGAGCGACGACGTGCTGCGCGTGCTGGGCAGCTACGACTGGCCGGGCAACGTGCGTGAACTGGAAAACACGATTGAGCGCGCCTGCGCGCTTTCTTCCGGACCGGTGTTGCACCTGGGGGATATGCCGACGCAGTTGCAGGAATATCGCCTGCAGTGGCAAGCCGCCGCCGAGCCAGCGGACGAGGAGCCGGACAAGATGGACGCCAGCATCCTGACCATTGCGGAGATGGAGAAACAAGCCATCCTGAACACGCTGCGACAGCTGAACGGAGACAAGCTGACGGCGGCGCGACTGCTGGGAATCGGCAAGACGACGCTCTATCGCAAGCTGAAGGAATACGGTATCTCGGACGAGCCGGAAATATAGAACGCGCGGGGCAGCTGCCGTCCTGTTTTCCATCCCATCCAAACGCAAACGGAATCCCTGAAGGAGGAATCCCATGTCGCAAGCTGTCTTGTTGGTGACCACCATGTCTGGAGCCGAAAACTGTGCCGCTGCCGTTGGACGCCAGTTGGGACTGATCGTTGAGGTGGCGGAGAACCGCCGCACTGCGCTGGCGGCGCTGCGACGCGGAGAATACGCGGTAATGGTGCTGGACGAAAGCCTGGTGGAGGCCGATCCGGCGGGCGCGGAGGTGTTGTGGCAACAGGCCGGCCTGGCGGTGCCGATCCAGGTGAATCTTGGCATTTCCGGATGCAATCGGGTCTTGCGTGAAGTGCGAGCCGCCCTGCAGCGGCGCGAACGAGAACTTTCTTTGGCCATGCGGGCTGCGGCGCAGATCATGGAAGGCGAAATGAATACCACCCTGACCGGACTGCTGCTGCAGACCCAGCTGGCGTTGGAAGATCCGACGCTTGCACCGGCGACGGTGGTCAAATTGCGGCAGGCTGTTGAGCTGGCGGGGGTGCTGCGGAAGCAACTGCGGACGCCGCCGGTGGCGCTGAGTTAGGAGCTTGCCCAACCAACGTGACTGAGTAACTGTCCGGAGCGTTCCCGCGCGCAGCGCCTTTTACAGTTCCTCCGTCGTTTCGGCGGAAACGGAAACTCCCACGCGGCCCGGTATCAGATAATACAAAGCGACCGCGATGAACATCAGGACGCTGATCTTCGGCGCGACAAATGCCACCAGCGTGGCGACAAAATAGATCACAGTCCCGCCCATGCCTTGTAAACAGTCGTCGCGTTGAGTTGCGGCGGAAACTGACCGGACTGCCGTGCCTGGCGCATGGCGTGCAGCCACAGCCTTCCGTAGCTGATGCCCATCAGGGTCAACGTCGCTCCGTAAAATGCGGTGGAAGACGGCAGAGGTCCGTACTTCGCGACCAGCGCCGTCGGAAAAGGCACAAAGCAGACAATCAGCAGCAAGAGCAAATTCAGGATCAGGGTCGCCCGATCGATTCTTTTGATGTGGGTGAACGTGCTGTGATGACTGAGCCAGACAATGCCCACCGTGGCGAAGCTGGTGACATAGATCAAAAGCTGCGGCCACAACCGGCCAAGATATTGCAGCATCTGTGCGTTGGAGAGGGTTAATTCGTTCGGCAGATGAATTTGCAGGACCAGGAGCGTGATTGCAATTGCGAAAACGCCATCGCTGAACGCCTCGAACCGACCCTTGCTTAAGCCCTCACTCATCATTGCCGGTCAGTTTACAGCGTTGTTCCGGCTCTTGCGAAGAGTTCGCAGATGGTTGCGGTGTTGGTTTGGAAGGAGCCACCGGCGAAAGCGAACCCTTCCAGGGCGCGCTGCTGTGCCGCATGGTCGCGTCCGCCACATGCATCGACAACAACGATGGGGATGTAGCCCAGGTCGGTTGCATGGCGTACAGTCGGTTCAATGCCGACTTCAAGCGCAACCCCAACGATCGCGAAGCTCGAAATTCCGCAATCGCGAAGAGCAATATCGAGCGGCGTGCCGACGAACGCCGACATCGCGATCTTGTCGAAGATCGCCTCGCTTGAAAGGGGCGAAAGTTCCGGCACAATCTGAAATCCAGGCGAATCGCGGAGGAACCATGGTTTTACCTCTGAAACGCTGCCAACTCGTTGCCACGCCATCGCGGTCTGCAATTGCGTGACGCCGGCCAGCTCATTAGGCAGCGACATATGGCGGGTGTAGAAGATCCGGACTCCGGCTGCGCGCGCGCCTTCAATAACCTTACCCACCTGGCGTATAACCCCTGCGCTATCGGGTATCTGGCGGACCACACCGACCTGCATGTCGTACACAATGAGTGCCGTGCGCTTAGGGATGCATACTTCTTCCAGCGTGAGGGGGATATCTAATCCGAAGCTGTGTTCCATTTCACCCAATCTCCATCGTTCTCCAAATTTGTATATAGATGGATTCAGTTCCGGCGCAACTTTGCGTCGATCAAGACGCGAACAGATCGAGGCAGCTTCTAATGGATCGTTTTCATCTTGCGGGAGAGAAAATCCATCAGCAGGTACTGGCCGAGATTTTCTGGGGTGGTGAAATAGGCCTTGCCCTTGCACATGGCCGACACACGCTGCACAAACTGCACCAGCCCGGGATCGGAGGCCAGCATGAAGGTGTTGATCATGACGCCGGAACGCTTGCAGCGGGCGACTTCTTCCAGGGTTTCGTGGACGACCAGCGGGTCCAGACCGAAGGCGCTTTTGTAGATGCGTCCATCGGGCAGCGTCAATGCCGAAGGCTTGCCGTCGGTAATCATGACAATCTGCTTCATATCTTTGCGCTGGCGGGCCAGGATGCGCTGCGATAAGCGCAGGCCCTCGCGGGTATTGGTGTAGTAGGGGCCGACCTGGGCGCGCGCCAGTTGCGATAGCGGCAGCTCCTCGGCGGAGTCGTGGAACAGCACCAGCGACAGTGTGTCGCCCGGATATTGCGTGCGCACCAGGTGCGACAGTGCCATGGCCACGCGCTTGGCGGGAGTGAAGCGGTCCTCTCCGTACAAGATCATGGAGTGGGAACAGTCCAGCATCATGACCGTGGCGCAGGAGCTTTGATACTCCGACTGATGCACGTGCAGGTCGCTGTATTCCAGGTTCAGCGGCAGCGTAAGGCCCTCGCGCGCCAGTGCCGCGCTGAGGGTGGCGGTCGCGTCGAGATTCAATGTGTCTCCGAATTCGTACGGGCGCGAGCCGCCGCTGAGCTCGACGCCGGTGGAAAGCTCACGGGTGTCGTGGCGTCCGAAGGAGGACTTGCCGAGCGAGCCGAGCAGATCGCGTAAAGTTTTGTAGCCGAGAAAATCGAGGCCCTTGTCGGTGACCTGGAATCGCACTTCGGGCGGGTCGGCCGTGGTTTCTCCGGTGGCCGGGGAGAGGCTGCCGGGCTGCGGCGTTTGCGGCTGGCCACGATCGAACTGGACATAGTTTTCCTGTTCCATGCGATCCAGCAATTGCTCGATCAGCTTTTCGAGCTCGCCGTCGCCTGTGAGCTGGTCAATTTTCTCCTGTATGGTCTCGTCGAACAGATCGCCATACTCCAGCGCCTGCCGCATGGCTTCCCGGAGGTTGTCGAGCGTCTGATCGCCGCGCAGCTCCTGAAAACGGCTGAAGGGAGATTGAAAGCCGGAATCCAGCAGGAAATCCGACAGCGCCTCCAGCAGCGACTCCATCTCCAACTCGTCGGCCAGGTTGCCCGTGTATTTGCTGTATCGAACCCGCTTCATTGTTTACCTTTACAACGTCGTCAGCTGAGCTTAGTTGTAGACCTTTCGTCCTCGCTTTCCGATCAAGTCGTCGGGATCGCGTTCTCCGCGGGATCGCTCTCCTCCACGTTCCGTGCGTTCGCCGGGATAAGGACGCTCGGGAGCAATAAAGCCGCGCTCTTCATTGCGGCTGATACGACGATGGGCCACCATGCCTTCCAGTAGAAATTCCGCCGCCGATACAATGCGCGCAGGAGCGTCCTTGGCTCGAATTCCAAGGGGCGCCAGCGTTTCCACCAATCCCTGAATCTGATTCAGCTCACTCAGCATCTCCGCGGCCGGCTGGTCATCCTGCACTTTAATGTTGCCGCCGAGATTGAACCACTGCTCAATCTGCTGGGTGTTGGTGGCGCCAAAATACTGATCGAATACCTGGGCGATGGACTGCCGGACAATCTCACGCACCACCGTCTCCGGCCCGCGCATCTCGCCCTCGTATTCCAGCTCAATTTTTCCAGTGATGCCAGGAAGCGCGCTGTAGAGATCGCCGGCGCGGGGGACCGCGAGCGCTTCGCCATGCAGAATGGCGCGACGTTCGGCGTTGGAGACGACCAGTTCCATTGTGCTGATGGGCAGCCGCTGACTGACGCCGCTGCGGCGATCGACTTTCTTATCCTCGCGCGCAGTGAAAGCGATCTGTTCAACGATGGAGCGAATATAACCGGGAATCTCGGTCTTCATCAGGCCGCGTTCGGTCCAGGCTTCCTGGTCGGTGATGGCAATGCCTTCGACCAGCGTGAGCGGATAGTGGGTGCGGATCTCCGAGCCGATGCGGTCCTTCAACGGCGTGACGATCTTGCCGCGTGCCGTGTAATCCTCCGGGTTGGCACTGAAGATGAGCGCTACATCGAGGGCCAGGCGGACGGGATGGCCTTTGATCTGCACATCGCCTTCCTGCATGATGTTGAACAAAGCGACCTGAATCTTTCCGGCCAGGTCAGGCAACTCGTTGAGCGCGAAGATACCGCGATTGGCGCGCGGCAGCAGGCCGTAGTGGATGTTCATCTCGCTCGATAACTGTTGTCCACTGCGCGCCGCTTTAATGGGGTCGAGATCGCCGATCAGATCCGCGACCGTGACATCGGGGGTGGCCAGCTTCTCCACGTACCGCTGATCGCGGGGCAGCCATGCGATGGCCGTCGAGTCGCCATGTTCCGCCAGGCGATCTTTGCAGGCGCGGCACAAGGGCGCATAGGGATTGTCGCGAATTTCGCAGCCGGCGATGTACGGGATGGTTTCGTCGAGCAGTGCCGTGAGCGCGCGCAGGATGCGGCTCTTCGCCTGCCCGCGCAGACCCAGCAGGATGAAGTTATGGCGCGACAGCACGGCATTCACAATCTGGGGTATTACGGTATCGTCATAACCGACGATACCCGGGAACAGCGTATCTTTCGCGCGCAGACGTTCGATGAGGTGCTCGCGCATCTCATCCTTTACGGTGCGTCGCGCCAGCCGCGCTTCGGAGAAATGAGGGCTGCGCCGCAACTCACCGAGCGTCGCCGGAAGTTGGGTTGAATTCGACATTCCTGTCCCCCTTGCGTCTTAGACGAGTCTTCGTAGGGAATGGTTCTTACTTGTTTCGATGCATTTTCACGCGGTCACGAAAGGGCGGCGCTGCAAATCGAGCCATATTCTTTCGGCAACATAAAAGCTTGTGGTGAGCGCACGCCAATGCGGTCGCCGCCAGTGGCCCGAGCGGCCTACATGACGAATCCATTGCGCTCCGCCGTCTTGGCGCCGATGGAGCCGCGTTGCAGCTTGGGCAGGATCAATTGATAAAACTCCACCAAGCGCGCCGTGCGCTCGCTGTCAGAGTGAAGGTGCAGCAGTTCCTGCTTGAACTCCAGATGCGCCGGAATCGCGGATGCCAGCAGAAAGGCGACCGGCTGGTTCAGATCCAGCTGGGGAAAATCCGTGGCGGCATTTCCAGACAATTCCATCATTTCCATGTGCAGTGCCGCGCATTGCTCGCGATCGTGGCGCGTGGAACAAGGTTCCTGGTCGGCGAGAAAATCCACTTCCGCTTCCAGAAAACTGCGTCCCTCCACCAGCGATTCAATTTCAAAGCGCCGCTCTCCGCGACAGAGAATGTCGAGCCGGCCGTCCGAATAGCGATGCATCACCGTGAGAATTTTCGCCGTGCATCCGATGATCGCCAGGCCCTCTCGGCGGGGGCGCACCATTCCGAATTCGCCCTGACACTGGAGGCACTCCCCGACCATCTCTTTATAGCGGTCCTCAAAGATGTGCAGCGGCAGAGCTGCCCCGGGGAACAACACCAGATCGAGCGGGAATAACGGAATTTTCATTCTCTCTCCAGCTTGATTTTTGTTGCGACATCCGAATCTGCGATGGCGTCGCGACTTCTTACGCGCCCGGGTTCGCCAGTTCCTCCAGCATTCCCGCCATCTCTGACAATGCATGCTGGTTGCCGGTACGACGGGCGGACTCGATGCCGGCGCGAAGGCGCGCTTCCGCCTGCTGGGTGTTACCGCTGGCCATCAGTGTTTGCGCAGCCATGTGATAGCCGGCGGTGTAGTCAGGATGCAGTTTCTGTAGCGTATCAAACTGCTCCATGGCGAGCGCAGTTTCGCCGCGCTGCGTGTATTCGATCGCCAGTCCGTAGCGAGCAAATGCATTCCCTGGATCCTGCGCCAAAATTTCTGTGAATGCCGCTACTTTGTCGACGCTCATCATCCCTCAAAAAAAGAAATATGGTTCCAGCACCGCAGCAGCACTCATCACCCTTCCACCTTACGGCGTCATGGGGCACATCTCAAGCCATCCAGCGACAGAAACTTTCGCAGCGTAAAATAAAAGTTCCCTTTGCGGTGGCGTTCTGCACAAAGCAGTCATACGCAATCTACACCCAGGGCTCACAACGGCGAAACCAGGAGCATTGCCCATGAAAGACTTCGCAACATCTTCGCTTCCGCCACGTTCCGTGTCCGAGTCGCAATCGGAAATGACAGAACTGGTATTGCCGAATGATACCAATCCCTTGAGTCATTTGCTGGGCGGACGCTTGATGCATTTCATCGACTTGGTGGCGGCCATGGCGGCATATCGTCATGCGCGCGCCCATGTCGTGACCGCCTCGATGGAGCACATCGATTTTATTGCGCCGGTGCATGTGGGTGACCTGGTAATTCTGAAGGCATCTGTGAATCGCGCGTTCAAAACTTCAATGGAAGTGGGAGTGAAGGCGTGGGTAGAAAATGCGATTGCAGGTTCGCATCACCAGATTGCCTCCGCGTATCTCACCTTTGTGGCGATCGACGCAAATGGGAGACGAGTTGTCGTTCCGCCGCTGACAACAAAAGGGCCGGAGGAAGCGAGACGATTTGAAGATGCGGGACGTCGACGCGAACGGCGCGAGCAGGAGAAAGAACGGAAGCGGCAGAACAGGGTTGCGCTGGAAACGGCCGACACCTCCGCCTAAAGAATCTTACCGGTGCGGGATCGTGCGGCACTCTGCGCGTAAAGACAGGCTGGCGATATCTTCCATCCGCACCGGCACCGCATACAAGTTGAGTCAGGAGTCGAAACAATGGGACACATGGGACAAGCTTCTCAAGGACCGCAACCGTTACCCGGGATTCGCCACATCGTAGCTGTCGGCTCCGGCAAAGGCGGCGTCGGCAAAACCACCGTGGCGGTCAATCTTGCTATTTCGCTGGCCAAGCTGGGAAACCGCGTCGGTCTGCTGGATGCGGATGTGTACGGGCCGAACGTGCCGCTGATGATGGGAAGCCGCGAGCAGCCGCGAGTGCTGGAAGGCAATCGCATTGAACCGCTGCAGGCGCACGGAGTGAAGCTGATCTCCGTCGGTTCCATCTCCCCGGGCGACAAGCCGATGGTAATGCGCGGGCCGATGCTGCACCAGATCATCCGCCAGTTTCTGCAGCAGGTGCAATGGGGCGAGCTGGATTACTTGGTTGTCGATCTGCCACCGGGCACGGGAGATGTGGTGATTTCGCTAGTGCAGACGGTTCCGCTGACGGGAGCTTTGGTGATTTCGACGCCCTCCGATGTAGCACTGCAGGATGGCCGCAAGGCGATTGAAATGTTTCGCCAGGTGAATGTGGACGTGCTCGGCATTGTGGAAAACATGAGCTCTTTCACCTGTCCGCATTGCCATCATGAAATCGATATTTTTTCCAAGGGCGGTGTCGAGCGGACCGCGCGGGAATATCAAGTTCCGTTTCTTGGCTCGGTCGCGCTCGACCCGGAGATTCGACATGGCGGCGATCGCGGATTGCCGATTTCGTTGGCCGGGGATCTTTCAGAGAAGGCGGCTCCGTTTTACAAGATCGCACGCCAGCTGGCTGAACGGGCGCAGGAGCATGCTTCGAAAGAGACCAACATTCTGGAAATTCGCTAGCTAGTGTTGCTATAACCGAATCGCGTTTCAGGCGTAGCTCATGATCCTCCCTTTTGTCCGGGAATTTTTCGCGGACCTCGACAAGTCTGCTGGCATTGATCGCGTGCGGCCATCTCTGGTCAGCGGCGTGGGGCGTCGCCGCGTCTCCGGACTGACGGCGACTGCGCGCGCGCTGTATCTGCCGTTGCTGGCTCGCATGTCCAAGGTGCCGGTCTTCGTGGTGGTCGCGGACAATCGCGCGGCGGAAGCCTTGCAGCTGACCGTCCAGGCGGCCTGCGACTTGACGGGGGAATTGGATCGAAGCACTGTGGTGCGTCTGCCCGCACATGATGTGCTGCCGTTTGAAAATCTTTCGCCGCATCCGGACATTCAGGAACAGCGTGCAGTGACGCTGTGGAAGATTGCGCAGGGAGCAGCGCGCATTATTATTCTGCCGGTTGAGTCGGCCTGTTATCGCATCTTCGCCGCCGAGCACTACGCCAACCTGGCCTGCACACTGCGGCGCGGAGAAGAGGCTGATCCGGAAACCCTGGTGGCACACTTGGCAAGCGTGGGGTATCAGCCTGTCGACATGGTGGAGATGCGCGGGCAATACGCGCTGCGCGGCGGCATCCTCGATATTTACCCGCCGGAGATGGATGCACCTCTTCGCATTGAATTCCTCGGCGATGAAATTGAGTCAATGCGAAAGTTCGACCCCGAAACCCAGCGCTCGTCCGCTCCGGTAGATGAAGCGATCCTGCTGCCGCTGACCGAAACGCCGATGACGAATGCCTTGCTGTCTCGGGTGCACACGCGGCTGAGTGGCCGCCGGCTGGAAGGCGAGAACGAGGCGCTGCACGAGGCCATCGAGGCGGAAGGAACCAATGTTTTTCCGGGATGGGAATTTTTTGCCGTTGCGGCGTCCGGACAGCATCAGACCGTGTTCGAGCTGATTCCCAAATGCCGCATTTTCGTGGAAGAGCCGGGCATGGTGCAAAACCAGCTGGAGCGCTGGTGGAACAAGGTGGAACAGCGTCATGAACGCAGCGGCATCGACACATTGTTCCCTCCCGCAGATTTGTACCTGACTCCGTGGGAGTGGCAGACGCGCGTGGCGGATGCGCCGGGGCTCGACCTGGATCAATTGGGGACCGTCGACGTGCTCGACACCGACACGACTTCGCTCGGCGAGATTGAAATTCCGACGCGGCCGACACTGCGACTGCATGGGTCGATCCCGGCGCTGGTGGAGCAGTTGCAGGCTTTGGCTGCGCAGGAAACGCGCACAGTGCTGGCTGCCGCGAACCAGGGGGAAGTGGAGCGAGCTGGCCAGCATTCTGCAGGAGTATGGAATTTCGTATCGCATTGGCAGTCGCAGCGCGCACACCGGCAGCGAGACGATGTACGACGAGACCAGCTATTTGCGTGGCGATATGCGCGCCCCCATCATTGTGCGAACGGAGATTTCCAGCGGCGTGGTGCTGGAAGAAGCGCGGCTGGTGGTTTTTGGGGCGAACGATCTTTCCGACGAGTCGGACGTCACGGCGCGGCCGGTGGTGCGCAAGTCGAAATCGAATACGGCCGCATTCATCTCTGATTTTCGCGACCTGACGATTGGCGATTATGTCGTCCACGTCGATCATGGCATTGCCCGTTATCTCGGCTTGAAGGAAATTTCACAGGATGGCATGCATGTCGAGTTCATGATTCTGGAATTTGCCGAAGCGGCGCGCTTGTATGTTCCGCTGACGCGGCTGGACCTGATCCAGAAATATCGCTCGACGGATACAGGGCCGGCTCCGGTGCTGCATCGCTTGGGCAGCGCGCAATGGACACGCACCAAAGCGCGCGTGAAAAAAGCCATGGCGGACATGGCGGACGAACTGCTGAAGCTGTACGCGGTTCGCAAGGCTGCGCAGGGGAATGCCTTCTCCGTTGACAATCAATTTCAACGTGAGTTTGAAGATGCGTTCGACTTTAACGAGACCGACGATCAGATCACTTCAATCGCCGATATTAAGCGCGACATGGAATCGACAATGCCGATGGATCGTCTGCTGGTCGGCGACGTTGGTTACGGAAAGACGGAAGTGGCGATGCGCGCTGCTTTCAAGGCGGTGCAGGACAGCAAGCAGGTCGCAGTGTTGACGCCTACAACTGTGCTCTGCTTTCAGCACTTCGAGACATTCAAGCGTCGCTTCGCGGCGTTTCCCGTGCATATCGAAATGATCTCGCGCTTCCGCTCGCCGAAGGAGCAGAAGGCGATTCTGGGGCAGGTGGAGCAGGGCAAGGTTGACATCCTAATTGGCACGCATCGGCTGCTGTCGAAGGATTTGAAATTTCAGGACCTGGGACTATTGGTCGTCGATGAAGAGCAGCGTTTCGGCGTTCGCCATAAAGAGCGGCTGAAGCAGATGCGGCGCGAGATCGATGTGCTGGCCATGTCGGCCACACCGATTCCGCGCACGCTGCACATGTCACTGGTCGGTTTGCGCGACATGAGCGTGATTGAGACGCCGCCGAAAGATCGCATGGCTATCCAGACGGTGGTGGCGAAGTACGACGAGAAGCTGATTCGCTCCGCGATTGAAGTAGAGCTGGAGCGCGGAGGACAGATTTATTTTGTCCACAATCGCGTGGAGAATATCTACGAGATTGCCGCCAGATTGCAGGAGTTGGTACCGCAGGCGCGCGTGGGCGTGGGCCATGGACAGATGGGAGAAGCGGAACTGGAGCGGGTGATGCTGGCGTTTATGCATCACGAATACGATGTTCTGGTCGCGACCACCATTATTGAAAACGGACTCGATATTCCGCTGGCGAACACGATCCTGATCAATCGGGCGGATCGCCATGGGCTTTCGGAACTGTATCAATTGCGAGGCCGCGTGGGTCGTTCCAATCGCCGGGCGTATTCGTATTTGCTGATTCCGCCGGATCGGGAATTGACTGACATTGCGCGGCGCAGGCTGGCGGCGCTGAAGGAATTTTCGGATCTGGGAGCGGGCTTCAAAATCGCGGCGCTTGACCTGGAGTTGCGCGGCGCCGGCAACATGCTTGGGGGTGAACAGAGCGGACACATTGAAGCGGTTGGCTTTGAGCTGTACACCACGATGCTGGAACAGGCAGTGCGTGAACTAAAGGGCGAAGATCAGATCGAGCGGCCATCCGTGCAGCTGAATCTCGGCATCTCTCTGCGCATCGATGCCAACTACATAGAAGAGGAAAATCAGCGGCTTCGCATGTATAAACGCGTTGCCAGCGCGGAGAACGAAAGCGCGATTGAAGATATTGTTGCAGAGATGCAGGATCGCTATGGCGCCATGCCGGACCCGGTCCAATTGCTGGTGACTGCGGGTAGGCTGCGACTTTTGTGTGAACAAGTGGGCGTGGCCCAAATGGACCGCAAGGGGCAGATGGTGAGTGTTCGATTAACCGAAACCGCCAACATCGATCCGGAGAAATTGATGCAGCTGGTGGCTCGCAATGCCAAGCGCGGCGCTCAGTTCACGCCGCAGGGCGTGTTGCGCTTTCCTGTCAGGGCGACCGCGCCGGCCGAAGTGCTGGCGGAATTGCGACGGCTGGTGGAATCCGTGGCGATGCCGGCGGAGCCGCCCCAGATGACGACCGGCAGGCAAGCGGTCCGATAAGAGCACGAACCGCCGTTCCCGCCTTAACCGTTAAAACCGGAACAACGTTTTGACGGGAGAATACCCATAGACTCCCGTCAAAATGGCGTCGGCCGCTACGGCCGTTAGCACGCCCCTCCACTTATAGCTGAGTGGGGCGAAAATGGCAGCCGCGGCAGCGGCTGAGCCGATACCGAAGCGAAGTTTTTGCTCGAGATCATTCATTGCGCGTTGTCCTTTCCATGGCTAGGGCGATACGGAATCGCAGTGGGATGAAACATTTCCAGGGTTGTCGAGGAGTCTGAGCGAACGCGAACGTCGGAATCAGGATGCCAGATCCTGAATTTCCTGTTTGGGAGATACGCCGAAGATGCCGGACAAAATGGCGCCCGTTGCAACAGTGGTCAGGATGCCTTTCCAGCTGTAGTTCAGCGGTGCAAAAATCGCCGCTGCTGCCGCTGCTGAGCCGATGGCCAGGCTAATCTTTTGCTGCATTTCATTCATCGTAATTTCCTTCCGTGGGGAATCTGTCTCTAATCGGATGGGATGCGACGCGAAATTGCGTCGTTGTCTCATCCGAAGCAAGGCAGTGAAGTACGACGAACAAGAAAAGCGCAGCCTTTCCGCCGGGAGAGGCTGCGCCGTTTGGTTCGCTTCAATTATGGAAATATTGGAATTGCGTTGCGGTTACTGCGCGACCACTGGAACCCAGACGTCCGTAGTTTCCCAGCGAACATGCAACTGCGTTTGATTGCCTTGCGTGTTTTCAAAGCTGATGCTCATCTTCTCCTGAGGCTGCGGCAGCGTGTTCTTCTGCATATCGACGCGGGCCAAGTCTTGAGATTCGTTGTATACCGTTCCCCATTGGCCGGTCTGCTTGTTGATGATCAGCTTCCAGCTGGTCTCGGATGGGCAAGGTGTAGAGAGTGTAGGTGCCGGCGGGGACAGTGGCAGTGCCAATCTTCAGATCAACTGCGGTTTTCAATGTGGTGGCGGGGTTTGCGCCGGTACGCCAGACCTTGTCATATGGCACCAGGCCGCCGAAGATCTTGCGTCCACGCATGGACGGCGTGTTGTAGTCGATCGTGACTTGTTTGCCGCCTAACTCCACACTGGCTTTAGCCGGTGGACTGAGCATGGGCTTCTTTGCGGTGCCAGAGGACATTTGCGCCAGGCCAGCGGGCAGCAGGGCCATGCTGGCTGCGATGGTCAACACACTTGCGAGAATCTTCATTGGGAGTTCCTCCTGAACGTCAGCTACCTGACATTACGTCACTGCATGATCAGTCTCTGACCGCCGAAGCGCTTCTGTCAAAGTGACGTCGTGGATCGTCGAACCTGTCGCGCATCCGATATACTGCCGTTTTCGTCTCGACTACAAAGGAATCAGCATGAAATTCTGTTCTTCCCGCTGGCTGTCCGCGGCCGGCATTGCTCTTATCAGCACAACTTTTCTAGGAGCCAACTCCATTATGACTCCGACAAACGAGCGAGGAAACTTTGCATGGACGCAACTGGTCAATGCGTATTTTGACACCGTGTATCTGCCTTTCAATCCGACCTACGGCACCAGCGCTGGCCTGCACCAATACGATGGCAAACTGGAAAACTACTCGCGCGCCAGCCGGGCCGGGGAAGTTGCGGAGTTGCGGATCTATGAGAAAAAAGTTGCGGAGTTTCCCGCGGCCAAACTGGATCAGTCAGACGAAGCCGACCGAGAATTTCTGCTGGGCACGATTCGCAGTCAACTGCTGACACTGGATACGATACGGCCGTGGCAAAAGAACCCCGATACTTATTCCAGCGGCATCGCCAACAGCGCATTCACGATTATCGAGCGGGATTACGCGCCGGCGGATGTGCGTCTGGCCGCGTTGATATCGCGCGAGAAGCAGATGCCTGCGGCTTTGGAGGCGGCGCGCGCCAATCTGGACAATCCGCCGAAAATATATACCGAGATTGCACTGGAGCAGTTACCTGGCATCATCAGCTTTTTTCAGCATGACATTCCGGCGGCACTCACCAGCGTGAAAGATCCCAAACTGTTGGATGAGTTTCACGCGTCGAACGCGGCTGTGATCCAGGCGCTGACCAGCTATCAACATTGGGTCAAGGCGGACGTGCTGCCGAAGTCCAATGGAGATTTTCGTATTGGCGCTGCGACCTTTAGCGCCAAGCTGCGCGACGACGAAATGGTCGACATCCCACTGGACCGACTGCTGACGATTGCTTATGCCGACCTGCACAACAACCAGGAGCAGTTTCGCCTGCTCGCCCACGAACTCGATCCCAGCAAAACTCCCATGCGGATGTTGGCTGAATTGCAGGCGGACCACCCCGTTCCCGACCAGCTGCTCGGGAAATTCCAGAACACGTTCAACAACCTGATCCAGTTCATCCGCGAGAAGCAAATCGTCAGCATTCCTTCTGACGTGCAGCCGACGCTGGAGGATACGCCGCCATTCATGCGTGCCACCACGTTCGCGTCCATGGATTCTCCCGGTGCATACGAGACTGGCTCGCACAAAGCCTATTTCAATGTGACAGTCCCGGGACCGGATGAAACACCGGAGGAGCGCGCCGAAAGCATGGACGCGTTCAACATTGGGACCATTGTCAGCACGTCTGTGCATGAGGCCTATCCCGGCCATTATGTGCAGTTCTTGTTTATGCCGCAGATCCATTCGCGGGTGCGGAAAATGTTGTACTCCAACAGCAACGTCGAAGGCTGGGCACATTATTGTGAGCGGATGATGCTGGACGAAGGCTATGGCCAACCTGGGTGGGGTGCAAAAGATGCACGAGAGGCGAAGATGATTCGGCTGGGCCAACTGAGCGATGCGTTGCTGCGCGATGCCAGATTTATCGTCGGCATAAAAATGCACACACAGGGAATGACGATCGATGAGGCCGTGGAGTTTTTCCAGAAAGATGGCTACCAGACGCGGGCGACGGGCCTGGTGGAAGCCAAGCGGGGTGCGGGTGATCCCACTTATTTGTATTACACCCTGGGCAAGCTGATGATCCTGAAGCTGCGAGCCGATGTGCAGCAGAAAGAGGGTGCGGCGTTTTCACTGGAGAAGTTTCACAATGAATTTCTGCGCCAGGGAGGCGTGCCTCTGCCCATTGTCCGCCGCGCAATGCTGGAGAACTCGTCGCCGGTTCTGTAGCATTTCGTGTGCAGACAACAAGGGATTGAAGACGCTCATCTCATAGTCGAAACATATAAAACGCGAAGGGCACCCCGGTGCATATACTGCGATACTGGATACCATTGCAGGATTGCAATTGACATCCCCGCGCCCTCGCAGATATCTGGAGAAAGCAAGTCACATGGCAAAAGTCAGAATCCGCAAAGCCGTTTTTCCCGCAGCGGGATTGGGCACACGTTTTTTGCCCGCAACCAAAGCGATTCCCAAAGAGATGTTGCCAGTCGTCGATAAGCCCATCATTCAATATGGTGTGGAGGAAGCGATTGCCGCCGGATGCGACCAGATCATCATCGTTACGGGCCGCGGCAAGACCGTCATTGAAGATCACTTCGACATCAGCGTAGAACTGGAGCATCAGCTGGAGTCGCGCGGCAAGCATGACCTGCTCGCGCTCGTACGCCAGATTTCAAACCTTGGACGAGTCGCCTACATTCGTCAAAAGGAGGCGATGGGCCTGGGCCATGCCGTATTGATGGCGCGCGACTTGGTCGGCGACGAACCGTTTGCCGTGATTTTGCCAGACGACGTGATCGATGCCACGCCGCCCTGCCTGCAGCAAATGGTTTCTGTGTTTGACGAGGTGCAATCGAGTATTCTGGCGACGCAGGTTGTGGAGGGGCCGGCCATCTCCTCCTACGGCGTGATTGATGCCGTACCAACGTCAAATGACTCGCGGGTGATGGAGGTGCGGGCGCTGGTGGAGAAGCCGAAGATGAAAGATGCGCCTTCGAAAAATGCCATCATTGGGCGCTATATTTTGACGCCTCGTATTTTTGACCTGCTTGAAACAACGCCGCTCGGCGCGGGCGGAGAGCTGCAGTTGACCGATGGTATCCGCGGATTGCTGGAGCATGAAAAAGTGTATGGCTACAGCTTTGAAGGCACGCGCTATGACGCTGGCGACAAGCTTGGATTCCTGAAGGCCACCGTGGAATTTGCGCTCAAGAGAGAAGACCTGGGCGACGAATTTCATGTATGGCTGCAAAAATTGTCGCCGCTGAAAAGCTAAAGATGGAGACTTAAACTTGAGGGGTGTGCGATGAAGGTCCATGACAAGGTCGGGAATTTCCGCCTGCAAAACCAGGATGAGGAAACGGTGCAGCTGGCCGATTTTGCCGGCAAGCCAGTTGTGTTGTTTTTCTATCCGCGGGCGGACACTCCAGGCTGCACCATTGAAGCTTGTGGCTTTCGCGACGCATTTACAAAGCTGCAGAAAGCCGGGGCGGTGGTGCTCGGTATCTCTCGCGATACGCCGAAAGCCCAGAAAAAATTTCAGGAGAAATACAATCTGCCATACACGCTGCTCGCCGATGTCGATGAGAAGGTGTGCAATCAGTTTGATGTGATGCGCGATAAGAACATGTATGGCAAGAAGGTCCGCGGCATAGAGCGCACCACGTTTTTGATTGGCCCGGACCAGCGGCTGCTGAAGATTTTTCCCAAGGTCAAGCCCGAGGGCCATGCGGAAGAGGTCCTGGAAGCACTGCGCGAATATGCCAAAGCCGGCGCGTGAAGCTGAACACGCTGGATGGCATTCCGATGCGGCGACATGGCGGCCGCTGCGTCGAGAGTTTTTTGACGCGCCGCCGGAGCACGTTTCCCGGTTGCTATTAGGAAAAATTCTTGTGCGCCGCGGCAGAGACGTACTACTGGCGGGACGCATCGTGGAGACTGAAGCGTATCTCGGGGAACATGATGCGGCCGCGCATGCAGCCAGCGGGAAAACGGCGCGCAATGGGGTCCTCTATGGTCCTCCGGGCCACGCGTACATCTACAACATCTATGGGCTGCACGCTTGTTTCAACGTCAGTTGTTTGCCAGAGGGCGATCCCGGCGGCGTATTGGTGCGGGCTCTGGAGCCACTGCAGGGAATAGCGCAAATGCGGCGCAATCGCGGACTGAACGATTCGGCGGGTATTTATCAACTGACGTCGGGCCCGGGCAAGCTATGCCAGGCTTTGGGAATCACACGCGCCGAGGATAATGGCCTAGACCTGACCGGAGCCGACGGGCGGTTGTCTCTAATGGAAGATGATTTCCAATGCGGAGAAATTTGCGTGACGCCGCGCATTGGAATCCGCAAGGCGGCGGACTGGCCGTTACGGTTTTTTCTTGCCGGGCACACTTGTGTTTCCGGCCGCAGACGCTAGCAGAACGTTATCGATGAGCCGGGTGTTGCCGACATAGGCAGCGACGGCCACTAGTCCACCCGCACGCAGATCGTCTATCGGCAACAGAGTATCGGGATCGACGACCGCGAGGTAATCCACACGAATGGCGGGCTCTTGCTGCAGGGTTTCGCGCACGGTTTGCAGCAATGCGGAGGTGCGATGTTCGCCTCGGGTAGTCAGCATCTCCGCCGCGTGAAGCGCCCGGGACAAAGCGAGCGCCTGCCGTCGTTCCTCCGCGGAAAGATAGCGGTTGCGTGAACTTATCGCCAATCCGTCGGGCTCGCGCACGGTAGGGCGGACGATGATTTCGAGCGGGAAATCAAGCTCCCGCACCATCTTTCGCAGCACGGCAACCTGCGCTGCATCTTTCTGGCCGAAGAAGGAAAAATCCGGCTGCACAATATGGAAGAGTTTGGCGACAACGGTCGCCACTCCGCGAAAATGTCCGGGACGCGAAACTCCGTCGAGGCGGTCGCTGACACCTTCGACATCCACAAAGGTAGAAGCGCCCGGCGGATACATTGCCTCCGCAGTGGGGGTGAAAACAACGTCGACGCCCTCAGCCGCAAGCATCTGACAATCTTGTTCCAGGGTGCGCGGATAGCGGCTGAGGTCTTCATTCGGTCCAAATTGCGTGGGGTTGACGAAGATCGAAGCGACGACGATGTCGCATTGTTGCCGCGCGGCCTGCACCAGCGAAAGATGACCCGAGTGCAGCGCCCCCATGGTGGGCACGAAGCCCACGCTGTGAGGCGCCGACTGATCGCCGCTGGAGCGCAGTTGGTGCAGGGTTGCGCGAAGCTCTGGGATGTCGGAAAGAATCTGCATGAATCGAGTTGCCTATGCTCGCCGCGGCGAGCGAGGCTGCCGGATGGTCGCCGACGATGCCATGGCGCGCGTCTCCGTCGCGCGGGCGAACGTTCCGCGTGTCTCTGCGGAAAGATGATAGCTTTCCGCGTCGTTGGGAAAATTGCCGGTTTCGACATCCTTGCGATAAGCCTCGACGGCGTTGCGAATCAGCGAAGCTGCATCGCCATAGCGACGGACAAACTTTGCCGCAGGAGCGAAGCTCAAATTGAGCAAATCGTGCAGGACCAGGATCTGGCCATCACACTCTGGACCGGCACCAATGCCGATCGTAGGAATCGTCAGCTCTGCCGTGATACGGCCCGCGACCTCGCGCGGGACACCTTCCAGCACTAACAGCGCTGCTCCGGCGGCCTCGAGGGCCACTGCATCCTCGAACAAATGTTCGGCTGCGGAAAGTGTTTTGCCCTGCACGCGATATCCGCCCATGCGATTCACCGATTGTGGCGTCAGGCCGAGATGTCCGATGACGGAGATTTCCGCATCGGTCAATCGCGATACCAATTCGATGCGATTGCGTCCGCCTTCCACCTTGACGGCTTCGGCGCCGGCTTCCTTCACAAAGCGCAGCCCGTTGCGAACACCCTGCTGCACATCCTCGTGATACGAGGCGTAGGGCATGTCCGCGGCCAGCAGAGCTCGGCGGACTCCGCGGCGCACCGCGCGGGTACACAGCAGCATTTCCTCCATGGTGACCGGCAGCGTGCTTTCATAGCCCAGCATCACCATTCCCAGCGAATCGCCGACCAGAATCAGGTCAACACTGGCTTCATCCACCAAACGCGCCATGGCGTAGTCATAGGCCGTGAGCGCGGAAATTGGCACGCGATTGCGCTTCTTTTCCTGCAATGTTGGGAGGGTGATTTTCAGGGAAGTAGAGGCATGAGCAGCGGCGTCGCTGCGCGGTTCAGTCAGGCTCATCGCAATCTCCAGTGCAGTTCCCATGTCGCCAGTGTTTTGGCCAGGTGCGGGATACCGCCCGTAACGAATCTCAGGATACGCCGGTCGGCCATCCCTTACAAATGGCGACCTCGCAACTCGGGGCGCACCTCAAGTCTCTCGCCGGATATGCGCTTCATCCTAATCTTGCGGCAGCATTCTGGATCGTCCCATCCAAAAGCGGTTGCTGGCACGCGTGACCGGTCCTACAGGGCGATGGTACAGTCGTGCGCAGGCCTCGTGATAAGGCCCCACATAGCGCAGTGAGATTGGGATTCTGCGGTACACGGTGGGTAGTCTGCGAATTGCGTTTGCGGCAGCACGTTGCTCTCGCTCGCCGTAATCCAAGGCGAATGCTTCGCGCAGTCGGTCGGGCATCCACGCCGCCGTGAGAGCGCGATACCAATGCGGCACTGGAACCCATGATCCGCGGCCATGCAGGACGCGATGCGCCAGATCCCGCGAAAGCGAATTGACGGCGAGAGTGTCGGAAGTCCACATCTCCCGGTTGTAATGCTCGAAGGCGGCCAAGTCGGGTGGTAATGCAGTGGGAGAAATTCCGAAGAGCATTGCTAGCGTTTTGCTCTCGTGGTAATACGATTCTTTTTCGGCGGCAGAGAGCGGCGGCAATACGCTTTCGTAAGCAATGATCGCGCTTTCTACCAGCGTGGCAAATACCCAGCGCAGCGCATCTACTTCATTCGCCTGATAATGTGAACCTGCCGGGAATGCTCCCGCAGAAGCGGGCACCTGGCCCTGGATGCGAGTATGCAAGTGGTACAGAGACCGCGAGGCGGCGAGCGCCTGTTGCAATGTGCCGAAGATGGCCGTGAAGACCACCTTGAAAGTGTTGTGGAAGCGCGCCAGTGGATCCGAGCGCAGGTTTGAGTGTTGATCGAGCGCGGCGGCTACCCAGGGGTGGGCCAACTGCAACAGGGAAGCGCGGCCTGCGGCAAGAAACAATGCTGATTCGCGATTGATCTTCCAACTGACGGAGGAGGGGCCGAAGATTCCGTGGTTCGGCTGTGAAACTCCGGCGGCGACAGTGCTCCACAGTTGCTCAATATCGGCGCGTGAAACCGGCGTGTAGGTGCGCTCCATATTGCGATTAGATTCCAAAGCGAATCTCCTGTCGCGGTGGTAGGCGAAAGATTGCGGGTCGATTTGGCCGCTGTTCAGCCGTGTTCCTGGCGTGGAGAATTATTAATGGAACCGCCGCGCCGGGCTTATCGTAACTTTCCATAGGATGGAGCGATTCTACAGTTGGCCATGGGTGGAAGCGCAGGTGGCGCGAACCATCGAAGTGTGGAACGCGGGCGCCGGGCGATCGGCGCTGGGCGGCGTGCAGTACAGCGTGCAAGAGCAGCAGCGGCGGGAAAAGGCCTACGACGAAGCGTTACGGGCTGTCGAGCGGGAGTTGAAGCGGACTCCTCGAAGCAAGACGGAGCGGATGCAAACACAGGCGCGGATCACGGCGGCATTTGCACGATTTTCCGCGACGGCGCTGGGGCTGGAGCCAGATGCAATCGACCTGCTGACCAACGATTTTTTGCCCGTGGCTACACAGCTGGCCCGGTGGGCGAGGCGGTTCGATCCCAGCCTGAGCATGTCGGACATTGTGCAGGCCTGCCGCAATGCATGGACGGCCTGCGGGTTGCAGCCGCTGCTCGGTGAGTCCGTGAATCTCACGCCATCCATCCTGGGATATAGCTTGCTGTATCCGTACAGCGATAATTATCTGGACCGGGTGGATATTACCCGCGAGGCAAAGCTGTGGTTCAGTGAGCGTTTTCGCGACCGGCTGCGAGGCGAAATGCCGTTCGCCGAGGACGATCGCGAGGCTGCGATTTGGACCCTGGTCGGGCTGATTGAAGAGCAATATCCGCGCGCGGACTATCCCGAGGTCTTCGACTGCCTGCTGGCCATCCATCGGGCGCAGGAGCAGAGCATCGCGCAATTGGAAAGCTCAGAGCAATTTGACGACGTGCAGGTGCTGGCGATGAGCTGCGCCAAGGGCGGCAGTTCTGTTATGGCGGATGCTTGCCTGTCGCATGGATGGCTGAGCCCTCAGGAAAGCAGATTTTCATTCGAGTGGGGCGCGCTGCTGCAGTTGGGAGACGACTTGCAGGATGTGCGTCAGGATCTTGCTCGCGGGTCGGTCACGCTGTTCTCCCGCGCAGCCGCGATGGGAACGCCGCTCGATTCACTGGTGGTGCAGTTGCTGCGATTTAGTGAGCGTGTCGGTGCGCAGATGGACGACTTGCCGAACGGAAACGAGATGCTTCGAGAACTGCTGCGGATGAGCTGGCGATCACTGATCATCGGAGCGATTGCGGAGTCGCACGAATTCTTTACGCCGGAATTTCTCAAAGAAGCGGAGCGTTGTTCGCCATTTCGCTATGGGTTTTTGCGCGCCCGTAACAAGAAACTCGCGAGCCGCCAGGGACTCTATACAACTTTGTTCGATGCGTTCCTGGAAGCGCCGGACGATGATGAGGGCGACCTGCCGTCGCCGCTAAACCGGCGAGTTCAGCGGGAGCCGGAAGTGATTCTGACGGAACGGTAAGGACACCGGACCGAGCGAACCGGCGCAGTCAGTTCCCAGCTGAATTTACTCTGCGCGGCGGGCCCAGTGGCCGCTGGCAACTTCGACCAGCGGACCTTCCAGCATAGCGGCGGGATTCCCGATTGAAGCCAAGGGCGCGCCGCGATCGCTATGCATGGTTGGGACGGCGGCCAGCAGACTGCGCGTGTAGGGGTGCTGCGGGTTCGAAAACAACTGCGCGCAAGAGGCGATTTCTACGATTTTTCCTTTACGCATTACGGCGACGCGTTGCGCGATCTGGGCAACCACAGAAAGATCGTGCGAGATAAAAAGCAGGGCTGCATTCGAGCGCTGTTTCAACTCCCGCAACAGATCGAGGATCTGAGCCTGGACAGTGACATCGAGAGCGGTGGTGGGTTCGTCCGCGATCAGCAGGCTGGGGCGATTCACCAGAGCCATCGCGATCAGGATGCGTTGACGCTGGCCACCGGAAAATTGGTGGGGATAATCGTCATATCTCAGGTGAGGTTCCGGAATCGAAACGGATTCAAGTGCCTCGATGACGCGCTGGCGCACAGTGACTCTTGAAAGATCGCGTTGATGGACGCGAACGGCTTCGGCGATTTGTTTGCCAATTGACATGACCGGATTCAGTGCCGTCATCGGCTCCTGAAATATCATGGCGGCATCGCGACCGCGGCGAGCGACCATTTCTTGTTCGGGAAGATGCAGCCAATTTTCCTGTCGAAACCAGATGCCGCCCGCGATCTGGGCACGAGGATCCAGCAGGCGCAAAATGGCCAGCGCAGTGACAGATTTCCCGGATCCAGACTCCCCGACCAGCGCCAAAGATTCGCCGGGATCGATGGTGAAACTCAGATCATCCACAGCAGTATGCCTCCCCGCATCGGAGGAAAATGTGATGGACAGATGGTCAACGCAGAGAAGAGGCTGCACGGGCTTATCTTAGAGCATTGCCGGAAGCGAGGGTGCGGTCCGGTTGTGCGGCGGTGCGCCACAGAGTTACGAAAGCTATATTTAGAAATGGTAAAACTGCTGCAGGTGCATCATGCCGTACTCCCTTCGCAAGGCTAAGACTGCCGATATCCCCGCTATAGAGAAGCTGATCGATGCCTCTGTGCGCGGATTGCAGGCTGAGGATTACAGTCCGGAACAAATCGACGCAGCATTGCGAACCGTGTTTACAGTCGACACTCAACTCATCAAGGACGGGACATATTTTGTTGCCGAGCAGCAGGGCGAGATGATCGGTTGCGGAGGCTGGAGCCAGCGTAAGACGCTGTGCGGTGGCGATCATCATGCGGTGCGGGACAATGTTTTGATGGATCCATCTCAGGATGCCGCGAAGATCCGCGCCATCTTTATTGCTCCGCAGTGGGCGCGCCGCGGTATTGGAAGCATCCTGCTCAAAGAGGCGGAAGATGCCGCAGTGGCCGCCGGATTTCGTCGGTTGGAGATGGGCGCCACGCTGACCGGCGTCCCCGTATATCTGCGGCGCGGATACCGCAAAATCGAAACCATGACGGTACCTCTGGAAAAAGGCGTAACCTTGCCCGTGGTTCGCATGGAAAAGTCTTGCTGATCGGTTTTCGTTGGGCGCAAGCTGACTCTTGTAGCCGGGAAAATCTAGACCCGGCAGCAAGAATGCTGGTAGGCAGTTTCGGCCGAGTTTTTTGCCGTACACTGACCTTTCCTCGTCATGGCCGATGGTTTCGCCCAATCCGTCAAGCAGCAGGCCGATATCGTTCGCATCATCGGCGAGTATGTGCGCCTGACCAAGGGAGGCGCGCAAAGCTTCAAGGGACTGTGCCCGTTCCATAAAGAGAAGACGCCATCGTTTAACGTGCAGGCAGCGCAGCAGTTTTACCACTGCTTCGGCTGCGGGCAATCTGGGGACGTGTTCACGTTTGTGCAGAAGATTGAGAACATCAGTTTTCCTGAGGCGGTGCGAACGGTTGCGCAAAAATGCGGAATTCCACTGCCGAAGCGAGAATATTCCTCGCCGGAAGAAGCGCAGGCATCGAAATTACGATCGAAACTGCTGGAAATTCACGATCAGGCGTGCCGTTATTTTGAGGAACAGTTGCAGAGCCCGGAAGCGGCGCGCGCCCGTGAATACCTGACTGGCAGGGGTTTGACGGCAGAGGCGATCACGGCCTTCCGCATTGGTTACGCACCGGATTCCTACACGGCAATGCGCGACCGTTTTCAGCTTGCATTCGATGCGGAGGTCTTGCGCGGAAGCGGCCTCTTTTCTTCCAAGGAGCAAGCGGAAGGCGGCAGCGGATCGCTGTACGCACGCTTTCGCAAGCGGATCACATTTCCGATTCGCAATGAAGCGGGCCGGGTGATTGCTTTTACCGCGCGGGCGCTCGACAACGACGACAAAGCGGGGCCGAAATATTTGAATTCGCCAGAGACGCCGCTGTATACCAAGGGCCAGGTGCTCTTTAATCTGGATAAGGCCAAGCAGGCGATCCGGCAATTTGAATTCGCGCTGCTGGTGGAAGGGCAGATGGACTGCATCTCCGTCTATATGGCCGGCATCACGAACGTGCTAGCGACCAGCGGTACAGCGTTCACCGAGGCGCAGGTGCGGCTGCTGGGGCGGCATACGCGGCAGGTGGTGGTGAACTTCGATCCGGATACGGCCGGTGCGAACGCTGCGGAGAAATCCATTGCGCTGCTGATTGAAGAGGGTTTCAGCGTCAAGGTGGTGACGCTGGAGGGGGGGCTGGATCCGGACCGCTACGTGCGCGAGCGGGGAACACAGGCCTACATCGCGGCGCTGCGCGGCGCGCGCCGACACAGCGATTATTTGATTGAGCGAGCTCGCACGCTGTTTCCGCCGGTCACGTCGGATGCGAAAGTGAAGGCGCTGAATTTTCTGTTGCCGCACATGCAGCATATCCCCAGCCGTATCGCGCGTGATGAGTTTGCGGCGGATGCGGCGCAAAAATTGTCTATCGACTCGGCGTTGCTTCGACAGGAGTTGAAGCAGGCGGCCTTTGCGCGGCGGACGGACGTTCGATCGAACGCTTCGAATACGACGGGCTGGAGCGAAGCGGAAAAACTGTTGCTGCGGGCGTTGACATTACCGCCGGGCCAGCCAGCACGGGAACGGGCAAGGCAGCTTATCTCGGGAGAGCCATCTTTATGTGAAGGGCTGTCGGCCTCGGCGCTGTTGTCTGCGTTTGTGGGAGCGGAAGCGAATTCAAATCCGTTCGACCTGGCGCCGGATGAGCCAAGCCGGCATTTGCTGGCGACGGCATTGATGTATGGAAATCAGGAAATTCAGCCGGAGCAAGTGGAGGACGCGTTTCACTCCCTTCGCCATAGCCGGTTGGAACAGCGCCAGAGAGAATTGCGCCGCTCACTGGCCGAGGCAGAACTTCGTAACGATTCCGCGGCGGTACGGGAGCTGATGACGGAGAAAATTGCACTCGACAAGGTATTGCGAGAAGACTAGCGCGGACAGTACTTTATCCCATCCTGGCTGCGCCAGGATGGGGCGCCCGGGTCATTACGCTATCGGTGAAAATGCTCTAGACTGAAGTTGATTCTCCAGGGAAAGCGTTCTAAGAAGTGGCCAATGCAGTCTAAACGCGCAGTCAGTTTCAGCCTTCGTATTTTGTTGGGTGCTCTCGGCCTGTCGCTGGCATTCTCGGCATTCGCAGGCACAATGTGGGGGCAGTCCTCCCCACCCCAGAACTCTTCTACTCCGGTATCCCCTTCGCAGGAGTTGTCGTCCCCCGGATCCCCGAAGCAGTCCGGAGTTTCATCCTCGAGCCGCACCGACTCGGGCGAAGCGGAGCCGCTTCCGGAATCGGAAGTGGCTCCGCGGCCGAATGCGGCACAACTCGCAGCGGTTCCCGCCGCCGTTGATCCAACCGGGCCCGCCATTTCTTTGGAGACTTCCGAGGCGATGTTCGATGTGATGGCGGCACTGAATACCTGCGGCTATAACGAGGGACTGTCGAGTTCCGATCCACTGCGGCAGAAAGTGCGCGACGACATCGACCAGGAACTGGAGCAATCTGCAGCCGCGCGAGACAGCCGGGACCGGCTGTGCAGTTTTATTCACGGCCATACCATGAATGGCGTCTCTATCAATCTGGCCGCATACATCTCGCTGGCTCTGTATCTGACGCCGCCCCCCTCGTTAACGACGAATGTCGGCGCCTCGGATCTTCCGCCGGACGCGGCGACGCTGGTGGGTCTGGCTGCTCCGTTGCGTAATTTTTCTCAGGCTGTAGGGCTGCACGTCATCTGGGTACTGAATCACCCGGCCTATGAGGCGCTGGCCAACAAGGTGCGAACGGCGATGAATCAGATGCTGATTCAAACGGATCTGTATCTGAAGCAACCTCCGGTGACCAGCGGCAACCGGCGTTTTCTGGTCATCATGGATCCGATGATTGCGCCGGGCGAGGAGAATGCGCGGGTGTACGGCGGCGATTACATTGTGGTGTCCTCGCCAACCAACGGCAAGATCGATATGAAGCCGGTGAAGCACACCTATCTGCGCTTCATTCTGGAGCCCCTGATCTATGCACGGTCTAGCTCAATCAATCAGTTGCGATCAATTTTGGCGCTGGTGCAGCCCTCTCCGCTGCCCTACATCTATAAGAGCGACGTTCTTACGCTGGTGACCGAGTGCATGATTCGGGCGATTGAAGCGCGCTCGATGGATACCGGGATTCCTGTCTACAAAATTCCAGCGCACATCGATCGCAGCCAACTGGCAGCCGTCAACAAGCAAGAGAACGATTATGAACATGCGGTGGCGCAAGTGCGCAATGACACAGTCCAGAACGATATGATCCAGGGTTTCATCCTGACGCGATATTTCTTCGATCAGTTGCGTGGATTTGACGAGAGTCCGAGATCGCTACCGGAGATGGTCGGCATCATGATTTACGGCATGAACGTGGATATTGAGCGGCATCGCGTGCAGGACATCGTGTTTGCCTCGCACACCGATCAGAATGTGGAAACTCCGGTGGCTCCGCAGTCGGCTGATCTGGATAATGCGGAAGCCAAGCTGATTGCAGGAGATACAGCCGCAGCGGCAACATTAGCGCAAAAGGCGCTTGACCAGCACACCACCGATCCGGGCCGAGCCTACTTCATTCTGGCGCGCGCCAACATTATGAGCGGGAAGATGGATGCCGCGGTGCAGGATTTCAACGAAGCCGCCAAGGTATCTCACGATCTGCGGACGATTGCGTGGTCCCACATTTATCTGGGACGTCTTGACGATTTGCAGGGGAACCGGACCGCGGCCGTCGCGGAATATCAAGCGGCAATGAAATCGCGAGATGGACGTCAGGACACCAGCCGGGCGGCTGAAGCCGGACTGAAAGCGCCCTTTGCACCTCCTCAAGCGGCGCAGCAGAGTTCACATGGGCAAGACGACTCTGGCGGTGATGGAGCAGACACTTCGCACTAAAGCGAGGGATTTATCGGCCCGGTTAACGCGGTTATTTTCGCGCGACTCAACGCGGCGGGGCGTTTTGCGACGGGGGACGGACAGGACGCGGAAATTCTCCGCGAATAGCGAGCGCCCACACAAGAACGCACTACACTGATCTCTAGATTCCCCTGAGGAGACGAAACGGCCTTGTCCAACCACCGATCCGCCTCTCCAACCCACCGACCCCTACCCCCACTGGACACTGATGAGCCGGCCGTTCTTCCTGCAGGTCGCGCCGCCCGCAACGGCGGTCTGGAGAGGCTGCAGCAGTTGCTGGGATATCAATTCCGCGATGCAGCGCTGTTGGCCCTTGCGTTGACCCACAGTTCGGTTGCGTACGAAGAGCAGACAAAGCAGAACCCGAGGGAGGACAACGAACAGTTGGAATTCCTCGGCGATGCTGTGCTGGGCCTGGTGGTGACGGAGCACTTATTCCGCACCTATCCGGAATTCAGTGAAGGGGCATGGACGCGCTTGCGGTCGCAGTTTGTGAGCCGCCCGCATTTGGCGAGTGTGGCACAGGCGATTGGCCTGGGAGAATTTTTGCGGGTCGGCAAAGGCGAAGAAAAAAGCGGTGGTCGAAAGAAGCCTGCGATCCTGGCCAATGCTGTTGAATCCGTGATTGCCGCCGTTTACCTGGATGGCGGAATAGATCCGGCGGTGCGGCTGGTGCGCAGCTGGTTGCTGGACGAAACGCTGGAAGCGGTCGTAGCGGCTGCGCGGGCTGGAGAGGTCGGCGACTATAAGTCCATGCTGCAGGAGTATTCGCAGGCGCATGGATTAGGTCAGCCGCACTATCAGCTGACATCGGAAACCGGGCCGGATCACAGGAAGAGTTTTGTGGTGGAAGTGAAATTCCTGAACCCTGCTGCAATCGAAACTACGCTGGCCTCAGCCACCGGTACGCGCAAGAAACACGCGGAGCAGGAAGCGGCGCGGTTGGCACTGCAACATCTGCGCTCGTTGAAGGCGGCCGAGCCGTCGCCTGTGGCAGAGGATGCAGCGCCGACGCAGGACGTTCGCGAAAAATCCGCAGCAGGAAAGAGGAAATGACCGGCGAAACCGACCCATCCCTGATGACGGCACCGGCTGTGGAGCCGCCGATTCCTCCTGCTTCCGCTCCGGTTCGGATTCAGCATCACCATGAAGTGCTCATCCTGGTTCAGACCACGCTGACGTTTCTGGTGAGCGCGTTGTTTGTGCTGACATTTATCGCCCAACCGTATCGGATTCCGTCGGGGTCAATGGAAGAAACGTTGTTGATTGGCGACTTTCTGCTGGTGAATAAGGTCGTGTTTGCGAAGCCCGGCCCCTGGAAACATCTGTTGGCTTATCAGCCGGTGAAGCATGACGATATCGTCGTGTTCCACTATCCAATCGATGCTTCGATGTACCTGGTCAAGCGCGTGATTGGAATCCCGGGGGATGAACTCCACCTGCATCATGGCTCGGTCTATCTTGATGGTGGGCTGCAGCGCGAGCCATTTGCGCTCTACATTCCCAGTTATGCAAACCAGTTTCGCGACGAATTTCCCACTCCAACGTATACCGATCCCAGTGTGACCAGCCGCTGGTGGATGGAGATGCAACGGAACGTGCGTCACGGGCAACTGGAAATTCCGGCAAGACAATATTTTGTCCTGGGCGATAATAGAAATGACAGCCTGGATAGTCGCTACTGGGGACTGGTTCCGCGCCAGAATATCGTCGGCGAGCCGTTGCTGGTGTACTTCTCTGTTGTCACTGCCAGCAGATCGGAAACTACGGGCATTACGAGCGATAGGCTGGCCCACGAAAACGGATGGTGGAACGGCGCGGCTGGGGCAGTCCGCTGGAGCCGCATCTTTCATGTCATTCATTAGTCACTCGAAATCGGAGAAACCTTTGGCCGGTCAGCAAGTCGCGCAAGACGCACCCACTCCGCAGCAATCGGAAACTCCGTTCGAGTTTTTCGCATCCATCTGCACGGTTCTGGTGGTGGGCCTTTTTATCATCACATTCATTTTCCAGAATTTCGAGATCCCATCTTCTTCGATGGAGAAGACGCTGCTGATCGGCGACCACGTGCTGGTCGACAGGATCACATTCGCGCCGCCCACCCGTTGGGCGCCTTTCATCTACTACCGCAACATTCGCCGCGGCGACATTATCGTGTTCTACAAGCCTGGTGAGCCGAAGACGTTTCTGGTGAAGCGAGTGGTTGGAATTCCGGGCGATCGCCTGCACCTGGAGCATGGCATCGTGTATCTGAACGGCAAACCGCAGAACATGCCGTTTGCAACCCTGCCTTCCGACGATGGCAATCCGAACGACGCATACTATCCTTATCGCGACGATTTTCCCGCGGTCCCGCCACCTCCAGATTCTGATGTGACCGCAACATGGTCGGTCGATCTGCCCAGTTACATTCAGAACGGCAATCTGGTCGTACCGCCTGGACATTATTTTGCGATGGGCGACAATCGCATGATCTCGCTCGACAGCCGCTACTGGGGGTTTGTGCCACGGCAAAACATTCTGGGCCGCCCACTGTTCGTCTATTGGTCGTTTATCACGTCGGAAGACCAGGTGAACAAGACTGCGCTGGCAGATCGTTTGAGCTTTATGGGTCATATCGTGCTTCACTTCTTCGACCAAACACGGTGGCGGCGAACCTTCCATCGCATTCAATGATTTCGCTGAAGCCTACATGAAAAACCCAGGCACGCCAAAAGCGAACATCAGCCGTCGAAGGATCTACATCCTGGTGGCATTTACGTTACTGGTGCTCGCGATTGTGGTACCTCCCTTCGTCAACATCAATCAATTCCGGCACAGTATTGTGCAGTCGATCAGTGCCGGCCTGAATCGGCCGGTCTACGCCAACTCCGTCGAGCTGACCCTGTTTCCTCGTCCCGCATTTGTGCTGCATCATCTGACGGTCGCGGACTGGCCGGAATATGGCGCAGAGCCTGTGATCACAGCGGAAACTGTAACTGCAAGCCTGCGCGCGAGCACCCTTTGGCACCGCCGGGTAGAAATCGCCAGCCTCCACTTTGATGAGCCCAGCGTCAATCTTGCGCGTGACAGCAATGGCGAATGGAACTTTGAAACCCTGATCAGCAACTCCCCGGTCCTCCGTGTGTCAGGGAACTCGATCTCGGCAGCATCGTCCTTGATGAGTCCGCCACCGTTTCCATATGTGGAAGCAACGGACGCGCGCATCAACTTCAAGCGAGGAGCGGAAAAGCTTCCTCTTTCATTGGAAGGGGCACAGCTTGCCTTCTGGAAAGCGTCGGGGAATGAGTGGCATGTTCGCATCAAAGCTCGTCCAGTGCGAACCGATCTGCCTCCGGGAGATGCCGGACAAATTGTGGGTGAAGCCTCTATCAAGACGACCGCAGTACTGATGGATTCGCCAGTTCAAGTCAGCCTGGAATGGCGGCGCGGTCAGCTGGGAGAAATCAGCCGGTTACTGCACGGTGAAGACAGCGGCTGGCGAGGCGCGGTGGACTGGACCGCAAATGTGCAGGGAACGTTGGCCAAGGCTCGGCTGGCGTCGGACGTGCAGGTGGAGGAGTTTCGTCGCGCCGAGTTTATTCCGCCGTCGGAAATTGACTTGTCGGCGCATTGCACGGGCGAATATGTGCATGCGGATTGGCGCATGGATCAACTCGATTGCGACGCGCCGCTGGGGGATGGCCATTTGCGCGTGAAATCGATCTCCGGCGATTCCAGTTCCCCAGCAGATCCTGACAATGCTGTCGCATCCGGGCCTCCCCAGTCGGACGAGGCGGAGTTCTTTCGAGTGACTCTGGAACTAGTCTCCGCTGGTTTTTTTCTCGATCTTTTGCGCCACGTGCATCCGGGTGTTGCCGCGGATACGGCCGCGTCCGGGGAGGTGAATGGGAGCGCGGAATGCGAATGGCGCGGTTTCGATACGTTGCATGCCTGCTCAGGAGAGTTCCATTCCACTCCGCTGACGCTGCACTTGCCGCATGTCGAACATGCGGTACACCTTTCGCCGTTGCTGATCTCTACCTCAGACCCGGGAGTTGGCTCAACCAAAGCTCCCGGCTCGCGGAGGACCGCGACGAACGCGCATCGAAATCATTCCACCTCCGTCAAGGAGCTAGTGTCCGGCACCTGGCATCTGGCTCCCGTACACGCTTCGCTGGGACGGGCAAGCTCTGCGACGTTGGCTGGCAGCCTGACCTCCTCCGGTCTTGCGCTTCACATGGACGGGCCGGTCGATCTGAGAGATTTGAGTCAGCTGGCTCGCGCGATGCAGTCGCCCGTCCTCTCCGGCGGAATCCATTCCATCCGCGGTAGTGCGCAAATCGCCGTAGCTCTGCGATCGAATTGGCTGCCGCAAGCCAATCCAGCTGCTTTGTTGGACGCTGTTCCTGAAAACACCACGGACCTGAGCGCGCAGCCAGTTCCGTTGTTTGCTCCGTCGCGATGGGAGGGCACGGTTCAAATTCACAATGCGACCGTGCAACTCAGCTCGTTCCCGGGCGCAATCCAAATTGCACGCGGGCAGGTGAATCTCACCGACTCCGCTGTGGAGTGGAATGGATTGGCGGGGGCGTACGCGCATATTCCTTTCGACGGAAGCATTCGATGGGAAACATCCTGTTCGACTTCGCGGCCACCCTGCGCCCGCACGTTTACCTTGCATACGGCCGACTTGAACGTCGATCGGCTGCAGGGAGTGTTGCGGCGCACTATCGCCGGTGCCGGATTGCTGGAGCAGCTGAATCCGTGGGCGGCGGGTGCTCCGGAGCTGCCGGAGATCACCGGGACGTTTCAAGCCGATATGCTTTCGGCAGGGAAGCTGTCCTTGAAAAATGCTTCCTTGCAGCTTCATCTTCAGGGCCACCGAGCGGATTTGGTTGCGATCTCCGGCAACGTGTTCGGCGGCACATTGTCCGGGCTTCCGGATGACGTGACTGAAGGGGTCTTGAACGGCAAAGCTGCCACAGAAGCAAAGTCGGTAAGCACCACAGATCCCGTGGCCGCCCTGCAGTCGGGAGCTGGTTCGGCGCAATGGGGAGACGGTGCGCCGATCTATACTCTGCGAGTGGCGTTGGGAAATATCCAACCGGACTCAGTCGCCGCGATCTGGCATGAGAGGTGGGGTCGTGGGACTGCGACCGTTGAGATTCGTTTGAAGACCCATGGATGGTCGACGGGCGATCTTGCACAGAATGCGACCGGCAATTTTGCCCTTGATTGGCGTGGCGGCACGCTGGCCGCTGCCTTGCCTTCGCCAGCTTCTTCCATCGCAGATGCAGATTCCGCAGGCAAAGTGAGCGTTATACCGGGCGTCACGCGGTTCCAACGGCTGCGTGCTGTGGGTCATGTCCAGGACGAGCAACTCACGCTTGAGTTCGGCCAACTTGCGCTCATCAACCAGACAGGGCACCGCCGGGCTGCCTCTCCGGGAATTCAATCGCTGTCCGGAACGGTGACATTTTCGCGAGTGCTCGATTTGCGGATGCAGCCCTCGGGCATATCGATTACCGGTCCGTTGGACATGCCAGTGATGAAGGCGAGGAGTTCCAAAGGTGCGGAGAGCGCGGGTGTAGCGAACTCCCAAAAACCAAACGGAACCTGAGGAGTCGAACGTTTTCACGTCGATGTCAAAGGTTATTTACGGGCCCGGTTGCGACGTCGGCGAAATATCTGGTACAGAAGATACGCCGTTGCCAGAGCGGCGACCACAGTGAGCAGCAACATGGAATGCAGCGCCATCCACGTCATAATTTCAGGGCCGAAGTAGACGACCAGGAGGGCGGTTACCAGGTAGTGCACGGTACGTCCAACGAACACGGCGACAACGTACGGGGCCAAACGCATTTCGAAGACGCCCGCTCCGAATGCGAACACTTTGAATGGAAAAGGCGGAGGCATGGCGGCCGGAACCATGACAGCAAACCAGTGGTGACGGTCAAAACGAGCCCGCAGCTGTTCATATTTTGCGCGCGGGATGCGCTTGAGTAACACCCATTCCCCACCGGTTCTGCCGATATAAAACGGTACTAGCGCTCCAATCGCAGCTCCGGCCGCGCCCAGGATGGCGTAGACCCAGAAATATCCACGGTTACTCCACACGTAGACCGCAATGATCGCATCCATCGGAATCGCAAGCGAGCTAGCATCAATCGCAGCAAGCACAAATACGCCGAAGAAGCCGAGGGGCTTGAAAAAAAGCAACAGCGCTATTTCCCAGTGGTGAAGATGCAACCAGAGTTTGCGTATCATTGGCTATTCAAAGACATGTCTCTAAAAGGGCGTCTATTTATCCTACAGGGGCTTTGAAGCGGCGTCCGTATTGCAGGGCGCGCGGAGCTTCTAATTGTTGTCGGATGCATGGGCGGGCTCCGGATGCTCTGTAACCCCGGACAAAAGCACCAGCGCATGCTGAATAAGTGGGAGCACCGAGTCAAGCGATGTGACGGCCGCGCGCGGACTGCCTGGAACATTCACAATCAACGTGGCACCCAGCGTTCCTGAAACCGCGCGACTCATTGGAGCAAGTGTTGTCTCCTTTAGCCCTTCGCGGCGCATATGCTCACCAAATCCGTCGAGGATGCGGTCGCAGACTTGCCGAGTCGCCTCCGGTGTTACGTCGCGGAGCGCGATACCGGTGCCGCCGGTCGTCACCACCAGCGGCGCGCGGGCGGCTTGCCTGCGAATTTCGGCCGCAATCCGGGCTGCGTCGTCGGGAACGACAGTGTTCTCCTCGACAGAAAAACCGACCTGCTGCAGCCGCAGTACGATGGCGGGGCCGGAGCGATCAATCCGAAGCCCTTGAAAACACGAGTCGCTGACGGTAATGACGAGAGCTTTCACAGCTGCGATTTTACCCTTCAAAGTTCGGATTTGGGGGCGAGAATAGACATCTGAAAGGGTGCGAAAATGTCAAAGAATGAGACAATGGTAGAAGGACGCAATGTCGATACTGGCAAGTGCCACGCAAACTACAGTAGGATCAGTGTCGTCTAATTTTGATGGCCGCAATCGAAACACCCCCGAGTCCGCCAGAGAAGCCAATCGAACCCAAGTTCGATCGTTTGCGGACACGTTACGAATCTCACTCACCTCATGAGCTGCTCGATGTCATCGACTCTCTTGAGGGGGAGCGGTTGTCTGCCCGGGTGCGGGAAGCCATTTGGGTTTCGCTCATCTTCCATCTTTTGGTTTTCTGGTGGATTTTCTATGGTCCAAAACTGAAAATCTTTCGACCGGCCACGGTGGTCAACACAATGCCACTGATACCGCAAAAAGCACCTGAAAATGTGTATCTGGACATGCCTCCGGACCTGGTGAAGAAGCCGCCAAGGCCCACCAACATTATTTCCGATCAAAATCACACCGCGCAGACCAAACACCCGACGCCCGATCAAAAGACGATTGAGGAATTGCAGGCAATGCGCCGTGCCGGCCGACCTTCGCCGCCGCCGCAGTCGCAGCAAAGGGCACAACAACCGGAGCAGCCAGCCGCTCGGCCGCAGCAACCATCGCCGCAGCGAGAACAGGCCCATGCCGTGCCGCCTTCTCCGCCGGAGAACCGTCCCACGCAGTCGCTTCCATCCGCGCCTAGCGCTACCCAGTCCGCGATGCAGCCGGCGCCGCAGCGGCAAGCGACGAGAGCTCAAAATCAGGCCACCAGCCAGCCCAATATGTCTGTGGGCGATATGATTCGCCAGGCGGAACGCAATGCCGCGCGGTCGAACGGCGACGCCGGAGACAACGGCGAGAACGCTCCCATTGCGCATCCCGGCGTTGCCTCCGGTGTAGAAGTTCTCAGCGACACGATGGGTGTAGATTTCGGTCCATATCTGCATCAGGTTGTGCAGATGACGCAGTCCAGTTGGGACTTGCTGATCCCCGAAGCGGCGCGTCCGCCTCTGTTGAAGCAGGGCACGGTGGCAATTCAATTCATGATTATGCCCGACGGCAGTATCAAATCGATGCAGCTGGTCCGGCCCTCTGGGGATGTATCTCTCGATCGAGCCGCATGGGGCGGCATCACCGGAGCTGGACCGTTTCCGCCGTTGCCGAAACAATTCAAGGGACCGTACCTAGCCTTGCGCTTTTACTTCCTCTACAACGAACAAACCGGGAAGTACACACCGGAATGATCGCACCAGAAGAAGCCGCACATCGACGCCGTCAGGCGATGGGCCTGATATGGATTGCGCTAGCGGTGATTCTGTTGAGCGCGATTCGCGCAGGGTGGCATGCCATTTTCCTGGCCCGCTGGTGGAACCTTTGGTAGCGTTTGGGATACTTCTGCCGGAAGTCTGACAAGTGTGGGAAGTTTGGCCAAGGAAAACTGCGCGGAACGATGGACGGCGCCAATCTACAAAGCAAGCTGAAAAATTCCAGCTATCCGCTGGTGGTGTTGCATGGAGCAACTGCGAGCGGGAAAACCTCACTTGCGGTTCAACTGGCGCAAAGATTTTCAGGCGAGATCGTCAGCTGCGACTCTGTGGCCGTCTATCGCGAATTGGAAATTGGAACGGCGAAGCCTTCGCCGGAACAACGCGGCCTGGTTCCTCACCACATGCTAGACGTGGTCTGGCCGAACCAGCCATACACCGCTGGGGATTATGCCCGCGATGCGCGCGCCAGTCTTGCGGACATTGAATCCCGGAGCAAGCTTCCCATCGTCGCCGGCGGAACCGGACTGTACCTGCGAGCTCTGATCGAAGGATTGTTTCCAGGGCCGACACGGTTTGAGTCGCTGCGCGTGCGATTGCGTGTAATGGAACAAAAGCGCGGCAGCAGCTATCTGGCGCGAATTTTGCAGCGGCTGGATCCTGTTTCCGCTTCGCACATCCATCCCAACGATGCCCCCAAATTGGTGCGAGCGATTGAGGTGACCCTCGCGGGACGTCAACGAATGTCGACCTTGTGGGAAGCTGGGCGCGACCCGTTGCAGGGCTTTCGGATTCTGCGCCTGGGGCTCGATCCACCGCGGCCCGCGCTGTATGTCCGTATCAATCAGCGAGCAGCGGCCATGTTTTCCAATGGGCTGGTCGAGGAAACGGAACATCTGTTGGCTCGTTATGGCCAGGATTGCCGCCCGTTGTTGTCTCTGGGTTACAAGCAAACTGCAATGCTGCTGCGCGGAGACCTTTCAATGGGGGACGCGATTGCTTCCACGCAACAGGGCCATCGCAACTATGCCAAGCGGCAGATGACCTGGTTTCGCCGCGAGCCCGACGTGCATTGGCTGGACGGATTCGGCGATGATCCTGCGATCGTGCAAAAAGCCCTGGCAGAGGTGGAAGATCAGGGGGGCCAGGGCGGGGAAGTGCGGGAAGCATCCAAGTCTTCGTTATCTGCGGAATAAAAAAAGGCCACTCGAGAGAGTGACCTTTGTTGCTCGGTGCTGAATCAAGCTAAATCAGAGTTCGCGCACGCCGTCGAGAAAGGCGCGTAGTTTGCGCGACCGCGACGGATGACGCAGCTTGCGCAGCGCCTTGGCTTCAATCTGGCGAATGCGCTCGCGAGTCACCTGGAAGCTCTGTCCCACTTCTTCCAGCGTGTGCTCGGAACCGTCTTCCAGACCGAACCGCATCTTGATGACGCGTTCTTCGCGCGGCGTCAGTGTGCGTCAGCACCTGCGCGGTGTAGTCCTTCAGGTTGACGCTGATCACGGCATCCGAAGGCGAAACGGCCTGGTGATCTTCAATGAAATCTCCCAGGTGCGAATCTTCTTCTTCGCCGATCGGACGTTTCCAGCGAGATCGGTTCCTGCGCAATCTTCAGTACCTTGCGAACCTTGGCGACAGGAATATCCATGCGCTTGGCAATCTCTTCCGACGTTGGCTCGCGACCAAGTTCCTGCACCAACTGACGCGAGGTTCGGATCAGCTTGTTGATGGTTTCAATCATGTGCACCGGGATGCGGATGGTACGTGCCTGGTCCGCAATCGCGCGCGTAATCGCCTGGCGAATCCACCAGGTTGCGTAGGTCGAAAACTTATATCCACGGCGGTACTCGAATTTGTCGACCGCTTTCATCAGGCCGATGTTGCCTTCCTGA
The DNA here is from genome assembly GCA_963817855.1 of uncultured Acidobacteriota bacterium. GTDB lineage: Bacteria > Acidobacteriota > Terriglobia > Terriglobales > Acidobacteriaceae > JAKAAZ01. Next base: position 139,686 of record CAWFQA010000003.1, on the reverse strand, counting down.
ATCAGGTCAAGGAACTGCAATCCGCGGTTGGTATATTTTTTGGCAATCGACACCACCAGTCGCAGGTTGGCTTCAATCAACTCGCGCTTGGCCTGCTCGGCGTCCATGTCGCCCTGGATCATCTCGCGCTGGGTGCGCTTCAATTCCGCGACCGACACGCCTGCGTCAACTTCCAGTTTTTCGAGGTCACCCTTGCAGTTGCGCTGCTGGCGGCGATACTCCTTGCGCATTTCCTCGCTTTTCGACTGTTCGTGCTTTTGGTCCAAGGTACGAATCTGCCGATCGAGCGCGCGCATGGCGTCGACCGTTTTGTTGACCTTGTCGAGCAGGCGTTTGCGTTCGGCATTGGTGTATTTCAGTTCGCGAATGACGCGGGAAACCCGCACCAGTTCGCGCCCAATCGCCCAGCGGGTGCGGCGATGTTCTTTCGCTTTGCCCTTGTCTTTGGCGGAGATGCCTTCCAGCTTCTCGCGCAACTGCTGGGCTTTTTTGTAGTGCTTGATCAGGGTGTCAATTGCGTTGGTTGTCAGCTTGGTGCGTGCCTGCAGAATTTCTTCGGTGAGCTCTTCCTCATCGAAGGTGACCACTTCCTTGATGCTGCGCACGCCGCGCTTCAGGTCTTCGCCCAGCGCGATAATTTCGCGGGTGACGATGGAGGAACGCGAGATGGCTTTCATCACGCGCATCTGGCCGCGTTCAATCCGCTTGGCGATTTCAACTTCGCCTTCGCGGGTCAGCAGCGGAACCGTTCCCATTTCGCGCAGGTACATGCGAACAGGGTCGTTGGTCTTCTCCATCGCCCCCGGAGTCAGATCCAGTTCGACATCTTCGCTGTCTTCGCTGTCCAGTTCATCGTGCTCTGCCGCCAGCTTGGGTTGATCTTCAAGCAGATCAATCCCCTGCGTCCCGATGGTGGTCATCAGGTCGTCCAGATCGTCGGCGGAATTCACTTCCCCGGGGATCAGGTCATTCACTTCACCAAAGGTCAGGTAGCCCTTCTCTTTACCTGTTTCAATCAGTTTCTGAAGATCGTCTTCGTATTTTTCGTTAATAGCCAAAGGTGCCCCTCTTTTTCGGAGATGCTGATTTAGGAGTTCGTTGTCCGTGGGCAAGACAATATTTTGGATGCGGTCGAAGCCGCGACGGCAGGCCAGTTTGTTGGCGTAGCTATGACGCCAGGGCGCACGTCCCCATTCTCAGTAAGGATATCACAGGCACGGCCGTTGCCGCGGCTGCTCTATCGCTACTTGGTATTGCGAAAGTGATCGCCAAGGAGCTTTCTGCGGTCGTTCCGACCGAAGTCAAGGTGCCGTCATCGTTCACTGTATAGATGGATGCGGGTCCATTTTCATTGACCACGTAAAGAAATTTTCCGGAAGGATCGAACGAAATGCGGAAAGGTTCGGTCCCGGTGGCGATGGTGCCTGTGGAGTTTCTAGACACATTAAGAGTCAGGTTGCCCGAATTGGGATTGATCGAATACATCGAAACCGTGTTGTCCTGCCGGTTCACGACGTAGGCGAATCTGCTGGTCGGATCGACTGCAATTCCGGTAGGTCCGTTGCCTGTTGCAACCTCTGCGGGTGTGTTCGGGGTCAAGACTCCGGTGGTTGAGTTGACGGTGTACTGCCAGACATCGCCGAAGGAATTATCCACCACGTAAGCGAACTTGTCGGAGGAGTCTACGACGACCTGCCATGGCCATCCGCCCACATTGACCGTTGCAGGCGAGGTTGGTGTGAGAACCCCAGTGGCCTGGTCGATGTTGAACATCAAAACCGCGGCGCCATTGGTAAGAGATTCGGTTAAATAGAGGAACCTGCCCGTGGGGTCGACGGTCAAAAAGCTTGGTTGCCATAGGATGTTGCCGGGGACCACAGTTGACGCCGAGGCCGGGGTTGTCGGAGTGAGCACGCCCGTGGCTTGGTTGATGGTGAACATGGAGATCGAATTGTCGTCGGAGTTGGCGGTGTAGACGAATCGTCCGAGCGGGTCGATCGCGATCTCTTGCGGGTACCATCCGGTGTGAACGGTGGCCGGAGTGGTCGGGCTGAGAACTCCAGTGGAGTTAATGGTATACATCGAGATGGTGGACAGGTCGGAGGCGTTGGAGACAAGATTCGCCACGTAGGCAAATCGCCCGAGCGGATCGGCAACCATTTGTTCCGCGCCGACGTTGGGCGGCGCGATCCCGGTCGAAACGGAAGCGGGGGATGTCGACGTCAGTGAACCGGTGCAGGAGTTTACGCTGTACATGGAAACCGCGTGAGAGGACGCGTTGGAATCGCTGAAACTCAGTGCGTAGGCAAACTCGGGCGTCGACGAAGCCACGCAGGCGGGACTGATAGGCGCCATTATTGTTGAGTTTCCACCGCAACCGACGGCAAGTAAAGTTCCAAGGCCAAAAGCCGCAACACGCAAATATGTCGTTGTCATTCCTGTGCCCTGTTCCTGAAGTTTCGCTAACGGCTGCATTCTACGCTTATGGAGCGAGAACGCCGCAATCATTTCACGTTGGCCTTAGGATGGAAGATCGAATTGGATAGGTCTGATTGACCGCAGCTTTTATCCGCGGACGGAAGCGCCGGAGAAGGACAGGATCGCCCGGCCTGGAACTGGAATGCCATAGAAACGAGCCGGAGTAAAGTGGCTCATTAGAAGCATGTTATCCAATGACTCGCGAACTTCCTTGTTGGTCGGTCCGGAGACGATGCGGTAGTCGTAGACGCGGCCCTTGCTGCTGATTGCAACTTCTACCAGTACGGGATGTGCAAACGAACCGCGAGAATCGGTTCCGCCCACCGTATACAGGAACTGGGGACTGGTGGTGGAATCCGCCGTCGTTTCCGTGGCCGCAACCGGCGGTGGCGCCGCAACGGTTCCGACCATCAGTGCCATCACGCCCAGCAAAACCATGGCGGTGGCAAGGCCAGCCGCGCCGCGTACCAAGACTGGCGACAAAGTATTTTCCCAATACATCTGCCAGGATTCGATGCGTCTGCGCGTTGTGCGAGCTTTTTGCTGCGAAATGGCAACACGAAGACGCAATCCCAAGTCGGCCGGAGGCTTCGCGGGGCCAATGCTGGTCAGGACACGCTGCAGCGCGCGCCATTCGGCGAACTCGGTGGTGCATTCCTGGCAACCTTCGAGGTGGCTGGCGATCGCATACATCGCGGTCCCCGACACGGCTCCGTCCAGGTATTCCGAAAACTGTGAGCGAATTGACAAGCAATCACTCATACTGCCTCCCCAAATAGACGACCCGCGCTAGTTTGGGTCGATCCAGAAACCTCACTGGTCGACGTGCTATTGACCGCCGGGCGACCGCACAGAATGCCTTTGTCCGGGCGGGCTCGAGCGATCAACGGCTGCAATCGTGCTCGCAACATGGCGCGTCCACGAATCAGGCGCGATTTCACGGTTCCCAAATGTGCGCCGAGAATCTCAGCAATTTCGTCGTACGGCAGCCCTTCCAGATCGCGCAAAATGACGACCGTGCGAAAAGGCTCTTGCAATCGACGCAATTCGATTTCAACTTTCGTCCGAATTTCTTCGTGCTCGGTTAGCTCGTATGGAGTAGCGTGGCCGTCGATCAGCAGGTCTTTCAGATACGTTGATTTTCCCTCGTCGGATGCGTTCGTCTCCGTCTCAATCGTGATTTCGCGGCCACGATGCCGTGACCACCAGCGGCGCTGGTTCGATGCCTCGCGAAGCGCGATGCGATAGATCCAGGTGCGCAGGCTGGAGTCTCCGTGGAAACTGCCGATGTTGCGAAAGACCTTAATGAAAACGTCCTGAGTGGTGTCGGCAGCGTCGGAAGGATCGGTGAGCACGCGCGAAATCAAACTGTAGATGGGAGCCTGATACTGTGCGATTAGAAGCGCAAACGCCTCTTCCGAGCCGGCTTGCAGCTCAGTGGTGAGGACGGACTCATCCGTCCGTATTGCGATTCCAGCAGCCAGATCTCCCAACGCAGACGCCGCGGACATGCGGTCACCTCAACCCTATCAGGCGCGCGAATAGTTCTCAAGCGGCCAGCCGTCGAGAACGAAACCCGTGGACAGATCTGCCGCTCATTAGGTTAGACAAGTGTCATCCGGGAAAGGTTCCACATTCTTTGGTAATCCACGTCCTCGCGTTATCAATGTGGATACCGGGCGAGCCAGCAACGCCGTGATTTGCAGTAATTGGGAGCAGACTCCGCGGGTTTCCTAGCAGCGAGATTGCTCCCGGTTGGCCAAGCGTTTTGCCGCCGGTGGGGAAGAGGCTCCGCCACCCGAAGCTTCGATAATACGAAATCTATTTTCCAGACGGAGAGAATTGATGGTACCCGCGATTTCGATTTACAGGTGTGCGATATGGCCGCGCATTCGTTGACTTGCGCGGGAGGAAGGGTGACGAGCGACAATCCAACCGGGAGACGGCCTCCTCGCATCTAGCTCATCTGTACCGGAAGGCACACTCCTGCATGGTGAAGGTTGTTCTCGCAATTGCCGGCGTTCTGCTGTGGGGAAATTCGTGTCTGGCGCACGCACAAAAACGTGTAGAAGTCGGCTTGTTATTCGATTATCTAAGCATCTCCCAGACACAAACCAACAACTTCGGAGTGGGCGGACGGTTCGGATTTCGCGTACACCGCAACGTGATGTTGGAAGGAGAGTTCGCCTACGATTACGGGGTTAATTTCCATGACGTTTACCGCAACATTGCGAACGGCAATATAACTGCGATTGAACAGACTTCGATAGGAGTCACTCAAGGTCTGTTTGGACCCAAGTTCGAGCCAGCCCATGGTCACTTTCTTCCATTCGGCACGCTGAAAGGAGGGTTCATCGACTTCCGACTTAGCCCTAGCTTGATTCCATATAGCACTGTACTGAGTACCGTCCTCGGCATCCGTGACTCCACTCTGAATGCGGCACTTTATCCGGCTGCTGGTGCGACGGCAACTCTGGGCCCGCTCGGATTGCGGCTGGAGCTTGGCGACCTGATTTACTTCAATGAGGGTGCGCACAACAACCTGCGGATCACCTTTGGCCCAATCCTGCGATTCTGACATTTGTAAGGTTCCGGTTCGATTGTCGGCAATTGCGGCAGTAATCTCACACGGGAACAGCGTCATGCTTCCGGCGTCGACTCCACCCCGATATTTCCCTACGTCGATCGTTGAAGCGGGCATTCGCAACGGGCTGGGGAGCACTCTGCGCAGAGGTCATTACGGAGGCGCGAAACGCGCCATGGAAGACACTCTGTTCGAGTTGACACCGCAGCGGCAATGGAATACAAGAGAGTGTTGGTTAGGTGAAGGAGTTCACCTTTAACCGCTGTCCCTTCCAATAGGCCGGACAGATGATGACTCCTGACAGGGAATCCTGTCGCGGAGTTATGTCCCGGCGTTTCCCTGAAAGCAGATGAATCGGAGATTTGGATCCATGAGCTAGACGTGGGTTCTCTCGACTTTATGTTGCATAGTCGCGCCTAATGCAACCGTGTACGCGTCGCCGCGGTGTACGACCGCCGGCAGGCGTCCGTGAAGTGAATAGCCATTTCACCACGCTGATGCTTATCGTTCTCAGTTATGCAGGCTCGCGGGAACTTCGAAAGACACGATCGACGCGCCGCTCGTGGAGGGCGATCTGGCCAGCTTGAAACATTGGAAGACCGACCTGGGTTCCGATGTACGCGAAAAAATGGAGAAGGGGGCATGAGTTTGTCGAAATACGTGTATATCGCGGTGGGCGGGGCGCTTGGTGCTATCGCCAGGTTCTGGGTTGATTCGGCGGTTGCCAACCGACTGGGTACAAAGTTCCCTTACGGGACCTTTGTCATCAACATCACCGCCTGCGTGCTCATTGGCTTCTCGTTGACTTTGATGGCCAAGCGCACGGACCTGAACCCTGCGTGGAGATTTCTCATCGCAATTGGCTTTCTTGGCGCTTATAGCACATTCTCATCGTATGGATGGGAGTCCGTCTCCATGCTGCGGAACGGAGGGTTCTCTATGGCTTCCCTCTATGCATTCGGCAGTCTTTTTCTTGGACTCGTGGCTGTCTGGTGCGGCATTCTAATCGCAGAGAACTTCTCGTGAGGACCGATCCTTCTTGCGGTCCGGATTTACGCTATGATCGACAGCTATCGCCGCCGGTTGGTGCGGGAGTTGTTGCAACTCAGCAAAGAACCGAATTAGACAGAGCTGGCAAGGAACCGCTCGGAACAACCGCCGAATTTCTAGTTGCAGCGCGCGGGTTACGGGGCCAAGGGAGTATCTATGCTGCAGGCAGGCAAAGCAGTCAAGGTTTCGATCTACCTGAGCGAGGGATCAACTCATCATGGAGTGTCGATTTATTCCAGTATCCTCGACTTCCTTTTCTATAGGGGAGTTTCCGGTGCAACGGTGCTGAAGGGAGTTGCAGGGTTCGGCGCGGACCGTCATATTCATTCCGCCAGTTTCGTCGAAATATCGGATCACCTGCCGCTAAAAATCGAATTCATTGAATCCCGTGAAAAGGTCGACGAGCTTCTAGGCAAGCTGGAAGAAATGGCCGGTACCGGCATGATCGAAGTGCAAGAGACAACGGTAGCGAAGCCGGCGCAAAGCTCAAAGCAAAAGACTCGCGCACTCCCAGCGCATATGAAAATTGAGGGTAGAGCCAGACTCATGCGTATCTACATTGGCGAAGCGGATCACTGGAAGGAAAAGCCTCTGCACAAAGCGCTCGTTGAGGCGATGCGAGCCAACGACATCGCCGGCGTAACCGTCTATCGAGGCATTCTTGGCTATGGCGCGCACCGACGAGTTCGTAAGGAGACGCCTTTGCACTTATCCCATGACTGCCCGATCATGCTTTCTGTGATCGATACGGAAGAGAAGCTTCAAGCCTTCCTGCCGATCGTCGAGCAAATGGTTCAGGAGGGATTGGTCGTTCTGTCAGATGTAGACATCATCAAGTACTCCTATCGAGCAAGCGATACGAATTAAGTCGCGGCATGAGCGGAGCCACAGCCATGAAAGAGCAGTTTCAAGCACGTATGCTATGCATCCATTTTGGTGAAGATGACAAGTGGCAGGGTAAGCCATTGCATGAGGCGATCTTCGCCGAGTGTAGAGAGTTGGGCATTGCGGGCGCCACCGTCTACCGCGGCATCGAAGGCTACGGAACCAGCACCAGAATCCATCGCGCCAGTCTCTGGACCTTTTCCAAAGACGCGCCGATCGTGCTGAACATTATCGATACGGAGGAACAAATCGCCAGGCTGCTTCCCCATCTGGATGGCATGGTCAACGAAGGCCTTATTGCTACCTCCCACGTGGATGTCATCCGCTTCTTTCGGCAGGAAGGCGTTCGGTCGCCAGGATAATCGTCGAGTGGAGCGACAGTATTCCAGCTGCAATCCTCCACTTGCTGAGAATGGCCCGCCTGCCACAGTACAGACTTGGCGATCAGATCAAAGGCCCACATCCTTTACCTGCGGCTGCTGCTCAGGACACCGTCACCATGACCGCGGTACTTGCTGAGGCAGAGCCGCTGGTGGCCGTTACAGTCACCGTGTAGCTGCCTGCGGTTGTTCCCGCATTGCCCGGACCACCCGACATGTTGGTACCGCCGCATCCGCTGACAGTCGCAGCTATCGCGACGAATATCAGCAGTCCGAACAGAGACTGCCATTTACGCCGGCGGAACGGGAAGCAGAAAAATAGCAGCGCGGCAAAAGTTCCGCCGCCCAATTGGAAAATCTTGCGCAGCGGGTTGTGGAGCATGGCGGTGGAAGACGCCGTTGTGTTGATAGTTACGGTGGCCGTCACTGCATCGCTCCCGGAAATGGCCGCAGGTTGGCTGGCTGAACAGGTAGGCGGATCGACCGCGCCGGACGGGCCGCCACTAACCGCACACGTGATTGCCAAGTTTCCGGTGAACCCGCCGGTCGGCGCAATAGTGATCGTCGAAATGGCGCTCGATCCGGGTGTCGCAATCATGACAGGAGTTCCGCTCAGCGTGAAGCTCGGTGGAGTTGAGACGGTGACAGCGATGTTTGCCGTCTCGACTTCGCTTCCCGCAGTGCCGGTCACGGTCACCGTGTAACTTCCTGGAGTGGTGGCGGACTGCGTGTTGATCGCGAGTGTCGAGGTTACCGCGCCTGTGCCTGAAATCGCCGCAGGCTGGGAAGCCGAGCACGTAGGAGAATCGGTCGCACCGGACGGGCCAGCAGTAATCGCACAGGTCAACGCCACGCTTCCAGTAAACCCGCCGCTCGGAGTCAGCGTAATGGTCGAAGTTGTCGACCCTCCCTGAGCAATCGGCGATGTCGCAGCACCGCTGATCGCGAAGCTCGGCGTTGGGGCCGGCGCTGTGACGGTGAACATGACAGTCGTGGTTTCGACCGTGCTTCCTGCGGTACCGATCAGCTTCACCGTGTAGCTACCTGTAGTGGTGGCCGCCTGCGTATTGATAGTGAGCTTCGATGTTACTGAGCCTGTACCTGAGATCGACGCAGGTTGGGCGGCCGAGCAGGTCGGCGTATCGGATGCACCGGATGGACCGGCGGAAATAGCGCACGTGAGCGCCACGCTTCCAGTGAATCCGCCACTGGGCGCAATAGTAATGGTCGAGCTGGTCGAGCCCCCCTGCACGACTGGCGCGGGCGAAGTCGCGCTCAAAGAGAAGTTCGGCGTGGGCGCCGGCGCTGTGACCGTGAACGCGACAGTCGTAGTTTCAACCGTACTCCCCGCGGTACCGGTGACGGTCGCGGTATAAGCACCCGTGGTCGTCGCCGACTGCGTATTGATGGTGAGGGCCGAGGTTACAGCGCCGCTGCCTGAGATAGCCGCCGGTTGTTTCACTGAGCAGGCAGGAGAAGCAGTCGCCCCGGACGGGCCGGCAGAAATCGCACAGGTGAGCGCCACGCTTCCAGTAAACCCGCCGCTCGGGGTAATCGTGATGGTCGAGCTTGTCGACCCTCCCTGCGCGACGGCCGCAGTTGCAGTAGAGCTCAATGAGAACGTACCCGACGACGCGGCCTGGATGGTATAGACAGCGCTCTGGATGCTGCTGCTGCCCAGGGTGGGATCGATCGCAATCGCCTTGATTGTCTCTGAAGCTGCCACCTGGATCGGCCCCGAATACAGGCTCGAAGATGCCGACGGGGTTGATCCGTCGGTCGTATAGTAAATTTTTGCGTTCGCGTCACTGTCCGAGAGGCTAACGCTTTGTGCTGTCGTGTAGGTGCCCGCCGCTGGGCTGAAGGCTGGTATCGCAGGCGGTCCCGGGAACGAGAAGGTGGCGCTGGTCACGGCGCTTTGGAGATAGCCCGTCGCGCTGGCAATCGCCTTCAGAGTGGCGGTGGAGTTGATCGTGATCGGCCCGGCGTAGAGAGTCGACGACGTCGAGGGGGTCGAACCGTTCAGCGTGTAGTAGATATCCGCAGAGGCAGTCGTGGTCGAAAGCGTGACGGTCTGGCTCTTTGAAAACGTGCCGCCATTGGGGTTGATGACTGGCGCCGCCGCGGTAGGTTCTCCGTTGAAAAGTCCGTACACGTCCACTTCTCCGTTGGTCGCAACGTAGACTTTTCCGTTCGTCACTACTGGAACGGAGTACCTGGCAGCTGGCCCTGCAGCATCGCGTGGGGAATTCGTATCGCTCTCATACAGCAGCTTTGTGAGGTCGTTTGCGTCGAAGGCATACAGCACGGCCGGTCCATGGGTGTTGAACTGGTCCGAACGCACCGCCCAGGCAATGCCATCCTGTTCGTCATTGGAAGAGATCGAAAAAGTCGATCCGGGCCATGCCGACGTGACGGTGGACTGGCTGGTTGGCGCAGTACCCATCGCGCCGTCGCTTAACTGGAACATTTTTGGAGCAGCGACTACCGGGTTGCCGGATGCGTCATCCTTGTCCGGCACGGCCCACATGTAAACATGGCCATTCCAGTAAGCCGACGTGCCCCAATATCCCGGTGACTGGTTCGGGATGTCCTGCAGCGCATTGGCATTGGAGGTGCCTCCCGGAGCATAGCCGCCCAGATTATCGCGGTCCAGCACGATCATTCGCCCTTCCTTGCCCATCGCAAGCAAAAGGTGCGGATGGTCCGACTGCTGGTCCGGCGGCATCAGCAGGCCGCCAGAGCCCAGGTCCCAGTCGGTGGTGTTGAGCGCCGAATAATTGAACGCGGTGAAGTCATCTGTTGCCGTGAGGCCGCCGTTTGCAAGATGGAAGTCGATAACGCTTTCCCCGTAGCCGGTGCTTCCGCTGAAGGGGAATGTCACACCGGCCGTGTGGGTGCCATTGCCAGTGACGACAAACATACGTCCACCCGTCACATCTTCATCGATCGGCATGCCTGCGCCCGAACTCCAGATCCCGCCGCCAAACCCATCGGGAGAAAAACATATGACCGCGCTCTGCGCCAAAGTCGTGCCGTTATACGCGAATAGCCAACCATGCCACGGCTCATAGTCTCCATGCGCCGCGTAGCCGATATAGACATAGCCCTTGTAAAAATCGAGCGCCGGCCGCTGATTCTCCCACAGAGGGCTGAACGCCAGTTGTCCTCCCGAGCTGCCGTTGCCGGTACCCGCCACTGTTGCAGTGATTGCCACGGGACTATTGGTCCGCTCCGCGCCGGTAAGAATGTTGAGGGCATGCAGGCGGGAGAAGTACACCCCGTTCTCCTTGCTGGTCGCAACCACATATATTGTGTTCGTTGCCGGGTCAATTACCGGCGTGCCGGTGATACCCATGACCGGAGCGATGTCGGGCGAACCGTTATGCCCAGGCCCCGCCGTGTCCTGGTAAGGCACCGCAGTCGCTCCGGTTCCCGCTCCATGCGTAGCATCGAGCAGGCTGGCTTTCCAGATTGGATTCGCATTGGCGCCCGTATTCGAATCTGCGTCGAAGGCGTAGACCGAGTCGTTTTCCGTCGCGACAAACAGCACATTGTGCACCTGGCCGTCGCTCATCGTCAGCCCGGGCACATACACGGGCTGCGCATACAAAGTGCCATCCACCTTCAGGGAAAACAACTTGCCGAACGAATTCACGTTGACGTTGGTGAGAGTCAGCGCGGTTTCGTCGATGTTCGCCCCGGTGTGTGTATTGTCATATTGCCAGGTCGGCACCGTCACCGGAGTGGGAGTCTGGGCAAACAGGCTTGCCGCGCATAATGAGGACAAAGCCAGCGCGAACAGCGAGAACTTTATGTGCTGGCCCAATTTTTCAATGTTCGAGAAAAACAGGGAATGGGCGGCAGAATAAGAAACGGTGGGATGCTGAAACATTGAACGGCCTCACAAGAGAAAGTCAGGTGGGATTTTTTGTGGAGCAAGACTACAAACGTCCGAGAAGCAATCGCGAACTGAATTTTTTTAAGCGCTGGGGTCATCGAGCCCGGATGCAGGCTTCTCTATCTGTCCTATGACAGGCGAGGGGGGTGGGTCCTGTCACTGCTGACTGGCTGTGCGGTATAGTGGTCCAAATCTGATCTCGCGACCAGAAAGTGAAACTACGAAAGCTTGGTCCGCACAAATTAGCAAACGATTGTTAAGATGACGTGCCGAGACAATCTGGTTGTTTGGACCCGCTCTCATCGACTTTCAGCCGCCGGTGCGTCAGAATATGCGATATGTGTGTAAGCTCGGAAAATAAGCACTCTAGCCGGCGTCAGGCCGGCATGCCGTTCTTCAATTACGCCCCTATGTTTTTGTTCCTATTGGCCTTGGCGTTCTCTGCAAGCTCGCTTCGCGCGGAAAACCCGGGAGCGGCGCCCGCCGGTATCGCTTGGCGAGTCATAGGCGCATGGCGGGTCGACGGCAAGAGCGCGCCTATCTCCATCGGTGATGCCATACAACCCGGATCGCTCCTGCAGCCGGGCGAAGGGACGGCCAGTCACTCGATCACCGTGTTTCTGGCGGATGGTCGGAGGATCCTCTACGAATGTTTCACCCCGGAAAACTGCGCGCGCGGGTTTCGTGTGCCTTCGCTCTCCCGTATTCCTGACCCAGTTGCTGTCGACATGCTGGCGCGCATTCATGCGGCATTGGTCCAGCGAAATCAATCCACCGGCATTCAACCTGAGCCTGACTTGCCGCGCAGCGAAGTAATTGCAGTGCTTGGTCCCGGCAATCGAATCAGCATCGGAGGCTTGGTCGCGGATCTCTCCAATGGCCGCTACACATATGACATTCGAACACTGAATGGCACTCATCCAACTCAGTTCCAAATTCCAATTGAGAAAACGACGCCTGAGATCACGATTACACTTCCCGCACCCGGTCTTTACGATATGGTCATCGCAGACGATCTGAAAACGTCCCGCATCGATTTGTTTATCGCTGCTGTGAAGCCCGAGCAGGCGGCGAAATTCAGAAAATCTTTCCATCAGGTCCAGACGCTGATGACCCAATGGAATGACATTGGCTTCGGCTGGCCGATCCATGATTTTCAAAGAGCTTATCTAGAGTCGCTGATGCAGGACTCGCTGCCGCGGACAAACGGCAGCCCGACAGTCGCGGCCGCCCCTATCGGTTCCAATTCGGGCACGAGTGGTGGGTTCGCCAGCGACAAATCGACACGGGATAAAACGCATCGTGATGTCGTGACCGCGGAGCCGGCGTTCATTCCCCAGCCTGGCGATTTTGATGGTGACACTGCCGTAGTCTTACGATGCAACACCCCCGGCGCATCCATCCACTTCACTGCTGATAGCTCTGAGCCGACAGCCAATTCACCCGTGTATACCGCTCCGATTATGGTGAAGGGAACGGGATTGACGATAAGATCGTTTGCCAGTGCTCCGGGTAAAAACGATAGCGCCGTCGTCACCGGCATCTATCGCATCCACACTCGATGAGGTGGGGAAGGATAGATCTTGCATATACTTGCCGGGACATACCTGGATTTCTAAGTGGCCTTTCGTTTCCCAGGCCGCCCCCAAGATGAAACAAAATCTGGAGCATCATCCGATCTGATATTGAAGCTTTGCAGATTTTTTGGCACTAATTTGTGGCGGTCTCCGCTTTAGAGAGTGAAGGCAGTCGAAATCAAGACACTTCACAAAAAGGAGACAGGTCATGAAACGGATCATAACAATCGCGATTTTTGCTTTCACAGGCATTCTCAGCGTCGGTAGTGCATTGGCACAAGGTGATGCAGTCTGGGTGAAGGTGCCGTTCGCCTTCACTGCCGGCGACAGGCTACTTCCCGCGGGCACTTATATGATTACACCGCTGTCTGCCGACGTGATTCATATTCAGGCCCGAGATCAGAATATTTCGGTTCTGACCACCGACTTGCAGGACGATCAGCAATCCAAAAACGGCGACGAGCTAATATTCGCCAGATACGGCGACCGGTATTTTCTGCGGGAGATACTTTGCAACTCCGCAGCAATGACCGTGAGCCTTCCCGCGACAAAGTCAGAGAAAAGAGCCCGTACGCAGGAGGCTCTCGTCCAGCACCCAGACTTGGTTCTTTTAGCGAGTAAGTAATTCTGAGTGACGAATTCGGCACAGCCGGCGCGGGGACGAACCGTCTCCCCGCCGGATCTATATCCTAAGCTTGCATTTCTGATGCCAACTCGAGAAAGATGCTGATCTAATCTCAGAGTGGTATAAGTTTATTGTTACCTGCAGGAACCCGCGGAACGAAGGCTGATTCGTGCTCCCCCCGAGCAGACGCGATTCCGATTCTTAAAAGTGGATTTCCTGAAAAGAGCGGCTTTCTTTCTGCCCAGCCAGGCAAGCGGCCAAATATTGCTTTGTCAGGTTTGTGATTGTTAGAGCAGCGCAGCCTTTGCATAATCCTTCCTCAATCGGTGTGTTCCGGGACGGGAACTATGGCTGGTCAACCAGAGTCCGTGGCGGCGCTGTTCGAAGCCGCCTTGGCGCTCAATCCATCCGAACGCGAAGCTTTTCTTGATCAGGAGTGCGGATGGGACTCGGCGCTGAGGCAAACCGTCGAAAATCTGCTGGCCGAGGATGCACGCGCAGGCAGTTTCCTGCAAAATCCTGCTTTCGACTTTCTCGATAAAACGATCTTGGATGGTTTTCCGAACGCGGAAACCAATCACACAGCGAACGGTATGGAAAATCCTCTGTCGCACTCGCTCGCACCCGGGCAAATTCTGATAGACCGTTTCGTGATCGTACGATTGATTGCGAAAGGCGGGATGGGCGAGGTGTATGAGGCGGAAGATCGTCTGCTCCAAGGTGTACACGTTGCCCTCAAAACCATTCTCCCGCACGTGGCCGATGAGCCGCCACTGCAGAAACGGTTTGAACGCGAGGTGCTGCTCGCCCGGGAGGCGGTTCATCCGAACCTCTGCCCAATTTATGACATCTTTCACTCCGACCGACAAGCGCCAAACTTCTTGTTCCTCACAATGAAGCTGTTGCCCGGGGAGACGCTCGCAGCACGCCTGCAGAGACCTGCCCCAATATCGACGGAAGAAGGATTGGCAATCCTGAAACAGACCGCCCTGGGACTGGCTGCAATCCACGCTGCGGGGATCGTGCATAGGGACATCAAGCCGAACAACATTATGGTTGATGGGGTCGGTGCGCAGGTGCGGCTGTGGATCACGGACTTCGGACTTGCGCGCGCGCTGCAAGGCGACACGACAATTTCCGGCCGAAGCGCCGTGGCCGGAACACCCAATTATATTGCCCCGGAATTGTTGCAGGGACATCCTCCTTCCCAGGCCAGCGACCTTTACGCGTTCGGCGTTGTGATGCATGAAGTATTTACTGGCCAGAGGCCGGCCGTATCGCGGGACAAATCTTCCCCGATCATTAGTCCACGCCTTAGCAGTTCGAAAGTGACGGCCTTCTGTTCTAACTTGATAAGGGAATGCCTGGATCTTGATCCGCAACGACGGTGCCAGGCTTTCGACATTGCGTTGGAATCGCTCGGCCAGAAACGCAAAACCAAAAAGCTATGGACTCGACGTCAGTTTGTTGGCGCCGCCGGCGCCGGTGTTTGCATTCTTGCTGCAGGCGGCTGGGTCGAACGGGACACGATCTACGACCTTCTCCATCCGCTTCCGGGAAAGCGTTTTGTTGCCCTTTTGAATTGGCCCCAGACCTCCGATAGCCAGGTGGTGCCGATGCTAACGGGCGTACTGTCGGCCATTAAAGGCGAACTCTCGCGGATCGAGGCGTTCGATCGGGACCTCTTTGTCATCTCTCCCGAGGATGTGGATCAGGATCTTACGCAGGCAGGAAATTTCAGAGATGTCTGCGATCCTCTTGGAGCGAACCTGGTACTCGCAACCTCTGGCGTGCCGGGTGGAAAGTATTTCGAATTGCTGCTGCGCGTGTTTGATCCAATTTCGGGTCACGCGCTCAGAGCTAGACACCTGAACTGCGGCCTCAACGAGGTCACAGCACTTCCTGGTAAAGCCGCGCAGGCCGCAGCTGTTTTGCTGAGTGTGAACCAATTTCTAAAAAACGAGGAACAGATTCAGCCCGGAACGCACTCGGCTGCCGCATTCACCGCATTTCAGACGGCCGAAGGCCTGATGAAGCAGCCGAACGACACTGGACTCGATGCGGCCATCGACAAATACGCGGAGGCAGTAGATCTCGACCCCCATTACGCCACTGCTTATGCAAATCTGGGCATCGCCTATGGCCGTTTGTATGCGATGCGGCACGAGTCCGGCGCGCTTGAATTGGCCCGCAGAAACTGCCGCCGCGCGCTCACTCTCAACCCCAATCTTGTGGATGGTCATCTCGCTATGGGTGGCGTATTCAATTTGAGTGGAGACGAGCATGGCGCACTCGATGAGTTCGCGAAAGTATTAAAGCTCGATCCTTCCAATCCGAGAGCCCTGGTCTGGCAGGGGCAGACATACGAACGTCTCAATCGCTGGGCAGATGCGGAACACAGCTTTAAAAGGGTATTACAGGAACACCCCAATTACTGGCTCGCTTACCACGAGTTGGCCACTGCATTAAATGGGCAGGGCAAGTACCAGCAGGCAATCGAGCAATTCCGCGCCGCAACGCTCGCCGCACCCGGCAACGCGCAGGCCTTTGCCAACCTCGGCGGCGAGTATCTTCAGGTGGGCGATTTCACGCAGGCTACCGAATCCTTGGAAAAAAGCATGGCCCTGTCGCCGAACGACCTGGCGGCAGTGAATACCTCCCTTGCACTCCGTTGTCAAGGCAAGCCCGCTGAGGCGCTGCCTTATGCTGAGAAAGCTGTCGAATTGAATCCGACAGAAGATACAAATTGGCTGGAACTTGGGGATTGTTACTCCTCGTTGCATAAACACGACAAAGAAGCAAAAGCTGCGTACCTGCGAGCTGCGCAAGAGACGGAGAATCACCTGCGAACAGACGCCACAGACGGCCCAAGCGTAATGCGGCTGGCTCTCTACCAGGTGAAATCGGGCACACTGCAGAATGCCCTGCCCCTGATTAAGAAGGCGGAAGCCCTTGGAGCAGACGACATGGATTCGCAACTCTTCAAGGCAAGGATCTTAGAACTCCTCGGAAAGCGTGACCAGGCACTTTCCACACTCGCAGTCTGTTTTCGCAGAGGCGCAACCGCCCTCCAGTTTGCGCCATTTCCTGACATGGAATCCCTGCGGCAGGACCCGCGGTATCGACAGATGCTTCCGTCAAATTCTTCAACAAACGAAAGCAACTAAACAGGAAAACCAAGGAGGATCGTTCGTGAAAAAACAAGAGCCCTTTATCTTACTGACCTGCCTTCTGATGGCAACCGCTGGGTGCCATCACAAGCCGGCTAAGGCTATAGTCCTAATACCCCAAGGGGATAACGGATCGCCTTCGATATATGCGGAGGACGGCGGCATTTTGGAATTCAGACTGGACACAGGAACTCCACAGAACTCGACCTTTGTAGTTCAGTTTTCGCAGCAAATCTGCGATCCAAACGACAAGCTCGATGGAACCAATACGCAACCAGTGATCTGCCATGTTACCGCTACAAGCGGAGATTACGACGTCACCATTTTAGAGACCATCGCCAGCACAAAAACCACTCCTCGCCATGTGGTTCCCCCCAGAGAAGTGAAAGCATATATCAGACCTTGCAAAAACTGCGGCGGAGGCAAAAAATGATTGGTCAACCGACGTTCATGAGTTTCAATCGGAGACCCGGAATACGACTGGCACAGTTACGGATTGCATTGGGTGTTGTACAAGCTGCCTCGAATGTCAGCGATGGCGTCGGGAATGTTCAATGCAAAGAGGAGCCGCTCCTGCCCAGCTAGGCAGGCCCCTGCCTCCGCAAAAATACTGTGCGTCACGGGTATACTTAACCCGAGATCTCCTTGAATAACCAGATGCGCGCCAAGGCCCAATCGCGCTTCACGGTCCGCTCCGACATACCAAGGACGGACGAGATCTCTTCGAATGACAGGCCTCCGAAGAAATGCAGCTCGACGATGCTGCCCTGCCGGGCATCCAGTTTGCTCAGGCGTTCGAGAGCCTCATGGACCGCGAGAATATCGATCGAGTGGCTGGCCTGCGGAACTAGATTTTCATCGAGCGTGATCTGGACGGCTCCCGCTCCGCGCTTGCCGGCGCCGCGCGACCGCGCGTGATCCACAAGAATATGACGCATTACGTGTGCGGCGGTGGCGAGGACGTGCGCGCGGTCCTTCCAAAGCGAAGCGGATGCATCGGCAAGCCTGAGGTACGCCTCGTTCACCAGCGCGGTCGGCTGTAGGGTATGGTTTGCGCGTTCAGCGCGCATTTTGCGAGCCGCTAGTTTGTGCAATTCCTTATATAGGGTGGCCTCAAGCTCGGCGTGCCCCTCGGCGGCAAAAGGATCTTCTGGCCGCCCCAGTGGTTCCTCTTGTGGTTCGTCTTGAGGGCTCGCATTCATGGCCGCCCCTTTCCGATGGCGGCTATTATATCCGGATACCTTCGTTTCCGAGGCACGCTCGTAACCATTGGCACAGGGTTGTGCGTCGGATCCCAAGGAGGTTCATGACCTCCCGGGTTCTCAGATAGCGTTCCATTTCCCCAAAGCCCGTCGACAAGTTCCATTCCGGCCCTCTCCATCATGGCGCCAAACGGAACAGGAAACTATCAAGCGGATATTAAGGGAGTCATGTTTCCCTGATGTCGAGACCGTGACTAGCATTTTCGCGTGCGATGAAACAGTGATTGACTTCAGCACGGAGTTTTCTACGATGGATGAGCGCCGAACGTCAAAATGTTTTCAGAAATTCGATCAACGCAAGCTTGTCCTGATCCGGCAGATTGGTCCCAAAATAGTGACCCCGGTCGAGCACGAAATCCGGGCACTTGCTGATTTTCAAAAGGTCTGGGAAGAGATTTTGCCTCATTTGCTGTGACTCGTCTGAGTTGAGGCGTCGGAGTTGGATCTCAGCCAGATCGCCCTGAACCTTTCGGATCAGCGCGATGCGATCGAGGGTTCTGTCGTGGCTGGATAGGTCCAGGTCCGCGTTCGCCAGCAGATCGATCGGCGTGCCCTTCGGAATCGGACCGATCCGCAGAAATCCATTCTGCGCCATCGAACGCAGTTCCTGCGGAAGATACGCCGATGGGATATCAATGTAGCTCTCGAGCGTCGTGCGTGGTATGGAAGCCAAACCGAGCCGCTTCTCCGGCCATAACAACTTTGTAATGGCATCGTTAAATGCCTTCACCCTCCCCGCCACTGACGGATCTCCTGTGTACACTCCGACGGCGTTATTGTGCAGCAGCGGCGCGATGGCCCAGATACCAATGAGCGACGGCACCCGGTAGTAGCCGGGACCTCCGCCCTGTACCTTGAATTTGTACGTTGAGCTATCCAGAGGATTTTGCACTTCGATTTCACCCACGGACGGCAGATCCTTGTAGGTCTCGGACGAGAAGTTGTCCCAGATATGCCCCCGCATGCCGTTCGTAGCCAGGGCACGCGCGGCGTTGGTTCCGACGAGGTTGACGGCGATGCGATTTTCCGTGGATAAAAAATTATTTTCAAGAAAGTCCGGCTTGAGAACCTCGCGACGCATCCAGGTCAGATACTGCTCCCGCGTCTTTATTGAGCCGACTGGCGGCTGTTTACTGGAATGACATTGGGCGCAGTTTTCCGCGAAAACTATCTTGCCCCGCCGCAATAGTTTTGCGTCTTGGGTAAGGAACGCCTGACCGCCAGGCGCGTCGTCCAACCGTGGACCATTCATGGTCAGCAAGAACTTCGCCAGGTTCGGAATGCGGGCCGCTGTGGCCAGCCAGTAGGTTGAATTTTTTTGCGCCTGCAGAACGCTGAACGGCTTTTGCGGCGTGCCGCCGACCAGTACTTTGTGATCTTGCAACCACTGCTGGCTGAACATGCCGATGCTGACATAGACACGGCTCAGCGCACCGGTCAGACCCACTGAATCCGCGCCATCCTTTAACACGTGCGGCACTGCCATCCGGCGTTGCTCGCCGGGAAAATGCAGCGCTCCGCCGGCAATGTCTTCCTCGTGAGCCACCGTCAAACGCGCCGGAACCGAGAAGATTGAATTGATCCTGCTTGGGTTGTTCAGGTGGTCCGTGGCGAGAAACGACGTGTCCACCGTCCCTCGCCGCCAGGATTGAAACAACTGGTAGGCGTAACTGTCCGGGGAAGCGCCGTTTCCGAAGATCCGGCCGGAGTTCAGATACTGATTGCCGATGGTCGATGACAGGTTCTCCCACTTCGGCTTCTCCGGGTCTGCCGGAGGCTTCAGCGGATTGAATGACACGTGACAGAACCCACATGCCATTCCCACCACGTACGGGCGTACCAGTTTGGGATTGTTGTAGTATGCGGGTTCGTAGTAATAGCGATGGGCGTCCCATCGCCGGCGGGCCGCGGCGTCGAACTTTGGATTGGGGTAAATTCGCAGCCCCACGATGCCGGAGGGTCGTCCATATACGGCGGGATCGACGCTGGCTTCCTGCGGGCCAGCGTCCAGCCAAAGCCCAAACTTGTCGGGCTGCTTGGCCTCTTGCATGCCGGGCTCGTTGATCAGGCCCATGTCCTGAAATCTTGTCCGGTGCAGGCGAGAATCGGCGACTTTCAACAGGTCCGCTATGCCAAAGTCGTGTTGCGCCATCGCATCCCAGAAAGTCTGGTCCCCGGCCGTCCACAGCAGCCAGGTATTGCGGCCCTTTCGTTCGTCGTCGCTCAGTGGCTGGCCGCCATCCATCTCGTCGAACGAATGAGTTGCTGTTTGGGGAAAATCGGCAACGGTTTTACCGGCGACTTTCGCGTCGTCGACCGGCTGGCGATTTCGGGAGCGCAGAAACCAGACCGTGGCAGCAGTCACTGCCAGGACCGAAACAACGGCGCACAGAAAAGTTTTTTTCATCGCAAGGTCACGACGCTGGACCAATTCCTGCACAAAGCAAGGCCGGCGTCCGGGGCGCACGCTCTCCACGTCGAACCTGTCAGAACGTTTTGAGATATTCGATCAACGCGCGCTTGTCATCATCGCTGAGTCCCGGCTCTTCTTTGAAATAGCTGGTGCCGAAATAGTGGCCTCGATTGACGATGTAATCGGGACACTTACTAAGCGAGATCAGCCCTGGGACGAGATTGGCGAAAGTCTCGTTCAACTCCTCGTCGCTCGGGTTCGCAGGCAATGACGACAGGTCATGTTTCATCTTCTGCAGCAGGTCGAGGACTTTCTGCTGGTGCCGCAGCAAATCGCCGGGACTTGTTCCTTCTCCCAGAAGATCGATGTTGGCCAGCAGATCGACCGGCATCCCCTTGGGCACCGGCCCAATCACCACGCCTCCATTGCTGAAGATCCAGGGAAAAAACCGCTCACCCGGGCCAAGCAACGGTTTCAGAAAGTCCGGGAGATAGCCGGGGAGGACACGGACATAGCTTCTCTCTGTAGTCCGATCGATTGTGCCTGGAATTTTGTCCGGCAACAACGAATCCTTAACCCGCTTTTCGGGCCACAGAAGCTTTTCAATGGAATCCTGAAACGAATCCATCCGTGCCGCGACCGACGGGCTGGAATTGAACTTGCCTAAGCTGTTGTTCAGCAGGAATGGCGCGGTTGACCAAACGCTGATAAGCGACGGCGGACGAGTGTACCCGCGCCCTCCGGCGGGCATGGTGTACTGGCTCGGCTTGCCGGTGAAGGGGTCGTACACGGTGATGCTGCCAACCGACGGAAGATCTTTATAGCTCTCGGATGAGAAGTTGTCCCAGATATTTCGTCTGATTGCGTTGGTGGCCAGCGGACTGCAGGCATTTGTCTCGAGCAGCGTGACCGGCACGCGGAAATCCGTGGAAAGGTAATTGTCCTGGAGAAAATCTTTCCGCAGGACCATGGCCCGCATTTTCGACTTGAAATCTTCCGTCTTTGTCCACGCCCAATACCTGTTCCAGCAGTCCAGATAATTTTTGCCCGAGCAGCCGCCCGGATCGAGCCCAGGAGCCGGCGTGGGAATCTTGCTGGAGTGGCAGCGGGCGCAGCGCTCCGCAAACACAATTTTGCCGCGCTGTAGTTTCGCGTTGTTCTTGTTCAGATACGAGTCGCCTCCCGGAGCATTCTTGAGCAGATGACCTGAGGAGGCTTTCAGAAGGAACAGTGCCATATCCGGCGTCTGCTGTTCGGTCGCTTCCCAGTAGGCGGAGTTCTTATTGGCGACCGCAATTTCAATCGGGGTGATGGGTGCTCCGCCAACCAGGGGGCGGAAGTGCAGCAGCCACTCTTCGCTGAATAGTCCAATGTTGAGGTAGACCCGATTCAGCGCTCCCAGCACTCCAACCGAATCCGAACCATCCTTTAAGACACGTGGCGTCCAGACAGTATTTGGAGGCTCAAAAAACTGCGTCAGCGGTCCTTGATGGACGTAATCGTTGAATTGCTTGTTGTTCAATTCTCCGCCCGCGAGGGTCGCCTTACCCCAGCGCTTCGCGATTTCCATACGCGCCGACAGTCCATAGATCGCATTCATGGTGCGCGGATTGTTGATGTTGTCGGAGGATATGAGCGAAGTATCGAGCGTGCCTGGACGAGAGGCATGAAAGAGTTGGACCGGGAAGCTGCTATTGTCCGGGTTCCAGGCCAGAACGCGGTCGATCCAGAAATACTGCGCGCCTACGAGAGAACTGAGATTCTCCCACTTCGGATTCTCCGGGTCAGCGGGAGGATTGGTCGGATTGGGTCCCACATGACAAAAGCCGCAGGACATGCCGACTCGATACGGCCTTACCAAATTCTTATCGTTGTAATAGCTGGGATCGTCATAGTAACGTTTCGGGTCCCATCGCTTGGCTGCCGCCTCGTCGAAATCAGGATTGGGAAAAAGACGAAGTCCGACGACGCCGCTGGCATAACCGTAATAGGAGCCGACCGGCATATTCTTTCCCCGCGCGCCGACCTTCACTCCCGGATATTTGCCCTCATTCTCGAATGGATCGGGCGGACAACTCGGATCGCGTGTGTCCAGCCACAGGCCGTATCGCTTTGGATCGGGCCCGGTACCCTGCTTGAAACACGGCTCATTCACCAGCCCCAGATAGACCCAGCGATTGCTGCGAGAGGCCTTCAATCCTGGATAGGAGGAAACCGTCTTCAGCAGATCGACGGTGCCGATACTCGTTACCGTCAGCGTGTCCCAGAGCTTATCGTCGCCCCCAGTCCATACGATCCACATATTACGGCCCTTGATTTCATCTTCCGTCAGGGGAATCGCTCCATCCATAGCGTGAAAATAGTCTTCACCCGCTGCTGGAAAGTGAGAAACCGAGCGGCCAGCGAGCTGTGCTTCGTCCTGAACATGCCCAGGAGTCCCCCCTCCCGTGCTGCTGCAACCGGTTAGCAATAAACCAGCAAAGAGTCCGCAAAGCCAGAACGACCGAGGCAGCGAATGGTTCATGCGATTCCACTCCTAACGAGGTAATCCACATTCAGCCACAGCAGGCAAGCCAGGGAACGCCGATCCGCAAGGACGCTGTGATCGTGGTCAAGAATCATAGCGCCAAATCATCCCGGCGTAAAGCCGAATGCGCTTCTGGTAATCGTTCTTCTTAATTCGATTACGTTACGTCCGGGAAGGTAATTGGCCCGCCGCACAAGATAGCGTGGACTCAGCCATGCCGCAATAGTTGAAACCTATGGAAAATGCGGGCTCGGTTATAATTTCCGGCAGCCCGCAATCAGCTTCGAACCAGTTTTGCAGGTGAACTGGCCGTTGGTTGGTGGTCCTTCGCTGCGCCGGGCACTAATTCCCGTTCAAGAAAGGAGTTCATGGCCGCAAGCAAAATGCCAGAGTGCGAATACATCGTTGTAGGCTCCGGGGCCGGCGGTGGAACTGTGGCCGCGCGGCTGGCGGAGGCCGGACGGACGGTGATCCTGCTCGAAGCGGGCGGCGATCCCAGAGCGCTGACCGGTGGCGATGCTGTTAACGCTACAGAGAACCGGCTTCCTTCCGATTACGACGTGCCCTGTTTCCACGCCTTCGCTTCAGAAAACCAAGCCATGAAATGGGATTTCTTCGTGCGTCATTACGGGAGCGACCTTCTGCAGCGCCGGGATCCGAATTATCGCGAAGAGTGGAATGGTCAGCGCGTTGACGGAGTGCTGTATCCGCGCGCCGGAACGCTCGGCGGTTGCACCGCCCATAACGCGATGATCATGCTCTACCCGCACGATGCCGATTGGGACGGCATTGCAACCCTCACCGGAGACTCTTCCTGGAACGCCGGCAACATGCGCAGCTACTTCGAGCGTCTGGAAAATTGTCATCATCGCCAGGCCTATCGCTTGCTGTCCAAACTGGGTATCAACCCCACCCGCCACGGATTCACAGGTTGGCTGCAAACCGAGAAGGCCACACCGATGGTCTCTCTCGACAACCGCGATCTGTTGGCGGTGATCTTCGAGTGTGCCGCTGAAGCCGTCGAAGATATCGGGCATGTAGTTGACCGCGCACGCTGGCTCGAGGAAAGCCAACTCGATCCCAACGATTGGCGCACGGTACAGCAAAATTCGTTCGGCATTCGCTACATGCCGCTGACCACGCGCAGCCACGTGCGCACCGGTTCCCGCGAACGCGTCCTCGATGTCTCGCGGAAATACCCTGACCGGTTGAAGATTGAGCTAAATGCCCTGGTCACACGCGTGCTGCTGGACGCGAACCAGCGAGCTATCGGTGTCGAGTACCTGAGCGGCGAGCGGGTTTATCGTGCAAGCGCCACGCCGAGCGATCGCCCAGCAGAAACCCGCTCGCTCTACGCCTCCCGCGAGGTCATCCTCGCAGGAGGAGCCTTCAACACGCCGCAGTTGCTGATGCTCTCCGGCATCGGTCCGCAGGAGGAATTGCAACGCCACGAAATCGAAATCAAAGTCGTTCTGCCCGGAGTGGGGAAAAATCTGCAGGATCGTTATGAAGTCGGCGTTGTGAACAGGATGAACTTCGACCAGTGGCCCATCTTTCAAGGAGCGAAGTTCGACACCACCGACCCGCAATTCAACGAATGGAAAACCCGACAGAAAGGGCCTTATATCACCAATGGCGGAGTGCTTTCACTCTTCATGCGGTCCGAGCCGGACCGTGCCCTGCCCGATTTGTTCTGCGTCGCGTTCCTCAGCCGCTTCCAGGGTTATTTCCCAAATTACTCCCGCCTTTTCGCTAAAGACTTGAACTATCTGACCTGGGCGGTGTTGAAAGCGCACACCAACAATCGTGCGGGCGAAGTAACGTTGCGCTCACGCGACCCTCGGGATGTGCCGATGGTGAACTTCCGCTATTTCGAAGAAGGGACAAGGGACAACGGAGAGGACCTGGATTCGGTTGTGGAGGGCATTCGGTTCGTACGCCGCATGACGGCCAAGCTCAAGCAACAGAGGTTTATCGCCGAGGAAGAGCTGCCGGGCGAGCAGATTCAGTCCGACGATGAGTTGCGGGAGTTTGTCCGCAGCCATGCGTGGGGTCACCACGCTTCCTGCAGTTGCGCCATTGGGCCCCGCGAGCAGAACGGCGTTTTGGACAGCGCCTTCCGCGTTCACGGCACACAGGGATTGCGCGTCGTGGACGCATCGGTATTTCCGCGCATTCCGGGCTTCTTCATCGCCAGCGCAATCTACATGATTGGCGAGAAGGCCGCAGACGTGATCCTGGCGGACGCGAAGGTTCCTTGAGCGCATGGTCCTGGAAAAGGGCTCTAACTAAAGCACGGCAGGACCGAGGGCGCGGCGTATTTCCTCGGCCAGCCGCTCTGGAGACTCCAACTCGACAAAGTGACCTACTCCGGGCAGCAGCCGAAAATCGACCGGGCAGCCGCCATCAAGATAGCTATTCCTGGCCACCGCTTCCGAAAGCACCCAATCTTTGTCTCCCCAAACCAGCGTAGTGGGAACAGTGATTGGATTCTCGTAGACGGCCTCAAGCCGGGCTCGTCTTTCCGGAACGATTTGCGAGAGAACCAGCTGGCGGTAGTAGTTGAGGGGCCCGTGAATATCCTTCGGCTTTTGAAAGCGGGAAAGTAACTCTTTTAAGGCAGCATTGTTCATTGCATCTGGCTGTCCTTCGAGCATCATGCAGGAGAATTCCAGAAGCTTCCGGCCCACTCTGGTTGTGAACAGGAATTCCGGAATCCAGGGTAGTACCAGGAACACGGCGTAGCGCACTGCGAATGGTTTGAAAATCCTGAAATTTAAGCACGGCGCGCGCCAGTGTTTTTGGGTGGGTACAATTCACCACCACCAGTTTGCGAATGAGGTTGGAATAGCGATGCGCGAAGATCCAGCCGAGGGCGCCGCCCCAGTCATGCGAGACGAGGGCAGGTCGAACCAATCCAAGCGCTTCGATCAGCGACCGAATGTCATCGGTGAGGGTGAAAACGTCGTAGCCGCCTCTGGGACTCTCCGTCTCCGGGTAGCCCCGAAGATCAGGCGCGTAAACGCGGTATTCGCTGAGCGCCTCCATGACCGCCCGCCAGCTCATCCATCCTTCAGGGAAACCGTGCAGAAAAAGGATGGGGAGAGCCTCTCGTGGTCCAGCCACCGCCACATGGAAGTGAATGCCGTTAGCAGCTATCCGTAAGTGCTCGATTCCGTTTGACATGGATCATTCGCTAGGAACGTTCAACGGAGCGGGAATCAAATCCTCTCCAACTTTATAGAGGCATTCTTTATTTGTCCCTGTGAAATTCGATTTTGCGATCACGCTATTTAGCCAAAATTTCCGGCCGCTTCGTGATCTTTTCCATTGACAGAAGCGCCGCCTACGAGGATACTGGGCAACATTCTCAGTGGCGTATCCCCGAAACCCACTCCGCGTCGAAATCCAGACATTTCCACCCATCGAGGAGGCTTAACCATGGGCTACACTGCGGAGCAACTTCTATCCATGTCCCAACAGGATCTCGACGGCCTCTTTTCCGGCAGTCCGGCTGGTGACATCCCCAACGGCGAAGCCCAGGGAACTGCCATTATTGCACCTGGCACGATTTTCAGTCGTGAGATCGCGTCCCTGATAAATGTTTTTGGCTGGCAGGGAAAGACCTTCGATGCTGCGCACGGAACCCTGACAAACCGAATCCTTGCCTTCGGGCTGAATGCGATTGTGGCACAAGTCTACAAAGCCGACAGCTGGTTCGATAACAAGGAATGTATTGTGCTCGACTACTCACATACCTCGCTTCTAGCCGAGCATGTCCGCGATGAGATTCGTCTGATCGCGCCTAGCCTCTACCTGGGTCTGGTGTATTGGAAAAAGGCTAAGACGATTCACTTTGCCCTGCAATTTCCGCTCTCATGATTGCGCAGCCCAACCCCGATCGCCCCGTGCCCAAAGCGAACACCGGCTCGGCGCTATTGAATTGGTTAAGCAATACATCGACTGCCCTTGTGCATTTGGAGCGCCGGTTCGATCCATTTTTTCGCCCCGCGTTCGATGCGCTGCTGCGTGATCCAATCGCAAGCCTGGTCACAGTCCTGATGAACGGCGGGCGACGGAACGAAAGTTTGAAAATTGCCGAGGAAAAGCTATTTCCGGACGAAGAAGCCTGTCTCGACTCAATCGTGGACAGTTTTAGACAACAGATGACGCTGCTGTGGAAACCCGGGGCGTTCGAGCGGGGCGGCAACACCAAGACGCACGGCATCGTTCGCGGTGAATTGATTGTCCATGACGGTCTTCCCGCTGAGCTGCGACATGGCATCTATGCGCAGCCCCGCACCTATCGTGCGTGGGTCCGCTTTTCCGGGCCCGGCCCTTACATCACGCCGGACATCGATGATGTCGGCTTTATGAGCATCAGCATCAAGCTGATGGGCGTGCCCGGCCCGAAGCTGATGGAGGAGGAAAAGTTTACGCAGGATATGTTCGCCGTTTCCACGCCAACCTTCGTCACACCGGATACGGTCTGCAACGCGCAGCTGCAGATCGAGAGCCTCAAAAATGCGCAGATCTTTTATTTCGTCAACCTGCATCGGTCGCACCTTCTCGATCTCATCATGCAGTCGCTCTGGATCAAGACGCAGAGCAGTCCGTTTGAAGCGCCTTATTTCAGCTGCGTTCCGTATCTGCTGGGAGAAGGTCAGGCGATGCAATACTCGGTGTGGCCAAAGTCGACGCGGCGCACGCCCATACCCCGGCTCCCGCTGCGTCCTCCTGACAACTATCTTCGCAACGCCATGGTCGCCTCCCTCGCGACAGAAGATGTCGAATTCGATATTCGCTTGCAGCTTCAAACGGATGCGCACCTCATGCCCATTGAGAACAATGCTGTGCTCTGGCCGGAGAAGCTTTCACCGCGCGTCTCGGCGGCCACACTGCGGCTTCCCCGGCAGAAGTTCGACTCGCCGGCGCAGCTCGATTTTGCCAGAAGGCTCTCTTACAATCCGTGGCACTGCATTGCAGAGCATCGCCCGCTCGGCAATCAGAACCGCGCGCGGCGCCGCATGTATGACACACTTTCCAGGCTCCGGCACACCATGAATGATGTGCCTCTCTACGAACCGACCGGAGACGAGGTCTTTGAGTAAGCGCGATGACTCCCCAGTCCAACCTGATGATCCTGGCGGCAATCGATCCGCAACGCGAGGAGGAGCTTCGCTCATTACTCGCCTCCATGAACCGTGAACCCGGAGTCATCGACCCGCTGAATACGCTCGTCCCCTTCGGGCGGTTCGAGCGCCTGCACTTTGGGCGCATCCTCATCCTCGACGATCAGACCCTCGGCGACATCGCGGTGTATGGCCCGCCAAGGGTCGACTATCCACGGTATTTGGCGATATTGGCTGACTTTGATGGGCCATTGCAGACATTTGTCGCGGAGTTCGCGAAGCGGGCGGGGGATGGCTTGCGCCGCATATTCTCGCACTGTCTGGGGTACGAACCCGGCGTCGATCTTCTCGCGTGGATGAAGGCACGAAGCACGCCCGCGGCCGCCTCTTATGTAAATTGGATTGGACGAACCGTGCAGCAGGTTCGGGAAGAGGCGGTGTTGCGGCAGGCATTGGAGACCTACATCCAGAAAAATTCAGCTTCCCTCCGCATTATGCAGCCGTCGCAAGTCCGCAATGCCCTCAGACTGTTCATCGCAGCGGAGCGGCAGGCCGGACGCATCACCCTGACGCCTCCAGCGGCAGCTCCTCTCGGATGGAAACTGCGCAATCTATTCAACCTTGTGGGCGTACCTTTGGTTCTGCTCCTGCTATCGCCACTTCTGCTGCTGTATCTCCCATTTTTTCTCGTTCAGCTTCGGCTGCGCGAACGGTCGGATCCTGAGGTCGCGCCGCGCGTCGAACCGGCACATGCAAACTTGCTCGCGTCGCTTGAAGATCACGATGTCACCAATCAGTTCAGCGCCATGGGAACCCTCAAGCCCGGATTGTTTCGCCGGCTCACCATCCGTTTTGTGCTGCTGGTCATTGATTACAGCGCCAGGCATATCTTCAACCGCGGGCGGCTGGCCCGCGTCACTACGATCCATTTCGCTCGCTGGGTCTTTCTTGATGGCCGGAAACGCGTGATATTCCTCAGTAACTATGACGGGAGCCTTGAGAGCTATATGGACGATTTCATCAATAAAGTCGCATTTGGATTGAACGTGGTCTTCAGCAACGGCATCGGTTATCCGCGCACGAACTGGCTGCTTCTCGATGGCGCGAAGGATGAGCAGAAGTTCAAAGATTTTCTCCGCCGGCATCAGATGCCCACACAGGTCTGGTATAACGCGTGTCCGGGATTGACCGCTCTCGATCGGAAACGAAACGCCCTTATCCGCAGCGGCCTCGAGCAATCATCCATGACCGACCCGGCGATAAAGGAATGGCTGCAACTTTTCTGAGAACCCTGGAGTTGGCGTATGGGTGGCAAGAATCCGAGTACCTCAACAGTGAATTACAGCGATATACAAGGACTTGTGCGCTTCGGATATGGTGCGCTTTCTGAAGCCTGCTTCCTGCTGCTGAACATCCGCGATGCGCGGGCTGCGCAGGCGTGGCTGCTTACAGCACCAGTCACCAGTGCGGTGGAATTAAGCCAGCCGCCGGAGACGGCGCTGCAGGTGGCCTTTACGCGGGAAGGATTGCAGGCGCTGGGAGTTGCGGACGATGTACTTGCAGGTTTCTCTGCTGAGTTCCTTTCCGGCATGGCGGCAGAGGAAAGCCGCTCCCGAAGACTCGGGGATGTCGGCGGCAACTCGCCGAAATACTGGCAATGGGGTGGGGCAAACAAAGTGCCTCACCTCGTCGCCATGCTCTATGCCCAACCGGGGCGCCTTGAAACATGGAAGCAAACCATTCAGGGTTCGCAGTGGAGTGCTGCGTTCGAAGTGCTGGATTGTCTGCCGACGTCCAACCTGTTTGGCGTGGAGCCATTCGGGTTCAACGACGGTGTCAGTCAGCCCACGCTTGACTGGAAGCGCCAACGCAGTCCTGAAGACGGCCAGCTTACGTATGGCAACCTCGTTACCATCGGTGAGTTCCTGCTCGGGTATGAAAACGAGTACGGCAAGTACACGGAACGACCCCTGCTCGATCCCGACGCTCCCGCAAGTTCGGTCTTGCCTTTCGCAGAAGATGCTCCAGACAAGCGCGACCTCGGACGCAACGGCACCTATCTCGTCTTCCGCCAGTTGCAGCAAGATGTGCGAGGTTTCTGGAGGTTTCTCGACCGCCAGGCCGGTTCCAATCCGCAGGCGCGGAAGGCCCTGGCCGAATCCATGGTGGGCCGCAGAATGAACGGCGATCCATTGCTTCCGGCAGCCACTCAGCCCATCGCTGGCCTCGATCCGAAAACCGCTGCCCAAAATCAGTTCACCTACGACTCCGACAGCGGCGGCCTGCGTTGCCCGTTCGGCGCCCACATCCGGCGAGCGAACCCTCGCAACGCCGACCTGCCCGCTAATTCCAACGGACTATTTGCGCGCCTGCTGCACACGCTCGGCTTCAATAATCCTGGATTCAGAGACGACGTGATTGCCTCGACCCGCTTTCACCGCCTTCTGCGTCGCGGGCGGGAGTATGGCCCCGGGCTGTCTCCTGAGCAGGCCGTCGCAGACGATCCGGACACGGATGAGCATGGAATCCAATTCATTTGTATTGTGGCAAACATTTTGCGCCAGTTCGAATTTGTCCAAAATGCCTGGGTAACGAACCCTAAGTTCAATGCACTATCTGAAGAGAGTGATCCGCTGCTGGGCAACCGCGAAGCCATTCCGGGATGCCCCGTTACCAATATCTTTTGTCTACCTCAGGAGTCAGGGGTTGGCATTCGAATCACCGATCTGCCACAGTTTGTCACTGTGCGCGGCGGCGCATACTGTTTCATGCCGGGTCTCAGCGCTTTGCGATATCTGGCAGCCATTGGGCATCAATAATCGATTGTCTAGTTTCATTGCGGTCTGTCGAAACTATGGGTCAGGCCAAAATGTAGGAGGCGGGAATGAAGAAGATCGTGTACTGTGCGGACGGAACCTGGGATGGAAAATCCAGCGCCACAAACGTATTCAAGCTGTTCAGCGCTCTGCTCGTTACATCCGAGCAGATGCCTTTCTATGACAGCGGAGTCGGCGCAGATGGAAATCCCATTGAGAAACTAATTGGCGGAGCCTTTGGTGCCGGCCTATTCCGGAAAATTAAAGACGGATACACAAAAATATCTCAAGTTTATGAAGCCGGAGACGAGATCTTTCTCTTTGGCTTCAGTCGCGGCGCCTACACGGCGCGCAGCCTGGGGGGAATGATTGCAGTTTGCGGCCTCCCTTCAAAGAACTTCGACGATCAGCTGGTGGAAAGTGCTTTTCAGGCTTACCGAAACAAGAGTGAGAGGGCTGCCATTCTCGCTACTCTGTCCTCGAAGTATGCAATGTCTAATGCGCAGATCACCATGATTGGTGTCTGGGATACCGTAGGGTCGCTCGGCATACCCGCAATTTTCGGTGGAATCGACCCTGCGACCTATGGATTTCTCGACACGTCGCTTAACCCTAAAATCGCGAATGCCTTTCAGGCTCTGGCCATCGACGAGCGGCGAAGGGAGTTTCCGCCAACACTCTGGACATCCGCGCCCGCACCCGGGCAGATCGTCCAGCAGGTGTGGTTTTGTGGAGTTCACAGCGATGTTGGCGGGGGCTATGACGTTGGCGGTGATGCGAATGCCACCCTGCTATCCGACATCACGCTCAGTTGGATGATCAATAAGGCGCAGGGCCTTGGAGTAGCATTTTCGCCTGCGGCCGTTGGCCAATACCCATATCCCATCAACCCCACGTATGCGCTCGATCAACTCCACGAATCGTGGACCCCCCTATGGGGGTTTCCGGTTCGCCGAACTTTGCCGCCCGCGTCAGCACTCGCCAACAGTGTTCTTATCCGCTGTCAGCATCATGTTGGATACAGCCCGGCGAATCTTACTTTTCAGGCCGGCATTCCGGCACCCACGTATCCGCTTCTCGCGGTTGTTTCGGACCCGCCCGCTCCTGAGGCTGCGAAGCCACCTGGGCCTTAAGCAACGCCGACGGCGAACCCACCAAGCCCTCCGCCAGCTCCTGCCGCCGGAACCTGACCTTTCCGGCCTTTCGATGGAGATTTCACGGAATCAGGTTTCGGAAGTAGTCATTCAACAGGCGATTCTGAGGATCGAATTGTTTTCGAGTTTCTTCCATCGATGTCAGCCGTCCTCCATACGCCTTCTTTACGATCTCAGGTGTCAGTCCAGCTGTCTGATTGAACAGGGGTACGCCGTTCCGCTGGATGCAGAACTGATTGTAGACTCCAAGAAACTCGTCCCAGCCGGGGTTTCCTGTCGAGACAGGGTCGATCGTCATCACCGGCCCATCCCAGGAGTAGGAGAGCAATGACTTTTGATCCTGCGCAATGCGATAGCCCACGTACAGCAGGTTCGATCGGTATCCCGTCTGCGCATAGTAGTCTTTGCAGAACTTGAAGAAATCAGTGATAGCCGCAGGATAATCATCTTCCGGAAACGCGAAGAGGCTGAAAGTATAACGGCTGTCGTTCGACACCTTCGGATAATCAATAATTTGGTCTCCCGGAATCGTATAGTCGCTGGAGACAATGGTTTCAAGCGTAAGGCGCCACGACGCATTAAAGGCATCGAGAATGCCATATCGAACTGTGGGGTTCGAGACAGTTTTCTCCATCTCATAGCCGAATTTTGGTCCGGAAGTTCCCCAGATATGATTCCTGATTGCCCATGCCGCTCGGTCCGGTTCACCCGTGGCCTCGGGATTGTACTTGCGAAACTCCACGGTGATCTTATCCGAGAACGGAAAGATATAAAGCATCATTGACTCGTTGAGATCCTTCATGTCCGGCAATGCACTGACGAAGTCCGCAAGACTGAAGGTTTTGTGATGCACTGCCATCGGCGTTAAGGGGCGAATCTTATAGGTCGCTTCATACACGATGCCAAACAGGCCATAACTGCAGCGGACTTTCTGCATAAGCTCAGGCTGCGTGCTCTCGTCCACCTGAAGAAGGTCGCCGTTTGGAAGAACCATCTTGACTGCGGTGATGTATGATCCCACCTGGCCGTACTCCCCCTCAAAGGATGCATCCTTGGTTCCTGCGCAGGCCGCGCTTCCCACTGACAGGCTGCCGATCTCGGTATTTACATAGAATTGCAGCTTGCGGGCTTCAAGCGCCTTAGCCAGATCGATGTGAATGGCATCCGCCTGAGCCGTCAGCGTATCCTCCCCTATGTTTACAATCTGATTCATCTTCATCTTGATGAGCGTCCCGCCATCCGCAGTACCGCATGGCGATGTGGAGTGGTTCGAGCCGACCGCGCGAACAGGAGACGGGTATTTCACCGGGTCCTTCATCACCGCCACAATGTCATCTACTGAGTTCGCTTCAACAATGACTTTGGGGTGCGAAACGACATTGCCAAACCAATTCGTTACGACGTTATCCGGCATAGACTCCACCTTCCTTGCGAACGGGCCGGAAATTGCGCGAGCACGGCCGGTCGACGACGGGTTAGCGCGCAGGAACTGTGTTGGCCACTCAGAGTTATTCAGAGAACACGGAACGAGCAGAGCCGATATTTCAATAGAGGAGAATGCCGCATCGAGGGCCCGTGCGAAACGAAGCGCAAAGCTCGGGGGATGAGAATCGCCGAGTGGAATAGTATGACGCGAAGACCGCCAAAGTCAAGCCGGACGCGGCACTCCGTCGCCACTATCAAAGCGTAGCATTGCGCTTCTCTGTCTTCGCTACTGATTGGCTAGGCGCATTCGGGTCTTGTAAGAGCCGAATGAACCGTAATTGAATGTTGCCTGGCTGGCCCTCGAGTGCTAATATTGCCGCGGCCTTCCTTCCCGACATCGCGGGCAGCTGAGAAGAAAAGGAGGGCGTTTCAAGGGGCCAGACCGCCCATGTTATAGGTGTGGGGGCTTGCAGCGCGTTTCCCCGAATGAGCGTTTGACCCGGTATGGATCGGACGATTCATTCAAGGAGCAATAAAGACCGGATCAGGGTCACGTCAAGCTCCGAAATTCGCTTCCTTTCCCCTTACTTCAGTTCTGCGCGACTAGAACTTGCTTCTCTCAAGTCTTTGTACAAATTGGTGCTCTGTCGGACCACATCGATTCGAGTGGAACGCACATGAACAAAGCCATAGGCACTACAACCATCGGTGCCCTCATCCTCGCAGGGCTGGTTTTTCAGGCCAGGAACGCCGGCGGCCCTAAGACTGAGCAGGTTAGCAGTGACACCCCCGCTCCATTAGCGAATGCTCCGCCGAGTGGCGGACCGTGGATCGCGTCCTGCAAATATTGGTCCGCAGCGCGGACAGTGGTTTCTCCTGAATCGGGACACGCTGCTCCTTTCACCTGCGGGCCTGACACCTGGGGTATTCCAATGACCGGCCCAGATCGCGCCGAGATTAGCGCGATCATCGCAACCGTTCCCGATCCCATTCACAGCCATCTCGCTCTGGACTTCGATCGTTCGATCGATGCAATCCTTCTTGCGGCCGCGGACAATCACTATCTCAGCAGCTACTACTGGCTCCCGTGGAGAAGCCGAATCGGATCGGCAGGCCAGCTTGCATCCGATACAGCCGCGCCGACCAACTCAGACATCGCGCGTACGCGGCAGCCCGGTCTCATCATCCTCCACTACACACCCGATGTGAGTGAATGGGGACGGCAGGACTCGGCAAGGCTCTCATCGAGAGACTATCGACGTGTGATCTATCTCTTTCTGGTAGCCGAAACTCCCTCGCTTGGAGTCAATGGCAACCAATTGCAGAATGCCTTTCATTATGAGCAGGCTCTCAAAGATCAAGGCGCAAGGCTTTCTGTTGGCTCCTGGCCTTCTATTCCACCGACTGTGCCCATAAGACGCCCTCCGCAACGGCTAGGCCGTTCTGCAAACGCAGCAAACCATCCCCAGAGCGATAAGACGAATAGGCTGTTGAACGGGACCAGGCCCTGCCCGGATGAAAATGATCAGCTCTCCATTATTGGTCCGCTTTATTCCGGTTCGGCCGCTTCACTGCATGCGGGCATAGAGGCGGCGCTGCCAGGCCTGTGCGAGCCTCGTGCCTCCGTCGCCGGAGTCGCAGGCACCGTGATTGCCGCAAAGGAGCTGGATCCAGGCGGCAAACATATCTATCACTCGTTCGGAGAAAATGTTTCTTTCGAGCAGGACCGCTTCCTGCAATCGATTGCCGCGGCGGGTTATGACCTGAGCAGGGTCGCCGTGCTTTCTGAAGCGGGAACCGTCTTCGGCGCTGTCAAGTCAGCGCCCTCTCCCGGCCCTCCCACGAGTTTTCGCCACTCCGATGTCGACCTGAAAAAGAAAGGCACCATCCTTTATCTGCGATTTCCTCGCGAGCTCTCATTGCTTCGCAACGCTGAGCAGAATCAGTCCGCCGCTGAATCCGGCGCGGCGCCGACTCCTTATCTCAACTTGTCGCTCAAGGACAACAGCGCCGATGATACCGTTCCGCGTTTCTCTACGAACCAAAGCCCTCTGTCTCTCGAGGCGCAGCTTATGGCGATTGCTCATCAGCTGCAGCACGCCCGCAGCCAGTTCATTGTTATCTCCGCCTCGAACATTCTCGACGTGATATTCCTCAGTCAATTCCTTCATCGGGCCTGTCCTGATGCACGCCTCGTCCTCCTGAACGGCGTGGACCTCCTGTTCGAGCGCGACGCCAACAACGCGCCCTACATCGGCTCAATCGCCATTTCCCCCTATCTTCTGTCGACTCTGGACTTTGGAAACCGCATGCAGTGGCTTCATCCGGATTATCAGGCCGAAGGGATTTACAACGCAGCCAGCTTCACCTTCTGGAACGGCTCGCCTGACAGACCTCCGATTCTGGCGGGGTATCGCAACTACCCCGTTCCGGATCCGCGCAGTGATCCGGATTCTTCCAAGTTTGCGGTACAGTTCCAGCAGATTCCCCTCTGGGTCACCGCTATTGGTGCGGACGGCTACTATCCGCTCGCCGTGCTCAACTGGTGCGGCAGCGATTTTCCTGCGATCCTCCCGACCATCTCACTAAAGCCCGGAGAGCCTCAGACAGAACCATGCTCGGAGTCAAAAACGACTGACCCAACTCCAGACGCACCTGGCGGGCAGCACGCCTGGAACTATGTTCCGGAGTCGATTAACGAAAACTCCGGCATTTCTCCGTCGTTGTTGTGGGGAATACTAGCGGGATTCATTTCACTCGCCAGTATTGCCCATTGCGTTCTGCTGCTGAGCGCAGACTTCTGGTCTCCCTTTACGCGTGATCTTGCGATCGACCACAATGACCTGCCATACCGGCGAGCTATCCATATCAATATCGGCACCTCTGTGCTCACAGCTATTGCCTTTGTGACCGGTTATCCGTTGCTACGCATTGGTCACTATTACCACCTCGCTCATGGCAGTTACACTCTTGCCGCGCTGCTCCTCGGCACTGCAGGCCTGGCAGTCGTCTGTACTGCTTTCAAGACATGGCCTTACCGCTATCACCCGAAACAGCGATTGTATTGCTTCTTCAATCTTGTCTCTGTTGCGGCTCTCGTTGGCACCATCGCATTCTGGACACTCATATGCGGAAGCGACACCCGCAACGGCCACTACACTTACGCTGGACTCTTCTTCTGCTACCGTTGTATTCGGCCGCTCAATGGAGTGTGTCCGTTATTGCCGATCCTGCTACTTCTCTTTGCCTGGTATCTGTGGTCCATTTTCCAGACCGCCCGGCTCCGTTTCTCTGAGATACACCGGCCTCGGATCGCGCGACAATCGACCTATGCCGGCAAATATCTGCCGCGGGACAATGCCTATCCGCTCTTTGTTCCTGACAATACGCTCGATGGCTGCACCCGCTTCAGCGACAACTGTCTCTACCAGAACATCACCTGCCTACTCATCAGTCGCGAAGTCCTCGTCAGGTTATTCGCAAAGCTGCAATTCGAGTCAGGCGCGCGCGCTCGGAGGCTGGCAACCTGGATGCAGCGGCACATCAATCAAGTCCTGGGCTGCATTTACATCGTCCTCCTTTGGCTGTGTATCTTCGCCAGTCAGGTTCACGCACTCGATCACTTCCTCTTTTCGCCTTTGCTCTTTACCTCTGGCCCGACACTCTACGAATTCCTGATCGCCGCTCTTTTCTTTCCCTTGATCATGGTCGTCCTTTCCGGATGGCTCAGGGTCATACTCATTTGGGGTGCGATGAGCAGGGGATTGCTAGAACCGCTCGAGCGTATGCCGGTTCGCTTTGCCTTCTCTCGATTCAATGGTGGAGGATGGTTCAGCATGCTTCGCCAGAAAGGCCTTCATATTCGCTGGCGGGACATGGCCCGTACGACTGAGTCGATTCGGCAGATCGTTCATCATCCCGATCAGAGCAAGAATGCAGCTCTCTATGCAAAGCTCCTCGAGCAGTACGAGAGAATCAACGTCAGGATTTACGAGCTGATGGCGAGCATCAAAGGAACCGGTGCCGCTCCGCCGATTTCGGAGGCTCCGCTTGCGCCATCCGCCACGACCCAGCCGTCTCTCGCAATGGCAAGCGCCCCATTGCACGCGGCAGGGCTCGATGATTCGTTCAATGCCGTGGCGATGCGCGCCAAGCAGTCGGAAGATGCCTGCCCGTCTGACCGCTTGTGGGACATGCCCAGGAACTCCGCCGAGCTTTGCAACATCTATCACATCGAGGAGGGCTACGCCTGCTTCTGCCGCATTCTCATTGAAGACTTGCTCGCGGATTACTGGGACAAGAAACGAATTGGACTCGTCGAAGGCATCAGCGACGAAGGCCCGAAAAGCGAACCGCCTAAACAACAGAAGTCGGGTGAGCCTTCTCTCAACCAGATAGCAGAGGAACTGATCGTCCTGCGCTACGTTGCTCTGATTCGCGCGGTGCTCATCAATATCCGCTATCTGATGCTGTTCGTTTCCACCGCCTTCGTGCTCGCGCTTGTCGGGTGGAATTCATATCCATTCCAGCCGCACGCCTTCATCGACTGGTGCTTTACCATCCTGCTCGGCATCCTCACGTTCGGCTTCGTCGCCGTCTTGGCACAAATGCATCGCAATGCGATACTGAGTCGCGTTACCAATACCACCGCCAACGAACTTGGCTGGGAATTCTACGCTCGTATCTTTGCCTTCGGTGCAGTTCCTGTGCTCACCTGGCTCGCCTATCAGTTCCCGGACGTAGGTGGAACCATCTACAGGATCATTCAACCGGGGCTTCAGGTCGTAAAGTGAGCGAGTAATGGAAACAAGTGGGCGGCGCGGACTTAACCCCAATTTTGGTTGACAGTTCGAGATCTCCGCTGCCAGGGGCCGGATGCGCGATGGTCGAAACAGACTCGTATTGCGGCATGGAATACTTGAACCGGGTCTCTGTCAAACCAAAACGTTGGTTATCGCCTGTAAATGTCATGCGGTCGATTTTCGATACTTTATCGCCATGCTGGTCAACTTGTCAGATCTCGTGCGGACGGAACATATTCGCAGGAATCGACAACGCGGGCGTGTTCATTTTCGGCCACGGGCCTGCGCCGGCCGAATCGCTTATACTGCTGGAGACTGCTTTCGGAGGCACGCATGTCCACATCCGCCTCGTCCCCCGCAGACCAGCCGCTCTATGACCTGATTACCGGCACGGCTCCAGTGACGATCGCGGACGTGATCGCGCGCATGCAGTCGATCGATGCGTTACTCCCAGTGAACGACGGCCTCAAGTGGTTTAACCGGCTCTATCTCATGGTGACCCAGCAGGTAGACCTGCACCCGCCCGGCGGCGCGTGGCAAAGCCCGGTTTGGCTTGCTCGCCTCGATGTCGTCTTTGCCGGTCTCTACTTCAGCGCTGTTGCTGGTTTTCTTGATGGACGTTCCCCACCTTCGGCATGGAGCGCTCTGTTTGAGGCGCGCTATCGCACCGACGTCGATCGCATCCAGTTTGCGCTCGCTGGCATGAACGCTCACATCAACCACGACCTCGCGCTGGCGCTGCTGACCACAGACGCCAAGTCGAATGTGGTCCCTGCACCTGGAAGTCCCGAGTTCGCGGACTACAAATCCGTAAACGAGTTGCTCAACAGCGTCATGCCCTCGGCGCTCACCATGCTCGCCACAGACACATTGGGCGTACTCGCACAGGACACCGGAAAGGTCGGCCGTCTGCTCGCCTTCTGGGATATCTGTCGCGCCCGCGATCTCGCCTGGGATTTCGCCAATCAACTGCGCGCTCTCGTCGGGCCCGCTCGTGAGGCTGCGCTCAGGGCGCAGGACGCATTGACCGGCGCCCTTGGCCGCGCCATCCTCGCCACCGCATGAAGGCTCTCCGTGGTCCGTTAATCAAAAACAAATTGACGGCTTCAATCAGATTCTGCAGCAATCTAAGCTCAAACGCGGCTCACTGCCGCGCGGCCCGTGACTTTTGGAACCATCTACGGATCTTTGGGTGGCGACCGACCGCGATGTAAGAGCGCGCTGCCACGGTTTCGAATGGAAGTATATTTTGTGCCGGGAATTCGCCTGCGACGAAACTCGCGTTACCGGGATACTATATCGGTCAGTGGCGTCCCCTGAAAACAAGCGTCGAGCTGTCGCGGTCGTCATTGCGTTAGTGCTGACTGCACCGTTGAGTGCTGAGGCGGGCTGGCAACATCCATCCACCTCGGCGACAGGCGCAGAGCAACATGCGCGAGATGGGTACGTAGGGGATGATGCTTGCCTCCGCTGTCATGCTCAAACGGTCGCTTCCTTTCACCGGACTACGCACTATCTGACTTCCAGTGAAGCAAGCGAAACCTCCATCCTTGGTAAGTTCACGTCCGGCAACAATATTCTGAAAACGGTGAATCCTGGACTTTATTTCAGGATGGATGAGCGCCGCACAGATGGGGGCAAACTCTCATTTTCTGAGACCGCAGTCGAAGGAGATGCTCCCGACACGACCTCGCAGACAGAGCCCATTGATGTGGTGATTGGGTCCGGGGAAAAGGGCCAAACCTATTTGTACTGGAAGGGTGATCGGTTATTTGAGCTGCCCGTCTCCTATTGGGCGAGCCTGGGCTGGGTCAACAGTCCCGGCTATCGTGATGGGTATGCCGATTTTGACCGGCTGATCATTCCACGATGTCTGGAGTGTCACGCAACTTATTTTGAGTCCCGTCCACCGCCCATCAACCGGTATAGCCCTGCGGATTACTCGCTTGGCATCCATTGCGAAGTGTGTCATGGGCCCGGACAAGAACACGTTAAACAAGAGGAATCGAAGCGGGCTCCTCGTTCAACTTCCGGCATACTCAATCCGGCACGATTCTCGCGAGAACGCCAAATGAATCTTTGCGCCTGGTGTCATGGCGGACTTGGATGGTCGCTGCAGCCGGCGTTTTCCTACCGTCCCGGTGATGCGCTGAATCAGTCCATTGATCTTCCGCCTTTCAGTCCCTCCGCCCCGCCTGACGTTCATGGCAACCAGGTGGGGATGCTGGAGAAAAGCCTTTGCTTCCGCTCGTCGAATATGACCTGCCTCACCTGCCACGATGTTCATGTCACGCAGCACGACGTGGCCTATTTTTCCCGTAAATGCCTGACTTGCCACAAGCCTGACTCTGCAACCTTCTCAAAAGCGGATCACCCGGTCACAAACAACTGCATTCATTGCCACATGCCCAGGCAGCACACGAACCAGATCGTGTTCAATTCTGATGGCCAAAGGATGACGCCACAGATGAGGAATCATTGGATCAAGGTCTACCCTCAGACCCAGGCCCCTGCCGCGAATCGTTAAGGTGTCCGCTCTCCTTCTCCTGCGGATATGCGGATATACAGAATACTTTCTGACGAATCGGCTAACTGCCAATCCTGTGGGCTTGCAGCATCGGTCGCCAGACGCCGCCAGCGATCATTACCTTCTAGGAGAACCACTCCAGGGAAAACCCCTTTCAAAGGGACCACCTCCGAACGAGGACATGGGCACTTCAGCCGGGCTCATGATCAGTTCTGCAATGGGGCGGAACTCCCGCTCCCCACCAAGGAGTCCGCGACGGACGAAAGAAGGCAGTCGTTGGTTGGCAACTCTGCCGCATGAAAGCGCTTCTTAACGCTAGCTTTCTCGGCATTGTTCTGCCAGGCAGGTGAATCATGAGCGACCGGCATGACCGTTTAAAACTTGGACTTCACGGCCTGCAGGCCGAGACCAGCAACATCCAACAAGCCACGACAAATTATGAAAAGTGGATGCGGAGCTGCGGGACAATCGTTACCTCCGATCTCCGTTTCAAGCATGAGCAAATGCGCAAAAGCTCTTTCCTATTCTTGCGCGGCACATACTATCGCTGGGCTCAGCTCTGGCCAATACTTTGTAAAGAGTTAAGTAGTGCGCCCAAGGTTTTGGCAGTTGGTGATCTTCATGTTAATAGCTTTGGCACTTGGCGGGATTCGGAAGGACGGCTTTGTTGGGGGGTGGATGACTTCGATGAGTCATGCCCGCTGTCGTACACCAACGACCTTGTGCGCTTGGCTACCAGCATGAAGATCATGATCGATGCCGAAGCCCTCTGCATCACGCTCAAGGAGGGGTGCGACGCGATTATGGAGGGCTATCGTCAATCTCTTAGAGCTGGAGGCTGTCCGGTAGTATTGGCCGAACACGAACAAAAACTCAGCAAACTGGGCATCCGGAGCTTTAAACCACCGGTCGATTTTTGGGTGAAATTAAATCGCTTGCCTGTTATCAAGAACTCGCTAATACCGGAGGTGAAGCAAGCATTTGAAAAGACTATGCCAAATCCCAAACTGAAATACAAGGTTGTGCGGAGGAAGGCGGGGCTTGGTAGCCTTGGCCAACAGAGATTCGTCGCAATCGCAGATTGGCAGGGTGGCTGTATCGCCCGAGAAGCCAAAGCGGTTGTTCCCTCTGCTTGGGTCTGGCTGGAAGGAAAAACGAGGCATGATCAACCGCATTACGAAGCGGCGATTTCCTCCGCTAGACGCTCTCCTGATCCATTTCAGCAAATCATCGGACGCTGGCTGATACGCCGACTTTCGCCCGATTCCAACCCCATCGACATTCAGAATTTGCCCAAACAGCGCGACGAAGGAATGCTATTGCAGGCGATGGGTTCGGAAGCCGGGAATGTCCATCTTGGGACTAGTCGCCAAGTCCAAAATATTCTGAAGGATCTCGAGGGTAAGAAAGCGATTTGGCTGAGACACGCGGCAAAACGCATGGCGCATGTGGTCGAGAAAGATTGGAAAGAATACCGCAAAACCGGGCGATGAATGATAGATGTGCAGAAGTCTTAGTATCAAAAAGCATGATGGGTCGGCAAGATCGATCTGACGAAAGCTTCGGTGTAGATTGCAATAAGCGTCAGTGAATGGAATTGCGAGTTTGTAGAACCAGTCGAAGCATACGCGCTCCGTCAAATAAATCTCTTGGGAGAGAAGATTGCCCTCGATACCTCCAAA
Organism: uncultured Acidobacteriota bacterium; assembly: GCA_963817855.1. Lineage (GTDB taxonomy): Bacteria > Acidobacteriota > Terriglobia > Terriglobales > Acidobacteriaceae > JAKAAZ01. The sequence goes on along the minus strand of CAWFQA010000003.1, from coordinate 97,296 downwards.
TCGCTAGCTGACAGTTCCAGTCAGAGATTCTCTGGAATAGCGAAGATCTGCTAGTTTGCCGCACGAACTGCTGTATTTGGATTGGGTGGGATTGAATGAAGTGGAGTGGAAGCCTCGCTGGCGGTGGACGCAAGCCGAAGCGAACCGTCTCCAGGCCCAATCACCTGCTAACAGGAAATTTACAGGGAATTGTGCGAAATTTGCCGTCATAATATCCGGGATAGGATCACTCTGTTGCTCTGAATCTAGAGCGTTTTCTGAAGAATTTGCATTTGCGGCCGACAAGAGCCAATCCTTCTAGCAATCCATGACGATCGAGAATGGGTGAAAATTGGACGTAACGATTGGATCATCAGCGCTACAGAGTCGAAGCTCATCGGGCCGCTTGAGCATCGGCAGCGAACCTTCTTCCTACGGCCCTGCTTAATCGTTGACAAGCCGGTACAGACCCTTCCGATCCCCGTCGATCACATCGACGTAGCCGGCCTCCGTTGTGATAGTGGGCTCCGTCTGGCTGCACCAGCACGACCCCTAGTTTCGGATCATTTTCTGAACCCCACATATTCTAGGGACTTCCTCTCTCTGTGATTGATGGAGAAATGCTATTCAACCATTGCTTCAAAAAGTCGATCAGCTCATGCGGGGGCTTGAGCCATATCTTTGCTCTTGTGTCCCGATACTCCGGACGCACCAGAACACAGAGACCGCGATCCCCCAGCGCACGAAACGCATCTTCGTCTGTCAGATCGTCACCGAGAAAAGCGATGGCGGTATGGGGAGCTAATCCCTCGAGAATTGCACCTAATGCATCGCCCTTGTCCGGGTGCGCCACCCGAAGCTCCAATCCGGCGTCGAAATTGAGCAGCTTGAGTCCGGGCTGTTCAGCGAATGGGGCCATCCCCTTCCGCGCAAGGGCTTCTACCCGGCTTATCTCGGTATCCAACTCTCCACGCCAGTGAATGGCAATGCCGCCCGGCTTGATTTCCGCCAAGTGGATCAGGCCTGCTGCGGTCAACCAGGTCTCGGCTTGACCTAGGACTGCAGCGACTTCCGGGTCCGTGGCGGTTTGTTGGTAGGTTCCATCGCCCAGCAAATGTTCCATGCCATGGGAACCCCAAACTTCGAGGTTGTGTAATGGGCGAAACAAGGTCTGCAACTCGCGGACGGGTCGTCCTGTCAGAACAATGACCCTGCTTTTGCCGCATTGAACGATCCTTGCGAGGATGTGTTCGACGCCGGGATAAGGATAAGCGCGATCTCGCAATGCTTGAAATGGCGCCAGGGTGCCATCGTAATCCACCAGGAGGACTGATTCCTTTGAAGCGGCTAGTCGACCCATGAATTCGGTCAGTACGGCCTTTGCCGAAGGAGCCCTCATACTATGTGTGGGTCCTGAGTCCAGGAGTCTTTGTGGTCGCCGACTTTTTCAGGCGAAGCTCGCAGAGTGCCCCGATCAGGCTGCCCGCCCACCAGTAGATGTTGTGCTCCTTGACCGAACTTCGCATGCGCCGCATCCGTTCGATCATCTCGCCAATGTTCATGTTGAGTGCTTGCGCAATCGAGTCTGCGGTCGACTGGATGTCATAGGGGTTGACGAGGATCGCATCCCGCAACTCTCGGGCTGCCCCGGTGAATCGGCTTAGGATCAATACCCCTCGATCGTCCTCCCGCGCCGCAACATATTCCTTGGCGACTAGATTCATTCCGTCGTGTAGAGATGTGACCATGCACAAATGTGCCGCCCGATAATAGCGTCGCACCTCTTGATGCGTGTGCTGACGGTTCAGAAAAACGATCGGTCTCCATTTGCCGTGTCTGAAGCGTTCATTGATGCGGTTGGCCTCGGTTTCGACTTCTACCTGAAAATCGGCATAGCGTTGGATACTGCTGCGGCTTGGCGCCCCAATCTGAATAAATGTGAACTTATCCTGATAGCGGGGATGTCTCTCCAGAAACGACTCGATTGCCTGGAAGCGTTCGATAATGCCTTTTGTATAGTCCACACGATCCACGCCCACACCGAGGAAGGTGGCTTCTATTCCGAGTTCTGCGAACAGGGCACTGCGTTCTTCTTCGGCATTGATCTCGTCGGGCGCATCGGGTGTCTCGCCGGAAAAGTCCACGCTAATCGGGAAGGGAAGCACCGTAGACCAGTGGTTGTTGCGCTTGACAGAAAAGTGTTCCCAGTCGACCCGCGCCTCAAGCACCCGATCCACGGTGCTGAGAAAGTTGTTGCAGTGCGCTTGAACGTGGAACCCGATGAGGTCCGCGCCGAGCAGGCCATCCAGCAGTTCTCTCTGCCAGGGGCAGATGCCAAAGGATTCGGGATGGGGCCAGGGGATGTGCCAAAAGATCGCAATCCTCGCATGAGGCAGCCGATCTTTCACCAGGCGGGGCAGCAGGGCAAAATGATAGTCCTGAATCAGGACGACGGGATGCTCCTCGGCGGCCATCTCCTGCACCAGCGCATTGGCAAATCGTTCGTTGACTTTGTTGTAGTACTCCCAGTCGGACGCACGAAATGTGGGCCGTGTATGCGCCATGTGGCACAGTGGCCACAAACCCTCATTGGCAAAACCGTTGTAATAGCCCTCTTGCTCTTCTGTACTGAGCCATACCCGGCGCAGCGTGTAGCGGGGATCCTGCGGAGGAACCTGCACACGGTCACGACTGTCGACCGTTTCTGCGTCGGCATTGCCGCTGCCATGGGCGACCCAGGTTCCATTACAGGCACAGAGAATTGGCTCAAGGGCGGTGACCAGACCACTGGCCGGAACTGAGAATGTTACGGTGCTGCCTTGCCGGGTGTGGATGTATGGTTCGCGATTCGAGGCTACGAACAGGCTGCTGCCATCCAGCTTGGTACGGACATGGTCGGCCAGTCGTTGTGCGGTCCAGAGAGATTCATTTGAGTTGCGCAGCCTGGCTTCCGTCTCCGCTGCTGCGCGAGCCTGCCGCATACTTTCTGCCAGTGGAGCCACCTCGCGAGCCAATGGCAACAGGAAGTCGAGCTCGTTGGCTGGAGGTTGTATGTCGTGCCGTCCCGTACGCAGAGCCTTCATCCACTGCGCTGCGCGTCGGATGGGTGCAGCGAGACTCCAGTACACGATTAGCACTGTTATAGCGACAATCACCAGCATCTGGATGGCGATGTGAAGAAAAACGCGTCCCCATACCCGAAATATTGCCGTGCGGATATATGTTGTGTCGTAGACTACGATGATTCCAGCCACGATGCTTTTATCCAGGGAATGAAGTGGAGCTGCCCGCACGTAAAACGGCTTGAAATGCAACCGCATAAATTGACCTTCCGCGCGATTTGCGGAAAGAGCAGCCTGCAGCGGTGTCGGAAGGCCGGAGAAAACAGAATTCAGTGCATGGGTGATCGCCAAGGTAGATCCATCGCGACCATAAATGCCAATTCCTATCAGATGGTCGCGGTTGCTGTAGCGCTGGGTCAGCTGATCGAGTCCAGATTTTTCTCCCATTCGCAGGTAGAACTCTGCATTGGCGGCGAGGCTCTCATTGAGGATTTCGGCCTTGTATTCCAGGTCGTGGCGCAGAGAGTTCTTTTCAGACTGCACTTCATACCAGGATAAGGCCAGGGACACGATAGTTACCCCCACGATCAACGCTACAATCAACCGCAAACTCAGAAGTCGCATGGACTCACCGGTGCCGCTCACTATGAATGAACTGTCAAAGATTAGTTTAGATGCCGGGCTGGTCAGATCTGAGCCCTACCGATATTCAAAAGAGCTTTAACTGGACAATCTGGACAAAGTGACCTAAGAGGAGAGACGAAGCATAAGGTGGCGATCTCGTGTGAGTATTCGTGAGCTTGAGAAATTCAACGGGCTCGATCCCATTAACGAACTTGATCTCATGAGCGAAAACGAAGGCGCCTCTCGTTCATTCCGACTGCCCGCCACACCACTGATGCTTCGAAAAATCAGCAGACTTCCTTCTTCGAACATCCATATTGGCAACTCAATTCCGTGGGTATGGAGTGACCTGCTTACCCGCTCGTCAAAAGAAACAAATTGCATCGCTGCCAGAAACGGTGCGGACAATTGCGAGTGGAATCGGGTTCATTTGGCCTCCGAAACCGCAGGTGTTTCGATCGATGGTTTGAGATAACCATGCTCGGCTAGGTGTTTGCCCATGGCGGCATACATCACTGGATCATTCGGCTGCGTCGTATCCAGGCCGTCCACGTAGCGGTTATACATGCAGAAGGCCGCGGCGATCAGAACGGTATCGTGAATCTCCAGATCGCTGGCTCCCAACTGTCGCGCATGATCGACATCTTTGGAGGTGACATTTTTCCCGCTCTTCTGCACTTCCCCTGCAATCGTCAGCAAAGCCTTGAGCTTGTCGGAAATCTTGGCGTGCAAAAAATCCTGCTTCACTTGATCGACCACTGCGGCGTCTTTGCCGAGGTGAGCCGCGGCGGCAGCTCCGTGACTTGTCTGGCAGAAATAGCAGTCACTCTGCGAGGAAACATAGGTCGCGATCAGCTCCCGCTCCGCGGGTGTGAGAGTGCTGGGGCCGTGCAGCAAAACATGCGCCAGTTCCCGCATTGGTTTGGCTGTTTCCGGACGGAAAGCGAATCCCGCGCTGATGCCTGGCAATCCTTCTGGAAGTGCGATGTTAGGCATGGTTCACTCCTTTATCGTGTTGCGTGCGCTGCCAAATATTCCTTGCTGACAGTGACGTAGCCATCCCGTGCCACCCGTTTGCCGCGTTCTCGATACATGGCTTCATCACGAGGTTGCGTCGTTCCAAGGCCGTCGACATAACGGTTGTACATACAGAAGGCAGCAGCGATCAGAACGGTGTCGTGGATCTCGATGTCGGTCGCACCAAACCGACGCGCATACGCGACATCTTTGGGGGTGACGTTTTTTCCGCCCTTCTGCACTTTGCCGGCAATTACCAACAATGCTTTCAGTTTGTCCGAAATTGCGGCATGCAGAAAGTCCTGCTTAACTCTTTTGACTAATTCTTCGTCGTCATTGAGATTGGCGGCGGCGATGGCTCCGTGAATTGTTTGACAGTAGTAGCAATCGTTTAGCGAAGAAACATAGGTTGCGATCAACTCACGTTCGCCCGGCGACAGGGTGCTGGGACCGCGAAGCAAAACTTCGACGAGTTCATTGAGTGGCTTCGCGGTCTCTGGCCGGAACGCCATGGCTCCACGAATTCCGGGTAGATCTTCGGGCAACGGGATGTGTGGCATCAACATTTCCTCCTGTTAGGGGATTGTAGTTTCAACCGCGGGAACTGCGGCGAACTGTGCATCGGGGAAGAAGAATCGACGTAGAAAATCCCCACAAAAAACAACCGCCATTCCAATCAGGGCGGGGAAAGGATCGTGGAGAAGAATCAGCAGACCAATGACGCCGCAGCCGATGAGAAATAGAATTGGCGCTGTCGGAAACCACCAACGGCGGACCGGTTTCCGCAAGCGAAATAGCGAGGCGGCAGAGAGCGCGAGAAAACACACCGCAGAAAAAATGATGTAGGCAAGAATGCGATCGAAGGCTACGAAACATAGAACCATCAGCGCCATTCCAGTTTGCAGCAGAACGGCATTGGCAGGCGTTCCAAATCGAGGGTGCAGCCGCCCAAAGATCGGGAAGAAAACCCGATCCCTCGCCATAGCATAGTAGACGCGTGGGGCGACCATAGTCAGAACTGATAGTCCCCCGGCAACCGAAAGCAGCACGCAGAAAGAGAGCACCTTGCCGCCGGCGCTGCCGAAAAGCGCTTCCCCAAACTGGGCGATGAACGCCGTGTTGGAAACGATGTGTTGCAATGGCACCACCGAGAGAAATGCGAAGCTGACGAGTAGATACACAGCCGTAACCAACAGAACTCCGCAAGTAAATGCGAGGGGAAGAGTGCGACGCGGATTGCGTACTTCGCCGGCGATTTTCCCCACCTCCCACCAGCCGCCGAAACTGAAGAATGCATTGATCGTTGCGCTGGCAATGGCCGCAAACAGGGCCTCTGACCCCGCACGCCGATGTGCCAATGGCAGCAGATTCGCGGTGGTGGCATGACCGGAGATCCAGGCCCACGCGACCAGCGCGAACAGTAAAGTGACCTTGAGCAAGTTCACGGCCGCCATGACACGACTGCTCAAGCGAGTGCCAACGTAGTTGATTCCTGCCAGAGTGAGCAGAAGGATCGCGGGCAGAAAGACCACCATCGTGGGCGTGAGCGGAGAGAGAACCTGAACGTAGGGAATGGAACCAACTGCAAGCGCAGCGGCGAGGCCGGGATCAATCACGGCCGCAGACATCCATCCATAAAGAAAAGCTACGCGACCGCCGTATCCTTCGCGGAGATAAACGTACTCTCCGCCAGCCTGCGGAAAACGCACCGCCAGCTCGGAGTAGCAAAGGGCGCCGCAGATGGCGATGAACGCCATTCCGCACCAGACCGCCGCCAGTAGTAAAGGTGAACCCAGGGATTTTGCCATTGCGGCAGGCGTCAGGAAGATGCCCAGGGCGATCGATTCCCCGGTCACTACGGCAATTGCTGCCGGCAGCCCCATTTGCCTGCGCAGTTCACTCACGGCACAATCCTACGCGACACCATTGGAAGCAGTATCCATCAAAAGTTGCAGACGCGCGTCCATCGCAGGGATGAAGACAAGCTCCGTCACGCTCCATATCGTTAGCGTTGTTCACCGTAAGTGTCAAACCATCAATACGGCAGCTTCTCGTTTGCGTCCCCCCGCGCATGGAAGGAGTGCTCTATCTTCACCCGGAGCTCGTGGATGCAAAAGAGTAGGATTCTCGTTTGGTCGATCATTTTCGTTGCTTGCATGGCCACCAATGCAACAATATTTGCCCAGCTTCCTAACAGCACCGTCAATGGTAGCGTGAAAGATCCGCAGGGCGCACCAATCGCGGGAGCACGAGTGATTCTCGTCAGCGTCGCTCAGGGCGTGACGCGCCAGGTGACGACGAACACAGAGGGCCTGTACGTGATCCCCTACCTGCCCATCGGCAGTTACGACATGAAGATTTCAGAGCCGGGCTTCGAGACCATCGAATTTCAAGGGATCACACTGGAAGCGGGGAAAACGGTCACGTTGAACAGGACGCTCAGCGTCGCCAAGGCGAACACTGTGGCGCATGTGACTGCCGCGAATCAATCGATCAATCTTTCTCAGTCGATGATTCAAGGACAGATTACTTCTACAACCATCCAAAGCATGCCCTTGAACGGCAGAAACTTTCTGGAATTGGCGTACTTGATTCCAGGAAACCGACCGGCTCCAACATTTGACCCTACAAAGACGAACACTCTTGAAATCAGCTCTGCTGGGGGGTTTGGGCGCGGCGGAAACATCACAGTCGATGGCGCTGACAACAATGATGAAGTCGTGGGAGGAACGCTGTCGAATTTTCCGATCGACTCCATCGCCGAGTTTCAAATTGCCACCGCGCGCTTTACCTCCGAGGTTGGTCGTTCCGGAAACAGTATTGTGAATATCGTCACCAAGTCTGGAACCAACGCTTTGCATGGTTCGGTATTTTTCTACGAAAGAAATAGAAATCTGCAGGCTCGTCCGGCAACCTTAAATAGCAACCTGCCAACTCCTCCCTTCGACCGTCAACAATATGGAGCGTCGGCTGGCGGCCCCGTGAAGACAAATCGCGCCTGGTGGTTTACTGCATTCGAGTATCGCGACCAGAATGCGGCCGTTTTGACCGGAACAAGGGATTTCGCGAACAATCAAATCATCAATACGTCGGCACCTGCGCCGTTGCGTGACCTCTTATTGTCGAACCGTGTCGATACCCAGATCAATCATGCGAATGCGCTGATGGTCCGATACTCATTCAATCGATCGACCAACACATCCGAGGCTACCCCGTCTCAAAAGACGCCGGCGTTCACCGCCGCTGAACGCCAGAATTCGCTGAATCATTTCAATTCCTTTGTCACGGGACTGACAACCGTCTTTTCTCCCAGGAAAGTAAACAATCTCATTTTCCACTTCGACAATTTTCTGAACAATATTCCGCCATTTCCTCAGGACGCACCCACCACCGATCCACCCTTGAACCTGACCAATGAGTTGATCTTCCCGGATTTGGCGGATGGCGCGAACTTCAATTTGCCGCAGCAAACTGTCCTCAACCGCTACCAGGTTGGCGATGCCTTCACCTGGACGCCCGGCAAGCACACCTTGCGTGCGGGCTTTGAGACCGAACACTACCAAGCGCACGGTCTGATCAACGTGTTTGGCACTGGAACAATAATTCTCACTCAGGATTTTGGAACGCAGAACTTGGATGGAAGTGGCGTCATCAATGATTTAGACATTCCAATTGCCGCCGGCATCAAGAGTAGCGCCCCGGTTGTCCCAGTACCGATTCCAGACATCTCGAACAACTATTTCGCAGGATTTATTCAAGACGATTGGAAAGCGCGATCCAATCTAACTTTGAACCTGGGTCTGCGTTGGGAGTATGACTCGAACCTGACCGGCAACGACAGCGCTCATGATCCTTGTCCGAACTTGACCATGGTGCCAACGGTTCCCTGTGTGTGGATGGCGAACGTGATCGACCTGAAGAAAATTCCAGATAAAAAAGACTTTGGCCCGCGAGTCGGATTTGTTTATGATCCCTTTCGCCGCGGCACGACTGTCATTCGCGGAGGATATGGGATTTATTATGACCGGATCATTTTGGAAGCAGGATCAGAGGAGCTAGTTCAGAACGATCGCGCTTTGACAGTGACTCAGTACGGCGGGTCTCTTTGTAACTCGCCTTATGTACCTGGCCCGCCTAGTCTGGGCGCCTGCTTCGCACCGCAGGCCAGTTATGCGCCAGGAAGTCCGACCATCGCAAATGCTTTCAGCGGCCCACATCAGACAGGTGGAGTCGGCATCATTGCCATGGGACCGGATTCGCACCATCCGCTGTTTCAGCAATTTTCGCTTGGTCTGCAGCAGCAATTCGCCAATTCCTGGCTTCTCTCCGCGGACGGGCTTCACGTGTTTGCCTATCGGCAGCTCATTGGCCACCTATTACGAGACACCGACTCGACATCGCCCTATGTCAGCTGTCCAGGAGACAACATACCGTGCACGATCACTGATCCGCTGACGGGAATTTCCGACAACATCACGTTGATTCAGTCCCAGGCCAAATCCTGGTATGACGGGCTGATTGTCAGTCTGCAACATCGGTATTCCGTCATCGGTCCTGTTCATTATCAGTTCAACGTCAGCTACACGCTATCGAAAACCCTGGACTATTCCGATGACGACCAGTTGACCAACAACAATGCCGATGAGCAGGTTGACCTGGTCGAAGGGATCAATAATCTGCGCTTGGAGAAAGGATATGCCGTCAGCGACGAGCGCCACCGGTTGACGGCCTATGGGGAATTACTGTTTCCCTGGCAGTTTTCGCTGGCTCCGATCTACACGTTTGGATCGGGGGTTCCGGCAGATACGTTCCTTCCTGGGACCGCCATCAACGGTGCAACCGGGTCGCGCCTGCCAACCCTGTCGCGCAACACACTCGGACGCGAGATAAAAAACAGCAATCAGCTCAATGCCGCCATCGACCACTGGAATTCCCTGCCCAATTGCCCAGCCCCATATCCTTGCCTCGCCGGGGGACAACTCGCGCACGTTCCCGCTAACATCGATTTCTTCAGCCCTTTCAGCTCACTCGATTTGAGAGCTCAGAAGAACTTTATGATGAGGGGGGCCACAGAATTAAGCCTGATGGTCGAAGCCTTCAATGTGCTGAACCAAACCAATGTTCGGGGATCTACAAATACGAATTTTTCCGGGCGCAATATTTCCATCTCCCCCTATCAAGCTTCAGCACCGGTGCAAACCAACTTTTTCACCCCGGTGAGTGTTGCGGGCGGATTCTTCGGGTCGGGCGGTCCGCGCGCTTTTCAATTAGCTGCACGCTTTCAATTTTAACGTAGTTATACCGCGGAACTCAAAGAGAGATGTACTCAGATTTTCCTCATGACACTTATGCAGCCACCTGAATATTCATTACTTCACAAGAAGGCCGTCGAAAAGAATACGAACTTACCTGTTGTAGAAGAAAAGGACGCTACAGGAGCGGTTGCTGACGCCTACGCATACTTTCGCGAAAGTTTTGGCCGGCAGGATATTCCAGGAATTTTGAAATGCTTTGCCACGCATCCGCCATTGCTTCAGCAAATGATGGGCATCGCTTCCACGATGCTTTTCTGCGAAGGGCAGCTAACGCGGCGAATGAAGGAAGCGATTGCAACCTATGTTTCTGCTCTTAATCAATGCCCATACTGTGTTGATAGTCACGCCTTCTTCCTGCATGTTAACGGGGGGAGCGACGCCCTGGTGAATGCATTGTCTACTGTGGACGTGGAACATGCGCCCGTGAATGAGAAGGAGCGCATCCTGCTGCGCTTTGTCCGCAAGGTGAGTTGCGATTCTTACAAAGTATCTGCGGCGGACGTTTCAAGCCTGCGCGATGGAGGATGGAATGACCAGCAAATTGGCGAAGCAATTCACCTAACGGCGCTGTTCGCCTGCTTCAATCGTGTTGCCAATGCGTTCGGCTTATCCTCCCAGGGTCTTCTTGATTTGCGAAACCATGTAACTCCGTTGGAGGGCGAGTTATGAGCTCTACAGGAGTGCAACAGAAACCGATGTTTCTTCCTAGCGTCGAGCAAAATCCCAAACCAAGCGCCTACCTCGAACTGATAGAAGCTGCCGGGGCATCCGGAACAAAGTACTGGCGTACTCCTTACCGCAGATGATATTGACTTTTTCCATGCCGCCAGATCCCAGTTAGCACTTCCAGTTTCGCAGGTCTATGCGGAATGTAACGTTCCACTTGACTAAAAGGATGTCTCCCCTGCATCCGCGGAAGCGAAGCCATGTTTCTCCATTCGATAGATCAGGGTGCGTCGGCTGATATCCAGATAGCGCGCCGCCTGTGTCTGGTTCCCGGCGAACTTTTCCAGAGCACGGGCGATGAGTTCGCGCTCAATCGCCTCCAGGCTGATCCCTTCCTCCGGCAGGTCGGACCACAGACGGGTCACATTTGCGGAGGAAGGCAGCAGTTCCTCCGGCAGGTCATCGAGCGTAATCAAGTCAGTCGGGGAAAGTACTAACATCCGCTCCAGCACATTTTCGAGTTGTCGAACATTGCCCGGCCAACGATACGAAATCAGCCGCTGATGCACAGCTGGCGATAAACGCACATCCAGCAGGCCATGGCGCTCCTTCGCCCGTTGAAACAAAGCATCGATCAGCTCCGGGATGTCTTCTTTTCGTTCCCGCAAAGGGGGAATCGTCAATGGCACAACGGCGAGTCGATAGTAAAGGTCCTCGCGAAACGAGCCATCCTCAATCATTGCCGTCAAATTGCGGTGCGTCGCCGCAATCACGCGGACATCAACCTTAGTGGAGGTACTCGCGCCCAGTTTGGTAAGCTCGCCCTCTTGAAGCACTCGCAACAGCTTGACCTGCGCTTCCAGAGGGAGTTCTCCAATCTCGTCCAGAAATAGTGTGCCTCCGTCCGCCGATTCGATCCGTCCAGACTTATTCGTCGATGCGCTCGTGAAAGCGCCGCGCATATATCCGAAGAGCTCCGACTCAACCAGGTCCCCGGGAATCGCGCCGCAATTAATGGCGATGAAGGGTCCGCTGCTTCGACGGCTGCTCTGATGGATGGCACGCGCGACGAGTTCTTTCCCTGTACCCGTCTCACCCAGGATGAGAACCGTGGCGTCGCGCTGTGCAACCCGCGCAGCCTGATCAAGGACGCGTAGCAATCCTTTCGATTGGCCAACAATCCCCTTGAACCCATATCTCTGGTCCAGGGCCGAGCGGAGCGAGTGCACCTCCTCAATCAGGTTCTGTCGCTCCATGGCGCGGTGTACGACCAGCACCAGGGCCTCGAAATCGATCGGCTTGGTCACATAGTCGTACGCGCCCAGCCTCATGGCTTCGACCGCGGTTTCAATGGTCCCGAACGCAGTGACAACGATGACTGTGGTCTGCATATCCGCTTTGCCGATGCGGTCCAGAAGCTCAAGTCCGGTGGTGGGCATGCGCAGGTCGGTGATGATGAGCTGCGGCTCCATTTCTTCGAGCATCATCCATGCGGCGCCACCATCGGAGGCCACGGATACTTGATAACCCGCCTCCTCGAGCTGCATCTTCATCACTCGGCGAAGACTGCTGTCATCGTCCACAACGAGAATTTGGTTCCGCTTCATGAAAGCCCCGCTTTCGTTCGTTGCCAGGGCAGCTCCATCCGAAAGACTGTGCCCTGTCCGGAATTAGGTCTGCAGGAGAGCGTGCCGCCGTGCTGGGCGGCGATATTCGATGCGATGGCGAGACCCAGGCCAGTGCCGCTTTCCTTGGTTGTGAAGAAGGGATCAAAGATGTGTTCCCGGTCCTCCGGGGCGATTCCCTTCCCGCGGTCGCAGACCTCCACACACAGGCAGGTCTCCGCGGAGAAGATGCGGACCACGACTGTCCCTTCCCCATCTGTTGCCTGGATGGCATTCAGTATCAGATTAAGCAGCAACTGCTTGATTTGTTCGGGGTCGCACTCCACTTCACCGGCTGGTAGTCCTGACTGAACCTCCAGTTTCACGCCCTGGCGGATTGCGGCATGCTGCGCCAGCGCAGTCACAGAGTGCACCATGTCGAGTGGTTCTGTCTTCTGCAGTCGAGGCAACCGTGGACGGGCGAAGTCGAGAAAATTGCTGAGCAGCTTGTTCAGTCGCTGCGACTCCTTCGTCAGGATCTCCAGACATTCGGCGAAGTCGTCGGCAGATGCTTGTCCGCGCGAGAGAATGCCGGCTGCCCCACTGATGCTTGCCAAGGGATTGCGTATCTCATGGGCAAGACTGGCAGACAATTGTCCTGCAGCGGTAAGGCGCTCGGTCTTCTTGAGGTGTTCGATGCTCTGCCGCAGCTCAGTGTACACATGCTCCAGTTCAAGCTTGGTCAGCTCCACACGCTTCCGCTGCATGCGCTCGCGATCCGCAAGCAGCCCCGCAATAACGCCGGCGGCGCCAAATGTGCTAAGTTCCACCACTTCATCCTGCGCATCTAGCGGTTCTCGATGCCAGTGCCGGTGAATCGAGGGGGCTTGCAACAAGGTGGCAAGCAAGACCGTCTTGAGTGCACCCCTCCAGCCGAAGAAAAACCCAGCCAGCATGAAGGGAAGAATATTCAGGTGGTGCAAAACGTTGTTCAGCACCACGTCGTGCGGGGGTGCAATCCAGGCAGAAACTGCAAGGATCACCACCATCGCCGCAATCAGCACTGCCTTGGCCTTCGACGACTGCAAGCTGGACGGGATGAATGACATCCCCTCATTTTCCCACGATGGCGGAGAATGCCCGTCCAGCCAGCCGAAAATCTCAAACGGAGCGGACGTAAGCCGTGCCTGCATCATCCGGCTGGATGCAATTCAATCGCCATGCCACCGGATTTGATTTCTTTGTCCGTTGAACGATGTGTCGAACAAAACCCGGTCGAACCTGACCCATTCGGAACACTCAGGTGTCCCATTTGGGACAGTCCCGGTCGGCATACTGGACAAATCACCGAAACTTAGCCCGAATCATGTTGGCCGCCGAATTGCTTTTCGGTAGGGGTGCGCTATTGCGGGATTGTCTTTCTATCATTTTTCTTGTCGTGCCGAATGGTTCTCGCGGGGCAGGCGGTGCCACAGCGCTCCGCGTCGGTAACCGGGCTCGCAGTGCAGTCCCAAACACAAGGGGCGAAACTCCCGATGGCGCCTGCGCCCCAGGCCGATACCGCAGCTCTCCCGCCGGTGTCTCCAAGCGCGCCGCTTGTACTTACATTGGCAGATGCGATTGCAATGGCGGAGCGAAACAGTCCAAGGTTGCTGGAGGCTTCTGCCATCTCGCAACGCGCGACCGCGGCGCAGCAGACCGCACACGCGTACAGCAATCCCAGTCTGGAGGTTTTTGAAGGCGAGCAGTATGCCAGAGCTGTCTCCACTCCAGGCATACCTGGACTGCTGCAACATTACGCGGCTTATCAGACGATTGAAATTCCATCCGAACGTCGGGCGCGCCAAAGTGCCGCAAAGTTTCAGGTCGCAAGCAGCCGGGCCTCTCAGCAGGCTGTTACCTACTCCGTCGTTGCGGACACAAAGCACGCCTTCTACAGTGCCCTGCGTCGACGCGAAGAGATCGCCCACGCACAGGAAAACCTGCAGCTGGTGCAGGACTTGCGACGGCGCGTCGAGCTCGAGGTCCGGATCGGCGAAAAGGGCAGATTGGAATTGACCCGCGCCGAAGCGGAAATGGCGCGCGCGCAATTTATGGTGCGAAGCGCCCGCCTGCAATATGCCAATGCGATTGCGTTGCTGCGCGTCGCCATTGCAGCCCCAGCCGACGCAAGCCTTAACCCCCAGGGCGACTTTTCGCCCAGCATCTCGCTTCCACCGCTGCAGCAAATGCGGGACGACGTGCTGCGCGTGCACCCTGCTGTGATCCAGTCGCAGGCTGACATTCAGCGATCCCAGGCTACCCTCGCCCTTGAGCGCTCGCTTCGCATTCCCCGGCCCACTGCCTTCGTGGAGTACGAGATCCAGCCCGACCTGCGTTTCTGGCGAGCCGGCGTGAACGTGCCCATTCCTCTCTGGGATCGGCGGCGAGGCCAGATCGGAGAAGCCAAGGCCGCCATTTCTGAATCGACTGCGGTGCTCGAGCAACGGCGGCTGGAACTGATCTCCGCGCTGGAGCGGGCGTACGAGCAATATCAACTCGCAGACCAACAGGCTACTTCGCTCGAGTCTGGCTCACTCCGTGCTGCCGAAAGCGCCGTCGATGCCGCCAAAGCCGCCTATCGCTATGGTGAGCGCGGCATTGTGGAGGTACTGGACGCGCAGCGTGTACTTCAAACTGTGCGCGGCGACCTGTTGGATGCGCAGTTCGCGCGCCAATCGGCTCTGGTTGATCTGGAAGAACTTGGCGCGATGTCGCCTGAAGCGAGGCCCTGATGAATCACATTGGAATTTTTGCAACACCTTCGCAGCGAAGCCGGTTGGTAGGACGTTCCGGAATCTTCGTCCTGCTTCTTGCTCCCCTGATGCTGGGGGTGCAGGGCTGCACTGCAAAACAGGGCGCAGCGGCAGCGGCGACCGAGGCTGGCAATCCGAATGAAATATCCATCACACCCGCTCTTGCCCGGAATGTGAAATTCGGCGAGCCACAAATCACACGCGTGACGGGCACATTGCGCGTGCCTGCCCATATTGAGACCGATGCCAGACTCATTGCGCGTATCGGCTCTCCGGTTGCCGGGCGCATCCTCAAGCTGCTTGTGTTTGAAGGTGAGTATGTGAAAACCGGAACGGTACTTGCCATGCTGCACAGCACGAACCTATCGGACACGCAGGTCGCGCTGATCAAGGCATATTCCCAGCAGGGGCTGGCCGCTGCCGCTGAAAAGCGCGCCGAGCAACTTGTAAAGGCAGACGTAATTGGTCGCGCGGAGCTCGAGCGCCGCCGCGCAGAATTGCTGCAGGCCAGCACCGAAGCCGAGTCCTACCGCACCCAACTGCTTGGCCTGGGCATGACGGAGGCGCAGATCCACACCCTGGAAACCACTCGCAAACTCAGCGCGGATTACCCGATTGTTGCGCCGAAGAGCGGCACTGTGCTCACCCGGGAGATCACGATTGGACAAGTCGTGCAACCCTCCGATCCGGCGTTCACCATAGCAGACTTGTCGAGTGTCTGGGTCGTGGCCAACGTGCCGGAAGAAGATGCCGGTCAGCTGCAAAAAGGCATGGAGGTCGAGGTGCGTATTCCTGCCCTGCCGCAACACAGGGTCGAGGGACGGCTCACATTTGTCTCGCCCATCGTCGATCCCTCAACGCGCACCGTCGAGGTCCGCATGGATGTTGCAAATCCCACGGGACTGCTGAAACCGGATGAGTTGGCCAGCATGACCTTCGTCGGCCATGCGGATCGCAAGCTCACCGTGCCGAACGCAGCAGTAGTGCGCGAAGGCAATAAGGATTATGTGTTTGTACAAGACGGTCCACGGAAATGCATTCTCCGGGAAATCTCTCTTGGGGAAGAGGAGAACGATCGCAGGGTGGTTTTCAGCGGCGTCCAGCAGGGCGAACACATCGTCACCGACGGCGCGTTTCACCTGAATAATCAGCGCAAGCAGAACATGATCAAAGGGAGCCGGTAGATGCTGCATTCTATCGTTGCGGCGGCATTGCGCCAACGGCTCATCCTGGTTGTGGTCGCCGTGGTCTTGGTGGGTTTCGGGATCAATGCAGCGCAAAATCTGTCGGTCGATGCCTTTCCGGACGTCGCCAACATCCAGGTTCAGATTGCGACCGAGGCTCCCGGTAAATCCCCGGAAGAAGTCGAACGGTTCGTCACCATTCCGATCGAGATCGCAATGACTGGCCTGCCCGGCATGACGGACATGCGCTCGCTCAACAAGCCAGGGCTGTCTCTGATCACGCTGGTCTTCACCGACGAGAGCGATCTGTTCCGCGAGCGACAGATGGTTTCAGAGCGGCTTTCGGAAGTCCGTGATCGCATGCCCGTGGGAGTGACACCCGTGCTTGGGCCCATCACCAATGCGTTGGGAGAGGTCTATCAGTACACGCTGGAGGCGCCGGGCGAGAGCGCCGAGAAGCGTCCTCTCGACCGCGAGGAACTGATCGAGCGCCGCACGCTGCAGGACTGGGTGGTGCGCCCTCTGCTACGCTCCATACCCGGAGTGGCAGAGATCAACTCCACCGGAGGCTTCGTCAAGCAGTACGAGACCCTCGTCGACCCGCAGAAACTGTACTACTACAAGCTCACGATCAACGATGTGCGCGACGCACTCGCCCGCAACAACGCCAATGCCGGCGGAGGCATTTTGCGTCAGCATGCCGAGCAATACCTGATTCGCAGCGTCGGCCTGGTGAGCGGGCTCGAAGACATCCGCAATATCGTGCTCAAGGAGAGCAAAGGCACGCCGGTGTATGTGCGCGATGTGGCGGAAGTCCGCATCGGCACAGAAGTCCGCGACGGCGCCATGATGAAGAACGGCTACACCGAGGCTGTGGGCGGCGTTGTGCTGATGACCAGCGGCGGCAACGCCAAAGAGATCGTGAGCCGGGTGAAAGAGCGGGTTGCCGAGATTAACCGCAAGCACATGATACCCGGCGGCCTGCAGATCGTTCCGTATTACGACCGATCGCAACTGGTGGATGCCGCCATCCATACCGTAACGGAAGTGCTTGGCGAAGGCATCATCTTCGTTGTCGTCGTACTGTTTCTTTTTCTTGGCGACTTGCGCTCCAGCCTGATCGTCAGCGCCAATCTTGTACTGACGCCGCTGCTGACCTTTCTGGTGATGAACCATATGGGTCTGTCCGCCAATCTGATGTCGCTCGGTGGACTTGCCATCGCAATCGGCCTGATGGTGGACGGCTCCGTAGTTGTGGTGGAAAATGTCTTCGCCAAACTCAGCCATGCCAGGCACGATCACCATCCGGAAGATAAATTCGCCAAGCTGCACGTGGTGCTTACGGCGGTGCACGAGGTCGCCACCCCAACGCTGTTCGGAGTGACAATTATCATCCTGGTATTTCTGCCCCTGATGACGCTGCAGGGCATGGAAGGCAAGCTATTTGCGCCGCTGGCATACACCATCGCCATCGCCCTGGCGATCTCCCTGGTGCTTTCTCTGACGCTTTCGCCGGTACTTTCTTCCTATCTGCTAAAAGGCGGTTCCGAAGAGGACACCTGCCTGGTGCGGCTGCTGCGCGCTCCTTATAGCCGGGTATTGCATTGGGCTCTTGGCCATCGGAAAACCACCGTCCTCGCCGTTGTCCTTGCCTTTTGCGGCTCGCTCGCTCTCTTCCCTTTTCTCGGCACATCTTTCATTCCGGAGATGCAGGAAGGCACGCTCTCACCCAATGCAGATCGTGTACCGAATATTTCACTGAATGAATCGCTCAAGATGGAAAAGGAGATGCAGCGTCTGATGCTGCAGGTTCCCGGCGTCGACAATGTGGTGTCTCGCCTGGGACGTGGTGAATCTCCTGCCGATCCCGCTGGTCCCAATGAGGCCGACGTGCTCGCATCACTTACTCCATTTGATAAGCGACCCCGGGGCATGACCCAGGACACGATTGCGGAGCAGATTCGCACGCGGCTGGCGGCGTTACCGGGAATCAATCTTGTGATGTCCCAACCCATCAGCGACCGCGTGGATGAGATGGTCTCCGGTGTTCGCGCCGATGTGGCGGTCATGCTATTCGGCGATGACTTGGACACTCTTGTCGAGAAGGCTAATGACATCGCGCGGGTGGCCACCGGAATCCGCGGCACCCAGGACACACGCGTCGACCGCGTCGGTGGCCAGCAGTACCTCACCATCAAGATCGACCGGGGCGCCATCGCGCGTTACGGGCTGAATGCGGAAAACGTAAATGACGTCATCGAGACCGCCATCGCCGGCAAGACAGCCACTGAAATTTATGAAGGCGAACGCAGGTTTGCCGGTGTCGTCCGCCTTCCGGAAAATCTGCGCGATAGCGTCGGTGACATTCGCGAACTGCAGATCAGCTCTCCGGATGGTCTGCGCATTCCGCTGAAGGACCTTGCCGGCGTGAAGGTGGTCGAAGGGCCGGCACTCATCAATCGCAGTATGGGCAAGCGGCGCATCGTGGTGGGTGTCAATGTGCAGGACCGCGACCTGGGCGGATACGTGAAGGAACTCCAGGACAAGGTCGAGAAGGAAGTGCAATTGCCCGCGGGCTACTACATCGAATGGGGCGGTCAGTTCCACAACATGCAGCGAGCCATGCATCATTTGATGGTGATTGTTCCTATCACCATCGCGGCAATTTTCTTTCTGCTGTTCATTCTCTTTCAATCCGTCAGATTCGCCGCCCTTATCATCACCGTTTTGCCGCTTGCCTCGATCGGCGGCATACTTGGCCTCTTTGTATCAGGCGAATATCTCTCCGTTCCGGCTTCGGTAGGGTTTATCGCTTTGTGGGGAATCGCCGTCCTGAACGGGGTTGTGCTGGTCTCATACATTCGAAAATTACGTGAGGGAGGTATGCCGCAGGCAGAGGCAGTCCGCGAGGGCACTCGGCTGCGCTTCAGGCCGGTCATGATGACGGCCACTGTGGCGGCCCTCGGACTCGCCCCCTTTCTATTTGCCACCGGTCCTGGCTCAGAAATCCAGCGTCCGCTGGCGATTGTAGTGATCGGCGGCCTGGTTAGCTCGACTGCACTGACCCTGCTATTGTTGCCGGTCGTCTACGCCTTCTTCGAAGGGAAAGAGGTTCCTCATCATCCCCCTGGAAACTGACAAAGTCCCGTCGCAGCCAAGATAATCCATCACATACGTGGAAACCACCGCACGAGAAAGAAACTGGCGCAATGCGTGCTCCTTCGCGTCATCACTCAGGGATATGGCAGGATCGCGCTTCGTCAGAATTGTCCGCGCTGCCTGCATAACGCAATCTCTTGCCGATGTTCCAGCGACCCAGGCAACGTGCAGCACAGCGCAAATGCCTGCATCATCCGCAGCACGCAATCGGCAAACCGTCGCTTGCCATCCTCCAGGCCCAAAATGTGATCCGCCGATGCCCGCATGGGTTTGAGGGCGTTCACCCGAAAAACGCTACATGCTGATTCGAGTCATCGATATCATCCGGCAGATAAAACGCGATATACAATGTACCAGCCATCCAGCGGGGGTTCATTCGGAGTCCTTATTTTATTGAACGTCGGTTCGGCTCATATCCCAATAAAGCGGAAATGTAGAAGACGTTTGGCTAGACAACACGAATGCCTTGTCCGAAGCAGCAGCAGTAATGTCCGAACATTTTGACGAGTTCTCAGAGAATTTTGACAGCCCATCGATCCTGAGATCGATCGACTATGACACCAAACATCTACCGAAGCCTCCAAAGTACGACAAGACCCTCCCCGAAATCTATACAGACAAGGAACTGCAGGATTTGTTTCAGTCCGTGACAATCCGGAGGGAAAACCTGCTCTATCGGCTGCTGCTCCAGACCGGAATGCGCGAACAGGAGGCAATGTATCTCGAATGGAGCGATATCGACCCGAAGAGGAAGATCTGTAAGTTGCAATCGAAGCAGAAGCTATGGGACTTCCGACTAAAGGATTTTGAGGAAAGGGAAATTCCCCTTCACAATGACCTAGTGGTTCGGTTGCTGAAATACAAAAAGAAACATGCAGCACGTGGCACGTTGATCTTCGGCAAACACGGCAAGCCGGATGGTCACATGCTCCGGACGCTGAAGCGACAGGTCCGAGAAGCTGGCTTGAACTGCGGCGAGTGTGATGGTTGCCAGGACAAATCCAGAGAACGCGAAAAGTGGTTCCTGCACAAATTCAGAGCGACGTTTTGCACCAAGCTCCTTCGCTCGGGGCTTGACCTTCGCACCATACAGGCCATCATGGGAATGCAAATCTGGCATCAACAATGCGCTACTTGAGGCCCGTTGAGAACGAGCACACTATCTATAGAACCGTACCGGCACTTCCAGGGCTGATCGTTTGCCATTCACTTCCTACCGTCCCGTATGTACCAAAAAAGATACATCGCTTGTCGACAAGCTTTCGAGGGGAATTCTCCGCTTAAGATCCAAGCGGCTTATCGGGGAAAGGAGTTTGGTTGGACAGCCACCCATCCTGGAAGATTACCTGAGGGCTATTCTCCGGTACCTGCAGATCAGTACGTGCAACCCGCCTGAGGGGAAACACGGCAGAATGCAAAAGATATAGGCGCATTTGCCTATCGCAACAAGGGCTCCGGGCTTAATTGCCGCCCATAGATTGAAGTCTCCGGAAGGGACGCCCGTTTCAGATACAGGTCGTCGCTAGGGGGACTGCCAGAGGTGCGGGTCGGCATCGATGCGGCGCTCGAGTTGGTGGGCAATCACCTTGTCATCTGCCAGGGTGGGATGCGAGTTGCACGCGCCAAAGCTGAGGCCGTTGATGGGGAGAAAGGTGATGCGCCGATCTCCCAGCCGCCGGAGCTGGCGCACGACTTTGTGCGACTCGGATTCGACCTCACCCCCTCCTATATCTGTAGCCCACACGATGATGCCGGCGTGGGGATTGCTGGCGCGCAACTGCTGGAGGAAGCGCCGGTAGGTCGACTGGTAGTCGCGATGCAGTTGAGCGCGGGTCTGCCAGGGCTCGCCGGAGTGGAGCGGGGTGGAGAAGTCGTTGGTTCCGAGGGCGATGACGAGAACTTGCGGCTTCCAGGCGGGATCGCTGTACTGATGTTGCTTCGCGAAGAGCACGTAGGGGTAGGCCTCGGGCAGGGTGCCGACAGGAGAGCCGCCGTAGTTGCGGACCACGCCGCGCCCGGAGATGGCGTTGATCCGATAGTCGGCGTGATAGTGGCGGGCGACGATGGGACCGAAGACCTGGGTGTCGTCGGTGTCGGCCCAGACCTGCTGATGGGTACAGACGGTGGTGGGCGAGAGGTTTCCATAGCCGACGGTGTGGGAGTCACCGATGAACTCGATTTGCCGGCGACGTTGCCGCGGAGTGAGGGGTTGCTCGCCGAAGGGAATGGCGAAGCCTCCGAAGATGTTGGGGGCGGCCTGGGATTCTGTGGCGACAAAGATGGCGATGGTGTGCTGACCGGGCCTGAGGCCTTCCACCTGATACGGACCGGGCGTGGGCTTGACCAGTGGCGGGGTGGGTTGGCCGTCGACGATGATGTGCAAGATCTGGTCGCCTTCCACGATTCGGAAATACACCTGGGTTCCCTGGAAAGCCGCGCGGAAATAGATGCCGGGCCACTGATAGGTGTAATCCTCGGACCCGAAGCTGTTAGCGGAAACCGAAGGCGTGGTCAGCACGCGTCCGCCAATGGACATCACCAGGGGGCGAAGGGCGGGGAGGGTGGTAATTTTGTGCACCTCTAGTGGGGCTGCGTGTGCGGAGGCGATCAGGAACGCAACACAAACAAGCGCGAAGAAAAGCTCTTGAAATCGGCGGTGTATTTTTTTATGCATTGGATTCACTATAGATCCGGCTTACGCAGAGGGTGAGAGTGGGCAGGCGGAATTGGTACCGCGAAACGCGCATGTAGCCGGGAGGAATTCTGGATTCACGCATAAGTGCCAAAGCATGTTTCGAAATGAACCAATTTTGGAAACTCGCATTGGCCCATTATCGCCAGTTGAGAATCCCGACGACCAAATAGCGTAAGCGTAACGTCTCGAAAAGACTCCGCGATGCGGCAAGAATGACGCTGGCTTCATTGGATTTAACCGCCTCAGCGCGTACAATTGCGGCGTCCAGCAGAACAGGATGGAAATCGCAGGTCCGCTGAGCCAACTATGCCTGAAGCCACCGTAAAACCGGACCTTGGAGCGCTGCGCATCGACGCCCACAAGCGCGGCTCCCGAAAAGCTGGCAAGCGGATCGCGATTGTGTTTTTTGTCCTGCTCGCCGCGCTCGTAGTTGTGGGCGGAGTCTATGCCTACATGCATCGGACGCCGTCGGTGCAAGTCGTCACCATAGACGTCCCGGACACCGGCCCACGGGCCCTCCTCAACGCGAGCGGGTATGTCACCCCGCAGCGGCGCGCCACCGTAGCCGCAAAGATCACCGGACGCGTTACGGGCGTCTTTTTCACCGAAGGAATGCGAGTAGACAAGGGCTTCGTCCTGGCCACCCTGGACGATGCCGATGCGCAGATGGCGCTCTCGACCGCGAAAGCAGATCGCAATGCCACGCAGGCAAGCATACTCGACCTGCAAGTGCAGTTGAAGAACGCGCAGATCGAGTTGCATCGCGTGCAGGAATTGAGGATGGAAGGAGTTCAAACTCAGGAAGCGCTCGACAATGAGACGATGGCCGTAAACAGCTTAAGGGCGAAAATCGCCTACACGGAGCAACAGGTGCTCTCGGCTGACGCGCGCATTAAAGAGGCGCAGCAGGCGGTGGATAACTGCATCATCCGCGCTCCGTTCGGGGGAATTATCGTTTCCAAGGATGCCCAGGTAGGAGAAATGGTATCTCCGATTTCGGCTGGCGGTGGCTTCACGCGCACAGGTATCGCAACGATTGTCGATATGGCCTCGAATGAAATCGAAGTAGATGTCAACGAAAACTATATTGCGCGCGTGAAGAGCGGCCAGGAAGTGACCGCGGTTTTGGATGCATATCCCGACTGGAAAATTCCGTGCCGAGTGCGCACCATCATTCCCACGGCCGATCGCCAGAAGGCGACAGTCAAGGTGCGCATTGCCTTCGACAAACTGGATCCGCGCATTCTGCCAGACATGGGCGTGAAGGTCACGTTCCTCGGGCAAGAACAGAAGCAGGAGACGAAAGCGCCGGCGGGCGTAAGCGCGCCGCAGAATGCGGTCCGCGACGATGGCGGGGAGAAGATCGTTTTCCTGGTGAAAGACGATCACGTCGAGCGCCACGCCGTGAAGGTTGGCACAACCAATGGCGCGCAAACACAGATTTTGGCGGGGCTCACGCCCGGAGACACAGTCGTAGTTGGGGGAAGAACCGATTTGAGAGATGGCGAAGCGGTAGCGATCAAGCGCTAGCGCGAAGCTATTACGATCTACAGCAAACCAGAATTACTGTAATGCAGGCAGACAAGCAGGTCCCTCGACTGCGGTCGCCGCGGCGTCCTTCGCCCGGGATGACAACTCTTTTTGCCATTCAGGCGATCGGGAGGAGTGGCGGAAATCAAGGAGCGTTGATCATGGTACGCGTGGATGGCAGTGGAACAGCGGGAAGTCTGATTCAGGTGCGCGGCTTGGACAAAACCTACCGCCGCGGCAATGAGGACATCGACGTCTTGCAGGGCTTGAACCTTGACGTCGATCAGGGCGATTTCGTGGCCTTCATGGGGCCCAGCGGCTCGGGCAAGACGACTCTGCTCAATTTGCTGGGCGGCCTCGATGTTCCCACGCGTGGCACCATCAGCGTGGCCGGCGATGAAATCACACACATGTCCCGTGGCAAGCTGACTGACTGGCGCGCGCGCCACGTCGGTTTCATCTTCCAGATGTACAACCTGATCGCTGTGCTGACCGCGTTTCAGAACGTCGAATTGCCCTTGCTTCTGACCAAGCTCTCCAAGGCCGAACGCCGTACGCACGTTGAAACGGCTCTTTCAATCGTTGGTTTGGCGGACCGCATGCACCACTATCCGCGCCAGCTTTCCGGCGGACAGGAACAGCGGGTTGCCATCGCCCGCGCCATCGTTGCCGACCCCACTTTTCTGCTCTGCGACGAACCCACCGGCGACCTGGACCGCAAAAGAGCCGACGAAGTGATGGACCTAATCAAGCGGTTGGTCAAGGAGTATGGGAAAACAGTGCTTATGGTGACACACGACCCGTTGGTTGCGAGCGAGGCCAGCACCACGCTGCATCTGGACAAGGGCGTGCTGGTAGAAGCTGGAATGCGGCACGGCGCTGTCGGGGAAGGCATATCATGAAATTCAGCAGGCTGATTCTGGCCAATCTGTTTCGCAAGAAAGCACGGCTGATTCTGACCATCGGCTCCTTCGCCGTGGCGCTGTTTCTGTTTGCGCTGCTAGGCGTGGTCAACGACGCGTTCAGCCGCGGAGCGGACGTGGTGAGCGCGAATCGCCTCGTCACCATCAATCGCACCTCTATCATCAACCCCCTCCCGCTGTCCTACCGGGATGAAATCCTGCGCATTCCGGGCGTGAAGTACATCACCCACGACAACTGGTTCGGCGGCGTGTATCAGGATCCCAAGAACTTTTTTGCGCAGTTCGTGATCGACCCGGAAAACCAGCGGCAGGTTTTCCCGGAACTCATCGTTCCCGACGAACAGTGGAACACATTCCTGAAAGACCGCCAGGGCACGATTGTCGGCGCGGCCACCATGAAGCGCTTCGCCTGGAAGATCGGCGATCGTATTCCCATCAAGACGACTCTGTATGGCCTGGCAGATAAAACCTTTGAGTTTGATATCGACGGCGCTTACCACGGCGCAAGTCCGGAAGACGATGAGACCCAGTTTTGGATCCAGTGGGAATATTTCAAAGAGAGTGTACCCGCTGCGTTGCAGGGCCAAATTGGTTGGTACACGATTCTCATCGCGAATCCCGACGATGCTCCGCGTATCGCCAAGACCATCGACGGCATGTACCTGAATTCGCCTTTCGAAACCAAGACCGAGACGGAATCCGCGTTTGCGCAGGGCTGGGTGAAGCAATTCGGAAACATCAAATTCCTGATTATATCGATCGGAACCGTCGTCTTCTTCACGCTTTTGCTGGTAACGGGAAACACGATGGCCATCTCTGTGCGCGAGCGAACCAATGAACTGGGCGTGCTGAAGGCCATCGGATTCTCGGATCGCGCCGTTCTCGGATTCATCTTGGCCGAGTCGATAGTAATCGCGCTGGCCGGTTGTGTGGGCTTGCTGTTTGCGTTGGTCGCCATTCCAGAGCTTAGCCGCGCTATGGCGGGTCTGTTGCCGCCGCTTCTGATTACAGTGAAAACGTTGGCGTACGGTGTGATCGCCGCTCTCCTGGTCGGCTTTGCCAGCGGAATCCTTCCCGCCTATAGTGCGATGCGCCTGCGCGTGGTGGATGCCCTTCGGAGGGTTTGAGTATGATGCCAAAACTCATTTTCGGTGTAGTGATCACAGTAGCGGCCATCGTCGTGCTGCTGTTGGTTTTGGTCATCGTGGGCGGGATTATTGCTGGGTTGCTGGCGCCGCTGATCGGGTCCGTGCCGATTTCCTACAACTTCCGCAGCATTCGTGCGCGCTGGACTTCTACCATCGTGGCCATTCTTGGCATTGCCGGGACGGTCGGCGTATTCGTAGCCATGCTTTCGCTGGCACGCGGCTTCCGGGGCACGCTGGTGGCCTCTGGTTCGCCCGACAATGCGTTGGTCATGCGTGCCGGATCGACCTCGGAAATGATGGGCGGCATCACTCTCGATTCCGTGAAGCTTGTACAGGATAAGCCGGGCGTAGCACGCGATGCCTCGGGACAGCCGCTGGTCACCCAGGAAGTGGTCGGCGTCATTCCCATACCGCTGATCAGCACCGACACGGACGCGAATGTGGAGGCTCGCGGGGTTTCGACCAACGTGCTGCAAATTCGCAAATTCGTGAAGGTCGTTCAGGGGCGAATGTTCCATTCCGGCCTGAACGAGCTGATCGTCGGCAAGAACGCCTCGAAAACCTACCAAGGCCTGACCGTTGGCAATACCGTGAACTTTGGCGGCGGAAAGTGGAAGGTGGTGGGAGTGTTCGACGCGGGCGGATCGTCGTTCGATTCCGAAGTGTGGTGCGACGCGCGAATCCTGAACCAGATGCTTAAGCGCCCAGACAACATCTTTCAATCTGCCACCGTTCACCTCACTTCGCCCACGGCCTTCGACAAATTCAAGGATTCAATTACTTCCGATCCCCAATTGAATTTGGAAGTCGAACGCGAAGTGGATTACTACGCCAAGCAATCCTCGGCCATGACGCGGCTGATCACCGTGTTGGGCGGTCTGGTGGCTGCCGTCATGGCGATCGGCGCCATATTCGGCGCTCTCAACACGATGTACTCTGCCGTCGCAGAACGCGGGCGAGAGATTGCCACTATGCGCGCTCTCGGTTTTTCCAGTTGGAATGTCATCCTCTCATTCCTGTTTGAGGCGCTACTGATTTCGTTCATCGCCGGCATTATCGGCTGTGTGGTCGTGCTTCCGCTGAACGGTATGACCACGCAGACCATGAACTTCTCGACCTTCTCGAGCATAGCCTTCGCCTTCAAGATTACTTTCAACTTACTCGTGCTGGGGATGATTTTTGCGCTGTCCATGGGCGTTCTCGGCGGCTTGCTGCCAGCCGTGCGCGCTGCGCTGCGCCCTGTCGCAGTCTCCCTGCGTGAGTTGTAGAGTATCTGTGACAAAGGTTACAGTGACACGGAGCAATCTAGACCCAGAAACAATGATCATTCTCCGTAGCGAATGACCAGGTTCGCGACAGACGCGGTCATCGAGTACGACTCACCGGCGACAATGATTAGCCCCTCGGAAACGCGCTTGTGTTGACTGGTCGGCACCTGTTCGTCGAAGTTCCCTGAAGTCAGCTTTTCGGCACTACAATTCTCAGTCATTGATAACAACCAACGCACTAATCGAGAATGATGTTCTTCTAAACATCTGATCGTAATAACCCCCGCTGTTGACAAGCAATGACAAGGTTTCACCTGTTGGAGATTGTCGAGTTTCAACGGACGAAAAAATCGGCAAGTCATAAGCAGAAAGGCGGTCTGGAGCCGACGCAAGCCATAGATGGGCAGGGGAAGCAGGGGCCCGGGGCGCAGGAAAGAAATGGGGATATAAATATCCAAGGACCTGGGTGAGAAGGAAGAAGCAACGTGATACCGGGAAGCCTGGCTGATTGTTCTGCTACGAGTGATCAGACCCTGAGCCTATCCTTATGTGGATAGATATAGAGAGTGTGACAATTCAAGACCATAATGAGGTTCAAAAGATATCCTTATGAGGTTCAAAAGATATCCTTGCGGGAATCCCGTTCAGCCTGGGCGGACATTCAGTCATATACCCTCCTGACCAGGAAGAGAAACTCCAGAGAATAGACAACGCCATGTGGCGCAGGCAGTGGCGCAGGAGGTGGCGCGCTTTCTGACTGGCTATATGGCGCGGTGGCGGTTTCTGAGAACGGGACAGAGGGATGAAAAGGCTGCGTTCTGGGACAATGGCTGTGGCGATCAGACGAGTTGATAACGCCTTAATCGGACACACTTGATACGGAAGACAAATCGAAGTTGACAACGATAGGAAAACTATGACCCCGAACCTCGCAATGTACATACGAATCGCTCGTCATCATATTCATGGCACACCTCTGGGTGAAGAAAACCGGATGGAGCAGCAAAGGGCCAGCGCGATTGAGGAATTCCAGATATACCTCGCACGTAAGATAGACATCTCGATTCGCAGGGAGCTATTCGTTCCGGCAAATTGCTGCTGGGACGACGCTACCGGCACTACGGTTCAATTCTCGGTGGATGGCCACAACTTCCTCCTGGCTTGGCAGAACGAAGGCTGTCATCTTTTTCTTGAAGCGGATGGAAACAGGGTTCCACTTGCAATGTTGCCGGATGAAGACAGACAGCCATTCACAGATCATCTCCTGGTCGCGATTGGCGATGCCTTAGGCCGGGCGAATTTGCCATGAAGCCGGAAGGCTATGAGCAGAGGTAATGCTCAATGCATTCAGTGTCGTGACCGCATATAATGAGCGGCTATTGAATCCCCTATTGGGCATCAAATATTATGACCGGGGTTACTATTATGACCGGGGTTACGGAAATTGCAACATGATGAGGCTATGACCGTCACGCGTCATTTTGGCGAAATCCCAGCAAGGTGCGGCGCCCGGCTAAGAAAATCGCGCTGAACTATTTTGAAGGTCCTTGCTTTTTTGTTGGTTCGGCACGCAATCGCACCGGTGCACCGGCGCGTCACAGTGGGAGCTTATTGATGGATCGACGAGATTTCGTCAAGACGGCGGGGCTGGGAACCGCGTCACTGTTGTTGAACTCGGGTGTAGGCAGAGGCCAGGAAAATCCTGGCCGGCCAGCGACGCCTCCGATCGAGGTACACGGGATCCCTCACAGTAAGCCGTCGCCACTTGGAATCCCGGGGTTGTTCCCCGGGCGCGTGGTAGAAGTCTTCCACGAGGATTCCATCTCAGGGAATCGTGTCTCCCAGCCGATCGTCGGCCGCATGCTGAATGAGGGGATGAAGGAACTCACTGGCGAATCTTCATCGGCGGCGGCTTGGCAAAGGTTCATTGAACCCCACGATGTGGTGGGTATCAAGATCAATCCTTCCGGGGCTCCGGTGTGTTATTCGTCCCCAGAGATCGTGCGTGAGATCGTTGCGGCGCTGCGGTCGATTGGCGTTCCGGCCCAGAACATCGTGGTGTTTGACCGCTATACCTACGAGATCGAAATGGGTTCATACCAGGCTCGGTTGCCTGTGGGAATTCGGTTGGTGGGCATTGAATGCGGCGCCTTCGATGCCTCGCGCTACGATCTTGATGTGTATTGCGATGCGGACTTCTTCGGTGAGTCGGAGACGCGGTCCTTCGTCGCGAAGGTTGTCACCCAGGAACTTACCAAGATCATTAATATTCCAACGATGAAGGATCACGCGGCTTCCGGAGTGACAGGTTGCCTGAAGAACCTCGGCTACGGATGCTTCAACAATGTGGCGCGCACCCACCAGGCACCTTACACATTTACCGATCCTTTCATCGGTTATCTTTGCTCCACCGAGCCTTTGCGCTCCAAGGCTGTGCTGAACATCATGGATGGAACGCGCGAAGTTTGGCACGGCGGCCCTCTGACCAAGAATTGGGATTTCGTCTACGAAGCAAAAACCCTTTTCATTGGCACCGACCCGGTGGGGATGGATACCATCGAGTTGGAGGCCATCGAAAAAAAGAGGCGCGAGAACGGAGCGATTTCGGTGTGGGATCCTGATCCGAGCACTTTGACTACCGACAGCGCCGAATTCTACCGGAATGCCGATAAGAATATTTTCCTTCGCCAGCCGGGACACATCGCGGCTGCCGGCAAGCTGGGATTGGGCGTTTCCGACCCTAAACTGATCGATCATCGCCAACTCCGACTTACGTGAATAACACAACGGGAAATTCCGCAGGCACAGATCGCGATTGGGTAACCTTACTCAGCGCAAACTCCCGCACCGGCGGATCGCGCGATGCGTCATGGCAAAAGCCCAAAGGCGTGCGATGGCAGTTCCGCGTCGGCAGGGCGATCCTTTCGGCGCCCGTGCTGCGCGACAATCTTTTGTACGTGGCGGAGATTCATGGCGCAGTCTATGCCCTGGATGCTGATACCGGGCGGCCCAGATGGACTCGCAAGTTCCCTGACTGGATTCACTCCACTCCCTCGATTTCTGAAAACACTCTGCTTTTTGGCTGCGATGGCGGAAAGGTACGCAGCTTAGCCCGGGACACGGGCAGAACAATTTGGGAGACTGCCACGCCGGGGGAAGTGTGGGGTTCACCCGTTGTCCGCGATGAAACCGTCTACTTCGGTAGCACGGAGGGCCGCTTCTACGCTGTGGAACACAAGAGCGGAAAGCCGCGTTGGACACAAACCCTCGGCGGGCGGATCTGTGCATCGGCCTACGCCGACGAAAAGCATGTTTATTTCGGCTGTAGTGACGGGAAAATTTATGCTCTGGATACCTCGTCGGGAAGAATTCAGTGGAGCACGCCAACAGGAGATGGCATCGATTCCACACCGGCTGTGGTGGACGACATGGTTCTGGTAGGGTCGGAGGACTACTTCTTCTATGCGCTTGATGCCGGAACTGGAGCCGTGCGTTGGAAATTCGAGACGAAACTTGGAATATCCTCGTCTCCCGCTGCTTCCAAGGAGATGGTCGTCTTTGGCAGCAAAGACCGAAATATTTACGCATTGGACATTCGGACCGGCAAACTGAGATGGAAGACGTCAGCCGGGAGTGCGGTTACAGCGCCACCCGTCATGGTCGAGCCAGTCGTTGCCGTTAACGCGCAGGGCCCCGCTCTCTGCCTGGATATCGCTTCCGGCAAAATATTGTGGAAGGCCGGATTGGGCGGTGGTCTCCAGTCCGCTCCGGTCTTGGCCGGTGGCCGAATTTATGTAGCAAGCCAACATGGTGTGGTCTATGCGCTGGAGTAACCGCGTCCCAGGTGAACTGCAACAAGGCGCTCTTCTGGCTACGCCTGTTCTTTCGCCTGATGCGTCATTAGACCGGGCCCTTCTCCCTGTTTTCAAAAAACACTACGCCATGGGCTCGGTTTTTGAGATCGTCACGTACGGAACCACCTCCACACAAGCGTCCCACGCTATGGATCACGCTTTTCAGGAGATAGACCGCCTGGAACAGGTGATGAGCATCTACAAACCCGCGAGCGAACTGAGCCGGTTGAACAGCACAGCACACCTCCAGTCGCAAACGGTTTCCCCGGATTTGTACCAGGTGATCCAGGAATCATTGCACTATTCCGAGCTCACCGAAGGTAGATTCGACGTCACGGTCGGACCACTGGCTGAGAGGTGGAAAGCCGTGGGTCGCGGCGAGCAGGCTCCCAGTCCGGCTGAGGAAAAAAGACTTCGATCCTGTGTGGGGTATCGCCAGGTTGAATTGATTCCTCCGAATGGGATTCGCTTTCACTCGTCGGGCCTCGCGATAGATTTGGGAGCGATTGGTAAAGGGTATGCCGTAGATCGAGCTGCGGCCGTGTTGCACGGTTGTGGCATCGAATCTGCGCTCATCAATTCGGGAGGAAGCACGTTTCACGCTATGGGCTGCCCTCCTGGCCAATCCGGTTGGCTGGTGCACCTGTGCGAACCCTCCGCGCACTTTGGTCCTCACGTCCTATTGAATGAGAATAGCGTTTCAACGTCGCAGCAGACACCACCCAGCTTGCTGGGGATGCCCTCATTTGGACACATCATCGACGCCGTTGCAGGCGAGCCGTTGGAATCGGCCACCGCCGTAAGCGTCGTGGCAGAATCCGCAACGACTTCCGACGCTCTTTCTACCGCTTTGCTGCTGATGGGCCCAGCGAAGGGACGGGATCTGGTGAAAAGATTACCGAATGTGGCTGCCGTCTGGATTTCATCGGAAGGGCTGGCGCAGACTGTGACCAGTGGCCCGGAAATTCTGATGACGAGCGTAGCGCGGATGAGCCTTGAATAAGCGGTGGTGTGAAACCTCGGCTAGGCTGGAGTGAACTCATGGATCGACGTCGATTCGTTAAAAGCGCGGGTTTAGGAACGGCGGGATTGTTGCTCAATTCCGTCGTGCTAAATGGTCAGAACGAGCAAACGCTGCAGTCAGTGATACTTCCCCAGACCGCTTGGGGCAGAGTGTGGATTCGCTGGACTCAGCCAATGCTGCCCTCAAGAACCCTGCTCGCATATGGTCTGGCAATTCCCTGGAGTGCTGGTCCGGGTTTGATGGAAAGCGCCCGCAAGGGTGGCTATCGCGTTTACGCCGCAGTGACGCTCGAGCAGGCCTCGGCTGCGGCGAGCAACAGCCGCGCGATGGGGATTTCAGGGATCATTCTGGAAGCGGGTGTTTCTGAGCAAGAAAACGCCGAGAAAACCGCCGCGGACCTGCGCCTGGGCCGCCCCGATCTTACGATTCTGTCTCCTGATTCCAGAGCCAAGCAGCCGTCAATGATGGGAAGCACGGTGATTAGCAATGGCGGCATCCTGCAGGTGTCGAGCCCAACGGAGCAGCCCTGGATTAACTCGAACTTAGCCGCAGTGGCGTATGACCGCGCGTTGCGGCCCCACCAAACTCCCTTGATCGATTTTCAATGGGATCTTCCGGGTCAGTTGCAGCAACAGTTAGGCCCCAGCGCGGAGGACTATTCACTCGCCGTCGCCGAAGCTGGCGCTCTTCATTCCGACTTGATCCTGCGTTTGCACCCGAGCCTGGAAAAAGCGCTTGTGAGCGGAAGCGCCGAAGGGTGGTTGGTATGGAATCGCGTGGCGAAGTACATTGAGTTTTACCGCAGAGAGGGCGAACGGCCCGTCGCTTTTCCAGTCACCGTGGGCGTGGTGACCGACAACTACGACGCCTCGTATGAAGCCACGAACTTGATGGCGCGGCACAACATTCCCTTCCGCGTGCTCTCTCCGACCCACCTGACACCCCAGGACCTCCGGGGCTTGGCCCTCATCGTCGTATTCGCGCAGCCCGATACGGCTGTAATCCGACAGATCGCGGGGTTTGTGGATGGTGGCGGAATGGCGATTCTGGTGAGTGTACCCGGCCTTTTCCCCGGGCATTCGAGTGGAACCCGCCGAGTCAGCGGCGACTCGGTGATCTATCCGATGGGCGAGGGCAAAGTGATCGAACTCGCCCAAGGTGTTGCCAATCCCGAAACATTTTCCAGAGATGTTCGCCGACTCCTGGGCGAAGAGAAATTGCCCATCTCTCTCTGGAATGCGTCCACCACCATCGCGATCCATTACAACCTTCCCGGCACCTCCACTGCTACCGTGGATCTGCTAAATTACTCTGCGGATCCTATGCCAGTACAGGTGCGCATCCGAGGCTCTTATTCGGTGGTTCGATATGAAACCCCGGAGCGCGGCTGCTGCGAGGTCCTCACACCAACCCATCAAGACGGATACACACAATTTGATGTGCCCTGGCTGAGGATCGGAGGACGCGTACACCTTAGCGCAACGGCCGACCCTCAAAGGCAGAGGTCGTAATCTGAGCAGGTGAATGCGCTGGGTACGTTCGGAGATTCACCGCGGAATCCGATCAGGAACTCAAGTTACTTCAATGTGGATGCCAGCTTGCAGAAAACTTTTCCGGTCGGGGATCGGTTGTGTTTTAAGTTCCGAGTGAAAGAGTTCAACGCAATCAATCATCCGCATCTCAACCAACCGGGCAACAACGTCAGCGCCACCAGCACGTTCGGTAAATTTACAACTGCGGGCGATTCTCGAATTTTACAACTGGTCAGCCGGCTGGAGTCCTAAATGCGTCGTCTGTTCCTCGCCCTGTCATTGTTCGCGATTTCGCTGCCAGCCACGGCTCAGTCACGAAAGCCAGAGCCGTGGTTTTCGCGGGGCTGCCATGCTGGGTATTCCACACATTCAACCAATCGGATCCAAGTCTCTCGAAACAGAGAAGTGCGCCCGAACAGGATCAATTCCTGACTGGAAGTTCTACGCAAAGATCTCTCCCTGCGCACAGAGTATCGGCAGATTACCGGCGTAAACCGCGGTTTTTGGATTGTTCACGTTCGAAGAAAATGGATCGGCAGGCTGTCTGGCGGGCTTGCAGTCGATCGAACTCTCAATAGAACATTTTCTCTATTGAGAGTTCGAATTTCCACATCATGTCGAATCCGATTCGAACTCCCAGTAGAGTTTTAGTGCAAAAACTCCCTCATGCGATTTTCTCTCTCGATAGTTCGAACACCCGAACCTCTGGTTTAACGAGGCCCCTAACTATGGGCGCTGTGAACCCGCCTGCCCGCTGAATCCGGGCCGAGCTGGCACCGTGGGCTCTAAAATAGAAGTTTGCTTTTCACCGCTTCGGATACTGGAACGTCAACCGGAATCTTTGTTTCTCCCACATAAAAATGTCGTAGTTTTGGCAAATGCTCCACAACTTTGAGGCACGCCGGAGTAACGGCTGTGCCAAAGACATCCAGAGACTGCAGCTGATCCATATCGCCCAATTCCAATACGGTAGTATTTGTAATTTTCGTATTCATGAGTCGAAGTACGCGTGCATGTTTCATGGCCGCGAAAAAGGGGGCGGACCTGTCAGTGACTGAGGTGCCGGAGAAGTCGGCGATGACAATTTGGTCGACTAAGGGTTTCATCGTGGCCACATCTTCATCCCTGAACTTGGCACCCATCTGCGAAGCGTCGATTACCAGATTGGCGGAGCCCCGGGATTCATAGTCCAGAACGTTTGGAAAGCGTTTTTGTAGCCGTTCAACGATTGGAGAGAGTGGCGCGCGCGAGCGTGCGACGGCAGCGGGATCTATCTCGTCGAAGGTTACCTCGGCAACAACAGGCTCTTGATTCGTAGGCGCGTCCTTAATCGAATTGGCCGGCAGTGTTGCCGAAGCTCCTGCGTCAATCCATAGCTCAATCAGCTTTACGTCATTCGCTGACAAGGAGCGTTTGCCTTCCGGGGGCATAGCATCGTCATCGGAAGGCGAAAGTGTGACGCGACGAAAAAGCTCGCTGCCTTTGGCACTTCCAGCCTTGATGACCGGGCCGTGCTTGCCTCCCCGCATGAGCCCGCTGTAGCTGTCCAGCCGCAAATGCGATTTCTGCTTCTCCGGGCCGTGGCAAGAGTAGCAGTGTGCGACGAAGATGGGTTCCACATGCGCGCCATAGAAATAAGCTGGATCCGATCTCGGCAGAGCTTCTGCCCTGGCCGAAAGCCCAATCAGCTTGCGCATTCCTGCGGGCATTTGTTCGGTAAGGTGATTTTCGCCTTGCGACAGTTGCCCGCCGCGATATCCCGTCCACGATACCAGCCCAACGGTGACCAGCAGCCATACCGTGTAGATCAAATCCGAACGCGCGCTACGGAAGTAGCCGCGCAACATCCAGCACAGCCAACACGAGGCGGCAACGGATACTCCACCCCACATGTGCTGCGTGACCAGTCGTCCCGAATACCCGCCACTCCGAGCCAGGCACCATCCAAGCGTTGCAGCCACCAGGCTGCTCAAAGTTGCCAGCAACAATATGAAATCAACCGAAGCGCTCAAGTGGGGGAACCGGCCTTTTCTCCCGGCCAACTCCAATACAGGTACCAGAAGGATGAGCACAATCGGAAAATGTACGGTCAACAGATGGAAGCGACCGACAAATTGCGCCCACGTAGAGCGCTCAAGCCCGTCCGGCGGAAAAAAGATGAACAAGGCGGACAGCAGCAAAATTGGCGCAAGCGCGAGAAGCCCAAGGCGGATCCGGAAGGGTATCTGGCGGACCGAAAATGTCATGCAGTCAGGTGGCCTCGACTGTGGAAAAAACGGCAATCGGCAGACTGAATCAAGCCAGAACCTCCGCCACGACTCGTGCAGGTACAACACTCGTAAGTTTTTGCTCCAGCCCCTGGAAGGAATAGGTCAGCTTACGATGATCGAAGCCCAACACGTAGAGCATGGTTGCGTGAAGGTCGCGAACTTCCACGGGATCTTTCACAATCTCATAGCCCATCGCGTCGGTTTCGCCGTGGACCATGCCTGGTTTAATCCCGCCTCCGGCCATCCAGATGGTGAACGCGCCCGGATTGTGGTCGCGGCCGATGAACTCCATGACCTGACCGTTGCGATTTTCCCGCATAGAGGTGCGTCCAAATTCGCCGCCCCATACCACCAGCGTATCCTCCAGCATGCCGCGCTCCTTCAGGTCGGTGAGAAGCGCCGAAACGGGCTGATCGGTTTCGCGGCAGCGATCCGCAAACCCGATATTCAGGGAATCGCCAGCCGAAGTTCCGTGGTCGTCCCATCCCCAGTGGTAAAGCTGAATAAAACGAACGCCGCGCTCCGCCAGGCGGCGCGCCACCAGACAATTGTTGGCAAAACTGGATTCTCCAGGTTTTGCGCCATAACCTGCAAGCACGGAGGCGGATTCTTTCTGGATATCCATGGCGTCCGTCGCATCCATTTGCATACGGAACGCCATCTCGTATTGGGCAATCCGCGTGACGGTTTCAGGATTGCCGAACTCAGCATAGGTTTGCCGGTCGATTTCGTCCACAGCATCCAGCATGCGGCGCCGCAAATCCCGGCTTACGTTCGGAGGGTTTTCCAGATACAACACAGGCTCGCCGTGGGAGCGGCATTGCACGCCCTGATAAACACTGGGCAGGAAGCCAGAGCCCCACAGTTGTTTGCCGCCATCCGGCTGATGGCCGCCCGACACCAGCACGATGAAACCCGGAAGGTTCTGGTTCTCCGTGCCGAGCCCATAGACTACCCAGGAACCGGCCGACGGATAGCCGAGGCGAGCATTGCCAGTCTGCATGAGTAACTGAGCCGGCGCGTGGTTGAACTGATCCGTGCGCATCGATTTGATAAGGCAAAGGTCGTCTATATGCTTTTCGAGATGCGGCATGCGATCCGATATCCATTGACCGCTTTTCCCCGACTGATGGAAAGGATATTGCGCGCCCAACAGTTTGGGGACGCCACTGATAAAGGCGAAACGCTTACCTGCCAGGAATGAAGCCGGGCATTCCTGACCGTTGAGCTTGGTCAATTCGGGTTTGTGATCAAAAAGTTCGAGTTGACTCGGCGCACCCGCCATGTGCAAATAGATGACTCGCTTGGCGCGAGCGGGAAATTCGGGAGCCAGAACTGAGAGCGGAGTGGATGGATCGCGGGTGAAATCGAGTCGCGGCGTTCCGTCGATCCCAAGTGCCGCGGCGTTTGCCTGCTGGGACAAATTGCGATGCCAAGGTGCCCAAAAACATTGTGCCCACGCCCGCTGTAAAACTGCGCAGAAAGTGGCGGCGAGTTTGCGCCTGCAAGAATGCGAACCTCTCTGCCGGATGCAGTTCTCTAGGGAATTCAGCCCGGATTGGATCATTCTTATCGCGGATTTCGGAATCGGACATAACAATTACCTCACAAGAGCGGCATCGAGATTCAACAGGACGCTGCCCACTGATGTGAACGCATCGAGTTCTCTACCCGAAATCTCCCTGCCCGATGATTGCTCAGACAGTTTCATGCTTACTTTCATCAATACCGGCGGCTTTGTCATTGTAAGGGCCTGCCTATAGAACGCGCGCAGCACGGTCATCTCCCGAGGTGTAGGATCGCGAGACAATACCAGGCGTGTTTCATAAGCAAGCCGAGCATCCAGAAGAGAGTCGGCACTGGAGACGCCGGATGTATTTGCGACAGTTTCCTTCATCACCCGCCGCGCCAGCGCCTCGGCGGCTTCCTCATACACCGGATCGTTCAGCGTCACCAGCGCTTGCAAGGGAGTGTTTGTCTGTATGCGCCGCGGAAGACTCGTATCCCGATCCGATGCATCGAACATGAGTAAGCTTGGATAGCCGCTGGTGCGCTTGATGAACGTATAGATGGCACGTCGATATCGGTTCGGACCGGTCGCGTCAATCCACTTCGCGTCGTTATAAACCGAATTCCAAATCCCCGGGGGCTGGGGCGGCATCACCGGAGGCCCTCCCATCGCTGTACTCAAGAGACCGCTGGCCAACAGAGCTTGATCGCGTACCATCTCCGCGGTGAGCCGTTGTTGCGGACCGTGAGCCAGCAAGCGATTGCGAGGATCTTTTGCCATAAGAGCCGGGGTTGTGGCGGCGCTTTGCCGGTACGTGGCGCTTGTTACCATCTCGCGCAGCAGCGCCTTCATGTCCCAGTGAAGATCGTTTTGGAAATGGAGCGCCATCCAATCCAGAAGTTTCGGGTGACTGGGCTCCTCCCCTACGCTGCCGAAGTTCTCCAGCGTTTCGACAATCCCTGTCCCAAAGAGCTCTTCCCAGTAACGGTTGACCGCAACACGCGCGGTGAGTGGTTGTCCGGGTGCAAAAAACCACCTTGCCAACGTCAGCCGGTTGCGCGGTGCGCCGGCAGGAAGTTTCGGGAAGATGCCAGGCACGTCCGGCACAAGGTCCGGGCCGATCTTGGTCAGAAAATTGCCGCGATCGAATTCCCTGGTAGCTCTTCGCTCATACGGTTGCTCCTCCACCATTACTGGAAGCGGAACAGTTGGAATTTTGGCTAACTGCGTGTTGAGTTGCTTGAGACGATCGAGGTTCTTTGCACGAATAGGATCCTGCGCCCAAAGACGTCCAGCGTGGATCACCACTCACCGCGAGCCTTACGCCCTGTATGTGGGCTGGTTTATCGTCAATGTTCTTTACCTGCTTGAGGTCAACCTGGATGCGGCTCCCCGGGACCAGTTGCAGCGGCCCGGAGGGAACTCCCACGATCCAGCGTGTCCGGAAGAGTTTGGGAAGAGCGGCGAATGCGCTGGGGTCGGGCCCCGCCTCTTTCACCTTTTGCTTCGGATCGCTCTCAACGGATACCACAGCTTGCAGATTTTTCTTCGAATCCTGGGCAAAAGAGCGGAATGTGATTTCTTTCTTTTGGCCGCTTGGCGAAATCACCCAACCCTCCACCTTGTCTACAATGAATCCGTTTTCCGGTGTGTGGCGGGCCATTGCCGGGTCGAGCGGCGGCACCTCGATGCGGATCGCCGTCAGCAGAGGAATATTGGCATTTGCTGTCAGCTCATAGAAAGACTGTGGCGGAGTTTCTCCGTTGGCCAGTGCCTCTCCATCGTGGATTGTGAAAGTTTTCGCCGGGCCCGCCGCCCTGGCATGAGCGAGTCTTGTCTTGGTTTCGGCAATTGTCTTGCGCAGACCTTTCAACTTTTCTTCTTTTTTATTCGAAGGGAGCTTCTTGTCCTTTTGCAGTTCCGCTAGATTGCTCTCCAGTTTAGGAATCATCGGCGCCAGTGCCAGCACCTCATTCGCCGCAGCAGTCTGGATGGGCAATGGCTTCCATTGCGCCTCATCATTCACCTGACGGTCTGAGGTTTCCACTGCGTTCAGCAGGCTGGCGATCTCCTGCTGGATTTGCCACGCTTCAGCATAGCGGGCTTTCTCTTTGGGAACCCTTAGGACTGGTGAGTCATCCGCCAAGTCTGCATCATCCTGCGTGTTAAAGAAAGCCATCGATTTGTAATAGTCGGCGTGGCGAATAGGATCGTACGGATGGGAGTGGCATTGAACGCAATTCATGGTGACGCCGTTCAGCACCGACCAAGTTGTGGCCACGCGGTCCATGACCGCGACCATGCGGAATTCCTCATCATCCGTGCCGCCTTCATCGTTGTTCGGGGTCTGCCGATGAAAGGAAGTGGCGATCAGGTCCCCAAAAGTAGGGCTGGGCAGTAAATCTCCCGCCAATTGCTTGATCATGAACTGGTCGTATGGCATGTTGCTGTTGAACGCGTCAATCACCCAGTCGCGGTAGGGCCAGACGCCCGGCCGCTCCACATCCTTTTCGTAACCTTTGGTATCCGCATATCGCGCCAAGTCCAGCCACATGGAAGCCCATCGTTCACCGTAGCGTGGCGAAGCCAGCAAACGATCCACCTGTTTTTCGTAGGCGTTGGGCGATCGATCCGCCAAATACGTCGCTTCTTCCTGGGGGGTGGGGGGCAAGCCTGTAAGGTCGAGCGACACCCGCCGCAACAACTCTGACTTAGTGGCCTCAGGAGCCGGGTGCAGCCCTTCTTTCTCTAACCGCGCCAGAATAAATCGATCCATGGGCTGGCGGACCCAACCGGCATCCTTCACGCGCGGTAACGGCTCCGGCTTGGGGGGCACAAACGCCCAATAATCTTGCCACTTGGCTCCCTGCTTGATCCATTGGCGAAGCAAGGCGATCTGCTTAGGCCGCAGCGGCGGCCCGTGGTAGGGCATACGCGTCTCAGGATCGGAGGAAGTTACTCGCGCGATCAACTCAGACCCATCAGGATCGCCCGGCACGATGGTGCGCCGTCCGGACTTGCCTGTACCCAAAGCCTCTTCGCGGAAAATGAACGATACGCCGTTCTTCTGGCGGACCCCTCCGTGGCAAGCGACGCAATTCTGGTTCAGAATGGGCTGAATGTCCCGACTGAACTCCACAGTATTCTGGTGACTTCTATGTGTGAAGTATCTGGCAATCGGCCACGCCAAAACGGCAGCTACCGCAACAATGGCAAGGGCAGCTGTTCTAAACTTCGTAACTCGAAATATAGACGTTTCGGCCACGACGGAAGGCTACAACTGAAGCGCGAACTGATTATAGTCCCATCGATATTGTCGTAACACCGCGTTGAAGCTGGCGAGATCGGAGAACATCATATTAGACGCGCTACGTAATAATAGAACCACTACGCTTCTACCTGCACCAGCTTGGTCACACGGCCAGACCGATTCCAATCCGATACATAGATGTTCGCGTCCTGATCGATGTGGCATCCGTGAGCCGCGCTAAACACTGCTGGCGCAATCTTGTCTGGATCGAGGTCGTAATCTGCCCATTGGGCTTTCTGCGGGTTGTCTCCGAGAAAGGAAACCGGAACGTTATCTTTGTCGAGAATCGTGACTCGCCCTTCCAGCTCGGAAACCACCGCGTAGTCGCCGCGAAAACTCACCTGGCAAGGACGACGCAAATGCAATGTGGTATTGCGTACGAACCTTCCGTCAAAGTCGAAATGGGTCAGTCGGCGGTTTTCCCGGTCGCATACCAGCAGCAACGGCTGCTCATAGCGAAGGTCGACAGCCAGCCCATGGCAGCAATTGCATTTCCCGTTCTCCGTGCCCTTCCCGGCAAAGCTGGCCTGGTAGTTTCCGTTTCGATCGAACTTGAAGATGCGAGAGTCTCCATATCCATTGGCGATGTAAATGGAGCCATCCGATCCCGGCACAGCCGCGGTCAGTCTCCATTCATTTGGGGTATGAAATCCAGCATCGGCTGGAGCGGTGATCTTCTGCACGACCGTTCCATCCGTCTTCATTTTGACAAAGAGCCAGTTCTCCTTCGGAGTTCCTTTCTGAACAGTGGCGTAAATGATCTCCTCGCCATTTTCTTCTGCGTGAAACATGGAATGAATTTCAGGATATTCGTTGGCGATCGTTCTTAGCAGTTTGCCATCCTGGTCATAGACCAGCACGCCTGTAGCACTTTGCGTGCTGACATATAAAAGGCCTGCTTTATCCGTTGCGATGCCGCCGTGGGTTCCGCCGAATATCTTCCCTTCGGGTAGTTTTCCCCAATCAGGAACCACACGGTAGGTCCATTCGCCATTGCCGGTACGAAGCTGGACTGGGTTCAAAGTACTCTTCTCACCTGCGGCTTCGGCGAATGCCCCGGTGCTACCGATTGCCGTTAAGGCGGCAGCACCGGCCGCAGTCCAAAATTGACGCCGATTCATTCCCTCACAGTGGGAACTACCATGGCTCGATAGCTTCATGGAAGACTCCTTGTCAACGGCCGCTGTGATGAAGGAATGAACGCAGATCGCGCCGGAGAGTTTTGGAAATAACGAGGATGCAGATTTTGCTTCGACAGATCAGTGCAATTGCACTTTGTGTCACTTTGGCTCCGCTCAAGTTAAGATATGCCGACTGAGATCACCCTGTTAGCTTCGCAAGACCTTGTCCTCTAACTGCCGTTTCTTCATTAAGCATACAGTTAGCTTCACCCGATATTTCTTTCTCTCACTATGAGAGGACTCAAAACTTTCTAATTGTGAGAACTCGCTCCACAACAATGTGCTGATGTTCATCTTGAGACCGAGGATTCTGGTGAGTAAAACCGAAATAATTCATGAGGGAATTGTCCCTGTCATTCCGTCCTTCAAGGGGAAAGATGCGATTTCGATCTCAGAAAATCATGCACGAGTTACCGTAGCGGCCGAGGACTGGGAGAAAAATGTTGCGAAACTCAAGACCCTATTGCACGAAAATGGTGCCTGCCCAGACGACAGGACGTGTGCCAGCGTCGTTGAAAAATGGGAACAATTTCCGGCTTCCGCTTTTGCTGCTGACAGCCTCGTTGTTCGTAGCAGGGTATAGCAATCACACGGTTTCGTCAGACGACTCTGGCCAGCCTCCATTCAATACCGGAAGCGGTGACGGCAATCTGGTCAACGAACAGTTAGTGATGACCTACCACACCGGCAGCAACTCCACACCAACCGGGCTCGATACTTTCTACAGTCAGACCAGCTGTCCCAGCAGTCTTACCACGGAGAACTGCGCAACCAAGGCAAAAAACTCCCTCATGCGATTTTCTCTCCACCGCTAAGCAGGCGTGCATTTTGAGCACCCTGGGTCTCGAGAGCGTCTCTGCAGAGAATGTAAAACGCCCGAATTGTCGGCCAATTCGCGCGTTTTTATGATCGATAACTCGTTTATTTATAGCAACTTATACTGTATGGCGGTGGACGGAGTCTTGAGCGAACTACTCTCTAGGCCCAATTCTCTGCTAACAGGGAAATTTACAGGGAATATTGCAAATTTGACCCACGAAATTCCGGGGGAAGATCCCCCTATTACTCTGAGTCTAGAAGGGTTCTGGCTGCAGAACCCGATTTGGCGCACAAACTGAACAGGGAATTACCAATCCCATATCAGGGAATTACTATGCGGTATCAGGGAATTATAATCCCCTGGTACCGCATAGATAATTTGAGGGCTTCATCCTGAAGCCTATGGCCTTCATTACAAAAATCCAGGCAAGACATTCCGATCTGAAATGGGGTGACCTAGCGTACTTGCAGCGCGGATCAGACCGTTCTTCAATCGCGGCAGTCGGACTACTGATCCGTAAGCTATTCCGCGGGGTCATAGTTCAGGTTAGGACCGAGCCATCTTTCGACTTCTGCCACGCTCATATTCTTGCGCTCGCGATAGTCAGCGACCTGGTCGCGGTCGATCTTTCCGAGACTGAAATATCGTGATTGCGGGTGGGCGAAGTAAAGGCCACTCACGCTTGAGCCGGGCCACATCGCGAACGACTCCGTGATCAGCATGCCAGTGTTGGTTTGCACATCGAGCAAACGCCAGAGTGTTCCCTTCTCGGTGTGGTCCGGACATGCCGGATAGCCCGCGGCCGGCCTGATTCCACGATACTTCTCCTGGATTAGATCAGCAGGACTCAGACATTCGTCGCGACCGTAACCCCACTCGTCTCGCACCAGCTTATGCAGGCACTCTGCAAAAGCTTCAGCCAGGCGATCCGCAACCGCCTCCGCCATGATCGCATTGTAATCGTCGTTATCAGCCCTGAATCGATCGCACAGGTCTTTCAGTCCGATCCCGCTGGTCACCGCAAACGCGCCGATATGATCCAGCAGCCCTGTCTTCTTTGGGGCGATGAAATCTGCCAGCGACCTGCAGGGTTCGCTGCCTTCCCTATTGGCTTGCTGGCGAAGAAAATGAAATCGTTCCAGCACGGTCCGGCGTGTATCGTCTGTGTACAGCTCGACGTCGTCGCCCACGGCACTGGCAGGAAAAAAGCCGTAGACGCCACGGGCAATGATCTGGTTCTTTTCAATCATGCGATCCAGAAGCACATTGGCGTCGGCAAAAATCTGGCGCGCCTGCTCGCCCTGCTCTTCATGTTCAAGGATGCGAGGATAAACGCCTTTCAGTCCCCATGCGTGGAAAAGCGGCGTCCAGTCAATAAAGTCGCGCAGCGTCGTCAGCGGAAAGTTATCCAACACGCGCACCCCGGTAAACTCTGGCACCGGTAAGTCTTGGGCACGCCATTCGATCGGCGTCCGTCTTGTGCGAGCGACTTCAAGGGGGACGACCGTCTGACGCGGCGCGGCGTGGGCTTTGCGGAGTGCTTCGTAATCTGCACGATGCTGTGCTACGAAAGCAGGCTTGCCTTTATCGCTCAAAAGGCTGGTCGTCACCGGCACCGCTCGGCTGGCATCCAGGACGTGAACCACCGGCTCACTGTAGTGAGGTGCAATCTTCACCGCTGTGTGCCTGCGGCTCGTAGTTGCTCCGCCGACCAGCAGTGGCAACTTGAAACCCTGACGCTCCATCTCGCGTGCCACATGCACCATCTCGTCAAGAGACGGTGTAATCAGTCCGCTTAGGCCGATCAGGTCTGCCTTCTCCGCTTTGGCGCGTTCGAGGATCTTTTCGCACGGGACCATCACCCCCATGTCGATGACTTCATAGTTATTGCAGGCGAGGACGACACCGACGATATTTTTGCCGATATCGTGAACGTCTCCCTTGACCGTCGCGAGCAAAATTTTTCCTTGCGCCTTGACCACTTCGCCAGAGGCTGCCATCGCAGCCTTTTCGGCCTCCATGAACGGGGTTAAGTGAGCCACCGCTTTCTTCATCACCCGCGCAGACTTCACCACCTGCGGCAAAAACATCTTGCCGGCTCCGAACAGATCGCCCACCACGCTCATGCCTGCCATCAGCGGGC
Organism: uncultured Acidobacteriota bacterium; assembly: GCA_963817855.1. Lineage (GTDB taxonomy): Bacteria > Acidobacteriota > Terriglobia > Terriglobales > Acidobacteriaceae > JAKAAZ01. The sequence continues at coordinate 52,683 of CAWFQA010000003.1, read as the reverse complement.
CCTCAATCACCAACAGTGGACGACCCAGCTTGACGCGGGCTTCTTCTGCATCGGCCTCAATGTAGGTATCAATTCCCTTGACGAGAGCATGTGAAAGCCGCTCCTCCACTGTGCCGTTGCGCCATTCTTCAGCCTTCTTTTCATTCACGACGGCGCCGATGTTCTTCAGCGATTCGCCGTGCTCGACCAATCGCTCGGTAGCGTCGGGGCGGCGGTTGAGCAGCACGTCCTCAACCAGATCTTTCAGCCGCGGCTCAATCTCCTCGTATACCTCGAGCATTCCTGCATTGACGATGCCCATGTCCATGCCAGCTGCAATGGCGTGATAGAGAAACGCAGAGTGCATGGCCTCGCGTACTTTATTGTTGCCGCGAAAACTGAACGAGATATTCGATACGCCGCCACTAACTTTTGCATGTGGCAGGTTGGCCTTGATCCACCGCGTGGCGTTGATATAGTCCACGGCATAGTTGTTATGCTCCTCCATGCCGGTGGCAACGGTAAGGATGTTCGGATCGAAAATGATATCTTCGGGCGGAAACCCAACCTCGTCGACCAGGATCCGATAAGCGCGTTCGCTGATGCGGATCTTCTCCTCGTACGTCGCGGCCTGTCCCTGTTCGTCGAAGGCCATGACCACGACCGCCGCACCATATTTCAAGACGGTGGCGGCGTTCTTGCGGAACTTCTCCTCGCCTTCTTTCAGGGAAATGGAGTTCACAATGCCCTTGCCTTGCAGACACTGGAGACCCGCCTCGATCACCTCCCACTTCGAGGAGTCCACCATGAACGGCACCTTGGCGACCTCGGGCTCACTTCCCAGCAATTGCAAATAGCGGGTCATTGCAGTGACGCCATCGATCATGCCCTCGTCCATACAAATGTCGAGAACATTCGCTCCACTCTCGACTTGCTGCCGAGCCACGCTTACCGCTTCCTCGTATTTGCCTTGCTTGATCAGCTTCGCGAACTTGGGTGAACCGGCCACATTGGTCCGCTCCCCGATCATGATGTAAACGCCCGCCTGCTGGGTAAATGGCTGAGATCCCGACAGGCGAAGCGGCTTGGTCTCCTTCGCCAAGCTCATGCTCTGCTCTCGATCTGAGGTGCATAGGACGTCCCCGTCGGTTCCGGCGTGGGGAATGCCCCCAACCTGCGCGGAGGCTGGCCGTCGAGCGCTTTGGCAATAGCCGCGATGTGCTCGGGCGTGTTGCCGCAGCAGCCACCGGCAATATTAATCAGCCCTCCTCGCGCAAAGTCACCCAGATAACGAGCCATGTCCTCTGGTCCCAGATCAAAACCGGTTTCAGAGAGCGGATTCGGCAAACCGGCATTCGGATAACAGGAGATCGCCACATCCGCCTTCTGCGAGAGCTCCTCCAGGAACGGATACATCAGGTCGGGCCCGAGAGAGCAGTTGAGTCCCACCGACAGCGGCTTCACGTGCTGCACCGCGTTCCAAAACGCCTCAGTGGTCTGCGCAGAAATCAATGTTTCGCCGCCACGCCCCACTGCCGCAGAGATCATCACCGGCAACTCCTTGCCATCCTGATCGAACACTTCACGGATGGCGACAAGTGCAGCCTTGGCATTCAGCGAGTCGAAGATCGTCTCGACCAAAAGCAAGTCTGTGCCTCCGGCTATAAGCGCACGCACCTGCTGTACATAGGCAGCTTTGACTTGATCGAAGGTGACCACCCGGAAACCGGCATCGTCGGCGTCCGGTGAATTAGACAGAGACACGGTCAGTGGGCCGATTGCCCCCGCCACAAAACGCTGCCGTCCTGTTTCATTGCTAAACCGATCGGCCCATTCACGACACTGCTGCGCCGATTTTTCATTAATTTCCCAGGCCAGGCTGTTGAGAAATGGATCTTCGATAACCTTCTGATAAAACGCAGGGTCCTTACGGCCACCCTGCTCGCGGGGATCGTCGACGAAGAACTCGCTTTGGGTGATGCTGGTCGCACCGAAGGTATTGGTCTCGATGATGTCCGCACCGGCTTCCAAAAAGCGGCGATGAATGTCGCAGATCATATCCGGCTGGGTCAGCGAGAAAAGGTCACCATTGTTCAGGAGATCCTTTGTCGATTCCTGGAACCGGCTTCCCCGGATGTTCGCTTCCTTCATCCCATAAGTGCGGATGGTCGTCCCCATCGCCCCATCAATGATGGCGATCCGACTCTCGAGTATCTTTTGCAGAGGATGTCGATGGGCTTTTGTCATGTCTTTTCAAGGACCTTGAGCGTGGCGAACATGCCGGCAGCTGGCGTAACAATAAACTGCGACATTTTGATATCAATACGATGCGCGGATACTCAGAAAGACTTGGTTTCCTTCGCGCTAGTTTATCTCGGCGATGCTGAGGTCGCGGAAAGGGCCCGTCCACGCAATCAGGGTCCGCCACTAAAAACGCTTGCCGGAACTGGCTCATCGAGCCCGAGAATGCGGTTTAACTTCGCATTCGCACATTCTATTACGCCACGGACTGCCTTCATTATAGCGATAGCCGTCGGCATCCCAATTAAGGAGACAACGGATGAACCACGCGATCGCGGTACGATGAGGACATCGCGGGTTTGCCGAAATGGTCCGCCATGGAATTGGCCAATAAATCGCGCGGTTTCGAGTCTTTAGAAATCTTAAGCATTTCGCACAAGCCTCTTAACTTTTAGCCTGCCGACACGTTCTCGCGGAGAATTGAAAGATTGTCGTCCACAGTGGTTTCATCCCAAATCAATCGCAACTGCTTTGTGCCAGCAGGCGCGGTAACAGGTATCGGCGTACGCCTGGAACGCCAAGGCGGCGCAGCGTGGAGAAGAAAAACCTTTGAAAATGCGCGACCAACTGTTTCTTTTCCTCCGCCCTCAGGCGGTTTTCGTTTTCGGTGTGCCTTTCGTATCGTCCGATTCAAGTAGACCCGTGCGCCGCTCGTCACCTGGACTTTTTGCCATCCTTCACGCGTGCCGAGCCATCGCAAGGTCCACGATCTCCCCGATCATTTGGGTATAGGAAAGGCCGGATTTCTTCGCGGCCATTGCAAACTCCTGTCCGCTGGAGAGCCATGGGTTCGGATTCGCTTCGATGACATAAACCTCGCCCTTGCTCGATATGCGCATGTCAATTCGGCCATAATCGCGAAGCTTGACGGCGCGATAGGCCTTGATCGCGATCTCGGTGAGCTTGGTTACAGTTTCTTCATCGAGGTCTTCGGCAATCGCCGATTTCGTCAGCTTATAGGCCTCCGTATCTTTCTCGAATTTCACCTCCTGGCTGGCGATCTTGGGCATGCCCTTCGGAAGCTTCGAAAGATCAAGCTCCACAAGCGGAAGCGCATATGCGTCCCCGTAACTGCCGAGGATAGCAGCGTAGATCTCGCGTCCTTCGATATACTCCTCGATCAACGCAGGAGAATTAAATTCCGTCTGTATATAGGAGACGCGCTCCATCAACTCCTTCACGCTGCTTACTACGGCAGTGGCATCGATGCCGATGGATCCATCTTCTGAGGTGGGTTTCACGATGAGTGGAAACGAGATGTCATGGGCGTGGTCGAGGGTGCCGCGATAGGCTGTCGCGAAGAAGGGCGACTGAATCCCGTAAAATGCGAACATCTTCTTGGCGATCGATTTGTCCTGCGCAAGAATGTTCGCGTGCGGTCCCGCGCCGGTGTAGGGGATATCGAGCATATCCAGGAATGCAGTGACGTGCATCTCCTTGGTGTCATCGCCAGCATAGGATTCCGTCAGGTTGAAAATGAGATCGGCGCCGCATTTGGCGAGTCCCAGCAGCGATTGTGGGCGGCCGTTCAGAACGTGATACGACGGCTCATGACCGAGCTTCTCCAGGGCTTCGAAGATTTCTTCGCGGTCGTGCTTTACCGGCTTCTTCTTGCGTTTCTTTTGCCCCTTGCGCTTGCGTGGTGCAGGAACTTCTTCCTGCACTTCAACAGGTTCTTCTTCCCACAAGTCGTAGAGCACGGTAACTTTTAACTTTGTTCCAGCCATGTGGCCTCCAATCGAAGCGACGGCAGTTGCCGGCACGCCTCAGGAATGAGTGAACTTCCCACGGATCAGGTAATTCATTGAGAGCGCGGTTGTATACACCGTGAACTCCGTAAGGTACTCGGACTCGCGTCGAACATCCACGCGCAGACCCAGTTCTTCAACACGCTTGCAAATGGCTTCCACGAGTCGCTTGACGATTGGACGTTGCACGCCGCTCCAATACGCGACCTTGTCGATAATGGGCTTGCGATGCTGGCGCAACATCTCCTGGGCGGGTCGCACACCCTTGTGTCGCTTGCGAGAGATATTGAAGATGTCTGCCAGGTCGGCATCCAGCGCAAGTTCCTGCACCGGAATCTCCTCCGGCAGGCTGAGACGATAGAACTCGCCGACCGTCGATTCCATCTCATCGACGGTGATGTCGGTGCGACCGCGACGCCGGACGGGTTCGATATCTCCGACCCTTCGAGCGATGCGATCGACGTATTGGAGCTTGGCCAGCGCGCCCCAACCTTTGTAGCGCTTTCGCCATTGCGAGCGAGGCGTGATCCAGACCGCAAATGTTTCGGCAAAATCTTCATCCGGATGTTTCTGCGCGTACCACCCCGCCATGTGGCGAACAAATTTCCGCGAGAACGGTATGGGACGGTAATTATCGCGATATGCGCGGCGAAATGGACCGAAAAGATCGCGCCACTCAGCCGACTTGTATAGCTGGTACGCGTAATTGAACGCGTGCCCGGCCTCATGGCGCATGTACATCATGATCTCGCGAGCGTCTTCCAGGTCGTTCATATCGCGCTCAAGCTGTGCCAGGTCCGGGTTGGCCAGATAAAACGGAATGCCGATGACGGGTTCGCCCGAGGGACATCCCCATTCATCGGTGAGATAACAAAGCGGACGGAACTTGTGGATGCCCTTGGCTTCCAGTTCGTGATAGAGCTGCTGAACGAATCGTTCCAGCGGAGAACCCTCGAGTTTCAGCCCGAGTTCGCGAATGGGCTTGGCGAGTATCTCCTGGTATTCCGTTCGGGTTTTCTCGAAATTGCGCACTGGGCTATTCAGAGTTCTATACCACGGAACCAGATTTGGCACGACAAGGCGTATCGGTTATGCACATAGTATCGTGGGTACGCCTGGTTCAGAAACTTCAATCCAATAAGCGCTGTTGCGCCACGCAGGGCGCCTTTCCTTAACATCGCGTTTATCCACATTGTCAGGCTTGCCCGCCAAACTGTGGACTGCGTTCCCGCTATGTTCCGCTCGCGATATTTCCCGGAGGGGCGAGGCGGTGTCCCTTCTCAAAAGTGTGCCAAAGTGCGCATCTTGAGCCGAAGGTTTTGGAACCGCGTACAAAGGCCGACTACTATTGCCGGTCATGGGCGGCTGAGTGGGATGACAGAAGGCGGCGGAATCCAACTTAAGGCAAAAGGAAAGCTTGAACGAGACACAGACCCGCTAGAGTGTAATGACGACTGCAGTCCACCCCTTTCGTACTGACGTGCATGCTTACAAAGTCTCGAAATCTCAATCTCGACTGAGTCGAACGTGGTTCGCTCTCGACCACACCTACAGTCGCCGTCGTGCAAGACCCTTACAAGTCTCTCGCCCCCCAAGCTAGTGCTTGATGATTGTTGAGCAAATTTCTGGTGCCAATTTGGCGTCAATGTCCTTGTCCAGAACGCCCCTGCACTGTTGTTTCCGAGCCGCCCTTTGGGCAGTGCAAGGGAGCGTGGCACATAAAATAGTGACAATTAGGAAACGCAGGTTCTTCGGCGCTCTCGCAAAAACAATTTGACTGTAGCAAAGCTCTAGCGACGACTCGATAAAGTTCTGTGCGCGAGCGATTACCGCAGTCACTGAGACGCGGTGGCGACTTCGTTCCGCGCCCACGCGGAAGCTCAATCTGAAATTGAGCGCGCGGGGGGCTCGCACCAGAGCTGAGCGTATCGTTTTCTCCTCAATCAAATCCCATTCGATACGATAATCCCGACTGGCGATTATGCATAAATACAGCTTTGATGGCGGCTGCATCGCCGATTCTGGTTCTCAGTCCTTGCGAAGTCATTTGGAGAAGTCAGCTAAGCAGAAGCACAATACCTTCGCCGGGATGAAGCGGAGAACATCCAGCGGTTTCCACTTCGCGGTCCATTCGCGTTCCAACTAATATCTTGCCCGATGGTGCACGCACGGTGATTTCTTCGCGAGTCATGTTGAGGATTACTTCGATTACTTCCACGCCACTTCTTCGAAAACGCAGCATATTGTTCTCGACCTGAAGCTCCTCCAATTTGCCGCTGACCAACGTGGAATGGCTCTTTCGCAGAGCAATGAGTTTTTTGTAAAGCATCAGGATGGATGAGCTGTCTTGTTGCTCCACGGCTACGTTGACACTGCGCGAGTCCTCGCCGAGCGGCAACCAGGGCACGCCAGTGGTGAATCCGGCCCGCTGGCTCTGATCCCAGCACATCGGCGTCCGTTCTGGGTCCCGGCCTTGCCCAATGCCGGGTTCGTTCTTCTCCGCCGGATCCTGCACTTGCTCTGGAGCGATGGGCACGTCCGTCATGCCAATCTCTTCGCCGTAGTATAGGGTGAGCGTGCCGGGCAAGGTAAGAAGCAGCATGGCTGCAACGCGCGCCTGCTGCTTGCCAACGCGGGAAGCAATGCGGGGCTGGTCGTGATTTGCCAGTACCCAGTTCGGCCACGCGCCGTCCGGGAGTGCACGGTAGTAGTCGCCAATGGCCTGAGCTATAGCCTCGGCGGACCAGGCGCATTGCAGCAGATGGAAGTTGAAGGGGAGATTTGCGCCCTCCAGGTGCTTTCCGTAGTAGGTCATCAATTGTGTAACGGGAAGGTATATCTCACCAATCAGCACGCGATCGGAATATTCGTCGATGAGGCTGCGCATCTCGGCGACGATGGCATGCACTTCGGGCCGGTTCGTGTTGTAGACGGAGAGGAAACCGTGGTTTGACGAAAGACCGCCGTGATAACCCGGGTTTGGAGGATTCTCGCGAAATTCCTCGTCCTTGATGATCATCCACATCACGTCGACACGAAATCCATCCACACCTTTCTGCAACCAGAAACGCAAGACATCAAACATCGCCGTCTTTACGGCAGGGTTCCTCCAGTTCAGATCAGGCTGCTGTTTCAGAAATGAGTGGTAGTAGTACTGCCCCGTTAACTCATCGAACTCCCACGCGGAACCGCCAAAGTTGCTAGTCCAGTTGTTGGGCTGGTCACGCCAGATGTACCAGTCGCGCTTTGCGTTGTGGCGCGACGAACGGCTTTCGAGGAACCATGGATGCTGGTCGGAGGTGTGATTCGGGACATAGTCAAGTATCAGCCGGAGTCCACGGCGATGCACCTCTTCGAGCAGGAGGTCGAAATCCGACATGTTGCCGAAGACCGGATCGATGCCGCAATAGTCCGCAACGTCATATCCAAAATCGGCCATCGGAGACGGGTAGATGGGCGCCACCCATAGTGCATCCACTCCCAGGTCCACCAGATAATCGAGCCGTTCAAGAATTCCGCGCAAATCGCCGATCCCGTCACCGTTGCTATCTTGGAATGATCTTGGGTAGACCTCGTAAATTACGGCACGCTTCCACCAATCCAAATCCTGCATCAGACCATTAGCTCCTATGTGAGTATTGCTGAAACAGAGTGCACGTATGCTCAGCGACCTGTGGTACAAAAATGCGGTTGTCTATTGTCTGTCCGTTGCCACTTATATGGATGCAAACGGCGATGGGATCGGTGACTTTGCCGGCCTGTTGCGTCGTCTGGATTATCTGCAGGGCATGGGGATCACCGCTATCTGGCTGATGCCCTTCCAGCCTTCACCCTATCGCGACGACGGGTACGACATTGCAGACTACTACAGCGTAGATCCGCGCTATGGAACCCTGGGCGACTTCGTCGAGTTCGCCCAGGGATGCAGACAACGCGGCATCCGCGTTCTTATTGATCTCGTGGTCAACCACTCGTCCAATGAACATCCGTGGTTTCGCGAAGCGTGCCGTGATCCGAAGTCCAAATATCGAGATTGGTATGTGTGGTCGGTAAAGAAGCCAAAGGATGCTAATTCAGGAGTCGTATTTCCGGGAGTGCAGAAGTCTACGTGGACATGGGAGAGAAATGCCCGCGCGTATTACTTCCATCGTTTTTACGATTTTCAGCCGGATTTGAACACAGCCAACCCAGAGGTTCAAGCAGAAATCCTGAAGATCATGGGCTTCTGGTTGGAACTGGGAGTGGATGGATTCCGAATGGATGCCGTTCCTTTCGTGATCGCAAAGAAAGGAGCGAGTGTGACGCGCTCGGCCGAACGCTACGACATGCTTCGGTCGTTTTCAGAATTCCTGACCTGGAGAAAGAGCGGGGCGATCATCCTGGGTGAAGCAAACATTGTGCCGAAAAACGATCTAGAGTATTTCGGGAAATTCGGCGAGCGTTTGCAGATGATGTTCAACTTTGATGTGAACCAGCATCTGTTCTATGCAATGGCGAGCGGTGATTCGAGCACATTGGTCCAGGCAATGCAGAATACCAAGCCTCGTCCCGCGACGGCACAATGGGGACAATTTCTCCGCAATCACGACGAACTCGATCTTGGACGTCTTACGGTTGCACAACGTGAAAAGGTGTTTGCGGAGTTCGGTCCGGAGAAGTCGATGCAGTTGTACAACCGAGGAATCCGACGCCGGCTCGCTCCCATGCTGCACGGCGACAGGCGACGGCTTGAACTGGCCTACAGTTTGATGATGACGCTGCCGGGAACACCGGTGCTGCGCTACGGGGATGAGATTGGAATGGGCGATGATCTGCGGTTACCAGAGCGGGATTGTGCGCGCACTCCAATGCAGTGGTCAACGGAACCGAACGGCGGTTTCACGACCCATGCAAAGCCGATATTGCCGGTGATCACGGAGGGTGCCTACGGGTTCGGGCAGTTAAACGTTGCCGCGCAGCGTAGAGATTCCAACTCATTCCTCAATTGGATGGAGCGCATCATTCGTATGCGAAAAGAGATTCCGGAGATCGGATGGGGGGATTTCTGGATGGTCCCGCTGCGCAAGCCGAATTCGCTGGCAATCGCGTATGAGTGGCGCAACAATTGCGTTCTATTCCTGCATAATCTGGCTTCAGAACCTGCAGAAGTTCGCTTTCGGCTGCCCGCGAAATGCAGCGGCGACACAAGGTTGCTGGTGAACTTGCTTTCCGGGGACAACAGCGAAGCCGACGGACGCGGGCGCCACTGCGTCCTGCTCGAACCGTATGGCTATCGCTGGTATCGAGTGGGCGGACTTGACTACCTTCTACGCCGCTCCGACGTATAGAAGAATGCGCATGGTGCTTGGTTGGCGACAATAGGGAAAAGCGCTCACCAGCCGAGCATGTCAGTCACCGAACCTTCCGGCAATGTTAGTAATGGGAAACGCGCATCTCGCTACTTGAGTCCCGGATCGTCGGATACTCGGAAACAATCCTGCCCGAAGGACGCCCCAATTTGGTGACGCGATTTCCTCAAAACGGGGTTTTTGGAAACTTCGAGGCCCATTGGCGTTATATCACCTCACGCCTCTGTATATCCTTGAGGTTCAGACCATTGCGAACCTTCATGAAGTAACCTCAACAATCCGTGGGGGTCGAATCGGCGTTCACGTAATGACCCAAACTGTCAATGAAGTTGGGCCGGACAGCCTCCTGCTTATCGCTCAAAGTTTAAAAGACAACGTATTGCGATTGCCGATCCTTCCCAATGGGGCCGCAGGTGCGCGGGAGATATATGCCGAAGGGCTGGCTCGAGTACCGAATGGCTTAGTGCTGGATCAGTCTGGGAACCTCTATGTAACGTGTTATGCAACACACAACCTCTACCGTGTTACACCGGCGCACGAGACCGCTCTGCTCGCGGTTGATCCTGCCGGCAGGCCCGACGAACGCGGCGCTCGGTCCGGGCTCGGAGATGTTGTACCTTGCGAACCTGTCGCGTTGGCGTATATGTCGCGCAAACGTAGGCGCCTGGGGACAAAGACTGGCCAACCAATAAACTCTGGGCGGACTCAAGGCAAAACATTTGCGATGGCCCACTGACAAAAGCAATGCGGTCACGAGTACATCCATGCAAGAGGGCCTCACGATGCAGATGAAAGGAAAGTAGCAGTCGTGACCGGTGGCGCTACCGGCATTGGTGCAGCGACAGCGCAGAAGTTGTGCGAACTCGGAGTTTCTGTATCCATTTTGGATCGCAATGCGCAAGCCGCGGAAACCACGGTAAATAAGTTGCTCCATGCGGGCCACACGGCAAGCTTTCAACGATGCGATGTCGTGGTGGAGTCAGAAGTGAAGAATGCGATCGCGGGGGTTGTCGAGAGGTATGGAACCCTGGAGGTACTCGTCAGCAGTGCCGGAATACAACATTACGGTGCTGTCGTCACCACAACGCCCGAACTGTGGGAAGAGGCCTTTGATGTCCACGTTAAGGGCTGTTTTTACGCAATGAAGTACGCGATTCCGGTCGTGTCTGCGTCCGGGGGTGGCAGCATTGTTAATGTGTCGTTCGTACAGAGTTTTAGTGCAGTCCAAAACTCTGCGGCGTATGTGGCGGCCAAACATGCACTGCTGGGAATTGCGCGCTCCATCGCGTTGGATTTTGCCCGAAGAATATTCGAGCGAACTGCGTTTGTCCGGGAGCGATCGACACGCCCATGCTGCGCAGGACTGCAGACCTGACGGGGGCGCCCGAGAAAATGATCGACGCGATTGGCCGGATGCACGCTCTGGGTAGAATTGGCAAGCCAGAGGAAGTAGCAAATACGATTGCTTTTCTGGCCAGCGATTTAGCGTCGTTTATTACCGGCGCTAGTCTACTGGTGGATGGTGGACTTCTGGCCCCGACAGGCGGCATGGGATTTCAGAATTCCGGTATTGGTACTGGAGGGGAGGATTGAGATCAGAGAGAAAACTGGCAGATAAAGTTGCGGTGATTACGAGTTCCGCGGCAGGAATAGGCCGTGCTGCCAGCCTGCTTTTTGTAAGGGAGTGCGCAGCTATTGCCGCTGTCGATTGCGATGCAGAACGCAACGCGGAACTGGTCAAGGAAATCATCAGTCAGGGCGGCAGCGCGGAAGCTTTAACTGCCGACGTGTCCTCCGCTGAGGATGTCAAGCGAGTTGTCGATCGGGCAATGGCCCGCTGGCACCGCGTCAATATTCTTTTCAACAATGCCGGCATTGTTGCGGGTGGCAAGGTCCATACCCTGACGGAAGAAGAATGGGACCGGTCGTTTGCTGTCAATGTGCGGAGCATGTTTTTGTTCAGCCGCGCGATTGTTCCATTTTTTTGCGGCAAGGGGGCGGGGTTATTTTGAATACCTCATCAACAACCGCTATTCGCACCGCGCCGGATCGAGTTCTCTACAGTGCCACGAAGAGTGCCGTATTCTCCATGAGGAAGTCAATGGCGTCCGATTACGCGGCGGACAATATCAGGGTGAACTGCCTTTGCGCAGGCACCGTGGACAATGGTCTCACGCGGTGTTCCGGATCGCTGGGCGCCGACTTGCGAAACGATGTGGTCGCGATGGTGAAGGAATTTGGGAGAGAAAAGCGCATTCACTTTGCCCACCTCCGAAATATAAAAGTCGATCAGCGCGGCAATTTTAGGAGACGGCACAATATTCCTCGGATGGGTCGCTCGACATGGCCGCCATTATTCGCGCTTAGGTGGAGATCGGCTTCGACGGCTACGCGCGTCCGGACCACGGCCGAATGATCTGGGGAGAAACCGGCAATCCCGGGTACGGCCTTTATGATCGGGCCATGGGAGCCTATTACCTGAATGGACTTTGGGAAGCCACCACCAAGATCTCCGGCTCATAGCCCTGACAGGACCGCTCCCTTTTCTCATGTCAGATTGCCATCAGCTCTGATCCGCTCCGCCGATGAAATCCAAACGACCAGATCGCTCACACTGATACCGTCGCGTTGCTTTATTCTCATCTTCTTCCTTTTTATAAGATGCCTCCATCGCCCGGATGGCGAAATCGGCTGACGCAGCGGAGTTAAAATTCGGATTCCCGTCGTCGGATAAGGATGAAGGCAGAGAATGGGTTGCCCCCCATTTCGCGGAGGCGATTCCATCCTCTTTCAGCGATGCCGCGACTTCAAAGTACGGTCTTCTTACCCGACCTGAAGTTCGTCGCCGAGCTTTTGGAAGTATTGCGCTAGCTGTGTAGCCACCAACCCGTCCTTCGCCATGGCATCAGAAGAACTCGTGTGCACCACAACAGTTTCTTGCGTCAGGCCGTCGGCATAGATCTTTGCTTGGCGCCAGAAACTGCGCGCTGTCTCCAGATCGCCGTGCCGCTTGGCTTGAACCGCCTGAGCTACTCGATAGTAGAAGCCCGCGGTATTCTCAGCATACCGAACGTGCATGTCATCTTCGCGCAAGCGGCCCGCGAATGGTTCTGCTAGCGAACGAGGCAGCAGACCGTTCAGGATCGTGCGGCACTGCGCCATGTGAGCTACGCTCTCTTCCAGGTCCACGCCATCATTTTGCGCCGAATGGGTTTCCTTGATCTTGAGATGCTCGATAGATTCCGGGTCTTTGTCTTTTAAGAGCAGGCTGGTAAGTGTGGGGTTGAAGCCTCGCCAGGAGGTAATGGGAGAAACGGCGGTTTCAAGATGCCCGTAGAGCTCGCCCATTGGCGCTGCTTCATCTTTGCCATAGAAATTGCGGAGATATTCCTGGAATAAGCTGTTCGCATCGACGTTCGTATTCCAGAGCAACTTGGCAAAGAGAAAATCCCGCCAGCGTTTTGGCCCATTGTGCGGATACGAGACATGCATGTAATGCATATTTCGCGCACCGAGGCTGTAATAAGCCGGGATGTCATGAACCATCGTACGGGTGTCCAGCGCAGGCAGGCTCTTGCATCTCGAGATGTTGTAGTATTCACCGATGAGCAACTGTCCCTTGCTGAAGGCCTTGCTCCAGGCCGTCAGTTCCTCCCATAAAATTTTGTTGTATTCTGTGCAATTCGGGTCATCGATAAAATGGCCGTAGCATCGCGAGATCGGGAACATCGTGCCCATGCAGTTTTCATAGTCGAAATCTGCAGGCACCGGTCGTGTAGGCGGTTTGATCGTCTCGTAATACATAGCAAATACGACTTTCACGTCGCGCTTCAACTCGCCCCTTTGCTTGGCCTCGACTAGGCTCCGCCGCAACTTAACAATAACGATAAGTATCCGGTCGGTCGGAGAGCCCTGCGCTGTGCATATGGGGCACTCGCACCACTTATGCGAGTCGAGCCCCCAAAAATTGTATTGATCCACATAGAGCAAACGCCCTGCAGCTAGATCCTGGATGATACCCTTGAACACCTCCGCCAGCATGTCGTCGTTCGAGGTGCACGGATTGAGATCCTCAACGTTCCGAAATGGGCGGCGAACTCCGTTCTCCATCCCATACCACTCCGGATGGGCCTCCCAATAACTTAGCTTCCCGTCGTGGTTGGCATCACCGAGGTAAGAGGCCGCGTCCACTTTGTACGGATCCTTCGGCTTACCACTCGATGCTGGGAATAAAGGGTAAGCGTACGGGTATTCGGCTTGTGGGTTAATGTAGCGAGGGTACGCGTCGTGACCTCCGCCTATTAATAAGAGGCAAAGTTTCTTGAGCCACGGCTGACCACCCTGCTCGTTCTCCCAAAGGTTCAGCCGATTGCGGGCCATCCATATATGAAAATCACGGGTGACTGCGCCCGGTCCAATAAAACCGCGGCTGAACATCATCGGCGTCTCGATCACGAGACTGGCCGGTATCTTCAGCTCTGTTTTCTCAGGAATATAAGTGTTCTCTTCCCCGGGTTCGTACCAACGAATCCCTTGCATTTCCAGAAAGTGATAAGCGGCGTATAGAGCGCCTGCTCTATCCTTTCCAACCATGTAGAGTGACCCCCGGTGCGGCACCAGAGCAAAGCCACCGGAAACGGTGAGGCGCGATTCAAGCTTCTCCTCGGCGATAACAGCCTTGGCGACGGAGGGGACCGAGGCGTCATCCAAGCTCAAAACGTAAATCCCGGCCAGTTCACCATTCCCCGGGGCCGCAATCGACAGCTCCTCTCCCGTGAGAAGGCGGATATGCCGACGCAATTCGGTCGCGGCATAACTCTGTGTGCAAGCGTTCATGGCGCGGACGTCTGAGCCACGCCAATCGACTCGCTCCTCCGCCCCAGCAGCTTCATCGGCTTCGAGAAATGGTGCGGAGTCGACAAAGATACGAAGCTCTCCTCTTTGTTGTGCGCTGCTGATGCGCACGCCCAGTACTGCAAGACTGCCCACCCCGATAAAACCACGTCGTGATACGCGCATGCTTGTTCTCCTTACAGGATGTTGCCAAAATGCCACCCGATCTTCGCACTATAATCACGCAGGAGCTGTCGATGAAGATTCTTGCAGGTATTTCTCGATGCGCAATGGCCATACTTGTTGTCGGCACTACGACGGTGGTTGTCCAGGGCCAAACGTCCGCATCTCAGGTACTGCAGCCACTACTTACGAGTCGCACTTTCCTGAGGTCGGCCGACGACGGCGAAGCCTGGAACGGCATCATGGTCGCCAGCAGAGCGGTCTCGTCTACTACGTCCTCGACTCCTAGAACTACGATCAGCCCGGCATCTTCTACTCCTACAATTCTGACCGTCCGTTCTTACCGTCCAATCAACAGTCCGACATTTGACTGTCCTATTCCACTTTTCCGGCCGCCGGACCTACGCCCGTGGCCAGGAGGGTCTTAGGGTCAATGCCAATTAGTGCCACCCCGCCGGCGTGACATACGGCGGCACTGATGAGCGCCCAAGCTCCGAGTCACTCATCGAGTTCAGATCAGTAAGGAGATGGGTGTATCTCGCGGGTAACCCGCACGAACATCGATTAGACCGGTCCCGTTAGAAACCCACGCAGACCTATCGCGCGAGAGCGGATTCAATGGCTGTTACCACCTGAGGTGAGTTCGGAGTAACGGCCGGTTCGAATCGGGCCACCGGCTTGCCATTGCGGTCGAACAGGAACTTGGTGAAGTTCCACCGGATGTCGCCGCCAATCTGAGGGTTGATCGACTTATCCGTCAGGAAGATATAGAGCGGCGTCTTATCTGCGCCCAGCACCGAAACTTTGGACATCATCGGGAAAGATACGTTGTACTTGTTGGTACAGAACTTCTTAATTTCCTCATTGGTGCCGGGTTCCTGACCCGCAAAATTGTTCGCCGGAATACCGACGATCACCAAACCGCGATCCTTGTACTTTTCATACAGTGATTCGAGACCAGCGTACTGTGGCGTATATCCGCATTTGCTGGCGACGTTCACCAGCAGAAGAACCTTGCCGTGATAACTATCCAAACTGACCGGCTGCCCATCGATAGATTTCAGAGTGAAATCGTATACGCTTTTTGCCGCGGCTGCCATACAGGTCCCAGCGACACACAACACCAGAATAAGGGCTAGCTTGCGCAATGGTCCCTCCCAGATATGCTACTGATCATATCCGATTTGAGCTTGCAGATCGTCATTGGTTCAGTATGTCTCTCAACTGAGGGGACAATTCGCTGTTCGTCACGTGCACTACAAACTTCATGGCGTCGTGCTCCTACTCGCCCCGCTTCATAGACTTGGGCTTGACTGGGACAACGAGTTCCCCTTTTTTCACGAGTTGGCCAAGAAATTTCTTGCTGATCTGGGGGTGATTGGAAACAATCCATCGCTTCCAGTCAATCTGCTGCCTTGATCTTGACCATTCGGCTACAGATTTCCTCGCAGATTCACACAGATTCTCGCGTTCATTTCTGCGTCGGTTCCGGTTGGAGGCCCGAGCCGTGAATTTTGACCCGCAGGTTTTAGAGCAGTAGGCAGTTTGACGCTTGTTCTTCTTCATCCAATACTGGCCGCATTGTCTGCATGGGCCGCCTCTCCGATCATTAAACGGACTGAAAAAATATTCGAGGAAGGATTGGCCAGCGATGTTTCGAAAATCCGCAATCTTCAGATCCCCCACGATTTGTATCGAGTCAGGGGCATTGAGGGCAGCATGGGTCTTCTCTGCATTCATGTGGACGTACTGCTCAACGAATTTCAAAGGACAATCGCTCCAGTCCCATGAATCTAGGCCGACTTCTGCCAGCAGAATCAGATTTTAGGAGCGCGATTTAACAGGGAATTATTACCGCTGGGGAATTGCAGCCTCGGTATCAGGGAATTGCATTTCCAGTCAACCGGCAGAACCCGTGATCGTTTTGCAACAGGTGCCTGAGGAAATGCAAGCGCGTCCCTGCTAATCGGCTTCGCGCACTCCTGGATGGAACTGCCGGTGGCCTTTGCTAAACAAACCCACAAATAAAGGTAGCTCCCAACGTCAGCTCGGATAAAAGCATTTGGAGATCATGAGACGCCGCTCGTACCTATGGTATTGATTCGATAGGCATTCTTGACTCTACATATGTCCGCCGCCGGTTGGGAACTGTTTGGAAAGATCCTGAATAATGTAGTTTGATGCCATGCCGCCCTTGCAAGCCGGATGTCCAAATCCACTGGGGCTTATTCCATTTTTAAAATCAAGGATCATATTGTCGTTGTGCTCCGGACTCGGCCCCATTGGAACATTGTCCAGATGAAGTTCATGTCGAATCTTCCAGGCGACGACGTGATCAGTGCAAGAAGTATCGCCGCTAAGACCAATGCCTCCGACAATCTTTCCCTGGGCGTTATACAAGGGTAGGCCGCCGCCGAAAACAATGATGCCTCCAACCGCTTTTCCGATCATCGGGTCATTGTCCGTGCCAAAGGAAACTGGATTCCCGAACGCTGCCTGCGCATTGGGAGGCGCGCTTGTCGCAAGACTGTACAAACTCTGTCCCGGCTGCGAAGCCGCGTAGATGTTCGCCGTGGACAATGCATAATTGTCATTGCTCAATCCGTTTGCGGTATTTGCTTTGGAAGCCGCAATCACACGGCTTCCCGGCCATTCCTGTGCGCGACTTGTACCGCTGTAAACGACGGCGCAACCGACTCCGTCACGGTTCACAATGACTGCCCACTCCTGATTTCCCAAGCCTCCATTTTTACTGGAACCCTGTTTCACCACAGATTGCAACACGCTGCGCAGACGGCCGGCATCCGGCAGATCAGGACAGTTCGGCCTTGACTGAGCGAAAGCAGACCCTCCAAGTGCGCACATCAGGGCGAGAAGTCCGGAAATCGTCTTTGATCTGTGAAAAATGGATGGGTGCATTGGGTTACTCCTGCATTGAAAGTTTGTCACTTCAACTGGCGAAGATATGCAACAAGATCGCGTAATTGTTGACCATCAAATTGAGTCAGGTTCGGCATCTGTGTTTCAGGTTTCAATGATTGCGCATGGGTGATCCACGCCTCCAGATACGCATCGTTGTTAGGAAAAGAATTGGAGGCGATGTACTGTCGGCTCCCGATATGAGTCAGATCGGGAGCAACTGAGCCTCCTGCCACGGTTCCGCGAATCGTATGGCACATGGAGCAAGGGCCAGCCAGAAAAATCTTTTCTCCGTCTATCGCTTCCTGAGATGCAGGTTCCGCTCCCGGCTTCCGCTGCTGTTCGAGCCATGCCTGATATTCGTCCGGTTCCTGGGCGACTACGAGTAGGCGCATGTGGGCATGTTGTGCACCGCAATATTCCGCGCATTGCCCGGAGAAATTTCCGGCGTGGCTCGCTTCAATACGCACAAAGTTCGGATGCCCCGGAACCAGATCGACTTTGCCGTGCAATGCCGGTACCCAAAAAGAATGGATTACATCCTGCGATTCCAATTCCAGCGTGATGGGGCGATTGACCGGAATGTGAATTTCGTTCGCGGTCGTGGCCTGCAGATACGGTTGAGGATTTAGGTAGTGAACCTCCCACCACCATTGATGTCCAATCACCAGGATGTCGGGCTTTACATCGCCATGATGGGGATCATGGATAGGGAAACTCGCCAGTAGTTTTAATCCCAGCACAAACAGAATGAAGAGAACTACAAATGGAATCGCCAGGCCGCCGATGGCGATCCAACCCTGACCGCCGCCAACGTCCACCGGCGCGTGCTCCTCCAGCGTTCCGCGTCGTGTTGTTGCCGCCCACGCAATCAACAGCCACATGATCAGCGTGATTACAAGGAACAGAATTACCAGCAGCCAAGACATTCCGGCAATCCTGTGGGCCGCCGGGCCGCCGGAATAAAGCGTCGTCTGCGCATGCTCGCAACCGAGCATCAATAGAAGCAGCGGGCTAATCAGCAGAAGACGACGCATACATTTCCTCACTCAATGTTGGTGCGGACCGATACCCAGCGGAGTGTTGTTCTCTGGGTTTGAAACCTGCTCATTCGCCGGCTCGGTTGGCGGATCGGGTTCTTCCGGAGTCCTCATCGACTTGATGTACACCACCAATTGCCAGATCTGGTCTTGCGGAATCTTCGATCCCCAGGCAGGCATTCCATTGGATCGTCCTTCAGCAATTGAGTCGTAAATTTGCGCATCGCTATTTCCATAGAGCCAGGTTGTATCTCGAAGACTCGGTCCCATGCCTCCGCCGGCATGTCCACCATGGCAGCCGGAGCAGTTGTACCAATCGAACAGTCTCCTTCCGTCCTGCAATGCAACGGGGTCGTTAGCAAACGGATTCGTTCGCGCAGCGGGCGGTTGTTGTCCTCCAGGCACGGGACCAACGTTTGTTGGCGAAGGAGGAACCGACGTGGCCACTAACGGTGTCGATTTGCAGCCAGCGATTGCGAGCACCGCTGTCAGCAAGGCCGCATTCATCAGGAGAAAAATTCGGGATTGCCTATTGGTTCGCATCGTTCAGTACCCCATGTGGACCGCGGGCGGCGCATTTAACAACGGGACATCGTAAGTCAGTAATAGTTGGCGAATGTCCGATTCGCGGCGCTGAATTTCAACATTCAGCTGCTGTTGCAATTTCGTATCTCCATGTCTCACGCCCATCGAGATAGCGAACGTGAACGGAAGCTCTGGATTGGGCGAGACAACGTCGACGGGAGTAACTTCCAACGGCACCCGACTATGTTTTGCAAAGTATCCGGCCATTGGCCCCCAGGCGATCGCCACATCGACATCTTTGTTGGCGACTGCCTGGATCAAGTCTGAGGGAGGGTTTTTTTCTGAAAGTTTTCCGTAGAGGCTGTATCCCACCAGGTTCTGTACGATGCCCCGGCTGGTGAGCGCATTTACCGGTGGCAAATTGCTGTCCTCGTCGCCGGTAATATGCACGCCGATCCGCAAATGTTGTAGCCTTGGGTCGTCCATGGATTTGATATGTAGATGACGGTCTCGCCGTGAGACGAAAACATAGCTCGACTGGTAATAAGGAATCGTCGTTGCAGCGACCGGAATGCCGGAAGGCACTTCCATTACTACATCGCAGTTGCCCGCGTTCAATGTCCTGTCGAAGAACTTCTTCCGCTGCGGGAACCAGAAATACGAGACTTGCATTCCTAGATCGTTTGCGACTAACTTTGCCAGCTGATTTTCAAATCCCTGCCGAGCTTGGTTCGAGAACGGCATATTGTTCGGGTCAGCGCACACACGAAGCGTCGGCGTTGCGGCAATGGCTGCCGTAGTAGAGAACAAAACGAAAAACATCGTGGCTTTAGAAACTAAAAACATACAGAGCCGCCCCCGGTTGTGTTTTTCCTTTAATTGCTTTCATCGCGCCTACCACGCCCAGCGCGGCATAGGGATCATCGGTTGAAACTGAGGAAAAAGCTGTTGCTCCCATCCATCCGCCGATTCCGGAGAAAATGGCGATGTATTGTTTACCATCCGGCCCAGTGAATGTGATTGGATCGCCAATGATCCCCGATCCGGTCTTCGCCTGCCACAGAATCTTTCCCGTGCGGGCATCTACGGCGCGGAACCACCCTTCCATCGTTCCGTAAAAAACCAAATCTCCTCCGGTTGCCAGCACACCAGCATAGACAGGCAACTCAAGATCTTTGATTCCCCAAACCTGTTTCTTATTGGCAACGTCCCACGCGATTAGCTCCCCTTGATATCCACCGGGGCCCGGATACATGCGGACGCTCGCTCCAAGATAAGGCGTGCCCGCAATATAGTTCACCGCTGTGCCTTCGTAATCCATGCAGGTGTTGTGTGCGGGGATATAGATATACCCGGTGCGCGGAGAAAATGCGGAGGGAATAAAATCCTTGCCGCCGGTAGAAGACGGGCAGATATCGGTCGCATATTTCCCGAAGTGGGTGCGTTTATCGAGATTGATATCGGGCAACCCAGTCTTCAGGTCATATCCGTTTGCCCAGGTGACTGGCACATACTTATCCGCCGCCAAAACCTCTCCGGTCTCGCGATCCAGCACAAACATAAATCCAGTGCGGCCTGGATGCAGTAGCAACTTGCGTTCTTTTCCTTGCCACGGCATGTCGACCAGAATGTTTTCCATGATTTCGTCGTAATCCCAGGCATCATGCGGAACGATCTGGTAGGCCCATTTAGCTTCGCCGGTTTCCGGATTCCGCGCCCAGATCGTGATTGACCAATGGTTGCTTCCCGGTCGCATATCTGGGTTCCACACGCCAGGATTTCCTGTTCCGTAATAGATAAGGTTCAGTTCGGGGTCGTAAGAAATCCAACCCCAGATCGTGCCTCCGCCGAGTTTCCATTGGCCCGGCGTCCAAGTGGTCAATCCAAGGTCTTTGCCCTGATCTTTTTTGTAAAACGGTTTGAAGTCTGCCCCAATCCGCGCGTCGGCATCAGACCCACTATTCCACGCTCGCCATAAAATCTTTCCGGTCGCAACATCAATAGCGGTGAGACGGCCCCGCACTCCTAGCTCAGCGCCGCTGATCCCAGTAAGCACGACATTCTTCACAACGATCGGTGCCATTGTGATCGTTTCGCCTAGTTGGATGTCGCCGACCTGTGTTCGCCATACCAGTTTTCCCGTGTTCGCATCGACGGCCACCGTGTAGGCATCCAGCGTGTTGTAAATGATCTTGCCGTCGGCATAGACTGCACCACGATTCACCACATCGCAGCAAGCAATTCCCACGGAACGAATATCGGGATGTGGCTCGAATATCCATTCCTGTGGAAAGCCCGGCTTTGTCAAATCGAGAGCTATCAAGTTATTCGGGTATGGAGTGACCATATATAGGGTGCTCCCCACAACTAGCGGCTGGCCCTCAAACCCATGCGGAATACCAACGGAGTAACTGCTGACCATGTGCAGGTTCTGAACATTCTGGGTATTGATCTGCGCAAGCGGACTATACCTTGTATTGGCATAATCGCCAGCAGGCAATGTCCATTGGCCGTTGGGAACCGGCGAAACGAGATGGATGCCCGGCAACGCGCCCGGAATTTCATTGGTCATTCCGACACCCGCGTTATTGCTGGAGGTTGCCTGATTCTGGCCGCTGTTCTGTTGCGCCAAACCGGGAGAAACCAGCGGCCAGACGATTCCGCAGAACGAAACAAATCCGACGCCCAGTGCAGATATAGTTTTCGCTCGCTCCATGTTCATCCTCTCCATTCAGCGCAAGGTGTACAGATATGCCGCAACATCGCGCGCTTCTTCATCGCTCAAACCGAGATCGGGCATGGCTGTCTTGGGTTCGACAAGCTTCGGATTTTTTATCCAGCGAACAAGATTGTCCGGTGTGTTTGGGAGCTCCCCAGCGATCATTGTCCGACGGCTAAAGAACATCAGTGGCGGACCTACAACACCGCGTGCGGTATAAACGCCTGGGATCGTGTGACAAGCCCCACATCCCTTTTCCTCTATAACTTGCTTGCCGTGCTGTGCGTTCCCGCCTGTCATGACTGGATAAGGCAGGAGAGCCTGGCCACCTGTGCATCCGGTTACCACGCAGCACAACACCGCCAGCATTAAACGAATGCCTGCTGTTTCTTTGCTCGGAGTTTCCCGCCTCGGCTTCATCGCGTCCTCACACAGAGACTGAGGATGAGTAGCGGAAGCCCGAACCAGACGATTCCAATGCCTAAGGTGATGCTGATGAACACGCCCAGCAGTGCCAGATATTCCCGCGCTCCCGTCGCTTCCGCTCGTTGGATTTCGATCCCGCCCGCCAGATGCCGCCAGTTGCGATACGACATTGCGCCGGCAACAACTGTGATGACAAGCAATACCAGAAAAAGAACGATGTTCAAGACGCGCAATCCTGGATGGCTGCTTGCTCCGCCGAATGCTTCCTGGTGCAGACAGGCCCGCCAGGTAATCAGCACGTCGGCGATTCCCAGTCCCATCCAGCACAACGCCGCCGCGGTGAGTCCAAACCAAAGACGTTTCGGTGATACTTCCCGCGTCTGAGATTTAATTTCAGTGACCATACACAATGCCATTCGGTATCAGGTAAAGAATGACGACAATAAAAATCCATACTAGATCGACAAAATGCCAATACAGCGATGCAACATGGTACGGGCGATAAGGAGACTCGCACGCAGGCGCGTATCGCGGAAGGCAGAGCACGTAGCCCAATATCAGCAGCCCAACGATTACGTGCGCCGCATGAAATGTCGTGATCGTATAAAAGATCGCTCCGTAGGAATCGCTGTCCGGCGTCAGGCTCTTCCAGTGATCCATGTATTCGAAGGACTGGAGTGTCAGGAATCCCAGGCCCAGCAACACGGTGACTGCCAATGCAATGCGAGCAACGCCATATCGCTGCTGCTTTAGTTGCCGTTCGCCCCAATGCAGCACGATGCTGCTGCAAAGCAGAATGACCAGCAGGATCAGCGCGTAGGTGAATTTTGGCGGCTGGTCGATCAACCAGCGATTTTTATTGTTGCCCTCAAGAAAATATGCGCTGAACAATGTAAGGAACAAAGAAGCCTCGGTCGCGATGACCATCCACATGGCCAATGTGCCGCGATCCCCATCGATCGGCATGACAACCTTTTCTGCGGTATCGTGATACAGGTTGATGGTTGTACTCATTCCGGTTGTTCCTCCGGGCGCGGCCAGAGCCAGAAGCATCCGCACGCAAATGTAAGAACGAGCCCCGCCAAAGCGATCCACAGCAGTTCAAACACCATTGCACAGAAAAGTATGAATAAGGCAATCGCCAGCAGTAATGGCGCAATCGACTCATATGGCATCTGGGAAATCGCGAATGGATCCGCATCGAGCCATGTGGTCGAGGGCGTCTGCCGACCATGGTCGAGGATTCGGCTTCCATCGGGATCAGCTTCTTCATCGTGGTCGTCCCAAAGCGGGCAGCGCGAAACCACTGTAGGGATATGAATCGTCGCATAGGGTGCGGGGGGAGAATCGGTCCCCCACTCCAGGCTGTCGGCGTTCCAGGGATCTCTTCCTGCGATGCGGCCGTGACGCAGACTAAAGAAGAAATTGATAATGCTAACGAGAATTCCAATCCCCAAAATAAATGCGCCAACCGTCACCACGGCGTTTGTCGGCCCGAGCCCAAGTGCGGTGGGATAGGTGTAGATTCGGCGCGGCATGCCATCCAGGCCTAGCAGATGCATAGGAAAAAAACCAACGTTGAAGCCGATGAACATGATCCAGAAGCTCCACTTGCCGAGCCGCTCATTCATCATTCGTCCGGTCATCTTCGGAAGCCAGTAATAGAAGCCTGCAAATACCGGGAAGACATTCGCTCCAATCAAAACATAGTGGATATGCGCGACCACAAAGTAGGTGTCATGCACCTGCCAGTCGACGGGAATAATCGCCGTATAAACTCCGCTGAGCCCGCCAATCACGAGACACGCAATCGAACCAAGCGCGAAATACATGGCCGTCATCATTACGAGTCGGCCTTTCCAGATGGTAGCGATCCAGGCAAATACCTGCACGATAGTAAAGATGGATACCAACATGCTTCCAGCGCTGAAGAAACTCATTGCCATATCCGACATACCCACCGCGAACATATGATGGAGCCAGACGCTAAACCCGACCACACCGGTAAGAACCGTCGAGATGGCGACATACGGATACCCTGCCAGTGGCCGCCGCGAAAAGACTGGGATAATCATCGACAGCATTCCCATGGCAGGAATAAAAATCACATATACCCAGGGATGACCGAAAAACCAGAACAGCTGCTGCCACATCAGCACGTTTCCACCGCCCGATACCGTGAAGAGATGCGTACCCCAGTGGCGGTCCAGCTCTAGGAAAACACAATCCACAGTCAACGCAGGCAGTGCAAAGAGAATTGCGAATGAAATTGTTCCTGTGCTGTAGCACAGCATCGGCATCTTGCTGATTGACATTCCCGGCGCGCGTAGTCGCAATATCGTAGTAATAAAATTGATCGCTCCGACGGTTGTCGATATTGTCAAGAAGATTAGCGCGAGCGCATAAAAGTCCATGCCGTGACCCGGCGAATATTGAATGTTGGTAAATGGAACATATGCGAACCATCCACCGTGAGGCGCCTGACCCATGCATGGCCCTATGTAGAGAAGGACTGCAGAGAGCAAGAATGTCCAATAGCTGAAAGCATTCAGGCGCGGATATGCCATATCACGCGCGCCGATCATTAGTGGAATTAGATAATTGGAAAAGCCGGAGAGAATAGGCGATGCATACCAGAAAATCATGGTCAGACCATGCATCGTGAAAAGCTGATCGTACATTTCCGGCGGAAGAATTGAAAGATTCGGCTGCGCCAGCTGAATCCGCATAATCAGCGCCTCAATCCCGCCAATCGCGAGCAGAATAAAAGCTGTCACCAAGTAACGCTCGCCGATTTCTTTATGGTCTACGGTGGCAAACCATCCCCACACGGTCCGGGGCGTTTCCCATATCTCTGTTAAGCGCTGCTCGACTGTCGCCGTGCCCATTTACTTCTCCGTGCGTTTCGATCCAATTCTGGCCGGTCAATAGATTGCCCGCGCACCGCGGAAACGAAATGAACAAAGGGGTAGATGGTTTGAGCGACTTAGCGAGATGCCTTTGGAAATAAAGGATGTGGGTTGCTATAGCAACATCTCAGCCATCGTGAGCGACATACGTAGAAAAGAGGCACGACGCATTTTCAAAAATTTTCAGGCGCTCATTTTGACTTCCGGACCGCCTCGATTCTTGGCAGCCGAAAGCAACTCGGCTCGAATCGCGGCAGCTGCCACATGTTCGGCAAATCCAGAAAGAAGTTGCCAGTCGGTATCTCCAAGGGTCTTACGCAAGCGAAACTGTGCCATCTCCCAGTACGGGAGCGCGGCTTCCAGCAGCCGCGTCCCTTTCGGGGTGAGACGGTAGATTCTTTTTTGTCGCTTTCCGGTTTGCATCTGAACCAGGCCAGACTTTCTGGCGCTGGCGAGCCTGCGAGATAGCGTCTCCACCGAAGCAGCGTAGTCACGGGCGAGATCACAGTGGGCAATCTCTTCGGATTCACTTATCGCCTGCAGGAGCATAAATTGGGATGCTTTAAGATGGACTGGGGCCAAAACAAGATCATACAAATGACAGATTGCGCGACTCGCGCGCCGGAAGCTGGTACAGGCACAGGGGGTCCTTCGCAATGGTTTCGGCATCGTTTCTCTCCTACAAACCTCAGATGCTAGATTCCGGGAAGTGATGGAAGTCAAGCAGACAAGAGTCCGCATTGGCCTGTCTAAAGACCGACATCTAGACCGGGGCTCATCCGCTGCCGACCATGATTCGTAAGCTTTGTCTCCATCATTCTGAGCGATCTATTGCGCCTTTGGTACCGTTTCATCAACGAGAAGCCGGACAAATTGCCCATGTCCAATCGTCGAAGGCGACGAACGGTAAATCCGAGCGTCGAGGCCGATTATCTCAGGTTGATCGCCTCCGCAAGCGCAGCGGAATCCGACTCCCGCTCGCAACTTAAACCGTCTTGACGAATTGAGCTTCCATTCCCATTGGGATAGAAACACAAAAGGTGACATCTGAGACCTCTTTGTTGATGAGATGGAATGTCGGTTGCATCGCCGCGATCGTTCGCCTATCTCTGCCATGCCTTGCCAACTCCTTATGTTCGATTTTGCATCTCCGTAATAGCGAGCGCTTTAAACGAGGCGAAGTTTCCTGCCATGCAGGTAGCCAGCTGTCTTCCGCTCGCGAAAGATATTCTCCGAGGTGATCCGTGGTTAAAGGCAGCGTAGACGTCGAAGATGTCAGAGAGCTCGCAGATCCTCGCGAACGATTTCCGAAACCGCCCTTTCCGCAGCCGAAGCAGACTGCACCCGGCAGCTCCAACGATCTGAATCCCCCGGCCGACTATGGCGAGGAAAGCTACACCGGGCACGGCAAACTGCTGGGCCGCGCAGCACTCATTACCGGTGGCGACAGCGGAATCGGACGCGCCGTAGCTCTCTGCTTTGCCAAGGAGGGGGCCGACATCGTCTTCTCCTATCTGCCGGAAGAGGAAGAAGACACGAAGCAAACGGCGAAGTTGGTCGAGTCTGCGGGCCGTCGCGTCATCGCGATCTCCGGAGACATACGTGGTAAGAGTTTTTGCCAGCAACTGGTGAATGAAACAGTGAAGATGTTCGGTCGTCTCGACGTGCTTGTGAACAATGCCGCATTTCAGCGAACATATAAAAAGCTTGAGGACATTCCGGAAGATGAATTCGATGCAACGTTTCGAACCAACGTATATGGGACGTTCTTTCTCACGCAGGCTGCCCTGCCACATATGAAACCAGGCGCGGTGGTTCTGAACACCTGCTCGATCGAGGCATTTCAACCCGCCGAATCGCTGGCACCGTATGCAGCCACCAAGGCCGCCCTCGTCAGCCTCACCAAGAGCTTTTCAAAACTCGCTATCAAGTCGGGAATCCGCGTCAACGGAGTGGCTCCGGGTCCGGTGTGGACGCCGCTTATTCCAGCGACCATGGCGCAAGAGAAAGTGAAAAACTTTGGTGAAAATACTGCTTTCGAACGTCCTGCGATGCCGGTGGAACAGGCAGCGGTGTTTGTCTTTCTTGCCTCGGATGATGCGAGCTACGTGACCGGAGAAATTTATGGAGCTACCGGCGGAAGAACACCTTTATAAAAGGTAGTTACTTCACGAAGTCCATGGAGGAACCCGGAGAAGGTCAATCTAGCGGACAGAACATGGACCAGCGAAAAGGGTAATGGTGGTGGGAGTGCATTCTCCGACAGTGAATTGCATATTCGACTGCGAGTTCAAACCTCAAGGGCCGAGCGCGGTGCTAATTCAGATCACCCCGCCCGCTATCAGGTAGAAGATTTATCTTCTCCAAGCAGCTTAGAACCACCCCTGGTTCAGGAGTATCTATGCAGCTGCCTTTTCCGCCCATGGGTCGATTACGATTTTCGTTACACGCTCTTTCTTATCCCGCCAAACCTTATACATCTCCGGAGCTTCTTCAAGAGTGATTCGGTGAGAGATGATATAGCTCGGATCGATCTGTCCTTTCTCGATTCGTTCAAGCAGGGGTTTCATGTACTTGTGCATATTGGTCTGCCCCATCTTCATAGTGATGCCCTTTCCGAATGCGGCGCCAAAGGGCACCTTATCGAGCAGTCCGCCATACACACCCGGGATGGAGAGGGTTCCGCCTTTACGCACCGCCTGAATTGCCTGCCGCAATACGCTCGGACGGTCAGTCTCAAGCATCAATTTCGTCTTTATCTCGTCATAGATTCCCTGCAGCTCAGTAGAATGGGCTTCCAGCCCCACGGCGTCAATACATGAATCTGGACCGATGCCTCCGGTGAGGTCTTTCAAAGCGGTCAATACGCTGACATCTTCGTGGGAATAATCCACGGAAATTGCACCCAAAGAGCGGGCCATTTCAAGACGCTCCTCCAGACGATCGATTGCGATCACACGGGCAGCGCCCAGCATAAAGGCACTCGCAATTGCGAATTGACCCACTGGCCCGCATCCCCAGACAGCGACCGTGTCCCCGGATTCGATTTGAGCATTTTCGGCCGCCATGTAGCCGGTTGGAAAAATATCGGATAGGAATAACACTTTCTCATCCGGTAAGTCACTTTCAATTTTCAGTGGTCCGACATTAGCAAATGGCACTCTGACATACTGCGCCTGTCCGCCCGCATAGCCGCCCATCATGTGAGAGTAGCCAAATAACCCCGAACCGGAGTAGCCATAAGCAGCCTCCATCAAGTGTGCATTCGGGTTGGAGTTGTCACAAGCTGACCAGATGTTTTTCTTGCAGAACAGACAATTGCCGCACGCGATTGTAAAAGGAACAACTACTCGATCTCCCCGCTTTAAATTGGTTACATCCGCACCTGTCTCCTCCACAATTCCCATGAATTCATGGCCGAGGATATCGCCGGCTTCCATTGTTGGAATAAATCCGTCGAAAAGATGCAGATCTGAGCCGCATATGGCTGTCCGAGTGATCTTGATAATGGCGTCGTGCGGATTCAACAGGGCTGGGTCCGCTACATTCAAAGTTTCTATCTTGCTCTTACCCATCCAACATACGGCTTTCATTCGGACTCCATTCGCGGCGGTGCGAGTTATTATTTCGCTTCGGTTGAGATCCAGTTTTAGCTTGCTTTGAGATCGTTCCCCGGAGGGGTCTCGATTGTTTCGCCGAACATCGACTTCTTCATTCCGCCGATGGAGCCGCGTGGGCCGTGCGGTTGGCCCTGCGTACGAGGGATCTCGCCAGTTTCTGCAAGAGCCTTGAAATGCCGCAAATTTTCGATGACCGCCTGTTTCGGGTTGCGACCCACCAATGTCTCCCATGCGTTCGCAAACCTACCCAGTTTGAATTCCTGAAGAACCGTCACGATAGTGCCATGACCGCCTGGAGAAGATTCGAAGATCACTTCTCCCGCATTGTCGGAGTCGCCCGCAATAGATCGCCAGGCAATGCGCTTTCCGGGCTCGTCTGCAAGTACTTCCGAGTCCCACTGAAATGTTTTGTCTCCAAAGCCCATGATCCAGTGGGACGTGGTCTCACCCGTGCCGGTCACTTGTGAGATCTGTTCCTGCCAACTTGGCGCAGATTCAACGTCTCGCCATCGCCGATATAGATCTTCTGGAGATGCCTGGATAAGAGCGCTGGTTCTGATCCATCGTCGACCGTCTTTGTCTTCCGGTGGGGCCAGATATCGGCCATTGAGGATGGTGCCTGCGCTACCGGATTCAGGTACGGGTTTCGCATTTGGTTTTTCAGTGAATGAGTTCAGCATGTCTTCTCCTCGAAGATTTTCTTCAACGCGTCAGCCTTCGCCAAGCTGATAGAAGCCTCTACCTACGTCTGAACGGGTTGTCCATCGTGAGATCAGCGGTTTCATTTCTCCCTTAACGGCTTGGCCATCTTCTCGTGCATGGCACCCTTCATCACTCCAGGCACTGCATTGGCGAGCATACCTTCGATTTTTGTTTTCAATGAAGCGGAATATACGTGGTCTTTGCCGGCCAGAAGCGCATCGATTCCCTGGCGCGCCACGTCATCAGGCTCACTCTCTGACTTGCCCCTCGAGCCGACTTCAGTGTCATCCATTCCAGCACGATGAAAGAAATCTGTGTCTGTGGGTCCAGGCTGAAGAGCAGTTACGGAAACGCCTGTATCCCGCAATTCATACCGGAGACTATGCGCGAAACGAAAGAACAAATGCCTTGCTTGCCGCGTATACGGCTTCGCGAGGAGCGACCATCTCACCGGCGATAGAAGCTGTAAATAAGATCTTTCCAGAGTTTCGTTCCAACATGCTCTGCGTGACATACTTTGCGAGTTGCACGGTGTCCCACACAGTTCAATGACACCATATTCAATTCGGCATCCAGATCTGTATCGCGAAACAGTCCACCGACGCCGACACCTGCATTGATGCATGCGATATCGAATGGCTTGCCCGTGCCTTCGATTGCTGTCCACAACTGCTCAACTCCCGCGCGTGTCGCAAGGTCCACCCGGACAGCAGTCACTTCGACGCCTTTTCCCTCAAAATCCAGACTGCCGAATTCAGCCGATTGTCTTCCGCACAGACGATAAGATCGTAACCTCGGGCCGCCAGTTCCTTTGCGAGTGAATAACCAATCCCACTTGATGCTCCTGTTACCACAGCAAACTTGCTTTCCACTTTCAACTCCACGATGCGCGATATTAATGCGTCCTACGAGAACTTTGGATGCGAATAGAGGCGGAGTGAGCAGTAGCACGGCCGAATGAGAAGATGTCGGCTCGATGACATCAACAAAGAGTTTGGAAATGCTGCTCCGAATAGATCAGCTTGGTTCGATCAGCAATTGAATTGCCCGTCAATGATGAGTAATTTCCATTCGGATACAGAGAAGTCAGCTGCGAGGATGAAATCCGGCATCGTATCGAATGTACATGCACTCACACCAGAATCGAGGATGACAATGTATCACCATGTAAAGAAGCTGTTGTACACCGTGAATATCGGAGAGCCAGATGCACGGTTCGGAAATATGTTGTTGGAACAGTTTGGCGGAGCCAACGGAGAACTCGCAGCCGCGATGCAATACACGATTCAGGGATGGAACTGTGTTGATGATCTTGGGCGGCGCGACTTGCTGTTGGATATTGGCACGGAGGAGTTGAGCCATCTCGAGGTCGTAGGAGCGCTGATACGCATGCATTTGAAGTCGTTGAAGACCGACCGAGAAGCGGCTGAAGTAGAACCACTCGTCACCATTGCAGGTGGTGGCGGCGTGAATCTCTGCGATTCCATTGGAAATGCTTGGACCTCGACCTATTTAAAGATCACTGGCGAACTCGATGTAGATCTGCGCAGTAACATTGCAGCGGAGGCGAGAGCCAAGATTGTTTATGAGCGACTGATTGACCATACCGATGATCCAGGATCAATCGATACCCTGCAATTCCTGATGACTCGAGAAATCACTCACATGAAAGCATTTCAGGCGGCATTGGATAGCCTGAAAAAGCAACCATTCACCATCGGCATGCTGAAGCCGACGCCAGGAATTGTAGATGAGTATTTTAATGGCTCAACTGGCTCCGGGAGTGAAGGCGATACCGATATGCGAGGTCCATGGACATCCTCGTTCGGACTGCACCTCGTGGAATCTCAGATGAACGGTGGCCAAGGTATATCGGTGCAGGATGTCGATGGGAAGATAGCCGGCGAGGATCGGGGCAAACAGGATGAAGCCCCGAAAGCAATGACATCGGCTGGGGATACGAAGATTGGAAAGAAAATAGCCGGTGCTAGGAAACCGCAGGCTAGCCGAACTTCTAAAGGAAATCGGAAACGCTGAGATCCGAGGGGTTACAAAAAGAACAGAAAGGCAGCGAATTGTCCGCTGCCTTTCTGTTCTTAATACACCCGCTGATTTTAGTAATTGTTATCCAGCCTAGAGCTCCGGGGTGAAAGTACTCGTTATTAGATGTCAATTTCTCTGAAACATCGATATTTTGGGGGTCTCATGTGATTCGACCTCTTTCTGCATCTCAGAGTCGGGCAATTATGATTATTCCAGTCAGCCACGAAGCCGATTGGCAACAACTTTTCTCGGCTGCTCACACTTGGGCTCCGCCGCACGGAAACACAATTATTATCTCGCCGCACCCTGACGATGAAACTCTGGCGACAGGAGGCTTCATCACTTCGCAGACATCGAAGGGTCTTGACGTCAAAGTGATCGCTGTGGCGGATGGGGAGAACGCGTATCCGGACAACTCTGGCTTAGCGAAGCTTCGACGAGAGGAACTGGAAAAAGCGCTTCATACACTTGGTCCTAAGTCCGACAACATCATCCGCTTGGGATTTCCCGATACGAATGCTTCTGGCCATATAAGCAAGCTCGCCTATGCTCTACTACCTCTCCTCTCCGGGGAGACGCATATCATCGCTCCTTGGCCGGGAGACTTTCATCCTGATCACGAAGCATGCGGTCGCGCTGCTCAACTGGCTAGGAAACTTGTCCGTGGAAAACTCACTTTTTACTTCTTCTGGCTATGGCATCGCGGGACGACAGCACTTCTTCAGGATTTCTCAATCCGGTCTTTTGCACTTACCCGCACTCAGCAACGCACCAAGCTTGAGGCTCTTAGGCATCACCATTCCCAGCTTGTTCATCAAAGTAGTGAACCGATTCTGCCTGAATCGTTGTTATGGCCAGCGAAACTACCCTTCGAAATCTATCTCTGCATGAATCGAGACACGACCAGTCAGGCTTTCTTTGAGAACATGTACCGGGCAAAAGCAGATCCGTGGAATTTCTCAACAAGCCGGTATGAGCATGATCGCTACAAGTCAATTCTCGAAGCTTGTGGACAGCAACGCTAGTGATGGTGAAGCTCCTGCGCATGACATGACCCTTATCCATGAATTGGCCGCCTTAGTGATCGCAAACGGCGAGACGCCTCCGGATACTGCCGGAACCGACGAAGCCGATGATTTGCGATTTGAAGACCCCGACTTTGATCTAGAAGAGAGCTCCACTATGGATGTCGGAGCCTTTACGGGCGGTTTGGATGGATTAAAAGCTGGTTACTTTGCCGAGAATCAAACCGACCTTAAGCGGGGACAAGTAGAAATGCTCTTGGAAGCACTCGGGGGTACTGCATCTCTTCCGGAATTCATGCGCAATCTCGCAAACGTCAGAGGCTACCGGCGAGTCGGCAGACTGATACGGAAATCGCTCCAATCGGAAATCACCGCCTTAAGGCGCAAAGGCAGGATTGCTATCGAAAACGGACGGATTCGGCTTCCTTGAATGACGATGGGCCCAGAGTCAGATGATTATCTAACGGGCGTTCGCTTATTTGAATACTGCAAATGATCCAACGTACTCCGCAGGGGGGTTCAAAGAAATGTTATCGAGAAACAATAACTTGATTGGGCGTTATTAGTAGATCAAATTTTTTGGCGGTGCGGACACCGATAAATTCTGTTTCTCGGGTGTTCCCGGGTACTTCTAAGATGAATGGCCGAAAAGTGTTCTCTGGGGGCGCGTGCAGGTAGGGGGTGTATGTGCCGGTCACAATCAGGACACTGCGGCTAAGCTATTCGCACGAAAGCCCGTGCCAGACCTCCCCGATCTACTGCGCTATTGATCCGAATAAATCGGTGCAAGGCCCTCGCAGTGGGGTCGGTAGTTCGTCCAGACCTGTCCCTGCAGACACTCTCATGTTTAAGAAATCTCTCGAAAGAGAGGACAGGACCAAACAAGACCGAATGTCGGGTAAAAGCTCAACTGAGAGATTCTCTGAGAAAGCACACGTCGACCTGGAGTGCCCGGCATTTTTTGAACCAGTGAAGATGAGACAAACTGGAACAAGAGGAGCTGGAAATGGCAGGAGGGAAGAAGCATACGGCGGAGCAGATAGTGAACCTGCTGCGGCAGGTTGAGGTTGGAGTAGCGAACGGGAAGACGTTGCCGCAAGCATGCAAGGAAGCGGAGATCGTGGAGCAGACCTACTACCGGTGGCGCAAGGAGTATGGCGGGTTGAAGGTGGATCAGGCTCGTCGGCTGAAGGAGTTGGAGCAGGAGAACGCCAAGCTGAAGCGACTGGTCTCGGAGTTGAGCCTGGAGAAGCTGGTGTTGAAGGACATCGCCTCGGGAAACTTCTAAGCCCTGAACGACGGCGTTGTGCGGTGTGGTCTGCCCGATGTTTTGTACCAGTGAGATTGTTAGTGTAGCGCAACGGATGAGTTAGTAAGTCCGTCGCAGTCGGGGGTGTGGAGAAGTGGGAAGCGCGTAGCGGTTTCCACTTCTCCATACCCCAAGCTCTTTGCCATCCATGCCCCTGGTGCCGGTGGTCTGTAGCCCAGCGAAGAGTGTGGCCGGACGGTGTTGTAGTGAACGCGCCAGCGCTCTGCCAGCGCCCTGATCTCTTTCATTGAGTAGAAGATTTCACCGTTCAGAAACTCGTCCCGCAGCTTCGAGTTGAAGCTTTCACAGTAGCCGTTTTCCCATGGGCTCCCTGGTTCGATGTAAGCCGTTCTCGCGCCTATGCCGGCAAGCCATTTCCGCAGATCCCGGGCGACGAACTCAGGGCCATTGTCGGAGCGAAGATGCTCTGGCACTCCCTTCAACACCATCACGTCGGCCAGCGCTTCAATCACCTTCGCCGAACTCCACCTTCGTTCCGACTGGATCATCAGGCACTCCCGGCTGTGCTCATCGATAAGATTCAACATCCGCACCGTCCTTCCGTCATACGTCTTCGCGCTGACAAAGTCATACGACCAGACATGGTTGGCGTGCTGGGGACGCAGCCGCACGCAGGATCCGTCGTTGAGCCACAACCGCCTTCTCGGCTTTTGTTTTTGTGGAACCTTCAGCCCTTCACGACGCCAGATCCGCTCTACCCGATCTTTGCCAACCTGCCATCCATCGCGCTTCAGCAGCGCCGTGATCCGCCGGTAGCCGTAGCGTCCATACTGGCTGGCCAACTCCACGATGGCCCGGGTGAGTCGATCCTCGTCTTCGCGCTGTGTCAGCTGATAGCGTTGCGTACCGCGTGGCTGCTTCACCAGCCGGCACGCTCTGCGCTCACTCAAGCCCTGTTCCTGAGCATGATCCACCGCACAACGCCGTCGTTCAGGGCTTAGAAGTTTCCCGAGGCGATGTCCTTCAACACCAGCTTCTCCAGGCTCAACTCCGAGACCAGTCGCTTCAGCTTGGCGTTCTCCTGCTCCAGATCCTTCAGCCGACGAGCCTGATCCACCTTCAACCCGCCATACTCCTTGCGCCACCGGTAGTAGGTCTGCTCCACGATCTCCGCTTCCTTGCATGCTTGCGGCAACGTCTTCCCGTTCGCTACTCCAACCTCAACCTGCCGCAGCAGGTTCACTATCTGCTCCGCCGTATGCTTCTTCCCTCCTGCCATTTCCAGCTCCTCTTGTTCCAGTTTGTCCCTTCTTCACTGGTTCAAAAAATGCCGGGCACTCCACCAGGCACAATGTGTTACTAATTGCGGATGAAGTAATGACGGGCTGGGGCCGCACCGGCGAATGGTTTTGCATGAATCATGGGGGAGTAAAGCCCGATATTCTTACCACCGCAAAGGGCATCACTTCGGCGTATGTTCCGCTCGGACTCTGCGCCACGTCCGAAAAGATCGCGGAGTTCTTTGTCGACCATTATTTCGCCCATGGCCATACCTATGAAGCACATCCCATGACCCTGAAACCAGCTGTAGCAACCATTCGTGAAATGCAGCGGCTCGGTTTAGTGGAACGCGCGCGTCAACTTGCCCCCTTCATGGAAGACAAGTTGAAAGGACTCAAACGTAAACATCCATCCATCGGTGATGTACGGGGGTTAGGCCTTTTCTGGGGAGTAGAACTGGTTAAAAACCAGACTACGAAAGAACCTTTCAACACCGCCCGCGAGAAGTTGGAAGGCAAGCCTCTGATTGTGGATCAGATTGCCTCCAAGATGCTTGCCTCTGGAGTCGCTATAAATGCGTGGATTAGCCACTTTGTCATTGCGCCGCCACTCATCATTGAAAAGAGCGAAATTGACGCGGGCATTGCAGCTTTCGATGACGCTCTTAGCATTGCGGATGTGCTGGTCAAAGGATAATCCGGCAGCGACCTTAAAGATCAAGACTTGGGAAACGTATGAACTGCTGTAGTTTCACTAAGCGTGGGCTCATCATCTGGTCGATCGTCGATCGCATTAGACGAAGTTAACAGCGAGGGATCCAATGAAGCAGCATTCTAGATGGATAGCCGTTCTGTGTTTGATTTCAATGGCGTTAGCAGTCTCGGCGCAGTCTCGTCCTCCAAAAATTATCGACGTGCATGTGCATTACAACGGCGAGCCAGGGGTTCTTGAAAAACTACTCGACAGGTTGAATGCCGTTGATGGCTTGGCATTTTTGCTGACAACTCCAAAAGGCTTCCCGCAAGCCAGTAAGTTTATCCAGGAACATCCGAACCGCTTTATAGGTTTTGGGGATATCAACCTGGATGATCCGAATGTTCTCCAGGAGGTCGACCGCTTCCACGCCGCGGGATTTCGAGGGTTGGGGGAAATCAGTTCGACACGGAAAAACTATGACGATCGAGCCTACTGGCCCGTCTACGACCGTGCGGACAAATATCACATGATTCTTCTTTTTCATACCGGCATCGTGAGTAGGCCGAACCCGGAACAGCCTGAGGATGTCAGCTTCGACCGTAGCCGGGCTTCGCGGCTTGATCTGATTGCACGACGGTGGCCAGGGTTAACCATAATCGGCGCCCATCTGGGAAATCCCGATTACGCG
This sequence comes from uncultured Acidobacteriota bacterium, assembly GCA_963817855.1. GTDB lineage: Bacteria > Acidobacteriota > Terriglobia > Terriglobales > Acidobacteriaceae > JAKAAZ01. The sequence continues at coordinate 16,428 of CAWFQA010000003.1, read as the reverse complement.
GAAGCAGCAGAAATTGCAAGGTGGAACCCAAATCTCTATTTCGACGTTTCGGGCACGACTCTTATCAAGAAAAAGGATGATTATCGTTTCTTCCGCTCCATCTTCTGGTGGACAGGGGTTGTGAGCCCTCATACACCCTCCAACGGTACAAGTGCCTTTGAGAAGCTCGTTTTCGGTTCGGATGTTTTCAGCGGAGACCTGCAGGAATTTGATCGTGCACAGGCGCGCTATCACGCGATGTTGGACGCCTGCCAGGTGCCGAAAAGCGCGCAAGAGAATATTTTTTCGGGAACGATGTGGCACATTCTGCAAGCGCAGCAGGCGAAGATTCAATCTCAGCCGGTCGATAAGCGGAACCGGGAGCGATAAACGCGATGCATCGTAGAGCGTTTTGGGTTCGGGTGTTGCAGCCGTTGCCTGTTTCTTTGTGGACCTGAGCGGCTCTTGAACCGGAATCATTCGACGTGCACGCAGTAGGCGGACCGCAAGCCAATGACTCCACCAAACCATTACTATCAATGCGAGGAACAGATTTCATGCCGAATAAGCTTGAGACAACGGTTCTTGTGCTTCTGGGAATAATGCTTCTTCCTTCACTCGGGCGTGGTCAGTCGGAACCCGTGAGCTTTACGCGACAAGGCGACACGATCCAGGTTGCGATAGGTAACAAATCTTTCACCACTTACAATTTCGATCCGAAGACCGCCAAGGCCTACCTGCAGCCGTTGCGCGACGCCAACGGCGTAATCGTCACCCGCGGTTTCCCGATTGGCGACACCATTCCTGTTGCGCACCAGCATGATCCCAGTATCGAGCCGCACCAGCGTGCCATGTACTTCGGGCATGGGAACATCAACGGTTATGACTTTTGGAGCGAAGAAGTCTTTGCGAAATATTACGGACCCGGGGACACCTCGCGCTATGGGCGAATGGTGTTCCGCAAGATTGACGAGATGCACGGCGGTCCTTCTTCCGGCACCATTCGCGCGACGTTCGATCTTGAAGGCGCGGACCACATACCATTTGCCCAGGAAACCCAGCAATTTACCTTTCGGGGCGATAAGAAATCGCGCAGTATTGATTGTCAAATCGTTATACACGCCAACCATGGGCCGGTGAAGTTCGGCGATACGAAGGAGGGTACTTTCGCCATTCGTCTCGCACCCGAGCTCGATGCTCCCACTGGGACCATGGTGGATTCAGAGGGTCGTCAGGCCGAGGCTCGGATCTGGGGTAAGCGCGCCAACTGGGTCAACGTCGATGGCGTCATTGACGGCCAGACGCTAGGCGTCGCAATCTTCGATAGTCCGAAAAGCTTTCGTCATCCGACCTACTGGCACGCTCGTGGCTATGGATTGCTAGCCGCGAATCCCTTTGGACTTTCGTTCTTTCTCCGCGATCCCAAACGGAACGGCAGCTATACCGTTCCGCTTGGGAAGTCAATCAATTTCCAGTACCGTGTGCTCATCCATGATGGCAATTACAAGCAAGCGCATGTGGCGGAGCAATACACTCGCTATGCCTCCCATCAATAACGGCAGTTGCATATTGATATATTCCAAAAAAAGATTGGGAGTGATACGAAATGGACGAGAGCAGAAGAGAGTTTATGAAAATGGGCGCAAAAGCGGCCGCCACGATTGTAGCCGCTCAGCCGTTGAGTTCGCTGGCGCAGGCAAATGTTATCGGGGCCAACAATCGGGTACGCGTCGCGATTATCGGATTGCGCGGCCGTGGCCAAGAGCACATTAGAACATATGGAGCACTACCGAATGTCGAGATCGCGGCCCTTTGCGACGTCGACGACAACGTGATGAGAGAGCGCCTTCCCGAAGCGCAGAAGCTCGGTTCTCATCCGAAAACCTACAGAGATGTACGCAAGGTACTCGACGATAAGTCAATCGACGCGATCTCTATCGCTACGCCCCACCACTGGCATTCGCTGATTGCGATCTGGGCATGCCAGGCAGGCAAGGACGTTTATGTGGAGAAACCTTGTTCCCATAATTTGTGGGAGGGCGGACAGCTCGTGCGAGCGGCGGCGAAATACAACCGGATCGTGCAGCACGGAACCCAGAGCCGCTCCACTCCCGATATTATGGAGGCAATAAAGAAGGTGCGGAGCGGCCTAGTCGGCGACGTTTATCTGTCGCGTGGTCTGTGTTTCAAGCGTAGAGATACGATCGGTCACACGCCTGTATCGCCTGTTCCTGCGGGAGTTGACTACAACCTCTGGACAGGTCCGGCTCCGCTCCTGCCCTTCACCAAGAATCATTTCCACTACAACTGGCATTGGTTCTGGGATTACGGCAATGGCGATCTGGGGAACCAGGGCATTCATGAGCTCGACATCGCGCGATGGGGACTGGGTTTGGGCTTCCCGAACAAGATTTCGGCGATCGGCGGCCATTTCATGTTCGATGATGACCAGCAGACTCCGAACACCCTGAACTGTGCCTTTGAGTATGTTCACCCAAATGGGAAACGCGCACTGTTGGAGTTCGAAGTTCGCCATTGGGACACGAACCACGAGGCGGGAATCGGAATGAGCCACAAAGCAGCAAGAGCCTTGGCGGAAACAGCTCAAGGCGGCCTCGGTCCTCAGGAGGGAAGTTACAACACAGTGGGGAACATTTTTTACGGACCCAAGGGATACCTGGCCATCGACGGTGGTAGCGGCGGGTATCGGAGCTGGATGGGAAAAGACCAGCAGCCGGGGCCGTCCGCGCCCGCAACGAACGACGACAATTTTGCAAATTTCATTGCCTGCGTGATCAGCCGAAAAAAGGAAGACCTCAATGCGCCCATTGAGGAGGGGCACATCTCCGCGGGGCTGGCACACTTGGCGAACGCCTCTTACCGGCTCGGACGAACCCTGAATTTCGATCCTGAGACGCAGCTCGTAAAGAACGATGACGAAGCCAATCACCTTCTGCGCGACGGCGATCGCGGATATCGCGCGCCATTTGTGGTGCCGGAGCGGGTTTAAATCCAACGGAGATCCCCAGCACCAGAGACTTGGCAACCCGAAGTGAAAACAGGGTGGGGAGATACTTACAAAACTCGTTGATGGACCCCGGCATTTTGAGCCAAAGAGAATGTTGGTTTTGGGCAAATGGAAGGAGCCTGCGATGACACACTGGGGAAACACCAATCACGCGGCATGCGAGGTCTCAGGAAGATGTTGGGGGCTTCCGGACTCTCTATCGTGTCGGCGATCACTTGTTTGTGATACTCGAGTAGGCCGTCGCAATATCGGTCGCCACTTCGTACCCAATCCAGGGCCTGCGAGGTGGAGTCGACCTGATCATCGAACTTCCCGTTGGGGAACGTCGCCAGCTCGTGCGTTTACGGGGCGAGCCAATCCTCCTTCTCGGGCAGATAAACCAGACCATTGTCGATGGTTCCGGTGACAGAATGCATTCGCATGATCTTGTCCATCGTTGTTGAGTAACGCGTCACCGGGTGTCCCCTCGCACTGCCGTTCATGTCCAGCGACATCGAAAGTGGAGCTGGCAACCGGAAGGGAAGTCGTCTCACGGTATTCAAGAGATATGGTTTTTAATGAAAAGTCACTGCACGGTTCGGCAGACGGATGGGGTGCAGAGTTTGTGATGCCAACGCTTTGCAAAATCAGCAACACCGACGCTGTTAAAGCTCCGCACCCTAAACGTGCAACCAATGTGCAACGCTGGCTTACGGGAGCGGAGATGCGGGCCCGGGCGTGACCCGGCACATGTGGGGAGGGATTACGCTGACGATCATGGTGCTCGTGTGTTTGTTAGCGCGGCCCTGGTGGACGTCCGGATCTGTCACACGTGTGTACCCAGTGTTGTTGATCTGTGTCCTGCTGCTGCTGTCATGGGCGGCGCATCAGGGCGGCGCATTGACACATGGAAGCAACTACCTCACCAAATACATGCCTTCACCCATGAAGCGATTTCCTGTCCTAGGAAACGTGCAGGCAAAGACGGTGCCTGGCTCGTTCTATGCCAAACATATCGACTCGATTTTCGATGCGAATTGTGTAACGTGTCATGGTGAAGAGAAAGTAAAAGGCGGATTGCGGCTTGACTCGTATGCATCGCTGATGGAAGGCGGACAGGATGGGGCGGTGATCGTTTCGGGCAAACCCGAACAAAGTATGCTGTTGAAGAGAGTGACGCTTCCATCGGACCAAAAGCACTTTATGCCTGCGGAAGGTAAGCCGCCTTTAAAGCCGGAGGAGATTGCGTGGATTCGAGCATAGGTGCTTGACGGAGCCTTTCATCTGGTTCAAAAATACCGGGGCCGATCACACCTCATCGCGCAATCACACACTTATGTTGCTGATGGGGTGCGCCGCACTTCTATAACTAACTTGCGACGAACTTCTCCTCTCTCAGGATGCGCTGATAGGCCGGCAGTGTCAGGAAGTCAATGAACTTGGGCGCGTGGACCAAGTCACGCATCAGGTCCGCAGCCTTTTCATAGGCCGCATAGCGCACGGCATCCACGGTGATTTTCTGCCGTTCGAGTTCATCGGAGATCATGCTTTCCACGAGCGCGAGGTCCACGCAACTGCCATCTGAAAGCTTTGCATTGTGGTGCACCCACTGCCAGAGCTGTGCGCGGCTGATCTCGGCTGTGGCTGCATCTTCCATCAGATTGAAGAGCGGAACGCAGCCGATGCCGCGCAGCCACGCTTCCAGATATCCCATGCCGATGGCCACATTCTGCTTGACTCCGTTCTCGGTGATCTGTCCTGTCGGCACCTCAAGCAGATCCTCGGAGGTTGGATTGTAGTCAGACAGCTGCTTTGAAATCTGATTGGGCTGCGGCATCAAGCGGTCGAAGATTTCCAACGCTACGGGCACCAAGCCGGGATGCGCCACCCAGGTGCCATCGTGGCCGTCGCTGGCTTCGCGTTCCTTGTCGGCGCGCACTTGCGCGATGGCCGTTTCATTGGCGACCGGGTCTGACTTGATGGGGATGAAGGCCGACATGCCGCCCATGGCATGCACATTGCGCTTATGGCAGGTCTTGATGGCCAGCTTCGAGTAGCTGCGCATAAAGTGCGTCGTCATGGTGACCTGGGCACGATCGGGCAACACGGCATGCGCATCATTGGCGAATTTTTTGATGTAGCTGAAGATGTAGTCCCAACGGCCGCAGTTCAGCCCAGCGGAGTGCTCACGCAACTCGTAGAGAATCTCATCCATCTCAAAACTGGCCAGGATGGTTTCGATCAGTACAGTACCCTTGATGCTGCTCTGCTGCACGCCAATGGCCTTTTCGGCGTGGATAAAGATGTCGTTCCAGAGCCGCGCCTCCAGATGGCTTTCCATTTTAGGCAGGTAGAAGTACGGGCCGCTGCCGCGGGCAAGCAGTTCCTTCGCATTGTGGAAGAAGTACAGGCCGAAATCGAAGAGCGAGCCCGACATCGGCTGTCCATCGACGAGCACGTGCCGCTCTTCCAGATGCCAACCGCGAGGGCGTATGAAGAGCACCGCAACCTTGTCGTTCAGCTTGTACTGCTTACCCGAGGTCGGGTCGACATAGGTGATCGTGCGCCGGATGGCATCCTTTAAATTGATATGGCCTTCGATGAGGTTGCTCCACATTGGGGTGCTTGAATCCTCAAAATCGGCCATGAAAACCTTCGCGCCGGAATTGAGCGCGTTGATGATCATCTTGCGGTCGACGGGACCGGTAATCTCAACGCGACGGTCGAGAATGTCTGCAGGTAGAGGCGCCACACTCCATGTGGCATCGCGGATCTCTTTGGTTTCAGCGAGGAATGCCGGCTTCTCTCCCGCATCGATTCTCTTCTGCCTCTCCTGGCGAGCGTTGAGCAGCGTCCTGCGGCGTTCATTGAAGGTGCGGTGCAGGTCCGCAACGAAGGCAATCGCCTCCGGCGTGAGGATTTCGGCATAACTTTCAGGCACCGGGGCATGAATTTCGACGCCGGGCAATACGCTAGCAACATCCATTGAGGCAACTCCTGTATATGAATTTTGACGCACTTAGAATGATCGCCCGACTTAAAGAAGATGCCACAAAATCACAATCATAGAAATCATACAATCTGCTCATCCCTTCCCCTAAACGCAGGGACAGGCTGCCGGCGCGCGCCGCACCCTCATTCGTTTTCTTCAATGTGAAGATGGTGATTGCCCTGCAGCAGTTTTTCGGCGGAGATACCGCGGATGGAAGCATCGAGCAACTCCACCATGTGGAATGCAGGCATGGCCTTCATGCCGCGGCGGCGGAGGCCATTCATCAGTTGCAGCAGACAGCCGGGATTGGCGGAGATTACCGCCTCGGCGCCGGTAGACAGCAGGTTTTCCACTTTGCGGCTCCCGAGTTGATTGGCTGTCTCGGGCTGCAGAAGGTTATAGACACCAGCCGAACCACAGCACAGAGACGCCTCGGGGATTTCGGCAACTTCGAGTTCCGGAATTTTGCCCAACAGGCGGCGCGGCTGCTCGCGCACTCCCTGCGCATGCTGCAGATGGCATGCATCATGATAGGCTGCACGCAACTTGAGCGGATGGCGCGGAGCCTGCGGCTCCAGTTCGTACAGAATTTCGGAGATATCTTTGCATTTGGCAGAGAAGGCCGCAGCACGCTCTGCCCAGGTCGGGTCGTCGCGCAGCAAATGGCCGTATTCCTTCATCGTGGACCCGCAACCGGCGGAGTTGATGACGATCGCGTCAACTTCCACGGCTTCGAACATGGCGATCATCTTCTTCGCCAAAGCGACGGCCTCGTCTTCCATTCCGGAATGGAGCATGAGTGCGCCGCAGCATGACTGTTCGCGAGGAATAATCACTTCGCAACCTTCCGCAGCCAGCACACGAGCCGTTGCTGCGTTGACGTGCGAGAAGAAGACCTGTTGCACGCATCCGCTTAACATGCCGACGCGACGGCGGGGAGCGGTCCGGGGCCTAACACTTGAAGGCAACCGGCTAAACAGATGCTTCGGCACAGCGGGTAGCAGGGCTTCCATGGCCGCCAGGCGCTTGGGCAGAAGCTTATGTATTCCCCCAACGCGTAGCAGCGATTGCAGACCGCTTTTCTGATAGACGAGCAACGGCACTGCCAGCAGACGTAGCCGCTCAGGATGCGGAAACGTGACGAAGAGCAGCCTGCGAAAAAGCGACTCGCTCCAAGTGCGCGGCAGGTTCCGCTCAATTTGCGCGCGTGTCGGCTCGATCAGCTTGCTATACTGCACGCCCGATGGGCAAGCCGTCATGCAGGCCATGCAACCCAGGCAGCGATCCATGTGCTGCCGGAAATGGCCGTCGAGCGGAGCTTCGCCGTCTGCGGCTTTTTTGATCATGTAGATGCGGCCGCGTGGCGAATCCATCTCCTCGCCCCACAGCACGTACGTGGGGCATGCCGGAAGGCAGAAGCCGCAGTGTACGCACTCGTCGATGTACTTCTTCTCCGGCGGATGATGCGCGTCGAAGCTGGACGGATGCTTTTCTTCCTGGGCGATGGTATGCGGCATAGGTGTCAAATGTTCCCCACAAAACGGCCCGGATTGAGAGTGTGGACGGGGTCAAAGCGGCGCTTGATCTCGCGCATTAGAGGGAGAGGGCCCGGGTCCGGACCCCACACGTTCAGCCTGCCGCGCAGCGGATCGGTTACCTGCAGCACGATCAGACTGCCTCCGAAACCGGCTACTCTTGCGCGAAGGCACTCGATGAGCGCAATCGCCGCATCAGGAGCGGAGTTGAGACCGACCGCCATGATGCCGTTCGCTTGGGCCACGGCGGCAATGCCCAGTCCTTCTGCGAACGCAACCTTCTGAAGTTCTGAGCTGACGGCGCAGATTGTGCTGGGTAGTAGCGCCACCTTCAGAACAACGGCATCGTTCTTATCGAAGAGTTGCTGCCGGGCCTGCCAGACGGCTTCGCTCGATTCTGTTACCGCAAACCCGTCGAAGATGTCCTGAATCCGGGCCGCATATTCGTCCAGACATTCAGGAACGGCAGCAATGCGGATGTCGAGCGCGCATTCCTGTTGTGACGTGCGGATCTGCACGCACGAAGGAGTGATCTGCGAATCCATCAAAGCGCGGAGCGGCGCGGCAAAGGATGCGGCAACCGGATGCGCGTCACCATGCGCGATCACCGCCCAGGTCCGCGCGTGTTCTTCTATCGGATGCAGGCGGAAATTCACCTCGGCGATGACGCCCAGGGTGCCGAAGCTACCGGTCATCAGTTTGTGCAGGTCGTAGCCGGCGACATTCTTGACCACCTTGCCACCGGTCTTGGCGATGGTGCCGTCGGCGAGCACGATGGTCATGCCGATGATGAGATCGCGCAGGCCGCCGAATTTCAGCCGCAATGCGCCGCTGTCATTCGAAGCTATAATGCCACCCACGGTGGCGCGGTCCGGCCACAGCGGATCAAGCGCGACCATCTGCCCGTGCCGCGCGAGTTCGCGCTGCATCGTTGTCCATGTGCAGCCGGCCTCCACAGTACAGGTCATGTCCTGCCATGCATGCTCGTGAAGCGCATTGAGGCGCGCCAGGCTCAACTGGGTGTCGGGCGCGACAGGATTTCCCCAACCAAGTTTGGTGCCGCCGCCTGTCGGAGTCACAGCGAGCCCATTCGCCCGTGCGAACCGCAGGATCTCCGCAATCTGTTGTACATTGCCGGGAGCGGCGACGATCGTTTCGCCACGGAGCTCAGTATTCTCCGGCCCGACGATCGAGCCGAACTGAGCCATGCCTTGCTCCAGTGTGCATGAGGCAGTTGGACTCATCAGAAAATCTCCGCGATTCCGGCCGTCTCCAACGGATGCGGCGCATAGGGCCCGGGCTTTTCTGCGCACAGACGCGGGCGCGGGAAGACCTTATCCGGGTTGGCGAGGTTTTCCGGATCGAAGGCGCAGCGCACCAGTTGCATGGTTTCGAGATCCGGTTCGGAAAACATATAGCCGAGCGCCTCCTGCTTCTCCTTGCCAACTCCGTGCTCGCCCGTGATGGAGCCGCCATTATCCACGCAGAGGCGCAGGATGCAATAGGAAAGATCGAGCGCCAATTCTTCTTGTCCGGCAATTGCGGCATCGTACAGCACCAGCGGATGCAGGTTGCCGTCGCCAGCATGGAAGACATTGGCCACCCGCAGTCCCGCCGCAGACGCCATTCTGTCGATTTCAGTCAGCAGGTGCGGCAGCGCAGTGCGCGGAATCACGCCGTCCTGCACGATGTAGTTGGGCGAGATGCGGCCCACGGCAGCGAAAGCAGCCTTGCGCCCCTTCCAGACCAGAGCGCGCTCCTGCTCCGATTGCGCCACGCGAATCTCCCAAGCGCCGTTGTTGCTGCATAAGGTCTGCACTTCGCGTATGAGCGCCTCGACTTCACTGCAGGGTCCATCCAGTTCGACTAGCAACAAGCCCTTGCAGACCGGGTAGTGGGCTTGCACGGCGGCTTCCGCGGCCTCGATGGAAAGCGCGTCCATGATCTCCAATGCTGCAGGGAGCATTCCGGCCGCGATGATGTCGCTGACGGTTTGCCCTGCGGCCTGTACGGAGTTGAACGCGGCCAGCAGCGTCTGCACTACCTCGGGACGCTTCACGATGCGCAGCGTAATCCTGGTCGCCACCCCCAGGGTGCCTTCTGAACCGACAAAAACTCCGGGCAGATCGTAACCCGGAGCATCCAGTGTGGGTGAACCGAACTGGACCAGTTCGCCCGAGGGCATCACCACATCAAGCGCGAGCACATGCGTGACGGTGAAGCCGTATTTCAGGCAATGCGCGCCGCCGGAGTTCTCCGCCACATTGCCGCCGATGGTGCAGACCGACTGCGACGAGGGATCGGGCGCGTAGAAATATCCCTGTGGGGTGACGCGGTGGGTTACATGGGCGTTAATGACTCCGGGCTCGACGACAACGAACCGGTTGGCAATGTCCACCTCAAGAATACGGTTCATCCGCGCCAAGCTGATCACAATGCCGCCGGCAGCAGGCAGCGCGCCACCGCTCAGGCCTGTTCCCGCACCGCGGCTGACGAAAGGAATTTTGTGCCGGGCGCACAGCCGGACCACCGCCTGCACCTGCTCCGCTGTTCGTGGCAAAACAACGGCTCCGGGCAGTATGCGGAAATTCGTGAGCCCGTCGCATTCATAGGTCTGCAACTGGCTCTGCCCGGTGATGAGGCCGTCATTCCCAACGGCGATACGCAACTCGGCGATGTGGCTGGCGGTAAGCACGCTTGACAAGAGATTACGTGATGGAGCGTTCCTATGGCATGCGAAATCTGCCCTTCACAAGGACTGGGAGGAACATGATTGTGACCGGTTTCGACGGCATCGGGTCAATCGTGAACCGGCAAGTCTGACGTTGAAGTGTACTTCATATCCATTTGCTCTAGCGTGTAGCCTAACTGCTCGGCTATGGTTATTATGCGTTTGAAGCGTATGCCGATCATTGAGCCGAGCCATCGCGCAGCTGTGAGGCTTTCGTACTGGCTCGCAAGCATCTGATTTAATTCCGACACACGAGAATTAGCCATAGGCTTCAGCTCGCACATCAGCGCGACATGAACCCTCTTCCTGTGAAGTGGGGGTGCCAGGAAGGAACAAGCGATGAACATAGTTTGGTCGCAAGGCTACTGCATCTGGGGCCAAAACCTTGGGATTTCCGCGGTCATTGCCGCTTTGCCTACGGCCGTGTTGCTTTTTCTTCTTGGGGTCAAGCGAAAACCCGCGTGGGTTGCCGGGCTGTGGGGCCTCGGCGCTACTCTGGTTGTCGCCCTGTTCGGATATCGCATGCCGGTATCGCTCACGTTCAGTTCGGCAGCGTACGGAGCTGCGTTTGGTCTGTTTCCCATCTCCTGGATCGTGTTCTGGGCGATTGTGCTCTACAACGTGACAATCGCGACCGGGAAGTTTTCGATCGTGAAAGATTCCATTGGATCGCTGACCCCCGATTTGCGAATTCAATCGATCATCATCGCCTTTGGTTTCGGTGCGTTTATCGAGGGCGCAGCGGGATTTGGAACGCCCGTCGCCGTCGCCGGGGCCATGATGGTGGGGCTGGGATTTTCACCGTATTACGCCGCCGCGCTGTGTTTATTGGCGAACACGGCGCCTGTCGCCTTTGGAGCGATCGGTGTTCCCATCATCACGTTGGCAGGAGTTACCGGGCTGCCGGTCAATAAGCTGAGCGGGGCGGTAGGAACCTTGTGCTCCCCGATCGCGCTCATCCTGCCCGCATACATGATCATCACTATGGGAGGCCTGACCTCGGCCCTCGAGGTTTGGCCGACCCTCCTGGTAGCGGGCCTGACCTTCGGAGGAGTTGAGTATCTTGTTTCCAATTTCGTCAACGTTCAGCTCACCGTCATCCTCAGCTCAATAACGGCAATGACGGCCTTGGTCGCTCTCCTGCGGTTCTGGCAACCTCGGTCTCATACTGTGAGAAAGCGGAAGGGGATAAACGGCGACACAGAATTGGGGCCCTTCGAGATTGCGACGGGGGCTTCTACACAGAGGTCCACTGCACCTAGGCATAGTGCCGGGCAGATCATTACTGGATGGATGCCGTATATTTTTCTGGTTATCTTCGTTCTTCTGTGGGGATTTAAGCCACTCCAATCCTTCTTGGACATCGCGACCTTCAAGCTTGAATGGCCGATGCTTCATAATTTCGTTCTTCGCGTGCCGCCCGTGATAACAAAAGCGTCCCCGTACCCGGCGATATTCAATCTGAACCTGATATCCGCTGGTGGAACTTCGTGCATGTTCGCCAGCATCCTTTCGGCTATCTTCTTGCGAATGTCGCCTGGGGACTTTTTAGGAGCTATCTTCAAATCGGTGCGCCAATTGGCCTTTCCTATACTTACGATTGCAGCGGTCCTTTCCATGGCGTTTGTCATGAATTACTCCGGTGCAACCGGGACTCTCGGCCTGGCTTTTTCGGCAACGGGCGCAGCATTCCCATTCTTCAGCCCGTTCCTGGGTTGGCTCGGGGTTTTCCTCACAGGGTCAGACACCTCCTCGAATGCCCTCTTCGGAAGCCTTCAAGTGGTTACCGCCACCAAGCTTGGTTTCAGCCACATCTTGATTGCCGCCGCCAACTCATCGGGCGGCGTGATGGGCAAGATGATCAGCCTTCAATCCATCGCGGTCGCAGCGGCTGCTACGGGAATCACAGTACGGCAGCAATCGCAATTACTCCGATTCACGCTGAAACACAGCATCACGCTCACCGTGCTGGTTGGGCTGGAAGTGCTGGTGCTCGCCTACTGGATTCGGGTGATCTAGCGTGGGTTCGCCTGCTGAAGCGATGCAGGAAGCAGGCTCATGATCGACTCCGGTCGAGGTTTCGGTTCTTGATGTCAATCGGGCTGAAGACTAACATTTCATCTGGTTCAAAAATACCGGGGCCCATCAACACTACGCCGGTCTGCCGGAATTACGAAGTTTTTGTTCCCACCCGAGCACATGATCTACGAAGGTGAGTAGCTGCCCTTTAAGTTTCGAGGAGAGAGCGGATAAAGCCTGGGGTTTGTTATCGGGATCAATGGTGACGAATCGTCGCAGGTCATTTTCCAAAGTGTTCAATTCTATTGTGATATTTGCCAAACCCGATACTAAGAGCGGGTGCTGCGCAGCTACATATCTAACTAGCTGATCCCAGTTTACCGGTTTCAACGTGACTTCCTGATGATTGGGTAAACGTAAGACCTCTTGCGCCCAAAGTTGCGCGTTGCTAACCGTCTCTCTCAAAGTCAGAAATGCAGTTCTTTCCTGCATGGAGATGTCCGCTTCGTATCGACGTTGGAGTTCCAATAGAGTTTGTTCAGAAGCAGTCGCTTGTCTAATGAATGCTCGGTCCTGTCTCTTCATCACTTCCAAATATCGGATGTTGAAAAAGGCAAGGACAAGCAAAGAGGCCAAGTTGCCGATGGTTGCAATCGCGGTCCAACCCGTTGCCGTTAGATGTAGAAACTTGGGATCCATGGTCGAAAGTATAGTTGAATCGATCGTAGCCTTTGAGATCCGCAAATTGAGCGCAGAAGATTCGAAAACCAGGGAGCCGTCGCTTCCGCCACCGGCCTCGATGAGCGCCGCATCAGCCACATCCTGCCCAGTGCATTCTTAGCACTTCCGATCGTGGAAGCAATGCTTGAGGGAGGCCATTCCGCTGATCTCACCCTTGGCACGTTCCTGAAAGTATCCCTCTGAATTGGACCGACCAGCGTATGATCGATGCTCTAAAAAAGCTTCGGTTCAGGGCGTTTTTACGGTATCCTCAACCTTCGGCGTGCCCGAACCACTGAAGATTCCTACTGCTGAAGTCGCATCCACGCTGGTAATGGTCAGCTGGCCGATCGAGTCTTCAATGGAGCGCAGCGGTTTTCCGGTGGCGGGATCCCTGACGACTCTGACGACGCGTGAAACCACGAGCTTGTCTCCGACCTTCAGCCCCGCCTGGCTGCCCACATTGACGATGATGTCAGGCGTTGATGCGTCGGCGATCAGTCCGGAAACCACAACCGCCGCGGGCGGAGGCGCGGTGGGCAGCTTTTTGCTATCCGCATCGAGCCCCTCGGCCACCTGCGCAACTGCTGCTGTCGTGGCTTCGCCGATGATGGTCTGCGCAAAATTACTGCTTGTCATGTCGATACCAGCCGCCGCGCCCGAACCTCCGCCGTATCCAGCACCCAACAGGCTTGTCCCGCTCCGTGAAGACTCTCCTTTGCCTCCTACCGAAGCAAGGATTTCGCCGGTACTCGCGTCGATCATGCGCACTGTAATCGCGACGACCGCCTTGGAGTTGTGTTTGCCTATACCGCCTAACGCGCCATGCGTCCAGGCTCCCACGGCGGCGGCTCCATAATTCTTGTTTTCATCGTCGCGGCCGAACTGGGTGATGTCACCTGTGATTACGGCATCCACCCCGAGGATGTGGCCGATTTTGGCAGCGGTTGCCGGATCAGCACGGTTACTGTTTGAGAAATTTTGCTCGTTCATGATTTTATCGATCGCGTTGCGTTCGATGATGCGATAGGTACCGTCATTGAGCAACTTATCGATCAGCATGTCGGAAATTCCTTTGCCAATATCGACATTTGTGCCAAAGACGGCCTGTGAGGTCGTCATTACCGTCGCATATCCGAAGTCGAGCACGGCAACACGGTGCCGCACCGGCGCCTGCTGGGCGACAAGCGGCAAGGTGATAAAGCCGACGGAAAGAATAGCGAGAGAGACTTTAAGCATCAGAGGTCCTCCTATCGGCCTAAGAATGTATTGAGTGTTGCAATTTCCTTTTCCGCGCGGTCCATATTGTCGTTTGCGGCCTGCAGATCATTTTGGTTGAGCGCATTGTTTGCTTCGCTCAGGTACGCATTCATCCGGTTCATCGAAGCGAGTATGTCGCCCCGCAAATCCAGACCCTGCGCCTGCTGCTGGTTACGTATCTGCTGAAGGCCGTCTCTCGCAGCGTCGGCCTGCCCGCCAAGCTGAATCATTCGTTCGCGGGCTTGAGCGATTTCCTGGTGCGACGGACCCGCAGGCGGTTGGGCGGTAGTCTTAGCACTGGGAGGCTGTGGTGTGGGTTGGGAATGGTCATCACGCGCGTACGTGGCCGGCAAGGCGGATTTACTCGGCGACTGCACGGGCGTGCCTCCTCCTGTGAGAGATCGCGGCGCCGTTGTGGCCGGCGGATTTGTTGACGCTGGCGCGGCATTTGGCTGGGCAAGCTGGGATGGATTCGCGCTGTTCGATGGCTGCGGAGCAGGGGTGTTGTCCGTCGCCGGCGTGACAGACTTCTGACCGGCGTGTGTAGCAATCATGTGCGGCACAAATGTCGCGGCCAGAATCATGGCGATAATGGCTGACCCCGCGCCCAGGCTCAGCCACAGTCCACGATGACCTTTCGGGTGCGGTGCGGCTGGTCTTGCCGAGGAAACCGGCACTGGGATCGGGATAGGCTTGGGTGCGTTGCTTTCCGCCCCAGCTTCTTTCAAATTGCGCAGCGCTGTGCGAAATTCTTCGCGGTCTGGAAACGTCTGTTAGGAGCTTTCGCCATCGCGCGCAGCACAACATTGTTGAGCTCCGGAGAAATCACCGGGTTCACCAACTCGGGAGGCTCAGGCGCTTCATTCAACTGTGCATTCAGTAAGGCGTAGGCTGTCTCCGCCTGGAAGGGACGGCGGCCGGTAAGCATCTCATACAGCGTTACGCCAAAAGAGTAGATGTCCGAGCGAGGGTCGACTGTGTCTCCGCGAACCTGTTCCGGGGACATGTAATAAACCGAACCCAAGGTTGTGCCCGGGCACGTGAGTTGCGTGCGCTCAAGGTCTGAGGACGATTTCGCAATACCAAAATCCATCAGCTTGATCAGGCCGTGCGACGTAATCATAATGTTGCCTGGTTTGATGTCGCGATGCGTCACTCCCTTGCTATGGGCATAGCTCAAGGCATCGAGCGCTTGGGCAGAATAGTTCAGCACCGCATTCAACGGGATCGGGCCTTCGGTAGCGCGCTTTTCGAGCGTATCGCCCTCGACAAATTCCATGATCATCACCAGCTGGTTTTGATACTCAAAGGCAGTGCGCAGCTGAGCGATGTTCGGATGGTCAAGGCCGGCAAGGGTGCGAATTTCAGCGCTAAAGCGTTCGGGAAGCTGTGGCTCTCCTGCATAATTCGGCAGCAGGATCTTCATTGCTTCTATGCGACCAGAGATAATATTGCGTGCGCTGTAAACTTGCCCCGTACCCACCTGAGCCAAGTACGGAGAGGATTTCATAATCGCCGACACGTTTCCCGGTTTCTAATGCCATCGAGGACACCTCGAATGGAAAGGCCAGTTCGGGCGGGAGAGGAATTTCACCCTGTGGGGGCGTGAAAAGTATACGTCAAAAGAAAACCCAGATGGCGACAAAATACGGGTTTTGGGACTTGCCTTGCCTGCCGCCGGATTACCCTTATATTTGGGGTCGACCCACGCGCACAACGCATCCACGTTACTGCGGCACTTCGCTCCGAGATTCGAAAAGGCGCAAGACTTCACCCGCAGCATAGAACTTTTGAGACGCAATCCCAGCAGAGAAGGTTATCTGCAATTTCGCGGTCAAATGCGGGCTTTTCAGAGTGCAAAAGAATTCCGATTTCAGGCGAGGAAAGACTGTCTGGAGTGCGTGCAGTCAGTCGAACTCTCAATTGCACTTTTTCTCTACTGAGAGTTCGAAGTTCCACAGGCTGTCGAATCTCATTCGAACTCTACGTGGAGCTTTAGAGAACCAACTTCCTTGATGCGCCATTTTCTCAATCGTCAAGCAGGCGTGCATTTCGAGCACTCTTAAGCTCGTAAGAGATTCTCGAGAGAAAAACAAAACGCCCGAATTGGCGGCCAATTCGGGCGTTTCTCTAGTCGATAACTCGTTTATTTACATCAGTTTATACTGTCTGGCGGAGAGAGAGG
>CAWFQA010000002.1:0-1008785 GCA_963817855.1 uncultured Acidobacteriota bacterium | reverse complement strand
GGCATTGAAGGCATGCTGAAAGGGATTCAGTACGCCCGCGAGAATCAAAGTGCCGTTCTTTGGGATCTGTCTGGGCATGCAGACGGCCTGCATCGAATTTGCGCGCAATGTCTGCGGGCTGGAGGAAGCAAACTCCAGCGAGTTCGATCCGGCGACGCCGCATCGCGTGATCTACAAGCTGCGCGAATTGCGCGGCGTGGAAGAGTTGGGTGGAACCATGCGCTTGGGAGCTTGGACCTGCCAGCTGGAACACGGATCGCTGGCGCAGCGAGCGTACGGACAAACAGAGATCAGCGAGCGCCACCGTCATCGCTACGAGTTCAACCGCGAGTACGAAAGCACGCTAACTGCTGGGGGTCTGCGGATCAGCGGCTCAACGCCTGACGGAACCTACGTCGAGATCGTTGAAATACCGGGGCATCCGTTCTTCCTCGGCTGTCAGTTCCATCCCGAGTTCAAGTCTAAGCCACTGGAGCCGCATCCGCTGTTTTCGGCGTTTGTCAAGGCGTCGTACGAAAACCGTTTGGGCCGCGAGCGGCGAACGAGGGGACGTTGCGGTGGAGATGTTCCTTCGCCCAGAAAAAGTAAAGCACTGAGCGGTTGGCTGGTTCTCTTGAGAGTGACTGGACCTGAGTACAATGGTTGGGGACGTAGGATGCGATTCGATTTCACTGTTTCGGACATCAGGGTGCCATGGTGCCTGACGCATTCTCCATAGGCGAAGTCCGGGTCGGGCGGCGGAGGAGATATTCCTCATCGCCGGACCGTGCGTCATCGAGAGCGAAGCGCACGCGCTAAAGATGGCTGAGGCCATCGCGGCGGTCGCTTCCGCCAAGAAGCTGCCCTACATCTTCAAGGCCTCGTACGACAAGGCGAACCGCACCTCGATTCGCAGCTTCCGAGGACCCGGTCTGGAAGAGGGTCTGCGCATTCTCGCGCGAAGTTCGCGAGCTGTAATCGGAGTCCCCGTGCTGACCGACGTCCACGAAGTCGCGGACGTTGCCCGCGTGGCCGAGGCTGTCGACGTGCTGCAGATCCCGGCGTTTCTATGCCGCCAGACCGATCTGCTGGTCGCGGCGGCGAAAAGCGGACGCGCGCGTGAACGTCAAGAAGGGACAGTTTGTGTCGCCGTGGGACATGCGCCACGCGGTCGAGAAGGTTCGAGAAGCGGGCGGCGAACGCGTCTTCCTGACCGAACGCGGCGCGTCGTTCGGCTACAACAATCTCGTGGTTGACATGCGGTCGCTGGCGATCATGCGAGAGTTCGCGCCGGTGGTTTTCGACGCCACCCATTCCGTGCAACTTGCCGTCAGCGGGGACGTCGAACGGCGAAGGCGCGGGGCCAGCAGAGCGGAGGCCAGCCGGAGTTCATTCCGCTGCTGGCGCGCGCGGCCGTGGCGGCGGGAGTGGACGGTATTTTCGTGGAGGTGCACGACAATCCGGCGCAGGCGAAATCCGACGGCGCTAATGCCCTCGACCTGAAGATCCTGCCTGATGTGCTCGACCAGTTGATCGCAGTGCACGACGCTGTGCGCAATGTGACTCGACCGTGCGATCGGTTTGATAGGGATCGTGCGGCCGAATTTCCGCAATATCGATTGCAACACACTTTTGCTGGCTCCGGCCGGCCCAAAAGGGAAGCCGGATTCGCTGCAATTTTGCGCCATTCAGTGCTCGATTCAGGCGTTTAGGGCTTAAAATGTTGGGAGTCTGACTGGTCCGTTGTTATTCTTATAATAGGCTCCAAGGGCCATTGCGCCGCTGTGTCCAGCCGAAGTGATCTGAGTCGCAGACCTCGCATTTGATAGGAGTTTTCACATTGTCCAAGAAGCGTTATCTCTTCACGTCTGAATCGGTGACGGAAGGTCACCCGGACAAGATCGCCGACCAAATTTCCGATGCAATTCTTGATGCCTGCCTGAAGGAAGATATCTACAGCCGCGTGGCCTGCGAGACCCTGACCGCGACCGGCCTGGTCGTGATCGCCGGTGAAATCACCACCAAGGCGTACGTGGACTTCCAGACCCTGGTGCGCGGCGTAGTCGCCTCCATCGGCTACGACAACGCCCTCTACGGTTTCGATTCCAACACCTGCGCCGTTATCTCCGTCGATCAACAAGCAGTCGGGCGACATCGCCATGGGTGTGGACACCGGCGGCGCCGGCGACCAGGGCATGATGTTCGGCTATGCCAGCAACGAAAACGCCGAACTGATGCCGACGCCGATTTCGCTGGCGCACAAGTTGACGCTGCGCCTCACCGAAGTCCGCAAGAACGGCACCCTTCCTTACCTCCGGCCCGACGGCAAATCCCAAGTCACAGTCGAATACGACGAGAACCACAAGCCGTTCCGCATTGATGCGGTGGTGATTTCGACGCAGCACGCCGAGACGGTCTCGACCGAGGAACTGCGCGCCGACATCCTGAAGCACGTCATCCAGGCTGCGCTGCCGGCGAACATGCTCGATGCCGACACCAAGTACCACATCAATCCGACCGGACGCTTCGTGATCGGTGGGCCGATGGGCGACACCGGACTGACCGGCCGCAAGATCATCGTGGACACCTACGGTGGCATGGGTCGTCACGGCGGCGGCGCGTTCAGCGGCAAGGACCCGACGAAGGTGGATCGCTCGGCCTGCTACATGGCGCGTTACATCGCCAAGAACATTGTGGCTGCCGGACTGGCCGATCGCTGCGAAGTGCAGCTGGCGTACGCCATCGGCGTAGCCGAGCCGGTCAGCGTGCTGGTCGATACCTTCGGCACCGCGAAGATCGACGAAGCCAAGATTGCCGACCTGGTCCGCGCGAACTTCAAGCTGACGCCGAAGGGCATCATCGAGTCGCTCAACCTGCGGCGTCCGATCTACCGCAAGACCGCAGCCTACGGCCACTTTGGACGCAACGACGCCGACTTCACCTGGGAAGCAGACCGACAAGGCAGCGGCTCTGCGCGAGCAGGCGGGGTTGGCCGCTGGGGCCGAAAAGAAAACAGCGGCAGTCTCGAAGTAGTTTGCGATTTGGGGCGGCCGCAACAGCGGGCGCCCCTTGACTCACATCTTGCGATCGCGATTGCCTTCACGGCTTCCGCGAATCCGCCAAATCACTAACGGAATCCTTCAGAAACGGGAGCTTATGTCGACGACAACCACACGCACAGCGGGCGATATCGCCAACCTCGAACTCGCGGATATGGGCAAGAAGCGCATTGATTGGGCCAACCAGTCGATGAAGGTCCTGCAGATCATTCGCAAGGAGTTCATCAAGAACCAGCCACTCGACCGGCATGCGGATTTCGGCATGCCTGCACGTCACTGCCGAGACGGCCAACCTGGCGATCACGCTGCGCGACGGTGGAGCCGACGTTGTGCTGTGCGCCTCCAACCCGCTGTCGACCCAGGACGATGTCGCTGCCTGCCTGGTTCGCGACTACAACATCCCGGTCTACGCCATCAAGGGCGAGGACAACGATACCTACTATTCGCACATCATGGCGGCGCTCGATCACAAGCCGCACATCACGATGGACGACGGCGCCGATCTGGTGACGATTGCGCTCACCAAGCGCAAGGAAGTCCTGCGAAGGTGTCATTGCCGGCACGGAAGAGACGACGACCGGAGTGATCCGTCTGCGCGCGATGGCCAAGGACGGCGTGCTGACGCTATCCCATCATCGCGGTCAACGACGCCGACACCAAGCACCTGTTCGACAACCGCTATGGCACGGGGCAATCCACGATCGACGGGATCGTTCGCGCCACCAACTTCCTGCTCGCCGGATCGAAGTTCGTGGTCGCCGGCTACGGATGGTGCGGTCGTGGACTGGCCAGCCGTGCGCGTGGACTGGGAGCCGAGGTCATCGTGACCGAAATCGATCCCACAAAGGCGATCGAGGCGGTCATGGATGGCTACCGCGTGATGAGCATGGACGAAGCCGCGAAGATCGGCGACGTGTTCTGCACGGTCACCGGCAACAAGAGCGTCCTGCGCAAGGAGCACTTCGAGGCCATGAAGGACGGAGCCATCATTTCCAACTCCGGACACTTCAACGTCGAGATCGACATCCCGGCGCTGGAGAAGATGTCGTCCTCCAAGCGCACCACGCGCGTCGTTTGTCGAGGAGTTCTCGTTGAAAGACGGCCGCAAGATCAACCTGCTGGGCGAAGGCCGCCTGATCAACCTGGCGTCGGCAGAAGGGCATCCGGCGTCCGTGATGGACATGAGCTTTGCTGACCAGGCGCTCTCGGTCGAGTACCTGGTGAAGAACCACTCGACGCTCGAGAAGAAGGTCTTCCCGGTTCCAGAAGAGCTCGACAAGCGGGTAGCCAAACTGAAGCTGGAGTCGATGGGCATCAAGATCGATCGCCTGACTCTGGAGCAGGAAGAGTACCTGGCGAGCTGGTCGGAAGGAACGTAGAGACAGTGGTCAGTGGCCAGTAGGTAGTTTTGAGTGGTGAGGGGCGGCAGCGATGCCGCCCTTTCTCTGTTTGAGCTACTGGCGGCTACTTCCGGTATGCCAGGGGTACAGCCGCCCCGGCTATTCCCATCAGCAGCATTACGCAGGCCCACCCTCCATCGGCGACTCACGTCCATCCGGTCACGATCGCGCCCAGCCATCGATCGAGGCTTAGGGCGGCACTCGCGGTCACCTCGCCGTCACAGAACAACCAACGTGATGCCACGATTTCCTCTGCCGAGATCGCGGTCTTCTTTCAATTCAGGTGATTGCTTCAGGAGAGCCCAAGCGCTCTCGTCGGCCTTGCGCCAGTTTTCGCCGTAGATGCAGGCGCGAACCTCTCCCCGGTCGGTCATCTGGCGCAGTGTCGCCTGCAGCGCGATTCGCAACTCCCCTCCAACGCCGCTTGAGCCGTAACCGTGGATGATCTTCAACACTCCGACGCCGCTTTTCCGGGCGATGTCGAGTTCGGATTTGAGGCGGACGCGGGCCTGCTCGACGGTGGGCATGCCGTCTTCGAGATTGACGACCTTGATGAGCTTTGACACGCGACCGGTGACTCGGCGGCACTCCTGTAAAACACGATATCATCGGTGTCTTGGTGACCCGTAGATGAAAGAAATTGGATCGTGGGCGATCGACACGGCCAAACTGCGTGGCGCGTCGCATGCCGAGGCGCGCATCGTGGACGAACGAAAGCGCGCGTTGGCCACCCGAAACGGCCGGATCGGAAGCGCTTCGGACTCGGAATCCCTGGGAATCGGCATTCGGGTCGTCGCGGATGGCAGTTTTGGATTTGCGGCGACAGATGACCTGACGCGCGAGGGGGTCCAGAACTGCGCAGCGCGGGCCGTCGAGATCGCGAGAGCCTCGGCGCGCGTCAAGTCGGCAGGAACTGCACCTCGTGCCGGAACCTGCCCATGTCGCCGAGTGGGCGTCGCCGTGTGAGATCGATCCGTTCGGCATACCGATCGAGAAGAACCTCGACATGCTGTTTGCCATCGATGCCGAAATGCGACGGGTGAAGGGCGTGACTCTGGCCGAAACGGGCATGAACTTCCGGCGATACGAACAGTGGTTCTTTTCGTCGCGAAGGCTCCGATATCCATCAGACCTTTGTGACGAGCGGCGCCGGTTATGCGGCGCATGCGTTTGCTGGCTCCGAGATCCAGAAACGGTCGTATCCCAACTCCTTTGGTGGTCAATACCAGAACAAGGGCTATGAGCTGATTGAAGAGCTTCGGCTGCTTGAGCACGCCGGGCCCATTGCCGAACAGGCAGTCGCACTTCACATCGGCGGACCAGTGTCCGCAAGGCACGTTCGATGTGATTCTGGCGTCGGACCAACTCAGCCTTCAGATCCACGAGTCCATCGGGCATCCGATCGAGCTGGACCGCGTGCTGGGAATGGAAGCGAACTTCGCAGGGACTTCGTTTCTTACACTCGACAAGCTCCGCGCTCTGAAGTACGGGAGCGACATCGTCAACGTGGTCGCTGACGCAACGGAGTCGCACGGGCCAGGGCTCGGGACGTTTGCTTACGACGACGAAGGGGTGGCTGCGCAGTGTACGCCGATCATCACCAACGGATTGTTTATGGGTTACCTGACGTCTCGCGACACGGCTGCCGCCGTCGGTGCAAGTCGTAGCGGAGGATGTTTGCGCGCGGAAGGCTGGGCCCGGCTACCCATCGTGCGCATGACGAACATCAGTATTTTCCCGGGCGACTCGCCGTTGAGTCTTGAGCAACTCATCGCCTCGACTGACCACGGCATTCTGATGGAGACCAACCGCTCGTGGTCCATCGACGATAAGCGCTACAACTTCCAATTCAGTTGTGAAGTGGGATGGGAGATCGTAGCAGGGAAGCGTCACCGTATGCTGAAGAACCCCTCGTACTCCGGAATCTCGACCGAATTCTGGAACTCGATGGATGCCATCTGTTCGCGTGACGAGTGGAAGTTGTGGGGGACTCCCAACTGCGGCAAGGGCCAGCCACAGCAGGTGATGGGCACGGGACATGGCGCGGCCCCGGCGAGATTTCGCGGAATAACCGTGGGCACGGCCTATAAGGGGAGCGAGTAGAAATGCTGACTCAAGATCGGGCCTCAGCCGTGTTCGACAAACTTCGCAAGTACAGCTCCGCAGACGAGGTCGAGTTGCTGATTTCAAGCGGGCGCAGTGCACTGACGAGATTCGCCAACAACACGATCCACCAAAACGTCGCCGAAGAGAGTCACGCCGTGTCATTGCGGGTGTCGATTGACGCCGGTACCGCCAAGGGCGGACGCACCGCCCGAGTCGGTACCAACAAGCTGGATGACGAAAGCCTGCGTCGCCTGGCACAGACCGCGGACAGGCTCGTAAAGCTGCAACAGCCCGACCCGGACTTGCTTGCGATGCCGACACCTGAGGGTGTGTCGCAGGCCGAGGTAGACGGCGACGGCAGGGTTAAGAGGCACATCGAACGAACGGCGCGCATCGGCCCGCAGGCCCGTGCGGATGGGGTGGCGCGAATCGTCGATGTAGCGAAGAAAAATAGCCTGATTGCGGCGGGGATCTCCGCCAGTTCCGAATTCAGCGAAGGACTTTTCAATTCCCGCGCCGTCACAAAATGGCACCAGCAGACGTCGGCGGAAGTGTCGATCACGATGATTGGCGACACATCGTCGGGGTGGCAAAAAGCCAACGCAACCGATGTCGCGCAATCTCGATCCGGCGAGAATGGCGGAGATCGCGGCGGAGAAGGCGCGTCAATCGGCCAATCCTCGTGAGATCGGGCCGGGGAAGTACACCGTGATTCTGGAGCCCTCGGCGGTGCTCGACGTAGTTGGCTTCATGTTTTGGGACTTCAGTGGTTCGGCGTTGTTGGAACAACGTTCTTTCCTCAATGATCGTCTCGGAACGCAACTGTTTGGCGACAACATAACAGTGGAGGACGACGTTTATCATCCGCTGCAGACGGGCGCGGCGTTTGATGGCGAAGGCATGACGCGACAGCGTCTCAAATTGATCGACAAGGGAGTGGTGCGTGGTCTTGCGTATTCACGGGGAGCGGCAAGAAAGATGCTGCAGTCACAATTGGCCGCGAATGCCGGCTTGGTCGGGCCCACAGGTCACGGGTTCATATTGCCGAACGAAATGGGCGAGGCGCCAGCTGAACATCGTATTCAAGGCTGATCCACCGGGCGGTTCGCATACGGTTGAGCAAATGATCGCTTCGACCGATCGCGGCATACTGGTGACTCGGCTGTGGTACATCCGCGAGGTCGATCCCTACGAAAAAATACTGACGGGCATGACCCGCGATGGAACGTTTTTAGTTGAGGGCGGAAGGGTGCGGTGCGGCATTCGAAACCTTCGCTTCAACCAAAGCCTGGTTCATATGCTACGAAACGTCGACGCGCTGGGCGAGTCAGTTCGCGCCAGTGGCGAAGAGTCGATCGACATGGTGGTTCCTCCGATGCGCGTGCGAGATTTCAACTTCACGGAGACCACTCAGTTCTGATGTGGAAGGCTCCAGGGTCCATGAGCTGAGGGCTTGCGCCACTTTTAGGCCATGGAGTAAGATATCGAGCGTGCCACTCTAGCGGACAGCTGGTTACCCTGAGAGTAGCACTTTTAGGCTAGTCTTCCTAAGTAGATGATAATACTGTCCAAAAAAAGGAATTCTGAACGAACGGTAAAGATTTTTTTCGATGGCGGGGTGACTTCGGTGGTACTTTAGTAACTTCAGATCGGGATGCGATTGGATGTATCTTAAGGTGGACTTCTTTTTATGACCACTGAATCCCATCCGGACCTGCGAAATGCCGTTCGGTTTCCTTTACAGCTTCCAGTGACATTGAAAACGTCGACGGAGGAGCACCGGGCGCAGACGATCGACATCTCGGCAGGCGGGATCCTGTTCCGCACCGAGACCAATGTTGAGGTGGGCTCCGTTGTGGAGTTCACTGTCGCGATGCCGGGAGATGCCTTAGGTGCAGATCGCGACATACTGGTGAGATGCCAAGGTCGTGTGGTCCGATGTTCTAAAGGGCCTTCGGGACGGAGCGTAGCGGTTGTCATCGACGAGTACAAGTTCGAGCGGCTCTGAGCAGCTTGGAGCGACAGTGACCCGCCGCGATGGAGAGCGCCCATCCCTGCGAACCGGTTCCTCTGCTAGCTCCGGTCCTACAGAACTGCCGCGTACCCCGGTTCGCATTATCGTTGCCGACTCGGAAGCGATTTTTCGCGTAGGCATGGGCAAGATTTTTGCTTTGGAGAAGGACCTGGAGGTCGTGGCCCAGACCGAGACGCTGCAGCAGACCCTCATTGTTGTTTCTAACACGCCGGCTGAAATCGTTCTCTTTGAAGCGGGATTGTCTCCGAATCCTCCGGAAGCGATTTCGGATGTGATTCGGCGCGCGCAGCCCGATACCAAGGTCATCATCGTGGCGCACCGTACCGCGGAAGAAGAGACCGTCGATTACCTCCGCCGAGGAGTGCGCGGGATTCTTACCCGCTCGGTGTCGCCTGATCTGCTGGTCCGCTGCGTTAGAAAAGTCGCCGCCGGAGAAACCTGGCTGGATAACCAGGGGGTCAATTGGGTGATCGAAGCTTACCGGTCGCAAGCCGAGCAGGGCACTACGCCTAAGCAGCAGCTTCGGCTGAGCGAGAAAGAAATGCTGATTATCGGCGGTGTGACCCAAGGTCTGAAGAATAAGGACATCGCCCTCGAAGTTGGAACCACCGAGCAGGTCGTCAAGAACTACCTGCGGAAGATCTACGACAAGCTCGGTGTTTCGGACCGTCTGGAACTGGCGCTCTATAGCATGCATCGGCGTCTTCTCGATGGCTATGCACCCCCCGCCGGGCGCGAAATTCAAGCCGCACAAGTTCCTGGTGGGACTGGTGCGAGTTCAGAAATGGCTGCTACCGGCGCTGCGCCATGGTCCAACGGCATCGCGAAAAAGCAGTAAAGTCTCAACGCGCAGGAGCTTCCGAAAGATGCCCGGAGCGGCGCAGTCGCATTTCTTCCCATGTAGTGTTTCGCCTCCTGCCGTTGTCTCTGCAACTGCAATTCATTTAGCTTCTTAGACCGTATCCCAGCTTGACGAGGAATTCCATGAAACCGATTGTGACGATCCCTCGCAACCGAGCAACCGCCCTCGCATTGATCTGTGTATTGGTCGGCTCTTTCCCTGCACTTGCCGGGAACGCGCCCCAGCTTTCTGCGGATGCGCGAGCGACAATCGACGAGATCGCGCGCAACGGACTGTCGGTCGCTGGAGTTCCGAGTGCGTCACTTGCTGTGGTGAAAGACGGGCAAATCGTATACGAACAGGCGTACGGCGACGCTCGACTCGATCCAAAGACACCTGCCAAGCCGGAAATGCGCTACAGCGCCGGCTCGATCAGCAAACAGTTCACGTCGGCCGCCATCCTGATCCTGCAACAGCAGGGGAAGCTATCGCTCGACGACAAGGTCTCGAAGTGGGTTCCGGGGCTGACGCGAGGCGATGAAGTTACTATCCGGCAACTCCTGTCGCACACATCCGGCTACCAAGACTATGCTCCGCAGGACTACATGATTCCCGACTGGGAGAGACCAATCTCGGCGCAGCAAATTATGGATCGGTGGGCAAAGATCCCGTTGGACTTCGATCCCGGCACGAAATGGCAGTACAGCAACACAAATTATGTGATCGCCGGAGTTATCGTTGAAAAGGCCGCAGGCAAACCGTTGTTTGAACTCCTCCAGGAGCGCGTGTTCAAGCCGCTGAACATGGCAAGTACGACGAATACAGACTTGCAGAAGCTACCCCCCAGCGATCCTGCCGGCTACTTTCGATATGCGCTTGGCCCATTGCGGCCGGCGCCCAAGGAAGGGCCAGGATGGATGTTCGCCGCCGGCGAACTCGCCATGACGGCCGAAGATCTGGCGAAGTGGGACATAGCCGTCCTCAACCGGCGGGTTCTTAACGCCTGCTTCCTGGCGTGAAATGGAAACGGAAACGGTCCTGAAGAATGGCCTTGGAACGCGATACGGCTTGGGTGTGTCAGTCCTCGCCGACAATGGGCGCCGCTGGCTGGAACATAGCGGCGAAGTCTCGGGATTCACCGCCGAAAACATCGTATTGCCGGACGACGGCTTCGCTGTGGTCGTGCTGACAAATCAGGATGCGGCGGGTGCAGCATCGCAGATCGCACGCGGGGTTGTGAGCTGGTTCGTGAATAGTACGAGCGTGCAGAACCCGGAGAAGGACGCCCTGGTCCGCAAAGTGTTCGATGGCCTCAAGCAGGGAAGTATCGATCGCGGACTGTTCACCTCCAACGCGAACTCCTACTTCACGGATCGGGCCTTAAAGGATTATTCCTCCAGCCTGGGACCGCTGGGCGAGCCGCAGAGCTTCGTGCAGTCTTATATGTCGCTGAGAGGCGGCATGACCCACAGGGTCTACACGGTCAAGTACCAGACCAAGACGCTGAGGATCAATATTTATGAGATGCCGGACGGCAAGTTCGAACAGTATCTGATTGCCGCGACGGAATAGATCTCGTTCCGAGGCGTCGCGCTACAATGGTCAGTCCTATTCAGATGCAATGACTGTTCGCGGGTCAGTGGTCTGCAATTATCACTGAAGTCCTGTGAGGTGACATGAAAGGTGACGCAAAGGTTATTGAGTTCCTGAACCAGGTACTCAAAGCGGAGTTGACAGCGATCAACCAGTATTTTCTTCACGCGGAGATGTGCGAGAACTGGGGCTATGAGCGGCTGGCGAAGCTGATCCGCAAAGAGTCGATCGAGGAAATGCATGCATGCTGAGAAGCTGATGGAGCGGATTCTCTATCTCGACGGCACTCCGAACATGACTGACTACTTCAAGATCAACATTGGCGCAGACCGTCGAGCAGCAGTACAAGAACGATCTGCAATTGGAATACGAAGCGGTCAAACGCCTTAACGACGGCATCACAGCTGTGTATCGCGGCGAACGACGGCGGATCGCGCGAGCTGGCCGAGAAAATCCTCACCGACGAAGAGCACCACATCGACTGGCTGGAGGCGCAACTGCACGCGATCGGCGAGATGGGCTACCAGAACTACCTGGCGCAACAGTTGAAAGAAGAAGAGTAGCGGCGGATATGCTCTGGGTGGCGTCGCGCTGCGGACCGCTCCTGCGAGCGCGCCATACGCTACAATGAAAGATTGGTGTTGCAGGTGTGCCGCTGACCTGCGCTTCCCAGACGGAGAGATGGCCGAGTGGCTGAAGGCGCACGCTTGGAAAGCGTGTGTACTCGAAAGGGTACCCAGGGTTCGAATCCCTGTCTCTCCGCCATAACTAATTTAATCTCAATGAGTTACAATTGGCTAAGCAGGTTCCGCACCCCGTTAGCACTCCGTTACTGGATTACCAGTCTCACTACTTCGCTGTTCGCTTCCCGCATCGGTTCAGCCATAGCCTTGCCGTACACGTTCATCGTGGTCTTGATGTCCGCGTGGCGCATCAGGTCCTTCTGCACCGTCATCGGCGCCTTCGTCTGGTCGAGCCAGGAACGATACGTGTGCCGCAACGTGTGCCAGCCGATCTTGCCGAGACCTGCGCGCTTCCGCCGCAGGAATTAGGTAGTCACGCTGGATGGCATTCGTGTAAAGCGGCATCGCGCCAGCCACCCATGGCGATGCCCACACCCAATCATCTTCAGCCTTGAAGTCCGACAGGCTTCGCCAGTTCTGCAACACCTCGATCAGGGCTGCCGGGAACTCGGGCGTCCGCGAGCCGAACTCCGCCCAAGGAACCTGAGATATTGCCCCTATAAGTCAGAGGCTTCATTCTTCGAAAACCTCACGCAGTCGAAGCGGATTTGTGTGGTTCCCTGGAAAACGAAGGGGCTAAAACTATCAACACCTGAATTTGCGACACGTCTTCCGAGAATGGCGCGCGTGAAGGAACAGGGGACCGCAGCGCCATGTCCACAAGCGGCCACGTCCCAAGGAACGTCAATTTCTTTGGGGGACACGCTCGACGAAGCCCCAGAGGGTTGCCTTGAGCGCGCTAGGGGCAACGCCCCTTAGGGTTTCTTGGTGTTTAAGGGCTTGGGAGAAAAGAAGCGTGGAGTTTGTGCTAAGAGGAGAGTTTCTCAGTTTTGCAAGAAGCTCGGAATCTTCTGCGAAGCGGTCCTGCGCATCGGTAGGCGTGAGTTCAAGGCTGCTGTTCCAAATAATGTCCGACTCACCATCCGGACAGAGCCTTAATCCGACTTCCCAGATGCCGGTTTCGGGCCCACTTCCGGTTGGCCGCCCACCGCCCCCGGCCTCGTCTATCGCAGTTACGATCCCGGCGGGGACCGAGAAGAGGAAAGAGAGAGCAGGAGGTCCACTGCTCTCTTAGTAGCAGATATGTTCCTTGACTTCGGTGTTCGGACAGTCATTGTTGATGATCCAATGGCCGATCTCCGCGTAAGTGGCAGCGCAGTAGCTTCTGGAGCTGCTTTCGACTATTTTCAGTCAGTACTACCATTGTCACTTCGCTGATCCCGGCTTGCTCGTCGAACCCAGCGCTCTCGCCGTTGCCTTCACTTCTGCTCGGTTTCGCCAGGAAAGCGTGAACGTTGCCGGTGATGTTGACGCCAAAGCCTGCGATCTCTCCAACGTCAGTGATCACGAAGGCAGTCAGCAGATATAACGGCGAGTCCGCCGGAACGCGGGTATTCAGGTCCGTCACCACGCCGTTCTGCCGCACGAACGCGCGCGAGTTCCCGGTCGCCGGGTTTCCACTTTGGGGGCGCCACCTTCAAGTTCGAACCCGAGACTCCGCCTACATCTCCGCCAGCACCTGATGCACGAGGTGAATCGCGATCGATCCTTCGCCGACGGCCGACGCCACGCGCTTCACATTGCCGGCCCGGATATCCCCCACCGCAAACACCCCCGGCAGGCTGGTCTCGAGAAGCTGCGGCGGGCGCGACAGCGGCCACGCCTTCTCTTCCAGCGTCGCACGGTCGAGATCGTGGCCGGTTAGCACGAAGCCTTTGTTGTCGAGCGCCAAACATCCCTCCAGCCACCCCGTGCGCGGCGAGGCGCCGGTCATCACGAACAGATGGCGTATGTCGTGGGGGACAATCTGCCCGCTATCGCCATCGCGCCAGCTGATGCGCTCCAGGTGTCCGTCGCCGTCGACGCTGGCGATCTCCGTGTTGTAATGCAGCTCAATCGCCGGGTTTTCTTCGATGCGCGAAATCAGGTAGCGCGACATTGTGTCCGCCAGCTTGCCCGAGCGCACTAGCATGTAAACCTTGCGCGCCTTTCCCGACAGGTAAACCGCCGCCTGTCCCGCAGAATTTCCTCCTCCGATGACCACCACGTCCTCGCCCACGCACAACTGCGATTCCATAGCGGTGGCACCGTAGTAGACGCCGCTGCCCTCGAACTGCGATAGCTTGGGAATGGGTGGCTTGTTGTATTGGGCGCCGGCGGCCAGCACGATGGAGCGCGTCGGCAGTCGCGTGCCCTCATCGAGGATGACCTGGTATGGACGGCGATCACATTCCAGGCGCACGGCGGTGCGCGCGATCATCATGTTCGCGCCGAACTTCTGCGCCTGTGCCAGCGCGCGCCCGGCCAACTCCTGGCCCGAAATACCCATAGGGAAGCCGAGATAGTTTTCGATGCGCGAGGTCGATCCCGCCTGTCCGCCCGGGCTCCCCGTTTCCACCACCAGCACGTTGAGGCCTTCGGATGCCGCATAGACCGCGGCGGCCAGCCCTGACGGCCCCGCGCCCACCACGATCAGATCGCGCACCTGCGATTCGTCGATGCTCACGTTGAGCCCGAGGCAATCGGCCAGCTCGCGGATCGAGGGATTCCGCAGGACGCTGCGCGCGTTGCAGATGACGACCGGCACTTCGTCCACCTTGACCTGGAAGTGGTCGAGGATCGACTGCGAGCGCTCGTCCGTGTCCAGATCGATGAACTTGTAGGGATAACCGTTGCGGCCCAGGAACTCGCGCAGGCGTAGCGTGTTGGCGCAGTTGAGCGAGCCCAGCACCAGCACATTGCTCGCCTCTTCGCTGATAAGAAGCATCCGGCGCAGGATGTACGCCTTCATCAGGATATCGTCCAGCTCCGCATCTTTGGCGACGAGGGCGCGGAACTCGCCGGACGCGATCTGCAGAAATTCGCCGGAGGCGATGACCTGTCCGCGCAGCAGCGCGCGCTGGCCCGAGATGACGGCAAACTCGCCGGTGATGCTGCCGGGAACGTGCCTGACCACGGATCGCACACCCTTGGGACAGGGTTGAAGAATCTCCAGGCCTCCCGACAGAACCACATAGACGGGAACGTTGCTGTCCCCCGGTTCGAACAGCACCTCGCCCGCTTCCACGTGCCGCAGCTTGCCGTGCGGGCGCAGCCGCTCGATCTGCGCAGGCGTGAGAAGAGGAAAGGCCTCAGAGCCGGGTTCGACGGAGATGTGGGTGGCTACAGCAGACATAAGCTTGATTTTAGCTCCGCAACAAGAATTGGAACCGACGCAGTGTAGATGAGGTGCGAACGCGGGAAGGTGCAGCGATCGCCTCGAAATAGCTTGCGGCGCATGGCTACAAGCTAAGTTCAAAAGGGTTTACGAAAGCAGTCATAAATAGCTCCCGCTCAGACATTTCCAGGTTTTCGAGAGCCACAGTCGTATGTGTGGCCGGATCAGGTGGAGCGCTTTCGCCAGCTTGCGGCGGCTATCGATGTGGCGCGCCGTATATCAGCCCACGTGGACCAAGGCAACGCGCCCGATTGGGTCGAGACTGCGTTGGCCGATGGCGTTCCTGGCGTGGCAAGCGTGGTCTATCACGGTATTCGGGAGATCCCGCTACGCCACATGTCCCCCAGGCCGGTTTCTGGCTAACTTGCCGTCGTCGGGACCCATCGGAACGCCCCGATTCGTATAGACAACGGCGTTTGAACTAAGCCTCCGGCGCGGCGGATGCTGCGGCGTCGATCGTCCCTCAGCCTAAAGACTGTGTAAGGTTTGGGTCACAAGGAGGCTTTGTGACCCATCTTCGGCAGATGATGCTGGACGAGCTCCAGCGTCGCAACTACTCTCAGAACACCGTCCGCACCCACATCCATGCGGTGGAGGATTTTGCGAAGTACTTCCGCCGTTCACCGAACCGCCTCGGCCCAGGGCATATCCGCGAGTACCAGGTTCATCTGTTCTTCAAGATCGACCTCACGATAGAGCCGCTTCGGTTGTCGCGGGACTTGCCGCAAACACCGGCAAGTCTGCCATCTTCCTGGTCCCTATAAGCAAACCGATGAGACGCAAATCGCAGTAGGGCACGGTTCAGTTCACGCAAAGGCCTGTCTTCTTCAAGTGACATTCCAACGAGACCGCACATCGGCACGAGCGGACAGCCACAACCATAGCCGATAGGTCTGCGCAGTGTTTGATAACATCCTGCGAGAGTGCTGCATTGGGAGGACGTAATGCCTGAAAAGATGACCCGCGAACGAGAATCCGCACACGCCGTGCCAAGAACCCTACACCCCCGGGTCTTGGGCATCGTACTTGCCGGGCGGCAAAGGAACCCGGCTCTTTCCCCTCACGCGGGAACGCGCCAAGCCTGCGGTTCCGTTCGGAGGCAAATACCGGATCATCGATTTCGTCCTCAGCAATTTCATCAATTCCGGAATCAACTCGATCTACGTGCTCACCCAGTTCCGCAGCCAGTCGCTGCTCCAGCATCTGAGCGAGGGATGGCAGTTCGGTGGACTGCTGAAGAGCCACTTCATCATCCCCGTGCCGGCGCAGATGCGTTCGGAGAACGAAACCTGGTACCAGGGGACTGCCGACGCCATCTTTCAGAACATCAACCTGATTGAGCAGTCCGATCCGCACGTGGTGGCGATCTTCGGTGGCGACCACATCTACCGCATGAACATCGCCAGCATGATCGATTTCCACATGGCGAAACAGGCGGAAGTGACCGTCGCCGCCATCCCCGTTGCCCGAGAGTACGCCGGCGAATTCGGTGTCATTGAGGTCAACGAGGATGGACGCATCCTGGCCTTTCACGAAAAGAACCCGAATGCGCCCACCATGCCCGGCGATCCCAGCCGTGTCTACGCCTCCATGGGCAACTACATCTTCTCCACGAGCACCCTGTTGGATCTGCTCAAGGCCGACGCGCAAGACCCCGGCAGTCATCACGATTTCGGCAAGGACATCCTGCCCAAGCTCGCCGGCAACGCTCCCATCTATGCGTACAACTTCGAGACCAACCGCATCCCCGGCGAGGCCGAAGACTCCATTCCCTACTGGCGCGATGTCGGCACCATCGACGCCTACTACGAAGCCAACATGGACCTGAACCACGTCAAGCCCGAGCTCAACCTCTACAATCGCGAGTGGCCGGTGCGCAGCACCAGCTACCCCGATCCGCCCGCCAAGTTCGTCTTCGACGAAGACAATCGCCGCGGCGAGGCCATCGACAGCATCGTATCCGGCGGATGCATCCTTTCCGGTGGCGTTGTGCGCAAGTCGGTTCTTGGACGCGGCGTCCGCGTCCACACCGGCGCGCTCGTGGAAGGCTGCGTCATCATGGACAACTGCGACATCGGACGCCACGCCAAGATGCGCCGCGCCATCCTGGATAAGAACGTCCGTATTCCGGAAAACGCCACGGTCGGCTACGATCTCGATGCCGACCGCGCGCGCGGATGGCACGTGACCGATTCCGGCATCGTCGTCATCGGGCGGGAGTTCAGCACGGTGCCGGTGGCGGCGATGTTCGCCTGAGCCTTGTCTGACGTACGGATGGGCGGGCACTCGGACGTTATCAAGCGGAATCCCCTTGCCCCTGTCAAGGCCGCCTCAGGTTTTAAGCGGCCCGCACCCGAAATCACACTCCGCGAAGTAGCGCGCATGTGAACAGGCGAGGCCATTATCGCCGAGGTGCCCAGGAAAGCAATGCGACTAACAGCCGGGATGGTGCAGTCCATGCTCGCTCCAGCTTCCCGAATCCGTCACTTAACGAAAGATCGCCTTCGTATAAACGGAGATAGGCGAATCGCTGCGAGAACACCGAGGTGTCGTGTTGCCTTCCGAGCCACGGTCGGGACCTTCAGTTCTCGGCGCTCGATTCTGGCTGAGCCACTCCGCAGGCTGGTCCGCCACTCCGTCCGGAAGGTCCTAGGCACTGGATCTGGAGGGCTCTTGCATCAAGAGCACAGTCGCTTCGGGAGTGCTCGGTAGAGGCGGTTCGGATGCAGTTGACTTGAACGTCATTTTCCGGGAAATTTGCCACCACCATTCGCCGAGGCTCCACACCTAGCAATAATGTGTTCCGAATTTTCCCATGTCATTCCCGCAGACTAACCCGGAGTCGGAGTCGGTTGACAATCATCCGGGCAGACTATAGATTTCTCCAGAGTTCTCCCTAGGCCACGTTTCTGCCCGTCACGGATCGGTGGAACCGAAGGTTGGACCAGAGCTTGGCTATGGACAAATGTTAGACGTGCCAAGCACAGAGCAAAAGCCTTGGCCCTAAATGCGCTCCCCATTGGCGTGAAATGGCGCGACGATGTGTCGCGACGAGTGTCCACTGACTTGCCGCAACAGTTGCTGTAATATGTGCAGCCTATGGCCAAGAAGCTTTTCACCCTCTGCTTGCTGGTTGCCCTGGGTTGTTCCCTGATCGCCGACGGTTGCGCGAAACACAAGAAGCAGCCCACCCCTCCGAGCGACGCATCCGCTGGTGACTTCGACTATTTTCTGCTCACCTTATCGTGGGCGCCGGAGTTTTGTGCCACCAATCCAAAGGGGAAATCCAATGCCGAATGCGATCCCAAAAAGCATATGGGGCTGGTGGTACATGGACTGTGGCCGCAATACGACAACGGTAAGGGGCCGGAGGATTGCGCCAGTACCCCGCCGGTTTCATCGTCGATTGTTAACCACATGATGCCGATCATGCCGGGCAAAGATTTGATCCAGCACGAGTGGTCGAAGCATGGAACGTGCAGTGCTTTGTCGACACAGGACTACTTTGGCGCGATCGAAAAACTCTACAACGGGCTGACGGTGCCGGATTACTTCAAAAAGCCATCCGATAGTGCTCACACCAGTGCTTCCAAGATCGAGAAGGAGTTAGCCTCGGCGAACAATGCGCCGGCGAGGGCGTTTCGCGTGTCGTGTCCCCAGAACGAGTTCTCTGCCGTCGAAATCTGCATATCGAAAGACATGCAGTACCAGGCTTGCCCGAGCACGGTAAAAGAGTGCCGCGCCCCCAAGATTGAAGTGCGGCCGGTACCGTAGGAACAGAGCTGAGTGCTTCGATTTCGGCGAGGAAATACTAGATGGTGGGGCCGGCTGGGGTCGAAGCAGCAACCCCCAGCTTAGAAGGCTGGAACGCACGACGTCTACCGCCGATTGTCCCGGGCAACGACGACCATCGCCAACGAGATGAACGAAATACGGAGGTTTGCCCACGGGCCGCATTTTTTTGCAATGAAGGCTACTGTGTCAGCCTTTCTCACTGCGGGTAAAAGTTTCCTGACAGTGGGGAGACCCGCCGGATAAACCCTAGTGTTTTCTGCCTCCAGAGTCTTTTGGCACGCCTCTTGCACTGGTGTCTGAAGCAGGGTCGACGACTGTCGCCACTTCAGTCAAGGAGACTGCATGAGGGCATTCTTGGAGATCGTCTTCGACTGGATATTCGGCTGCCATCATAGGCACTTGAGTCGAGTGTTCACGATCGACCGTCAAACATACCAGGTGTGTTTCGCTTGCGGTACTAAACTGCGATATTCGTGGCGAACGATGTCACTGATCAAGACGGAGACGCCGCAAACGCTGGGGTCGTTTGCAACAGCGTTCACACAGGCAATGAACAATTTGCTGGATCAGTCGTCCGGGACTTGATTTGGCACTTCGGCGGCTTGATGGCTAGATTCTTGACTCAAGACGGAGGAGCACATGCTGGGCACCCTTTCCAACCACGATCTGCAGTACTTCTTTCGCGACGTAGCTCAGGCCCACCAATCTGCGCTTCTGCTGGACTATGACGGAACTCTTGCCCCCTTTCGACAGAATCGATACGAGGCGCTCCCGTATCCCGGGGTGACTCCACTGCTGAGAGAGATCATGGCCACCGCCCGTACCCGCCTGATTCTGATTACAGGGAGGTGCGTCCATGAACTCACTTCACTGCTGGACGTTTTCCCCCATCCCGAGATCTGGGGAACGCACGGACTAGAACGGCTGCGCACTGATGGGTCGTGCGAGATGCAGCCCATAGATCAGTGCACGCTCGAGGCGCTCTCTGCCGCCGACGAGTGGGTCGATGGCTTAAAGCTTCACCACCTGATGGAGCACAAACCGGGAAGTCTGGCGGTGCACTGGCGCGGCCTTACCGATGATGAGGTACGAGAGGTCCGTGGCAACGTCTTGTTGGAATGGTCATCGATTGCCGATCGCGCATGCTTGAGGCTCGAGCAGTTCGATGGCGGTGTCGAGATGCGCATGGCCGACCCGAACAAGGGAGACGCAGTGCGAACCATTCTCACGGAGATGGATATCGACGATGCTCCGGTCGCTTATCTGGGCAACGACGAGTCCGATGAAGAGGCCTTTCGCATACTCCAAAATCGCGGCCTGTGCGTACTCGTCCGTCCGCAGTGGCGGGAAACCGCGGCCAACCTTTGGCTTCGCCCTCCCGTCCAACTTCTTACGTTTCTCCGGGATTGGCTGGCGGCATGCCGGCCAATGCCAGGCGGACAATCGCACGGGCAATAGACAATACACAATGCTGCAAGATCGCAGAATGGCGGTCTTCTGCACCCTGGCGCTCTCCGAGGATTCGCTCATAGAAAATCTCCCCTCGCTGGCTGCAACGCCTGCTGTTGGACATTGTGACTTGGAACCGAAACGGCTCTACGGCGACCAAGGTTCTCCGAAACGAGCGCCTCTCGTGAACGGAAAGCAGCAATCAGCCAACCGAGAAGGTATCGCAGCGGCGCGCTCGTGCCAAGGATTTTAGCGGAATGTCCCAATATCGAGATGGCCGATGACACAGAGGAAGTGAAACGCGCTGCGTCTCGCGCCCGGTCCGAGATCGACAACCTGGTCTTTAGCGCCAAGTCATCCAGTTTGCGGGCATTCGATGTTTTGGCGAATGACAGACCAACCTGTCGAGGAAGAATTGCGGGTGGGCGGTATGTTTTACTCAGCCCCAGTCGGATGGACATGGATAAGTCCTTTGTTTTAATAGAGCCTATTCGCCGCGTTTCTGGCACGTGGAATGCCTCTCTTCACATCAGCGGCGGGAGGTGCTCTGATGCCTTACTTACGCCTTTACGCGCGAGAGTTGCCGATTGAGCAAAAGCGTGTCATAGCACAGAAGCTTATTGAGATTACATTGCGCACGATGCAGCTTCGTGCCGACCAGCGATACCAGACATCAATCCAGTTCATCACGCGACAAGTATCCGGAGTTGACGGTCTGCAGGCGGCGATTCCGGGCGGTACTGATTTCACCCTGGAAGTGATCGGACATAACCTGACGGAGGAAAAGAGGAAGGCGTTTGCTGAGGAAGCCAATGCTATGCTCACGCCCATGGCACCCGTAAGACTGGGAAGCCGAATTGCCCGACTTCTGGGAATCAAGGCGAAGTCGCCCCAACAGATTGCTCTTCAGTTCAACGAGCTCAGCCCGGCGATTAGCGAGCCATTCGTCGTAGACCCGCAGCGCCTGGCAGCGTAGCCGCCCCCTTCGAATCACGATCTAACTGTCTATCTGCACTGCGACCTTGCAATCTCTCCAACGAGGCCGAGCCTCGCCCCTATCGATGTCGGGATTTACGTCAACTCCGATGGCGATCGTGCAACCGGGCCAGCCAATCCCGAGCGCTCACGATCCGAATGCGTTGGCGGGGGATGTAGGAACCGACGTCGGAAACGTTGGTCGTAACGCACTGAGAGGGCCGGGCGAAAGCTGTGTTGATTTCTCATTGTTGAAGCCTTGGCCGATTCGCGAATCGTCGAGCCTTGAGTTTCGCGCGGATTTCTTCAATCTCTTCAACCACCCAAGCCGCAACAACCCCGTCAGCGATATCAGCACGGTCGCGGCTACTGTCGGCAGCGTTGACCCCGTAACCGGACGCATCCTGAGCCCCGGCGACTTTGGCCATATCTTTGGCGTGGGCTCCAGCCCGCGTATTATTCAACTTGCCCTCAAATTTAGCTTCTAACTTGCCAATCTGGAGGCCCTAGCGCGCGTTAGTCTTATGAGCCACCGTACCCCTTTAGCTAAACAGGCCCGACCCGTCAACGAGTGGCTGTATGCTGCCAGGTCGTCTTGCTCGATTGCTGTCTTTCCATTTGAGTTGTAACAGTCTCGATTCCAACCAAAGAAACGAAGCAGATTGGATTCGTCGAAAGATATGTCGTGACGCTGCACGTCGCTTCGGAAACATCGTCCCATGCTTGTACTCCCCTCTGCTCGCCAAAGGTCCGAAGTGGAGGGGCTGAAGTCGGCCGCGACGAAACTAGCTGGTTTTCCTCACTGAGCATGAAGCACAGAGTGCTCCGCGAGGATTCTATGGAGTGTGTCGCTCCCTTGCTCGCGACGAAAGCTCTCACCTGGGTAGCCGCACAGAATATCTACACCGTCTTCTTGGCTATCTCGTCCCAGAGTCCTTCGAGCCGAACTGCCGCATCCGCCATTCCCCGCCGCCACAAGAGAGGCGCGCATTCCCCGCAAGCTGCAACATGGGGCTGCTTCCCCCTTGCCGCGTTCTTCGCTGCTGCCAGGAGAGCACTCGTCACCTCCCGAAACTGGACTGGATCAGGAACATCATTGACCATAAATGTGGCGAGTGTGTCGGCAACATCCAAGGGGATATACCTTCCTTGGTCAACGGCGGCAGTAACATCCAACCCATCTGCCAGCAATCGCTGAAAGAGAGCGTCCCGGTGTGACTGGGTCGCAACAACCACAACCGCATCACCGACCCTTAGGGCGGCTCCGATAAAACGAGTAAACCTATGTAGAAACAACTTCCTCGCTCGAATACAACTGAACCTCGTGGTAGCAGCTGAACTCCCCGACTTTGGGCGGGAGCGGGTGCCAGCGATGCGAGTTCTTTCCAGCGACGCTTCAGGCTGAATTGACACCTGATGCACACTCTCTCATCATTTGGACTCAGATGCTGCACGGATTTCTCGCATTGGCAGCAAGGGTGCAGGAAAAGATGTGCCCTAATTAACTCAACCTTGGCAGACTGTGACAAACTCGAACAGCTCCCATTTAGGACTTTTCGTGCCGCTATCGGCTAGACGCCACTCGATCGCGTGGCGGAATGTAAGTTCGATGGACAATTCGGACCATTTGACGTCTTTCGACCGGCTGGCATACGTGCCTCGATTCGAATTCCGGCAAATCTCTCGCATCGACCGCGCAAACAATTGTCAATCGACAGCGATCGCAAACTGACGTGATGGTTCCGTCGCTGTTGCTAGTGCGGGTGAAGTTGGGTCCGTTAGAAGACGTAGGGCACATGACCGTTGGGAGTGGCATGATTGTCTCAGACGTAGCCCATTTCCGCCAAGGGCCTAAAAGTGCTCAATCGATCGGCATGTTCGTGTTTAGCCGTGTCTTCACCGTCGGGCGGAATTTCGTATCGCCCAAAGACGGAAGCCATTCAACTGAAAAAAGGTAACCGTCAGAGCGGCTCTGTATCTGCCAGAACGGACGCCCATTGACTCCGTTTGCGATACAGTCAATCAGAGGTTTAAACGAAAGGTGTGCGTATGAATCGGGCCCGCATGGTGATTGTGCTAATCATGCTGATTGTGCTGGTCGCCACCCTGGCAGGTGCGTTTCTGACTCGCGGGGTGATGGCATATCTTCCGTTTTTGCAAGCTAGGAAGGGGAACTGGACGGGAGCCTATGTACCGCACGGAGTTGTGGATCAACGGCCCTGGCAGACAGCGGCAACTCTGGCGGCCTTGGCACAGTCGGCGGAGGAGAAGGAACTCGCCCGGGACGCCGAGCGCCTTGCGGATCACGAAGTCGACCAGGCGTTCTCGCAGTCACTGAGGCAGGCAAGCCTTGAAAAACCAAATCTAAGCGGTAAAGCATTGGCATTGCAGCAAAGGGTCACCGAGCTTCAGGAGACCATTAAGAACGACCAGGCTCGGATCGCATCACTCAGTGCAGGCGCGGGCACGAGACCAGCGGGTGCAGTTTCCAATGGCAGCGACTTGGAGATTGCAAAGGCGCAACTTGGCCTCGACCAAAACGAGCTGACCGATTCGATCGAAGACCTCGCCCGCGAAAGCGGAGATCAGCGAGTCAAGCTTCAGCAGGAACTAGCGGCACGCCAAGCCGCCGTGAAGCAGTACAGGGATAGTGCCTCTAAGGACGATGGGCAAACTGCTGTCGCCTCAGCCGAACAGTACAAGACGTTAGCACAGCAGCTATCAACGTGGCGATCCCTCCGCAACAGGAAACAACTGATTGCGCAGGCTGAGCAGTTGGCGAGGGCCGACGTGGCCGCGCTGACAGCCGATCAGGCAAGGCTGCAGACAGAAGCCGCTGGCCTTGGCGATAAAGCCGTTGGAGAATCAAGTTCCGAACGAATCGACCGGCTGCGAAAGATAAGCGCTCAGCAAATCATCCAGAGCATCCTCAACGATCGTCTGGGAGCGCAACAGCAGCTTGTGGCACTCTATGGGCGATGGGGAGAGCAAGTCGAGATACAGCGAAAGATCGTAGTTCACCTGATATTGCAGTCTCTGGCTTTGATTGCAGCGATCTGCATCTTGGTGATCCTGGCGGGCTGGGCTCTCCAACTGGCATTGGAGAAGATGGTTCGCGATCCTCGCCAAAAGCAGACGTTGAAAACAGTTCTAAATCTGGGAACGCAACTGATCGGCCTCTTACTAATCCTGCTGACCATTTTCGGTGTACCACGGCAGATGCCAACCATCCTGGGTCTGGCGACCGCAGGACTGACCGTGGTCTTTCAGGATTTCATCCTAGCATTCTGCGGTTGGTTTGTTCTGATGGGACCAAACGGAGTTAGGGTTAGGGACTGGGTAGAGATCGATGGTGTCGGCGGCGAGGTGGTACAGCTCGGTCTGTTCCGCACCTGGCTACTGGAGACGGGAAACTGGACTGCCAATGGCCATCCTACGGGAAGAAGAGTCTCGTTTTTAAACGGCTATGCCATACGCGGCAAGTATTTCAACTTCTCCACCGTAGGACAGTGGATGTGGGATGAGATTAAGGTAAGTGTTCCTCCCGGCACGGGTATTCATCCTCTTATCAAGGGGATCTACGAAGCGACGGTAAAGACAACGGAAGCGGATGCGAAAATGGCGGAAGCGGAATGGAAGAGGGTGACGCACGAAGAAGGGTCGCCACAGTTTAGCGCCATGCCGTCGGTCAATCTCAGGCCGGCGGGAGCTGGTGTCGACATCGTGATTCGCTATATCACTCGTGCCGGAGTGAGAGTTGAGACCCGGAATCATCTGTTTGCGATGATCGTTGAGCTGATGCAGGGTGTGTCGAAAGAGGATAGGAATCTTGCCCCACTTTCCCCGCATGGGAGACTGAAAGGCTGACGACCGGCGTTCGACGACCCAAAAACTTGCCAATGTTTAAGGACCAACGGTGGATACGAGGTCCCCATAACTGACGATAAATCGCCTCTCTCCGGTACTGAGGATTTCCTACGCCCAGGTTACTGAGGTACCGGGGCCCGCCGTCCAGTTCACAAACAGCAATAACCCCATTAGCAACATCAGCACGGTGCTTGCCACAGGCGGCAATATCGAGCCCGTCACTGGACGGATCTTGGCTCCGGGCGACTTCGGTCGCATCCTTGGCGTCAGTTCCAGCTCCAGAATCATTCAAGTTGCGCTGAAATTTAGCTTCTAATGTGCGGATCAAGCTTCGGGCGGCCTAGTAGGGCGAAATGTCTCTATGCTTGGCTACGACACGAACCTTCGACGTAGGGCTCCGAGTCCGACAACGCCACCTGAAGCCAACAGCAACAAGGATGTTGGTTCAGGGACTGTCACGAAACCAAGATCAGTCAGCATTAGATTGTCGATTCCGTTGCTGTTGTCGTTCGGGGGGTCACCATTCAGAAAATCCAGCAGCGTCGAACTCCCTGTGGCGGTGAATGTGTGCGTAAACTGCTGCCAGACCAACAGGGTGGGACTCGCAGTAGAGTTGGTATCTGAAGAAGTTGGGGTAGCGTTAATGGAGATGTTGACAGTGCTAGCCACGCCATACCCGGGAGCCGTCACGTTTCCCACTCAGTAAACCAGTTAGTAGGTGTGACCCGCGATAGTGGGAACCGATTGCTCGACGCCCTCCCCTAAAGAGTTGCTCAGATCACCCGTCAAATCCAGCCATTGAACTGCGTTTTGCGCGGGAAAGCAGCACCGTTGCTACCCTGCTGCTGGAAAGAGCGACCGTGTTTGATCGCAGCTTGTTTTCGGGTTCAGCGAACCGCAACATTGAATTGGAGAAGCGGTCTGGGCTACCTGTGGGCCCTGTACTGGTGGACGTTTCCCTCCCGTATGGTTGCCTGCTGATCAGCTCCTGTCCTTGAACCTGATGGTCTTACGCAACTCTTTACAGGCCAGTCGAGCGCGTTTCTTCGCTTCCTGCGCTGCACGAAGGTCGACTTTGCGTTCAAGCGATGCCTGTTCCGCGCGCAGCTTAAGAAAGTTCGTAACGCGCCCCAGATCGAGCTGTCCGGCTTCCACAGCAATGCGAACCGCACACCCCGGCTCCAACTGATGGCTGCAATCCCGATAACGGCACTGCACGGCAATCTCGTCGAGCCCGTCGAATACGGCACTCAGACCAGTGTCGATGTCCCACAGCTGCAGTTTTCGCATGCCTGGCGTATCGATCACCAGCCCGCCGGAGCTCAGCGCAAACATCTGCCGCGACGTAGTACTGTGTCGCCCGCGATCATCGTGCTCGCGAGCTGGCAGAGTGGACTGGGCTTCGTTACCGAGCAGGCGATTGATGATCGTCGACTTACCAACTCCTGACGAGCCGATGAGAGCCGCAGTTTGCCCCACCTTGAGGTAGCCGAACAAAGCATCGAATCCGGCGCCATCGCCCGCGCTGATGGCGTGCGCCGGAACACCGGGAGCGCTGAATTCGGCGGCGGCAACTCTTGCAGACACGTCTTTGCAGAGGTCGACTTTATTGAGAAGGACCACCGGTTGCGCGCCGCTGTCCCACACCAACGCCACATAGCGCTCCAGGCAGCGCAGGTTAAATTCCTGGTTCAGCGCGCAGACGATAAACACGATATCGATGTTCGTTGCGATGACTTGTTCGTCGACCGCTCGGCCAGCAATCTTACGCGAGATTTTCGAGCGTCGTGGCAGCACGTGGTGAATGACGCCGCGGTTGTTGCCCGCTTGGCTGTCGATGGCCACCCAGTCACCCACGGCGGGGAGGTCGCTGTTGGATTTAGCTCGAAAGAGCAGCTTACCTGAGAGTCGGGTGAGTCCACCTCCGCTTTCACCCCAGACACCGAAGTGTCCCTTCATTACGCTGCTAACGCGCGCAG
The DNA here is from genome assembly GCA_963817855.1 of uncultured Acidobacteriota bacterium. GTDB lineage: Bacteria > Acidobacteriota > Terriglobia > Terriglobales > Acidobacteriaceae > JAKAAZ01. Next base: position 981,747 of record CAWFQA010000002.1, on the reverse strand, counting down.
GCACAAAGTCCTGGCGCGAAAGCTTTTTGAAGTTGCATTGCAAATCGGCATTCCAGCCCAATTCCAGTAAATTCACTTTGATTCCTCGGGTGGGCGCACACGTGTGGCGCCGTTCAGACATAAGTGAATGGACAGGCTGTGGTGAGGTTTACTGCACGATGGAGGCAGACCTGTCCGCAGACATGGCGGGACTGGCTTTCATAGGCGCCTCCTTAGAATGGCAACGGGCAAGCCCGTCGATGGAATTATACCGCGGCCGTAAGGCGATTTGCTTCGGCGCAAGTGCCCTCTCGGACTTGCTTTCCGACTCCCGACGATTAGTGCGTGACGAACCGGCATTTCAAGTCCAAACCCCCCGAGCCTAACCCTTATGCGATAACTCACGTGAAATCGTATGTAGTACGTAATCCCGTCGGGCGGCCGGCTTTGCGTCAGGTCCCGAGTTGGTGCATTCACGGCCGCCAGTCGACGCGGGCCAGAAGTCTCATTCGAGGAAGTTTGCTGCTGCTGGATGTCTCTGGCACTTTCGATCCTCCGAGAAGCCGGTTTCTCGGTAGTTTCACGGACCACTTCGACGGTTTGCCGACTACACGCTCATGTGGTTTCTGTGGACGTTTCCGAGTAAGCCGCCCGATCAGAATTGGGCGTCTGAGAGAGTAGCCCAGCGTGTGCTGGGGCTCAACCTATCCGAAATCCGGACGGGCTGGCTGATCCACAACAATCACGCGTCCATCCGTTAATGCCCTGACGGAGTGACGACTGTTGGCGGGCACGATGGCAACGACACCTGGCTTCACAATCTGGGGTTTGTCGTCGATGGTTACTTCGAGTTCACCCTCAATCACTTCATACACCTCCTCCTCAGGATGGAAGTGCTCATGAATCGACGAACCTACTGCGAACTCGTAGTGTGCGAACGTCATGTTGGCCGAATGAAAATAGCGCCCTTTCCATCCTGGTAGCCGTTCGATGACCTTAAGTCCATTCGTGTCCACAAAGGGCATGGGAAACCTCTCTTTTCGATCTAATGCTCCGTAATGCTAAAGCAGCTCTGGAAAGATCGCCGCTGTAAGAAGGCCTTATCATAAGCGATCCACGACGAGGCCGATCACTTAGCGCAAGGGACATCTCACAACTCACCGCCCTACTGGCGGTCTTCCGAGTATGCTGTCGCGCATCGATTCCTGAAATGTAAGTCATCTCCCGTAAGTGAGGACTCGAATGCCCCGGTCACCGCGCCTATCCAGCACTACGGGAGTGGCCCGCCTGGAGTACCATATCCGCGCTATGAAAATACACAGCAAAGTGTTCGCCCTTCTCCTTTTCAGTGCTTCCATGCTGTATGCGCAAGGTCGCGCGACGGCAGGTCCGCAGGCCCGGAGCGGCTTGCGGCCGACACCCCAAAGACGACGGTGATGGGAAACACGTTCATCGCTCCAAAGGACTGGACGGTGACGGTGAAAGGTCCGGCGACAATTCTGGAAGCTCCGGAGGGAGGTTCGTGGGTTGCGCTGGTGGACGTTGCGGCCAAGGACGATGACGAAGCGCTGGCCGAGGCATGGAAGGCGTTCAAGCCGGAGGCGAAGTGGCCGGTAAAGGTCAGCAACGATCTTCCCGACCGCGACGGCTGGAGTAAGCGCCGCCAGTATGAATACCTGACCTCGCCGAACGAGAAGCGCGCTGTGGCAGCGCTGGTCCTATACTCCGGCACAGGCTGGACGGTTGTAATCGAAGACCTGGCCGACGCTGTGGCCGAGAAGCGCGGCGGACAGCTGGGCGTGGCGCTGGGAAGGCTGTTGCCGAAGGGTTATTCGCGCGAGTCCTTCGCCGACAAGAAGGCGAACCCGCTGGACCAGGCACGGATCGCAGAGCTGGGCCGCTTCATCGAGCAAGGACAAAAGGAAACGGGAGTTCCTGGAGTCGCGCTCGGACTGGTAGAGGACGGGAAGGTGATCTTTGCCGATGGTTTTGGCGTCAAGGAGCTGGGCGGCACCGCGAAGCCGGATGGCGAGACCCTGTTCATGATCGCATCGAACACCAAAGCGCTCACCACGCTGATGCTGGCAAAGCTGGTAGAAGAGCACAAGATGAACTGGGATACGCAGGTCACCACGCTGTATCCCGACTTCAAGCTGGGCGACGCAGCGACGACCAAGAGCGTGCTCGTCAAGCAGCTGATCTGTGCCTGCACCGGAATGCCCCGGCAAGACCTGGAATGGCTCTTCGAGTACGGGAAGATGACTCCGCAGAGTTCCATGACGCTGCTGGGGACGATGCAGCCTACATCGAAATTCGGCGAGCTATTCCAGTATTCGAACCTGATGGCCGCCGCCGCAGGGTACACCGGCGGACACGTACTGTATCCCAACATGGAAGTTGGCAATGCATATGACAAAGGGATGCAGATGCTGGTGTTCGATCCGCTGGGGATGAGCGAGACTACATTCGACTTTGAGAAGGCGGAGAAGGCAAATCATGCCGGGCCGCACGCGCCGGACATCGACGGAAAACCCGCCAAGGCGCTGATGGCAGCAAATTACTCGGTCATTCCGCTCCGTCCGGCAGGTGGGGCGTGGAGCAGCATTAACGACATGCTGAAGTACGTTTCGATGGAACTGGCCGACGGCAAGCTGCCGGACGGCAAGACCTACATCGACCAGGAGCCTCTGCTGGAGCGTCGCAAGCCGCAGGTGTACATGAGCAAGGACGATTCGTACGGCATGGGATTGATGGTGGATAAGACGTACGGAGTTCCGGTGGTCCATCATGGTGGAGACCTGATTGGCTATCACAGCGACATGATTTGGCTGCCGCAGCAGAACGTCGGAGCCGTGATCCTGACCAATGGCAACCCCGGGTGGCTCATCCGGAGCCGCTTCCGCCGCAAGCTGCTGGAGGTCCTCTTCGATGGACGTCAGGAGGCCGACAATCTACTGGCGGCGGATGCAAAAAGCTATTTCGCTGAGATCGCGGCCGAGCGGAAGCTCCTGACAGTGCCGGCGGACGCCACGGAAAGCGCGAAGCTGGCGAAGCATTATTGGAATGCGTCCTTAGGAGATATCGATATGAGCATGGCGAGTGGGAAGACGTACTTCGACTTCGGCGAATGGAAGAGTGAGGTCGCGACCAAGAAGAATCCCGATGGGACGATCTCTTTCGTGACCATCGTGCCAGGAATGTCGGGATTCGAATTCGTGGTCGGCGCCGGCGCGAAGAAGACGCTGACCACGCGAGATGCTCAGCATGAGTACATCTTCGAGGAGAAGTAGCCGGGATAGATCCAACAGTTCCCACGTCGCGCGCTTGCAGCCGAAGAACAGGATGCGCTGGTTCTTGTGAAGCCGTGCGGGAGCACAACTCGCGAAGCGTTTGGCCGGGGGGCAAGTTGACGAGAAACGCCCTACCCGTGCTGTCGAAGAACTCCACCAGATTGCGGCCACAAGGACGGAATGCCGACAACCCGTCAAACTGGATTAGTTCCGAGTGGCTGACGATCCGCTCGGAGCAGTCGCTAAACACTACGCCGTTACACGCGAGTGTTCTTGACTGGAATTCGAACAATTGCGGAACAAATGGCCCGTGAGTCAGCTCACAATCCGTCCTGGCGCAGGGCTTGGAATGTTTATGTGCCGCTTCGCTAAACTTCGTCAGGTGGATTGGCTCCCCCAGGGAGTCCCTTTGCCGAGGCCTCAGCTCCGGGTGATTCACGGAACGGTTCCACCGAAATGCGCTCGTAACACGCTCCCAGCACTGTCAGGCATGCCGTACCGTCCTGGTGAACTGAAGACGAAGGTGGCTAATCGCGGGACCTGCCGACATACCCCCAAAATCTCGATTCGAGGCAAGTACTGAAATCATCTTCGTCGCCGGCATTCCACGCCGACGCTCCAATCTACATCCCAGTTGCCAAGACTAGGATTCCAGCAGCGCCCGTAGCTTGTGAGCGTATCTGCGGCTCGACGTGACCACGGTTCCTTCTGCCAGCACGATGTCGTAAACCCCATCGAACATCGGACGAATCTCGCTAATGCGGGCACTGTTCACGATGGCCGATTTCCGCACTCGGATGAAGTGGTGTGGCGCCAGCTTCTCTTCCAGGTGGGCCAGGGTTTCCCGCAACAGGTGACTGTCGCTGGCGGTGTGTATGCAGGCATAGTTTCCGGTGGCTTCAATCCACAAAACGTGGGAAACGGGAACAAAGAAAATCCGCTTCTTGTCCTTCACCACAAAGCGTTCCAACGGGCGGAGACTACGGAGGGATTCGAGCAGTGGTTCGATACCGTCTTTAGACGGTCACTGTTGCAGCCGTAATTGGCGTCGCTTCGCTCATCGGCTTTTTGTTCGTCGAGGCTCGGTCCGCCGCTCCCATGGTCTCATTTGGCCTTTTCCGTTCGCGGACCTTCAGCGGGGCCAACCTGCTTACCTTCTTTCTCTATGCAGCCTTCGGCGGCATACTGTTCTTCTTTCCGCTAAACCTGATCCAGGTTCAGCACTATTCGGCAACGAAGGCTGGAGCCGCTCTGCTTCCCTTAATTCTGCTGATCTTCTTTCTTTCTCGCTGGTCGGGCGGCTTGATTGCACGCTATGGCGCGAAGGCTCCGCTGACCATCGGACCGTTGATTGCCGGACTAGGGTTCATTCTTCTAGTCATGCCCGGCATTGGCGGTTCCTATTGGACTACGTTCTTTCCAGCTGTCCTCATTCTCGGCTTTGGAATGGCGGTAAGTGTCGCCCCGCTCACTACGGCGGTGATGAATTCTGTGCCTGGGACCGAGGTGGGAATCGCGTCTGGAATCAATAATGCCGTCTCGCGCATCGCAGGCCTGCTCGCCGTCGCCGTTTTTGGATGGGTACTGTATGCAAGCTTCAATCACAGCCTGAATCAGCGCCTCATCCCTCTCTCGTTAACGTCGACAGAACGTCATGCTGTTGATGAACAGCGTCCTAAACTCGCGGCAGCAAACAGCGGCGACCCTCGCATTCGCCACGCAGTTGCGGAGTCGTTTGTCTCGGGATATCGCGTTATTCTATGGATCGCGGCAGGACTGTCACTGGCCAGCGCGCTGAGTGCATTTGTTCTGCTGGGTCCAGAAAAGGAACGGTGAGCAATCTGAAGAACGACGCAGGCTAAATTCGGCCTGTCGGGGAATGTCGCGTCATGCACGCGTGTTGAGTCCGATCTCCAGCTCTTCCAAAGTTTTGCCACGGGTCTCGGGAACAAATTTATACACGAGCATGCCTCCGAGGAGACAGATGATGCCGTAGAGCAGGAAGGTCCCAGACATGCTCACGAGATTTAGCAACCAAGGGAAGCTGTAGGTGAGCAGGAATGACGACGCCCAAAGGCTGGCAACTGCGGTCGAGACACCGGCGCTGCGCAGGCGGTTGGGGAATATCTCCGAAATCACAACCCACGTGACGGGAGCGAGCGAGACAGCATAGAAGGCGATGGCGCACAACGTGAGCGCCAGCTCAAAGCCCCCGGGAAGATGCCCGCGGTAGGCGTAAGCCGCCAGCAGGTCCGCGGCTCCAATCCCGCAACATCCAACAATCAGCAGCGCTCTTCGTCCGAACCGATCCACCAGCATCATCGAGAGCAATGTAAACACAAGGTTCACGGCGCCCGTGACAATGATATCGACGAGGACTGCACTGACCCCATAACCCGCGCTTTTGTACACTTCCTCCGCATAGTTGAAGAGGATGTTGATTCCACTCCATTGCTGCAGTACGGCCAACCCGATGCCAATCAGCAGAACATATCGAAGATTGGGTGCCAGTAGACCGGTCCAGGAAGCGGACCCTTCCGATTCATTCGCGAGCGACTTATTGATTTCGCCAAGTGCCCGGTGCGCATAGTTGTCGCCGCCAATATGTGCGAGCACCTGAAACGCTGTTTCAGTCCTGGCCTTGGATGCCAGCCAGCGGGGGCTTTCCGGAATCAATATCAGGCACACCACAAAAACAATCGCTGGCACACTGACCGCGGCAAACATCCATCGCCAGCCGTATTGGCCGTTCCAGGATCCTGCGATAAAGGCCATTGTCGCGTTCACAGGAACTTTTTCCGCAATCGCCCAATTCACGATTTGCGCGGCCATAATGCCGATGACGATGGCGAGTTGGTTCAGGCTGACCAAGCGCCCACGCCAGTTTGCCGGAGCAATTTCCGCAATGTAAGTGGGCGAAATGTTTGAGGCCAGACCAATGGCAATGCCGCCCGTAATTCGCCACGCGATGAATGCGTCAAAACCAGGAGCCCAGCCAGTGCACACGGAAGAAATAGCGAAGAGCACGCCTGACATGAGCAAAATCTGCTTGCGACCGTATTTCCGACTGATTGCCCCAGCAAGAAATGAACCCAAAAGACAACCAAGAAGAGCGCAGCTATTGGCCCACCCAATTAGGCGGTCAGACTGCAAATGAAAATGGGCCTCATAAAAAGGCTTGGCTCCGCCAATGACGACCCAGTCATATCCAAAGAGAAGACCGCCCAGAGCCGCGATCGAAGCAATCGCCCAAACATACAAGGTGTGAAAATCACGTTCGTCGGCGAGAATTTCAGCGATGGGCGACTCCATAATGGAATGCTAGTGCCTGCGTTCCCGCAGCGCCTGCTTTTCCTGGTTTCGCAACAAATCGGCCGTCCGAATCGGTCTACATCCCCCAGATCCAGGATCATTCCGCCTCCGACATTTAGGAGTAACTCCAGTCTGTTGGGTGCTTCGTCCAGCAGATTGGAGCTGAACGCCCGATAAGCGGTTGCATTTCAGTACATTCGGGTATTTACGTGGCCTGCCTTCCGTTGGCAGTCGATTTGCACACCAATCTAAGCGTCAGCCGAACGGAAAAATTTCAGACTGAGCCAGGATGGGAAGATTACCCCCTGTCCTGCGAATACTTTCACAGGGACTGGATGGACCGGTCCAATTGCAAGATGGTGGAGATATTCGGGAAATTGATAGCCAGCAATTCCTGGACGCTGGTAAGGTCGGTGCATTAGCGAACCAGCAAACCAAAGATGCAGGCGCCGTGCATTTCCGGTGATGTGCGGTATAGGGCTGGTGATCGTTGACCGGGAAAATGAATTCTCGATGCGCCAAGGCGAGCCTATCCACGCGTCGAATGACGTCTTGCCGCATCACTGATCGGACAAATCGATGACGTTACGACCCGAAGAGCGACCGTGGATATGGGGGTTGGATCTTTTTGCTCGGGCTCTGGGCATCGCGTTGGCGATTTCCTTTTTCGCGCTGCCCAAGCATTCATTCGGACAGTTTCACATATCTACAGCAGCCGCTGCTACCAGTCCGCAACCGGCCCAAAAAGTAGATCCACTGGGACGTGAGACTCCTCGAAGTTCAATAATCAGCGGTCTGAAGGCAGGGCAACGCCACGACCTAGCGACGGTTGCACTGTATTTGCAGCAAGATCCGCGTCATCCAGTGGACCTGATAGAAATCGCCCGGGAACTTAATGCGTTGCGCAACAATTACAAGGGCAATGTCAACCTATTAAGCACACATCCCGACGGTGAGGTCGAAGCGGGGTTGCCGCCGGGCCAGATACACGCTGGAGTTATTGCGGTGGGGGATAAGACTCTGGACATGATCTTGGTGCGTGTGGATGACCCGGTTTCGGGACAAATCTGGTTGATGTCAAAAGAGACGGTTGCGGAAATTCCCGAGATGTACGCCGCACTGCAAAGTCAGAAACCCACCGGACTCACTCGCATTGCGATTCTGGCCGCAGGCGGCCCACAATTTTTGGGAATGTCGCTACGGCAGTGGGCCGGGTGGCTGATCTCCATCCCACTATCGTGGATATTGGCGGAGTTGCTCAGCTTTCTGGTGAGTATTCCCAGACGGACGTGGTTGAAGCGGAGAAAACTTCCAGTTTCAACCATCTGGCAAACGCCTCTTGGATTGCCGCTCAAGTGCATTCTCGCGCTCCTGATCCATGCGGTGTTTATCTATTTCATGGCAATGCCGCTCTTGTATTTCACCTACTATGTTCGTCTGATCGCCGCGCTTCTAGTGGGATGCCTGGCGTGGCTGGCTAGTAGAGTCTCTGACCAGGGCTTTAGCGAAGCGGTGAGATACTCGCGTGAGCGCAACAGCGGCGGGGAGTCGATTCTGATCCTGATGCAGCGCATCACGCGCGTGGCGATGCTGATTATCGCATTCTTCGCAGCACTGGCGCTGTTTGGGCTGAATGTGAAGACTGCGCTCGCAGGGCTTGGCATCGGAGGATTGGCGATCGCGTTGGGTGCTCAAAAAACACTGGAGAATCTGATCGGAGGCGTGTCGCTGCTGATGGACAAGGCGGTGCAGGTCGGAGATTTTTGCAAGATTGGTGACAAGGTCGGCACAGTAGAAGATATAGGACTGCGGTCGCTGAAAATGCGAACCCTCGATCAGAATATGCTGGTCGTTCCGAACGGGCTGCTGGCGACGATGCAGTTTGAAAACATGAAAGCGCGCCCCAAATTGCTTCTCAATCAGAACTTCTCGCTCCGAATTGAATCTCGGGTAGACCAACTTCGTTTCATCCTGGACCGCATCAAAAACATGCTCGACAACCATCCTGCAATCGAGACGGGTTCCAGGGTTCGAGTGGCCAGTTGCACCGGCGCAGCTTTCCAACTGGAGTTGTTTGCCTATGGCACAACGAGTGACTGGACTGAGTTCACCGCCATCCGCCAGGACGTGATCCTGAAGATCGCCGAAATCATTGAGGCAGCGGGGACTGGTTTTGCAGCGCCGACACAATTGGCGTATCTCGCCCGCGACACAGGTGTTGATGAAGAAAAAACTAAAAAAGTCTTGAATCAGGTAAGTCAACTTCGCGCCGACGGCAAGTTTATTTTTCCGGGCGAAACTTGAGCTTGCGCATCGCTCCCTACCGGGCTACACCCACGCGAATTTCCAGAACACCTGGGTCAACCAGGGATCAAGCTGATGCTGAGCGGCATAGCCCAGCCCAAATTGACGCTCCGAGTGATGCCGATTTCAACGGAGTAAATACTTATCGGCGATCACGACCAAGATCGCTAAGCGCCGAGCCAAAGGCTTCAGAGGATGCGCGCACCATCAAATATCGGTAGGTCGTTCGCGACACCACTGATTTAGTGAACCCACAGGATGGTGCGTTCGTTCGCAAGTTCCTGCATTGATCGGTGCAGGTTGGATCAACCGACATGTTCCTGGAAGCGCTGCTGGATCTGTCGCAGCAGGCCAATGTCGGCGGATTTCCAAATCTCGTCGTTAAAGATTTCGACTTCGATAGGCCCAGCGTAGCCGGTTGCATCCACGGCCTGGCGCAGGCCGCGCAATTCGATAATGCCATTCCCCATCATGGCTCGGCCCATCAGAATTCCAGGCAGAGGTACAGGCCAGTCCGAAACGTGAAAGCCCACGATCTTTCCGCGCGCGCGCTCGATTTGCGGCATCACTTCTGGATCCCACCAGACGTGGAACGCATCGATCACAACGCCCGCGGCTTTGCTGTTCAACTGTTGGACAGTATCGTTCGCTTGCTTCAATGTAACGACGACCGAACGTTCGGCCGCATACATCGGGTGCAGAGGCTCGATACCAAGAATGATGCCGGCCTTCTCCGCATCGGGAAGCACTTCCATCAGGCCGTCCAGCACAGTCGCGCGGGCGTCCTCCAGCGCCTGCCCGTTGGCTGGGCCCGAGACGATCACCAGCACCGGCGCGCCCAGGATGGACGCTTCTTCGATGGCGATACGGTTATCGGCGACGCGGTCGCGCCGCTCCTTCGCTGTCGACGCCGAGAACCATCCTCCACGACAGAGGCTGGACACGCGCAGGCCTTCATTGCGAATCATCGCGGCAGCTTTTTTGACGTCGCCGTCAAGTTTATGGCGCCACACTGCTATGTATGGAATCCCGCTTTGAGAACAGTTGCGTACAACTTGCTCCAGCGACCAGGGGTCGGCAGTGATCTGATTGAAGCTGAGACGTTCCAACAGGCTCATGGCACACCTGCCAGCAGCAGAAAGTTTCTCATCCGTTCCAAAGCAAGTTCAGGATTGCGTAGGACTCCGGCTTTGTCCGCCAGAACGAACAGTTCGCACAGATGCACTGTGGATCGCGCGCTCTCCAGGCCGCCCACCATGCGGAAGTGCGATTGAAAACCATTCAAGAACGCCAGAAAAACAACCCCCGCTTTGTAGTGTTGCGTCGGGGAGGCGAAGATATGGCGGGAAAGCGGTACGGTCGGTTCGAGCAGCTGGTGATAGCGCGGAAGGTCCTCCGCATCGAGTGCGGCCAGCGCCAGCGACGCGGCAGGCGCAATGGCATCGAAAATTCCCAGCAACGCATCGCTGTGACCGCGTTCGTCGCCCAGAATCAGGCGGTCATAGTTGAAGTCGTCGCCGGTATACATTCGCACGCCGGCAGGAAGATCTCGACGCATCGAGATTTCCAGGTGGGCGTCGAGGAGTGAAATCTTGACGCCGTCGATTTTTTCCTTGTGCGAGCGAATCACCGCGAGGCAGTTCTCCATTGCCTCGGCGATTGTGTCCCCGCCCCAGTAACCTTTCAGCGCGGGATCGAACATGGACCCCAGCCAATGCAGAATGACGGGCTGGCGAACCTGGCGAAGTACGGCGGCATACACCAATGCGTAATCGTTCGCGTCGCGCGCAACCGCGGCGAGGGCACGACTGGCCATCAGGATGATGCGCCCATCCACAGCTTCAATGGCTTCACATTGCTGAAGGTAGGCGTCGGTTACAGCCTGCAACGTGAGATGTGGATCGGGCGGTAGATGATCAGTGCCCGCGCCACTCGCAACCACGGCTCCTCGCCCCTTCGCGGCTGCCGTGCTGCGTTGGATAAGTTCCAGCGCCAACGGCCAATTCAATCCCATGCCGCGTTGGGCTGTATCCATCGCTTCGGCCACACCAAAACCAAGCGACCAAAGATATTCGCGATATGCCAGCGTAGATTCCCAGTCGACAACCGGATGCGTCAGCGGCTCGGACGTCCGCAAAGGGTCCACCACGACATGGGCCGCGGCAAACGCGACCCGAGTGGCGAAGGATTTCCGAGCAGCGGGCACCAGCGGCTCACGTATCGGCGAATAGTTGTAGAACGACCCATCTGGGCGCACGAGTTTGATTGAGTTCTTCAAGCTCATGCCCTCAGTTCCGGCACATCGATCCAGCGACGTTCCTGCCAGGATCTCAGACCCAACTCCGCCAACTGCACGCCACGAGCGCCTTCCACAAAGTCATGCGGGAACGGAGCGTCTTCGGCAACATGACGCAGGAACATTTCCCACTGAACTTTAAATCCATTGTCGAACACCTGATTGTCCGGCACGTCCTGCCAGTGCTCGCGAAAGCGGAACGCATTCTCGACGTCCGGATTCCACACCGGCCGCGGCGTATTCACGCGGTGCTGCGTTCGGCATTCACGCAAGCCTGCCACCGCACTGCCGAGCGTACCATCCACTTGCAGGCTAAATAGTTCATCACGATACACGCGGAATGACCATGAAGAGTTGATCTGTGCAACAATTCCTCCCTCCAGTTCAAACGTTCCATACGCGGTGTCGTCGGCGGTGCATGCGTACCGGTTGCCTTTCTCATCGACGCGCTCTGGAATTGTTGTACCTCCCAGGCACTGCACGGCGAGGACTCTGCCAAACGTATGGTCCAGCACGTAGCGCCAATGGCAGAACATGTCCACGATGATGCCGCCGTCATCCTGCTTGCGATAATTCCACGAGGGCCGCTGCGCGGACTGCCAGTCGCCCTCGAACACCCAATAGCCAAACTCCCCGCGAACGGAAAGAATTCTTCCGAAAAAGCCGCTGTCGACCAGCCGCTTCAGTTTGCGCATGCCGGGCAAAAACAACTTGTCCTGCACCACGCCCTGCTTCACGCCAGCGGCTTTTGCCGTGGCGGCTAGTCGCAGCGCGACGGTCGAATCCACCGCGAGCGGCTTCTCGCAATAGATATGTTTTCCCGCAGCAATCGCCGCTTCAACGCTGGAGGCGCGCAGCGAGGTCACCTGGGCGTCGAAATAAATCGAATCGTCGGGATTGGCCAGCGCACTGGGTAGATCGATCGTCCAGCGGGCGACTCCCTGATCCTTGGCAATTTGTTCCAGCTTGGCGGCATTGCGACCCACCAGAATAGGATCGGGCATCAGGCGCGTGCCGTCTTTGAGCACGACGCCACCTTGATTCCGAATCGCCAGAATGGAGCGAATCAGATGCTGGTTCAGCCCCATGCGCCCGGTGACCCCGTTCATGATGATTCCGATTCGCTTCTCGTTCATTTCCTTCTCCCGGGCACTTCGTCCGATTCAACTTACTTACTCTGCCATGATCGACGCTGACTTGGTTGTGTTTCACGCAGGAAACTACGATTGTGGGCTTCCGGACCAAACCAGAAAATCACGATCATCAGTAGAGTGACGCCGCCCCCAAAAACGGTCAGTGCCCACGGGTATCCATAGTGATCGCGCAACATGAATTCTACTGCCGTGGCCGGAGCAGCCAACAGCACTCCCAACTGATATACGACTCCCGGGAAAAGACTGCGAACCGCATCCGGAGATAGCTCCGTCAAGTGTGCTGGGATCACGCCAAACGCACCTTGCACGCCAGCCTGCATCATGAAAGATCCCACTACGAGCACACCCAGCGAGGCACCGAACGCCCATGCCGGAATGGATAGCAACGATACCACCAGGGCCATCATGATGGCTTTCCGCCGTCCCATGCCTTGCGATAGATGGCCAAAAAACAGCGCGCCGACAATGGCGCCAATGTTGTACACGATCGGAATGCCATACAAGGACTTCATCCCCAACGCTGTTTTTTCCGCGATGCCGGGGACCGATTTGAGGAAGTCGGGATACAAGTCCTGCGTGCCATGCGAGAGGCACAGGAGGACACTCATCATCACCAGCAAATAGAAGAACATGGCTTTGTGGTGAAGCATGGACGTGAAGATATGCTTCATGGAAGCGGGCCGGTGTTGCTTCCATGCTTCGGACTCCGGTGCGAATATCGTGAGCGCAACGATGAGCAATGCAACCGGCGCGCCAACAAAAAAGACCGAGCGCCACCCGAAAGCGGGAGCAAGCGTCTGCATCGCCACGGAAGCCAACAGATAACCCATGGGATATCCAGCCTGAATCATGCCGGAGAGGACACCTCGGAAACGCCGTGGCAAACTTTCCATCGCGTAGGAAGCGCCGATGCCCCAGTAGCCGCCCATGCCAATGCCGTACAAGGCGCGAAACAGAACGAACACCCAGAAGGTTGGCGCTAACCCGGTCAGTACTGTGCACAGGGAAAAGTACAGCACGCACACCATCAAGGGACGCTTGCGCCCAAATCGGTCCGCGAGTGCGCCAAAGAACAACGCGCCCACCGGCCGCATGGCGAGGGTCAACGTCAGCGTGTATACGACGTCCGCCTTAGATACGTGGAACCTCGCCGCCAGTGTGTCAAACAAAAACACAACGACGAAGAAGTCGAAGGCGTCCAGCACCCAACCCAGAAGTCCGGAGGTGACGGCGAACTTCCAGCCCTTGATTTCCTGATCACTGCCGATATTGGAACCAGTTACAAAGGCCATTCTTTGCGCGCCATTTCCACAATCGTCTCCCGCCTGCGGTGAATGCAGTTCATTGTTCGGTGGGAAGATTCTATCGCGTTGATGGTTCAAGCCGAAAAGACGCGAAGGGATCACGTCGCCGCTTACATCGCGGGGAAGATCTCTTCCCGGTCCAGGCTTGTATCAGGACGGCTTGATTGTTGGTAACGCGCGCAATTTCAATGGAGATTGAGGCGTCTGCATGGCGTAGGCTTTGCCCTGAGAAAGCGGTGAAGCGTATGCTGCCAGTTGTTCGGAAAACCAAAATGGAAATCCGGCTAGCGCAAAAGCACAGAACAGTCGGCCTGGAGCCCGCTGATGGAACTTCTACCGTCTACCCTATGCTGAGACCACGAGGAAGTCTCTCTTGCGAGGCATGGCAATTTGATGGAGGTATTGCACTTGTCGATTTATAAGAAGGTAGTTCTTGCCGTCTCTCTCGTAGCATTCTTATTTTTCATCGCGCACATGGTCGGCGCGCAAAATGTCGCGCAGAGCAGCGGGCCGGACATCGTCGTGGACACCTCCCATGCGGTGAATTCGTTCAGTCCGCTCAGGGCGCTGGGCGGGGCGGTTGACCGGCAATTTGGTGGAAAAACTGAGGAAGAGGTCGCCAACCACACTAATTGGGTGCTGAGCCCTCCCGTTCTGAAAGAACTCCTGGGCGCAGGCTGGGGAATGATAACGTATCGTCAGAATACAGAACTGCAAATCCAGGCTTGGCACTGGAATCCGCGCGGCACTTGGAGCAATGCGGCCCAGAAGGAGGGTTATTTCGTTGGCAGTGCGGAGCCGACCAGCGAACCGATCGAGCACGGCTGGTCGTATCCGCTGCCCCACCGGGGCAATACGGTCGGCGACGGACACGAGTGGTCTCGCTTAACCGACGGCGACCTGAACAGCTACTGGAAGAGCAATCCTTACCTAACCAAAGCCTTCACGGGCGAAGATGATTCGCAGCACCCGCAATGGGTGATGATCGATCTGGGCGCCACGGAGAATGTCAACGCCATCAAGATCGCATGGGCGAACCCCTACGCCACGCGCTATTACGTGCAGTTCTGGACGGGCGATAAGGAACCGTTTTATGACGGAATCAACAAAGGCGCCTGGGACACTTTCCCCATGGGCACCATTGTGGACGGTCATGGCGGAACTCCGACGCTGAAGCTGATCAATGGGAACATTCCCGTGCGATACGTGCGCATTTGGATGAGGGGATCCTCAGATACCTGCGACACTCATGGCTCACAGGACAAGCGCAACTGCATGGGATACGCAATCAACGAAGTCTACGTCGGAACCCTGTCGGCCGATGGCCAGTTCACCGATCTCATCAAGCACCTGCCAAGCCGGCAACAGACGGTCACCTGGGCTTCTTCTGTGGATCCATGGCATTCCGCTTCCGACATAAACTATGCGGGTGGAGACCAGATCGGCTTTGATCTCTTCTTCCATTCCGGCGTTACGCGCGGCCTTCCCGCCATCGTCCCGATCGCGATCCTCTACTCGACTCCGCAGGACGCCGCCAATGAAATCGCGTACCTCTACGAGAGAAAATATCCAATCGCAATGATCGAGATGGGCGAAGAAGCGGACGGCCAACGCATGCTTCCCGAGGATTACGCCGCACTGTACATACAGTTCGCCCGAGCGATTCACAAGCTGGTTCCTCAGGCGCGCCTGGGCGGCCCGTCTTTTGAAGGAACACCGGGCGACGTGGGCTCGTGGGTAGATGCCAATGGGAGGGCATCGTTCCTGGGAAGATTTGTGGCCTATCTCAAAGCCCACAACGACCTGCAGGATTTCGCCTTCTTTTCGTTTGAGCATTATCCTTGCATGGACACGGGCCTGTGCCGGGACTGGAGTTCTCTCGACATGGAGCCGGAGTTTGTGGACCACGTCGTCCAAGCCTGGAAAGACAACGGCCTGCCGCCGAATATCCCGTTTTTCATGACGGAAGGGAACGACCTCGGCGAGGGCAGTCCGGGCACGGTCAAGAGCGGACTCTGGCTGGCCGACTACGTAGGTGCCATGATGACTGCGGGAGCCAGCGGCACGTACTATTTTCAGGACATCGCGAGGCCTGGCCGAAGTGGATATGGCTTGTTGTCGATCGACCAGAATGGCCACGCAACCTACGGGCCTCAGTATTTTGCGTCGCAGGTGATTAGCCAACAGTGGGTACAGCCCGTCGATGCCACGCACCAGCTCTACAAAGTTGCCAGTGATGTGAAGGACCAAGAGGGGCGGAATCTGGTCATGGCTTACGCTGTCCACCGGCCCGACGGTCTGTGGTCGATCATGTTGGTCAATAACGATGAATATAACCACCATTTTGTGAGGGTGGGGTTCGACAATCCGGTCACCGGGCAGACTCAATTTTTCACTGGCAAGGTGGACCGGGTGGTCTTCGGCGCGGCTCAATACCAATGGCACCCCGATGTCGTTCCCCCCGCTGCGGCGCAGCCAAGTGGTGTGGCCGGAGGTTCGGGCGAGCACCACCGTTTGCCCTTCAGCGGCCACGCGGATCCCGACGGCCCGGCTGCGATGTCCACCGTAACGGCTGCTGGCTCGGATACCCTTTATGACATCCCCAAAGCATCCATTGTCGTGCTTCGCGGCAGGCTCGCAAGCAACTAGAGCCTGTCGCGTTCGGGTACGTAGCAAGTTCAGCGAACGCGCGCATCGGTCAATTGGCGGTGAAATTGTACTTCTGATAATTTTCTGGTGACAGGGCTCTCCTCCGTCCTTAAGGGTTGAGTCCGACAATAATTGAACTACTGCTCAAAATCGCGTGTTTTGCGGCTGTGAGCGCCCCTACCAACTCTGCGAGCCTTGTTTCCCTCATTCAGTGTTAGCCTGCACGATAAGAAGAGTTGACAAGAAATCGTGCGACATCTGCCCGGAATGGACTTGAGGGCGGGGCAGAACAGAAGGTCTGCGTGATCCATCACTCTGGAGAAAACACGATGAAGGCGTTAGTGAAGAACCGCGACGAGCGTGGTCTGTGGGTCGACGACGTGCCCAAGCCGTCGATCGGGATCAACGATGTGTTGATCAAGGTTCAGATGGCCGGTATTTGCGGAACCGATCTGCACATTTACGAATGGGACAGCTGGGCGAGTTCCACCGTTCAAGTTCCAACGGTGATTGGGCACGAGTTTGTCGGGGAGATTGTGGATGTCGGATCGAACGTTACCGACTTTCGTTTGGGGATGATCGTCAGCGGGGAAGGCCACGTCGTGTGCGGACGCTGTAGAAACTGCCTCGCGGGCCGGCGTCACTTATGCGCGCAAATCCGCGGGGTGGGCGTGAATCGACCAGGTGCTTTCGCAGAGTACATCTCGCTCCCGATGAGCAATATTTGGCGTCATCATGCGAACGTGTCGCTAGAGGTGGCTGCGATCTTCGATCCTTTTGGCAACGCGGTCCACACCGCCTTGTCATTTCCGGTTCTCGGCGAAGATGTGCTGATCACGGGAGCTGGACCGATTGGGCTGATGGCTGCAGCGGTCGCGCGCCATGCCGGAGCAAGGCATATCGTCATCACCGACCTGAACCCGTTTCGCCTGGAGCTGGCAAAAGCCATGGGCGTCACGTTGGCCGTCGATCCTACCAGGAAGACTCTTGCAGAGGTTCAGAAAGAATTGGGCATGGCGGAGGGTTTTGACGTTGGCCTTGAAATGTCAGGAAATCCGACAGCCTTTCGCGACATGCTGGCCAATATGAGCCACGGAGGCAAGATCGCCATGCTCGGTATCCCCAGCCAGGAGATCGCGATCGACTGGCATCGCGTGATTTTCAACATGTTGACGATCAAAGGCATCTACGGTCGCGAGATGTATGAGACCTGGTACAAGATGACGGTGATGTTAGAGTCAGGTCTGGACATTCGTCCGGTGATCACGCATCGTTTTCCGTGGCAGGAATACGAAAAAGGATTCGCAGTGATGAAGACCGGGGATTGCGGCAAGGTCATTCTGGATTGGAGGGAATAGGGTTCATGCGTCTCTTGCTTTCCGGTTCCGGAAATACTTCTGTGCCTTCCGCGAACAGTTCTAGCCTCCCGGCTCGCGATTTTGAGAACGGATTGAACTTGCTTCTCAGGCGAATAATGTCGGCTTCGTTCGTGATGTGCCTCGTTACGTTTAGTGGCGTAGCACGCGCCCAGATTGCTGCGAACTCTTCTGGCCAAGAATGGCACTCCTATGGACACGATGCCGGCGGGGAACGATTTTCACCGCTGAAACAGATCAATCGAAACAATGTGGGTCAACTTCAGCGAGCATGGACATATACGGTGCCGGGGTTTCCCGGCGGTAGCGCCGTAGCTTTTGAAAGTACTCCGCTGATGGTGAACGATGTTCTGTATTTTGCGGCGCCCACAGGGCAAGCCATCGCTGTCGACGCGGAAACAGGGAAGCAGCGGTGGATTTTCAATCCTTTCACCGGAGCGTCGCAACTGCCGAATCCGGTTCCCAATCGTGGAGTCGCGTACTGGCCAGGGAGCTTAGTCGACGCGCGTAGCGGCCAAAAAAAGAGTGTAGGCAGCCGGATTCTCTATGTCAGCTCGAATGCGCGTTTGTATGCGCTCGACTCCGCGACTGGAAAACCTTGCCTGGACTTTGGCCATGGAGGATCGATCGATCTTCGCGCAGGAGTTGCAACACAATGGCCACAACTGAGGTATGACGACACTTCTCCGCCGGTCATCTATAAGAATGTCGTGATCGTTGGATCGGAGGTGCAGGAATATCCTTCGATCGGGCCAAGCGGTGCTCTTCGAGCGTTCGACGTCCACACAGGAAAGCTTGTCTGGAGGTTCGATACTGTTTCCAAGCCAGGCCAGACCGGTCACGATACGTGGCGGGGCGACGACTGGAAAGGTCGCTCCGGCACCAATGCCTGGGGCCTTCTGAGCGTCGACCAGAAGAACGGATTGGTCTTCGTGCCGCTCGGATCGCCCACTTACGACTTTTATGGTGCTGACCGTAAGGGCAAGGACCTGTTCGGAGATTCGATCGTCGCACTCAACGCGGCAACCGGCAAACTTGTCTGGTATTACCAAACCGTGCATCACGATCTATGGGACTACGACCCGTCCGCGCAACCCGTCCTATTGGCTGTACACCGGAATGGTCGTGATATACCTGCCGTTGCAGAGGTGACCAAGACGGGATTTGTCTTCGTCTTCGACCGTCTGACGGGTAAACCGCTGTTTCCCATTGAAGAACGGCCGATCCCACAAAGCGAATTGCCTGGAGAAGAGAGCTGGCCTACCGAGCCCTATCCGGTGAAACCGCCGCCCCTGGCCACCACATCGGTCACACAAGCGGACATCACCACGGTCACCCCAGAATCCCGGGAAGAGTGTCTGCAAAAATTTGGCACGGCACTTCCGGGACGCATCTTCAATCCCTGGGGATTGAATTTGAAGGTGGAAATTCCTGGAACGCTAGGCGGAAGCAATTGGTCCGGTGCTTCGTTCGATCCTGCCTCCGGCTACTTGTTTGTAAATATTAGCAATATTGGAAGCGTCGGCATGATGAAACCGCAACCGGCCGGTTCGCCGGAAGCCTATGCGTGGGGAAGTCCGTGGGGCACCTATTCTCGCTTCTGGGACAGTCACCGTTATCCATGCCAAAAACCACCCTGGGGGACATTGAATGCGGTCGATCTGAATACGGGAACCATTGCGTGGCAATCGACCTTGGGAGTGGTGGACGCACTTGCAGCGAAAGGAGTTCCCAAAACAGGCATTTACAATCTAGGCGGTTCCATCGTAACCGATGGAGGGCTCGTTTTTATTGGCGCCACTTCCGACCATCGACTGCGTGCGTTCGATGCGAAGACTGGAACGGAACTGTGGGTCACGAAGCTGGAATCGAATGGCCACGCCACGCCATTGACGTATCTTGGCACGCAAACTAAAAAGCAATTTGTGGTGATTGCCGTCGGACCTGATGGTAGTTTTGGCGGTGGAGTTTCGGGTCCGACCGCCCTGGCTGCGTATGCATTATTTCCAAAAGACCTATCCAGTCCTGCCGAAGCGAAATTACAAATAGAGTTGAAGGCCTTGCAAACCAGCAACGGAGGTGCCGGAAGCGAACCGCGAGACATTCAGCCGCCACTACCCGCGCCGATGCAGCCGATTGCATTCAGCCATAAGCTGCACGTGACGACGGCCGGAATGAAGTGCGACGACTGCCACCAAATATCCGCAGATGGCAAGCAGATGCATATTCCAAACGTTGCCACATGTATGACGTGCCACCAGACGGTGATGACGACGAGCCCCGAAATTCAGAAACTGGCTCGACTGGAAAAGGCAGGCCAGCAGGTTTCCTGGGTTCGCGTCTATCAGTTGCCGCCCTTTGTTTTTTTCAGTCATCAGAAGCATGTCGACGCAAAGGTGGATTGCGCCGTGTGCCATGGCCAGGTAAACAACCAGAACGCCATGAGGCAGGAAAAAGATATTTCCATGGCCTCGTGCGTCAACTGTCATCAACTCCGCAAGGCCTCCATCTCCTGCGGCCTCTGTCACAGCGTCGGATACTGAAAAAGATGATGATGAGCCGATCGGCTGTGAGTAATGCTTGTCAATCTGCCACGCAAGCTTGTGGAATAGGGAGATATTATGAATCAGTTCAAATCCCTGCGAGTAATTCCGACCCGCTACAGGCGCTGGATCTATCTCGTCTGCATTTTTGCATTTGCGGTTCGGGTGTCAGCACAGTCCGACGTAATGAAACAGGAAAATGTGCGTCGCGGCCAGGCTGACTTTCGGCAATCATGCGCGATCTGTCATGGCACCGACGCTTTGGGAGGCATGGGTCCCAACCTGGTCCAGTCTTCGCTTGTGCGCCATGATGAGAACGGCAATCTGATTGCGCCGGTCATTCAGGATGGGCGTCCCGATAAAGGAATGCCCGCATTTCCGTCGATGGACTCCGCGGAAATCTCCGACATTGTCGCCTTCCTGCACGCGCGTGTTGCCGTCGACAGCGTGGTCTCGTCGGAGGGCTTGGCCGGTGGATATTCGCTGCAACAGTTGCTTACCGGGAATGCTGAAGTAGGCAAGCGATATTTCTATGGAGCGGGAAAGTGCGCGACGTGTCACTCGCCCACCGGAGATCTCGCGGGGATTGCGAAAAAATATTCGCCCGCCGATCTGGAGGCGCAGTTTCTGTATCCGTCACACGATTCTGTGACTGCCACGGTCTCTTTGAAGACCGGCAAGCAGTTTCAAGGCAAACTGCTTCATCTCGATGCTTTCTATGTAGCCATTCTGGATCAGGCCGGATGGTACCGTTCCTGGCCGCTGCAGCAGGCGAGGATCCAGGTGCACGATCCGCTTGCAGGACATCTGGAGTTACTCAGCAAATACACGGACAAGGACATTCATGACGTTTTTGCATATCTTGAAACGCTCAAATAGCGCAAAATTCGCGACCCTTCTGCTATTGGCAACTGCGGGTTCTCTGCTGGCGCAGAACTCCACCCTCACGGATTCGATTCCATCTGTGAAGGGCTCGTGGTCTACGTTCAATGGCGATTATTCCGGCAGGCGGTTCAGCCAATTGACGCAGATCAACCGGACCAACGTCAAATCGCTGAGACTGGCCTGGGCTTTTCAAACCCACGCAGCTGCGCTCAAATCGACACCGCTGGAAGTCGACGGAATTCTTTATTTCGCCGTGCCTAACCGGGTATGGGCTGTCGATGCGAAAACTGGGCAACAAATTTGGCATTTTCGACGCTCAGCAGAAGGCGACCATCTTGGACAGCGCGGCGTAGCCCTTTACAAGGGCAGAGTGTATTTCGGGACGACGGATGCCCATTTCTTTTGCCTCGACGCACGCAATGGAAAAAAGATTTGGGAGGATACGATCGCGGACGTCAAGTTCGGGTACTACCTCAGCGTCGCTCCGGTGATCGTCAACGGTCTAGTGGTCCTGGGCACTTCCGGGGATTCGGCGAACGTGCCGCACTTTATCGAAGCGCTCGATTGGAAAACTGGAAAAATTGTGTGGAAGACCTTGACTCTGCCGAAGCCGGGAACGCCGGCAGCCCAAACCTGGCCGAACGAAGAAGCCATGCACCAGGGTGGCGGGCCCGCCTGGTTTACCGGTACGTATGATCCGGAGCAAAACCTGATCTACTGGGGAACTGGCAATCCACATCCAGTGTTGGCAGGCGCGGGTCGAGCCGGGGCGAACCTGTACACCTGTTCCATCCTGGCGCTCAATGCCGCCACCGGAAAGATTGTCTGGTACTTTCAGGCGTCTCCGCATGACACGCATGATTGGGACGCAGTGGAAACCCCAGTTCTGTTTGACGCAACGTTCAATGGGAAACCACGCAAGTTGCTGGCGCAGGCAAGTAGAAATGGCTACTTCTTTGTGCTTGATCGCGTGACCGGAAAGAATCTGCTGACCGTCCCGTTCAGCGCGGCGAACTGGGCCACCGGAGTGGATGCCAACGGGAGTCCAATTCCAAATCCGGCCAAGGAGCCGCAGTTGGATGGCACGCTAGTCACACTTGCCGAGGACGGTGGAACCAGTTGGATGTCGCCCAGCTTCGATCCGCAGACAGATCTGTTCTACTTCAATGCGTGGCGCGGCGACAGCATGTGGTACCTCAGCCCCGGCGCTCGTCCAACAGATCACCAAGGCGGGGGTACCATTCCCCTGGTTGCCAACTCCGTGCTATTGGCCCTGGATTATCAGACTGGAAAAATTCGCTGGCAGCGAGAGAGCGGCAAGGGTCTTGGTAGCGCAAGCATCTTGACCACAGCAGGGCATTTGCTTTTCACCGCCGACGATTCCGGAAATCTTTTGGCACTGGACCCTGCAAACGGGCACGTGCTATGGCATACGCGGCCGGGAGGGTTAGTCGATTACGCCGCTCCTATGACCTATCAACTTGACGGAACCCAATATGTCATCACGGGTGTCGATGGTGTGTTGTATGCCTGGACCCTGACGGGCAGCTTGTAATTTGCAAGCTACGCGGATGGAGGGTCCAGTCCGATGACGCCTCGCAAACGAAGTTGTCACCGGACTCGATGGTCAGCTTGGTTCATTCTGGCGCTGATTGTTGCCACATCGTCCGCGTGGGCGTCCGATCTGCTGTCGGGAATTATCGGCACGGATGCCTCCCACGTCACCGACGCGGCACAGCACAGTCGAGCGTACGGTGGATTGCCAGTCGCAATTGCGCAGTAAACGTTCTATCGGTCGCTACCCAGTAGTCCGAAAGTTGATGGCGTACATGGCAGCTTTCTTTCGAAAAACGCCGCTGAAGAAGTTCGCGGCTGTTGTTGCGACTGGACTTGCCTTCGGTCTTTCGCAGCTGTTTGCTATCAGCGCATCTGCCGATGCAGCTTCTCAGGTACAGGCGAAGAAAATCTATTTGGTGCAGTGCGCGCTATGTCATGGTGCCGAGGCGCAGGGTGGCGAATACGGTCCGGCGCTGGCCGGAAATAGTGATCTTCGCGGAAAATCGGCGGCATGGCTCCATGACGTGATCAAGAACGGGATTCCTTCGGCGGGTATGCCGGCATTTGATCTTCGTTCTGATGAACTCGAGGCGCTTGCCTCCTGGATCGCGTCGATGAATATTCCTGCGACCCAAAGTTTGCTGCCTGGAGATCGTGTCGCCGGCGAGCAATACTTTTTCGGCGAGGGGAAATGCGCCAGCTGCCACATGGTCGCGGGCAGGGGTTCCGTCTCCGGTCCGGATCTGTCGAGCATTGCCAGCAATATGACAGCGCCGGAAATTCGAGCGGCCTTGCTGAATCCAAGCACCCACATCACTCCAGGTTATGGATCTGTGACGGTGAAATTGCGCAACGGACAGACGCTTCATGGCTTCGCGCGCAGCCAGAGCAACTTTGAAATCACGCTACAAGACAACAAGGGAAAATTTCATCGGCTATTGCAAGGTCAGATTTTATCGATAGGCAAGGATCCGAAATCGTCCATGCCACCAGTACACGCCAGGCCAGAAGAGTTGGAGAATCTGATGGCATATCTCAGCGGGCTGACTGGCGTCGAGCCAGGAACAAATGCGATTGCGTATTCGTCTACCGGAAGTGGAGTTTCATTCCAGGACATCCTTCATCCTGCATCCGGCGATTGGCTTACCTACAACGGCAACCTGAACGGAAATCGATATAGCCCGCTGGCGCAGATCAATACTTCGAACGCGAAGCAGCTGCAATTGCAGTGGATCTATACGGTGCCCCTGTGGAAGCAGTTTTATCCTGACACCTCCTATTACCGCGAAAATATGAAGTACTTCGGGTTGGAAACAACGCCGCTGGTTGTCGACGGAATTCTGTATGCGACCGGCCCGCAACAGGCGTATGCGCTCGACGCTCGAACCGGCCAGCAGATATGGAGATATAAGCGCGGCCGCACGCCGGGTATTGTCGGCGATGCGGGACTGGCCTCGAATCGCGGACTCGCCATACTTGGAGACAGGGTCTTCATGGTGACGGACGATGCCCACATGCTCGCGCTGAATCGCACGACCGGAAAGCCAATGTGGGAAGCTGTGATGCCGGAGAAGCCGATGCATTATGGCGGCACGGCTGCGCCGCTGGTGGTAAAGGACATGGTGATCGGTGGCGTCGCCGGTGGCGATTGGGGCGTGCGCGGGTTTCTGGCTGCGTATCGAGCCTCGGATGGCAAACTTCTTTGGCGGCACTGGGTCATTCCAAAGAAGGGAGAGCCGGGTGCGGAAAGCTGGGGCGGCCATCCTGCGGAAACAGGCGGCGGCGCGACATGGACCACGGGTTCCTACGATCCTGAGACGGATACGATCTACTGGGCCACCGGCAATCCATACCCCGATGGCGACGGACAACATCGGCCTGGAGATGATCTGTACACGAATTCCATCCTGGCGCTAAACCCGGCCGATGGAAAGCTCAAGTGGTTTTATCAGGTGACGCCGCATGACGTGAACGATTGGGACGCGACCGCGCCGTTGGTTCTGGTGGATACGGTGTATCACAGAGAGCCGCGAAAGCTGCTGATGCATGTCGACAAGAACGGCTTCTTTTATGTACTGGACCGCACAAATGGACATGTGCTGCTCGCCAAGCCGGCGGTTCGGGTTACGTGGGCCAGCGGGATCGCGCCGAATGGTCGTCCGCAGCGTGTGCCCGATCATGGGATTGTCTGTCCGGCGGTCGGATCCAACTGGAATGCGGCGGCTTTCAGTCCCGCGAGCCGCTTGTATTACGTAATGGTGACGGAAAAATGCGATGTAGATATGCCGGCAGACAGAACAAAATATCTGGACGAGCAAACTCCGAAGAAATACCTGGAAGCAATCAATATTGAAGATGGCAAGATCGTCTGGAGAATCCTACAACTCGGTCCTGCAGGCGGTAAGCGGGATGCAGGCATATTGGCAACTGCGGGCGATCTGTTGTTCTATGGCGACCCCACCGGTGATGTGGTTGCCGCAGATGCCCGTACCGGCAAAGCACTCTGGCACTTCCCGACCAACGGAGAAAATAAAGCTTCGCCCATGACCTACACCGTGGATGGGAAACAGTATGTCTTACTAATTGTCGGACCGAATCTCCTCAGCTTTTCTCTACCATCGAGGACGAACAAACCATGAACAAAGCATTTTCAAGACGCGAATTTCTGCAAGCTTCCTCAGCAACTGCAATGGCGGGGGCAGTTGCGCTGTCAGCGTGGCCTGCAAAACCAGTGGAGGCGGCTCCGCGCGCACCGTTTCGCGGAACCCTGTGCCTGTTTTCAAAACCCGTTCCGCAGCTTGGTTGGAGCAAGCTCGCACGACACGCGAAGCAGGCTGGCTTCGGCGGAATTGATTTGACTGTTCGACCCGAAGGGCATGTTCTGCCCGAGCGTGCAGCGACAGATCTTCCCAAAGCGGTCGCGGCGATTCGCGCCGAAGGGATGGAAGTTCCAATGATTAGCACGGCCCTTGTCAGTGCTGCCGATCCGACCGCCGAACCCATCTTTGAAACGGCGAGCAAGCTTAAGATTCCCTACATCAAGCCGGGCTACTACCACTATAAGATCGTCAATGTCATCGACGAGCGCAATCGTGCTGGCCGCAAGTTTCGCGGACTGGTGGAACTAGCCGAGAAATATCAAATCCAAATCGGCTATCACAACCACACGGACTGCATCGGGGCTGCGTTGTGGGACATGGCTCCGGCGATCGAGCCGCTCGATCCGCATTGGTGCGGCTTTTATTTTGATTTAGGTCACGCTTCGGTAGATCTGGGCGAAAACGGCTGGAAGGTGGCGACGAACTTGGTACTCCCGCGGTTGAAAATGGTGGGCGCCAAGGATTTCACGTGGAAACCTCGTGGTCCGCACAGGTGGCATGCTGAGCCGTGTCCCATGGGTCAGGGAATTACGCCATGGCGCGAGTTCCTCGAAACTCTCGCACAATCGAACTTTCACGGACCGATCTCACTGCAGCAGGAATTCATAATTCCGGGCGTTACCGATGATCAGGGAATCTCCCTGTCTCGCGCCACCATCCCGCAAGTGATGGCCTCGGCGAAAACAAATCTGGACTATTTGAAATCGCTGCTGCGTGAAGCCTATCAACCGACATAGAAGTTTTCTACGGGGAGAGATGATTGTGGCGCCGCATTCTCGAATGACGCGAAGAAGATTTCTCAAGGCTGTTCCGGCAGGAGCGCTCTGTCTTTCACCATTCACCTCAGCCCCACTGTTCGCCGTTTCAAAGCGGAAACCCAGCGACATTCGAGTCAAGGAAATCCGTGTCAGCTACGAGAACTTTCCGTATCGCACTCCATATCAATTCGGCGGCCGCAGCGTCGACCAAGTCACCTTGTTGAACGTTGACTGCACGGTAGAGACTGTCTCCGGTCATGTGGCGCATGGATTCGGCTCGATGCCGATGGGGAACGAATGGTCGTTTCCTTCGGAGAAACTTTCCTATGACATTACGCTCCACGCCATGAAGCAGCTCGCCGAACGCATCCGCAAAATTACCGAAGGGTATACCGAAGCGGGTCATCCCATCGACATCAATTACACACTGGAGCCGGAATATCTGAATGCCGCCGTCGACGTGACACGCGCGACGCACTTGGACCAGCCCATCCCAAAGCTGTGCACCATTGTCACAGTGAGCCCCTTCGACGCTGCCATTCATGATGCCTTTGGCAAGGCTCAAGGGCTGAATTGTTACAAAACCTACGGTCCCGAGTTTATGTCGAACGACCTGGGACATTACCTTACGCCTGAGTTCAAGGGAAAATATCCCAGCGAATATCTTCTGCGCGCTCCACAGCCATGGTTGTGGTGCAATCATTCGGTCGGCGCTCAGGATCCGATCGAAGCGACCGAAGTCAAGAAGCAGCTACATGACGGACTTCCTCAGACGCTGGGCGGTTGGATTACCGCCGACGGACTCACCCATCTCAAGATCAAACTCGATGGCAACGACCTTGACGCCGATACAACGCGAGTGCTGCACATCGACCGCGTCGCGACCGAGGTCGAGAGCCGTCGCGGAGTGCAGCGGTTGTACTACTCGCTGGACTTCAATGAGCAGTGTCCCGATGTCGAATACATCCTCGAATTCATTCGACGGATCAAGAAAGGATCTCCCGGATGCTATGACCGGATTACGTTCATCGAGCAGCCAACTCGGCGCGACCTCGTGGCCACTCCCCAGCAGTACTTGTTTCCCATATCGAAGATGAAGCCTGTGGTGATGGACGAATCGCTGACTGGCTTCGATGCGCTATTGCGCGGGCGTCAGATCGGGTATACCGGCGTGGCGCTGAAAGCGTGTAAAGGTCAGAGCCAGTCCATGGTGCTGAATGCCGCAGCCCAGGAATTCAAGATGTATATGACGGCACAGGACCTGACCTGTCCCGGCGCCTCGCTTATCCAGTCTGCGGGCATCGCCGCGCACGTTGCCAAGATCGACACGCTGGAATCGAACGGGCGCGAATATGTTCCTTCGGCGAATCGGCCGTGGCTGAAGAAATTTCCAGGACTGTTCCAGGTGCGCAATGGAAAGCTGCACACCGCCAACCTTACCGGACCCGGATTGAGCGCCGTTTGATTGAAAGAGATTGGCGCCGGTCGCGCGAGACCCGCGCACGGGTCAAAACATGGAGGGCTATACCGAAGACCGATAGCTGGATTCGTGCATCGCGACCATTAGCCAGAGATGAATAAGATTTGAGAGTGCGGTGCAATCCGCAGGACGCAGTATTTATCCTAATAACTTCAGGATTTGCGTCGCAGGGAATCGAAATTGCAATAACAAATTCGTCAAGACGGCTTTGGCGCATAATTGACAATGTTGCTTGAGGAGATACAAATGAGGGCTTTGGTTATCGTGGCAATTGCCAGCGTGTGTTGTTTGCAGGCATCGGCGCAAACGGTGTCGCCGTTATTCGCTCGTGGTTACACAGTGATTCCCGAGCCACAAAGGGTTTCCCTGGGAACTTCCGACCTGACATTTAGCCAGGATTGGCAGTTGAAAATCGACAAGAGCGTGGCAAGAAATGATGTCGCGGTAGACACATTGCGCGAGGACTTATCCAGCAGGTTTAATGTTCGTCTCGGCGAGGGAAGAGGCGCAAGTGGAACTGTCACCTTGCGCATCCAGCCAGGCAGTGTGCCGATTGGTACGGCAGTAGATTCCAGCAAGACGTCATTGGAGGAGCAAGCATATCGAATCGATATGCATAAGGGAGCAGTCACGATTACAGCCAACGCCCCAACCGGGCTGTTTTACGGCGTTGAAACGTTTGTCCAGTTACTGCGTCGCGAGATGGGAGCGGTTTGGTTTCCGGAAGGCAGCATAGTCGATTGGCCGGATATGCAGTTGCGTCACCTCTATTGGGATGATAATCACCACCTTGAACATGTGGACGAGTTAAAACGCGACCTGCGACAGGCCGCGTTTTATAAAATTAACGGCTTTGTCATCAAGCTCAATGGACATTTTCAATACAAGAGTGCTCCAGCGGTTGTAGAACCCTATGCCCTAACTCCGGCAGAGTTGCAGGATCTAACCAACTATGGACTGCGCTATCACATTCAGTTGATTCCATATTTGGACGGACCGGCTCATATTGCATTCATCCTGAAGCACCCGGAGTATCAGAAGCTACGGGAATACCCCGACAGTAACTATGAGATTTGCTCGACCAATCCAGCTTCTTATAAGCTGCTGGAAGGCATGTATCAAGACCTGCTCGATGCCAACAAGGGAGTGAAGTATTTCTATCTATCGACGGACGAGCCATATTATCTCGGGCTTGCGCACAATTCGCAATGCAATGAAGCAGACTTGGCGAAGCAGTTAGGCTCCGTAGGAAAGGTGTTCGCGACTTTTGTCGACAAGGCGGGTGGCTACCTGCACGATCATGGGCGGAATGTGATTTTCTGGGGCGAGTACCCCATGAAGCCCAACGACTTGGCCTCCCTGCCGTCCTATGTCATCAATGGAGAAGTCTATGGCCCTGCGTACGACAAGGCTTTTCATCAGCACGGCATTCGCCAAATGATTTTTACGTCGACTGAAGGAGAAGAGAGGCTGTTTCCCAACTACTTCATCCTTCCAAAGAGCGATCGCCTTCATGGCGCATCGAACGATGAGTTCGAAGACAATCCAGGTCTGCCCCGGGTGGACGACATTATGAAAAAGATCTCGTTCGACTCGTCCCGTGTGAATACGAGCCTGATCGGTGAGATCGACGCCGGTTGGGCGGATGAGGGCGTAAATCCGGAGGCGTTTTGGCTGGGATACATCGCGAGTGTCGATGCGGGTTGGCATCCGGGTTCGCCAAACGCTCCGGAATTGTCGAGTACGTTCTACTCCCTTTTCTATGGGTCGAAAGTCGTCAACATGGATCGCGTGTATCAGTTGATGAGCGATCAAGCGCAATCGTGGAATGACAGCTGGGACCCGACGGAATCCAAGGCGCGAAAACCAATATGGGGATCGTCGTATGCAATCTTCAATCCGCCGCATCCAGCGCATGATCAGACATTGCCGCTGCCACCCGTGCCGGATAACGCTCTGGATTATTCGTCGACATGGTCGAAGGATAATTCTCGAAGAATCGCCTTAGTCTTGAAAGCTGAGCAGCAGAACCAAGTGTTGCTTGGCCTGCTTCACGAGAATATTCAGCGCGCAGATTTCAACCGTTATAACCTTCGGGTCTACCTTACAATCGCAGACCTATGTCGCCAGAATCTGGCGATGATTGCGGGAATACATCGCATGGATGTCGATCTGGCATCCGCGTCTCGATCGAAAGAAAGAGATCCAAAGGTGGCTCTCAGCGAAATTGACAGTGCGCTGGACACCGCAACATTAATCTGGCAGCAGCGTAACCACGTTCTGAAGAATTCCGTGGCAACCTGGGATGAACGATGGTTCCCGCGTGTTGAAGAGGCGAATGGTCGCCGGTTCTTGCACGAATTGGATGACGTAAAGGATCATCTTCCTGATCGAACAACGGATATGTCCTATCTTGTCTATCGCGAGAAACTTCTTCCATTTGGGGAGTGGGTGAACGAGATTGCTGCAGCGCGCAACCACTTCGCTGCGGCCCATAACTTACCGGTTAGGAACTATCGGCTGGCATGGGGCGATTTCACTACGGTACCTACCGTCTGTTCGTCCGCATCCGACCTGATTGCCAGCCCACAACTGCGCCCGGCAGACGTCGACCAAGCAGCTACGTGCGGTATAGGCGAATAGGTAAACATTGATGCGAGTTGTGAATCAACGCGAGCGTCTTGATAACTGGTGTACCTCGCCCGCGGCGAAGGCCAGCCGCCTAGGCCAACTTACTCGCGGTAGGATCAGACGTTCGCGCTTATTAGAGTAATGACCTATACCAGGCTTGAGGGAACTAACAATTGTTTGGTTCCAGCGAAATATAGCAAGTTCTTCCAGAGTCGCCTTAGGGGGAACCGTATACGGTCAATAGCAAATTTCCTGCGAACGCGCCTGGAGGTTGGGGAAATAGCCAAGTTTGTGTGCAGTCTCCTGTACCAGACTTTGTGTCACATGGTGGGATCCTGCGCCCAGCTTGGTTTAAAATCATGGATACTGTAGCCGTGGATAGTCCCGTTGCCTTTGCAATATCGCGAATCGTGATCACGCAGTCGTGCCCTCAAATTTTAAACGCGCCTCGTGGACAGATATATAGATTCTCGCGTCAGCTTTCATGAGATTCTCTTGCTATTCGCGTGCAAATCAAAAGAAGGCGAAATTGTTTTCAAAAGCGGTGCGGTGAAAGAAATTCAACTGGATGAGGGGTCCCTCCTGTCAGCACCAAGTCAGCCAGAATTTCGCCGATTACAGGTGTAAATTTGAATCCATGTCCAGAGAATCCGCAGGCAATCGCCACTTGAGGGTGCCTGGGATGAAGTCCGACAATGAAGTGCTGATCCGGCGTCATCGTATACATACAAGTGGAGGCGCTGAGCAGCGGGCCATCGAGCGCCGGCAATCGCAGGGCGATCATGTCCCTAAGGTCATTCTCGTCGCTTGGGCTGATTTCTCTGTCAATCGACTGCGGAGTGCAAAGATTGCCGCCGGTGTGCATGGCGATTTTCGCTCCACCTTTAGGGCCGTCGATCGCGGGGAAGCCGTAAAAGATGGAATCAGGATTATTTTCCCAAAGATAGATCGGAAGTTTGTCGGGCATAAATGGACCGACGCCCCCGACCGGGTTGAACCAAGCCATCACGTGCCGCTGCACCACTAGGGGCAAGTTGAGGTCAGAGAAAATATCTGGTGCCCAGGCCCCAGGGGTCAGGATTAATTTCGACGATTCATAGACACCGTTGTTGGTGGTGACACGCACATTTCCCGTGGCTGTCACTTCCCACCCGGATGCGGGCTCATTGAATTTGAGTATTCCCCCATGGTGGGTCGCCTGCTGTAAACACGCTTGTATGGCCCGCTCAGGACGTACAAATCCGGCATTATGCTCCCACACCGCAACATCATCTGCGCGCGGCCGAAATATTGGAAAGCGGCGACGAATCTCGGCTGAGTCGAGTAGCTCGTGAGGAAGATTGTATTGAACCGCGCTTTGCAGGCTACCGCTTACTGCACTACTATCTGGCGCGCCGAAATAGAGGCCGCCGGTGATTTGCAGCAAATTGTTGTCGCCCGAGTCATGTTCCAACTTCCGCCACAATTCATAGGCGCGCAGCAGCAGCGGGACATAGCTGGGGTGCTCGTAATATGCCTGTCGGATAATACGAGATGCGCCATGCGACGATCCATGACTGTGCCCAGGTCCGAATTGGTCCAACCCGATGACCTTCGCTCCGCGTGCGGCGAGATGATAGGCCGTGGACGCGCCCATGCCGCCCAGTCCAATGACGATTGCATCCACCGGATGGTTCATGAACTATTATGGCTCCTGTTGCCCACCGTGAATCCTTTCTCGGAGAGGCTTGCACTCATTGTCGCCGTTCTAATCTTTTTCGGGTGTTCATTTACTGCGAAAATAAGTTGACACTGCCGACGTTGGCTACGAGAACCTGCCGCGGCATGATAATAAGTTCGAGGCCCAATATTGAGAAGTCCGGAGGCTCGTCCGTAAATTCACTCGGAGTTCATGGAGACATGGTGTGCGACGGAGAAGCTGGTGGACCTCGGATTCGTTCGTCACATCGGGACTTCGAATATGACCATTCCGAAACTTGAACTGTTGCTGAAAGATGCTCGAATTCGGCCCGCATGTAATGAGATGGAGTTGCATCCGCACTTTCAGCAGCCGGAATTTCTTCGCTATCTCCTGAAAGAAAAGATTCAGCCCATCTGATATTGTCCGCTCGGTTCGTCTGGCCGGCCTGAAAGAGATCGAACCCCGTCGGATGCTTCTCCGCTTGACGATGCTGTGATTCGTGCCATTGCCGACGATCATCGCTTCCATCCCGCTGAAGTTTGTCTCAAATGGGCGGTGGAGCGAGGCGAAGTGGTGATCCGTTTTCCGTCAATCCACGCAACTACGCGGCAAATCTGCGTGCGGTCGTGGAAGATCCGTTATCTCCGAATGAAATGGAACGAATTGCTGCTATCAATCGCAACTGCCGTTTGATTAAGGGCCAGGTTTTCTTGTGGAAGCAAAACCAGTCATGGCACGATCTTTGGGATGAGAATGGAATCATCGCGCCGGGTTGACGGGGACAAAGGGGAAGGTTGACGAGCGATATGCACGTGAAAGCGGGAGCTGAAATGCAAGGGGCTGTGCTTCCCGGTAACAGCACTGCGGAAGTTCGGTCCTATGCTGTGCCGGAGCCAGCTTGGGGCCAGGTGCTGCTGCGCATGAAGTCTTCGACCATTTGCGGTTCGGACATTCGCGCCATCTATCGTGAGAATCTGGGGAAAGGGCCCGAGGGGTACCAGGGAGTGATCGCAGGCCACGAGCCGTGCGGGCAGATTGTAGAGACGGGATCGGGCTGCCGACGTTTTGCGATTGGCGATCGCGTGATCGTCTATCACATTTCCGGATGTGGTCTGTGCAATGGCTGTCGCCGCGGTTATATGATTTCATGCACCAGTGAGACGTACCGCCGAGCCTATGGTTGGCAGCGGGACGGCGGCATGGCGAATTATCTTCTTGCGGAGGAAAAGGACTTGGTGTCGCTGCCGGATGCGCTTTCCTATGCGGATGGGGCGCAGGTTGCTTGCGGGTTTGGTACGGCCTATGAAGGCCTGCAAAAAATTGGCGTCAGTGGGAATGATGCGGTACTCATCACAGGGCTCGGCCCGGTCGGGACGGCAACGGCGGCGCTCTACCGCAAGCTGGGTGCAAACCGCGTCTTCGGAATCGATGTGTTGCCGCAACGGCTGCAACTGGCGCGCGAGCTTGGACTTTGCGACGAGGTGATTCCGTCAGGGCCGAACAATGGCGCGGAAATTGTGGCACTGACGTCGGGTCGCGGTGTCGAGCGTGCCGTCGAATGTTCCGGCCATCCAGACGGGCGGGCAACCGCGATCCGTGCCACTCGGCGTTGGGGTCGAATCGTTTTTCTGGGCGAAGGAGGAACAGTTCAATTTCAGCCATCCCCCGATCTGATGCATGACCGGAAGACGATTTATGGCTCCTGGGTCACATCTGTGTGGAGAATGGGCAGTTTTTCCCTTCGAGCCTGGTCACTCATCGCTTCCCACTCGCTCGTGTCGGCGAAGCCTACGCCTTGATGGCTTCCGGACGCTGTGGCAAGGTGGCGGTCTGTTTCGATGAAGAAAGACAGACGCTCGGAGTGAATCCGCTCCTGGCTCCAATCGCTCTGAGGAATGCTTGACGAGGAATGGTTGAATGGACTTCAGCTCAGGATTTTAGTGCCGGGACCGTCAGGATTTTTTGCGGAGAGCCGTTGCCAATGGATGTTTCGCTAGTTCTCAGTGCACGCGGATCGGAGAAAAACAGGGCAGTCGATTTGTGCCCCATGAGGTCTTCGTGGGTGATATGATCACCGATCCGAAAGACTGTTGCCAGCAATAGCCTGATGTCGGACAACACCGTCGCCCGTTCCATGTATTCGCTATCCAGCCTAAGTTTGTGTGGAACGATGTACTGCTGGTAGAATCCCTCGATGCGCTCCGCCGGTACCTCGGATAAAATACGTGACTCGTATCGGAATGCGAGCGTGGCGGCCCCGGTGACTCCCGGACGGCACGCCATGCCAGCGGGATCATGGTTAGGCAATTTCGGTCGCGGACCGACCAGGCTCATATCCCCTCGCAACACGTTGTAGAGCTGAGGAAGTTCGTCTAGCTTAAACCGGCGCAGAACAGAACCGGCAAAGGTAATTCTGGGATCGCCTTTCGCAGTGTGCCCGGGACCCATCGCTTCAGAATTTTCCACCATGGTACGGAATTTATAGATTGTGAATAGCTTACGATTCCGACCGACGCGCTGTTGACGGAAAATGATCGGACCTGGAGACGTCAGGCGAACCGCAATCGCAGTCAGTGCCAAAACTGGAGAAACGAGAATCAGCCCGGGGATGATACACAGCAAGTCGAACCCCCGCTTCCAATTCGACGCGCACCAGGAACTAAGGGTTGAAGGGAGTATCTGCTGCAGCAATGGCATTTCAGTTCCAGACGGTCGACCGTGTGGAACAAGCCACAGGATACCTCCTTGCGCGACGACTGAGGGCGCCGGGGCAATGTATTCTGACGCAGATGGGAGGTACGGTTCGCTACTCAAAGTCTGTGATCTCCAAATTCATCGGACAGACGTTCTTATTTCTTATTCGTCTAAAACCATCTGGAGTTTAGGCCATTGCATCCTCAAATGGAAATTTTCCATTTTCAAAGAAATCCAAGCCTGCTCCCTAATGGCCGCATGCTGTTCAGTGGATGCAGCGCTAGTCGATCAATGCGTAAGTCGAAGGTCGTACGTGTGGAGTCAGGAACCACCGGTCGAACGGGCACAGTTCCGGACATGAAGCGCAGCAAACTCTTGTTGGCTCAATTTACACCGTACATCCATAGCGATTCAAGGACATTCTATGGTGACAACCCGTATTATTCTTCAATTTATTAAAATGAAACAGAAGGTTACCGGCTACTAGTAAACTTCGCAGTAGAAGATGCGAATCGATATGACATCATGTATGATCGGTGCGAAATCGTAACAGTTGGCGCAACCGATGTATCTTTGCGGCCGTCTCTGGATCCTGCATCGATTCCCCATAGGACGATTGCAGCAGCACCCAGAAGCTGGAGAATATGACCCCGAGAATGAA
The DNA here is from genome assembly GCA_963817855.1 of uncultured Acidobacteriota bacterium. Classification (GTDB taxonomy): domain Bacteria; phylum Acidobacteriota; class Terriglobia; order Terriglobales; family Acidobacteriaceae; genus JAKAAZ01. Next base: position 946,314 of record CAWFQA010000002.1, on the reverse strand, counting down.
AGCCGCTAAAGTAAGCAGTGTTCGCAGAGGCCAAGAGCGCCGATCAGGAACCACAGCCGGGTCGACCACTTGGATCACCTGGCTTTGTCTGGCTTCATCCACCTTGGCCATCTCATATTGCTGAGTCATAAACTCAAACAGTGTTTCTTCATACCGGACATCTCGCATACGGCGAAGATATTCCAGGCTGGCTGCCGGCACTTCCGAGGTCGGAGTCAGCACATTTCCCTCGATGGCAGCGGCGCCGGGATGCCCCTTTTCGAAATCCGCCAACTGCGACTGCAATGCCACAATCTGAGATTGCAAGGTGATGACTTCGGGGTTCCGATCCGTCGCTGAGGTGCGAAGTGCTTCCAACTCAACTTCGTGGGCGGAGATTTGCGCCCGCAGTTGCATGATGGTGGCAATCACCGCCTGCGCCTGCCCCTGCGGCTGAATTATCCCGGTTTTCATTTCGGTTTTTTCCAGAGCGACTTCTGCGTCCGCCAGCTTTTCTTTCTCCTGGTTCACTTGCTGCTCAAAGAACATCCGGCGCTGGGCGGCCGATGTCAGGGCCAGGTGCGACATGAGCTCGTGCAACCCAGAGACGTATGCATTCGCCATCGCCGCTGCCCTTTCGGCGTTACGGTCCTCAACGGAGATGCTGATTAGAGAACTTTTCTCTGAAGTAATTTTGGTTTTGGACTTTAACACATTGCGCGCATCGCTAAACTTTTTTGCTTTATAGAGATGCACCAGATCGAAATGCTGGATGATTCCATCCGTCACGCTTTCGCTCTGTAGGAGACCAATGTATAAATCGTCTGGATTCTTGAGACCCAACATGCTGGCCGCTCCACCGCCGCCAAGCGACGCCAGTCCGCTAAGTCGTCCCAGCATCGCCATCGAAGAATTCTCCTCCTGCTGCGGCGGCAACATCGTTGTTGTCGCCTTGTAGGTCACCGGCATGATGAGAACGAGAATTGCCGTCAACACAGCGGCCGAGAAGCTGAACAGGATAATGAACCATTTGCGCGCTGCAAACACCAACGCGAGATCAAGCAGTTTTACAGAATCATCAACATCGCCTGCATTCCCCGGCGAATTTTCCATGAGAGTTTCCCGTCCAGGGAGGAGATGTTTCGGGTTCGTATCCGTTGGCACACTCATGGTGACGCTCTACAGTCCCCCGGCAAGCACGGTCAGAGCTGCAATTCCCAGCCCGAATTGAGAAAATACAGTCGACCAGTCAGTCAGCCCGCGCAACAGTGTGGTTTTGTTGATGTTGTCCGGGACCACCACAGTGTCTCCTGGATAGGCGTATTTGTTGCTAAATTCATCCACAAACAGCGTTCCGCCGGCTGTTTGCTTGCTGACGACTGAGCCATCGGCTCGGATCACAAACTCGTGTCGCTTGTCAGCATTTCGCGTTGTTCCGCCGGCAACCCTCACGTAATCCTGTACACGTCCCCCGTGACGAAATAGGAAGGAGTTCTGGTCATAAACGGCTCCTACAACATTCACGGTGGCAGGCACGACAGGAACGATAAACTGATCGCCATCCTGCAACGGCAGATTCGGCAACGCGTCGAGGCCATGGCTATAGGGGGTCAGGTCCAGGACAATGCGCCCAGTCGCACGCATTTTCCGCAGCGTCATGATTAGATTTTGTTGGCTGTCCACGCTTGTCTTCAATGCTGCCGCACCGGTGGCATTCACCAGAGAGCCACTCGCATTTGCCGTGGTGAGTTGAACGTCGCGCTCAATTGAATCTGCGTACTCATTCAGTCTTGCCTGCTGGAGGCGCCGAGCTGACTCCCGCAAAAACTCGGAACCGTAGAGATACGCATTAGGTGTCAGTCCTCCCGCGCGCCGAACCACCTCTCTCAATGTCTCCCCCGGCTCGACACTGTAAATTCCGGCATGGGCGATTTCACCCTGCAGGCTGACATATTTCACACGCTGCGCTTGCGGTACCTGAATATCCGCCGTCGAAAACACCGTGACAACGTCGCCCGGCTTCAACTCTAAATTCTGCGAGGGATTGTGATCTAGAACGGTCTCACCCAGGCTGAACGGAATCAGAGAAGTTGCCAGCGTATGAGGATCAGTTCGTTCAATTGCCGCATAGCTCCAGTCGATGCTCGGAGCTGTGCGAAGGATTTCATTCTTAATAGGGAATTGTCCCTGCGAAAAACGATCTCCTGGAGGGAAATAACGAAGCTGTGGAGTCGAATTTTCTTTCAGGCTCTCCAGGCGGTCATTCTCCACATCATTTACGTAATTAGGATTCATTCCATTCATGGGGCTGCCGCTCTGTTGCCCCAAATTATTGTTATTAGTCCCAGAGGTTTGCGCGGCTTGGCCAGTGGAGCTTTGCGTACCTGCGCCAGGATTGGAGGAACCCTGCTGCTGCTGTTGCTGCTGCTGCTGTTGCTGCTGAGGTTGGTCCTCGTTCTGCGTGCCCGCCACGGAGGTGTTGGAAGTATAGGACTGCACGTTGTTTGGATTGAACGCTCCGTTTGGATTCGAGCTTGAGAAGCTGGGGGTGTTCTCCTCGAACGGATTGGGCAAATTGGCACGATACGCTGAGAACAACGGCGTATACTCCGGCGCGGGAAGCCCAAGCGCAATTCTCCGCTGCCAATAACCACGCGTTTGCAGCGACTCCTTGTCTGGAATCAGGTCCAAAATTCGCATCCCCGGTGTCCATCGATATCGCCCGGGATTGGCCACATTGCCCCTCAAAGTGACCGTTCGCTCAAACTGCTGCACCATTGCGGGAACGCGTAGAATGTCTCCATCTCGAAGAGGTGTTGCCAATCCCGCAGCATCCAAAGCAAGTTGGACCGTCTGGCGTGCCCCTTGACTATTGGTGCGATCGAGTTGCGCCTCTTGCTTGGAAGCCGTAGTGGCCAGGCCACTCGCCAAAGCAATCGCCTGTCCAGCCGATTCCGTTCCTTTCAATTCATAGATTGCTGGTACGTGAACACTGCCCGCTATCGCAACTTCCGGTCCCACTGGCGGAATATAGATGACATCGCCCTGCAATAGGGGGGCATCATGTGATTTGTCGCCACTGATCAAAAGATCGTATAGATCGAAGGTGGTCACAACCTTCCCGTTGCGCCTCAGTTCGATCCTGCGCATCGACCCTTGTTCAGAGGGACCGCCGGAAGAAAATAGCGCGTTTACGAGCGTGCTGAGGGAGCTGACCGTATAGCTTCCTGGCTGCCGGGCATTCCCGACCACATACACTTGGATCGAACGCAATTGCCCCATGTTGATACTCAGGTCGAAGTTGCGAAAAACCCGTCCAAGCTGGTTCTTCAGATATTCGTTGAGCTGTTGAAAGTGCAGGCCCGCAACCTCGACGTTGCCCACTTGAGGGATGTAGATATCTCCCGCGCGGTCGACGGTCGCGTGGACATTGAAGTTCACTTGTCCCCAAACGCGAACCAGGAGCTCGTCCCCCGGACCAACTACGTAGTCCGAAGTCACCGGGGTGCGATCGACAGGCGCAAACTGAGCCCCAGCGCTGGAAAACAGGTTGGCGCCGAAGATGGGCAACACTGCACCTACAGAGCCCGACACGACACGCTGAAATTCCGTGAGTGGTTGCTGGGGCTGCAAGCCCGTATACGGGCTGTATGGATTGGGATAGGCGCCGTTGAGCTGGTTCTCATATGGAAACTGATCAACATACGTTGGAATGTTCTGACGGATTCCATTCCCGCCCAGAGCGGAAGGCTGCTGCTGCCCTCCCGCACCGTACCCGCTTTGTGGCGTGCCGTATTGTTGCCCAGTCGAATAGGGATTGACCGACGTTCCACTGCAATTCGGCGAAGAGGCGCTCGCGGGGTCGGAACAGTCGGTGGTTTGCGGAGTCGAGGTTCCACCCTGGAACTGGGCGTTCGCCACCATCGAGCCAGTACATAAAAGCGCTGCAACCAGGGAGAGAATTCTGCGTAGCATCTGAGGTGACTCTAGTGTAAATGGCGGACCGTCGTGGACCATTCACATGATTGAAAAAACAGGTGTAATTCGCGCCGCAAGCACGTCGATATAGCACCACGCGGAAGACGTGTGGGCAGGATTTTCAGTCTCTTCTATTTGACAATACACGATGGGAGGTCGATCGTGTCCAACATTTCGGCGAAATGCCTGCCACATTGCATCTCCGTCGGTCGCAGAGCACGCCCTCCGCGAACGGTGCTGGTCGGAGTCCGGCACTCGGTGGGGACAATCTGAGGGATTGTGGTCCGCGCATCGCGGTGGATGAGATGTACGGCTGTCTGTATCAGGTGAGAGGCACTGTTGTCGTGCCCTCTCCGGCTTCACCTCCACGCTGAGAATGCGCTAAAATGGTCTTACCGGTCGAGAATATTGCGGCGAATTGAATCGTAACTATCGATCCCGTAAAAGGGCCAACCCCGTTCGAGGTCGTAGACGCTAGTGGATGGGCGGGTGCATAGACTTGTTTATCTCGCAGCGGGTGCTAGGCCCAACTTCATGAAAATCGCACCTAGAGTGGGGGCGTGGGACCTGCGCAGCGGCAGCCTGCAGTACCAGATCGTCCAAATGCCACGGTATGGAGCCGTCAGTTTGCATCGGCCCTCCAATGCAGACGGGAGAGAAGCGTTCACCGGTATCATAGCGGCACTCAACCCCTGTTGCCGAGCAACTGCCGCTGATCTTTTCCGTGCACCCGTACATCCGGGCCAATCGACAGCAATTCGGTTTAGTCCCCGCGCCCAGCGTTGTTCTGACGACACCATTGTCGTACATGGGCTTTCTGAACCCGTGGAAAGATGCCGCACTGGTGCTGACCGACAGCGGCGGCCTGCAGGAAGAAACCACCGCCCTCGGCCCGCCCTGTCTGACCTTACGGTGCAAAACCGAGCGCCCCATCACCGTGGAGGAATGAACCAACATCCGGATCGGCACAGACCCAGGTACTGTTTACCGCGCGGCTCAGGACGTCCTTGCCGGGCAAGGCAAAGTCGGCAAGCACCCTGCCCTGTGGGACGGTCATGCGACGGAACAAGTTTTCAGCATCTGGAGGCGCTGCTGTGAGCCAAGGCACCATCCTCCATCTCTTTCACTGGGACAAGAAGTTTGCACCGCCATTCAGAGATTTGATCCACGAGCACTTCGCGGATGGACGGCATAAGTTTGTTGTTTATGGGGAAGTTGAACCTGATGCGCTACCCGCCTCGGCGGATACGGTGGTCTATCGTAGCCTGTTGAAAAACTTTTTTTCACTATCGAGAGCCATGCACCGGGCAGAAAAGATCATTCTTCACGGCTTGTTCAACGTCCACATGATCTACGTCCTGGCTTTGCAGCCATGGCTCCTGAAAAAATGTTGCTGGGTCATATGGGGCGGAGATCTCTACTTTCATGAAGCCAAACAAAAGGACCGACACTGGAAAAGATATGAGCTACTTCGACAATTTGTGATAAAGAGGTTGGCGTTGGTCACAACAACTGTACCCGGTGACTATTTGCTCGTGAGAAAATGGTACAGAACTAAGGCGCGCTATATTCAGAATTTAATGTATTCAAGCCACATTTGTCGTCAGGTTTTGCCATGCGACGATAAGGGAAACGATACATTGGTAATCCAAATTGGCAATTCTGCCGATCCGTCAAATAATCACAAAGAGATCATTGATAAACTTTCGATATTGAAGGCAAATAACTTTGTTGTTTATGCTCCGCTATCGTACGGGAATAAGTCATATGGGGATGAGGTTATCGCGTACGGCTTGAGCAAGCTGGGCGACAGATTCATTCCACTGACTACGTTCATGACATTTGAGGAGTATAACGATTACTTACGACGCGTCGATATCGTGATCTTCAATCACATGCGTCAACAGGCGATGGGAAATACCATTGCTCTTCTAAGTCTCGGAAAGGTGGTTTGGCTTAGAAGCGATGTCACCCCTTGGAGCTATTTTAATGAGCTTGGTCTGAATGTATATGATTCGAAGGGCCAGTTGCACTTGTGTAAGATGCCGCCAGATAAAAAACTGTTAAATATAGAGCTGTGCAAAAATGTATTTTCGGAAAGAGCATTGGTTTCTGCTTGGAAGAGAGTCTTCAATGAGCCACTATCCGGTTAGTTGGTATGCATAGGATGCTTTTATAGTGGATAAGGATAGATTGATTGTTCATGGTCGAGGTATGATGGCGTCCGCCATCCGATTGACTGACGGTCTGACTGGCGCAGTATTCGCGGCTGGCGTTTCAGATTCAGGAGAAATTGATTGCCGAGAATATATTAGAGAGCACAACGACCTGAGAAAGTTTATTGAAAGCAACTCCGATAGTAAGGTTATATACTTCAGCAGCTACATTGCCAAAGACGGCACTTCGAGGTATGCGCAACATAAGCGTCAAATGGAATCGGCTATCGCGGAAACTGCCAATGATTTTCTTGTTTTGAGGTTGCCGCAGGTTGTCGGTGAAACGACGAATAGGACCCTGATTAGCTACTTCGTTAACGCCGCAAAAGCAAGAGATAAAATAACAATCCAAAAAAATGCCTATAGGAGTTTGGTCGACGTCACCGATGTCGGCAGAATTCTTTCAGTGTTCATTGGGAAAAATGTCACTCGCGAAGTCATCGCAGTTGGCCCGCTCAAGCCACTATGGATATTAGACATAGTTGAAAACATAGAATCAATTCTTCGGTTGAACATCGACTTTACGCTGGTTGATGGGGGAGACCGGCAAGCTGGCGACCTTTCGAGAGCCTTGGAGTTACTCGAGCGCAATGACCCGCTATTTGATGAAGCTTATCAGTATTCGGTTTTGAAAGAATATGTTCCAAAGTTGTTCGGGAGGTCAATGTGATTAGCAAAAATCATCGTAATCGACGTTCCCACAACTGGCTGGTCTATGACTGTATGGATCGTATGATGGACAAGTATTCTAAATTGTATCGCGGCATAACCTACGATTTAGGAGCAGGTGAATCGCCATATAAAGATTATTTTCTGAACTATACAGATCGATATGTGGCGGTCGACTGGGCCGGTAGTTATCACAACACCAAGGCCGACATTGTCGCCGACTTGAATCAGCCTTTGCCGATTGAATCCGAGGTGGCCGATGCCGTCGTCTCGCTCTCCGTTATGGAACATCTGCGCGAACCGCAGTTGATGCTCAACGAAGCATTCCGCATTTTGAAGCCAGGAGGGAATATCGTGCTCCAGGTTCCATGGCAGTGGTGGGTACACGAGGCGCCGTACGATTTTTTCCGCTACACCCCATATGGCCTCAAATATCTTCTCGAACAGGCGGGCTTCGTGAACATTGTCGTGGAGTCTCAGTCTGGCTATTTCACTACCGCCATTCTCAAGTGGAATTACTTCACAGGCCGCTTTGTGGGCGGCCCCGGGCCATTACGCTGGCTGATCAGGGCAGCATTGCCGCCGATGTGGTATTTCGGCCAAAAGCTTGCGCCATTTTTTGACAAATTCGACCACGATTGGGCATTGGAAACATCAGGCTACTTCGCGACGGCGAAAAAACCGTGAGTCTTAGAAACCAGACCTTCACCGCCATTCGATGGACGACCCTGGCCATGGTGGGGCGGTCTGCGCTGCAGTTTGCGCAAATGGCAATTTTGGCGCGGTTGCTGATGCCGGCGGACTTTGGCTTGATGGCCATCGTCGTCTCGGTCACGGCGTTTATGCAGGTGTTCACCGACCTGGGAGTTAGCACTGCGATCATTCATTATCAAGAGATCTCTCAAAGCCAGTTATCCAGCCTATATTGGCTGAATGTCACGGTGGGGTTGACGTTGATGGTGTTGCTGATGGCAGCCAGTTCACTGGTCAGCGGTGCCATCTTTCATCAGCCGGCGCTCCAGCCGATTCTGATACTCATCAGCGTGAACTTTCTTTTTCTGGCCGCCGGTCAGCAGGTGCGCGTCATGGCGGAAAAAGCATTGCATTTTTCTGTGCTGGCCAAAGTTGAGATCTTGGCGGCCCTGGGCGGCTGTGCCACCGCAGTCGTCTGGGCGTGGTACTCCCCCACTGTGTACGCGCTGGTGGCGGGTGTGCTGGTGAATGGGCTGATCCAAACCTCGTTATTGTGGATGCTTGCGTCTCAGGGCTGGCGTCCTGCGTTTCGTTGTCATCTGGGCGAGATTCGCCAATTTCTTAAGTTCGGCGGATACATCATGGCCAATGATTTCGCTAACAGCCTTTATCGACAGGCGGATATCCTCATCGGTGGGAAGGTCTTTCCAGCGGCAACGCTGGGTATTTACAGTTTGCCGCGTGGCCTGAGCCAGAACGTTGCGGCCGTCACCAACCCCATCATTACGCGGGTCGGCTTACCGGTCATGGCCAAAACGCAGCATGACACGAGCTTCCTGAAATCCGTGTATCTGAAAACCATGCGAATGACGGCCTCCGTCAATTTTCCTGTGTATCTCACGCTAGCGGCTTTTTCCCGCGAGGCGGTGGTGATCGTATTCGGCAAAAGGTGGATCGAGTCTGCCCCGCTATTGGTTTTTCTTGCGATTTTTGGAATGTTCCGGTCCTGCGGGAATCCTGCTGGCAGTCTTATATTGGCGGTTGGCAAGGCTGACCTGTCGTTTCGATGGACTCTGGCCGTGCTTTTTGTGGAGCTTCCGATTTTGTGGTTCGCCTCGCATTTTGGCATCAGCGGTCTCGCGGCAGGGCAGGCGGTTTTGATGGCGGGTCTGCTGGTTCCAGGCTGGTACTTTCTGATCCGGCCGAGTTGTGGAGCGCGTTTAGGCGAGTATCTGCAGACGCTGCTGAGCCCACTTTCCGCCGCTTTGATCGCCGTCCTTGCGGGCTACCTGGCGGTATCGCACCTGACCACGCCGCTGTGGCGGCTCGGTGGTGCGGTTCTGGTTGCAATCCCCGTGTATCTGGCGGCTAGTTGGGTAGTAAACCGTTCCTGGGTAATTGCAATGCGGCAGCTCATTTTCCGACAATGATGTGGCGTTTGACGGCCACTGCCGATGCGTTGCCGCAACAAATGTATCCGGTTGTGCGCTTTGCAAAGAAGTGGTTGCGAGTTTGACTGGTTTCTTCAATTGCGGGAATATTCATTAGAGACAACGTTTGTGGCTACCGCACCCACAGGGCTGACGTTCGCCTGTCAGGGTACGATAGCATAGGCGACGCATATTAATTAGCAACCTATACCAGAGCAACCAGAGACAGATTGCCGCTAAAAGTGTAATGAAAATAGCCCACCGGGGGGCCGGGAAAAAACGACATGCTTAGACACCTTTCCACCATAGTGGAGAAGATCTTTGGGCTGAAGATCACGCGAATATCAGCCGACAGCACAGCGCGTCTCACCGACGTTTCATCTGAAATGAAAAGCACGATCGAAAGTGCGCGTCCGTACACTATGACCAGTGTGGAGCGTTTGGCGGCTCTTTGCATGGCCGTAGAGCACGCAGTTGGGAACGGTGTCCAAGGTGCATTTGTCGAATGCGGTGTTTGGAGAGGTGGCAGCAGTATGGCCGCCGCATGGACATACCGCCGGCTTGGCCGGGAGGACGTAGACCTTTTCCTATTCGACACGTTTGAAGGGATGTCTCAACCCGGCAAGGAAGACATTCTGCAGAGTACCGGGGAAAAGGCGGCGCACCTTATGGCCACCAGCGACCGACAGTCCGGGATATGGGCATACTCACCCGAGGACGACGTCCGTCGAAATCTGGAGAGCACGGGCTACCCGGCGGACCATCTTCACTTTGTGAAAGGCATGGTCGAGCAGACGATTCCAGCCTATGCGCCGGAACAGATATCGATTCTCCGACTCGATACCGACTGGTACGATTCGACGAAGCATGAGTTGGTTCATCTCTTTCCCCGGCTTTCCAGTAACGGAATTCTCATTCTTGACGACTATGGTCACTGGGCGGGTGCCCGGAAGGCAGTCGATGAATATTTTTTGGCACACAACATGAAGCCGTTTCTCGGCAGAATTGATTACACCGGGCGAATTTACGTGAAGCCGTGATCTTTTCTGCTTTGTGGCTCGCCTCGCATTTTGGCATCAGCGGTCTCGCGGCGGGACAGGCGGTTTTGATGGCAGGATTGGTAATCCCAATGTGGTATTTTCTGATCCGGCCGAGTTGTGGAGCGCGTTTAGGCGAGTATCTGCAGACGCTGCTGAGCCCACTTTCCGCCGCTTTGATCGCCGTCCTTGCGGGCTACCTGGCGGTATCGCACCTGACCACGCCACTGTGGCGGCTTGGCAGTGCGGTACTGGTTGCAATGCCCGTGTATCTCGCGGCTAGTTGGATAGTGAACCGTTCCTGGGTAATTGCAATGCGGCAGCTCATTTTCCGACAATGACTAATTGTTGAACCGGCATTGCCGATACCGAGCCTCACGAATCATTACAATAGTTGGATCGGAAGATCATGACTGGTACTCAAAAAAGAGCGGTCCTCTTTGCGCCATTCTGGCGGAAAGAAGGGCATGTGGGGAATTATCGGGTTGATCGTTTTGTTCGCTGGCTGGCCGACGAAGGCCACTCTGTGATCATCATCCGTGCCGGCGACTCTGACAGCGATTGCCAGCAGACATGGGGCCAGGAAATCACCGTGCGGGATCCTCTTGGGTTGTACCCTGAAACCTTACCAGGCACAGCCACTCCTGTCCCTCCCCGAAAACACAAAACATTCCGCAAAGTGCGCGGTGCAGTGGCGAAATGGATATTCAATCCTGACCCTACCGTCGCTTGGGCGCGCGTGGCAGCTAGGCGTTCCTTGGTTGTACAAGCGGCGCAGGGCGCGGCGTTTATCCTGTCGTCCAATCCGCCCGAGTCGGCCCATGTGGGCGCTTGGCTACTCTCGCGACGTACCGGCGTTCCTCATATAGTGGATATGCGTGATGGATGGCTGGACGAACCGCTGAAGCCGTTGTTGCGCACTTCCGCACTCCGTCGCTGGCAAGAAGGTCGGCTGGAGGCGCGTATTCTTCGCCACGCGAAAGGTATCCAGGTGACTTCCGAGATATGGAAGAAATTCTTGTGCGATCGCTTTCCAGCATTTGCTTCCAAGGTCCAGGTTCTGACCAACGGATATCCGCAACACGCAATGGCGCCCCAGCCGACGCCACTAGAAGGACCGCGGGACGAGTTCCGAATCATTCATGCGGGCCGATTTGTTGAATCTGACAAGAGGCGCACGCCAGACCTTCTGCTTGAGCCTCTACTTCGCAATTTGTCAGGTCGGTCGTCCGTCGGCGTGGTTCAGCTGATAGGTCCCCTGTCAAAGGATGAGCTCACCATCATAGAGTCTTTTCAGAATCGTTTTGCGGCAATCGGCTGGCGCATCGAATGCCCCGGCAGCGTGCCTCGTTCGATAATTTTGGCGCTGTTGCCGAAGGCAGATGGGTTACTTCTACTGTCAGCTTCCCACGCAGCATTGCCAAGTAAGTTGTTTGAATACATTCCGACCGGCAGGCCGCTCTTCGTCGTGACACACAAGGACAGCGCTACGTGGAAAGTTTGTGCGCTGCTACCGCAGGCGACGTTGATCGAAATAGTCACTGGAAGCGTCCATTCCGGCTCGGACAATCAACCCCCCTTTTACGCAAAACCGGAGTTTCGAATACCGCCGGAATTTGGCGAACAATTTCTGGCTAAAACATTCAAGAACATCCTGAATACATGATGTTCCATAGTCTATGAGCAAACCCAAAGTTATAAGGTCGCCTGATAAGTAGTTATTTGCACGTATCATGAAGAGAGCATTCACGGGCGAGGATTGCCATCGTCTGAATGTGTGTCGATTGCTATGGTTGCTGCTGTCATCGTTTTACATAAACCGGATATGCCCCTGCTTGACCGCTTGCTCCGAAGTGCTGTGGGCCAGGTGCAGAAGATTTTTGTAATCGACAATACACCGGGATCGACCGAAGACTTTTCGTCGTTCTTCGATCGATATCAGACCAACATATCGTATGTCCCACTCGGAGAAAACAAAGGCATTGCAACAGCACAGAATATCGGGATTCGCAAAAGTATGGATGCCGGTCATTCGCATGTGCTTCTGCTAGATCAGGATAGTGCCATGCCGAGCGAGATGGTAAGCGAACTATTACATGCCGAGCAGGAATTGCTTAGGGCCGGGAAGAAAGTCGCCGCCGTCGGTCCATTATTTATCGACGAGAAAACGGGAACCATCTCGCGAAGCATTCGCCACCGTCACTTAACAATCAAGCGCGAGCCTGTCGATTCAGATGCTTCTGCTCCAGTCGAAACAGACTACTTAATCTCTTCTGGCTCTCTAATTCGGATTTCCGTGTTACAGGATATTGGCGGAATGATGGACGAGCTATTTATTGATTGGGTGGATATAGAATGGGGCTTACGTGGCATAGCAAAGGGATATGCAAGCTATATCGTCCCGAAGGTAGTATTGAAACATAGTGTCGGGGACATTGCGGTAGAAGTTCTCGGCAGAGAAGTCCACATTCATAGCGACGTGAGAAACTGCTACATTGTGCGCAACGCAACCTACCTTCTCCGCGTCAAAACGATGGGGTGGGAATGGAGAGTTGTGACAATACCGAGGGTTCCTCATTATATCTTGTTATATTTCTGGTATTCCGATCACAGGATGAGAAGCCTAAATCTTCTCCTGCATGCTTTCGTGGATGGCATCCGGGGTAAATTAGGACGGCTAAACTAGATGTATTGGTATTATCTTATATACCTCCTGGTACTTGCCGGTGCGGGTTTAGCATTTGAGAATCGCGCCGCGTGGCGTCACCTGCTGCAAAGGACGTATTTTCTATGGATGCTTGCCGCGTTATTTCTCTTTTCATCCTTGCGAGCGGCCGGAGTGGATCGAGATTATCAGAACTATTTTGACTGGTATCGCCAAGTCGCATCTGGAGATCTAACCTTATTGAGTTGGGTAAAGGACCCCGCTTATGTTCTTATTTCGTATACCACGGCGAGCATTGGCGCACCCTTCACTTTCATACTTTTCGTTTTCTCCGGGATTGCGCTACTCCTAACAATAGTGTTTATCTGGGAGGTGTTTCCCGATCGGTGGTTTTCTCTGCTTTTCTATATTATATTTTGTCGTTTCTTTTTTCCGTATGAAATGACCCAAATTCGGGCGGCAGCTGCAATTCCTCTGATGTCTGTAAGCATAATGTTGGCATATAAAGGCAAAACGTGGGCAGCTGTTGCCCTGTTTGTTTGTGCATTAGCATTTCACTTATCCGTAATCATCGCCCTGCCGATTTTTCTTTTAGTTGCACTTGGCGTTAGGTTCGAATCGAGAGCATGGATCATTTCGCTGATCCCTCTTGGGATTGCTGGATATTATATGCTTCAGAGTCTGCTGAGTGCGCTGGCAGATTTCAGTCGGGCCGCTGTCTATTTAAACGGGAACTACGATGTCAAAGGCGTTCGACTGTTGTCGGTCTATTTTGTCGTATGCACTGCCGCGCTTTTTTATGCGTTCATCTTATGGAATAAACTTTCAGGCAGAGAGCGCGTGGTTGTATTTTCATCCGCAATTGGATTGTTCTATCAAGCGGTGCTGTCTTCCAACGATGCACTTGCGCTGAGAATGTCTGAAGTGCTCGGACTGTTTCAGGTTGCTGTCCTTGTAATTCCTCTTTCCCATCTAAGAGGAAACTTCCGGGTGGCTTATTTGATATTGTTGATAGCGCTCGGCGCGATCTTTGTTGCATCAGGAATGAAGTATATGGGACCCTATCAATCGGTTATTTCGTAAACCGATATTTGCGCAGTTTCAACTCTATAACCTGATTCGAGGGTAGAAGCCCAATAGATGGCCGACTTAACAGTAAGCGTGATTGTGTTCCAAACAAAGCTGCCGGAAATAGAGTCTCTGTTGATTAGGCTGAGCGCGGAAAGGTCTATTAAGCGCTGGGTGGTCGTCGATAACGGCAGTTCCGATGAAACCCGCGATGCTGTCCGGGAAATGGGCGGCATTTATGTGCGCCCTGGGAAGAATCTCGGGTTCGGCAGAGGTCATAATTTGGCACTGAAGCAGCTTGCTGGCGTCGATGCTCCCTATCACTTGATCCTGAATTCGGACATCATGTTTGATCTGGACGCCCTCGACAAATTGGCCGATGTGATGGAGTCCCATCCAGATGTCGGGTTGGTAATGCCCAAGGTCCTTTACCCCGACGGCAGCCATCAATACCTCTGCAAGTTGCTTCCAGCGCCGATCGACCTGGTGTTGCGGCGGTTTCTGCCCGGACCATGGAAACGCCTTGCACAACGGAGGATCGCATGGTTTGAACTTCGCATGCTCGATTACGATGCGCCGGCATATGTGCCGTCTTTGTCCGGCTGCTTCATGTTCACGCGGCGTTCTGTGTTGGAGGTAGTCGGTGGATTCGATGAACGGTTTTTTCTCTATATGGAGGACGTCGACCTCTGTCGGCGAATGTTAGGAATCTCGCGGTTGTTATACTGGCCCGGCGTTACCGTCGAACACGTCCATCAGATGGGTTCGTATCGAAGCCGCAAGCTGCTGTTCTTACATGTGCGCTCTGCTATCCAATATTTCAATAAATGGGGATGGATTCGGGACAGTAGGCGTAAGCAGATCAATCGAGCGACTCTCGCCTCTCGCGGACAGTCTGCTCTGACCTGAGGACGAGCCTTCAGATGACACTTCGTTCAGTCTAGATGGCCAGACTCCTCCTTGGTAGACCCTAGCCTCTTTGGGTTTTGCATCCCACCTCGTGTCGGCCTAGTTGCGTTCCGCATTTAGTGCAGCTTGCCCGTGGAGTTTTCAAGAACAACATCGGAGAGTACGGCGGTGTCCAGAGTGGCTGGAAGGTGCGAGCAGAAGCCGATGCCGACATAAAAAGGTCCATCGAAGTGCAGATGAATCGGTGGTCCAAACTGGTGCAGGGGCTCGCCTTTCAAGCTGACGAAAATTGTGATCGCATCGCCGCGCTTTTCGATTCCAATGCGCTTTGCCATCACTCCCTCGAGCGTTCCTCCAAAACGAAACTGCATGTCCGTCATATCCGCCCCCGGGGTGGGACGCTCCGCCAGGTGGATCATTCCCGTGCCGTGTTCACCGGTCATCGCTTCCTTGGTGTCGTCATTGAGGTTCTGCCGGATCACCAACACTGCCTTGCGATCGCTATAGCCTTTCGGGTTTGTGAACGTGACATCCGCGGCGAGCGACACGTCGCCCGACATTTTCTTCCAGAGATAACGGAATTCATCGCGGGAGTACCAGATGTTATAACCGGCCGAGGTAATTGTGTACTGCATAGTCCTCGCGTCATAACTGGCGCTGCCCGGCACGACGGCGGAGCCTATGTCGGATTGCCCTTGAAATATGCCAATGGGCGTATCGAAATTTCTGCTCGGCCGATGGAAGTTTGGCGGCGGCGGTACCTGCTCGTGTGTATCGGAACCCGGCTGCGCCCAGTCTGGAACTGCCGGAGGAGCGCCAGTCTGCGCATGCAGCATTTGCGGCGTGGTCAACACAATCAGGCCAAGCAGGCAAAGTAGAGGGCAGGATTTCCGTGCCGCGCGAATCACATAGTTATCCATAGCAAAGAACTGTATCACTCTCCCGGAAATGCCGACTCGCATGGGGCAGCCGCCCATGTATTCCCATTTTCGGTGAACCCGTATGCCTGCGACATCTCTTAGAAGGGCGGCTCGTGCCAAAATGGTACGTAAGCCATTATGTCAAACGAAACCGTCCCAAATTCATCCTCGCAAGCCGAAGCTGCAACAGAACCCACGACGCGATCCTTCGGCGAAATGCTCGCGCAGTTTGAGCAGAGCCACTCCCATAAAGCGGAAGGCGGCGGCCGCCAGTTGGAAGGCGTTGTCGTCTCTCTCGACGCCGAATCTGTCTATCTGGATATTGGTTTCAAGGCCGAAGGGATTCTGCCGCGGACCGCATTCGAAAACAACGCGGAAGGCGTCACGGCTGGAGACAAATTTCCCGTCTCGGTGAAGGGCCGCAATCTCGAGGGCTACTACGAGCTTTCTCGGCTACGCGTGACCCTACCTACAGACTGGTCGTCACTGGAGGAAGCCTTTGCGCAAAAATCTGCCGTCGTAGGAGTTGTGACGGGCGTCGTCAAAGGTGGCCTCAATGTGGATGTTGGCGTGCGCGCCTTTATGCCCGCCTCTCGCAGCGGAGTACGCGATGCCGCCGAAATGGAGAAGTTGGTCGGCCAGGAGATAACCTGCCGCATCACCAAGCTGGACGTGACGGACGAGGATGTTGTCGTCGACCGCCGCGCCATCCTCGAGGAGCAGGCGCTTTCAGTGCGCCAGGGCCGATATTCCGCTCTCAAGGAAGGCGATGTCGTGAGCGGTGAAGTTCGCAGCCTCGCAGGCTATGGCGCGTTTGTCGATATCGGCGGCATCGATGGCTTGCTGCATGTCAGCGATATTTCTTGGAGTCGCGTGAATTCTCCGGAAGATGTGTTGACAGTGGGGCAGCAACTCCAGCTGAAAGTTCTGAAGGTTGATGCGGAGAACAGTCGCATTTCACTTGGGCTCAAACAGCTTCAACCGGAGCCGTGGGATACCGCTGCGGAGAAATATAAAGTTGGCCAGCGAATCACGGGGACAGTCACGCGCCTCGTGGACTTCGGAGCTTTTGTCGAACTGGAACCCGGAATCGAAGGTCTCATTCACGTTTCTGAAATGTCGTGGCTGAAGAAAGTTCGCAAGCCCAGCGACATTCTCAAAACCGGCGACACGGTGGATGCAATCATCCTGTCTGTCAGCGCTGGCGAACGCCGTATCTCTCTTGGGCTGAAACAGGCGCTTGGCGATCCCTGGGCAGATGCAGTGCAAAAATTTCCGGTGGGATCGACTATTGAAGGTCCGGTGACGAAGCTGATGAAGTTTGGCGCATTCGTGCAGATCACGGAAGGCGTCGAGGGACTGGTTCACGTCAGCGAGATCAGCGCGGAAAAGCATATCGAACATCCGCAGGATGTGTTGCGCGCTGGTCAGATTGTCAAAGCCCAGGTGCTCGCCGTGGATGCGGAGAAGCGGCAGATCAAACTCAGCATGAAGCAACTGGTTCCCACTGGCCTTGGCGAATACCTGGAGGAGCACAAACAAGGTGACGTGGTGTCCGGTCGCGTGGTGGAGCAAGGCCCCGAATCTGCCGTTATCGAGCTGGGAGATGGCATTCGCGCGAACTGCAGGTTGGCAGCGGTCACCGCTCCTGCTTCGGAGAACAGGAATACCTCCGGTGCGGACTTGTCTGCGTTGACCTCGATGCTGCAGGCTCGCTGGAAGGGTGGTTCAACTCCTTCGGCGAAGCCGGCGGAGACGCTGGAGAAGGGCCAGATTCGCAGTTTTCGAATCGTGACGCTCGATCGCGCGACGGAGAAGATCGAACTGGAATTAGCGTAACCCGTGGGTCATGCGTCGGGTGACGAATCCGATCGTGAGGTCCGCAATCACTACGAATTCATTTCGGAAGCGGATTCTGTCGTTGTGCCGAGAGGTTCTTCAATGTCGGTGGAGGCAGGGAACTCGGCGAACCGATAGCCGACGTAGGCATCGGTCAGCAAATATTTTGGATTCGACGGGTCATCCTCGATTTTTTTCCGCAATTGCCGCACAAACGTACGCAAGTAGTCGACCTCGTTGCGGTATTCCACTCCCCACACGGAGCTCAATAGCTTCCCGTAGGTGACAGCGCGGCCTGCGTTCAGCATTAGGTAGTGCAGAATGCCAAATTCTTTTTTGGTTAGATGGATCGACCGGCCGCATTTGCTTACGAGACGCTGTGCGGGAAGCATCCGGATCTCGCCGATTTGCAGGGGAGCATCCTCCGACCGCTCCGGTGTCTGCGCCCGGCGCACTGCGGAGCGTATTCGCGCAATGCATTCGCGAATGCTAAACGGCTTGGTGATGTAGTCGTCGGCGCCACTCTCCAGCGCTTCAACCTTTTGTTCCTCGTTATCCAGGACTGTCAGCATCAGTATGGGCAGCCGCGGCGCCAGCGCTCGCATCCGAGCCAGCGTTTTCATGCCACCAATGCCCGGCATCTGAATATCCAACAGCACCACGTGGAAATTCTCCGCCCGCATCAGAAGCAGAGCTTCTTCTCCACGCGACACTTCCACCGTCTCGAACCCCAGTTCATTCAGTGGGGTGCGCAAGGCGCGCCGAATGGCGACCTCGTCATCGACCAGCAGCACGCGTATAGCAGAACTGCTCATGAAGCCTGCTCTCCTTTCGAAACCACGGGCAGAGACGCAAAAAACGTAGTTCCTTTTGCACGATCGCTGGTCAACCAGACATCTCCTCCGTGGGCTTGCGCGGCGCGCTTGGCTACAGAGAGTCCAATCCCGGTTCCGGATATTTTGTTGGCTGTTGCTTCACCGCGATAATAGCGATCGAAGATCCGTTCGCGGTCAGCCTGCTTAATTACGGGTCCAATACTATGGACAGAGAAAATGATTTCTCCTGGACGCTCCGAAACCTGGATCGTAATTGGCGACCCCGTCCTTGAATACTTTCCGGCGTTGTCAATGTACTGCGTCAGCACTGCGACCAGCAGGTTGCGATCACACCGGATGGATATGTCCTCGCGCGGCACGGCGATGTTGACAGGGGTGTTAGCGAACTCTGCGCGGAAGCTGGCCACGACGTCTTCAATCAAAGGAGCGACCGCCACCGTCTCCTTGTGGAGTGTGAGATCGTGGGCCTCCAGCCGCGCGGTTTTTAAAAGGCGCGTGGTCAGATCATTCAGTAACCCGGACTGCTCATCAATCAACTGGACCAACTCGGCTTGAGCCGGAGTTAGGTTCCCCATCTCATTCAATCCTGTACTGGCGGCGCGGATTGCGGTCAGCGGCGTCTTATACGCATGCGCCAGGCTGTCCAGAACAGTCGTCCTCATTTGCTCGGTGCGACGCGCGCTTTCGGTGCGGCTTACATTGGCATGGGAGTGATATCGGTCGAATGTAATGGCGACCAGGCAAGCAACTGCGCTGCTGCTGCTCGGGCACATCTCGCCGCGCAATAGCAATGCGCCGACCGGCAGATTTCCGATACGCAAAACTCGCCGTACAAGTCCTGTCTCGGGGTCGTCCGCGACGCTCTCAAAAAAGTAGATATTACGGACCAGGTTCTCCATATCCGCGACCCAGTCCCCCGCTTTATAGATCTTGTTCAGATCGGCATCGAACAGCGCCACCCCCTCTAAATCGAAAGTGGATTGGATGAGCGATGCCAGCTGCTGTCCCGGCTCGCGATGTAGGTTCAGCTGGGTGGCCTGATGGATGAACTCATAGAGTGTTTCATTCATGGTGCGCCAACTTTTCTCCCGCCCAGGAGCGCGATTGGACAACAGCGCAATAAACGCGGATTCTGCGCCAGTAAATCTTTGGCCTGCATGAGTGATCTCTTCGTAATCTCGTCCGACCTTCGGCTGGTTATTGCATTTTTTGCGGCGGTGATAAAAGAACACTCCGGGTGCGCGAGGTAGCACCCATTCAAGTTTTTTGGAGAATGGAAACGTCCGGATCCGGCCTGCGAGAAAAGTGAGTAAATATACCAGACTTCCTCTAAAGATTGCATATCTTCAGCGAAAAGTTCAAGCATTTTTCCAATCCCCTACTTGTCTGCCAACGCCGTGAAGAAATCTTCTCTCTCCGGAGTTTCTTTATGAATTCCTTATGACAAATTTGAGTTCCTAAGTACATCTCCTCCTGACGGCAGCAAGGGTTCATAGAAAAGTTCAACCAGCCAGCAATACCCAATGCTTGCAGACTGTTTCTTCGTTTGGTTATCGCATTTTCATTTGGCACCACTTTTTCTAGGGGGCTTCATTGACAAGTAAGGGTGCACTGCACGCCATATCTGGATTTTTTCTCTTTTGCATCCTTTCCGCAGGAGCCCAGACGTCCACGTCTGCTCCGGCACCAGCACCAGCAGCGGCACCCACCCCGACGTGGAGCGTCGGATCTCTAGACTTCAGCGGCTTCATCGACGGCTACTACAGCTACAACGCCAACCGACCCAGCAATGCCGCCAACGGGCAAGTGAATGACTTGTACAACTTCAACGACAAAACCGACCAGTTCAACCTGAGCGCTGCCGACCTAACCATCAACCACAGTCCCGATCCGATCGGAATTCACATCGATCTCATCTTCGGCCGCACCAACGCCCTGATTCACAGTTCGAGCGACAAGTCGACCGACAACTATATTGAGCAGGCTTACATCAGCGCCACACCTCCAAAAATGCATGGCACTGAGATCGACTTCGGCCAGTTCGTCACCTCTGCGGGAGCGGAAGTCATTCCTGCGATGAGCAACTGGAACTATTCCCGATCGCTGCTCTTCGCATGGGCGATTCCGTATTATCACTTCGGCCTGCGCACCGCCACCCCGGTCACCAAGACATGGACCGCGGGGCTACAAGTGGTGAATGGGTGGAATGACGTCGTCGCCAACAACGGCGGCGCGACCATCGGCCTGACCAGCGCATATGTCAAACCCAAGTACACCTGGGACTTGAACTACTATACCGGGCCTCAGAATGCCGATACGCAGAAGGGATATCGCAACCTGATCGATACCACTGTTCTGCTGACGCCCACCGCGAAATTCAACGCGTACCTCAATTATGACTACGGACAAAACCACACTCCGGCTACAGCGGGGACTCCAGCATCGTCGCCGCATTGGCAGGGAATCGCAGTCGCGGCTCATGGCCAATTCACTGCAAAGCAAGCTGTGACAGGCCGCTTTGAGTATTTTGACGACAATCAGGGCTTTTCCACCGGCGACCGCCAGGCAATCAAGGAGTTCACCGGCACCTACGAATACAAGTGGATGGCCGGACTTCTGACTCGCGCTGAGTATCGCCGGGACTGGTCAACCTATGACTACTTCCACAAGGGAGACACCGGGATGGTTGGTGTGCAGTCCACGCTGACCGTCGCTTTTATCGCCTTTTTTGGGCCAAAACGGTAGGCGTCATTGTGCACTACTCGCCTACAAATTGCGTTGATGGGTTGGGCAAGAAAACTTAAGACAGGAGCTACAACATGAGATCGAATGCGAAGCGAAGGGAAGTTCTTTCCCTGTCACAGAAGGTGTCTCGGCTGGCAACCCGTCTGCGAGATCCGCAGTGGCGTCGTTATGGAACGACACTGATGCTGGGAAAGATGGCTGGAGTCGGGCTGACCCTGCTGATAATGCTGACAGTCACTGGCATCTTTTTTGCCAAGGTCATGGCGGCGGACACAGTCGTCAAAGCAGCCGATGTCGTCAATCCGATCAATACGGCGTGGACGCTGATCGCCGCCTTCCTGGTTTTCGGAATGCAGGTTGGCTTCACCATGCTTGAAGCGGGCTTTTGCCGCTCGCGAGAAACCGTCAACGTATTGATGGAATGCATTGTAGACACGTGTCTGTGCGGAATTCTCTTCTATGCCATTGGATTCGCGTTCATGTTCAGCCATGGAAACGGCTTCATCGGTTATCACTGGTTTTTTCTGCAAGGCACACCTGCGACCTATGAAAGTACGGGTGTTGCATTCCTGGCCGTGTGGATTTTTCAATTTGCATTCGCCGACACATGCTCCACCATTACTTCGGGCGCTATGATCGGACGCACCGGCTTTGTCGGTGATCTGCTTTATTCGGTCGCCGTCTCCGGTTTCATCTATCCCATCATTGGCCATTGGACCTGGGGCCCGGATGGCTTCCTGGCCACCATGGGTTCGGCCGGATATTTTCTGCCGACGCTCGGAACCGGCTTTCATGACTTCGCTGGTTCAACGGTGGTCCACACCATCGGCGGTTTTGTCGCCTTGGCCGGATCTATCATTTTGGGTCCCCGCTTAGGCCGCAGATTCAAGCGCGACGGCGGCGGCCCCATGATTCCGCACGATCTAACGATTGCAGCATCCGGCGGTCTGCTGCTCTGGTTCGGCTGGTACGGATTCAATCCCGGATCGACACTGTCTGCAATGGACTTTGTTGGCATAGGTAGAGTCGCCGCCAACACCACACTGGCGGCCTGTGCCGCTGGCCTGACTGCAATGCTGTATGCCTACCGCTTTAGTAAGAAGTGGGACGTCGGATTCACCGTCAACGGTTTCCTTGCCGGCCTGGTCGCCATTACCTGCCCTTGTTATTGGGTCAGTCCGACTGGAGCTATCCTTCTCGGAGGAGTTGCCGGAGTATTGGTCGTGATAGGTGTGGAGTTGCTTGAATGGTTGCGCATTGATGATCCCATTGGTGCGGTTCCAGTCCATGGCTTTTGCGGTATTTGGGGCACCCTCTCTCTCGGACTTTTCGCCTCAGGCCAGTACGGAGCCACGGGGCCAGTCGCCCCCGACAACTCCGTCCCGCTTGCCGGTCTTTTCTATCACGGAGGATTCACGCTGCTCAAAGCCCAGTTCATCGGCAGCGCCATCGTTACATCCGCAACATTTGCGGTTGCCATGTTGGTGATGTATCTGGTGAACCTCACGGGGACACTCCGGGTTTCAGAGGAAGGCGAACTCTTCGGGCTTGATCTTCATGAGCATGGGATTTCGGCTTATCCCGAGTACGTGATTTCGTCGATCTCTGCCCCTTCCAGTATTCCAAAGAAGTAAAGATTTCTTGGCGTTATGGAGACTTGGGTGGAAAAAATACTCCGGGCTCACAACCAGAATTTTGAGTAAGGATCGAGAGGACATATGACAAAGATTGAGGCAATCATCCGGCCGAACAGGCTTGACGCCGTCAAAGAGGCGCTCATTCAATTCGGCAGCGACGGTATGACGCTTACAGAGGTACGTGGCCACGGCCGACAAAAGGGGCATACCGAGGTCTACAAAGGCCGCGAATATGAAATTGACCTGCTGCCGAAAGTGAAACTTGAACTCGTGGTTCAAGATGAAATCGTGGAGCGGCTGGTGGAGATTATTCTGGATTCTGCTTACACCGGCGTAATCGGCGATGGCAAAATCTTCCTCTCCAAAGTGGAAGATTCCATCCGTATTCGAAATCGGGAGCGCGGTCCGTCCGTCGTTTAGTTTTGTGTGAACGAACCTTTGTTGTCGAATCTTAGAACATGTTCCAGAGGAACCGGCGGTACTAGCCCTCTGGCACCTTCTCAGCAGGCGAGCGCAACCGTCAACGGCAGCCTGCTTCAGGTCCGCAGAGCGGCAAAGCTGGCTGCCAAACCCGGTTCAATCGGAGCTGGCGCGCAGACATGCAGCCGCTCTTCGTACCATAATGCGCGAAGGAGTCGAGCGTCGCAATTGCGGCAAACTCATTTCTGTCTTTTAACGCGTCGGCATTTTTTTCACGCCCCCAACAGGGTTCAACGGCAGTCACAAGCGTGAATTCACGCTAGAGCCGCTCTCCGTCGGATCAAATCCGAAACCACTGCTCTCAACCACCATTTTCTTAAGAGATGGCGGCAATCTAGAAATCCAAAGGAGGTATGGGAAGGAGCGCCGCTCTACGTCATGCCTCGATTGATACGACCCTATCGCATTCCTGGAAATTGAACGTCCACACGCAAAAGGCATGGCTATCGGCCATGCCTTTTGCGTGTGGGAGAACATTTGTCGCCGAAGTTTAGAACATGTTCCAAAGGAACTGGTTGTAAACGTCGTGGTGGTACTGGACCTCCGGCACCTTGACGAAGGTCCCCAGCAGGCGAGCACAACGGTCAGCTGCAGCCTGCTTCAGATCCGCATAACGTCCCTTGACGTCCGCGCCCAACAGCTTTGTCGTCCATGCGGCATCGCGGAAATCTTGAATGGCCGTGTAGACATTGTCCGGCAGGTAGCGCTCGGCCTGGCGCAGGTTCTTCACGCTCAACTTGTCGCCTTGCAGACCAGTCCGAAAGATCGAATACAGAACCATGTATGGATTCGCATCCGGACTGACAGATCGAACTTCGATGCGCGCGCTCTTCTCGTTGCCGATCGGAATGCGAATCATCGAGCCGCGATCCACTGCCGAGGCCTTGATCTGGTTCGGCGCCTCAAAGTGCGGGTCAAGGCGTCGATAGGCATTCACGCTCGCGTTCAGCAGCAGGCACAGGTCATTTCCGTGCGTCAGGATGCGATCGACAAAGCTCCATGCGAAATCGCTCACTTTCTCTTCGCCCTTCGCGTCCCAGAAGAGGTTTTTGCCGTCCTTGTTGATCGAGATGTTAGTGTGCATGCCGCTGCCGTTCACGCCGACCACCGGCTTGGGCAGGAATGAAGCCGTCATTCCAAGGTTGGTCGCGACCTGGCGGCAGATCAGCTTGTAGAGTTGGATCTGGTCGGCGGCCGCAACAACCTCTCCATAGCTGTAGTTGATTTCAAACTGTGACGGCGCGACCTCCGGATGATCTTTCTCATTTTCAAATCCCATTGCGCGCTGCACTTCCGCCGTTGTATCGATGAAGGTGCGCAGCGGATCGCCCGGTAGCGAGTGGTAATAGCCGCCCGTATTTACATATTCGAACTTGCCGGTCTCGTAATAGTTCCGTTCCGCGTCGACGCCCTTGAACAGGAAGCCTTCAATCTCATTGGCGGCGTTCAGAGTGTAACCCTCTGACTTGTACAACTTACTGGCGAACTGCTTCAGTTCTCCTCGGATGTCGGCACTGTAAGGCTTGCCGTTCTTGTCGATGACTTCGCCGAAGACGAGCACCTTGCCCGAACCGAATACATCGGCCGGCGCCCAGTAGAACGCGCTCCAGTCAATTCCCAGCCGCAAATCGCTCTCACGCTGCGCGGTAAAGCCGCGAATGGAAGACCCGTCGAACGTAAGATTGTCCCAGCTCTTAATCAGGAACTTCTTGTCGTAATCGAGCATGTGCAAGCGGCCTTCCAGATCGCTGAACAGCACGGTCACAGCCTTGATCCGCTTTTCGTCGGTAAGGTATCTCAGTCGCTGTTCCTGGACTTTGCCGGCCGCGACGCGGTTCTTGCGCTGCTCCTTGGCCTCCAGATTCAAATCCTCCAGCTCCCCATACGAGAGCGCAAGAAAATCCCGCAATTCACTTGGCATACCTTCTCCTATAAAACTGATTCTCGAATCAGAATTTGAATTTGTGTTTTGGAGCTTTGGACGTAACAATCGCAACTTAGGAACACTTTTAACTGATTTGGTATAGATTACGTTGTCATTCCCGCAATCGGAAATAGATTCCCTTTATCCTCCCCATAGCTTTTCTTTATCTGCAGCTGAGCCGTGCAGAAAGCTGTTTGTGCCGCACTTGCTTGCGTATATGCTGGAGTGCAGTTGCCGCCCGGCGATGCTGCTTCTGTCGCGCCATTACGGCTAGGGTCTCCAACCGATCCTGGGAAGGATCCGGATGCGTCCAGGATTCTACCCGCCGCAGGCAGCCACAGCGCTGGCTTCCGACGGATACACCGTGAACAGGTTCAAAATGCCGACCATCTTCAATGTTTTGGTCGCAAACGCTGAAGGGTTCACCAGTTTCGCATCGCCGCCTCGTTGCGTGGATTGCCGCAATGCATCCACAATCGCACCGATACCGCATGAATCCACGACTGGCATCGCCTCCAGGTCGAGGACCAGAAAAATGTGCCCGCTCGCGATCGCGGATTGGACTGCTCTATCAAACTGGTTGACCGGCTCTCCCATTTTGAGCGGCCCTTTCACTTTCAAGGTGCAGATGTTGCCGCTCTGTCGTATGTCGAGATCCACGGATTCCCCTGTTTCCACGCAAAATTTGCTTTACTTCGGAGAGGACGCTTGATAGGCTCCAGCTACTTCAGAATCCGTTCCGCAAGTCGTCCTTGTCAAGCCAGACCGCATGACCATGTCTTTGCCGACCGATGCCATCGTCGAGCTTTCTTCCTTGCTATTATCTGCGCCTGATTCTGCCGCAAGAGCCGGACTGATTGCTTCAGCGGTGGTTGAAGTCTTTCCCGAGTCTGCGTGTGTCGTTCACCGCTATCGAGCTGAGGACGAAGAAGCAGCCTGGACCGCAATCGGAATGGCCGGAGAAGTTTCCGTCGAGCAGCATTCGCTGCCTCGCGATACGCGCTTCATGGTTCCGCTTCTCTCCGGACCGCCGCAGGTGCTGTTCTATTCCACTCCCGAAGTGCGACGCGAGGATTTTGCTCACCTGCGCGTCACCCGTTCCGTTGAATCCCTGGCGTACCTCCCTCTAGTGGAAAACGAGCAATTGGTCGGCGCCATGGAGATGGTCAATTTTTCTGCTGCTTTGCAGCGGAAAGACCTGAAGACACTGATCCCTGTTCTCCAACTCGCTCCAGCGGCGATTCTGGCGGGTGAGTCCTTTGAGGGCCAGCGACAGAATCTTCTGGACTCTGTCCATCGGATGACGCAGCTCTACGACCTTGAAAAATCGCTGAATGCCACGCTGGAACTCGATGCGGTCATTGAGGTGATCCCGATGAAGGTCGCAGGCATGCTGAGCTGTCAGGCCATCCATTTGTGGCTGTTTGACGGCCCTGTGCTCCGCCTGATGTCCAGCAGCGGAGAGGATGACACTGTCCAGCCACGCATGACGCAGGCCGTCGGCGAAGGCTATGTCGCGGAAATGGCGGAAGAAGGCGAGTCGCTCCTGATTGCCGATCCCGAAGATGAGCGACTCGTCAGCCGCAACGCCGGCCTGAGGGATGACGAGGAAGCTGTTCCCATCACCACCGCTCTCTTGGTGCCGCTGCTACAGGACGGTGCCGAAGTTGGCGTGCTGGAAGCCGTCAACAAAGATATGCTGCCTTTCGACGACGACGATGAGTTTTTCCTGTCGACAATTGCGGAGACGGTAAGCAGCGCACTGAAGAATGCCAGCCTGTTGTTCGCGGAGCGCAAGCTCGAAATTCTTGAGGCCCTGGTCCGCGTCAGCTCAGAAATCACCTCCACGCTGCGGCTCGATCGACTGCTGCAAATTATTGTCAATAGCCCGCAGAATGTACTGCCATTTGAACTGTGCGCCATCGCGCTCGACAGTCGCGGCAAGCTTCAGCTGAAGGCGATATCCGGTATGTCGAGTCTGCCCCTGGGCGACACCCACGTCGAGCAGGTGAATGAGCTGATTCGTTGGCTGTCTTCGCAGACGGAGCCGCTGCACCTCCGCCAGGCCGACGACTCTGCTCCTTCCGATCTTCCTGCTGATGTCGCCCGCAACTTTGAAGCCAGCGGCTATCGCGCACTCTACTCGCTGCCGTTGATGGATGACCAAGGTCGTGTCGGTTTGCTTCTGTACGAGAGCAGTGACCCCCACTTTCTCGACCTGCCTCATACCGAGATGATCAAGATTCTCGCCGGTCAAGCTACTGTGGCCATCCGCAACGCGCTGCTCTATCGCGAAGTGCCGCTGATCAGTCTTCTCGAACCGCTGATGCATAAAAAGCAGGCAATGCTGCGCAGTAGCCGCAGCCGACGCCTTGGTTATGCTGCCGCGGCCGTGGCCGCACTTCTGTTTCTGGTGCTATGTCCGCTGCCGATGCGCGTTTCCGGAAGCGCGGTTGCGGCGGCGCAACATCAGGTCACGATCGCGGCGCCAAGTGATGGGAATGTATCCGCGGTGTATGTTCACGAGGGCGAGCGCGTGTCTGCCGGCCAAGTTTTGGGAGCGATGAACGACTGGCAATGGCGTACTGACCTGGCAGCCTCTGAAGCCCGGTACAAGGAAGCGATGCTGGTGATGCAGTCCGATCTCGCCCACGGCGTTCCTCAAGCGGGCGCGGATCGCGCTCAGGCGGAGTATCTGCGCTCCGAGGCTGCCCGAGCTCGGTCGCGGCTAGAAAGCGCGCAATTGCGCTCGCCGATTGCAGGGATCGTCGTCACTCCCGCGCTACAGAATGCCGCGGGGGAACACTTAGATGCCGGCGCTCCATTCGCCCAGGTTCTCGATCTTTCGTCCGCGGTTGTTGATATTGCCGTTCCGCAACGTGACGTCGCCCTGGTGCGCCCCGGCCAGTCTGCGGCGATCAAGCTGGACAGCTATCCGCAGCGATCCTGGCATCACCTAGTTGCCGTGGTCAGTTCCGAAGCGCAGGCGGGCGATGGCGACCGTACTTTCGCCGTGCGCGTTCCGCTGCCGAACGCAGATGCCACACTTCGTGCCGGAATGGCGGGCAGCGGCAAAATTTTCATCGGCTATCGACCCGCCGGCTATGTGCTGCTGCGCCGGCCCGCGCTTTGGATATGGCAAACCCTATGGAATTGGATTGGTTGGTGACGGCATGAATTCTCCATCTTCCCGCTCCATGCGTTCTATTGCTTCGCTTGCGATGACGACGAGTCTGATCTTCGGGAGCGGCTGCGGTATCTCCTCAACCGCCCAAGTCGCCTCTCAATCCGAGAACCATTCCTCCGCCAGCGCTCCAGCCCCCCATGCAAGTTTGTCGTCAACGTCGCCGGCTGTTCTTCAGAGTGCCAAGTCCTACACGACAGTCGGTCCACTTGTAGCTGTCCAGCAGGCCGACATCGCCGCGCAGCGCGACGGTCGCGTCGTGAGTATTGCCGTCGAGATTGGAGATCATGTCGAAAAGAGCCAGGTACTGGCATTGCTGGACGACAGCATGTTACGCGCTTCCTGCGATGCCCAGAAAGCTCGGGTCGCTTCGCTGCAGGCGCAGGTCCTCGATTGGCAGGCGGAGCAGAAGAGTGTGGAAGCAGATCTGCGTCGAGCCGACACCATGCTGACCGACAAGATCATCAGCCAGGAGAGTTGGGAGCATGTCAAGTACAAGCTGGATGAGACCGTGGCTGAAGTCGCCCGCCACCGGGCCGATGAGGCGGTTGCCGAGGATGAGTTGAAGGCCGCCAACCTGCAGTTGGAAAAATCGCGAATCGCCGCTCCCTTCGCGGGCGTGGTTGGACGCAGTTCAGTGCGGATCGCGCAGCAAGTAAAAGAAGGAGACGTGCTTTTCTGGATCACGGCTGTTGCTCCGCTGCGAATTCTGTTCACGGTTCCCGAATCCGAGATGGCCGCATTCACCAACGGCGCGGCCCTTGAGTTGACGACCCCGGATTATCCCCGGCTTCGTCAGCCCGCACGTATTCTGCGCGTCAGTCCGGTTGTCGATCCGGCCAGCGGAAGCGTGCAGATTATCGGCGTCGTCGTTCACCCTTCACGATTGTTGAAGCCCGGCATGTCCATGCAGGTCCGTCTCGCGCCATGAACCTGAGTGAAGCCCTCGATGCTGCCCTGCCTGAAATTCCCAGGACGCGTCTCGCTCTCAGTCGCCCTCCGCGCCTGAACCCAGACCTGATCGTGCGGGAAGATGTGATGGAAGGCGAGCCTTTCTTTGGCGTTCTGGAGCGCGGCAAGGCGAACTACTTCCGTTTTCCGCCGGCGCAGTGGCAGCTTGCACTTCTATTTGACGGTGTTCGCTCCTACCAGGAGATTGCCGATCTCTACGACGAGCAACATGAAGGCGAAATCACTGCAGAAGATGCGCGAGCCTTCGCCGACAATATGGAAGAGGTCGATTTCTGGTACAAGACTCCTCAGGAAAAAAACCTTGCCCTGAGTGAGAAGTTGATCGCGCAGCGTAGCCGTCGCGCCGGACGCAAATCCAAAATCGATTTCGCGCACATCAGCTTTTCCGCCTGGGACCCAGACCGCTATCTGGGGTGGCTTGACCGGGCGATTGGAAATTTTATCTTCAGTCGCTGGTGCGTGATGGCCGTGATCGCGTTGTTCTGTTTTGAAGTGGCGATCTTCGTCGCGAGGTGGAACGTCATCGGCCCGGACATCCCGCTGTATTACAACTTCACTCGCAAAAGCGTGCTGGATTTGGCCCAGTTTTGGCTGCTGTTCCTGGCTCTCGGGTTCTTCCACGAGAGCGCACATGGGTTGACCTGCAAACACTATGGTGGGGAAGTTCACAGCATGGGCCTGATGTTTCTTTATCTAACACCGGCTTTTTATGTGGACGTCACAGAAACCTGGATCTCCGCGACCAAGCTGCAACGCCTGGCTACCATTATCGCCGGCATCTGGGTGGAGATGGTGATCTGCGGGTTGGCGATGGTTGCCTGGGTGAACTCCACTCCTGGAGAATGGCTGCACGACTTCGCCTATCAAGTCATCCTGATCACCGGGCTCGCTGTCATTCTGATCAACTTGAATCCGCTCATCAAGCTGGATGGCTACTACTTTCTGGCCGAGGTGATCGATATTCCAGACCTGAAGGAGCGCTCCACAGCGTTCCTTTCTGGGTGGTTCCAGAGTCATGTCCTTCGCCTTCCTGTTGAAACGCCGGTGGTGCCCAGGCGCCGCGTGACCCTCTTCGTCATCTACGCACTGGCCTCAGGAGCTTACAGTTACTTGCTGCTCTTGGTGGTGGTTCGCTTTTCCTATAATGTCGCGGCCAATTGGCTGGCGGAGTTTGCTCTGGTTCCGGCGGTCATTCTGGCGTTTGTCATCTTTCGCTCGCGCCTCAGCGCATTGCGGCGGCTCGCCGCGCAGCTTTGGTCCAATACCTTTGCGGGTCGACGTCTCTGGCGTCCGACTCACGTCGCAGCTGCAGCCGTGATCCTGCTTCTCGTCTTCGTGCCGCTGTGGCGCGATCGAGAAGATGCGCTCTTCGTGGTTGAGCCGCTCCATTCCGTCACGCTACATGCCGCAGTGCCGGGGCGTGTCGACGCCGTCCTGGTTCGCGAAGGAGAACAGGTCCGCCCGGGCCAGGTTCTGCTGCGCATGGAAAGCTCCGATGCCGCCTCGCTGAGCTCGGCTGCGATCGCCGAAACAGGGGACGCAAGATTTCAAGCATTCACTGCAGAAATGGATGGTCGCAGCATTGGCATCGCTGCCGCCGAACAGGATGCCGCAGTTCAATCGACTGCATTGGCGCGTGAAGCTCAGTCCTCCCTCACCTTGACTGCACCGACTGCCGGAGTTGTGCTGACGCGGGATCCAGAAGATCTGCTCGACCAGAATGTTGGCTCAGGAGAATCGCTCATCAAGGTTGCTGCAGGTGCAGGCCGCGCCGTTCGAGTTTATGTTCCCGCCTCTGCGCTCGACCGCATTGCTCCCGATGCTCAACTCGGCTTGGCGCTGCCCGGACGATTTTCAATTCTGCGCATGACACTCGCGCCATTGGGAGGCGGGCCTGTGAATCTGCCCGATGGGCTGATTGCTCGGCAGGACTACAAGGGAATTGAGCTTCCGGTCTTCTATTCCACCCGGATGCAGTTGCCAGCCTCCCAGGACGATTTGCCCATCGGACTTTCCGGTCGCGCCCGGATTTTCGGACAGCGTCGAAGTCTGGCACAACGCGCGATTACCGTGCTGCTGAATCTGGTGAAGGCGCATGTCTGGTAAACAGAAAAGCGGCTGCCGCAATCGCGACCGCCGCTCTTCTTAGTATGAGGAACCAAGCAGGGGAGGAGTGATTCATTTCTTCAAGCGGGTTTGAGCCATACGAGGATGACCGCGGTCCGCAGCCCACTCGGAGACTTCGTCCTGATTAAAACATGGCCCTTGCGCTGACCAGTTTCGCATTGACACGCTTCGCGCTGACCAGCTTGGCAGTGATTCGCTTCGCGGTAATGCGCTTGGTGGTTATCCGCTTCGTGGTAATCCGCTTGGCGGAAACCAACTTGTCGCCGGCAACCGGGCTGCCTGCCGCGTAAGACTTCGTGTTAGTGGACGTCGGAGCGGGGCTGCTGTTGATCAGAGATTTTTTTGCTATCGACATGACGATCTCCCTGGATAGGGGATTGATAGTTCTTTGATACGCACTTCCTTAGTGCATTCCGCATGCCAAACTCTAGCCATAGCTTGCAATCTATGCAACTGGTTGAATTGAGACAATTGAAGATTCAAACCAGGATCCTGGGACTAGTTCGATCTAGCCACAGATAGGTGAAAAATAAACCCCTGGATAGTTGAAAAAGTGACCAGTTCAGAGAGAATACTTCCGGCAAAGGTACTTCATGCGCTGGCCGTCGAGTTGCAGCAGGCGCGCGGCTGCCGCCTTGTTCCCTTGCGTCCGGTTCAGCGCTGCTTTCAGCAGGGCAGTCTCAACGCTCTTGACCTCCATGTCAAAGTCCGTGCCCTCCTCCGGCAATAGCACAGACTCCTGGATGGCGACGCTATGCTCGACCAGCCGAGTGGGTAGATGGCCGGCCTGAATCTCATCCCCTCTGACAGTAATCACAAGCCGCTGGATCAGGTTCTCCAGCTCACGGACATTGCCCGGCCACGGCTGCTCCTCCAATACGGAAAGAGCGTCTGCAGCGAGCCGCTTGACGGGAAGGGAATTCGCCAGGCAGTGGACCTCCAGGAAATATTCACAGAGCAGCGGGATATCTCCGGCTCGCTCGCGAAGTGGCGGCAGATGTATGGGAACGACGTGGATGCGATAATACAGGTCCTCGCGAAAACGGCCGGTGCTGGCCATTTCCTCCAGCGGCTCGTTTGTCGCGCAGACCAGGCGGAAGTCGATCTTGCGCCAGGTGCGGCCACCCAACCGCTGTACCTGGTGATCCTCCAGAACGCGCAGTAGCTTCGTCTGTAGCGGCAATGTCAGGGTCGCGATCTCATCCAGAAACAGTGTGCCGCCATCGGCGAGTTCAATTTGTCCAGGGCGCGCCTCGATGGCTCCCGTGAAAGCGCCGCGCTCGCTGCCGAAGAGTTCAGACTCGATCAGATTTTCCGGCAGCGCCGCGCAGTTCAGACGAATATACGGCTTGTTGGCGCGTCGACTCAACGCCACAATCGCGCGTGCCGCCAATTCCTTTCCGGTTCCGCTTTCGCCGCGAATCACCACGTTGATACTGCTGTCCGCGACCTGTTGAATGGCGTCGTACACCATGCGCATGGGAGCGCTTGCGCCCACAAAATCCTGAAAGCGGCTGACCTCCAGCGCCTGGCGTTGCATCTGTTTTCGCGCCGCATTTTCGCTGTGCCGGCGCAGGGTATCCACCAGCGTCATGCGCAATTCCGACAGGTCGACCGGATTGCGAAAATGAGCATCCGCGCCGGCGGTGCTCGCCTGTTTTTCGACTCCGCGTGTGCGCGACCGGCTCAGTGATATCAGCGTCAGATCCTGGTTCAGCTTACGCAGTTCATCCAGAATCGCCAGACCTCCGTGGGGGTCTTCACCTTGCGTATCGATGTCCAGCAACACGGCGGCGACCTCGGCCTCGCGTGTCCATCGTGCCAAATCGTCATAGCTGTCGCGAGTGACCAGTTCGAACCACGGGCTCAGTTCAGAAGTCAGATCGACGAGGAATTCCGACTCTCCCGTGACGATGCATACCTTTGGCAGTGTCGCGGAGGGCGGCGAAGCAGGTCTGGAGGCGGCAGACGTGCGTTGCGAGGGCATATCGAATTTTACCGATGAAATGAAAAAAAGCCCGTGCGAATTGCATCTTCGAACAATTCTTTCGCTGGAGGGTTGTAAGTCGCTCGGAAAACTTGCCTCGCGGCGTGACGCAAGTTGGTGCTGGATGCCCGACGTTAAGTGCCGATAAAAACCGCAAATCTGGGTCGAAAAATAATCTCCACCTGAATGATTGAACTATGATGGGCAGCATGCTGCGACTCTCGTCGATCGTGCACCGCTCTTTTCTCTTCGTCTTGACGTGTTGCGTTATGGTTTGCCTGCCAGTCTTGCAGTTTGCCAGCGCTCAGTCCGCGGCTCCGGCGCAAGCTAGGATTTTGTCGCCGCAAGACAGCGGCACCCTGATGCCGCACTCCGTATTTTTTCGTGGGCAGACCGCCACGGT
This sequence comes from uncultured Acidobacteriota bacterium, assembly GCA_963817855.1. GTDB lineage: Bacteria > Acidobacteriota > Terriglobia > Terriglobales > Acidobacteriaceae > JAKAAZ01. The sequence continues at coordinate 912,616 of CAWFQA010000002.1, read as the reverse complement.
GCAGTTGCGGAACACCTTTGGCCTGCGCCTCGCGGACGGTGCGGTTGTGCTGGCGGGACTGGTGGATACCTCGGGATATGCGACCGGGCTCCAGCAGAAATATCAGGGCTATCTGCTCAGCGAAACCGCATTGGTGATCAACGGAGAAACACTGCCTGCGGGAGCTTACGGATTCGGATTTGTCGCCAAAGATACTTTTGTCGTCATGGATATTGGTGGGCATGAAGTGCTGAAGGTCTCATCCAAAGCAGACTCAACGATGTCCCGTCCGCGCCCACTGCAGATCGTGGAAGGCACCCACGCGGACAACTATCGCCTATATGAAGGCCGCAGGTTTGTCTCCATCCGCATAAAGTAGTTGTCTATTCAACTTCAACTACACGCCGAGCAATGGCCTAGAGAATTCGAGACAGCGCCAGCGTCAACAGCAGCGCCACCGTGGAAACGATCGTCTCGCAGACTGTCCACGTCTTGAAGGTGTCTGCCACTGTCATGTTGAAGTACTCCTTGACCAGCCAGAAGCCGCCATCATTGACATGGGAAAAAACCAGCGAGCCGGCGCCCGTCGCAATGGCCAGCAATTCGGGCTGCACTCCATGAATCTGCAGTGCAATGGGAGCAATGATTCCAGCCGCCGTTGTCATTGCTACGGTGGCGGATCCAGTGGCGACTCGAACGGCCGCGGCAACCAGCCATGCCAGCAGCAGCAGCGGAATATGCGCGCGAAGCGCGACATCCACAATGGCCGCCGCAGTGCCGCTGTCCTGAAGTATTTGGCCGAATCCACCGCCTGCGCCGACTAGCAACGTAATCGTCGCGGTAGGAGCTAGACACTCGTTGGTAAATTTCAGGATGGACTCGCGGCTGAATCCGCGCATCTTTCCGAGCGTGATAAAGCTGATCAGGACTCCAACCAGCAACGCGATATCGGCGCCACCGAGCAGATGAAGAAGTTGATTCATCAGCGTGCCCGCAGCGGCGAATGTATTGGCCCAACTTCCGATCATCATCAAAAAAACCGGCAGCAGGACGGTCGCCATGGTCAACGTGAAGCCGGGCAATTTGCCGTGCGGATCACGATCGAGAAACTCGGCAGCGATCGGATTTTCGGCTGCGAGATGAATGTGCGGCGAAATCAATTTTGCATAGAGTGGCCCGGCAAGAATCGCCGTTGGAATGCCGACAATCAGCGCATAAAAAACAGTTTTGCCCACGTCGGCGTGATAAGCGGCGACCGCCAGCAACGCGGCCGGATGCGGCGGAACCAGTCCATGCACAACGGAAAGTCCTGCGACCATGGGAATCCCGACCAACACCAGCGATGTACGCGTGCGCTTGGCAACTGTAAACGCAATGGGAATCAGAAGGACAAAACCAACCTCAAAGAAAACCGGGAGTCCGACCACGAAACCGATGACCACCATGGCCCAGTGCACACGCTTCTCACCGAAAAATCGGATCAATGTATGGGCAATTTGATCCGCGCCGCCCGACTCCGCCATCATTTTGCCCAGCATCGTCCCAAGCCCAATCACGACGGCGATATGGCCCAGCGTGCCCCCCACTCCTGCTTCGAATGAATGCACGATGGTTTGCATCGGCATGCCGGTCACCATCGCCAGGGCAATTGAGACCGACATTAACGCGATAAATGGGTTGGCTTTGAAGCGGGCGATCAGGATGATCAGCACAACGACCGAACCAAGTGCAGCAAGCAAAAGAAAGGTTCCGTGGTTGTCAATCATCGTTGTATGCATGATGGTTTGTTTGACTTAGAAGCGCATATTGCGCGCCGATTTCGATCGCGAGCTTGGCGATCACTTCGTCGGTGGTTTGTATGCGACACAATCGATCTCCACCTTACAGTCGACCATCATGCTGGAGGCCACGCAGGATCGCGCGGGCGGATTCTCCCCAAAATATTCTCGGAAGACGCGGTTGAATGCGGCAAAATCGCGTGCATCGTCGAGCCAGACTCCACAGCGCACCACATCCGCCGCGCTGTAGCCTGCTTCGCTCAAGATTGCGAATAAATTGTCGATGGCCTGGCGGCTTTGGCGTTCGATGTTGCCTTCGACCAGGACCCCGTTCACCATCGGCACCTGACCCGACACATACAGCCAGCCGTCCCCCTCGACAGCTCGCGCGAATGGTAAATGCTGTCCGCCGATCCCCTTGCCACCCTCTATGCCGTAGCGCTTCATTTTGCCGTCTGCCCTCCGTGATGTGGTGTACCCAATCTGGATTGAATGTAACTTACCGGCGGTTCATATTCGGCTGCCGTTGCAGGAAGCGACCCGCCCGCCGCCCTGTGGCCGCTTGCCCCTGATAGGAAAGAGTGCCATTCACCCAGACTGCCTCAATCCCTGTGGACTGGCGCACCGGATCATCAAATGTGGCAATGTCGCGCACTGTGCCCGGATCGAAGAGGACCAGGTCCGCGTAATAGCCCTCGCGGATCCACCCGCGTTCCGTCAATCCAAATCTTTGTGCCGACAATGAAGTCATTTTGCGAACGGCCTCTCCCAGAGGGAACAGCTTCAGCTCCCGACTATAGACACCCAGCACGCGGGGAAATGTTCCCCAGAGACGCGGATGCGGCAGCGGATCATTCGGCAGACCATCGGAACCAATCATAGTGCCGGGATGCTGCAGAATAATTCGCATGTCCTCTTCTGAAATGCTGTGATAAATCGCGCCCGCAGGCTGTAGGCGCTTCGCAGCCTCGAGTACCGGCACGCCCCATGCCTTTGCAACTTCGGCCAATGTTTGTCCGGCCATTTCTGGATGCGCAGTTGACCAGGTGATCTGGATCTTGACTCGTTCGTCCACTTGCCGTAGGTCCAGCGTGCTTGATCCAGCCGCATAGGGATAGCAATCGCAGCCGACGGCCTGATTCTTTCGCGCGTCGTCGACCCACGCGAGCACTTCCGCACTTCGTCCCCAGTTTGCGATGCCTGCGCACTTCAAGTGCGAAATCACTATGGGAATCGCGGCATGTTTTCCAATTCGAACAGCCTCGTCCAGAGCCTGCAATATCGTCTCTGTCTCGCTGCGCAGATGCGTGGCGTAGATTGCTCCAGCGCCAGCCAGCAATTCGGCTAACTCCATTACTTCCTCTGTCGAGGCAGAGTTCGCAGAAAGGTAGGCCAGGCCGGTGCTCAATCCGGCTGCTCCATGGTCCAGCGCTTCCTGCAGCTGGGCGCGCATGGCTGCGATCTCCGCGCCTGTCGCTGTGCGATCAAGCCGATCCATATGGTTATTGCGAAGCGCCGTGTGGCCGACAAGCGCACCGACGTTGATAGCTGGCTGTGCCGCCGCGACGGCGCTGACGTAGGCCTTGAATGTCGGATAACTGAACGCATTGGCGTCGCCTAGCAGGTTCATTGGGTCTGGAGGCTCTCCGCGAAGGGTGACCGGCGCTGCGCTGATGCCGCAATTCCCAACCACTACCGTCGTCACGCCTTGAGACAACTTAGGCAGCATCTGCGGAGTGCGAATCACGCTGGTGTCGTCGTGGGTATGGACATCGATGAAGCCTGGCGCAAGCACCTTTCCTTCGCCGTCGAAAACATTGTCGGCGACGTAATTCTGCAGCTTGCCGACCGTGACAATGCGGTCCTGATCGACGGCCACATCGGCGATTTCTGACGACCCGCCGCCGCCATCGGCAACTTCAACATTTCGAATTAGGGTAGTGCATTTCGGCATCTCTGCTCTTTGCTCGTTGGGGTGCGGGGAACGTATCCGCCCATCGTGCCCTTCTTCAGTAATCTCCAAAGCTTATATCATTTGAGTTTCAGAGAGGAATCGCATAATGAAACATCAAACCGATTACGCAGACAAGCTCGAGGCAAATATTCCGGCAATGATCGTTGGCTCGTTGAATAAAGGTCTGGGCGCGATGGACGGCCCGTTGTCGGCGTCGCAGATTGTTGAGCAACGCTGGAATCTGCTGCATGAGGATTTGAGCCTGCCGACCGCGCTGTTATATGAGGACAAATTGGCGCACAATCTTGCGTGGATGCAGCAATTCATTCAAGCCTACGGCGTCAACCTGGCTCCGCACGGAAAAACGACCATGGCTCCTGCGCTCTTCAAACGTCAGCTGCAAACCGGCGCCTGGGGTATTACTCTGGCCACCGCGCATCAGTCGCGGGTTGCGTATGAACATGGTGTTCGGCGCGTTTTGATGGCCAATCAACTGATTGGAAAACAGAATATGGAGATTGTCTCGCGACTCCTGCGAGACCAGAAATTTGAATTCTACTGCCTCGTCGATTCGGCACAGCAAGCGGACCAACTGGGACAGGTTTTCTCCTCGCGTCGTCAGCGCTTGAACGTCCTGATCGAGTTGGGAGTGGACGGTGGCCGCGCCGGCATTCGCAATCAGCAGCAACTCGATGAACTGCTGGACGTGATTCATCAATGGCGCGATGCCATCGCTATCTGCGGTGTTGAGTTGTATGAGGGTGTGCTGCAGGACGAGACCGCGATCCGAACATTTCTGAATCATGCGGTCGAGTTGGCCGCCAAACTTGCCAAAGGAGGTCACTTCGACCGCAATCCAGCGATACTTTCGGGCGCCGGTTCGGCCTGGTACGACGTGGTGGCAGAAGTCTTTTCTGACACTGACATTGCACACCCGCTGGAGATTGTTTTGCGACCCGGATGCTATCTAACGCATGATGTGGGCGCCTATCGCCAAGCCCAGGAGAAGATACTAAGCAGAAATCCCATCGCGAAGAAAATGCAATCAGGTCTGCTGCCGGCCTTACAGCTTTGGGCCTACGTGCAATCGATTCCGGAAAAAGAAAAGGCGATTCTCACCCTGGGCAAACGAGATGCCGCCTTCGATTCGGGCTTGCCCACTCCCAGCTTGCATTACCGCTCCCGGTCAGGCCGCGCCCCGCCCCTGTCCCCGTGACTGGGAACTCAACCGCATGATGGATCAACATGCTTTCATGAAGATTTCCGAGAGCGATGATGTCCGTGTAGGCGACATGATTGGCCTCGACATCTCGCATCCATGCTTGACTTTCGATAAATGGCGATACCTTCCGGTGCTCGACTCCAGCTATCAGGTCATCGATATGGTGCAGACATTTTTTTAGTGATCAGCAGTGCAGGTAAGCGCAAGTCAGTGCGCGAACCGTTTTTCCGGACCACTACGCGGTGCGACTAACTTTGATTGCCAAAACGATGGACTCGCTGGCGGCCGGCGAAACAAGCAGTCGCAAACTAGTCGAGGCATGCCTGGCTGCTGCCGTCGACCCTTCCGGGCAGGGAGCACTCACCTTCACCAGGATCGACCCAGATTCCGCGCTGCGCGCGGCCGATGCGATGGACAAACGTCGTCGTGCGGGCGCGCGGCAGGGATTGCTTTTAGGGCTACCGATCTCCGTCAAGGATTTGTTCGATGTCGCCGGAGAACTGACAGCGGCGGGTTCGATCGTGCTCGCCGACGCGCCGCCCGCAGCGAAAGATGCCGCAGCCATCGCGCGCCTGCGAGATGCGGGTGCGGTCCTGGTGGGCCGAACGAATATGACGGAATTTGCTTACTCCGGTCTGGGGATTAACCCCCATTATGGAACTCCTCGCAATCCATACGATCGGATCAATGGCCGCATCCCTGGCGGCTCATCCTCGGGGGCTGCCGTCTCTGTTGCCGACGGCATGGCCGCAGCCGGCATTGGAACGGATACAGGCGGTTCGTTGCGCATCCCGGCGGCACTGTGCGGTCTGACGGCGTTCAAACCCACCGCGCGTCGCATCCCCATGCAAGGCGTGTTGCCGCTATCCACAAGCCTGGATTCGGTTGGACCCATCGCGCCGACCGTCGCCTGCTGTGCGCGGATCGATAGCGTGTTATCTGGCGAACTTTCTGTACCGCTAGGGCCTGCTGGAATGAAAGATTTGCGGCTAGGAGTTCTGCAAGGCTATGTGCTCGATGATTTGGATGCTGATGTTGCGCCGCGATTTGAAGCGGCGGTATCCATTTTCTCCCGTGCTGGTGCCAATTTGAAAGAGGTTCATTTCTCCGCGCTGCATGAAATTCCAGATTGCTATGCCAGTGGAGGAATTCAAGCTTTTGAAGCGTACGAGTGGCATCGTCAACTGATCGCCGCACACGGCGAACTCTACGATCCCCGCGTTCTGGTACGTATTCTGCGAGGGAAAGAAATCTCTCAGGCACAGTATCTGGAATCGATGACCGCTCGCCGTCGCATTATGTCCGAAGCGGAGCGCTTCTTTACGGATGTCGATGCTTGGCTGCTGCCGACTGTACCGCGAATTGCTCCACTCATTTCCGACCTGTTGCCGGATGATACGGCGTATTTTCAAGCAAACGCTGCAATGCTTCGCAATACCAGCATTTTCAATTTTCTGGATGGCTGCGCTTTGTCGATCCCTTGTCATCTTCCAGGCGAAGCTCCCGTCGGCCTGATGGTGGCTGCGCCCAGCGGTCAAGACCAGAAACTACTTCGAATCGGCGCGGCCATCGAAACAGCGCTCGCCAACGCAGGATGCGCCAGTGCGTGTTCTCCGCTGTCGTAATTCCGCCGTTAGCAGCTACAGCGTGCGCTTGAACAATTTTGTGGCGACGAGCAGGCACGCGATTCCAAATCCAAACAGAAAGAGTAAATCCATCCAGATCGCCTCGATACCGCCATCTTTGAGCAATACGGCTTTAAAACCGTGGACTGCATATGAAAAGGGATCGATAAATGCGATCGAGCGCAGCCAGGAAGGAAATCCCTTCACCGGAGAAATGGCGCCGCTAGGGAAAAACAGCAGTGTATTCAGCACGCCAAACATGGCGCGCGGCACGAGCGGATCTTCCACGCGAACCATCATCAGGAACATCATGCCGTTGAATGCGATTGAGGTGGAAACGATCAGCAACAACAACAGCAGGTCCGTGACTGGATGGAAAATCGAATTGAGCCCGGCCAGCAGTGAGCCAATCACAGTGAGAGTGATTCCGGACATCACTGCCTTAATCGTTCCCGCCAGGTTCAAGCCCAGCACCAGTTCCAGTTTGGTGATTGGCGTGACCAGGTAGCCTTCATGCACTCCCCGCGCCTTATCGTCGATATACAGCATGCCTCCGCCGATCATGACGGCCACATACATGGCCAGCGCGATGGACCCGGCAAGAAGGTACTTCATGTACTCCACGTAGGGATACAGTTCCACAATTTCCAGTGCAATCGACTGCACCACTTTGGGCTGGATCACCGGCGCATTCAGCGCGTCCACCAGCGACTGCATCTCCGCCTCGATGCCTGCGCTTGTCGTCAAGTCGGTGTTGTCCACGACCAGGCCAATCTGCGGTGAATCGCCGGCCAGCGCGCGCCGCGAATACTGCGCCGGGATAATCACCGCAGCATCCAGTTTCCCGGTGCGTACATCTTCGCGCGCTTTCTGTTCGTCCTGATATTCCGTCGTGGTGAAGGTGCGAATATTCGCGGCCACAGCGTTAAACGCTTCGTGGATTTTAAGTGCCTGAGAACCGCGGTCATAATCCACCACACCCACTTTCGCGCCCGTGATATGACCGCCAATGGCATTGCCCAATATCACCAGCTGCACCAGTGGCAGCATCAACGACACCATCATCAGGGTTGGCGACCGGAAAAACTTCCGCATCTCCCGCTCAACAATCGCCATCATTCGCGTCATGGTTGCATCCCCGGCCTAGGCGGCATCACAAACCCGAGCGCCTTTACCTGTTCGTCGCGAAGCTGTCGTCCCGTGTAGTGAACAAAAACGTCGTCGAGCGTTGTGTTCTGTACACTCAGCGACTTGATGTTTCCGCCGCTCTGGGTTGCCATCTCTACCAACTGTGTCGTAGTTAGCGACCCGTTCGATGTCAGCAGTCTGTACATGCCTGCGCTCTGCGATTCCACCGACGTGACTCCCGACAGTTGCTTCAATCGCGCAGGCCACTCCGTGGATTCCTCTGCAAATTGGGCTTCGACAACATTGGTTCCGGGAACGCTGGCTTTCAGCGCCATCGGGGTGTCGAGCGCTACCAGCTTTCCGTGGTCGACAATGGCTATGCGGTCACTCAGCCGATCGGCCTCGTCCATATAGTGGGTGGTCAGCAGCATTGTCAGGTTGCGTGTATTTTTCAGGTGATTCAGCATCTCCCACACCGCAACGCGAGACACTGGATCCAATCCGGTCGTCGGTTCGTCCAGGAAAAAGATGCGAGGATTGTGGACGAGTCCTCGCGCGATTTCCAGCCGGCGTCGCATACCTCCGGAAAGCGTTTTGGTTTGCGCCCCACGCCATTTCACCAGGTCCACCGACTCCAGCAGATCGTTGATGTTTCTTTCGCGCTCGGCCTTCGGAACTTCGTACAGCTTGGCATAGATGGACAGGTTTTCTTCGACTGTCAGATCGATGTCGCTGGTCAGCGCCTGGGGAATCACGCCAATCGTCCGCCGCACCGCATCCGGCTCGCGGGAAACGTCATGCCCCGACACCATGGCTCGACCGCTGGTCACTGGAGTCAGCGTGGTCATCATGCGAATCAACGTGCTTTTGCCGGCGCCATTAGGACCGAGCAGGCCGAAAATTTCGCCATCATCCACGTGAAACGTAATGCCGTCGACAGCCGTGAAGTTGCCGTAGCGCTTCACAATGTTTTCGACCGATATGGCCACCTTGGGTAGGCTGGGATTCATTGCTTCACCAGCTTGTCTTTTGGGATGTAGACCTCCGCCAGCATTCCGGGCACGTAAAGCATGCCGGGATTGTTAATCAGCAATTTCAAGCGAACCGTTCCTATGTCGCGCTTGCGTCGGCTCACGTCACGTTGCGTCGCGAAATCCGCTTCGGCCGCCTTCGCGATTACTTTTCCATGCAGCGTTGCGCCGCTCGGCATCACCACGCGCAGCATATCTCCCAACTGCACGGAGCCCGCTTCCGTCTCAGGCAGCGGCGCATAAACCCATGTCTGCGTCAGGTCTGTAATTGTGACAATCGGCGTGCCTGCGGCAACCACTTCCCCCTGTCTCGCTGCTCTTATGTTCACCTTTCCAGCAATCGGGGAAAAAACCTGCGAGTACCCAAGCTCCACCTGCGCCTGACTCAGCAGCGCTTGCGCATTCTGCATCTGGCTGCGAGTCGCATCCACCGTCTGCGCCTGGGCCTGCGCCTGAATCGTATTCGCCTTCGCCAGTTTCAGCGAAGCTTCGGCAGCCGCAACATTGTGTTTGGCTGCATCGACGGTGGCCTTCGCCGCCTGCAGGGAAGTCGCCGCCTCATCGCGCGCTTGCAGACTCATCACGCCTTGGGCTGCTAAGGCAACAGTTCGGGAAGTGTCGGCATTCTGGTGCTCTTCCTGGGCCTGCGCCTGCGCCAGAGCGGCTTGCATCGAACGCAATTGCGCTTCTGCATTGATTACCTGACTGGATGTAGTACCGCCAATCTGGCGCTCGGTCTCGCGGCTCTGCTCTAACAGGTATTTCTGGCTCATCGCCGCCGCTTTGGCAGCGTTCCGTGCCGCTTCCAGATCGTCGCTCTGGATGGTCGCGATCAGCTCGCCCGCGCGTACGTCGTCTCCCTCGTCGACCGTCAGCCTCTCAATGCGACCGGGAATTCGCGAGCTGATGATGACCTCATTCGCGTCCACCGTGCCGATCAACTGCAGATCTCCCGACCGATTGACAGTAAAGAAATACCAGCCCAGCGACAACAGGAACAACAACCCTAGCAGAATAAAAATGCGGTTGCGAGCGTTCATAGCGTTTTTCTCCGAGCATGAAAGTTTTCAATCCGCGCCTGCACGTTCGTCACCCGGGGCATCGGCATGTCTCGAAGGATTCGATCTGCCAGCTTGATTCCGGCCGTGCGGTCAGTGAACAGGGCTGTGCCCAAAAAATGCACCGCAACCTCGCGTCGCTGCTTCAACGCCTTAGGTTCGAATGGCTCAAACGGCAGGGCCAACTCCATCATGGGTGCACTGAGAAAATAGAAGACGTTCGCGCCGAAGATCGAATAAACCACCTGGAGCCAATCCATTCGGCATAGTTCGCCCGTCCGTATTCCGTCTTCTACAGCCTCACGCATCTTTTGAATCAAGGGTGCAAAGGCAGTCTTGAACATAACCGGGATCGACCCGCTCTTGCCGCTGCGGAAACGGATCATTTCCTGCTGCATCAGGCTTTGGAATTCTCGCTGCGTCAGGATGCGATCGAAATGGTTCAGCGCCGATCGCAGCAGTTTTTCGCCGGCAGAATATTTTGAATCGAATTCCGCCAGCGCGTTCTCCACGACCCTCGCGGCTACGCCTTCCACGGCTGCCGCATACAAGCCCTGCTTGCTCTTGAAGTAGTAGTAGAGCAGCGCCTTGTTGACCCTGGCAGCTTCGGCGATGCGATCTGTTCGAGCACCGGAAAGGCCATGCGTGCTGAATTCCTGCACGGCGGCGCGAAGGATTCTCTTTTGTGTCTGGTCGGCGCGCTCTTCTCGTTTGCGGAAATTGTTCTCTATTTTCATTGATTAACCAGTTAGTTAAAAGTCTATCAAAAACTTATCGCTTAATCTATTGGATACGCTGTCCCATCTGAACGCCGAGCAGTTTGCCAACTCCAGCGAAGGCCATCTCTCCCGAGAAATCCGCGGTCACCCCATGGGGCGACACAAAACCCGGTACCGGCATCCATTTCTGTATGATTCGCAAATTGAAGTCCGGAGAATACCGGCTATATTCGCGCAAGAAGGACAAATCGACGGGGAAGAGGCGGAACCTCGGCACATTCCCGAGCCTGGAAAGGGCCAAGAAGCACGAGCAGGAAATCCAATATTTCAAGAAGCACTAAGGCTGTTCCACAAGGCCCTGCTCGAGGATTGGAGTTCCGTCCCCACCGCCCAGCGCCGTCGTCAGGCACATTCGTCGTACTGCTCGAAGGGACTCGTGGGAAGCAGCAGGCTGAATACCGTACCCCCGCAGCCGTTGCTCAGGCGAGAGCGAGCTTGAATCTGCCCGCGATGTTTCTCAATGATGCCGCGCGAAATCCATAAGCCGAGTCCGGTGCCGTGCATCCCCTTCGTGGTGTAAAAGGGCTCGTACATGCGGCGCATCACAGCGGGCGGAATGCCATGGCCAGTGTCGGCAATGGTGATGCGGATGGCCCGAATCCCGCTTCTGCGCAGCCTCGCCTTGCCGGTGCGCACAATCAGGCGTCCGCCGGAACGCATCGAGTCGATCGCATTGCCGATCAGATTGTTCAGCACCTGGCGAATATCTCCTTCGTAACAAACGATGGGCTCGGCGCCGCGATGTTGCAGTTCCAGTCGGATATTCGAGTTTGAGATGCGGCCATGATAGAGCGCCAGCGTCGGACCCAGTAATTCTTCTGACGTGATGAGGCGAGGCTTGGTCGATTGACGATGAAAACGCAGCGTTTGAATAGAGATTTGGGTCACGCGTTGCAGTTCCTGATCCGCCTTGTCGAGAAACGAAGCGACCTCGACCGGGATGTTGCTGCTGCGTCGCGCCAGGTAGAGAAGATTCGTGATTGCCTCCAGAGGGTTGTTGATCTCATGAGAGATGGAGGCGGCGAGCCGCCCCACAGCGGCAAGCTTTTCGCTTTGAATCAGTGCCGACTCCGCCTGTTTTTGCGTGGAGAGGTCAGCGACAAACACTGCGATTTCGCTTGACGCATCAACGCTCCTTGCAGAGGGAATCATCGTGGCTCCAACCAGGAAGGGAAGCAGGCGACCGTCTTTGGCGCGGAGAGATTTCTGGTAGGTGGTTGCGGTCCCGGTGGCGCGAAGTTCGTCCATGGCCTTCTCATCGGCAACAGCGAATTCTGCCGGTGTCAATTCATTCCATCGCAACGCTCCTGCCGACACTTCCTCGGAAGTGTAGCCGAGCAGGTTCAGAATCGCAGGATTCGCATACGAAATGCCGCCCTGAAAGTCTCCAATAATCATGCCAATCGTGGAGTGCTCAATCAATCGGCGGAACCTCTCGTCGCTGCGGTGCAGGTTGGAGTCGGTGCGTTTCTGCTGGTCAATGTCAGAGATTGCCACGACCGCTCCAGACACGTGGCCCTTCTCATCGAAGATTGGAGCGGCGGCAACGCTGATCCATGCAATGGCGCCGTCACCGCGCTGAACCAGAAAGTCTTCCGGCGCGACCGGTTCACCGGAGCGCAAGGCACGCGGGAGGGGGTACTCCTCGGCTTCGACGCGACGACCGTCAGGATGAAACGCGACCCATCCGTCATGAGCCTGACGCCCGGCAATTTCGGAAACTGGATGGCGCAGGATTCGTTCCACGCTGCGATTTCCCAGGATTAATTTGCCGCTGGAGTCCGCGAGGAGAATGCCGACAGGAACATTGTCGAGAACGACTTGCGTCGTTTCACGTTCAAGCTTCAGTTCGGCAAGTGCACGATCCCGGTCGCGCAGCGTATCACGGATCTCATACTGTCGCTTGCGGGCCCTCAGTGCGGCACGCACGCTGCTGATGAGGGTGGCAGCTCGGATCGGGCGTTCCAGCAGAATCGGGGAACCGATAAACATGTGGTCATACGTTGTTCGATAACCTTGGGGCATATCTCGGCCGCCGTTGGTCAGAATCAGAATGGGAAGGTCCGACCACTCTGGCTGATGTTGTATTCGGTCGCTCAGTTGTTGCACAAACGGAGGTTTCAGCGCCTCCTCAGCGATTAGCAGCGGGCCCACTTCGTGGTGAGCCGGGCTCCTCATGAACGAAAGATCTTCGCACACCTCGGCGGACAGCCCGTTCTGATGAAGGACTCCGACGACCAGCTCCGCGTCGCGACCGGTGGGTGCGATAACACGTACGACCAAACTCATTCCGATAGCCCCGTTCGCCGGTCAACCCTTTCCTTCGCTAAAAACCGGAACTCCTGTCAAAACTCCCTGAAAACTGGTGAGAGGCTCGCCAACTTCGACTCCTTGGTTGCTCATGCGCAACTCCCGCAGAGTTCGTTCATGTTGACCGACACGCTGTTTCACGACTGAGATCACCTGCCGAATTTCCCCTTCCGCCTCGTAGTAGCGAAGCAGAACGACGGTATCCGACAGATAGCTGACGTCGATTTCCGATTGCATGGGGCCAATCAGCCCGTGCTGCGTAAAGATGAGAAAAGTGACCACGCCTTTCTGATTCAGGAAGGCCAGCAGTTCATGCAGATGCAGCGTCAAATCGTGTTCGCCAGGCATTGAGGTCAAAAAGCCATTCAGACTGTCAATGACTACAACTCTGGTGTCCTTTGTTTCCACATCGTCGCGGATTTGCGAGACAAACTCTCCCGGCGAAAGTTCGGCCGGGTCCACCTGCGACATTGCGAGCGTGCCGCGATGGATCTGGTCGTACACCGGCATCCCTAAGCCGGCCATTCGATCCTGTGCGATGCGCAGCACTTCGTCAAATGCATACACAATGGCGCGATCGCCTCGTTGTGCGGCAGCATAGGCGTACATCATGGCGAGTGTGGATTTGCCGCTTCCCGAAGGTCCAATCAGAAGCGTCGAAGATCCGCGATTAATCCCGCCCCCGAACATCTGATCCAGGGCGGGTAAAGAGCTCTTGACTCTTTCTCCGTCAAAGCGGGCGGTATGCTCGCTGGCGATGAGGCGCGGGTAAACGACAATTCCTCCGCGCACAATGTTGTAATCGTGAAAACCCTCTCGATACGCGCTTCCCCGCAGTTTCAGGATTTCGATTTGACGCCGAGTCACTCCGTAGGAACGCGCGATTTTCTCCAGACGAATGACACCGTGGGCGATGCTTTGCAGTTGCATATCGCCGCCTTCTCCGGTGCGGTCATCCAATAGCAGCACAGTGGTGTCGCGACCAACAAAGAAATGTTTCAGCGCCAGCAACTGGCGGCGATACCGCATAGGGTCGGCGGCCAACAGGCGGAGTTCGGAGAGTGAGTCGATCACCAGGCGAGCGGGCTGCACGGCGTCGATGATTTGAGTCAACTTTTGGATGGTGTCTGCAAGCTCAACCTCACTGGGATGAAAGACGGTGTATTGCTGGTCGGGGTTCAAACTGGCCTCGGCCGGAATGAACTCTGCGATGGGGAGATCGGCCGGATCCCAACCGTGCGACCGCGCTGACGCTTCCAACTCCGCTTTCGATTCAGACAGCGTGATGTATAGCGTATTCTCGCCGTTGCGAACCCCAGCCAGAATAAATTGCATTGCGAGAGTCGTTTTGCCGGTGCCCGGATTGCCTTCAATCAGGTACATCTGGCCGGCGGGCAGACCGCCATTCAAAATATTATCCAGCCCAGGGATCCCAATGCCTATTCGAGTGATCTTATGTACATCGTTCATAGGATTTCCAAAGGTTCGAACCAACGCTGCAAACGTGTTTCCCCAACAAAGTGTTTCGGATACTACTGTATCAATCTGTAGGCCGCCATGCGTCGAATCAGACACAAAGAGAGTAAAGACCTCTGGCTTGTGTCCCGGCTGTGGGTGAGATGCGTGCGACGGATCGAACGCTGCTTTGAACGCTGTGCCAAGGGGTATGGGCCGCAGCGACCTCCCCAAATCTGGGAAGAAGTGGGCGCATGTTCCGCGATGGGAGACCAGCGACTGGATGGTGAGACGGCATTGAAGGACACCGCTAATCCAAAGGGCAACCCACCATCACGCCAACACTTCCTAGTTATTTAATTCTGTGGTCCGCGGTCGATCGCGTCAGTCTCGGAAAGACCTTCCACGGATCATGGGCTCGGCCTAGTTTGACCCGTTCTACAAACGTGTGAGCGAACGATATTTGTCTTTCAAGGGAAGAGTATCCGATGACCAAGGCATCAAGAGGCAAGAAGTCACAGAAAAAATGGGTGAAGAATGTCACCACGGATTCAACGCATCCACCGCATGACCTGTTCACTAAAAGCGCACCCGTCATCGCCCGCTCGCTCGCGTCGAAGAAGGTGTCGCCAAAAGGCGCGGCTTCCGGCATGCGCATGCTGACCTACTACATCAATCGCGCTGGGAAAAATCTTAGCGCCTCTCGCAAGGAGGAGTTGGAAAAAGCTAAGCGCCTTCTGTCCAGGAAAATTGAGCAACAGAAGCAAGCGACGTAGCCGCTGGACGAATGAGGCTGCATCGCAATCACGATAAACCCTAGGGCTCCCAACCGACTGCAGGCAAGCGAGGGAAAGACGATGGCCACTCACGAATCGATGCCGCTGAAGCGCTTCGGCAACACCGAGATTCAGCTCTCTGCGCTTGGTCTGGGCGGTCATCACCTGGGAGCAGCCAAAGACGAGCCGACCGCGATTGCCATTGTGCATGCCGCGCTTGATGGCGGCATCACCTTTTTCGACAATTGCTGGGAATACAACCGCGGCAAGTCAGAGGACTGGATGGGCAAAGGTCTGAAAGGCCGCCGCGACAATGCCTTTCTGATGACCAAGGTTTGCACGCATGGCCGTGATGCCGCACTGGCGACGCAAATGCTGGAACAAAGTTTACGGCGATTGCAAACCGATCATCTGGACTTATGGCAAATTCACGGCGTTTCATTCCAGAATGATCCCGAATTGTTTCTCCGTCCAGGTGGCGCCGCCGAAGCGCTGCTGAAGGCTAAGAAGCAGGGCAAGGTCCGATTTCTGGGATTCAGCGGACACAAAGATCCGGAGATACACCTCGCCATGTTGAAGACCGGCTTTCCATTTGACGCCGTTCAAATGCCGCTGAATCCGTTTGACGCGAATTTTTTCAGCTTTGAGCAGAAAGTGCTGCCGGTGCTGGATCAGCGGGGCATCGCTCCGCTTGCGATGAAGCCCATTGGCGGTCACGGCGAGCCGGTTCAGAAGGGAGTATTCTCCGCCAGCGAACTCCTCCGCTATTCCATGTCTCTTCCGGTGGCCACGACGATTACCGGCGTATCGGAAATGGAGATTCTGCAGCAAAACCTGACGATCGCGCACCAATTCACGCCGTTCAACGCAACAGAGATGCAGCAGCTTCGCGATCGTGCCAAACCTTATGCCGGAGACGGCCGATTCGAGCTCTATAAAACATCCATCAAGTTTGACAATCCGGAGGCGCGCCTTGCCCATGCGTTCCCGCTGGACATGACGACGGTGGAGATGAAGCAGATGATGGGAGCCACCCAGAATACCGGACGCCCATTCCCAGAGGTTTCGCAATAATATATGCCGCTGCTCAGGAGAGATTTTCGTGAACGAAATGGAGAAAGCTAGCCGGCTCCGAAATTCAGATCCCGTCAATTCCGAGCTGCGGAATACATCCACAAGCGCTGCACACAAGCCAGCTGTTTCTCGGCGGCGTTTCTTGCAAAGCGCGGCCCTGACGAGTGCTGCCGCGGTAGTTCCCACAGCCAGCCGCGAGGCTCGCGCGCAGGCTACCTACCCTCGCTCAACCGGACATGCCGATGAGACGCAGTTGCCCAATCCCATCGTCCGCAACTTTTCCGGCGACTATGGAAGCGTGACGAGAGCGTTTGAGGTGCCCAAACGTCCCATGGGCAGTACCGGGCTTCAAGTCTCCATCCTCGGCGTGGGCGGATATCATCTGGGCACCGTCGGGATTCAAAAAGATGTCAATAATATGATCGCCAAGGCACTCGACCACGGCATCAACTTCTTCGACAACGCATGGGAATATCACCAGGGATTGAGCGAGGAACTTGTCGGAGCTGCGCTGAAAGGAAAGCGTGATCAGGCGATTGTGATGACAAAGGTGTGCACCCATGGGCGCAAGAAAGATGTCGCCATGCGGATGCTGGAAGAATCTCTCACCCGTCTGCAAACCGATCACTTGGACGTATGGCAGGTTCATGAGGTCATCTACTATAACGATCCGGAAAAGGCCTACGAGCCCGACGGAGTCCTGGAAGCCCTGAGCGTTGCAAAACAGCAAGGCAAGGTGCGATTTGTAGGGTTCACCGGCCATAAAAATCCCTCGATCCACCTGGACATGTTGAACCGTGGATACCACTTCGACACGGTGCAAATGCCCATCAACCCATTCGATCCCAGCTTCCGATCGTTCGAAGCAAATGTGCTGCCGCTGGCGCTGCAGAAAGGCATGGCCGTCTTTTCCATGAAGAGCATGGGCGGTTCCGGGGAGCCGATCGTTCATGGCGCCCTAACTCCAACAGAAGCGCTGTCGTATGCCATGAGCGTGCCCGGCGTGTCGACGACCATTTCAGGCATGGACTCGATGGAGGTTCTCGATCAGAATCTGGAGATCCTGCGAAACTTTAAGTCGCTCAGTGAAAAACAAATGTCTGAACTGCGCGAACATGGTCGCCAGTTCAACGATGGCAGATACGAGTTATTTAAGAGTTCCGCCAAATACGACGGCGACGTGGGACGAGAACAGCACCACTATCCGCCTTCGACCGAGCTGCCGGCTTGAAGATACTTTGAAACAAAGCAACTCGAAATCGAAAGCTGCGCTTCCAAGGCTTACGAAAGGTCGTGGCCGTGCCGCTTCATCTCAACTGGGAACAGATCGCCCTACGCCTTGCTCTGGCTTCGGTTGCCAGTTTCATCATCGGGCTGAATCGCGATGAACATGGGCGTCCCGCGGGAATCCGCACTACGATGCTGGTCTGCCTCGCGGCCACGTTCGCGATGCTGCAGGTAAACCTGCTGCTGCCGCTTGCCGGCAAGCTTCCCAGCTCCTTCATCGTGATGGACCTAATGCGACTACCGCTCGGCATTCTGTCCGGCATTGGATTCATCGGCGCTGGCGTCATTATCAAACGCGAAAAGCATGTCAATGGCGTCACCACTGCGGCTACCATGTGGTTCGTCACTGTTCTGGGCCTTTTGTTTGGCGGAGGCAACATTTTTTTGGGGATCGCGGCGTCAGTAATAGCGATTGCGATCTTGTGGGCGCTGAAGTGGATTGAAAGCTACCTGACGCGCGAGCATCGGGGCTCGCTCCACCTCGCGTTTTCTTCTGGATCTGCTTCGGAAAGCGATATTCGTCAACGATTGCTGGCGGCGAAATTGACCATCGTCCATTGGACCGCGCTGTACAATCCCCCAGCTACCCTCGTCGCGATCGACTGCGAAGTAAAATGGAGGGCTCGTGCCTCACGGATGGCAGAAACGCCGACCTATATAAGAGATCTGCGGGCTCTTCCCGCTGTCCAAAGCCTGAGCTGGAAGGAATAAGGCAAAGTCACAGCGGAATCCTTTCCGGGTTGGAAGGGCAGATTGAGGACCAAGATCCCTCCACGTTTATGGTTGCGTTAGCAATCAAATGTGCAGAAATGGTTGCTAAGAGAACCACTTCTGCACATCGAGAAAACTCGCTTTCTCACTTTCGCCGGTGGAGTCGTTGTAGTACTCGTTGACCACGCCCGGCGTCGGCTCAAGCTTTCCGATGGAAAAAGGATCCTTGCCAAGGCTGTCCAGCGCTGCGGTGAACGCTTTCATGTGCGTAATCTCCCGTGTCATCAGGAATGCCGCGCAGCTGGAAAGGAGATTCCGTCACGGTTGCAAATACGATCCAGAAACACAATCGCGGCGACGGAGTGACGGAGGGATCCACCTCTTCGCTCAATCTTCCAAATTTTGACGGGATGATGATTTCTAGCGAAGTCTCCCAAACTTGGTCGAAACTATTCAAAAGATCAATCGTTCGGGTCAGATCGGCGCGAAATTCTGTTGCGAGTTCATCGAATGATCTACTGCCATTCTTCGTTTTCGGTTTGTGAACGACTTAGGCAGAAGCCGATTGACAATGGGCAAACCCAGTACTAGGATTTCTGGGAAGATTTGAAAGCTTTCAAGTCTGAATTGAAATCGATTCGATCCCCGTGGAGGCATCATGGCCAGGACGCTTCGTGTCGCCATTCCCCTCTGTGCTGTTCTATTGATCGCAACCGTCGCCGGCTGGGCCCAGTTTGCCCAGCGCGGTGGAATTGAGGGAACCGTTTTCGACACGGCCGGGGCGGTGATTCCCGGGGCGCAGGTTACATTGCTGGATATTGCGCAGAATCAGAGGCGTGACATCAAAGCTGACGGTTCCGGCCATTTTGAATTCGACAATCTGACGGCGGGGCAGTATCAGTTAACGGCGGTCATGCAGGGCTTCAAGACCAGTATCTCCGGCACGGTGACAGTGAACCTGGGCGGCCACACGCATTACGACTTCAAATTGCATACCGGCTCGGTGCAACAGACGGTCACCGTATCCGGGGAGAATCATGGGCTAGAAACAGATCGAACTAGCCTGGATACCAACGTCAGCGCGCGGCAGATTGCAGATCTACCGCTGAATGGACGTAATTTCACGGCTATTGCCGCCTTAGCACCCGGTGTCTCCACTTATCCGCAACCGAATATTAATCCTGGCGGAACTTATTCGGTGGGTGCGATGTTCGCCATGGGTGGAACGCAAATTACAGCAGGCGGCTCGTTCCAAGGTTCGCGCGACAACGGTTTCTACGTGAACGGCGTCAACATCAATGACAACTACGAGAGCAGCATCAGCTTTGAGCCATCCGTCGAAGCGTTGGGTACAGGTACGGTTCAGGTGCAGGATTTTTCCGCCGCCGTAGGACACGACATTTCTGCCCTGATAATGCAGACCAAGGGAGGAACGAATCAGTTCCACGGTGAGGCCTTCGAATTTCTGGAGAATGACGCCCTGAACGCGTTCAATCCCTGGGATAAGGCGAACCAGATCATCGCGGGAGTGCCTGCCATCAAGCCGACGTTGCGCCGGAATCAGTTTGGCGGCAACATCGGTGGGCCGGTGTATATCCCGAAGCTTTTACCTGCATTGCGGAACAAGTTCTTCTTCTTCGCGAATTATGAAGATTTTATTGAGCATGATGGCAATCAACTGGTAGCGAGATCGGTGCCATCGGCTGCAGAACGTACCGGAAATTTCAGTGAACTGTTGGGCAGCAATCCCAACCCGGTGCAACTGTATAACCCGTTTTTCACCACCTACAACGCCAACGGGGTGAGTTCACGGCCGGCGATTCCCAATAATCGACTCGATCTGGCTAAGCGCCCGGATGGATCGCCGGTTGTTGATCCAGCCTCCGCGGCAATTTTGAATGCACTATGGCCGTTACCGAACATTCCGAATACGCCCAGCAACGAAATCAACTATGTGGCATATCAGACGCCGGGAATCTCCAACTGGCACATTGATACCCGCTTTGACGCAAGGCTAACCGCTAAGGATTCAATATTCGTCACCTGGTCAAGATCAAGCGGGTTGTCGACTCTGACCGGCGGCATTCCACCCTTTGAACTCCACAACTTCCCAACGCAGGATCAGGCGTACCTGGTGACGGCAAACTACGTTCACATCTTCACCCCGAACCTGACGAATGAGTTCATCTTTGGCACGGGCGATGGCGCGCTGGTCACCATGAGCTCCAGTCAATTCGCCTACTACAACAGCGGCAGCAATCCCTTGAACACGCTGTTTCAGAACACCGGCACAGGAATCACGAAGGGTGTATTCGCTGTGGAACCCGCGAATCCTGACTCTACATATGCGACGGCCGGCACGGGAGAGGTGTTCCGCGCTGAAAATGAGTCCTTCCAATATTCCGACAACCTGGACTGGGTGCACGGCCGGCATTCGGTGTCGGCTGGATTCAACTACTTCAGAAAAAGCGAAATTGATTGGGACATTCAGCGAAATGTCACATTCGGGGGCTTCAGCTCAAGTGGCGGCGATCTAGGTTATGTTGGCGGCGATAATATGGCCGACCTGGTCATGGGGCTGCCGCAGAATCTGTGGGTGCGCTACAACATCAATGGCGGAAGTCCGACAGCGCCGGACTACAACATCATCTTTCCCTATTGGGGCTTTTATGTGAACGACAAGTTCCGCATCAACACCAAGTGGACCGTTTCCGTGGGTCTGCGATATGACTTGAACATTCCGAATTACACGCCGAATCCCTCCGTTGCTCCCTGCTGCGCGATCTACACTCCGACGCCGGATGGCGGAGTCCTGAAGTATCCAGGCATCGCGGCGGGTGTGCCCATCCATTATTTGTCCGCATCGAAAAAAGATTTCGCCCCACGGATCAGCATCATCTACAGCCCAACTCCACAAACGGTGTTCCGCGCCGGTTATGGAATCTTTTACGATTCCGGAGCCAGTCAGATTTCGAACAATGTAGGAAACGCGATCTATGGAACCTCCGCCGCAGTGAATTACAACGTGAACAACGTAACGCTGGGTGCGCCGCCGGACACTCCGCTATTGAATCTATCGAGTATCTTCCCGGCTCCGTTGACCACAACTCTTGGAACTTTCCCTGTTTCCACCGGCACTGGCGAAGGATATGAGGGAGACGGGCAGTTGAGTTCCATCACCTATTACGATCAGAAGTCCGTGCCCCTGCCGTATTACCAGCGCATGCTGGTTGACTTCCAGCATCAACTGAGCCCGCGAGATGTTTTCACCATTTCATACGCCGGGGCGCAAGGCCGCAAGGGACAGAACGAAACGAATATCAACCTGCCGCCGTATCAAACCGGATGGATCTATGGCGCAGGCGTGGGAGATCCAACCTTCAACGCGGCTCGGCCCAATAATGCCGGCAGGTTCGGCGATATTTATGTGATCCGGCCGAACTTGAACTCGTTTTACAACGCGCTGATTGGACAGTACCAGCACCAGTTCAGCAAGGGCCTCCAGTTCATGGTGAACTACACTTGGGGCAAGACGGTGTCGGATTACCCATGGCAGAACACTTTATACAATAATGGCACTTCGGGCCAGGGTTCTGCAGGATTTCAATATCCCAACATATATGACCGCGGCGAATCGAACCAGTCCCATCGCCATCGCTTTGTCTACAGCTGGATCTGGAGCCCACTCTATGGAAGTGACTGGCCCGGATGGGCGAAGGTGGCGCTTACGGGTTGGCAGATCAGCGGGATTGGGACCATGGAGTCCGGAGACGCACTGACAGTGCAGAATGGCGGCCCAGGTACTCCGTGTCCTGTGGCCGATGCCGGCACGCCCCGATGCCCCACAGGCTATGGTTCCAGCGCACAGGATGGCGCGGGATTTGACGAACTGAACATGTCGGGAAATCCGAACATTGGACATTTCCAAAAGACAATCTTCCGCCAATTCGACACTTCGAAGTTCTCCGTGCCTGCGATGAATGTTCGCGGAAACTCCGGGCTTGGAACCGTCCGAGGCCCAGGACAGAACAATCTGGATCTTTCGCTGGCCAAGACTTTCAACATTTATCGCACTTTCCATTTGCTGTTCCGGGCGGATGCATTCAACGCTGTGAACCACTCTCAATGGACTGGCGTCAATACCACCTACCCGAGCGGCAGCGCGCAATATCCGTTTGGACAGGTCAATGCAGCCCGAGAGGCGCGCATCGGGCAGCTGGGAGTCAAATTAGTGTTCTAACCTATAGCGAAGGGTCTTTTCGCAATCTTCGCCGCGGTCGCTTTTCTTTAGGATAGAGGAGCGCTCGTACACTTCGCTGCTGTTATGCTCGCGCGTGGGCCCGCAGAACCAACCGGGCCGTCGTAACTGTTTCGACCTGCACGGGAGTCCCTTGTGTATCAGCCAGAAACCTATGCCATTGCGCTTTTCTTCATGGTTGTCAGCATGCTTTGCTGGGGATCGTGGGCGAACACGGTCAAGCTATGTCCCACCTACAGGTTTCAGTTGTTCTACTGGGACTACGTGATCGGTTTGTTGCTTGGTGTCTTAGTTTGGGGGTTGACGTTAGGTTCGACAGGCGAAATTGGGCAACGATTTTTGTCAGACGTTTTTGGCGCTCCCACAGCCAGCGTGATCGATGCGATCCTCGGCGGAGTCGTTTTCAACATTGCAAACCTGTTGCTGGTCGCGGCGATTGAGATTGCCGGGCTCGCTGTCGCCTTTCCCGTCGCCATCGGTCTGGCCCTGATTGTAGGGGCGGTCAGCAGCTATATCCTGTCGCCGGCCGGAGACCCACTGCTGCTGTTCGGCGGGATTGCGCTGGTAGTAGTGGCCATTGTGTGCGATGCACTTGCATATCGAATGCGAGAGCAAGAACACCGCGCGATGAGTCGGCGTGGCCTGGTCATCAGTCTGATATCCGGAGTGCTGATGGGCAGTTTTTATCCTCTAGTTTCGCAGGCGATGAGCCTGCCGCATGCTCCCGGCCCCTATGGCACTTCGTTTTATTTTGTTGTCGGCGCAGCGTTGTGCGCGCTGGTGTTCAACGCCATGTTGATGCGCAAACCGCTCGATGGCAAACCGCCGGTTCGCATGGCTGCGTATTTTCAGGCGCCGTTTCGCTGGCACGTGTGGGGCATCGTTGGCGGAGGAATCTGGTGTACCGGAACCGTTTTCAACTTTGTCGCGTCGCGCGCGCATATTGTCGGACCTGCCGTTTCCTATTCCATCGGCCAGGGAGCAACGATGATCTCCGCCGCATGGGGTGTTTTTGTGTGGAAAGAGTTTGCCGGCGCGCCGCAACGATCGAAGAAATTGTTGGCTCTCATGTTCGTTCTGTTTATTGTGGGGCTTTGTGCCATCGCCTTTGCACCTATCGTGCGAACTCATTAGAGATCGCGTGGGAATTGTAGGAATGACCGCGGCAAAAGCAACGCTTTGAACGGGGCATTCGCGGTTGCGATGATCCTGGCGAAAGGTCCATACAGGGAGGAAAATGACGTTGCGCCAGACAGCCTGTAGTTCTTTCGCTCCCATTTTTCTTGTCCTCGCAGCGATGATGTCGGTTTCGTTATCAGTGCAGGGGCAGAAGCAGAACTCGACTGCGCCAGTGCCCTGGTATGTATCGGCAGCGGCGATTCATCGCGTGACTCTGAAGCCTCCCACAAAATATTGGCGCTTCGAGCAGCTATCGATGGATCCCGCAACAGCTAACCTTCAGCTGGCGACCTGGAAGAACGAAGGCATCGACGCTCTGGAAATCTTTGCGCCGGAAGAGGGAGGTAACAGCTACGACGGATTGGATGCGAAAGATCGTTTCCGCCTCGATACCGGGCTCGGCAGTATGCAGGATTTTCGCCGCCTGGTACGGCAGGCGCACCACGCAGGCTTTGCCATCGTTACCTTTCAAAATCTGGGATACAGCAGCGTGGAGGCGCCGCATTTTGTGAAGGCGGAGGATGATGTGCGAGCGGGTCGAGACACGCCTGAAAAGAACTTCTATTTCTGGAGCAAGACGAAAGATGCTCCCCAGCCTGCAGCCAGCAATAGCTACTTTCTTGTTCGCCCAAAACAACCGGGCTATGATCCGCTGAAAAACGAGTTCTGGCAGTGGAGTGATCGCGCGCAGCAGTACTACTGGACTCGCTGGCCGGGCAAAGGTGCCAATGGGCAAACCGTCCGTCTTCCGCAATACAACTGGGCAGGCGAGGCGTGGCCCGCGGAGGCGGATAAAGTTGTGAAGTTCTGGATGTCGACCGGCCTTGATGGCATGATCCTTGACGCGGTCAATTGGTATACAGGCGCTACGTGGCAGAAGATTGACCAGCGCATCACCGATCCCATCTCCAGTGCCGGTCCGAAGTTGATTCAGCCGGAGGGAGGAGGGGCCTTCCGCACGGATGATCCCGTCGGGTGGGTGACCGAAGGCCACTTCACCAACTTGTACGATTATGGTCTGGGTATTTGGTGGGAGAAAGACAATCAGGCTCTCAAGCAAAGTATAGAAACCGGCAATCCCGATCTGTTGGAGAAGGCTCTTCGCGGCTATCATGATCCCGTGGTGGCCGCGGGCGGTACGCTCTACATGCCGGTTCCCAATCTCCATGATGCAGCTCAGCAAAAACTGGCAGAAGCCCTGCTGGCGACCTCCGGAGACATGCTTTGTTACTGTGATCCTCGCGGCGGAATCATGCAGCCATCGCCTGGAATTCCTGCGCTTCTGAAACTGAAGGCTCACCATCCTGCGCTATATCAAAACAGCGCTCGACGTCGCATCGCGACCGATGATGACACACATTTCTACGCAAACTTGCGGGATGCGGCCGATCATTCGGAGCGCCTCCTGGTGGTCTTCAATTTTCAATCGCAACCGGCTCAGGTCAAGGTGGATATTGGCGCAGTGCATGGTTCGAAATTCGCGGGGCTGGATCCTGGGACGGCTATGCCAATTCGACACGGCAGGCTGCTTGTGGATCTGCCGCCCTACGGACACCGCATTGTTACGGTATTCAAGTAGCGTATTGCAAACATGCGGCCGACTATGCCGCGCAGGCTTGGAAACTTTCTGAATGGGAGAATGTATGAGTCGTCTTCGCACCCACATATATGCCGTGATCGCTGCGCTTTTCGTTTCCGCGATGCTTTGCCCCGTAGCAACCGGACAAGACACACAGTACCGGCTAGTCAGGGAACAGATGCCGGTTCCAGACTGCCTCACGTACAGTAACGCCTACGCGGCCGCGCTTCAGGGCGGATATCGTCCGTGCCCGGCGAGTACGCATGACGCATGGCTGAAGGACATAACTCATTGGCGCACGGAACGCCGGATTCGAATCGGGTACGATGGCGCGCGCTACAGTATGCCTGCTTTGCAGTGGACGCAATCCAGCTTCATCCAGCCGCAGATGATGGTGCAGGATCGGTATCTGTACGATCCTGTCGCCGGCAAATACACGGTGGATCGTTACCTGGATGATCTCGAGAAGCGTTATGGCGGAATTGATGCCGTGCTTGTCTGGTCTACCTATCCGAATATGGGAATTGACGATCGCAATCAGCACGATATGGTTCGTTCCATGCCCGGTGGGGTGGCCGGCGTGCAGCAGATGGTGGCGGACTTTCATCGCCGCGGCGTGAGGGTGTTGTTCCCGATGATGATGTGGGACCAGGGAACACGCGATCCGGGAGTACTGTGGCCGCAAGCGATTGCAGAATTCATGAAGCAATTGAATGCCGATGGCATCAACGGTGACACGCAGGATGGCGTGCCGCTCGCGTTTTCATCGGCGGCGGAAAAGGCTGGCCACCCGCTGGCGTTTGAACCGGAAGGCCAGCCTTCGGATGAGGCGCTGGCGTGGAATGTGATGACGTGGGGTCAATATCAATTTCCATTTGCGCCGGAAGTGGACCGCTTCAAATGGCTGGAGACCCGCCACATGGTCAACATCTCTCACCGCTGGAACCGCAACAAGACGGATGATCTTCAATTCGCCTTCTTCAATGGCATCGGCTGGGAAAGCTGGGAGAATATCTGGGGCATCTGGAACGGAATCACGCCGCGCGATGGTGAAGCTACTCGGCGGATGGCCACGATTGAACGTGGTGTGGCTCCATTTCTTGTGAGCCCAGGGTGGGAGCCAATGTATCCCGCCACGTTTTACGGAATCTTCGCCAGCCGTTGGCCGCTGGGCGACAAGACGGTGTGGACCATCGTGAACCGCAATGAGTACAACGTATCCGGCAGGCAGATGAGCGTTCCCGCAAAGGACGGAATGCACTACTTCGATCTGTATCACGGGGTCGAACTGAAGCCTGATCGTGAAGGCAGCAACGATGTATTGTCGTTCTCGATGGAGGCGCACGGCTTTGGCGCAGTGTTGGCAACGCCGGGTGATGCCGACGCTGCGATGCAGAAACTGATGGCAAAGATGAAAGCTATGACGGCGACACCGCTGTCCAATTATTCCGATGAATGGAAGACGCTGCCGCAACAAATGGTAGAAAATCCAGCAACGAAGCCAGCGGCGAGCGCGCCGGAGGGCATGATCCAGATTCCCGGGTCCGACTTCGTTTTTAAGGTGCGCGGCATTGAAATCGAAGGCGGCGACGATATCGGGGTCGACGTGCAATATCCCTGGGAGGATATGCCGCGGCGTTTTCACGAGCATAAGATGCACATCGATTCGTTCTACATCGATAAGTATTCGGTGACGAATGCGGAGTTCAAAAAGTTCCTCGACGCTTCCCACTACCAGCCGAAGGACAAACTGGATTTCTTGCGTGATTGGAAAAATGGGACGTATCCAGATGGGTGGGGCAACAAGCCGGTGACCTGGGTTTCATTAGAAGATGCTCGCGCTTACGCGAAATGGGCCGGCAAGCGGTTGCCGCATGAGTGGGAATGGCAGTACGCCGCTCAGGGAACGGATGGACGCACCTATCCGTGGGGGAACGATTGGAATCCGCAGGCGGTGCCGGTGCCTGACACGGAACGAAGGATGGCGAGCGCCGCCAATGTCGATGCACACCCTGCAGGCGCCAGCCCGTTTGGCGTGATGGATATGGTCGGCAATGTGTGGCAGTGGACCGACGAGTTCAAGGATGAACACACCCGGGCCGGAATCCTGCGCGGCGGAAGTCATTACCAGCCGCAAGGCTCGATCTGGTATTTTCCGCAAGCGTATCGCAACGATGAGCACGGGAAATTGCTACTGATGGCTCCCAGCTACGACCGTTCCGGCGGAGTTGGATTCCGTTGTGTGGTGGACGCGAAATAAAAGAAGACCGCGTGTCTGACTGCTTGTGGTCCCGCGGTAGTGACCAAGGGAAGCGCAAGCAGTCGGTACAGGCCACCTACATATTTGTGTGTCCGTGGCGCATTTCTTCGTTGAAGGCGGGTTTGGTGATCGCCAGCGCGGCCGCCAGGACCGTGTGGTAATGCTCGGCGCGCTGCAATAGCAACGGCGTTGCGGCTGCAAATTGCGGGTCGGCTGCAAGTTTAATGAACCCCTCGCTGGCCAACAGCGTTGCCGCGCGTTGCAGTTGATCCTTGGTGGTGTTTAGATACTGCGCGTCCCTGGGATCGGCGACCCACACCGGTTGGCTGTCTCCCAGCACTCCAGAAAGCCAATAGAGCTTTAGAGCCAGAAAATCAGTGCGCGCCTCATCATCAGTGTCGCTGAAGACAAACTTTTTGTCCCAGCGACTGTAATACCGCGTGGTGACAGGAACAGGCTGGCGATTGCCGCTCTTGATCATTTCCATCTGGCCGCGGTCCAGCGTCTTGCGAACCGCATTATAGATAAATGATTCCGCATAGGGCTGCTCGGGCGCGGCGACGATGTCCGCAAAGGTGACCGTCATGCTGGCGGCGATTTTGGCATGGAGTGGGCTCGCAGTCCCATCTTCCAGGTGCGCAACGCCATGCACCACATACGTATCGGAGCCGGAAGTGGAGCGATGAAACGGCCAGCGAAAATCTGCGAATCGAATCGGCAATCCAGCCTGCGTGACATAACAGTCCGGCCGCGGATTGCGAAGGCGCAGCGCCGATTCGCGCAGATAGCTGGTCAACTCCGGCAACAAAGCAGTCTGCGACGCGTCGAAGGTGTTGCTCAACTCCAACTGCAGGGTGCAATCGGCGGCAGTGTCGGCATGCAGTCCAAAGACGAAGCAAGTTGTCGGCGCTCCATTGAAATCAGAACCTGCGCGAGTGGACAAAACCACCAGACCCGCGGTTTTCGCCGCAGATTCAATTGCAGAGGCAAGAGGAAGATTCATCGAAGCGGTTGAAGATTCTGTCATATTGTTGGCTACGTATCCTAGGGTTTAGTTTACTAGGATTGTGGTGGTACGTACGTCGCGGATGGGCTGCGGCTCAGCTTCTCGTACGATTGGAATTTGCCCATGGTTGCAAAGGAGCTCGAATGGCAGTTGGAATGTTGCTTTCCCGCAACGCCCGTTACGTTGCGATTGCTGGATTACTGATTGCGTGGGTGAGTGCGCCTCTTTGTACGCTTGGCCAGAACTCGCTGCCAGCCGATCAGCAGGCTAAGGTGGATGCGATTGCCCAGCAGATGATGGCGACCACTGGAGTGCCGAGTGCCTCCGTCGGGATCGTGGCGAATGGCAAGATCGCATACGTCAAGGCTTATGGCAAAGCCCAGCTGGATCCGCCTGTCGAGGCCGCGCCAGAGATGCGCTACAGCGTTGGCTCGATCAGCAAGCAATTTACGGCGACGGCCATCCTGATGCTTCAGCAGCAGGGCAAGCTGAAACTCGACGATCCCATCTCGACCTGGCTGCCGCAGCTGACGCGCGCTAAAGAGGTGACGCTGCGGGAAATCCTCTCCCATACTTCCGGTTATCAGGATTATTACGCCGAAGACTACTCCATGCTGCCCATGAAGAATCCCACCAC
This sequence comes from uncultured Acidobacteriota bacterium, assembly GCA_963817855.1. Classification (GTDB taxonomy): domain Bacteria; phylum Acidobacteriota; class Terriglobia; order Terriglobales; family Acidobacteriaceae; genus JAKAAZ01. The sequence continues at coordinate 883,530 of CAWFQA010000002.1, read as the reverse complement.
GGCCGATGCGATCATAGACAACTGGGGCGAGAAGCCGCTTGATTTCGAACCCGGAACGGAATGGCAATACAGCAATACCAACTATGTTATTGCCGGAAAAATCGTGGAAATCGTCAGCGGAATGTCGGTGATGAAATTCCTACAGGAGAATATTTTTACCCCGCTGCATATGACGGACGTCATGAACTCCGATATGAACCATCTGGAGCAGACCGATGCGCATGGGTATGTGCGATACGCGCTCGGTCCACTCCGGCCAGCTCCGCAAGATGGCCCGGGATGGATGTTTGCCGCGGGCGAGTTGGCGATGCCGGTGCGCGATCTGTTGCTGTGGGACATTGCGATGATGAACGAATCGCTGTTGCAGCCTGCCTCCTATAAGGAGATGTTTACCGGAGTGAAGTTGAAGGACGGAGAGGACACGCATTACGGGCTGGGGGTAGAGATATCGACGCGCGATGGTCACCTGGTGATCTCGCATAGCGGAGAAGTGTCGGGATTTACCAGCGAAAACATGGTGCTGCCGCAGGACAAAGTAGCGATTGCGGTGTTTACGAATCAGGAAGCCGTGGGTGCGGCGGGAGTGATCGCCGGCAAGATCGCCGCGATGCTGGTTGGCCTGCCGCCGAATGAGTCGAAACAGAGCCTGGATCAGGCGCGCCAGATTTTCATTGGCCTGCAGCAGGGCAAAATCGATCGCTCGCTGTTCACAACGAACTGCAACGCGTATTTCGATGCGCAGGCGCTTGACGACTTTGAATCCAGCCTGAAACCTCTCGGGGCGCCGATTGAATTTCGTCAAACGGCAAAAGAGTCGCGCGGCGGCATGACCTTCCGCGCCTACGATGTGGTGTTTGCCGCCACCCACGTGGTGTTGACGACCTACCAGATGCCGGACGGAAAGATTGAGCAATTCATTGTTGCTCCGGCGGAATAGTAGATCTAGAACCGCAGCAGGTAAGTCATCTTCAGATAGATCGTTTTGTCATCGTTCATGAGCGAAGAATAAGTGATCGGCAGAATGGGATCACTGAGGTTGCAGGTTCCCTGCGAGTTGCGGGTGCATAACGCGCGATTCAAGTTGGCAAAGTTCCCGATATAGCCGAAGTAGATGGCAGTACCCGGATGCGGCAGATAGGTAAAGAGGGCATCGGCGAACAGGTCCTTGGAATTGGTGGCGCTGGTGTACTGGGGATTCGGCAACGTGGAAATATATTGACCGATCAGATTGAATGAAATTGATTTTGTCATTTGGTAGTTCCAGCGGGAAATCAGTTCGTGATTGTCGTAGACAACGGCGCCGTTGGATGGATTCGTGAAGTGCGTATATACATAACTGTTGTTCAGATCGATTGACCCGATCGGCTTGATTTCCAGATTCAGGTTTGGAGATGTAACATTCACCGGGTCGGGTCCGCTATTGGCTGGTGGGGAATAGTTGATGGTTCTGCCGGTATAGACGCCGCCGCCAACCGCAATATAGGGCAACGGCGAACTGTAAAAATTTACGCCGCTGGTATGGCTATGGTACTCAACGTTGTGCGTGAGCACAGGATAGTCAATGGGGCGTAGACGGTCCTGGCCAAATTCTATGTTCGCAGACACGGAGGTCCGGTACTTGAAGCTGGCGCTATACGCTGGATTGATATAGAAATCGAGCGGCAACCCGGTATGGTCCCAAATCCGCTCACTGTAAACGCTGGGGCCATGCGACTGAATCCATCCGCTTTTTGGACGAAATGTGTAGGCATAATAGCCATCCGGTTCGCGCACGTCTGGGCGCCGAAAGAAACCCGTGTCGGTCACATATCCAGCGGACGTGTCGTTGTAACCTACCCACCAATTTTGATGTAAGTCGGAGTAACTCAGTTCTTGCGAATACACCTGGCCGCTGCAGGTCAGGCTGAGGTTTTGGCATGTTTGTTCTCCCGGCGTGTCGTTGCTAAGGTTTTCCGTTGCGGATGAGATCACTTGGCCGGTCAGCGTCCAGCGATTCTTCAAGCGTGAGCGATAATCCAAACCGCCGGCGCGATTGTAGGAGTCTTGGTATTCGCGGTCGGCATAAATGATGCCTACATCCGACAGAGAGCCGATATCGCGATTGACGCGTCCGATATAGTATTGCGCGCGTGTCCCATACTCTGGATTTCCAGGAGGCACATCCTGGCCCGGGCTGCGATCATCGACGCCAAGCACGCCCAGAGCCCACGGACCCAGTTTTCCCGTGAGTCGCGCTCCATACTGCGGCAGCACAATGTTGTTGGTGTAGTAGAGATTGACCGGGGTCATAAAGTAGCTGCTGTTCTCAATGAAGAATGGTCTGACCTCAGGAAAGTAGGGAGGAAAACGTTGATTCGGAGTCGCAGGATTGTTGATTCCCACCTGGCTGAAATCAGGATTGAGCGTGACGTCCAGGATCAGGCTGTTGCGCAGAATAAACTTTGCGTCAAGTCCGGCATAGGCCTGCAGCGACTTGTGTTCGAAATAGGGATTGTTCGGATCGATCACGTTCAACTGGCGTAGATTGCGCGCGAGCACGTACGGCTCAAATTGCCAGTTCTGACCGTGCGCGATATTCATGAAACCGTCGGCGGCGATGTCCTGGGTAAGAAGTCCAGCCACGTTATGGGTGTTCCGAGGCCAATACGCACTCTCATTCGCGTGAGAGATGTTGCGTTCCAAAATAATTCCCCAAGTGCGCATCTGTCCCGGATCTGCCTTGGCAAAGTAGAGGCTCGCAAATGGAATGCGCATCAGGACGACGTAGCCATAGGGCGTGCGCTTTCCCCACGTGTCCCATACAGTATCGAAGGAATAGTCGGAGCCATTTTGTTCGCTGTAAAGTGCGTCCGACTGGATGCCCAAGGCATTGGTCTCGAATAAGAATGATCGGCGCTGATCGTGGAACGTATCCAGGAACAGATCGACATTGTCGTCGTCGCCAAGGTTGTCACGGGCGAGCATGTGGGCGCGGATAAGCTTCGGCGTGCGGTCGTGGCAAATGAACGCCGCATAGAAATATTTGTGCGTATATCCCAGATAGGCGATGGTGGGTTCGGTCGAAGGCTTTCCGTCGTCGGGGTATCGCTCGACGAAGTGGCTGATCCGCAGCATTTGCCGGGCCGCGTGGGATGCGAGCGGGGAGACCAGAAAGTCACTCAACTTGGGCTCGCCATCCAGCATGGGAACAATCACGTGGGCGGTATGGCGGACAGACTGTTGCGTCGAAGCAGATAGCGATGGTTCCGGCGCCGACGGCAGGGAGGACGACATCGGCTCCTTATCCGCGCTGTCAGAGGCAAAGGTGCGAGTGCAGCAGCACGTAAGAACCATCAGCAGCGGCAAAAACAGATGCCTGAATAGATTTCGGCGCATCAACTGATTCAATTGTCTTTCAGTCTCGATTGCATTGACCCTATTTCCATTGTAGGGGACTGCGCGAGCGCGCTGGATTGCCTGCGGATATTTAGATGCAGAGGAATCGCACTGCAGTTAACGATGTGTGCAAGATGTAAAGGCGAACGCCAATTGGCGTCAAAACAAAAGATTCTGTTTGCGGGGCGGCTCCAGGCCGAAATGCTGATATGCAAGTCGGGTGGCGACGCGGCCGCGCGGTGTGCGATCTAGAAATCCTATCTGAATTAAAAACGGTTCATACACTTCTTCGAGCGCGTCTTCTTCTTCCGCCAGCGCAGCTGCCAATGTGTTCAGACCGACAGGGCCGCCATCGTATTTGTCGATGATGGTGCGAAGCAGGCGGCGATCCATTTCGTCGAATCCGTGCGCGTCCACTTCCAGCAGGCTGAGGGCGGCCATCGCAATCTCGCGGTCGATGTACCCATTGGCGCGAACCTGCGCATAATCGCGAACCCGGCGCAGCAGGCGGTTGGCGATGCGGGGGGTTCCGCGGCATCGCATTGCAATTTCCGCGGCACCATCGTCGTCAATGGGTACGTTCAACACGTCCGCGGAGCGATGCACGATGATGCGTAATTCTTCTTCAGTGTAAAAATCCAGCCGCAGCAGAATCCCAAATCGCGCGAGCAGGGGAGACACCAGCAGTCCGGGCCGCGTGGTGGCGGAGACGAACGTGAACGGATGCAGATCCATCACGTGCGTACGCGCGGCCGGTCCCTGTCCGATGATGATGTCCAATTTGTAATCTTCCAGCGCCGTGTACAGCTTTTCCTGTAAAGCGGGCTGCAGGCGATGAATCTCATCCAGAAACAGCACCTGGTGCTTTTTGAGGTTTGTCAGGATTGCCGTCAGATCGCCCTGAATCTGGATCGCGGGCCCGGAGGTTTGCTGAAAGCCGACGCCGAGTTCATTCGCAATAATGTTGGCAAGTGTGGTTTTGCCCAGCCCTGGAGGACCGGAGAGAAGCACATGGTCCAGCGCTTCGCCACGATTGCGCGCCGCTTGCAACGCAATCGACAGCTGTTCCTTCGCTTTTCGCTGCCCGATAAACTCATTTAGCCGCTGCGGGCGCAGCTTCAGGTCGAGTGCAAGATCGTCTTCGACAGGCTCAGCGGAGACGATGCGGTCGGATGATCGATTCAAGTCCATGCAAGCGGATGGTATCGTGAGCGGCGGTTGGATGCAATGCTGGCCGATGTGGCGCCACAGTTACTGCGGATGCACGGTGCCATGTGCAAGCTTCTTCACGTACATCGATTCGTGAAAGGGCGGCAACCATGCTGTGTAATGAATCGGAGGAAAATTGGCCCGGACGAAACACCAGGACGGAGGAGGTAAGGAAGGATTCTTGAACCAGGGGAACAGGATGAAGTATTTGGGTTCAATCACGGGCGCAAAGTTTGTGAATCCGTCTCGACATCCCTTAGGGATTTTGGAAAAAGGTTTGGGATCATAGGCGCCGATAGGTACTTTGATGCGTGGTTCGTTGATATGTCCGCCGTTTTCAATTTGGATCCACCCGTCGGATGGAAAGCCGGCTTGAATAGATTTTCTTGGCACGCCGGTATTTTCCACCATTTGGATCGCGCGCACCTGCGCCCGAGATTCCGCATAAAAATCGTGAGTTCCGGCAACTGAATACGCAGCGAATACGAGCAACATAACCATGCTGACAGCGGGTAGTCTCGGACCGACCCGCTCCTGATACAGCTTAAGAAGGACGACAAGGACGGAAGGGACCAAGCCCACCATATACCTGTCCTGGATCTGATCGAATGCTCCGCGAGGCATCAACAGAAGAACATAACCCAGGGAGAAGGGTCCGAGAATCCACGCAATATCGTGCCATGATGTTCCGGGGTTGCCAGCGGTGGGCGCCTCGCTCCGTTGCGTCGGACCACTCGGCATTCGCACCAACTCTCGTTCCAATGCGATAACCGCCACGGCAATGATGAAGAAAGAAATTGCGAAACGGATCCACAACGTAGCGCGGGGAGCCGTGCCGAATATGCCCGGATGAATTGCGGACTGCTCCGGCAGTAAGTACATCAGCCAGGGCATGAGCCAGGTATCCATCCTTCCCAGTGCATTGGCGAGAAGTTCAAACGTAACGAATACGGCAAGAACTCCGCCGACGCGCAGCCAGGCGTTGCGATCCAGTTCGCGTGCGGACGGCAACCACGCCACGGAGAGCGGGAGAATGATCAGGAGCAGGCATAGAACCATCTTCACCAACTGCGCGGCCAAATGAGGAAATGTCATCCAGGTAATCGGCGCCCAGATAACATGCTCCGGTACAGAATATGGTTGGATATTGAACCAATGCAGGAAGAGCAGCACGCCGATGAAGCTGAAAATCCACAGTGCAACTCCAGTGCCTTTCACACCGCGGCGTTGTCGCAGCAACCATACGGTTGAAGGCACCATAACCAGGGCTCCCAGCCACGCAATCTGGCGCACTGTTCCGGCCGCAACATTGAAAACGCTGGCAGACGCGAGCCACATAAGAGTGGCCCTGTCGCTCGCACTCCTAACTGCCTCCTGGCACATATACAAACAGACGAAGATGACGAATATGCCGGGCACGTCGGTCATGAAACTGACGGCCGAGGGCATGAAGATTGGCGACAATGCGAAGGCGAGGGTTCCGAAGATCGCGTTACCGGGATTGATGCCAAATCGGCGCAGAATCTGATGGAACAAGTACACGGTGGCGGCGTCAATCGGCAGCATGGAGAGCCGCATGCCGGTAAATGAAAAACCGAACATCTTAATGAAAATGGCGCCCCAAGGAATCAACCATCCTAGCGTGGCGGTCGCCCAGCCGTTGTAAAGAATGTGGCCTGTACGGGCAAATTCCAAGGCTGTTTTGTCGTAAGAGAACTCGTCGCTGAAGGGCATGTTTGCGACTGGGTTGGTGAGCAGTACACATATCGTAACGGTCAAGACGCACAATAGCGCGTTGCGGTGCGAGTGAGAACCCTGGCCAGATGGAACTGGAGCAAGCTTCACACTCGTTGATCCGATTGATGTGTCTTCTCTGTCCATGAATGCAGGGGTGCTTATCTATCCAAGCCCTTCATCGCTCTGGCCACATTGCGGCCCAATCGCACACTCACTACGATGCCGCGGTCTTCGGGGTAGTAGTAGCACGTATCCGCAATCTGCAAGCCGCGAATCGGGGTTTGAATCGGCGGAATCTTTGCAGCGAAGCCAGGTTCGCAAACCGGTTGTCCGTGTCGAAGGCGTGCAATTTTTACGTCAGTGATGTCTTCCTTTCGGAGGGTTGGATTGATGCGTCGCAAACAAGTAACGGCATCGTCGCAAAGCCTATCGTCGGGCCAGGAAACCTTCGCGCTTGTGACAGGCATGTAACATGTACACGATAATCTCGTCGCCAATGCTTCTTAGATTCGAAAATTCAATGACACCGGGAAGTTCGATGCCGTCTTCCAAAATGTCGACCGGAATAAGGGTTTTACGAACCGTTTCAATTTTAGAATGACACAGATCGCGCCATTACTATGAATTGGCTGGCGACGAGCTTTCAGTTCAGGGGCAAGTCAGCTACCATTCCGGGAATGTAGGCGAAAACAAAAAATCCACAACCCAGCTTGCTGATCAGGTTGAGTCCGGGAAACTTCAACAAAGAAATCGGATCGCCCCGGTGATGCAGCTTTCCCTGGCTGAAATAGACCATGGCGGCGGGCACCCAACGCATCTTGTCGGCGATATCCAGCTCCGCGATCAAGTCGAATGCTGGAGTTTTGCATGCGAACTTGTGGAAACGTTCAACCGAGATACCAACATCGAGACCCCTGGCTGCGACCGTCGACATCGAACAATTCCTTGTCAGCGATCGTATTGGCTGATCTTTTGGAGTACAGAAAATTAATCTAGCAGCCTGCAGCCGCGCGCGTGGCGTCTTCGTTCGCTTTAGATGCGGGGAAAGCGTTGAACGGGTGGATGCGCGAGACGAGTTTTCCATGGTTCTCCAGGAACTCAGCAACAACCGCATGCGAATGCCTAGATCTGAAATCCACAAACCGCAGATAATGACTCAATTCACGCCCGGCTTTAGCTTCCGGACATAAATTGTCCGATGAAACGGCGGCAGCAACGCCGTGTAGTGAACCGCAGGAAATTCGGTCGAATCGAGACCCGGCAACGGATCAGAAACGACAAAGTACTGAGGCGAGATTGCCGGCGTCAAGTTGCCGAACCAGTTCGTGTACAGCGGGGGGTACTTCGAGTTGATCGCTGTTGGGTGATATGCGCCAGCCGGAAGTTTTATTCTTGCATCGTTGATGTGTCCGCCACCTTGTACCTGGATCCAACCATCGCGTGCCCACCCTAACGTTGTTGAGCTTGCCATAATTGAATTCGATGCCACGCCAGAGTTTCTAACCGCTCGAATCGAATGAACAAGAGCACGGGATTCTACAAAAAAATCGTGAGTAGCAGCGATCGAAGAAAGTCCAACTAGAGTCGCGACAATAACGCTGATGCGAGACAGCTTAGCGCCGAACTGCTGTTGGTATCGCAAAAGGAGAATGATAACTGCACATGGAATCAGCCCCAAAACGTATCTGTCCCAGATGAGGTAGACGGCGCCGCAAGTTGCCAGCAAGGCGAAATAGCAAATGGAATAGGGGCCCAGAATCCAAGCGACAGACCTCCATGGATTTGCTTGACTCTTCGAGAGGGGCGGAATTCCTCGCTTCCGGCTCGCCCACTCATCCAAAAATATAATCGCGGGCACGAGCACGAGAATGGAAATTATTCCCCGCCACCAAAAGACAGTGGTGTTGGTGGCGTTCCCGTAGATGTCGGGTAATAGATTCCATTCCATTGCGTATACAGATGTGAGCCAAGGCACCATCCAGCCTCGCATGACGTCGCGCCGCTCAAGAAGGAACATCAGAACGACTAAGACTGCGAGAACGGAGAACACTCGCAGTTTTGCGCCAAGCGAAAATTGACGCACAGAGGGGATCCATGCAATAGAGATTGGGAGAACTGCTAGAAGAAGGCAGAGGAGGGTTTTCACAAGTTGCGCGTCCATGTGAAAAAAAATATGGGCATTCATCGACGGTGGCAGAATCGGCTGCGGCACGGAATAGGGTTGGCGCAGAAACCAGTGCATGCAGGCTTCCACTCCGACAAGGGCGAACAGAAACAGCAGCGCTGCCGCTACATTCATTCCGCGCCGCTGGCGAAGCAGCCATGCAGTACACGGCACCATCACCAGAGAACCAAGCCACGCGATCTGTCGCACCGTTCCCCCGGCAACGTTGACGGCGGTTGCCGCGCATAGCCACAGCAGGGCGCTGCGATCGCTAGTGGCTGCCACGGCACGCTGGCACATGCAGATGCACACCAGGATGACAAGCAAGCCCGGCACATCTGTCATGAAACTGGTCGCCATTGGCAGGAAGAGCGGGGAAATTCCCAAGGTCAACGCGCCCAACACGGAGTTTTGCGCATTGACTCCAAACCGGCGCAGGATCTGATGGAACAAGTACACGGTCAGCATCGCCAACGGCAACATCGACAAGCGCATGCCTGTAAAGGAGAAGCCGAAAAGCTTGATAAACATGGCGCCCCACGGAATCTGCCATCCTAGCATTGCCGTAGCCCAGCCGTTATAGACGATGTGCCCTGTTCGCGCAAAGTCTAGCGCGCTTTTTATGTACGAAAAATCGTCCATGAATGGCATGTCGGCGGACGGGTTTGCAACCAGGATGGCGGCCGCCATTGCCAACGCACAGAACAGCCCATTCCGAGTTGAGTGGGCGGGTTGAGGCATTTCAAGCAGAACCCGATGGTTCAGAAGTGGTCCGGCCGTAGGTCGTGTTCACGGCTGAACCTCTGGGGATGGCGCGCGCCATGGCACGACCCAGGCGCACGCTCTCGGCGATGCCGCGGTCCTCGGGATAGTAGAAGCACGTGTCGGCGATTTGCAGCCCGCGAATGGGAGTTTGAACCGGCGGAATCTTTGCCGCGAACCCGGGTTCGCAAACCGGCTGTCCATGTTTCAAGCGAGCTATCTTTACGTCGACGATATCTTCGCGCAGGAGCGCTGGGTTGATCCGCTGTAGACAGCAGAAGGCGTCATCGAGCAATTTTTCGTCGGGCCAGGAGAATTTTGGGTTCGTGATTGGCATGTAATACGGAACGTACACGATCGTGTTATCACCAACGCTTCTCAAATTGGAGAATTCGATAATACCGGGTATTTCAATGCCATTTTCTGAAATGTTCACCCAGAAGTGTGGGCTGACCGAACGCCGCAGTTTCAGAATGACACAAATCACGCCGATATTATGGATCGCTTGGTAGCGTGCCTTCCACTCCGAAGGCAAGTCGGGAACCATGCGGGAGATGAGAGGTGTGGGGACGGTAGAAATGACTGCGTTTGCGGAAACGTGATCTGAGAGCGTGTCGACACCCGTCACGCAGTCTTTTTCAGTCGTCACCTGCCGCACCGGCGTGTTCAAGTGCAATCTCCCGCCGCGCAGCTGTATCGCTTGCAGCAGAGCGTCTACGAGAGTTTTGGAGCCTCCGTCGATGTAGCCGAGCTCCTCCTGCATGATATTTTTTCGCGACTTGCCAATTCTGCGGATTCGAGTCCATATCCACGCGGCTGAGATGTTGTTGGCATATTCGTAATACTTGAAATCCAGCAGGGGATGCCACAATCGATCGTAAATATCACTTCCGCAGTAGCGTGTAATCCATTCTCTTGCCGACCGATTTTCCAATGCAGGCCAACGATCGCGATGGGTGCAGGCGAAAACAAAAAACCCATATCGCAGCTTGCTGATCAGACTGACTCCGGGAAGCTTCAACAAAGAAATCGGATCGCCCCAGGGATGTAACTCCCCACGGCTGAAGAGGCCCATGGTGGTGGACACCCAACGCATCTTGTCGGCGATACCCAGCTCGGCCATCAACTCAAATGTTGGATGATCCGTTTTGCATACGAAGTGGTAGAAACGTTCAATCGAGATACCGCCGAAGTCGAAATGTGCGGCCATTCCGCCCGGCTCCGCGGAGGCTTCGAGAATGTCTACGTCACATCCATCCAGCAGGGCCTGGTATGCGGCTGCCAGTCCCATGACACCCGCACCAATGACGACGACCTTTGACATCAAACAATCCTCGTCAGCCATCGTGTTCGCTGATTTTTTAAGGGAGAGAGCTAGTCTAGCAGTTGGTGGATAGACAGGTGCAAAGATACCACCGTGTGCTTTAGATGCCGGGAAAACGGGGACAGGGGGTGGCCAACCCTGATTTTCCATCGCTCTCTAGTAAACTCAGCAACAGCCGCATGCGCACGCCTAGATTTGAAATCCACAAACCGCAGATATTGGCTGCTGTCTTGTTGTGTGTGTTTGCCTTGCAATGTTTGTGGGTGGTACATCGACAGACGCTGACCCGCCAGGATTATGCGTATGCGCGCTGCGGGCGCGAGCTCTGGGAGCGGCCTTCTCCTCTGGCCGGATATCTGACCTCCTGCGGCAACATCAGCGATGGAACATTTGCCTATCGCGTTGCCGGATTTTCGCTGACGGTCGAGCGCATTCTTCTTGGCCAATCCAGCAGCGTTTCGCCGTGGGAGATGCGGCATCTTGCCGGCAATGTTCTTCTTTTGCTGCGACTGCCCTTTATTTTTTTTGGCGTCTGGCTGGGCGGCGGAATTTGGTGGGTTTCGCGGCGGCTCTACGGGAATGCAGGCGGTTTTTTTGCGCTCACCCTCTATTGTTTTTCGCCCGAGGTAATTCGTGTTTGCGTTCACCCGAATAACGAGATTCTCGCGGCCTGGGGGCTGTATGGGGTTCTTTACACGGCAGTCGGATTGGCGCACGCGATGCAGGGACCGCGCAGGAAGTGGCGCCCGCGGATGGTTTTGCTCACTGTGGCCCTAGGACTGACTGCCACGGCGCATGTGTTGGCGGCACTTTTGGGCTTGCTGCTGGCTTTTGGTTTCATGCTGTATCTCGCTGAAAATAAAAAACCTCTGGTACTTCCCGCGCTCGCGATTGCGGTCTTGGGCGGATTTTTGATCCTGGTCGCCTCCTATGCCTTCCATTTGGACGGACTCAGTTATGTGTTTGAAAGCGCTGATGCGCGCATGTGGTTTTCCTGGGCGGGCAGTCTGCACATGATGGAGAATGTTTCGAATGCCGGGATGACAATTGCCGCGCTTTCCGCCGCCGCGCTGTACATTTTTCATCGCCGCTCGCGATATTTCGGGAACACGACGCCGCTGATCGTCGCGCTGGTTCTGCTCTCGCTGGAAACCACGGGAGTGCGCAGCGAACCCTGGATTTGGGCCCTCCCGTTCGTTTTGACCTTTACCGGCGGGGTGTTCGCCGACATGCTGGAGTCTCGTCACAAACGCATGTTCCTGTGGCTGGCGGGGGCGTTGGCGGTGACCCAGGTGATCCTCACACTGGCCAGCCTACCGCTGCTTATTTCTTAGCGGTAAGTCTCGGCGAATCAGTAGTTAAGGCTTCGTTAACTTCACCTCTTCCGGCCTGCTCAAACGCCTGAAAACCCTGTATCCTAGAGAGAGACCTTTCGTTCCATCCGGCACGCAGAATGCAGTCGAAAATGGTCGCCGGATAGGCTCTAGGCTCACCCTCAAATAGAACGGTTCGCGACAAAAAATGGCAGACGAGCAAAACCCCCAACTTCCTCTTGGCAATAATGGCAGCGACGGTGCCGGCAGTAATGGAACCCCTCCGGGTGGCCCCCAAGGCCCCGGCGCGGCGAACATGATTTTTATCAACATCGAAGAGGAGATGCGTCGGTCGTACCTCGACTATTCGATGTCGGTGATTATTGGGCGCGCTTTGCCGGATGTGCGCGATGGCCTGAAACCTGTCCACCGGCGTGTTTTGTACACGATGCAGGAGATGGGCCTGCAGTACAACAAGAAATACACCAAGTGCGCCAAGGTAGTCGGACAGGCCATGGGACTCTACCATCCCCATGGAGATGCTTCAATTTACGACACCATGGTGCGACTGGCGCAGCCGTTCACCATGCGCTACACCATGGTCGACGGGCAGGGGAATTTCGGCTCCGTGGACGGCGATCCGCCGGCGGCGATGCGGTATACGGAAGCCCGTTTAACGCGTATTGCTGGAGAAATGCTGGCCGACATCGATCAGGAGACGGTCGATTTCACCCCGAATTACGACGAAAGTACATTGGAACCGGTGGTGCTCCCCACCCGCATTCCCACGCTGATCGTCAACGGATCGAGCGGCATTGCCGTTGGCATGGCGACCAATATTCCTCCGCACAATTTGACGGAGATTGTGAACGCCGCCATCGAAATGATCAACAATCCGCACGCCGGGCTGGCGGAAGTGATGCAGCACGTGCAGGGGCCGGATTTTCCCACCGGCGGGTTCATCTACGGCCGCAGCGGGATTCATCAGGCCTACAAGACGGGGCGCGGCCGATTCCTGATGCGGGCGCGCGTCGCTATTGAGAACATTACGCAAGGGCGCCAGGCAATTATCGTCACGGAGATTCCGTACCAGGTAAACAAGTCGAAGCTGATTGAGCGCATCGCCAGCCTGGTGAATGAAAAGGTGATCGATGATATCAGCGACGTGCGCGATGAGAGCGACCGCGATGGCATGCGAATCGTCATTGAGCTGAAGCGTTCGGCAGAAGCGCAGATTGTTCTGAACCAGTTGTACAAGAACACGCAGATGCAGGACAGCTTCTCGATGATTTTTCTGGCGGTTGTGAATGGCCAGCCGAGAGAGATGGGTCTGCCGCAGGCGATTCGGCATTTCCTCGATCATCGTGTCGATGTCGTGCGTCGCCGCACCGCCTTCCTGCTGAGAAAGGCTCGCGAGCGCGAACACATTCTGGAAGGCTACAAGATTGCGCTGGACAATCTGGATGCCTTCATCAAGATTATTCGCGGATCGTCTTCGCGTGCGGATGCCAGAGAGAATCTGCATCGCTTCTCGCTGGGCAAGGAAATTGTCATCAAGCTGGACAAGGATACGACCAATCTGGCGGCAGAAGCCGGCATGACCTATCGCCAGATCGATGCCGTCCTGGAACTGCAGCTGTATCGGTTGACGCAACTTTCGATCGACGAATTGTTGAAGGAACTCGGCGAAGTGCGCGACAGAATTGCGGAATACGAGGCGATCCTGGGCAGCGAGAAAAAATTGCGCACCGTCATCGTCAAGGAACTGGAAGCGGTCAAGAAGGAATATGGTGATGCCCGTCGGACTCAGATTCTTGACGAGACGGCTGAGTTGCAGATGGAGGATCTGGTTGCGGATGAGCAGGTCGCTATCACGGTCTCGCATTCCGGCTATTTGAAACGCACGGCAATCTCCACCTATCGCCAGCAGCGTCGCGGGGGCACGGGACGATTCGGCATGCGCACACGGGAAGAGGACTTCGTCGAGCAGTTGATCATCGATTCAACCCATGCGTATCTGCTGTGCTTCACTAACACCGGACGCGTGTACTGGTTGAAGGTGTACGAGATTCCCGATGTCGGTGCGGCAGGCAAGGGCAAAGCCATGGCCAGCCTGTTGAGCCTGCAGCCCGGAGAAAATGTCTGCGCCATTCTGCCGGTGCGCAATTTGGAGGAAGAAGGCAAGTTCATCTTCTTCGGGACACGCAACGGAAAGGTCAAGAAAACTCCACTGAAAGATTTCTCTAATGTGATGTCCAAGGGAATCATTGCCATCGGCATCGACAAGGAAGATGAACTGGTCGCGGCGAGGATCACCGACGGTAAACAGATTGTCTTTCTGGCTACACACGATGGCATGGCCATTCGCTTCGACGAGAATGATGTTCGTTCCATGGGGCGTCCGGCGGCCGGTGTTCGTGGAATCGATCTCGCGAAGGACGATTATGTCGTCGGGGTTGCGGTCACTCCCAAGGAGCGTAAGAAGAGTGATGGCGGTGCAGACTGTTCCTGCCTTATCCTTTCGGTGACGGAAAACGGCTATGGCAAGCGAACCGATGTCGACGAATACCGCTTGCAGTCCCGCGGCGGCAAAGGCGTCATCAACCTGAAGACTATGAAGAAAAATGGCAAGGTATGTTCCATCAACCTGGTGGATGATGCGAGCGAGTTGATGGTGATCAGCCAGTTCGGGAAGATCATCCGCATCGACACCAAAACCGTGCGCGCGGCGGGTCGTTCGACTCAGGGCGTTCGCCTGTTGAACCTGGAAGAGCCGGACAAGGTGGCAGCTGCGGTTGTCATTCCGCCGGAAGAAAAAGAAAACGGAGAAGAACCGACGCTTCTTCAGTAGCCAGTTTGCCTATTGCATCGAACCATTCTGGCCTGTACAGGCATCTACTGAGTACAGACCAGAATGGTTCTACCTCTCTGGTTGGCCGGAACTTCCTCACAACCATTCATAAAATAGATTACGGAGGAAATATCGATGGCGATTAAGACGGTTGCACTCAAGAACGGCCCATATATGGTGACAGGGGATTTGTCGGAACTGGAACTGACCGATGCTGAGGGAAATCGCTACGACCTGACCGGTAAAGAGAAAGTCGCGCTCTGTCGCTGCGGCGCTTCCGTCAACAAGCCATTCTGTGACGGCCACCACTCGAAGATCGGATTTCAGGCAGCGGAAGCAGCCGTGAAAGCGGAACAGAAGTAGCGCTCCCCGAATGTTGAAATCACAATGTTGAATGAAAGCCATCGCGCGGAGATTCAGCGCTTGTGGGCTCGCAAGGTGCAGCAGGATACTGCCGACATTCCGTTTGCGGAACGTCATCGCAATCTTGCCCCGGCGAGCGCTGAATTTCTCTCCGCTCTCGTCTCCGGTGTCGGCGCTACAAAGATCGTCGAGATTGGCGGATCGAGCGGCATCTCCACCATTGCGCTGGCTGTCGCGGCGCAGCAAACCCGGGGCAAGCTGATCTCACTCGAGATTGAACCCACGCGCCAAGCCGAATCAAAAGAGACGATTGCCGGGCTGGGTCTCAGCGATTTTGTCGATTTTCGTCTCGGCGACGCTGCGCAGACTCTGCCCCAATTGAACGATATTGAATTTGCCCTGATCGACTCCGAAAAACAAGACTACATCCGCTTCTTTGACATGCTGCACCTTCGTCGCGGCGCCATTGTTGTCGCGGATAACGTCCTGTCGCACCATCTCACGGACTATGTCAGGCATGTGCGTTCGCAGCGGGGCGCGGTATCTGTAACGCTGCCGATCGGCGAGGGATTGGAGTTGACCCGAGTTGCAGAATGAACCTTCAGTCGCTTCGATGACATAAGGTTTATCGTGTCCGAGACGGATTCATGCTATCCTCGGAATCACATTTCTCCCTTCGCGCCGGGCGTTGTCAACAAACCGACTATTTGTGAAGCGGGGGAATCGTAGCCTAATGCAACTTCAATGACTGATTCAAGTGGCCGAAGTCGTACCCCTGGTTCCCGCACTCATCTACTCCGCATTCAGCGCATGAGGTTCGCTTCTTCACATGCGTAGGCGCACATGGGTGAGTCTGGCGATCGCGCTGGCTCTGCTGGCCGCGCTTGTCACTGCAGTCTATCTACGTAAGCAAGCCCCTCCTGAAGTTGCCCGGCTTCTTCCAGAAGCAGACGGCATCGTCTACTTCAATCTGAAGCCCTTGCGCAAACTGACTCGATTTGATCAGCATCCTGTGGCGCATGATCCCGATTACCAGAAGTTCATCGACGCCACCGGCATTGTGTTTGAGCGCGATCTCGATGAGGCTGCGTTTGCGATCCACCGCATGGTCGATCCCAACGGCCCCAACGGTGCAGTCGCGTATTCTGAGGTGTTTCAAGGGCGCTTCGATGGACAGCGTCTGACGCGCTATCTGGAAGCGCAGTCGTCTGCCACCGAAAACTACGCTGGACATGAGATCTACCTGATTGAGCACGAGGGACGAACGGTCAGGATTGTCGTTCTCGGCTATGACCTGGTTGCCGTATCCAATGACCCGACGGCGGAGCAAATCCACTCCATCATTGATCGCTATCATTCTGCGGCATCGCCGTTCACCGGCGATACATTGTTGTCGCGCTATTATTCGAAAGTCCCGCTGCTGTCGGAGGCATGGGGAATCGGCGAGATTGAACCCTCGACCGGGCCGGGGATACAGTTCCACGTCTTCGGCCTGCCACTGACGTTGCCTGCAGGCGCCGCGTTTATCGGGTCGATCCGTTACCTGGGGTCTGTGCACATGCGCCTGGAAGAGATTGCACCCAGCGCGAACGCAGCCAAGGAATCTGTCGAGATGGTTAACCTGGCTCTTGGGCTCATTCGATCCACTCACGTCACGGTTGGCGCACAGAATGCGAATACGGCCGACTGGGAGTCCTTTGTACACAGTATGAAGGTGCAGCAAAAGGACAAACGAGCCATCTTTCAGGCCATCATTCCGACCCGCCTGGTGCGAAGCATGCTGTCGACCCAGAATGCCGCTGTGGCCTCCCCGGTTACCCCTTGAGATAACTCGGGCGCCCATTGCCGATCAGCCGCTTGATTGCGGCGGAACATCCGTTTGCGCCCCATTTTTGCGGCTGCTACACTTAAAGGAGCAGCGCGATTCTTGTGCGGCTGCCACCATCTAACCCCCCGCGAAGGATTCCGGCCTAATTCTGTGGATACGCAAACCCGACATGCCATTAAACACGATGCTCTCATTGACCACGCTAACAGCGCGTTAGGCTGGCTGGAAGATCACAAGTCGCAAGCGATTTTGGTTTCCGCCATCGTGATTGGCGTTCTGGTCATTGGCATCAGCAGTATTCTTTTCTATCAGCATCGTCAGGATGAAGCGTCGGTCGCGTTTGGAGCTGCGATGGATATCTACAGCGCTCCCGTGGACCAGCCCGGTACTCCGCCACAACCCGGAGTGCGGACCTACGCTTCTGCTGTTGCGCGGGCCAAGGCCGCGAATGCGGAGTTTCTGAAAGTGGCCGACAGTTTTGGTTCGACCGACGCTGGCAAGAATGCGCTTTACTTCGCCGGTCTGACGTATATGGAGATGGGCAACGCCGCCGCCGCTGAGTCGACGCTAAAAAAAGTGGCGGACCACGGGGATGCAAACCTCGGCTCTCTGGCCGACATCGCGCTTGTCAGTCTCTATCGTCAGAACGGAAGAAATTCCGATGCCATCGCGATGCTGAAAAAGCTGATTGCGCATCCCACGACGGCGGTGCCGGCCGGGCAATCGAAGCTGGAACTGGCCAGCATCTACGAACAGTCCAATCCTGGCCAGGCAAAGCAGATTTACGCGCAGCTGAAGGACAAGGACACGAAGACCACAGCCGGCCAGATCGCCGCGCAAAAGCTGCAGCAGATGCATTGAGAGTTTTCGCACCGTAATTTCACAGAGGTACACTCAAGGGGCCAGGCGATCAGCGCTTGGTCCTTTGTATTTGCGGTCGGGGATACTCACAAGACCGCCCATGCCGAAAAATATTTCCGAGCGCAGCGTAGCTCGCCTGCGTCCTGTTGAGTGAACTGATCTTTATGGATGTCAGAACAGCGACCAACGAGCAGATCTTGACGTGGACACTGGGCCGAAGTGTGGGCCAAAGCGCATGCGAAACCGCGGATGCATTGTCGGAGATTTCCGGCCTCGCCACTCATCATTCGGCGCTGCTGTTTCGTGTGGCATTCAGTGTTCTACG
Organism: uncultured Acidobacteriota bacterium; assembly: GCA_963817855.1. Taxonomy (GTDB): domain Bacteria; phylum Acidobacteriota; class Terriglobia; order Terriglobales; family Acidobacteriaceae; genus JAKAAZ01. The sequence goes on along the minus strand of CAWFQA010000002.1, from coordinate 865,418 downwards.
ACATGCAAGTGACGCCGAGGATGTAGTGCAGGAGACATTTCTTCGCGTTCTGAAAAATCAGCGCAAGCTGGCGTCGATTGAAAATCCGCGCGTCTGGCTTGTGAGGATCGCATGGAACCTTGCGCTCGATCGCAAGCGGCGACTGCGCGCCACTCCGCTGCTGGAGGAAGCCGAGGAGATATTGAACAGCAGCCCAAGCCGTGATGCGTCCGCGGAAAACACGATGGGATCGGCGCAAAGGTGCGCTCGTATTTTACGCATGATGGACAAGTTGCCCCGGAAAGAGCAAGAAGTTTTGCGGCTCTCCGCGCTGGAAGAATTGGACACGCCGGAGATCGCGGCAATTTTGAAGACGACAGAATCGGGCGTTCGCTCCTGCCTGTTCCGCGCACGTCAGCGGTTACGAGAACGGATGGAGAAGGAAGAGAGGACGGGGAAGCCATGACCACCGAGCAGAATGGGCCGACGAACGTTCAAGACGATATCGATGTCGCACTGAAAATGCTGGGCGAGACGCAAGCTCCGGCCGCGATTGTGTCGCGCGTTCATCGGAGTCTGGAAACTGCGGCCATATCGCAGCTGGCGAGCTCCGGTAAGAACCTATGGATCCCGGCTGCTGGAATGGCGACAGCAGCCTTCGCTCTGGTCGTCATGTTTACGCACATGCATCAGCGACCTGAAGCTCAAACGTCGTCGGAGACTGCCAAGCTAGTCGCAACAGTTCCGCTGAAGCCAGCAACGGCCGTACCTCCAGTCGCTCGCGTTGCAACCACAACTTTCGAGGCAGGGGACCGGTCGGTGCAGCAACCCGCGGTGCGACGAGTCCGGCGGGACCATCGGGAGTATCGTCATGCCGCCAACCTCTTAAGTTACCCGCTGACGCGGCAGGAAAAACTTCTGCTGCAATTTGCCCGCAACGCAAAACCCGCGGACCTGCAGGCGCTGAATCCGGAGTATCAGGCCAAGGTCGAAGCGCAACAGGAAGCGGAGTTTGCCGCCTATTTGAAGTCCGGCAGCAGCTCCAGCATGAAGGAAACAGCAAACTAAACGACTCAACTGAGGAATGAGGTCTCTGGTGAAACGAAAGAATGGATTTCCGCTTTTGCTAGCTCTTTCAATGGTGTTCGTGTCGCCCCAACGGCTGCTTATGCGCGTCCAGCAAAGGACGTTGCGCCCCGCCGCCTCAAGCCACGCAACCTGCTACGCGCCACAACCCCATCCCGCTGATCGCCAGAGAGATGCGCAACAGACAATTCCGGACCCTATCGGATTACTTATACCCTCACCGAAATGGACGGGACCAAGCGGGTCGGATCAAAACGCTATGCCATCGTCCGGATTCGGGTGAAGAAGTTCCGTCGGCCGAGTTGAAGCTGGGTTCCAAAGTGCCGTTGGAAACGGGCGAACTCCAAGGGAATTCGGCGTCACAAACAGATTTCATATGTCGATGTCGGCACTGTCTATCCAAGCCAGCTTGCGCTCGTTCGCCAATGGTCACGAACTTCGCAGTCAGGTCACGCAATCCGAAGTAGATACTCAGCAATCACTTACCAAAAGACCCGGTCATCCGGGCAACTGATTTTAAGAGCGCGGTTCTCCTGCAGGAAAATAAACCCGTGACAATAGGGAATGTTGATATGCCCGGCACAACCCACACCCTGCAAATTCAGGTGGAGTTGACGAAGTGTTCTGTGAGTTCGCGTGAATTCTTAATAACAGAAGGCTCCCGCGTGGGAGCCTTTCTTTTTCGATGCAACACTGTCACGCGTGCATGATGACGCGGAACGCGAGGCGAACCAGCATCAGCACAATGGCTCCCAAGAACGCGGCGCCGAAGCCGCGAATGTGAAATCCAGGAACAAAAGCGCTGGCCAGCAGCAGAATGATGGCGTTGATCACCAGAAAGAAAAGCCCCAGGGTAAGGATGCTGAGCGGGAAGGTCAGCAGCTTTAGAAAAAATCCCACGGTCGCGTTGAGAAAACCGACGACGAGAGACGCGATCAGCGCGCTGCCGAAGCCTGCCAGCTCAAACCCCGGCACGATGTAAGCGCAGATGAGCAGCGCAATGGAACTGAGCAACCAGATAAGCAGTAGATGAAGCATACGCGGAGTAGATTAGCAGAGATTCGTGCTGTTATCTCTCCTAATCCAATATTTCACCAACGCGACCGACCTCCAAACGGTCGTGCGATTCAATTCGCTTTCGCGGAAATGGAGATGCGGGTTGTGTATTCGCACGAAGCATAATTTGCGTCTAATTCAAGCAGAGCAAATCGGCTCCTCCGGGTGGAAATGTCACTGTCCAGTACGGTTTCGAGGTGGAGGGACCGCATATTTATTGTGCTGATCGTCTTGAGCAACACGGTAGGGAACCTGTTTTTAGGTCTTGGAATGGCGCAGATGCCCTCCTTTCACGTGGTCAGCCCTCCAGGTTACTTCCTGTCATTGCTGGAAAACTACTGGATCTGGAGCGGCATCGCATTGCTGATTATCTGGATGGTTTCGCAGCTCTCCATGTTTACCTGGGCCGATCTAACCTATGTCCTCCCGGTGACGGCCAGCGCCTACGTTCTCACCGCGATTCTGAGCAAATTTTTTCTTTATGAGCAGATTTCCGTCAGCCGATGGATCGGAATTGTACTGATTTCTTTTGGAGTGTTGTTCGTTTCTAAAACTCCTGAGCGAACCAAACCGGAGCCGGAAGAGGTCGCCTCATGATGTGGATGTGGGTTTTTGTCACCGTAATATCCAGTACGGCGGGTGACTTGCTCAGTGCAAAAGGCATGGCCCTGCACGGCGAAATCGAGGACTTTGGGCCCAGAGGGATGGCTGGCGTGATTCGCTATATTGTCACGCACAAGCTTGTCGTCTCTGGAATCGTGTGCAACGCCATCTCTTTTCTCTCATTCGTCGCGCTGCTATCTACTGCGGAGTTGAGCTTTGCCGTGCCGGCGACGGCGCTAAGCTATATCTTCAAAACAGTTTTGGCGCGGTGGTACTTGCAGGAACGCATCGATTGGCGCAGATGGGCCGGCATTCTTCTCATCACCGTCGGCGTAGTCTTGATTTCAATCTGAGGCAAAATTAAGGGGCGGATGAACCCGCATGACCGCCGTGTAACCCGACCAGCACGAGCCCGGCAATGACGAGCCCGGTCGCGGCGATCTTGGCGACAAGCACCCAGCCGTGAAAATCCTCCTTGAACCAGCTCGGCCTCCACTTCGTGATGGCATATGCGCCAAGGAAAATGACGACGTAGCGCACCCCGGAAATCGCCTCCACCATGGCGGGAGAGGTGCGACTGATCGCAAACACGACCAGGAAGGAGCCCAGGCCGGCCAGAAAGCGATTGATCATGTAGCCAATCTTGCTTCTGGGAGGCGCCTCCTCAGAGTGCTGGAAGATCTGCTCCCGCCAGGAGGGCGGAACGAGCAACGCCATCGCCCCGATAAAGGTTCCGAATGTGTAGAAAACGAATCCCGTGGCAAAGTTGGTGTGGTCGAAAACGATCTTTTGCAGGACGTTGGTCATGCCGAACGCGACCGAGGCCAGCAGAATCTTCGGCAGCATTTTCTTGAGGGGCACCTTCGAGGCAAAGAACATGATGAACCCGCCGAGAGTCATCACGATGAAGCCAATCAAATCTCCGCCAATCGGGCTTTTCAATAGCGGAATAGCGATCAGCGCGGTGGCGACGGGACCAAATCCGCCCATGGCGGCCAGCTCTTCCGAGGCCTCGCCGGCTTTGAGAGCCGCATAGTAAAAGTACGAGGCGACCAGATCGAGCACGCCGGCGGCGAATCCCATTCCGACATAGCGCAGCGGCGGCAATTTGAAGCCGAAGAAAGCGACGACGAGTCCGAAGACGCTGATGGCACCCAGCCAAAAGACGTAGGAGAGCAAGTTTTTCATCCCCTGCTTTTTGAGAAGAACCTTGTCCCAGACAAGGGAAGTGCCGATCATGCCGTGGGCAAGGATGGCGATTAATATGCCATTGAGGATGAAGTTTTTCAGGAAACCCATGATGTTGCAGACTACTTTCGATGGCGAGGTGCCGAGTAAGTAGGATGCGTGGCAATCAGTCAGACCCGTTTGGATAAATAAAACGCCTGCGTGAGGTGGAATCGAGGGAAAGGAAGAGGGTACGAGGGGAAACAGAAAAGCCACCCGATGAAGGGTGGCTTTTCTGGAATTAATGCCGGTGATCACCTAATCGCCCACACTCAAAGATGCAGTACCATCGGCCCAGCGGGACTTTACTTCCGTGTTCGGGATGGGAACGGGTGTTGCCCTCGCAGTATTGTATGCGGAGGCGGCGCTATAATCTGTGGGATGGGTAGCTCTCCTTCAGCCTACCGGGCTCACCGATGCAGCTTTCATCCAGGTCGAGAGCAGTCTTACCTTCGTCTCAATTCTGTCACTGTTTTCGTTAGCGATCAGGCTCGAAGCTTACATTTCTACCGAGATCTGCTTGGGTTCTCCCTGGCCTTCGAGGGGAATCTTCCATCCGGCGACCGGGGGGTTGCGGTTGCTCCTCCCGATGGCACCGCTGTGCTCACGCTGGTTGCTCCAACGCCGGGATCGGAAGAATGCAGGTTCATCGGCCGGCCTACTCAGGTTGCTTTCTTCACCGAAGACATTGTTCGGAAATTCGAAGAATGGTGCGTCCGCGGCGTCCGCTTCCAGCATCCGCCGCAGATGCAACCCTCCGGAGCGATGTCCGCCAGCTTCGAAGACCTGGACGGGAACTCGTTCACACTCATGCAGGCCGATGAGATGACTCAGGAAGTCGAGATGCAACGTCTCATGCATATCGAGAAGGCGGAATTCGAACGCCGCACAGCTCAGGAGCTGGAAATGGCCGGGCAGACCCAAGCCAGACTCCTCCCGCAAACGCAGCCTTCCGTTGCCACCCTTGAATATGGGGGAACTTGCATTCAGACTCGCCATATCGGGGGCGATTACTACGACTTTCTCGATCTCGGTCGAGCGCGGCTCGGACTAGTGCTCGGCGATGTTGCAGGAAAGGGAACCGCCGCCGCTCTCCTGATGGCCAACCTTCAGGCGCACATGCACAACCAATCCGTCATGTACTGGAGCCGGCCGTTCACCCCTTTCGTGGTGGGTCAGCCAGAGCGCTTCCTGCGATCTGTAAATCGGCTGTTTCACGAGAGCACGCCCGAAAACGCATACGCCACCCTCTTTTTTGCCGAATACGATGACACCGCCCAGCTGTTGCGGTACGCGAATTGTGGTCACCTTCCTGCCGTTCTCCTCCGCAAGGATGCCACCATAGAACGACTCGATGCCACGAGCTCTGTTCTAGGCCTCTTCAAAGACTGGGATTGCGCGATCGGGACACGTCATCTCTTTCCAGGGGACACCCTCGCACTTTACACCGATGGCATGACGGAATCGTTTAACAATGAGGGGGAGGAATTCGGAGAGCAGCGTTTTATCGAAGCTTTGAGCCGATACTCTGGGCTTTCCACGTCATCCATGCTTGCCTCGCTTGTAGATGAGGTCCGCCAGTTCAGTCCTCGTGAACAATACGATGATATTAGTCTGGTCATCGCCAAGTGCAGGGGAAGACTAGACTGATGGGTTGAGGGCAAGAGAAAAGCCCCGCCTAGGCGGGGCTCATTGTTGAAATTAATGCCGGCGATCACCTAATCTCCCACACTCAAAAATGCAGTACCATCGGCCCAGCGAGACTTTACTTCCGTGTTCGGGATGGGAACGGGTGTTGCCCTCGCAGTATAGTCACCGGCAAACTGAGAAAATCATCGAGTGAGTCGATGATGTTTCACAACAGGATAGATTGGGGTAAGTCAAACTACTTGGCTGACCGTTGAGTCTCTTCAGCAAGAATTCTTTTGGGGAATTCTGTGCGAAGTTAATCTTATGGTCAAGCCGAACGGGCGATTAGTACTGGTAAGCTACGCACATTACTGTGCTTCTACCTCCAGCCTATCAACCAGGTGGTCTTCCTGGGCCCTTCATTTCCCTTTTGGGTTGGGAGATCTCATCTTAGAGCGTGCTTCCCGCTTATATGCATTCAGCGGTTATCACAACCGAACTTCGCTACCCAGCTGTGCCTTTGGCAAGACAACTGGAACACAAGAGGTTCGTCCATCCCGGTCCTCTCGTACTAAGGACAGCCCTCTTCAAATCTCCTACGCCCACAGCAGATAGGGACCGAACTGTCTCGCGACGTTCTGAACCCAGCTCACGTACCGCTTTAATAGGCGAACAGCCTAACCCTTGGAACCTTCTACAGCTCCAGGATGCGATGAGCCGACATCGAGGTGCCAAACCATTGCGTCGATATGAACTCTTGGCAATGATCAGCCTGTTATCCCCGGCGTACCTTTTATCCGTTGAGCGATGGCCCTTCCATACAGAACCACCGGATCACTAAGGCCTGCTTTCGCATCTGCTCGACTTGTAGGTCTCACAGTTAACCACACTTATGCCTTTGCACTCGACGACTGATTTCCAAACAGTCTGAGTGTAGCTTCGCGCGCCTCCGTTACAATTTAGGAGGCGACCGCCCCAGTCAAACTACCCGCCTTACTATGTCCCTCATCCGGATTACGGAGGTAGGTTAGAATCACAGCACTCGCAGGGTGGTATCTCACAGTTGGCTCCTCCGAACCCAAGAGTCCGGGATCAAAGCCTCCCACCTATTCTGCGCAGCAAGAACCATAATTCATAGTAAAGGTATAGTAAAGGTGCACGGGGTCTTTCCGTCTAGCTGCGGGTAACCGGCATCTTCACCGGTACTACAAGTTCGCCGAGCAACTCCTTAAGACAGTCGTACGATCGTTACGCCATTCGTGCAGGTCGGAACTTACCCGACAAGGAATTTCGCTACCTTAGGACCGTTATAGTTACGGCCGCCGTTCACCGGGGCTTCAATTCAGGGCTTCGTCTTGCGACTAACTCCTCCTTTTAACCTTCCGGCACCGGGCAGGCGTCAGCCCCTATACGTCGTTTTCGACTTAGCAGAGACCTGTGTTTTTGTTAAACAGTCGCCGTACGCGTTTCACTGCGGCCCCCTCGCGCTTTCACGCTACCGGGGCAACCCTTCTCCCGAAGTTACGGGTTTAATTTGCCGAGTTCCTTAAGAAGCCTTCACTCGAGCGCCTTTGGATATTCTCCTCGTCTACCTGTGTCGGTTTGTGGTACGGTTCCCGTGATCTCTCCTTAGAGGATTTTCTTGGCAGCGTGGAATCGGCAGCTTTCGGCCATTCGGCCTACTGCTTTGCACCTCAGTGTTATGCTCGCCCGGATTTGCCTGGTCGAACCACCTTACGTGCATCGAACCCTATAGCCATAGAGGGTCCTGCGTATCCTTCTGCGTCACCCCTTCGTATAACGAAATCATGGGAGGTCCGGAATATTAACCGGATGTCCATCAGCTACGCCTTTCGGCCTCACCTTAGGGACCGCCTAACCCTGAGCGGATTAACCTTCCTCAGGAAACCTTAGACTTTCGGCGCGGAGGGTTCTCACCTCCGTTATCGCTACTTATGCCGGCAGGGTCTCTTCTCACACATCCACCAGTCCTTTCGGTCTGACTTCACATGCTTGAGAATGCTCTCCTACCACGCACACCATAGGTGTGCATCCGCTGCTTCGGTGTACAGTTTTAGCCCCGTTATATTGTCGGCACCGGACCGCTTGACCAGTGAGCTATTACGCTTTCTTTAAAGGATGGCTGCTTCTAAGCCAACCTCCTGGCTGTCTGGGCGTTCCGACTTCCTTTCCCACTTAACTGTAACTTTGGGACCTTAGCAGGCGGTCTGGGCTGTTTCCCTCTCGACAATGAAGCTTAGCCCCCACTGTCTGACTCCCGGACTGGTTGTCAACGGCATTCGCAGTTTGGTTGGATTCGGTAAGCCGGAAAGCCCCCTAGTCCATCCATCTCTCTACCACCGTCGCAAATCATCCGAGGCTAGCCCTAAAGCTATTTCGGAGAGAACGAGCTATCACGGAATTTGATTAGCCTTTCACCCCTACCCTCAGCTCATCCGAGCTTTTTTCAACAAACACCGGTTCGGTCCTCCAGTGGGTGTTACCCCACCTTCAACCTGGCCAAGGGTAGATCATCCCGCTTCACGTCTATTCCTGCCAACTGAACGCCCTATTCAGACTCGCTTTCGCTGCGGCTCGCTCACGCTTAACCTTGCTGACAAGAATAACTAGCCGGCTCATTATGCAATAGGCACGCGGTCAGGCATTCTCCTTGCGGAGCATAGCCCTCCCACTGCTTGTAGGCACACGGTTTCAGGTACTTTTCACTCCCCTCGCAGGGGTACTTTTCACCTTTCCCTCACGGTACTGGTTCACTATCGGTCAGAAACAAGTATTTAGCCTTTCGGGATGGTCCCCGTAGATTCAAGCAGGGTTTCACGTGCCCCGCCTTACTCAGGTATCCGCTTCGAGTCCAGTCCATTTTCGTCTACGCGCCTGTCACGCTCTATGGATCCACTTTCCAGAGGATTCGACTAATGGCTGGATTGGTAACTCTACTGTTGCGGACCCTACAACCCCCGCCGCACCGAAATGCAACGGGTTTGGGCTGTTCCGATTTCGCTCGCCACTACTTTCGGAATCGAGATTTCTTTCTTTTCCTCCAGGTACTGAGATGGTTCACTTCCCTGGGTTCGCTCGTACTCACCTATGGATTCAGTGAGCCGTACGGCGGTTTTGCCGCCGTGGGTTTCCCCATTCGGAGATCTCCGGATATAACGCCTGTTTGCGGCTCCCCGGAGCTTATCGCAGCTGACCACGTCCTTCATCGCCTGTTTCTGCCAAGGCATCCACCGTGCGCCCTTAGTAGCTTGACCATAAAACTAACTTCACACAGCATTCGCTGCAGAGCGGTTAGTTTCTGTTATTCGCCTGGTGACCCTACGTGCGATAAAACTGCCTATCGCCGCATGTCACGTCTCATATCTAAAGACACTCAACTTTGCGGGCACTCTAGCTTGGAAGCTAAAGTACCGCTCAGCCTTGTAGTTACAACTACCCAATCTATCCTGTTGTCAAATATCTTCGACGCTCTATTCGAACGCTGCGCCCTAAGACGCATTCGGTCCGGTCTGCATAGCAGACTTGCCGAAAGCTCGCAACTTACGCCGTCCGAACCGGACAGGGAGGTAAGTGTCGAGCTTCCTGCAATCACTGCATGTACAGACTTGAAAAGATGTACCGAAATCCCAGCTGAAACATGGTGGAGCTGACCGGGATCGAACCGGTGACCCCCTGCTTGCAAAGCAGGTGCTCTCCCAGCTGAGCTACAGCCCCATCAAACAATGGTGGGCCTGGGTAGATTCGAACTACCGACCTCACCCTTATCAGGGGTGCGCTCTAACCAACTGAGCTACAGGCCCACATAGGAACGTGCGACTTCGGCACGAAACCGTGAATGCGCCGCTCGAATGCGGGTCCGGGTACTCAAATTGGTACTCGAACTTGCTTTCAGTCAATCTTTTCGAGGACTTGGTTGAATATGCGAAGCAGCTACGCTGCTTCTGACCATCGATGTTGATTCAGAGAAGAATAGAGGGCTTAGTTCAAGCTCCCTTCACTCGTGTCAGGACATTTGTGAAGGGGTACATGACAACATCTTATGCACGCTCGCCGAAGCGAGTCCGCAATCGCGGAAGTGAATAAGTGCCATGACGTTCTCTATTAGAAAGGAGGTGATCCAGCCGCAGGTTCTCCTACGGCTACCTTGTTACGACTTAACCCCAATCATGAACCACACCTTGGACGGCTGCTCCCTTGCGGTTAGCGCACCGGCTTCTAGTGCAGCCCACTTTCGTGATTTGACGGGCGGTGTGTACAAGGCCCGGGAACGTATTCACCGCAGCATTCTGATCTGCGATTACTAGCGATTCCAGCTTCATGCAGTCGAGTTGCAGACTGCAATCCGAACTGAGGCCGGCTTTTTCCGATTAGCTCCCCCTCGCGGGTTTGCAGCGGTTTATACCGGCCATTGTAGCACGTGTGTAGCCCTGGACATAAAGGCCATGAGGACTTGACGTCATCCCCACCTTCCTCCCCGTTATCCGAGGCGGTTTCGCCAGAGTGCCCAACTGAATGATGGCAACTGGAGATAAGGGTTGCGCTCGTTGCGGGACTTAACCCAACATCTCACGACACGAGCTGACGACAGCCATGCAGCACCTATATAGCGACCTATTGCTAGGAAGGGATATTTCTACCCCGGTCCACTACATTTCGAGCCCAGGTAAGGTTCTTCGCGTTGCGTCGAATTAAACCACATGCTCCACCGCTTGTGCGGGCCCCCGTCAATTCCTTTGAGTTTCAGCCTTGCGACCGTACTCCCCAGGCGGATCGCTTAACGCGTTAGCTTCGGCACGGCAGGGTTGGATACCCGCCACACCAAGCGATCATCGTTTAGGGCTAGGACTACCAGGGTATCTAATCCTGTTTGCTCCCCTAGCTTTCGTGCCTCAGTGTCAGTAATGGTCCAGTGAGCCGCTTTCGCCACAGGTGTTCCTTCCGATATCTACGCATTTCACCGCTACACCGGAAATTCCACTCACCTCTCCCATACTCAAGCCCGGCAGTTTCTTGTGCAGACTTCAAGTTGAGCCTGAAGATTTCACACAAGACTTGCCGAACCACCTACGCACCCTTTACGCCCAATAATTCCGAACAACGCTTGCCCCCCTCGTATTACCGCGGCTGCTGGCACGAAGTTAGCCGGGGCTTCTTCTTCCGGTACCGTCATTATCGTCCCGATCGAAAGGAGTTTACGTCCCAAGGGACTTCATCCTCCACGCGGCGTTGCTGCGTCAGGGTTTCCCCCATTGCGCAAAATTCCCCACTGCTGCCTCCCGTAGGAGTCTGGACCGTGTTTCAGTTCCAGTGTGTCCGTGCGCCCTCTCAGGCCGGATATCGATCACAGTCTTGGTAGGCCATTACCCTGCCAACTAACTAATCGACCGCGACCCCCTCTTTCAGCGCATTGCTGCTTTGACTCGTAAGTATTATGCGGTATTAGCCCAGGTTTCCCTAGGTTATCCCCCACTAAAAGGTAGGTTAGTCACGTGTTACTCACCCGTGCGCCACTTTACTCATGGATTGCTCCACTTTCTCGTTCGACTTGCATGTGTTAGGCACGCCGCCAGCGTTGATTCTGAGCCAGGATCAAACTCTCGTTTGAAACCTGATGCATCTTGGTTCGACGGAGGTCGAAGAGCAAGATGCTACTTCGCAGCGCTCGAAAGGCTGCGAAGCCTATACTAGTGAGAATGACTAAACCACAACTTCATCGTCATCTCACGACTGGCATATTCAACCAATTGTCAAAGATCCTTAAGAATTTTCGCCTGAGCGAGTTCTTTTGGGATCGAGCTGCCGGATGATTCCGGCAGGTCCTCGAACTTTGCGCGAGCCAGGAATTACTGCTTTTCTACACTGGCATCTGTTTTTTGCGCGACCAAACCAGACTATCAAGTTCTGGCTTGTACTGTCAAACAAAAGTGAATCTTTGTTGCCGACTTTCCGCTGCTGCCTGGACCGTCGTTCTCCGCATCGTGTCGACGACTTTGCCAGAGGGCGTTTCGCCCGCCGCTCATCCGCTGTGGAAGCCGAATCTGCGGAATAGCCATGATGGCTACTTGCAAAAGTCTTCTTGGCTATCTATGGGAATGGTAGTGCGAACAAGAAGCCTGGATCAGGCAGTTCCGTTCTGCTGGACTACGAATTCTGCTGTAGATATCTCGACGGGCTTGCGGAGTTCTTTACGCCCAGTGATGAACATACTCTAAACGTAGCAGTTGCGCAACCCTAGCGTTGTTGAAAAGCGATCAATGCTTGTTGAAAACGGCGACAGCCTCGATCTGAGCCCCCACCCGTTCACTTTTCGTTTAAAAAATCTCTTCATCCATGTTGGCGCGGGAATGCGGCTTCGCCGCTTGCGCCAGAATCTGGACCCGCATATTCGCGATGGTTCGACGGTTCCAGAAGGCGACCGCAGTGGCTCCCAAAAGGGCGGATCCCACCATCAGAAATGCGGTTGACCATCGGCCACGACTGGGAGGGCGTTCCACTGCGGGAACCGCAGCGATCAGTTCGCGGTCCTGTCTATCATGCTTTCGTGAGAGTTTCATCATCTCTTCCCTTCTCAACCTTGAGTTGGCGGCTGGTCTTCCAGGTCAGTATGCCACATTCTCGCAAGTTTCAGCTATCTATCTTTAGAATCAATCGAAAAACGAAGATATCTGCTTGGGTCTGTCGCCGTCTTAAGGCTCCCAGCGGCACCCATTTCTATGGAATTTGGGAGAAGCGATAGAAAAAATATATGAAAAATACAAATATTTCGTGCACCAAGTCCGATTCTATGGCATCCTATGGTTGTAAAGGAATGACGCTGCGCCGCCGAAAACACCCGGAACCTGGTGCTCCATCCTTATAAGTTGCGTCACTGGCCTCCCGGCACGAACATAAACCGTTCGTGCCGTCTTTTTTTGTTGCGACGGCATTGTCGCCCCAATTGCGCTCGCGCACGATTCAATCGACATCCCCACTTGATATGATTCGCGATAGGTGCAGGACTACTTGCCAAGCCGCTTTTGCTGATACATGTTGGCGTCCGCTCTGGCGCAGAGCTCTTCCACGGTCTGGGCATCGTCGGGATAAATCCCCATGCCGATACTGGCCCCGACAGGTAAGCGCACCGTTCCCAAAACAATCGGCTCGTTCAAATCTGCCGCTAATTTCGAGGCCAGGACGCGCGCGCCATGCGGCTGCAGCAGATCGGAGACAATCACCATAAACTCGTCTCCACCGGCTCGGGCAATTGTGTCGGCTTTGCGGATTCGCATCTGCAAACGCGTTGCAACGATCCGTAGGACTTCATCGCCAACCGGATGGCCATAGGTGTCGTTGATCTGCTTGAAATGATCAAGGTCGATCAGCAGCACGGCGACGCGCGCTCCGTTGCGCTCTGCCCTCTCAATCGCCTTGGTCAGGCGGTCTTGCAGCAGCCGCCGATTTGGCAATCCCGTCAGCGGATCGTGCAAAGCCAGATGATGGGTGTGATCGATCTGCTCTTCCAGCAGCGTTAACAGAATGCCGATGGCGACAATATATTTCGGAAGGTTCCAGACCGAATCGTGAATATGGAGGTCCGGCCGGAACGTCACTAGATAAGCGCTGACAGGAAACACCAGCGCCCACACCACCAATCCAACCACCGCCGTTAGCGAGCCCGTGGTTCTCTGCGGGAATTTTCTCCAATATTCAACGCCGGCCATCAGGTAGACCACAAAGTAAATACAGTCGAGTCCATAGTCCTGCTGCCTATAGTGGACGACGAGTCCCAGCAGGATGACCAGAAGCAGTGCCAGCAGCGTGTATGTGTGCCTTTCGCCGCCGCGGCTGTAGGAATCGCGAAACAGGGCAGCCATCCCTGTGCCAAGCAGCAGCGCAATAGTGGCGTAGTACCACGGCGTCGTTGGAATACTCAGGAAGTCGACCAGGATGTAGAGCAGTGTCGCCAACAAGCCGGTCGCGGCAATCCAGCGCATCCGCCGGCTGTAGTAGGCGCCACCCGCCGCATAGATGAAGGAGGCTCCCGCCAGTTCAAGCATGATTGCCGAAACCGCAAATACGAATGTCTGCAGGCCTCCTGGTCGCCCGCCAAAGAGCTGTGTCGCGAAATGCAGCAAAATAAAAATCCAGCCCAGCAACCAGGCTTGCAACTTGCCACCCGCGCGTCGACGCAGGATGGACCAGAAGACAAACACAAGGACTGTTAGGGCCAGCAAGTCCGGCAGCGGAGCGAAGTTCAACATAGAAAGTCAGCTTAGAAATCTGTGTACGATGATTCTGTTGAAAGGCAAACCTGTGACGTTCTCGGTCGGTTAGCCGACTGATGGAATCGTGCCTGCATGATACGTCCCTACACTAGCACTTTTGCCTGGATTCAAAGGGGATAATGTGCAATCGAGCTTCTGCTTGCCCGTCCCCATGGTTACCGTTGTAACCCGCGCGAGAGCAAGATATGGCGGGATTGTTCAAGATTTCCGCGATTGTTTTGGACAACCGTGCACGGGGGATGAGCACGGGTACATTTTCGTTGGATGCGGGTTCCTGCGTCGTCAGCCAGAAATTTCGGCTTTTCAACGAAAGGATCGTACAATCTCGGAAAGTGTTTTAGGGGTGGGATATCAATGCGTAATCGCGTTTGGTTGACTCTTATCGTCGCGCTTATCTGTGTTGCCGGACATGCCGAATGGACAGATCCGGCCGTGGATCTTCCTGCGTTCCATGCTGCGCCTTCACCGGCTGACGCCAAGCTGCCGCCCATCCTCCACGGGAAACAGTTGACTGGCATCAATTTCCAATCGCCTTGGCAGGTGAAGGTTTATAAGGATGCTGTAAAGGTTTCCAGTGTCCTTTATCAGCTGCCCTGTTATTGTCGCTGCGACCGGGCCATCGGTCATACCAGTCTGCGCAGCTGTTTTGAAGACCTGCATGGCGCCGAATGCAGTACTTGCGCGAAAGAAGGCTTCTACGCCTATCAGATGACGCGGAAAGGCTGGAGTCCTGCCCAGATTCGCGCCGGCATTGAGCGCGGCGAATATAACAAGATTGATCTTGATACGATTGCAGGCGGGAAGCACCACTCCTGACGTCTCACTGTGGCCCCTAGACGCAACGCGCCAGCCCTGTTCATTGCCTCGTACGTTTCTTGTTCGATTGAATCGTTGATGTTGATAGACGACCGGCCCCGCCGATGATCTTCAGGCAGCCTGCCTGGCTGATCAACCCATCTTAATGCCGTATTCGCACACAGTGGAAAAAGCCGATAGCAGGTTGGCAGTCTTAAGCAGCATCCGGACCTGCTTGCTCAGATTGACGAGTTCCAGACTGCAACCCGCAGAACGCGCAGCGACGTACAACCGAACCAGTGCGCCGAGGCCCATGCTGTCCATGCGGGTGAGGTCTGTTAAGTCCAATACAATGCGATCGCATTCAGGCAACAACTGCTTGACATCGCGGTATAGGACATGGTCCAGGCCGGCAATTAATTTGCCGTGGCATCGTATGATCGCCGTGTTCCCGCTCCGCTTGATATCAAGCGAAAGGTCGACAGACTTGACAGACATCTTTACTACCTCGTTGAGACCGAAGGGATTGAGCTGCCCGGGAATTGCGAGCTTTCTTGCTTGAGTGGGATTGTATATCGGAGCATAGGCCGTCGGCATGTCGGGCGATCCGGCACTGGCTCGTGGCCGTTCATTTCCCGGTCGATTCAGCAGTGCTCGAAGCTTCGAAATCACTGTCGCCAACGCCACCGATATAATGAAGATTGATTCCAAGCGTTCCCGCTTCCCTTAAGGAGATTCACCCCATGTCGTTAAAGCCGACGAAAAACATCTGGCACAACGGAAAACTTATTCCCTGGGACCAGGCCAATATTCACGTGATGTCCCATGTCATTCACTATGGCTCGTCGGTGTTTGAGGGGATTCGCTGCTACAAAACGGAGCAGGGTGCGGCCATTTTCCGCCTACAGGATCATATGCAGCGCATGCTCGATTCCGCGAAAATTTATCGCATGGATCTGGGATATTCGCTCGACCAGATCAATGACGCGGTTATCGAGACTGTGGAATCGAATGGTGTCGCTCCGTGTTATATCCGTCCGATTGCGTTACGCGGCTATGGTGAGCTTGGTGTGAATCCCATGAAGAATCCGATCGAGTTCTACATCGCCAATTTTCCCTGGGGGAAATATGTCTCCGGCGAACGTGGCGCCGATGTCTGCATCTCATCCTGGAATCGCATGGCGCCGAATACGCTGCCGGTGCTGGCAAAAGCCGGTGCCAACTACATGAACTCGCAACTGATCCATATGGAAGCGAAGCTGAATGGATTCGACGAGGGCGTCGGACTCGATGTGAACGGGTTGGTATCCGAAGGCTCCGGTGAAAATCTTTTCGTCGTGTATAAAGGCCAGCTGTTGACGTCCGATCTTGGCAGCTCTGTGCTGGCAGGCATCACTCGCTCGTCGATCCTGACGCTGGCGCGCGAGCTCGGAATTCCAGTGGTGGAACAGCCGATTCCACGCGAACTTCTGTACATTGCGGAGGAGGTTTTCTTCACCGGCACGGCCGCGGAAGTGACGCCGATTAGATCGATCGATCGCATCACGATTAAGGATGGGCAGGCGGGTCCTATCACAAAGCAGCTGGCGGCGGAATATTTTGGCATCGTGTCAGGCCAGCGCCCGGATCGATTCAACTGGCTGACGCCTGTCAAAGTCTCCGTAGGTGAGCCGGTTTCGGCGTAGTCGCAGGCGTTTCGCAACATTCAACAAGGGGTTGTGCTGTTGTCCATCAACGACGATCTTGCGAAACTGGCGATGCAAGAGCAAGCGCTGGTTCTTTCGCATTTTGACAATGAACTTGCGTGGCGCATTGGCACGGCCCTTCGTAATTTTGCCCTCCAGCGCAAGTTCGCCGTGGTCATCGATATTCGCCGCTTCGGGCAACCGCTCTTTTATTGCGCACTGGAAGGCACCACTCCGAACAACTCCGAATGGGTCCGCAGAAAGAGCAACGTGGTCGCCCACTTCCTTCGCAGTTCGTATGCAGTGGGCCTGGACTTGCGACAGAAGAAGACCGATTTGCTGGAAAAACACGGTCTGCCCTTGTCCGATTATGCAGCGCACGGTGGCAGCTTTCCGATTCGCGTCGAGCACGCAGGCGTCGTTGGTTCGGTGACCGTATCCGGACTTCCGCAACGCGACGACCATGAACTGGTGGTCGAAGCTCTTTGCGTCGAGATCCAGCAAGACTATGGCTCCTTGCGGTTGCTGCCTCAGGATTGGTAATTCAATCGGCCCCTATCCGCCTCCCCGCGCAACCGTCCAACGTGTTAGAACTCGTACGTGATACTTTCCACCCTCTGGAGTGATCCGAAAAATGGCGAGACAGTTTTCCTCCGTTCTAACGGCCGGAGCCTTGGTACTTGCACTTTTGCCCGCGGTCGCCTTCGGCCAGTCCCCGAATCCCGCCGCGGCCAAAGATGATCAAGTGACTGCAGTCGCCGCACAGAACTCCGCATTCCAAAGTCCGCAACAGTTCGCACCGTCGAAGACTGATGGCACTGTCGAGATTGAAGGCGAGACCATTGCGTATACCGCGATCGCCGGTACCCTTACCATAGGTGCCACCGACGAGCAGGATGCCATGATCGGCGCGGACGGGAGACCTCTTCCCGGCCAGGCAACTCCGCCGAAGGATCCAGCGCAGGATCCCCCGACCGCGCAGATGTTTTATGTCGCGTATTTCAAGCAGGGGGCGGACCCGAATACGCGGCCCATTACTTTTCTGTACAACGGTGGTCCGGGCAGTTCCACCATGTGGCTGCATATGGGAGCGTTCGGTCCAAAACGCGTCTCCACGCCTGTCGATATTCACATGCCGCCTGCACCTTACCATCTGGAAAACAACCAGTACAGTTTGCTCGATGCCAGCGACCTGGTTTTTATTGATATGCCGGGCACCGGTTTCGGGCGCCTCTACGGCAAGGACAAGGAAAAGGCATTCTGGGGCGTGGATCAGGATGGGAATGCGTTTGCCCGTTTCATCGCGCGATTTCTCGGCGCATACAATCGGTGGAATTCGCCGAAATATCTTTTTGGAGAAAGCTACGGAACCACTCGCTCCGCGGTGTTGGCAAACATCTTGCAAGGCCAGAAGGGGATCGATCTGAATGGCGTGATGCTGCTGTCGCAGGTGCTCAATTTTGGAGATCTTCCGGATGGTCCTAAGTCAAACCCAGGGAATGACCTTCCGTATGAGCTTGCGTTGCCCACCTACGCCGCCACGGCAGCGTACCACCACAAATTGGCGCAGCAGCCGGCAGATTTGCAAGCTTTTCTGAAGGAAGTGGAGGCCTTCGCGACTGGCGACTACGCGCATGCGTTGTGGGAGGGGAACCAGCTCTCCGAAACAGAAAAAAGAGCCGTTTCCGAGAAACTGAATCGCTTCACTGGCCTGCCCGTTGCCTACTGGATGAAGGCAAATCTGCGAGTTAGCGGGGGAAATTTTGAGAAAACTTTGCAGGGCGACGAGGAGCTGACGACCGGCAGACTGGATGCTCGATTCTCCGGACCTGCGCTGGATCCGCTTAGCGAAGAAGCGCAGTACGATCCGCAGAGTGCGGCTCTGACATCTGCCTATCTTTCGTTGTTCAACCAGTATGTGCGTCAGGTACTAAAATATGGTGACGGCCAGACCTACCTGAAGGAGGCCCTGTTCGGCAGTTACACTTGGGACAATAAACATGCGGCTCCCGGTGGCACCCCCTCGGATGGCTCCAATGCGCTGAACGTGATGCCGGATCTAGCCAATGCAATGAAAACCAATCCTCAATTGAAAGTCATGTTGAATGCCGGCTATTACGATCTGGCGACGCCCTTTTTTGCGGCGACTTTTGAACAGGATCATCTTCCAATAGATTCGAGCCTGACAAAGAATATCGAGTACGACTATTACGAATCCGGCCACATGGTGTACGCGCGGGATGAATCGCTGCACAGTCTGCACGATAATGCCGCCGCATTTATTCGCAGAACCGAGAATCGCTCGAAGTAGCGAGCCGCAGTTTGGATGGGTGCTCGCGATGCAAAGCTAAGAAGGCGGAGTTTCTACGGCTCCGGGAGAATTCGGGTCAAGCCATGTTTCATTGGGCTTCGACTCTGTACCGATCAATTTGCCCCATCCCGGCAATTTCTGGCTGCCGGTAATCAGGCGCGGCCCTACGGAAAGCGCAAAGTACATCCAGATCCAATGCAACATCACCACGATGCGATTGCGGAAGCCGATGAGGAAATAAATGTGGATCGTCAACCACGCCATCCACGCGGAGAGGCCGCTCATGTGCGCGTGGAAAGGCCATTTCACATCCGCAACCGCATTGTGGCGTCCGATGGTCGCCATGTCGCCTTTGTCAAAATAGTGAAACGGCGTTCGCGGTTTGTCCGCCAGGTCGGCCAGAATTTCTTTTGCGGCATGCGTGCCCATCTGCATGGCGGGCTGTGCAACTCCTGGAATGCGGTGGCCATTTTCCACCACATTCGCCAGATCGCCGCAAACAAAAATTTCCGGATGATCGGCCGGATTCAAGAATGGGTCGACAAAAATTGTGCCTTTGTTGTCCGTCTCCGCGCCTAACATTTTTCCAAGCGGCGAAGCCTGCACGCCCGCCGCCCACAGCGTTACCACCGACTCGATCCTTTGCCCGTTGGCGACAACATATCCCGGTTGCACATCGGTGACTTGGGCATTGGTTCGTACTTCAACCCCCAATCCCTGCAGTTCCTCTTCGGCTTTGCGCGACAAGTCTTCGGGATAGCTGGCCAGGATGCGCGGAGCTCCCTCCACCACGATCACATGGGCCTTGGTGGGATCGATGTGACGAAAATCCTCCCGCATGTAGAGCCGCGAAATATCGGAAATTGCGCCCGCCAGTTCCACTCCTGTTGGGCCGCCTCCAATCACAACGAAATTCAGCGGCGGATGCGAGCCCTGCTCGAGAGCCTGTCGTTCTGCCAGTTCGAAAGCCAACAAAATACGGCGGCGAATTTCAATCGCATCTTCCACCGTCTTCAGCCCTGGGGCATACGGTTCCCACGCATCGTGGCCGAAGTAGGAGTGAGTCGATCCAGTCGCCAAAATAAGATAGTCGTAATGCATGGTTGCGGAGCTGCGAAGTTGCACCGATTTTGTCTGGGTGTCGATGCCGACAACCTCGTCCATCAGCACCTCCACATTTCGGCGATTCCGAAAAATACTACGGATTGGCTGTGCAATGTCTCCGGGAGACAGGGCGGCCAGTGCAACCTGGTACAGCAGCGGCTGAAATGTATGGTGATTGCGCCGATCGATTAACAGCACCTTCACAGGTTTGTCGGCTAGATGGAGGGCCGCCTGCAGACCCGCGAATCCGGATCCCACGATCACAACCCGCGGTGTGCGAGGAATGCGTCCGTTCTCGTTTGCCATTCTCCCTCCTCCATGTGGCGGGCTGCGTCATACATCTTGAATGTGTGAGCGCCGTTACATTTTAGATGCAGCGCAGTAGCGGAGGACGGAACATTCGGCGCTGCCTCGCCACTTTCTTCAGTTTGCAGCACAGATCTGCGCCGGTTTGAGTCTTTCACCCTCCCGTCCGCATCCACTCCCCGATACACTAAATGGAGTCTCGGCACATTGTTTTTTCAGCTGGGGCGAATGACCGGGACTCGCTTCAAAGGCACTGTCGCGTATCCGTCACAGACAGTGCTGGACATAAGACGGCTTCCAACGAATCGATTATGACAGACGAAATTCGCGACACCATCATCGTCGGCACCGGTTGTGCCGGACTTACGGCTGCGATTTACGCGGCGCGCGCCAACCTGAAACCTCTTGTCCTTGAAGGGCATGAGCCGGGCGGGCAGCTTTCCATTACCACCACGGTGGAGAATTTTCCGGGCTGGCCGGACGGCATTCAGGGTCCGCAGTTGATTGAAAATATGCGGCTGCAAGCCTCACGCTTCGGAGCAGACTTTCGCCTGGGTCACCTGACAAGCGTCGATCTCTCCAAGCGGCCGTTTCAGCTGCAGGTTGGAAAAGACAATTTACACACGCGCACCTTGATCATTGCCAGCGGCGCTTCCGCGCGATGGCTGGGGCTGCCCAGCGAACATGCGCTGATTGGTCACGGGGTGAGCAGCTGCGCCACCTGCGATGGATTCTTTTTCTCCGGCCAGGAAATCGCCGTCATCGGCGGAGGCGATTCAGCGATGGAAGAGGCATTGTTCCTGACACGCTTCGCCAGCAAGGTCACGCTGATCCATCGCCGGGACCATTTTCGCGCTTCGAAAATCATGTTGGACCGCGCCATTGGCCACGAGAAAATTCAGTTCCTCACCAACACCACCGTAGAGGAAGTTCTGGGCGTCGAAAAAAAAGAAGTGACGGGTCTGCGTTTGCGCAATTTGGCGACGCAGGAGGAATCGATCCTTCCCGTCAGCGCAATGTTTCTAGGGATTGGTCACGTGCCCAACGCGAAAATGTTTACGGGACAAATTGAACTCGACGACGACGGATACATCCGCACCCACGACTACGTGTTTACCCGCGTAGCCGGCGTGTTCGCCTGCGGCGACGTGCAGGATCGACGCTATCGCCAGGCGATTACCGCAGCGGGCAGCGGCTGCATGGCCGCTCTTGAGGCGGAAAAGTATCTGGAAGAACACGGTCGCTGAGCCTTTTTCCATGTCCATCGTCGATTCCATCACGCGCGTAGAGGAACAGATAGCGGCGGCCTGCCGACGTGCCATGCGACCCCGCGACAGCGTCCAGTTAATGGCGGTGTCGAAGACGCATCCGGCAGAACATGTCATAGAGGCATACGGCTGCGGCATCCGTTTGTTCGGCGAGAATCGCGTGCAGGAGTTTGCCACCAAGCAGTCGGCGTTAGAAGCCGCTGGAATATGTACTGATGCGGCACCAGCGAGATTCCACATGATCGGCCCCCTTCAGTCGAACAAAGCCACGCGTGCCGCACAAATTTTCGACGCAGTGGATTCAGTCGATTCGCTGCGCCTGGGGCAGCGGCTGGATGAAGCCTGTGCGGCCGCCGGAAAGCGCCTGCCTATCCTGATTGAGATCAAGTTGAGCACGGAGGCAACTAAGCACGGCATCGCTCCTGACGCGAATGAATTGCATCAACTGCTGGAGCGCCTTCCGGATTTGAGAAACCTAACGTTCCGCGGGCTGATGACCGTCCCACCGTATTCCGACGACCTCGAACAAGTCCGTCCGTTTTTTCGACGGCTGGGCGAGTTGCGTGACTCGCTTGCGCAACAATACCCGGCGCTGCAATTCGACGAGCTCTCGATGGGCATGTCGCACGATTTTTCCGTTGCCATCGAAGAAGGCTCCACGCGGGTGCGCATTGGCACGGCAATTTTTGGGGCAAGGACGCCGGCGTGATCACGGAGTCTGGCCGACGGATACGCGATACGTTCCAGGGTGCGGTGCTTGAAATCAACGTTCATCCCCGTGTTAAACGCACTGCGATTACCCGCATTCTTGACGGTCGTGTAAAGCTTGCGCTCGCTTTGCCGCCTGTCGATGGCCGCGCGATCGAAGAACTGGAGCGATTTTTCGCAGCGCTTTTTGACGTTTCGCGCAGCACGGTCAAGCTCGTCGGCGGGGAGCACACTCGCGATAAGCGCGTGTTGACTGCTGAGCAAAACCGCGCGGCAATTGTCACTGCGATCGAACGGAAACTCGCGGTTTCGAAAACTTTCGTTTCCTAGCCGTCGCACATCTTGGTCTGTGTCATACCCGGCTGCCTTCTATACACTGAACGGGTTCTCACAATTTTTCGTGCAGGTCGAATTCATGCCATCGCTGTATGCCGTGGTTTTAGCCGTCGTTGTTTTAGTGCTGCTGATTGTGTCGATGTCGCAGCTTCGCGGCGTCAAGACCAAGGCAGACTATCTGCTGGCTGGACGGTCGCTGCCTGCTTTCGTTCTGGTGTTCACGCTGTTGTCCTCGTGGATAGGCGCGGGCTCTTTGTTTGCGGGCGCGGAGAATGCGTATCGCAACGGCTTTGCCGCGCTGTGGCAACCGGCTGGTGGCTGGGCCGGTTTGCTGCTGATTTATTTCATCGCGCCGCGAGCCAGAAAATTCGCGCAGTACACCATTCCTGACCTGTTGGAAGCTCGTTACAACCAGACGGCGCGCGTGCTCGGCGTCGTCGCCATCCTGTTTGCGTATACCGCCATCGCCAGTTATCAATTGCGCGGCGGCGGAGATATTCTGCACCTCATCTTTCCGGCTGCCATCAGCAGCACGATGGGAATGTACATCATTGCGGCGTTCGTCATCGTTTTCACGGCGCTCGCGGGCATGGCGTCGGTGGCCTACATGGACGTGGCGATCGGCCTGCTGGTGACGGTGGCGTTGATCGTCTCGCTGCCGATTTTGCTGCGCCAGACTGGCGGCGTTGTTGGCTTGCATGCGGCACTGCCGGCAACGCATTTTCAAGTGTTCGGCTCCATATCGTTTGCACGCGCCATGGAGTTCTTTCTGCCTACCATGCTGCTGATGCTGGGAAACCAGGCCATGTATCAGAAGTTCTTCTCGGCGAAATCCGAAAGAGATGCGCGCGTTGCGGTTGTCGGCTGGGTCATCGGCACGGTCATTCTGGAAACGATCATCGTCGCGATTGCCGTGATCGGGTCGGCTCTCTACCGTACGGGAGAGGTCAGTCACCGCCCGCGCGAAGTCATCGCATATACGGCCACCCACGGATTGCCAGCGTTGCTGGGCGCGCTGCTGCTGGGGGCGGTGTTCGCCAAGGTGATTTCGACCGCGAATAATTATCTTTTTTCCCCGGCGACGAATCTAGTAAACGATGTCTTTCTCCGCTACATGCGTCCGGATGCCAGCAACAAGCGCATTTTGCTGGTGTCGCGGTTGGTGGTGGTGGGGCTCGGCATCTGGGCGCTGGTGCAGGGGGCGTACACGGTTTCGATCCTGGAGAAAGCGCTCTATGCCTACACCATCTATTCTGCGGCGCTGACGCCGGTGATTCTGGCGGCATTTTATTCTCGTCGGGCCAATTCCTATGGCGCGGTCGCCTGTATTGCGGCAGGCACCTTCGTCACGGTCTTCTGGGATACAGGCGTCGTGCATCGCCACCTGCCCGCCGTGTTTCTGAATCGGGACGCTATTTTCCCTGCGCTGATTGCGTCACTGATCTGCTTGTTCGTCGTCAGTTGGCTCACCCCTCGGCCGCAGCGGGAAAAAGTCGCGCAGTTTCTGTAGTGAGCGGCATCACATCCGCCGCCGTACAATAGGATCGGGAGTTTTTTCATGATGCGCCGTGTCTACATGGACGCCAATGCGACGACGCCACTGCTGCCGGAGGTTCTGGAGGCCATGCAGCCATACTTTGGCGAGCGCTTTGGCAACGCCAGTTCCGTTCACTCCTTTGGCCAGCAGGCCCGCGGAGCGGTAGAGCAGGCGCGCATCAAGGTGGCTGCATTGTTGCACTGCCGTCCAGCGGAAATCGTCTTTACCAGCGGCGGCACTGAGAGTGACAACCTAGCGCTATTTGGCGCGACGAAACCCGGCGATCACGTAATCACGACGACCATCGAGCACCACGCTGTGCTGCATGCCGCCGAACAACTGGCGAAATTGGGCCGCGAAGTCACCTTCATACCTGTCGACGACAACGGAGTGGTCGACCCGGAAGATGTACGCCACACGCTGCGTTTCAACACGCGTTTGATAAGTGTGATGATGGCCAACAATGAAACTGGGGCCATCCAGCCGGTCGAAGCCATCGGCGCGATCGCCGCAGAAGCAGGCGTGCAGTTCCACACGGATGCGGTCCAGGCCGCCGGCAAACTGCCGATGCATGTGGAAAAGATCGGATGCAATCTGCTGTCGATCTCGGGCCATAAAATCCACGCGCCGCAGGGCACCGGGGTCCTGTTCGTCCGCAAAGATACGAAGATTGAGCCGCTGATGTACGGTGGCACGCATGAGCGTCAACGCCGCGCCGGAACGGAGAACCTTGCGGGAATTGTTGGCCTGGGCAAAGCTGCAGAAATCGCGGCGAGATCGCTGCAAGACGGATCTACGCAACAAATTGCGGCCCTGCGTGATCGCCTGCAAAGTGAAGATTCTGGCTCGTGTCGCGACGCCGGTGTGCATTCTGGCGATGTGCCGCGAGTTCCCAACACTGCCAACTTGTGGTTCGATCATTTGGAAGGGGAAGCGCTTGTCATCTCGCTGGACCTGAAAGGTCTGGCGGTTTCGGGCGGCTCGGCCTGCGCATCGGGAGCAAGCGAACCCTCGCATGTGCTGACCGCCATGCATATACCCACCGAGCGTGCGCGTGCAAGTCTGCGTTTCAGCCTGTCGAAGCTGACCACGGCGGAAGATGTGGACTACGTAATTGAGATTGTGCCGCAGGCGGCGGCGAAGCTGCGGGAACTGTCGCCCTTCTACCACAAGAGCGACGGCTTCCCGGCGAATCCAACCCGGGTTGCGACCGCGCAACATATTTAGAAGAAAGAGACATTTCTAGAATCATGCCCACAACAGAAACCATTGCCGTTGCCATGTCCGGCGGAGTCGACTCCTCGACCGTGGCTGCCATGCTGAAGTCGGAAGGCTACAATCTTGTTGGCCTTACGCTGCAGCTATGGAACCAGCGTCGCCTCGCGGGCCGGCCCGGAATGCCGGAGACCAGCGAAGGCCGCTGCTGCTCACTCGACGACGTCTATGACGCGCGGCGTGTTGCCGAGCATCTTGGCATCCCATATTACGTCGTGAATCAGCAGGATCGGTTTGAGCAGGATGTCGTGCAGCCGTTTGTTCGGGAGTATCTGAGCGGTCGCACGCCGGTACCGTGCACGCTTTGCAACAACCATTTGAAGTTTGCCCAGTTGCTGGATACCGCGCGTCAGATTGGAGCCGAGCGCATTGCCACCGGGCACTACGCGCGCAATGAATATGATCCAGTGCGCGATCGTTGGATATTGCAGCGGCCCGCGGATGCCAGCAAGGACCAGACCTATTTTCTATTTGGATTGTCGCAGTCGCAGTTGAGCCGCAGCTTGTTTCCGCTGGGCGGTTATCGCAAGCCGGACGTCCGCACGATTGCGGAGCAGCAGGGGCTGGCGCTCGCCAACAAACCGGATTCGCAGGAAATCTGCTTCATCCCGGGCGGCGACTATAAGCAGTTTCTCGATGCCTATCTTGCCGATCGCGGAGAGGCAATGCCGGACACCAGCGGCGATCTTGTCACGACCACGGGGAAAGTGGTCGGGCATCATGAGGGGATTCACAATTTCACCGTGGGTCAGCGCAAGGGGCTGGGAGTGGCGACCGGCTCGCCTCTTTACGTGATCGGCATCAACGGCGCGGATCGGAAAGTTGTGGTGGGCAGCAGCGAGGAACTGACATCGAAGGCGCTGCGAGCGAATCGTCTCAATTGGATTTCAATTCCGCGCTTGAAAGGCACAATGCGGTTGCAGGTAAAGATTCGTCATCGTCATGAGGCTGCCTGGGCTTCGCTGGAAATGTCAGGCGACGATGTCGTAACAGTCACATTCGATCAGCCGCAACGCGCGGTGACTCCTGGCCAGGCTGCTGTGTTTTACGACGGCAACGAAGTTGCGGGGGGCGGCTGGATCCTGTAATTGATGGAATACCGCCGAGGCTGCGCGGCCCTCTACGTGGAGATTTTCTTTCGGCGAGTGAGAATTACTGGCCGGATTGTTTTGGCATCTCTGTGGTTTCAGCCATCTGGACCATCGTCATGCGCATGTATCGGTGGGGATTGACGGCAGTATCGTTGATTCGAACTTCGTAATGCAGATGGGCGCCGGTGCTGTGTCCGCTGACTCCCACGTATCCAATCACCTGACCGCGCGTGACGTTCTCACCCGGTACGACAGTGATTGAAGCCATGTGGGCATACAGGGTGGTGATGCCATGACTGTGGTCCAAAATTACTTCTCGTCCGTATCCTGAACCCCAACCAGCGCTCGCCACGACGGCATCGCCAGTCGCATGAATGGCGGTTCCTGTGGGTGCAGCAATGTCGATTCCGCGATGGAACTCACCCTCGTCGCCGGCGAATGGGTCGGTCCGCTCTCCGAAGGAACTGGTGATGCGTCCCATGATTGGCCACAGGGTTGGCGCGTTCGCCAGGTTCACCCACTCGGTCAGAGTGGAAGTCGGGACGAGCCCGGAGGTAAGAGCCCGCGTGGCTACGCCGGAAAGCGCAGTCTCACGCAGCGCGTAAAGCCGGTCGAGAGAGGCCTTGTAAGTGTCGTTGTCTGCCAGAACACTATTTGTCGCGCCGCTGGTGCGGGGAGCCTTCACAACACCGAGCTTGCTCTGCCGCAGCCCGTACAACATAGATACTTCGCTGGCCAGCGAACCGAGAGAGGCGACCTGGATATCTTTCTGTTTCGCATCCTTCTGCAGCAATTGATATTGCTTGCGAAGTGTCTGCTGTTCGCTGCGGACTTGATTGAATTGTTCGGTCTTCAACAGCATTCTGCCGTAGGATCCGGCGAGCCCAGTGATCGTAAACAGGCCGACGACGGCCGCGGTCACGAAGGCATACGCGTAGCGCATTGGAATAGGAACCTTGCGCAGCTGGCCCTGATCATCTCGGGTTACATATACGATATAGTGACGCTTACGCACGTGAAAAACTCGTTTCCTTTCAGCGAGTCCAATTCCGGACGGCGCAAAGCCCCCGAGCGGGTGAGTTAGACACGAAAAGGCACTCATGCGAACGGGGAGAAACGCGCACAATGCCAGTGTATATGCTGAGCGGCTAGCCTAGCAAAGCTGGTTTGGGGCGTCAATAAAGAAAATCGAGGCTCGAGCCCGGAATCAAAGGATACATTAGCAGGCCCTAGGCCAAAATATGCAATGAGTTACGGCCAGAAGCGGTATTCTGGCACTCGATGCGGCGATTAGCCAACAGCGGCGAGCGCGCTTTCATTTTCTCACTCCGCAAGCGTTTGGCGCGTGCGGGAGGCGCAGGTCACATCCCTTCTTGGGGACGACTCGAGCGTTCGGCGCTCTCTTCCTCGTCGGTGGTCGCAGGCATCGGCGATGATTGCGCTATTCTTCGTCCGGCTTTCGGGAATGAAGTGCTTGTCACCACGGACTTCACCTTGGAAAGGGTGCATTTTCGCCGCGAATGGCACACCCCGGAATCCGTCGGACATCGCTGCCTGGCGCGAGGGTTGAGCGATCTCGCCGCCATGGGCGCCAAGCCGCTGGCTGCTTTTTTATCATTGGCGCTTCCAGTAGAACTGGTTCAAAGTCATGCTGGACAGCCCTCGTGGCGGGAACGGTTTTTTGACGGGTTTCTTTCTCTCGCGGACAAGCACAAAGTTCCTCTGGCAGGCGGGGACACGGCGCAGTCGCCTTTGGTCGGGGCGGCATCGTCGCGGCGCAAGCCACGATCAACGGCCACAGGCCTGGCGCTGATGGACATCATTCTGGTCGGAACCGCGCCGCGAGGTCGGTCGCTTCGGCGTTCAACGGCGAAAGCAGGGGACCGCATATACGTCACGGGCTTTCTTGGGGGTGCCGCTGCAGAACTGGAGCAGCTGGCAAAAAATGGCTGGCGGTTTCGGAACGGGACAGCTGCAAGTCAAGAAGCCGGGATGCCAAATCCTCATCCTCACCTGTTTCCGGAACCTCGTCTGGCTGTCGGTGCATGGCTGCTGAAGAATCGTCGCGCCACCTCTGCGATCGACATCAGCGATGGCCTGTCGACGGACCTCGATCACCTTTGCGAAGAATCCGGTCTGACCGCCACGATTGATGCGTCTGCAATTCCGGTTCATCCGATTGCACTGCGCGTTGCAGGCGGCGATCGTGACAAGGCATTGCAGTTTGCGTTGCATGGCGGCGAGGATTATGAACTGCTGTTTACGGCCTCACAGAAGATGCCTATACCGCGCAGGATTGCGGGTGTTCCGATCACCTGCATTGGAGAGATGCGCGCCGCGAAATCCCGGACTCCGCGCGTCCAGCTTGTAGAAGTAATCGACGGTCGAGAGTTCTCGCGCCCGCTGGCCCCCGGCGGTTGGGAGCACTTTACCTAGCGTGGGCTGCACTCCGTGCATGTCGCGCCAAGTCGCCGCCCTGCAGCCGGTACCCGCTCCTTTGTTACCATCAGGATTCATGAGTTTGCAGAAACCCCGCGTCCGCTTTGCTCCCTCGCCGACTGGCCAGCTCCACGTCGGCAACGCCCGCACTGCGCTCTACAACTGGCTGTTTGCCCGCCGCTTTGGTGGAGATTTTTTGCTGCGCATCGAAGACACCGATATCGAGCGCAGCGAAGCACGCTATGAGGCGCAGCTGCTGGACGATCTGCGTTGGCTGGGTCTCGATTGGGATGAAGGGCCTGAAGCGCGCAATGGCGACGGGTCGTATGGACCGTATCGGCAGTCGGAGCGCCTCGAAATTTATCGCGAGCATACAGATCGTCTGCTAGCCGAAGGCCGCGCCTACCGTTGTTTCTGCTCCGCCGACCAGTTGGATCGCGAACGGGAACAAGCAATCGCAGCCCATCTGCCGCAGGCGTATTCCGGTCGCTGCCGAAACATCTCGCCAGATGATAGCGCCTCCCGTGCCGCGGCGGGCGAGCCGTTCGCCGTGCGATTGAAAATCGGATCCGACCCGATCGCGTTTCACGACATTGTTCGGGGAGTAGTGGAGTTTGCGGCGGATGCAGTTTCCGATCCAATTCTGGTTCGGTCGACCGGCATGCCGGTCTACAACTATGTCGTCACCATCGATGATGCGCTGATGAAAATCACGCACGTGATTCGCGGCGACGATCATCTCTCCAACACGCCGAAGCAGGTTGCCATTTATCAGGCATTCGGCTGGCCGGTGCCGGAGTTTGCGCATCTTTCCACAATCCTTGGGCCGGATAAAACGCGGCTATCGAAACGTCATGGCGCAACTTCGATCACCACTTTTCGAGAGATGGGTGTGCTACCAGAGGCGCTGACGAATTATCTTGCTTTGCTCGGATGGGGTGCGGAGGGTGGCACCCGCGAGACTTTCACCATGTCTGAACTGGCCGCGGAGTTTACGCTGGAACGGGTCACGCCCTCGCCTGCGATTTTCGATTTCAATAAGTTGCATTGGTTGAATCGCCATTACCTGAAGCTTGCGGATCCTACTCGCGTGCTGCAGCTGGCAAGACCGTATTTTGTCGCGCAACACTGGTTACCTGAAGCAGACACGGCTGAAATTCACGCGTGGGTGCTGGAACTTCTGTCTCTGTTTGTCCCCGCCGTCGATCAATTGGATCAGCTGCCGGAGAAAACGCGCTTCATTTTTTCCGTGGACCCGGCGGCAGCGCTGGCCAACGAAGAAAACGCAGCGATCTTTGCGAATCCATCGGCGCGTACAGTTATTGAAGCATTTGCCGCCCGAATCGCCGCGCTTCCATCTCCGATCACGGCTGAGTCATTTAAAGCTGCGATGAATGAAGTGAAAACTGCGACTGGTGTCAAAGGGAAGGATCTTTTCCATCCTGTCCGGATCGCGATCACCGGCGCCTACTCCGGTCCGGAATTCGACAAGCTTGTTCCCCTCATTGAAGCCGGACATGCGCTGGCATTGCCGACTCCTATCCTGAGCGTGCGGCAGCGCGTCGCAGGATTTCTCGCGGCGCTTCCATCTGCCTGAAGTCTGAACGGATTCTGTTTCACGAAGGAGATCCACAAGTGCAACCCAAGAAGACGCTTTTTAGCTGGAGTGGCGGCAAAGATAGTGCGTGGGCTCTGCACACGCTGCGCCACGATCCTGCCTACCAAGTGGCCGCGCTGCTAACCACGGTGAACCAGCAATTCTGCCGAGTCGCCATTCACGGCTTTCGCGAGGAACTGCTGGATCTGCAGGCCGCGTCCATTGGATTGCCAATCTGGAAAATTCCGTTGCCCTATCCATGTTCCAACGAAGCGTATGAATCTCGCATGCAGGCTGTTTGTGCGCGTGCTGTGCGGGAGGGATTT
Organism: uncultured Acidobacteriota bacterium; assembly: GCA_963817855.1. GTDB lineage: Bacteria > Acidobacteriota > Terriglobia > Terriglobales > Acidobacteriaceae > JAKAAZ01. Next base: position 834,775 of record CAWFQA010000002.1, on the reverse strand, counting down.
GAGGCAGTCGCCTTCGGCGATTTGTTTCTGGAAGATATTCGCGCCTATCGCATTGAACACCTTGCGGGGACCGGCCTCGAGCCTGTATTTCCGATCTGGGGAATTCCAACTCACGAACTGGCGCGAACAATGGTTGCTTCCGGACTGCGGGCTCGCGTCACTTGCCTCGACCCGAGTAGGTTGTCCTCTACATTTTGCGGACGCGTTTTCGATGCTGGCTTTCTGACAGATTTGCCCGTGTCGGTCGATCCATGCGGGGAGCGCGGCGAGTTCCACAGCTTTGCCTATGCAGGACCGATGTTCTCGCAATCGATTGACGTAGAGCATACCCACAACGTCGAACGCGAAGGATTTGTGTACGGAGATCTTGTGCTGGCTGGTTCCGCGCAGGCGCAATAGAGCACGTGCCGGAGTTTTACTCTCCAGGGGGAGACGATGAAAGATACGACTCGACTGGTTCGGGTTGGATTGCCGGAACCACCGAAAAAAGTGGCTGCGGGTGATCCGATTCATCCCGGCCCGATCTTCGCGTCCGCATATGCCACGCCCGGTGATCCTGCGGAGTCCGCGTATACCTATGCTCGATTCCACAATCCCACATGGGACGAGCTGGAACGCGCCCTGGGAGCGTTGGAAGGCGGCTATCGCGCGGATCTTTCCCTTCTGGAATGGCGGCGGTGATGGCCGTGTTCGCCGCGGTGCTTCGTCCCGGCGACACGATTGTGCTGCCCTCCGATTGCTACTACACCACGCGCATTTTGACGCGGGAGTTTCTGGCCTCGTTCGGCATTACGGCGCGACTTGCTCCCACCGCCGGCAACGCCCAGGGGAAGCTGCTGGAGGGAACGAAGCTGCTATGGCTGGAGACGCCCTCCAATCCCACCATGGATATCTGCGACATCCGCACGCTGGCGGATGCGGCTCACGGGGCCGGTGCCTTGGTTGCAGTCGATAACACCACGCCGACGGCACTTGGCCAGCAGCCTCTTTCGATGGGAGCTGATATTTCCGTTTCGTCAGACACGAAATCATTGACTGGTCATAGTGATCTGTTGCTGGGCCATGTCGCCGTGCGCGATCCAGAGCTGAATGCCAAAATTGATCGGTGGCGAACTCTTTCCGGCTCGGTGGTGGGACCGATGGAGGCGTGGCTGGCGATGCGATCGCTGGCGACGCTGCCGCTGCGGCTGGAGAAACAGTCGCGTAATGCGCAAGGCATTGCGGAGTTTCTGGAGAGCCACAAGCCCATCAAGTCGGTGCACTACCCGGGGCTGAACTCGCATCCCGCGCACGCATTGGCACGCGCCCAGATGCGCTATTTTGGGCCTGTGGTCAGCTTCGATCTGGTGCATCGGTCGGCTGCGGAGCGGTTTCTGCAAGCGTCGAATTTACTGGTGGAAGCGACCAGCTTCGGAGGCATTGTCTCCTCCGCCGAACGGCGGGCGCGGTGGGGTCATGATGCCGTGTCTGAAGGATTTATCCGCCTGAGTGCGGGCTGCGAAGACCTGGACGACCTGCTCGCCGACCTTGACCAAGCCTTGACAGCCAGCGCCGCGAGCTGATCGAGGATTGTGGCCTTGCGCTGTATTCGATCCATCCTTACGATTGACGTCCGATGACATCTGGAAAGCTTCACTATCCCGAGACAACATTCCCCCACAGTTGGCAGGTTGAAATCCTGGAGACACCGCACCTGATTGCGCCTGCGCGGCACTACATCTATCCGCAAGCGGTGGAAGAAGTGGAACGCGGAGCATTGCAAATTTATTGGCGGTCACGGCCGGGGGCGGAGACGGTGATGGCAACCTTTGCCCTGGGATTTGCCGAACCATCGCTTCCGCACGGAGTCTGGAGCTGTCCAAATCCGCGCCAGATATGCGCGATTGCTGGTGGATATGCTTATGTGGTGGACGTCGATCGCCCAGATAAGTGGATGCAGGTGCCGTACCGTCCTGTTACGTGGGTCGACGCAGCGCCACAACAAAAGCTGCTGTTATTTGCCAGCTTTCACCGATTATGGGCATTGGGCGTTGAAGGAAAAGCCTGGGAGACGGGTCGATTATCGTGGGAAGGGTTGCGTGTGACTGGAATCAATGGCCAGCAATTGCACGGTTTCGGGTGGGATCTGGAAACCGACGCTGAGGTCCCATTTACGGTGGATCTGTCGACGGGCGAACACACTGGGGGCGCCGGTGGATCAGACGAATGAGGCGGTCGCAAAAAAGGGCCTGAGCAATAAATCGCTAAGGCCATTTCAAAGAAAAAGGAAGATTACTGACCCGCGACTACCAGTGGCCGCAGGGAGGCGCTGGCTTCATTGGCAAGCGAGGCACGATAGTTGCTGAAGACCACTTCGCTGCCTTGCGGGCCATCCAGAAGCAATCCGAAGCGCAGCGGCTCCTGCCAGGCGGTAAGAACTTGACTGACCGCAGTGTTGCCCAGAGGGTGCCAGGCGCTGCCGCCCCGGTGACGCCAGAAGAAACGTACATCCTGTGCATTGCCGCCGGAGACACGAAACTCAAATTGCGAGTTGGCATTGACAGTTTGGCGAGCTAACACTCTGGCGGAATTGGGTTCGAGCTGCCAAAGGACGATGCTGCCATCCCCCAGGCCAATCACCACCGCGTGGTTCGCATCGCCGACCAGTCCCAGGCCAGAGATGGACGATGTGCTTTTGGGCGCGCGGGTCAGCTCAACTTCCGCGGCTGTACCGGAAGCATCGGCATCGCGACTCAGGAGCACAGTGCTATGATCGCGGGATTTGATGCGAACCTGGGCACCCTTGAAGTGGAGCTTGGGGCTCTGGCCGGGAAACGAATACCACCCCGCCTGGGTTGAACCGTCGAAGACGATCGACTGGACATGACCCGTGGACCAGCCGCCAGCGTGTTGGGCTGACACTTGGGTAGCAGTGATGGAAAAACCGCAAACAATCGGAACCGCAGAAAAAATCATACCGCGCAAAAAATTGGTTTTCATTTCATCAATCCTCGTCTACTAGCCTTGACCAACGTAGATCGTTGGAGTGAACCTAAGGTAGCGGGCTACCTATACCATAACAAGGAATACGGTTACCGCACTTTAGTTATGTCCCGGTAACCCGGGTAACTTACAGGGTTCCAAAATGAGAAATCAAGATGTGTGATAAGTTCTTTAATCGCCCTCAGCAGAGGGATGCGGTGCTGCCTTTGTATTGCAACAAAAGAAGGTTAGCGCTGCTTCGCCTTGTTCGATGCGGCGATAAGGCTGCAATTGATTGTTCAGGCTTGGCAAGAAAAAGCGTCGAGAATGCTCCACGACCACAATCGCATCCGCTTGAAGAATTGGGTGCTCTGCCAGAAACCTGAGGACTGTCTCATACGCTAGCTGGTCTTTATAAGGTGGGTCAAGGAATATCAGATCCAAGTTAATTTTCTGACGCAACAGTCGCCGCAGCAGGGGCATGACGCCCGCGGGCTCCACAATGGCCTGATCGCGGATTACGAGGCGGTCGAGGTTTTGGCGCAAGGTTGCAAGAGGAACTTTGGCGTTCTCCGCAAAGTAGACCTGGCGCGCGCCACGGCTGATGGCCTCAATTCCCACGGCACCGGTGCCAGCAAACAAGTCGGCAAAAATGGCGTCCTGAATGTGGGGAGCGATCACGTTGAACAGGGTTTCGCGCAGCCGATCGCTGGTCGGACGAGTGTCTCTGCCCTTTGGTGAGACAATCGGTTGCGAGCGGAATTTGCCTGCGATCACGCGCATGGATTCAGTATCGAGGTTGCTTTCGTACGCTTCGACATAAAATTCGCCCGGGCCGCAGTGGCCTTTCGTGACCTTCGACTGTTCCCGGCGGAGAGGGTACGGGTAACTCCATCTACAATACTGGAGAGGCTTCGACATGCGCGGTTGGTCCATCCCGATGGGGCGTTTGCTGGGGGTTGAAGTTCGCCTGCACTTTTTCTTCGCGCTATTGCTGGGTCTCTCTCTGCTGTACACCGGGATGAGCGGCATGGCGGCCATTCGGGGCGTCTCCCTGTGGTTGTTGCTGCTGGGAATCGTTGGATTACGCGAAATTGCCCGGGCTTTCGTTTGCGCTTATCACGGTCTGGAAATGCGCAGTCTGTTGCTGCTGCCGATCGGCGGGCTACCCTCCTACGCGACGCCTGAGTCTGCGGAGCATGCCTCGGAAGGAAGCGCCCAAGTCGCCTTGGCGATGGTCGGACCGATCACAAATTTCGTGGCGGCGTTCGTCTTGCTGGGTTTTATCGTGGGAGTTTCGCCAAGCGTTTCCATCATGGCGAAACCTTGGGTTAGCGCTCAGCACTTGCTGCGTAGCGCATTCTGGCTGAACATTTTCCTGGCGGTCGTCAACCTGCTCCCCGCCTACCCACTGGATGCTGGCAGATTGGTGCGTGGCAATTTCTCGAGGGCCCAGGGAGCTTTGAAGGGAACGCGCGCCGCATCTGGAATCGGCCAGGCGATTGCCTTGGCGTTATTTGTGGCGGGCGTGATTCTGCAAAGTCCATGGTTGCTGTTGGCGGGCTTTTTCATTTTTGTGGGCGCGCAGTTGGAGGACCAGGGAATGGTTTTTCAATCCGTTGTGGATACGGTGCGGATGCGCGACATTATGCTGACGGATTTTGCTTGTCTTTCCGCCTCGGACACATTAGAAGACGCGGTCCACAAATCCATTCATAATCTGCAGGATGATTTTCCAGTGGTGCGGGGTGGGCTGCTGGTAGGCGTGGTTTCACGGCAGCGGATTGTTGAGACGCTGCAAATGGACGGCAACGGCTACGTGCAGTCGATCATGTCGCGCGGGTTCCAGGTGGCGCAGCCGGAAGATTCCCTGGGCGTCACGTTTCGCCGCATCAATGCGGGCCGCGGCTTGCCTCTGGTTCCGGTGTTGGATGGCGAACAGATTGTTGGCATCGTGACGCTGCAAAACCTGATGCACAGCATGGGACTGCTGGCCGAAAGCCGACGACTGCAACAGCAGTCCAGTTGAGACGTAGATGGCCAGAGGCACGCGCGACCCAGTGGAGCTTTTGAACGCGGAGAGCGGGGCGGCAAAACCGCTTTCGCCGGGCCTGTACATTGTGGCAACCCCGATTGGAAACCTGGAAGACATTACCCTGCGGGCGTTGCGAGTTTTGCGCAGTGTCGATCGAGTCGCTTGCGAGGACACACGCCAGACGCAGAAGCTGCTTTCGCATTTTGGCATTGCCGTGCCGACGGTGAGTTGCCATGCGCATAACGAACGCCAGCGCGCAGAAGAGTTGATCGCGGAACTAAAGAGCGGGGCGCGCGTTGCTTTGGTATCGGATGCTGGCATGCCAGGAATTTCCGATCCCGGAGAATACCTGGTCGCGTCGGCGGTGGCCGCCGGAATTCCAGTGATACCGATTCCGGGAGCGTCGGCGGTGGTATCTGCGCTTGCCGCCTCGGGACTCGATACGGCATCGTTTCTGTTCGTTGGATTTCCTCCACGGCGTACTGGGGAACGGCGCAATTTTCTCGAAAAGTTGCGTACCGAACGAGCCACCTTGATTTTCTATGAAGCACCGCATCGCATGGTGGAATCGCTACGGGACGCAATTCAGGTATTTGGGGCCGAGCGGCGAGCCGTTCTGGCGCGAGAGATCACCAAGATCCACGAAGAGTTTTTGCGTGGGACATTGCAGGAGTTGGAAGCCATCTGTGCCGGTAAAGAATTGTTGCGCGGCGAGATGACATTGCTGGTGGCCGGAGCCAGTCCGGTTGAGTCGGCAGCTACAGGCGCGGCGCACGAGAGCGATCTTCGCAGCGCCATGGCCCTGTATCTTGGGCAGGGATTGAACGAGCAGACCGCGCTGAAACGTGTTGCGCGCGACCGCGGAGTGTCAAAAAGCGAAGTCTATCGAGAGTGGCAGCGCGAACCGCGGCGCCGCAAATAAAAAACTCTCGGAACCTGAGGTGGCCGAGACTAGTGCGTGTCCGTCCCTGGTTTTGGAGCCGCTTCTCGGCCTTTGAGGCGGTCATAGAGGTACAAATCACTAACTGTGCCTAACGCCAGATTGTAGTAGTCGGGAGTTCCGATCGCCTCGCACAGTTCTTCATCGAACGCGTGCAGGTCATGCAGATGGGCAGCAGTTGCAGCGACTTCTAACTTGTTAGTTCGCAGGAATTTTTGATAGCCGCGGTCGACGACGAGAGAAATTTCGCCGCCAATGATGCAGCCCGGTCGGGTCACGTAGGCCGCGCCGCCGTCTGGCGTTTTTGCCAGCACCGCGCCACAGCCATATTTGCGGACCTGTACCTGATTTGCGACTCCAGGCGTGTCCGCGACATCAAACTGATGGGAGCGAAAGTAGCCGATTGCACTCTCGAACGTGTTGACCGGGGCACTTGTTTTCTTTCTCATAGGAATATCGGCTGGATGTTCGTTTTCGAATGTAGGGTTGCGCAGCGTGAAGTCGCAGTTGCGACGTACCTTCGCTAATTCAACCCTTTTAGTATATCGTGACGAAATTAACGGACTGCTCGCATGCTGACGACGGACGAATCTCAAACACGAGATGTCAATGTGCGGCCCCCATTGGGGAGCGGCATATTGGATTGCGTCGGCAATACGCCTCTGATCCGCATCGACGGATTCGATGATCGCATTCGTGACGTCGCGGTGCTGGGAAAAGCGGAGTGGACCAATCCCAGCGGTTCGGTCAAAGATCGGGCGGCGAAAGCGATCGTACTGGACGGGATCGAGCGCGGACTGATCGGGCCCGGCAAGAAGACCCACCTGCTCGACGCGACCAGCGGCAATACCGGAATTGCCTACGCGATGCTCGGTGCGGCGTTGGGATTTCCGGTCACACTGGTGATGCCGTCGAACGTATCGCCGGAACGCAAGAAGATTTTGGCGGCCTACGGAGTGGAGATTCTTTGGACCGACCCCGCGGACGGCACCGATGGTGCGATTTGCAAGGCGCGAGACACGGCATCGAACTATCCAGAAATGTATTGGTACGCCGACCAATATTCAAACGACAATAACTGGCGCGCGCATTATCAAACCACGGCGAATGAAATCTGGAAGCAGACCGAAGGTCGAGTGACGCATTTTATTGCTGGACTAGGAACAAGTGGGACGTTTGTGGGAACGACACGCCGTCTGAAAGAATTGAATCCGCGGGTTCAATGTATTTCGTTGGAGCCGGATTCCCCATTCAACGGTTTGGAAGGCCTGAAGCACATGGAGACCGCAATGGTGCCGCGAATTTACGACGCGCATCTTGCCGACCGCAAAATGGAGATTGAGACCGAAGCCGCTTATGCGATGGCGAGGCGGCTGGCGCGCGAGAATGGCTTGATGGTTGGCATTTCGGCCGCCGCTGCTGTAGCGGGCTCAAGGCAAATCGCGGAAGAGTGTGCGGAGAGAAATGAGAAAGCCGTGATCGTAACCGTATTGTGCGATGGCGCCGATAAATATTTGAGTGAACGGTTTTGGCAGGAATAGGGAGCGCGATGTTGCGCATGGCGCAGATAAAATTCGACGTGATTCGCCGACATGGGGAAGAGACCTATCCAAATGAATGCTGCGGTGTGCTGCTGGGTCACATGGAAGAAGAGGGCAACGCGGTAATCGATGTGGTGCCGACACAGAATACGCGATCTGATTCTGCTCACAACCGATATCAGATCGCGCCGCAGGAACTGATCCGCATCCAGCAACAGGCGAGGCATCGCGGACTGGATGTCGTTGGCTTTTATCATTCGCATCCCGACCATCCTGCGGAGTGGTCGAAGACGGACCTGGAAGAGGCCCATTGGATTGGGTGTTCCTATGTCATTACCAGGGTGGCTGGAAGTCTCGCCGGCGGCGCTGGAGATGCCGTGCGATGTCGGGCCATGGAGACGAACTGCTTTCTGCTGGTCGGAACGGGCGAGGAAGATAAACGCCTTGAACGACAGGCAATCGATGTAGCGACTGAGATTGGTGCCCGATAATTTACCGGCCAGTCCCATCCACCCAATAAATTTTAGAGACATGCGAGGATTGCATCATGCAGATTCATATTCCAACTCCGTTGCGCGCGTATGCGGGGAAGCAGCCAGTTGTTGAAGTGGCGGCGAGCACGGTGGCAGAAGCGCTAGCCGCACTGACAACGAAGTTTCCAGAACTACGCAGGCATCTCTATACAGAACAGGGCAAGCTGCGATCGTTTGTGAACGTTTATCTGAACGACGAAGATATTCGCTATATCGCGCACAATGAAAATGCGCCCGTGAGAGAGTCGGATACGCTGTCGATCATTCCGTCGATCGCAGGAGGCTGCCCCATTGCGGCGACCTCAAGTCCCGCAGACGTGTTGACTCCAGAAGAGATGGCGCGATATTCGCGACACTTGATTCTGCCCGAAGTGGGCGAACAAGGTCAGCTGAAACTGAAGGCGGCGCGCGTATTGTGTATCGGTGCGGGTGGATTGGGCGCGCCGTTGACCATGTATTTGGCAGCGGCGGGTGTCGGTACGCTGGGAATCGTGGATTTTGATGTGGTTGAGGCCAGCAACCTGCAGCGCCAAGTGATTCATGGCACCAACGACATCGGCCGGCCAAAGCTCGATTCCGCGGAAGACTCGCTGAAGGCCATCAATCCCAACGTCCACATCGTGAAGTTTCCTGCGCGCCTTAGCAGCGAGAATGCGCTTGAGATTTTCAAAAATTTTGACATCATCGCCGATGGCACCGACAATTTTCCAACCCGCTATCTGGTGAACGATGCGTGTGTGCTGTCTGGTAAACCGAACGCCTACGCTTCCATCTTTCGCTTTGAAGGGCAGGCGAGCGTGTTTGGCACGGAGGAAGGTCCATGCTATCGCTGCCTGTATCCTGAGCCGCCACCTCCGGGCCTCGTTCCTTCATGCGCGGAAGGTGGGGTACTTGGCATTCTCCCGGGCCTGCTGGGAATCATCCAGGCGACGGAAGTCATCAAGCTGATTCTGGGTGCGGGCGAATTGTTGGTGGGGCGCTTGCTGCTGGTCGATGCGCTGGCCATGCGATTTCGTGAATTGAAACTCCACAAGAATCCCGAGTGCCCGGTGTGCGGGACAGATGCGACGATCACCACGTTGATTGATTACGAGCAATTCTGCGGGTTGCCGTCCAAGTCCGCCGCACCCGCTGCGCTGGTGAATGGGATTCCGCAGATGCAGCCGGAGGAACTGAAGCGGCGCAGGGATGCAGGAGAAGACTTGTTCCTGCTGGATGTGCGCGAACCGTACGAATTCGCTATCGCGCAGATGGGAGGACACCTGATCCCGTTGAACGATCTGCCAAAGAGAGTACGAGAGCTGGACCCTAAGCAGGAAATTGTTGTGCAATGCAAAGTGGGAGGCCGCAGCCAGATGGCAGCGGAGTTTCTGGCACAGAGCGGATTTGAGAAGGTGCACAACCTTGCCGGCGGCATTCTGGCATGGTCTGAAAAAATAGATCCGAAAGTGCCGAAGTACTAAAAGGCTGAGCGTCCTAGCCGCTTGTACTTTCGGGCATTCGGGCACCTTATAGCTGCCAATCAGTCTTCCAGCGCAGGTGGTCGCGCTGCTTCCAGGTTGCGGCGATGAGCGCCAACAATAAAAAGAAGCTGACGATGACGAGTGCCGGCCAGAATTCCCAACGCCGAATGTGGAGCAGCCTCTCGCCATACCAGAAATAGGCAATCAGCCCGAGCAGCCAATTGCGGGCGGCGTTGCTCTCCGCCCGCAGAGCGACGCCGAGCGGAAACATCAGGAAAAGAAAATCGTAGATCTGATGCTTGAAGCAGAGCAGACAGGCGGTTGTGAGGCATGCCATGAGTACGCGACCGTCAACCTGTTTGGCGCGTACGAGGAAGTACATGGCGATTCCAATGGCCAGTGCGATTCCGCAGAGGTAGGGAAGAGCAGCCACCCATCCAGCTACGGGTGCCAGGTAGAAAGCGTCGGGCGCCGGACGAAACAGCGGCGGATGCCGCAGGGCGATTTCGCTGACTGCCATGATGTTAGCCAGCCCGGGGGAGACATTGTTTGTAGAAGTGCGGAAGGGTTCCAGCAGCAGCGTCCAGAAAGGCGTGCGCAGCCATGCGTAAATGAACAAAGATCCTGCCACGGGTGGCAGCAGTGAATAGAACGATAAGCGCCAGCGACGACGCAGCAGCAGAAACGCGGCCAGCACAGGTGGAACACTATATTTGGCCCATGCAACTCCAAGAAGCAGTCCGCGCGAGCGGGAAGTTTGCGCGACAGCCCACAAAGCCAGCGATACCAGCACCAGCGCCGTGATCTGGCCATTCCCAATAGTCACTCGCGCGGATGTGCTGGTCAGCACCAGCAGCGTAAACAACCATATTTTGCGGCCGTTCAGTTCGTACAACCGCGCGAGCAGCCAGCAACTCAGCAACAACAACGCGACATTGATGCTCGCCCAAATGATTTTGGCCGGCATGAGCGGCAGATAGCCAAAGGGCAGCATCGCGATGTATAGCTCGTGCAGGTCGTTGGGAACCTGATTCAGCAGGATGCGATGGCCGGGGTCGCCCGCGAGATACGTCGCCCAGGGATCGAGGTGGTGCGCGAGCAATCGCGCCGGGCTCCATTGAAAATCGAGCGAATGCAGGATGCTGTTGCGAATTCCATCCGCAACCGAGAGGAACGCGAGAACAGTCCCAATCCAGAGAACCGGCAGCGAGAGCAGCCAGTCCAGCCAAGGGTCGGGGCGGTGGCCACCCTCGATGGCCGGCGTCTGAATTTCAGATGAATTCATGGATGCGCATTGCCCTTATTGGGAGTGTACCTAGGGCAATGCGTTACGAGAGCTGAATATGAATCAATTCCGGATCTTGTACGGATCCGGTTGGCGGTAAGCCGGGGGAAATTTTTGAAGTTTGCGGCGTGCGCCAGTGGTCGATATACGATACCTGGTGGACGCAGGAGATGGTGCAGTTTGGAGCACAGGTTTTCTCAGTCAGGAATTCACGCTGCACGTCCTGACGGCGATATTCCGACAGCGGCGTGCCGGGCCAGCCGCGCTGTTGCGAGCAATAATGCACCAGGCCATTTTCGCAGATGTAGATATAACGCGCTCCCGCACGACAGCGCCAATCGTTGGGCTCACCTTTGACGATGGCTTCCTGAAAATGATTGAAGCGCGAGTAATGCTTTTTGCCGAGATTCTTTACCTCGTAATAAATGCGGCGCTCTTCGCCGCCGAGCGGCTTCAACTGACCATCACCGTCATGAATGATGCCGATGGTGGAGGTAAATCCCAGCTCCAATGCGCGGCGTGCGATCGTTAACGCATCTTGCGGATACTTGATGCCGCCACCGACTACAGAGTTGATGTTCACGTGAAAATCGGCATATTCAGCCAGCATCTGCAATTTCTTGTCGAGCACCTTGAGGCTCTTTTTCGATACTTCGTCGGGCTGCACATTGTCGATTGAAATTTGCATGTGGTCGAGACCGGCGCGATTGAGGCGCTGGATGCGATCGGGCATCAGCAGATAGCCGTTCGTAATCATGCCAGCGATGCGGCCATGGTGGCGGATGCGGGCGATGATTTGCTCGAGCTCCGGATGCAGCAGCGGCTCACCACCGGAAATGGTGATGACACTGGTGCCCAGCCGGGCAAGGTCGTCAATGCGGCGAAGCATTTCCGGCAACGGAACGGGCTCGGAGATGTCGTCAAACTCATTGCAGTAGGTGCAGGAAAGGTTGCAGCGCCGCATGGGCACGATGTGTGCCATGTAGGGGTGGCCGGTGGAAGCCAACGCGTGCGCAATGGAGGCGAGTTCGCGAACTCGCCGGGTCGCGCCCTTGATACGGCGGGGAACTGATCTATGGGCCAAAGTGGAGGAGCTTTCCGTCATCTCTATTCATTGAATCACAGCGGCGCGGGTGGCGAATAGAGGCAGACTGGCTTTCACTTTATAAAGGCCACATCGACTCGATCCACGTTCCGCGCACATAGGTCTATCCCGGCAGGCCATTTGTTTTCTGGCCCGGCGAACGAGGAGTCAGGGCCCGTACAAATTCAATCGACGCGACAGCCTGATCCTTCTCGATTGGGATGGCGCTCAAGCATGGGCGGGTTGTCGCACGATCACTCCTGGCGCAACCGGTATCATTTTGAACAGAGTGGCGTTGACCAATATGGTGATCAGCGATGCGGCCAGAGTGGCGTTGTAAACTTGCGACGTAATCAGGTGGGAGTGTAAGGACACCTGCGCAAGAATAAAGGAAAACTCGCCAATTTGCGTTAAACCGATTCCAACTCGCCAGGCGGTTTCTCGGCTATAGCGGAACACTCGTACCACTGCAAACCAAACCACAAATTTACCCGCCAGAATTAGCCCCACGATCACGGCGAGTAGTCGCCAGCCGGACAGCCAGGTTGTCGGATCGATCAGCATTCCGATGGTGACGAAGAACAGGGCCACAAAGACATCCCGAAGGGGAAGCGTTTGCACGGCCAGCTTGTGCGTATAAGGAGAACTGCCCAGCAACATGCCACCCACGAACGCGCCCAAGGCCAGTGATAGGCCGACAGCTTCCGTGATGGCGGCAACGACAAGGCAAATCGCCAGAGCCAGCAGTAGAGAAATTTCGTCGTTACAGGTTTTTTCAATGTAGGAAAGGAGACGCGGAACGAGCTTCCAGCCCACAAGGACAAGAGGTATTAGGAAAAGAAGTGCCTTGCCTATTTTAAGAAAAATGTGAAGATAGTCTGCGCCATTTGAAGAATTGAGGCTGGGAAGCACGACGGTCAGAATCACAACCGCAAGATCTTCTACAAGCGAAAGTGTGACCATGATGCGACCGGATTCTGAGCCGAGTTCGCCGCGGTCCATAAGGAGACGCATCAGAACCATGGTGCTGGCAACAGATACGATACAACCGACAGCGACACTTTGGAGGATTGGCCAGCCAAGCAACGATCCAACGCCGACGCCAATGCCGACCAAGAGAGAGATGCCGATCGGAGCACCGATTAGAGAGACCCACTTGACTCGCAACAACTCCGGAATTGAAAACTCGATTCCGACGGAGAACATTAGCAGGATGACACCCACCTCCGCCATGATTTCAAACGTGTGCACGTCATGAACATGCGGACCAGGAGTGAGCGGGTTGAGCACGAGGCCGGCGACGACGTAACCGAGAATCAAGGGTTGGCGAAGACGCCAGGACAAGAAGCCAAAAAATAGGGCGGCCGCCAGAACCATTGCGACGTCACGGAAGATGAACACAGGTTCTGTCACAGCAAAACTCCCATCCAAAATATTGCGCTACGAGAAATCAATTCGCATTGCGGCAGAATTGTTGGGTCATAGCAGTGCTTGATCAAGTAGAGTGACCGGGCTAGTTTGCATTCCTACCCTTTTGTCCGACGCTTATCTTCGGAGCGTAACGGGTAAACGTAGGCAACGGCAATAGAAAATGTATGCATCACAATTGTTGCAGCGGATACTCACACCCTACTCCGCAGACTGTATGCAGCTGGAAAGGCTCGAGGGTTGGCGTGCTGCGATGAAAGACCGGTGTTGGTTTAAGGCCTAGCATCACGAGAGCATCGTTGCTCTGCTGAGCCAGCTTATTACGATGTGAGCAACGTGTGCGCTGCCGTATCGCACACGATGCTCGTCAGCGTATAGTGACATAGAAGGGATGGTCCCTGGACCGCTCGCATCCTTCCCTGCCCTGATGCTTGCTTACCGTCGGCCCGGACATGAAATTGAACTGCTTGTCAGATCCCATTTTTTAGAGGCTGAGTAATGAGAGGTATCCATTCAATCCCCCTGATGCTTATGGCGTTTGTTGCGCCGGCGTTTGCGACTGTCACGGTGACCAGCCCTGCCCCTGGCGCCACCGTCAACTCGCCGGTGCAGTTTGTCGCTAGCGGTTCGGCGCCCACCTGCGCGTTGGGGGTTGGCTCCATGGGCATTTATGTCAACAATGTGCAGGTGTACAGCTCCCATGGAACGCCTCAGATCAATACACAGCTGGCCCTCAATCCGGGTTACAATCACACTGTCGTTCAGGAGTGGGATAAGTGCGGCCATTCCACTTTCACCAGCATTAACCTGAACGTGGTGACCGCCCCGACAGCGAACCTCGCCGGCGTTCCCGCCACCGTCGTAGCTGGAAATCCGGCGACTCTGACCTGGACCACAGTTAACGCAACCTCGGTTTCGATTGAACCCGGCATCGGCACCGTTGCGGCCTCTGGATCCACGACCGTGACCCCATCCTCCACCACCCAATACACCCTGACAGCGACTGGCAGCAGCGGGTCCGCCACCTCTACCGCGACCATCACTGTGCAGACGGACACTCCGACGGCGACTCTCTCCGCCTCTCCCACCAGCATTACGGGCGGCAATACCGCCACGCTGTCCTGGTCGACTTCCAACGCCACGACAGTTTCTATCAATCAGGGGATAGGGATTGTTTCCGCCTCTGGGTCGGCGACCGTGTCCCCAACCTCCACCACGCAATATGTTTTGACTGCCACCTCGAATAGCGGCGCCAACGCCACAGCGACCAGCACGGTCACCGTCCAGACCCAGGGCGCCACAAACTCGCCGATCACGCATTTGATTATCGTGATGATGCAGAATCACTCTCTCGATAACCTTTTCGGCACCTATCCGGGGGTGAACGGGTTGAATGCCTCGCTGCCCAGCTATTCCCAGGTAGACGCCAAAGGGAATACGATTTCGCCCACGTTGGTGAAAACCCTGAGTGTTGGAGACCCTACCCACAATCGGCCAACTTACATCGCGAGTTGGGACAATGGCTTGATGGATAAGTTCGCCTATGCGGAAGGCGATCTTTCCATGCAGTATTACAACAACACCATCTCGGGCCTCGCCAGCGATAAGACCTCCTGGTCTATCGCTAACCTCTGGTCCTATGCACAGCAATATGCGCTGGCTGACAACTTTTTTGCCTCCGCGATGAACAGCGAGCCTGCCCAGGAGCTCTACATGGTGGCCGCGACTCCCTTTGACATGACCACTGCCTCAAGTCTGCCTTATTACGACCCATGCAGCGCCGTCGAGCAGCAGAAAGACGGCAACGCCGGCCACATCGCGGCTCCTTTGACGGCAACCACGCTCGGCGACCAACTGACGGCAGCTCAGGTCTCCTGGGGCTATTACCAGACAAACTACGCAAATTCGCAGAGCGGGACATGCACGAACTACCAGCCGCAGGAAGACCCTTTTCAGTACTTCACCAGCACACAAAATTCTCCTCACGTCCAGAACTTCACCCTTGCGTCCTTTGAGTCCGATCTGAACAATGGATCGATTCCTTCCGTGCTCTGGATTCAGCCGGATGGACAGCAGGATATGCATCCCGGTGGCGGGAACGTCATGGACGGCGTTGAATTTCTTTCAAAGGTGATACAGGACGTGCAGAACTCGAGCATCTGGCCGAACTCCGCCATCATTGTCCTGTGGGATGAGAGCGGCGGCTGGTACGACCACGTGGCGCCTCCGCAGCTGGCCAACACCGAGGGGCTGGGAGCACGTGTGCCCGTGCTCGTCATCTCTCCTTTCGCGAAAACCGACTACATCTCCCACCAGCAGATGGATTTCGTCTCTATCCTTCGCTTCATCCAGTGGAATTGGAATCTCGACGAGTTGCCAGCGAAGGCCCAGGCCGCCCGCGAACAGCAGAGCGGCGATCTGTGCGATCTGCTGACCTCTGCGTGCGGAGCGCCAGCCCCGCCACAGTGACTCTTGCGGGAGGAAGCTTTTTGCTGAGGTATTTCCGGAGGATTTTGCACGCTACCCCGAATCCACACAATGCTTTCAAGGCCTGGTGAACCAGGAGTGAATGCGTTTACTTTATGCGGACTGCGGGGCTCTGGCCGTCGAGCTATAGGACCTTCAATGATGCACGGCCACTAGGCACGCAATCGAAGCGGGTGGCCGCAGCCGTGGCCTGACTACGGTGACATTTCCAGAGATCGGAAGACGCGCGAAAGTCCGCGTGATCGCCTCGATATTGAACGTATGCGCGGATGGATACATGCTGGAGCACTCTGCAGGGCAGCGATTCCGGTCCTCAGGTGCGAGCGTATTGTGATTCGGCGGGCGGTTGGTAACGTATCGCCAACTGCGGAGTCTCCAACCGCTGGTTCAAGCGATGCCTCGATGTCAGGCACGCCTCCAGCAGGCCGGTGGTCAGCAAAGTGCGCTGTACTGGATAGGGCGCGCTCCGAGTCTGATACATCTGCTCGATCTTCGTTGCCAGGCAAGCCGAGTAGGTCTGGTTCGGTGCCGGCGGCATAAAGAATTGGGTCGAAACCAAGCCGTGGCCCGCTATCCGCGCTGAGATGTTGAAGTCTCGAATAGCACCATTCAGCATGAGCAGCGTGGCGCGTGTCCCATCGGTGTACTCAATACAATAAGCAGCCGGATCCTTTACCAATTGCGGCAAGACACCGGGAGTGGCCAGGTCTTGGGTGCGGCCGTCCAGCACCGTCAGACCCAATGGCGTGTCGCTGCGGGACAGGGCAGAACTCATCAGATCTTCAGACCATCGTCCTGCTTTCCTGGCCGCCCAGACGTCCTCGCCTTCGAGCAACTGCACCGCCTTGACGCCTGTTTCTCCACCCTTCCGGCGCTCCAGCATGCACTGCATGGCGTCGAATGCATCGAAATCCATACCGTCGAACCTGCCCACGCCTACCATCACGGCCTCCTGCACCGGCGCGCCCAGCGGTATGTCCACATCCGGCAAGCGCCAGGTAACGGGCATCGAAGAGCCGGCCAGCAGGGGGAATTTCAGCCGCTCCGCGGTTTCGACCATGCTCTGCGCTTCAGGGAAGCTGAAGGAGAGCTGTTTGTGATTGAAGTAAGGGACGGCGCGATTCTCCTCTTCAAAGACGTGGACGCACTGCTGAAACCAATCGTAGGTTGGCAGCAGGACTTGGCCCATGTCGTTGCTAGAGTACGGATAATCGCCGCCTTGTTCGGCTATGGCTAGCACGGCGTCAACGGCGATCCGGCTGCCGCCACAGCGCAGCGCCTCCGGGATATTGCGGCACAGTCGAAAGCCGAACTCCCGGGAGCGCGGTTCGCTCAAATCGCTCATCGGACCAAGCGCTTCCAGAGCTTGCGATGGTTGCCTTTGATTGGATGGCTGCCTTTGCTGGGATTGCTGCGCGCTTTGCGCGGTCGGCGGATGCCCCGCGGCGCGCAGTTTCTGGGCTCCCCTGTCCGTGCCGCTCATCACACGCTCAAATTCTGTGGGCGCGGCGTGGGCCCTCCGCACTCGTTGGTCCACGTACATGGAAACCACCTGCACATTCGGCATGTGCCAGTCGCCTTCCTGCGGATAGCCGACCAGAAAACGGTCTCCAATGGTTTGCAAATTCGACCCGAGATGGTAGACGCTGCCGAGAATGGCCAGGCGCAGGGGACGTTGGGTGGTCCCGGGTAATGTCTGGCCAAAACCGGAACGCAGCCATGAGGGACAAGCCAGCACCGCGGACGACAGCGCGGAATAACCTACAAAACGGCGGCGGGTCAGCATTAGCTCCTCCAGAAGGTGGACTCAGGATTGGGTTGGTAGTGTACAGCCGCCAGGTTCGGAGTCTCCACGCGCTGCAGTCCCTTGGTATTACTCTCGACGCCGGCGATCAGCAGACCACTCGTCAGCAGTGTCCGTTCTATCGGATACTGCGCGTTGCCGGTCAGGAACATAAGCTCCGCATTGTGCACCAAGGGGCTGAAGAAACTCGCCAGCGTGGTGCGCCCATCGGGCATCGGCAGATACATTTGCGTGGAAAATGGCTTCGGCTGGCCCTCGATCGTCGCAGCGAAAGTAAAGTCACGCACCAGCCCGTTCAGAAGCAGCATCGTGCAGAGCAACCCGTCGCGATACTGATAGTGATAGGCAACCGGATCGGGAACGATCGCCTGCAACTGCTCCACGGTTGGAGATACGTCGGTGAAGGTGGAACTCCCAGACCTCAAGGTATCGCTGCGGCTCAACGCCGCCTTGAACAAGGCCTGCGACCACAACCCCTCCCGATGCGCTTTCCAGAAGCTGTCGCCGCGATAGGTTTGCAGCCACTCGACACCGGTTTCCCCGCCCTTGCGCCGCTCCACCATGCACTGGATCGTTTCCAGTCCATGGAAATCATAGCTGCCCATGCCGCCATAACCGATGGAGATGGCCTCGCGGATGGACGTGCCCAGCGGCATCTCCACCGACGGCACTCGCCAGGTGACTGCAAGGCTTGATCCTCCCTGAAGCGGAAAGCCCAATTCGTGAGAAGTGTCCACCATCTGTTTGCACCAGTCCCACTTCCACGAAAGCTCCTTGTCGTTGAAATAGGGAACCGAGCGGCCGCTATCGCGGTAAACCTGGGTGATTGCCTCGAAGAACCTGTAATGCGGATGCATCGGAATGCCCGTGGGACTGAGCGGATACTCCCCGTGCTCGCCGACGACGACCACGCCATCCACCGCAAGTTTGCTGGTCCCGCGGGTGAGCGCTTCCGCAATCGTGGGGTAGAGCTTCAACGAAGGATGTCGGTCCAACCGATCCTCAAAAACATCGCCTTCGCCCCGCTGATCGACGTATAGCGCAACCACATCCATTTGCGGATGATGGTACGTCCCGCCCCATCCATAGCCATCGAGAAACCTGTCCACCACATGCTGGGGATGCAGATATTTTCTATAGGCAGTCACTACCGCCGCCAGCTGCGGACGTTTGGCAGATGTTAGATTCTGAGCCATATCCAACCTTTAGATGTACGCGATGCAGTCAATTTCGAACAGCGGATTGTATGGCATACCGGCAGGAGCGATCACGGTTCGCGCCGGGGGAATCGGTCCCCAGTTGCGTGCTTTATAAATCACGTTCATCCTGTCGTAGTCCTCGAGGTTCTTGAGGAAAACGCTCACCTTTAATACTTTCTGCAGAGAGGAGCCCGCGGCAATCAGGTTTTTCTCAAGAGCATCGATTGCAAACTTTGTATGCTCCTCGATAGTCCCTGCCTTATGGTCGCCCACACTGGAAAAAAAGAGCAGGTTTCCGTAAGCCACCACGTTGGAAATTGGCACGGGCGGCGAGGGCGGAGAAATCCCTGCCGGAAGTCTCTTCTCCGTGCGTCCGGGCGATCGCGAATCAGATGCTTTCGGGAGGGCCGATGCTTTTTCAGACATCATCACTGCGCTGGTGGCGACCATCGCCGCTTTTGCCGC
Source organism: uncultured Acidobacteriota bacterium (assembly GCA_963817855.1). Classification (GTDB taxonomy): domain Bacteria; phylum Acidobacteriota; class Terriglobia; order Terriglobales; family Acidobacteriaceae; genus JAKAAZ01. The sequence continues at coordinate 815,550 of CAWFQA010000002.1, read as the reverse complement.
GTTCTTAAGGAGACCTCTCCTTGATTGCTTATCCATATCCGCTGTTCCTTCCGTGGATGGGCATTTCGCGAGCCGCTAGAGCAGGAAGAAGTGGTGAATGCTCCTATATACTGCCCGCAGATGCCTTCTGTCAAAAGAGAGAAAATGACGCCATTGATGAAGCAACCCTGGCTCGTGATTGGCATTCTGATCGCAGGAATCGATTCTCTTTCACATAGCAGACTATACGTGCCGGAGCTGCATCAGGACATACACTACCCGCCCAATCGTGAATCTACTTTTTGGAGGAGAGAATGCTGACGCGGCGACGATTCCTTGGCTACTCCGCGCTCGCGCCCGCCGCGCTGAGTCCTGTCTTTTGGGGTCAATCCAGTTCACAAGTGCCTCTCATCGATCAGCCGGCTCCGCATATCTCCGCGCGTGCCCTGGAGGTCCAGAGACGTACGTTTGTGTTCGACGCCCACGTGCATGCGTTAGACCGCGAGTTCTACCACGGTGGCAGCATCGGTACCCGCACGACCGAGGGTCAGTGGGACTTGGCGCGCGCGAGGGAAGGCGGAGTCGGTGCGTTCTTCCTGTCCGATATTCGTTCCCGAGGAATATTATCCCGGTCGCTTCGAGACCAAGCAGGCATTTCGCCGGATCGATCACGCTCTGCAACAGCTGGAGATGAACCGCGATCAGGTTGAACTCGCACGAAACGCCGACGACATCGAGCGAATCCGTGCCAAGGGCAAGATGGCTGCGGTGCTCGATATTGAGGGCAGCTACGATCTGGATGGGGATCTTGGGATCCTGCGCGATCTCTACCGGCTGGGACTTCGCTCCGCACAGCTTTCGGCGCACAACTGGGACCAGAATTACGCCGATTCCTGTTGCTCACCGCCCAAATGGGGCGGTCTTACCGCCCATGGTCGCGACGTCATCCGCGAAATGAATCGACTGGGCATGGTGATCAATGTGTCTCATTCCTCCGATGACACGACCTCCCAGGCGATCGACGTCAGCGATGGTCCCATCATCGCCACTCACCAGGGACTGCGCAGCGTCAATGACATCCCCAGAAACATGCCGGACTGGCTGCTGAAAAAGATGGCAGCCAAGGGCGGTATCATCGGCTTCCAGATCGGCAGCGAATTCAACTATCCCAAAGAGTACGCCTACATCACCGAGCACAAGCACAAGACGTTCTGGAACACGGCCAACATTCCCGCGGAGGTCAAGGGCAAGACGATCTACGAGATAGACGGGCTGGTGGCGCCGCAGTTCCCGATGCCGGGCGCACAGGTGCCGGCCCCCGTCATGATGTCGGTTGACGACTGGGTGGCGGTGGTGGACAAGGCCATCCAGATGGTAGGAGAAGACCATGTGGCCTTCGGGTCTGATTTCGATGGCGGTCCCACCTTGGCCAGGGCCATGCGGGACGTGCGCGATCTCCCCATGATCACCGATGCCATGTTGCGCCGCGGCTACTCGGAAGAGCGCATCGACAAGTTCTGGAGTGGCAACCTGCTGCGCTTCTTTCGCCAAGTTACACAGAGACAGGCCTGAACCATTAAATTCAAGGAGTGGACAGGTTCCAGTCCTGCTGCCGCAGCGAAGTTCCAACTGCGTTGCGTACTGCACGCGGCATTGCCGAAGCGGTGCCGCGTGCCAGCTTCGCGTTATCGTGGACTGATCGCCCTACCCCTTCGAGTACGAAACGTGAGCGTCTACTGCTTCACTGCGACGGCAGCGATCTCTATCTTCGCACCACCAATCAAGCCGGCAACCTGCACCGTAGCGCGCGCTGGTTTTGGATTGGGCATGAGCTTCTTATACACTTCATTCATTTTTTCGACATCGTTGAGATCGGCGACATAGACGGTCACGGAAACGAGATCCGTCATTTTGAAGCCAGCCTCTTCCACCACTTTCTTCACCGCCGCGATCGCATTCGTGGTTTGCGTAGTGATGTCGGTACCTGTCACCTTGCCATTTGAATCTGGACCTTGCTGTCCCGCAACATAGAGAGTATTCCCCGCAACAAAGCCATCACTAAATGGCATGCCCTTGGTGAAGCCTACAGCTTTGTTTTGTGCAGAAGCACTGCCCATGGTCACGAGAGCCACAACTGCGGTGGCCAAAAGGCACCGCTGCACTGTTTCCAAACGTCTCTTTTTCATCGCCTCTCCTGTAAGAATGATGATCTTCCAATTGTAAGTGTCTTCGATCTTTTGAAAACGTAGTTTTCTGAACCGCCGCCGAGCGTCTCAGATCGATCGGAACTTATTACCCTACAGATCGTAGTGAGATATACTCACCTTTCTCGATTGCATGCATTGGCGGCTATAGAACGGCTGTGCGAGACTAAAGAAGCAACTGGCACCAGAAACCGGCGCCAGCCCCCAGTGCTCTCTGATGCTGAAGAGACGAGACCCGATTAAGATTCTATGTCCCAGTCGCTTATCCTAACGTTATGGGCCTGTAGCTCAATGGTTAGAGCATAGGATTCGTAATCTTAAACAGGACATATTGGCTGAAACACAACTCGCTTATATAGGCTTCTATTTTCAGTCGCTTACCGGGCCGGACGTTGAGCGTCTACAAGCCCATCTAGACTGGCACTCGCTATAGTATCCGCTACAGTCGTGCCACGACGGAGCGCAATCTACAAGCATCCAATCCGTTCTTGAACCTTCATTCCCGGAGCAAGGGATATCTTAATCGTACAGGAGTCTATATGTGGACCTACTATCAGAGTACGGGTGCGCTCAGTGATGCAGCCGGACAGCACGTCGCGACTGGATACAGCGGTGCTCCGGGTGCAGTCGATGATCCGGCGAAACAAGACGAGTCGTGCATCGGTCCGATTCCGCGCGGACTGTATACGCTTGGCGAGCCCTTCAGTTCATCCACACACGGGCCGTATGCAATGCAGTTGATTCCCGATCCGGCAAATGAGATGCATGGCAGAACCGGATTCCTGATGCACGGGGATTCACTCGAACATCCGGGATGCGCATCAGAGGGCTGCATCATTATGGGGCGGCCTACACGGGAGCAGGTCTGGGAATCCGGCGATCATGTGCTGACAGTTGTAGAGTAGAGAGCGTCACCGATCTGACGCAGCACAAAGCTCAGCATAGCTGTCGCGCGGGTTTCCGGCATCCTGGCTCACCCTGCAAGATCTCATAGGCTCTGCGTCGGATGGCCATAAAACGTCTACGGTGGAGGCTCTTCGTATGTGCGCGTCAGCCATCGGGTGTAGTCCTTTGGCTCCAGATTACCGGCATTCGAGTGCTAATTCGTTCGGGTCCCTGGTGATTATGTCGAAGGAGTCCACCGGCCTGTTGTCCGGGGCAATCCATCGCTCCCACACACCTGCGAAAGCAAACGAAGCGTCGTCGTTCATTGCCGAACGCATACGGCTGTTTCGTCTTCACATCGATATTCTGCCACTCGTAGAAGGCATCAGCGGGGACCAGGCACCGCCGCCTTTTGAAGGGCTGACGCCACATTGGTTTGAGCTTCAAGGATTCGGCCTTGGCATTGATCGTGGACATGCCGAGCAGCTTCGCATCTTTGCCCCAGGATGGAATGAGGCCCCACCGCATCATTGTGAGTTTCACGCTTTCCTGTGCCAGGGTCCAAGCGGATCACGGCTTGGAAGGTTGTATCTAAGCGCGCTGCGCGGCCGCAATTCGACAGCAGATCGCTTTGGCTTCCTGAAGGTCAGAGAGGGCAAGAGCAAGAACGCCCGCCGTGTCGTTCCGTTGACTGACCGAGCAAATGCGTTGCTGAGGAAACGCAAGAAATCTGCGAGGAGCCTGTTTGTTTTCGCCAATCGGAACAACAAGCCATACGTGGGCACGCCGCTGAACCAACTTCACAGCGAGGTTTGCGCACCGGAAGTCAAAGGAAAGCGCCGCGAGATCTTCCCGCCCGATTTTGTGCTGCCCTCTCTACGCCATACAATGCTCTCAAGGTGATGAATCAGGGGGTGGATGCTTTCACGATCATGCGAATCGCAGGACATCCATCCCACACCAGAAGCGGGGCAGCGCGCCTTCAGATCTCCGCTAAGGTGACCGTCATCATGCCGAAACGACAGCGACCCGCTACAGTCGCTGATCGGCTAGCTGTAAGTCATTGAAGGGCCTGTAGCTCAACGGTTAGAGCAGAGGACTCATAATCTTAGATCGGGCTATTGTGGTTAAATTAGACATGCTTGTATCGGCTTATATTTTCAGCCAGTTACAAGGCCCACGAATTAACGTGTATAAGCCCATCTAGACCGGCACCCGCTACAGTATCCGCTACAGTCGTGTCAGGTTGCGGCCGCAATCTACAAGGATCCAATCCGTTCTTGAATCATCATTCCCGGAGCAAGGGATAGTCCCAATTTCTCGGATTTTACTGAGAAGATCCGTGAGTCAGTGTGGGTCTGTGCTCTCGATGATCGGGTTTTTGAAGGAGTAGCCTCCTTCGTTCTCTCCGTCCTTATCAAACGGATGTTCAAGCCGCTCGGCATCGGCGATGCGGGAATTCACATTTCGTGCCTCTCGGAGGCGTCCTGGCTGTTGCAACATGGTGTTGTAGGTCTATGCACCGTGGGCTAGGTTCTAGGTCATAAGACACCGCGCAGGACGCAATCTACGCACCCCTTTCGCCGGCCCAAATGACCCAGGTTGTGAAATAAATCCGATGGATTTACGGGTGGGATGCTGCTACAGGCTGGCTCTGAGTACATCTCAGTTCATGGCGGTGTAGACCGTCTGTCGACAGCCAAGCTCCGGACCAAATTCCATGCTAACAGGAAAATTAACAGGGGAATTTCTCAAATATGGCCGGAGAAACTCCGCTTTGCTCTCCGCTATCCTACCGAATCTCCGGCAGTTGCTGTCACGCGTGCCAATATTCTTGCGCAACCGAACGGGGAATTATCTCACGGGTATCAGGGAATGCATTTCCCTGATACCCGCATCTTGTCTATAGATCCTCGTCCTCGTTTCTATCGCTTTTTCCATACGCCAGGGAATTGAGGCGCGCAGTCGCGCGGATACGCCCCAAAACATGAATCCCATTTTTCTCCGCGGGTGTCGATCTGCGATTCATATTTGTCGATCTCCTTGTCATTGCCCTGTTCACTGCCCTGGACAGAGAAAATAAAGCCTGGAAATACCCTCGCTCACGCCGATATAGATTAGCGCCGCGATGGCCAGAAAGCCTTGGCCCAAGTCAAAGCTCCCAAACTCTACGGATGAAAGCCGATCAGATCGATCCCTGTTTTTCCATTTCGCACGACGTAAGGTAATGTATACAGGGTCCCATCCAAACCGATCACGAGGCTTTGCGGAGCGCGTATGGACGCACCATCGTTCAACAAAGTCTGGCCATGGTCTACGTATTTACCATCTGAAACGTCATAGGTAATAAGGTGGGCCCCTTCCTTCTGATCGGGCTGTGCCTTTACGCCACCTTGTTGCCAGGAAGGGGCTCCGGCCAGATAAAACAGCGTGTGTCCGTCCGCCCCGGGAGCAAGGCCCAGGTGCCCGGAAACGCTTCACTACCCCTTTACGCTATTTCTTTCTTGCATGATTCTCTTCAGCATATCCTTAGCAGTAATTTATCTAAATAGTGACCCCTTGAGCTACCGTAGCCGGTAGAGATTGCGCGTTCGGAAATATTTCTTCACCCGTAAACGATACCGGATGCAACATTCGGTGCATATCGTTTCACACATTTCATAGGTAGCATCCTGCAAAACACCGTTCGAAGAAGCCTTCTTGACACCATCTTCATGTAAAGCATAGGATTCCTGCCAGTTCACGATATTGAGGCAGCGCAACATATTTTGCATTAAAAGCTTTCAGCTCGACTTCAGAGGCCGGTGATTCATCTCAGACGAGATGCTGGATCGAGTCGATTATGCTTCCAGACCGCGGCCAAGAATACCCCCAAGCTGAATCAACCCTGTTCTTTTCGGTGCAGTGTCAGTACCCGGCGGAGGCTAAATGCAACGCGTCATCCGTAGATTTGTAGTTTCTACCATCGCACTGTTTCTCATCTCCCTTGCGTTCGCAGGGCGCCAAACGCTGCCCCTAGGGTCAGCGATACAAACAGAGCCCACACGCACAAAACACGCCATGGTCGTCACAATCCACCACGAGGCGACGGATGCCGGCGTCACCATCCTCAAACAAGGCGGCAATGCAATCGATGCAGCTGTAGCCGTTGGCTTTGCCCTGGCTGTGGTCTATCCCGCGGCTGGCAACATAGGCGGCGGCGGCTTTATGCTGATTCGCAAAAAGAACGGCGAAACCCATTTCCTTGACTACCGCGAGATGGCGCCAGCCGCTGCCAGCCGCGACATGTACCTCGATGCCAAAGGCAATGTGATTCCCAATTTGTCGCTGATCGGCTATCAAGCTTCCGGTGTTCCGGGCTCCGTCGCCGGATTGACTTATGCTCAGAAGCACTTCGGCAAGCTCACCCTTGCTGAGGACATGGCCCCTGCCATCCGTCTTGCGGCCGAGGGCTTTGTTCTCTCCCCCGAAGAAGCTCAAGACCTGCACAGTCCGAAACTCGCCAGGTTCGCCGCTTCCGCCCACATCTTTCAACGCGACGGCGATTTTTATAAGGCGGGCGATACCTTCAGGCAACCGCTGCTCGCCGCTACTCTCACCCGCATTTCGAAAAATCCTTCCGGCTTCTACAAAGGTGGCATGGCACAGCAAATCGGTGCTTTCGAGAAGGCCGGAGGCGGCCTCATCACTGCAGCCGATCTCGCCGCCTACACCGTCAAGAATCGCAAGGCAATCCGGAGTCATTATCGGGGCTATGAAATCCTCACCGCGCCGCCCCCCTCCTCCGGCGGTATTGTCCTCGTCGAGATCCTCAACATTCTCTCTGGATACGATCTGCCCAAGCTGGGCTCCGATCGCTCGGCCGCGCAGGTTCATGTCATCACCGAAGCGTTTCGGCGCGCCTACATGGACCGCGGAGACTATCTTGGCGATCCCGACTTCAACAAGCTTCCCATCAAGCAGATGGAGAATCGTCGATACGACGCCGCGTGGCGGAAGTCGATCGACCTGGCCAAGGCGACACCAAGCAAGGACCTCGTCCGTCCCGCAGGCTTTATGCCGCCACCACCGCCGGGATCTCCAAGTCTTCTGGAGTCGACTCAGACTACCCACTTCTCGATCGTCGACGAGCAGGGCAACGCAGTCTCTAGTACGTACACACTAAATGGCGGCTTTGGCTCCGGCGTCACCGTCGCGGGCCTCGGATTCCTGATGAACAATGAGATGGATGACTTCACCTCGAAGGTCGGTATCCCCAACCAGTTCGGTCTAGTTCAGAGCCCCGCTAACCTCGTCGCTCCCGGCAAGCGTCCGCTCTCCGCCATGACTCCTACTATTGTTACGAAAAACGGAAAGCTGGCCCTTGTCCTCGGCTCCCCGGGCGGTGCCACTATCATCACCACCGTTGCAAACGACATTATCAGCGTCGTCGACAACGGCCTCAACATTCAGCAGGCCGCGGATGCGCCGCGTTTCCACAACCAATACCTGCCCGACCGCTTGGAAGTCGAAAAGAAATTCCCACCTCAGGTCGCCGATCAGCTCACCACCATGGGCTATCAAGTCAATCGTCACGGAGTCGCCAATGAACACAATCCAGGCACGTGGGGGGATAGCGAACTGATCGCTATTGACCCGAAGACTCACGAATTGCTTGGCGGTCACGATAATCGCCATGACTATGGCAAAGCCGCCGGTTATTAGACATTGTCAAACTTTGTTATCGTCCTCGATGGAGATTTTCAATGGTGCAATTTTCTATGGTCGGTATTGGAAGTAGCCAAACCGTTTGCTTCGCGGACCGGAATGAATTCAGCATGCGAAGGTTCATGCAGGCAACGCTGAACCATTTTCTTGGAAGCAAATCCTGCAACCCTGTCTTCTTCATGGCCAATTCCATCCCCAGGTCTTGCAGAACCACTGACATTCCGGCGAGTTTAAGAAGAGGGACCCTTAAGCCGCAGATCGCCGGGTAGAAGCAGGCTTGGATTTTCAGTGATTTACGATGAGATTCAATAACTTGAAGCAATGAGGTCAGCTATGCCGAAACGTGCACTTGGCCCCGAAAAACAAGAGGCGGCTGTCGGTACTATGTTGAATCGGATATATCGGACGCGGCAGGAAATGATGCGCCCCATTCTTGAACACCCAAGAGAGTATGTGCTGTTCAGTATCCGGGCACTTTCCGAAAAACTGAAGGTTGACCCGGCGACGATTTCGCGAACGGTAGTTGCTATGGGTTTTCCAAACTATCGTGAATTTCGGAAATATTTGCATCAGCGCTCTGTAACCCATTCGACGGCCTTTGAAAGAATGAACGCGACCAATGGCTCGCACACCAGCTTTGAAGGGCATGTACAAAAGACGTTAGATGGAGCGATTCGAAATCTTGAAGGCGCTTGCAACAATCTGGATATGAATCATTTGAAATCCATTGCCGATAGATTCTATGCAGCAAAAAGAATCTATATCCTTGGTGGAGACCTCGCTGTAAGCCTGGTATATTTCCTGCATTATCAATTGATGGAACTCGGTTTCGATGTCACAGCCGCGACCAGCGGAGGACATGTCACCCATCTCATGCGAAGAGTGACCAAAAAAGACCTGGTCGTAGCGATCAGTTTTCGACGCGGACTACGTCAAACGGTAGAAGGATTAATTCAAGCACGAGACAAAGGGTGCTACACCCTCGGAATTACCGATACGTCTATTTCACCGATTGCTCGGTCGGCCCATGAGTCGCTGCTCGTTTCTGTCGATGTGCCACATTTCGGCTCATCGTATGTAGCGCCAATGGCAGTACTTGATGCGATCGTCAGCGCGATTGCGAACCGCAAGCGCGCCAGGAGCATGGCCATCCTGAAACAAATGGAGAAAGACCAAAAGACCGGATACAGATGGTATTCAGAGGCATAATTCGTCTCAATTTACAAAGCTTCTCGATCGGCATGCGCGCCAGCCAGTATTGGTGATGGATGGCAGCGTGGCAGGAGAAATGGTAAGAAAAAGAACCCCCTAGGGGCTTTCTCTGTTTCTGCGCCACGGAAGCGCAAATTCGTCCTACGCAGCGGAAATAACTTACTTGGCTGCCATCTGGGTTTCTATCGGTGGCGTAGAACTGAGTTCGCGAGCGCGTTGTTCGACGGCGCGCATTACGCGGAGCAGGTTGCCGCCGTAGATCTTCTTGATGTCGTCGGCGGAGTAGCCCTTTTCGAGCAGAGCGCGGGTGAGGGCGGGGAACTTGTCGTAGGACTGAGCTCGGCTGGGAACACAGCCGACTCCGTCGAAGTCGGTGCCGATGCCGACGTGGTCGATGCCACCGATCTTGACAGCATGATCGATCTGGTCGACGACGTCGGCGAGCGTGGCGGGTGGAAGCTTGGCAGTGGCCTCGGCGTCGAGCTTATCGATGGCGGCGGCGCGGCTGGATCTTCAATCTTCTTCCGCCTCCATGAATTCGCGCGCATGGAGGCCTGAGGGTTTGGAGGCGTCGTTATAGCGCTGGGAGAGGTAGCCGCAGTCGAAGTTGATCTGCATGGTGCCGCCCTTTGGCGGCGAGCGCCTTGATCATATCGTCGGTCATGTTGCGGGTGTGGTTGGAGATGGCGGCGCTGGAGTGCGAGGCGATGATGGGGGCGGTGGATGCTTCGAGCGCGTCCCAGAAGGTCTTGTCGGCGGTGTGGGAGATATCGACCATCATGCCGAGGCGGTTCATCTCGCGGACGACATCTTTGCCGAAGGGAGTGAGGCCGTTGTGGTGTGCGACCTTGGGATCGTCGAAGTCGCCCTGGGCGTCGGCCCAGTTGTTGGTGTTGAAGTGGGTGAGGGTCATGTAGCGGACGCCGAGGGCGTAGTAGTCGCGGAGGAGGCGGAGGGAGTCCTCGATGGCGTGGCCGCCTTCGATGCCCATGAGGGCGGCGATCTTGTGCTCGTTGTGGGCGCGGACGATGTCGTCGGCGGTGGTGGCGAAGACGAAGTCGTTGGGGTGGGCGGCGATGACGTCGGTGCGGACGGTGTCGATCATCTGCAGGGTGCGGTTGGCGGAGTGGTTGTCCTTGACGTATGATCGGCGTCGACGAAGACGGCGAAGAACTCGGCGCCGAGGAAGCCCTTCATGCGGGCGAGGTCGGTCTGGCCGGCTTTGTTGGGTGTGGCGATGTCGTAGCCGTCTACGGTCTTCGAGGGGACGTCGTCGTGGGTGTCGATGAGGATGGCGTCGCGGGTGATGCGGTCGACCTCGGCATCCGGGTGACGGGTTTCGTGCGAGGCTTGAACTGCGCGGCACCAGAAAGCGCAGCAACGGTAATGAGGGCGACGAAGGTGAGGAGTCGGGACAAAGGACTACCTTTCGAAAACAAAATTTTGAATCGAACAAGTGAGTCGTCATTTGCTATGCATTGAAGGGCCCTGTGCCGTGAATGGAATCATTCTGTCGGAATTTGCCAGATTCGCGACAGACAAGAAAACAAGGCGAATAATCTTCGTCAGCTTGGGATAGTTGATTCGGTTCCAGGTATCGTTTTCAGTGTGATAATCCGGGTGCAGGCCCGTCTGGAACTCGACCTGCGGGATGTGCAGCATGGCGAACCAGAACTGGTCGCCACGCGCCCATAACGAATCGGGGTCTTCCCTATCCATCTTGTAGTCGAGCTTCAAACCTTCCTGCTCGTTCTCTCGATCGATGATCCCCCGGAGCGCCGGATTGTACCGCGTCCCTAGGACGTTCACCATATTTACATTGCCATCCGCCGACAGCGGCAAGTTCGGATCGTCCTCATTTCGTCCGATCATATCCATGTTCAGGTTCGCTATGGTCTGGTCGAGCGGAACGATGGGATGGGTCACGTAATAATACGAGCCGAGGAAAACGCGCTCCTCTCCGTCGAATGCGATGAACAGCACGCTGCGTTTCGGATGGATATTTCCTTGCACCAGGGCTTTGGCAATCTCCATGACCCCCACCACACCCGAGCCATCATCATCTGCGCCGTGATAGACGTGTGCATGGCTGACCCCCATGTGGTCGTGGTGCGCGCTCACGATGATGGTTTGTGCCTTGAGCTTGGGATCGGAGCCCTCGAGGATGCCAACAACATTCCGGCCCTCATGAGTCTGAAGGTTGGTAAAAGCCTTGGACAGGCACGCAGAGCTTTTCGGTACTTCGAATGAATCCGGACGCCCCGTCCGATCAATCTCCGCTTGCAACGCATCGGACGTTTTTCCACTTGGCGCCAATAACTGGTCCGCTACATCTCGTCGAATTGTGAATACAGGTATGTCCCACATCTTGCCTGCCAAGGCATATAACGGGCCGCCGGACGCCCGGGGCAAGCTGGCGGGGATCGGCTTGATATCATGAGGAACCCGGTCCCGCACGATTAGCAGTCCAGCCACGCCCTGCTTCCGCAGCTCCTCAACCTTGTCTCTGTCAAATGCATGATATGTGTCGAGCGCGCCCATGAATTTCGATCCGGGATCGTTGGCCTGAGGTTCGCGAGAGAAGGCAAGGGCGATTTTTCCTTTCAGATCGATGCCGGCAAAATCGTTATAGGCAAATTCGGGAGCATCGATGCCATAGCCGGCGAAGACAACCGCGCCGCATGCCTTTGTGGGGCGCAAGCTTTGGTGGGTCCAGGAGAAATCCGTGCCCAGGGTGTAACTGCGCTCGACGCCGCTAACTGTTGCCGTCAAGGTTGTGTGCTCGCGGTCCAGGTCGCCGGTAATGATTTCCATCTTCTGGAAGTATGTGCCGCCGTCTCCGGCCGGCTTCAGTCCGAGCCGCATGAACTCCGCGGCGATGTAGTCCGTGGCGATATGATCTTGGAGGCTGGTTGCATTGCACCCCGCTAGATCATCCGAAGCCAAGAAGTATAAATCGGCTTTTAGGTCTGCCGGCTGAATCCTGGCGGCTGCCTGCTTCGTCGATTGATCCGAGGTGGGTTGGGGAATCGCGGCCTGTGCGAAGAACACAAGAACGGCAACTAAAATTGTGCTGAAGATCTCGCAACAAAATGGATTTAGCTTCGTCATAGTCGATAGACATTCGCCAATCTAGTTTCGGTCCAGTCCTTATTGGAAGTCGTCTCCTAAGCCAACGGCTTCGGCCTAAAACAAGAACCTCCGTTTGGAGACAAGCGGCAGTCCCTCGATTTCGTTCCGCTCGCCTCGAGATGACAATCCTATTTAACAGGCGGCTTCTCTCGCTCCTTCGGTCCTTCAACGAGCTTCGGGAGTTTGCGGTTGTGCGTTGCCTGCTCATACGCGTAGGCATAGCCAAGGAGATCTCCGTCTTCCATTGCACGCCGGAGATTTCCAATCCGAATGGCAGGCCATCCGCGTAGAAGCCGCCGGGCACCGATATTGCCGGAACTCCAATGCGGTTCACCCATGCCGTTTCGCTGTCGAGGCCCCGTTTGGAGGCACCGGGAACTGTTTCGTCATACGTGGGGACCTGCAATGAGGGGTAGACGAAACCGTCCAGCCGCCATCGCTTTCTGGTCGCCTCATACTCTGCCAGTGCTGCCCGTTGCGGACCCCAGAAGTTTGCTTCGCTTTCTGGATCGGTTTCGATCAGTTTCTGCGGTGTGCTCCGCCCACGGAGCGGAAGCCGATTCCCTGTCGCTGCCTCGTATTCCGCTACGGAATGGTATTGTGCAGGTCCGAAGTTTTGGAGAAAGCGATCGAGCCCCTCTTTTCGGTACGGCTGCGGGTTCACCTTTCGCACACTGACGAAGAAGCTTTCCGGCAGAATCTGCTTATCGATGATGATTGTCGCTCCAGCAGCGCGCATCTGCTGCGCCGCCTTCATAAATGCGGCCCGCGTTTCAGCTGAGACCGCGCCACCATTCGGCGGAGCGTCAGCTTCATTTCGGTAAACATCCGGCGATCCCTCCAGCACAAACCATGGCACCCCGAATCTCTTTCCCTTGAGTGCACCTTTCTTCAAATACCTCGTATACGGACCTGCCTCCGCCTTTTTCGCGCTTCCCTCGTCCGAGGATCCAATGGATCTTCCGCCTGCATTACATCCAATGCAATGGCGGCGCTTGTTACATCGCGCGCCAAGGGACCTGTATTGTCCCGGAGCCAATCCAGAGGCTCAATCCCGGCAATGCTTGTAAGCCCCCGCGTTGGCAACATGCCGACGAGGCTATTGTTGGCTGACGGCTGGCGTATCGAATTTGCAGTATCCGTTCCGGTGCCCAGGACCGCGAAATTCGCCGCTACGGCCGTTGCTGTTCCCCCTGATGAGCCGCCCGGCGAATAACGCACGTCGTACGCATCTCCCGTCCTGCCGCCCGCAGTGCTCACGTTCGTATCGCTCGCCGCGAAATCCGGCATATTTGTCTGACCGAGAAGCACCGCTCCTGATTCGCGAAGCTGCTGCACCACAACCCCGTCCCGTGGCGCCACCAATTCCTCGCCCGGCCTGAGAAACCCGATCCAGCCCGCACTCGTCACCCAACCCTTCACACTTGTATTGGCTTTCACCAAGATCGGGACACCCCAGAGCGCACCATGTTTTGCATTCTTCGGTTCCGCATCTTCCTCGGATGCTCTTCGCAGCGCTCCCTGCCTGTCCAAATAGAGAATTGCCCGGTAGGTCCCGTCGTAGCGGTCGATGCGGTCGAGATACCATTGCGTGACTTCCGTTACCGTATATCGGTGCTTCGCATACAGCTTCTCCAAGCGCGGCACGCTGATCTCCAACAAAACCCGGTCCATGCTTTTGGCTTGGGTGGTTTTGTCGAGGTGAGCCTCGCTACCAAAAGGCTGCGCCGCAAACCCCGGCACTGCCACTATTACACTTGCGATGAAAACTACACAATGAACAAGGCCGCTTCTCCGCATGGAACTCCCCTCCGCTTTTCTGTACAACCTGACATAGCCGAAATGTAAAAGTCATAAAGATTGAAAATGTCCAATCAGTTTTTTGCCGCTCTTTTATCGACAGAGACATAGCCGGGTCCGCGCAACACTTTTCCTGGAAGCGCGCCGGTCATTTTGCCGTGATCGATGACAGGAATTCCATTGACCAGCACGTAATCCATGCCTTGCGAAAGCTGGTTCGGGTTCTCGTACGTTGCAAGATCGCGAATTGTGGCGGGATTAAAGATCACAACATCCGCCCACATGCCTTTCTTCAACACACCTCGATCGGTAAAACGCATACGCTGCGCCGGAAGCGCGGAAAACTTTCGAATTGCGTCGGGCAGCGTAAGCTTGTGCTCCTCGAGCACATACTTGCGCAGAATCCGTGGAAAAGTTCCATAGGCTCGTGGGTGCGGATGGCCCTGACCGAGAATGCCTTCCGGGGAGATTCCTGCGGAGTCCGTGTCGATCGAAATCCACGGCTGTTGCAATGCAAGCGTTACATCCGGCTGCGACATGCCAAACACGGCCACGTCTGTGGCAGCATGGTCCTGGATCAGGAAATCAAATATTGTGTCGATCGGATCTTTGTTCCATAATTTTGCAATCTCAGCTACCGTTTTGCCTTGCAGTGACTCCAGCTTTGGATTTTCGACGCTGCAGATCAGCACAGCATCGGGCCCAGGAATTTCTTGCCACGGATTGTCCCATGCGGCGGTCGGTGTCAGCATGTCTTTGCGGATGCGCGCACGAGTGGCGGGATCCTGCAGTCGCGCGATCATCTTTGCATCGCCGCCATCGTGGGCCCAGGGAGGAATGAACGCGGCCAGGTCATTCGACCATGCTGTGTAGGCATACGTGTCGGCGGAAACATCGATACCGCGGGCACGCGCCGCATCGATCTTTGCAACAATCTGGGGCATCTCGCCCCAGTTGTTCTTGCCAGCCGCCTTCAAGTGCCATATCTCGACTGGAATGTGAGCTTCACTGCCTATGCGCAGCGCCTCATCGATCGCGGGCATGACAGCGTTGGACTCGCTGCGCATGTGAGTGGCATAGATGCCGCCATACTGCGCCGCGACAGATGCCAGAGCGATCAATTCAGGGGTCCGGGCATAGGGTGCCGGCGGATATTGCAGGGCGGTGGAAAGGCCAACGGCTCCGTCCAGCATTGCATTCCGCACCAACGATTGCATCTGTCTTAGCTGCACCGGAGTCGGCTGCTTGTCTTCGTCGCCTAGTACCATGCGGCGAACCTCAGTTGCGCCGACATAGCTTGCAATGTTGTTACCGATGCCCTGCTTTTCCAGACGCGAAAAGTATTGATCGAAGGTCCGCCAATCCGGATTGATGTGAAGGTGCTGATAATGGCTGAGATCGGACTGAACAATGGCGTCATTTAGGGGCGCAATCGAGCTTCCTTCACCCGTCACCTGCGTGGTGATGCCCTGGTAAATCTTGGAGGGCAATCGGGGATCGACAAGGATCGTCTCTTCCGATTGGCCCAGCATGTCGATAAAGCCGGGCGCCACCACTTCTTCATGCGCGTCGATGGTGCGCTTACGCATAGCCGCCGAGAGATTTCCAATGGCGGCAATCCGTCCGTCGCGAATGCCGATATCTCCGGAGTACCACGGCGAGCCGGTTCCATCAATGATGTGGCCATTCGTGATGACGATGTCGAAAACCTTCGCGTTCAGAGTCTGGCCAATGCACGCGGGAATGATGCAACCGATACAAAGTGCCATGTGGAGTGTGCTGACTCGTGAAAGCGATTTTCTGGATTTCATAGGACCTTGGAAGGCGTATTCATTCGCGCCGATTGACCAAACACTACACTGAGAGCCGACACATTTCTATAGCGTTTTATCCCGAGCCCGCAGGATGCAACAATCAGTGCATACCTGTTCATGATCATCATTAGTACAATCCAACGCCGTAACCATACGCAGAAAAATCTTTGTTGACATCTTTCCAAGCCTGTCATACGATTCGGGCAAGTTACCGCTAACGAATTCATGCAACATAGTTTGCACATGTCTTTATGAGCAGGCAGTTTCACTTACCCCTTGGAATACCGATCTTCTCCAGTTGCGGACTGCGTTGGCTTTTTCAGCAAAATCGTTCGGAATTGCTCGAATCAAAGAAGTTTCGTCTGAGTTTCCCTCGCGAAGCGCGCGGAGAAACAACTTGAGAGGCAGTGAATGAAACGGCAAATGTTCAGAGCGATTTTAGTCGGAATCGTGACGTTGTTTTTCATCGACCCGGCGGCGTTGGTTGCACAACAGGCAACAACGTCACTGAACGGTATTGTTACCGATTCCAGTGGGGCGGTGTTGCCTAATACCTCGGTTAGTATCACTCGCGGAGCGACGGGCCAAACATTAAGGACCACGACCAACGCCCATGGGGAGTATAGCTTTCAGCAACTCGACCCGGGTACTTGGACTGTAAGCATTGAAGCAAAAGGCTTTGGCGAGCAGAGTAAAGAGGGTGAATTGCTGGTGAGCAAGCCCGCCACCATCAACTTCAAAATGAGCGTGCAGGCGATCGCGCAGATCGTGAACGTCACCGGGGAAACAGCTACCCTGAACACAAGTGATGCCACACTCGGGAATGCCGTCGACAATCGCACGATTCAAGGCCTGCCCATGATTGACCGCAACGTTCCGGACTTGCTTAGCCTTCAGCCCGGCGTGCTGTATCTGGGCCACGCAGTCGATGCCGGGCCTGGTACGGCAGGTACGGATAGCCGCACCGGCGCGGTAAACGGCGTCCGTTCCGATCAGGGCGACATTACGATGGATGGTCTGGATGACAACGATCAGCGTACGGGCGACGCGTTCATCGGAGTTTTGCGGGAAACTCTGGATTCGATTGAAGAATTCCGCGTGACCACGGGAATGGCGAACTCCGACCAAGGGCGCTCGGCGGGCGCGCAGGTGAATCTCCTGACGAAGAGCGGCACAGACAGGTTTCACGGCGGCGCGTATGAGTACAATCGCAACACAAACACGGCCTCCAATGACTGGTTTAACAAGGAAGCACAGCTATCCAGCGGAGAGCCGAACAAGCCCGGAGAATACATTCGCAACACGTATGGCGCCGATCTAGGCGGTCCGATCAAAAAACACAAGCTTTTCTTTTTTGGGAATTACGAGGCCTCGCATATCCGGGAGAATTCGCAGATTGTGCGAACGACCCCCTTCGCTTCGTTTAAGCAAGGCGACCTAAAGTATACGAGCAACGGCAATGGTGTGACTTTGACGCCGACCCAGCTTGCCGGCATGGATCCGCACTGTTCCCCGAACGGCACCTGCCCATGGGGACCTGGAGTCGATCCGAACATTCTGACGGTCATGAACCAATATCCCACTGCGAATGGAACCGCCACGGGTGACGGCTTAAATTTCGGCTCCTACACATTTTCCTCACCGAATCCGCAAAACTTAAACACGTCAATCGTGCGCCTCGATTGGAATCCGGTATCTCACCACCAATTGTTCGTTCGGGGCAGCCTGCAGGACGACACGACAGAGGGAATCCTGCAATTCCCCGGGCAGCCTCCATCCTATGTATTGCGGGACAATACGAAAGGCGCCGCCGCCGGCGACACGTGGGAGATCACGAACAATCTGGTCAATGATTTCCGCTACGGGTACACTCGCCAGGGTTATAGCAATGCCGGGCAGGACTGTGGCGCCTATGTGACCTTTACCGCTGTCTCGCAACCTACGGCGGAAACCTGTACAACAATCGTCCATGTTCCGGTGCAAAACTTTGTCGAGAACATGACCTGGACACACGGAAACCATACCTTGTCGTATGGAGCGGATCTTCGCATCATCACGAATTATGAAAACACTGACAATAATTCCTATTCGTCTGCGTCCGTGTACAACCAATGGCTTTCCGGTGGCGGTCCGATCGCCGGGTCTGGAGGAAGTCTTGACCCCGGGGCGTTTGGCTACCCTCCGGTGGACGCGGATTTCTCAAGCAATTACGATGTCGCAGCCACATTGATTGCCGGGTTGGTTCCTCAGGTCTCCGGCAAATTCAATTTCCATGTACAACCTGGCGGGCAAACGGGAACCACACTGCCGGAAGGCGCGTACACTCCGTTAAATTTTTTGTCGCATGAGTTTGAGTACTACATCCAGGACCAATGGCGGATCAATCCGAATGCCACCCTGACGCTCGGGCTCCGGCAAGTATTTTTGCAGCCTCCCTACGAAACCAACGGACAGCAAGTCCAGCCAACCATCGACACCCACCAGTGGTTTGCGAATCGCGTTGCCCAGGCGGCCAAGGGCATTACCGACCAGCCTGATCTGGCCTTCGCCCCTTCCGGCAAAGCGAACGGCAAGGCTGGGTACTGGAATATGCCATGGAACAACATCGCGCCGCGTATTGGCACTGGCGATCGCGGTTAACAACAAGACCTCTGTACGCATGGGAATTGGAATGTACTACGATCATTTTGGCGAGGGCATCGTTGACTCGTTCGCCGCGTACGGTTCATTCGGCCTGTCAACTTCGATCCAAAATCCGGACGGCCAATATACGGTCGATCAGGTGCCTAGATTTACAGGTATCAACAACCTACCGCCGTTGAAAGGCGTCAGCATTCCATCGACGATCCAGTATCCTTACACACCTCCCAATAATGTCAACACTGGGCTTGGCCTCGACTGGGGCGTTGATAACCGGATCAAAACGCCATATACGGTGGCGGCCGATTTTTCGATCCAACGGGAATTACCGCACGGGTTCTCCGTTGAAGGGGACTATGTCGGCACGTTCGGACGGCATCTGCTCCAGCAGCTTGATCTGGCCGAACCGCTGAACCTTGTCGATCCCAAATCCGGTATGGACTATTTTCATGCCGGCACCCTTCTCGCCAAGGCAGCCTATGCCGGGCAAAATACCGTGCAACCCATTGCCTATTGGGAAGACATGTTCCCGTATTTGAAGACGAGCGCGATGAGCGCCACGCAGAATATCTATACGAATCTGTATCAGGGCTTGGCTGCGAATGGCGCAAACGACTCGTACGCGCTGATCGTGCTGGACGCATATTGCGATCCGAACAATGGCGGCCTGGGTTGCGGCCCATTTGAAGACGCCAACGGCAACGTGACAACGCGTTTTTACCAGAGGCAATTTTCCTCTTTGTATGCCTGGTCGTCGATTGGCACAAGTAGCTACAACGCTCTGCAACTTACCGCGCGCAAGGTGACGAACGCCGGCCTCGCGTTTAACTTCAGCTACTCGTTTTCGAATTCAATCGACATGGGCTCGGACGCGGAGCGCAACATTGGGACGGGTTCGTTCAGCAAGATCATCAACAGCTTCAATCCCAAGTTGAATCGCGGCGTATCAGATTTCGACGTTCGCCATTTGCTAACTGGAGATTTTATCTACCAGCTTCCGTTTGGCCGGGGCATGCGTTACGGCTCTCAGGTTAACGGAGTCGTAAATGCCCTGATCGGTGGATGGACTTTGTCCGGGATCACCCGAGTATCCAGCGGATTGCCGTTTAGCGTTTACGGCCCATACAGCTATCCGACAAATTTTGCATTCTTGAGCGCCGTAGTACCGACCGGGCCGATCAAAATGCGCAGGCATCTCTTAAACAATCTTCCTGAAGCTTTTGACGATCCAAATGCGCTCAATAACGGCATCGCAACTGGCCATCCACTTCGCTACCCATACCCCGGGGAAGCGGGAGCCCGCAACGTATTCCGCGGAGACGGATATCTCGAGCAGGATGCGAGCTTGTCGAAAGTCTGGAAGACCTATCGCGATCAGACGTTGCGGTTCGCGTGGGAAGTGTTCAACGTGACAAATACGTCGCGCTTCGATACCAGTCCTATCAGCAGCTTTGGCGGCCTGAACGCCACTGTTACCAGCGCTGGCCTCGGCATTTATAGTTCGGCCCTCGTCCAGTCGCGCAAGCAACAATTCTCATTGCGTTACGACTTCTAACAAGATCTCCCAACGAATCGCGGTCCCACATCAATCGCGAGATGTAGAGATGTCGGAAACAATTGAAAAACCCAAAAGGGAGCCAAAATCCTGGTGTGGAAAAGGAGTCCTCAATTCGCACCCGGAGAACAGTCAGGCTTTTGCGCCCGAGACGCATGAGCAGCCAAATCTCCGGTTCGTTTTCACGCGGGAAACAGAGCACTGGATGACTCAATCGTGTCAGATAGCAAGGACCTAGTCAGTAAGATTGTCATCCAATCCCAATTCGCGGAGGGCGCTCTTAATCTCCTCGATTTTCTGTTTTGACAACCCCTCCGGGGGATTGCATTGGACTTTCACGTTGAGGTTAATGTGTCCGACGCCGATTTTGTAAGCACCTTTGTATAAAAGTTCATCCATTTCTGTGTTGGAACTTCGCCGGACCAGCTCAGCCCCAATGTCAGCTGTGCCGGTTCCGTCTCAGTCTGACCGCCGGAAGTCTTCGCCGCCGCGCCTACATCCTCCGTTTGCGTTTTTGGGCGGAGCACCGTCACACTATCCGGTGGAAAAAGTGACGGGACTGGCTTTGTGTCAGGGGGTTGGATTGTCCCCACTTCATATTGTTCGGCGCTTTCTTTGGTGATGATGAACATCTCTTCAGAGATCTCGACATCCAATGCAGTGATTGACCGCTCGAAGTTGAACGGATGATACTTTCCGCTGCCAGTCTTGCCGACATAGGCAAGCTGCCCGTTAGACACGCCGCGCGCGATCGTCTCCTTCATAGAGTCCGGATTGAGAAGTCGCGGAAAAAGCGGCGAAGCAAAGAAAGCGTCGCGAACAGCCTTCGTACTCCACTCTGGAAATGCCGGCGGCCAATTGCGCACAAGCAAATTGGGGCTGATCCCGCTTTGGATTTCGTCGACGTGGACAATTCGTTGACGATGAACTGGATTATCGTTGACGCGGCACTGGAGTGCATATTCCCGAGATCGATGAATCGGACCTCGTTGTTCTTTCCGAGCAGGGCGATATTGTTGTAGCTTCGCCAAACATTTTCCTTTAGGTCCCGGTGGGATTTCTTGATGTTGTCTTCAAGCTGCGTGATCTGGGTCTTGTCTACGCTGATGCCTGGCAGTTCCTTCTCAATCTCTTCCCAGGCAAGAGCGCGGCGGGCGTCTTCGCAGAGCGGGCCCGCTGAATTCGACAACGACGAATACCAATCCGCTCTTGTAAGTTCTGCGAGGCCCCATGGTCCCGAATGACTCCCTCAATAAACGACTTGGTCCGCTTGTCATCCTCCATGCTTTGCTCAGGCGACAGCACCACCAACGTCAGAAGTGGCTTGTCCGGGACCTTGCCGCTTTTTTCCGGGAAGAAGACCGGCGCGATTCCGTTGTTTGCGGCAAACACCGTCTGCACTTCCGCACGGACGCAGTCGTTTATCGTGTCGTCCTTGATGTTCGCCCGGCGATCAGCATAGCGCTTATTCAGGTTTTCTTTGAAGCTGAAGTGATAGCGGTTGCGCTCGACGGTGAGGTAATAGCAGGCGTCGGTAAGTGCCTCCAGAACCGTTTCCACATGGCCGATGTCGATATCCGGTTCGGCGACAGCCAAGCGGATCTCGGGGCTCGTCGCTTCGGCACGCGTCATCCCGCCATTCGACTCAAAGAAGATGGTTGTCGCCACTTTACGATGAAGCCTGGCTTTGCGGATGGCTTCCACCGCCTCATTGTCCAGGCGCACGGCGTGGGAGTCCTTCTTCCCGCAGATATCCGTCGTGACCGCAGCTTCAAGGCGATGCTCGCCGAGTTGCTCGAACATAGCCGCGCGGAACTGGGGATCGTCCAAGGGAGCAGTGCCGAGTCCGATCAGCGGATCGCGGTGGTCGCCCTTGAATCCGTCCTGATAGGCATGGGAGACCCACAGGGCAAGAAGCCGGAGAATTCCGCGGGTTTGCTGAAATCGAGGTAAACCCTGCCACTTTCTCTCAAACACAGACAGAACGCTGGGATGAAACGGATAGGTCGCCGCAAATGCCTCGCGGGCGCCGTCGAAATGAAACTGCTCCGGCACTTGCTGCCGATGGTCCTTCACCCAGTCGCCAAATTCGTTGCAGGTGCCGAGTGCATCCCGGTTGAGCAGAACCCGGCCATCGCTCGTGACCGCGTTTTCATCCCACTCGAAGAGACGGCGGCGAATGATCTCCGAGGTTTCGGATTCCGCCGACATGATCACGGCCTTGCCGACCCGGTCGAGCAGCTTCTTGAATCGCTCGTAGTCGGACTGGTCCTCGGCGCTCATTTCCAGTTCCGAGGCCGGAATCGATACAGCCAGGACCATGTTGTCGCGCCCGCGCGCCTCCTCGCTCAGATTGTGAAGGAAGCTATAAAGCTGGCCAGCCATTCCGCTCTTTCGGCTGCGGCTGACAAAATTCATCAACTCGTCCATCAGGATCAGAACCGGCCGATCCTTGGGCAGAAACGCGCGAATCACGTCGCCGCCCGGTGCCACCGCCTGCTTCTCATGCTCAGCGAGAACCGCAAGGGCGCTCTCGCCGCCAAGCTGAAAGGCAATCTCACCCCAGGGAGTTCTTCTGATCGGTGTTCCATCGGTGCCGCCGCGGCCGGCAATGGGATCGAACTCCGTACCGACAAATGCAGCAACTCTGGCGGCGGGCACTGCGTTGAGCCCCGCTACCTGGAGCAACCGGGAAACGCCCTGCCAGTCCTTTGCCTTCGGGCCGTTGTTGGCGAGGTGATACAGCAGCGTCAGAGAGTGGGTCTTGCCCCCGCCAAACTGCGTCGTCATGTTGAAGACGGCAGAGGTCTCGGTCTTCTCGCCAGACAGCCGGCGAAGAACCTCGGCGGCCACGCCGGTGAGTCCTTTGGTCAGAAATGTGCGCTCCAAGAAACCGCTCCGGGTCCTGATAGACGGCGGGAGCGCGTCCGTCCCTGACCTGATCGAGGTGAACGGCAAACTCAGAGGCATCGAGGGGCTTCCCATCTCTCAGATCCTCCCTGGCGTGACGACTTTATACCAAGGTTTGAGCGCCATTCTCTTGTCATCTCCTCGCGGGTCAATCCTCTCATTAGAACCCAAACTGCTTCTTGCGGGCGAGTACACCATCCACCCAGCGCTTCTCATCTGTAGCCAGAAGGATAGAGCGCCGAGAGCGCCTGGGCAAGCCGCCAGAACTTGCCATCCTGGCCGACGCCATCTTCAACGACAAACCGCTTTAGCGCTTCACCGCGTCCCGCAGCGAACAAGAATCATCGCCTGGTGAACGCGATCGAGGGTCGTCTCCCCTACACGCTTCACGGTCTTCTCTTTCCAGGCGACCTCCGCATCTGCGGCCTCCGTCAACTCGGCAAACATATCCAGCTGTGCGGATGACTTTCTTCTTGCCCGCCGTACGAGCAGGTTCTTCCTCGTCTTTCCCGAAGAGATGCTTCGTTCGCTCTGATACCGGCAGCAGCCGTGCCTGGTCGCCGGAAACCTCAACCAAATGGGTCAAGGCTCTCCAGATGGGCTCCAAGGCCCTGGGCAATCTTGCGCGCAGCATCGTATTCAAGCGTGAATCCGCTGATCTTTGGTTTCTTGCCCTCTTGCTCGTCTTCGGAATCTTCGTCATCGCCCGCATCTTCGGCATGTCCGTTCGAGTCTGGCGCTTTAAGCGTCCAAAGCCACATTGCGGTCAAGTCGGGCATCAGCTTCAAAGCCCGTGGCATCGGCGCCCTTGAACACCATCGCAAGCGCTTCCTTGGCGACTGCGGCCCAAACATGTTCAAGGTACTCCCCCAAAGTAACGGCGTCGCCACTAGCCTTCTCCACGCGCGAATAACGGGAAAATATTTCCAGAGCTGGTCCGAGACAAGCGAAGATTGCATCTGCGCCCACCACACCTTCACTAGCAAGGCGTGGCATCCATTCGTGGATGCGCCGAGGTAGCTCCTCCAGTACGTCGCGCCAATCGCCGATTTCTTCTGCATGCGATGGTCTGTCAGATTTTGACCGCGGACGACACACTAGATGGACCGACGAAGCAAGCCGCGCCTGACCTTGAGCTGCGACTCTTGATTCCATTTCCGTATCGAGGGGCCACGAACCGGTGATTACCCAACCAGCATTTACTATTGCCTTAAGAATTGCTTCCCAGCTGGCGGTCGATTTACTTGCAAACACTACGACTGCAATACCACCGCTCTGGAGAATGCGAAGTCCGTCTGTAAATGCTCTCTGCAACTCGCGTTCATAGAAAGCCACATCCTTTTTCGATGTACTCAAGTTATGAGGACGATCTACTACGATTTCCGAATCCTTTTCAATCACACTCGTGGAAAAAAGATCCGGCATTATGTCACCAATGCTCCTCCGCAACCAGACATAGAAGAAGTCCATCAGGTGGGCGTACGGGATGGCATCGTAATATGGAGGGTCCACCATGAATAATTGTACTGAGTCGTTCGGCAGCGCGTGTTGCGTTGCATCACCCAGTTCTGCATGTCCCGCGGTTGGCTGAGCCGCAAGGATCACCTCCAGGCCATCAAGCAGGCGCTTTCCGGACGATTCCGGCGAGCCGCTTGACTGGGCCAATGGGTTGGTCTCGGCAAAGTCGAAAACCATTCCGATTGCCCATCGTCCAAATATATGCGCCGGAATCTCCGCGTGGCTTTGCCACACGCAAAGTGAGGTATTCATGTCTGCCATTTTGTCGAGAAGCAGGCCAAGGCAGATCTGGACCGCTCGCCCAAAAGCCTCTCCTCGCGACTTTCTGACTCTCTCCCCCGCTTCTCGAACGAGGCGGCAAAACGTCGTTAGCGCGACGAGTTGGCGGGGCGTGAAAAGATCTGCCGATCGAGTTAGACCGTACAGCGGAATCGCCTCGATTCGACGAATCTCGTTGAGAGACATGTATTCCGTAGGCGTCGCATCCAATTGGATGGGATCTCCGAAACAATTGAGCTTGCCAAGTTCCTCTCGGGCTAGCTCAATTGTTCTCAAGTCTTGATCAGTAGGTGGCCGGTAAGTACGACCTTGTTCGCCTGGTCTAGTCGTCACGACGGCTAGCAGTTGAGCGTCGTGAGCCCCACCCTGCCGTTCGATGAGTTGGCTGCGCACAGATTCGACCGCGGTAGTGTAACCGCAGATCGGACAGATCGCTGCTCCTCTTTTAACGGTTCCCACTGTGCCGGCTCGTTCTGTGAGTTTGTCCGTAAATTCGATAAGAATGGCTTTCTTATTGGGAGTAGGCACCAATCTCAAGATAGAGGGCCGGCTGCCTCTGCGGACAACGCGCGGCGACCGAATCAGCGGAACTCTTGCACCGCATCCTGGTCCCTCGCAGCTGAATCGTTCGTGCCCAAAGATAAGTTGTTGGCGCCTGACCGTCCGCATCACTCGGGATAAACGTCCGCAAGAGTTGTTCTGCAGACTCTAATCTCGACGCAGCCATTTGCTTCTCCGACCTCAGCAATCAGAGTCGCCTCTTGTATGTCGGAATCATATTCGAGAACGACCTTATTCAGAAGAACCGCGACGGGATTGAGTCGCTGGCAAATGTGTCCGCACCAACGCGCAGGCTTCGAGCGGAATAGAACCTCCACCAGCAAATGGATCGACAACTAACGGTCTGGTCGTCCCGAGGCGCCGCCAAGTGCCTCGTGAGCGGCTCTGGTCAAGGCACGGCTGCGTGTCGAGATAGTCCGGCACGTGGAATTGTCCCAATTGGCGAAGTCGGCGATGAAATCCAGAGAGCGCATAGCGCAGAAGTTCCGTGCGCTTCATTGCTGAGCGTCGAGCCCTCCGTTTTTCACGAGAGCCTGCCATTTAACCAGTAGCAGCGGTCGCAGTTCTCCCCAATTCCTTCTCTGACTGCGCATTCTGACGCAAATTCATCAATGATCCGGCAGCTTTTCCCGGAAACCTTGCGGGCAGAGCGGATCAGCAGGATCAGGCCAAAGCGATGCGCAGATCACAGCGCGACACGCCGCAAGAGGTCGCGCGTGCCCACCAGATATGGAGGAGTCGAAATGTGTCCTGCGAATGGACTTTTCCTCGCTGCATGCGGCGGAAATCCGCTTGATAGGAAGATCAACTTCGATGAGGCGTTTTGGATACGTTTGGGTCATCTACTTCCATTGTCCTCGAGTGCCTCTGCCCCGTCGAGAATGGCCTGCGGTTTCACCTGGTAATGTTCGATCTTCACAATCGGCTGCCAGTCAAGCTGAGCCGGGTCGCGAACCACGCTGATCTCCGGCTTGTCGCAACAGTTGAAGACGACATAGAGCCAGTAGTCTTTCTTGAGGCGCTGGGCCGTCCGGTATTCGTTGCTCGTCAAAGCAACCTCGCCAACCGCGGAGCGGCCCTTCACCTCGATGAAGCGAACCTCGATGGCGGTCTTCGGGTCTTCGGGATGTGGACGGCGTGAAATTAGATCGAATCCGCGGTTGTCGCTCTCGACGCTCTCGACTTCCCATCCTCGCGCCTGCTCATACGCAATCACCGCATCAACGGCAATGCGCTCGATCTCATCGTCGCGGACCATGGCGGCGATTCCCGGCGTCTGCGCGGTCCGGATGGGGCAGCACCCAGGCCGAAGCGTGCCGCTGAATATCGCTGATGGTGCAGTTGCCGCTCCTTTTGTAGTTCGCGCAGGCGCCCCTCAAGCCGGCCATTCAGTTCGTCGAGGCGATCTTCGGCCTGTTTGGTATTCGCCGCGAGCAGTGGGCTGGTATCGCCGCTCTGCTGCATCTCAATCAGATCCGCAAGCTTCAGATTCTGGCCGATGGATCAGCTCATTCAGGCTGATCTCCAGATGCCGCGTGACGGTCTGGATTTCCTTTTCTCGCTGGGCGGTCACCTCCGCCAGAAATGGTTCGAGCGCTTCCCGCACGAGGAAGTGTTCGATGGAATTCCGGTCCCGCGCCCGAGTCGATCGGAACAGACGTGCGCCTTAGGAGCCGGCATAAGGTCGAGCAACAAGGTGGGCTGGCGCACGGTCAGAGTTCCATCGATCTCCTCCTGCACAATGAACAGGCGGCGATGGAGCACGTGCCCGAGGCCATCCCGGATGGCAGCGGAGTAAACAGCTAGCCTGGCCGGCAGGCTGCGATGCACATCATAAAATACAGCGCCCTTCTCCATCTCTCCGCGGACGGTGTCCAGGAGGTCTTCCCGCACCGTCTCGAAGAGTGGATGACCAGGCGTTACCCAGTCAGAAGTCGGCAGCTTCTTCAGGATCTCCTTGTCAAAGACAAACTGCTTGTATTCCCGGCCCAACTTACCGAAGCTTGGCTCCAAACGCTCGCCTGTTGACCAAAGATGGCGGGGAACGCGGGAAACCCGGTAGGTATGCTGCCCCTTGCCCTGTTCGCTCACTTCTAGGCCGATGACGGGAGCGGCTTGAAGGAAGAAGTCTTCAATCACTTCCGGTACGAGCCGGCGCTCTTTGGCTTCGGCGGACTTGCCGACAATGGCCGAGAGATTCAACTCGCGCTTTGCCAGCCCCTCAAGGGTAGAGTTTGTGATGCTCCGAAATTTGTCGGGATCGACTTGCTCGACAATGCGCTGCTTGATAAGCTCCTCAGTCATCTGATTGTGCGCGTACATGTCGCGCAGCATCTTCTCTAACTGGTTAGCCGCGAAGACTTCTCCGAGGACGTTGAAGACCTTGCCCGTACGCTGGGGATCTAGATCGTCTTCGATCTTCCCGATCCGCTCGAACAGTTTTTCAAGGACCCTGCCTTCACGGGTGTTTGTCGTGACGAAGTTGAAGATAAGGCAATCGTTCTCCTGACCATACCGATGAATGCGGCCCATGCGTTGCTCAAGGCGGACCGGGTTCCAAGGGATGTCGTAGTTGATCATCAGCCAGCAGAACTGGAGGTTGATGCCCTCACCAGCAGCTTCTGTGGCGACGAGCACCTGACATGACTCGCGAAACTCTCGCTCCGCATAGATTCTGGTCCCGGGCGTGTCGCGGTCACCGATCTTCATGCCGCCGTGAATTTGGGTTACCGAAAGGCCCCACTCCCGCAACTTGCCGAGTGGCCGTCCATCTCGACCGTCCGCCACGAGGAAATCAAGAGTGTCCTTGTGCTCGGTGAAAAGCAAGAGCTTCATTTTCGGATCGGCGAAGACGCCGCGCTCAGTAAGCAGTTCCTTCAACCGGCGGACCTTTACTTCCGCTTCATGGGACTCGAGAACCTTGGCATCGCGGATCAATTTATTCAATTCCGCAATCTCAAGCCGGAGGTCATTCGGATCGAAAGAGGCAACCGCCTCTTCGAGCTCGGCAAGTATCTCCTGTTGTTCTTCGTCGGGTAGATCGTCGAAATCGTCGGGCAGCTTCTTGGCAATCTGGTCCTGCCGGAATTTGGCCGGATCTTCAAGAATCTTTTCGCGCTTCTCCTTCATGCGCTGAAGCGTTCTGCGCACAGCATAAATACTGGACGCAAATCGGCGCTGGAGCATTGCCATCGTGAATCCAACTGCGCGGCCGCGCGCTGAATCGTCACGGGCAGCCTTTATCGATTGGTCTTCAACATACCGCGTGAGCTGGTCGTAAAGGTCGAATTCCTCGTCACTGATTTCGAACGGTGTTGTTTGGACGATTCGCTTGGTAAACAGCGCCTTCACGACGCCGGTATCGGGATCGGGGAAACGAACCAAGGCTTCCTTGAGACGACGAAGATAGAACGGCGCCTCGTGCCGCGCCATGGCCTCGTCTAAGCTCTTCATATCGCCGTAAACGTCCTTGTCGAGCAGCGACAGAAACAGCCAGAAGTTCTCCGGATCACCCTTGTGAGGTGTGGCCGTCATCAGCAGGTAGTGATCTGTCATCGCGGAGAGGGACTCGCCGAGCTGATATGCCAGCGTCTTTTTGTCAGCGCTGTATGCGCTCATTTTGTGGGCTTCATCGACGATGATGAGATCCCAGTGGCTGCGAAGCAGCGATTCCTTGGCATCCTCAATGCGTGAAACCCAGGAAACAGAAGTGATGACCTGGTTCTTTTCCTGCCAAGGATTCATGCCGTAGTTGGCGCGAAGCACATCGCTACGGACGACCTCGAAGTTTTCGCGGAACTTGTCCTTGAGTTCCCGCTGCCACTGGAAGGAGAGATTGGCCGGCGTCACGATGAGCGTTCGTTTGACCAAGCCACGAATCTTCAGTTCCTTGATCAGGAGGCCTGCCATGATCGTCTTGCCGGCGCCTGGGTCGTCTGCCAACAGAAACCGGATGCGCGGCAGCTTCATGAAATAGTCGTAAACCGCCTCCAGCTGGTGAGGCAGCGGATCCACGCGCGCAATCGAAAGAGAGAAATAGGGATCGTATTCATAGGCAAGGCCAAGACGCATAGCTTCGACTCCAAGCCGAAAGTTGGTTGCGTCCCCGTCGAATGGTTCCTGGATTGGGGAGGCGTGGAGTTGTGCAAGCTGATCGACGCTCAGGACGGGTTCGTAAACCGTATTTGTTCGAACGCCTTTCCCGATTAACTTTATCGAGTCGCCCATCGCGATTGTGACGATGACCTCGACTGGTTCGGGAAATAAGGGACCGTAGACTGTGATGTTTTGTCGTAGGTCGTCAGCATGCATAGGACCTCGAGTCATTGGCTTTGAGGTATTTGTATTGGCAACTGTATGGTTGGCTGACCAACTCACCCATGTTGCATCACTAGTGTAGCTCGTTGGCAAATAGAGATGATTTACGAGGTCTATCTAATATCGGTTGCGAATCTTTCGTGTCCCAGGGCTTTAGAGCAGGATTAACGTGGGCTTCGTTTTCCAGTACTTTTAGCGGACGGCGAGCCGGGGCGGATGGGCGTGAGTTCGCCGCCTCCCTGTTAATGGTCTTCGTCGTCAGCCAATTGATACCGTCGAGGCTCGACGTCTCCGTCAGCTCTGCTTCGTCGGCCAGGTTCTGATTCCTGTCGGCCCAAGCATGTACAAGCCTGCAATTTCCTAGACATCTACTAAAGGCAGCGGTAACATCACGTCATTTCCGCCCCACCGGAGGTTTTCGACCTTGGGATTACATTTACGGTTCGAGCCAACTCGAGGTGTCGCTGCTGCAATGTCAGCAGATGAAATCTCTCATAGCCCTCTCGTCGTTGATATCCTGGGGAAAGCAAGTACCGAGAACCAGCCGAATAAGAGGCTCGTATTTGATCTGAGTTTTGGTTCGGTTCGTATCCCCCGCGCCTTCGGAAAGGCTGACTGTTATGTCGCCTGCCAGGGAGCCACGATCAGTTTCACAAGCGACCGGCGGGATATTGCCGATTGCACGCGTGAGGCGTCTGTCGAGTTCACTTATACAAAGACGCATTCGAAAAGGACGGGATTTGCGCTCGAACTCGCTCCGGAAGTAGAAGGGGAAGCGGGTCCGGTCAAAGCCAAGGTGAGGGGGCCAAAGGCTGCCGTTAAGAAAGACAAAGTGGGCGAGACAGGGATTTCTTTCACAGCGAGCGAGAACCGCTTGTCCTTGCGGACTTCCGGTCCTCTCGTCTCCTGGAAAGTGTCGATGGTGCGGATCGAACATGCAATTAGCGATTTTCTCTACGGTAACTTGCCGTTGTGGATTGACTTCCAGACGAAGGGAAGACCTCTGATGGGCAAGCTTACGATCATCCCAGGCGTCTACCGCTTCGACAGCGAAGAGAGACGTGCGACGGCTACGGCCGAACTTCTTATGTCGTATGCGGTGTGGAAAGCGAAAGTGTTGCACGACAGAGAATCCGTGGTAGCGATCAAGGAGCATGTATGACAGTGGAACGCGCGTCTGAGATTCCGGCCATTGAGGTGAACCGTGAAACCGCAGGATTGCTTCAGGAAATCTTCGAAATGGGCGACCACCCCAGCGATGATTTACTGCGGAGGCTGATTCCGAACCGGAAGGAATTCGTGGAGTTCCTTCAATCACGCGGAGTCAGCGAATCGGATGTGGCCAAGGAGATCCTCGGGCAATTGGAATCTGGAACGCACGAAGTGGCTACCATTCGTCGTGCGGTGCCGACGGTCGATCGCCCTGCGCTGACGAAGATCGCCCTAGCCCGACAAATGGCACAAGCGCTAGTTCTTAGTAACCAGAAAGCAACTGCATTTCTAGACCTACTTGCAGAGACTGCCATCAGGGAGACAAAGAAGAACGGGGTGTTTGTTATTCCCGGCTTAGGTCGACTTGTGAAAGCAGAGAGAAAAGCGCGCGTTGGCCGAAACCCGCAGACAGGAGAGGCGATCAAGATTAAGTCCAAATCAGTAGTGAAGTTCCGAATTGCAAAGTCGGCGAAGGATTCAATCACTCCGAAGAAGTCTTCACATAAGAAATAAAGAAAATCTGTCACATCGTAGTAATCTCGAATGCTTGGCAGAAGACTATGCGCCAACTGCAGAGGGTGAGTCGATGATTTATCACCAACCGAGGTGAGTAAGGCCTCGACTACAATCTAACGCTAATCGTCTCGTAGTTTCCGAAAACGGCGATGGCGACCTGAAATTAGCCCAAGCATCGAGCCGGGAACGCTGCGATTGCTCCGTATTACGGATAGCCCAGCACTCGTGTCAGTCAGCACCGTTGCCCGTCAAGTGTCTTCCCACATTTCGGCGCAGTGGTCTTATGGTGGCTGTCACAAAATAAACAAAATGATTGAAACATTCCTGTTTGCAGTGACGCACCCACCGTGAATGATTCGGCTACAAGGAAGATGGGAGAAGGAACCCAAAGAAGCGAACTGTTTTGCTGGCCACGTAATTCTGCCCATGACGGATGCTGCGCAGCAGCAGCCAAGGGAAAACGCGGCTTGGGCCAACAATGGCGCGCCTGCGGGTCTTATAATATGTCCTGCGGTATCTGTGCTGCCGCACATCGCATTCACACTGGTTGGGCTGGTTGATGGGACCCGCGACTCACTCCGATATCTTATCCGGAAATTTTTTTGAAAAATTGTCTGCAGACCGCACGTTCACGTATACGGTACCGGCCTCGAAAGAAGTCGGCCCTGGCGAACATTCACTATTTGTAGATCGACTTTTGGAACTTGGCCGCCAAAGAGTGTAGCTGCGGGATGCGGTGCTGCGTCAAGTAGTTTGAGCCACAACGCGGACCGGCTCCGCCGGGGACCTGCCAGCTGTCGGGATGGGCGTACTAATCTCGTTGAGCGCGACGGTCTCCGCAGCCTCTTCTTGGCAGTTTGAATCGTCTCTCAGTGCTGGGGATAAATCAATTCCTGAATCGCTTCCCGTCCCTGATCGGGGTTCAGTCCCCGGTTCTCGCACTGGTGCAGGACTCGGACGCAGGTCCGCGCCGTTTCTCTGATCTGGTTCCTCAGCGCTCCTTCCTTCTCCAGGTACTTCACATACCGCTTTTGGTGCGCTCTCCAGGTCGACTCGATCTCCGCTTCCAGTATAGGAAGCCGGGCGTCCTCCTCGGGAGGAATCGAGACTTGCGGGATGGGGCCGGTCGCCATGGCTGCTATTGTCCTCCGTTTTACACCATTGGTGTAATCGGCTTGGTGCGGTGGAAGGGCACCCGGGATATGACGGCGATATTGCCCTAATCCGGAGCACTCAGCGAACAACTCGGCTCATCCTGAACTCTCTGACGAGCGCCTCCTCGCCTTTCGCAGCACTTTGAGCAAATTCGAGGTAAGCAAGCTAGTCTCTGCAAGCGAAGACAAACGCGCGTCACGCCCGCCATGCCGAGCCTGCCAAGATGCTGAAGCCCTCAACATGATTTCAGACAAGCTTTCCTTTTCCGGCAGAACCGACACAGTTGACGCTAGAACGTCGATTTCACCCCGTTTCTTGAAAGGGTCTAGGCCAATAAATTCTTGTTGATCGAGTGTCAGAATTCCGGCTTCTTGCAGCGTTCTTGCAATAACCGGGAAGTTGCGGTGGAGCTCGACTACGGTGCTTGGAACATAGCCAATGGCGCC
Organism: uncultured Acidobacteriota bacterium; assembly: GCA_963817855.1. Lineage (GTDB taxonomy): Bacteria > Acidobacteriota > Terriglobia > Terriglobales > Acidobacteriaceae > JAKAAZ01. The sequence continues at coordinate 782,708 of CAWFQA010000002.1, read as the reverse complement.
GGTGATGGAGTAGTGCTTCCAGCGTCCATTGCGAGTGTGCTCAGGTTTGAGAAACACGCGCCCAGCGCGAACTGCGCGCCGTCTTTCTTCTTCACTCTTCCATCTGGTTGCAAGGACACAGAGAGCGGTGAATAGGGTCCTGCGGCTGATCTGTAAATCCTCCGAAATTTGATCCAAATGAAGCGTGATAGGCGTGTTGAGGGGACGATCCGATTCGTCTCGCGGACTGGGGTGGTGAATTTCGAGATAGGTGAATACAAGACAGGCCGTCACCGAGCCGAACACAGTCTTCAAGTTCGCATAGTATGGTAGCGGCAGCAACGCAGACGGAGAAGCGGGATAATCGCGCGGATATTTGGGAGTGTAACGCTCTCCCAGCTTGGGTCTATCACGTTGATTAGCCACTGTTACTCCTATGATGGCCTTGAGTGCATATTTCGCTCGTCAACAACACTATTGGTGAAAAGGAACTCCAGCTTATCGAGCACCAATGGTGCGCAACCATTCCAGGTTCCGGTCACCATCAGTGATTCCGGGCTGGTGACGCTTTAGGCGGCTCCCGAATGTGACGGGCAGCTTCGTAATCTTCCGCGAGAATCAGACCGTAGCACATCCCATCTGCGATCTGGAATCCGATCGACATAAGGATGGCTGCGAATGTCTCGCGCTCTGCCGCGAACGGCTGGCCCGTCTGGTGCGCCCATGCGATGTGGTCAACGTAAAGACTCGATACGATGCCCCAGCTCCGCTCACGGAAGGCACAGCGGGCCTGAGTCCACGCGTGCATCGCATTGTCCCACAGGCGAATCTCACCGGGCAGCAGTTCTACTTGCGTCAGGTCAGCCGAACGTGGTTCCAGTAAGAATGCGGCCTTCGATTCAGGTAGAGGGAACGGTGTACCTTCCGGCATTCCCAGCCATCGAATCGCAGCCAGTGTGTCGGCACTCAACACGTCTTTTTGCGCTTCCATCATAATCTACCCCCTAGTACTTCCGCTTTATCAGAAACATGCGAAACCACGCAGTTTTGGTGCGGGTTTGAGGCACTTTTTCGATCCGAAACATTCGCATTATGTTTCGTCTGTAATAACATCGTTTCCCCCAATGTTTACGCAGGTTGTATCGCATGTTTCGCATACATCCACAACCGCCGCAAGATATCGGTCAAAAGCGATCTGAAGCTCGGTTGAAACGTACCCTTTTACGGTGACGCTTCCGGTGCGAACTTGCCGCGTCTGAATCCCAAATGGACGGAGTCGATGCGCGAGACGGCGGGCATTCAGTTCAAATTCCTGCCAGGGCGAGTCATCCAATCCGCGAAGACTCTCTACCAGTGTTGCACTCGATAGATTGGCTGTTCCTGCCGGCCACACGGCGCGAATGTCCGCCAGCAGCTTCAGGTTGGTTTGGCCGTCTTCATCGTCCGCGGTCTTGCCCGCAGTTAGGGCGATGGCACATTGACGAAGCTCCACGAGTCTCGAGTTATCCAGAATGCTCAATGTGGCAAATAGTGGCTCCCAAATTTCCTCTTGCCGGTCGCGAAGGAATGTGAGTGATGGAAGCGCTTCGTAGGCACCACGAATACGCTTCCCAGCACCGACCATGAGCAGTTCTATCCGCTGGCGAAATTCCGCTACTTCCGGCGCGATGCGATGCTGGCTGAACCGTTCGACCTTCTGACTGGGGAGTGCCTTCTGCATTCGCACGATGATGCATCGGTCGCTGATTGTGTCCGGCATCCCGCCGATACACGCGAACACTTTAGGGCAGTAGACCGGGAATTCGGCAACCTTAAAATCCTTGCCTTCGCATCTCGCGACGACTGCCCCGGCGCGATAACCGGCATTCAATATCGCTATGACTGCAAGCGTGTTTTCCGACTTCTGCTTTGCGTGGAGAATTTCAATCTCATCGAGCATCAGTGTGGGCTTGCTTCCGCCGATCTTGCGGAAGATGACGGCGGGAGTTACAGAGTTCACTCGCCAGGGACGGACACAGACACATTCCAACACTTCGAGTACGCGGGTCTTACCGCAGCCGCGAACCGGTGATTGCAGGGCCACATACCCGAACGCATGGAACATCTCGAAGACGTGAGTCGCCAGCGCCCAGGTTGCCAATGGGAGGTAGCAGGAGCCCGGAAGAATGATGAATCTTTTGAAGAATGATTCCACCTCGCACAGAACAGCGGCGCTGTTTTGAAGTGATTCTGGTACATCGCTCAGGCAGCGAGCGGCGTAGGCCGTCAGTTCCTCATAGGTCGACCTAGCCGCATCATGGTGGGATAGAAATTGCGAGACGTTGTCGGTAGACATCAAGCAATCCTTTCCAGGCCCGCGTCCAACGGGCTTTCTACTTCGTCAAAATTCCGACCAAGCTCCGCCAGCACGAGTAATCCATGCGGGCGCTTGCATCGAAGGTTGCTGGCGGTTTGGACCGTCCGCGTGGCCTGGCATGGCCGCTTCCGCATCTTCCAAGCGGTCACAAGTCAGATGGAATAGTTCCGTCAGCCTGTCGTCATCGTGCAATCGTGCCAACTTCTCGCCCATGGCATCGCGCAAACATTCCATCCGATAAAGATCGCGATTGCGTTGGCATCCAGAACGGTGGGCGGCCAGATGTTCTACGTCGCGTTCCTGCCGCTCTTGTGAGGCTCCCCGACGTTCCGCTGGGCTGAGATCGCGGTCATCGAACAAGTCATGCAACCTCAACCCCAGAGCGGTGCAGACCTCTTCAATTGAGCAGCCTGTCCAACAATGCAAAAGGACGTCTTTGTCGCCTTGGGCGATTTGCAAGGACGGTGTGCGGTCCTGGTGCGGCGGGCAGCGTGCCATCCATCGGCCAGGCCCGCAGCGACGTGCATCCAGCAATTCCGCAAACGATCCGGCGTTCATGGGTGCCCCGCTGACTCACGACTTCCGCGCGTGGTGGCAGATTTGCCGCCGTCTTCTATCACCCGCTGCAACTCCGACTCGCGAATCATCGTGCGGCTGCCGACTTTGGTCCGGCGCAACTTACCGGAACTCAGCCACGCGTGAATGGTGTACTTGCTCAAGCCGCCAAGGTATTCGGCTGCGTCTCCAACAGAATAAAGTCGATCGATTTGCTGTACGACGTGACCCATGCTTGCACCTCTCAAAGGAACATGTGTGATCCATCTCTCGCCAAAAGAGTAGCAGTGTATCCAAGCTAAGAAATGCAATAATATGTACTTATTTTCACGGAACCGTGGTATTGTCACTGACGGGGATAGTGAATGTCAGCGTTAGGCACGATGAGCCAAAGGACGAAACGACGATTTGACAAAGAGTTCTATGGGGACAAAAGTGCTCACAGGTTCAACGCTGCAGCGCCTACCCCTGGGGCCGCAAGGGTCCGAACCCTAATTGAGCGGCTCAAGGCATTCACCGAGAGAAGTGCCAAAATCGAATTCATCTGCCGCGAACAAAATCTCATGGCATCGGCAGGTGTTCAGATCTTCGGCGGTTCACCTCTTTGCCATTACAAACTCAATCATCCCGAGGTGTCAGAGCTGGCCGACCAGCTTCAGGAAATAGCGGATGAGATACGCGTGCTGCTGAGGCGCTATCATTGGCGGCCTGATGTTGTGGTAAATCCGGATGGAACGCTGAGTCAGTTCACCCGATGGCATCAGTTTGATGAAGAATCCGCATGGGAGAACGAGACGGTCCAGTGGCTCATCTCAGAGCTGCCAACCTCTCCGCAAGGCATAGGGGCTTTCGCACATTTTACCCATTGTGAACGATGCGGTGATTGGTTCTATGCGGGTCGAGACGGGGCAAGGTTTTGTCGTGCCGCTTGTCGCGTCGCGTCCCATGCCCAGACAGACGAGGGACGGGCGGAGAGAGCCTCGTACATAAGAAACCTCAGAAAGCGAAAACGGGAACGCGAGCAAAAAAGGATTCAGTCCCGCTCGAAGCACCTTGAAAAGCAATCCGTGAATTCTCCAAAATCGAACAAGCCAAAGAGCGCAAAGAAAGGATCTAGCTATGTCCATCTTCAAACGCGGTAACGTGTACTGGTATCACTTTCTATTTGCTGGTGAGCACATCCAGAAGAGCACCAAGCAAGGAAATCCGCGGACCGCGCGTCAAATCGAAGCAGCCTACCGCACTGCATTGGCAAAGGGCGAAGTTGGCATAACAGAGAGGAAAGTTGCGCCAGTGTTCCGCGATCTTGCAGATCGGTTTATTGCACATGTGGAAGCCCGCCACGAAAATAAACCGCAGACGATTGCGTTCTATGATTCAAAGCTCTCCCGCCTAAAAGAATATGCGCCCATTGCAAGCGCCAGGATCGACCAGATCGACGAAGGGGTTATCGAGGGGTATGTAGTGGCCAGGCGCGCCTCCGTGGGTCCTGCAACCGTCAATCGAGAGCTTGCTACGCTTCGCCGAATGCTTCGGCTTGCCCAGGAATGGAAAGAGATTCAACGGGTGCCACGTATCCGGCTACTCACGGGCGAGCGGGTGCGGGACTTTGTGCTCTCCCGCAGCAAGGAAAAAATCTATCTTGCAGCATGTCCACAGCCTCTGCACGATATCGCAGTTCTGATGCTGGAGACCGGACTGCGCATTGGCGAGGCGCTGCATTTGGAATGGACGGATATTACGCTTGAGCCGGTCAACGCCGCTCGCTTTGGCTTTCTGAGGGTCAGAGAAGGCAAGAGCAAGAACGCCCGCCGTATCATTCCGCTGACTGACCGGGCAACTGCATTGCTTAAGAAACGCAAAAAATCTGCGACGAGCCTATTTGTCTTCGCCAATCGCGATAAGAAACCATACGTGGGCACGTCGATCAACCACCTACACAGAGACGTGTGTGCTCCAGAGGTGGACGGGGAACGCTGCCCCATATTCCCGGCGGATTTTGTGCTGCACTCTCTACGCCATACAATGCTTTCAAGGCTTGGTGAATCAGGAGTGGATGCTTTCACGATCATGCGAATCGCAGGGCATAGCAGCATTGTGGTGTCGCAGCGGTATATCCACCCCACGCCAGAGGCGGTGGAGCGTGCCTTCGAGCGGCTTCAACTCTCCGGCAAGGTCACCATTATCAAGCCGAAACGACGGCCACCCGCTACAGTATCCGCTACAGTGGGCGGGCGAGCAGCCGTAAGTCATTGAAGGGCCTGTAGCTCAACGGTTAGAGCAGAGGACTCATAATCCTTTGGTTGGGGGTTCAAATCCCTCCGGGCCCACCAGAACTGATTCTTCGCTTTCCGCTGCGGGTAAGAGACTGAAGAGTGAGTGTGTTACGGGTGTTCCAAAACCTTCGGAAGTCCAGACAACGTGATCGGCCCCGGTATTTTTGAGCCACTCTGAAAGTGAGTCATTCGGCAAAATCGAAAGAGGAGATTTTGCCATGAAGAAGAAGTTTTCCGTGGAGCAGATCGTTGGGGTATTGAAGCAGGCCGAGGTGGGAGTGCCGGTGGCAGAGTTGATCCGCAAGGTGGGGATCAGCGAGCAGACGTTTTATCGCTGGAAGAAGCAGTATGTAGGGCTTGAGGTCGATCAGGTGCGGCAGATGAAACAGCTCCAGGAAGAAAATACCCGATTAAAGCAGTTGGTGGCCGAGCTGAGCCTGGATAAAACGATGTTGCAGGATGTGCTGCGAAAAAAGTTCTGAAGCCCTCGGGGCGCCGTCCGATGGTCGATCATCTGCGCGAACAATATCGGGCGAGCGAGCGGCAGGCATGCCGGGTTCTTTTGATGGTGCGAGGCACATATCGCTATAAAAGCCATCCGGAACCCTGGACGGAATTACGGATGCGGATACGAGAGATCGCACAGAGCAGGGTGCGCTACGGCTACCGCAAGATCCGCGTGCTGCTAAACCGCGAGGGCTGGAACGCAGGCAAATATCTGGTGTACCGGTTGTACAAGGAAGAGGGTCTGGCGCTGAAGAAGCGGCCACAGCGCAGGAGAAAGGCCGTGCGGCATCGCGAAGAGAAGTTCGTAACTACAGCGCCGAACCAGGCCTGGAGCCTGGACTTCGTGGCCGATCAACTGCAGGATGGCAGGCGCTTCCGTGCGTTGACGATCGTCGATGTGTATACGCGGGAGAGTGTGGCCATCGAAGTGGGACAGAGCTTGAAAGGAGAAGATGTCGTGCGCACTTTGAACCGGCTGAAGTACGAAGGCCGCGTGCCGAAGTTTTTGTTTTGTGACAATGGCAGCGAATTTACCAGTCAGGCGATGGATTTATGGGCGTATCAGAACGGAGTGAAGATCGACTTCTCGCGGCCCGGCAAGCCGACCGACAATGCATTCATCGAATCGTTCAACGGGACTTTTCGGGATGAATGCCTGAATACGAACTGGTTCCAAACGCTGGTCGATGCAAAACAGATCATTCATGCCTGGAGGGAAGAATACAATGAGAGTCGTCCTCACCGATCTCTCGGCGAGAGGACGCCAAGCGAATTCGCCAGGCAGTTCGCGGCTAGCCGCGAACTGACTGCAACCTAAACCAGCCGAAGACTAACTCTGGGTTTGGTACAAAAAAGCTGGTCCGATCAACGTTGCGCTACACTAACAATCTCACTGGTACAAAACATCGGGCAGACCACACCCCCCAATCCACCCCCCAATCCACCCCCCAATCCACCCCCCAATCCACCCCCCAATCCACCCCCCAATCCCTACAGAAGGGGTCCCCTCTTTCGGATCTTCTCGTCGCGCCTCCACTCCTCAGAAATCAGCAGCTATTGCCGGACTCCTCGTGGCTTGTGTCTTCCGTGAAAGGAAATAATGGAGTGTCGGGCTTGAGGCTCTCTATAGCCCGGCGTTTTCCTTACGGACCCGATGCATCTACAGCCATATCAGACTGCACAGTGTGCAGAGGAACACGTGAGCGAATCGGCTATCTCAACGGATTCGCCGTCTCCCTGATGCCCGTGGCTTCCCATAATCGCTTGATAATTGGTCCAGAGGACTTAATTGACTCAACAATCGAGTTCCAATTCTCCGTGATGTGGCCCACCACCAACAGCTATTGCTTCACGCTCACATGTCACGTGATGTCATTGTGTAGTCGTCGCGTCGTGGTCAGTCCACGCAACCGCGCCGCGATCGATTTGCGGAATCGTGAACTTCACTCGATTGCCGGAAACCGTGCCCTTAAAAGTGATCTGTGTGCCAAGAAACGGCAAGAAATGCAGCGTGGTTCCACCGCGCACGGGAGCCTCAAGAACTACGTTCTTTTCTGGTATGGGCACAGTAGCAGCGCCCTTTTTTAATCCCTTGAAATTCGCAAAGAACCAATGGGTCTGGTTTTGCACGGTCGCAATGTACGCGACCATGTCCGGTGATGCGTGGATGGAAAAATCGGAGTTCTTTACGAGAGAGATCAAAAATTGCGATTGGGTATCTGGAGAAGTGCCGTCGAAATCTTTCTGGGACGAGGCGAGATAACTACTGCCTGGATCGCCTTGAACCTGAACCAGCTTCTTAAAGCTAGCAAGGCGAGGATCTGTATTTCCAGTCGAAATGATCTTGCAGGTTCCAGCCAAGTGATGTAACTCGTCGATCTCCCGCTGACTGAGAATCCGAACGTCGGGCAATATCAGGGTCGCGCCGTGAAATGAAGCGAGTGTTCGAGGTGTGACGATTTGAAATTGAATATGGCTGCGCAGCAACAGCAGTAAGACGCCCTGGTAGGAATGAACATATTTATCCGGATAATAGTTACGCGTGGAGTCAGAGAAATACACGCCCACCTTGCCGACCGGTGTTCTGGGCGAGCTGAAGGTTGACTGATTGGCCGCGATCCAGTGGAAGATCTGGATTCGCGTGGCCATGTCGTTTGAGCCCGCCATGCTGTGGCCGGGAGCATCCCAGAAGTTCGCGCCTGCCATTAATTCCGACATGGCAAGGTTCTTCATCGCATCACTTGGAGTCACTCGCGGATTGCCGTCCCAGGAATAGTTCAGTATCCAGGTCGGCTTGTCTCCGGCAAAGGCGCGGAATGACTGCATGCCGACCTGGTACAGAAACCAATCGAATTGGCTGCGGCTGGCGGCGGTGTGGTCTTCTCCTTCGCCGAATTCATACTCGTGCGCGACTGCGTCGACGACGGGATAGAGCTGATATACGTCGGCGCCGACCCGCACGGCCGCCTCCTCGATGCCGGGATAGATTTCGGGAATGACTGCGATGTTGGGGTTCACAGAGATCGCATTCTTGCGAACCTCCGCCATGAAATCGGTGATGGTCTGAATGCGAAAATCAACCCACTTGCGAAAGCCTGGATCATTGAAATCACCCAGCTTGATGTCGGTTTTCGCATTCAAGCCGGTCTGATCGTGAAATGCCTTCACGGTGTAGTCGTCGAAGCTGGCCCAACTTTTTTCCCATCCGGTGAAATGAGTCATCCAGTATGGAATGTCAACATAAATACCGTCGATTCCGGTGGCCGCAATCTGGCGGACACGCTGCATATAAATCTTGCGCCATTCCGGCGCATAGGGCGTGACCCACACATCTTCATCGCCCTTTTTTATCCAGAAGGCTGCATTGGCGGTGAACATCGCCGGCTCACCGGACCGCTTGCGCTGCAGCCAAGTTGGATGATCTTTGGCCATGGTGTGGGGGGAGTTCGCCGCGTTGGCTGTAATGCATTCAAATCCGGCGATGTAGACGAAGGCGTGGTTGCCATGTTGGTGAGCGAGCTTTGCGACCTGCTGAATGGCCTCCAACTTGGCAGTGGGATTGACGAAGCTTTCATATCGGCCAGGGATATCGTTGTCGACTTCAATGCCGTAGACTCCGCTGTCTGTTGCCTTGCTGACAATTTGAGCGGCACTGGATCGGTTCAGTCCGTATGCGCCGATGCGAACATCGTGCATCCACGCGCGAGGGTTTTTGGCGGTCTGCTGGGCCGACAGAGGCGATGTCGAGAATAGCGATCCAGCTACCAAAATTGTTGTTGTGATCGACAGAAAACGGGCCTGTTTGCACATGAGCTAGCTCCAAGTAAGATGGGTCACTTTCGGAAAAGTGACCCATCTTGGCTGAATGCGGAGAAGTTTCCGGGTTAGGTGAGTCAATTCGGCAGACGCATCATTGGTGCACTAAAACTGGTAGCGCACTCCCAGCTGCATATTTCTGGGGGGCGCGCCGCCACCATTCGATCCGGCAGTCGATGAGATAACGCCAAATGTCCCGTCCTCACCCCAACCGGCATCCGGGTATTCGAACCGCGGCGTGTTGGTGCAGTTGAAGCAGTCCGCATGCGCCTCAATCTGCCCCTTGCGGCCGCCCAGGTTGTAAATCTTCTCCAGGGAGATATCCACCTGATGGATGCTATCGGATCGTATCTGAGAGAAGTACCGCGGAGCGTTGCCTGCCTGCTGATCGCCAGGATCGGAAAAGCACGCCACATTCAACCATGGTAGATTTGTGCCGGCATTGGTACTAATAGCGGCCTCCGTCATGCTGATGCCGGTCGTGAACTTTCCACCGGTTGGGCAAACAACGTTCGGACGCTGGTTTCCATCGGCGAGGCGGCCATTGGCCACGAAAATATTCAAAGGCGTCCCGGTTTGGTAGGTTGCCAGCGCGGTGAGCTGCCAGCCGCCGATAACTGCATCCAACGCGCGATTCATATTCGTGCCAACCAAGTAGCCACGACCAATGGGTAGCTGGAAAATGACAGCGGCGACCAACCGGTTGGTTGCATCATTCGCGCTCACGGACCACTCGCGTTTCAAGTGATCTAACTCCTGCGGGAATCCATTTGAAAGCTGTCCGATGAAATTGTTGTTGCCCGCAGACGAGTCATCCATATTTTTCGACCAGGTATAGTTGCCCTCGAAGTTAAGGTACTTGCCTCCTCGCTTTTGGAATACTACCTGCAGCGCGTTATACCAGGAATTCGCCCCAATAATTTTGTAGCCTTGAAATGAGCCGTCGAACTGCGGATATGGACGCTGAAGGTTCAAGCGGGGAAGTACGGTATCGCTGTAGCGAGATGACGGCACATTGAAGATTGCCCCGGGGCCAGAAAACAATCCGACAAACGGATTTGGGACCAACTGACTCAACTCGTTGCTTGTCTCTGTCGAACGGAGCGCAGAAGGAATGAAGTTGCGGTTATCCGTGCCAGACCACGGCAGGAAGGTACTGCGGTTCGCAGAGTAGTTAATCGCGACGACTACCTGGGCGGGAAATGCCCGCTGAATTCCCAGGTTCCACTGATAGATATCCGCATTTTTTGCTTTTTGAGTGCCGAGGTTGTTCCCATTCGAAAGTCCCCACAGGGCAAGCTTGCCATATTCCTGGCCCTGCGCCGGCGGTATACCGCCGGGGAATGGATCTTCCAGAGTTACGTCGCGGGTAATTCCTCCATCCTTGCTAAAGAATGCTTCTGGACTCGCAGTATAGGCAGCCCCTGGATATTGATAGTTTGTGGCGACTCCATACCCAAAGTAGATTCCAGCGCCTCCGCGAATGGCTGTATTTTCGTCTACCATATAGGCAAATCCTAAACGCGGACCGATATTGCTGTAGTCCGTTGGAAGGTTTCTCATTTTTGATGAGGCAAAGATAGTTGTGCCTTTCAGTGTGCCGGAATATCCCGGAACGCTAATCCCGCTATCGCCGGTGAAATCGCTGAACTGGGTGTTATTGTGTCGTTCGGTGTAAGGCGTGTCCCACTGATAACGAATTCCAAGGTTTAGGGTCAGCTTGCTTGTCGCGCGCCAGTCATCCTGCACATAAAATCCAGTTTCCGAAGATTTATCGGCTACGGATGGGCCTACATTGATACCGCTGCCACCCGGATCTCCCCATCCGACCAGGAGGCTCGCGAAGTCGTTTCCCTGGGTTCCGTTTACGGTATCGAAGGGGGACTGTGATGTAACAGACTGATTGAAACTAAAATATCCATTGGGATAATTGGGTTGAAAAAAATTGTTATAGAACAACTGCTGGTCGCCGCCTGCCTTCAGGGTGTGTTGTCCCTTCGTCCACGAGAATGAAGTGGAGTAGTTATAGAGTGTGTGAGCAAACTTCGTATCGACACAGCATTGATCGTAGATGGATGTCCATTGCTGCTCTTCCATGATGATCGCAGGCATGCGCACGACGCCGTTTTGCTCAAGATACGAGGGGAAACCCACCGAGGTCGGGCTGGGATAGTTGGTATAGGACGGCGCGGATGCTCGATCCAGGCCGAACGTTGCGGTCCATAGTGTGTGCGAGGTCGGCGTATAGGAATAATTGATACCGGAGTTGTATACCCGCGTCGTAGACGCCTGGCCATCGTTGAATTCGCCATCGCCAAAGACGGTGGGAACGGAGGAACTGTTACCAATAGTGCTAAAGCGTACGGAAAGAGAGGACTTGGGCGTGAACTGTTGATCCACTTTGACATCGATTTGAAGAGTGTTGGATTTGCTGAGAACTACATCGTGGTAATTTAAGGGACCGGGTGCATCTGGCCCAGTATTCGGCTTTGGATACAGTTTCAGAATTGCCTGACCGACAGGATCAATTTCGTTGGCTGGAATGGTGTGGTCATTGTATGCAGGACGCACCGGGTTGTTGGGATCAGTGTCATCGACAAGGAATGGATCGTAGATCAAATTCTGAGCAGACTGTGAAAAATTGCCATCGATCTCCTCAGAGGTTGGAACGGTTGCATTAATGTTGACTGGACTGCTGGCAATTACCGATTCCAGATCGCCAAAGATAAAGGTCTTGTTCTTGATGATCGGGCCGCCGAGAGAACCTCCATCCTGATTTTGCGAGTGGCCCGGTTTCGGACCGCTGTTGAAGAAGTCTCGTGCATCGTACGCGGCATTTTGGTTGAACCAGTAGGCGCTCCCGTGGAGTTGGTTGGTGCCGGACTTCATCACTTCATCAATGACGGTGCCGCCACCATACTCTGCTGAAAAACTATTGTTCTGGACCTTGACTTCCTGCAGACCCTCTACGGTCGCCTGGTAGTAGGTGTTGGAGTTTCCTCCTTCGCCCTGTTCAGGCGAAGTGATCAGAACGCCGTCGAGTCGTATATTAGCGGTTGAATTTCTCTGCCCATTCGAAATGAAGTCCGTTCCAGATGGATACGAATTATTAATGCCCGATCCAGCCGATTCGGTGACGCCTGCGGCAATAAATGTAATGCCAAAAGGATCGCGATTCTCCAGCGGTATCTGCGTCAAGTATTTGGTGGGAATGTCTGTTCCCAACGTGGCAGTGCCAGAATCCAGCAATACGGGAATCGCTTCGACGGTCACCCTGGTTTGTTGGCTGGCCGGCTTCAACGTAACGTTGAGCGTTGAGGACTGATTGACAGTCAGGGTAATGCCGTCTTTTTCGATCGCACCAAATGCAGGTGCTTCCACCAACAATTTGTAGTTGGAGGCTCTCAATGCGGTAAATGCATAGGCTCCGCTTGCGTTCGACTTGGTCGTTTCGGAAATATTCGTGCCAACGTCCGTGATGGTGACGTTTGCCCCGGCGACGATGGCTCCAGACGAGTCGGTGACGGTTCCACGAAGTTGCGTCTGGTTAATTGACTGGGCCAAGACGACTGAGAAAGTACAACCGATCGCGATTATCAGTCCAAGAAAAATGCCGAACCGACCTGCCCTCATTACGATACCCTCCAAAAGAATAGAAAACGTAATTACTTGTTGCTTACGCACAATTGTGTTTATTGCCATGCTCTGCATTTGTCAAGCATGAAATTCAGCACATTGTCGTTTCAATACATACGGAGGCAGCAACAAGATTCCTTCATCTACGACCGCAACCCGAACACCCGTGTCGGCATGCCCACACCTGCTTTGTTGCTTTAGTGAACTGCCTTGTATCTTTGGTTTTCCCTGGGTACGAAGCGCGTCGCGATCGCACCGTTGACCTGCAATTGAGACGAATCGACTGCCGTGGGACCATCCAAACCGAGCGCTGTCAGCTTCACCGTGTAACTGCCTTCATGCGTGTACGCATGCGTGACCTTGGATCCCTTAAGAGATACTCCATCTCCGAAATCCCATTGATATGACAACACCGGATCGCTGGAGTTTGCGGCCGTAGCCGAAAAGGAAACCGTCTCGCCTGCTTTTGCGGCGGACGGATGATTCGCGTGCACAATCGGTGGTCGCGCCGGAATGGCGGTGTCGATAATTTTTAGCACTCGAACAGAGTGAGGCGGCTGCGACACGACCAACGGCGTTGTGGCCGAGATTGAACTCTGCTTTCTGTCGAACACACCCGCCACCGCATATGATCCGGCTGCGTTCAGTCCGAGGCTGGCAAGCGTGACGTTGTGTGTGCGGGCTTTATCTGTCCAATTGAAAATCGTCAAAATGCTTTGTCTGGAGCTTTCCTTCAGGAAGAAGATGCTTGGCTGGCGATCTTCGGGCAGGTATGACATCAGGTCCAAAGGAGTGGAGGAGTGGCCAAGGCGAACCATATCGATCAGGTCCTGATTCTGCACCAGTGCGAGCCGATCGGGTTCCGATCCGAGCGTCGGCAAGTCGTCGCCTATCTCATACATTCCGCCAGAGACTGCGGACAGAGTAATGGAAACCTCGGCTTCATCCTGCGACAGCGGCGTGGCTGAGTTGTGCCATGAATGATCGTGAATGGTCTGCCGGGAGACACTGAATGCGTCGGGGTCGGCCACAAAATAATTGCGGTTCATGAAGTAGCGAGCGGCGATGCCGGAAGCAGCTTCGCTGCTGGCCTCAAACGTGTGGCCCGTGTCTTGAGAGATCCGTCCGAAGTCGACAAAGCCGACTGGGTTGAGCATCACGCTGCCATCTTTATCGAGCAGAACGTCATTTCCAACCGCCTGGCGAATGATGCCCAAGCCGATTCGCTGCGCCTGCAAGGCCGACGTGTTGGGGAGATAGTAATTTCCTTCAATCGCGGAGTCGTCCATAAAGTCCATCTTGATGTAGCGAATTCCCCAGTTGCGAACCAGCGTCTGATATGTCATCCGCAAATATTCCTGGGCTCCAGGATTGGTGCTGTCCAGCACATATAGAGGATCGTTGTGAGCTGTCACCCATCCGATATGGATGGGTTGCCCTTTCGCATTGTGGACGAGCCAGTCGGGGTGATTCTGATACACCCACGAGCGCACGGAAACCTCAAAGGGAGCGGTCCAAATTCCCGGAACCAGGCCAAGATTTGTGACCTTCTGCTCCATTCCCGCGAGTCCGTTGGGAAATAAGGTTGCATTCGGCGTGCTGTATTCGCCGCGCGCGTACTGGTAGCCCTCGTCAATGTGGAAGAAGTCGTAGCCGAGCGACTTCAAGCGTTGCGATTCCCATTGCGCATTGGTCAGTGCAGCCCCAGAGTTCAGGCCGAAATAGTACGCCGTCCAGCTCCACCATCCCATCGGCGTGGGCGCCGAGATGCGAGGGTGGTGTAGTTGGCGAATTAATGCTCCATAGGTGTCCAGCTGATGGTAGAAGTCAGAATCCACGCTGAGTAACAGTCTTTCCGAGGCGAGTTCAGCGCCCTGCGCCAGTGGGGTCTGCAATTCGATTTCATCTTCCGCCGTCGCGTGGTGGAGCGAGCCCCACTCATCAGTTTCCATCTCCGTTGTTCCGGTGGAATCGACTTCATAGGCAGCGATCTGTTTTGTGTCGACATTCTTATCGAGGTGAATTCGGAGGATGGTCAGGAAGCGATCGGAAGTCAATGCGCCCGCGAAAAAGCTCTCGTGGCTCCGGCGGTTATAAACCAGCTGACTGCCCACGCCGCGATACATGACATCATCGCCCAAGTCGTGAATCGTAATATTTGGACGATCCTCACTGAAACTATCGGAAAGAATGCGATCGTCCGCGGGCAGCTCCATTCAGATCGAGAATTGAATTGCCGAGTGCTGCCACCGGACGAATCGATTCCACATTGACCTGCTGCCCCGTCGTATTTCGAACGAAGACCTGAATGTCAGCGAAAGGTTTGTCGGGATATGCGCGCAGTCGATAGAGCAGATCGGGCTGGCCCGCCAGACCGGAAAATGTAACAGCCCACTCATGGGCAGTTCCCATGTCATCGGACACGGTGGATTCTTGAATAGAGTGTTTCGGATAATCCTTGGACTGCAACCACTTGTCATTGAGCTGAGCGGCGACGCCTGCATGCAAGACAAATGCATTCCCGCCTGCAACACCAACCTTATATGCTCCGTCAGCTGGATCGATTTGTATATTCAATGCATTCATCTGCGCCTGAGCCCTGGCGGCACCAAGGAACCAAGAGGCCGATAAAAGTCCGAATGCGATGCAAGCGGCGGGAATGGTCCCGCATCGCCGAATCCAACTGCTCTTCACAGGTTTCGTTCCTTTCTTACGAAAAGGGCAATTTGAGATGGCAACTGCATTCGACAACTTACACAAACCGCATAAGCATCACTGTCGTAGCGCCAAGGGAGATGGAGAATCAATTGCGGTGTTCGAATCGAACGAAATCCCCCGGGGATACTGTTGCGGAGGGGCAAGACTTCAAACGTTGCCAATCTTGCCGGCGGCGAGAAATGCCCTTGCAAGATCATTGCGAGTATAACGCGTTCCATTACGAATCGTACCCTTTTAATGCATATAGTCAACCTTTTTCCTTCGCATTCCTTTTTTGGGGCGCCGAGGTCTCTGCGATGGGATTGGGATATAGGGAAATTTTCAATATTGTTCGATAGGATCGAAATTTCGATCGGTTTTGGAAGATTTTTAGCCGTTGCTCCGAGTTCTCCCTTTCACTCGCTGGCGCAGGTAGGGTGAGCGGTGCAGTATGAAGCGACGAAAGACCCCTGCATTGCCACTTGGCTCCGGTCCCAGCGGATAGGCAAGTGAAAACATTCTGGGTAGGCGAAGCTTAAGAACGCGCGCGAGCCGGAGTGGGTCCAAGCCAGCTGGTTACCACTTTCTCTTGAAGAGAGTATCGAACGCGACTCCGCCATTCTGGTCGCGGGTCACACTGTATGACAATCGCGGCGATACGTTGTACTGGCCCATGATCACCTGATTTTGCGTGGTAGCGACATTTGTGGAGAATGTGACGAAGAGATTGCCAGTGACTCGTTGCTGAATGGTGACAACGGCTCCAGCCGGTCCCTGGAGGCTGCCGCCGGCCAACACGGGATTGATGGATAGCTGGGAAATTCCTGCGATTTTTGCAACGCGGCTAGTAATTTGACTGCTGACCTGGGACGCGACCAGACCCATCGCAGCCTGATTTGCCGGAGTCGCTGGACCGTTGGCGCTGGCCTCGGTAGTCTCACCGAACGCGAGCAGGTTGACGATGTCCGCAGTAGGCAGCGATGGATCCGAGGTGTAGTTTGTTCGCAATTGGTCCACTGGCCCATTGAAACGCATATGAATGTTGTATTGCCGGATGGTCGTGTTCAGGGCAAGGTTGATCACGGGCTGGGTTTGGGAGGGGTTGACGAACTGAACCGTTCCTCCGTTCAGGGTGAACCGATTGCCGTTGAAAATCACATCTCCGTTCGAAAGATTGATGCGGCCCAGAATCACTGGTTGGGCGATGGTGCCGCGCACTTGCAAGTTGGCGGTTCCATCCACGCTGAGAGTACGGCTAACCAAGTTCAAGTTATTAACGGAGCTAATCGCAATGTTCAGTCGAGTATTTTGCGCGAATCCCTGCGGCGACGGAGGCGCTATGCCTCCGGAGATCTGGCTGGTGAAGCTGGCCAAATCGAAGCTGGGCGTGAACGACATATCTTGAATTTGTACTTGTCCGCCGAGCACGGCGTTGGCGGTACTCCCGACTAGGCGAATGTCGCCTGCTATCTCCTCGCGAACGCCCAGGGGGTAGAGCATACGAATGTCTTTGGCGGCGACCCCCAAGTCGAATTGAAGCTTCGGGCGGAAGGTAACTCCTCCTTGCGCTGTTACGGTGCCGCCGCCGGAGTTTGCATGAAATGCTTTGATGTTAAGGCGATCCTTTGTCAGGGTTAAGACGCCGTTGCCGTGTTGAACACCGAGTGGCAGGCTACCGCCATAGAAGCTGGCGTCGACGACATCGACCTCTCCTTCAAAGTTGGGATTGGTTCTTGCGCCATAGGAATTAATGTTGAAACGGAGCTGTCCGGAGCTCGCGTAATCCGAATCAAAGAGTTGCGCAATTTGTAAATTCACCGTCCCGAGAAGCAGCAGCTCGATCGGACGATTGCCGACGGTCGGAATGGTTCCCTGCAGTTGCAAGTCTGTGTCTGTGCCGCGGATTGAGACCTTCTGGAGCGCAATCAAGCCATGGGTGTAATCCATGTGGATGGGAGAAGCCGCGGCGAGCTGGACTGAATTTCCATAGTTAAGTTTCAGTTCGGGCAGGGTGACGTGAGCCTCCAATTGTTTCCAATCTTTCAGTGGACCTTGCAGCATGGCGTGGATTGCGGTATCTCCGCTCAGGTTCGCGGCTTGTGCCGGTGCATAGGTGGCGAGCAAGGGCTGCAACGGAATCAGCTGGGTGTCGAGTGTTGCCTGCGCAAAATATTCGCCTGTGAGATTGACCTTTGCGTGTGCCTGTATCGAGCTGTGGATCGCGTGAGAATTAATGTCCGCTGTCGCAACGTGATTTGCGATGGAGGCCTGCAATGTTAATCCATCAATTGCCTGGTGACTGATTTCGAGCTTAGAGGTCTGCACGGTTGCATTGAGCTGCGGATTATCCAGCAGCCCTTCGGCACTTGCATTCATATTGATGGTGCCATTCGCGTCAATGTGATGGGCCTGGAGAATTTCAAGCTGCGCCAGCATCAGGCGAGTCGCCGAAAGCTTCGCGGTATAGCTTTTTTGCTGCGGCCGCACGCTAAATGCGGTTTTCACCGTGCCGGAAGCAATGTGGGCCGAGAGATTGCCTTGAACTTGGCCATCGGATCCGGAGAAGTTAAAATTTGCGGAGCGGATCGGCTGCTGATAAATCTTTGCGCGCGTCAAAGAGATGTTTCCGTGGCCGATCGGGTTCAGGGCGGTTCCGTGGACATCTACATTTGCCGCCAATGTTCCATCAACAGGCAGGGTCGAATGGACGAGCCTGGTGAGATCGACAACATCGAGCTGTCTGGCGTCGATTGCGAGCTGAACCTGATTCTTCTTTGTGAACGCCCACCTGTGGAGAGCAACGCTGCCCGAGAGATGAACGGTTCCATGGGGCTCTGGAACAAGGGTTCCATGCTGCAAGCTTACAAGCGATGGGCTCGCTTCCACAGCTGTCCGTAGGGATCGCCATTGCGTTCCGCGGATTTGAAGATTGGAGGCGACCAGCTGACCCGCAATGTGAGGCTCCGAAGCAGAGCCGTTGATTATGCCATCAAACGAGACCGTTCCAGCTAAGCCAAGCTGGCTGGAGTTGCTATTCATTCCCGGGCGAAAAGCATCGGCAAGCGTTTGGATCTCGGCCACGTCAGTGGATTTGAAATGAACTGCCAGGCTGGATCGACTGCTGACAGTTCCATTCATCGTGAGGGAGGTCTGCGACATCTGGAGGTAACTATTGGTGAGTTTGATTTGTTGATTCTCAGCGGCGTAGGCTCCATGGATCACTCCAGAGATGGGAAGAGCGCTTACGTTGCTTTTTTTTGCGTAAACATTTCCGCGGATCGATACAGTCGTTTTGGCGACCAGGTCGTTGAGTGTCTGCCCCCAATTGGCCTGCATGGTGCCGTTCAAAGCTCCGCGGAGTGCCACCTCATTCGTGTTCGCCAAGGGCGCCATGAGTTGCTGAGCGCTTGCCATGGAGATTCCGCGCAAGGAGATATTGAGTACTGAATGTGAGTTGCCGCCGAGGTTGTGAATCACCATCTCGGCTTTGACTGCGCCACCGAGTAGGCTGGCGTGAGCCTGCTGGATACTCAGGTTTCCATTCTTGAGCGAATAGTGTGCGGCAACGTCACGTACCTGGGTTCGAATCTGCTTCTCGCGCACGTCGAGTTGCCGGCTCGTCAGTGATCCTGCGACCGCCAGCGAGTCGAGGAAGGGCAAGTGGGAAGAGTGCTGATATTGAACAAAACCTCTGCTGACGACGATGCCGGAAGGTATCGAAGAATTCTTGAGGACTTGTCGGACCAGGACTCCGTCGAGGACCGCGTCGTATTGCCCACTGATGATTGGGTCGCTATAGTTCTTTAGCGTCGCCGTCGCGTTGAATTGGGATAATCCGCTGTCGATCTTTGCGTTCGTCAGATAAAAAGTGTTCGGAGTTGCCTTGAACTTTGCCTCGAAGTCATGAGAGACCGGATTGAACGAGCCAAACTGCAATTGACCGTCACGATAACTGAGTGAACCTGAATACGCCTGTTTTCCAGTGTCGAATGAGGAGAAGAAGTTTACGTCGCGGAGTTCGGCGTCGAGTGGGATTTTCTTATTATTCGCAAACAATTCCCCGTGGTGCAGTGATGCATGGCGCACCCCTAGCTGAAAGATGTTGGTGTTGGACCTGCCGGTACTTTTTGGAGCGGGCAGGTTGGAGATGCCACGGGAATCGATAAATATTCGCACCACCGGATTGTCGGCGCGGATGTTCTCGAAATACCATTTCCTATCCCAAATTGAGACGATCTTGAACTGGAGCGCAACATGTTGCACCTGCACCAACGGAGGAGTGGAGTGAGGGGGAGCCGCGTCTACCGTGATTCCAAATAGGTCGACACCCAGATTGGACAGGTGAAGCGAGAAATTCTGCAATGTGACGGAAGCCCCAAGTTTCTCGCTGGCAATTCGATCGGCTTTGTGCAGCAGGTACTGATGGAAGCGAGCACTGTGCAGCACCGCAAAGATGCCAACGACCAGCAAGACGAGGATAAATCCAATGCCGCCCGCGATCCGTAGCAGAACTCTCGTCCACAATCTGCGCGACTTTATATCGTTGGCGGATTCTGGAGAATGCGGTTGAGAAGTCACAGCTATCCTTCTTAGAAAGCTTGTCCAATACTGATGAAATACTGGGTGGCTGAAATTCCAGGCACTGGATTCAGATTGCGTCCCACGTCGAAGCGAATCGGACCGACTGGTGTGGCGTATCGCAAGCCCAGGCCAACGTTGTTCGAATACAGAGATGTGAAGTCGTGAAAGCCGACAGTGGGAAATACGTTGCCGCCGTCATAAAAAGCCGCCATGCCCAGGTTCTTCTTGATCGGCAGCGGAATACGAAATTCTGAATTGAGGATCAGGAGCTCATTGCCCCCGGTCGGGACTTTAATGTAGGTGCAGTCGGTAGAGGAGCCGGTGCTGCATACCTGGACTGGCCTCTGTGGCCCGGCGCTATCAAGGGGAAAGCCTCGCAAGGTGCTGCCGCCGCCGCTGAAAAATGCCTCACTCAGTGGAACGAAACTGCCTGAAAACGGCTGGGCTAGTCCGATACGGATGCTGTTGGCCCAAATAATGTTATGAACAATTTTTTTGTAATAGGCAGTTTGCATCGTAAGCCTTGCAAAATCCACATTCGAACCCAGCTTCGTCGAATTGAAATCGAGTTCCTCGCTTTGCAGTAAGCCCTTGTGGGCATCGATCGGATTGTCTCGAGTGTCGTGCGTGAAGCTGACAGAAACCGTCGACAGGCGTACATGCTGATCTTCCGGTGGTACCAGTTCCGGAATCAAGATATTGGTCAAATCAGTTTTGCTAAAGCTGTAATGCAAGAAAAAAATGTTTTTCCCGGCTTTGTCGAGCGGGCGTTGGATTTGGTAACTAGCTATTTCCTGCTGTGACGAGAAGATCGGATTTTCACCGTCGTGCTCCACAGTCAACGCTAGCGTCGAGGTCCATTTTGACCACAAAAAATTCGGATCAATGTAGTATGCACCTCCACGCTGATCCAATCTGCCGGCAAATGCAGTTAAGGATAGGGACTCTCCCTTGCCACGCATATTGTTGCGCGTATATTCAAATGTTCCGCGCGGGCCGTAATATGTTTTCTCGCTGGTCGTGAAATTCGACGGCAACCCGATGGGTGGCAGATTGGGAATCGCGACGGTACCGCTGGGAATATTTCCGCCCCGATTCACCAGCTCAAATCCAAAACCATACGTGATTTGATTTCTTTTTGCCTCATGCACCTTGACGAGCACATCTTCTCTTGTCTGCGTAGTAATTTGCCGTTTGGGATCGACTTCTGCCCAGTCAAAGGCGCCAGTATTGTTGTAGAGCTTGCTTTCTGAGGTGAGAAGTTTCGTTTCCGTCAACGGTTGGTGTGGCTGGATGGAAGCGACATCTCGATTAATCAGTCGCTGCTGTGTGTGCCTGCGGCCTAAGGTGAGCACATCGGCGGTGAACACCTGAGGCCCCTCATAGATGTGATATGTGACATCAATCTGATGCGGATCGCTCTTGGAGACGGCCGCAGCGGTCTCACGAAAGGTCGCTGTGAGATAGCCCAGTTCCAGATATCGGGCGAGGATATTATTCCGGTCGGTCTCCACAAGTTTTTGCGAATAAGGTTTGCCGGGGGCGAGCCGCAGGCCTTTGGGGGCGAATTGGGCTTCAGTCAAAGTCTTGGCGCCCTCTATGTGCAGGGAATTGACCACATCCCGCGGTCCAGGCTGGATGTGAAATGCGACCTTGATATTTTTGCCGCGATTGACCACGGTGGGAGTTACTTTGACCTCGCTGAAGCCTTCTGACTTGTAGACATTCGTGAGATTATTTCCGCTGCTGCGGACCAGCGATTCGCTGTATTTGCCCCGCGAAAGAAAATGGGCCTTCTTTACAGTGACGTAGGGCATCAATTTCTGCGTAGTCCCGGGCCGATTTCCGGCCAGTTGCAGCCCCACAACCTTGTGCTTGCTCCCCTTCACAATCTGGTACACGATGGTGTCGCCGGAAGGGGAATTCTGAAGGTGCGATTCTACTTTGGCGTCGAAATATCCTTTGGACTGAAAGTAGGAGACGAGATAGCGATTGCCCTCCTGCACAACTTCATCATCCACGCCGATGCCCTGGTACACGGGTAAAAGTGACTTGCGCGTCCAGCTCCACAAGTGCGCGCCCTCGATCTTCACGTGGATGACGGGTCCGGTGTCGATATCGAACTGAATATCTGCGCGATTGGTGGCAGCGATATATTCCGCTCCTGACAGTTTGACGTGTGCATTCAAATATCCGTTATCCGCAAGCTTCTTCTGCAGATATTGCGAAGCGTTGGTCAGCGTTTTGCGGCGATAGTTTTTCCCTGGACGAATCGCCGCTCCACGCATGCGTGCCCACAAGGTTTGAAGATCGTGACGGAGTTTCGCGGCTTGCTGCGGAGTTGTGCCGGCGATATCGATCTGGCCAAATTTGCTGCGTCGGTTCAGGGTTACATGGAAGATGACGCCGACCAGTTTGTGAGTCACATCGATGCGCGTTTCAGGTTCAACCGTGGCGAGGAAGTATCCTTGCTGCCGGAAAAAAGCAATGAGTTTGCCCGTGGATTGTCGAATGTCATCGGCGTTGAACGCCGCTTCCGGAGGGTAGTTCGTCACCTGTATCAGACGTGAATAGGCGAAGCGCTCGGCGCCGGGAAATCGATAGATTCCGATGTAGTATGCAGGCTCCAAAACCAAGAGCACGCGGACTCCGTCCGCCTCTGGAGAGACCTGGAGTTGGATGGTTTTGAACTTTCCAGCGCGTTTCAGGTTGGCGATTGTCGCGCTCAGCTTTTTCCTTGAAAATGGCTCGCCGGCATGTTGTGAAAAGCTGGCCGCGAATTGGCTGGTGCGCATATTCGGCTGTCCTGCAATTTCGATTGTGGTCACTTTCTGTCCTTCATACGAAGGTAAAATGTCGGTTGTCTGCGGCGACGTTTTGGGCGTCTCACTGTCTGCCTGCGCAAGGATTGCGGAAGGAGTTGCAAGTCCCAGGGCCATGAGAAGGACGGCGAGCGTGGCTTTGACCCGCGTTGCAGCGGAATTTAACGGGGCGCAGATGCCACAGTGCGCGTTCGTACAAGGTCGAAACGGATGTACATACTTTCTGCTTCTCATACTGCCGCATTGTTGGATGCAGGCCGCATCCGCAGCGGTTTTACCCGATAATATGGCTCGCCTGCGCGGGATGGAAATCGCAAGAATTGCTGGGCGATTAGGGCGACGCAAAAGTCTCGGGCCGCGTAAGGCCCACGTCAATTCACGCGTGCAGATTTGGCTCTAGATTCCTCATACGTCGACCCATTGCCTGGCGAGATGACTTTTCAGCTGGGCGTCCATGATCAGCATGTGCCGCAAACCATCGACGAGCTCGGGATAATCCGCAGGCGTGTTCGACTGTTGGATGGACGCATAAAATCGGCGGAAGACTTGCTTGAAGGTGTCGTCGTAGCCTTCGCTATGCCCGCAGGGAAGATCCGCATAGCTGCGTGCCTTCTCCTTCATCAGCCCAGGGTCCTTGATGTAAATGCCATTGGCGCTGTCGCGATGTCCCACCCACAATTCGTCCGGGCGCTCCTGGTTCCAACTGACCGACGCTTTAGTCCCGAAGATTTCCATTCGGAGTTGGTTCTTGCGTCCTGCAGCCATCTGGCAGGCTGTCATGGTGCCGCGCGCGCCTTCCTCCATTTGAAAAACAACCGCGCCAAAGTCTTCTGTTTTGACAGTCACCTGTTCGCCACCGCTGGCAGGCAATGTGGAAAGCTGGGCGATGGAAGCCTGAACGTGTTTGGCAGGCCGTTGACGCGTAGGATAAAAAGTCTCCAGATCGGCGCAGAGCGAACGAACTCGAAGTCCTGTGACGTGTTCAGCCATGTCGAACCAGTGGGTTCCAATATCGCCCATCGTGCGCAGCTGTCCACCTGCTTCGGAATCGATGCGCCAGTTCCACGCCGACTCATCCAACAGCCAATCCTGCAGGTAGTTGCCTTGTATCATTAAAATGCGGCCGAGATCACCGTCTTCGCGCATGCGGCGCATTTGCTGGACCATCGGATAATAGCGAAGGTTGTGGCAGACGCAGTTGCGCAGATTTCGATCGCGCGCCAGCTTCACCAGTTCTTCCGCTGTTTCAATCGAAGTGGAAAGAGGCTTCTCGCAAAGAATATGTTTGCCGGCGACTAGTGCATCTTTCGCCATGGAGAAGTGAAGCGCGTTCGGCGTGCAGATGTGTACGGCGTCAATAGCGGGGTCGCGCAAAACGTTGCGATAATCGGAATCAAACTTCTCGATGCCGTAGCCCGAGCCCAGGCGTTGGGCTGAGGCCAGTTCCCGTCCAACGATCGCGACGACATCGACTCCTTCGATGCGGCGCAGCGCTTCGAGATGCACGCGCCCCATGAATCCCGTTCCAAAAATTGCCGTTCGAATTCGCTTCAATTCTGCTCCTTAAATAACTTCGTAATAGACATCGCGAGAGTAGATCGGGCTTCGAAAACTTATCAGGTCCACCAGGGGGCCGTCGGTTGCTGCTCGATGGCAATTTCACGAAGAAACTGTGCTGCTTTGGTCAAGCCTTCTTCGGGAGACATCAGGCTATCTTCATGTTCGATGGAGAGCACACCGTCGTAGCCGAACATCCGCAATGTGGAAACGAATTCTTTCCACCATTCCGCTCCATGGCCAAAGCCGCAGGTACGAAAGATCCACCCGCGATTGCGCTCATCGGTGTACGGTTTGGTATCCAACACGCCCGTTCTGGGCAAGTTCGCCGGATACAGTTGCGTGTCTTTCGCGTGCACGTGAAAGATGGCATCTCCCAATACCCGGATGGCGGCGATGGGATCGATGCCTTGCCAAAACATGTGGCTGGGATCGTAATTGCATCCGACCGCAGGGCCCGCGATTGCCCGCAAACGCAGCAGGGTTTCCGGGCTATACACGACGAAGCCAGGATGCATTTCGATTGCAATTTTCACATTGTGCTGCGCGGCGAACTTTCCATGTTCGATCCAATACGGCGTGACGACTTCGTTCCACTGCCAATCCAAAACGTCGAGATAGTCAGGCGGCCAGGGGCAGGTGACCCAATTGGGTGCCGTGGCTTGAGGCGAGTCCCCAGGGCAGCCGGAAAAGTCGACAACGACCGGGACACCGAGTTTTTCTGCCAGCAGAATTGTTTTGCGGCTCGCCTCTCGCGCTTCTTTCGCGCGTGCCGGGTTAGGATGCAATGAGTTCCCGTGACAGCTGAGAGCGCTGATGCTGCAACCTTGATCCGCGAAGATCCGTTGGAACGCGGCAAGCTGAACGCTGTCTTCCAGCATGGTCAATTTGCAGTGAGCATCACCAGGATAATTTCCTGTGGCGAGCTCCACGGTTGAAATGTGGAGCGCTTTGAGTTTTGCCAGCACGTCTTTCAGCGGCAGCTCGGACAACAGCGGTGTAAATACTCCAACACGCATGCAGATTCTCTTCTCTTGGTTAGTTAAAGACGACACAGACCGGCGAATCGAGCGGGTACTGACGGCCGGTCGACGCAAGCTTTCCAGTTTGTGGGTCGCATTTCAAGATGACGATATTCGCAGTGTCCTGGTTGCCCACGACCAGCCACCTGCCATCGGGCGCGACGGCAAAGTGTCGTGGGCTTCCTCCCTCACAGGAAATTCTCTGGATCAAGGTTAGATGGCCATTCGCAGGATTGATAGAAAACGCGGTGATACTGTCGTCCCCACGATTCGATCCGTAGAGGAAACGCCCATTGGGGTGCACCTGTACCGTCGCCGCATCCGTGGGCGACTTGTGGTCCTTCGGCAGCGATGAGATCACCTGGAAGCGAGTGAGCGTTCCCTTGTCACCGTTCCAGTCCATGCATTCGATAATGCTGCCCATTTCCGCGATGGAATAGGCCCATTTTTTGTTTGGATGAAATGTGAGGTTTCGCGGACCGGAACCAGGTGTTGCGTTGTAATACGGCGGATCGTTCGGAGTGAGTTTAGCGGTCTTGGGATCAAAGTGAAACACCATGATGCGATCCAGGCCAAGATCGTTCACCAACAGATACTTATTTTCTGGAGATACGGTTGTGCAGTGGGTGTGCGCCCTTTTCTGACGTTCAGGATCGATGCTGTGGCCTTTGAAGAAAATGTTGGAGACAGGGTCGCTTAGGCGCCGCGGCGACCCACCGGCAAGAATTTTGTAACTGGACACGCTGCCACTGCCGTAGTTGGCCACGAACAGCGCTTGGCCTGTGCGATCCGTTGTCAAGTTGCAAGGAGCGGAGCCGCCGGAGGGGACAACATTTTTAGGGATCAGCTTGCCTGTCGTTTGGTCGATCGCAAACGCGGAGACATTCCCAGTAGTGTGGTCTTGTTCATTCACGCAATATAGATTGTTGCGGTTTGGAGACAAGGCCAGGAAGCTTGGATTTGGAGTTTTTGCGGCGAGACCAATCTCTTCCATCTCGCCGGACTCAGGTTTCCAGCGGTACACGTAAACGCCCTGGCTGGATTTTCTGGTGTAGGTGCCGATGTAAATTCGTTTGCTTCGCCCGTTGGCCGCCAACGATAACTGGCTGACTACCGGAAGACTCGCAAGCCCCGCAATGAAATTGCGCCGGGTGGTTTTTTTCATGTTTTCAAGTGTAACTCGGGTGTATGCAATGTGGCATATTCAGGCATAACTGGAGACTGCGCTCTTGTTCTTGCTTCCGCGCTCTGCTGCGGCCCGTTCGATGTAACCATTTTGGCGAAGCGCCTGCAGCGGATCTTCGGCGAGTCCACGTTCACGTCGCCACTGCCGCAGGGCGGGCCGCACGTCGGTCCAGAAGGCGGATCGCAAGCATTCTTCCGCTTCTACCAGGCGGCATTCACTTTGCAGTTCTGCAAGCTTCGCGTGGTCGACCAGGCAGGCTTTGGCATACAGTTCCTGAGCCGTCAGCACCGTTTGCAACATGGCTTCCACTTTATTTTTCAGATTGTGACTTTGATCGACGAGGTAGGCGGGCGCGGTCGCCTCCGGATGCTCCGAGTGGTACGACAAAATCTCATGGAACAAGCGGAAAACTTGATACGGATCGATGGAACCCAGGGTAAGGTCGTCATCCGCGTAGCGACGGTCGTTGAAGTGGAAACCGCCGAGCATTTTTTCTCGCTGCAGCCATGCGAGGATTTGCTCGATGTTCTGCGCCTGATAGTGATGGCCAGTATCAACCAGCACGAACGCCTGGGGTCCGGCCGCGCGCGCGAAGAGCAGCGCCATTCCCCAGTCCGCGATATCCGTGTGGTAGAAAGCTGGCTCGAAAGGTTTGTACTCGACCAGCATGCGCTGTCCGGGCGCGAGGGCTGCGTGGGTTTTGGCTAGCCCTTCCTGAAACCAAGCGATCCGGTGGCGAATGTTTTGCGTACCGGGATAATTCGATCCATCGGCGAACCAGAGAGAAACGTCGGCGTTATCCAGCTCCTGGGCGATGGCGACGGATTCCAGCACGTGGTCGAGGGCCTGTTGGCGGATCGAAGGATCAGGATTCCCGAACGATCCAAATTTATAACTCTGGCTCTCGAAGAGGTTTGGATTGATCGCTCCTGCGCGGATTCCGTAGTGCCGGCTTAGGTCTCGAACTTTCGCGACGTCCCGCAGTCCGTTAGGGAAATCCCACAACACGTGTGTCGCCATGCTGGGACTGGCGCCGGAAAGTTGATGCACCTGGGCGGCATCCGCAAACTTTTCCTCCAGCGTACTGGCGGCAGAGGGCTGGACAAATTTTCCGAAGCGGGTGCCCGTGTTGGCGAAGCCCCAGGATGGAACTTCGATCGCGAATTGGTCGAGTTGCTTCGAAAGGCGGTCAGTGATGGTTGGTGAATTTGCATCCGATGGGCCGAGTGTCGTCATAGAAGTTTTCCTCGTCCGGCGCTACTGCGCCGCTTATGCTGGGTACGATTGCATTGTTGAAGTCGGTTGTGCATGCGCATCGGCTAGCGTGCCTGCCCAAGAGGAGACTGCCTCGTGGTCCACTCCTTGCTGTTTCACGTTCTCACAATACTCGCCTGCCGGGTCCAGTTGCAGCTTTTGCAGCGCAGCCAGTTGGATGGATAGGTTGCCGAGGGTGGAGCTCTCCTGTGCTCCACACACGAGTTCCAATTTAGTCGCTCGTTGGGTGAGGCGGTTCAATAAGCGATTTCGGCTGCCGCCGCCGACAATATAGAGTCGTCGAAACTTCTTCGCCGTCAGTGTCTCGATCTGTTGGATCACGGCGGCATAACGTGCGGCAAGACTGTGAAGAATCAGATTCGTCATGGCCGGAGGGGAGGAGAGAAAATGTTTCGCAGAGACGCCGGCACTTTCCAGTTGCATGGCGATGCGCTCTGGCATTCGTCCCGGCGCGATCAATTGTGGATCATCCACGTCAATCAACGCCTGAGGAGACGGGAGCGTCGCGGCTGCCTCGATCAATTCTTCCACTTTTCGGTGTTCGCCGGACACCTTCCAGGCTTCCATGCATTGATCCTGTAGCCACAGGCCATTAACATTGCGCAGGAAACAGATTGCTCCGCCGACACCGCCCTCATTTGTAAAGTTCAAGCGCGCGGCTTCGGGGCCTGCGCATGGCTGATCCAGCAATGTACCAACCAGCGACCAAGTGCCGGAGCTGATGTACGCCCAATCGTCGCCGTGGGCGCGAATGCCCGCGATCGCCGACGCCGTATCGTGGCAGGCAGGCGCGATCAGAGCCGTGTTCCGCAGAGCAGACAATGCTGCCAGCGGACCCTGCAGGCGGCCAATGATGGAACCGGGCGGAACAATCTCAGGAGCGGCGGAGATATCGAAACCGGCCGCGTCAAAAATTTCCTGCGACCAATGTTGTTGACCAAGCGTGACCATCGACGTGTGAGTGGCGTTGGTATATTCCGCAACCGCTTTCGCTCCCCAGCGATAGAGCAGGTATTCCGGCAAATTAAGCCACGGAAGACGGGCTGGAATCCCCGCGATTCCATCCGCATACAACTGATACAGAGTGTTTATAGGGAGGACCTGGATGCCAGTGAGCGCGTAGAGCTGGTTGGCTGAAATTTTTGCGTGGAGCTCTTCCATCGCTGTGCCCGTGCGTGTATCGCGATAGCAAAATGGATCGGCGATGACTGGCAGACGCGGGGAATCTGAGGAGGAAGTGCGGAGAGTGCCGTTGAGACGAACATAATCCACCGCCCATCCGGTGATGCCGACGGCTGCTATGCCTTCTGTCGCCATTTCCGCGCTACGACGCAAGCCTTGATCCGCGGCAGAGCAGAGCAGGGAAAGGTTCCAGTGTAAATGGCCATCGCTTGCCACTGGGGCGTTGGTCACGCGATGAACAAGCTGAATTCTTGGACCATCTGGGAGCCAGCGAAGCAACGAGACACGGCAACTTTGCGCGCCTAAATCAACGGCAACGATTGCCCGCCGATCCGCTGGAATTTTCACCTCAGAAATGCCTCCGTCAACCCACCATCGACAGGAACAATGTGTCCTGTGGTGCATCGCGCTTCCGGGCCGGCCAGGAACAGGGCGGCTCTGGCGCAATCGACGGGATCGATCGGCTGATGCGTTAGAGTACGCTGCGAATAGAACTCCGCCAGCAGGTTGCGAAGCTCATCGTCGCTCGCGGAAGCGTCAAAACTGATGTTGTACTTCTTCAGCGACGCCATGACACGCTCGCGCGGAAACATTGTAGATCCGCGGATGACAGTTGCGGGACTGATACCGTTGACGCGAACCAATGGCGCAAGCGAAACGGCTAGCTCGCGAACCAGGTGGCTGACAGCGGCCTTGCTCACGTCGTAGGCTTCGCTGCCGCGTTTTGCCACTACCGCGTTTGCTGAACTCGTGAGCACGATGCTCGCGTCCAGGCCCTGCTCACGAAAGATGTGTGCCGCCTCTTCGGCGAGAAAGTAGTTGGCGGTCACGTTGATTTCGAGCGTTTTCCCCCACTGGGTTTGGGAGGTCATGTTGTCCGCCGACGCAGGAAAAAGAGCGGCCGTGTTGATCAGCAGATCGAGACCTCCGCAAAGTGCAATGACGGAACGCAGCGCGCCTCGGATGGAATCTTCCTGCGTGATGTCAATCTCGATTGCGTGCGCGGCGTCGCGACCATAGCGCTTTCGAAGGTCTGCAACAACCGCCTCAGCGGCAGGAACATTGTGGTCCGCCACGGCGACTGTGGCGCCGCTGGCGCCTGCCAAAAGCGCGGCCTCACGACCGATGCCGCTACCCCCACCGACGATCATGGCCACTCGGCGGCTGAGAGGTTTCTCCGGCGGCTGCCGGCGAAGCTTGGCCTCCTCAAGTGCCCAGTACTCGATTCGGAATGCCTCTCCAACCGGCAGGGCAACGTAGTTGGAGTAACTTTCAAATGCCGACGATGGCGCCGCAGGCCCGGCTTGCGGATATTCCGCGGGATCCTTCTTTTTTGTACTTGCGTCGGCCAGCGCGGAAGCTCCTTCCATCACGTGGATGGCGTTGACGTAGAACTCGGACGCAAGGCGCGCTTCGGCCCGGCTCTTGGCAAAACTGAACAGGCCGATGCCGGGAATTAATACGATCGCGGGATTGGCGGGGCGCATCGCCGGAGAGTCAGGCAGGGCGTGGGCTCGATAGTACTGGGCATAATCCTGACGATACTTCTCCAGTGCCGCGTCAAATACAGTTTGTAGCTGCGATACGTCGTGCGACGGGTTCCAGGGAACAAAGAGTGGTCGAACCTTGGTGCGAATAAAATGGTCGGGACAACTGGTACCAAGCCCAGCCAGCGTTTCGGCTTCTTTTGCGTTCACAAATCGCAAGACTTCAGGAAGAGCGGAATAGTTGCCGATGACTCGCAGTGGATTGGATAGGCGGCCACGCAGGAAGGGCAGCAGATCGACGGCGATGGTTTCGCGGTCTGGATGCGATGAATAGAGTGGCCCGCCAAAGAGTTTATTTCCGGCCGCTTCAACATGCTCCTGAACAAACTGCCCCAGCTGATCGACCAGTTCGATGGTATTCAGATAGCAGGACTCCGAAGTTTCTCCCCAGGAAAATAATCCGTGGCCGCCGAGAACGATTCCATCGCAGTTTGGATTGGTTTCGACGGCACGCTTCAGCATTAAACCGAGTTCAAAACCCGGCCGCTGCCAGGGTAGCCAAACCAGTTGGTGTTTGAATCGCCGGTTGAATTCCTGCATTCGCTCTTCACCATTGGCTGCGGCTGCCAGGGCGATTCCCCAGTCTGGATGCAAATGGTCGATGTGCCGTGCCGGGAGGAAAGCGTGGAGAGGAGTGTCAATCGATGCCGCGACAGTGTTCTGGCCAAATGCGCAGAGCGGATAAAAGGGAACCATGTCGTCTTCGTGCTCGACGCCGCGATAAATCTCGGCAAGGTCGCAGAATTTGTCGAGATAAAGAGTTGCGAAGCCGTGGATTGAAATAGTGCCGAGATCGCCGCCACTGCCTTTTACCCACAGGACTTCGCTGGCCTTTCCGTTGAGCGGATCTGACTGTGTGACTTTGGCACTCGTGTTTCCACCGCCATAATTGGTGATGCGCAGATCCGAGCCAAGCAGGTTGGAGCGGTATCGCAGGAGTTCGGGTTCGGTTAACGTTACGGCAAGGTTCTTGTCCCAGCGGTTTTCCAGGTAACGATTTGGCATTACATCCCTTCCAACGGTTACGGACGAGGAAGTTCCCATTCCATGCCCAATTAAAAATTGAAACCGATTCGCCGGAGCTACAGAGCGTGCGGTAGAAGGTCTGAATTCGGGAACCCGCAACGGAGTGCAGACGCCCGACATTACAGAATATCTGTGTAGGATTGGGTGCAGCCCGCCCGCTTCCATGATCATACAATCGGGCAACTGTTTCAGATGTGAAACTGTTGGATTTTATTTCCTAGGTTTCGCGCTTCGGATGGCGACTGCGGCCGTTCGACTAACTTGTGCTCGACGTAGTTGTAGGGTGGAACGTTTCGTCCGGCCAGCATGGAAAGTCCAAGCTGGATCAAACGCGCGCCATAGGTATCCGCCTGGTGCGAGACCGACCCAATCAGCGGGCTTCGAGGAGAGGCAATTTCTTCCAGCGCCTCTTCAATACAGTCCTGACCGACGACGGCGACATAGCGATCTCGCTTCAGGGCGCGAGCGGCCTCCACCGCTCCCAGAGCGCTGGAGTCAGTAGCAGCCGCAACCAGAATGGCGCGGTCTTTGGGGTGGCGATGCAGAAAATCCAAAACCAGATGGTAGCTGATGTCCTGCAATCCGCGGCCATCCATGCGAACAAAGGCTTCGATGGGAACATCGGCTAGATTCGAGCGCACACCTTCAAACGCTCCTGTGATGCGGCTTTGCACAAGCGGTCCCGCTTCGGCAAGGTCTAGGCCAAGAACCCAGCTCGGTTTGCCGGCCCAGTTCTGCTGCGCGTAACGGGCAAGCAGGTGGCCCGCCTCGAAACCAACGCGAAAATTATCGACTCCGAAGAACACCGAGTGGGGATGCGGAATATCGACAGCAATCAATGGAATGCCGGCGCCGGCGATCTTATCTCCAATGATGGCGGCTACGTGCTGATCCACTTGAAACTCAATGACTAGATCGACGCCCTGGCGGACGAATTCGTCTGCGTTGCGTACCGCAGTAGCGGGGTCGTACTTGTTATCCAGAATCAGGAGATCGATGCCGGTATCGGCCGCTGCGGACTGCAAGCTCCTGGTTACCGCCTGCGAAAAAGACATCTCAGCGGACTGGCAACCGAAGCCGAATATCTTCTTGCTGGGACTGCTGATCGGGCGATAGAGCCCGTCTTGCGACTGCGCGATGTAGCCCCGGTGCGTCCAGGTTTTCAGGATGCGATACACCGTAGTTTTTGAGATTTTCGTCCGCTGATGCATGGTCTCCAGCGACATGGGTTTGCCCTCGCGCTGGAGAATCTCCAACACGTCGAGAGCTTTCGAGAGAACCGGAATAAGATAGAGCCGTTTGGGCGATGCCTTGGCCAACCGTGTCACCTATAAGAAGATGTTTTCCAATACAAATACGCACCCGACAAAGGGTTTAAGATCTCACCCAGCAATCACGCAGTCCAGTATCCACGGCGGTACCCAGCTCGGGAAACAGCGTGTCGTTATAGCACGTGATGAACAGCGAAATTCGCATGAAGAGTTCAATTCCAATAGCAGAGCCGTTGCGCGATGGACTCCATCTTACAGCAGTTTCGGATGTGCGTCTTTCAATACGAAAACAACTTTAAGCTCGTTTTCATGCCCGTGGATTTTCAAGGAGAGGGCGACGGGCGGCGAGCGAAAATCGCACCCGGAAAAGAAAGAGCTGACGGTGAAGAACAACCGGTTTCGCCGGACAGAGGATAATAGTAGGACATGAAATCGCACGATAGCCAGATGAAATCTTTGCCGAAAGAAGCGCTGCTAGAAGACGGTCCGGCGTCTGGCGGCAGCCGCTTTCTGCGCGCTTGCTTGCGGCAGCCGGTCGATCGAACGCCGGTTTGGTTTTTGCGGCAGGCCGGTCGCTATATGCCGGAGTACCAGGCTGTCCGCCGGGCGCATACCTTGATTGAAATTTGTAAGCGACCGGAGTTGGCCGCCGAGGTGACGATCACTGCCGCGGAAAAGCTGCGCGTCGACGCGGCCATTATTTTTGCCGATCTGTTACTGCCTCTCGAACCGATGGGGGTGGATTTCGAATTTCAAGCCGGCGAAGGCCCAAAGGTAAATCGGCCGCTGCGTCGTGGGGCGGAGATCAATGCTCTACGGACGGATCGCACCGCCGAGCTTGGGTATGTCGCAGAAGCCATTCGGCAGGTGGTAGCGCACTTCGGGAACCGTATGGGAATGATCGGATTCTGCGGCGCGCCATTCACGCTGGCCAGCTACATGATTGAAGGCGGCGGGTCCCGAAATTACATTGAAACCAAGCGTTTGATGTATGCGGATCCGGTTGCATGGCAAGCGCTGATGCAAAAGTTGAGAACTGTGCT
This sequence comes from uncultured Acidobacteriota bacterium, assembly GCA_963817855.1. GTDB lineage: Bacteria > Acidobacteriota > Terriglobia > Terriglobales > Acidobacteriaceae > JAKAAZ01. The sequence goes on along the minus strand of CAWFQA010000002.1, from coordinate 748,875 downwards.
GGTCGACTACGCCGCGCAGCAAGTGGAGGCGGGTGCGGACGTCATCCAGATTTTCGATAGTTGGGCAGGGGCGCTTTCGGTCACCGATTACAGGGAATATGTATTACCGATCACGCAATCCGTGGTGAGCCAGGTGCAGGCGCTGGGAGTGCCTGTGATTTATTTTGGTGTTGATACGGCGACTTTGCTGCCCGCTATGCGAGAAACCGGCGCGGATGTGATTGGGCTCGATTGGAGAATTCCGCTTGACGTGGGAAGGCAAGCAGTTGGGCAACACTGCGCGGTGCAGGGAAATCTTGATCCCATCGCGTTGTTCGCTCCCGAAGCAATTTTGCGTGCTCGCGTAGAAGAAGTCTTGCGGCAGGCTGGAGGAAATCCAGGACACATTTTTAACGTTGGCCATGGAATTGTGCCGACGACGCCAGTGGAAAATGTGCAGCGCGTGGTGCGCTGGGTGCACGAGATTTGCGCGCAGATGAAAGATGAAGGCGTGGGTCAGTGGCAGGCCGACACGTCGAGACGGTTATGAAAACGACAAGCCAAACGAGTGCATCGGATTCGATCTTCGGGGAACGCAAGTTTGCCGTGTTTCTTCTCGCGCACGGAACACCGGATACGATCGAAGAGATTCCTGAATATCTGAAGAATGTTGTCAGCGGGCGCGCCATGCCGCAGCATGTTGTGGAGGAAATTCAAAGCCGCTACGCACAGATTGGCAAGAGTCCGCTGACGGAGCGGACGCTGCAACAGGCGAGACTGCTACAACAGAAAATTGGATTGCCTGTCTATGTTGGCATGCGAAATTGGAGACCTTATATAGGAGACACGGTGCGGCAGATGCGCGCGGATGGAGTGACGGACGCGGTGGCCATTTGCCTGGCGCCGCAAAACTCCCGCACGAGCGTGGGGCTGTACCGGCGAGCAGTTTACGCAGAAGCGGGAAATTCGTTTCGATTTCACTTTATCGACGCGTGGGCGGATCATCCTCGACTGGCGGATGCATTTGCCGACCGATTGCGACCGATCTGGCGAGAAGCTTGCGCCGCCGTTGGGGAGAGAGTGCCGGTGCTGTTCACCGCGCACAGCGTGCCTTGCCGCACCATTCAGGTTGCATCGGCTTCCGGTCAACCAGGTTACTCACATTCGAAACCGGAGACAAAACGCGGTGAAAATCTTCCCGCGGCAACGTCGCCTGGACCTGTGCGACCCACGCTGGAGGAGCGTTCCTATGCACTGCCGCCCGGTGCGTCCAGCGGGCCAGATCCGTACGCAATCGAGACGAAACATACCGCGGCCTTGGTGGCCGAACGGCTCCTGCCCGAGGGGCTCACTTCGCATGACTGGTATTTCGCGTTTCAAAGCCAGGGCATGTCCGGCGGTCCATGGATTGTTCCGACGGTTGAGGAGACCTTGGAATGCCTCCACCGCGAAGGCCATCGCGGGGTGGTGTTGCAGCCCATTGGCTTTCTGTGCGACCACGTTGAAATTCTGTATGACATTGACATTGCATTTCAGGCAACAGCACGGAGGTTGGGAATGCACCTGTTTCGGCCTGAATCGCTGAATGATTCTCCACTGTTGATTGCCGCGCTGGCGGACTTGGCCTCTCAGGGCCTTCTGCATCTCGGCGCGGCACAGTTCGAGAATTCATCTGTCGTTGCGCCATCCCACCAAAGATGAAGCGAATTGCCATCATCGGCGGGGGCATTGCGGGAGTTGCGGCTGCCTACGAAGTTGCCCTGCAGCAGCGCGCAGGGGCAGCCATTGAATTTGTGTTGTTTGAAGCGGCCTCTCGACTGGGTGGAATTGTCGAGACGGTTCAAAGCGACGGATTTGTTGTGGAATGTGGTCCCGACAGCTGGGTGACGGAAAAGCCCTGGGCGCGCGAACTCGCGATGGAACTGGGTCTTGAAAGTGAGTTGGTACCTTCCAATGATGAGAGACGTAAGACATACGTAGCCGCAGGCAACACCCTGACTGCCATGCCTGACGGCATGCGTATGATGGTGCCGACGCGATGGGACAACGTTCTGAATTCGACGCTGTTCAGTGAAGAGGTGAAGCGCGCCTATCTCCGCGAACCTGAAATAGCCGACCACCTAAAGACCAACGCGCTCGATGTTCGCGATGGCAATCGTGATGAATCGGTTCGCGATTTTGTCACGCGGCATTTTGGCGATCATGTCGCGAATACGATCGCTGCCCCTTTGCTCGCAGGAGTATTCGGCGGAGATATTGCAAAGTTGAGTGTGCGTGCTGTGATGCCGGCGTTCGTTGCGCTGGAGCGAGAGTACGGAAGCCTGATCGTTGGGTTGCAGCAGCGGTTGCAAACAGAGAAGGCGTGCGCCCCGATTTTCACATCACTGAAAAGCGGCTTGAGAATGCTGATCACAGAGATGGAATTTCTCATTGCGCAGCATAGTCTTCATCTGAATAGTGTCGTCGATGCGATTGAACTCCGAGGGGGAGTCTGGCGCGTTCAGGAGCTACGCGGCGGAGAGTCGAATCCCACTGAATTGAGTTTCGACGCGATCTTGGTTGCCACTCCGGCGGCGGCGACTGCGAGGCTGTTGCATACTATCGAGAGGCGCATTGGTCAGTTATTGCCGCAGCAGTCCTCGTCCGCAATTATCGTGGCCCTGGGATTCGCAGCGGACCAGGCGCGGTCGATGCTTATTCCTCCAGGATTCGGATTTCTGGTTCCGCAACACGACCTGCACTCGGATCACGTCGGTGACGTTGCGGGCAAGCTCGCCGGTGAGCATGGAGGCGATGCTGCGCGGCAAGCGCTGCTCGCGTGTACTTTCCTCAATCAGAAATTTCCGCACACGGCGCCGGACGGCGCGATATTGCTGCGCGCGTTCTTCGGTGGTCCCTCGGCTCCCACACTTCTGAAGCAGGATGATGCCACGTTGATCCGTCTGGCTCGAATGCAGCTCGAACGCTATTTGGGAAAATTGCCTGAGCCGTCGGTTGCGCTTGCTCGACGCTGGCCGAACTCTCTCCCGCTTTATGAAGTGGGCCACGCAGATCGCATGGCGGAACTGGATTCTCGAATTGCGGAGCTCCCACATATTCGACTGATCGGCAATGCGTATCGGGGAGTCGGATTGCCCGATTTAGTCCGGTCAGGACGAGCGGCTGCGCGGGAAATCGTGGCGGGCTGAGATGTCGGGTTCCTTTCCCTATTGTTAGGGCGTCGCCTTTGGTTCGCGGCGATTACTCGTACTTGAGCGATTCGACAGGGTCCATCTGGGCAGCGCGTGTGGCGGGCAGCGTTCCAAAAAGAATTCCAACCAGCATCGCCGTGGATAGAGAAATGACGACGGACCACGGGGAAATCGGAATCGTATAGGCTGGAAGGAAAAATCGGACTGAAAGCGGAAGGGCCAGCCCCAGGAGCGTGCCGAAAATCCCGCCGCTGAGCGAAATAAGAATGGCCTCGGCAAGAAATTGAAGTTGAATTTCTCGATACGTGGCGCCGACGGCTTTGCGAATGCCGATTTCGCGAATGCGCGATCGAACCGTCGCCAGCATGATGTTCATAATGCCCACCCCGCTGACGGCCAGCGTAATCGCGGAAACCAACAGCAGGACGAGTGTCATGATGTCCGCGATGTGTGCCGCAGTTTCCACCAGCGCGGTGTATTCCACCACGTCGTACACCGACCCAGGGCGATGGCGAGACTGGATGACATTCGCGATCTCATTCCGCGCCCGCGGCGTATCGCCGAAATTACGAACGGAAAAAAACAACTGCTTCACGGCGTTGGTTCCGGTGAAATATCGGCCCACGGGGTAGGGAATAAGGATGGTCTGGTTTGCGATTTCGGACATTCCCCAGGTATTTACTTTTTCTTTGAAGACACCAATGATGGTGAAAGGAATGCCTCGGATCGTAAACGTTCGATTGATGGCACGATCGGCAGTTCCGTAGAGGTGCTCAGCGAATGGAACGGTAACAACGGCGACTTTGGCGTGGCTAAGGGTGTCCTCTTGGTCGAAGAAGCGGCCGTAAAGGACTACGAGATTTCGCACATCCTTATATTGGGAGGAAACGCCCAGAATCAGGATGTCCCTCACCTTACCGTCTCCGAAGCTGATCGGGACCTGCATCTCCAGCATCGGTGAAGACCAGATGATACCGGGAACCTGCTCGTCGACAGCCGTCAGATCCTCGTAAGTAAGTGAGTCGGGGTTCATGCCGCCGCACTGACAGTCGGCGACGATCATGTTGGCGCCGATACCCTGGATGAGATTGATCGCATATTCCCTGCCGGTCAGTCCAATGGTCGCGACCAGAATTACGGAGGCTGATCCCATCACCATGCCCAGGGCGGTCAATGCAAAGCGAACCTTGTTGGCGCGAAAGCTGTCGAGCGCAAGCGAGATGATCTCGCTGAGCACCATGGTTTGTTTGGCGCTGGCCAGCGTACGGGCGAAGGTCGAACTATGTGTGTTGGCAGCAGCCATGGGCGAATGTAAACTTACGTGCAGCCCAAGAGCGGCCGACAGTTTCGCTGCTGCTCAGGCACCTCTTCAAGCATACCGCTTGACTTTGATTGCAAACGGTCCGGGGCTCGGGTGTAACTCAGAAATAGAAATGAAATAGCACCGTCAAGGTGCTCTTACTGGGTGAATGACAGATCGGCCTTCATTCCAGTCGTGCAGCCCAATTGCATATAGGGAATACAAATTTGGACCTCAATCGTCTGCCGCCCAATAAGATGATGGAGCGGGATTCGGCGGTTCAAATTCAGTGGGCGAGTCTCCGCTCCTTTTGGGGGGAGGCCTCAGCAATTGTCTTCGTTCTGCCAAAATCGTGGCTGGCTTTAAGCTTGTTCTGCTCACCGGCCGAGAAAACGTTGAAATCCGTCTGTGCCGCGAGGTTATGAGCTGACATCTTACGAATGCAGGTGCCAATCGTGAAGGCTCAGCTCGTGCATATCTGCCTCTTCTGTTCAATCGTGTTTGGGTGCGTACCAGCAGGTTGGGCGAGCCAAATTGACATGCACCGACACAGGCATGGGCCTCCATGGAGCGGTCCAGTCGCGTCATCGCAGATGATCCGTGTGGGCGGAGCGTCGATCCAGATTGACTTTGCTCCTGGCGATCTCGATGTACCCAAAAGCGAAGTTATCCGATGGATCGAGACTGCTGCCCGCGCTGTTTCCGAATACTACGGCAAGTTTCCTGTGGCTCGTGCGCGTGTGCTTGTTGTGCCCATCGCGGACGAACGCGGAGTGTTGACTGGCACCAGCTGGGGCGATGTCGATGGATTTCCGGCATTCACAAGGATGCGGCTGGGCCAGCATACGACGAAACAGAACCTGGCGAGCGATTGGACAATGACACACGAGTTTGTGCACACCGCCCTTCCCTCACTTTCTCCAGATCATCATTGGCTGGAAGAGGGGTTGGCTACCTACGTGGAGCCCATTGCGCGAGCGCAAATCGGTACTTTGTCCCCGGAGCAGGCCTGGGGCGGTATGGTGCGTGACATGGGAAAGGGCGAACCACAACCCGGAGAGGATGGCTTGGATAACACCCATACCTGGGCGAATACTTACTGGGGCGGAGCCCTATTCTGCCTGATGGCAGATGTCTCGATACGAGAGAAGACGGGAAATCAAAAAGGGTTGCAAGATGCGTTGCGTGGAATTCTCGCCGACGGCGGGTCGATTGCAGCTGGCTGGCCCATTTCCAAGGTGCTGGAGGTGGGAGATCGGGCCACGGGAACGTCTGCCTTAGCTGATCTTTATAGAAAAGTGGGCAATGCGCCGTATGCTCCGGTGGATTTAATCTCGCTGTGGAAACAACTCGGAATCCACTCCGACACTAGCAAGATCAAGTTCGATAACCATGCTCCGCTGGCCCCTATACGCCAGGCGATCACCTCTCCCCGCTGAAGGCCAATCGACAGGCAGAAGTGCTTCCGCGCGACCCATCCCTGTGCCGTGCTATTCGGCAACCGGCATCTCCAGCGGCCATTCGCCGCGCTTAAGCGGGTTTCAGCACTGGTTACGCCCACCTTTTTCTGAGCCTAAACACACTAAAAAATGGTCCCGATTTAGGCTCAGCTGTAGATGATTTTTAAACTCGGCATAAATATCAACGCTTTTGTGTTGCTGCCATTCCAAAAAGATTGGTTGACAGTGGCAGACTTCGGTACCTATCATCTTCCACTTGACGAGTGTTTCGTGCGAAATCAGTCTGCAGTGAATTGCCCTGCAGAAGGATGGAAAACAGAACGAATCGACTGATCAAGTTACTATCAACGTTAGTTGGGAGCAGTTTTCCTAACAGAGGCGATTGCAGTTTGACCGCGATCAAAGATTCGTTTTCGGGATTACTCACCATACTGCCCGCGCGTCAGTTGCGAAGACCACAGTAACTGCAGCAACCCTTTGATACTTCTCGCAATGCCTAAGGAGCGAAATGTCACCCGTGGATGAGATTCAACGTAATGTGAATGACCGAAGATCGTTTATCAAGCTGATGGCAGCGGCTCCGCTGTTTGCCACGATCGGTACACGCAGCCTGGCCTCTACTGTGGCTTCAGCCGGCAGAAGTACCTTCTCCAACAATATCTACACTCGACTGGGAGTTCGTCCTCTAATTAACGCGCGCGGCACCTGGACGTATGTGTGCGGTTCTCTTGAGCTGCCCGAGACGCGGCGAGCGACAGAGGAGGCGTCTCATTATTTTGTCGACATGTTTGAGCTGCAGGCCGGGGTGGGCCGCTATCTGGCGAAGATGTCTGGGGCTGAGTCAGGAATGGTCACCTCCGGTTCGGCCGGCGCGATGGCTTCGGCAACAGCAGCCTGCATTGCTGGATCGGATCCGAAAAATGTTTGGCAATTGCCTGACACAACTGGCCTGAAAGATGAAGTGGTGATGATGGAAGGCCGGAGCCCATTCGACAGTGCCATACGGCTTGCAGGAGGCAAACTGGTAATTGCCGAGAAGGTGGAGGATCTGCCGTCCGCTCTGACTCCGAAAACCGCGATGGTCTATACCACCTGGCGTGACGACCGGCTTGAGCGGGTCCTCAAGATCACGAAACCCGCCGGTGTGCCCCTCCTGGTGGATGACGCGGCAGGCATCCCACCATTTTATTATTTCACGCGTTATGCCAAGCTCGGCGTCGATCTATTTTGCTTCAGCGGCGGCAAAGGACTGTCAGGCCCGCAATGTTCCGGGGTCTTATTGGGCCGCAAGGACTTGATCGAGGCGGCCTTGTACAACACCAATCCCTGGGAAGGCGCCGTATGCCGTCCCATGAAAGTCGGAAAGGAAGAGATCATGGGCATCCTCGCGGCGGTCGAATATTGGTCGCGTGCGGATCTCGGGACGTTAAACAAGGAGTGGGAGAGCCGGGTCGATCGAATCAAGAAGCTGGTGGAAACGGTGCCCGGAGTTACGACGAGTATTATGACCCCGCAAGACGGAAACAGTTATCCAACTTTGTCGGTGATGTGGGACGAAGCGAAATTTGGACTAACGATAGCTCAATGCGCTCAGCAGTTGCGTGACGGCGAGCCTCGCATTGAGGTGCTGACGGACAGCAATCCCAGCGGGGTTTTGGCACGCATCCCGCATAATCCGAACAGGCATCGCCGATCCCATCCGAATCCTTTGCAGATTGTCTCCATGACGCTGCAACCCGGTGAGGACCTGATCGTTGGCAACCGTCTCCGCCAGGTTCTCAGCAGAGCTCGAAAGCAATCTGCGTGAGGTGGGCGCTTCGAACGGCAGAGAGACAGTTGCGGGATGCATCTTTTGCCGCATGATGCCTGCCTGCAAAGTTAATTCCTGGTCCGGATCAATCGGCGCGTACGAGAAGGCGCGGTAGATCTGACAGATATAGCCTTGAGAAAAACGTAGTCAATCGCGCTGCAAGAGAGGTGGTATCTCATGCATACCAATCAACGGTACGCCGCCGCGTTCATCGGTTTGCTAGCGGGGATCTTCTGTGCGCTTCCGCTGCATGCAGAACATCGCCAGATCGATCCCACCTACCTGTCTCGCGACACGAAAACCGCTGTCGAGAAGCCGTCCGACATCACTACGGCGACGTGTCATTACAAACCCCTGTTCGGCAAGGGAGACCCGGATACTTCCGTCGTGGTTGGCGTCGCTCGATATGGGGAGGCGGTCATTGATCCCCATGGCTCGTGTGCCACCGTTCAATACTCCCAGGAAGACCAGGTGTACGTGGTACTCAACGGAAACGGCTCCGCGAAATATGGAGATGAGCAGGTGCCGCTGAAGACTGAGGACTATCTTTATATCCCGTCGACAGTTCCGCATGCTTTAACCAATATATCCGGGGAGCCGATGACGGTGGTCGTCATGGGGTTTCACACCAAAGGATTTGAGACGACTCCACCACCAGCGCATCCGTTGAAGGCCAACATTGAAGACGTGCCGACGACCCTGGTGAATGGCCATCCAGATTCGAGCCGTTTTCGTCTGCTCATGGGAGACGTCGATAGCAAGCGTGACCGCATTGCCGCCGGGCGCGTCCTGACCAGCCTGTTCCTTATGGAAATCGCCCCCGGCGGCACCAACTTTCCTCATCATCACCAGCGCGAAGAGGAGATCTACCTGATATTGAGTGGCCACGGTGTCATCGTCGCTGGCGGAGGAATGGACGGAATTGCTGGACGACATCCTGCGAAAGCCGGAGAGGCTTATTTTTTCCGGCTCAATGCTACGGTGGGATATTACAGTGCGCCCGACGTAACATCGCGACTGCTTTGCGTGCGCTCCTGGTACCCAGGCATGCAACAAAAGGGAGCAAAACACTAATCTGTAGGAAATATTTCATCGCCGAGATCATCATGGATTGCTCTTGCGGGCACATTTTTGTTGAGAAAGAACAAATGGAGATGGTGTGGGTTCCAGGGGAGGACATATGCGTGATCTGTTGAGACACTGCCCATCTGTTGTCTTAGGTTTTCTGCTGGCTGCAGGTGGCGCGCAGTTGTTCGCACAGGCTGGCGGCGCGATCAAAGTCATCAAAGTAGGCAGCCAAAATGTCGGGTCGGCATCGAGCGCCGGCGTTCTGGTGAATCGTACGCTCTACGTCGCCGGCCAGGATGGACGGAACTCGAGTGGCGAAGTGCCGAAGGATTTTCAGAAGGAAGTGCGCCGGTCATTGGACCATGTGCAGGGCGTGCTGCGTGCGGCAGGAATGGATTTCGGCAACGTGGTGTGGATGAATATCTATCTGACCGACATCTCGAACATGGATGGAATGAACAAGGTCTACTGGAAGATGATTGGAGCAGACTCCGCCTGCCCGCACCGTGCTGGCGGTAGCAAGCTTGCCGAACGGCGAAAATATCGAAATCAACTGTATCGCCGTGAGCAGTGTCGCGCGTCGTCGAGTGATCCATCCGACGGGATGGCCACAGGGACCGCACATCGATCCTGCCGGAATCGAAGCCGACGACGTTCTCTACATGTCGGCCCAGGCAGGCGTCGATCCACTCACGGGGAAAGTAGCGCGCGGATTATGCCGGAGAAGTCAAGCAGGCCCTCGATAACGTTGCTGCGGTGGCTAAGGCTGCCAACATGAGCATGGCGAATGTCATCTGGGTGAATCCTTACCTAAGTAGTAATGGCGGCCCAGCACATGTGATGAACAAGACCTATGCGACATATTTCGAGTTTGGAAATACCCCGGGAAGAGGAACGATTCAGGTGGTGGATCTCCCGAATCAGGCCCATATCGTGTTCAGTTGCATCGCCGGCGCCGACCTGTCCAAGCGCAAGTCGATTCGCCCCAGAAATGAGAAGCCTAGTCCAACTGCGAGTCCTGGCGTCCTGTATGGAGATACCCTGTATCTGTCTGCAAAGGACGCGTATGTTCCGGCTCTGGGCCTCTTTTCGCCGGAATTGGGTGTTCAGGTGCGGATGTCCATGCGCAGCCTGTTGGATGGGTTGCAAAAGGCGGATATGGATTTTTCGAACGTGGTCTCTTCAACTATTTACCTTCGCGACATGAAAGACGAGGACCCTGTCGTGTCACTATACGGTACATTTTTCAAAGACAATTTTCCGGCGCGCACGACATTGCAACAGAATTCTGATATGAAATCGGAAGATGTCGAGCAGATTTCTTTTATCGCAGTGCGGCAGCCGCTTCACTAGGGAGAGACTGTGCGGTTTGCGTCTGTCAGAACGAAAGCACGGGTTTCAACACTGTTGTCTGTCGTGGCCCTCCCGGCTCTGCTTGGGTTGCCGTTGCCGTGCAGGGCTGCTTCCTCGTCCGGCTGCCAGGTCCATGCCACAAATTACCTGGGATGGAAGGCCGAAGAACTGTCCAACTCTTGGGTAAAGCTGGAGATTGTTCCACAGATCGGCGGCCGGCTGATCCAGGTCACATTCGGCGGCCACGACTTTCTGTATATCAACCCGTTGCTGCAAGGGCAGGTGATTCCTCTGGAAGGCAAAGGGTACGGCGATCGCAACTACGGGGGAGATAAGATCTGGCCGATGCCGGAAGGCAATCAGGATGAGCAGCATTGGTCTGGCGGCGGCAATCTGGACGATGCTCCCTTTACCTTGCAGGTACTATCCAGCGGGCCGACGTGTGCGGTGCGGTTGACCGGTCCGGTCGATCCTGAGATCGGGCAGCGGTATATCCGCGACATCAGCATCGGAGCGGATACGCCAGTGATCTCGTTTCACGTTGTGATGCAGAATATGAGCGGATATCCGCGGACATGGTCCGAGCAGACGATCACCGAGTATCCCACCTCCCATCCCTCCGGTTCGGACAATTTCAACACGAAGTTCTGGGGAGTCACGGAAGTGAATCCGGCAAGTGCGTATCTGAACGGCTATCATGTGCGCACGGGCCCGGCGGACAACCGGGCTTTCACGGTGCAGGATGGTACGTTCCGCGTGCATTGGAACAACATTATGCAGGAGGTCTGGATAGACTCGCAGTCGGGATGGCTGGCGGCTGTGGATGGTTCGACTGGATACACGATGGTGGAAAGACATCATATCGATCCCACCGCCGATATATCCCGGAAAGGCGTCGATCATCTTTTATTCGACCGGTGAGCCGACGCCACCGGAGAAGGGCCAAAACACAGAACCCCGCGAGGGACCGTTTGTCGAGGCAGAGATGAACAGTCCAATGGTTGAGCTGGCACCCGGCGAACGCTATGCGATGGATACGCAGTGGTATCCAACGCGCATGGGAGAGGACTTCAAGACGACGACCTACAGTGGTGTGATTGGGACTCCGCTGACCGCTACCGCGACGCCTGCTGGCTTGGTACTCTCTGGCAGCTTTGGGGTGTTCTATGCCGGCGATCTGGTGGTTCATTTTTACGGAAGAGGCGAGTAGAGGCACCGCGAAGCTTATGTCTGTGACCCCCACCGAACCCGTGCACTTGCAGACCACCATACAGGCGCCGCCCAACACGACCAGGGTCTCAGTGCATCTGGTGGATTCGCATGGGCTGGATCGCGGGCCGCTGGGCGAAGTTCTCGTAAATCCGCCTCCTTCCCGCGATGTGATAAATGCTAAGTAGCAGATTTTGATCACGGAGAAATTGTGGCACAGACAGTCCGTGTTCTGGCAGATCTTCATCGAGAGATTTGAAGTAATGACACAGAATCGGCTTACAGTGATGTTGGTGTGGTCTGCCCTAATGCTGTTTGGAGGAATGTCCGTAGTCGGACAGGACGATCCGAGGGGCGGTTCCAATCAGGGACAGGGAGCGCAACTGTTTTCGTCGAACTGCGCGTTCTGCCACGGTGCGGATGGCAAGGGCGGCAGAGGCCCGGCCATTGCGACGATGCCCAAAGTGATCGCGCTCTCCGACCAGGCCCTGATCGGCATCGTGCATAATGGCGAGGCAGAACAGGGTATGCCGGCGTTTCCCGATCTCGGCGATCAGGGCACGCAGGCGGTGGTGCAATACTTGCGCTCGCTGCAAGGAGTGACCGGGGCTGCCTCTCCGGCTAAGCTGACGGGCGATCCGAATGCGGGCCGGCAACTTTTCTTCGGCAACGCGCAGTGCTCAACGTGCCACATGGTCAGCGGCAAAGGCGGCTTTATGGCGCCCGAGTTGACCTCCTACGCCAAGAACCGCCCGACGGAGGACATCCTGCAGGCGATTGTGAATCCGGATGCGAACCTACAGCCGACATCGCGCGTGGCAGAAGTGCGGACCAGGGCCGGAGAGAGCCTGACTGGCGTAGTGCGTGCGGAAGATAACCTGAACATAACACTGCAGACCGAGGACGGCCGGTATCACTTTCTGTCGCGCAGCAGCCTGGTGACAGTGAACTACACGGACCACTCGCTGATGCCGCACGATTATGGGACCCGGTTGACGTCCAGCGAACTGAATGACCTCGTCAGCTTTCTGATCGTTACTGGCAGGAATGCCCCAAGCGAACCAGCGCCCGCAAGGTCCGAACGGCACCATTGGTGATCAGCTGCGTGCGACATTCCAACACGATTGAAGGGGCCTGACGATGACGGGATTCTGCAGGAGCATGTTTGGGCTTGCCGCGGCAGCCTCGCTGGCGATGACAACTGTCGCCGCGCAGGGACAGTCCGCAGCGAAACCGGCGACGAAGGCGCTCGCAGCAGTCAAGAGGTCGGGACACGAATCGGAACACGCGACCAAACTGGGCCTGATAGATGTGCGGTCGAGCGATCTGTTGCAGAAGACAATCAAAAACAACTGGGTGTCGTACAACGGCGACTATACCGGACGGCGCTTCAGCAGCCTCGCCCAGATTACGCCGGCAAACGTCAGCCACCTGGCAGCAAAGTGGGTTTTCCACACACAAAACGCTGGCGTGCTGGAGGTAACGCCGGTGGTGGTGGCTGGGGTGATGTTCATCACCGGCTCAAACGATGCCTATGCCCTGGATGCGAGAACGGGTACGCTGCTGTGGCACCATGCACGCGGCGTTTCGTCGGGACTCATTGACGACGCCTCCGGACATATTAATCGCGGAGTTGCAGTGCTAGGAACCCGTGTCTATATGGAGACGGACAATGCGCACCTGCTGTGCCTGGATGCGCGCTCGGGCAACCTGATCTGGGATATTGCCTATGCAAAAAATAACAAGAACTATGGCGCTACCAGCGCTCCGCTGATCGTGAAGGACAAAGTGCTGGTGGGCACATCGGGCGGCGACGATGGCGTGCGCGGCTTTCTGGCAGCCTTCGACTCGCAGACGGGCAAACAAGTGTGGCGTTTCTGGACGATTCCCGCCCCAGGCGAGAAAGGATCGGAGAGCTGGCCGGCTGGCGAAATCTATTTGCATGGCGGCGGAACCACGTGGATGCCGGGCACCTACGATCCTGAACTGAACACCCTTTACTGGGGTACGAGTAATCCCTCTCCGGATTACGACGGTAGCGTGCGGCCGGGTGACAACCTCTATACAAGCTCCCTCGTGGCGCTGGATCCGGACACTGGAAAAATGAAGTGGTATTTCCAATTCAATCCGCATGATCTGTACGACTATGACTCTGTGCAGACGCCGGTGCTGGTTGACGCAAAGTTCAAGAACAAGCCGCGCAAACTGATTGTGACGGCAAACCGCAACGGCTTTCTCTACATCTTGGACCGTATGACTGGACAGTATCTCTATTCCATTCAGTTCTCCCCAAGTATGAACTGGGCCAAAGGCATTGATGAGAACGGCCGGCCGGTCTCCAACAACCTGATTCCGACTGCGAAGGGCGTGACCGTTTGCCCCGGTATAGTCGGAGCGACCAACTGGTACTCGCCTAGCTACGACCCACAGACAAACATGTTCTACTTCCGGTCGCGAGAAGCATGCAGTTTCATCACTGTAAAGACGGAACCGTTCGAGGAGGAGCATCCGTATTATTCGACGGGCGCGCGCAGGCCACCGGGCAATTCCCCGAACGCTGGATATATCAACGCCTTTGACCTGAATAAACTCGATTTTGCTTGGCGCGACCGGCAGATCGGCGGAAGACAGGCATGGGCGGGCGTGATGACGACGGCGGGCGGTTTAGTGGCCTTCGGCAACGACGCCAGTCAGTTTGAGATCGACGACGCCCGCACTGGCAAGCCGCTCTGGGCGTTCAACCTTGGGCAGGCAATGCATGCCTCGCCGATGTCTTACGGCATCGCGGGCAAGCAGTACTTCGCCGTCGCCGCTGGAGACGACGTGTTTGCCTTCACACTGCCATAGACAATATCTCGTCGAAAAACGAGCTATCCCGTCGCGCTATTTCCTGGGGTAGCCCAGAATCCCGTGCGTCTTGGTTTGCAGGATATAAACAGTATCGCTGGCAGTGATGTAGAGTTTCGAGTTATCCGGTCCGCCCCAGGTCAGGTTGGCCATACCCTTGGGCATCTGCACGGTACCGATGTGCACGCCTTTGTGATTCCATACCCAGATGCCGGCAGGCCCCGAAACAAACAGGCGGCCCTTGACGTCGACTTTCATTCCGTCGGGAACGCCGCGTTTTTGGGGATCGGTCATGTCGGCAAAATCCATGCCATCAGAGATAGTGCCATCTTTGTGGAACCTGTAGCGCCGGATTTTCATGCTGTCGTCGTCATCGATGTAGAGGTATTTTCCGTTTGGAGAGAATGCCAGACCGTTCGGTGCCTTCAGATCCGTGGTGAGCAGTGACATATTGTTATCGGTCCCAAGGCGGTAGACGGAAGGAGGCAGCTCCTGCTGCTGGTCTTTCGTCATATCGATGATTGGATCGGTGAAATAGATCGCGCCATCCGGGCCGACGACGATGTCGTTCGGGGTATTCAGCTTCTTGCCGTGATAGTGATCGACGACCGTCTCGAAGCTTTTGCCGTCCGCGGAGAGCCGAATGATCGCGCGCAATCCGCTGGCGGTGCTCAGCAGGCGGTGGTCCCGGTCATACGTATTGCCGTCGGGATCCACCAGAGAGACCATGTGCTCGACGTGGCCGTCCTGATAGAGCTTATCGATTTGATTCTTCGACTCGTCGCTCACCCACAGAAATCCGGCCGGATCCCAAACTGGACCCTCAGTAAATCCGAAGCCGGTCCCCATCGTTGTAAGGGTCGCGTTCTTGTCGAACACCTTCCAGAATTCCGGCGTCAATGCCTGCAGTTCGAAGGGCCTGTGCGGCCTGTGAGTCTTATGTTGATTCGCTGGCACCGGAGACACTGGAACCGCAGCCGTTGCCGGCTGCTGCGCCAGCGCCGTGCGACCGCTGGCAACGACAAGAACAGCGAGCGCGGAGAGAAAGGAACGAGAAGCTTTCATCATTGTGCTGAGTCACCATCCTCTGGATTTTTGGAAGTCATCAATGTTCACACGAACAGTTACAAAGGCCGCCGTTTTCCCGCGGAAGCCTGCCACGTTTGTTCCCCAACGCGCGGTCGAATGCATCCGCATGGAAAATGCTCCTATACCTGAACCCTTTGGAACATTTGCTTGATTCCGCGCAAGGCCTGGCGTGTTCGTTCTTCATTTTCGATTAAGGAGAAGCGGACATGGCCGTCTCCATGTTCGCCGAAGCCAACGCCTGGGCTGACGGCAACCTTGGCTTCCATCAGCAGCTGCTTTGAAAATTCGAAGGAACCCAGTTTTCGGTAGGCCTCTGGAACCTGCGCCCAGACGAACATGGTTGCTTTTGGCATGTCGACCTGCCAGCCAGCCTGATTCAGGCCCTGGACCAGGACATCGCGTCGCCTGCGATAGTTATCGCAAATTTGCTGCACGCACTCTTGCGGGCCTTCGAGCGCCTGGATGGACGCGACCTGGATGGGAGTGAATGTTCCATAATCAAAATAGCTTTTGATCCGGCCAAGCGCAGCGACCAGGGTTGGATTGCCAACCATGAATCCGACTCGCCAGCCCGGCATGTTGTAGCTCTTTGAAAGCGTGAAGAATTCCACTGCAATGTCCTTGGCACCTGGGACTTGCAGGATGGAAGGTGCGCGATAGCCATCGAAGACAAGGTCGGCATACGCCAGGTCATGCACAACGTAGACGCCGTACTCCTTGCATAACGCAACCACCTGCTCAAAGAAAGCGAGATCAACACACTGGGTCGTGGGGTTGGACGGGAAATTGAGGATCAGCATCGTCGGCCGCGGAGACATGGATGGAAGCGCTCCGCGCAGGTCCGCGAGAAAGGCGTCGGCGCTCGTAATTTCGATGTACCGCACATCTGCTCCCGCAATGATGGGCCCAAAAATGTGGATGGGGTAGCTCGGGTTGGGCACAAGAACGGAATCTCCGCGATCCAGAGTCGCGAGGCAAAGGTGAGCGATGCCCTCTTTGGAGCCGATGGTCACGATAGCTTCAGTGAGCGGGTCCAGGTCGACATCGTAGCGCCGCTTGTACCAGTTACAGATTGCCTTGCGCAGACGGGGAATGCCTTTTGACAGCGAATAGCGATGAGTCGCGGTCTTCTGTGCGGCTTCAATCATCTTGTCGACAATGTGCTTGGGAGTTGCGCCGTCGGGATTTCCCATACCGAAGTCAATGATGTCTTCACCGCGTTGCCGTGCGGCCGCTTTCAAATCGTTGGTGATGTTGAATACATAGGCGGGCAGCCGAGTCAGTCGAGAAAATTGTTCCATAAATTAGGGATCACTTATCGTATTCGTTATGGGTCAACGGGCTGGTTTGGCCGAGAACGGTATAAGCCGCCCGTCGTCTCCAGCTCATCCTGAAGCTTGAAAGAGCACTGGCGGAGATTCGAAGTCGTCTCTCAATCAAAATTGAAGAAGGCCTCAGTATCGTTATTCTATCCTTACTATTAGCGATCATAGCGCTTCCTGCCGCCGGTTCGTTTCATATCCGTCACGAACGAAGCAACAGCCAGTTCGGGGACAATGTTGGAGCCTAACGCCGCTCGCGTCTGGCGTCGTTAGAAAATTGTCAGCGGCTACCCGGTAAACTGGGAAGGTGGTATAAAATAAGACTCTTCAGCCCCGGTTGTCCCAGCGGATCAGCGCCTCTCGCTCGTGAGACGCCGCCTGACGATCCGCACCATGCACAGGACTCTAAAAAGTGAATGTTTAGCAGAGGAATCAATGTCTAAATTCCATGCAGTTTCAGCCGCACCTTCTGCACAGGGTCTTTACCACCCCAGCCACGAACATGATGCGTGCGGAATTGGGTTTGTGGCCAGCGTTCGCGGAGAGAGAAGCCACGAAATTATTTTGAAGGGCATCGAGGTCTTGATCAATTTGACGCATCGCGGCGCGTGCGGCTGCGACGCGGAAACAGGCGATGGCGCCGGCATTCTGATCCAGATTCCTCATCGATTTTTCGCTCGCGAATGCGCAGCGCTCGGCTTCAAATTGCCGCCGCCAGGCGCCTACGCAGCCGGCATGGTCTTTCTGCCGGTCGAAAAACTGAACCGTCTCCAGTGCGAAGGAATCTTCGAGCAAATCATCCAGGAAGAGGGCCTGACCATCCTGGGCTGGCGTGACACGCCGTGCAACGGCAATGCAATCGGCCGGGTCGCTCGCGGGTCGCAACCTTATATTCAGCAAATTTTCATCGGAAAACCCGACGGAATGGACGAAGACGCTTTTGAGCGGAAGCTTTATGTCGTGCGTAAGCTGACCGAACAGAAAATTGCCAGTTCCAGTATTGAAGACAAGGAAATCTTCTATATTCCCTCGCTGTCGTCTCGCACCATCATTTATAAGGGCTTGCTGCTTGCGCCGCAGATTGCCAGCTTTTATGGCGAGCTGTCCGATCCTGAAGTTGATAGCGCGCTGTGCCTGGTGCATCAGCGGTTTTCGACCAACACGTTTCCAAGCTGGCGGCTTGCGCATCCATTCCGCTATGTCGCGCACAATGGAGAAATCAACACATTGCGCGGCAATGTGAATTGGATGCATGCGCGCCAGTCGATTCTGGAATCGCCGGCATTCGGCCCAGACATCGAAAAGCTGTTTCCCATCGTGGAAGACGGAAGCAGCGATTCATCGGCATTTGACAATGCAGTGGAACTACTATTTCAATCCGGCCGTTCCATGCCGCACGTGATGGCCATGCTGATTCCAGAGGCGTGGGCGGGCAATCCGCATATGAAGCCGGAAAAGAGGGCCTTTTACGAGTATCACGCTTCACTGATGGAGCCGTGGGATGGGCCTGCGGCGATCGCCTTTACGGATGGGCGAGTGATTGGCGCGACGCTGGATCGCAACGGCCTGCGCCCCGGTCGTTATGTCGTGACCAAGGACGACATTGTGGTTCTTGCTTCCGAGGCGGGTGTTCTGGACATCCCGGCGGCGAACGTCAAGAAGAAGGGAAGGCTGCAGCCCGGAAAAATGTTTCTTGTGGACACTGTGCAACAGCGCATTATCTCCGACAAGGAAATCAAACAGCAGTTGGTTTCTCGTCAGCCATACGCAGAGTGGTTGAAGGAAAAGCAAATCACACTCGATCACTTGCCGGAGCCTTCGCGAGTCTACGGGGCCAACCCCGACACTCTGCTTCGTCGTCAGCGTGCATTTGGCTATTCCGAAGAAGACATGAGAATGATTCTGGAGCCGATGGCGAGCAAGGGAGAAGAGCCGATTGGCTCCATGGGGACGGACACTCCTCTGGCGTGCCTTTCGGACCGGCCGCAAATGCTGTTCAGTTATTTCAAGCAACTGTTCGCGCAGGTGACCAATCCGCCCATCGATGCTATCCGCGAAGAGATGGTGATGTCGCTGTCCAGCTTTATCGGAAGCGAGCGAAACATTCTGGCAGAGACCTCGCAGAACTGCCATACATTGAAGCTGCCGCATGCGATCCTGACGAATCGCGAATTGGAAAAACTGCGGCGCGTGTCCACGGGAGACCTGCTAGCGACGACGCTGCCGACGCACTTTCGCTCAGAGGATGGCGAGGCAGGATTGAAGCGGGCCCTGGATGAGCTGTGCCAGCGCGCCTCTCTTGCCGTTCGATCCGGATATACGTTGTTGATCCTTTCCGATCGCGGCGTGGATAAACAATACGCTCCCATCCCCAGCTTGCTTGCGTTGGCGGCGGTGCACTACCTGCTGGTCCGCGAGGAAACTCGCACCCAAGTTGCGCTGATTCTCGAATCTGGCGAGCCGCGCGAGGTGATGCATTTCGCATTGCTGATTGGTTTCGGCGCCAGCGCGATTAATCCTTATTTGGCTTTCGATTCGATTCGTGACTTGGCGCATCGTGGCTACCTTGTGAACGGGATTACGCCCGATACTGCGGTCAAGAATTTCATCAAAGCGGTGAACAAGGGCTTGTTGAAGACATTCTCGAAGATGGGCATCTCAACGTTGCAGAGCTATCGCGGAGCCCAGGTGTTTGAGGCGATCGGCTTGAATCGAAACCTGGTGGAGACATACTTCCAGGGAACTGCGTCGCGAATTGAAGGAATCGGGCTCGATGTGCTGGCACGCGAAGCGCAGATGAAGCATGAGTATGCTTTCGCCCCATTGAACGACTCCGAAACCGATTTAGACGTTGGCGGGGCGTATCACTTCCGCGTCGGCGGGGAAGAGCATCTGCTGAATCCGTTGACCATTAGCAAACTGCAGCATGCGGTGCAGCAGAGCAATCCGAAAACGTTTAAGGAATATACCGACCTGATTGACGAGCAAAACCGCAACATGTGTACGCTTCGCAGCTTGATGAAAATCAAGGAGTCGAAGACGCCGGTTCCATTGGAAGAAGTGGAACCTGCGAAGGAGATTGTCAAACGATTCACCACGGGGGCCATGTCTTTCGGTTCGATCAGCAAAGAAGCGCACGAGACGCTGGCCATCGCCATGAACCGCATCGGCGGTATGTCGAATACTGGCGAGGGCGGAGAAGACGCGCTTCGTTTCACGCCGGATTCCAACGGTGATTTGCGACGCAGCGCAGTGAAGCAGATCGCGTCTGGGCGTTTTGGGGTAACAACGAACTACCTGATAAACGCGGACGAACTGCAGATCAAGATGGCTCAGGGAGCGAAGCCGGGAGAAGGCGGGCAGCTTCCGGGTTACAAAGTGGATGAGGTGATTGCGCGGCTACGTCACTCCATTCCAGGAGTCGGATTGATTTCGCCGCCTCCGCATCACGATATTTACTCGATCGAAGACCTGGCGCAGCTGATCTACGACTTGAAGAACGTCAATCCGCGCGCACGCATTGCAGTGAAGCTGGTGTCGGAGGTTGGAGTCGGCACGGTCGCTGCTGGCGTTTCCAAAGCCCATGCCGACGTTGTGTTGATCAGCGGCGACAGCGGAGGCACGGGAGCCGCGCCGCTCAGTTCCATCAAGCATGCCGGAATTCCATGGGAACTTGGATTGGCGGAAACGCAGCAGGTTTTGCTGTTGAATGACTTGCGCAGCCGCATTCGCGTGCAGACCGATGGCAAGCTGCAGACCGGACGAGACGTTGTGATTGCGGCGCTGCTGGGTGCGGAGGAATTTGGCTTTGCTACGGCGCCGTTGATCACGATGGGCTGTATCATGATTCGCAAGTGCCACTTGAACACATGTCCGGTCGGTATCGCAACGCAGGACCCGGAACTTCGCAAGCGGTTCCAGGGTCAGCCGGAGCATGTGATTAATTTCTTCTTCTTCCTTGCGGAACAGGTTCGCGAGCACATGGCGAAACTCAGCTTCCGCACTTTCAATGAGATGGTCGGTCGCGTCGACATGTTGGAGACTCATTTGGCGGTCGATCATTGGAAAGCCAAAGGAATTGATCTGTCGTCGATCTTGTATAGTGCGCCGCTTCCGGGACGGGTGGCTCGTCATTGCGTTCAGAAACAGGATCACGGCCTGGAGCAGGCGCTTGATCATCGTTTGATGGAGCTTGCCAAACCGGCGCTCGATCATCAACAGCCCGTGGAATTCTCGCTTCCGATTCGAAACATTCATCGCACTGTCGGCGCCATGCTCGGCGGGGAAGTCGTGCGACGCTACGGGCCAGAAGGGCTGCCCGAGGAAACCATCCGGTTCAATTTGCAAGGATCTGCCGGACAAAGTTTTGGAGCATTCCTGCCCAACGGCGTCACACTCACGCTGGAAGGAGAGGCGAATGACTACGTCGGCAAGGGCCTTTCAGGCGGTAGGGTTATTGTTTTCCCGCCGCGCAACTCCAGCTTTCAACCGGAGGAAAGCATCCTTGCGGGCAACGTCATTCTCTATGGCGCAACCAGCGGAGAAGTCTTTTTGAATGGAATCGCTGGAGAACGCTTCGCAGTCCGCAACTCCGGAGCGACCGCAGTTGTAGAAGGTGTGGGCGACCACGGATGCGAATACATGACCAATGGGCGCGTAGTCGTTCTGGGAGCATGCGGACGAAATTTTGCTGCTGGCATGAACGGAGGGATCGCCTACGTCTATGACGAGCTCGGGGATTTTATGCAGAAACGATGCAATCCTGCTTCCGTTGATCTTGAGCCGCTGGTCGATGAGCGGGAGATTGAAGATCTGCAAACACTGATTACGCGGCATCGCGACCTCACCGGGAGTCCGCGTGCAGGTTGGATTCTCGCCAACTGGAATGAAAGCCTGCCGAAGTTCATTAAGATATTTCCGCAGGAATATAAGCGCGTGCTGCGTGAGCGCGGCGAAATGGCTATCCCGACTGGAGAACTTCCTACATTGACGATCGCTGAGCAGGTGCAACATGGGTAAGTCCACAGGATTCATGGAGTTTCCACGCGAGCTGCCAGAGCGGCGGCCGGTTGTAGAACGCGTAAACGATTGGGTTGAAATTTACCGCTCGTTTCCGGAAGAAAAGCAGCAACAGCAGGCCGCGCGTTGCATGGATTGCGGGGTGCCGTTTTGTCACACAGGCTGTCCGGTCAACAACCTGATTCCCGACTGGAACGATCTGGTCTATCGCGGTCGCTGGAAAGAGGCCGTGCGTCGTTTGCACGCAACCAATAATTTTCCGGAGATCACGGGAAGAATTTGTCCGGCGCCCTGCGAGGCAGCGTGCGTATTGGGCATCAATGCTCCTCCGGTGACGATTAAACAGATCGAAAAAAATATTATTGACCACGCGTATGAAGAAGGCTGGGTCCATCCTGAACCGCCCGCATTTTCGACCGGCAAGCGAGTCGCAGTGGTTGGCTCCGGACCTGCTGGATTAGCGGCCGCGCAACAATTGCGGCGCGCCGGACACGCGGTCACAGTCTTCGAAAAAGCCGACCGTATCGGCGGATTGATGCGGTATGGAATTCCGAATTTCAAGCTGGAGAAAACAATTCTCGATCGCCGCCTGGAACAAATGCAATTGGAAGGCGTGACATTTGTCACTGGCGCCCACGTCGGCAACAATGTGTCGGTTGAAGATCTTCAACGCGACTTCGACGCGATTCTGCTGGCGGGCGGTGCGGAGCAGCCGCGCGATCTGAACGTTCCTGGACGTGAGCTGAATGGCATTCACTTCGCAATGGAATTTTTGCCGCAACAGAATCGCCGCTGTGAAGGCGATGCGGTTTCGGAAACTGGAGCGATCCTAGCCGGCGGCAAGCGCGTTGTCATCATTGGCGGCGGAGATACTGGCGCAGATTGCCTGGGAACAAGTCATCGTCAGAAAGCGCTGTCAATCGAGCAATTTGAAATTATGCCGGTACCTCCTTCCGAGCGCTCGCCGCTGACACCTTGGCCATTATGGCCAATGCAGCTACGCACCGAAGGAGCGCACGAAGAAGGTGGCAAACGGAATTGGAGTCTGGCAACGACAGAGTTTGTCGGCGATGAGCACGGTAATGTGAAACAGCTGCACGGCGTTCAAGTAGGTCCTCCGCCGAAATTCGAGCCGCAGCCAGGCAGCGAATTTGTGCTTGAGGTCGACCTGGTCTTGCTGGCCATGGGCTTCTCGGGTCCGGTGCGCAGCGGCATGCTTGAAAAGCTGGGAGTTGCCATCGACGCAAGAGGCAATGTCGCGACAAATAACAGCTATATGACCACTGTCGAGGGAGTCTTTGCGGCAGGCGATATGCGGCGTGGACAATCTCTGGTGGTGTGGGCCATTTCTGAAGGACGGAAAGCAGCCGCAGCCGTCGATGAATATTTGCGGGCTGTTCCAAACGCTCGCGATGCCGGCCTAGTCGGCGTAGCGGGATAGCAAATCGCGTAGCCGGCCCATGCAGATGTCTGACCGTCGCTAGGTGATCCGCTCGAATTTGTAGCCCGCATCCTGGAGCGCCGATGAAATGGTCTGGATGTGCGATGTTCCGCGTGTTTCCAGAGTAATGTCAATCACCGTGTCGCCAAGATTCACGCCATAGTGCGACCGGTTGTGGAGGGTCTCCACGATGTTGGCTTGCTGTTCCGCAAGAATTCTCGTGAGCTGATAAAGCGCACCAGGGCGGTCTGATAAGTGCACGCGGATGCGAACTCTCCTGCCATCTTTCACCAAGCCACGCTCAATAATTCTCGCCAGCAGACTCACATCGATATTGCCGCCGCAAACCAGAACCACCGTTTTCTGATGTTCCAGGCTGGTCTTCTTGTTCAGGACCGCAGCCAATGCGACTGCGCCAGCGCCCTCGGCAAGCGTCTTCTCTCGCTCCAGCAAAACCAGAATCGCATTGGCGATCTCCTCTTCATCGACTGTGACAATTTCATCCACATATCGCTGCACCAGCGGCAACGTAAGGTTGCCAGCTCTGCGAACCGCAATTCCATCGGCAATGGTGGCTTCGGCGGGCAACGTCACAGGATGCCCGGCGGCACAGGCCCTCAGCATGGAGGGAAGTCGTTCCGTCTGCACACCAATGACACGGATCGCAGGATTCATTTCTTTCAGAGCGGCTGCCACTCCGCTGATGAGTCCGCCGCCTCCGATCGGAACAATCACAGCCTCCAGGTCCGGAACCTGCTCAATCAACTCGACTCCGATTGTGCCTTGCCCGTGTATGACATCCATATCGTCGAAGGGATGCAGAAAGGTCATGCCTTCAGACTCGCTGCGGCGAACGGCCTCGGCATAGGTCTCATCGTAGTTAGCGCCGTGCAAGATGACTTCGGCACCGAAGCCGCGGGTGGCCGAAACCTTCACTAAAGGTGTCATCAGCGGCATCACGATCTGCGCCCGTATGCCGCGCTGCGTCGCGTGGTAGGCAACGGCCTGGGCATGGTTTCCTGCGCTTGCGGCGATCACTCCGCATAGCTTTTCCTCCGGGCTCAGCCGCAGGATTTTATTCAATGCGCCGCGTTCTTTGAAGGCGCCCGTGCGCTGCAGATTATCCAGCTTCAGGTGAACTTGCTGGCCGGTCGCAGCGGAAAGATCCGCCGAATGTTGGCAGGGAGTTAACCAAATAAAATCGCGGATCCGCTCTCTGGCTGCGAGGATCTCGTTGAGTATGCCGTCGGAGGTCGCCATCGTGGATTCGACTATTGTTTCACGACGGCAACCGGTTCAACCTAATCCATTGCCGGGGTGATAACCAGATTTCTAAAAGAAAATCCCCCATGAGGCTCGGCTCCCTGAAGATAGATCGGGCCGGGAAGTCCTTCGTGACTGTCTAGCGCGTCTCCGGTGATCCCGGGAATTTCTTTCTCGTCGATGATGGTTTGACCATCTTCAACCACTGTCACGGTTCGCCCGATCAAGGTGATTTCGTAGGAATGCCAAGTTCCAGGATGGAGAGGAATCAGCGGAGACGGAGTAATAAATCCGTAGACAGAGCCAGTCTGTCGATTTGGCGGGTCTTCTCCGGCATCATCCGCAATTTGCACCTCGTACCGACCGCGCAGATACACTCCCGTATTGCACTCAGGCTTGCAATTGAATTCAACATGCAGTTTGAAGTCGCGAAATTTGCGGTTCGTAATGATATTGCTTCCATGGGCGGTGCTGACCAGCACGCCATCTTTCACGCTCCAGATGTTCGCGGCCCTCGGATTGTCAAAATGCCAGCCCGTTGTATCTTTTCCGTTGAATAGCTGGACGGGCTTCCCCCATTTCGCAACCGTGGTGCGGTTCAATAAGGGAGCTCGCACGCCCGTCCATCGCCAGGAGGTTCCGTCAGGCCCGGACAAGGTTCCAGCCAGCTTTCCGCCGACAAGCTTTGCCTGAAACGGCATGTCTTTTGGTGTGTCTTCCTCGTTTTTAGGAGAGGCGAAGGTCAGCACTGAATTCTCAATCTTGAGGTTCAAAATTGGATGAGCATTACCCCAGCGACCCACCATGCGGCCTTGCAACTGGTCCCCGCTTTCGGTTAGCTCCAACCAGGACGGGTACTGACGGTCCGGGGCATACAGGGTCAAATCCCACCGACCCAGAAACGGCTTCACTTCCGCGGAATTGGCAATTGCATTATCGGACGAGGGCGGTTGGGCGTGAGAAACTCCCCCGCCAAGGAAAAGAACGGTCGAGGCGAACGTGAGAAATCCAATTCTGTAAAGCTTCACCTTGTATTCCTCCATGCTGAAATCGACGGGTACATGCTATTCAAACGATTTAATCCAAACCAATTCTCATTGCCTCGAATGGAAGTGTCAAGCACCTTAAGGTTCAGCATGATTTCATCTAGATGAACGAATTGCCAATTTCATCCAGTCAGCGCAGCAGTACTTGAACGGAGAGCCCGAAAACTGCCAGCCCCACTGTAATCCACATCACGTAGTCTCCGGGGTGACCACTCTGCGTCTCCCGCAAGGGCCGTAGTCCGTGCTCAAGAAAGGGGCCAAAGCGAAATTTTCGAGGGAATCGAAGTCGGAAGGTCGAATTTGCCGCCAGCAGAATGGCGAGAAGAAGCGCGATGGCTCCATGCACCGCCCCGTCGGGGAAAGCCTGCCGCCATGAGGGCTGCGTCACAGCGACATTCTGACCGCTGTACACCGTATGCAGGTATGCCGGCTGACTGGCAAGCGCTGCGGCTCCATTGCGGAGTACCTGCAGCCATCCCGGCAAAAACGTCAGCGCCAAAGCTCCCAGGATGCATACCGCCGGGGGAAAAAAGTGATACCAGAAAATTAGTTTCTCCTCTGGCTTGGTCTCAGGAAGCTCACCCACCTCCGCAGCACGATCTGTCACCGGCGAGTCGCCCCAGCCGAGGAAGGTATGCGCGCCGACGCGCAGCACCGCTGCGGATGTGATGGCGCTGCCGAACACAAAAAAGATCCAGATTCCGTGGATACCCGCCAATTCAGCCGCTCGCGTTGCTCCCGCTTCGCCCAGCATCAAGCTGAACGGAGGAGCAGCTGCCAAACCGATTGCGCCCAGGAACCATAATCCAGCCGTCCAGCGCATGTTCACTCCTTTACCAAACAAGGTTCGCTCACTGATTGATCGCAGACGGTGCAGCACGATTCCGGTCACAAAGAAAAGCCCGGATTTAATAAGAGCATGGGCCAGCAGGTAGGTCAGCATGGCAGCGACTGCCAGCGGCCCCAGCATGGCAAAGCCGAGCAGCATCAGGCTGGCGTGGCATACCGTTGAAAAAGCGAGCAGCCGTTTCAGGTGATGTTCGGCATAGCACATCAATCCGCTGATCACGACGCTTATTCCAGCAAGGACGGTCAAAATGCCTCGTAACTGAGAGCTGTGGGATGCCAGCGATTGCGCAAAAATTACGGAATGTAAGCGCACCACCGCGTATAGCCCAAGTTCTACCATCAGGCCAGAAAATAAAACGCACACCGGGGTGGGAGCAACCGCGTGAGCGTCCGGCAGCCACAGGTGAAACGGAACAATTGCGCCTTTGATCAAGAAGCCGCACGTGAGCAGCGTGAATGCAAACAGTACGAGTGGATCATGCCGCGCTCCGAGCGCAAGCCCAATCTGCGCCATATTTAGCGCGCCTGTTATTGCGTACAGAAGTGCAACGCCGGTCAGAATCAAGAAGGCCGCAATTGTATTGGTGACAGCGAAGTTGAAAGATCCTTGCAGCGGTGCGGGTTCGGCAGTTTTCAAGCCGCATAATGCAAAGGCAGCAGTACTCATTAGTTCAAAAAAGACAAAAAGATTGAACAGATCTCCCGTCAGAGAAAAGCCGCACATGGCCCCCAAAAAAACAAGCATCAGCGGCTGGAAATGGTTGCTGCCGGAGTCAACAAACCGCCAGGAAAACAATAACGCGAGAAAGGCGAGTAGCGCGGCAAGCGTTGCCAAGCCTGCACCAATGGTATCGACGAAGAAGCCGATCCCCATCACCATGGAGCCGCGCGGATACCAATTGCCAAACCAGTAAACGGTTGTTCCGTGGGTTGCGTGGATCAACAACAAACAGCAAAGAACAAGTGTCACAGCGGCAAACAGAATGCCCAGGCTATCGGAGAGTATGCGCCCTAACCATTTTCGCAAAGCTGCGAGCACAGCCGCGCCAAGCAGAGGAAGAGCTACCGGTAGCGGCGTAAGTGGGGATGGTCCAGACATGCAGTCGGCGGTTATCCCCGCATCATCCTTAGATCCGCCGGCGACGTGCAGCCGGATTTCTCGTAGGCTTTGACCACCATTGCAAGCAGCAGCGCAACCACCACGGCCTCGACCACAACATCCGTCAGCATTAGCGCCTGCACCACCGGATCCACGACTACTCTACCGGGAGGAATGTCCGCGAAGATCGGAGCCGCACCTCCGATCCGATATCCAATGCTGAGCAACAACATGTACGTCGAGCTTTGCAAGATTGCCAGGCAGACGACCATATGCACCAGATGACGGCTGGTGATGATACCGTACAAGCCGCAGACGAAAAGCCACGCTGAAACAAAATAAGGAAGTGAATCTAAGATGTGCTGCATTCACTATTCCTCCGGCAATTCGCCCGTGATGATTTCCTGCAGATAGGTATAGCCAACTAATAGAAACGCCGCAGTGACCTCCACCCCGACACATGCGCTGATCAACGCGATATTGCCGGCGGAGAACACATCTCCAGTCTTACCCAGCGGAAGTATATTGGTCAGCAACGGCACCCCGAAGAATAGAGCAGCGAGGCCGATTAGCGCGTACGACCCAGCTCCGACCGCCTCAATGACTTCAACCGCGACGTGGGATGCGACACGTTCGAATGCCTTGACGTTCTCGCACACGTAGATTAGGAATGGCACCGCCGCAAGGATCACTCCCGCCTGAAAGCCGCCGCCAGGAGTTAATTGCCCCTGTGTACCGATATAGAAACCGAATACCAGCGTGACCATTAATGCCGGGCGGCACATCGCACGCACCGTGGAACTCAGCTTGGAGTTATCTTCCACTTTGCCGACCGAACGCGTTTGCACACCTTCTTCTCGACGCAACAACATCATGACGCCCAGAACAGCGGTAAAAAGGATGAACTCCTCACCAAGCGTATCGAAACCGCGGTAGTCGTAATTGATCGCGTTCACAACGTCGGTTGCGTGGCGTTCGTAGACGGCCACGCGTGCGATCGCATCTCCGTAAGGGCCGCGGTAGTGTCCCCACGGCGGCACGTTCAGGCTTGCATAGCAGTACAGCCCAAAGAAAACGAAGCCTGAGATCAGAAAGATGCGGACACGTATCCGTTCAGTCATGCTCATCTCCCTTGCTGCCTGCGGAATGCTTATGTGCGCTGCGAAATCTCATGCGCGATATCGCCAGCATCACCATCAATGGCAGCGCAATCGCTCCAACAGTCACTTGAGATAATGCGACGTCGGGAGCCTGAAAGAAGAAAAAAACCAGCGCCATCAGCAGGCCGTAGAATCCCAGCGCAATCACCTGGGCTGTGACATCGCGAGTTTGTACGACAAGGAAGCCGGAGACGGCTACCAGCAGCATGAGTGCAGCGCCAAACCAAATCATTTCTTCTCCGTGTCACCGACGAATTCGAAGGGATCTCCGTCCAATGGCTCCCAATGTCCCAGCTCGCGTGCTCGGAACGAACGAGCGGTAGCATGAGTGACAACAGAATTGGTGGCAAGCAGAATGAACGCGATCAGCAGCATCTTCCAGAAAGCCTGGTTTGCTCCATCGGCCAAAAAAACGGCGATCGCCAATGCAAACGCACCCAAGGTCGCCGGCAGAGAAAGATAATGTAGTGCCTGCATCGGTTCTCGCATGCGCCACATGCCGATTGCACCCAGCCAGCATGCCAGCACCACCACGGCGAGAAAACCATTTTCGACAATAGAGTGAGCTGTCATAAATGTTTTCCCAGGAAACGCGCATATACGAGCCCTCCCCCGACCGAGAGGATGGCCAGCGCAAGCGGAATGTCGACGAAGGGGGTGCGGCCATAGCCAACCGCAAACATCACCATCGCGATGGTTACCATCATGCTGGTCATTTCCAATCCGACAAGTCGGCGTTCGGGAGAGCCGCGCAAACACATGGCCGCGCAGGGCACCAGTGTTGCAGAAACTGACATGCCGGCAATCAACCAGGGGTTCATAACTGTGCTCCAAGCTCTTTGGTCATTCTTGGAACACTACTGCGTTCGAGCTGGTGAAAAAGCATTCTGCTCTGCGTGTAATCAATACCGATAACAATGAAGTTGGGCGCTGTCGTTGTATAGACAATCGCTAGAACTCGTCGTGTTACAAGAACTGCATCATATTTCGCAGTTTTGAATCCACTAACGCGATAGAGAGATTTTGTTCTTTCAATGCCGAAAATATCTTTGAGGAGGATGACAGTGATCTCATAGATACCGCTCGCAACGTACCAGGGAATGCGCCAGCCTTTTGCTATATCGGAGAGGCGAAAATCGGTGTGAAGTGTGCTGGTCCGGTGAGCAACAAACAAGAATGCGCCGGATACCAGAACGGAAGCTGCCCCCACAATCATTTCGTCTTTGTGAGTGCCAGCAACCAGGAGGATCCATTCCCCTGACATAAGAAGGACAGCCAGCAATGCGACGAAGATCGCTTTTGACTTTGTTGCTGGGGGGACGTGCATGACATCAGAAGACGCCTGCAAGTATGAAATAGATGCCTTGAGTTTGCGATTTGCGCGAACTACGATTTGAGCTGAAAGAAGAACGGGAACAAATTTCCGTTCTAAAGAATCTGAAATTTTGCTGACCACAAGTGATCACAAAGCAGAAGATGGATTCGCCATTTTGGCGATTTTCTCTTAGAAGGTCCGGGCCAATAAAAGGGCATGAAGTCAGCCATACATCGAACTAATTTAAACTTTATTTCTTTCTTTTTCTATAACTTGCACCATAGTGCACTAAGAGCGCAGCAAATGCGGATTGACAGAGGTGCGGTCAGATAGGCGAATATAAGGCGAAGATAGCCTATGCCGACTGCAGCCATTCTTCGCGCCGAAATTGAAGCTTCTCTGGCACAAAGAATTCCGTCCGCACTAACTCCCGTGCAGCGGATCATTCGCCCAGTTGTGGCTACGGGTATTCAGACGCTTGATCAGTTGCTGGAGGGGGGCCTTCCCGTGGGAGCGATCACGGAGATTGTGGGCCCGGAGTGTTCCGGTCGAACTGCGCTGGTATTTTCATTTCTTGCGGGCATTACACAAGCTGCCAAGGTATGTGCGTGGATCGATGTTTCGGATGCTCTTCATCCTGAATCCGCAGCTGCATCCGGCGTCGATCTTGATCGAATGCTGTGGGTACGATGCGGCGTCACAAGGCAAAAAAACATCCAGCAAATTACTAAGGATACATTTGTTCTTCCAGGGAAATATCTGGTTCCCTCGCCGATTATGAAAGGGTTGCATGGCGGTGGTTTTGGTCCTCATCCGCGGAAAGAGGGGAAGGGATTGCCGGAGGCTCTCCATAATTTTTTTCAGAACGAAACAAAGGCATCGGAACATGCAGGTTCACCGGCAACGCCACGGGAAGAACAATCCACGATTGTGGCTCACCCGGTAGCCGACTCTCCAAGACAAGTAGCATGGGTTAGCTCAGCTAAGCCATGGTCAAGAATTGAGCAGGCGCTTCGGGTAACGGATCTTCTTTTACAGGCGGGCGGCTTCAGCGCGATTGTGCTGGATATGGCCAGTCTGGCGCCTGAATTTTCTTTACGAGTTCCCCTGGCAACATGGTTTCGCTATCGTGCGGCTGCGGAACACAGCCAGACAAGCCTTCTTTTGCTGACGCAGCGAGCCTGTGCGAAAAGCAGTGCGGGACTGGTGTTGCAGATGCAAACGGCCCACCCGCTGCAGAAAGAAGCAACCGTCTTTACAGGAGTGCAGCATGGAGTGGAAGTTACACGAGAGCGCTTTCAGCCGGTGCCGGCCAAGGTCGTTCCGCTGCGTAAGCCGCCACAAAGAGAACGCAGCGTGCATTGGCAGAGTGAAACGACATGGGTGGCGCGACGATGAATCCAGAACTCTACGCCTGCCTGTATGTAAAGGAGTTTGCAGCGCAGGCCTTGCTGCGACTTCGACCGGAGTTGCAGGAAAAGCCGTGCGCTGTGATGGAAGGTGAACCTCCGCTGCAACAAGTTTGTTCGCTGAACGTGAAAGCCCGCCGCCTTGGCGTTCTTACCGGGATGACTCAGGTAGAGATGGAGACATTTCCTACGGTCACAGCATTGCAGCGTTCCATGGAAGAAGAAGCTGCAACGAGAATGGCACTGCTGGAATGTGCAGGGAGTTTCACTCCGAGAGTAGAAGAGGTCAGCTCGGAGCGTCAGTTTCTTTGCGTTCTTGATATCGCGGGGACAGAGAAACTGTTTGGTCCTGCTGCCACACTGGCAGAGAAACTAAAAAATAGCGTCAAGTCATTGGGGATTACGGCATCAGTTGCGATCAGCCGGAATTTTCATGCAGCGATTTGTCTTGCGCGTGGCATGTCTTCAAGGACTGCTGTAACTGTCATTCCTGTGGGGGCGGAAAGCGCTGCTCTGGCTCCTCTTCCGCTCTCCGTGCTGGCGCTTTCTGAAGAGCAGGTTGAGAAGTTTTCTTTATGGGGAATTCGTACGCTTGGAATGCTGGCGGCTCTGCCTGAAAAAGACCTGATTGCCCGGATGGGGCAGGAGGGCAAACGTCTTCGCCAGTTGGCAATGGGAAGCCTGCCGCATCTGTTTCTGCCTGTCGAGCCTAAGATCACCTTGGAAGAGTATCGCGAACTGGATTCACCGGTAGAAATTCTGGATTCTCTGTTGTTTGTTGTAGGGGTGATGCTGGAACAGCTTATCTTGCGCGCTACGTCACGGATGTTGGCATTGGCAGGGCTAACAATTGCATTGCGCCTGGAGGCAGGCGGATCGCATACGCGAACGGTGCGGCCAGCTTTGCCGACAAACGACCGCCAATTCTGGATCAAACTGCTGCACCTGGACTTGGAGGCTCATCCACCGTCGGCCCCTATTCTTTCGTTGACGATGACAGCGGAGCCGGGAAGCACCAGCAAAGTGCAAATGGGATTGTTTTCTCCTCAGCTACCTGAACCCGGTCGACTGGATGTCACGCTGGCACGTATACGCGCCATTGTTGGCGAAGAATGCGTCGGGCGTGCCGTGCTGTGCGATACTCACCAGCCAAACGAGTTTCGCATAGAGCCTTTCGCAGTCATTACAAAAAATGTCACCGTGCCCTCTAGTCCACAGCCACGAGTCGCACTGCGACAGTTTCGTCCACCGGAAAACATTTCCGTGACATTGCAGAATGAACGGCCGACTTCATTCTTTCTGCAAAAGAAACGCTACATCATCGAGAAGGCCTACGGCCCGTGGCGCTCAAGTGGGGATTGGTGGAATCCAGAATTGTGGAATGTAGAACAGTGGGACATTGTGGCGCGTTCCGCGGATGGCGGTTTGCTGGGCGGCTGCATTGTCCGTGATGTGGAGCGGAATTGCTGGGAGATGGCGGCGCTGTATGACTAAGCGATATGTGGAATTGCACGCTGCCAGCGCTTTCAGCTTTCTTGAAGGCTCATCCCAGCCAGAAGGGCTGGTCGAGCGAGCTGTCGAATTGGAGATGCCAGCGATCGGACTGATGGACCGTAATGGTGTCTACGGCTGTGCCCGGTTTCACACCAGTGCCAAGCGAAATAGCGTTCGAGCGCATATCGGAGCAGAGATTGCAGTTTCCAGTTTTGGGTCACGGTTAACGCCTCCTGCATGGCTTCCTCATCAGCATGTTCCAGAACCAGTGCGTCTGCCGTTACTGTGCGAATCTCGCACGGGCTATCAAAATATTTGCCAGATGATTACGCAGTTCAAAATGCGCGAGGCCAACAAATGTGAAGGCGCCGCTACCATTGCAGATTTGCAACAGTACAACACCGGCCTGGTATGTCTAACTGGCGGAGAGGAAGGCCCACTGGCCGCTGCGTTGGTCGCCGGTGGAGAAACGGCGGGTCGCAAGGTCGTCGAACAGATCATTCAAATTTTCGGGAAACAGAATGTGTATGTCGAACTCCAGCGACACCAGGAACGGGAAGAGGAGTGGCGCAACCAGACGGCAATCCGTATAGCGCGTTCTCTCCAGTTGCCGGTGCTGGCAACCAACGGCGTTCGCTACGCAACGGAATATGATCGGGAGATTCTTGATGTCTTCACCGCCATTCGCCATCATACGGAGCTTGATCAGGCTGGACGTCTTCTAGCGTTGAACAATCTGCGCTACCTACGCTCGGCAAGGGAGATGGTCTCCTTATTCCGCGATGTGCCGCATGCAGCCGAAAACACGGTAGAACTTTCTTCGCAGCTCACGTTTGCGCTGGATGATCTGGGATATGAATTTCCGCGCTATCCAGTGCCGGAGGGCGATAGCATGGATAGCTTTCTGCGGAAGCGAGTTGCAGAGGGAGTAGCAAGGCGATACGGACCGAAGAAGAATCAACATCTGCTGGAGCGGGCGAAAAAGCAGGTCGAGCATGAATTGGCTTTGATTGCGAAGCTTGGGTTTGCCGGATATTTTTTGATTGTTTGGGATATCGTTCAGTTCTGCAAGAGCCATGACATTCTGGTACAGGGTCGCGGGAGTGCCGCTAACTCGGCTGTTTGTTATGCGCTAGAAATTACCGCCATTGATCCCGTGGGCATGGAGTTGCTCTTCGAACGCTTCTTGAGCGAGAGCCGCGGTGAATGGCCGGACATCGATCTCGATCTGCCTTCTGTCGCTAAGCGCGAACAGGCCATCCAGTATATCTATCAGCGATACGGGGAACTGGGGGCTGCGATGACGGCGAATGTCATTACGTATCGCGGCAAATCTGCGGCCCGGGAAGTGGGCAAAGCGCTGGGCTTTGATGCCGATACCCTAGGGCGATTATCCAGCCTGGTCAGTAACTGGGAATGGCGTGGAAAGACGGACACCATGGCGCACTCATTTCATTATGCAGGCTTTGATCTTGCCCATCCGCGCATCGCCAAGTATCTCGATCTGTCCATGCGGATTCAGGGTCTGCCGCGCCATCTGGGCCAGCACTCGGGCGGCATGGTGATCTGCCAGGGGCAATTGAATCGCGTGGTGCCGCTGGAAAGAGCTTCCATGCCGGGTCGCACTGTCGTGCAATGGGATAAAGAGGACTGTGCCGATCTCGGCATCATCAAGGTCGACTTGCTTGGGCTAGGCATGATGGCCGTTCTGAAGGATTGCCTGGAACTGATTCCCCAGCATTATGGCGAGCCTATCGACCTTGCCCAGCTACCGGAAGATTCCGATGTGTATCGAACCTTGCAACAGGCCGATACCGTGGGGATGTTCCAGGTGGAAAGCAGGGCGCAGATGGCGTCGCTGCCGCGAAACCGTCCTGAACGGTTCTATGACATTGTGGTGCAGGTGGCGATTATTCGCCCCGGCCCAATCGTTGGTCAAATGATGCATCCCTACATGCGACGCCGGCAGCATAAGGAGCCAGTCACCTATCCGCATCCATTGTTGGAGCCTGTTTTGAAGCGCACTCTTGGCGTGCCGCTGTTTCAGGAACAACTGCTGCGGATGGCGATGGTTGTCGCCAACTTCTCTGGCGCAGAAGCCGAAGAACTGCGACGTGCAGTGGGAATGCGCCGATCCTGGGAGCGAATGAAAAATCTCGAAGGCAAGCTGCGATCCGGCATGACCGCGAACGGGCTTGATGTCACTACGCAAAACAACATCATTCAAAATATCAGCTCGTTCGCGTTGTATGGTTTTCCAGAATCACATGCTGCCAGCTTCGCGCTGATCGCTTATGCATCGGCTTATTTCAAAGTGAAGTATCTGGCTGCGTTTACCTGCGCCATTTTGAACAACCAGCCGATGGGCTTTTATGCGCCGGCAGTCCTGGTAAAAGATGCGCAACGTCATGGCCTTCGCGTGCGGCCCATCGACATTCAGATTTCCGATTGGGCCTGCGCTGTAGAACGAGAGCACGATGGTAGCCTTTCTTTACGAATGGGGCTGAGCTATGCGCGGGGGCTACGCAAGCAGGCTGGGGAGGCGCTTGTGGCATCGCGTGCGGGTGATGGTTTGTTCAGTTCCGCGGAAGATCTTGCGCAGCGTGTTCCCTTGCTGAATCGAAAAGAATTGACGTTGCTGGCTCGCATCGGCGCCTTGAATCAAATGGATGGAGTGGAACACCGTCGCGATGCTCTTTGGCAGGTGGAACGCGCCGGAAAGCTGGAAGGGCCATTATTTCAGCGGAATGTTGCCTCGTTGCAGGATGATTCGGAGGGAAAGCCGCTCCAAAAAATGAATACCGAGGAGCGGCTGATTGCCGATTATGCTGGCACTGGGCTCACGGTTGGCAAACATCCCATGCATTACCGTCGCACAGCTTTGGAGCAACAACATGTACTTTCAGCCAAAGAATTGCGCGAACAGAAGGATGGAAACTACGTGCGGACAGCGGGGTGCATTATTGCGCGGCAACGTCCTGGTACGGCAAAGGGCTTCATCTTCCTTTCAATGGAAGATGAAACCGGTATTGCCAATGTCATCGTCACTCCCGACCTGTATGAGCGGGAGCGTCTGGTTGTAACGCGCAGCAAATTCCTGATTGTCGAAGGACCCTTGCAAAATCAGGACGGTGTCATCCATGTGAAAGCAACTCGACTGATGGCTTTTTCCGACGGCGCGCTTGCGCTGCGCTCCCACGATTTTCATTAATTTGTTCGTGTCGTCGCATTCCGCCGAGCGTTTTAAGTCAGTCCTGCGGGTGCTAATGTCGGCTTCGCGAACAGTCGAGTAAACCCACTGATGAGCAGGCTGATGCCGATGATCGTGCCGAGTACCCATACAGAACTAAACGGCCAGTGTGCCCATATCAGGATACCTAACAACAGCGTGATCAGACCGTCCCAAAGAAACCAGCTGGAACGATGGGAGCGACGCAGGCGAAAATAAAGCACAAGTTCAATTACGCCTTCCACCACAAAGTAGGAGGCCAACAGTAGCGTCAGCGTAACCAGGCCACGTGCGGGATGAAAAATCAGATAGAAGCCGACAAATAAATACAGGATTGCGATGAGTATCTGCCAAATCACTCCGCCGGTCTTGCGCGAATGCCAGCTGTAAATCAAGTGAACGATGCCGGCAAATAACAAAAGCCAGCCGATGAAGGCGGTGACTGCAATGCCTGCGATGAATGGCAGAAGGATGGCGAGAAGACCGAGGATGATTAACAGAACGCCAATGATTGTTCGTTCCCTGCTTTTTGCACCAGGTACTGCGGAAGCTACTGTAGAGTCGTTCACAATTTCCTCCTTGCAAGAAGTCAAAAGCGCTGGTTTTGTTGTACTCTCATCGATCAGCCGGCTGCCAGTTTTTTGTTTCAGTGAAAGCTTTCATGGCGTTTCCGCCGGGGCTTCATGTCAGGAGTCGTTCAGGTCATGCAAAACAGCCATGGCAGCGTTGCGCCCATTGATACCGATGACACTTCCGCCCGGGTGCGTACACGCGCCGCAAAGATAGACGCCTTTCATTGGAGTTCTGGCGGACAGGCGATGATTCCACATATACACAGGCAGGCACTCGCCCTGAAAGATGTGCCCACCTGTCAGTCCCACTTTCTGCTCGATATCCGGAGGGCCGAGCACTTGCGCATCCACCACTGCATCTTCAAGATTGCTGCAAAAACGGCCGATTGAACGCAGCGCCAAGGATCGCACTTCGCCGCGCCGATCTTCCCAACCGCCCGACGCAAACGCATAGGGAACGTACTGCGCAAAGACGCTCATGGTGTGCATGCCCTCGGGAACTATACTCGAGTCATGCACGCTTTGAAAATAAAGTTCGCACCACAGGTGGCCTGCAATGCTTCCTGCGCGCGCAGCGGCGTAGCTTGCTTTCCACTCCGATTTCGTCAGCGATGCATTGATCTGGCCGTAGTGGTGAGGCTCGAGAGTCCCCGGACGCGCCGTGAAGTTGGGTAGTTCGCGCAGCAACACGTTCAACTTTACGGTGCATCCCTGGATCGGCACCGAGCGTACCTTTTTCTCCCAGGCGGCGTCGGCGGAGCCATCAAGCATGCTCAGTGTGCGGATCGGATCGGCATTCGAGATGACAATCGGAGCCGTGATCCGTTCGCCGCTCTCGAGCAACACACCTTCTCCCGGCAGGATGCGCGAAACAGGAACACCTGCGGCCACGAGCGCCCCAGCCCCGCGGGCGGCGTCGCAAAAATAAAAGGAGACCATCCCCATGCCACCTTTCACATATCCCCACATGCCAGGCATGCCGCCAAGCCTACCGGAGGAATGGTGGAATCGAATGGAAGCGGTACCCGAATCGAAAGGGCTTGCGTTGGTTCCAATGACTCCCTGGCCAAGATAGGCGCATTGCAAGCGCTCATCGGTTAGATATCGCTCGACGAATTCTGCCATGGACCAGTCGAAGAGCAGGCTGCGGGCTTCGGCATCGTCCGCCAGCAGTTCTTCAAGCTGGTCGTGAGTCGGCGCATCGCCGATCCATGCGTCACGACGATTGCGATCCAGGTTGCCGTCCAACATACCGCTTGCGGGTCGGAGCAGATCTCGCAAGCGCCGCACGACATCACTCATGGCGCGCCAGCCTTCAACATCCTTTGGCGAAAACTGGCGGAGTTCCTGTTCGCAACGATCGTCGTCATCCCAAAGCTGAATGCTGCTGCCGTCGAGGAACGGAACGAACAGGCCATTGACCGCGGGCGTCCAAACAAAACCACGACGGGGAAGATTGAGCTCCTTAACCACAAGAGGATGCAGCAATCCCGCTAGATAGGCACATGGGGACATGAGCACACCGGGGAACGGCTCTTCAATGGTGCAGGCGCCACCCACACGGTCGCGGCTCTCAAGTACCAGCACGGACTTGCCTGCGCGAGCCAAATAAGTAGCGCAGGCCAAACCATTGTGTCCCGCGCCGATGATCACTACATCCCACCTGCGTGCTGCAATTTCCTGGATGGTTGCTGGCAGTCCGATCTTTCCCAATACCGCGGCGGTCGCTGACATAGCAACAGTATCCACGACAATGGGTAATGACGCACTATTCGGCGACATGGAAATTGCGGCCGAGGCGCTCCGGGCCAAAGGCGAAGATACAACACAGAGCGATGATGATGCACACCTCGAAACTCGTGAGCGCCCATGGATATCCCAGGCGGTTTCGGAGCGCATACTCAAAGGAAACGGCGGGAGAACCGATCAGTACTCCCAATTGGTAGACAAAGCCGGGAAAAAGACTTCGAACTGCGTCCGGAGAGAGTTCATTCAAATGCGCCGGAATCACGCCAAAGGCCCCCTGCACACCCGTCTGCATGAAATAGGACCCAAGGACCAGCGCAAGCAGGGAAGAGCCGAAGGCCCATGCGGGGATGGAGAGCAAAGACACTGCCAACGCCAGAATGATGGATCGTCTGCGGCCAATTGTTTCCGATATGTGTCCGAAGAAAAGCGCTCCCAGGATGGCGCCGATGTTGTAGATCACGGGCAGTCCGAACATGACATTCATACCGAGGATTCGCCGTTGTGCGACACCAGGAATTGACTTTAGGAAATCCGGATAGAGGTCTTGTGTGCCATGGGAAAGACAGGACATCACCGCCATGACGAGCAGCAGATAAGCAAAGATGCCGATGTGATTCCACAGGGTGCCGAAGATTTTGTATAGCGATGGTTGACGGTGCAACTTCCACGGCTCCGATTCGGGAGCGAGAAGAGTGAACAGAACAATAAGCACCGTCACAGTGGAACCGACGATGAACATCGAGCGCCACCCAAAAACGGGCACGATCAGTTGCATGGCAACGGCCGCCAGAAGATATCCAAGTGGATATCCACTCTGCATCACGCCAGACAGCACGCCGCGCCATCGCCGAGGCGCACTCTCCATAGCATACGATGCGCCAATTCCCCAGTATCCACCCATACCGATGCCATAAAGCCCGCGCATCGCCAGGAAGAAAATGTAAGAGGGCGCGAATCCGCTGAGGATGGTGACGGCGGAGAAAAACAGAACGCAGAAGATGAGCGGACGTTTGCGTCCAAATCGATCAGCCCACGTGCCAAAGAAGAGTGCACCGACGGGCCGCATGGCCAGAGTCAGCGTAAGCGTATAGACAATGTCCGCCTTGCTTACATGGAATCGCGCAGCCAGTGTGTCAAAGAGAAAGATCACGACAAAGAAGTCGAACGCGTCGAGGAGCCATCCGAGAATTCCAGACCCGACCGCGAACTGCCAGCGCGGAGGTACGTGGTCGGGGATTGACGGATCGTCCGGATGGTTTGCGTTGTGGATGGCGGCGTGTCCTGTTCGGAGAAATTTGTTGAGGAACTACTTTATGTTCATACTGGCGAAGAATTGCCAGGCCATATCCGTAAAGTTGAGCGGATGAGGAGTTTGCGGGAGGGGGTTCCATTTCGAGTCAAGGCTTCCGGCCCACTCATGACCTAGACCCACGATGAAGTCCGCGATGACCGGGACATCATTTCGGCAGCCTTGCCACGAAAAACGCACACCCCAAGCTGTCTTTTCCGCTGTCTGGGTCTGGCAGCCGTCCAGATATCCCCATGTCACCCAATTTCCATGGGGCGTGGTTGCAAAGTGGGGGCTTAGCGTTTCAAAGCCCGAGAACTGCTCGTCTTTATCGCCATGAATATACAACACACCGACAGGACGCGCGAGTTTCGTCGGCGGATTCATCAAGGGCGTCGCGACTGCGGCAATGGCGCGGATTTCTTTGGGATGCCGGGATGCAAGCAATTGCACCATTCCCGAACCGCTAGAAAATCCGGCGAAGAATACGCGCCTTGGGTCGGGGTGGTCGCGACGGAGAACATCTCGCATAACAGCCGTCAAATAGCCTTCGTCATCGACTGGCATGGCATCGGGCGCAAGGATGCGAGTGCGCGAGCCTCTCATTTGCCAGAAAGTGATGTTGGTTTTCTTATTTGGCGGTTTGCTGGGATCGGTTGCGATGGGGGCGGGGAAGACGACCATGAATCCATTGCGCTCTGCCTCTTCTGTCCAGCCAAAATTCCTCGACGCAAACTGTGCCGTGCTACCAATTCCGGCAAGCATAAACACCACGGCAGGATTCTTTGCAAGGTGAGCGGGCCTGTAGATCAAATAGGGCCGGTCATAGCCATTGTGAGTGAAGGGTCGAGTTTGCATTTGCGCCGCGATTGGTGGAACTGCGGCGATGGGCAGTGCAGAGAAGAAAAGGAGCAGAAAGCTTCTCGACAATGCCGGAAGAGAACTTGATTTTGTGCCGATGGAGTGGTGTTTTGAAAGCATTCAGCTGACGAAGGAATATATTGAGGAAGATTAGGTTGTCAAGGGCGATGCAGGTTGACGCGAACCCAGACAGGAATTGGTTGTGGCGAAGAATGTTTAAGAGGATCCAACTTGAAGAGCGGGCGGGCGGTCCACTAGTGGGCGTGAGGGTGCTGGACCTGTCGCGCCTTGTTGCTGGAAATACTTTAACAATGGTGCTGGCAGACATGGGGGCGGACGTTTTGAAAGTAGAACCGCTCGGCGGCGATACGCTCCGAGATTGGAAGGTGTCTGGAATCTCGACCGCATGGAAGGCCTACAGCCGAAATAAGCGAAGCCTGTGTCTGAACTTTCACCGGCCGGAGTCTCACAAAATCCTGATGGACCTTGTGGCGCAGGCACAGATTCTGGTGGAAAGCTTTCGCCCAGCCACGCTGGAGAAGATGGGTCTCGGTCCAGAGATGTTGTTCGAGCGTAATAGCAAGTTGATCGTCGCAAGGATCTCCGGCTGGGGACAGACCGGGCCATATCGCGATCGCCCGGGTTTCGGCACTCTGGTAGAGGGAATGTCCGGATTCGCTGCGATGAACGGATTTGCAGATCGCGAACCGGTACTGCCGCCGATCTACCTGGGGGACATGACTGCCGGATTGTATGGCGCCGTTGGGGTTCTGGCGGCATTGCGAGAAGTTGAGGTGAATTCAGGTCAGGGGCAGGTGATTGATATTCCTCTGCTGGATCCGCTGTTTGCAATCCTGGGTCCTCAAGCGGCGAATTACAGGCTCACAAACAAAGTGAAACAGAGGACGGGAAGCCGCTCCACCAACAGCGCCCCGCGCAATGTGTATTCCACCAGCGACAGGAAATGGGTATGCCTTTCTGCCTCGACGCAGGCGATGGCGGAAAGACTATTTCGCGCCATTGATCGTCCTGAGCTGACAGAGGATCCTCGCTTCGCGACCAACGCGTCTCGCCTGCAAAATGTTTTGGTTCTCGACTCGATAATTGGAGAATTTATCGGCGGACTGAACCAGGCTGATTGCGTTGCGTACTTTGCAAAGTGCTCGGTGACTGTGGGACCCGTCTACGATATGGCCGATATCCACGAGGATCCGCATTTTCAGGAGCGGGACATCGCGGTTGAGCTCCCCGATGACGAGATGGGGACGGTGCCGGTACACACCGTCTCACCACGTTTGTCCAACACACCGGGAGGATTCCATCGCGTGGCTCCTGGACTTGGGGAACATACTTTCGAAGTTCTACGAGAATTGGGTTACACGGAGGACGAGATTGCCGCGCTGCAAAAAGCAAACGTGGTGAAGAGGGCGACGTGCGTATGAGCGAAGCCTGCCACAATGGCCGAATTGACGTGATGCGCAGCAAGCTTTTCGTTCCCGCTGATCGGCCCGCATTATTTCCTAAGGCATTGTCTTCGGCAGCCGATGCGATCTGCTTCGATCTGGAAGACTCGGTTCTACCGGCGCAGAAATCGGAGGCACGCAGGCATCTGCGAGAATTTCTGGCGAGTGAATTTCATACGCGGAAGCGGATTCTGGTAAGGGTGAACAATGTTCGCTCTGCTGAATTCGCAGAGGACTTGTCTGCCGCTGTTTTGCCCCCAGTTGCGATGCTGGCGCTTCCAAAGGTGGAAGATCCGTCGGAGATCAAAGAGGCGGTCGCGGCGCTGCTGGCGCTTGAGACGAAGCGCAATCTCAAAAATCCCATCGCAATTCTCGCCACGATTGAATCCGCGCGCGGACTTCGGCTGGCGGTATCGATCGCCATGGCTGACGAACGAGTTGCCGGTCTGCAACTTGGGCTTGCAGATCTCTTCGAACCTCTTGGAATTCAGCAAGGTGATGGTGCTGCGGCCCGCCAGGTTCGTTTTCAATTACGGCTCGCCGCCGGCGAGGCAGGCCTTTCTTGTTTCGACAGTGCATTTGTAAACTTCAAGGACGAACAAGATTTTGTTCGTGAAGCTCAGATGGCGAGAAGCTTAGGGTTTGCAGGTAAGAGCTGCATCCATCCCAGCCAAATTGCTTTAGCCAACGAGATTTTTTCGCCGAGTTCAGAAGAGATAGCGGCGGCTATGCGTTGTGTGGAAGCGGCTCGCACGGCGGAGACGGTGGCGAAGGGTGCGTTTGCATTGGATGGGCGCATGGTCGATGCGCCATCCATAAGAAGGGCTGAATCGATTCTTGATCTTGCAGAGAAGATCGATGCGCTAGAACGAGCCAGGCAAGAAGGTTAATGCTGGTCACGTCCACGGATCAACCGTCATTTGGAGACAAAGACATTCCTTGGATTTCTGCTTCCAGCCGAGCATGCAAACGATCACTGTAACCAAGAGGAAGCTCAAACACACGCTCATCGGCTGTGAGGATCAGGATGTTTCGGGTCGAATCCAGAATTGCGGAACAAATACCGCAATGCTCCAAATGCCTCTGCACCTGCTGCAACACGAACGGATCGAGAGTCCCATCCAAATAGCCCGAGATGTTGTTCCAAACGTGCTTGCAATCTATAACCATGGAAACCACCTCCCTTTCTGAGGGACCAGGCTTTTCAAATCCGGCGCCAGAGTTTTCTGCAGCATTGTTCGGGCGCGATGGAGCCGCACTTTCACGACCGCATCGCTCACGTCCAATGCTTGCGCCGTTTCTTTGATGCTCAGTTCTTGCACGTCTCGCAAGAGAAATACTTCGCGGTAAATTTCCGGCAGGGCAACTATCGCCTTTCGCAGGATGAGTCGTACCTCGGAACGTTCCAAAACTTGCGACGGCACTTCCCGCCAATCTCGCAACAGAGCCGGCGAAACGTGCCCTTGCTCTTCGGGGGGAACGTCGAGAGACTCCATGTGCGTC
Organism: uncultured Acidobacteriota bacterium; assembly: GCA_963817855.1. Taxonomy (GTDB): domain Bacteria; phylum Acidobacteriota; class Terriglobia; order Terriglobales; family Acidobacteriaceae; genus JAKAAZ01. The sequence goes on along the minus strand of CAWFQA010000002.1, from coordinate 705,487 downwards.
AATCGATTTCGGCGCAGGCGGTTGCGGGCTACGTTGAGCGTGATGCTGACCAGCCAAGTGCCGAATTTTGAATCGGCGCGGAAGCTCGCCAAGTTTCGATACGCCTTCAGACACGCTTCTTGCGCAGCGTCTTCGGCATCGGCTTCGTTCCGGAGCATAGAGAGCGCCATGACATACAGAGCTCTCTCATAGGGACGGATAAGTTGGTGAAACTGGTGCGAGTCCCCAGCAAGGATGGAAGCGATCATCTGGGCTTCATCTCTGCTCTGCAAAGTCTGCGTCATGGTCTATCGATCCCGGCTTGATAGCGCCGAGACAACCATGCGTCCACAGAGAACAGACCGGCTCCAAAGATTAAAACAATCAAAGACGCAAAGAAGAATGTGTAAGGGTCAGCCCCATAGAATTTCCCTGGATCGGAGATGATCGACGAGAGGGCTTCGCGGTCTGCCGTCCAATAAGCTACCAACATATCGCCAGCCAGCAACAAGCTGGTGAGCCGTGACGCGAGACCAACGATCAACAGAATCCCACCCACAAATTCCAAGGTCGAAATCAAGATGACTGTCGCCTCTGGAAACGGCAGGTTCAAGCTGGCAAAGAAGGAAGTCGCCTGGCTTATGTGATGCAGGCGTCCCCATCCGGATTGGGCAAATTGCCATCCCCAATAGAGGCGTACAGCCAGCAGGAATGGAGACTGAAGGTAGGAGGCCAGGGCAGAGAAACGAGAATACAACCTAGCTAGAGTTTTCATGAATTTCCTTCACCTTTTCGACCCACGGACGGCATACAAAACCATCCCATGGTGGTCCAATAGGCGAAAGCTGAATGCAAATACGCGGGTCGTTCATCCTCCGGCATCAGGCTACCGTCAAAGGCAATGTCGATTGCGTTTTCCAGCGCGAGTCCCTGCTGTAGTGCCAGCAACAGCCGATAATCTTCTGCCGCGATTCGACGGTAATACACAGTGTCTTCAAACCGGTGCACGGCGATATGTACGGTTTCTCGCTTCATCTCTCGAAGAGCGCGCGTGCGTTTACTCACATGTCCAGTTGAGGCGTTGTTACTGGAGGTGTCTCTGCTGCCGCTTTCATTGCGAACTGCAATCAGCGCATCGTCGATTGCATAGTGTGCTTCAGTCAGCCGAACATGCGGCTGCAACGCCAGTTTCGATTCCGCGCCGATCTGCGATCGAGCTTCGAACGACAATGGCGGCCACATTGCGTTGTCGAAGGCCTCGATGTGCGCCCACTCCAAGCGGGCCATTTCGACTGCCATTTCGGAATGCGGCTGAGTCCAGGCAGGATTCTCTTCCAGCCAGTTCACCAGTCGCGATCCCAGGTTGCGCAATGAGAATGAAGTGGATGGATGCGCCTCAAGATAGGCTCGCATGAGTCCCTGAAATCGCTTGCGGCCCACCACTGCCTGCACGCCTGGAAAATCTTCTTCAAAGCTTGAGAACAAGCGAAACCAATATTGCCGGTTGTAAATCTCCAGGCGCTCAAACGACGTCAAACGGTCATTGGGACGGATGAACTGGTCTGCTTCGGCTGCATTCGACTGCCCAACAGAATTTTTTTGGCGCATCTGTTCCCGTGCTGTCAGCGGCTGCATCACAGCTTTGGCCATGCGATGTTGCAGTTCCTGCAGGCTGGTCATCGCGCGTACTCCAGGTCATTTTCCTGCTTCGATTCTGCAGTCGAGGCCGCCTTTAAATACTTATTCGCTTTCAGCGCTTCGGCATGCACTTCATCGAAGGAAGGAATTTGATCGTCCCACTCCAGCAAAGTTGCCGTGGGCCCACAGCGCTCGATGGCACGCTCGTAGAGGCTCCATACACGATCGAGAACTGGGTGATCATGTGTATCGAGGATGTACTTCTCAAACTTTGAGTGTCCTGCGATGTGGATTTGCGCGACCCGGTGCGCCGGAACGGCATCAACGTATACGCGTGGATCGAAATTATGGTTCTGCGAAGAGACATAGATATTATTGACGTCGAGCAAAATGCCACAGTCTGCGCGCTCGACGACTTCATTCAGAAATTCCCATTCCGCCATCTCGGAAACATGGAACTCCGCATAGCTGCTCACGTTCTCGACCACCACTGGAACCTCGACAAAGTCCCGAACTTGGCGAATCTTCTCCGCTGTCACGCGGGCAGCCTCAAACGTGTAGGGCATAGGCAGCAGATCATGCGTATATCGGCCGTCGACACTACCCCAGCAAAGATGATCGGACAGCCACGGCGTGCCGGTTCTGCGAACCAGGGCCTTGAGGCGTTTCAGATGTTCACGATTCAGCGGATCGGCGGACCCAAAATACATGGAGACGCCGTGTTGCACCACGCGATACTGCTCCAAAATGGAGTCCAATACCGTCAGCGGGCGCCCTCCATCTACCATGTAGTTTTCGGAGATAATCTCAAACCAATCGACGACCGGTTTCTTTTCCAATATGTGTTGGTAATGGGGCAAGCGCAGCCCAATCCCTACGCCGTATTCGGTAAATCCGTTGAAACGATTGGCCGGCATATTTGATCCTGAAAAGCTGCGATTGAAATATTCCCCCTGCGAGGAGATACGTCTCTTCGCAGGAGGAAGCATTCCCCGAAGGGCTAGCTAGGCATCTTCGAACCGTCGGTGGCACAACCACCCTTGCCCTTGCAGCTGTTCTTACCTTTGCATCCATTGTCGCTGGACTTGCAGCCACCCTTGCCTTTACAACTGTTCTTGCCTTTACAGGAGTGCTTGTCCTTGGCGGACAGCCCGGAAAATGCAGTTTGACCAAGATACTGGCCATTCGCCGATACAGTGTTGGGCGCAGAGTTCGGAGTAGCTGCGTGCAGAGCCACCGCGGGAAGTCCGAGCATTCCGCCCACCGCTGCGCTCAGCATGATCGATTTCATGGAATTCTTCATTGTGAATCCTCCTGGTTTTGCAGACTCGCGCGTTTCCGCGGGGTCTGTGCAACGTTAGAATCCTACAGCCCGCATTTGGTTACAGGGAAGAAGAATTTATCTGACTGCGGGCGCAATTTTCAGGATTTGGGAGACTCCCGCGGCAATTTGCCGATAGAGGAACAACATGTCAGATCGCTCCGTGAGGATTTTCAGGACGAGCTGTCTCGCGGTAGGGGACGCAGCCATCGCGCAATTTGACGGATCGTCGGCTCGATCAGAAGGCGTGATTGAGGTATGCGTGGATTACGGTTTCGACTATGACCAGCAGAATGGTAAGCACGGAAAGCCCAATCTGAAAGACTTCCTTTCGCTTTTCCTTCGAAGTTACAGGGCGGATCCGCCACTGGGATGCGGGCCGAGCGCGCAAAACCCAGGCACGGCGCACGATATACAGCGTGAACAGCGAGCCTGCGAGAGCCAAAGCCATCATGGGAAGACGAATCAGGTCAGAATGAAAACTGCCTGTGAGCCGGGTAAGGCCGATGGCTGCAGCGAACGACCCAAGCCCCACAGCGGTGTTGATGCCGCTGAAAGCGACTGCGATCGTGCAGGCGCTCTGCAACAAAATGAATAGCAGGCTGGTGAAGCTGACGGCCCACATTCTGGGGGCGGTCGGGCCGACGGGCTCGGAGGTCAACTCCAACGAGACTTTGCTCATAATGTGCAATCCCCAACAGGCGGAAATCTTAGACTTGGCCTTCAACAGCGTGTGATGATCGCGCTAAGGTCGCCGATTCATCATTGTTTCCAAATGCACCGAAATTGACCAAAATCGTGGAGAAATAGACCGAAACCCTAAAATTGATGTGGGCACATTCGGCGAACTCCAGCCGGGGACCTTAAAGTATCTAGTCATACCTGATTCCAGACGATACATTGGCTTTTCCAGACATTCAATGGGCTTGCGTTTCCGCAGACGTGCGGCCAACGATACAATCAATGATTCCAGTCAATTCAAGCTGACATTCACACATGGTGAGATCGGCGAGTGCATTGGTGCTTCGCGCGAAACGGTCACGAGGACATGAGTGAATTTAAAAATCGCCATCTACTGGATTTTCGTGGTTCGACCTGTTGATCCACAACCAGATGGCGTTGGCGAGCTACGCGGAAGTGAAAGTTGGATCTGTCGCGTGGCTCGAATGGCGACGCACGAATAGAATCCTCACCCGGCAAAATGCTGCGCAGATTGCCGGCGCCTGCACAGCGAGTTCTGAGGACATAGTCGTGAACGCAGCTACAATGCATCGATCGCGACGAGCGAATTGATGGTGCGATCGACTCTGTAATCTTCTTCTCTTCTGCCCCATTCTCCGAATTCAATGTGCGCCAGGATTCACCTGCTTGATCTGCAGAACCGACATGCCCGGAGAAGAGCGTGACGCTGGTACAGTTGTGATGGAGAAGAGGTGAGTCAACGAATATGGATGCATCAACAACTGCAAGCTTGCCGCGGTTGAACGCGGAATTCCTGAAACATCATGCCGAACTGCCAGCCGATGGAACGGCGGGGAGCGTGCCAGAGCGTGTGCTGCAGTTTGGCGCGGGGGTGTTCCTTCGGGGATTCGTGGATTGGATGATTGACGGTATGAACCGCAAAGGCTTGTTCCGCGGGCGAGTAGTTGTGGTGGCGTCGATGAATCCGGGGACAGTAACGACCCTGAATCAGCAGAACGCAGCGTATACCCACCTTGCGCGCGGCATCGAAGACGGCCGGCTGATCCAAGAAAAGCGCATAGTCACTGCGATCAGCCGTGGCATCGATCCGTACAAGGAATTCCACGAATACCTGCAGTGCGCACACAATCCTGATCTTCGCTTCATCGTGTCCAATACAACCGAGGCTGGAATCGTATACGGGGAAGAGGATAAACAGAGCGATCGACCTCCGGTCTCATTTCCGGCGAAGCTGACACTGCTGCTGATCGAGCGATACAACGCGTTCAAAGGCGATATGACGAAGGGATTCGTGCTTTTACCTTGCGAGTTGATCGAACGCAACGGCGAAAAGCTGAAAGAAGCGGTGCTGCAAACGGCAGCAAATTGGGGCATCGACCCGAAAATTGTGGCATGGATCAAGTCGGCCAACATTTTTACAAACACGCTGGTGGACCGGATCGTCAGCGGCTTCCCGCGCGAAGAGATTCAGATGTTGTGGCAGCAGTGTGGATATGTCGATGATTTGTTCAATACCTCGGAGGTGTTTCATCTGTGGGTGATTGAAGGTCCATCTGCGTTGGCCGCGGAACTGCCTCTGCGTGAAGCCGGCTTCAATGTGGTTTTTGCCGAGGACTTGACGCCCTATCGAGAACGCAAGGTGCGGATACTGAACGGCGCTCACACGGCAACTGTATTGGCTGCATATCAGGCGGGCGAAAACCTGATTGGCGAGTGCATGAAGGACCCGCAGATCCGCAATTTTATGACTCGCGCCATTTACGATGAGGTGATTCCAACCCTGACGTTGCCGAAGCAGGAACTCGACGGGTTTGCAGCCGCAGTATTTGAGCGCTTCAGTAATCCTTCTATTCATCACGCATTGCTGAGTATTTCCCTGAATTCGATTTCGAAGTACAAGACGCGCGTATTGCCGTCTGTTGAACAGTACCTTGCGATGAAAGGCGAACTGCCCGCTCGTTTGACCTTCGCTCTGGCCGCGCTGATTACTTTTTACCGTGGGACGGAACTTCGGGATGGTGCGCTGATTGGCCATCGCGGAGGCGAAGAATATCGCATTCAGGACGGCCACGCGATTTTGGAAACATTTGCGTGGCTATGGTCAGGATTTGACGGGTCAGGTGATGGAGTTCGCAAACTGACAGAGGCCGTGCTGAAACGCGAAGATTGGTGGGGCAAAGATTTGCGGCAGCTGCCGGAATTGTCGCGAGCGGTGAGCGGGTATGTGGAATCCATACTGAATTGCGGCATGCGCTCCTCTCTGCAGCAGGTGAGTTAGCGCGAATGGAAGCCTGCCTTGGGGGTCAGCGATGTTTCTGCGATTGCATCCCGCTGTCCTCGCATTCAAAATTGTCAATGCGGGATGTAAGCAGCGGCATGGCGCATCGAGATGTCCCGTCCAAAAACGTGGTCCATTGAAACTGTGTCAGGATAGAAGGAATGTCGATTCCGCATGAACCGGCTCGAGGCGCTGCCGCATTCGCCTCCCGCGACTTCCGTCGATATCAGCTGGCACGGCTGCTCGTCATTATTGGCGCCGAGGCGCAGGCGGTCGCGGTGTCCTGGCAAATCTACGCGATTACGCATCGAGCTATCGATCTTGGCTATGCCGGCTTGGCACTATTTCTGCCGGGGATCTTGTTCCTGCTGGTGAGCGGGCATACAGCCGATCGCTATGACCGACGGCACATCATTCTGGTCTGCTATGGCTTGCAGTGTCTTTGCACAGGAACGTTGTTTTATCTTTCGTGGATCGGCACCAAGCATGTTGCTGCCTTGTTTACGGTGTTGTTCCTGGTTGGGACTGGGCGCTCGTTCAGCGGTCCGGCCAGTTCGGCATTTCTGCCCCACCTGGTGCCGAAGGGAGACTTCGTCAACGCTGTTTCCTGGGGTGCGTCCATCTTTCAACTGGCGAATTTCATAGGCCCGGCGCTGGGCGGCGTGCTATTCACGTTGCCGCTGGCGGAGTGGCTCCCGAGCCCAATCGGCAAACACATGGCGGGTGGCGCAATCGTATACGCGTTTGCACTGGCAACATTATTTGTCTTTCTGTTTCTTCTCGCATCGCTTTCGGTGCGGCCCGGACGCCAGGAACAACGGTCAATTTCGGCTGAAACGCTTTTGGCGGGATTCCGATACATGTGGCACAAAAGGCTGCTGCTGGGGGTCACGACGCTGGATCTGTTTGCCGTGCTGCTAGGCGGGGCGGTTGCGCTGCTGCCGATTTTTGCTGAAAACATTCTGCATTCCGGCCCAACCGGGTTGGGAATCCTGCGGGCCGCTCCGGCACTGGGGGCGCTTTGTGTCTCCATATTGATGACTTGGCGACCGATCAGCCATAGCGCGGGAATTCGTATGTTGTTTTCTGTTGTAGTATTCGGCGTGGCTACGGTGGTGTTTGGACTTTCGCGCAATATGGCCTTGTCCTTGGCCTCTTTGTTTGTCGTTGGGGCGGCCGATATGGTCAGCATCATTGTCCGCTCATCGATGCTGCAGTTGGCCACGCCGCAGGCAATGCGAGGACGAGTGAGTGCTGTGAATGCCCTGTTTATCGGGGCCAGCAATGAGTTTGGGAGTTTTGAGAGCGGCGTGACAGCTCAATGGTGGGGTGCAGTACCGGCGGTCGTGGTTGGAGGTATAGGGGCAATCTTAGTCACAGGCGTTTGGACTTTAATGTTTCCTTCACTGCGAAAAGTGAACCGGCTGAGCGAACAAGAATTGTTGGGAGCGGACGAGGAAGCCGCGACGGCCGAGCCGCAGCGCTGAAACGATCCAGCTTGCAAGATGAGATCAACGCCACTTCGACTCAGAGAAACCGCGTGTTAGCGGAGCCCGGCGGCAATGAGAGACATACTTCTATGGTGGCGACGACGATGGACGTAAGATGTGTGGCGGACGTGATGGACGTAGTAGCTATGCCCGCGCTCAGAATGCACCGAATGTTTCACCGGCATGCTGACGGGTTTGACAACAGCCGGGGCCGCAGTCGCTTCTGAGGGCGCATCGTTGTGAGCTACTAGTTCAGCCGGCGGAGCACTGTGCGGTGCGTACGTCTTATACACGGAGATATGGAAGCATGCCTGCTCGAATTCTTCCTCGACATCCAGCTTGCCGCTGGCTTGGAGCTCGCCCAAGACGGATCGCATCCACGCAATCTCTTTCAGCGACATTCCTTTTTTCCCCAGGTCAATCGCTTCGCCCGTCAGATGAGGAGAAGCCGTGTCGCCGGAGATGGGCGCCGCGTTCCCGTTATAGTGTGCGAGATGGCGTTGAAAATTCGCGGTGCGGACGGCTGAGGTGAGTTGCAAGGGCTGGCCGAAAATTTCCTGGTGTGCGCGAGCGAGATTGCTGAGAAATTTCGCGGTCCACGGGCGGGTATAGCGACGATTTATCGGCAGACGGGGATCGATGGCCAAGCCTGGAGAATCGGGCAACGCCACAAGATCTCCGGAACGAATCATGGCGCCGAGCTGAGCATCGTCCTGAATGCGACTGAGTCCTTCCACGTCGGCGATGATGTTCTGGTGCACCAGCACTTCATGCGAGCCGCGCAAGGCAACCGGCATATAGCGCGGAACCGAAGTATTGAAGAGAGACATGTCGCGCGAGACGGGGGTGCTGCCGGTCGACGAAGCGTCCTCATCGAGTGGAGCGGTTGCCTCAGTCGGTAGCGGCGCAGCGTCCGGGGGAGTTGTCTCCGCAACGGTAGCCGGGTGCGAGTGGACCCGATCCAGCGTCACCGACAAGCGGTGGCTGCGGGTATCGATTCTTCTTCGGCGATGGCGCCGGACTCGGCGTTGGCGCTCGAGCGCAGCTCGGTGGAGTTCGGCCCGTCGGCGTGAAGTTTTGGCATATGAGGAGCGCCCGCGTTTCGTGTGCTGCCGCGAGGCCACGGTTGCTCGGGTGGAACTTGCTGATACGAAAGGTGTAACACACAAGGTCGCGGCCAGGAAAAAAGCCAGAACAACTCTGCTGGCGAGGCGGGGTCTGCCTTCGAACTGGAGAGGACAACTTCTCATTTCAACCTGTGTTTAAGATTACGTGATTCGTGCTATGAATGATAGTGACCAATGGGGTACAGTTCGATCGAGATTCCGAAATCGAAGCGATCTGGCCGACGAAACGTAATGACGGACCTCTGACAAAAAAGTCGCGCCAGTGATTGTGGGCCAATGTCATCCAGTGAAGTTGAAGACGGACGACGCGGCTAACGAAACGATCGATGTTGACTCTAAACTACGGTGCCCATCACAGCCGACACTCATCCTTGATGGGGCTTGAATTTCCGGCATCGGAAGTGAGTAGAAAGAGGGGCTGTTGTGAAACTGACGAAGATATTTCGATCAACGATTCGTTCCTGGACGACCGTGGCCGTGGGCGTCGCGGTTGCCATAGGATTGCCTTTGTCCGCATCCGCGCAGCAAGTTCGCGCGAATTGGAGTAAGGACGCGCCCTTTGCTCAATATAAAACCTACGAGTGGGTGCAGAGCGAAGCGACGAACCATCCGTTTTACCGGCAGTATGTCGGGGAATACGTGAACTATGCCTTAACCAAGAAAAAGGGTCTGCAACAGGTGACTGCCGCGCAAAACCCTGATTTATACGTGACCTATCATTTCACCACCCGCAATGTGATGGATTGGAATACGTACGGATATGGATTCGGCCCGGGCTGGGGCGCATGGGGTTGGGGCGGAGGCTGGGGTTGGGGTGGTTGGGGCGGCATGAGCTACTCCCAAACGCGTCCTAGTCCGCGCGTGATGGGATATTTGACCATCGACTTGATTGACGCCCACACGCGAAAGATTGTCTGGCGTGGAGTGGCGATCCAGGATGATGTGACCAAGAGCGGGAATGCCGAGGAAAAGCAAGTCGCCCATTCTGTCTACAAGATTCTCGATCGCTATCCGCCCAAGATGAAACATGATTGATGGCTTAAAATTTCTGACGTTTTGACTTTGAGCTTGACCGCCGGCGTGAACTCCTTCTGGTTCTCGCCGTTCTTATTTAGTGCTGCCTGGTGCGGCCTGACGCCAGGATTTCGAACCCGACAGCACTGACCCAACGCGCGTGGGTTAGAATTGTCAACCGTGATGTTCGTCACAATCAACAGCCAGCCTGCGGTTCAGCCGACGCATCCAACGGCTCGGTCTACATCCCCTCCGCTTTGCTGTCTGTAATCCCCGGACTGAAACGTACTTACTCCGAAATTTTATGTGGAGGTTTTCGATCGCGCTCCCAGAGCGATGATTGGGCAGTTGGGATTCCCGGGTTTACCAGCGGGTTCTCCAAAGACCTTTTAGTTCTAATCGACGGCCGCAGCGTGTATAAGCCGCTATTTGAGGGCGTGTATTGGGATGTTCAGGACGTTCCGCTGCAGGATATCGATCGGATAGAAGTGATTCGCGGGCCAGCTGGCGCCGTATGGGGTGAAAATGCGGTCAACGGCGTCATCAACATCATTACCAAGCATGCTCGCGATACGCATGGAACCTATGCCAGCGCGCTAGGCGGCGGCAGAGGCGAGAATTGTTGGTTCGAACAGCGTATCTGGATTGCCGTTCAACGACAAGCAGGCTGCCGTAAATACGTTGACGGCGCTCAGCTGTTCGCATGACATTGTGGGCGCAGCGATCGTCGGAAATGACGGCAAGGTATTTGCGGGCTATCGATCGAGAGAAGGGTGGGCAATGCGCTTTTCACCTCTTTCCGCCACCCGGAATCAACAGACCTGCGTATCTGGCAGAGATGTTCTGCTGGCCCACCGGATTGTATTTCAAGGACATTCCGAAAGGCACGGTATATATTTTGGCGCGGCTGGCCAAGCTAGGTGGCAGAACACGCCGCTCTATCGTCATCGCTGCGGTGATTCTGTTGCTCTGCCTGGCGACCTCAATGATCGCCACGCTATCGTGCCGGCGGCAGGTTTCGGAGCCGATGGTCGCGTTTGCTGAAATGTCTCGCGCAGTATCGAGGGACCGCAACTACTCTTTGCGTGCGCCGCCGAGCCGTGATCGGGATGAGGTCTCGGTGCTGATCGACGCCTTTAATGAAATGCTGGGGCAAATTGAGCAGAGGGATCTTGCGCTGCGCCAGGCAAAGGATGAACTAGAGGAGCGGGTCCAGGAGAGGAGGTAGTGGGTCAATTTGAATCCACAGGGCGTGGAGCGGTCTATCTTCGATCTAAGCGAATTGGAAAACTCGCCTGCGGCGATTATGAAATGAAGATTCCGGGCCGGCTCGGCAGCCTTCAATTTCCCCAGCAATCGCCATTGTCTTGGCCGATGCAGGGTTGACGTGAGTGGCACTGGAGAATCTGATTCGCAATGCATGGAAATACACGGAGAAGACGGGTGCCGCCTCCATAGAACTTGAATACAAACGGGCGGCGCAGGAAATTGTCTGCTTCGTGCATGACAATGGCGCCGGATTTAATCCGGAGTTTTATCGCTTATTCAAGCCGTTCCAACGTCTCCACAGCCAGGGGGAAGGTGTCGGAACAGGAATCGGATTGGCGACAGTGCAACGGATCATTTCTCGCCATGGCGGTAGGGCTTGGGCCCAGGGCGCGGTAGGCGAGGGCGCAACATTCTATTTTTGCGCTCGATTTGTAGCCCAGAACGCGTAACACTGGAGTGTCGGAGGAGGAGGAGACTTGGAACGCAGGATGTATGGCGCCCGGCTGCTGGAGAAGACACTGTTGTCTGAAAGCTCCCAGTGTTATCACCTGGAGTTCGACATTCCGGAGCTTAATAATTTCGCCTTTGAGCCGGGACAGTTTGTTTCCATGGTCGCCGAGGATGGCCGGGGAAAACCTCAGACGCGCGCCTATTCGATTGCATCTGCGCCGCGCGGCAATCGATTCGATCTTTGCCTAGATCGGGTGGACGGCGGTTTTTTTTCCAACCAGCTTGCAGACGCGAAACCTGGTACCACAGTGCCGTTTCACGGGCCATACGGTCTGTTTGTACTACGCCGACCGCTTGTGGATGTGGTATTGATTGCCGCCGGGACGGGAATTGCGCCAATGCGTGGTTTTGTCGAGTCTCTGTTCCCTAGTGTGGAAGAAGACAAAAGCGAGGGAAAACATTTCTGGCTGATGTATGGCTCGCGGCATCAGTCGGAAATCTACTATCAGCATTATTTTGAGAAGACTGCCGCAGAACACGCCAACTTTCATTTTTTGCCGACTGTGAGTCATCCCCACGAGGATTGGGGGGGACTCCGGGGAAATGTTGACGTGCAGGTGAGAAACCTTTTACTGCAGAGTGCGGGAGGGGATTTCTCAAGCGGCGATGGAAAACCACAGCAGGCTTATATCTGCGGACTGAACGAAATGGTCGCGGCCAATCGGGCGCAGTTGAAGGAATTGGGTTGGGACCGCAAGCAGATTGTGTTTGAGCGCTACGATTGAACACGCTTGTTACAGATTGAAAAGCTCGCGCAGACGTTTCGTTTGACCGCGGCTGACGGGAATCTCTGTGTGGCGCCGGTCGTCCATGCGCAATTGATAGCTGGATTTAAACCACGGCACCACTTCCTGAATGCGATGGATGTTCACGACGAAGGAACGATGGGCGCGCCAAAATAATTCCGGGTCCAGCAATTCGAGCAGGTCCTCCAGAGTTCGGCAATTTGACTGGCCTTCGATGGAGTGGGTGGCAACGCTGATCGTACCTTCCTCAATGGATGCGAAGCAGATATCCCGCTGCTCGACGAGCAGGAGGCGACCGCCAACACGGAGTACAATTTTGGCGGCGGTACTTTTCGCGGGGGCCTGCTGCTGCTCCAGCAGGCGAACCAGAGCATCCAGCCGCTCATCGACTGCGTTGGCTGCGTGCGCGGCCTCAACCGAGCCCGCCTTCACACCGGATGACTTGGATGGTGCCACGGTCGCTGGAACAGAAGACCCAGCCGCGATCTCCGCCAGCCGAGTTCTGACCCGTTCGAGGGTATGCCGGACTCGCTTCTCGTCAAAAGGCTTCAGCAGGTAGTCGACCGCATTCACTTCAAAAGCGCGGACCGCATATCGATCGAAAGCGGTGGCGAAGACAATGTTCGGAAGCGCCGACTTACGACTCTTTTCGAGCAGTTTCTTGAGGACTGCAAAGCCGTCGAGGCCGGGCATCTGGACGTCTAGGAAAACTACGTCGGGTTGATGCGCGCGCACCAACTCCACCGCTTCCACGCCATTCTTTCCCTGGGCGACAATTTCTACATCGTCCAATTTGCGGAGCAAATACTCCAGCTCCTGGCGCGCCAGTTGTTCATCATCGACAATCACGGCTCGGATGGTCATAGCCTAGGTTCACTCTACATCAGGGAAATATCTTTCGAGCAACTTCAGCGGTCGTGGGAGTTGCCTGCATCTGCGAAAGCTGAGGATTGGAGGAGCCTGGTAGCGCAGACGATCGCCGGTCGCTCAGGAGCGATACGCAGAAAGGCGAGCGGGCGCGTTGTCGTCCGCTAAATCGTGGCCGCAGTGAGTGCAGTGCAGGTCCGTGAGGCGAACACTCTGGTGGCAAATACCGCAGTTGGGGGACACGCGATAGGCGCATTGCGGGCAATAGTTGATGTTGCTATCCACCTTTGTACCGCAGCAGGGGCATTGGGAAAGAACGGGTTGCCGCAGGAGAAAATACAGCACCGGACCAATGCCGCCCTGTAAGACAATACACAACAAGATCCAGAGCCACTTACCCATATTGCGGCGTGGCGCGTCCTCGCTTATGTAGCCGATCATCAGCATGTAGACAGCCACGAGTGCGCCCCAGGAAGCACCGAAATAGACGTGCACCGGAAAGGGGCTATGGTAGTGGGTATGCAGCACGAAGAAGAAGAGATACTGAATGCCGACGAAGGCCACGAAGGCTAGAACGATCGACCATCGGGGAATGAGGGTGAGTTCTTCGCTGACAGAGAATGACGAACTGGAATCGCTGCTGGCCATTTTTTGTTGACTAAGGTTTACCACACGCACGGCACAAATACCATGCGTTTGAATCCAGGAACAATATCGGTTCACAAGCAGTCATTTATCGAACACGTTCCAAACAGCGGTGCAAATGGCCCTATCGAACCATCGAGTCCAACCGCGATGTAACGCGATGATCGATTCTTCTTGGACCGCCTCCGTTGCGCGTTCGCAAAAACACGAGGAACAGCGTTACCAGCGTGACAGGGAACAACCAGGCGATCACATACACGAACTGCAGTTCGGCTGCCGGGAAATTCATCGGATCCAGCAGCATCTGCATTCCGCTCCAGAACACCGGTGTAAGCACCAGGAAAAGCAGAGAAAATCCGAGAATCGTGATACCAATTCCGTGGCGTAAGCGGCGTCGCCGCTCGGCGATTTCGACAGCTTGCTCACGCACCAGGCGTTGCGCCCGACACACCATCGCGCGATCGGCTACTCCTCCAATTGTAAGTAGCGCGGTCGCAAATTCCTGTTCCTCAGCGGAGAAGATCGATGACTCCGGATTCGAGGTGTGTCCGGTTTCTACGCCACTCGGACGGATCGCGATGGGATCATGTTTCACGGCTGCACCTCACTTGTGGATTCGCGGTGCAGTTCCAAGACAGGTTTTAGTGCGGCCATTCCGCGGTAGAGGCGCGACTTTACCGTGGACAGCGGCGCACTGCTGATCTGTGCGATTTCTTCCAGGGACATTTCCTCGTGGAAGCGCAGGACGAGCACTTCACGGTAGAGCGGATGCAAGGTGAGCAGGGCACGGCCGATGCGAGCGGCCCGCTCTCCAGACTGAAAATGATCAAAAGGGGAGGGGAGATCAGCCGCGATCTCAACAGGGCGATCACTCTCGGGATCGGTTACGTCGTCCAGACTGAGCGCGACTCGTTTTCGAGTGTGGTCGATCATGAGATTCCGTGCGATTGCAAACATCCAAGTTTCAAAGCGCGAACGACCACTGAATTGCGAGCCCCGTTCCAATACGCGAAGCCATGTCTCTTGAAAAAGATCCTGCGCCAGGTCGCGATTTCCGACAAGAAATAGCAAATAACGGAACAACCGGTGCTGATAGCGTTCGATTAACTGCTCCATCATCTCCGGATCATGACGACGAAGGGCCAGAACAATCGCAGCGTTTGCGGCCTGCGCCCGCTGGGTGTCGACGAGCGCGGCTGTTTGCATAGATGCCATAGTCTCTTTTGTAGAGACGTCGGCCCGGTCTAGAAAGACGCGTTTCGCGAGGGGATTTTCTTTGAATCGCATAATGATCGACCCCTTATTTTTTCACGATTCAGATGCTGAAGCGGAAGAAACACGGGTATAGGGATTACTTCTGCGGCGAAGATAAGGCGAATCATTGTCGGATGCGGAGGATACACTATAGATTATGCAGCTGTTGTACGGATTGCACGCCGTAGAAGAAGCGATTCGATCGGGCAATCGACGTCTGGAGTCCGTGACGATTTCTCGACAGCGCCACGATATGCGCCTGAATGGAATCGCAGAGGCGTGCCAGGCCGCCGGGATACCCGTGCGGATGGAATCGAAGGAGCAGCTGACAAGGATGGCGCGCACCGATGCTCACCAAGGAGTGGTGGCCGTGGTGGCCGAGCGGGGATACTCCTCGCTCGAAGAACTGGGGCAGCGCAAAGGACACGATCTTTTTTTATTGGCTCTGGACGGCGTCGAGGATCCTCATAACCTTGGCGCGCTCCTGAGAACCGCGGACGGAGCCGGGGTGGATGGCGTGATTCTACCGGAGCGGCGAGCTGCTGGGGTGAATGCGACAGTCGTGAAAACTTCCGCAGGCGCCGCTGAACATGTCCGAATTGCACAGGCAACGAACCTGGTGCGCGCGCTGGAAGAGTTGAAGCGGCAGAACGTTTGGTGTGTCGGGCTCGATGAACGAGGCTCCTCGGATTACGATAGTTTCGATTATCGATGCAATTTTGTCCTGGTGCTTGGCGGGGAGGGGAGCGGATTGCATGAGCTGACTCGAAGAACTTGCGATTATCTGTTGCGAATTCCCATGGCGGGCCAGGTATCGTCGCTGAATGTATCTGTGGCGGGCGCGATTGTCATGTACGAAGCGGCACGACAACGCCGCACAGCGGCACTGCCGCCAGCGATCGAGAACTCGACTGCTTCAGATCGCAAAAAGCGACCTCTCAAGGGATTGGGTTCATGAATTGTATGCGGTATTGTATGCGGTATTGGTTGGTTTTTTTTCTTCTTTTCGCGGTTGGCAGTTCGCTCGGACAGAGCTCCCAGGCAAACCATCAGAACTCCTCCTCTGGAAATGGACAAGTTCTGTTTTCCAGTGGCGATAACAACATATCGGCTGATCAGACTCCTGCCGTAACGTCTCCTGCACAGCAGGCCGCGAGCTCGCCGAAAGCCGCTGGTGCGCCGGCAGAAGCGACGCTTGCGACCGATGCCGAACGCACCTCATTGACATTTAGTTCCTACGATTTTGAAGTGCATCTGGAACCATCGCAGCAGTCGATTTCGGTGCAAGCGCGTGTGGTGGCCCGGAACAACACCGAAGAGCCGCTGAATGGGATTGCGTTGCAGCTTTCCTCATCGCTGCATTGGTATTCAATCCAAGTGGACGGCAAGCCGACAAAGTTTGAGACCGAAACAGTGGACAGCGACATCGACCATACGGGCGAACTCACGGAGGCGGTCGTCAAACTTGGGACGCCTCTTGCAGCAGGAGCGAGCATTCGGATGAGCGTGATTTACTCCGGCACCGTCGTCCCGTCGGCGCAACGTCTGCTGCGCCTGGGCGCACCGTCAAAAATCGCAAATTCCTCGGAGTGGGATGCGATCGAGCCGAATTTCACCGCGCTGCGGGGATTTGGGAATGTCATCTGGTTTCCTGTTTCGACGGCACCGGTGCTGCTCGGTCAGGGAGCGGAGATGTTTGACTCTGTCGGGAAATGGAAGCTGAGCGAATCAAACGCCAAAGTTTCGATGCACCTACTGGTGGAATATCTGGACGTGAAGCCGACGGTCGCCTTTTTGAATGGGACAGTGGTGAAACCGGACGGAGAATCTCCGCGAGAGCCGGTGACACCATCATCTGTTTCGCCCAGATTGGGGAAGGGGCCAGCGCAACGCGAGAAATCCACCAGTGGCGGATCTGCAACGAAACAGGCAGCGGGAATTTTACCTGCGCCTCCAACAACGGCTGGCAACACGATCTTGCAGGTGGTTTCGTTCACTTTGCCGTCGATGCGTTTAGGGTTCGCCCCTATGAGTCTCTTCGTGATATCGGCGGCCGAGGAGAGCATGCCGGGACTCGAGATCTATTCCCGAGGTGAAAACAAGGCAGCCGCGTCGAAATATCAAACAGTATTCACTCAGACTCGTCCGATGGTCGAACAATGGCTGGGAGCGCATCCGAAACGGTCGGTCGTGCTGGTGGATTTGCCGGATGGCAACGATCTTCCCTCTGAAGAGAGGAACATTCTATTTCTGCCGCTCAAGACCAACGCGAGCGACGGTACCGTGGGTCCGGTGATGGCGCATATGTTGGGCCATGCCTATTTTATTTCGCCGCGAGTTTGGCTGAATGAGGGTGTGGCGCAGTTCATGACGCTGTTGTGGATTGAGCAACGTGCCGGAGTCAGCACTGCCATAACGCAGATGGATTCTCATCGCGCCGCGCTTGCAATCGCCGAAACAATCGATCCGGGAGTGAATCCGGGACAAAGCCTGATTGAGGCGTGGAGCGATATTTACTATCGCGATAAAGCGACGGACGTGCTGTGGATGCTACGCAACGTCATTGGCGACGAAGCACTGGAAAAGGCGCTGCAGGCTTACGTGTCGGCAGACGATCACGAGCCCAGCTATTTTCAAACGCTGCTGCAGAGAACTTCAAACAAGGATCTGGAATGGTTTTTTGACGATTGGGTCTATCGCGACACCGGGTTGCCGGAGCTGCATATCGTCAGCGCCTATTGGCGGCCGATTTTGAATAAAAACAGCAGCGGCAAGAACTATCTGGTAAGCGTCGATGTACAGAACGATAGTTTTTGCGCCGCGGAAGTCCCAGTCACAGTTTCTTCGGCGTTCAGTAGTCAGACGCGGGAATTACTGATTCCCGCCCACACGCATGCGGCGTTGCGGACGCTGCTGGATAGCAAGCCAGCGCAGGTTGTTGTGAATGATGGCAGTCTTCCAGAAGTCGAAAGCAGCCGTCATGAACAGGCGGTGGCTGCGGCACAATAGGAGAGGCTCCTCACACTTTTGCATTGTGAAGGGCGGGAGCCGTATACGACAAATCAGAGATCAATCAGGCTGCGGTCGGTCCGCTCGGGCTGTTGAGGCTGCGGCGCTGCCACTCATCCACCATGCGGTGCGCCAGCACAGGAATGCCGAACACGGCGCTCGTCAACAGAGTGGTTGCCAGAACATCGTTGCGGTAGAATGGCAGCCCGACGAGATAGCAGGTGGCGAGCCCACCCGCGGTGTGCGGGTAGATGAGAGAGCCGGCCCAGACGCCGAAGTTACTCGCCAGAAAAAACGATGTGGAAGAGGCCAAGGCCGCACCAACAACGCGTCCTGCATTGGCCCGCTTGCGGAGAAATGCGTAACCCATCCAGCAGGCCCCCAGATACCAGGCCCAGGTGACCAGATAATCCTGCACATGAAAGGCGTAATTGTAGGCAAAGACCGTCAGGTAATAGTCGGCAGCAGCCAATGCTAATACTGGGAGAATGAACAGCTTGGGCGATCGGCGCGCTCCAAACACAAGGAGTGAGGCTCCCACGGCTGTAAAGCTGAACCATGGATGTGGCAGGATGCGAGTGAAAATCGCTGCTAAAACAAAGAAATAGCTGAACATTCGGTCCTCGTTGTTACGGAACTGTGAAAGTTGGGTTTCCGCCTAGAAGACCATTGTTTCTGGAGGAAAGAGAAATGGTCAAGGCAATTTTGGCGCAATCAAAACTAGTTGTTATGCAGACAACAAAATACTGTGGCTCGAAGTTACTAAGGACAAGGACTATTTTTGTATTCGGCCACTCATTCGCATCTCATCCACCTCTCCGTTTGGGGCGACGGTGACGGTACCGGCAAGCGGATTGTCGCGTCGACCACGGAGAAACAGCACGTTGTACGCAAATCGCAAATCCTCGAAATGTACCTCGGTATAGTGGCCGCCGTCCTGGAGCGTATCGAAGGTGCCTCTCTGTGCAACGAAGGGATATCTCGACCAATTGAGGAAGACCTGTCCGAGCCAGGAGCGTTTGGCTGCCAGAATTAATGGGGTCTGAGGCTGCTTGTAGTAGAGATCGTCAGGAGCTTCGCTCGTGAAACTATCGCTGCGCGTGTTCAAAATTCCGGTTTGATAAAAATCCTTCGTTTCAACCACGCCGAACCACTGGAAGACGTCTCCGGGGTAGGGGTTGACCGTCATCTTCAACACCGGCTCATTTTGAAAGTTTTGCTTTGCGAGGATCTCAAGGGCACGGTCATGCTCTGCCCACCGCCAGCACCCGAGAATCACACCGACGAGGAGAGCGAAGATCGCCCACCCACGGCCGCGAAACATAGTGCGCCGAATTCCAATTTCTCGATCGACCAATCCCAGAATGGCGGGTATTAGCAATGCGAGAACCAGTCCGGCAAAGAAGACGGGTTCAAAGATAAAGAAAATGCTGCCCGCATACCAATGCGGATTAAATGGAAAGAAGGGGCGCAAGCCGTAATTGTTGGTCCAATCGAGTAGCAGGTGGCTCAGATCCGCAATCAGAGCGAGCAACCATATCCACCCCCAGCGCACTGACGGCGCATGGGACCGGAGATTCGATTGCGAGCCAGCAATATCGTCTGCATGTCTGGCCGCATCGCGCATGCGCCAGCGATGCCATAGCCAGACGGCGCCGGTGATCAGCAGGGCCATGAACGGCGCGCCAAGAAACGTATGCGTGATACCGCGATGATGCTGAAACTCGGCAACGGGGCCGCGCAGTTTCCAGAGAAGGTCGATGTCAGGAGCTTCCGCAGCCAGCACCATTGTCAGTGTGGCGTAGGCGGTGGTGCGATTAAATCCAGATCGCCCCAGGCATGCGCCCGTTAAAAAATGTGTGACCGGCTCCATTCAATTTCTGAGCATACACGGCAACAGCGAAAGACCGCAGCCACTGAATCGAAGGCGTCTCTATAATTCCATTGATGACGAAGTCTTCACCCAGCCGCGGAGTCGAGAAGCAGATCGACGAGCTACGCGAGACCTTGCGGCACCACGAGTATCTCTATTTCGGACTAGATGCTCCGGAGGTCTCCGACGCGCAATATGACGCCTGGATGCGCGAATTGCGCGCCCTTGAGGATGCGCATCCGGAACTGCGAACGCCGGATTCCCCGACGCAGAGAGTGGGAGGCAAGCCGAAGGAAGGCTTCGCCAAGGTGGCACACTCGCGGCCGATGCTTTCGCTGGACAACGCCTATAACGAAGAAGAGTTGCGCGAGTGGGACCGCCGTGTACACGAGTTGGCTAGAGGCGAAGAGATGGATTACGCCTGCGAGTTGAAGCTCGACGGATTGTCGCTGGCTCTGACATATGAGGGTGGAAAGCTTGTTCGAGGAGTCACCCGTGGAGATGGCGTGATCGGCGAGGATGTGACGAACAATGTTCGTACTATCCGATCGGTGCCGCTGAGTATTTCTGGAGCGAAGCTGCGCGATTCACGGATGCCGGAGGATTTTGAAATTCGGGGTGAAGTGGTTTTGCCGCTGACAGCGTTTCAAAAACTGAATGCAGAGCGGGAAGAGCAGGGGTTGGCTCCAGCTGCGAATCCGCGCAATGCGGCAGCAGGTACATTACGTACGCTTGAACCGAACATTGTGGCGCAGCGTCGCTTAGATTTCTACGCGTATTTTGCCTTGGACGAGGGGGGGTATATTTTCCCTCGCCAGAGCGAGTCGCTTGACGCCCTGGTCGCAGCGGGATTTCGAGTGAATCCAAAACGGGCTCTTGTTGCCACGGTCGATGAGGCGTGGGACTTTATTGCGCGAGCCGAATCGATGCGGGATTCATTGCCGTACGAAATTGATGGTGTAGTCCTGAAGGTGGACAGCACTGCGGTGCAGCGCAAGCTGGGCTTTACCGGCCGCGCTCCGCGCTGGGCGATTGCGTACAAGTTTGCGGCCCGCGCTGCCGCTACACAGGTCAAGAACATTCTGGTGCAGGTGGGCCGGACCGGCAAGCTGACGCCGGTGGCGGAGTTGGTTCCTGTGGCGATTGGCGGAACGACAGTGAGCCGCGCCACGCTGCATAATGCGGATGAGATTGAGCGGCTCGGACTGAAGATTGGAGATTTCGTCACCGTTGAACGCGGGGGAGACGTCATTCCCAAGGTGGTTGAAGTTCTGCGTGACAAGCGGCCTGCGGACGCCCATGATTTTGTGTTTCCCACGGAATGCCCGGAGTGTGGGAATCCGGTGGTGCGCGAAGAGGGAGAAGTCGATTGGCGTTGCATCAACGTGAGTTGTCCGGCACGCCTGCGAGAAAGCCTGCTGCATTTTGCCGCGCGCGGAGTGATGAACATTGAAGGTCTCGGTGACGCGGTCGTCAACCAACTGACGGAACGCGGGCTGGTGCGCAATCTGGCCGATATTTATAGCCTTGACGAGGCCACTCTGTTGTCGCTCGACCTGGTGAAGCACAAGAAGGCGCATGCGCTGCTACAGCAGATCGAACGATCGAAACAAGCGCCGTTGGATCGCGTGCTTCTGGGCTTGGGCATTCGGTTTGTTGGTGAGCGGACAGCGCAATTTCTTGCCGACGCGTTTGGCAGCATGGATCACGTGATGGAAGCCAGGGCAGAAGACCTGGAACGGGTGCAGGAGATTGGCCCGCGTATATCGGCAGCAATTTTGGAGTATTTTGCGGTGCCCGGAAATCGCGAACTGGTCGAAAAGCTGCGAGCCGCGGGACTGAATTTCGCCGCGGAGAAGAAAAAGATTTCTTCCAGGCTGAACGGATTGACGTTTGTGCTGACCGGCACGCTCCCTTCGCTGACGCGAGAAGAAGCAAAGAAGAGGATTGAGAGTGAGGGTGGGAATGTCACCGGATCGGTGAGCAAGAAAACAAATTACGTCGTTGCAGGAGCGGATGCCGGGTCAAAGCTAGACACGGCACGCAAGCTCAATGTGCCCGTGCTCGACGAGCCGGGGCTGCTGGAGCTATTCGAGCAGGGGAAAAGTTGAACGCTAGTTGGGCCTGCTGGGTGCAAAGTATCCTTTTTCGGCGCTGACCTTGTAGTCGCGATCGTACGCAGTCAGGTAGATCGGCCTGAAGGCGCCGTCGGCCTTGAAATCGGCAGGCTTATAGACGAGCGAATATTGACTGCGCAATTCTTCCTGAATGCTCTGGAATGCTTCCGCCACATTTTCCATGCGGAAAGGATTGAAGGCGCGGCCGCCCGTGGCCACTGCCATGGCTTTCAGGATGTCGTCACCACGATCGCGGCTCGGGCTGTCGTTGGTGCTGATGGTGTAGATCGCGGTGGACGCGCGCTGGCACATCTTGACGGCATCGTCGAGCGTGGCGTGGCTCTGATCGTCGTCTCCATCGGAAAGCAGGATGAGAGTTTTGCGGAGGGCACCGGAGCGAGCGAGCGGGAGCATCTGATCGCGGCAAGCGGTATAGGTTGCGTCATAGAGCGCGGTACCACCGCCGGGAGATAGTTTGCGAATGCCGGCTGCCAGCAGATCCCCGTTGTTCGTGTATCCCTGAGTGACGTCCGGGGTGACATCGAAACCCATCACGAAGGCCTTGTCGACCTGGGGGCGCAGCACCGACAAAAGAAATTCGACGGCCGCATTCTGTTCGAACTGAAAGCGGGAACGGATGGAACTGCTGGTGTCAATCATGAGGCCGACGCGCAGCGGGAGATTGGTCTGTTGAGTAAAGCTGTAGACCTCGGCTGGGGACATGTGGTTGTCCAGCAGCGAGAAGTCGCTCTCGTTCAGATTGCGGATGAAATGGCCATGCTTGTCGGTTACGGTGAAGATAAGATTCACTTCGTTCACGACGGTCGTGATGGTGTAAGCGCCATTTTGCTGCGCGTCAGAAGTTGGCTGCCGGGATGGGTCTCGACGCCGCACTTTCCGGAAGCATTCGGAGAAGCGGAGCCGTCTGTTTCGCGGCCGGCGTTGCAGGCGCGGTGGCGCTTTGCGCCTGGGAAATATTCTGCGTTCCGATCAGAAGGCGAGAAAAATCACAGCCGTTCCCAACCAAGACCTATGCCATCTGAAGTTCAATCGTTCGATCTTGCCGCCGATCATTCATTCCAGTTTACCAGTGTCAAGCGCTTATTTTCGCTGGACAAGCAACCTGAGCCGAGTTAGCCACCCCTCTAAATCGGCTGGCAAAGGCGTTTCGAATTCCATAGATTTCCCTGACTCCGGATGGGTCAACCGAAGCCGCATTGCGTGCAGGAAATTGCGGTCGACAGAGATTGCCTGCTCCAAAGCCGCCGCTTTCTGGAGACGAGTGGCTGGAGCTCGATGAGCGGAAGAATCTTATGCGGGGCTCCATAGAGCGTGTCACCAACGACCGAGTGTCCGATGGAGGAAAGATGGACACGAATCTGATGAGTGCGGCCGGTCTCGATCTCGACCTCGACCAAAGTGAAATGGCCGTAACGCGATTGGAATCGTTCTAGCACGCGATAATGTGAAATAGCGGTTCGGCCTCCCATGCGATGCGTTGTCATGCGAGTGCGGCGCTGCTGGTCGCGACTGATGGGAGCATTCAGAGTGCCGCGATCGAGTTTCACCGCACCGTGGACGAGCGCGATGTAGGTTTTGTGAACCTCGCGATCGGCAAACATTTTCGAAAGCCGGCGATGCGTGGCATCGTCTTTGGCCACCACAATCAGGCCGCTGGTCTGCTTATCGAGTCGATGCACGATCCCAGGGCGCAGCGGACCTCCGGTGCCGGAGAGGGTCGCCATGTGGTGGAGAAGGGCATTCACCAGCGTGCCCCGGTTGCGAGCGCTGTCCGTCGCGCCCGAACCGGCATGTACCATCATGCCCGCAGGCTTGTTGATGACGGCAAAATGAGCATCTTCATAGACGATGTCCAGCGGAATGTCTTCGGCTTCCGCGTGGAGCGGAGGGAGTGTCGGAACGCCGACGACGGTAACGATTTCGCCGGCTCGTAATTTTCCGCTCGGTTTCATGGCTCGCGGATTTCCAGCAGTGCCGCGGACCAAAACACAACTCTGATCAATCCATTGCTGCACTCGGGATCGACTGGTCGAAGGAAGGCGCGCGGTCAGGAACTGGTCCAGCCGTTGGCCATTGGCTGCGTCCTCCACGGCAAATTCGCGCGGGGTGGTCGTGCCCATTTCCGCAGAGGTTTCGGCGAGATCCACATCCAGCGTGTCGAACAGATCCTCGTCGGCACGGTCGTTCTCATCGGGGAGGTTGCGATGCGTAGGTTTCATGATGTTGCCAATCGAGTCGGTCGTCTTTCCATCAACAACAACGCGCCAATTACGACCAGGCAGAATTCAATCGCCTGGGTAAGAGACAGAGCCCCGGACAAAATCAGCAGCCGATCGCCGCCAAGTAAGAAGTCCAAAAAAAAGCCAGTGAGTCCCGACGCCAGCATCCATGTGCCTGCCAGTTCGCCCGGCTGGCGACGTTTTGGCAGCCACCCCAGCAGCAGAAGACAGAGGGATAGTTGTACCGCGCACGAGTACAGTTGGACCGGCTGCAGCCTGGTATTGAGCGGAGTGCCATTCCATTGGGCTGCCCAGCGACTATGAAAAACAATTCCCCACGGGACGGAGGTGGGACGGCCATAATCGCAACCGGCAAAAAAACACCCCAAGGCCAGGACTGCCTGACCAAGCGCCCAGCCCGGGGCGACAGCGTCGAAAGTATCCAGCCAGGGCATCCGCTTTAGGGTCATGTAGAGCAGACCGGCAGACAGCCCTAGGCCGATTTGCGTCAGTACCGAATTGACCGTCGGCGGGACGGAAATGCTGAGCATTAGGAGCGGATATGACAGAAAGTCGTGCCAGTGTCCGGAGATCAGCAATAGCTTCGAGCCCAGCACCGCGGTGAAGACGGTGATGAGGCCGAGATTCCACATCGCGTCCGGGGCTACTCGCAAACGGGCGGCGGTTCGCACGGCGAGTGCCAGGCCAGCGATCAGCGCGACGGCCGCAAAAACGCCGTACGTGGGAAGGCTGACGGGGCCTAGGGCTAGAAGACGAGGATACACAAGAGGAAGTAGAACAGAATCCAGCGGAAAACCAAACTTTGCGCAAAGGAAGGGGAGATGGTGGGTAGAAATCCGACCCGCGGGGCCGTATGGCAGTGCGCCGGTGAACCCGTCCTAAGACGGTGGGAACCCGCCGCGGCTCTTTAGGCGTTCCGGACTGGCGGACAGCACACCGAGCCGATTATTCGAGTCGAGTCCCCTGTTCGATGAATGTAGGTTCAACCAGCGTTGACCACCCTACCTGCTTTGCAGGCCGGTTTCTAAGTGGATGCTAACTGGCATTCGCACGCTTGGCAAGCGGCGAGTGATCGAGGTCACACCTCGGCATTGATTCTATTCGTCGTGCAACACATTCGTGGGCTCGACATGGAAAACACGTCGCGCCGGAATCCAAGTGGCGAGCACTCCCACCAGCAGCATCGTGAGCGCGACACCCAACAGCACCAGCGGATCGTTAGGCGTCGCCTGATACACGATGCTCGATAGCACGCGACTGGCGGCAATGCCGGCAACCAGGCCAACCACTGAACCCGCGCTGAGTAGAGCGATCGGACGCCGCAGTGCGGCACCTAATACCTGGCGGTGCGACGCGCCTAACGCAACACGAATGCCGAGTTCCTTCATACGTCGACTGACCGTATAAGAGGCAAGGCCGAAGATGCCCGTAATTGCCAACAAAATCCCCAGCGCGCCGAAGATCCCGAGTGCTGCCGTCGCCACGCGAGCCGGGAACAGCGCCATCGAAAGCTGGTCTCGCCAGCTCGACAGAAAATAAATTGGCAGATGACGGTCCACGCGATGTATCGCCGCGAGAATTTCCGGGGCCATTTGCTGCGGGCTTCGTTGCGAGCGGACGAGTAGCGTTGTGGTGCTGTCACTGTTTTGCAAAATGGGAAAGAAAATGGCGGGCGTCGGGTCTTCTGCAAGCGTATTGTATTTTCCGTCTTCGACCACGCCGATTACTTGAAATTGGCTCTTCCCATCGTCTTTGGGAAAGTATTGGCCGACAGGCGATTTGTCGCCAAACAGCTTGCGCGCCAGCACTTGATTGATGATGACTACAGATGGGGCCTTGGCGTTATCATTCCAAGTAAACTCACGGCCGGCCAGCAATCGAGTACCGCTAGCGTCAATATAGCCAGGAGAAATCTTGAAATAGCTGGAGCTGATGCCGCTCGACGACTTAAAGACTGTCGTGCCTGGGGGGTAGACTTCGGTGCTCGAATAATCTGGGCCAAGCGGCGTGTAGTTGGCGTAAGCCGCCGCCGTCACACCCGGCAAATGCGATACCTCATCGAGCAAACGCCGCTTAATTGCTACAGCTTGGTCGCCGTTGTATCCGGCCATTCGTAAATCGAATCCGGCCTGCGTAACGTGATCTGGGTTGAAACCCAACGGGCTATACATCGCCCTAGCCAGGCCGCGCAAGGCCACCAGAGACGAAGTGACGAGTACGCAGCAGAGTGCAATCTGCGTGGCGAGCAACAGATCGCGTCCGGCCCATTTGCGTTTGCCAGGCTGCGTATTGGCAGCACTTTTGATGGTAAGATTCGGATCTGTGCGCCAAATCTGTCGCGCCGGAATCGAGCCACAAAACGCCCCCGCAGCCAGCGATAGCAAACATGAGAAAACATACACCCATGTATCTGGATTGACGATGACCTGCATGGGAATCCCGAAAGAAAGGTGCCAATCGCTTAGGGCTTGAAGGATCACCACGGCCAGCAGGCAACCCGCCGCGCCACCAAGAATTGAGATAACGATCGATTCCGTGAGCAATTGTCGGAGGATGCGCGCGCGCCCGGCGCCGACGGCGACGCGGATGGCCAGTTCACGGCCGCGGTCAGTTGCCCGTGCGGCGAATAGGCTGCCCAGGTTGGTGCATGCAGCCAGCAATACCAGACCGGCCAGCACCATCATACCGAGTAGAAAGCCATGTACCGGCCCCGACAGTACGTCTCCGACAAGGCCTGGCTTCACCAGCTTAAATTGCAGGTGGTCGTCTTCCAATGGATGTTCGCGAGTCATTTCCGCGGCAATGGTATTCAGGTTTCCTGCGGCTTGCTGAGACGTTATGCCGGACTTCAGCTTTCCAATAGCCCACGCTCCAGCATCTCCTCGATTCTTCAGCCAGTCATAGCCATCGAGTTGCTGCTCATTCATCACCGGGACGTACATTTCCGGCCACAGGAATCTTTCTGTTCCGTGAAAATTTTTCGACGCGACGCCGAGGACGGTGTAAGGATGACTGTCGATCTGGACCGTCCTGCCGACGATTTGCGGATCGCCGGCATAGCGGTCGCGCCAGCAAGCGTAGCTCAGCACAAGGTACGGGCTGGCCCCTGGGTTCTTATCATCGGATGGACCAATCAGGCGACCCAGCACAGGCCGAACTCCTAACATTCCAAAATAATTGCCGCTGACCTCGTTGCCCCAGACCGCCTGTGTGCCATCTTTGGTTTGCAACCCGAAACGGCTAAAACGAAATAAGGCCAGATCTGAAAATGTCGTATTGCGGTCACGCAGGTCTTTGTAGTCCGGATAGGACAACGAGATAAAGCCCTGTTGCGTATGCTGCACCGTGTAGAGAAGGCTGGCGTCTGGGAAATGGAGCGGATGAAGAACCAACGAATTCAGCACGCTAAAGACGACGACATTGGCGCCGATGCCTAGCGCGAGGGTAACGATTGAGGTGAGCGCAAATCCAGGCGAGTGCCGGAGTTGGCGGATTGCGTAGCGTAGATCCTGGAATAGAGATGCCAAAAACGTCTGCATAGGGCAGTCCTCGGTAGACCTAAATACAGGCACGTGAGAGGCCACCTAGGGCAAGAGGTAAGTCATTGAAAGAAAAGTAAAAAGAAGGATGAGCGACCCCAATAGCGTGTCCGCATTCAAGAAACAGTGTCCGGAAGCGGACAGGGAATTCAGATTTACTCCGGGGAGGGAACACGAGCGGAATAGGACTAGCCGGCTTTTCGGTTTTCTTCCAGCACTGCGTCGAGCATTTCCGCCAAGGTTTCCGTACGAGACTTGATGTTGAGAGCAATATTCCCTGACAAGGCGTCCCGCTGCTGACGTAAGGTAACCAGTTCATCGGCAATATTGAGCGCCGCAAGGACCGCGACTCGGAGAGAGTCGACGGTGGTGCCTTGTTTGGCCACGGCGCGCATTTTGGCATCGACTAATGCGGAGAGTTGCTCGAGATACGTTGGATCGGGTCCGCGGAGGTGATAAATCTGGTCGTAAATATCGACGACGAGATTGCAGGATCGGTCGTTTTGAGCGACATCCGGAAGATCGTGATCCGGCGTGTCAGGCAGGCGCGATTCATCTTGACCGGTTAGGTTCAACTCCTGAGGTCCACTGTCTGAAAATTGACGTTGCGGATCGTTTTCGTTCATCGTTGCTCCGTTATACGGAAGTTTTTCTACACGTACTTCAGGCAGATTGCGTGTAAGAAGCCTCGATTGCATCCAGCGACGACATGAGACGTTCGACCCGTGTGCGCACCGTGTCGCGCTCACGATGAAGTTCTTCTATTTCCTGTTGTAACGTAGCCGCCTGTGCGTGCTGAGTATCTAACTGTGCGCGCATATTGGCCAACTCTTTCTCAATTTCCGCTCGTTTCTGGCGTTCGCGATTCAGCAATTCGATTGCCCGAACGACGCGTTGTTCCAAAGCGGCGAGCGTATCTACCGCCACTGCGAGATCCTGTTCTTTCGCCATAGTTGTTGTCATAGATAAATAAGATGCTCTTCGCGCAGTATAGCGCTACGATTCGGGTGAAGCCCAATTTTCGGACGGTTCCTGTGGGAAAGGGGGGTCGATTTTTTCAGGTGCTCGCAAAGCCGATTGGACGGACCGTAAAGTTCGACGATTCAAGAAAGCAATTCCAGCGGGAATCTGGGGTGGCCGCCAAGCTCCATCAGGGCGGCGAAGATTCGATGAGCCCACTCTTGCAGTTCTTCCAGACGCAACGTTCGGTTTTGCGCCTGAAAAATTACACGCAACAATAGGGCATACGATCCTGAAGGTTCTTTTTTGTCTCGAAAAATTTCGCGAGGCTCGGTGCTGCGCATCTCCGAAATGCCGAGCGATGCCAGTCTTTCGGCAATCTGCTGCCAACGAACGACATCTGGAAACGTGAAGGAGAAGTCGCGCACGACAGCGGGGAAGCGAGACAGTTCACGGGCAGCGGACTGGCGAAGAGCGTGCGGAAAGAAGCGCGCCAAATTGAACTCACCGAGGAAGACGGTTTTCCGAAGTTTTCTCGATTGGGATTCCTGCGGAGCGAGTTCGCCGAAAAAGCCGAGGGTTTCGCCGTCCACGACGAGACGCGCTGCGCGACCGGGATTCAGCCATGGGGGCATGAGCCCACCCGATGCCGGAAAGGCGTCCATGTACATCGATTTGGTTACAAATCCGGAGAGCAATTCTTCCACAATGCCTTTGAGATCGTAGAAGCTATAGTCGCGCAGGTTGCCGAGGGCGTGAGGGGTAAGCGCAGTTCCAGTGGCACCGACGACGAGGGAGGGCTTTTCCTGGACTCGCTCCGAATTGCCGGAAAAGATGGTGCCCATCTCAAACAGGCGCAGGTCGTCTACCTCGCGATTCAAGTTGTGGGCAAGCATGGACAGCATTCCAGGTACCAGTGAAGGTCGTAGAAAGCCAACTTCCTCGCTGAGAGGATTTCCAAGTTGCACGATAGAGTTTGGTTGTTGCGCGAATGTATCGGCGTCGGCGGCAGAGCAGAATGTACTGCTGATTGCCTCTGTATATCCGGCGGCGCGCAGAGTTCGGCGAAGAAAGGATTCCTTACCAGCGGAGGGCAGTTCATTGACGCTGCCGGAAAAGGATGGGAACGTGTTGGCGAAGCGATTGTAGCCGTGTAGCCGCGCGATTTCTTCGATCAGGTCAATTTCGACGGCAAGGTCAAGACGCCAGCTTGGCAATGTGACGGCATAGGTTTCGGCCGAGATTTTTTCCATGCGCGCGCCCAGTGCTGTCAAGTAGCGCTCGACGGTTGCAGTATCGATGGGCTGGCCGTCCGCCGTTTTGCCGAGGATGCGGCTGATTTCGCCGATGTACAGGGAGATTGGCGGACGCTGCGAGGTGCGTGCTGCCAGTTCGGGAATGACCACGTCAACGAGATCCCCTTCGATGGACCCGCCGGCCGCCACAATTGCTTTACAGACGAGGGCCGAGGCGAGCGGAGGAGCATCGAAGTCCGCCCCCCGTTCGAAGCGATGCGATGCATCGGTGTGCAGGCCATGGCGCCGAGACGACCTCCGCACAGTTCCAGGGTCGAACCACGCAGCCTCGACAAGAATGTTCTTTGTGGCGTTGGTGATCATCGTATCCCACCCGCCCATGACACCTGCGAGCGCAAGAGCTTTCTTCTCATCGGCAACGACAAGGTCGTCGGGTACGAGGGTGCGCTCAATGCCGTCGAGCAGACGAAGTTTTTCTCCGGCATGGGCGCGGCGGACGACGATGCCCCCTTCAAGTTTGTCGAGGTCGAAGGCATGGGTTGGATGACCGATGGCCATGGTGACGAAGTTGGTTGCGTCCACAGCATTGCTGATCAGTTTCTGCTCGAGCAGGGAGAAACGCTGCGCGAGTTCTCCGGCCGAAGCCACGATGTTTACGTCACGCAGCACCCGCGCAGTGAATCGGCCGCAGAGGTCCGTGGCTTCAATGCGAATGGGAAACGGCTGTTGTGCCGGTTTGGCGGTTGGGAGAGAGACTTCCAGCAATTTCAAAGGAATGTCGTAAATGGCGGCAGCTTCACGCGCAATGCCGTAATGGTTCATGGCGTCAACTCGGTTGGTGGTGATGTCCATTTCCAAAAGCGAGCCATTGCCGGGTCCCAAGTCGAACACCCCATCGACAGCGATGCCGCGCAAGGTGAGATCGTCGGCGAGTTGCTGATCGCTGACGGCGAGGTCAGGCAAGTAAGAGCGCAGCCAAGTCGAAAGAATTTTCATGCGAACTGCTCCAGAAACCGCATGTCGCCGGAGTAGAGCAGGCCGATGTCGCTGATGCCGTACTTCATCATCGCAATTCGATCGACTCCCATGCCGAAGGCGAACCCGGAGATCTTTTTCGGCTCGTAGGCGGGTTGTTTGCCGCGAACAAATTCGAAAACAGCGGGATTGACCATGCCGCAACCTAGGAGTTCAATCCAGCCCGAGTGCTTGCATTTGCGGCACCCTTTGCCGCCGCAGAAGATGCAACTGATCTGCACGTCGGCGCTGGGCTCGGTGAAGGGAAAGAATGATGGGAAGAAACGGGTCCGCACGCTGGAGCCAAAGAGCTCCTTCATGGCGTGGTCGAGAGTTCCCTTCAAGTCGCTGAAAGTGATGTTCTCGTCGACGCACAAGCCTTCCACCTGATGAAAAATCGGCGAATGAGTTGCATCGGCGGCGTCATTTCGATGTACTTTGCCGGGAATGACGATGCGAATCGGAGGTGGCTGACGTTCCATGGTGCGGATCTGTACCGGCGAAGTATGGGTGCGCAGCAAGAGGCGATCGCGCAGCGCTTTATGCTGCTGATTGGCGATGACTAGCGTGTCCTGCGTATCCCGGGCAGGGTGATTGGGAGGAAAGTTGAGCGCTTCGAAATTGTAGTAGTCGGTTTCAACTTCCGGGCCAACACCGACCGAGTAGCCCATGTGTTCAAAGACGCGAACGATCTCGTGCATGGTGCGAATCAGCGGATGTTCCGCGCCGATCGAGGGCCGGATCCCGGGCAGGGTAATGTCGATGGCGTCGGCTGGCGCGAAAGACGGAGCGAGGCTTGCGGGATCGCCTTCGAGGACTTGCTCGATCTGCTGCTTGAGTTGATTGAAATGCAGACCCAGTGATTTGCGCGCTTCGGCAGGAGCATTCTTCAGCCAGACGTCACTTATGAGCTTGAGTCTGCCCTGCTTTCGGCCAAGCCAGTACAAGCGAAATTGCTCGCGATCCTCGGATGTGGGCAGCTCCGCCGCCTGACGAGCGACGTCGGCATTGAGCGCCTGAAACGCGGCTTCAAGATGCTCTGACGCGTAGCTTTCTAGAACAGGAATTTGCGAAGAAGGCATTGCTTTTGAGGATAAATGAGAGAAGGCCGGAATTCCGAGTCCGAGGCTGAAAGCTGAGAGATATGAGGGGACGGTTGGGGAACGTTTGGCGGTATGGTTCAATAGGGACGTGCAAAAAACTTTGAGAATTCTGGTCTTGTTGTTCGCGGTTTTGGGAGCCGTGGTTTCGACCCTGGCCTTGCAGGTGCATTATTCCAACAAGCTTGAGCCGTGCGACATCAACGCGCACTGGGATTGCGGAATCGTGAACCATAGCCGGTACTCGCTGATCTATGGCGTGCCGGTCGCCGCGGTCGGCATTGCCGGATATCTGCTGATCGGCCTCCTTGCGTTGTTGCGGAAGAGAGACTGGACGTTGGCGGCGGCGCTGGTGGGACTTTGCTACGCCCTCTATCTTTCCCACGTGGAAGAATCGATCCTGCAGGTCTGGTGTCTGTATTGCGTCATTTCTCAGTGCATTATCGCGTTGATCGTGATCCTTGCGGGCATTCAGCTGGGAGTCGGCCGAAAACAACAAAGTACCCCTTGAGGAGTGCCTTGTGGCATGGTCGAGCTGTTCGCTGCGTCTATGCGGCAGCGGAACTGAGCGCGGTTTTTGCCTGGGCGGCAAGTGCGGTAAATCCCGCGGGATCTTTCGCGGCGATGTCGGCCAGAACCTTGCGGTCCAGTTCAATACCGGCCAGCTTAAGCCCATGAATCAGTTGTGAATAGCTGATGTCATTCAGCTTAGCGGCGGCGCCGATGCGGACAATCCAAAGCGATCGGAACTGGCGCTTCTTCTCACGGCGGCCACGATAGGCAAATTTAAGCCCACGTTCGACAGCTTCTTCGGCAGCTTGATACAGCTTGGATTTTGTAAGGAAGTAGCCGCTTGCGCGCTTGAGAATCTTCTTACGATATTCTTTGCGTTTATTGCCACGTTTAACGCGAGGCATGGTTGAAATCTCCTTTTGCGTTTCGTTATGCGGCTGGAGGGAGGAGTCGCCGGCCTGAGGCCTGCACTGGATACCCTCTTCACTCGCTTCTTGCTCTGATCTATCTCGGAAGGATTAGTTCCGGGGGCTTCGAACGCTTTCGGGCCCTAACTCGCGTTGGCGAGTTGATCAGGCGTACGGAATCATGCGCAGCACCTTGGGCAGGTCGGCATCCGAAACCATTGCAGATGCGGCAAGATGCCGCTTGGTCTTGGTTGCCTTCGAGGTAAGGATATGCCGCATGAAGGCTTGGCCGCGCTTGACTCGACCGCTTCCGGTCTTCTTAAAGCGTTTGGCCGCACCTTTGTGCGTCTTTAGTTTCGGCATGGTAATTCCAATCAAAATAACAGTTTTACGGCTTCGATCAGTATACGTGAGTCGGGGAGGAAGCGCGAGTAAACCCTTTAGCGATTGGCCTGTCTTCTAGATCGTGGCACCCGCATATGCCTCTCAGCGAGTCAAGACAAGCTCGGGCTGGAATTTCCGACGAAGTGGGGCGTCTCCCGGGTAATATGCGTTGGTCACGTACTGGTAGAGCATGCGGTGGGTGTTGAAGAAGGAGCCATTAATGGCCATGGCCATGCGCATGATCTCTGCCCAGCGGTCGGGGTAGTGATAGAAGAGTGGAAGAATCTCGTTTTCGAGTTTTTCG
Source organism: uncultured Acidobacteriota bacterium (assembly GCA_963817855.1). GTDB lineage: Bacteria > Acidobacteriota > Terriglobia > Terriglobales > Acidobacteriaceae > JAKAAZ01. The sequence continues at coordinate 671,910 of CAWFQA010000002.1, read as the reverse complement.
TAGAGGGATTCTGCCTCTTGCGCTTCGTCATCCGACTCCGCGATGGCCCAGCCGGTGGCGCCTTCAATGCAGCCTTCAATCCACCAGCCATCGAGGGTGCTGAGGCTGGGAACGCCGTTCATCGCGGCCTTCATGCCGCTGGTGCCGGAGGCTTCATAGGGGCGGCGTGGCGTGTTCAGCCATAGGTCGGCCCCGGCGGTCAGGATGGCCCCGAGGTCCCACTCATAATTTTCAAGATAGACGATGCGGATGTGGTCGGAATTGAGCTTGGCGCTGGCTTCGATGACGTGATGGATGATGGCCTTCCCCACCTGGTCGTGGGGATGCGCTTTGCCTGCATAGACGACTTGGATGCCGCCATATTCTTCGGCCAATTGATTCAGGCGGCCCGGATCCGAAAACAGCATGTCCGCGCGTTTATAGGCCGCTGCGCGGCGGGCAAACCCGATGGTGAAAATGTTTTCGTGAAGGGTAACGCCGACACGTTCACGGACGGTATGGATGAGGTTACGTTTGGCATCCAGGTGGCGGCTCTGAATCTCGTTGGGAGCGATGCCAATGGCGAAGCGGAGATAGAGATTATCGCGTCGCCAGCTTGAAACTTTCTCGTCGAGCAATGCCTGAATGGAAGGTTGAATCCAGGTGGCGGCATGGACGCCGTTGGTGATGGCCTGGACGGAGTATTCGGGGAACATTTCACGCGATACACGGCCGTGTTGCATAGCGACACCGTTGATATAGCGGGAAAAGCGCAACGCGACATACGTCATATTCAACATGCCGTCGTGACAACAGCCGAACTTCTGGAGTGCCTCGGTCCGTTCCTCGCCTAGAATCTGACGCGCCTGGTCGAGAGAGAAGCGATCATGGCCAGCGGGGACCGGGGTGTGGGTGGTGAAGACGCATTTGGAGCGCACCGCATCGAGATCGTGCTCAGTCGCATCCAGCAGATGGCCATCTGCGACCTGTTGCTCCAGCAAACCAATGGTGAGCAACGATGCATGACCTTCGTTCATGTGATACACGTCAGGCTGGCAGCCCAAGGCCGTGAGGATTTCAATTCCTCCGATGCCGAGAACCGTCTCCTGACACAGTCGGTAGAAAGTGTCGCCCCCGTAGAGGTGGTCAGTCAGTTGACGATCCCACTCATCATTGGGATCAAGATCGGTGTCGAGGAATATCACGGGAACGATGTGACCATCGGTGCCGACAATGTCTTTTCGCCACGCACGAATCATTACTGGACGACCTTGAATGGTAACTGCGGCGATTGGCTCAAGCGGCTGCAGAAGCGTCTCCGGCTTCCAAGGCTCGTCTTCTTCGGTTTGCTCACCTTCGGAATTCAAGTGCTGGTGGAAATATCCCTTGCGGTGCAGGAGCGTGACGGCCGCAAGGGGCAGGCCTGTATCCGCGGCGGATCGGAGCGTGTCTCCTGCCAGGACTCCCAGGCCACCGCTATAGGTGGGCATGTTGGGAGCAACTGCAATTTCCATTGAAAAATAAGCGATTTGAATTCGCTTCCAATCGTCAAAAGATGGTTCCGACGACAAATCCGGCTGGCCATTGATTGCCATTCAACCTCTGTTTCCCAAGGGGGTAGAGTTTATATTTGTTCTCCCAGCGGGAGACAGACCCGTACACCAATTGCGTCGAAGCCGCATCGGTTCAGCGCATGTTCCCACGAGGCATTCGAATTGCTGCAAAAACTCTGCTTGTGCGATGCCTCCGACAAGGATCGCTACATGGAATATTATCAGTGCGCTCCTGAGAAAATGAATATCGGACGAGGCACGCATGCGGTATTTGATTCGTGCTGTGGCGGGTGGAGTTTGCCGACTGGTTAGGTTGCAGAGTTGAGGGAAGCTAAAATTTCCTGACCTGCGGACTCAAGTCGTTCCCATATGGCATCAATCCATGCCATATGTTCGGATTTCATGAGGACAGAACGCAGACATTGGACTGAAGTTGCGCTTGGAGCAGCCCCGTTTGTCGGAGGCCAGGTACTTTCTGGGAAAAAGGATCGAGGGAGGTGCACTAACGCCAAGTGCAGATTGCGACGGGCAGCAGCGTCAAAGAGCGCTCGTGCGCGGGCAGAACTTTCCTCTGGAGTGGCACCCTGAACAGCCCAGACGACAATATCCAGCTGCGGAGAAATTGGGGCGACAAACATGTCGGAGGCGCGAATGCGGCGGTAGAGTTCGAGCGCGGCCGCGCGGCAGGATTGCAGCATCCCAGCAAATTCTCCGCCTGGGGTTAACGGTAACGCGCGTTGTGTTGCCCAGAGGGCCACGGCGGCAGCGCCGGTGCGAGAACACTCAAGACTGATTTCGCCGAGATGCAACTCGTTCGAGGTGAAATAGGTATAGGGGGAATCGTGTTTGTAAAAGCGCCCGACCGAGGGATCACGAAACAAGACGCATCCACAGCCGTAGGGCTGAAGTCCGTGTTTATGCGGATCGACGACGATGGAGTCGACCGCAGTCAGCGCGGCAAACGAATCTGCTGCATCTGCGTCTAAGTTTCTAGCCAGGGTGAAATACCCTCCGTAGGCGGCATCGGCGTGGATGCGAAATCCATAGCGGTCTCGCAAGGCTAGGATCTCTGGCAGTGGATCGACAGCACCGAGAGCGGTAGTTCCAAGAGTCGCGACGACCGTGCCGACGTCGCCGTTTTGGATCCTGGATTCGAGAGCGTTTAGATTAATTCGGCCCCGCTGGTCTGTTTGGATAGATTCAAAGGGCAGTTTCAGTACGCCGCTGATGCGGCTGTGTGTGTAATGTGCCTGCCCGGAGGCGAGGATGGTTTTGCTGGGATGAAGCTGGCCGGCGACCCAAAGTGCCTCCAGGTTGGCAAAGGTACCGCCGCTGGCGAGGTGGCCGAGGTGGGTGGCCCAGCCGAACATATTGGCGAGCCCCTGAACAGCCTCGATTTCCATCTGAGAGCTGGCGCGGCCTCCATCGAGGGCGTGGTTGTTAGGATTGATCCAGGTTGCCAGCGTATAGGCTGCACGTGCGACAGGATGGGGCGGCTTGAGCATCTGGCCGGCGTAGAGGGGGTGGAAATAGGGGTAATTCTGGCGGAGGCGGGTTGCCGTTTCGTGAAGTACAGCCAGCATCGCGGCGTCATCGAGGGAAGCTGACTCGAGAGAGGGGAGGGACGAGAAGCCTTCTGCGAGAGTAGGAAGAGCGAGTTGAATCCAGGCGAGCGATTGCTCTTCAAATTTCATGCCGTGAGCTAGCATAACGCATGAAGGTTGAGAGAGTTGGGCGGCACGAGTGCCCGAAGCGACGGCGTAATGGACCAGGCCGCCGCTAACATGCATTTTTTTCTTGCATTTGGCGAAAATCTGGTACACTGACCGTGCGTTCGAATAGAACCGGGCAGTTGTAGACTTTGCCCCAAAGCACAAGATTCTGCTAGTAGTCGCTCCGATTCCCTTCAGCGTAATTCAAATCGATTAGGAAATAAGATTCAAATGGAACAAGGCACAGTAAAGTGGTTTAACGACGCGAAGGGCTTTGGCTTTATCTCGCGCCAGAATGGCGAAGATGTTTTTGTGCATTACTCTGCGATCAATTCAAACGGATTTAAGAGTTTGCAAGAAGGCCAAGCCGTGCAGTTCAACGTTGTGAAGGGACCGAAGGGCTGGCAGGCAGCTGATGTTCAGCCGCTGTAGGAGCGAGCGCTAGGTTATCGACAAAAAAGGCAGAGGAGAGATCCTCCGCCTTTTTTGTTTCTGACGCGATGATCTTCTTGTGCGCGGCTTTCTGCATTAGCAGGCTGCCCTCTTTCTTTGGGAACGCGGCTGCTGGTGCGCTGACGCTGTTGGAGTCGCGTCTGTTTAATAGGCGATCAGTTCTATTTCCACCAACGCGTCCTTTGGAAGCCGCGCGACCTCCACGGTTGAGCGCGCTGGAGCCGGGCCGTCCTGCGTCTGAAGATATTCTGCATAGATCGCGTTCATGGCGGCAAAGTGGGCCATCTCCTTCAGGAAGACGGTGGTCTTCACGACCCGCGAAAAATCCAGCCCTGCGGCCGCGAGAACGGCTTGTAAATTTTTCAGAACGCGGTGGGTTTGATCTTCAATGCCGCCTGCGACCAATTGCCCGGTCGCGGGATCGATCGCTACTTGTCCAGAAGTGAATAGGATGTTGCCGACGCGAATCGCCTGCGAGTAAGGCCCGATGGCAGCGGGCGCCTGCTCTGTATGGATGGATGTTTTTTCTTCGCTCATATCGAAAAATTGTACTCTGTGCGATTGGAAGTTTCCTGAGTTCGCGTGGATGAGGGAACGATGGATTGCAAAGACATGTGACGAGCTTTCGATCAGGGAGTCCAACGAACTTGGAGTGGGAGAAATGATGGATTGGATGAAAAGGTGGGCGAGGGTGATCCTACTGACCGCGCTTGTCGGTGCATGCGCTTCCGGCTGGTCGCAGTCGGCTGGCCAGGATTCAGCTTCGGCCCGCAACCTGAAGAGCGCTCATCAGGACGAGGCGAAGATCGACTGGAATGCTCCATTGCCTTCAGCTGCCCAGTTGAAGACCCGAGTGCTGAAAAACCTGAAGGAATCTGAAAGCGAGCAGGAGCGGTACGTGTGCAAGACAGTCCGCGAAGAGGACGACACCGATAAAAATGGCAATGTGAAGAGGCGTCACATCCGCCAATACGACATGTTTTTCGTCAACGGCCAGGAAATCGATGAGCTGACGGGTAAGAATGGCAGGCTGCTGAGCGAAGATCAGAAAAATAAGGAGATGGAGCGCATCCAAAAGGAAATCAAAAGAGATTCGGACGCGAAATATATCGCCAAGCAAGACGCCCAGGACGACAAGCAAATCGATACATTGCTGCACATGTTGCGCTATACGAATGGGCACCGCGTAGACCGCGGCGGACGTTCGACGCTAGCCTACGACTTAAGCGGAGATCCGAGCGTGCGTCCCAAGGGCGTGGAAGAGACGTTTTTGCATGACATGTCGGGAACCATCAAGGTCGATGAACGAACGGGCGAGCTGGTGGATCTGAATGCTCGCCTGGATCACGATGTAAAAATCGGTGGCGGACTGCTGGCCAGTCTGCATAAGGGATTCTGGATTCACGTGCGACAGCAACGATATCCGGATGGCGTTTGGCTGCCGGAGCTGGTCGAGGGTAATGGGGATGCGCGAGCCGCGTTGTTCTTCCATCCTTATTTCAAATTCCGACAGACGATGAACGGATGCGCGCTGACGTCGGTCACGACCAGTCAAGGCGCGTCTTCGATCGCGAAGTAAGCGTTTCGCGAAGATGGATGCCTGATATAGCAGGAGGAGCGCGATCGATGATCTAGAGTTTTTGCAGGCGCTGGACGTCGCGAACGCCGGGTAGACGTCGAAGCCCATTCATGAGCCGGATCAAGTGACCTACGTCGTAGGCGTCGACTACGAATTCGACGATAGCTTCTGCTTCCGTGCCGGCCTTGGTTTCAACCGCTCGGATATTGGTTCCGTCGTCTGAAATGACGGCGGTCATTTCACGCAGCATGCCGGCACGGTCGTCGCAATAGACAATCATCTTGACCGGATAAGTCGCGCGCTGCGGAGTACCTTCCTGATCCTTCATATTCGCCCATTCAACCGCAATTCTTCGATCCGACTCATATAGGAGGTTTTGCACATTGGGGCAACTGCGCGCGTGAACAGCGACGCCTTTGCCTCGAGTGACGTAACCGACAATTTCTTCGCCGCGAATCGGGTTGCAACATCGGGCGCGATAGACCAGCAGGTCGTTCTGCCCTTCCACGGTGAGCGAGTCCGAGCCCTTGCCGAAGAAAACGCGTTTCACGGCGTCCGACATACCAGAAGTGGGCTCCACTTCCGGTTGCTGCGTAGTTGTTGCTCCGGGCACCAGGCGATTCAGCGCCTGACGGGCAGAAAATTTTCCAAATCCGATGCCAGCCAGCAAATCAATGGAGTTTGCCAGGCCGTAATCCGCGGCTGCCTTGGCGTGGTCGGCATCGGTGAGTTGGGCCATCGAAATTTTGTATTTGCGAGCTTCGCGGTCGAGCAGTTTGCGACCAATTTCAATGGCACGTTCGCGCTGGTGCTCGTTTAGCCAGTGTTTGATTTTGTTGCGAGCGCGCGAACTCTTGGCAAAAGTAAGCCAATCGCGGCTGGGAGTGTGGCCGTTCTGGGTGAGAATTTCGACGATATCGCCGTTGCGCAGGCGCGATCGGAGGGGGACCATTCGCCCATTGACTTTCGCGCCGGTGCAAGTGTTTCCCACCTCCGTATGGATTGAGTAGGCGAAGTCGATGGGAGTCGCTTCCTTCGGGAGGACGACAACCTTGCCCTTGGGAGTGAAGGTATAGACCTCTTCCGGATACAGATCGATCTTGAGAGTCGAAAGGAATTCATTCGGATCGGTCATGTCGCGCTGCCACTCGACAATTTGACGAACCCAGGCGAGGCGTTGCTCGTCTTTCGCATTGACCGGTGACCCCCCGGCCTTGTATTTCCAATGCGCAGCAATGCCTTCTTCCGCAACGCGATGCATTTCTTCCGTGCGAATCTGGACTTCAAACTGATGGCCGCCCTCCGCCATCACGGTGGTGTGCAGCGACTGGTAGAGATTGGGTCGCGGCATGGCAATGAAATCCTTGATACGACCGGGAACGGGGCGCCAAATGCTATGAATCAAACCGAAGACGGCATAGCAATCCTGCACGCTCTGGGTGATGACGCGAACCGCCAGGAGATCGTATACCTGATCGACGGTGATGCGCTGCCTTTGCAGTTTTTGATAGATGGAGTATAGGCGTTTGATGCGCCAGTCGACACGGGCGGTGATGTTATGTTCGACAAGGCGCTCGTGCAGGATGGCATCGATATTGCGGAGAAACTGTTCTCCTTGCTGGCGGTTTGCTTCAACAGCGGAACTGATCTGGTCATGGCCGACGGGATCGACATAGCGAAATGACAGATCCTCAAGTTCACTGCGAAGTTTGCCCATGCCGAGACGGTGAGCGAGGGGTGCGTAGATGTCGAGAGTCTCCCGAGCGATAGCTTGCTGGCGTTCCGGCTGCAGATGTTCCAGCGTGCGCATATTGTGGAGGCGATCGGCAAGTTTGATGAGCACCACGCGAACATCGGAGACCATGGCTAGGAGCATTTTCCGGACGTTTTCTGCCTGGCGATCCTCGCGATTGGCGAATTGAATCTTGTCGATTTTGGTGACGCCATCGACGATATGGGCCACCTGTTCGCCAAAGGCTTCAGCAATTTCGCGGCTGGTCACGGGGGTATCTTCGACTGCATCATGGAGCAGACCGGCGGCAATCGCGGTGGAATCCAGCTTCATTTCGGCCAATACTCTAGCCACTTCGAGTGGATGCAAAGCGAAGGGATCGCCAGACGCACGTCTCTGGCCGGCGTGGTGCTTCAGGCAAAACTCGTATGCCTGTTGAATGATGGCTATGTCGTCGCTTGGACGGTTTTGGCGCACGGTTCTAAGCAACAACTCGAAGGTTTCGGCGAGTTGTTGCTTGTCGGCATCTGGGGATGCCGCAGCGGTGTGCGCGGTGACCATAATTGATTTTATGTTATGTGAGCGGAATTCCGGCACATGAAGTGGCCGGCCATCGCGATGGAGTCCGCCAGAGTGTGCGAAGATGACCACTCAGGCACGGGAAAGACGAGAGGGAACTATGCCGTCTAAGGCGGGTCGAAGGAACACTGCATTTCAGGCGAGAGGGGAACCGAAGCGCTCCAAGACAGGCGCGGGTGGTGGGGCGGAATTCGTGAGTAAGGCCGGATCAATGCAGGAGGCAATCTTGCGGTCCATTGCAAGGATTAGCCGGCGGGCAGCGGCCCGGGTGCGAGCGGGGCACCCCTGGGTGTACCAATCGGACGTGGAGGAGATGATTGCGGAATCGGGCCAAAACAGGATGGCGGCGGGTTCGTTAGTTAGCGTGATTGATGAGCGCGGCGGGGCGCTGGGCACGGCGATGTACAGTGACGCTTCACTCATCGCGCTGCGAATGGTGACGCGGGGGTTGATCGCGGACCGCGGCGACTTCCTGGAGTTAGTGCGCCGCCGATTGCGGCGGGCTGTTCAGATGCGTTTGAACGGACTGCAGGAACTGACGGGCACGAATGCCTGCAGGCTGGTGTTTGGGGAAGCAGACGAATTGCCGGGGATCGTGGCGGACCGGTATGGCGAACTGGTGATTTTGCAGTTGCTGACGCAAGGGACGCACGTTGCTGACGTGCGATCGGTGGTCGTCGATGTTTTTCGTGAAATGTTGCAGCCGGAGGCGATCCTGGAACGTCCGGATGCACGCATCCGTGAGTTGGAGCAATTGTCGGCACCCTCAACGGAGCCGCTCTACGCGCGGAATGCGGAGAAGCCGATGTTGGCGACGGTTTTTGAGTTGAACGGACTGCATTTCCATTTCGATGCAAACGCGGGACAAAAGACCGGAGCATTTTTAGACCAGCGAGAGAATTATCTGGCGGCCGAGTCTTATGCGCGGGGTCGAGCGCTGGACGTTTGCACGTATCAGGGCGGGTTCGCGCTGCACATAGCACGTCGCTGTTCGCAGGTGACGGGTGTGGATGCATCCCGGGCTGCGTTAGAAGTGGCGGAGAAAAATCTGAATCTAAACCGGGATCAACTGGTTGGACAGGGAAGCGGCGTGGAATGGATTGAGGCCAACGCTTTCGATCTCCTGCGGGACTGGAGCGATGCCGGCGAGGAGTTCGACACAATCGTGCTGGATCCACCGACGTTTGCGAAGTCAAAACGGGCGGTGGAAGGTGCATTGCGGGGCTACAAGGAGATGAATTTGCGAGCGTTGAAAATGCTGCGGTCTGGAGGGAGGTTGGTGACGTGCTCGTGCTCGCATCATGTACCGCTGATGGAATTTCAAGCGGCGGTCGCGGAAGCCGCGAGCGATGCGGGCAAGCGGGTGCGGCTGCTGGAAATTCGAGGAGCACCACTCGATCATCCGGCCATCCTGACCATCGCTGAAACTCGGTATTTGAAATGCCTGGTTTGTGAAGTTGACTAGCAGCGCTGAAGCGATGTCGAGCTTTTGAGGGGGCTGTTAAGCGAGGCCGGCTCGCAATTGATGGGCATGGATTTCAGCGCTGATCTCCAGGGCAACGGCAAGAGCGGCGCGACCATCCTGGGCTGTAACTTCTGGCTCGGAACGTTCTCGAATCGACCGCAGGAAAGACTCTAACTCCAGACGTAACGGTTCACCGGAGGAAATCTCGAGCTTGCGCATTGCGAATCCTGGTATGGGGTGAGCTTTTTCGAGAGGCTGGAAAGAGACCGCAGATAAGTCCGGAGCGACGGGTTGACGTAATTCCGGAGTCTGCAGGGATGGCACGTCGATGCAAAGGACATCCTGACGCGCGTAATCGACGGAGACGTATTGATGCGGTTGAAAGAAGCGGATCTTTCGAACGCGCTCTGTGCTGACGCGGCTGGCGGTGAAATTCGCGACACAACCGGATTCGAATTCGACGCGAACATTCGCGATATCGACTTGCGAAGAGAGAATTGGCAGGCCGACCGCGCGCAGCTCGCGAATGGGTGATTGGGTCCAACTGAGGACGATATCGAGGTCATGGATCATGAGATCGAGGACGACGTCGACGTCGAGTGCTCGAGGAGTAAAAACACTGAGCCGGTGCACTTCAAAAAAAAGCGGTTGATGCAGAATCGAGCGAACGGCACGAACCGCGGGATTGAATCTTTCGAGGTGGCCGACCTGAACGGTGCGATTATGACGCTGTGCGAGGGCGATCAACTCGTCTGCCTGCTGGAGGCTTGCGGTGAAAGGTTTTTCTACCAGGACGTCGACACCTGCCGATAAGAGTTCCGACGCGACGAAGGCGTGTTGCGAGGTGGGGACGGCAATCGACGCTGCGTCGGGACGCTCAGTAGAATGGAGCAATTCCGACGTTGAGGCGTAGACGGGGACGCGATATTCCGCGGCGAGATGAGTTGCAGCGGTGGAATTCGATTCGACGATCCCGACGAGACGGACTGGAGCGCCTGCGTCTTCGAGTGCTCGCCAGATGCGAAGATGATTTCGACCAAAGACACCGGCGCCGACCACGGCAACTCGAGATGAGGGTAGACCGGGCAAGCGGCGCAGCTACTTTCCTTCGACCGCGCGAAGGCAGCGGGTATAGAGTTCCAGCAAATGGCTGACCTGATCTTCTGTCTTTGGGCTGCCGCCGGCCACAAAGCCAGCTGTCGGGGTGGTCGGACGGCCGACACTAGCAGTGACAGCGACGAACTTCAAGAGATCTAACGCGATGTCCTCATTACGGCGGGCACCCATGCCAACGGGGAGTTGTTCCATATGCAGTGATTCCTCCAAAAGGCGATGCTAGCAGATTCGGATGGAGAGATGAGGGGAGTCGGGGTAATTCGCTGGGTGAGCGGCGCCAAAAGGCTATTCAAAACTCAGAAAGTACGTAACAAACGCGGCCGACGATGCGATCGGCAGGTTGTTCATTGGAGGCCAAGGCGATCAGCAGGACTGGAATCTGCTGGTTCCGAGGACGAAGGACGAGCCGCTCAGTTTCAAACTCAAGGAAACATAAGTGCAGGGCATCCGACCCGCGTACGGCGTATACAGTAGGCGGCTGGAGGCGATAGGGAGTGAGCGAATTGTAGTGGCGATCGATGATAACGATAAAGTGCTGGCGTAGAAGCGGCTCCATCGCAGCTGCCTGGATGGCATCGACGCGAACGGCGACAAAGCGTTGCCAAAGTTCTCTGCCGGGGAGGGGATGGGGACGGGAAGAGTGGATGACGGAATCTGGCACCTCAATCGTGTCTATAATTTCCGGCGATTGAATGCGGGCGGAGGAAGATGCGGCGGTATGTGTTACGACGACTACGGTCTGACTTAACGAGGCGCTTCGAGGAGGAGCCGGGAGGGCGGGGAGAAGGTCTGGGGGCAGCAAGTCAATGATCGATAACTTCTGGGCCGCGAGTACGCGATCAAGACCTTCCAGACTGAGGGAGCGCTTTCGATTGAGGAAGTTGGAGATATGCGCCTGCTGAAAATCTGTAGCGCGGGCCAATGTCGAGCCAGTGAGAAGGCCGCGTTCGATCCTGCGAAGGATTTCCAGCCGAAGGTTCTCATGAAGCGTCTCAAACTTCATGCCTCCACTATAGCATATAGATATATAAACTATAAAGAAATATCTAAAAGAAATATCTTGACGCCGCAATAACCTGGAAGAGTGGCCCACATTGGGAGTTGCACATATCTGAAAGTCAATTTCGTGTTGACATATGTCTGATGACATAGTATTACAAACAGACTCTATTCCTTACAGAGAGATTCACACTGTTGACCTCCCATTCTCCCAAATCCAGGTCATCACGATGAAGTGTCCCGGTACGCCTGCTGCCCCATTGGGGTGACTGCGGGCACTTCAATGCAGCCGATTGAGCTGCGCTCGGCCTTGCACCGGTGAAAGAAGTTTATTTGCCGGGACCGACGCACGTTCAGGGACGCGGATTGTTCCTGATCGCCCAGCTTTGGGAGCGCACTTCAAAAAAGCCAGTGTTGTTCAAGCAGAAGACGTGCCTGTTGGGCCAACGTCGAACCGAAGAGTTCTGCGGCCAAGCAGTCTTCGCAGCCGCTCCCTTGGGACGAAGGAAGATTCCGAGTGTTTAAGGGAGCATTGAAATTTTTGCCTTGGAGATCATTACGTTATGAGCCAATCTTGCTTACACCTGAAAATCTGTGAGGGTTGTGGCCGTCTTTGGTTGCGCAATCACACAGTCAGCGAAGTTTACTGCAGACAATGCACAGTTCACTTTTCGGACTTTCCCGCGCCGCATAGTCGCAGGCCAAAAGGGCGCCCGCGCAAATGTGGGCATCCTGCGGGGATGCGTGTAATGGAAGGGGGTTTGCGATGAGTGCGGCATTCCCTTTATACGACCTGCAGGCCTCCGAGCAAATTCGACTTGTCCCGTTTCAAGCTCGATCGATGCAAAGAGATGAAGAAAAAGAAAGGAGAATACAACCCAAGCCTGAGGTGGCATTCTACCGGAAGTACACGGAAGCGATGTTACGAAGATATGTGCGGCTTTCCTTGACAGTTGGGAGAATGCCTGCGTTGCTGGGTCATGATGCATTTCGAGGAAAGATGAGTACCTATCGAGTGACGAGTTTTGAAGACTCTGTGATTTTTGTATATGACGTGGAGAAATGTTTGAAGAAGCTGGATGGGTTTTCGCAAGAACTGATCCGCCGGATTGCGCTCCAGGAATATACGCAAGGTGAAGCAGCCGGTTTGTTACGCGTGAGTCTGCGAACCATAGTACGAAGATATGGAGAAGCTATTGATGCGCTGACCCACATTTTCGTTGAGAATCGACTTCTAACTATAGATCCGATGGGAGAGTCAAGTACAAAACGGTGACAACGTCAGTAAATCATTCATAATAATGGAGATAGCAAGGACGTGCGATGGCGTGTTATTGTGCTTGACTCTGTTAGTCTTAAGTCACGGTGAAAGAAGAAAGCAGGATGGTGGATCGACGACATCAGCATGACTGATTTCGCGATTGCTATCCTACGGTTTTCATACAACGTCTTAGGTTGAATTTGACACGAAGAAGATAAAGGGGCGACCAGAGATGGTAGTCTCTTTATCTTTCTTGCGTTAGGGACAGGTGGAATAGTGTGTCGAAGGAAAGGTCGAGCCGACGGGCTCCCATCAAGAAACAAGTTACTCAGAGCAGAGAGCGAGCCCGGCTTGGCGGCCAGAATGCCGATAGGAGGTTAGTCGCCGAGACGGGCAATGGATATCGGGAACTTGCCCGGTCTCAGGTATTTGCTGCGTGGCCACAGATATTGGAAGGGCTGATCGAAAAGGCGATGGGTGGCGGATATCAGCATGCAAAACTGCTGCTGGACCTATGCGAATTGGCCACGAAAGAGCCGCAGCAATCCGACCAGAATCCCAGCGAACAGCTTTGCGACGCTTTGCTGAATAATTTACGGCTGCGCCCCCCCGAGTGAGCACGGAACAGGCCGGGCACACGTCACACATTTGGGTTATGAACTGAGGGGACAAAGATGAAAGAGACGAGAAAGCACCGAGGTCGATCCATAAAGGCGGGGCTGAAACATGTGCCAGCAATTTCATTATGGCGATTCGCTGGCTTGGCTCTATGCATTGCGTTGATCGTGTTCCCGGGCCGTGCGCAAATAACGACAGCGACCGTGCAGGACACGGTATACCACGCCGACGGAACGACTGCGACAGGAACGATCTTGGTGACTTGGCCCGCATTTGTAACAGCGAGCGGGAAAACAGTAGCTGCGGGAAATATCACCGCGAATATCGGGTCAGGTGGTCAAGTCTCCCTTAATCTTGCCCCAAACAAGGGGGCGACGCCCGACGGATCCTATTACACCGCAGTTTATCATCTTGACGACGGCACCGTAAGCAAGGAGTATTGGTCGGTACCGAACGTTCCTTCCACGACAGTCGCTGCGATACGGAGCCTGGTCATGCCCGCCAGTGTAGCCATGCAGGCTGTTTCGACATCCCAGATTAACTCTTTGCTTGGAAGCTATTTACCGCTTAACGGCGGAACGCTGAAAGGCGCGTTGCAGTTAGAGTCTGACCCTGTCACTTCTATGCAAGCGGCAACAAAGAATTATGTGGATAGTGCGATTGCTCCTATCGCCGCCGCCGCCACGAACGTCATCTCGTCAGCCCCGATAGCGACTCAAGATGTCCGGCAGCCGATTGGCTCAAATCTAGCGGTCAACATACTCCAGGGCAGTTATTATGCGAGTCAATTTCAGACGGGAAGCCTAAACAATGGGATCTCGAATTTGATGAACGGCGCAAATTGTTCCGTCAACTCACCGAGCGGGCTGAGCGGCTGCACAGTTAACGTGGACCCAACCTATAAGAACAGTGAAAATCCACAAGGGTACGGTGCTTATATCTTCGGTAACAACACTCAGAATATGCCGTGGCCGATGAATACGCATGTCCACGATCTCAGAAACGGAGTAACGGCAGATTATTATGAGAACCCATTTTCAGTGGTTCCACAGCAAACTGCCGGCCAGGTGATCGGGACTGCCTACACCCTGGATTATCAGAATTGGCCTACCTATCAGGGGAACGAGGCCAGTTCCGAGTATCTGATGACAACCGATTATGCCGGCGGGTACAACTTCGACAATTACTTTGGAGCGGGACAACCCCAGTACTTCTTTAAAACCTACTATAGCAATTTATCGATGGCGACCACGAACTACACCTCAGGTCAGCAAGAGGCGATCGAGAATGTCGTGAACTGCCATGGGGTGGGAGACTGTCTGGCCATGACTACCCTTTTGACCTGTGATGGCGGCATGAACACGGGCAATGATGAAGGGTGTCACGGAGGAGACTTCCAGATCACCGAGGATCCAGTTGTGTACAAAGGAGTCATGAAGGCGGCTGCTGCGGTAGGTGCGACCCTTGTGAGTACAAACGGGACAGCTGGCCAAGGGACCGAGGGACAGGACCGTCAACTTCTGGATACGAACCCAGCCGACATTATCACGGGCAGGTCGATCACCGGATACGCGGGGGCACAGAACACCGGACCGTCAAATTCCAGTGCAGTGAATCCAATCGTGGCTATCGACAGCAATGCGAACTTTCCCGTGTCGACAATGATCCAACTATGTTACGCAGGCACGGATAATGCAGCGGGTGGGACCGCTGGATGTACGGCTGGAAGTCAGCCGGTTGGTGTGATGCCGTCGGCCCCAAACAAGATCAATCCGGCCGCCTCGATCGTAACGAGTGTAGTGCCGTCGTATACGGCAACCGCCCCACAGACTGGACTGCCAGCTGGATTTTGCACCCCGACTACTCTTCAGTCCACAAATTCCGGGGCGGCATGCTATCTGCCGACCACAGGGACGGCTTGCATCGCCGATCAGGAGGAGTATGAGACGGTCAACTACACTTACAACTCTGCCACGCAGCAAGTTACATTGCTTAACCTGCGGTTCCCTCATTTGAATGGGTTGTTCTTTGCGCACGGAGGCTTGTGCGGCTACGGTGTAGAGTCGCAAGCAGACGTATTCACGGGGGATGGTAATAACAATGGGATCAGCCAGGTGTTTCCAGTGGAGGGGTCACCCAATTCGACTTCCTTCTACTATATTAGTCAGCGTACAAATCTGGGATATACACAACCTGTTCTAGGAATTAGCAACGAAATTACGGGCGGCGGCGATGTGAATGGTGGGGAATGCTTCACGCTCAATGCATCCCTAGTACAACTTCAAAGCGACAATCACACCGTTGTTATGGCGACGAACGTTCCCTTTAACTCAGGTGCGGATTTGTCTCCAATCAATGGGATGACGTTGACGATCACGACCGCGAACCCAACTTATAACGGAAAATATGTAGCGAGTTGGGGAGTTGTGAACGGCAATGGCAATGAGTTTTCTTATTACTTACCGACCACGCCGACTGGAACAGTTCCGACATCGGGAACGGCGTCCTTCTGCAATACCGGTTACAAACTGTATCCGGCGGTTCGTGTCAACAGTGTGCTCGATACGGCCACGAATAGGGTCGACGGCACGATGACGACCATGCCGCTTCCGGTTGCCTTTGCCGACGGGGATACGGTGATGGAGGCTCATTATCCGTGGATTTTTACCGGCCACGACACGGGGAGAGCCGTGGACCAGTATTTACCGCGGATGTACAACGGCGGTCCACTCTATGGCATGAATTACGGGTACTTGTTAAGCGGCATAGAGTTTTACGGATTTCAAATTAAAAATGCGACGGATCAGAGTCGCTACCTTGGATATGGCGGCACACACGTTCCGCCGGGCGCTGGATATTATCTGGGAGGCGAATGGAGTGACTCATTCATGGTCGGCGAGGCTCCTGGGCAATCTGTTATCTATGTTGCCGGTTGTAAGCCAACTCCCGTGGGTTGCGATTCCTATAAGAGTAACTTCAATGTTCTGTTGATGCCGAATGGCAATCAGGCACTCAATTACGATCCTAATACCCTCAGTTGGACGTTTGGCAGTCAGTACAATTCCGCAGCGAACCCGCAAATCAATCCAGTTGGCTCTGTACAGGCGAACATCTTTAAGGCGGTAACTGCGATTGGCGTCAACGGAGCGTACTTCTTTAATGATGGTGGCGCGATTGGAATCACAAGCAACCCAGCGAATCCGACCTTTGGCAACTGGTTCGCGAACTATGCCTACGGATTTGGAGCTCAGAATACGAAAGTCATCGACGGTTACTTGTATCGGGGAGCCACTGCAAACTCCATCGACTGCGGGACGGGCACGGGCGACACAAGCTGTACCTTTACCCTGGGAGTGCTAAATGCGGGAAGCGCGGTGAACTCGCCTTCGGTTGTGGCCTCTGCATCGGTCACGACTCCTAGTCTCAATGTGGGATCAGGGTCTACAGTGTCGCGTATTGGCTACTACACAACAGGGACAGTTACTCCATCCGCTGTGCTGGCTCAGTCCTGCAGCGATCAGACGTTTACGGTGAGTGGCCTTGTCGCGACAGATAACCTTGGATCAATCCGGCCGCCGGCATCGCTGGGAAATCTGAGCATGAACGGGTATGCAAGTGCGGCGAACACTCTGCTATTGCATTTCTGCAACGCGGCTATGTCCAGTGCGGTGCCTCCTGCCGGGGCGTACACATTTCTTGCGATGCATTGATGCGGCTCCATCTCTGGGGCGATTGAAAGCAGAAAACATTCGAGAGCAACTAGAGGATGCCTGAAGCGTGCGGGTATTCGAGCGCGTCTGGAAGGCTTCGCGCCGCGTCGATTCAGACGTTTTTAACTCGGCATCTCTGGTTGCGATAACAACTGGAGAAGCGATGGGTCTGGTTAATGATTTGAATGCTATCAGCTCGCAAGTATGGGCAGTTGTTTTGATTCTGCTGGGAATTGCGACATTCGGTATGGCTTGTTTGTGCGGCCCAGCCGATGTTCGAGCTGCCCTGATGAGTTCTGGGACGGGAATGATTGGCGGCGGTATTGCCATGTTTCAGCACCAGCCGAAAAGTTCACAATCCGGCAACGAAATCACCCCTATGGGGAATTAGGAGAAGAGATATGGCCACAAATCCAGTGAAACTTACGCAAGGGAAGCAGAATGGATTCGAGAGTTTTCTATCAGCAGCAGCCAGAGACATTGAGAAGGTGCTGAACGTGGGGATCAATATTGCGACGGCCGAGCAGCCGCTCATCAATCAGCTTCTGCCGCCCCAGTTTGCAACCGCCGAGAACGCGGCAACGGCACTGATCAAGAACGTGATGCTGACGACGGAAGCCAAGTACCAAGCTCTGGGAGCAACCGTCTCGTATCCGCAAAAAGTCGCAGAAGTCGTTGCGATTACGGGTACCGCTTTGATTCAGATTCTAGCAGGTATCGGGGTAACAGCCGGGCAAACTGAGTTGACTGCGTTGGTTACCGGAGCTACAAGTTTCAGCGTGCTGCCAACCGCGGGACTAACGACATTGAATACGGCCTCGACGATTCCAGCGAATTAGCTGAACTTCCTTTGAGAGAGTGGAAACAACGTCACATTTGTATGATTTCTTCGAAAACCGCATGAAAGCCGTGGACACGGTGGTTTTCGGATTGCTGATTCTTGCAGCGTGCATTGCTGTCGCGGGTGCACTCAACGGTTCCATGTAGTTCGCGGCGAATTTTATTTTCGATAAATCCGAAAATACAGAGCTTTCACCCGCACTGTGATGTCAGAGAACAAATATATTTCGAACGTCGAACAGGCATCCGTGCGAAACACAACAGTGTGACTTAGAAAGCCTGGGTGCAGCCCCAACAATCGGGCGCTGCTGGTCAATCCAGATCATGGCGTGGAGTTCAACGTATTCGTGGACGCATGGAGATGGGCGAGCCGATATTTTAAGAGGAAGCATGGCGATACACATTGATGATGTGGAGAATTCGGGCATTCGTGAAGTAGATAAGCTCGAGTTTTATGAACAGATGGAATGGGGCGACCTGATTTTCTGTTGTGGCCGGGAGCAGATCAGCAAGGAGATCGAGGCAATCACTCGTTCGCCGTTTTCGCACGTCCTGATGGCGTGGCTTCCGGTCGGGGCAACGCAGTGGTTGACATTGGAATCGACGTTCAATCGGGGCGTGCACGTAGGGAGATTGTCCGACTATGTGGATGCCTACAATGGCGATCTAGTGATGACTCGCCGCCCGGTGCTGTCGGCCGCGGAAAAGATGTCGGCTCTGAACGTTGGGCTGAGCGTGCTCGGGGAAGCATATGACTGGCAGCAGGAAGTATCCATTGCAGCGCACAGGCTGATTCACGCATTGCCGATCGACAGACCGCAGAATGAGTTTTACTGTTCGGGGCTGCAGTATTTCATGAGCCTGGCTACGCCACACCCGCTACGACGACCGGGAGCGAATTACCCAACTCCGGAAGATCTTTGGACCGATCCGACGGTGATTCCGATTTGTGCGCTAGCGAATCCTCGTCAATCGCGCAAAGCTGATTGCGGTGAAGCCCAGGTCGCCTGAAGGGTTCTGCAGAGACCAGGAATTCAATTGGCATTGCGATCTGTTTGCAACCGACAATCTGGAAATTGAATGGAAAAGTCAGGGGAGTGGCAAGAACAGGCAGCTTTCGGCTATTTGGAGCGAAGCGATCTGGAGCGCCTTTTGTGGCTTGGGGAGAAGTTGGATTTTCGCTGTTCTGAACTGGGCGGTTGCGGTTTGTCTGTGTGGCTTGCGCAAGCGCTGCTGCGGGTTCGAGATCGACGCGGAGAGATTGTCCCGTTGGAAGCGAATACTGCGCAACGAGCCTATGAAGAGCGGCGAGGCCGGCAAAATATAGTTCTGAAGGCGCGACAAATGGGCATTACTACATGGGTCGCCGGTCGTTTTTTTCTGAAGACCATTACGCAACCGGGGACGCTGACGGTGGAAGTCGCACACAATCGGGAGGCAGCGGAACAGATTTTCCGGATTGTTCACCGATTTTATGAACTGTTGCCGGAGGGATTGCGCCGAGGGGTGTTGCGGACGTCGAGGGCGAATACGCGACAGATTTTGTTTCCGGAATTGGATAGCGAATATCGCGTAGAAAGCGCTGCGGACGGGAATGCGGGTCGTGGCATGACGATACAAAATCTCCATTGCTCGGAGATTGCTCGGTGGAGTGGAGACGCCGCGGAAACAATGGCCAGCTTGAGTGCAGCTTTGGTGCCGAGCGGGGAACTCGTTCTGGAATCGACCCCGAACGGAGCATATGGCTATTTTTACGATCAATGGCAACGTGCGGAAGAGACGGGAATGGTCCGTCACTTTTTTCCGTGGTGGATGGAGAGTGTGTACACAGGGCATCCAGTTGAAGAAGGTGACTGGACGGTAGAAGAACGTTCGCTCGCGAAAGTGAACCGATTGCGACCCGAACAGATCGGTTTCCGAAGGCAACTTCAGACAAAGTTTCGCAGGATTGCGGCGCAGGAATATGCCGAGAGTGCAGACGAGTGTTTTTTAGCGAGCGGCGACTGCGTGTTCGACCTGGAGTGCATCGCGCGGCGCGCGCGAGAGGTGCACGCACCGCTCGAACAACGATGCAATGGTCAACTATGGATCTGGTATCCCTCGCAGCCGGGACGGAAGTATCTCGTCGGAGTCGATCCGGCCGGAGGTGGTACGGACGGAGATTATGCCGCGGTTCAGGTGGTGGAGCAAAATACCGGATTGCAGTGTGCGGAACTGCGAGGGCATCTCGCACCCAGGGAATTGGCGAAATACTGCGCGGACCTGGCAAGAGAGTACAACCAGGCATCACTTGTGGTGGAGCGCAACAATCACGGCATGGCTGTCCTGGCATACCTGAGCACAATTGAACGCTATGCGTCGATCTATGAGGTGCGTGGACAAGCCGGATGGCTGACCACGGCGATCACACGGCCAGCGATGATCGCGCTGCTGGGCGACGCACTTTCGACCGGGCCGCAGATATTTTCAAGTTCCAGACTGTTAGCAGAATGTCGAACGTTTGTGAGGCAGAACGATGGTCGCACAGGGGCGGCTGCAGGCGTGCATGATGATTGCGTGATGGCCATGGCGATTGCGTTGCAGGTGCGTGCGGACATAGCCGAACCTTCGCGTATGATTCGATAGCCAAATCGGTGGGGCGTGAGCTGTGGGATCGCTGGCTGAGAGCGGAGCCCTCCTGTCTACGGGGCGGCGATGGATGCCACCCTGGGTGGTTCCACGTTCTCTCCGGGTTACAATTCGGAAGCGGGCGCCTTCTCGTTGGGAACAGTGGAAGGACAATGAAGGAGCAAAGCTTCGGGTGGCAGTGATTGCGGTACAGCAGATCCGGCGGATGCGCGGCGGTGCACAGAGTCATCTGATGCTGGGCTCGGACGGCCACCTATATGTTGTGAAGTTTCAGAACAATCCGCAACATCTAAGGGTACTGGCCAACGAGCTGTTTGCAACTCGGCTTGCGGAAGCCGTGGGACTTTCTGTTCCTGCGACGGAAGTTGTGGAGGTGAGCGAGTGGCTAGTTGAAAACACGCCTGAACTTTATATGGATACCGGTCACCAGCAAGAACGCTGCGTGCCCGGATTGCAGTTTGGATCTCGATATGTCGGAGGTCTGATGCCCGGCCAGGCGGTTGATTATCTGCCGGAAGAGCAGTTGGCCGAGGTGCGGAACCTGAAAGAATTTGCCGGGATGCTAGTGCTGGATAAATGGACGTGCAACAGCAATGGCAGGCAGGCCGTGTTCCACCGAAAGTGGAGAGAGAAGCGATACGCGGCGAATTTTGTGGATCAGGGATATTGTTTCAATGCCGGGGAATGGAGCTTTCCCGACGCGCCACTGCGGGGTGTTTATGGCCGGAATCGGGTGTACGCTGATGTGATTGGCTGGGCCAGCTTTGAACCCTGGCTGAGTCGAGTGGAAGGACTCGAGCCGGATACCATATGGCAGATTGCGGAAACTGTTCCTCCAAACTGGTATGGCGGAGATTTGAGGGAGATGGAACGACTGACCGTAGCATTGCTCGCTCGCCGTGTACGGGTGCGCGATTTGATTGTGCAGTTTCGGGAGAGTTCGAGGATGCCATTTCCGAAATGGATTGGGATGGAGAGCGAAGATGGAGAAGGGCAGTTCAGGGAGCAGAAAAAGTTAGAAAATGGGGGAAGTTGAAGGAATGGGTAGGTTGCCTGCGGATCCAGTTAACAGAAGGAATGCGAAGCATACGTGAACAGTGAGCGCATCCAGTGCGAATTCTTTCTGGTCCGGTACGTTCCGGATGCAGTAAAGAATGAGTTCGTCAATATTGGGGTCGTGCTACGTGAGGCAGGCCGGCCGGAGACGGCGCGCGTGCGCTTTACACGAGATTGGGCGCGGGTCAGATGCGTGGATCCGGAAGCCGACACGGGAATGCTGGAAGCTCTGGAGTATGAAGTGCGAGAGCGCCTATCAAACGGAGCCGCTGAGACTGCATTGATGATGAAGGCCCTCGAAGACAGCTTTTCGAATATGTTGCAGATCACCGAACCGAAGGCGTGCCTGGCGGATTCGATTCCGGCGGAGATGGAACAGCTGAGCCGGATGTATATCGAAAACAGGAGACAACGCGACACACGGCGAGCCCGCGGACGGCAAGCCATTTCGACATCGATCCGCAGGCAATTTGAGGCGGTGGGCGTGTGGAACGTGATGCGCAAGCGCATTCAGGCGGCGATGTATACCCGACCTGGGGATCCACTGCGGATCGACTGCGGCTATCGGCCGAACGGAGTGATACGTATGTTTCACGCGGTTTCCCTGGAAGGCGACCTGGAGGCGGCGAAGGTGCTTGCGTTTAGCGCACCACAAATTGCGCAGGGAGTCAGGCGGGTAGAGAATGCGACGCTCGAACTGACGGCCATCGTTGAGCCCTTGCGCGGCCTGCTAGGCAAGAACTCGGAAGAGATTCTTGCGAGTGGCGCGGAAGAGGATCGGGTGGAACAATACCGATTTGGCGTGGAGACGATGGAGCGAAACCAGATTCGAGTAATGACTGTGGCGGATCTGCCTCGCATCGCGGAGCGAGCCCGGGAAGAATTGCGGATGTAGACGCACGGAGAAAAATTTTGTTGCACTTGAAAAGCGTGGCCTTGGCCACGCTTTTCTATTTGTGGCGAAGCGGGATTCGCCTTGCAAATTTCCATCGCCAGGTGATCGACAGAAGAGAGAGAGGCGGAGACAGTGAGCTGGAAAACAATGCTCGAAGGGATTTGGACCGATCAGGCGTTGCGCGGCAAAAGCCAACCGGATGCCGAATCTGAAACTGCTATAGCAGCTGCAAGTGTCGATGGAGCGCAGCGCAAAACCGTGCCCCTCCCCTCTATCCTGGGGCCGGTGCGACCGACGAATGCGCTATTGCCGAAGGGCACGCCGGCAAACCTACGGCGTTTCGCAGAGAGCCCCGTTCCACGGCGGGCGATCAACGTGATCAAGGATCGCATTGCCGGCATGGATTGGCGGATCCAGCTGCGACGAGGGTATACGCTCGCCGGTGTGCCCGATGCGCACGTGAAAATGGAAATCCTGCGAAGAACGCTGGAAGAGCCGAACGATTCGGATTCCTTCCGCTCGGTGGTGGAGCAGGCTCTGGAAGATGCGCTGGTAGGTGGCTTTGGCGCTATTGAAATGGAGCGGACGGATGATCCGGAGCGGCCTTTCGCTCTGTGGCCGGTCGATGGAGCGACGATCCAGTTGAACGCCAATTGGGATGGAGATCAGAGTTCCCCGCGATATGCGCAGAACACGAACGGTGTCGGGCCTGGGTCGAAGATCCCACTGTACGACAACGAACTGATGTATATCCGTCTGAATCCGCGTTCGCATACACCATTCGGATTGGGGTCGCTGGAAGTTGCCTTCGAAGCGGTGAACAGTTTTCTGGCGGCACATCGATATGCGGGAAGGCTGGCGAGCAATAGCGTTGTGCAATATGCGCTGTGGCTGAATGAGACGACCCCGGATCATCACAACCGGCTGCTGCGATGGTGGCAGGATGAGATCGAAGGAACTGGGCGGGTGCCACTGCTGACGTGCGAGCAGAAGCCTGAGGTCTTGAAATTTACGGGCGGCACGGATGCGGAACTTCGGCTGCAATGGCAGGAGTTTCTCATCCGCATGATCGCCAATGCGTTCGGACTTCCTCCGATGTTACTGGGCCTGGAAAACGATGTGAATCGGAATACTGCCCAGGAAATGCTGGACGAATCCTTCCGTACAACCATCGCTCCCATGGCACGCATGCTGGCTGAGCATATTACGCGCGACCTGTTCTGCAAGCGTCTGGGATGGCGTGAGTTTGAGTTCGTTTTCAATGATCTCGATGTTGGAGATGAGATGGAAACGGTGCAGATTCAAACAGCCTTGCTGAAAGCGGGGATATTAACCGTGGACGAAGTGAGGGCGCAGCGCGGATTACGGCCGCTGGCGCCCACGCTGCAACTGGAGAAAGCCGCATCGGATTCGCAAAGTGCGGGAAGCGAGCCATAGGCGCGACACGGGAACGAGGTCGCGGGCTGCAACCACAGCCCGCATAACATCCACAGTACCAATCAGAAATACTGGAGAGCACATGAGACTGGACGCAATGGCGGTCGAGTTCCCGGCCATCCAAGGGCATCCAAACCGGATGCCGTTTGAAGGAGTGTTGACGTTGGTGGACGTTCCCAGTGATCGCGCGCCGAGTGGGTCACGTGGACACCGCGTGACCCTTAGCCGCACCGCCGCGGAAGCAGCATTGCCGTCGCTGCTGGGGATGGCAGTAGATTTTCGGCCGGACTGGGACGGCCACGACGCGCGCAGCAAATGCGGAATTTTAACCTCCGCCGATATCGTCGGTCAGAGGTTGATGGTCGGGGGATATCTGTATGCCCGCGACTTTCCGGAGGTCGAAGCAAAACTGCACGACCTTGCCCCGGGAAGTATGGGAATGTCCTACGAACTCGCCGATGCGCACGTCGAAGATATGCGCGCTTCCATCTGGAAGCTGAACCGCGTGACCTTTACCGGGGCCGCGATTCTATTGCGGGATAAAGCGGCGTATCGGCAGACCTCGTTTCGTTTGAAGCCGAATGGAGCGCGTCGCCATGGAGTATCCCTGGCTGCGTATTCCGGCGCGGCGTGAGCCGAGAGGCAATAAAACCAACATTCCGAACGCGAGTCACTGCAGGCAGCTGCCTTCCGGTGCAAGTTCGGCACCTACAGAAAAAGGAGCAATCAGTATGGAGCAGGGAGCAGAAGTTTCTGTTGAAACATTGGCATTGATGCTGGATCGACTTGCGGGTGCGGCGAGCCTGTTGGAACAGACATTAAGCCGTCTGGAGGAACAGCACCTCAGCATGTCGGGACAGGTACAGAAGATTGTCGCAACCGTTGAGCAGGCGCCTAACACGTTGCAGGCTGGTAGCGAGCGTATCTGCGAATTGGAGCGAAAGCTGCACGAAGCGGTGATGCAGATCGCGGAATTGCGGGCCCAGGGTACGGCTTCCGTTCCAACTGGACGCAAAACTGTGACCGCGGCGACCATTTCTCTGCTGGCCAAGCAGGGAATTTCTTCGCTTGAGTCGATCGAAGCGGGCTCGCTGGATGCAGCGCTGGCAGGGCTGAATATCGAGCAACGGATTGCCGTGAAGTCGCAATTGCTGCGAGCTGGAGTGCTGAACTAAGCCAACGTAGGCGGAACGATGACAAATATATCTTCCTCAGTTCGCAAGTTGCCCGCGACATTTGCCAGATTTCAGACATTATGAAACGCAACCACGGCCGAAGGGCCAGTGAAAGGACAGAATGAACGCCAATTTTCATGACATCCACGCCGCCGCAGATTACATCGGGCCAGGTGCGATCGAAGTCCCCATCTATCAGACGGAAATCACGGACATCGTCCGTCGCCGGGGACTCTTTGGTCAACGCATCAAACAGGTGCCGGCGACAGGACACCCCTCGCGTTACTTCGAGCAAACTGCGATTGCAGAGCCTACCGCTGCCAATGGTTTCGTAGATCCAAGAAATATCTCAGCTCCCGTTGTCACTCCGGCTCGTGTGGAACGCGCTGTTCCGCTGAAGGCTCTGGTAGCACAGATCAACTACAACCTGTTCGATGTTGAGTTGGGAAACCAACAGAGCCAATTCGCTTACCTGCAGGCGAAAGATCTTGCCGACACCATCGAAGGCGTGATGCACATTCATGATCTCGCATTGTGGAATGGCAACGATACTTCGCTGAGCAGTCCGACGACGGTGCAGTATTTCGGTGCAGCGGGCCAGATTGCTGCCAGTGGCAACACCACGACGATTACCACGACGGAATTGATTGTGGACAATCTGAAATCGACGATCGCGCAGATGGTGGCCAACAGCAGCTATGCAGTTCGGCCCACGGCGATTTATGCCAACCCGGTGCTGCTGGATTTGGTCGATCGAGAGATGAAGACTGAGTTCAACGTGGTGCTGGACACGAAGGAGATCAATGGTGGATTCAGGGTGAAAACTTTGATTACGCAGGCGGGCGAATTGCCTTTGATTCCGGATTGGTCACTCAGTTACACGGGAACGCCGGGTTCGGGCAGTGCACTGCTGCCGGCCTATATCGTGACCGAAGACCTGATCGAATACCACTGGTTGAGCGATCCGAATCCGCGAGTGTTTCAACTCGGGCTACCGGGCTCATTGGCTTCACAATACGTTGTTGTGAAATTTGGAGCGCCGGTTGTCAAGATGGCCAGCGCCGGTGCTCACTTCCAAGTGATTGTTCAACGATAGAGCCGGCAAGCTGAAAGGCACTACCTGGGTAACACGTTACTGGCCTCCGCAAGGGGGCCAGTATTTTTCTTGAAATGGTCGCGATGAGCGGCCTCTCGAAATATCTCCGGAGGACATCTTATGGGATACCTGCTGCCGACCGACTATGCGACGTATGGTCTTCCGGCGGATACAACGGACGACTGGATCACGATGGCTTCGGCATTGATCGACTCTTACTGCCATCGAACCAGCCTGAATCCGACGCAGTATGAAGAACGGCTGCGCGTGACTGCCGGAGCGCAAACGGTGCGGTTGAGCTATTTGCCGCTAGTCGCTGTCGCACCCAGCACGTCGGCTTTGATCTCGGTCCAAGCTCGCTACAGCCGACCCCGGCGCGGAGAAATGATTGAACCGGCGTACGAGCAAATTGCGTGGGTGTTCGGACTTCCAGGTGCTTGGAGCACGCTGAATCTAGCCGATGTGGATTGGGTGCCCAACACGGGCGAACTTACCTTTCCTACGAATATTCTCGGCCTACCCTACAACGAAGTCGATGTCGTGTATACCGCAGGGCTAGCCACAATCCCGTATACGGTGCAAGTGGCATGTGCGCAGATTGTCAAAAATGCGCAGACGACTCCTGGGCTAAACGTGAAGTCCAGCAAAATCGACACTATGCAAATGGAATACTTTTCGAATTCTCTAATTGACCCACAGGTGGCAGCCATGCTGCAGCCGTATGTGGCGACGATGTTGGGGTGAGCGATGAGTGTCGATCTGAGTGTACGAAATGCTTCGTCAGCCCCACAGCGTGCGGCTGACGCCCTGCTGCGTTGCCTAGGTGGCAGGGCGGTCCTGTTACGGCTGCCGACAAACGCTGTGAGCGGGTCGGACGCGGAACAGTTGGGGGCGGGCAGTCCGTCCTATGAAGACATACCCTTATCTCCCACTGTTTTTCGCCGGCTCCGGCCGAAGTTACGCGACGGCAATGTCAACCAATATGAACTGCTGATGTCTGCCGCGTCGGTTCACGCCCAATTGGGGCTGATGGAATTGGCTTCGACAGATCAGTTGTTCGCCTTGGCCACCGGAATATTTGTCGATGGTGAACTGATGTTGATTGAGGCGGCCGCTGAAGCTGAAGCGTTCGGCTGTCCTTACCTATACCGGCTTATCCTAGCCGCACCGCAAAGTCGGACATTGTAAGAGGAGAAAGTGTCATGCAAAATGCCCAAAATACTTTCTACATTACATTGCGCAATCGCCTTGTATCGCTAAATCCAAACCGAACGATCTATCTGCGCGGAGTTACGAGGCCCGGCATTCTGGTCGAAAGCAATGAATTCGTTGTAGCGCAGCCGCCCTCCGATGTATTTGTACTTCGATGGATCGGGCTCCAAAACGACCCATATCTTTCGGACGTCATGCTTCAAATGCAATGCGAAATCGCGTACATGACACAAGGTACAACCGCAAATATCGGTATGGATCGGGGAGCGATGCTAACGGAAATGGATGCTGAATTGATGTCGGTGCTGCAACCGAATACCACGCAAAAAATGAATTACACTCCCACGCCTGCCGTCCTAATGGAAACCCAGATCTTCTGGTCCGAGGCCAGCTTTCACTCACTAAAAGTAGAGCGTGATCGTCTATCCCGTATTGCCACAGTGTCGGTGTTTAGCTATGAAGAGCCGGGGGAACAATGAGTACAACTGGAATCGTTCCACTACCGCTGACGCCGCCAATTGTGCGCAGAATTCGTGCATATTTTGCCCCGGTGAATCGGGTTGCGGGAATTCCGGCTATTTTTGATCCCGCACAGAATGGGAGCTTTAATCTGGATTCCCCTCCCGCTCCCTGGCTGGATCTAGGGTGGTTGGACACATTCCAACGCAAGACGGAGTCGAAGGTGACGCCGTTACGAAGCGGCGCGCCAGGACTCCCTCTCTCCCAAGTGCGGACTGAGATCGACTCGATTGTCTCCATTAATTTCGTCAATTGGGGAAAATTGCAGATGGCAGTGACAGCAGGCTCGGAGCAAATGAATCTACTGGTGGCCGCGGCGAATGCCCCCGCAAATGGTTCTGGAGGTATCGCGGGGGGCGCAGTGACACTGAGCAGCGGAAGTACAGCTACCTTCCTCAGCCTGGCTTCGAACCAGCTTGCTAGTTTTTCTGCCGGCCAAATGATCGTCGTCGACATTGATTATTCGGGTCAGACGGGGTATGTGGGCAGCGGAATCAGCGCTGCGTATGTTAGCTCTGCCAGTGCTGTCAATTCTGACGTGAACTACATCCGCAGAGTAAGTTTCAATGTGGCTCGAATCACATCTGTAACTTCAACCGGGCTGCAACTCGCGCAGCCGTTGATTGCGGGAGTGCCGATCGCAGGAATGTCAGTGCAGCCGATTCGGGGCTTTGTCGATCGCGAAGGGAGCAATTTCTTTCACGAGTGGTCTGGACTGTTTGCCATTCCGGGTGAGCAGGGAGACAGGATCCTATTTCATTATCCGCGTTTGCAGATTTCTTCGGGTGCGGGAGAAGTCGTGAAATCGCTGGCCGCTCCGCTGGACAAAGTCGACACTCTAGCACGAGTCAGCCAGGTGGCTCAGTTTCGAGGCCTACCCGTTACCGATGCGAATGATGGCGCGCAGGTGGTGTGTTTCCGGAGCTATATACCCGCGGCGGCAACCAATCTTTGGTGATGGGAGCGCGTCGGAACGGACTTGGCCGGGTTAGATATGGAGATGCTGGATGAAAGTCACAATTGATAATCAAGACGGCAAGGGGCCGATCGACTACTCGCCAGCACTCTGTGCCGACCACGCCACCGAAAAGGCTGTTGTTATCACACGCGCGCTGAACCAGCCGACGATCGCGCGACTTCATTTTGACTGCGCCAGCAGCAATTTAGAGGTGCCGGCGAGAAATGCATTCGTCGTGATCACGGCAGACAACGGAACATTCCTATTCACGGGATATCTTCCATCGGCCACGGAGCCGGTATTTGCGGGGTATGGTTCCACAGGGCCTCACTACAGAGCTGTAGCCAACGCACTCAGTGAAGATTGGCTACTGAATCGAGATGCGGTGCCTCAAACAGCGCCGCTTCTCGGTCAGACGGCGGGCGAGATGGTCGGAATCCTGACGAATCGAGTCAATCCGTCCTTGGTGCAGATGAATGGACTCGAGGATGTTGGGACCATCGGCTTTTTCGAGTCGATGCCTAATTTGCCCTGGTCGGAGAATGTGGCGGCGCTGGCTAATCAGGCGCGGGCCGCTTATCGCGTGCTCAACGGCCAATTAACTTTGGCTCCGGTAGGTTCGACGGTTCATGCTCTCGACGATACGCTCGGCACGCTTAACTTTTCCACACCGAGTGCGGCTGAGGCCAAGCAGGTAGTCAACGACGTCACCATCACAGGTTTAAGTGAGCCGTTGCAATATGTGACAGAATTGTTTGAAGGTGACGGAGCTACCGTCCTTTTTCAACTACAGCGGGAGCCCTACCGAGTAGCCAGACCAATTTTGTTGAATGAAGAATTCGCAGCCTCTAGCTTGAATACCTCGATTTGGAATGTAGATGATTCCGGAGGGTACCTGACAGTTGGGGGAGGCGGGTTGGAATTGGGCGGGGGCGCTGGGACAGACGGCACGACAACTCTGACGGCAATCGATCCCGTGGAGCTGGGAGGAGAAGTTGTCATTGAAGCTGGTTTTGCCCAGTTCAATAGCGGAAGCGATGGCGTTGTCTGTGGCCTGTACTCCGGGGCAATCGGAATTGTCAGTTGCCTCGTAGGCTATCGAGTGCGGACAAGCGGATCCAATACAATTCTTGTTCCGTTAGTAGAAGGGAATGAGGTTGGCACGGCTTTTACTCTCCAGGCAGGCCACAGCTACATTCTTCGTATTCATGTTCACAGTAGCGAGTTACAGCGGATGTTGAATACCTACTTTTCGTACGGAAGTAGCGGTCCAACTGTGTACGGTGGAGGGACAGTCCGATCGCCACTGCAACTCCTGTTCGAACTGCAGGATATGGCTTTGCTACCGTATGTAAATGTGGGATCAACCATTTTGTACGATGGAGCGATTCCGTCTTCACCAGCGATAGCTTCCTTCGCGTGCGTCAACAGTTTGAATCTGCAGGGAAGCATAGGGTACTTCAAGGTGACTCAACCAGGAACGATGTGGGTTGTGAGCACGCCTTCTTCGGGAACTCCCTTCACTCGCAGAATTGGTACAAACACACAGGGCGCGGATTGCAATGCTTTGAGGAGCGGATTTCTACACTTCTACAAACTTGCGATCCCGCAACCGGGAGAGATGCTGGCTGTTACATATCGAGTGGCGGCACCGTCTGTGGCCCGATTTGCGAATGACGCGGTCCCTCAGCCCGGCGGTACGGGCACCCCAGCAGTCTCCCAATGGGTCGGGCATGTCCTTCACCCGCCGGCCAGAAGCTCGATTGACTGTGAAAATGCTTGTCAGGCGTTGCTTGATTTTTCTTCGAACCCAGCAGCCGCGTGGAAGGGAGCTTACCGTTTTCGAAATCTTCAGGCTCAATCTGACATCTGGCCGGGAGATGCGCTGAACTTCAACTCGCCGGCAGCGGGAATGAACGTAAGCGTCATCGTGCGTCGAGTGATGATTGAGTCGACGAGCAGCTCGCCGGAAGTCCTTAATTACGTCGTGGACTTTGCCAATGACTGGGCCGAAACCATCGCCATGAAGCTGTCGAGCGCGATTTCCCCAGACCTGTATTTGCCTCAGGAACCAGAGACCGCGGCGGCTAACTACCTGACAAACTTGAATGCACTTCAAGTGTCTTCGATTTCCACGACGTCAATCGCTGTCAATGCGGGCATTAGTGCTCCACCCGGCGGTGGCTTTGAGGTACGGAGCCAAGATTATACTTTTGGACCGACAGGTGGTGAAGGTTTGGTGTTACGAAGCCCTGTGCCCAGCTTCACGATCACGCGCTCGGCTGATGAGGAACAATTCTTCATCCGGATGTATGACGGATCTACACCGCCATTGTATTCTCGGGTCTCCAGCGCCATTTTCACCAATGTGCCGACGAGCTAAATGGCGTATCGAACCAATGAAGGATGGATTCAGATGGATGAGTTTGAGGTGACGGTGCTTTCAGATCTAGCAGCACTGAAAAGCCAGATGGCTTCACTTATTGGGTTGGGCCAACCGGGAAGACTGACGATGTTGGAGCAGCGGATGGAGCAGCATGAATTTTACTTGCAGAGAATGAAAGGGTGGGTGGCAGCTTTTTTGGTAGCTCTCACTTTGGCTCATATCGCGATTGATTACTTCAAGCACTAACAAGAGAGCGAGTGTTATTGGGCTGTATTGTTGGTTTTGCTTGAAAAGCGACTGTGGAGCTAAAAGAAGTCAATTGATCCTACGCAAGTGTGCTCGGGCGTACAAGTAGCGGGATTATCTCGTGTAACTCAGAGACGATTGAATGGGCAGGTGTTTCGTCGCATCCAGCCGGTTCGGTTCCTCTGACCAGGATCAAGTTCGGTATGCCTGCCGCGGTGCCCGCCTGAATGTCTGAGCATCGATCGCCGACGAGAACAGATCGCTTCAGGTCGATATTGTGATCGGCCGACGCTTTCAGAATCATTCCGGGTTGTGGTTTGCGATCTTCGCATTCTTTGCGATAGAGTCCGACTCCATGTTCCGGATGATGTGGGCAGAAATAGTAGCCATCCACTCGGACGTTGTGTCGCAGGAACTCTTCTTTCATCCAATTCATCACCGAGTGGAAATCAGTCTCGGAGTAGAGTTGTCGCGCGATTCCAGACTGATTGGTGATGATGATGAGCGCATATCCAAGTGCTTGGGCGTGTCTGCAGAGATCGAAGATTCCGGGTGTGAATGCGACCTGATCCGGCCGATATAGGTAGCCGATTTCGCGGTTAACAACTCCATCTCGATCTAAGAACAGGCCTGGCCGAAATTCTGTCATAGGATTGCCGTGTTCATTGCGGGTCCATTATTGCCAGCTAGTTCGCGAAATAAATCTGTTCCACAAGCAAGCAAAATATGTGTTCAAGGGCCAAGTGGGCCTCCTGGATCTTCATAGTGAGATCTGAGGGCATCCGCAGACAGAAATCGCACAACTTCACCATGTGACCGCCCCGAGCGCCGGTTAGACCGATGGTTACAATTCCAGTTGAGTGCGCCAATTCCAAAGCGCGCAAGATATTTGGGGAGTTGCCGGAGGTAGATATTGCCAGAAAAATGTCGCCGGGCTGTCCGAGAGCTTCAATCTGGCGGGCAAATGTGCACTCGTATCCGTAATCGTTCCCGACCGCGGTCAAGATGGAAGAATCCGTGGTTAGCGCGACGGCGCGCAGCGCTGGGCGATCCTTTACGAGTCTGCTGACAAATTCTGCGACGAGGTGTTGGGCGTCGGCGGCACTTCCGCCATTGCCAGCAACCATCAGTTTATGACCGGCCTTGAGCGATTTTGCAGTTTCCTGCGCCGCACTCACGAGGATTGCATGCAATTCGGAATCCTTCGCGACGTTGGTTAGTACGGCCACTGTCTGTCGTAATTGATCCGCAACGATATCCTGCATCCCTTTCAACCTTCCTGTCGTTTCCAGAACACTTCCCAATCTCTCTCAGTCTAAATGTTTCGCTGTATGGTTCGGTTGTTTCCCACTGTCTTCGCTATGTCGATCCGCTTTTTGTATTGGAGGGCAATTCTGTTCATGGATGTTATTGCACTTGAACTGTCAGACTGACGCTCTTATTCAGTCCACCTGCCGCGGCTGAGACCGCAACTGTATACACTCCTGGCGGAGTTGTAGAATTCCCAGGCAACGGATTTGGAGTGCCAGTTCCAAGCAAACCACCCCCCTTTCCACATGCGGCCATGCTTCCGACCAAGCCGACCAGAACAATCACGACCAGTAGCCGAAGAGTCGATGAATGCAGCCTAGACTTGTCCCGGCGAATTCCGGTGAGAGTGGTGATGAGGATTGCCAGCCCGATCGGCCACGGAAACCAGCCGAGCATGCTTGCGCGATGCACCCGCGATGCGCTGCCGACGCCGGTTGCGATGGCGACCTGAATGTTCGACGGAGTATTGAGTGCAGCATTTGCAGGCGATAAGGTGCAGGTTGAATTCGGCGGCAGATTGGCGCAGGTTATGGTGGCCGTTCCAGCCGAACCGTTGACCGGCGTAAGTTCCAAGGAGTAGCTAGCTGCATTTCCGCTATTGACCGTTTGGCTTGTCGGGCTGGTAGGCGCCAGTTGAAAGCCGATTCCCATGCCGGTCAACTGCGCGGTCATCGGAGCGCCATCTGAGCTGCGTACGGTCGCTGTGCCAGTCTGACTTCCGGCCGCCGTGGGTGAAAACTCTACCGAGACTGTACAAGTTACGTTTGGTCCCAAGCTTGTTCCGCAATTATTTGTTTCCGCAAACGGCCCGCTCATCGCAATCGAGATTCCTGTCAATGTTCCCGAACTTCCATTGGTCAATCGAAGTATCTGTGCGGCCGATAACACCTGAAGGCCGACCACCCCGAAGTTTAAAGCGCCCGGTGCCAGGGTGATGTTCGGTAGATATCCGATCCCGGTCATCATGACTTGTTGGGTGCGGGTCGAATCCGCCTCGGTAATTATTCCGCTTTCGGCTCCGCCGGCATGAGGTTCGAACACAACTTGGATTGCACAAGATTCGCCCCCCGCCAGTGTTGCTCCGCAACTGTTCGTAAACATGAAATCCGGATTGCTCGACTGTATCTGGATTCCAGACAGTGTCGTCTGCATGTTGTTGCTGAGTGTGATCGTGCGCGGGGCGCTTGCGGTGGCAATGATTTGACCGCCGAAATCGAGCGACATGGGAGTTAGGTTGTCGTCCGTTGGAGCAATTCCGGAAGCAGTTAAGGCGACAATTTGGGATCGGATGGAATCGGCCACGTAAATCTGTCCAGCGGCAGCTCCAATCGAGGACGCTCGAAAGGTGACAGTGATGGTGCAGATCGATTGCCCCACAAGCGTGCTGCCACAATCAGTGCTTTCTCCGAATCCGGCGCCGACCGCATGGATGCTCAGTTGCGTTAACGCTGCGCCGCCCGAATTGGTGACGGTTATTGTCCGTGTCGGCGCACTTTGTCCAACCTGCGTCGCAGGAAAAGTTAGCGATGTAGGGGCGAGTGTATCCGTCGGCGGCGCCGTTCCGATTCCTGACAATGATACGGTTTGACTTCCCACGCTGTCCGTTATCTGGATGCTGCCGGTTTCTCTCCCAGTAGCATGCGGAGCGAACCGCACGGTCAAGGTGCACGCCGACTGAGCGTTTAACGAGGCAAGGCATCCATTGATCACTTGAAAGTCTCCAGACGTCACCACTTGGATGCCCGTCAACGGAACTCCTCCGCTGTTTGTCAATGTGACGGTTTGGGGAGCGCTGATCTTATCCTCGGGCGTCGCTGGAAACGTCAGAGATGTCAGCGAAACGGTGTCAGTCGCTGGATTTTCTCCAGTCCCGCTCATCCCGATCGATTCCGTTCCCTGGGCGCTTACTACCGTTAGGGTTCCACTGGCAGGCCCCGCCACTCTGGGCTGAAACACAACAGCCAGCGTGCATCCGGTATTTGATACCAGGGTGGAGGCACAGGTGTTGGTCCGGATTGCAAACGGTCCGCTCACGCTTTCGGATATGAGCGCAATTGCCGCGGCACTGGTATTTGAAATTGTCACTTCTTCCGCTGTGGAGACGGTTGCCACCTGTAGATCGCCGAAATTCACGCTGTTGGGCAGAAGAATAATCGCGGGCTGCGTGGTTCCGGTCCCGCTTAGACTCACCGTCTCCTGGCCGCCGGCAATGTTGCCCGATATTGTCAATGTTCCTGTTCGCGTGCCGGAGGAGGAAGGGTCGAAGGTCACTGATATCTGACAAGTACCATTCGCTGCGATCGCGTTTCCGCAAGTGTCGGTTTCAAGAAAGTCTCCGGCGATCGAAATGTTGCTTACTGTAAGGGAGGCGGTGCCCGTGTTGGCGACCGTGACGTTTTTTGGGCTGCTTGTGGTTTGCAACGGCTGTCCGCTAAAGGTGAGGGTTGTCGGACGCGCCGTCATGGTTGTTTGCGGTACACCGCTCAGCAGCGGAACCTGCCAGACACCTCGACCATACGTGCCCACGCGAAGGAAGCCTCCACCAGCAACCGTCGCGGCGAGCGTCACTGCAGGGGCCATCGGCAGACCGGTTCCCAAAATATTCCAGCACTGACCTCCGCTCGATTCACAATTTGCAACATTCTGAGTTACAAATACGCCTCCATCCGAGGCTACATATACCACGCTTGCATTGTTTGGATCGACCAGCACGTCGTTCAACGGAAGGTCTGGAAGGTTTTTCGAGATATTGTTCCAGTCTGCGCCGCCGTCTGTTGACATATATAGGTGGGGCACGCCGAAGCCTTGGATCGTGGCATATACGGTATTTCCTGTACGATCATGCGGGTCCGCGTAGAGCGACGACACGTCGAAGAAGTAGGGGTTGAACACTCCGTTGTAGAGCGATTCGTTGGCGACGGGAGAAAGCGCCAGGTCAGTCCACTTAATATTGCCGTTGGCCAGGTTCGCCGTCCTTGTCGAGAAGACATGTCCACCAACAACTCCGCCGCCACCATCCAGTAGTCCCGCCATGCCTGCATAAATTACCTGTGAACCGCCGTGTTCCGTGCCCGTACCCGGCTGGACATTTGCCCCACCGGCCGCAAGCGAGCGCACCAACGCATTGCCATCGCAGTTCGGTTCCGCCACTCCATCCAGCATTGGACTGATAGCATTGGCCGCGCCCCATGCATTTCCCCCACTGGCAGCGCCACGCCACACTCGGCAAGTTCCAACGATGATCTTGGAACTGTCCGCCGGATCCAATATGTAGGGAGTAAAAAGCAAAGACTGGTCGTTGCTCGTTTCGCTCGCGCCGATCGCAGACGGAAATGTCGCCGCCGTGCAATTGACGCCGTCGGTGCACTGCCCAATGGCGACATACGGACCCACCGTCGCATACCAGTTGTCGGGATTGGCCGGGTCGATCGCCGTCAGTCCGCCCTCACCGTTCAAAAGTTGAGGCCATGCGCTTTGATTGCTATTTGTCATAGCCGCGCTGCCGTTCACTCCAAATCCCGCCAGCAGCACGTTCTCATTCGTTTCGCTATTTGACAGTCCGGTGATTTCCGCCAGCGAACCCAAGCCTCCATTCAGATTCTGAAAATGCCGAGCATCGCCCGCAGCGCAGGCAGCGCCGGTCTGATTCACTCCATCCGTCGAGCGCCATATCCCGCCGTCATTTCCGAAATAAAGCAGCGGCGTTGTGGAACCTAACGACGCCACCGCGTGCTGCGCAGGCGCAACATGGCCGGATACGCACGTCGTGGTGTTGGTGGTGTTTCGCCATGCACACCCGGCGGCAACGCTACACCGAAAAATATCCTGTGTTCCCGCAAACAATAGCGTGTCTGACCCGTTTGGAACCGCCGCCAGCGTCAAGTCATATGTGCCGTCCGCAATGGTTCCATTCGCAGCGTCCATCGCAACCGTAGAAATCTGCGTACCGAATTGCACCGTTGGGTTGGCGCAGCCATTCACTCCCGCATTGCATACATCCCGCCACAGACCTTCATCCACATTGTTCAAGCCGAGCGCATTTGTCCCCACGGTCAGCGCAAACATATCTCCTGTGACTGGTTGCACCGCCAGAACGCCGCGAGTGATCGTGCAGGAATTGCTCCCATTGGCTTCCGGATTGGCTGGACAGTTTGCCGTCGTCAGTCCCGCGCCCGGCTGGTTCGACATTCGAGTCCAAGTGACGCCATCGCTGGACTGGTAGTAACCGTGAAATTCCAGCGCCGCATAAAACATATTCCGGATCGGATTCCACACGACTGCCGTCGCCGGAACTCCAGGAAACACACTCGGCAATGTTGTCTGCGAGGACTGGATCACCTGGTTCGGTCCATCTTCAATGGTCGACAGGTGCCAGGTTATTCCGGCGTCGGTGGAGTAATACAACCCCGCCTCGGCCACGTTCACCGCGCCGCCGTGTGAGGTCATATTGTTCACGTTGTTCATGAAGCCGTCATAGGAATCTGTGACCGCTGCGACGACCACGCTGGTATTGGTCGTGCTCCAGGCAAATCCCGCAAACGCATCGCCCGCAAAGCTGTAATTCGTCAATCCACCGGAAAATCCATCGCTGCTTTGTCGAATCAACGTCCACGTGGCGCCGCCGTCGCCAGACCGCAGAATCCCAGCTCCGTAATAAGAATCCAGCACGTCATTGGGATCGCCAGTACCGGCCAGCACCACGCCATCAGGAGTGGAGCCCGGCTGAACGCTGACGGCGCCGACGCTGAGAGAGGTAATATTGATGCCGGAAAACGCGGGCGGATCATCCGTGAGCGGCTGCCAGGTCACCGTCGTCGCATCGCTGGCGGCCGCATTATTCGACCGCCAAACTCCGCCGCCCGTGGATCCCAGATACACCGTGTTGCCCGAGGCATCCCAGGGAGCGATGGCGATCGAGGTGACTCGCCCGGTGACATCCCCAAATTTTGACGTGACAATTTGATTCGGTCCCAACGGTTGCCAGGGTTGGTCGCTCGATTGCAAGCGCGGCATCAGCTGCATTTGCTGCATCCCACGCAGGCGCAGCACCGCTGCCGATTTCCCGCTTACCAGCCTGGGCAATAAGAAGGATTGGGCCCGCCGCTGACCGTAGTTTCCATGCAGCGCGAAGGGCATCGTTTTCGGCGCAGGCAGCGGCAAAGGCGTTTGCGCGTCGATGGCCATCGGCAGAAAAAGCGCGAGGCAGCAAGCCAAGCGCCTTGGGAGTGAGTACATCCAACACCGGAAAGTGAGTGCAACGTATCACTCCATGATTAGCGTGCTGTGCGTCAGAGTCAAAAAACTAAAGTAACTTGACAGTCCCAAAAGGGTCTTTCGTAACCGCCGCGCGGGTTTTCAGGCGTTATGGATTATTATTTGTCCAAAGGCGAGATGCGAAGGAGTTCAGACCGAGGGAAGAACCCTGGCTGAGGTTCTGATATGTGCGCGTTAAAGTGGTCGGTGAAAGTTCTACTTATTCTTTCAGCCGCTTTGTTTGTGTGCACCTCGTCGCCTGCAAAGGCGCAATCATGCGGCGCTACAGGTGTCGCGGTACAGGTACTTGGCTCCGGTGGTCCGGAGTTGCAGGACAAGCGCGCATCGACCAGCTACTTGATATGGGATCAGGGTAAAGCGGTGGTGATCGTTGACGCAGGAGGTGGCAGCGCGCTCCGCTTTGGCGAGAGTGGAGCAAAGATGTCCCAGCTGGATGTTTTTCTATTTACCCATTTTCATGTCGATCACAGCGGCGATTTCCCTGCGTTAGTTTTTTCTTCCTGGTTTGGGGATCGCATACGACCCCTGCCGATATTCGGCCCTTCAGGAAATAAGATCATGCCGAGCACCACCGAGTTTGTCGGCGACCTCTTCGGCGAGCCACACGGTGCGTGGCGCTATCTGAGCGAGATGGTGGAACCAAATCCTGAAGGAACTTACGAACTACAACCGCATAATGTTGCGCCCAGCTCAACGCCAGTCCTCGTGTTTCGCAATGTGGAAATGGCCGTGTATGCGATGACCGTGGTTCATGGTCCGTTTCCCGCATTGGCTTGGCGAGTAGAAATCGGCGGCAAGCGGATCGTTTTCAGTGGAGACACGAATGGGGAGGGAGAAGGTCTCACGCAGCTGGCGTCAAATGCGGACATATTCGTAGCTCATAATGCCGTACCGGAGGGCGCGACTGGTTTGGAACGGCGACTTCACATGCCGCCTTCGGTGATCGGAACGATCGCGGCGAACGCTCACGTAAAAGAGTTGGTACTGTCTCATCGAATGCTGCGGACGTTGGGCAAAGAGCATGAGACCCGAGCCGAAATAAAGCTCCGATATTCGGGCCCGATGTTGTTCGCCAACGACCTCGATTGTTTTCCCGTAAGGTAAGCCCCCGACGACGGTGCGCTCCGATCCCTGTCTCAACTGGCGAGAACTGACGACATCACATCTTGAGTTACTCGGCAGTGTGGAAACGCCGAGTTGTTCACTGCGTATTCATAATTCTTTCTCCGATCATTCACATGTGGCGCCAGCCGGAATTTGTATGATGCTCGCGGAGGTAGCCCATGAATAAGCATCTGCTTATCATTCCAATATTTGCCCTGGCCATTACGGCGGGATCACCGACGACATTAAATGCGCAACAGAACCATAGCCAGGACCATTTCGATCATGCCCGGGGATTCCGTTTTGTGCCAGGCACTCTGGTCGTCAGCCGCAGCGTTTATGAAGGGCAGGCTTCGACCGTCACCATCGGCGAGACCCTTCCTCTGGGATGCCAGGGCGGTCTGACCGGGCTCACCGTCAATGTTCCCACCACAACCGGCGGCACCACTCCCGTCACTGTCCCTTGCGGTGTCGCGACCGATAACGGCGAGTATCCCAACCTGCTCGATACCCACAACGTCTGGAATAACGCAAATTCGGACGCCAGCTTCGGAATCACTTCCCCGATTTTCCTGGATGACGTCACGACTGACGGTCGGGAGCTCGGAACCCTTCCCATCCCTACCAATCAGATGGTAACCAGCTTCACTTCTAAGTCGGAGCTGGCCCTGAACCGCTCGGTTGATGGACGGTCGATCACTTTCATGGGATATAGGGGCGGCATAGGCTGCGGAGGCAGTACGGTTTCTCCGACCGCTCCAAACCTGCTGGACGTATCGCAGTCCAATACGCCGGGCGTTTGCGATCCGACGGATCCAGTGATCACGACGTTTCAGAGCAACCCAGTTGTTCCGGCGGCATACTACCGTGGAGTTGCCGAAGTGGATGCAGACGGCCATATGAGCTTCACCGATGGAAACGCCTACAGCGGGGACAACGGCCGGGCCGCGATCAAGGGTGGGAACGAGCTGTATTACATGGTGGGCAACGACAACTCCGGCAACCTGTCCAAGAAGCAGATGTCGACGACCAATGACGGGATTGATTTGGTGAATGCAACCGGGGCGGAACTGCTTTATCCCGATCAAACGCCAGCTGCTCCCACCCAACATCGAGATGATCGGGCGCCTCGAGTTCGGCACCGACAAGCCCGGCAAAGACACCAACTTCCGCGGCCTCACCATCTTCAACAACACTCTCTACGTTACCAAGGGCAGCGGCAGCAATGGGATCAATACGGTCTATCAGGCAGGCACTCCCGACAGCTTGCCTACGGGCTCCCCGACCGAGCTCGCAGCCGTGCCGCTGAATATCCTGCCTGGCTTACCAAACACCACCGACAGCACAAATACTGCGTTTCCCTTCGGTATCTGGTTCGCCGACTCCAACACGCTGTATGTTTGCGACGAGGGCGACGGCGTACTGGTGTCGCCTCCGGTGAATGGAAATGTGGCTGATGCCCAGTCCCAGGCCAGTGCCGGATTGCAGAAATGGAAGCTGATCGGCGGTACCTGGGTGCTGCAATACACGCTGCAGAGCGGGTTGAACACCGGCGTTCCCTACAGCGTCGGTGGATATCCTACCTCACTCAATCCGGCCACCGGCGGTTGCCGTAACATCGCCGGGCAAGATAACCACGACGGAACCGTGACCATCTACGCCATCACGTCTACGATCAGCGCCAATGGGGACACTGGAGCTGACCCGAACAAGCTGGTGAAGGTCACGGATCGTCTAAGCGACACAACGTTGCCGACGGGAAAGTATTGGTTGGGCCATTTCACTACGATTCGTAGTGCTCGCGCACGTGAAGTGCTCCGGGGAGTTGCATTCGCTCCGGAGGAACAGCGTAGGTGGTAAGTACGACGAGTTGAAGACATGGCCGGAGCCGCGACATTCATCCCAGCTCCGGCATTTCTTTACCCGCTTGTTAACAAGCTGATGGACATCACAAACGCTCAATCATCGCTGAGCTGCTGTACTACGATCGTGCGCCGACGGTCTTTCGAGATTGTGCCTGACGTTGTTCGCGATACCACCCCACCGTGCGCTGCAACCCTTCCAGAAAACCGATCTTCGGGTCGTATCCGAACGCTTCCCGGGCGGCCGAGATATCCGCGTAGGAGTGCTTGATATCGCCTTCCCGTGGAGGGCCATATTTTGGCGGGTTCTTGTATCCCGTCAGCTCCGCAATCAGCTTGTAGGTCTGGTTCAGCGTATACGGTTGCCCGCAGGCGCAATTGAACATGCGTCCGGCCACTTTTTCCGCAGGCGCCGCCGCTGCTTTCAGATTCGCCTGGACCACGTTCTCCACATACGTAAAGTCACGGCTCTGTTCCCCGTCACCGTGAATCGTAGGCTGTTCGCTTTCCAGCATCATCGCCGTAAACTTCGCCATCACGCCGCTGTAGGGAGAATCCGGGGCCTGCCGCGGACCAAAAATATTGAAGTAACGCAGCGCTACCGTCTCCAGTCCATACACTTCCCAATAGCTGCGCAGGTACAACTCGCCTAACAATTTTTGCACCGCATAGGGGGAAAGCGGCCCGGGCAGCATGGTTTCTACCTGCGGTAAAGGATTGCGATCCCCGTAAGCGGAAGACGACGCCGCATACACCACCCGCTTGACTCCCGCATGGCGCGCGCCTTCCAGAAGGTTGAAAGTGCCGTCGATATTTGCAGTGTGGCTGGTGCGGGGATCTTTCACAGACAGCGGAACCGAAGCAATCGCGCCCTCGTGAAAAACAATGTCGACGCCTTTGCAGGCTTGTGCAACCCCATCCGCATCGCGCAAGTCGATCTCGAGAATCTCGATGTCGTCTTGCCAGGGGGCCAGGTTCTCACGTTTGCCGGTTGAAAAATTATCCAGAGCGCGAACCGTCTCGCCTCGTTCTACCAGCGCCTGCGTCAACCATGAGCCGATAAATCCCGCGGCTCCTGTCACCAAATAGTTGGCCATCCTTCTCCTTCGCGTAGGGGGGTGCGCTGGGTTTCGCGGCCGATTTGCCACCCAAGCCACCATGATAGCAACCGAAGTGTCAAAATCCGACAATAGCCTCGTCCCATGGCGCGGTACTTCCGTTACGGTTCAGATACCGTCGATGACGGTA
This sequence comes from uncultured Acidobacteriota bacterium, assembly GCA_963817855.1. GTDB lineage: Bacteria > Acidobacteriota > Terriglobia > Terriglobales > Acidobacteriaceae > JAKAAZ01. The sequence continues at coordinate 629,907 of CAWFQA010000002.1, read as the reverse complement.
GGAGGCTGAGTGAGAACTATGAAGCGGCTCTGGATTGCCGCGGAAAAGATGGGGCTTGCCAGCCAGGTGTTAGTATTCCGATATCCCCAAAACTGAATCCCCGTCCGTTGGAGTGCGTGCAATGGCGACTGAGCAAGTTGTTTTGGCGGCAACTGGGAAGCAATTCGGCGCAAAAAAAGCGTCGCCGTTCTCGCGTTTCCTCATCAAGTATTTCTACTTCTGCATGTCGTTGCTGATCGCCGCCGTGGTGGTCTTCGGCTTCAGCCATACCGTGGACCAAAACCTGATCCACGCGACCCCGCCGCGGCCATGGATCCTCTGGGTTCACGGAGCGGTATTTACCGGATGGCTGATTTTCTTCATCTTTCAGTCGGCGCTGGTGCGTACGCATCATGTGAAGCTGCATCGACGGACGGGCTGGTTCGGCGCCGCGCTGGGCGTTCTGATTCCGGTGCTGGGGATTTGGACCGCCATCATCATGGACCGCTTCCAAGTCATCCATTTGCATTTGCCCGTGGCTCTCATTTACCCGTTCTTCTCCATCCAAGCCATGGACATGACGTCGTTTACTGTCTTTTTCTGGATGGCGGTGTATTGGCGCAAAAATCCGGAGTATCACAGGCGCCTGGTGCTGATCGCAACCTGTGCGCTGACCTCGGCGGGCTTCGGGCGCTTTCCGACTGCGCTGTCGCATCACTGGTTTTATGCCGCCGTGGATGCGCTGATTCTGCTGGGCGTCGCACGCGACCTGATTGTCAACCGGCGAATCCATGTTGTGTACCGCTATGCGCTGCCGGCATTGATCGTCTGCCAGATTTTCGCGGTGCAAATCTGGCTCCATCATCCTGCCTGGTGGGTCAGAATCACGAACGCAATTATGGGATGAAGCGCAAGGATTCCGCATTCAAGCCTCGTCGCCGCTCGATGCTTCACCGGGAGCAATACTTTTCCGGTCCAGCCGTGCTCGCGTATCATAAGCATGGCAGGCGGCTGGGCGATCGCTGCCGGGGAGTTGCAAAGCTTCGCCGGGAGAGGAAAGTCCGAACTCCGCAGGGCAGTGTGCCGGATAACGTCCGGGACCGGAGCGTCAAGGCTTCGGGACGGCAAGTGCCACAGAGAAAATACCGCCGCACCCGCAAGGGTGAGGTAAGGGTGAAAAGGTGCGGTAAGAGCGCACCGCTTCGGCTGTAAGGTCGGAGGCATGGTAAACCCCACACGGAGCAAGACCAAATAGGCGGGAAGCGTTGCGGCGCAAGCGGCAGCGCGCGTGCTGGCCCGGTGCGCCAAACCCGCGGGTAGGTCGCTATGAGCGTTCGCAGTAATGCGATGCCTAGAGGAATGATCGTCCTCGACAAAATTCGGCTTACAGGCCGCCTGCTGAAGTTTTTTCCATCACTTTAAGACGAAAGAAGAACTTGCGCTTGCGACGGCGGAACATTGGGGAGTTATGACGGGTGAGCTATTTCGATCCGCTCCCTATAATTTGCTGCCAGACCCGGTCGATCGACTGCTGGCGTATGTAGATTTTCGCAAGGCGATTCTGCAAGGCAAACTGCCGGAATTTACCTGCCTGGTGGGCACCATGGTGCAGGAAGTCTACGAGACCCATCCGTCCATTCGAGAGGCCTGCGACAAGAGCATCCGCGAACACGTCGCCATGCTCGAGTTGGAAATCACGAAAGCAACGCACATCTACCGCATGAATGCGGACTGGACCGAGGAAAGCCTGGCACTGTATATGCAGGCCGTGATTCAGGGCGCGTTCATCCTTGCCAAAGCGGAGGGTGGCCCAGAAGTTGCCGCCTTATGCCTCGACCATCTGCGCCGCTACCTGGAAATGCTTTTCAATCGTTCGGAGCAAAGGAAAACCGCATGAACAAGGGAACTGTAGAGGCAAAGGGGTGGCACCTCTTCGTGATGGCTATGTTGTTAAGCGCGGTGTTGCCGGCGCGGGCACAGGATCGCACAACGTCGTATCGCAGCATGGCTCCGCTCGAGCAGTACCTGATAGCCGATAGAACTGCAGAGATTGCGTTGGCACGAAGTGCGGCTCCTGCGTCCATCTCGCGCGATGCCACGGTAATGGTTCTGGGGCGGCATGGCTACACAACCGCGGTCGAAGGCAAAAACGGCTTCGTGTGTGTCGTCGAACGGGGATGGATGTCTCCCTTCGATGCCCCGCAGTTCTGGAATCCCAAGATGCGGGGTCCGATCTGTTTCAATCCGCCTGCCGCGCGCTCCATCTTGCCGTTGACATTGAAGAGAACGGACCTGGTGCTCTCGGGACTTTCAAAAGCCCAGGTGATGGACGGCATCAAGACTTCGCTGAGGGCGAAGCAACTCCCCGCGTTGGAACCTGGCGCCATGAGTTACATGATGTCGAAGCAAGGGTACCTGGGAGATGGCGTCGGCCATTGGCATTCGCATCTAATGTTTTATGTCCCGCTTACGAAACCTTCGAGCTGGGGAGCGGATTTGCCGGGATCTCCGGTATTGTTGAACCCCCAATTTATGGGCGCTCCGGAACCGTTGACTGAGTTTATGGTTCCGGTGGCGGAATGGTCAGACGGCACCCGCTCTGAACACACACATTCGGAATGAGATTGCGCGCACGGTTAAGAGTTCACTTCACACGAAGCATCTGCGCCGCTATCTGGAAATGCGCTTCAACCGAACCACAACCTAGGAGGAGAACACACCATGGCAACACACCGTTGAAGCTGTACGCGTACCTGAATTTTGGCGGGAATTGCGAAGAGGCATTCCGCTTCTATGAAAAGAATCTCGGAGGAAAGTTCGTTTTTAAAATGACGTTCGGCGAAATGCCGGATAAAAAGAACATCCCGCCCGGGTACGAAAAAGCGATCATGCATGCTCGACTCGACCTGGGTCAGACCGAAGTGTTGGGCGCCGATGTTCCAAGCTATCAACCGATGCGCAGCGCCTATCTGACGCTCATTGTCGGCAGCAGTGAAGAGGCCGAGCGCATTCACGCCCTGCTCGCAGACGGTGGAGAAATCTTCATGCCCATGCAGGAAACTTTTTTCGCGTTCCGCTTCAGCATGCTGCGCGATAAGTTCGGCGTCTCCTGGATGATCATTCACGAACGCCCGATGCAGCAGGGTGCTTGAGATCTGCGCGATCTTAGCCGCGCATCGCGATTGCAATTTGAGGATCGGGAAAAGGTCGGCGGCCTTCCGAGAGACAACGAGTGAGTTAACGCACAAGGAGACTTTATGAAGCTGACGCAGGAACCGGAGATTGTGACCTGGCCTGAAATGCACTACGTGTTCGTCGAGGAAATCGGGCCCTTCCAAACCAGCGCACCCCAGACATGGCAGCAACTGCACAAAGTTACGGATGCGATTGCCGAACACAATAAGATCACCGGATATACGAGCCTATATAAGGTAAGCCCGAAAATCTATCGGGCGGGCGTATCCGTCGCCGATGAGCCAAAAAACCTTCCCGAGGGCGTTCGATCCACGCGATTCAAAGGCGGGAAATACAGCCAATTTGTCTTGACCGGGCGATTTGCGGATTTGCCGGAGGCATCTCGCCGGGTTTTCGAGATCGTCGGCGAGAAGAAAATTCCATTGCGCGACGACTTTTGCATTGAGAACTATGTCACCGATCCGAGAGTGACTCCGGAAGATCAGAACGTCGTCCAGATCGCGGTTCCGACGGCCTAGGCTTCCCGATGCCGGGGCCTGAATAGTTGAAGGATTATGCAGGATAGTTGAAGGATTATGCAGCGTAGTTGAAGGATTATGCAGCGCTGTTTTTGCGGCAAGCGCTTTGATTGCTGCGCTTTGAGGTGGAAACCTCAAGTATTTTCGCTTTCGCTGCGACTTTTCTAGAAAAAAACGAAAATCCGTCGCCGAAAACTCCGTGCGATTGAGGGAAATACGCTGGCTTGAGGAAGGCTCCAGGGGAGTGCTTACCTCTATTTTATCAATTTCGGAATTGTGGATGCGCCAACGAGAAGCGTTTTCCTAGTGGTGGGCGACCGGCATGGATCCTGTGCGGCGCGGCGCACAGTATCCATCGGAAGCGTGGGCAGCGCGACAGGTGCGGGTCACCCAGCCATCTATCGACACAAGCCGACTTATATGAGGACTAATCCGATTGTTGGTGCTTGTCATTAGCAGAACCACGTGAATGGATTCCACCATCTTCGGACAACCGAATTCGGCGGTCGATCGAGTTCCATTCTCTCGATGAACCACCATCCGTCGAAATGGGCGGCGTCATTCCTTTCCGCGAATGTCCACGATAGACACATCGCAGACATAGGGGCTTTGGGGCTCACTTGGGATGGGACTTGGTTGGTTGCGCCGCAAATCGTAAGCCACCTTCAAGACGGCAGACCGGATCAGCTCTCGATTCGATCCCGCACTCTCCACCAGGCGGAGAAACATTTTGGAATACCGACTCGGCAGCCAGGAGATTGGCTCCTGCAACAGTAGAGCCGGCTCACCATGTTCGTTGAGCAGATCAATCGTCAAAGTGTCGATTCCGCTTTCTCGTGCAAAACGCAATATGTGCCCCATTGAGTAGTCGTCGCCGGCATAGTTCATCAAGCTCCAGTGAAGAAACGTTGCCAATGTTGTGCGCCACTCCTTTGAGGCAGCCGGAACTTTGACGCTAAGCAGGTGAAGCCATTAGGGACCTCGCTATTGAGGGATCGAACCCATTTTAGCTGCTCACTTGGCGGAGATGAGGCAAGAATTACGGAAGTCCGCAACATTACTCTCCATAAACGCCGTAGTGTCTTATCGACTGGCGAGATAGCAGAAGCGCCGGGCAAAGTAGCAATACCGAACGGAACGCGACCGAGGTCATTGGGTCGGAGACATGGCACCCGGCTTTTCTCATCCCACTCAAGCAAAGGACGCTTGAATGGGGCACCCTCGTTTTTTGCGGCGCGAGTGGGAACAGCGGGTCTCTCCACTCCGGCCGCCCGGGCGGCCTTCGGTCGGGATGACAGGGCTTTTTTCGGGATGACAAACTTTCTTCACCCCACTCAAGCAGAGGACGCTTGAATGGGGCACCCGGCGAAATGCAGAGATCCTTCCCCTTCGGCAAGCTCAGGGTCAGGATGACAGGTCGCTTTGCCGATCCCCTACACCAATAGAAAAAATGCTTTCGCTTCCTCATTCTTCTTGCAGGCGTCCCTCGAGGATCTTCCAGTTCGGGGTCAATCTTCAAAATGGTTGAAGATGACGTTTAGGGATTCGGACAGGGTTGGATGGCTGAAGATTCCTTCCTGTAAGACGGGATAGGGGATCTTGCCCATCATTGCGAGTTGGACCATCGCGGCCATTTCACCGCCTTCCATGCCGAGGATGGCCGCGCCCAGGATCTGATCGGACTGCGGGTCGACAATCACTTTCATCAGGCCACGCATTTCGCCGAACTCGCGGGCGCGCGCCACGTAGGTCATCGGCATTTTTGCGACGCGTATCTTTTTACCCTGCTCGCGCGCCTCTTTCTCCGTGATGCCAATGCGGCCGAGCTGTGGGTCGATGAACACGGTGTAGGGAAGCATGCGCCCCTCGATGGTGGCGTGCTTGCCGTGGAGAAGGTTGTCGCGCAGGACGCGAAAATCGTCATAGGAAATATGGGTGAAGGCGGGGCCACCCTTGACGTCGCCGATTCCATAGATGCCGGCCACATTGGTTTCAAGGTGGGAGTCAACGCGAAGGAAACCCTTGTTATCGGTCTCGATCCCGGCTGCGGGCAGATTGAGCTCATCTGTATTTGGCGTGCGGCCGATGGCGACGAGCAGATGGGTTCCTTCGATGGTTTGCGGATCGCGACCGACTTGCATCTCCAGCGTGATCTTGTTTCTGTCTCCGCTGATGCGCTGTGTTTTTGCGTTGAGCAGGACGTCGATGCCATCTTCGCGAAGAATCTTTGTCACCTCGTCGGCGATGTCGGTGTCTTCGTGCGACAGTAGCTGCGCGTCGGCCTGAATGATAGTCACGCGGCTGCCGAAGCGGCGAAACATCTGGCCAAATTCCAGGCCGACATAGCCGCCGCCGAGGACAAGCAGATGCTCCGGCAGGCGCTCCAGTTCCATGATGGAAGCATTGTCCAGAATATTCGGAAGCGAACGCACCTGGTCGAACCCGGTGATTGAAGGCATGGTCGGGCGCGCGCCGGTGTCGATGAAAATTTTGTCGGCGGTGAGGTTGGTTTCTTCGCCATCGTTTTTCTTGACGAAGATGGACTTGGGTCCGATGAAGCGCGCCGCGCCATAGATAAGGTCGAGATTTTTGGTGCTGAGGAGAGCCTTCTCGTTATTGTTGCGGCCTTGCAGCACGATCTGATTCTTGCGCTGGAGGATGCGTGCCATGTTTACGCCGGTGACCTGGGCGTGGATGCCGAAGTCTTCGGCGCGGCTGCTCATATAAGCGACGCGGGCGCTGCCGACCATGGTTTTTGTGGGAGTGCAGCCGGTATTGATGCAGGTGCCGCCGACGAACTTGCGCTCGATCATCGCGGTGCGCCAACCTGCCTGGGCGAGTGCCTTCGACAGAGGATTGCCGCCTTGTCCCGACCCCAGGATGATGGCGTCGTAATGCTTCGCTGCAGGTGCTTGTGACATGTTGCTTCTCCGGTTCATCGGGAACTTGCGGCCGAGATTTAGACACTTTCACTGTTGCTGGTTTGCCGGCATCGTTCTATCCCACCCCAGCTACACAAGGATGCGGTCCCCATGACATTACGCCGGTCTTGGAAACGCAATTAGTACGCCAGAAAGACTGCGTGCGAAACGACCAATATGCTGCCGCCGATGCAGACCAGATCTTCAATCAAGGCAACGGGCAGGTCATGCCAGTGGAAGGTGTGCACCCATCCTTTACGGATTTCGTATCCAATCAACGAGCCAAGGATTGCGCCGACGGCTCCGACGGCTGCGCAGATTTCCCAGTTCGCGCCCCAGGCCTGGCCGCTAACCATGCCACAAATAAATCCGAAGATGATGCGGCCGATTATTCCGGGCGGTTTGAGTCGGCTGGGAGTGGATGGCAATTTATCCACGACGATTTCTCCGAATGCGAGAATCGTAAGGATAATGACCGCGGCCCAGGTGTGCAGAAAGTGAAGGGAACTGCCGGGAATATGCATGTAGCGCAGATGCAGGGTCCACGCGAGAACGGCGATAGGAGTGAAGCTGCGCAGCCCGCTCAATCCTCCCAGGCAAACGGCAACCAGAAGCACCGGCAAAATGCTGTCCGACATAGAGACCTCCAGGCAAGTTCGATGGTAAGTGAGCGAAAAGCGGCCGCTGCCCATCATCTTTTCCTGTTGGAAAGGAATTGTACATACGCTGAAGGCCAACAGGGATCAATTTTCGCGCAACTCCGGCGCAGTGGCGTGCCGCGAATCAATTTTCAGCGCAGCTCGTTCGGGCTTCGATGTCTATCGGGCGCCGACGCTCGCGGGTTCGCGCAGCCATCCATAGAGCGGAAATTGTTCGGCCAGGTCGAGCACCTGGGCGCGAATTTTCGCCAGATGGGCAGAGTCGGAGCGATGATCGAGGGCTTCGACAATCCAGCGGCCGATGACGCGCATTTCCTCTTCACGCATGCCGCGGGTGGTTAACGCGGGAGTTCCCACGCGAATGCCGCTTGGCTTCATCGGCGGATTTACGTCGAAGGGGATGGCGTTTTTATTGACGGTGATGCCAGCCTCGCCGAGAGCTTTTTCGGCCTCGCTACCGAACATGCCTTTGACGAAGACATCGACCAGCATCAGGTGGGTATCGGTGCCGCCGGAAACGACGCGATAGCCTTCCGCCATTAAAGATTCGGCGAGTGCCTTGGCATTCGAGACGATCTGTTTCGCATAGTCTTTGAATTCCGGCTGCAGCGCTTCTTTGAACGCGACCGCCTTGGCCGCGATGATGTGGATGAGCGGCCCACCCTGCTGGCCAGGAAATACGCTGCGATCGACGCTGGCCGCCAGATCCTGCTGGCAAAGAATCAGTCCCGCCCGAGGTCCGCGCAAGGTCTTGTGCGTGGTGGTGGTGACGATATGTGCATGCGGCACGGGCGAGGGATGCACGCCGGCTGCGACAAGGCCAGCGAAGTGCGCCATGTCGACCACCAGGAACGCGCCGACTTTGTCGGCAATCTGGCGCATGCGGGGAAAGTCGAAGGTGCGGGGATAGGCGCTGCCGCCGCCGATGATCATCTTCGGCTTTTCGCGCTCGGCAATCTGCTCGAGTTCGTCGTAGTCGATGACTTCAGTATCCTTGCGGACGCCGTAGCTGGCGACGCGATAGAGCTTGCCGGAAAAATTCAGCTTGTGCCCGTGGGTCAGGTGGCCGCCATGCGCCAGATCGAGGCCGAGGATGGTGTCGCCGGGCTGAATGATGGCCATATAGGCGGCGGCATTGGCCTGCGAACCGGAGTGCGGCTGCACGTTCGCGTGGTCGGCGCCAAAGAGCTGCTTGGCCCGATCGCGCGCCAGGTTTTCCACCACGTCGGCATACTCGCAACCACCGTAGTAGCGCTTGCCGGGATAGCCCTCCGCATATTTGTTGGTGAAGACCGAACCGGCCGCCTCCAGCACCGCCTGGCTGACAAAGTTCTCCGACGCAATCATCTCCAGGCCCTCATGCTGGCGCTGGACTTCATGCTGTACGGCGGCGGAAATTTCAGGATCGGACTGGGCGAGTGACAGGGGCATGCGGTTGGTGGCCATACTGAAATTCTAACCTACCCGGATGGCCTGATATTGGGCCATCAACTCGCGGGCGATGTCCTCATTTTTGGCTGCATGATTGGGATTTCGACATGCTCTGTGCTACAATGTAGCCCATGAAGAAACATGGAACAGCCAATGCAGTCGTGCGGGCAAGGATCAACGAAAAAGTCAAAAATCAAGCCGCTGCCGTTCTGGAAACGATGGGGCTGACGGTATCCGATGCCTTTCGGCTACTGCTGGTCAAGGTCGCTTCGGAAAAGACGCTTCCATTCGAGATTCACACCCCGAATGCAGCAACCCTCGCTGCGATGAAGGCGGGAAAACGAGGCGAGACCGCAAAATTCAAGACCGTGAAAGAGCTGATGGCGGACCTGAATGAGGACGATTGAGCGAACCTCCGCTTTCAAAAAGGACTACAAACGGACGAAGGCAACTCCTCGGCATAAAAACATCGAGACACTGCTGGAAGAGATTGTGAGCCTGTTGGCGCAGGATCACGCTTTACCCGAAAAGCACTCCGACCATCGTTTAGCGGGCGAGTGGAACGATCATCGGGAATGCCACCTGAAACCCGATCTTCTGTTGATCTATGCGAAGCCCGATGCGGATACATTGCGTCTGGTCCGGCTTGGCTCGCATAGCGATCTTTTCTAATGAATATTGCGATGAAATTCTAACCTACCCGGATGGCTTGATATTGAGCCATTAGTTCGCGGGCGATGTCCTCATTTTTCCGTTCGACCATGCCGGGAATGCGGAACAGATCGATCAGCATCCAGAAGCCGAATCCGCCAATCGTCAGCCAATAGATTAGTTGAATGCCAATGCGGCCCAGGTACAGGTAGTGGAAGCCAAAGAAGAACCAGAAGAAGTAGGCGAAGAACGCGGATTTTTTGCGGACTTCATAGTCGCGCAGCACAAGGGATTGTGTGTTTGGGGGAAGAGCGTGAAAGATCCCTTGCAATGCATATGGAATGGACATGGGTTTTCCTGACGATTACGTCTTGAATCCTTTTCTACAACAATCGGCGAGCAGCAGGCTATTCCAGTGCAAACGAAGTATCGTGTTCCGGAACGTACTTCTCATAACAGGAAACGCAAAGATATTCGTAGTGTTTCGGTGAATAGAAGAATCGATCGCCCGGATCGATGTGAGTGTTGCAGAGCGAACAGTGTTCGTGATCCCAGCCGCCTGGCACGATGCGACTCGAGGAGTCAGCCAAAGGAACAGGCGTGGCCTTGCTTAGGCGATGCCAACCCTGTCCGTCCTGCGCAACGAAATGATCCTCCACCGCATCGCTTGCGGAGAATACTTGTTCGGCCCAGCTTTCAGGGCCACTTCAATCATCCAGATATGCTGTCGCCGCCAATATGAGCTCAATTCAGCAAGCGCAGCCCCTATTACGTCAGGTTTTTCCTTTGCATCCGTCCCGAAGCTAGCATCACTGTCCGGTTCGCCGTTGAGGGTGAAGGTCCCAGTTAAACTTCCTTGCCCAGGTAACAGAAGGAAGCACCACGTGTCGACCGCGATGCCCAGTGTTCGATTCAGCTTGCCCCGCAACGTCCATGCAATATATCCGTTATCATCTTGCTCGCCTTGTTCAAGGGACTCGACACAGAATTGCGGTAAGTCATTTCTCGTGGAAGTCATTTTTCACCATAGATTCCCACAACACGATAAACCGATCGAGGTGAGTTGACTAAATATACGCGGTGACTGCGAGGTAAGTTCCTTCTCAGTTTTTGGTGTCGGCGGCGGGGCGACTCCTTCTTGCGCTAGTTTTTTGAAGGCGTTGTAGACGAAGGATCCGAGATACCAGCCATCGATATATTTGTAGGGAGTTTCGCCGGTGGTGTAGTGGCCGCAGGGCAGAATTTTCGCGTCGAAATTGACGCCGCGGGCGCGAAATTCGCGCAGCACGCCTTCGGAGAATTCGCGCAGGAAGGTCAGATCGTAGGGCGCATAAATCACGCGGGCCAACTTCTTCGGCCATCGAGGATTTTGCTGTTCCGGCGCGATGCCGGCGAAGCGATCCATGTAGACCATGGGGCTTGCGCCGCTCCACAACTGGACGAGATCGTTGTGGGTGAGCCCAGCCTGTTCACAAGCGGCGCGAACATGTCGGGTGCTTTGGCCGGTCCACACTACGTCGCCGGTCCATAGCGAGGCATGGTTGAATGCGTTCACTCGCAGTCGCGCATCATGCGCGCTGGTGATAAACGCATAGCAAGAGCCAAGGCTGGTGCCCAGCACGCCGAACTGTTCGTAGCCCTGCTGCTCGAGCCAGTCCAGGCAGCTGCGGACATCGACCACGGCCTGGCGGCAGGCGGCGAGCGTTCGTCCGATGTTGGAGCTGACGGCATAGTCGGACCGCTCCAGTTCCGCGGGGCGGCGAATATCGTGGAAGGGCTTGCTGAGTCGCAGCGCCGAAATTCCAAAGCGATTGAAGAGGGTACACAGCGCATTGTGGCTGAAGGCATCCGCATTCCACTGCGGCATCACGATGATGGCTTGTTTCGGCTTGCCCTGCTGCTTTTCCGGTGGCGGGGGATACCAGCGCGCGTTGACCTGATCGTTCTCCGGATAGGGCGTGCGCAGCGGGGAAGTGAAGCGTAGAAACTCTGCTTTGGGCAGCTTGCCTTCGGCGGCCAAGTGTTTCAATTCTGCATCGTGGCGCAGTGTTTCTGGCCGCACATTGGTCGGGAACAATTGCGGATGACGTTCTTCCAGGCGAAAGTCCGTGGGAGTCGTGTAGCCGTAGAATTGCTCGGATGCGGCGATGATGCTGTCATTGACCGCGAGCATGGCTGCGTGCAATTGCGATGGATCGTCGCTGGCGATAGCGTCGCGGATGGGCAGATTTCGTGAGGCGATCCAGTCTTCGAGCCAGTCGAATCCCCATTCCAGCGGACGGACAATGCGGTTCGTGTCCCGCGTCGTCAGCTTCGTTTCCCAGGCGTACATCCATCGTGCGTACAACGTTTTTAGCATGCTACTTCAATGCTAGCAGCGCGTCTGGCCGCGGCGTTGTTCCAATGCCGGATTGCCACTGTCGCTATGGCGCGGAAGATTGTTTTGCGTGCTTGGCCTTGCCCAATCGCATGTTGAATCCAATGATCGGGCCCCAGACATTGATTCCGAAATCCTCATATTTCGGTTGCGACAAGAAGGCGTTCGACACATGCATATACGTGGCGCCGGCCTCAAGGCTGAACCGGGGATTGAAGTTATATCGCACTCCAGCGCCCGTCATGTAGGTGAATGTCAGGTCTTGTCCCTGCGCATAGACCACCCCTTCCGGCCCTTTGGCATCGATATTCCCGATACCGCCCCGCATTTCAAAGTAGGGGACAACTCTCCAGTTACTGGGGATGAAGTTACGCCGAATACCATAGTCGAACGCTATATACCGTGTTTCCGCCCCTCTCGGAATGGCAGTGAAGGAGCCGCTGAAAGTAAAGTCTGTGCTGCCCCGCAAAAGCGACGGACCATGGATGCCATCCACCTGCCATCGCAGAGATGCAATGTTCGGCACAAGAGTGTATTTGAGCGGCCAGGTCGTATAGGCACTGTGCAGGAAAACGTCGAAAATGAGAGGAACGTTGTAGGGCAGCCATCCCAATTCATAGGAAAACTCAAGCTTGTTTCTGTAGTAGATGTCTCGGTTGAAATCTGCGCGTTTGGGCTTGCGTATGACTTTAGCGGAAGATTGGCTTGTCGAATTGTGGCCGAGTGCGGGACGAGTGAAGGATGCCAGTATGAACGCAGACAACACCAGCGTATTGAGACGCATTCTACCGGTCACCCTGGCGACAAGGAGTTGGGAATTCCGTGGTGTTCAACATGATATACCTAGATGCCGTTGTCGGATTGCAGGTCATCTCCAGCATCCCGCACGTTTGCAGTTTTCTCAAACGACTGAGAATATGTTCTATTCGCAGGTGACCCGAGGAACGCGGGCGGCGATGGCGCAGAGAATTTCGTAGGGACTGGTTGCCGCCCAGCGGGCAGGAACTCAATGCTAGCTGCGAGCGGCGTTATGCGAGGGTCCACGTCCGGAGCCATATAACCATCCTGCCGGCACATGTTTATTCCATCCGCCAGGGAGAGCGCTCAGGCCAACGGCGCAATGCCGCAGTCGCCCAGGCGGTGGACTTGTCCGTATGACAAGAAGTGCATGGATTGGGAATTTTGTATTTGTCCGTCATGTCCGGGGTAATGAACTTAAACGTGTGGGCACGCACAAACGCGCCCGGAACTCCCTCCGTTTCGATCTTTGGCATGTGGCAGGCTACACACTCGCTGCCTGGAGTGCCGAGCTGATGGTGTGTGTGCTCCTGAAGGTTGGCGGCGTGGGGACCGTTCGGCGACAAGGGGCCATGGCAGTCCAGGCAAATCAGATTCGCGGGCTTTCTCAACTCTGCATAGTTCGCCGTGCCGTGAACATCGTGGCAACTGGAGCAGGTGATGTTGTGCCGGTACATAACGCTCTGCACAAAGTCGTTGCCTTGCATGCGATTTTTATGGGCCGTACCATCTGGGAAATAGTAGAAGGTCTGCTGGCCCAGCGTGTGATCCTGCAGTTTCCAGAAGTCATCTAGCTTCAGGCCAACTTGATAGCCGACCGGCCAGTCGTAATATTGGCCTTGAATTGGATTTGTCAGGGGCTGTCCTTGCGAGTGGCACTGGATGCAGTTGTCGTTGGCCGCGACGTAGTCCGTGTTCGCGGTATTCAGGATGTTGCCGCGAGATGGATGCGCGACATGCTCGCTTCCCGCCCCATGGCAGCGCTCGCAACCCACATTCCATTCGGTCACAGTGTGCGTTTCTATGTTGTAGTTGACCGCATGACAACCGTTGCAGGTTGGCCCTGTTGGACGGTTCATATTGTGGGGAGGATAGTGCGGCGCCCACCAGTCTTCGCTCACCAGATATGGCATCCACTTCTTATGTGCGATGTCCCACTTTGCGGGCAACGGATAATACTCATTGCCAACCTTGGTGAAATAGTTCTGCTTCCAAATGCTGCCGTAGACGAATGCGATCTGCGACGGCTTGAAATTTACAAAGGATGGCGCGTGGGAAAAGTCCGCGAGGATGGCGTCGGGATGGGTGCGGGGATCACGTACCACGTTGGCCATTGGAGTTTTCTTCCAGCGCGCGTAGATATCAGCATGGCACTTCTCGCATGCCTGAGAGCCAACGTAATGCGCCGAGGCAATCGTGCTGGCCCGCTGTGTTTTCTCCTGGCTTGTCAGCGGCCGCAAATTCCGGATGTATAGCGCCAGTTTCCAACTATTGGTGCCCGGCTGGCGGTGTGGATTGCCCCAGGCAGGCATTCCAGTCAGTTGGACGCCGTTTTCAATGATGTAGTGAATTTCTCCATCCGTGAGATTTTGCGTCTCAAGGAGGCGCAAATCCGGCACCCGCGGGTAGAGGTTCAACCCGATTTGAGTCTTGCCGCTGCCATCAATCCCATGACAAATGGCACAGCGGGTCACGTAGAGTTCCCGCGCGTCCTGCAGGTTCTCTGGAGTGGCTTCCAAGGGATTCTTCTTGGCGCGTTCGCGTCCGGAAATCGCCAGATTTCTCATGGCTCGCGCAACCGCTACTTCCAGGGTGGAAGGCCTAGCGCTAGCGCGAAAACCGCGTCGTATGAGGAGTATCCCACCCGTAGCCCCAAGAAAGGCAACCGCGAGAAATGCCAGAAGAAATGCCTTCCAGATTTTCATGTCGACTCCTCTGACCTTTGTCGCAACAAAGTGGACGGGTTCGGACTTTTATTTACAGGTTACGCGAGGAACGCGTGCAGCGATGGCGCAGAGAATTTCGTAGGGACTGGTTTCCGCCCAGCGGGCATGATCGTCGGCGGTGACGCGCTGAGCGTGCTGCTCGCTCTCGCGCTGTTCTCCGATGATGACGACTTCGTCGCCGATGGCAGCGTTTGGGATGTGCGTAATGTCGACGACTGTTAAGTCCATCGACACGCGGCCTACGATTGGAGCTGGCAGGCCGTGGACCAGCACATGGCCACCCGGAGAGGAATTGGTGCTCGACAATTTTCGATTCAATCCGTCGGCATAGCCAACAGGCAGCAGCGCGAGCCGCATGGGGGCTGTAGAGACGAAGGTGGCGTTGTAGCCGACCGCGGTTCCGGGCGGCACCGATCGCGTTGATGCGATGGCGGTTTTCCAGGTGAGGACCGGCTGCAGCCGCGTGCGTGCTTCTTCAGCGGCGGCACAATTGGCCCCGGAAAATTGAGGGGCGTATCCGTACAGCGCAATTCCGGGCCGGATGAGATATTTTGCACCGGCGTCGTGGGGAGAACGTCATCGAAGTCATGCTGCTGGGCCAAAAGAGTTGAAGAATTCCCAGCGTGAATCCACTGCGGGTGAACGCCGGCGGCGAAGACCTGGTCGACCGCTTTTCGAAATGCGGCGCGCTGCATTTGGTTCTGCTCCGCGTCGAGCATATCGGCGGAGGCGAAGTGGGTGTAGACGCCTGACAGCCGCAGCGCGGGGAGATGCTGCAAGGTATCCAACAGATTCATTAGGTCAGCCAGACCCACTCCCTGGCGACTCATGCCGCTGTCAATTTCCAGGTGGATCGGTACGCTGCCAAGAGCAAGATTGTGTTTTTGCGCAGCGTCGGCAAGCCAAACGAGCTGTTGCGGCTCGCATACCGTGGGGATCAATTGCGCTTCAATCAGGGCGTCGGCCTCGCCTTGCATCAAGCCGCGCATGACAAGGACGCGGGCTTTTGGGCAAAGTCGGCGGAGCGCCACTCCTTCTTCGATGGAGGTGATGCCGAGCCAATTTGCACCTGCCTGAACCAGCCAGGGGGCGCAGGGTGAAAGGCCATGTCCGTAGGCATTCGCCTTGACAACGGCTAGCAAATCGATCGAAGCGGCGAGCTCAGGCGCGCGTTCTGGCGCATCGCTTGCCGGGAGCAACGAGCGCAGATATTTGAAATTGGCGATGAGTCGCGAGCGGGAAATTTCCGCCCTAGTAACTGGGGACGTCAGCATCTTCGCCCTTATAAGGATTTTCGAATCGCGTGTACTCGGGCATATACATCAGGTGAACGATGCCGGTGGGGCCGTTGCGCTGCTTGGCGATGATGATTTCCGCCTGATTTTTGGATTCCGGATCTTCGCCACCATCATCCTCACGATTGTAGTAGCTGTCTCGATGGATGAAGGCGACCACGTCGGCATCCTGCTCGATGGAGCCGGATTCGCGCAGGTCAGAGAGCATGGGCTTCTTGTCGCCTCCGCGTTGCTCGCTGGCGCGGCTTAACTGTGAAAGCGCAATGACCGGCACGCGCATTTCTTTTGCCAAAGCTTTCAGTCCGCGGGAAATGGTGGACACTTCCTGGGTGCGATTTTCCGGGCGGCGACCATTGGGGCCGCCGCTGCCGGCGCTCATCAGCTGCAGATAGTCGATCACGATCAGGTCGAGCCGTCCGCCACCCTGCTGACGCAGACGCCGCGCCTTAGCGCGCATCTCGGCGAGCGAAATGCCCGGAGTATCGTCGATGAATATCTTTGCTTCGGCAAGACGTTCCAGACCGCTGATCAGCTTGTCGCGGTCGTCACGGGTCAGAAAACCGGTCTGAATATGGCGCATGTTCACCATGGATTGCGACGCCAGCATGCGTCGCAGCAGCGCTTCTTTCGACATTTCCAGAGAAAACACGCCGACGACTTTACCATCGCGGACGGCGGCGTTCTCAGCAATGTTGATTGCCCAGGCGGTTTTGCCCATGGAGGGGCGCGCCGCGATGATGATGAGTTCCGACGGCTGCAAGCCGCTGGTCATGCGGTCGAAGTCGACATAATGCGTGGCCAGGCCGGTAACTTCGCGGCCTTCTTTGTAGAGATTGTCGATCGAGCCGAAGGAACCTTTAACGATCTCTGGAATGCTGGAAAATCCCTGAGTAATGCCGCGCTCGGAAACTTCCAGCAACGCGGTCTCCGTCGCGTTCAGGACTTCGAGCGCGTCTTCGCTTTGATCGGCGCAACGTGCCTGCGCGGTCGAGCAAATGCCCATCATCTGTCGAAGAATCGACTTGTCTTTGACGATGCGGACGTAATCTTCAATGCTGAGACGGCGGGGAAGATTTTCTGTCAGCGAAAAAATGTAGGCTCGATTGCCGATCGACTCCAGCTCCTTGAGTCGGTCGAGTTCCTCGCTTAAGGTGATGATGTCAACCGCGCGATTGGCGTCGATCAACTCGCCCATGCGCGCATAAATCCGGCGATGCGAGTCGAGCGAAAAGTCGTCTGCAATTAGACGTTCAGCGGCCTCACTGTAGGCGGCGTTGTCGAGCAGGATGGCGCCCAGAATGGTGCGTTCCGCCTCCACGCTGGCGGGCAGACCATGTTCGAGCGAAATTTGAGATAGGGTGGCCACTGTTTATGAGTGTAGCTTCGCGCGACGGTGGTATTTCACCGTGAATAACAGGGTACCAACGGTGGAAAACCTGCTTGCGCAGTATCATATTGGTAGTGTCTGGCAACTGAGATTCTGACAGATTCCCCGATCCGTTGGCTTTCTTGCGGCACCAGGAGTTTTCGATTGACGATGCGGCGGTTTCTATCTTTTTCCCGGCACCTTATTTTGCCCGGCCTGGTTTTTGGAGTCATCCTCGCAACCTGTTCCGTCTCACGCGCGCAATTGCCAATGGACTCTGGCGCGCAGCAGTCGGCGGGGCAAATGGCACAGAATGTCGCGGAACTGCAGAAGGTCGCTGACCGCTGGGACGAAGCCGTCTATCAGCATGACCAATACGCGCTGGAGCTGGTGCTTGCTCCTCAGTTCATCGACATTTCCGATACCGGCGATGTGACCAACAGAGATCAGCAGATTTCCGAAATGATGATGAAGGACGCACCGCATTTCCAGTTGACCCAGAAGGTGGTCAGCGTTCGCATGGCCGGGGATGTTGCGGTGGTGAATGGAACCTACGACCGAGTGTTTCAAGGGAGCAAGCTGAGTCGCACGAAATCGAAGACGGAGAGCGGAGTCTTCAGCCAGGTGTATGTGCGTGCGCGGAATACCTGGGAGTGCATCAATTCTCAGCGCACCATTATTCAGGGGACCGCGGTGAAGGGGAAAAAGAAGTCAGGAAACGACACCACGGAAAAGCCGCTGAACCATGATCTGGGATTCCATTTCCCCGGCGTGCACCATAGCTCCGACTCTGATTCTAGCTCCGGATCTAACTCGACTTCGCAACCGCAACAATAGGAATTGTCCGCGCGGATTTTAGGCGGAGGCGGATGCGGCGTTGCGGCCTTGAATTTCAATGTAGATATTGATCAGCGACAGGGCAGCCGGCGTCACCCCTGGAATGCGGCTGGCGTGGCCGATGGTTCCAGGGCGAACGCGCAGCAGTTTTTCCTGCATCTCGCGTGAGAGGCCACTGACGGCGGTGTAATCGAACCAGGCAGGGATGGCGCGGTGCTCGGCGCCCTTCATCTTCTCAATCGACTTTCGCTGCTGATCGAGATAGCCGGCATATTTGATCTCCGTCTCGACTGCCTTCCATTCATTCCGAATATGCGCTGGAACATGGTCCCGTGCCATGGCCGTGCGGATGGCTTCCAAATGAATTGCGTCTTCACCTGCGGCAGTCGCGACCGCCTGCTCCAGGCTGGATGGCAGCGTGGTGCGCAGGGATTCGATGGTGACCTCGGGTCGCTTCATCAGTTGGGCGTAGGTCTGGCCGACGGCGCTATTCAGCTTCACCGCAAGATCAGGCGAGCTCGCTGACAGTCGTTCGAGGTCGGGTTTTTGCGTGGCCAGCATCTTCGCAAAGGCTTGCATGCGGGCCTGCTTCGCTTCGAACGCAGCCCATGTGTGATCATCGATCAAGCCTAGCTTGCGACCATAAGGTGTCAGCCGGCGATCGGCATTATCGATGCGCAGGTGCAGGCGATATTCCGCACGCGAAGTAAACATGCGGTAGGGCTCGTTCGTCCCCTTGCTGATCAGGTCGTCAATCAGGATGCCGGTATAAGCTTCGCTGCGGTCGAGCACGAATGCCGGCTCGCGCTTGACGTGCAGCGCGGCATTGATGCCGGCCATCAATCCCTGGCACGCGGCTTCCTCATATCCCGACGTTCCGTTGATCTGGCCGGCGAGATAGAGGCCGGCGATGCTCTTGACGGCGAGGGCATGATCCAGCTCGGTTGCGTCGATGGCGTCGTACTCGATGGCATATCCGGGCCGCAGCATCTCGGCGTTCTCCAGGCCGGGGATGGAGCGCAGCACGGCGGCCTGCACATCCATCGGCAGCGAAGTGGACATGCCGTTGATGTAGACCTCATGCGTGTGCAGCCCTTCCGGTTCCAGAAAAAGCTGATGCTGCAACTTTTCTGGAAAGCGTACGACCTTATCTTCAATCGACGGGCAGTAGCGCGGCCCGGTCGCCTGAATCTGTCCGGAATACATGGGCGAGCGATGCACATTCTCGCGAATGATTGCGAGCGTTTCCGGCGTCGTAAAGGCGATGTGGCAGCTGATCTGCGGCCGCGTAATGGCTTCGGTTCTAAAGCTGAAGGGCGTCGGTTCGCTGTCGCCGGGCTGCTCTTCGAACTTCGACCAATCGATGGTTCGACCATCGATGCGCGGCGGAGTTCCCGTCTTGAGGCGGCAATTGCGCAGGCCCAACCGCTTCAACGATTCGCCGAGGAGCACGGCGGCCGGCTCCCCGCTGCGGCCCGCGGGATAATGCTCTTCGCCGCAGTGGATCAGGCCATTCAGGAATGTGCCGGTGGTGATGACAGTCGCGCCTGCGTAGACGATGCGCCCGTCGCGCAGTTTCACTCCACGGCCACGAGGGTCGAATGCGGGGCGATGCGGCAATCTGCCTCGTGCGGCAGGTCTTCCAGTACGACGTCGACGACTTCCGCCTGCTTGATATAGAGATTCGGCTGCGACTCCAGAACTTCGCGCATCTTGACGCGGTATTGCTGCTTGTCGCATTGCGCTCTCGGCGACCAGACGGCAGGCCCGCGGGAGGTATTGAGCAAGCGAAATTGAATGCCGACCGCGTCCGTGACTTCGCCCATCACGCCGCCCAGCGCGTCGACTTCGCGGACAAGGTGACCCTTGGCAATTCCGCCGACCGCGGGATTGCAGGACATCTGGGCGATCAGGTCCAGGTTGAGCGCAAACAGCGCCGTCCGCAGGCCCATGCGGGCACCCGCCATCGCCGCTTCGCAGCCTGCGTGGCCGGCGCCGACAATCACCAGGTCGTATTGTTCCGTAAATGCCATAGACCCCTTGATTGTATCAATCGGGACGCTATGGAACGGGCTGCCTGCGCTGCTCGGCTTTCTTTACAATCGACCTATGCCCACGTATTTCTCTCCGCAAGCCATTCAGTTTTTGCGCGGCCTGGCGCGCAACAATCGCCGCGACTGGTTCGACGCTCGCAAGCAAGTGTACGAAACAGAATTGAAAGCGCCGTTGCTGGCGTTGATTGAAGAAATCAACGGCGAATTCATGGATTTTGCGCCGGAACATATTCGACCGCCGCAGAAATGCATGTTCCGCATCTACCGCGACACTCGCTTTTCACCGGACAAAACTCCTTACAAAAAACACATCTCCGCCTGGTGGGCGCGGCAGGGATTAGAGAAAAAATCTGGCGGAGGTTTCTACTTTCATCTTTCAGGAAAAGAACTCGTCATTGCGGCGGGCGTCTATATGCCGGAACGAGAACAGTTGCTCGCCATTCGGTCTCATCTGATGGAGCATCATGAAAAATTTCGAGAGCTGTCGAAGGCACGGAACCTCAAGCGGCTGATGGGGGATTTTGATGGGCTGCGCCTGACGCGGCCGCCGAAGGGCTTCCCGAAAGAGCATCCGGCGATGGACCTGATTGCCTGCCGGCAATGGGGAGTTTCGACCACGTTGCCGGCAGAAACAGCGTTGACGCCGACCCTGCGGAAGGAGATCGTCTCGCGCTTTCGCGCCGCGGCGCCGCTGATTGAATTCCTGAATCGCCCTTTGACTGCGCAAGCCGCCAAGCCGTCGCACCGGATCGATTTCTTGTGATCTTTTAACGATTGGGGTCTCGCCGCGCGCTCATCCCCAGGGTTGCCGGAACGGTTCCCCCTTTGCGGAAAATTAATGCCATAACTCCTTTGACTGGCGTGCAATGAAGAACACGCAACTTTTCCTTGAAAGCGACGTTCTTAAACCTAGAGGGGTTCCGGCCCGGGAAGAGGCTGAATCCGTTTGGCGGTAAGGAGACTTCCGCGGGATTGAAGGAGGAGATTCAAGATGCGATATCTACGCTACATCGCGTTGCTCGGGATTTTGCTGATCCCCGCTGCGTATTCCCATGCCCAGGTGTCCTTCGGACTTAGTTTTGGCGCGCCTGCGTATGGCGGCTACGACAACTACGGTCCTCCGAGCTGCGTCTACGGATACTACAACTACTATCCCTATTCTTGCGCACCCTACGGTTATTACGGTCCGCAGTGGTTCAATAACGGCATCTTTCTAGGAATTGGTCCCTGGTACGGTTGGGGCTGGGGAGGCGGCTACTACCGCCATGGATACCACGGCGGGTACGGCTACCACGGGGGTTACGGGCACGGTGGATACCATGGCGGATACGGATATCACGGAGGCTACGGTCACGGAGCCTATGGGCGCGGCGGGTATGGCTACCACGGTGGTGGTGGATATCACGGTGGCCGAGCTTATGCTGGCGGCGGATACCATGGCGGTGGCGGTGGGTATCATGGTGGCCGAGCCTATGCTGGCGGTGGAGGATTCCACGGCGGCGGTGGAGGCGGATTCCACGGCGGTGGCGGTGGTGGATTCCACGGTGGTGGCGGTGGCTTCCATGGCGGTGGCGGCGGTTTCCACGGTGGTGGTGGCGGTGGACATGGTGGCGGCGGACATCGATAATCCGCGGATCATCTGACCCTTGGTTCTTTCTACAAATTGGCGGCTGTCAGCTCAGTGCTGGCAGCCGCTTTACTTTGCAGAAGGCTTTTGGCAGCAATCCCAGTTTTCCATCACGGTCGAGACGGCAGGCTCGCGGAGACTTGCGCGCGGTCTGGTGTGGCCGATGCAAGATCGTATAATCAGCGGATGAAGCGAGCTCCGCTGGTCGGCGTGGTCATGGGTAGCCGAAGCGATTACGACATCCTTCAGCCTGCCATTGATATTCTGCAGGAATTTTCCGTGCCGCACGAGGCGCGTGTGGTCTCGGCACACCGCACGCCAGATTGGTTGTTTGAATACGCCGAGACAGCTGAAAAGCGCGGGCTGAGGGTGCTGATTGCGGGCGCGGGCGGCGCCGCCCACCTGCCCGGAATGCTGGCCGCGAAAACGCATCTTCCTGTATTGGGAGTGCCCATCCCGGCGACCATGCTGGCAGGTGTGGATTCACTGCTTTCCATTGTGCAAATGCCCAAGGGGGTTCCTGTGGGTACGCTTGCCATCGGCAAGCCGGGTGCTGCCAACGCGGCCTTGCTGGCGATTTCTATTCTCGCGTTGGAAGATCGAGCGCTGCGCGATCGCCTGTGTGCATGGCGGGAAACGCGCAAGCAGGAAGTGCTGGCGCAGACGCTTCCCTCGCCGGAGCCAGTCGCCTGATGCCCACGCAAGAGGTGATTCTTCCGGGATCGACGATCGGCATCCTGGGTGGCGGACAGTTGGGCCGCATGATGGCGATGGCGGCACGGTCGCTCGGCTATCGCATCCAGGTGCTCGATCCCGACCCGTCCTGTCCGGCTCGCTTTGTGGTTGATGCCTGCTTTGAGGCGGGCTGGAACGATGCGCGCGCTGCCGGAGACCTTGCCCGCGGCTGCGATGTTGTCACGCTGGAGATTGAGCAGATTTCTGTACCTGCGCTGGAGGCTGCGGAGCGCCATGCACCGGTTCGCCCTGGATCTGGAATGCTGGCGATTATTCAGGACCGCATTTTGCAGAAAGAGTGGCTGGTGGCGCATGGGCTGCCGGTCGGCGACTATCGCGCTGTGTACGACTTTGCTGAACTCGGCGCGGCAGTGCGGGATCTGGGCGGCCGGTGCTTTGTGAAAAGCGCGCACGGCGGGTATGACGGTCGCAGCCAGGAAAAATTGGGCTTTTCGACGCCGGCAGATGCAGCAGCGATCGAAGCGGCATGGAAATCGCTGGGCCAGCGGCCAGTGGTGGTGGAGCGAGCGGTCGAGCTTGCCATGGAAATTTCGGTGATGGTGGCGCGTTCGCCTCGCGGAGAAATGAAGGCCTATCCTGCCGCGGTCAATCATCATGAGCAGCAGATTCTTGTGTGGAGCGCGATTCCGGCGGACATTCCTGCTGCGACCTCTGCCCAAGCGCAAGAGCTGGCGCTGTCGATTGCCGAGCAGTTCGAGCTGGAAGGCCTGCTGGCGGTGGAAATGTTTATCACCAAGGATGGCGAGTTGTTGGTGAATGAACTGGCTCCGCGCCCGCACAACAGCTATCACTCCAGTGAGCGTGCGTGCGTCACCAGCCAGTTTGAGCAGGCGATTCGCGCAGTGTGCAATCTGCCGCTCGGCGATGTTGAAGTGGTGCAACCTGCCGCCATCGTGAACCTGCTGGGCGATGTGTGGCTCAATACGAATGCCGAGACCGGGCCGCGTTTCGATCTTGCCCTGGCGGTCCCCGGGGTTCGACTGCATCTATACGAAAAGCATGTCCCGCGCACAGGCCGCAAAATGGGCCATTTATCCGCAGTTGGAAAGACTGCGGAAGAGGCCGTACAGCATGTTCTGGAAGCAAAGAGCAAATTGTAACCGTCACTGTGACAGTTCGGTCGGCGAAAAGAAAAGGCAGACCGATCGGTCTGCCTTTTTTGATTTAAAAAGAAGTTCGCTTAGCCGATATCGCCGTCCCAGTTTTCCAGGGTCTTCTTTAGCTCGGCCATAAACCTCCCGGCATCCGCGCCATCGATAATCGCGGTGATCAAATCCCAGTGTGAGTCGCATAATGTGGCGAACGGCGATGCTGTCGTTGCCGTCGGCATCGGTGACCACTGTCGGTTCCTTGAAAAGGCCGCCAACGCCGAGGATCGCCGTCTCCGGCTGATTGATCACTGGAGTGCCGAACTGCTCACCAAAGATGCCGGGATTGGTGATGGTGAAGGTGCCTTCCGCTACCTCTTCCGGCTTGAGTTTCTTGCCGCGCGCACGAGCTGCCAGATCGGCAATGGCGCGAGCAATGCCCAGGAAACTGCGCTCCTCAGCATTCTTGATGACGGGAACGATCAAGCCCCAGTCGAGAGCGACCGCGACGCCGATGTTGATGTGTTTGTGGTAGCGAATCGCGTTGCCTTCCATGGAGGCGTTCACGATTGGCATTTTGCGCAGGCAACTGACAACGGCGCTAGTGACAAACGGCATGTAGGTCAGCTTGACGCCATTGCGCTGCTCGTACTTTGATTTTTCGCGCTCTCGAATCTTGACGATTCGGGTCATGTCAATCTTGAAGACGCTGTGCACGTGTGCGCTGGTGTGCTTCGATTCCACCATGCGCTGTGCAATGATCGAGCGCATTTTGCTGAGCGGAACCAGGTCACCCGGAATCGAGACTTCCTGCGGCGCTGATGTCGCCATCGACGACGCGACCGAAGGGGCAGCGGCTGCCTGCGAGGTTGTTGCTGCGGCAGCCGAAACGTTGCCGTGCTGGTCAATGTAGGCTAGAGCGTCGTCTTTTGTGATGCGTCCGCCAGCTCCGGTGCCAGGAATCTGAGACAGGTCGAGGTTGTTCTCCTTCGCGATGCGTCGCACCAGCGGCGAGGAACGCTGCGGTTCTGCGGTCGTGGCTGCGGTGGGTTGAGCCGCGGGAGCTGGAGCCGCGCTGGGCTGCGGAGTTGGGGCTGGCTTCTTTTCGGCAGGGGCCGGGGCGGCAGCTGCAGGGGCAGCTGCGCCGGGGGTGCCACCGACGACGGCAACGATGGTGTTGATCTCGACAGTGCTGCCCTCCGGGACTTTGATGTCGGTCAGCACGCCGGCCGCAGGCGAGGGAATTTCCGCGTCGACCTTGTCGGTAGAAATTTCAAATAAGGGTTCATCGCGAGCGACGGTGTCTCCAACCTTTTTCAGCCACTTGGTGATGGTTCCTTCAAAGATGGATTCGCCCATCTGCGGCATCACGACGTCAGTGCCGCCTGTGCTCTGGGCTGGCGCTGGTGCTGACGCAGTCGCTGCCGGGGGAGCAGGCGCAGGCTCTGATTTGGCGGGTGCCGGGGCAGGGACAGGCTCCTTCGCTTTTTCCGGAGCGGTCGCAACTGCTTCCTCTTTGGCTTCTTTCTTCGCGTCGACCGTCGTTGCGGAATTTGGCGCCGCGGCGGCGTTTCCGTTTTCTGCAATGACCGCGACAACGGTGTTGATTTCGACCGTAGCCCCCTCGGCGATCTTGATCTCGGTCAGGGTTCCGGAGGCGGGCGAGGGAATCTCCGCGTCCACCTTATCGGTCGAAATTTCGAACAAGGGTTCATCCCGCTCGACGGTTTCGCCGGCCTTTTTCAGCCACTTCGTAATCGTCCCCTCGAAGATTGACTCGCCCA
Source organism: uncultured Acidobacteriota bacterium (assembly GCA_963817855.1). GTDB lineage: Bacteria > Acidobacteriota > Terriglobia > Terriglobales > Acidobacteriaceae > JAKAAZ01. The sequence continues at coordinate 604,625 of CAWFQA010000002.1, read as the reverse complement.
TTTGCGGCATCACTACGTTGGTTGGCATGGCTTCCTTCCTGCTTTCACTTCGCTTTCAGATTTCGCTGGTTTCAAATCAATCCGTACGGCCTATGGCTCCCGTGGTGCGACGGCATGACGTGGTGTTCGTCGTCGTGTGAATCTAAGGATGAGCTGGGGATGGAATGTCTGCTTTCCTTGTCGCCAGGGGACGATTTTGCTGTCGATCTGCCCCAAACTCACCATTCTATATGACAAGATGCCGAACAGCGATGGTGGGGCTACCGTCACATACTGCTGTTTTGCGCGCCGCTGCACGCCAATTTGCCGAAACGTCGAGTCGTTAATCATTGGACCGCACGCAGGCTTCGGTCAGTGCCGCCACAGATTCCGTCCACAGGATCTGCTGACCGAAAACGCGGCCAAAATTACGTGCAACGGCATGCACCGCCTGCTCCATGGTCGGCATGGCGGCAGAGTGTTCGTCGATTTCTTCCTCCAGGCTGGTGACCGCACAGTCTGTTATTCCGCAGGGGACGATCAATCGGAAATCTCGTAGATCTGTGGTCACATTCCAGGCGAATCCGTGGGAAGTGATGCCTTGAGAGATGTGGACGCCGATGGCAGCGATTTTTTTCTCCGGGACGCTGCCGCCGGGGAGCGTCCATACTCCAGTCTTTCCGGCGATGCGCTGGGTTAGTACTCCGTATTCCGCGCAGGTGCGAATCAGTGCTTCTTCCAGCCAGCGCACATACTCGACTGCGCCGAGGTGCGGCCCCTTCCTGCCGCGGAATTCCCCACGCAGGTCAAGAATCGGGTAGCCGACGATTTGTCCCGGCCCATGAAAGGTGACGTCGCCGCCGCGATCGATTTCATACACGCTGATGCCGCGCCGGGCGAGCTCCTCATCGCTGGAAAGGATGTTGGAGCGATGGGCATTTCTTCCCAGCGTCAACACCGGAGGATGCTGCAGCAGCAGCAACACGTCGCCGATCTGTTGCTGTTTGCGCAGGGCGACGAGCCGTTGCTGCAACTCCAGGGACTCTTCGTAGCCGACCCGACCGAGGTAGAGCAAGTGCAGCAGGTTCGCCATCACCCGATGCTCGCGGGGTAGAGGTGCGCGCGGAATCTTAGCCGCACATAGTCGGCAGTCCAGTTGCCATCTTTGTCGCAAAGAGCGGGCGCGAGATGCTCCAGCGCTTCGTTCAGGATGCTGTTGCGCAAATCTTCCGGCACGCGCTCGAGCAGGCCACGGCGAAACATGATCAACCAGGCGCGCATGCCGCTGGGCAGGGGCGTGGGGCGGGGAACTAGCTCGATGGCATCCACTCGGAGGCCGTGCGATTCGAGCAGGCGGCGGTACTCCGCAACCGTGGGGAAGTAGTTGTCTTCCACCATCAATTCTTCCAAGCCATGATGGACCAGCGCAGCGTGCAGCGCGACGCGAATAGCGGCGATGTTTCCGTGTCCGCCCATCTCTGCCACGAACCGTCCCCCGGGCTTGAGAGCCTGGGCGACACCACGCAACAGCGCCGGCTGATCGTGAATCCAATGCAGCGCGGCGTTCGAGAACACGGCATCAAATTGGCGGTGAAAGGTCATCTGAGTGGCGTCGACGACCTGCGCTGCGACGCCACGATTGCGCGCTGCTTCTACCATCTCCGGGGACGCATCGACGGCTAGAACGCGCGATCCGCGCTCTGCAATTTGCGCGGTCAATACCCCGTCACCGCACCCGAGGTCAAGAATTTCCTCTTCTGGCTTGGGATCGAGCCACACGAGAATGTTCGCACCCAGATCGGTGACAAATCGGCCGTGAGCAGAATATTCGCGCGGGTTCCATATTTGTGAGCCCGTGGTTCGCGCACTGTCATTCGGTGTGGTCATTACCATACGATCGTGAAGTAAGAAGGGCCCGACGTGTCGCCGGACCCTGGTTTATTTGCCGCCATGCTACGCGTTGATGGCCATATTTTCGATGCTGCCAAAACCATCCAGCATCGCTTCGGCCAAGGTTGGGTGCGCGTGGATGGTGAACATCATTTCTTCCACGGTCGCCTCGAGTTCCATGGCGGTGACGGCCTCGGCGATCAGTTCCGTCGCCTGCGGGCCGATGATGTGGACGCCGAGAATCTCGCCATATTTTGCATCCGCGACAATCTTTACAAAGCCTTCATGCGAGTCGACGATCGAAGCCTTCGAGTTCGCCGTAAATGGAAATTTGCCGACCTTCACCTGCAAGCCTTTTTCCTTCGCGGCTGCTTCGGTTAGGCCGACACTACCGATTTGCGGCTCACAATAGGTGCAGGCTGGGACACGCTCGCGCTTCACTGGACGCGCATATTTCCCGGCGATCTTCGCCGCGACGACCATGCCGCACATGGCGCCGACATGCGCCAGTTGCGGCAGTCCAGCGACAATATCGCCGATGGCGTAGACGCCCGGCTCCTGGGTCTGCATCCACTCGTTCACCGTGATAAATCCGCGATCCGGCTTGATCTTTGTTTTTTCCAAGCCAACATCGCCAGTGCGCGGCGCGCGACCCACGGCCACCAGCACTTTGTCGACCTCCTTCACAATTTGCTTGCCGTCGGAACCCGTAATGGTGACCTTGACGCCGGTCTTGGTCTTCTCCAGCTTCTCGAATTTGGCGCTGACGAAGGACTCGATGCCGCGCTTGCGGAAGACTCGCGCCAGTTCCTTACTGACGTCTTCATCTTCATTCGGTACCAACCGCGGCAGCGCTTCCACGATGGTGATTTCCGTGCCGAAACTCTTGAAGATCGATCCGAATTCCACACCCACGGCGCCCGAGCCGATGACGACCATCGACTTTGGAATTTCTTTCAGAGAGAGAATCTCTATATTGGTCAGCACCTGGGAGTCTGCCTGCAGGCCGGGAAGCATTTTGGCATCTGAACCGGTTGCCAGGATTACATTTTTCGCCTTGATGGAGGTGCGCTCGCCGTCCGCGCCTGCGCCGGCTGCTGCTTGCACTTCGACCGAATGCACGCCGTCTTTCGCCGGGCCGGAAAGCCGCCCGTGGCCTGCGAAGACGGTGACCTTGTTCTTCTTCATCAAGAAAGACCAGGCCCTTGGTATGTTTGTCGATGATGCCCTGCTTGCGCTTCTGGATGGTGTCCCAGTTCAGCTTGCCCTCGCCCAGGCCTTCGATGCCGTACTCCACCGCATGCTTCAGGTGGTCATAGACTTCTGCATTGAACAGCAGGGACTTGGTGGGGATGCAGCCCCAGTGCAGGCAGGTGCCGCCGAGCTTGCTTTCTTTTTCAATCAGCGCGACTTTCAGACCGTACTGCCCCGCGCGAATGGCCGCCGTGTAACCGGCTGGGCCGCCGCCGATGATGGCGACGTCATAGATGGTTTCAGCCAAGGGAATGCTCCGTTCCGTTGAAAGGTTGGGGTTATTGGATGCTCGACGATGCGCGTTCGAACCAAACAGTCAATTTTACGGGAAGGGCAGCGATTCACGCGAATATGGACAGACGTCGCTGGTGTCGAGCTTATACTCTCAACCTCAGGATATGGATTCGGAGGGCAACATCACCGGCATAACCCTCGAACCCAAAGGAGTATGAAGGATGCCTAAGGATCGTCTGGAGGCTTTCAGTGACGGAGTATTCGCCGTAATTATCACTATCATGGTGCTGGAGATGAAGTCGCCGCACGGAACCAGCCTTGCGGCCTTACGTCCGGTCCTTCCTGTTTTCTTCAGCTATGTGCTGAGCTTCATTTACGTCGGCATTTACTGGAACAACCATCACCACCTTCTGCATGCAGCGCAGCATGTTAGCGGCGGCATCCTATGGGCAAATCTGCATTTATTGTTTTGGCTCTCGCTGACGCCATTTACTACTGCCTGGATGGGGGAAAACCATTTTGCACCTTGGACGGTGGCGTTGTATGGGGTGATATTGCTATTTGCGGGAACCGCTTACTACATTTTGACGAAGATGTTAATCGCCCACCACGGAAAAGACTCAACGCTTGCGACGTCGATTGGAAGCGACAGGAAAGGCAAGGTGTCTGTCGTCGTCTACGCCACCGCGATTCCACTATCGTTCGTGCGGCCCTGGATCGCCTTCGCCTGCTACGTTATGGTCGCTGTCATGTGGCTGTTGCCAGACCCGCGCATCGAAAAAGCACTGGTTCAGTAAGCATTGTGATCTTCCGGTGACGCGCATTTTATTCAAAACCGGTTTGAGCAGCTTTTGAGGGGAATTTCGCAACAACTCGCGAATTAGCCAACCGCGAGCTTATGCCGTGGGCTGCGGATGGCGGACGATGGAGCCTTTGAAGCCGTAAAAGCAGATGTAGACGTAGCACAGTGCGGGGAGGAAGAACGCATGGTGGATGCCGATGTGATCGGCCACGAAGCCCTGCAGCAGCGGGATCAGCGCCGCACCGAGCACTCCCATCACCAGCAGACTCGATCCAAGGTTGGTCAGCGGTCCCAGCTCGGCGAGGCCGAGGGCGAAAATATTCGGCCACATGATGGAGTTGAAGAGGCCCACCAGAATGATGCTCCACATGGCGACGTGGCCAAAGGTCAACATGGAGGTAAGCACCAGGCAGCACGCGGCGATGGCGGCGACTCCCAGCACTGGGCCTGCGCGCAACTTCTGTGTGATGCCGGCGCCGCAGAAACGGCCAATCATGGCGCCGCCCCAATAAAACGCGACATACAACGCGGCCGCCTTCTGCGGCATGTTGCCGATGTCTGGCTGGTTCAAATAGTTGATGAGGAAACTTCCAATCGAGACTTCCGCACCGACGTACACAAAAATCGCGATGATTGCCAAGACCAGGTGGCGCTGCGTCCAGATGCTGGGGAGTGACGCCGAGGCTGCGTGGTCTTCGTGAGTGCGAATCGCCGGCAATTTGTAGAGCGCCATCGCGAATGCAAAAGAAACCAGAATGATGGCAATCAATGTGTAGGGAAGTTTGACGACTGAGGCTTCGGTTACGCGGTAGGCGTGTAACGCGGCGGGTGACAGCCGATTTAATTGATCGACGGCGAGGGGAACAGTGCCCAGAATGAACAAACTGCCAATGTAGGGCGCGACCGTGGTGCCCAGCGAGTTGAAGGCCTGCGCAAGATTCAAGCGGCTGGAGGCGGTCTCTGGACGTCCTAGAACAATCACATACGGATTGGCGGCAACCTGCAGCAGCGTCATTCCTGCCGCGACGATTCCAAGCGCCACCAGAAACAGCGGGAACGATGGCACCATCGCCGCCGGAAGAAAGCACAGCGCGCCGACTGCCATGACCAGCAGGCCAGCCACCATCGTCCACTTGTAGCCGATCCAGTCAATCACCTTGCCGGAGGGAAGCGCGAAGATGAAATAACCGGTGAAGAAGAAGGTCTGCACCAGCATGACCTCGGCATAGTTCAGCGTGAACAGGTGCTTCAGGTGAGGGATCAGGATGTCGTTGAGGCAGGTGATGAAGCCCCACAGGAAGAAGAGCGTAATCACCATGGGCAAGGTACTTTTGCTGCCCGGCGCTGACTCGGCCACAAGCTGATTCGTACTTTCTGCGCTTGCCATTGCCATGGTTAGTGCGATGCCCCCGCAGTGGATCGGCCTATCCGGTCGAATTGCCTGTCTTAAGGTATCCGCAAACGGCAACAAAGCGCAAAAGCGTAGGATTGCAGTCATCGAAAATTTGACGGCGAGGAGATCGATGCAAAACAGACGAGAATTTCTTCGAGCGACAGGACTGACTGCCGGGGCGGCGCTGGTATCGCAGAGCTCCGGATGGGCACAAGCGACCGGGCAGCCACCAGAGAGCGTCAGCGGCGTTGGCTCTTTGCGCGCGTTTGGAAAGGCACATGGAATCTACGTCGGATGCGCGGTGAGTGCGCCGGCGCTGGCGGGCAATCCGGCATATGCCGCGCTGATCGCGGAGCAGTGCTCGATTGTTGTCGCGGAGAATGCGATGAAGTGGGGCCCGATCAGTCCTGCGCCGGGGAAATATGATTTTCATGAAGCGGATGCTTTGATGGATTTCGCCCAAAAGAACGGACAGAAGGTGCGCGGGCATAATTTGATTTGGCACGAAGAATTGCCCAAGTGGTTTCCGGGGCCCATTACGAAAGCCAATGCGCGCCAGGCGATGGTCGATCACATCCAGACGGAGATGAAGCATTTTGCGGGGCGAATCCAAGCTTGGGACGTGGTGAACGAAGGGATTGATCCGAAGGATGGGCTGCCGCATGGATTGCGCAAGACGCCGTGGCTGGAGCTTGTCGGCGATGACTACATTGACCTGGCCTACAAAACGGCGCGTCAGGCGGATCCGAAAGCGTTGTTGACCTATAACGATTACGACATTGAATATCCCGATCAGGAAAAGAAACGCGACGCGGTGTTGGCGATGGTGCGCCGCATGAAGGCAACTGGGGTGCCCATCGATGCGGTTGGCGTGCAAAGCCACCTAAAGGCGGATTTGGCGCCGCCAGGACGCGAGCTCCAGGAATTTGTCCGCGAAATGGCCAAGATGAATCTGCAGGTATTTGTGACGGAGTTGGACGTAGCGGACAGAAAAGTTCCAGGCACAGTTCACGAACGCGATGCCGTTGTGGCGAAAATCTACCGCGACTACCTGACGATGATGCTGGCCGAGCCCAATGTAACGGCGGTGCTGACGTGGGGCATCACCGACCGATACACCTGGCTGAATGGACAGAAGGAAGATAAACGCGCCGATGGAAAACCGCTGCGGCCGCTGCCGTTCGACGAAAACCTGCAGCCGACAGCGGCCTTTTATGCGGAGCGCGATGCAATTGATAGTCGCGTTGGCTAAACTCGCCTAACGTTGAGGTGGTGGTTGTTATTGCGTCACCTGCCACTGGTTGCCGTTCATCACAAGCATCGCTTGCGCCGGCTGACTGCCGGCAAGCGCGGCGTTCAACTGCGGGAAGGCTGTCTGCATCTCCTGCGACTTCGCCCAATCCGCTACATCCGTCAGCTGAAAATGGTAATTGACCTGCGCGGTCTTTGAGCCGGAGGAGTTCACCGAGGAAGTGAAGTTGTCGATGGAGGTGACCACACGATGGCCGTAGCAAAAATTTCCGTAGCCGGGTTGTGTCGGGTCCTGGGTCCATGTGGAGCGGCCCTTGGCGGACACATCATAGTTGTTGACCTGTTTTGAGCCGATCAGGAATTGCTTTTTCTCCGCGGTGGTTCGAGTCAGCAGGCCGGCATCGGTGAGCGCATCGTAGCCCTCGGTCTTGGCCTCGTCTGCGGTGGCAGCCTGCACGGGAAATTTCTTCGCGTCAGACCACAGGCACGAGGGATGTGCCTGATAGTAGTTGTCGATCGCGGTCTTGAAGTTCGCTTTGGTGGTGTCAGTTTTGTTGCAGCCTGCGCCGAGCAAAATTGCGCCACAAATTGCGGCGGTAAAGATTTTCTTTCTTTCGATCATTAGAATGCCCTTTCTACCCCTTGGATGCAGAATGATTGTCCGGCATGGCAGGGCGGGGCGCGAATTGCAGAAACAGAATCCACCTCAACAACAGAAAGGCCGCCAAAATTTACTCAGCGGCCTTTGCGTGATGATTTCTTGTGATTATTTCTTTTCCGGTGCTGGTGCCGGCTGTGGGGTCGGTTTCGGCTGCGCGACGGCGTCAGGGAAGACCCCTGGCAACGGCTTGGGCGTGCTGAAGTCGAGCATCGGCTTCGGCGTGGGCAGCGGTTTGCGCGGCAGCATTTGGTCGCGCATGGTCGTGTTGTAGACAAAGATCGCTTCCACCACAGCCGCCTGCTTCAGGTCGCTGGGTGAAAGTTCCTCATATACATCCATGTTGGAATGATGGGTGCGCGTTTCGTAATCCAGCGGATCCTGAATGAATTGAAATCCAGGAATTCCCACAGCATCGAACGATAAATGGTCCGTGCCGCCGGTGTTGCGCATGGTCAGAGTGGTCACACCCAGGCTCTTCAATGGCGCGATCCAGGCGGCAAAGATCGGGGCGACTGCCGCGTTTCCTTGCAGGTATACGCCGCGAATCTTTCCCGAGCCGTTATCCACGTTGAAGTATCCGGAGACTAGTTTCTGTTCCGGCAAAACAGTCAGCGGCCCTGCGGGCTTGCGCAGGAACTCCGGCAGCTTCATCTGGTCGGGTGCGGTAGAAATGGGATAGCTGCCGAAATGGTTCTTCACATAGCCGTGCGAACCGAAGATGCCTTGTTCTTCGCCGCTCCATAGCGCGATTCGAATGGTGCGCCGAGGCTGGACATGAAGCGCGTTCAAGATGCGCATCACTTCCATCGCGACCACTGTACCGGCTCCGTTGTCGGTCGCGCCGGTGCCCGCGATCCAGCTATCGAGATGCCCGCCGACCATGACGACCTGGTCTTTTAGCTGCGGATCGGTTCCTGGAATTTCCGCGATGGTGTCGTAGCCCTGCTCGTTGTCGCCAGTGAACTTGGTTTCTACATCCATCTGCACAGTCACGGGAACATTTGCCTCCAGCAGGCGGAACATGCGTCCGTAGTTCTCGATCGCCATCACGACGACCGGGATCTTCATGCGATTCTCGGGCTTGTAGGGTTCAGAACCGAGCCACGTGCCGTTGTCATCGAAAAAAGTACCGCCGGAGCCGCCGCCGTCTGCACCATTACGACTGGGGACAATGATCGCCGCGACATGCTCGCCCGTCAGAAACTGCATCAACTTTCCCATCAGCTCGCGCCGTTTGAGATAGGCCTGCAGCCGCTTCTTCAAATTCGGGGGCGGACCACCGCTCGCTGGCGGATAGTTGGTCATCGCCTCCAGTTCCGCGTCGGTATAGCGGGTCCACAGCGGCTTGTCCACCGGCGGAACGGGACGCATATCGCCCAGCAGAACGATCTTGCCGGCGAGCTTGCCCTTATATTGGTCGAGGTCTTTTTCTTCGTGAACATTGAGGTGCACAACGCTGCCGGTCACGGGACCATTGGTCCCCGGTGACCACGGAGTGGCCTGGGCAATAAAGACCGCGGTGTCGGGCGAGACCATCCGCACCCAGGTATTCAGCTGCTGCCAGCCCATGCCGAAGTCTCCCCACGATTCCAGATGTGCGTTGGCGCAACCCATCGCGGTGAGCTGGTCCTTGGTCCATTCATTCGCCTTGGTCATGTTCGGGGAGCCCGTGAGCCGTGGGCCTATATCGTCATCGAGGGCACTGGCATAGTCCATCACGTGCGAGTGGTTGAAGCCCTCATCCATAATGCGCTGATACATGCCCAGGTCGATCGTTTCCTGCACTGGCTGCACTTCCGCCACGGCTGGAGCGGCCTCTGTGGCTGGTGCGTTCTTTGTTTTTGTGTGATGTTTCTGCGCGAATGCCCCCAGCGTCAAAGATGACGCCAGCGCCAGCACTGCAACGGCAGCTCCCAAAGAATGATTCCGCTTCACTGGTCTTTCCCTCCGGAAGGAATAACGAACGCAAGCATAGCAGGCCGGAGAAATTTTCCCGCCGTTATTTTTTCGGTGCGTGAGCTACGAAGGATCGCGTGCTCGGGGGCGGCGGAGAAATGGAAGACGGAAAGCCTCTAGACCAGCGGCTGGCCTGTCATTGCCTGCAGCACATTCAGAGGAGCATGTTCTGGTGCAACCATGGCTTCCGAAGAAACCAGATAGGTCTGCTCCAGCGCATACTGGCCGGCCAGGACGGCATGCGGCACCATGTCGGTGTAGACCATCCAACTCGAGCCCGGAGGAAAGGACCATGCCTCGCGCTTGCCTTGAGACTGGTAGGTCGCATTTTCTTTCAGGAAATTATGAAAGCGCATCATGAAGTCGTCATACGGAGAGCGTTTCAACGCGGGCAACACGCGACCAAGGCCGAGATGGCACGCAGCGGCCGCAGTCACGCGTGTCAGGGTACTTTGCTCGCGAGGTAAGGCAATCTGCTGCGTCGCGGTCTTGGATACGAATTGGGGCACCAGGGCGCCGAATGGCTCGCCGGTAATCCAGTCGCGGGTCTTGCTGGGATGAAGATTGTTGAAGAATCGCAGTATGCGCGCGCCGTGTGTGGGACGGGTCGGGAAGGCATCGGTATGCATCAGGTCGTTGCGCCGCCGTAGCGGCAGGTCGCGGCCTTGCTCTTCCTGCGGGCGGAAACTGCCATAATCCAGCTGCCAGCGAGATTGATAGGGCGAAAGGAATGATTCGAGAAATTCTGTGACGCGTCGAGAATACTCGCGAAGAATGCGATGCAGCCGTTCGCTTGCGGCGGGGTCGGCGCCCTTCATATCCGCACCGGCAACTTCATCGCGTTGCGGTTTGTAGGCCAGATTCTTGTGCAGCCCGCTGCTGGTTTGTTCCAATGTCAGCAAAAAGCGCAGATCGTCGTCCGCCAATGCGATTGGAGTTTGCGGAAAGAAAAGGATGTTGCCTTCTTCCAACTGGCGGCACCAAGCGCGCGATTGTTCCGCCGAAGACGGCTGCGGCAAGTACGCTTCCGGCGGAATGGTCACCCTACCCATAGTCGAGGCGCAGGAGCGCCGTTACTCCGCGCCCGACATTTTGCGCCGAACCCATACTGTCAGCAGATACGCCAGGCTGATTGCCATGGCTAGCAGTCCCACCGGTGCCGCGATATAGAGATAGCTGATGTTGAGGTTGAGCATGGAGGTGTTCGTGGCCGCGTCGTAGATCGTCACGCCGACAATCGCGAGAAAAAATGTCACGAAGAAGACGATAAAGCCACATGCTCCGCCCATTAAAAGGCTGCTGAGTAAACCCAATTTTCCGATGGGGATTTTGAAGATGCTGACTTCGTTTTTTCCGGGATCGTGGGGAGCCTCGGCTGCGATATTTTGTGCGTTTGTCATGCTTCGCTTTCCTTCGCAATCACTGTTTCGACTGCTGCCATCAAGATCAGCTGCATGCTGCTGTCAGGCGTGTACTTAGAGTTCACATGCCGGATCTGCGATCGAAAACCTGCTGCAGGCGATTGGTTGCAGAGTACCCGTAACCTTCGAACTGCTCTAGAATACAACTTCATGCCCGAAACCGCCCAGATCGAAGTGAAAGCCGCGATGGAAGTGGCGCGCTTGGCGCCGCTGCTGCAAGCCTCCAATGGCATCCATTACGGAAGCTTTGGCGACACGCAGCTTGCCGCTGCGGATTTGCAGCGGATGGTGGAAGCGGTGCCGGCTGCAATCGCGGCCGCACTGCATCACGAGCGCTATTATTTTGTTCCTCTGACCTTGAGTGAGCCGCTCGATACAGAGCTGAACGATCCGGCATTCTTTGAGGTTGACTCCAGCAAGCTGATGATTGCGGCGGATTTCTCGACCGAGCTGAGCGACATGGCGATCTGTCATCGCAACGCCAAGGTGGATGGCGAGAATTGCATTTTTATTTCGACTCGGCTGATGCAGGACCGCTTCGCCCTTTCGTTCGAGTTCTACATCAACGCCGGGCATCATTTTGTCGATGCCGTCGGTGTTCCGGAAAGCTTTATGCGTCTGGTATGGTCGCAGGCGGAAGTCAATGTTCGCGGCGAAACCAGTCAGGACGCGTGGGAGCAGCGAGCCAAGGCGCTTGGCTCCAATACAATGCAGAGTGTCGCGCCAGAAACCAAACGGCGGCGGCCCAAGTTCTGGACGGCCAAGCCGACGCAGGAATCGGCGATCGAATCTCGTGCGGTCGATGAAAAAGCGCGGATGCAATACCTTGAAGCGGCATTTTCCGATGCTGTCGCGATCTATTTGCTGTCGCTGACGGTCGATTTTGACTACAGCGAGTTGCGCGAACGCGAATATCCGCTGCTGGCAGCGCCTGCCCTGGCAGAGCGGCTCAAGCACGTCGCCAAGTTGTTCCCGCCATCGGGAGCCAACGAGTTTTCCATTCACTATCGCCGCAACCGCTAGAAGATTTCTCGACCCGCGAAGAGCCTGCGTCGATTTTTCAGGTCGAGGCGGCCGGTGCGTTTCTCACGGCGATCACGGACAACGCAGATTCGGCCCACAGGATAGAATCGGCGCATGATTGCACATTTGCGCGGACGGCTTCTTTCCAAGACTCCGCAAACAGCGGTGGTGGAAGCCGGCGGCGTCGGCTATGAGGTGACCATCAGCATTCCAACCTTCACGGCGCTGCCGGGGGAAGGGAATGAAGTTTCGCTGCTGATCTATACCCATGTTCGCGAGGATGCGCTGGCGTTGTTTGGATTTACAACCGCGACCGAGAAGCGGCTGTTTGAAAAGCTGCTTTCCATCAGCGGAATTGGACCGAAGCTGGCGATTACTGTATTAAGCGGCCTGCCGCCGGAACGCCTGATCGCCGCTATCCATGGGCAGGATCACGCTACTCTGACGCGCATTCCGGGAGTCGGCAAAAAAACCGCTGAGCGAATTGTGTTGGAGTTGAAGGACAAATTGCAAGAGCTTGCTCCTGCAGGTGGCAGCAGTGCTGCGACGCCAGTTTCTGAGGATGTTCTCTCCGCGTTGGTAAATCTCGGGTATCAGCGCGCCGCGGCACAAAAAGGGGTGGAAGCCGCGATCGCCCGCGAGCCGGAGACAGGCAAGGATTTCGAAACGCTCTTCCGCGCCGCCATGGCTGCGATGAAATGAAGCCAGTTTTCCAGACCTGAATGTATTGATGTCGCGGCGCCTCGTTACGCGACGGAAGCGGTCGGCTCGGCCTCGCCTCTCTCGATCAGTTCCTGGCAATTGATGCAGTACGGCGTCCAGGGAAGAGCCTCGATGCGTTTGGCGCCGATCGGTTGGTAGCAACGAACGCAATCGCCGAAGCTTCCATCCGCAAGGCGAGCCAATGCCTGCCGCACCAGGCGCAATTGCGAGCTCCGTACCGTGCCTTGGGAGAACAGCAGCTCTTTTTGATAACCCGCGACCGCCTGATCCGCGACGTCCCGCGTGTCATCGGTGTTGCTGGAAAGCGCTTGTTCCACCGTGTTCGCAACGGCCTGCTCCAATTCCTGCTGTCGCTGCCTTAGTCGCTGCTCAAAATACTGCCGCTTATCCTGTGGATTCGCGCTGGGGGTATTTGCCATTTCGGTTGACTCCGTCTTTTGTGCCTAAGCCTGCTATCGATTGTTTGACGCGCATTCGCGCCGAATGGTTGAGAATATTTTTTATTTTTGGAAACTCGTCCGAGGATCGTTTTGGCAGGATCAGATCACTTTGCCCAAGCCTGAGTTGCCACTTAGATGCGCGGGGCGTTTCCTTCGGTTTTGACTTAGATGCAGGAACCGCCCTACTTGATCCGAAATCTTTCGCCAGATAGGCTGTTAATCATGTATGAAGATTTCCGCGCTGTGGACCACTGGACTGGCGAAGAGTTGCATTGCACCTGGAAAGGGAACATTGTCGCCATTGCCACTCGCCATGCGGATGCGGTGGATGTTTGCTTCATCGTGAATGAGCGTTCGCTGGCAATTGCGATGCCGCTGCCTGCCTGGGTGGAATTTCGCAGACGATCAGGCGGCAATGTGATTACGGACTACCTGGCGGCCCAGATTGCCGGACATTATCTGAAGCAGGCCATCGAAAACGGCTATGATAACGGCCGTGAAATCTATACGATGACGGTGGATGAGGTGCTGGCTCACCTCGACATTGTGATGAAGGAAGTTGGCAGCACCCGTAATCTGCCCGTGCTACCGGTTCTTGCAGAAGACTAAATCTTCCGCATCATTTCACTCCGCCGGTGTCGGCTTGGAAACATTTTATCCATCTAAAAGATTTTGGCCGCCAGTTACTCCTCATCGAAGCTTTGCTTTGAAATCCTGAATCTATATTTTCCAGCCAAGTTTCCCCGAATTGGGAACCGTGGCACAATGGAAGGTTTAGTCGGAGTCAGGAGCAACGCGAGCATGCTACCGGCGGAAGCAGTTGTCCACGAATCCCATGCCCTTTCCCATCTGACGCCGGGCAAGATTCATCGCAATCTTCCTGTGTCGCAATTGGTGGCTATCTCGCTGGCACGCGGAGAAGCGAAACTGGCCGCCAATGGCGCGCTGGTCGCGTATACCAGCCCGCGCACCGGCCGTTCTCCTAAAGATAAATTCATCATCCTGGATGACCGCACGCGCGAGACGGTGAAGTGGGGCAAGGTCAACCAGCCGCTGGAGGCGGAAAAATTCGACGCGCTCTATCGGCGGGTGGTGGACTATTTGTCCAAGCGAGATGTGTACGTGCAGGACCTGTTCGCGGGCGCCGATCCCCGCTACCAGATGCCGGTGCAGATTATTTCCGAGTACGCCTGGCAGGCGCTGTTTGTGCACCAGTTATTTCTGCGCCCCACGCCGGAAGAGCTGGCGACGCTTGTTCCGGAGTTCACGGTGATCGCGGCGCCGGAGTTTGAAGCTGTTCCGGAGCGCGACGGAACCCGCTCCTCCACGGCGATCCTGCTGGACTTCACGCGGAGAGTGGTTTTGATCGTCGGCACAAAATATGCCGGCGAAATGAAGAAATGTATTTTCAGCGTGCTGAATTTTCTGTTGCCCGAACGCGATGTATTTCCCATGCATTGCTCCGCAAATGTCGGCGAAGATGGAGTGACGGCGCTGTTCTTCGGCCTTTCCGGCACCGGAAAGACGACGCTCTCGGCCGATCCATATCGACCGCTGATTGGCGATGATGAGCATGGCTGGGGTCCGAATGGCGTCTTCAACTTTGAAGGCGGCTGCTATGCCAAGTGCGTCGATCTGTCGAAGGAGAAGGAGCCGCAGATCTATCACGCAATTCGTTTCGGATCAGTGCTGGAGAACGTGGTGCTCGATCCGGAAACCTGTGAGCCGGATTATCATGACGTCCGATTTACCGAAAATACCCGGGCCGCATATCCAATCGACTATATCCAGAACGCTTTAATCCCCAGTGTTGGCGGCCATCCCAAGAACGTTTTGTTTTTGACCGCAGATGCGTTTGGAGTTCTGCCTCCTATATCCAAGCTGACGCCGGAGCAGGCGATGTATCACTTCCTGTCTGGATATACGGCGAAACTGGCAGGCACGGAAACAGGCATTGGGAGCGAGCCGGTGCCGGATTTCTCCACCTGTTTTGGGGCTCCGTTTATGCCGCTGCCGCCCAAGGTTTATGCCGCGATGTTGGGCGAGCGTCTGCGGCGTCACAATGCCCAATGCTGGCTGGTGAATACCGGTTGGACGGGTGGTTCTTATGGAGTTGGCAAGCGAATCGGACTGCCGCACACGCGCGCCATGGTTCATGCTGTACTCGACGATCAACTGGCGAACGTGGAATTTGTGGTTGAGCCCACATTTGGCTTGAGCATCCCGAAATCTTACCCTGGCGTGCCGAATGACATTCTGAATCCTCGCAATGTGTGGAAAGACGCCAAGGCCTATGATCGCCAGGCGGCGATGCTATCGGCGAAGTTCCAGGAGAACTTTGTCAGGTTCGATGTTCCGGACTCGGTTCGCAACGCCGGTCCACAGGCACAGAAGTAAACCGCATGTTTCTGCGCAAATTGAAGATCGAATCCGTGACCGCGGAAGGGGCGCGGCGGCTCTGCCCGGTGCAGTGGATCGATAACTTCGCCATGCGGAACTTCACCAACGACGCCATTTTCGATGACACGCTCCCCGTGGGCGATGGTTTGCTTGAGGCCGGATTTCGCGTGCCCCTGGATGGGCTGCGAGATGCGATGGAAGACTGGTTTCGCCGCAAGGGGTATCTGAAAGCGGCCGAAACGCTCAGCATTCAGGAAACTCACTTCAAAGCGGAACCCAATAAGGTGCGCAGTGCGCCAACGTAGCCTGCCAGCGCATCTCTGCCTGCTTCTGTCATGCGATACAACGTGACCGGCTTGCGAAGAATGAACTTCTTTTCCACGCCGATATAGCCGGCCTCTTCCAGCTTCAACAAGTGCGCGCCCAGATTGCCGTCCGTCGAGCCGGTCTTCTCCCGCAGCCAGGTGAACTCCGCATGGTCAACACTGGAGAGCAGGGAGAGGATTGCCAGCCGCAGCTTGCCGTGGATCACGGGATCGAGTTCCGGTAGATCAGGCATGCTGCACCCGGAGGCGACGATCGCGACGTTCGCGATACATCAAATACAGTCCGAACCCGAGAAGCCCAATCAGGGTATCGGCGACGAGGATGGGCATGATCCACTGCGAGCCGACGTAACAGGTTGCGACAGCGGATATCCACCAAAGAAGAGCAATAAAGAATTGGCCACGCCAGCGAAGAACAATACTGACGGCGCAGTTGGCAACGCCGAGCAGGATCTCGACAGTCGCGATGTAAGAGTGCATTTCCGCGTGACCGCTGAGGCCAACGGCAAAACAGAAAATAAAGATTGCGCTACCGACTGCGGTCCAGATGCCCCCGATGGCGCGCGAAACCGGGGTCTGCGGCTTGGCACGCTTTTTTCTGGTTGCCACAACAATGGTCAGCACGGTGGCGGCGATCATGGTGACGGGCCACGCGATATTGGGCTGACGTAACCAGTACGACCATGCGATCGCGATCAGGTAGGCGGCTCCCCACAGGACGAAGGTCCAGCCCCAATATTCTGTGGAGCGGCGACCTTCTTTCACCATCATCTCGACCAGCTCAAAGCGGGTGAGGAGTTCTTCTTGTGTTTCTTGTTCGGTCATTGTGAATTCCTTTCATGTTCGTGAAAGACGGCGTTACAGCATTCGCATGCAGAGGATGAGTCCAGCCAGGAAAAATAACAGCGCCAGGCCGCGGGTCAGCGACGGATGGCGATGACTCCATGCAGAGACGGGTGCTCGGTAGGTTCGAGAGAGATGTTTCCTGGCTCGCCCAGAATTCACCGTTTGGGGGAAGTCCGTTTCCGGAATGGTGATAAGGTCCATGGAAATGTACTCGCGCGGGCGAAACTCCCGACGTAGAGAACTCTATTATACAGAGTACTCTATGTCAAGTGGAAAATTGTCCAGGCGAGTAGAATGGATTTCCCAAGCGAAACCGACGTGAATTGTGCTGCGGTTGTGACAGGGAACACAGACATTCGAAGAGTGCAGACGTAGCTTTTTCTGTTCGGTAGTTTTGGAGGTTGCTATGCCGAGTTCTTTGTTTGCCTTCCTCACATTGGCGTTGTTCGCTTTTCCGCCGCAACAATCGGCTCCTGCCGCTGCCACCGCAGCCCTCAATGTGATTCCGCCTGAGGCAATTCGTATGGTGAACCCAATCAGACATACGCCAGAGTCTCAGGGCCAGGCTAAAAACCGGTACAACATCGACTGCGCCATGTGTCATGGAGCGAACGGTGACGGCAAAGGCGATCCCGGAATCATTTCAGATATGAGCCTGACCATGATGGATCTCACCAATCCGAACACCTTGAAAAGCCGGACGGATGGAGAGATTTTCTACATCATCAAGAACGGACAGGGAAAAATGCCAGGGGAAGATCGCGCCAAGACGAATGAGATCTGGAATCTGGTGGTTTACATGCGGTCCTTTTCCAAGAAGTAGGGCAGATGGCTCGAGGGAAAAACAGAGGTCGCAACTGATGCATCCTGATTTGCGGCGTGAAGTGGGAATCCCCTTGGGGTGGCGTTGGTCGGGCGGTGAATCAAACTGCGCCAAATCTCATGGAGGGAATCTAGCTTGTTTGATTGCTCTCGTAGGTGCGTTGTTCCCAGGTTGGCTGGAAGGGTGCGAACGCCGCCCCTGATCACTTGAAAGCTGTACACTGATAGCAACGGCGCTGTTATCGGCGCGCCGCCCCATATACGTATGCCAAAAGCTTTGAAACTCTCTTTGCTCGGAATCTCAGTATTGCTGATCGTGTTCGTTTTCCTGGGCGGACTGTTGCCCGGCGGAGTTCGCGCCGGCACTGACTCCACCGCGTATCAGCAGATGGAAGTCTACAGCGAGGTTCTGCAGTACATCCAGAACGATTATGTGGTGACGCCGAATATTCCGGACGTGACCAGTGGCGCGCTGCACGGCCTGCTGGAAGGACTCGATCCAGACTCCGGCTATTTGACTGCCGCCGAGTACAAGCAATATCAGGCGCACGAGAACGAAAGCAAAGCGCAAATTGGCGTGCACATTTCCAAGCGTTACGGGTATGCGACGGTGGTGTCGGTGATTCCGGGCAGCCCCGCCGACCATGCCGGGATCATCGATGGCGACGTGATTGAATCAATTGGCGATCAGAGCACTCGTGTGATGCCTTTGCAGATGATCCGGATCTCGCTCGACG
Organism: uncultured Acidobacteriota bacterium; assembly: GCA_963817855.1. GTDB lineage: Bacteria > Acidobacteriota > Terriglobia > Terriglobales > Acidobacteriaceae > JAKAAZ01. The sequence continues at coordinate 586,467 of CAWFQA010000002.1, read as the reverse complement.
GCCAGCCGGGTTCGACGGTGCACTTTTCCGTGATTGAGCCGACCAGCGCCACTCCCGATGCGATGACGCTGACTCGGGCAGCTGCAGATTTTCCTGCGATGCATGTCGATGAGTTTGACAACAGCAGCATCCTTTATCTGAAGCCGTACGATCTGAGCCAGAACAGAGTGGATGACATCGTGACCAAGCTGCGTCAGGTTCAAAGCTCGGGAAAGCAAAAGATTTTGCTGGATCTGCGCGACGTGAGCGGCGGGAGCATGAATTCCGCAGTGCAACTGGCAAATGCATTCCTCAAGTCCGGTACCATCGCCACGTTGCAAGGTCAAACCTATCCGAAACAGACCTGGACGGCGGAGCCAAAGAATTTTGTTACGGAATCGCCGTTGATGGTTCTGGTCAACCATGGCACATCGGGCCCGGCGGAAGTTGTGGCGGCCGCGTTGAAAGATAACAATCGCGCGCAATTGGTGGGGGATCGCACATTCGGCTCCGGTTCTGTGCAGAAGCAGATTCCTCTTCCCGACGGCGCCATGTTGTTTCTTTCGGTCGCTAAATATCACGCGCCGAATGGAGACGCCATCCAGGATAAAGCAGTGATGCCAAATGTGGTGGTGGCAGAAAACAATGGCTTCGGTTTACAGGCGCCAGCCGCGCCGCACGGCCCTGTGACGGTGCCGACCACCCCCGGAGCCGCAAAGACTGCCCCGGCGCCGCCCGCGCCGCCGCAACCGGATGACCAACTGAATAAAGCTCTGGAGTTGTTAAAGCAAGCGAAGGCCGCCTAGGCGTTCAAAGGCGTCGCACTGGGATATCGCGGAGCGACGCGTCCGCCGTTGCCTAGGCAAATCCCCGCGAAGTAGACAGAATTCTGCGATTTGCTCGAGAGATGTAAGAGAATTGCATCAGGACTGTCCTTGACCTTCACACCTCCAGCATTTCAGCCGTCTGCCAGGCTGCACGGCGTTCGCCGGGCCGATTTTCGACCACCCTCCAGGCGAAGAAAAAAATTGGCTGGTTCAGCTGCGTTCGCGATCCTCGCGATTCTTGCGGCCATATTCGGGGCGCTCAGCGGATTGCTCTTGATCTATACGGTGGACCTTCCGCAGATTCAGGATCTGGAGCACTACCGGCCGGATACCACAACTCTGCTCTACGACGTTCGCGGCAATCAGATTGGATCCTTTGCGCTGGAACGGCGAATTGTTGTGGGCTACGACGATATTCCTCCGGTGCTTCGCAATGCCGTCATCTCCATTGAAGACAAGAATTTCGAAAGCCACTGGGGCGTCAACCTCTTTCGTGTGGCAGGGGCAGCGTATCGGGATCTGACGACAGATCGCCGTGCTCAGGGTGCTTCGACCTTGACCATGCAGTTGGCGAAGAACCTGTTTCTGTCGCCGGAGCGATCCTTCCATCGCAAGCTGCAGGAAGTTCTGTTGTCGATTCAGATTGAGCGGAATTTTACCAAGCAGCAGATTTTTACTCTCTACGCCAATCAGATCTATCTGGGACACGGCGTATATGGGTTTGAGGCCGGCTCCGAATACTACTTCAGCAAACTTGCGCGCAATCTAACATTGCCGGAGGCGGCGTTGCTGGCCGCTCTCCCGCGCGGTCCGTCGTACTATTCCCCGGTGAATCATCCGGAGCGGGCGCTCGATCGACGCAATCTGGTTCTAAACGCCATGCTGGAGGACGGAGTGATCACTGCGCAGCAGGCTGCGGAAGCCAAGGCGAGCCCGCTGGGGCTGCATATTGAATCGCCTCCGAACACCGTGGCTCCCTGGTTCGTCGAGGAAGTTCGTAAGGAACTGGATCAGAGATTCGGGTCGGACATGGTGCATGAGTCCGGCCTGCTCGTCTATACCACGTTGGATTTGAAGCTGCAGCAAGCCGCAAATGCAGCCGTTTTGGATGGATTGGCTGCCTATGAGCGGCATCGAGGTTGGCGCGGCAACTTGCTCAATGTGATCGCCGCGGGCAGTTCTATCGATGCGTTCCGACATCCCGACTGGAATGTAACGCCTGCTCCGGGAACCTACATTCACGGTGTAGTAACGGAAGTATTGCCCTATGAAGTGACAGTTCGCGTGGGGGAAAACAAGAGCGCGATGATTGGTCCCGAGGGTTGGGCCTGGACGAAGAAGGAATTAGCCACGGATCTGCTTCGGCCCGGAGATATTGTGTATGTACGAATCCTGCCAGAGGTCGTGGGGGCGCAGGCGGCGAGCAAAATTGCTGCAATCCAGCCATCGCCTGCCGCGGTAACAGATGGCAACCTGCTCGACGCCACGCTGGAACAAGACAGCGGCGTAGAGGCTGCATTGATGGCGATAGACAATCCCAGCGGTGACATCCTTGCGCTGGTCGGCGGCCGTGACTTCAACCTGTCGCAATATGACCGTGCCACTCAGGCGCGGCGCCAAACCGGCTCATCGTTTAAAGCCTATGACTACACCGCTGCGATGGAGAATGGGTACAAGCCGGACAGCATTATTTATGACGGTCCCACAACGTTCCGCACGGCCTCCGGCCTTTACATTCCGCATGATTATGAACATCGCTGGCTGGGAAATATCACGCTGACGCGCGCCTTTGCCGATTCGTTGAACATTCCTGCGCTGAAGTTGGCGGAACATATCGGCATTCCCAAGGTGATTGCGACCGCACATCGTTTTGGCGTCACGACAGACATTCCGGCCTTTCTGCCAATTGCGCTTGGCGCAGCGGAGATCAGCCTGGACGAGCAGGTCGCGGCCTACAGCAGCTTTCCTAATGACGGCATTCGACTGACGCCGCATTTTGTTCATCGGGTGACTACGGCGGAGGGAGAGGTTTTGTGGGATGACGCTCCGGATGTACACGTCTCCACCGACGAAAAGACGGCGCGGCAGATGATGCAATTGTTTGAGGCTGTGACGCGTCAGGGCACTGGGGTGACGGCGAGCCAGTTGCATCATCCACTTGGCGGCAAAACCGGCACCACGAATGACTTTACGGACGCCTGGTTCCTTGGATTCTCACCTTCCATCACCTGCGGCGTTTGGGTTGGCTATGACGACCGGCAGACCCTGGGCGACAAGCAGACTGGAGCCAGAGTCGCGTTGCCCATCTGGATCGATTTTATGAAGGCGGCCATCGCCGGCCGTCCGGACGAGGCGTTCCCTGGCGAGGCCCCGATGCCGGTGCCAATTGCCACTCCGGTGGCCTCCATGGTGAAGCATCCACTGGCATCAAATGTTCATTGAAGGGTACGGGCAGCATCTTGACCGCGGCTGCATCCTAGCAGCGTAAGGATGTAAATTTCCGCAATTCTGAGGTGCGCATCATGAGATTCGAGTCCATAGAAGATCTTTTTCTGGATGAGCTGAAAGATCTGTATTCCGCTGAAAAGCAAATCACAAAGGCATTGCCAAAGATGGTGAAAGCTGCGTCCGCCGAGGAATTGAGCGCCGCATTCGATAGCCACTTGCAAGAGACGAAGGGTCATGTGGAACGCCTGGAGGAGATCTTTGAAAAGCTGGGAAAGAGGGGAGCCGGCAAAACTTGTGAGGGGATGAAGGGGTTACTGGAGGAAGGATCGGAGATCATTCAGGAGATCGAGAAAGGTCCTATTCGGGATGCCGGGTTGATTGCCGCCGCGCAGAAGGTGGAACATTACGAAATTGCTGGATATGGGTCTGTGCGTTCCTTAGCGGAATTGCTAGGCAACACAGACATCGTCGAGCTCCTTGAACAGACATTGGGCGAGGAAAAAGGGGCGGACGAGAAGCTCACGAAGATTTCGGAGAGCGTGAATCAAGAGGCGCAAGCCGCGGCGTAGTTGTCCATCGAAGTGATTCTACGAAACATGCATAGCCCGAAGGTGAAAGCTTTCGGGCCCTTTTTTCGGCGCCTCAGAAAGATCGCATTTTGCCTACGCCTGGGAGTTGAGGCCGAACATCGTCTGATACAGCGCGAAATAATGGCGAGCACGCGCGACGTCTTTGCCAATCTGCTCTTTTAGTGCCTGGGGCGACGGCCATGCAACTTCAGCGCGCAGGCGGTCGAGAAAGAGGAGTCGAAGTTGCGTCGACTCGCTAAGCGCGATGGGATGAAAGTCGAGGATGTGGGTTTCCACCGCAAAAGAATCTTCTCCGAAGGTGGGTCGCTTGCCGACGTTCGTGACCGATTCAAATCGCTCTCCGTTCACTTCGAGGCAGGTGATGTAGACGCCATTGGCCGGCAGCAGCTCTTTATACGGGGCGAGGTTGATTGTAGGAACCGTGTAGCGTGAACCGTAGCCGCGACCGGGTGCGGGGGGTGCGATCACCTCAAAGGGTCGGCCCAGAAGCTGACGCGCGGCACGCATGTTTCCGGCCGCAATCGCATTGCGCACTGCGCTGCTGGAAACAATCTGTCCTCTTCGATGAGTCGGGGAATGCACGCGAACCTTGAACCCAAATTCCTCGCCTAGCGAGGACAACTCGCGCACGTCCGCGCCGGCATCGGCGCCGAAGCGGAAATTGTCTCCCTCGTGTACTTCAACAGCCTTCAGCGAATCATGGAGAATGGTGCGAGCAAACTCGCGGGCGGTGAGCCGAGACAGTTCGCGAGTAAAGGGAAGAACCAGCACAGCATCGATGCCAGTGTTCGCAAGCCAGGCAAGCTTTTGCTCTTGCTGGGTAATCAGGCGCAGCGGGACCTGCGGACGTAGGACGCGAATTGGGTGAGGGTCGAAGGTGACCGCAATGGAACGGGCATGCAGTACCCGTGCGCGCGCGACCATCTCCTGCAGGACCGCCTGATGTCCGCGATGCACGCCATCGAAATTCCCAACTGTGACAACCGACGGACCGAAGTCGGCGGGAATCTCCTGAATGGAATGGAAGATGTGCATAGCTATAGCTCGAAGGGAATACGAAGCCCGTCGTAGGCCATGTGGACGTTGTCGGGAAGTTCATTTTCCATCTCAACGTGTCCCAGTTCGTGCGCGATGTGGGTGAAGTAGGCCTGCCTGGGCCGTATCTTCTCAATGAACTTCAAGGACGTTTCCACGTTCGAATGGCTGGGATGAGGAGTTCGCCGCAATGCATCGATAATCAATACATCCAGATCCCGCAATAACGGATAACTGGCATCTGGAATATCGCTCATGTCGGTCAAATAGGAGGCATTGCCGAAACGAAAGCCGACGATTTCAAGCGATCCGTGCAACAAAGGAACTGTCACAAAATCAGCGCCAAAGATGCGCGTGTGCCTTTCCAGCGGGCGCAGTTCGACGCGAGCCTTGTACGGATAGCGATTGGTCTCGGAAAATGTGTATTCAAAAACCTGCCGCAGAACCTGGGTGGTGGTGCTGTCCGCGTAGAGGGGAATTTTGTCCGGGTTTTTGAAGCTGAGCGGTCGAAGATCGTCGAGCCCCATAATGTGGTCCGCGTGGGAATGCGTATACAACACCGCGTCGATGCTGCGCAGATTTTCGCGCAGCGCCTGCTGGCGAAAATCCGGTCCAGTGTCAATCAGCACATGTCGTTCGCTGTCGCCCTGGCGAAACTTGACGACAATCGAGGGACGCATGCGGCTATCTCTGGGATCGCTCGAGGTGCAGACGGCGCAGCCGCATCCCAGCGTCGGGACGCCCATGGAAGTGCCGCTGCCTAGGAAAACGATCTCTGCCTGCATTTCGACTTTCTTAATGTACCTGGAAGCGAGCGATTATTTTCGTCCGGAAGGCTGCGGTTGCGGAGGATTGGCCGCATTGCGCGCAATCGCATTCGTAATTTCAAGGAACATCATGCGCAGCTCAAACAGCGCACTCTCCAGCAGGCGCTGCTCGTTTGCAGTCAGGTTTCCCTTGGTTTTTTCCGCCAGAACGCCGAGCAAATCGATGGTCTGACGCGCGCCCATCAGATCGATGCGCGGCTTTTCTCCGGGCTGCGTGCCAGCGCCCATGCTCATCATCGCCGTCATGTACATGGACTGCACCAGATGGTCGAAAACAATCGGTCCGAGATGCGAGGAATCCGGAGTCTTGGCGCGCAGTAGGTCATCGAGTTGTTGCGTGGTTTCCTGATAGGCTGCGTTCGAGTCCGCGCTCTCCTTGGCCGTCGGTCCTTCGGGCATTTGCTCTTCAGGTCCGGGTTCGGCCGCATGGGTCTGAGCTGCGCTCGATGCAGCAGCTGGCGATGCTTCTTTCGCAGGCGCGATTGGCTCGGATGTTGCGGCTGCCGCTTTAGATGTTTCTGCCTGCCGCCGCTTTTCTTCCTGGGCTTCGCTCTCTGCGACACCCGGGCGAATTTCTCCGTCGGAAGAAATCTTGCGGCGATCGGTGAATGTGACCTGCGGTTCTTTTTCTGGCATAAGGTGACTCATTTCCTGGTGCAAAATTTGTGGAGGCTAGCGCATCGGTTGTTCCGGCTGATCTGATTCGCTGTTGAAGTTGAACGGAAGCGGCAACAGGTGCGCAACGGTTTCACCGGCCTTCAGCTCAGCCTTTCGGTCCAGCGCTTCGCGTCGAATGTTTCCGAGCGCAACCACCCGTTCGCCGATACCCGGTACTAAGATGCGAGCGACGCTGGTGATCGCTCCTACCGGGTTGCCATCCGCAAGCAGAGGAGTTCCTGGCGTCGGTCTGCCATCCGCAAGCATAAACCCGGCGATGGTTCGATGTACGTTGCCGCGGGAATGAATGCGCTCGACAATTTCCTGCCCGAGGTAGCAACCCTTGTTGAAGTGAAGCGCGCGCATCTGATTGGTTTCCTGCGGCAAATCCTTGGACGAAATGTCCACGGAATAGGCCGGCGTTCCTTCCAATATGCGCAATGACTCAAGCGACTCGATCCCGCAAGGCAGGGCGCCTGATTGCTGCAACGCATTCCACATCGCAAGCACGGATTCCGGTTCGATCCAAATCTCATAACGCGGGACCAGCGGGCTGTGGGCCGCGGTGACGACCACGGAATGGCCTTGCCAGGTTGCGTCCGACAAGTGCAGCGGAGAGGAGGAAACTGGGAGACCGACTTCAGCCATCGAGGCGGCGGCGCGCGGGCCGGCGATTCCAAGCGCGGTCCACTGCGGCTGCGCCTCCAGGATTACGTCATCCATGATGATGTAGCGATCCAGAAAAGCGGTCAGTGCGTCCACCTGGGCCGCGTCGGTTTCAAGACAGAGCGAATCTGCTCGTCGATAGATATCGAGGTCACCCTGAATGCGGCCCTGTGCATTTAAGACAAAGGCATAGCAGCCCGCATTCTCATCCAGGTTGCTGACGAAATTTGTGACCATGCCATTTATCCAGCGCACGCGGTCTTCGCCAGTGCAGCGGATTAGCCGTCGCCACCCCAGATCGTAGACTCCAACGGAGGTCAGTAGCGAGGCCAACTCGTCTGTGGAGTTCGAAAACCTGCTCACGCTGTTTGCCCCGCGATATCGCACAAGCGGCGGGAAAGGCCCATGTTTCAATGCCTCACCGAGCGGAGTTGCGTGCAGATTCGGGTCCGCGGTCCCAGTTTGAGGGTTGGCGTTTTCCATGGCCATAGGGCCTGCCGTCGTTGACCCGGTGGAACCTGCTTCGACCTGATTGGGGGTGGAATTGCTCATAGCGGCCAGTGTGCGGCGTCTTACAAAGGTACACTCCAAATTATAGCGGGGATGCAGCAACGATCTCGCCACGAAGAGGTTGGATGAAGGTTGATACATGTTTGCCGGATCGCAATCTGGCGCAAGGCCTTGCACACGGCTATTTGAATCGCGGCGCTCTCTTTTCGATCACTGGGTGGCTCATTGTTTCAGTGTGCACATTGTTACTGTCGCCTCCGCGTGTATTGCACGCCCAATCAGCGCCTCCGCTCTCACCGCCTGCGGGAAATAGTCCGTCGTCGTCCACTCCCCCGCGCCCGGGGACGCCACCACCACAAGGGAAGGCCGCCAAGCCATCCACACCTTCGCATATCACACCGGAGCAGGCGCAACAGCTGTTCAGGTCTGTCGATTCAATTTTGCAATTTGACAGCAAAGTGACCGGCCTGCGGGTTTCGCACCCTGTCAAGCGGCGATTGGTAACGCGCGACGAAGTGGAACAGTATCTGACGCACCAATTGCAAAACGACCGCGACGCGAAGCGGCTGCAAAGCAGTGAACTGGTGTTGAAGAAGTTTGGGTTGCTGGATCGGGATTTTCAGCTCAAGCCTTTTCTGATCCAGCTGCTGCGCGAACAGATTGCGGGCTACTACGATGACAAGACCAGGATGGTGAACCTGCTCGATTGGATTCCTCCGGATGAGCAAAAACCGGTACTGGCGCATGAACTGACACATGCGCTGCAAGACCAGCACATTCACCTGGATAAATGGGATCGCGACGACGATCAGCCAATGTCGCAAAACGTGAAGCAGGATAACGAACATATTGCCAGCGACGAAGAAGATACGGTCCGCGACGCGCTGGTCGAAGGCCAAGCAATGGCAGTTTTCGTGGATTATGTTCTGGCGCCCAGCGGCAAGACGATTCTCACCGCACCTCAACTGGCTGACAAAATGAACGACGCCATGGCCGACACCAGCGATTCTCCCACGCTTGCCGACGCTCCACTGGTGCTGCAGCGGTCGCTGATCTTTCCTTACACTGCGGGGCTGAACTTTGTTCGCGCGGTGTGGACGGCCAAGGGCAGGGAGGCGGCGTTTGCCGGAATGCTCGATCATCCTCCATCGTCGACGTTCGAAATCATGAATCCGACGGCCTATCTGAGCCATGCGCCCGTACCGCTGCTGCGGATGCCAGACATCCATTCGCTGATCGACTCGCAGTATCGGCCGTACGACATTGGCGTGATGGGCGAGTTTGATGTGCAGGTGATGGCGGAACTGTTCGGCGGCCAACCGGCGGCCGAGGCTCTGGCTCCCGCCTGGCGTGGGGGGATCTACTATACCGCGCAATCCAGGCAGGCAACCACTGCCAGCGTAAAGGACACCACGGCATCGCTGGCGCTGTTGTATCTGTCACGCTGGGCGACGCCGCAGGCCGCGGTCGCATTCGCGAATCTCTACGCAACGGAGATTCCGCGAAAGTATGACGACGCTGTTCTTCAACCCGTGGACGATAGTGACACTCCGCAGGGAAGGATCATCACTCGAATCTGGAAGACTTCAGAAGGTCCGGTGCTAGTGGTGGTTTCGGGGAGGACGGTGTACGTCAGCGAAAGCTTCCCTATGGAGCTGGCGCGCAAGCTTGAGTTTGTGATGATGGGCAGCATCGTCGATAGCGCCACCAGCGTGCAGGTTGAAAACAGAATTCCACAAACGGACCTGACGGCGAGTCTGCGAAGTTGGTTGTTCGCAGTCTCGGCCCCGGAGGAAAAGCGGATGCGCGATATACTAACCACTTTGCAGCCTCGTTCGACTTGCTTGGATTCGAGGTGAGTGGGCTATGAGCGATGAAGGAGTACATCTGAACATGTTTCGCGCAGAGATAGGGATTCTGGGTGGCAGCGGCCTGTACCACATGCCCGGGCTGACCAACGTACGTCAGGAGCAGATCAGTACACCCTTCGGCGAGCCCTCCGACTGGTTGACGTTCGGAGAATTGAATGGTCGCAAAGTGGTATTTCTAGCTCGGCACGGCCGCGGCCATCACCTGCTGCCCTCCGACATCAACTATCGCGCAAACATTTACGCCATGAAGCAGTCTGGTGTGAGCGCCATCCTGTCCATTTCAGCAGTTGGATCGCTGAAGGAAGAACACAAGCCGGGAAAGTTCGTCGTGCCGGATCAATTCATTGACCGTACTTATGCGCGGCGCAGCACTTTCTTCGGTCCGGATATTGTGGCGCATGTGGCGCTTGCCGATCCGGTCTGCGCCGAGGTCGGAAACGCGATGATGGCCGGTTGCGCCAGCAGCGGGGTCGGAGCCAGTCGTGGTGGAACCTATGTGTGCATGGAAGGGCCGCAGTTCTCTACTAGGGCGGAATCAAACCTGTATCGCTCCTGGGGTGCGGATGTTATCGGCATGACGAATTTTCAGGAAGCAAAGCTGTCGCGCGAAGCGGAGATTTGCTACGGCACGGTGGCCATGGTGACGGACTACGATTGCTGGCATCCGGGGCACGATTCTGTGACCACCGAGCAGATTGTTGCGGTGCTGAATCAAAACAGCGCCGCAGCGTTGAAAGTACTGGACGCAGCCGTTGCCGCGCTGCCGACAAAACGCAACTGCCCCTGCCAGTCCGCGCTGAAGGACGCCATTTTGACCCAGCCGGGGATTGTATCGGCAAATACGAAACAAAAGCTTCACCTGCTGCTGGAAAAATATTTCCGTGACTAGCAAGCTCAGTTACAAAAGTTGAATCGCATAAATTCTGTTTAGGAAAGTGTTCGCCTCGATGTCTATTCTTGTTGTTGGTTCGGTCGCATTCGATAGTATCCAAACCCCGAGCGGCACCGCCGATCATTGCCTGGGCGGAGCTGCTACCCACTTTGCCCTGGCTGCCAGCTTTTTTACGAAAGTCCGCGTGATTGGCGTGGTTGGAGAAGATTTTACTCACAAGCATGAATCGGTATTTTGCGCGCGCGGCATTGATATCGAAGGAATCGAGCACACCGCAGGCAAAAGTTTTCACTGGACTGGCGAATATCTCGAGAACCTGAACGAAGCGCACACGCTGCGCACGGATTTAAATGTGTTTGAGCGCTTTCAGCCCAAGATTCCCGCTTCCTACCGCGACAGCGAATTTCTCTTTCTTGCGAATATCGATCCGGCGCTGCAGCAGCAGGTTCGCCAGCAAATGCCGAAGGTACGGCTGGTTTGCGGCGACACCATGAATTACTGGATCACGGGTCACAAGGAAAATCTGAAGGCGGTGATGAAGGGCCTGGACGTTTTGCTGATCAACGATGGCGAAGCTAAGTTGCTGGGCGAAGACGCAAACCTGGTACGCGCAGCGGAACGCATCATGGAACTCGGTCCGAAGACGCTGATCGTCAAGCACGGTGAGTACGGCGCAACCGCCTTTTTTGGCAAGCACTCGTTTCCGGACGGCGTTCACAACCGCTTCTTCCGCGCTCCAGCACTCCCGCTGGCGGAAGTAGTGGATCCAACCGGGGCGGGCGACTCGTTTGCCGGCGGATTTTTCGGATATCTGGCGTCGCAATCGGAAATCACCCCGGCTCAATTTAAACGGGCCATGTTTTATGGGGGCGTGATGGGCTCTTTTGCCGTGGAACGTTTCGGCACGGAGCGAATGCAGGCTCTGACTCGCGAAGAAATCGATCGGCGATTCGCGAGCTTCCAGGAGCTTTCGCACCTCGATGCCGAATAAAAAAACCAGCATTCGCCGCGGCCGAGCCAGAAGCGTTCCCGCGCTCGGGGAAGAAATCAAGCTGGTTTCGACTGTGGCGGTTTTGCTGACCGCCGCTTCTCTCGCCTTCTGCGCACGGCATGGTTATCTGTTGCTGTACGGAGATGCCGTTGCGCATCTACATATCGCGCGGCGCATTTTCGATTCGCTTAATCCAGGATTCGGTCAGTTAGGGTCTGTGTGGCTGCCCTTGCCACATCTTTTACTGCTGCCGTTTGTGCAGCGGACGTCGTGGTGGCAGACCGGATTGGCGGGCGCGATTCCGTCGATGGCCAGCTATGTGATGGCTTGCGCCGGCATCTATCGGCTGGCGCGACAATGGATGCGTCCGCTGTTGGCGCTGCTGGTCTTCGCCGCGCTGGCTCTCAATCCAGGCTTTCTGTACATGTCGGTCACCGCCATGACGGAGCCGCTGTTTCTGGCCCTGATGATTTGGAGTGTGGTGCATCTGACCGCATTCGAATCGGCATTGCGAGAAGCCGATGCTCCCGCCGCTCGTGCCGCGCTAATCAAGCTGACCATTGTGCTGATCGCGGCGGTTTTCACCCGCTATGACGGCTGGATTCTTGGCATGCTGGCATGGCTTGCGGCGGCGTATTGGACGGTGAGGCATGCGTGGTGGAAAGACCGCGCGAATGCGGGCGTGTTCGTCGCGTGCACGTTGTGCTTGTTGGCTGCGCCGCTCACGTGGCTGGGTTATAACTGGCGCATGTACGGCGACCCGCTGGATTTTCTGCGCGGACCCTATTCGGCCGCGGCAATCGCCAAGCGAACCACAAAGCCCGGCTCCTTGCCCTATCCGGGCTGGCATCATGTGTGGTGGGCGTTTCTCTACTACGTCAAATCGGCCAAGATGGGGGCGGCACCATCAGGATGCGGGAAATGGCTAATGCTGATGGCGGCCACGGGCACAGCCTACGCGCTGGGTCGTTATCGAAGCCTGGCGGTGCCGGCTGCGATGTTGTTCTGGATGCCGATCCCGTTCTATTCCTATTCCGTGGCCTACGGTTCGGTGCCAATCTTTCTGCCGGTGTGGTTTCCAAACTCCTACTACAACACGCGATATGGCATGGAACTGCTGCCCGCGTTTGCGTTGTTTCCCGCGTTTGCGGTGTTGGCCGCAATCAAGAAGCGTCCGCAGTGGACTCGGCCGATCCTGGGATTTGCGCTAGCGCTGATCGTCGCCGGCAATGCTTTCCTGCTGTATGCTATTCCGCTGGTCTTTCAAGAAGCCAAGGCCAACGCCGCGACGCGCATTCCGTTTGAACGGGCATTGGCGAACAAACTGATCCTGCTTCCTCCACAGTCCACACTGCTTATGTACACATCCGCGCACATTGGCGCGCTGCAGCAAATTGGATTCACGTTGCGTCGGACCATCAATGAAGGTGATTACGATCAGTGGCAGCAGGCCCTCAAAGATCCAGCCGCAGCCGCGGATTTTGTGGTCGCGATTGACGGCGATCCGGTTGCCGAGGCAGTCAAGAAGCATCCTGAAAATCTGGAGCTGATGTTTGTCATCTGCAGCACAGGCCAACCGTGCGCGCGGCTGTACCGTTCGACATCAGGGGTCCGGTTGTCGGTCACCCCCAACAAATAAATTCGTGCGGGTTACTGCAAGCAAACGAAAGGCCCGGCGAGAAAGTATCTCGCCGCGCCTTTTGATTTTCTATTGAGGAATTTTCGCTACTCGAGACTTCGCCTTGATTACTCGTGGAATGAAACCAGCGACATGGGCTGGGTCAAGCCGAAGACGACTTGAGAGTCCTTAGGAAGCACAGCCTGCTTGCTTTCCAGCAGCCAATGCGCTCCGATATATCCTGCCGCCGCCCCGCCGAGAACCAATGCTGCAGGGCCGCCTGCGATCATGAACCCTGCTGCTGCCGCGCCGCCGCCGAGCAGACTTGCTTCCGCAATGGTCCGCTTGCCGTGGGCAACGTTCACCACATTGCCTTCGCTGCCGGTTTTCACTCTGCGTGTATCGCCCAGGTCATAGACTTCGGCGTGGAGAAAATATCGGGCGCCATCGGGAAGCACCACTTCGTCCGGGCGCAGTCGAATCGCAGCGCCGCCGGTGAGGCGACGTCCTTCGCTGACCGAGGTCACTCTTCCAGTCACGGTGGAGCCGACCGGAATGACGATGCGGTTGTTTTTCATGACGGGCGCCAGCAGGCGAGCGCTGAAGATGGTGCCCGGCTGCGTTGTGGCGGTGGACAACGACTGATTCAGCGAGACCATCAGGGTTGTGCCTTCCGGCAATTGATTCGGCGCCGAAGGAACACTGATAACGATGCCTGAATCGTCCGCTGGCTCCTGATGTTCCGGCGTGGTGACGACGTCGGCATCGAGAGAGCTCGCCGGTCTGCTGACGAGTCCTGGATGCTGCATGTATTCGTGGTCCTGCGGGGATGTCGGAGGCGCCTCCATGTGAGCAGTGGGCTGGCTCACGGAGGGCGAGGCGGTTTCGGGCGAATCGGTTGAAGCCGGCGCGGACGGCGTCAGGTCGTTGGTGACAATGGCCTCATCCGGCGGATGTGACACGCCCTGGTAGGGGCTGGGTTTCGCGCTTTGCCCAAACGCTGTTGCCGCGACCATAACTGCGGCAAGGCCTGTAGCCGTTAGAATTCTCATATCCGCCCTCGTTGTTTGCTTTAGCCTGTCGGCTATCCTGCGAAATCTGTCTTGCAATTTTTACCTTCGGTCGCTCTGCATTCAGGATCCGATGGTCCACTTTATTGGACGCAACTCCTGGTGTGCTTGTTGCGGAGCGTCTGAGATGTTCTTCCGGTGTAGCACGGGCTAGCACCGCATGTTCAGTCTAATGGAGCATTTAAGGGCAATGCAGCCGACAGCGTTATCCGGTATCAAAAGAGTTACCCTCGTTATCCACTTCATTAACCGGACTTCGTGAGCCGGCGTGTTCGGGCAAAACTGCCGACGACCTGGTTTGAGGCTTCGCTTGTATGACAAGACGCGCCGATTTCATTGGAACCGCCGTGTGTGCGTCCGCACATGCAGAACGCGCAGCTTTGTTACACTGAACTTGATTTAAAGATTTATTCCTTGACGTTCGTCGGCGCGTCCGTGGTGCAGTTTGTTTTGGACGGCCCCTTACCCGCATTTCCTAACCTGGATATACAGCTGAAATCGCCGCAAGCATGCCAGAGTTTGTCCAATCCATCCGGACCACCGAAGGAAATGCAATTCCCGTGGACTGCCGCCCGAAGCTGAACGACCGGCTGGAACACAAGATCCTGAGGAGTGATATGACTGAAATTGCCTCGATACATGCCCGCGAAGTGCTGGACTCGCGCGGGAATCCGACTGTTGAAGCGGACGTTGTTTTGCAAAATGGAGCAATCGGCCGGGCAATTGTTCCCAGCGGCGCTTCCACCGGCGAACATGAGGCGGTCGAACTGCGCGACGGCGACCAGGAACATTACCAGGGCAAAGGCGTTTTGCAAGCCATTGAAAATGTCGAGAGCGTGATCGCTCCGGAATTGGCGGGGATGGACGCCGGCAATCAGCGCCTGATCGATCAGACCATGATTGCGCTGGATGGAACACCCAACAAGAGCCGCCTCGGCGCGAATGCCATTCTTGCCGTATCGATGGCATCGGCGCGTGCGGTTGCGAATGAGCTACACATGCCGCTCTACCGCTATCTGGGCGGAGTGAACGCATGCACGCTGCCGACTCCGATGATGAATATTCTGAACGGGGGCGCACATGCCGACAACAATGTCGACTTTCAGGAATTCATGATTATGCCGGCGGGTGCGGAGAGCTTTTCTGAGGCGCTGCGCTGGGGGGTTGAGGTCTTCCACACCCTGAAAGGCGTGCTGAAGAAGAAGGGGTACAACACCGCTGTCGGCGATGAAGGCGGATTTGCTCCCTCGCTCAAGTCGAATACAGAAGCCGTCGAAGTGATTCTCGAAGCCATTACGCAGGCCGGTTACAAGCCCGGGGAAGACATTTTCGTGGCGCTCGATCCGGCGGCCAGCGAGTTTTTCGACGCCGATAAGAACAAGTACGTTTTCAAAAAGTCGGATAAGAGTGAACACAGCAGCGAGGAGATGACGCGTTTCTGGGATAGTTGGATTCGTCAGTATCCGATCGTTTCACTCGAGGATGGATTAGCCGAGAACGATTGGGAGGGCTGGAAATTCCTGACCAAGGAACTCGGGGACCATGTTCAACTGGTTGGCGACGATTTGTTTGTGACCAATACAGAGATTCTGCAGCGTGGAATTGAAGAAGGCGCAGGGAATTCGATCCTGATTAAGGTGAACCAGATTGGCACAGTCAGCGAAACCTTTGAGGCTGTCGACCTGGCCCGTCGCTATGGCTACACGTCGGTCATTTCGCATCGCAGCGGAGAGACCGAAGACACATTCATCGCCGATTTTGCTGTCGCGACCAGTGCCGGCCAGATCAAGACCGGCTCGGCCTCGCGCACAGATCGGATCGCGAAATACAATCAACTGCTTCGTATTGAAGAAGAGCTGGGCCAGTCCGCGCAATTCCTCGGACTGGAGTCGGTTAACTTCGGCGAATAGAGCGGGGTGGAATCGAGCTTAGTTACCGCGACGCTTCCGCTGAAAGTTTAGGAGCAATAGGCCCCGGTTCCGGGGCCTATTGCTATAAGGGAACGTAAGATCGATTGTGGCAGAACGGCCGGCGGACAGGCGGAACATTGACATGGTTGCTGAACAAGCAGAAGGAAAGAATCTCCAGGTATTTAGTTCCATTCCTAGTGTCTGCTGGCGGCCTACTGCGTCTGGGTCTTACCCTGCCTCTTTTCCCGTCGCTTGATGGATCGCTCCATCTCTACTACGCGTCTGTCCTGGGAAGTTTGTTATCGGGATCGAAAGAGTTTGCAAGTTACTACTTTATTCGCCACATCCTGCCGCCGTATGCGCTCCATTATTATTTTCTAATCGCGATTGCGCACTTCTTTGGCTATGTCGTGGCAGACAAGCTGCTAGTTTGCCTTATTTTTATCACCACGGCGTTTGGCTTTCGCTATCTCGCGCGACTTCTCGGACCTAGTGGCGATCTAATGTCGCTGTTCATCATCCCTCTGCTGCTCAACTGGCCATTGGGAATGGGATTTTATAACTATTGTCTTGCAATCGGCATGGCTTTATGGGCCCTTGGATTCTGGTATCGAGCTGTCCGACAGCGTGGACATGGATTGTGGTTGGCGTTTCTGGCCGCGGTCATTCTCATAGTACTCACCCATCCTGTTCCACTGGTATTGATCTATGTGCTGGTGGGTCTCGACGTAGCTTGGCGTTTGTTTCAGGATTTTCAGCGGCGTGGTGCCGGGGTCGCAGCCTTCAGGATGGGCCTGCGATACTTTCGCGCCGACCTCGTCTACATGGCGTTGTCTTGGGCGACGATCGGATATATCTTCCTATTTGTTGACAAGCATAAGGTGATGACCAATGTGCTTGAGACGTACGATCGTAAAGCAGAACTTCTTAAGCTCTTGAAGCTGAGCACAATTGCGATGTTTTCCGGGTCGAGCAGCGTGGTTATCGTCTATCGACTTTCGTTATATGCAATCTTGCTTGTATCGCTCTTTCTGGCTTGCGCGGCGGCGAAGAGGCAATGGAGGTCTAGGGTTTATTCGCCGGCGTCCGCCATTCTTGTCTGCACCTTGATTCTGGCGGCTATGATCCCGATTCTTCCGCCTGTCATCAATGGAGCAAACTATTTTTCGCAACGGCTGGTTATATTTATATGGATTGGCGCGCTAGCCGCGGCCAGTGGTTTTCGCGGGTTCAATCGATCGACGGAAACGATCCTGGCGACTAGCGCCGTTCTCTATTCAGTCGCAGTTCTCGTCTTGGCGAATTCGATGATTCGGCCAGTTGCGGCACGAATTTCAGAAATCGAAACTGCGTCCATTCGAGCCACAGGGCTTACCGGACTTACTCTGAGTTTGCCGGATGCGCCTATTACGACGACCTTAGACTATGTTCCGTATTACTGGGCCGGAGCCAGATATTTTCGACGGAGTCATTCGACACTATTAAACGGTGGGTTCTTGTACGAGCCGTACGTACCGCTGGGCTCACATATAGACCAGTTGAGTCCTCAGTTGGATGCTGCTATCCAAAACTCTCCGGGGGATGCGTACCAGCTATTGCTTCGGTCCGCAAGTGCTCGGTATCAAATCATGCCGCGCGCGAATCTGTTGGTGTTCACCGGAAGTGCTCAGCCAGATGAGTTACAGAAAATAATCAAGGAGTTAGACGATGGCGAGCCGACGCGCGTATGGAATTGTGATTCGAGAGGCTGGTACTCCACCTGCACGTCGCCATTGTCTAGTTCTGTCCCGTACCTTATGGATCAAGCACACCAATCATTGGATGGACGACGCGCCACTTTCTGACACGCTTAAGGTTGCGATCGAAAGTAGCGTTGCATCGCTTCGGAGCATATTTCGTTCTTGCTGGTAGCGAGTGTCCAGTCGGGTTGGATGGAAGGCGTCGAGGTAGCAGTGGACTGCAGGTCAATCACTGCGATTTTTCCATCGTCGTAAATCGTCCGGTGCAATACGCGAAGTTGATCGAATTGATGCAGTGCCACCAGGCTAAGCAACTCCAGCCCTTCGTCCAACTCTGAAAAGTGTCCAACTTGGGGAAGGAACTGACACGCCTTCGTGCTGAGCCAATCTGCATATTTATAACCAAAGATGATGTATCGAACGGAATTGTGCTGAAGATATTTTGCAACCGCTTCAGGTCCGTGATCGAGTGGCCACCCTGGGGGAGGGCCGGCTGCGCCCGGCCAGTCGTCCAGCAGGATCGTCTTGTGGTCGCGGTCTGTAAGCAGAAACGAATCATTTGTGACATCTAAGGCCGTGGCACCACTTGGCAAAACCGCTTCGGCAGCACGAAATTCCGCCGCGATATCAGGGCTGACGAGGTGCCGCCCGCTCAGACTGGCCTGCAGACTTTGCCGCAATTGCGCGATTTCAGTCCGCATTTCTCGAAATGGCTTGAACCCTCCCCCTTCAAGGTCGTAGTAAAAAATGCAACCAAGCAGGCAGGCAATTGCGAGTACATAAGCCGCCCTTTTACTTCCAGCAGAATCGGGAGCAGAGTGCACGGCGGCCTGCGCTAAGTAAAAGGCCAGAATCGCCGTAAAGAATTGGGGGAAGTTATATCGCCAAATGAAATCCCCGCCACTTTCGAAGTTAAATGCCGTGATCGCAAAGGCTGCGGCCAGCAAAATACTCAGACTGAGGCGAGTTCTTTTATCCTCGATTCCCGCGAAGTACTCAGCCGCGGCGAGCGCAAGCAGTACGCCCCCTTGCAAAAAGGTTTTTTCGAACGCGTGGGAACTGCTAAACCTGGGCAGGTTCGGAAAGACGCCATAGCTTGAGTAATCGAAACCATGACCCAGGATCGGAAACAGATAGGTTCCGCTATTGTGTTTCATCGCAATCATCCATGCGATGACGGTTGCAACAGTAGCAATCCCGGCAAGAATCGGCAGTAATAAAGCATTCGAACGGTTCTTGCGCCAGAACAAAACCAAATAGGGAATTAGAGCCACGGCTCCGATGTATGGCAGAAATGTGGATTTTAGCGAAAGAATCGCGCCTCCAACGGCACCCAACAGAAGCGCCGATCGCCATGGCAGGCTGTCCTCCTGGTCAGGAGTGATGAAGATCATCCAGATCATCGCGAGGAATAAAGCGATTGGAAGGATGGTAAATGTTAGATTGAATGTTTCCTGGGGCACAAAAAATGCAATCAATTCCATCGCGGCGATCTTTGACGGAGAAAGTCCAAACGCAATTCCCAAGTCCAACAGAGCAAAGAAAATCAAAAGCAGGCCGAACGTTCGGTCGGCCATGCCGATATTCGCAAGAGATGTTGCAGCAAGGACAAATGCTTGCAGCAGGTACGAGCCGCCCAAGCTGGAGATTACCCGGCGGTCACTGAATGGGTCGGTGGCAAAATGATGCGTCTCCAGCATTTTCTGCGGGAATACAAGATAGCCGGATCCATCGTCGTCAATTCGAAATTGGCTCAGTCGCACGGTTGCGGCTACGCGCAGAGCGAGAATCAGCAGCGCGATCACGATCAGGGTCTTCGATCCACGGGAAGCGTTCTTCCAGAAACGCAGCCAGCGATACTCTTCCGGCCGCTGCCCGCGCGACAGACCGTAGAACAGCAGTCCCACTCCGGTGATCGCGAATAGCACACTGGGATAGATGGCATGCGCAAGATTCAGCCAGCCTCCCAGAAAAACGACGGCTGCGATTCCCAGCGAACAAGCCACGGACGTAGGTAGGCGCTGGCTGCGAAACAGCTTGCCGGCCACCCTTCCCCAGCCGGTAAAACTCACCAACAACAGCCATGCCCACACCAAAGCGCCGGCGAACGATGCCAGCGACCGAGCGGTGATCGGTTGCTGCAAGCCCGTGACTGTGGGATAGGGGGGCAGGTTGAGATTGGTTAAAGTCTGCGCCAGCGTTGGCGAAAGCTGCATGCTGGAATCCTCAATTTTCAACTTTGGTTCAGTTTCAGCATACCCAATGCGAATGTTATCGGATGCGTGCAGTCGAAATCTCGTTGACTCCACGAGAGACAAAGCCGGAACTGACGAGGAGGAGGTTTGCCGGCGAGAAAGCTTCCGGGATCAGTTTTGATTGGTTGGAGACGCGTTTTAAGAACGCTGTGGATTTTTGGATTTGCTGCCGCACGCTAAGTTTTTTTCTTCTGACTCTGCGTTCGACAATAGACGGAGTAGCGCTGGACGGCGATCTGATAGATGGGCATCAGCTGGTATTTCGCGTCTTCGCCGGTTGCGATGAAGCGCAGTTCCGACGCGGAATCGATCTGAATCCATTGCTGCGTATTTGCACCTGATGCGGCTGCGACCTTGGGCAAGGGAGACGCGGCGGGCAGACCTTTGGGCACTGTCGCACCGCCATAAATCACTCTGTCCGGGCCGTCGCTCGGGCCAGGACCCAGGTTGGCGGCGAGCACCAGCGGGCCATACAGTGCGGCAGTAATGGAATCATCGCGCTGAAGATTGCACCCAGACCGATGACCGCGCGATTGGGGCGGGCAGTCCATGCGGTCCACCAGAAGAATCCTGGGCTGCGCTCTTCTCGACAACCATCTTCCTGTCCGCGCCTGCTCGGAGAGCCAGGTGTTCAGCAGAATCTCCGATTCGCGATGCAGCCAGTCCGCACTCCAAGCCGGTGCGATCTAGGCGCCGTGGCCCCAGACGGTGCCTATTTCTTGTCCGCCGATCGATTGCCATACGCCCTGCCCGTTCGTGATGGTCGCGCCGGTGAATAAGAGTTGGCCATCTGTCGTATACACATCCGGGAGAGGTGGGGCTTCCCTGGTCATCTTTCTGCCCACTCCTCCGAGAACGGCAAAAAATGTAATGATGACAATGGCCAATGCGACTCAATAATGCTTGTGGGACATAATTTCTCCTCGATGAATGCGCACTCTGTACTGTGCTAGGACCACAGTAGCGTTGGGCTCTCCGCGTTGCAGGCACTTTAGTGACACTAGGCCGAGAAATCGATATAGCCGCGGAATTGGCGCACTCATCTGCTTGTGTTCGCTTGTTGATGCCTATTGATTGGCGAACCTGTTACAGTGTCCGGTATCCGGCCTCGCATGGCGCACCGCGCAACCGGTTAGACCGCAATTTGGGGGTCTTTACATGCTATTTCGCTCGGTTTTCATCGCCGTCGTGGGCGCTTTTGCGCTGATTCTTGCGGCCTTTCTCGTCAACCGCGCTCGCCCCAAAGTAGAAGTTGAGCAGCCCACGGCAGCATTCGTTCGGGCCTCGGGCAAGTGCGCGGGATGCCATGCGCGCCTGCAGTATGCTGTGGTGCATGAGTACGAGATGTCGGCTCATGCGAAAAAAGGCGTCACTTGTCTGGACTGCCATCAGCCTGCGCCGAACCAGAAGTCGGTCGATCACCATGGCTTTGTTATCAGCGCTCATCTGACAGCCGGTAATTGTGGCTCGTGCCACAAAGGCATCTACGAGGAATTTTTGCGCAGCCGGCACGCTGCGCCAAGCTGGGCCGCTGTCCACGGGGAGAAGGGTCTAAGTCCGGAACAAGTTGCGTTCAGCGAACAGTTCCAGCCGGGTGGAACAAAGCGACCGCCGAATCCGTTGACCATGATCGAGGGGCAGTCTGCCATCACCTCCGGCTGTGAAGGATGCCACTCCATCGGCAAGCCCAATGAAGATGGCACAATCGGCACTTGTACGGAATGCCACTCCCGCCACACGAGTTCTGTTGCTCTTGCTCGGCTACCCACCACCTGTGGGCAATGTCACATGGGCCCCGACCACTCCCAAATCGAGATCTACAACGAATCGAAACACGGCGTGATGTTCGCGGCACAACGAAATCTGCTCAAGCTGAATGCCGATCCGCGCACGCTGACGACGCGCGATATGTTCGTGCCAACCTGCGCCACGTGCCACATGAGCGGCATCAACGGTCTTAAGGTAACCCACGACCCATCGGACCGGCTCGGCTGGTATCTTGCGGATGCTGTCACCACTCATCGGCCCAATTATCGTCAGGCACAGATCAACATGAAGCAGGTCTGTACACAATGCCACACTCAGGCTCTGGTGGATCGGGTATATCAGCAGGGCGAGCAAGTCATCGACAACACGAACGCGAAGGTTCTCGCCGCCAAGGCCATCATGGATGGGCTTCGCAAGGACGGTATCCTGACGGGACCGCCCTTCTCGCAGCCCATCGAATTCACCTATTTCGATCTGTGGCACTACAACGGCCGCACCAGCAAGCACGGCGCTTTCATGGGTGGTGCAGATTTCGTCCAGTGGCATGGCAACTACGAACTCCTGGCAAAGACGGTTGAGCTTCAGCATGATTCTGACGAAATGCGGAGAGAGCATGCCCACAAATAGGCCGCTCCAGCGCGTTCAGGCAATCGTGACTCACCCGCGTCATCGGTGGGTCCACGACCCCCAGCTGTGGGTGGAAATGTTTGCGACCGTGAACCTCGCGATCCTCGCGGCCGATATTTACCTGGCTCACTCGGTAAATCAATTTGAGAAGCCCGCGGAGTACATTCCGCTGTACTTTTCGCTTGCAGCGCCTTTGCTGCTTTGCATCGTGATTGCTCTGCGTTGGGTTTGGAAGTTCGAAGCCCCATGGAAAGACATCGGCTACCTGGTTGGCTGGATCTCAATCCTCGTGGGCCTGGCCGGGGTACTGTTCCACCTTGAAAGCCGTTTCTTTCTTGACCGAACACTCAAGAGCCTCACCTACGCCGCGCCTTTCGCAGCTCCGCTGGCTTACACCGGCCTGGGCTTTCTGCTGCTCGTGAATCGAATGATGAATGCTCGCAGCGCAGAGTGGGCTCGCTGGATTATTTTTCTGGCCTTAGGCGGCTTCTTCGGGAACTTCGTGCTCTCCTTGACGGATCATGCGTCCAACGGATTTTTCTTTCGGACCGAGTGGATCCCGGTGATTTCATCTGCGTTTGCCACTGGATTTCTCATCGTGCCACTTCTGCTACCGGTGACTCGCCGCTTCCTCGATCTGTGTCTGCTGGCCATGTTTGCGCAGGCATTTGTAGGCGTGCTGGGATTTTGGTATCACATGCGTGGAAACCTATTGGGGCCCGGCCATAATCTCTTCGACAAACTCGTGAACGGTGCGCCGCCGATGGCCCCGTTGCTGTTTCCGAATCTGGTTGGGCTGGCGCTCATCGGTATGTGGGCGCTCATCCCCCACTTGCCGGAAGGCGCCGCTGGAAGATCCTGGCTAAGTGCCGCTTATAGTTGGATTCATTCCATCGACAACGGAGGGTACGCAACCGATTGAGTTTCGATCCGCCAATGGACTCCCTTTCCCGCGCGGTGTTTCTCACGCCGGAGGGTGTCCACTCGCGCTCTGTATGGCAAATGCGGAGCGGCCGAGGAGAAACGTCAGCACAAGTTCCGCCTTCTCAGGCAATGAGCCTCGGCCATTATGAATGCCGCTCGCCCGGAAGCTGTCCCTGAAGGCATGGGTTAGGAAACAGCGGCAGCGGCAGTATTCGCTTGCCAAATGAGTGCGAAGAGGAGATTTATAGCGAGAATCATCCTGAGCGACATCGCGTTCGAACTAAGCTGCTTTCGCGACAGACGCTCCGTACTTATCGAACGCCGACCGATTAGCGCATTGGATGAGGCCTGCCGTTCATCGCACCTCTCCTGCTCAGATCGATTCGGGATTATCAAACACTTGCAACTAATCGAGCAAAAATGGAGGGAGTCGGATTACCATCTGAAGCAAGGATCGAAGCTGGAAGAACAGGGGCGATATGAAAAGGGACCTCAATCGCAGAGAACTGATCCAGGGCTTAGGCGCAGCAGCGGCGGGATTGTATCTCGCGCCAAGCCGGGTTTTTGCTGCCACAGCCGCTCCTTCGGCGCCTGTCGCCGTCGCCAGGTGTTCCAACTACGGCCCGGAAATGGTCACAACTCTTGCGATGATGTTTGATCAATTGGGTGGCCTGCGAAAGCTGGTCAGCGGTAAAACCGTGGCGATCAAGATTAACGTGACGGGAAGTTCCACGCAGCGATTCGATGGCATGGCACAGGGGCAAACCTACTGGGTGAATCCATACGTTTTGAGCGCCACGGTTCACCTGCTCGGCAACGCCGGAGCACGCCGCATACGGCTGCTCGAGAGCCCAACCTCATCGAAGGCCCACACGCTTGAGGAATTCCTTTCGCAAGCCGGCTGGCGGGTCTCGGATTTCACGAGTGCCGCTTCCGGTGTAGAGCTGGAAAACACGAACTTTGCGGGTCCGTCAAAAAAGTACACACGGCTTTGGGTTCCAGGCGGCGGCCTGTTGTTTAAAGCCTACGATCTGAATCGCTCTTACGAAGACTGCGATGTCTTTATCTCGCTTGCCAAGCTGAAGGAGCACAGCACGGCCGGCCTGACGGGAGCGATGAAAAACCTCTTCGGGATTACCCCTACTACAATCTACGGCGAAACCGCCGGCGTGGATGAGCCGAGTCGGGAGGCAGGTGGAGGTCGGGTCATGCTGCACAACGGCAACCGCCAGCCTTCGCGGACCGCGCTGGCAGAGCTTGACCCGCAATCGCCGCGCGACCCCGGCTATCGCGTCCCGCGGGTGACGGTCGATCTGGTAGCGGCGCGGCCGATCCACCTGAGTATTGTCGATGGAGTTGAAACCGTAGCGGGTGGCGAAGGTCCGTGGGTAAAAAGGTTGCGGGCGGTTCCCCCCGGTTTGCTGATTGCGGGCACAAATTGCGTCACCACCGACGCTGTTTGCGCCGGGTTGATGGGCTTTGATCCGATGGCCGACCGAGGCACTCCTCCCTTTGAACACTGCGACAACACGCTCAGGCTGGCCGAGGAACAAGGCATTGGCACGCGCGACCTGAAACGCATTGAAGTGCTCGGGCTTCCAATCGCCAAAGGCCGGATCGAATTCCGCACAGTATAGAGGTACGCGTAAGCCAGTTTTGTCCCGGGCTGACCGCTCCGTGCACACGCCCGGTCCGGAGATGTTCAGCCAGCCCTAGCTGAACTGCGCGTCATCCCAAGATTGCGGTTGGTCCCACATCGGCGTGGGTTCGAAGTATCCAGTTCCGGGCTTCAGATGGCGCTTCACCTCGTCATCGTTCAGGGTCACGCCCAGGCCGGCGCTCTCCGGGACTTTGATGAAACCCTTGTCGACAATGGGCTTTTCAATTCCCGTCACCAGGTCCTGCCAGAACGGCACATCGAGGGAGTGGTTCTCGAGGGCGAGAAAGTTCCGTGTCGCGGCGGCGCAGTGAACGGATGCCATGCATCCCACCGGAGTTCCCGCAAAATGCATCGCCATGGGCACGCCATAGCGGAAGGCCATATCACCGATGTGGTGAGTTTGGAGAATACCGCCTGAGGTAGCGAGGTCGGGGTGAATCTTGTCGACCGCATGTTGCTTGCAGAGCGTCTCGAAGTCTGAGAAATGGTAAATATCTTCTCCGGTCAAAATGGGAGTTGGACTGGCTTCCTGAATCTCCTTCAAGAGATCTGTGTAGTACCAGGGAATGACATCCTCCATCCATTCCAGGTTGAACTTCTCATACGCCTTGCCGAGGCGAATGACAGACTTTACGCCAATGTGGCCGAGGTGATCCATCGACAGGGGCATGTCATAGCCGATGTTTTCGCGTACCGCGGCAACATACTCGCAGAGCCGATCGATGCCTTTGTCGGTGACTTCGGTGGCGAGAAAAGGGTGAGGTTGATCGTGCAACTCCCACTTGTCCAGACCGGCAGGCCGCATCACCGTGCCAGGTATTCCATCTAAAACGTTGATGCCCAGATCCATCTTCATCCATGTCAGGCCCATCGCCTTGCGTTCTTTGGCGCGCAGCCCGTACTCTTTCGGGTCCTGCGACTCGGTCGTGTCGGCGTAGATGCGGACGGAATCTCGCCATTTGCCGCCGAGCATCTGATAGACGGGGATGTTGTACACCTTGCCTGCAATGTCCCAAAGCGCCATCTCGACCGCGCATACACCACCGGCCTGGCGGGCGTTGCCGCCAAACTGGGCAATCTTCTGGAAGAGAAAGTCGATGTTCAGAGGATTCTCGCCTACGATGCGGCTCTTTAATACCATTGCGTACTGGGGACCGGCGATATCGCGCACCTCGCCGAGGCCGTAGACGTCCTGGTTGGTGTCGATCCGGATGAGAACGCAGGGGCTTGGGCCCGGCTTGACGACCACCGCGTAGCGCATGTCGGTAATCTTCAATGTCGAGGGGCTTGAGGCTGGATTCACATTTCTGATCGCGGGCTCTGCGGCGTCCGCAGTCCGGCCAAGAGCGCTGGCGGCCAGCACTGCCAAAGAAGACTTAAGAACGCTGCGACGGTTGTAGCTGGGCCTGGCCTTGTCAGAATTGTTCACAGATTCTTTCTCCGAACTTTGCAATCCATCCTACTCCCGCATCCGCTTGGATCGAGCCTGCCTGGACGCGGAGATGGGTCTGTGGAAGAATTCAAGGCGCAAACCAAATGCAAATCATGGAGCCTCCAATGTCGAAACCCGATCTCTCGCGAAGAAGTCTGATCAAGGGCATGGCAGCGACAGCCCTGGCACCCGCATTGCTGAGGTTCGCGGCCTCCGCGCAGTCGCAGGAGAAGCCATGGTGGCTAGGTGATGGCATGCCGCAGGAAGGCGCAGATACACCCAAGATTGCCTGCGCCATTCACCTTTCCGGCGGCATTACAGATGCTGCCATTCGCGGTGTTGTGCAGTTGGGTGTGTATCACGTACTGAGCGGCGGTCCGGCGCTACCGTGGACGGGAGGCGATCTGCGGCCGCTGGTCGACAAGCTCAAGGCGAACGATGTGACACTCGGCAACCTGATGATGGATGGCTTTCCCAACACCATCTATGGCCGTCCGGGTCGGGACGAGGAGATCGAAAAAGTCAGGCAGTCGATTCAGGCGGCGGGACAGACGGGCATCCCGGTCGTCGAGTATAACTTTTACGCGCATCGTGCCATGGAAGGTTACTACGAAGAAGTGGGCCGGGGCGGCGCCGGATTGACAGGCGCGGATTACGGCCGCATGAAGGACCTTCCGCCGCTCCCCACCGAGGGCGCGCACACACTGAGAGAGATGTGGGCCAACATCACATATTTTCTCAAGGCTGTGATCCCCGTCGCGGAGAAGGCGAACGTGCGGCTGGCACTCCATCCCAACGACCCGCCCTTCCCACTAAGTCGCGGTTCCCAGCAGATCATGGCTACGCTGGAAGGATGGAAACACCTGATCGAGATTGTTGATAGCCCGGCAAACGGGATCACATTCGATTGCGGGGTCACGAAGGAAATGGGAGAGGACCCAGTCGCGGTCTGCCGCTACTTCGGATCCAGGGACCGCATCAATCACGTGCACTACCGCAACCCGCATGTGACCACGCCCTACCTGAAATACGATGAGGGCTTCATCGACGAAGGCGACGTGAACATGTTCGCGGTGATGCGGGAACTGGTTAAGCTGAAGTATTCGCGCGAGCTCTATCCGGAACACCCGCGGGCCGTTGACTACGACCGCGCCCGCGGACCGATTCACGGCTATCCGGGCGGCGGCGGTTATGCCGGTGAGGTTTACGACATCGCCTATGCGAAAGCAATGCTGCAGGCCGCCCTGGAAGTCGAAAAATCCGGCTAATTTCTGGTTTTGCGCCGGTCTGACGCTGAACCTATACCGGCATATCTGGCGGTTACTGCTTGATCACTGTACCGTCCGGGAGCCGAATCTCTCCCCAGCCGCCATTCAACCGGCTGGCCGTGAACGGCGACTTGGCAGCTTCCTTCTCGTCAACCTCGATTCCCCATCCAGGCTTCTCGCTCACCCACAGATAGCCGTCTTTCATCTCCGGACATCCTTGAAAAATCGCTTGCGTTCGCTCATTGAAAGCGGAGTACTCCTGAATGCCGAAGTTGTAGCTCACCAGATCCAGCGTGACGTTGGCCATATGCCCAACCGGCGAAACATCCCCGGGACCGTGCCATGCGGTTTTCACACCGAACTGTTCGGCGAGGATCGCAATCTTGCGCCCCGGGCTGAATCCACCTACCTGCGAGAGATGCACGCGGATGTAGTCGATCAGTCGTCCTTCGATCAGCGGCTGCCATTCATGCGGGTTATTGAAGAGCTCGCCCATGGCGATCGGCGTGGCGCAATTCTCGCGAATCTGCTGGAAGTACCCCAGATCTTCCGGTGAAAGCGGGTCTTCAAGGAAGAACAGTCGATACTGCTCGGCTTCCTTGCAGAACTGCACCGCCTCATTGGGCGTCAGACGCTCATGCATGTCATGCAGCAACTCGACCTCGTCGCCCAGTTCCCGACGGCAGACTTCAAGCAGCTTCAAATTGCGGCGCATTGCATACCCAGGCTCGAAGACCGGCTGATCGTGGAGAGCTTTCGGGCGTTTGTCACTCGAATGGGCCGCGCCATAGCCCGCCATCCCGGGAAGCTCCACCTGAACGCGCACGTTGCGGAAGCCTTGTTCCATATACTTCTTCGCGCTCTCGACCACATCCTGAAAGTCAGCGCCGCTGGCGTGGGTGTAACAATCGACCGCTTCGCGGCATTTCCCCCCGGCGAGCTGATAGACGGGCATTCCAGCTTGCCGCCCCTTGATATCCCAGAGTGCCTGATCGATGCCGCTGAGAGCATTGTTCAGCACGGGGCCGTTCTTCCAATAGGAACTGTCGTAGCAAGACTGCCAGATATCTTCGATCCGGTCGGTCGTCTTATTCAGGAGGAAGGGCTTGAGATACTTTTCGACCGCAGGCTTAACCAGGTCGGCCCGCTGCGTAAATGTGGCGCAACCATAGCCGTAAAGTCCGGGCTGATCCGTGGTGATCTTGACCACAGTCAAGCGGACGCCGTCGGGCTCGCATTCAATGACGCTTATATCTTTGATACGCGGCTGCGGAGATCCCCGCGTGGCGAGCGCAAGCTGTTCCTGAGCTTTCACGCACCGGGGAGCAAGGGCGAGCATCCCCGATCCTGCGATGATCTTAAAAAAATCACGGCGATGTGGGTACATTTCTCAGCCCCGCGAAATTCAATCTTCAATCTCCTAAGGCATCAGCCAAAGACGTGAATCCGAGCAGGATTTGTCTTCAGCTTCCAAGGCGACGTGCCAGTTTACCACTGTGTATCAGAGCTGACTCCGCGCCATGCTATGCACATCACCTGTTCTAACCTCTGTTTATAAGTAGACGGAGTGCCTCTAAGGATTTCGGGTAGCCCTCCTTCGCAGAGACAAGCCGCGCCGCGATCTCGCTGAACTGCTCCAGCGCTGCTTCCAGGTCATGCACTACTTCATGGGCAAGCACGTCCGGCGCGGGGAGCGAATCGGTATCCGTCAAACTCTTGTCTTTGATCCGGAAGAGGTCGAGGCTCAGCTTGTCGCGCTTCAACAGATCCCTACAGCAATGACAGCAACTGGGTTTTCGCGTCCCATCTGGAGAAAGGACGGAAACCGTACTGGCCGGACATGCTCCGGATAAGGCATCTGGTTCCGACAGCAGAGCGGCTCGGGATAAAAAAGCAGATCGGCTGGTGTACCTTCCGCCGGACCTACGCGTCTCTGCTCAAAGCGGGTGGCACGGATGTTAAGGTCGTCCAGGAATTGCTTCGACATTCGAATATTTCGACGACCATGAATCTATATGCCCAGGCCTACAGTGAGGATGCTCGCCAAGCGCAAAGCAACGTCATGGAAAAGGTGAGGAGCACACCGTTCCAGCTACCTTCTGAATCCCCGGACGTGCCGCCGATTTCTTAATGTGCAGTAACGTGCATAGAGTCGGTCTATCGAATCAAGCTCAACCTACCGATTTGATTGGTGGGCGCTGCAGGATTCGAACCTGCGACTTCCACCGTGTGAAGGTGGCACTCTACCGCTGAGTTAAGCGCCCCGGTTGGCGAGGGGCTGAATTTCCAGCAACGGGAACCGCAAATGGCTCTTGCCGGTGGGTGGGATGAAACTAGGATGCATCGGAAACATCTCTCTTTGCCCCAGTATACGCTAGAATCCGAACACACCCCATGGCGGCAAGGGACGGAAATCCAGGGCAGAAAAATCCACGGGAAATCGGTCAGAGCCGGCAGCCCGAGGACCCAGTTTCGGGCGATGCCGACCCACTGACCAATCCGGCCACGACGCCCCGGCGACGGTCCGGCGACTCTGCCGGAGAAGGCGTCGAGCAAGCCTCCAATTCAGCTCGATCCCATAGAAATAACCCAGCTTCCGACCCGTCCGGCCACGATGAGCTCGAACAGGCTCCCTCATCAGAAAACGAGGGGGAGAGCGAAAGCGGAGAGTCGGGAAACTTGCTTAGCGAAGATGGGTCAGAAGATGCAGATGAATCTCCGGTAAATCTTGAATCTGCAGGATTTTGGGAGGAAGAAGCGCAACTTTCTTCCGACCAAAGTGTTCGACAGGATATGGGCACGATCGCGCTGGAACGGATACCGATCGACGAACAGAGAGCCAGGTTGGCGGCTTCCCGGTTGCCTGTGGGACTGCCGGTGACCTGTCTCAGATGAGCGACGCGGAGATCATGCAGCGCGCCGGTGCCGGAGATGAGGCCTGCCTTGAGTTTCTGATCGCAAAATATCGAAGGCCGATCATCAGCTTTATGTATCGCATGGTTCACAATCAGGCCATAGCGGAAGAGTTAGCCCAGGAAGTTTTTCTGCGGGTGTATCGCGCGCGAGCCACCTACCGCGCCGAGGCCCGCTTCTCAACCTGGCTGTATCGGATCGCATCGAACATGGCCATCAACCACGCTCGGGATACCAAGTACGAGCGCGCTTCCGCCAGCATCTTTCTGGATCAGGCGGATGAGGAGACAGGCACAAGACCCGATGTTGCCGATCTTCGACCGGTTGCCGAACAGGATATGCTGCAGGATGAGCGGATGCGGCGTATTCGAGAACACGTACTGGCGTTGCCGGAGCGGCAGCGGACGGCCGTCGTGATGCACAAGTATCAGGACATGGATTACAAGCAGATCGGTGCGGTGCTGAAGTTAAGCGAGTCGGCGACCAAGTCGCTGCTGTTTCGCGCCTACCAGACGCTGCGAGAGAAATTGAAAGAGTTTGCTTAGAATTGACGAAAGGAGAGAGCTGCCGTGAAATGTGAAAAGCTCCAGGCATATTTGCCCGATATGATCTTCGATCCGACTCGTGTTCCCGCCGAGGCGATGCAGCATGTGAAGGAGTGCCCTGGTTGTGCCGTAGAGTTGAAAGAACTGCAGGCGACCATGCAACTGCTCGACGGTTGGGAGGCGCCCGAACCGAGTCCCTATTTCGATACTCGGCTGGCCGTGCGCCTGCGCGAAGCCAGAGAGTCCGAATCGCCCGGATGGCTGGAGCGGCTGCGTTTGCATTTGCTGTTTGGAAGCAACCTGCACTTGCGTCCGGCAGTGGCTGCGGCGTTTGCTTTGGCGATCATCGTCAGCGGTGGTTCCTATATCGGTGTCGAGAGTTTCAACCACACTGTTGCCCCTCATCACCGACGGGCGGTCTCTGCCACCGTGAACGATCTGGAACTGCTCGATTCAAACGCTCAAACGCTGCAGCAGTTGGCATCGTTCGACGAGACGAATGCAGACGGCAGTCTGGTGAACGGCGGAGCGAATTCCTCCAACTAGGCGTGGCTTAAAGAATCATGACATCGGGTAAGAGCAGATGGGCAGGTGCTGGCGCTATGCGATAGAGAGTGGGGGCGGCGCACGGGACATCTTCAAAATCTCGGCGCTGCGAATGAGAAGATGAGCTGTCTTGGAAAAAAGCGCAAACCCCTTGCCGCCATGGCCGCCCAACGGGGCAAACGCAACTCTGCGCCCAAGATTCGAAATTCTCCGGTGGTTTCGGCTCTCTTTGTAATTGCCTGGATCCTACTGCTGAGTTGCGGTACGGGGCTGGCGGCCAACCCTTCGGGTATCCGACCTACTTATCGGACGATTTCATCATGGTGGCATGCTGTCGCGTGGTCGCAGGCCCCTCATGCAACACCTGGTGATGGTGGCGGGCGTTCCGGCGCTGTCGCGGGACCGGTTTCTCCGCAGCCGCAACGGGAGCATCTTGGCGAATGGTTACGGCAGCATCAGAACATGACGTTTCCGGAGCAGGAGCGCGCCTTGCGAACCGAGCCTGGCTTCCATCGACTTCCTCCGGCCAAGCAGCAGCGTCTCCTGGAGCGGCTGCAACAACTGGACGCGATGCCTCCCGCTCGGCGCGAACGAATGTTGGCAAGACTCGAAACCTGGGAGAGGTTGTCACCGGAGCAGCGGCAACAGGTTCGCGTCGGAATCGTCGAAGTGCATCAGATGCCGTTTGACCGGCAGATTATGATCCACAGAGCGGTTCGAGATCTGAGCGAATTTCCTGAATGGCAGCGCGGCGACATTTTGAACTCACCGGAATTTCGGAGCCATTATTCCGACTATGAACGGCAGGTGTTGGCAACGCTGATGATGGCTCAGCCCTATGAGCCGCTGCGCCGATGATTCACTACATCCGCAATCGTGTTCGAGATTCGCAGCGCTTTTACCTGATGTAGCGCTTCCTGGCCCGTTCATTCGCCGAACGCGGGCGGGTTTGACCCCACGGGTTGCAGTCGCTATCATAAGAGTGCGGGGTGGAGCAGCCCGGTAGCTCGTTGGGCTCATAACCCAAAGGTCGCTGGTTCAAATCCAGCCCCCGCAACCAAAAACTTTCAGATTCTAAACGGCTTCCGAATTCGACTCGGGGCCGTTTTTGCGTTCTGTAAAAAATTAGGCAAATCTTGGGCAAAGAATTCCTCGTCCAGAAGTGTTCTGAGCTCTCCAGCGATCCGCACATCGTCTGCTGTCAAGAGATGTGTGTAGCCATCTTCAGATCAAACAGATGCCCAACGTTGCTGTGTTGCCCCCGAATCTCCTATTAGTGAGCCGTTTGCTTGTTTTTCTGGAGCATTGCTCCCATACAATCTGTTGCGAAAAAGTTTGCGCATCGCTACGATGAAAGGCCCCGGAGGCTATCCCGATGTCCAATCTTCAAATTACAGATACATTAGGCTTGATCACTACGCTCGAGTTACGGGACGACTCTCCATTAGCAAAGGCAAAAATCACGCAAATTTCGAGCCTTACCCAGGCATTGAGAGCGGAATTCACGAAACCGTTGGATCAGACGTCTTTGAATGAGTTCTCTTTCGGGGTGGATTGCTCCACGCCGAATGCAGCGATCGATAACATCGCGAAGCTTTCCCTGGGGGCCGTGGTATGTGGTGAGATTTCGATCATTAGACCGGCCGATACAACGCTATTTCCGAGCGATGCCTTCTCACCGGAAATCAAGATTGCGGCGGGTCAGTGCTGGGTTGGTGTTGGATTTTCCGTTTCGGTCGATGCCAATGCGCAGGCAAGCGTGGACGGGTTCGGTGCCGGAGTCGAGGATATCTCGAAGTGCCATCTCACTACATACACGCTGATCGAAGCCCGCGCGGGGAAGTTCCCCACCTTAATCGATGCGCTGAAGGTCGCTCTCGAAGGTTTCCGTCTTGCTGCCACAGTGGATGCAGTTCGCGGGCAGCCGACGGGGATAGTCTACAAAAGCGAAATCAGCGGGACTGTTACCTTCACCGGGTCCTATCAGCTTCCGATCTCCATCAACGCCTTGGCTTCGGCGGATCTGCCGCTGAACTACAAAATTAGCGTCCAGCCCGAGGCAACTCTGAAGCTGTCGGGTTCCATCGCGCTCTCCGGGGATCTGATTGTGCGCTCCCATAAGATCCGACAGAACCTTCTGGAGCTAGGTGTATATAAGAAGCGAGACTCAACTCTGACAGCCAATTTTACGGCGAAAGCCGGCGTCGGCGTGTATAAGGGCACAACGGATCTGGCATCCATGTTCCTTTCGGCGGCGTTTCCGGGTGTGACCTCCAAAGATGCTGGGATAACGGGCGATGCCGCGAAGGGTCTCAATAGTGCCCTCAACGACTGCATAGATCGCAGCCTCTCGGTAGCGATGAACATAAGCTGCTCGGCTGAATCCACCGACGAGGCAGCGGTGATCTATCAGATCGATCTATCTGCCGGTGACCCGGATGCGACAAACATAGCATTGAAAGATGCACTCAAAGGAAATTGGACCGGACTCTCGCAACTCGGGAATGCCAAACTCAGCCGGAACATTGTTACGAACTCAAGGGAATATAAGCACGCGATTTCGATGAACCTCCTCGGCTTCTACAATGCGGCCCACGTAGATTCTTACGTTCAGTCCTGCACGATTCTCAGCGATCCACATGGACAGGTTGTAGTCACTGAGAAGTCTGAAGCGAGTCGGGTCAGCGTTGCCGCCGCCCCCTACGCGGCTGATCCCGACAAACTGCGCCACGCTCTTGCGCAGGACTTCTTGGTGACGGCAGCCTATGCGGCAGTCGCTGCGAACGTACCGATAACAATTCAGGCCTCCGCCGGTAGTGGTTCGGAAGTGCAGCCAGTGCTCACGATGCAGCAGTCATACATTTTCTATAAAGACAGCGCAACAAAGCAGGATATAAAGGATCAGATCTTGCTTGGCGTGGCCCTCAAGCTGATCGACGAAGGCCAAGAGACGCAGTACTGGGAAGGCACTCTGGCGGCCAACCGTTCGTTTCCGCATGCCCGCGTCAGCGCCTCCGCCAAATACAACAACGACGGCGTTCTGGCACTCTTTTTCACCGATCCCGGTCGACGTATGCCGAGAAGCCGCCCGGAAATTGAACGGGCCGGCAGGAATGCGATGATCGCTTTGCTTGATCCAGGAGACCCTGCGGGACCTGAACGGCTGGCGGCCCTTCAAAACGACGCAATGTGGAACGCGATGGATCTGAATGGAAATGTGGCCGCGTTCAAAACAATCCCGGAGTTGAGCCAATTGTCTGTGACTGCGTTAGGCGCGGTTAGCGTAGATTGGACAGCTATCAGCTGGTGGGCGGATGCGATGTCAAAGACCGCGCTCAAATTGAAGGAGCTATTGGCGTTTCTCGAGACAATTCGGGGAGACGATTTCAGTCATAACCCGGAGTTTGTCGCGAAGACGAACGCGTTTCAGAAGATCGTTGGCGGTTTTGTGAAGAACACCCATGCAGATTTTGTAAATGGTTGGGGTATGGCGGTCGTGTTTGCTCTTGCGGGCAGTGGGTCTCAGAGAGCAATGGACATTGGCTGGGAACATGTGTTGAAACATTATCAATCCGATAGCTGATCGAGCTTTTGGCGGCCATGGTAGGACACGAGTCAGACTGAGTGCGCGCTCGAATCTGGTAATGTCGCGGCTGACGCCGATCCTTCCTGAGAACCGAACATCCAGTCGTATTCTGAAATATGCAGCACATCGATGGAATATTCGCGCAACGCCATCAACACGAAAGCTGCCTCCGCAAAGAGGAACATCCCCAGATACAACAATTGCAAACGCAGCGACGCTGGTACTGCATTGCTTTCGCTCCAGGTAGCAAGAGCGATCACCCGCGTGACCGCTGAATTTGTTTGAGAGATTTGCGACAACGATGTGTCGAGCGTATTCGTATAGCTTACGTAACAGAAGACGCTGGCAAGGACAAGGATCAATGGGCAGAGATTGAAAAAGGTTCGATAGCCAGGCTTAATACTTCCGAGAGCGATCGTCCGCCGCACATAAAAAACCCACGCGAGCAGGAGAAAACCGAGGATTCCCGCGATCGCGGCTAGCGGCTTTCGCTGGGATTCATACACAGGAATGACATTCAATGCGGTAAGCACGGGCGCGAGGGCAGCGGTAACAATCGGCATTACCCCCATGTAGCCTTTAAAAACATTGGCGAAGGTCAGTAACCGGTTTTCCTGAGATTCCTGTGCGGTTGCCATTGTCAGTCCTTTCCAGGCACTACAAATCTCTGAGGTTGGTTTTCATTCGTCAACTTCCTGAGACGTCTGCGCCGGTATTTGTTCGGTTTTCTTTATCTATGTCGAACTTGAGAACCTCGCTGACCCGGCCCAATGGGATCGGCTCCCGGCTCAAAAGCAACTCAATTAATGTGGTCGTAAACGGATGGAACAGTGACGCGGTACCGTTTCCAAGGTCCTTAACTTCGAGAATGACGGGCTCGGCTTCCGGATTCATTGCCTGACCCTCATCGGCAGGCGAGTTCGCAGGCTGTTGATCTGAATGCAGGCCCTTGTATCCTTGATAGCCGATGAGAGCCGTGCCGGATGATGCGTGCACTCGTATTTTCAGGCTTGCATCTTGCTTGGAGATTCCTTGTGGCAGACGAATGTGAAAACAACGATAACTCGGGTCGGCGCGATACGCATGTACGTCGGTGTACATTTCCTCAAAAGAAACGTCCTTTCCATCCTCCTCGCGCAAAACTTCGAGCAGGTAGTCGTTGATGCCATCGCCCCGTTCATCTTTGGCATGGACAACAAACTGCTGCCAGCCATCCAGGGGGGCATCGGGATCCTTTCCAATAAGGTGTCCAACGAATGCACCGATCCTCTCCGTCAGTGCGGGCATGCCGGCTCCCGGATTAATAAGCATTTCGGCTTTCCCGGACTCGCCGTACTTTGTAGCCCTATTCAGCCAACTCTCGTAAGTAATCGCGTTGGGGTTGGCTGCATCGACCACGCCAACTTTCAGAAAATCCGCTATCAGGGCTACCATCTCGTGATCCGGGTTGGAGAGGATTGTCGAGTGGTTCCTGCCATTGACCGCAATCAAGGGCACGTCCAGGCGGTCATCTGCCCAGTTCGAGATAGTCAGTCTGTGCGCCGCTGGATTCCCATTCTCGTCGGTTGGAAACCGGGTAAGATTGATCGTGATTTTCCGAGTGTTGAGGCCACAGCCGGACCAGCGGACCGTACCATCAGTTCCGGGTTCGTTCGCAACGCTCGACAAGCCTGTATACGGAGAATTGCCAATGAAAATACTTACGTAGGGCGTGTTCGCCGCCTTGCCGTAGTAGGGGTCTTTACCGAGCAGATCGATATGCGCGAGATCCCAAGTGAACTTGCTTCCCAATTCCAACCCGTCAAGAACGGTATCACCTGCATTTAGGAAATCCGGACCAAGTTCCCGATTTCCCTTCACAAGCGCTCCGAGCCAAGTTCGTCCTTTGTGTGCTTGAGGCGACCCCCAGGTTGCGGGGGCGATGCCGATCAGGTGTTTGAGACGGTTAAGGCGAGGATTGGCTTCGCGCACGGCGGATCCATAATTGGTGAGCCAGGAGCGCAGAACCAGCATTCCGGTTGAGTGAACGATCGCATCAAACTCGCACGTATCCATGTCGTAATTCTTGTTCAGACTCGCGTCGTAGCGAAAGGCACGCCCTAAGCCTTCTGCAATGTCCTTAATGGTGATTTCGTTGTTGAGGGATATGTAGGAGCAGATGTTAATGAAATTGAGGTCAACGCCGCTTTTCGCCAACAGGTCGCGCAGGGGGTAGAAGGCTTTTTCGTCTGCGGAGTACCCGTGGATCAGAATAAGCGGGCGTGGTCTCATGACTTGCCTCACCTGTGGAGGGGCGCGGGTGAATTCTAGCTTCATTTGGTACCCGCTGCCAAGAACAAAGGACGGCCTCAATAAAAGTTTTTTGGGTGTATTCGATCCCAGTGGATGTTCTTGTTACGATTTGACGGGATTCTTGGTGTCTTTAGTCCTGTCGCCCCGAACCAGGAGAAGCGGCAATCAGCTCCACGAAAAAGCGATAGAGCAAAGGATTCTTCCAGTAGCCTATGTGGGCCGTTGCTGGTTCAAAGCCTTGACTTACAACGCGATTTTCATCCGCTTGATAGAAGACCATCCGACCGCTGATGACGTCACGCCTGCACCATGCATTCAACCATCGGAAGTCTTTGGAGAAGGGTGCGGAAATCAATGCAGACCCGCTTGGTGTGGGAGTACGCACCCGGAAACTGTGGAGAGCATAGAGGATTTGATTGAGGATGGTGGTTTTTTGATCGGTGCGGGTTCGGAAAAAATAATAGACCTTATTCAAGGGGCACCCGAATGTGAATAGGCCTGCGACACGCTCCAGAGGTAGGGTGGCGATGCTATCGCGAGCACCACGATCCAGGTGTTTTGCAATTAGATCATTGAGCACGTCATAGGCAATGACGGAGCCTAAGGAGTGGGCTGCAATCAGGATGCGATCATAGCTAAATTCCTGGGTTCCTTCGGGTGAGAGATCGCGGAAAGGTCCGAGAAGCTCGGTCACTGTTTGGGAGCACTCGGACAAAATCTGGGATCGCGCCTCAAAATTCACACTCAGCTCATCAGACCCCAAGTAGACGGCTAGACCGCCGATAGCAGTAGTGAGAAAAAGATTGAGAAAATATAAGAGAAGCGCCAAACCCGCATATCCAGCGAGATGCGAGAGGTGAAGATTCGGGGGAGCCGCAGCAACATACTCGTGGGCGAAGATCCTAAATGCATGAACGCTGCAGCACCTTGACGCGAACAAAACCGATTGAGGGTTGATGAGGTGAATCAGCATCGAAAATAACAGTGGCAGCACCAAAAGTAAGAGGACAAGTCCCCCGATCATCCGCGACCAGACGATTAGCGGCTTTATGCTTGATGGGGCAGGCCCGGGATGCCGGTATTCGTCCCATAGATATTTAAAACACATACCGAGTAGAAGCCACCGCAGTAGAGTGGCAATTAAACGGGCGATTTCGTATGTACTGGGTTTTGGACCAGCCCAGAAGTAGCTGAGCCAATCCTGCTTCGCCCCCCCGCTCAAGGCCGTGAGAAGGGGCTGAGCCATAAGGTAATACATGCCTACCAATAGCAAGATCATCGGAAAAAAAACAAGACCGGTTCGAGCAACCTCTCGCAATAGGACGAAGCTAATTTGCCCAATACGAGAATTCGAAAAGCCTTCCTGTTTGGTTAATCGAGCAGCGGCAGCGCCCTTTTGATTCGATATTTCGTCAATCACGAGCATGTTGGCACGCAGGTACTGAAAGGGACTCAGCGCCGATCGGATGAGAAAGCGCAAGGATTGCAAGACCTTTACGCGGCCATTAATGATGGGTGCCCAGTAATATTCAATCAAATCGATAAGTTCAGGGCCGGGAGAGAAGCCATGTTCCGATCCTGGAATGTGATCGGGTGAGCGCGAAAGTCGAACAACGGCCTGCGTCCACGCCTTCTGTTGATGAGTGGGATCTTCCGGATGATTGCGGAAAAAGATCTCACGGGAATAGCTTGTTTGTGTCTGTTCGGGCAGCACATCGCACACCCCACGAGCAAATTGATCGAGCGTTTCGTAGGGTTTCTGTGCTCCCATGCCGTGTATGACGAGAATAGCAACACGATTGTTCATTGGAGTTTCTCCAGCGCACCGGGTACTGGACGAGAAAAATCAGTTTTATCCTACTCTCCCGAATCTGCCTCTCGGTGCACAGAGGCTAGGATTCCAGATCAGCCGTTCTTAATCGATCGTCGCGCAGTTGCTGGACGGGCTTAAGATCCATCTTTTC
Source organism: uncultured Acidobacteriota bacterium (assembly GCA_963817855.1). Taxonomy (GTDB): domain Bacteria; phylum Acidobacteriota; class Terriglobia; order Terriglobales; family Acidobacteriaceae; genus JAKAAZ01. Next base: position 547,058 of record CAWFQA010000002.1, on the reverse strand, counting down.
CGGGTGTCTCACGAGTTGCGGCTTCTTCGAATTAAATCGACGCTTTAATGAAACGAACGCCGCTAAGCAGTCACTATCTAAATGCATTCGAATCGCAACAGGAAAGAACAGAAAAAACTTGATCAACCATGTCCTGCACCAGATCAATTCGGGGGGAAGTGACCAACTTTGAGGTGATACCAGACGCCGGAACTGCCAGAGTTTCGCCTGAGGTGGCACCTTCGCCTGGGAAGACTAACGATTGAACCTTAATGCGAGAGGATATTCCGATGCCGACAAAAGAGAGTTCTACGATCAGTCAGGTTCGTACGTTACATGGGGACGGTGGGGCAGAGTTCGTAACGCACGGCGGAGTGATTCAGCCTGGCCAGTCCTCTTTTGCCAGCCAAGATGAACTCAACGCCTACCTCGTTAAGATGTTAGGCGCAAAAAAGGAGAACGGCGGCATCGGTGGGTCCGTTTCCCGCAAAGGAACATATGTGCGTCGATCGCCCGACGGCACCCCGGTCCTAACCTTTGGCGATCCGCTTTTGGACACCATCTCATCGGCCAATGGAACACTCGTGATCGGTGGTCGGACAATCGACCTCGCACCTTTGCGACCAGGGGCGAATAAGCTGGGTCAATCGCGTATCGGAACGGATGGCCTGGTTGCCCTCGACGCACCGGCCCTGACAAAGACCGGGATTGTCCAGGATGCCGAGCGGTGGATTTCAGACGATGGCACCTACGTGGAATATCGCATCCGCAACGGACGCCTTGGTTTCCATGCATGGAAGCAAGGCCCTTCGGTAGCCGATTTGGGCGCCTGGGAAATGGGGGTTGAAGTGAGCGTATGGAACACCATATGCGAGTTTGAAGCCGCCGCCATTACCGCTATCAACTACATGAGCGTCAGCGCACCGTGTCAACAGTTTCCAGCTGGCGGGCCGGGCAACATAGTTGATTACAATGACACCCACGTGGATCTAAGCGATTGGGGAATTTTTGCGCAGCAGCCGGAGCGGGTCGCGGGTGTGGGTCAGGCTCGATGGCACCATAGGAACTTTGCCGAGTTCGTGACGGCTGGTAGTGGGTGCCTGCGCTACAAGACCGATCCCTGGCCGACGCAGTTCCCGGCTGACTGGACCCCAATTGTGACCGTAACCAATTTGAACGGAAATTGGACCGATGGCAGCAGTCACAGTGCGGTCATTTCGGTCTCACGTCGGTCCTTGTCAGTCGACATGTCAGCCTATGGCAGGCCTGCGGCAAGTGGCACTGTAGACAACTATTCCGAAATAAACGTCACCTTTCCAGACGATACAAGCTACACGGGTCAACTTGTGGGAAATGCGATTCGGTGGTCCAACGGGTCACAGTGGACCAAGGTTATCAACACTGCATTTGACCTGAGCGGTAGTTGGAGCGATGGCAGCCCCTGGATCGCGGTTATCCAGGAAGGACCATCGTCGCTAAAGGTTGATATGTCCGATTTTGATCGGCCTGCTGCGCAGGGAACAATCATCGATAGCTCCAACATTAAAGTGACGTTCCCGGATGATCGTGCCTACACAGGCGCTCTGGAAAGCCCCAACACGATCCGGTGGTCCAATGGTTCAGCGTGGACCAAGAAGGTGGCATGAGTCATACCCCAAAGGTCGCGGGTTAAAATCCAGCTCCGCAACCAAGTACGGGAATTCCAACGCATTCCCCAACGCACGAAACGGGCGTCATGAGCTCCAGTTTCCTTTCAGTCCACCTTCCGGCAAGTCCTCATTCGTCCGACTTACGGGAAAGGATTTGTCTCAACGACCATGCGGTTCGCGAATTATCACTCCACTGCGAGACTGAAGCGTCAAATACAAATTTTTGACCTCAATGACCGCCTGCCAGTACGGTGATTGACTGAATTTCCGGACCAGGAACACAGGAAGAAGAGGAAAAAGTGAGCAAGTTGTTTTTTGCCGCGCGATCGAGATTTGCTTCGATCGTGACAGCGCCGCTCTTCCTTCCTGTAGGCGGGAAATCTATGTTAGTTGGAATCTGTTCGTTCACTTTCAGTTGAATCATACGAGGGCTGCTATCTCCGTTGATATAGGAGATTCGGACATAGGTGGTTCCCTGACCAGGCAGGATCTTGAAGGTGAGATCTCGCCGACCGCCAATCGTAGCGCCGGTTTCTGCCGAGCAAGTTCCGCAAAGCGCGCCTGCTGCTTCTTTTTTGAGGCTTGTGTTCGCCGGTTCCGCCTGATATCGGATTCCGTTCTCATCGGTGCCGCGGATCGTCAGCATTGTCGCGTCTCCCGCCGAAACGTTAGCGGTGTAGCTCGAACTATGCGATCCCAGAGACTTACGCGCCCAGACGTCCCGAACTGTGGCGGAGGACGACGGCTTGAGTCCGATTTCGTTCCAGGCCACGGTGATGGAAGCCGCGCTGGCCGTCCGGTTCAGCAACACGACGGCATGTTCCCCGGGATGTGCCAAAGGTTTGCTCCACACCTGAAGACCTGGACCAGGTTGAGCCACCAAAATTGCTTGCAGGCCAAGCGAATCCTGATCGATCGCGATCATCTCAGGATTGGTAAGACTGGCAATGGTGGCTTGGTTGAGCTTGGTGAGGTCAGCGCCCTGCAGCAATGGAGCCCCGGAGATTGCCCATAAAGCAAGATGCACTCGGTCCTGCTGTTCCGACATGCCGGGCATTCCTACAACCATCATGTCTGGATCGTTGTAGAAGCCGGTATGTTGCGCCTCAGGGTGAATACCGCGATCGAAATTGGAGAGGACTTTCGGAAAGTCCACTAGTCCTTTGCTGCGAATACTATTGGCGACGATCGGATTTACGATATCGCCGCTGATACGCCAGATGTCGCTGCGGACGCCGCCAATGCCGGGAGCCCATGTCCAGGGACTCTGTTTGCCCCAGTTGCAGATCGAGAAATAGAGGGAATGTCCAGTGATCCTTTCCGCTTGCTCAATTGCGTGCGCGATTGCTGCATATTGCACGGCGGGATCCAGGTTTTCGCTATTCCCGCCGCACCAGTCGACCTTAACGTAATCAAAGCCCCATTTTGCGAACTGCAGAAAGTCCTGGTCGTAATGTCCCTCGCTGCCAGTGTGTGGCATGTGTGGACCAATGTCGGGGCTGTAATAGCTGCAACCAGCTTCGCCAGCATCCGTGTAAATGCCCGCTTTCAATCCGAAACTATGAATGTATTTGACAATGTTTGACATGTCGCCGGCACGTTCACCGGGTGCAATCGCCGGCCATTGTTTCGGATCGACAATGATGTTGCCGTGGTTGTCGCGATTTCCCAGCCACCATCCCTCGTCAAGATTGATATACCGATATCCGGCCTTCTGCATCCCTGTCGCGACCAGCGCCTTCGTTTGTTGCATGATGACAGCCGAATCCACCGTGTTGGCGAAACTGTTCCAAGAAGACCACCCCATCGGCGGCGGAGGGATCGAATTCTGCACGGCTGATGAAGGGCTTGCCGATACTCGAGCGGGCGCGGGAGCGGCAGAAGCAGAAGCTGATGCGATTGAGAAAGCGAGAAAGCTTATCACCGGCAGAGTTGGTCCGAGTAGGCCACGTTTGGAATGCATCACCATCTTTTCTCCTCTGTAGAATTTCTTGTCGCGTGTTTTGTGAACGCCTTCTCGTTGATGTCGAATGTCGAAGGCATTTCCAATCGTCGCCGAATACAGCTGTACTTTGGAACGAACATTACCCAAAATGTCTGGTGGAATTTTGCGAGGGGAAATCAGCAGTAGTCCCTAGCCTTGTGCTGCAAGTGGCCGGTCCTCGGAAAGCAGAAACATCTGAAAACGCCTCGGATTACTATTTCCCAACCAGTTCGCAATTCTAGCGCAAAGGCCTAACAGCAGCCAGTTCGAGCAGTTTCCGAGTTTGTTGGGAGAGGTGAGACATTCATTGTTGCGGCGTCTGCCAGTTGCCTGACTCGGCAGAGTTGAACAGGGCTTCAATCACTGCCATGTTTTTGATTGCATCTTCAAGCGGCACGGGCAATTCGGTATTTTCCAGAATAGCTTTGGAGAATGCGTCACCCTGCAGCGTGTACTGATCGCATACCGGGAATGTCTCGGTTGTGATGTCCCCGCCGAAGAGGTCGCCGCCGTCGTCAATGAATAGACGTGTGGGCCGGTCTGGAGGCGCATTGAACGGGATTTCAATTTCAATGCGTCCACGGGTTCCGAAGAACTGTATCCGCTGGTACGGGACCATCTGCGTGCCGCATGTGAAGATGGACTGGCCTCCGGGGAAGACCAGAATCGCCGACGTGAGGCGATCCGTGTGCATTTGGGGATCTCGATCGATGCAGGCGATCACTCGGCTGGGCTCCTGCCCAAATCCATAGCGTGAGCCATGGATGAGATAACAGCCGATGTCAAAGAGGGAGCCCCCGCCCGTGTCAACCTGGTTGCGGATATTCGATGGGTCGATATTGAAGTAGCTGAAAAAGCCCACGACAGCGCGCAGCGGGCCGATGCGTCCTTCATCGAGGAGTTCGCGGAGCCGCAACCATTGTGGGTGGGTGCGGATCATGAAGGCCTCGCCGATCTTGACCCCGGTGCGGGCACGGATCGCGAGCAGCGTTTTGGCTTCGGCGACAGTCATGCTGAGAGGCTTCTCGCATAGAACGTGTTTCCCGGCTTCTGCGGCTTTGATTGTCCAGGGCACGTGGAGCTGGTTAGGAAGAGGGTTGTAGATCGCGTCTATCTCGGGGTCGTCGAGAAGTTCCTGGTATGAGCCGTAAGCCCTGGGAATGCCCAGGGCGGTTGCTGCTTGTTGAGCCTTGGCGACATCACGAGATGCGATAGCCGTAATGTGACTATATTGTCCCCGCTGCATAGCAGGAATGACTTTCTTAAGGCCGATGGCGGCGGTGCTGAGTACTCCCCAGCGAATCTTTTTGCTCATGATGGAATAGTACCGCCAGACCCATCGTAAGAGCACCTGTCCACAGCCGCAGCCACCCATCTCCGTGAAGATCGGAAGGACTTCTGCCACGATTGCGCTCGGCAGCGCCGCCGCGGTCGCTGCATTCAAAGCATTCCCGAAGTTTGGAGCGCTCCGCAGCTACAGCCGCCCAGCCAGACCGATATCGACAATCCACTGAACTCGCAAACCAGCGACTCTCGGGCCGTTCGTGAATTCGGGGCCTGGGTTTCAAAGGAGAAGAGAGAGAGCTGTTGTGCCGACTGGGTCAAGTGGAGGCCGCGTGAAAGCTCTATCTCGAGGCGGAAGATCTAAAGGCGCGCTTCAATGAGAAGTTCTGGATGGTCGATGTAGGTTATTTTGCGATGGGTATTGACGTCAAAGGAGAGCTGACTCGGTCCGTCGCTTCCGATTCTGGGCATTGTTTGCTTGCCGATATCGTAAATCTCCAATGCATGGGTTGCTCCGGAAGACCTGGACGTCGACAAAACAGCAGTCGCACAGCCAAATAAATAAGAAATCCTCGCCGTGAACGGGATCGGACAAGCCAGGGCGACTTTCTTGCGCTTACAATCATTCGCACGGAAACGAACGGCGACGCACAATGGACAAGCGCGGATTTCTCAAGGGTTCAGTCGCTACGGCTGCAGCGATAATGACGAGCCATTTCACCGAACACGACGTAATCGCAGATGCGACGATCCCTAGAACTAATTGGTCCGGTAACTATCACTACTCGACCAACCATGTATTCGAGCCGGCAACCATTTCTGAAGTGCAGGACGCTGTCCGCAGCGTTGCAGGGGTCCGCGCTCTCGGCACACGGCACTCGTTCAACGGAATCGCCGATTCACAGACTGCGCAAATCTCCACTCTCAAGCTGAGGGACGTGGACCTCGACCCGAAAGCACGCACCGCCACCGTAGGTGCAGGCATCCGCTACGGGGATCTGGCGGTCATTCTCGACGCGAAAGGTTTTGCGCTCCATAATATGGCCTCGCTGCCGCACATCTCCGTCGGCGGAGCTTGCGCCACCGCGACCCACGGGTCAGGAATGCGCAACGGCAATCTTTCGACAGCTGTCACCGCCATCCAATTCGTCGCCGCGGACGGGAGCGTCCGCACCCTGTCACGTGGCAAAGATGGCGACCGCTTCGCCGGAGCCGTCGTTGCTCTTGGTTCTCTCGGCATCGTCATCCATGTGACTCTTGCCGTCGAGCCCCGCTATGAGATGACGCAGGTCGTGTACCAGAACCTTCCCTTCAGCGAACTCGAACACCACCTGGCCGACATTATGGGAGCGGGCTATAGCGTTTCCATTTTTACCGACTGGCAGAACGGCCGCGCCGGCGAGGTTTGGATCAAGCGTCGCGTCGATCAGGGTGGTGCTTCCACGCCCGCCGCCCGCTTCTATAACGCAACCCTCGCAACAAGAAACCTTCATCCAATCCCTGGCCACCCCGCCGACGCCTGCACCGATCAGCTCAACAGCGTCGGGCCCTGGTATGAGCGGCTCCCTCACTTCAAAATGAACTTCACGCCTTCTAGCGGACACGAACTGCAAACCGAGTTTCTGGTTCCGTTCGACCGCGGTTATGAAGCGATCCGCGCCGTCGAAACTCTCCGCGACAGCATCACTCCCCATCTGTACATCACCGAAGTCCGCGCCATCGCTGCTGACGATCTGTGGATGAGCATGGCCTCCCGACGACCCTCCCTCGCCATCCACTTCACCTGGAAGCTCGAACCCGACGCAGTAATGGAGCTGTTGCCGAGGATTGAGGCCAAGCTCGCCCCCTATGGCGCCCGCCCCCACTGGGCCAAGGTCTTCACCATGGATTCCACCGAGATGGCTCCGCTCTATCCGCGTATGCAGGACTTCCGCGCCCTCACCCAGGAATTCGATCCCAAGGGAAAATTCCGCAATCGGTACATCCGCGATCACGTCGACACACCCCGCCCCAGGTAGCGCACTTGTACCGAAAGCTGGAAATGCTTCGAGCGAATGCGCTTTCTGTTTCTATACTCCACTTTCCATTTCTGTTATTCCGCTTTCCATTTCTGTTTGTCGCCGCATTACATAGATCCGAGTAGGACTTCCGCCTTACTGACGAGCACGACAACAGACCGATGGCGCTCTCTCCAGGACATGATGGAATTTGACCAGTTGAAAGTCCAGCTAGTTGGCAGGCAGCCCATCGAATTTCCGCAGAAATCCGCACCAGAGCGAATCTCAACCTGGCCCCACGTCGTATTGCTGCCGTTCGCTTATTAAATTCCAGGAGGCATGATGAAGAAGCTCTTTATTTGTTGCGTAATGTTGTTCGTTGGAGCACTAATGCTGCGAGCGCAGGTCGCAAACAATACCTCGCTCGTCGGAACAGTTGTGGACTCGAGCGGCAGTGTCGTTGTCGGCGCCCACGTCACTGCTGTCAACGTCGCTACCAGAGTCTCCTACAGCGGAGTGACGAATGCACAAGGTTATTACTCGATTCAATTTATTACGCCAGGTAGCTATGACATTACAGTGACCCAGCCAGGCTTCCAGAAAATCGTCAGTTCAGGCGTTCTGGTTCAGACCAACCAGGCGGTGCGCACAAATCTAACTCTGAAAGCTGGGTCGACGAGTGCAACTGTCACGGTATCCGCCTCGAATCCCGCCCTCGCGACTGACAGCTCGTTTCTAGGAGAGACGTTCGACAGAAAGCAGGTCGCGGACCTACCGGTGATGGGCCATAGCGCTCTGGACGTCGCTACTTTGGCCTCAAACGTATACATCGGATCGAAGACGAGCTACACCGGAATTCCTCCTGGAGAGGATTTGGAGGGCGCAGGACAGCGCGAAATCCAAAACAGTTTGAGTCTGGACGGCATTTCGATCATGAACAACCTGATCACCACCTCCCCTACGCGCCCCAGCACAGAAATGATTTCAGAAGTACAAATGCAGAGCGGCAACTATCCGGCTCAGTACGGCGGCTATCTGGGTATCCATGTAAACATGATTAGTAAGAGCGGCACGAATGATTTGCATGGCGAGGCTTATGACTTCGTTGAAAATACCGCGTTTAATGCGAAACCCTTTACTTTGCTACAGGGCAAGCCAACTCCGATTCTGCACTGGAACCAATACGGCTTTAATCTCGGCGGCCCGGTGTACATCCCGAAAGTGTACAACGGGCGAAATAAGACGTTCTTCTTCGGTTCTTATGAAAAGCTAAATAATACGGGTCAGAATTCGGGGATCACATCGGTCTTGACGCCGGCAATGGAAAAAGGAGATTTCACGGCTCTGGGAACTTTGAACGATGCCGGTGTGTGCACCGGCACATGCCTGAAAGATCCGGCAACCGGGACCTACTATACGCCAAACAACGTGATTCCGGCGAGTGAACTCAATAGTCCAAGCGGGCTAATCGCGCAGGCATATGAGAAGTATATGGTTGCGCCTAATCTGCCAGGAATTACGAACAACCTGAACACTTCTTATCCAAGCAGCTATAGCATTCAGCAGACGCTTGACCGCGTGGATGAGAACATCGGCGACCACGTTCATCTTTTTGTGCGCATTCATTGGCAGAATCTCAATGTCGTTTCCGGATCTTTTTTCCCGGCCAATAGCTCGTATGGACCAACTGATACCAGAAACTATGCCTTTGGATATACGCACGTTATTAAACCGAGTCTGGTTAATGACTTCCGTTTCGGTGTCAATAAGTTGATCTCCAACAATGTGAATTATTGGTATCAGAACGGCCTGGCCGATGCAGGCACAGCCCTGGGTATTCCAGGATTCAACTTGGATACCGTCGACAAAAATCCCGGTGTTCCTGTGGTTACGATCGCCAGCAGCGCCGGAGTGGGGGGCTATCAAGGGGTGGGCAATGCAGGAAGCAACTGGTTTCAAGACGATCGAACCTACGACTTATACGATGAGCTCAGCTACACCAGGGGCAAACACAATATTATGGGTGGCGTTGAGTTTCGCCGCCTGACACTTGGTCGCGCAGCTGAAAACAATCCGCTAGGACTGTTCACCTTCAGTTCCGGCACCGCAGGTGTGACTTCGACCGGAAATGCCGCAGCTGATTTCGTGACTGGGTATGCGAACCAGGATCAGACACCAATTGTTACCGTCAAGGGTTCGGTAGGCCAATGGCGCGATGGCTTTTTTATACTGGATAACTGGCAGGCGTCGCAAAATCTTACTTTGAACTACGGTCTACGGTACGATCTACCGACGGTGCCCTACAGTCTGAATGGATATGCGCGCATTCTGAATCAGGATGAAACCGCATTGATACCTGCTACGAATGCGACCAGCGCCGCAGATTTTGTCCCGACTCCAGGCTTCAAATTCACTGGTCCACAACATGACAATTGGGCTCCGCGCTTTGGTTTTGCCTACCGTGCCACGGATAAAACGGTCGTTCGCGGGGGCTTTGGAGTCTACTTCAATCCCAACCAGTTGAATAGCTACACGCTGGCCACAGGCAACTATCCGCTGGCCGCAACGGTGAACTACAATACCGCTCCGGGCGCCGTCTTAACATTTATCAACAACAGGCCCGGCGCGGGGTCGGCCTCGCCGGTAGCAGGGATACCAGGGACGTATGTCAGCGCCTTTACCGATGATTATCACAATAAAACACAGCGCAGCTATCAGTGGAATCTAAGTGCCGGCTACGAGGCTTGGAAAGGTAGCGGATTCGAGTTGCAGTATCTTGGGTCCCATGACACGGACCTGGACCGCAGTTTCTATGACAATGAACCCCTTTTGCCAGGACCGGCTTCCGTAAACTCACGTCGGCCTAATCAGCTGTTCGGCTCAATCCGCAAAATCGAAAACGACGGTTGGTCGAATTACAATGCACTGACTGCAATTCTGAGACAGCGAACCTTGCACGGTGTAGCCGGTCAGATCAGCTATACCTGGGCGCATGACCTGGATCTTTCTGCCGATTCCAACGGCGGCGGAACTTTATCTCAGCAATACAACCCTAAAGCGGATTACGGAAATTCAAATTGGGACGTCCGGAACCGACTGGTGGCCTCTCTGACATACGCACTGCCGTTGCTGTCTAATTCGAATTATGCGATGCGACAAGCACTGGGCGGATGGGAGCTTGCTTCCATCATCAACGTGCAATCCGGAATGCCGTTTAATGTTACGTTGAATTACAACAGCGCTAATATGAGCCAAGGCACACAACGTCCGAACTTCGTGCATCCTCCCCATGCAGATTGCAGCCTGAGCAACTATATCCATGGAAATCAGACTTCGTGCATCGATACTACTGCCTATGCTCTTCCGGCAAACATCAATGCAAATGAATATGCATTCGGCAATACGTCAAGAAATACTCTGCATGGTCCAGGATTTTCCTATGTGAATCTATCCGCCTTCAAGACGTTTCCCATTGTGAGTCGGTTGAGTCTACAGTTCCGGGCGGAAGCATTCAACGTTTTCAACCATCCGAGTGCAGCAAACCCGACTGCGTCGATTGGGCATGACTCGAGTCCGATCGCTCAACCAACTTTTCTATCCGTTACCGGGTTCGGCAGTGTAACCGGCGTGCAGCAGGTTCCTGGAAGCATATCGGGCGCGCGAGTACTGTCGTTGGCCGGCAAGGTCGTCTTCTGACCTGCCTGAATTTACTTTGCACCACTTTGAGCAGCCGCTGGAAGAGCGGCTGCTCGACGCTTGAGGGCGACCGCAGACGGATAGAATGGCGTCGCGAATCCTAATGGCCAACGATAATGTGATGCTCGGGGCGGCCGGCCTCCGCCTCTGACGAAGCTGCGGGCTGCAGGCGGAAGCCGGCCGATGTCAGCTCTAGGTCATTCGTCTTATCCAGGGGCAAGTCAAGCGGCTGATGACAGGGCATTTACCTGAGAATGGAATGCGGAAGGCGGACATTCGGGTACAGATCGACGGAGTGATTTTGCGAAGCAGCTGTAATCTTCAGCTAAAACTTGTTTTCTATCGTGATTCGTATTAGTGGTAGCTATAGATAGATTCGTTTGAGCTGCGAGGCAGATCACCCGCAAGCCTCACGTGTACGTCCAGGATACTTTTCAAACCGGCAGTAAGATCGTCAATCAAAATGCCGTGATGCCTCAGCCAGATGAAGCCGTGTGGGTTCCCTGACTGAATCATTGACAAAGAGCGGAGCATGCAGTGCGATGAGGCCGCATGCGGGCGCGGGTTGCGATCATCACCACGAGAAGGGATCAAACGGATGAAGTTCAAGCAGGGAACGGCTGTTGGAAGCGTGATACTGGGCGCAATGTTATGCGCTGCCTTCACCATGCAGGCTCAGGTGGCAGGAGACCATGCCACGGCGCCGCCTTCATCAGGTTCATCGACGTATCAGGAAAATCCGTCCCCTGTCAGCGCCAATGCTTATCAGAAACAGGGCCCTCCTGGACCGAGCGGATGCCGCGGCTGTTTTCCGGTCAAGCCAGCGGGGCAGGGGCCGAATCAGGAAGCCGGACTGCCGCAGCCAACGCAGCAGCAAGGGGGGTCTAACGCGCATTTGCGCCGAGTGGGACCGCCGCCGTCGCTGCCCAATCCGTTGCCCTACGATCTGCTCTTGCAGAACGGACATGTCATCGATGCGAAGAACAACATCGATCGCGTGATGGACGTCGCGATCAAGGACGGCAAGATTGCTGCAGTCGGTGAACACCTTGATCCGAAAGACGCGGTCAAGACAATCAACGTCGACGGCAATTACGTGACACCGGGATTGATCGACATTCACACCCATGACTATGCCTCGACGGGCGAAGCACACTCCTATGCGGGCGACTACGGTATCTGGCCGGACGGCTTCACCTTCCGCAATGGCGTGACGACGGTTTGCGACGCGGGCAGCTCCGGCTGGCGCAACTTTGAGGATTTCAAGGAGCACGTCATCGACCGCGAGCAGACGCGGGTGCTGGCCTTCATCAACATCGTCGGCGCCGGCATGCGAGGCTCGCGCTTTGAAGACAACCTCGACGATATGCAGATGGTGCCAACGGCGCTGGATGGCCATGCGCTATCCGGATACGATCATCGGCATCAAGAGCGCGCACTTCACCGGACCGGACTGGTGGCCTTACATTCAGGCCGTGGGTGCAGGCAATATCGCGCACATTCCCGTGATGATCGATTACGGCGCAAATCGCATTGAGCGTCCTCTCTATGATCTGCTGACAAAGTATCTGCGTCCCGGCGATATCTACACGCACATGTACTCCGGCCTGCGCGGCGAACAAGACGTAATGACGTTAGGCCCGTCGAAGGCGATGATCGAAGGACGCGAGCGCGGCATCTACTTCGATGCCGGAACCGGCGGCGGCAGCTTCCGCTTCCGTGTGGCAGTCCCTCTGATTAAAGATGGCTTCCTGCCCGACTCCCTCTCGACGGATCTGCACGTCGACAGCATGAACTCCAGCACCAAAGGCATGCTCAACGTAATGAGCAAGTTCATGGCGATGGGATTGACGCTGCAACAGGTTGTCGCCGATACCACCTGGCATCCGGCCAGAGAAATTCAGCGTCCTAATCTCGGGAATCTCTCGGTCGGCGCGCCGGCAGACGTAGCTGTATTGAGCGAGGAACACGGAAAATTTGGCTACCTTGATATGGACAACACCAAGCTGATGGGCAACACGCGGCTGATTGCCCAACTGACGATCCGTGCAGGAAGGGTGGTCTACGACCTGAATGGCATCTCGATGGATTTGTGGAACCAGGAGCATCCGTCCAGCAATCCGCAGATGGCGAACCACTGGACTTCTTTCCGCCCGCGTCCTCCGTTGCCGGAACAGATTGTTCCGCGACGCCCGTTAGCAAAGCAGTAGGAATAATCGACGCGAAGGCGATCACACCGGAGGAAAGAATGCGCATCCCAACACAAATCCTGAGACAAGCCGTATGTTTGGGATTGCTGTGGGGTGCAGTCGCCTGCTTCGGCGCTGAACCCAAGCCGGTCACCGTGAGCTGGCCAACGCTGCAGACTCTGAACTTCAACGTCCCGCAATCGCAGCAGAAAGCTCCGGTGCTCGCGCTCTCCGGCAAACGGGTGAGTATTCCAGGTTTTATGGTGCCGCTGGAAGACGATCTGGATGTGGTTACGGAGTTTCTGCTGGTACCGTATGCGGGCGCATGCATCCATGTGCCGCCGCCCCCGCCGAACCAGATTGTTTATGTAAAGATGGACAAGAATACCAAGGTCCAGGTGACTTTTACCGATCCGATTCTGGTAACCGGCACCTTGAACATTTCGACTGTGCAAAGCCCTTATGGGGACGTCTCCTACGATCTCTCAGGAGAGAGCGTTGTTCCCTACCAACAGCAATGAACGCATTCACCAATGGAGCGTGTATTGGAATCCGCTGAGGCGATCCATCTGCAGAACGTGGTGTTCGGGTATGACCGCCGAGACCCGGTGCTGCACGTAGAAGAACTCGTGGTGAAGACTGGCAAGCGGGTCTTTCTGTATGGGCCCAGCGGTTCTGGAAAGACGACTCTGCTGGGGCTGATCACCGGAATCCTGCAGCCACAGACAGGAAGCTGCAAGATACTCGGCCAAGAGATGACCCGGATGTCCATGTCTGCGCGGGATCAGCTGCGCGGCTCAGAGATTGGATATATCTTCCAAAGTCTCAATCTGATTCCTTACCTGACGGTTCAGCAGAATGTCGCCCTTCCGTGCCAGATCCATACCCGGCGCCGGAAAAACATTGTGGCGCCCACAGTCAAGGAAGAAGTCGAGCGACTGATTCAACGCCTGGAGTTGGACACGCATATTGACCGTGGCGTAAAGAAACTGAGCACCGGGCAACAGCAGCGCGTGGCGATTGCGCGCGCCATCATTGGCAAACCCCGCCTAGTAATTGCGGATGAGCCGACTTCATCGCTCGACACCGACCGTCAGCAGGCATTCCTGGAGCTGTTGTTCGAGGTCTGCGATGAGGCCAAGGCCACTCTGGTCTTTGTCAGCCATGACCGCTCGTTGATGACGCGCTTCGATGAACAGATCGCATTGAGCGAAGTGAGCAGGGTGAGCGCGTGATGATCCTGCAGCTTGCTTTTCGATCGCTCTGGAGCCGCAAATTTACCAGCAGTTTGACGGTGTTTTCAATTGCGCTGAGCATGCTGCTGCTTGTCGGTGTGAACCGTATTCGCAAGGGAACGCAGGTGGGATTCGAGGGCACACTGAGCCAGACGGATTTAATCGTGGGACCGCGCGGAGGCTCACTGCCACTGCTGCTCTACTCTGTCTTCCACATCGGTACAGCGAACAACAACATCTCATACGCTACGTATCAACACTTCGCGCACCACCCTGCTGTGCTGTGGACCATTCCAATTTCGATGGGCGACAGTCATCGCGGGTTTCGCGTGGTCGCCACCGACGACAATTTCTACGAACACTACCGTTATCGCGGCGATCATAGTGTGGAACTGGCGCAAGGAGCGAGGCCGGAGGGAATCTTTGAGGCAGTGCTGGGCAGCGCCGCTGCCTCGCAACTGCATTATCACCTGGGGCAGAAGATTGTCCTGAGCCACGGCCTTGAGGGCAGCTTCCTGAAGCACACCGCCGATCCTTATACGATCGTCGGCATCCTCAAGCGCACAGCGACGCCCGTGGACCGAGCCATCTATATCACCCTGCTCGGCGATGAGGCGATGCACCTGGGTTGGGAGCACGGCGCACCGCCGCTCAGCCCGATTCCTGAGTCGCAGATTCATGCTTCTGATCTACACGTTGGCGAGATCAGCGCGTTCCTGCTGCGTACCCGGTCCCGCATCGGCACACTGTTTCTGCAACGAGAGATCAACACCTATAAGCCGGAGCCTCTGACGGCCATTATTCCCGCACTCACGCTGGAGGATTTGTGGAGCGTTCTGAGTGCCGCCGACGTTGCTTTGACACTGGTGAGCGCAGCGGTACTCATCGTCGGCCTGATGGTGATGCTGACCGCACTGTACACGGCGCTGAACGAACGACGGCGGGAAATCGCCATCCTGCGCACCCTCGGGCTGCATGCGCGACAAATCTTCACCCTGATCATTCTGGAATCAACGCTGATCAGCGCGGTTGGCGCCCTCATCGGCGTGGCTGCAGCCTATGCGATCCTGTTTCTGGTGCGCGTTCCGGTCGAAAATAACTACGGAATTCCGCTGGCCATGGTGGGGATATCTTCGCGGGTGGTGTACTACGTGATTGCTGCCGTGGGAGCGGGCACGCTGCTCGGCTTCATCCCTGCGATTCGAGCGTATCGCAACGCGCTGGTGGATGGCCTGAACGCCGGATAGAACGGAGCAGGAAGAATTGAAGGCCGCTTGAGGGATTCGCAGGCAGAATCCTTGAGGCGGTCAGAATTCTTAGAGCAGAGCCATAGAGCGAAGATTCGGAATGGAGGAGATGCGGTGGGTCTGGCGCGGGGTTCCTGTTCTGGGATCCAGTTCCACTGCAATCATTCCGCGGTCAGAGGCTAACCAGAGCGTCGAACCTGCGGGGTGCATGGAAGCGACTTCACCAGCGGGGAGAGCGCTTTCAGAGATTCGCCGCAGCATTCCCTTTTGCGGATCGATCGTCCATGCCGTCAGTAATGCCTGACGTGTCCGGCGAATTTGCGCCGCGAAAACAATATTCCTATTGGGAGAAAAACAGATCGCTGTTGGCGCATCGTTCAGTGAAGCGTGACCCATCGGCACCATTTTCATTTCAGGAGCCAAGCGGAAGGCTGTAAGCGCCGGACGTAAGGCATGTGCGACCACCAAGACTTCTCCATCCGAATGCATTGCAATCTTTGAGGGGCCGCTTCCCGCGACGCATGGAACGCGAACTGCGATGCTCATGTTGCCGGTGCCGGATTCTCCACAATTGGAATCGAGGATGTCCAATCGTTCCGCGCCGTAGTCGGTGGCGATCACGGTGCCTGTTGCAGGATGAAATAAAACATCCGATGGATGGGCGCTGGCCTGTTCGGTTGGGTGCTGCCCTTGCCCGACCTGCTTCAGAATGACGGAAGGTGCGGATGGCAGCCCTGATTCGTCGATCGTTAGCACGTTATATGCGCCGCCCCCAAAAGCGGCAACGAGAAGGCTGCGTCCATCGGGAGATATGGCCAACGATCGCGGCTGGATTGCAGAGAGAGACAGAGGCTGCCGCCCGACAAGTTCGAGCTTGCCGGTTGCTTGATCCAACGCGAAGGTTTCGACGGTACCGCGAGGCTGGTGCTGGTAAAGGCTCACATCGTTCGCGACGTAGAGCAGGGGCCGAGAGGGATGACGCACGATGGCGGAAGGCCGCTCTGAGGGCTGGGTGGACAGCACCCGGGCTTTGTCGCGCCGAATCTGCACCAGGTGCAGGGTTCCAGCGTCTGCCGCCCCGAATGATCCAACGCACAGCAGAAGCTGTTCAGCATCGCGTTCGAAAAGGGAACCAAAATGAAGCGGCGATAGCGCAATGGCCGCGCCGCCCAGCCCGATGCCAGTAAGCAAGGCGCGCCGGTTCACATGCGAATCGATCGGGGCACACGACCTTTCAGCGTTCCGGCGTAGCGGGGCGTCGTTGTTGGTGAAATCGCTCATTCCTGCACACTCATACTGGAGTGGAAAACGTTATTGGGATCATACTTCTGCTTCACCTGCTGAAGAAATGCGTAGAGGCCATCGCGTCCATAATACAGCTCAGGCCAATACGCGTAGCGGAGCATGTCCGAATCCGGGTAATTCATGTAGCAGCCTTCGTAGCGTTCGCCCCAGGGGGTTCCCTGATGATGCGGATCGACGTGGCTGCCGGTGTAGAGGTCGGTGTAGAACTTGTCCAGTTGCTCTAGATGTATCTCGTCTCCGGATGCGTCGGGCCAGTAGCACTGCCATTGCAGCTTCATAATGGAAGACCGCTGTGCGATGGCAGTCTGATGGGCAAGCTCCGGGCGATTGATTGCGCCGCCGTATGAGTCGATGGAGATAACGGAGTTCTGCGCCGTAATCTGATCGGAAGTGTAGAAGCGATAGATCGTGCTTGCCTCGGCCGGCGTGAAACTGCGCTTCATGTATGCGGACTTATATTTTCCACGGGTTGGCGAGCCGGAACCGCCGCCGCCGATGGTGACGTCGAGCGCGGGACGCACCGCAATTTCGCGGACGTCGTTCAGGCTTTCCTGGCCTTTCTGAATCTTTCTTCCGGCAACCGAAGGGCCGTGCCTTGAAATCAGGCTGCCGTGCGCCTGCAGCAGCATGGGTTGGAAGGCCGCGAACCGGTTGAGGAATTCCTCCAGCACCGACAGATCTTTCGCCGTGCCGTTCGGCTGGCAGTACTGAATGTAAATACCAAAATGTCCGCGTTTCGCGGGAGTAATATCCATCAGGGTGAAGAGGCCCCACGTGTCGGGGTCCTTGCCCCGACCTTGCCAGTAATCGCCGTAGGCGGTAAGCACCTGGGTAAAGCGATCTTCCGTCATGGTCGCCCAATCGAAGATCAGGTTAGCTTGAGCGACCTCGCGCGGAGCGGGCGGCAGCTTGTCAAAGCGGAAGCTGGTGATGATGCCGAAGTTGCCGCCCCCTGCGCCACGGCAAGCGCGGAGGAGATCAGGGTCGTGGTCTTTGTCCACGCGGCGCTCGACGACGTTGCCTTTGCCATCGACGGTGAGAATATCGACGGCGGTGATCCAGTCGGAAGTGAGGCCGTAAAGACGAGAGAGGTAACCGTAACCGCCGCCGGAAATATGACCTCCCGCGCCGACCATGTAGCAGCTTCCGGCCGGTAATGTCCGATCATAGCGTTTGTAGAGGTCTAGATAGACATCGCCGAGCACTGCGCCGGGAGCGACGCGATAGGGCCCAGTTTCGCCGTCGCGGTCCACAGTGTCGTAGAGCGATAAGTCAAGCATTGCGCCGTGCGGATTGTTGCTGACGAAATCCTCATAGCAGTGGCCCCCGGAGCGCACCGTGGGGCGCAGCCCTGCTGCAACCACCTTTCGTAGTGCCTGTGCGACTTCTTCGGGTGACGAACACAGCAAAATCCGGTCAGGAGCGTCCGCGTCCGAGGAAGGGAAACGCGCATTGTGTCCCCGCTTGAGAGTGTCGAACCGAGGATCTTTGCGATTTACGACAACTGTCATCATGCCTCCGGGGCAGCGTCTGCGGAATCACTGCAGCCCGATCAACGAACACAAGTTTAGGAGGTGGCCGGAGCCGACTGCAAAATCTCTGAAAGACGATTGGCGATAATCATCTCATCTCCGGACTGCATCTGCCACGCCGTTACATGTACGCTGGGGTTCTTCGACTTCTTTTCATCGTCTCCGTTGCCGCCCATGCGAATGGACCGCGGCCGGGTTGCGGCAAGCTGCTGCATGACCTGCTTTGTGGTGAGAGGAATCTTGGTGGGGTCCCAGCTGATCTTCAGGCTGACTGTGTGGTTGGCAATCTGCTGCGGATTGAAATTGTAGGAGGTTGTCACGCCGGGAATTTTTGTGACAACGTCGGAGATGCGTCCTAGCTGCGCATAATACTGCTTCAGAATCGCGTCCTGATCGGAAGCGACGAAGATCTCCAGCGCCTTGAGCATGCCGCAGATTTCCTCTTTGCCGACTTTGCAAGGGCGGCCGATGGTGTCTTCCTGCGGACTCATATTCAGCAGCGCGCAGCGAATCAGTTCTTGTTTGCCCATCAGCAGTCCGGCAGCCTGGGGCCCGCGAATATCCTTGCCTCCGCTGAAGGTGACCAGGTCATAGCCCATGTTGGTGTACTCCCACAGGCGCGAGATTGGGGGTGTATCGGCAGCGGCATCGTTGAACGCCGGCAGGTTGTGCTGGTGGGCGATCTGCACGAATTCATCTACTTTCACCTGACCCTTGTCGTTGAACAGGTTGGTAAAGTGAAGCGCCGCAGTGCGCGGATTGATGGCCGCGATCAGCTCTTCGCGCGTCTCGACTTCTACCAGCTTGACTCCCGTTTGTCGCACCTGGTGATCGAAGGGATAGCGATGGCTCTTCTGAATGATGACCTCGCTCTTCGGCATGCCGGTGAGGTCGGGAATCTGCCGGATGTATTGTGGATTGTCGCCGGTAAGGATGGCCGCATAACCGACGACCAACGCCGCAGCGGCTCCTCCCGTCACCAGGCCGGTGTAGCCCTCCGGCAGCTTGCAAAGCTCGGCCATCTTTTTCCCGGCTGCAACTTCCAAATCATTGATCTCGACGAATTTCTCGTTACCGAGTCGCATGGCCTCGATCACCTCGGGATACATCAACGAGCCGCCGAGTACGGTGAATGTGCCGGCGCCATTGATGACCGGAACCACACCGAGCTCCGCATAGATATCGCCAGTCGAGCCGAGACCTGAACCGATGGCGGTCGCGGCCCCGCCCTGAGGCGCAGTATAGGGCCCTCCGGCCATAAGAGTGGCTGCCTTGGCGTCTCTCACGCTCCACAGGCCACCGAGGGCGATACTGAACGTTGACAGAAAAGAGCGTCGGCTCCAGGCAGATTTAAGATTCATTGGCATTGATACTCCCTCTCAGCGGAATATTTGTTGCAGGTTGGTGTGTTGGTCGTGGATCCGCTGCGTGAGCAGAAGTTCAGGACTCCACATCCGCAGGTTGATTCACCCTCGACTTAATCTTTGTGACCTTTCTTTCTTTTATAAGCCAGAATCGAACCGAATGTCTCATGTATTGCTGACAACATCGATTGTTTGTGGAGATGATGCCGTGACATCCAGCGGCCTTTCGGGATGGACAGTCAGCCAGCAGATAGCGCTGAATACGGCCAATACCGCCGCGACCGCAAACGATGTGGTCCAGCCGTAACGCCCCCCAATCCACGGTGTCAGGGAAGCAGCGAGAGCGCCGCCGATCTGTCCCCCCATGTTCACCATGCTGGAGAACACGCCGGTATTATGCCCGGCAATATCCACCGAGACGGACCAGAAGGAGCTTTGCGAGATATAGAGCGCCCCCGCACCGCCGGCCAGGATCACTCCGGCCAACTCCACGTTCCGCACCTGCGATCCCAGCACCAGAAACACCGCCGTCGCCGCCAGCGAGCCCGTCGCCAATCCGCATCGGCCCACCCGCAGCCCCCAGCGCCGCGTCATCCGGTCGCTCATCACTCCGCCCAGCAGGCAGCAGACCGTCATCGACAGAAACGGCAGCATGGCGTAATTGGCACTCGACTTCAGGTTCACGTGCCGCACCTGCGCCATGTAGAGAAAGAACCAGCTGAAGTAGATCCACGCGATATAGCCGAAGCTGAAATACCCCGCCATCAGCACCGGCAGATCTCTTCGATGAAAGTTCTTGAGATGCGAGGGTTGCGTCAGACGCACGGTACGCTCTACAGCCTTCCGAACTTCTGCACCGCTTGTTCGATCGAGTGATACTTCTCAATAAACGAATACATCGAGTGTTCGCTGAAATCGAGACTTTGCGCACGAACCAGAATCTCGGCCGCGTTCGCGCGCGGCACGACGGCCACACCATCGTGGTCAGCGACAATGATATCTCCTGGCGAAACCGGCACGCCGTCGCACACGATGGGAATATTCGCTCCACTAAAGCGATAATGGCCCACTGAAGTGGACGGCACAGGGCCGAGCGCGTAGACCGGGAAACCGATTTTGGTGAGCTGAGGAATGTCGCGCACACCGCCATCGACCACCGCCCCGGCAAAGTCGCGGGCAAGCATTGCCGTTCCCATCAGGCCGCCCATCCCGGCAATATCGGCTCCGTCCTGCACCTTCATGACATACACCGAGCCGGGTGCGCCGCTATCAATTGCCTTCAGCATGCCGTCGAGCGCGTGTGGATCGTGGTTCTCTTCTTTTACCAGTTGGACCGTGAGGGCGACTCCGGCAAACTTTGCCGGAAAGATAGCCTGCATGTGGTGGGTCATGTACCGCTTCTCATGCAACAGCTGCTCGATGGCATCGGAGACCGAAGCGACCTCAACATGCCGGTAGGCATCGATCATGGCCTGCGGATTGGCTTGATACTGCGCCGCAGTCATGGGAGTATCCGCCTTAACCACTACGGTAATCACCGTCAGCGAAGCACACATGACAATCAGCGCGGCGACGATCCTGCGTTTGCTCAGACTTTGCGACGATAGACCTGCTGACCGCATCCCAGTTCCTCCCGAGGAGTTCATGAACTCAAGAACATACGATCAAGCCTAGCTACGAGTGTCAAGCCGTTGAGAATTGAATGCTGCGCCATGATAGCCAGTACTACTGGATTGCATTATGGATCGACACATCTGTCGTGAGCCGGTTGCCATGGAATCTCCCAGAGCAGATGACCTGGAGTGGCCCAAAAACCGGCAGCTGCGGGAAAGCAGGTCAATCCAAATGCACGAGGCCGCGCTGCAGCGCATAGATGGTAGCCTGGGTGCGATCGCGCGCGCCCATTTTGTCGAGAAGTGAGCTTACGTGGATGCGGACGGTTTTCTCCGCGATGTGGAGCTCGTCAGCAATCTCACGGTTGCTGTAGCCGCGGGTAATGCAGTCGAGAACTTCCGTTTCGCGTGGCGTCAGATCTACGGCCGGCATGCGCTCGGCGAGACGATCGAGTGTGACGTGCGGAAAGTACCGCAGCCCGCGATGAACCTGCTGGATGGCGTCGACCAACTGCTCGCCGCTGGCGTCTTTGGTGAGATAGGACATCGCGCCGGAGCGCACCGCGCGATAGATATCTTCGCTGCCGCCGTAATTGGAGAGAACCACGATCCGGATACCCGGCAGTTCCTTGCGGAGCTGAACGATCAGCTCAAATCCGCTCATGAGAGGCAGGCGCAGATCGAGAACAACAACATCAGGAGCAAGCTCGCGGCACAGTCGCAGACCCGATTCTCCGTCGGTTGCTTCGCCGATGACCTGAATCTGGCTATGGCCTCCGAGGACTGAATGCAGGGCGATCCGGGCAAGGAAGTGGTCTTCAATGAGCAAGACTTTGATCTGCTTCATACGCCTATCCAACGGATCACATGGTGCTCCTGGTTGATTGCCTGCTGCACGGCATTAAACGATATCTTCACGGCAACTTCCGTGCCCATGCCTTCGGAGGTTTCGAGTCGAAATGTTCCGCCGAGCTTGCGCGCTCGCTCCTCCATTACGGCGATACCGAAATGGCCGGGACGGGACGAAGGCAGGTGGGGTAGATGGAATCCGCAACCGTCGTCCTGAATCGATAGGCTAAGCGCGTCGACTTCATATTTTAAGTGAACCACAATATTATTCGGTTCCGCGTGGCGCATGGCGTTGGTCACAGCCTCATGGCCGATGCAGACCAGGTGATGCACACATCCGGGAGCGAGCGGAATCTCCTCCCCTTCGACGTCAAGCGTGGTTTCGATCTTTTTCTGGCTGTGGTTAGCGCTGATGGTACACCGAAGCGCCTGTGACAAAAGGCTGGTAACTTCATCCGTATCCCGGAGATCCCAGATGATTCGCCGGGCCTCGGCCTGGCAGTGGGAGACCATGCTGCGGGCCAGTTCGCAGGATTCGGCCGCAGCGGTTGCATCGAGACCGTCATCCTTAAATAGCTTGGCTGTGGCTTCCAGCTGCCAGGAAATGGCAGCAAACCCAGCCATCAGCGTGTCATGGCATTCCCGCGCAATGCGGCTGCGTTCTTCGAGCACG
The DNA here is from genome assembly GCA_963817855.1 of uncultured Acidobacteriota bacterium. Classification (GTDB taxonomy): domain Bacteria; phylum Acidobacteriota; class Terriglobia; order Terriglobales; family Acidobacteriaceae; genus JAKAAZ01. The sequence continues at coordinate 524,462 of CAWFQA010000002.1, read as the reverse complement.
ATGCCGATGTGTCCCTTCATCTGCTGGATGTGCCGCCGGAATAGATAGACAGGCACCCAGATACAGAACAGGACCACCGCCAGGTAGAGATACCAGGTCTGATCGATGCGAAAATCTGAATTCATTAAAAGAACAACCACCGGGGGGAGACACACTCCTGCCGCGTGCGAACCGCTGAATTTTGTCGACAGCAACACAGAATCGGTTGCTATCTGAATTTTAACTATCCTTGATGCTGTGGGGCGAGTTCCGACTGTTGCAGCGGCCTTTCGGGATGGACAGTCAGCCAGCAGATAGCGCTGAAGACGGCCAATACCGCTGCCACCGCAAACGATGTGGTCCAGCCGTAACGCCCCCCAATCCACGGCGTCAGGGAAGCAGCGAGAGCGCCGCCGATCTGTCCCCCCATGTTCACCATGCTGGAGAACACGCCGGTATTATGCCCGGCAATATCCACCGAGACGGACCAGAAGGAGCTTTGCGAGATATAGAGCGCCCCCGCACCGCCGGCCAGGATCACTCCGGCCAGCTCCACGTTCCGCACCTGCGATCCCAGCACCAGAAACACCGCCGTCGCCGCCAGCGAGCCCGTCGCCAATCCGCATCGGCCCACCCGCAGCCCCCAGCGCCGCGTCATCCGGTCGCTCATCACTCCGCCCAGCAGGCAGCAGACCGTCATCGACAGAAAGGGCAGCATGGCGTAATTGGCGCTCGACTTCAGGTTCACGTGCCGCACCTGCGCCATGTAGAGAAAGAACCAGCTGAAGTAGATCCACGCAATATAGCCGAAGCTGAAATACCCCGCCATCAGCACCGGCAGATCTCGGCGATGAAAGATGGCCCGCCAGTCGATCCCCTTGCGCTCTGCGCCGGCATGGAACTCCATTCCATCGCGGATCTCCCGCAGCTCTGCCTGATCCACTCCCGGATGTTCTTCCGGGCGGTCGCGCGAGATCAGCCACCACACGATGCCCACCGCAAAGCCCACCACTGCGCTGAACCAGAACGCCGCTCGCCAGCCATGATGCGTAATCAGCCAGTTCAGCATGGGAGGCGTCAAGCCGCTGCCGGCGCCCACACCGGCGAAGATCAGTCCATTGATCACGCCGCGCTCGTGCATCGGAATCCAGCGCGCCACGAACTGGTTGGCGGCCGGATAGATCACCGACTCCCCGGCGCCCAGGGCAAACCGCAACCCGATCAGCAACGCCATGGCATGGCCGATATTGGATGGCAGAAGCGCTGTCAGCGAGGTCGCTACACCCCAGGACAACACTCCCAGGGTCAGGATGCGCCGCGGTCCGAAGCGTGCTGCCAGCCATCCTGCCGGCAACTGAAATATCGCATAGCCGATCAGAAAGGCGCTGAAGATCCAGCCCAGCCGCTGGTTTCCTAATCCATACTCGCGGCTGATCTGCAGACCCGCGATCGAGATATTCGTCCGGTCTAAAAATGCCACTCCACTCAATACAAACAACCAGATCGATAAAAAATATCGTACCCGCATCCGCCGCTCTGACATCGCTTTTCCTGGCTCCTGCTGCACGATACGACCCGTCGGAAATACCGCCGCTTATGTGTGGAGATTCTAACCGCTCCAAGCGGCGGCTTCAAAGCTGATTTCGCTGTTATTCAGGCGTGTGCGGAGATCCACTGCCGCAACATTCGTTACGATCGCGCGCCCGTATTGACCGAGTGCCTGGTTCCGTCTCGTATAATCCGCTCGGGAGGAATTCTTGAAATCTATTCGTCGGGTCCGGTTTGCTGTTCTGCTTGCCTTGTTCAGTCTCGGAATCTTCGCGAATGCATTGGCTTCACAAGCACAAACATCGGAGGACGCTCCGTGTTCGAACACACCGCACCTGGATCATCCACATGTGGTGCTGAAGAGCGGCGATCTTCACCTCGTAGTCTTCCTCCCAGACGCGAAAACTGGCTATTACAGGGCGCAGCGCTTCGACTGGTCAGGCGTGGTCGGCTGCGCCTCGTATAAAGGACATACCTACTGGGGCAAATGGTTCGGTCATTATGATCCGGAGGTGAATGATTCGATCACAGGGCCGGTGGAAGAATTTCGTCCGGATGATGGAGCACAGGGCTACAACGCCGCGCAGCCGGGTGGCACCTTCGTGAAGATCGGCGTCGGCGTGCTTCGCAAGACGTCGAATGCTCCCTATCGTTTTGGCGACAGCTATCCGATCGTCGATACCGGGCACTGGAGCGTCCACGTCGCCAAACGCTCCATCACATTTCAGCAGCGACTGACTTCGCCGGACGGGATCAAGTATGTGTATACGAAGAAACTTATTCTGAGCCGCGATGGCTCCACGCTCACCCTCCAGCACATGCTTGAGAATTTAGGAGGGACTCCGCTGACGACGAACGTGTACGATCATGACTTCTTTATGCTGGACGGGCAGTCGACCGGACCGGGATTTGTGCTGCATTTGGCCTTTGCTCCCGTTCCGCAGACGCCTCTCGAACCGGGCGCGACTGTGAAGGGCCACGACATTGTGTACCTGAAGGAACTGCAGCCGGGAGACACCGTGGGCTCTTACCTTACAGGCTACGGGAGAACGGCCTCCGACTACGATATACGCCTGGAAAACAAAAATACCCATACAGGCATCGAGCAGACGGGCACCATCCCGATCTCTCGTTTGTATTTATGGTCGATTCACACGACGGTGTGTCCGGAAGTCTACCTTCATCTCGATATCCCGCCGGGCAAGACGGGCAAATGGAATATTCACTATCACTTCCTGACGAACCTTCCATAATCGGAGGAAGCGGATGGATGGCTGTAGAGGTTTTCGGATTGCCGATCAGGATGCAAACGGGCATTTGACCTAGTTCCGGCTGGGTGGCGCGGCCCATGACATGTTTGTCTTAAGGCGTAAGGATTAAGATCACTTCTTACGCGTGCACTGCACGATAGCTAACCGTAATAAAGGAGACAGTTCCATGGAGATGAATACCCGACGTGGCTTTCTAGGCGGGGTTGCCGCAGCGGCGGCCGCAGTAGCTGGAGTGCCAGAACTTTTCGCTCAGCCTGCCGCGGCACCAGGAAAACAGCATGGCCCCAACCCTCATATTCATGGCGATGTCTATTACTTTTCCGGCACCGGCTCCAATGACGGTTATCCGGATCGCATTACAGTTACCGATCCGTTTGAAAAACATGTCACCCGGACGATGGATGCGCTGAAGAAGGACCTGGAGAGCAATGGCTGCAGCATGGACAGCATCTTGCAGCTGGAGGTATTCCTGTGCCTGCCACTGGCCGACGGAGTCACCATGCCGGCGGGTAAGGCTCGGTTTGACGCGCATCAGGGACAGTATGAAGCGCTGAATAAGATCTACCATACCTATTTCAGCAAAGGTAAATCGCCCGCCCGCGCCTGCATGGCTCTCGAATGGATTCCCGGCAACTCGCTGATTGAGGTGGTCGGCTGTGCCAGAGTTATCAATCCGGCGGCTTGACAACGGAAGGGGCGCATCCGCCGCACTGACATTCGATAAATTTTAGCCTCTCTAAAGATTGTCAGTCATATGCACCTGCCCGGGCGAGAAGCACGCATCTCACCCAAGCCACTGGGATCCACTGGAGATAATTCCATGCGACATAAGATCAATCGTCGGGCTTTCTTAGGTGCGCTTGCAGCGCTGTCAGCGTCAACGATTGGACGCAAAGCCTTGGCCGAGCCGGCGCCAGGCAAGCGTCCTTCGTGGAACGGAAAGATCAAGGGCCTGGGCGAAAGTGGGAATGTATACGAAGAGCTTGGGTTAACTACGGTGATCAACGGTCAAGGGACCATGACCTACCTTGGAGGATCGTTGATGCGTCCCGAGGCGGAAGCAGTCATGAAACTCGCCTCGCTGCACTTCGTCAACATTAACGACCTGGAGGCTGTGGTAGGCAAACGCATTGCTGAAATGCTCAAGCTGCCGCAGGGCTATAGTGCGCTGGTTACTTCCGGAGCTGCATCCGCCATTCAAAATGGCTACTCGGGAATTCTGACGGGAAGTAATGCGGCCTATATCAAACAGATTCCAGACCTCACGGGACTCAAGTCAGAGGTCATCATTCAGAAAGCACATCACAGCCCGTGGAATCATCAGATTCGTGCGACCGGAGTAAAGATTATTGAGGTGGAGACGGTCGCTGATGTGCATAACGCCATCAGCGGGCGGACCGCTGCCATGCATTTCTTAAATTTGGCGGATCCGCATGGGCAGATCAACAGAGAAGATTGGTTGAAGTTGGCTCATGCGGTGAATCTTCCAGCGTTTATTGACGCGGCAGCGGATACTCCTCCAAAATCGCATCTCTGGGATTACGCAAATATGGGATACGATTTGATTTCGTTTAGCGGAGGCAAAGCGATGCGTGGGCCACAATGCGCGGGTCTGCTGATTGGACGCCAGGAAATGATCAGCAATGCGCTTCTGAATATGAGTCCCAATGAGGATACCCTGGGCCGACCTACGAAAGTTGGCAAAGAAGAGATTATTGGAATGTTGAAGACGTTAGAGATTTACTTAGCCGAAGACGAGCAAGCGCTTGCAAAGGAGCAGTGGAAACAGCTGGATACTATCGCGACCAAGGTCGGCAAAATTGCGGGAGTGACAGTGACTCGACATGTTCCGGAGATCGCGAATAATTTTCCAACTATCCAGATCCATCTGGACCCCAGCAAGTTTTCGATTGACGCAGGCCAGGTGAATGGACAGCTAGCGAGTATGAAGCCATCCATTGTTCTAGGTGGAGGCGGACATCATGGGAACGGCACCATCGGGATCTCCGCGATCGTGCTGCAGCCGGGGCAGGATCGAATCATTGCCGATGCTCTGTCGAAGGTTCTGCGCGAGCACCAGGTTTGACCGAGGCGACTGGAACCTGCAGATATCCGGAGATATCTAGGGAGTCGCGCATTGTCAACTCCGGCCATATCCAATTGGGCGATGCGGTAGGACGGGAACTAACTAGATCGGGTCAACAGTAAGCACGCGTTAGAGAGGAAACTATGACGATTCGTTATTCACGCAGGTCCTTCTTTGCCCACGCTCGCACCGCGTTAGCCTCCATCGGATTCTCAAGCGTGATGACACCGATGCGCTCGTTTGGGGCGGAGCTTTCTCCCCATCAAGACGATGGCGTCAACTACTACGAGAAGCTTGGTGTACCGGAGATCATCAATGCGGCCGGCACCTATACGTTTCTCACTGCGGCCATCATGCCGGAGAGCGTCCAGCTAGCCGTTGCCAGGGCCGCCAAACATCCAGTGCGTCTGGAGCAGTTGCAGCAAGCCGCCGGATCCTACCTGGCGAAGCGGTTGCACTGCGAGGCGGCCTTAGTGTCTGCCGGGGCGGCTTCCGCACTAACGCTTGGAACTGCAGCTTGTGCGACAGTGGCGAACGATCAACACGGCGAAAGAATTCCGCTCCTTATTCCGCAGGGGATGGCCTCATTGAAGAACGAAGTCATCATGCAGAAAGGGCACCGGTATGAATATGACCACGCACTGTTGAGCTGTGGCGTTCGCATTGTTGAAGTAGAAACTTTGGACGAATATCGCGCGGCTTTCTCGCCAAGAACGATGATGACGCATTTCTTTAATGCGGCGACAAGTGGAACAATCAGCCGCGAGGATTGGATTCGAGTTTCTCATGAACACAATATCCCCAGCATGAACGATGCTGCTGCGGATATGCCTCCTATATCGAACCTTTGGAAATATACGCAAATGGGATTTGACCTGGTTTGCTTTTCCGGGGGAAAGGGAATTCGAGGTCCGCAGAATGCGGGGCTGTTACTCGGCAAGAAAGAACTGATCGCGGCCGCAGCCCGGAACAATAACCCAATTGATGACGTGGTTGGCCGCGGACAGAAGGTCGCGAAGGAGCAAATTGTCGGAATGGTAGCTGCCATCGACTGGCTCCTGAACCAAACTGACGAAGGGATGGAGAAGGAATTTCGTGGGCGCGCGCAACGAATCGCCAACTACCTTTCTGCCGTACCTACGTTGACTTCACAAATCTATGTTCCTGAAGTGGCGAATCACGTGCCCACTCTTTTCTTGCGTTACGACCAGCAGAAAGTGAAAATCACGCCGCGGGAAGTGGCCGAGATGTGCCGCCAAGGTTCGCCGAGTATCGAGTTACATCCAGCTACAGGTTCTCCGGAGCCTGGGTTGCCAGCCGACGCGAACACGATTGTGGTGGGCGTGTGGATGCTGCAGCCGGGTCAGGATTTGATCGTCGCCAAACAATTGCGGCAGATTCTGATGAAGGCTGCCAGGACTCAAGCTTCCTGAAAGTGAAGAGGCGCGAAAGAGAGAATTTTCTGGCTTAATGTGCGCTGAAAAGGAGAACTGGGTGAAGAAGATGATTTGGATCACCGTGCTGGCCTGCATGGGGTTGGGAACAGCGCCCGTTTTCGGCCAGGTGAAAATGACGCGGCAGCAGATTCTGTTCTATACGTCGGGATGGAAGGGCGAGCGTTTCCCGGATGGACGTCCAAAATTGCCGGATGATCTGCTGAAGCGCGCCGCGACGATGACGATTGAAGACATCTGGGATTTTCTGCGCGCTCACGGTTACGACAATCAATTCGATGGTGGATGGCAGGCTCTTCACCCGGACAAATCCTTTGCCGGCAGGGCGCTGACAGCGCAGTACATGCCGTTGCGTCCCGATATGGCCGCAGCCATTGCCGCCGAGGGCAAGCAGGAGCAGCGCGTGGGCGGCACCAATTCATGGCCGATCGCCGAGCTTCAGCCAGGCGACGTCTACGTGGCCGACGGATTTGGAAAGATCATCTCCGGCACCCTCATAGGGTCGAACCTGGGCAACGGAATTGCTGCGCGAAGTCACACCGGCTTTGTATTCGACGCCGGGATTCGCGATCAGGAGGAAAACCGCGAGATCCCTGACTTCAATGGTCTCTATCGCGGCTATGATCCGTCGGACTGGAGTCAAATGGAATTGACGTCGATCAATGCTCCCATCCGAATCGGGCGAGCCGTGGTGTTGCCGGGCGATCTGGTCCTGGTGAAGCCGGAGGGAGTGATCTTTATCCCCGCGATCCTGGCTGAAGCTGCTATCAGTTCCGCTGAATTTACCGCGCTGCAAGATGCATTCAACTTTGAACTGAATCACGAGGGGAAGAATGGTGCGCAATTTGAGGGAGGATGGACTCCGCAGAAATACGACGCTTTCTCAAAATGGATCGATGCTCACCCGAACTTGCTGAAGATGCCGCGCAGCGAATTTGATGCAATGGTTGCGAAAGGGAAGCAGCATTCCTCTGCGCGAAGCAATCCTGCCCGGGCTGCTTCACCGTCACAGTAGCCGCTTGTCGCTCAGGGACTTTCACCCTCTCGCGAATGAGGAATACCATAGCAGTTGATGAGCCTTTTCTTCGCTGCCGGATCGCCGACTACGGAATTCTCGCCCGCCGAGGTGAAAGCGAATCTTTTCGCTGCTCTCGAGAAGCTCGGTCCTCGCAAGAAGGTCTTGGCAGTGCCGCCGGACTTTACGCGTATGCACTCCATGAGCGGCATCCTGACCGAGAACGCCTGGCATTATTACGGTAAAGCACTCACGGATGTGCTTCCGGCTCTAGGGACGCACAATCCTCTGACCGAATATGAAATGGATACCATGTTCGGCTCCGTGCCCCGCGATTTATTTCGCGTGCACGACTGGCGCAATGACGTGGTCACTCTGGGAGAAGTTCCACCCGAGTTTATCCACGACGTCAGCGAAGGCAAGCTCGAGTTTCCCGTGCCCGTGCAGGTGAACAAGCTGCTGCGAGACGGTGGCCATGATCTGATTCTGTCCATCGGGCAGGTGGTGCCGCATGAGGTCATCGGTATGGCCAACTTCAACAAAAACATTTTCGTTGGCACTGGTGGAGTTTCCGGCATTCATCGCACGCATTTTCTGGGCGCGGTGTATGGCATGGAGCGGATGATGGGACGCGCGGATACGCCGGTCCGACGAATTCTCAACTATGCCAGCGACAACTTCGCGCAGGATATGCCGATTGTCTATGTGCTCACCGTCGTCAGCAAAAACGCAGCCGGCAAGCTGGTGATGAACGGCCTTTATATCGGCGATGATTTCGAATGTTTTGAACGCGCCGCCGAACTCAGCCTTAAAGTCAATTTTTTCATGATGGAGCGGGAAATTCGACAAGGCGGTCGTTTTTCTTGATCCGCACGAATTCAAATCCACCTGGCTGGGCAACAAAAGCGTCTATCGCACACGCATGGCGCTGGCCGATGGCGCGGAACTCATCGTGCTTGCTCCGGGTGTGCACGCTTTCGGTGAAGACGCAGCCATCGATGTGCTCATCCGAAAATATGGCTATTGCGGCACGCCGGCAACCCTCGAGGCAGTCAAGAATGACCCCACGCTCGCCAACAATCTTTCCGCTGCGGCGCACCTTATCCATGGATCGAGCGAAGGGCGGTTCACGATTCGCTACTGTCCCGGGGGGCTGACCCGCGAAGAGATTGAATCTTCCCATTACGCCTATGGGGATTTGCACGAATACTGCGCGAGATATGATCCGACCAGGCTAGCCGATGGTTGGAACACGGTCGACGGGGAAGAGATTTTCTTCATCTCGAACCCGGCGCTGGGGCTCTGGGCCTATCAGGGTCGGTTCTGCCAGTAACTGCGAGTTTGTACCCACTCAGCTCGACGTGCCTGACCGCCGTGCGCAGTCGATCGAGTTCTAAAATGAGTACTCGATACGTTACGGCGAGCCACTCTCATATTCTTGTGAGATTAGTTCTCGCTTCGTCCGATGTTGTGCCAGCGCGCATCGATTTCTTCCAGCGTGCAGCCTTTTGTCTCCGGAACAAGGCGATAGACAAAAATCCAGGCGACGATGCCAATGACTCCATAGAGCCAAAAGGTCCAGGCGCGGCCCAGAGAATGGAGCAAGCTGAGAAACGTGAGCGCCACCAGCAGGTTCGATCCCCAATTGGTGACCGTAGCAATGCTCATTGCGCGCCCACGAATTTTCAGCGGATAAATTTCAGAGATCAATAGCCAGAAAACCGGCCCAAGGCTGATCGCAAAGCAAGCGACATAGACGGGCAGGCTGATCATCGCAACCCAGGCAACGAAATTCGATAGCGTAGGAGACAAGAACGAGAAGCCAAGCACGCCGAGACTGACGATCATCCCAAAGATGCCGTAGAGCAGAAGCGGCCGTCGCCCAACGCGATCGATCAATCGCAACGCGACCACAGTCAACAATACCATGACGACCCCAACCCCCACGGTGGCCAGAATCGCAGCCGACGCGGAGTGAAGACCGGCAAACTCAAAAATGGTGGGCGCGTAGTACAGGACAGTGTTGATGCCAGTGAACTGCTGAAAGATCGCCAACCCGATGCCGACAATCAGCGGCCGTCGCATGGAGCGGGTCAGCAATTCGCGCCAGCCACCCTCCTGCAATTGCAGGTCCGCTTCAATGTCGGCCAGCTCGGTACCCACGTCGGTTGTTTCTCGAATGCGCTGCAGCACGCTGCGAGCTTTCGCATTCTGCGACTGGCTCATCAGCCAGCGCGGACTTTCCGGAACAAAGATCAGGCCGATCACAAGCACCAGCGCTGGAATCGCAGCCAGGCCGAACATCCAACGCCAGGCGCGCGCATCCGCCAGCCCATAGTCAGCCAGGTAAGAGACCACAATGCCGATCGTGATCATTAGCTGATTCAACGAAACCAGTTTGCCGCGAATGCTGGCCGGTGACACTTCAGAGATGTAGAGCGGCGCCGTGAACGACGCGATGCCAATGGCGACGCCGACCACGACACGCCCAATCGCAAGCCACGCTGGTGTGGGTGCCACGGCGGTACTGATCGCGCCAATGATGAAGAGGATGCCGACTTGGATAAGAATCTTGCGGCGCCCGAATCGATCCGCCAGCTTGCCGCCAAAGGACGCTCCCATCACCGCGCCCAAAAGAACCGCGGCGACGACGACTTCTTCCTGAACCCTTGTGAGCTGGAAATCTTGCTGCACGAAAAGAATGGCTCCGGAAATCACGCCGGTGTCATAGCCGAACAGCAAACCGGCCAGTGCCGAGATCCACGAGACCATGGTGACAAAACCGCTGGTCGCCGGTTTAGAAATGCTTGATGCTGGAGATGACAAAAATGGCCTCCGCCCTATTGCGATGCAGCAAGCCTACACGGGGGTCGTGCACACCCCTCAGAAGCATACCTGATCTTACCGATTTGATTCGTCACATTGCAGGCAGCGGGCTTTTGCTGGGCGCAAATATTTCGTCGAGTCGGTCCGGAGTTCCTTCCTCGCGCTGCAGCGAGGGATAGCGCATGCCATCGTAATAAGGCAGGGCCACGGTCTTGTATTGCTTGCCTTCTCGAAATTGTAACTGAAGCGGTTTCTTATCCGACTCCGCGGCCAGAATCGCATCCGTTAGCACCTTAGGATTATAGGCAGTGCCGTTCACGGAAATGAGTTCCATGTTCGGGGTAACGCCGGCTTTGAACGCCGGACTGCCCCACCATACGTTGGAGATCATGCCGGCCGGTCCATGTCCGTGGCGCGAGCCGATGGAGATACCGAGAGACGTAGAGAAATCCGCAAAGCCCAACTTCTCCAACTCTTTCGATAGCCATTCTGTGGGCTTGTCCGTATAGACAAGCTTATAGCCGCCCTGCGTGAATCCATTCATCGGTACCGGAGGGTGCAGATCGTAGACACGTTTTTGGAAGAAGGATTTCCAGTCGTAGGGCGCAACTTCGTTCAGATCCTTTACCACATCGGCAAGCGTGTACTGGTTCGTAATCATGCTGCCGTTATAAACGCCGAGAAATTTCTTGCAGAAATCATCCAGCGACCTTTTGCCATCGGTCAGCTCACGAATTTTTGTGTCCGCATCCAGCCATATCAGTGCTCCTTCCATGTAGTAGTCTTCCGGACGCTGATAGCTGACCCAGCTGACTGCACGGCGCTGGGAGATGATGGGTTGGTTGGTGGTGTCGACAAGCGGGCGCCAGTCGCGACCGGGACTGATGGCGTAGTTTGCGGCCATGCGCGCGAAAAAGTCTCGTGTTTGCTCCGGTGTTCGCATGCCGGCACGCGCGGTCAGCACGTTGCCCCAGTATTCCGTCATCCCTTCATAAATCCAAAGCAGGCCGTCGCGCATAGGCACGTTGAAATTCGGAGTCCACAACTCCGCCGGCCTGCGAAATTTTCCGTTCCAGGAATGCGTGTACTCATGTCCCAACAGATCGCGCTCGAGAACTCCATTCGGCCAATCGGTCAAGTAATTCGCGTGCTGTCCGTCCTCGCTCGACTGGTGGTGCTCCAGTCCGATTCCACCCACTTTGTCGCTGACCAACAAAAGGAAATCGTAATGCTTGTAATGGTGCGATCCGTAGAGCTTGTCGGCTTCCGAAACGAGCTTCTTATGCTCCTCCAACTCTTCCGGAGTCATTTTCAGGTCGTTCGCCGCATCGGCAAACAGGTCTAGATGCACGATGTCGGTCGAGGTGGGCGACAAGTCAACCCTCTTGAAGTAAAGACCTGCATACAGTGGCGAATCCACCAGCGTGTTGAGCGTGGTTTGTTGAAATTTGATGGTGTCGCCCTGATCAGACGCTGTTTCCAGAGCGGTGGCATATTTCCACCCGCTCGGCAGTTTCAACGTGACATCGAATGGAATATTGCGCGAAAAATATCCGGCCGGGTACATTACGACTTCATTCCATTCAAGGTCGGCGATGGCATCGGAAATTTCGATGCGGCCCGCGCTCGGCTTAATTGGAGATAGGTAGTCGAAGTCTAGCCCCACGGTCTTTGCGCCATTCGTGAGCGGTATGTGGAACGCGTAAACATTCACGCGGTCGCGCACCCATTGCACGCGCTTTCCGTCGACCGTGGTCACGATGCCGGCGAGGCTTTCGATGGGGCCGGAGGGTTCATGGTCGCCCGGCAGCCATTCCGGATAGAGCAGGACCATTTCTTTAGCGCCCGGTTCTACTGGAATGTCTTCATGCACTTTCTCCACGCGATCCACGATATTGGTCAGGTCCACGCTTAAACCAATCGGGCCAACGTAGGGCTTATTGACTGGCGCCACGATGGGCGGCGGCATCGGAATCGGCTGTGGTTGCGGTTGCGATTTTGATTGCGACATGGCGCAGCAGGTGAACGCGAAAGAAGAAACCATGAGAAGGCAGGCGGAACGCATCATGGCATCGAGTGTAATCGTCGACGAACCTGGTGTTCAATCGCGAGTGGAGTGCGGCATCTACTTGCCTGCAGAGAAATCCGCATGGAGATGGCGACACCGTCGGTAAACCGAATTGCATATGGAGGCTGGAATTTCAATGCTACTTTGCAGCCAGCGTATCGTAGGATTTTCTGAAGGATGCAGCTTATCGCTTATCTTGCCATTGCCGGCCTGAATCATATCCGCGCCATCGATCTGCTGATCGTGGTTCTCTATCTGGCGGGCATCACTTTATTCGGTCTGCACTTTCGCGGTAAAGGAGACTCTCTCCGCAGCTATTTTCTGGCGGAGCGCACCATTCCCTGGTGGGCTATCTCGCTTTCCATTGTCGCGGCTGAAACGAGTACGCTGACCATCATCAGTATCCCGGGGCTGGCCTTCACTGGTGATTTTGGATTTTTGCAGTTGGTCATGGGCTACCTTGTTGCCCGTGTTGTGCTGTGTCTGCTGTTTCTGCCCGCATATTTCCATGGCGAGTTGCTCACGGCCTATCAACTGATCGATCGGCGGTTCGGTCCGAAACTGCACAAAGTCACGGCGGCGATATTCCTCCTCACTCGCGCCGCCGCAGAGGGCGTGCGCCTGTTCGCCATTTCAATTTTGATTGGTATTGCGATCGGCACCAGCGATATCGCCTCGATTGTCATCATTACCGTGTTGACCCTGCTGTACACAATCAAAGGCGGCATGGCGGCTGTCATCTGGACCGACGTGATGCAAATGTTTATTTACATCGGGGGCAGTATTGCTGCGCTGTGGGCGCTGGGTCATCAGGTTCCCGGCGGCTGGAGCATGATCCATCAGGTAGGACAAGCGGCAGGGAAGTTCACCGTATTTCATTTTGCGTTGAACCTGACTACGACTTACACATTCTGGACGGGGCTGATCGGCGGCTGCTTTCTGACCATGGCCAGCCATGGTACTGACCAGTTGATGGTCCAGCGCCTACTCGCTGCTAAAAATCTGCGCGAGTCCCGCCTCGCTCTCTTGTCCAGTTGGGTCATCGTCGCATTGCAATTCCTACTGTTTCTTTGCGTGGGTGCGGGACTCTATGTGTACTACACGCTCGTCGCACCGGGGACGACGTTTTCCAGCCCTGACAGGATATTCCCAACGTTTATCGTCGATCACATGCCTGCGGGCGTTTCGGGATTGATTATCGCGGCTGTGCTAGCTGCAGCCATGTCCAATTTAAGCGCCGCCCTCAATTCGCTTTCGTCCACCACTGTTGTCGATTTTTATATGAAGCTTCGTCCCAACGCCGTGGCTCGCGAGCGCTCAAATATCTCCCATATTTCCACTTTCTTCTGGGCGGTTGCCTTGTGTGGTCTTGCCTTCATATCGCGGGGAAGCAAACACGTGGTGGAAGTCGGGCTTTCTATCGCGTCGGTTGCCTACGGGTCTCTGCTGGGAGTGTTTCTGTTAGGCACCCTGACGCGCCGCGCCAATGAAGCGGGAACCATTGTGGGGATGGTCGTCGGCCTGGCAGTGAATATTTTCCTTTGGCGCCAGCCCGCTTCTATTGCTTTTCACATCGCGGGTTTTCACGGCATATTGCCCAGGATCGCGTGGACCTGGTATGTGGTGATCGGAACTGCGATCACGTTCTGCTTTGGATATGTGTTCAGTCTCCTGCTTTCGCAGACACGATGGGGAAAACAGCTACGTTCGCAACGGGAATCATTGACGTAGACAGATGAGAGCCAAATCTCTGCGACCCAAATATATTTTGCGAGGAAAGCCAATGCATGGATTCTTCGCTTCGCTCAGAATGACGACCCTGTGTGACGACAGAATCTGCCGGCCCGCTTTAGAAACTTACTTCGGCGATTTTGCAAGCCGAGAGTTGAGGAATTGCTGAAAGACTTCAAACCGCTCTGCTCGCGGCACACGCTCTGTCCCAATCCGTCGACCTAACTCCTGGCACAAATCCGCGTTCGCTTGATAGGGCGGCCACACCGGCAACGCGTGGCTGTTGGGATTGCCTGTTTTCGCAAACTGCACCCAATATCCGATGATGGCGTTAGATAGAGTCTTGTCGAAAGGCCGACGGGTCCAGGTGGTCCAATACCTTTTGCTGAGGAACATGCTTTCTTCGCTGTGAAAGGCTCCCAGAGCGGCAAACTCGCCTGCGCCGACATAGGTGAAGTGATAGAGATAGGCTGGCTGATGAATTCGAGCCATTTCGATCGCGAGCAGGCGCGCACCGAAGCCAAAGTCGAAATCCGTGTCCATGGTTCGGAACACACCGGGGACTTCCTGATCCGACTTTGCCGGATACTGCGCAAACACCTTGTCCGCCATCGGACCGAATTCGCGACGAAGCCATTGGCGATATTCGCCAACAGTGTTTGGACGATTGGATTTGCCGCCCACCAGTGAGCTGGCGAAGATCGAAACTTCATCATTGTTGCTGCCGACGATTACCGGAATTTTTGCCTGTTTCCCGTTCGCGAATACGGTTGCGGGTTGCTCCGGAAAGAACCAACCATCGACAACCGGCTCCAGATCGAGTTGGTCATCCTTTGCGGCTATCAAGAGAAGCTTCTCGGCAGGCAATGCGCGCAGCGCGGTCAGAGATCCCGGACCGGTCTTTATCCCGAAATCTTTCGCGAGCAATTCTCCATTTGTTTCCGCCTGCCGCGTCACGGGATACACGGAATCGACGCAAACGCCGCTCTGCATGATGGCTCGTTGGAATAAACCGGCGGCGATGGGAGACGCCATCAAATTGCATATGTCCAGAGCGCCGGAGGACGCACCGAGCACTGTGATGTTGTTGGGATCGCCCCCGAATCGGCTGATGTTTCGCTTCACCCATCGCAGCGCTTCCACCTGATCCAGATGGCCATAGTTTCCGGAAACATGATGCGGAGATTCCGCAGCCAGTGCGCGGTACACAAAAAATCCAAAAACTCCCAGACGATAATTCAGGCTGACGATAACCACGCCCTCTCGAGCGAGAGTCGAACCCAACGGGGGCCACTCCGCAGAGCCTTCCACGTTCCCGCCACCGTGTACCCAGACCATGACCGGCAGCTTCGCGGCGTCATGCAATTTCGGCGTCCACACGTTCAGGTAGAGACAGGCTTCATTGGTCTCCATCTTTTGAATGCCCAGCATCTCCGGCAGCCAGGGGCTGGGCGTTTGCGGACATGCAGGACCATACTTTGTCGCTTCGCGGATTCCTGCCCAGCTCGCCGGCAGTTGCGGCGCCTTCCAGCGCAAGTTGCCGACCGGTTGTGCAGCATAGGGAATACCGAGAAACTTCGCAACCTGTGGCGTTCCGGCAACCCACGTTCCTTGCAGCGTTCCGCTGTCAATGCTTACTTGCGGAGCCGCGGTCTGCGCTTGCAGGCGAAGAGAACATCCCCAGAGGAAGACCGCAAATGCAATCAGCGTCGATATTGTCTGTATCGATCGTGAAGGGTGCAGATGGAAACGCATGCAGACTCCAATCTCGTGCTACGAATGTTTCTAACAATATATTGGATCGGGATTTCGTCCGTTTGCGAACTCGACGCCGCTCGCAAGTGAATGGTCAATGCAGGGCTCAGGTGCTACTCTAGTTTTTTCTCAGTGGATGACCTGCTCGACCTTCGAATGAAATTGTCGGCTGCATTTCAGACGACGTTCGCATCTTGGGTCAGAAATCTTTGTTTCGCTTCAATCGCCATCTCTCGCGAGGACTTGCCGCTATGCCGCGTTTTGCCCGAGTTACTTGCATTGCTGTCGCGTTGTCGATCGCGTCCTCGGCTGCTCTGATTGCTCAGGTTGCGCAGAAACAATTCACGTTGCAGCAGGTGATGAGCGCGCCGTTCAACTCTGACCTGATTGCGTCGCCGGTGAAGGATCGATTTGCATGGATTTCAAATGTTGAGGGGCGGAGGAACATTTGGGTCGCCGAGCCTTCCAGCGATGGCTATACGTCCCACGCGATTACGAACTATACGCATGATGATGGTCAGGACATATCCGGGGTGCAGTGGTCTCCAGACGCAGACTCCATTGTTTACGTTCGCGGTAGCGATCCGGATAATCCGCAGAAAATTTCTGCCAATCCTGCGTTGCTGCCGCAAGGTGCGGAGCAGGACGTGTGGCTGGCCTCGCTCGATGGCGGCGCGCCGCGCAAGCTTGGCCCGGGGAATTCACCCGCTTTTTCTACCCGTGGCGACGCTGTTGCCTGGGTGCTGGATGGACAGATCTGGTTTCTCTACTTGAACAATCCCGAAGCTAAGCCCAGGCAGCTGCTGCATACGCTGGGCACCTGCGGAACACTTCGCTGGTCGCCTGACGGAACGGCTCTTGCTTTCGTTAGCGATCGCACCAGCCATAGTTTCATTGGTGTCTATTCATTCGCCAGCGACACGCTGGAATACCTCGACCCGGGCTCCGATCATGACCGCTACCCGATGTGGTCGCCTGACAGTCGTCAGATCGCATTCATTCGCGTTCCTTATTACAAGCAGGAAAACTTTGACGAACCGCACCGCGCCGGGCTGCCATGGTCCATCCGAATCGCGGATGTGGCGACGGGCAATGGTCGTCGGGTTTGGAAAGCCGATCCTGGACCGGGGAGTTTTTTTCGCGAGATCGTCGGCTTCCACCAGGTCTTCTGGACCGCGGCCGACCATCTCATATTTCCCTGGGAGCGCGATGGCTGGACGCATCTCTATTCAATTCCAGTGCAGGGAGGACAGCCGAAAATACTGACGCCGGGAAACTTTATCGTCGAATACGTTTCCATGAGTCCCGACCGCAAAACCATCGTCTACTCGTCCAATCAGAATGACATTGATCGGCGTCATGTCTGGAAGCTTTCGGTTGTGGGCGGCGCCCCCGAGGAGCTGACCCACGGTACCGGCATCGAAACCGCGCCAGTTGTGGCCAGCGACAATCAGACAGTCGCCGTACTGCGTTCCGATGCGAAGATTCCCATGCGTCCGGCAGTGGTTGCGCGCGGCGGCCAGATTCGTGACGTCGCGCCACAGACGGTGCCCGCAACGTTCCCGGCGGCCAAGATGGTCACTCCACAGCCAATCATTTACAAGTCGACCGATGGTACGCAGATTCACGGACAGTTATTTCTTCCGGATGGGATTGACAACTGCGTTCGCCATCCCGCCGTGGTCTTTGTTCATGGAGGATCGCAGCGTCAAATGACGCTGGGCTGGCATGACATGGGCTATTATTCCAACTCCTATGCGATGAACCAATACCTGGCCAGTCAGGGATATGTTGTTCTTTCCATCAACTATCGCAGCGGCATCGGCTATGGCCTCGACTTTCGCGAAGCGCTTCACTATGGCGCAACCGGGGCAAGTGAGTTCCAAGATCTAAAAGGTGCGGCTCTTTACCTGCGCAGTCGCTGTGACGTTGAACCTGCACACATCGGCATTTGGGGCGGAAGCTGGGGCGGCTTTCTAACGGCGCTCGCGTTGGCCCGCGCGTCGGACCTGTATGCTGCCGGTGTCGACATGTCTGGAGTGCATGACTGGAACATTGACAATCCGCAGAACTTTGCCATTTCCGACAGTGCCGCCGATCCAAACGCCAGGTGGCGTCTTGCGTGGGAGTCTTCGCCGCTCTCTTCCGTGAAGACATGGCGCTCTCCGGTGCTGTTGATCCAGGGGGATGACGATCCTGAAGTGCCGTTTCTGCAAACCGTCGAATTGGCAGCAGCGCTTCGCCAGCAACATGTTCCGGTTCAGGAATTGATTTTTCCAGACGAGGTGCACGATTTCCTGCTGCATCGAAGCTGGGTTACTGCTTATACGGCCGGCGCAAAGTTCTTCGACGAATACTTGAAGCCTGGATCGCCGCAACCAGCGCGTTCCGCGCATTAGGGCTAAAATTCCTGCATTTCTACCTCGGGGGTTCAATAATTTAGGCAAACTGTATCCAACAAACGGGAGAAAATAGCATCTAAGTGACTGATTGCCGCGACGATATCTGATCTGTCTCTGATGTAGCTTTGCATAGCCGCACGTTTATTTGAATGCATGGAGATCGATGGAATACTGAGCGGATGTGGGAGTAGCGTTACGCTTTGCCGTATTCGGTCGAATGGCAATGCCCCAGCGCAGCCTACAAAATGATTCCCGAGGAAGATTATCGGAGTGAAGCAACTGAGATCCTGGAACCTACAACGCGCCTTGCCGTATCTCTCGATTGTGTTTGCCATGCTGTCGCTGCCGAGCGCTTATGCGGCCTCCTGCAAAAGCCAATCGGAAATGACCACCGTCGAACGGGATGCCTTGTCGAGCGCCGCCCGCACTATGGCGGGTGAAGTGCAGAGCGGAGATGTGCAAGCACTGCAGGCGAAGACCATTCCCGCAGTGGCATCCAATTTTGGCGGAATTGCCGCCTCGGTTGCGAATCTAAAGCCCCTTGTGCAGCACGCCACCCTGACGGTCGACCATCTCTATTCGCTGGACGCTTCCACCGACCCTGCCGGCAGCGCTGCGACGGACTTCTTTTGCGGGAATCCGATCATTGTCTTTCACTTTACGCATCTGCCTCCGGCGAAGTATGCGTTGGCGATTCTTCATGCCACCGGAGTTGAAAAGCCGCAACAGATTTCTTTGGTTCTGTCAGAAACTTCTCCAAACCAATGGTTGCTGGCTGGATTTTTCAGTCGGCCCATGGTCGAAGCGGGTCACGATGGCCTGTGGTATTGGGAGCGCGCGAGAGAATTCGCGCAGAAGAAGATGAACCTGGCCGCATGGTACTACTATCAGACGGCCGCATATCTATTGGACCCGGTGCCGTTCCTGGCCAGCCCAAATCTTCAGAAGCTGCAAGGGGAAGCAAGCCGGGTGCGGCCCGCGAATCTTCCCGGCGCAACCCCCATGACACTGAATGTTCACGGCATCATTTTTCAGATCACCGGAATGCAGCCGACTACGGAACTAGGCCCATGGGATCTCGAGGTGCATTACGTTCCCGACGCAGCCCACCAGGCGCAACTGCACGATCCTACGGCGGCCAGGCAGCAAGTGATCGATTTGATGACGGCGCTGCTACAGCAGAATCCCGGCTTGCGCGAGGCTTTCCATGGCATGTGGGTGCGCGCGTTTCAAGGCGATGCATCTTTGTTCGCCTTAGAGGTTCCAATGGATCAAGTCCCGGCGGGAACTCAGCCGGCGACCAGTCCAAATCCGGTTGCGCAGCAAAAAACTCCCGTGACCGCCTACGATCCCACGAAACCGGAGGTTCAGCCTAGTTTGACCGTCGACCGCGATCCCGTTCTCTCGCCTGATGTTGTAGTGAAAGCGCCAGTCAAGCCCGGAACTGCTGCTGGCACCACCCAGGGTGGCGAAATACAAAAGGGGAAATCCGGTGTCTACACCCTGCGCGAAAATGTGAATGAAGTGGTGCTGAACTGCACCGTGGTGAACGACCAGGGCAAACTGGTCAAAGACCTGAGGAGCGCGGATTTTCGAGTGTGGGAAGATGGCACTCGCCAGAAGATTGACTCGTTCCAGTTCCAGGATCTGCCGGTCTCGATGGGAATTCTTGTCGACAGTTCCGGCTCCATGCGGGACAAGCGCGCCGCTGTCGATGCAGCCGCATTGGAACTGGTGAAGGCTTCCAATCCCAACGATGAAGCATTCGTCGTAAATTTTTCCAATCGGGCCTATCTGGATCAGGATTTCACTTCAAATATTTCTGAGCTGCAACAGGGCCTGCAACACTTTGACCCGCAGAATATGACCGCGTTGTATGATGCCGTGGTCGCCTCCGCGGACGAATTGTCCAAGCAGGCGAAACACCCGAAAGAAGTGTTGATCATCGTGACAGATGGTGCGGACAATGCATCGAGATTGACGCTGGAACAGGCGGTTCATCGCGTCCAATACATGGGCGGACCAGTTGTGTACTCGGTTGGCCTGCTGTTTGGAGACGATAAGGAAGAAGCGCTGCGGGCGAAGACAGACCTGGAAACCCTCGCGGCGGATACAGGCGGCGTCGCCTATTTTCCGCAGTCGCTGCAGGATGTAGATGAGATCGCGGCTGAAATTGCCCGCGATATTCGCCACCAGTACACCATCGGCTATCATCCCACCAGGACCGTCACCATGGGCGGCTTCCGAGTGGTGCGGGTGGAAGCGGAAGCGGCGGGGCACGGCAAGCTGATTGTCAGAACCAGCAAAGGATATTACCCCAGGCAGGAAGTCCAGCAGAAGGAAAAGATGCTCCAGGTGAAACCGATCCAGCCGAAGCCCTGACTCTGTGATGGAAGATGCATGCGAGTCATTCTGAGTTCGCCGCTGCGATAAAAGAATCCAGAAGGTGAGGGCTCCGCGATTTCGGCCAGTATTCTCTGGGTCCTTCACTCCGCTACGCGCAGCCTCCCGCGAGTGTAGTCGAAGGCTTCGGAATGAGTTCTGCTGATGCCCGAGTGCTCGAAGACTCGGACCTTGAGTGTCCGATAGAAATTCTAGACGGCAGACGTGGAATCTTCGCAGCATCGGGGAATGCTGCGAAAGGCGGTGAAGCTGTCCCGCGATACTGCTGCTCCGTCTCGCGGCTCAGCTCAAGCATCAAAACATGTGGAAATCCACTTCGATGACCAACTGAACCGGGACAGGATGGCCCTGGAACATGGCTGGCTTGAACTTGTACTGGCGCACCGCTTCAACCGCTCTTTGATCGAGTCCCATTCCGAGAGGATGCACCACATGCACGCCTTCGGGATTGCCCTGAGCATCGACGATCAATCCGATAGACGCCAAACCCTGAAATTTCACGCGTCGAGCTTGATCGGTAAACTCCGGCACTACCTTGTGGATCACGACCGGTGCCGTCACACCGCCGCCTACAGTCATCACGCCGCCGCCGTATCCACCGACCGTTCCTGATCCAATACCGCCGCCGTCGCCTGCGCCGATGCCGCCGCCCCCGCCCTGGCCAAAACCAGAACTGCTGCCGGTGCCCTGGGACTTCATCACCACCTGCGTCGACTGTGGCGCGCCTAGGCTTGGCATGCTGTTGTCTGGGATCTTAATCTGCTGTGGCATCACCATTTTTGGCGCCACTGCCAACTTCGGATGATCGACTTGAAGCTCCGGGGGATTAATCGGCGCCTTCTCGACAGGCGGCACACGTCCCTTATTGGCCTCGACCGGCTGATGCAGACCACCACCGCCGCCGCCACCCATGGATTGCGGTGCGGGCGCGGTTACCGGTGGAATATAGGGCGGGACGACCACCCGAGTTACCTCTATTTTTTGCGGCACAACGATGTGGTTGCGCGCCTGAAGGATGAACCATACCAGGGCGGCAAAAACTCCCGCATGCAACAGGAACGAGAGCATGCTGGAGGCAGGGCTTCGCTTGAACGCCATGGGATCGGCAACCGCAATCGGTTGCGAGACCAACTCCAGCGGCGGCAGCTTCTCGGGGAAGAACAGATCGCGCAGATTTCCCACAAGGCCCGTCAAGACGCTCTCGTGCGGCAACTCTCGTCCGACCGGTATTGACGTGCTCGTCAAGCGCAACTCCGGCCTTGTCGGAAACGTGTCCGGCCGTTTTCGGCTGCGCGAAGACTCAAGGGGAGGGCTAAGCTCAGGATTTGTCAGTGCCGGGTTGCCCATAACTATTCGCTGGGAGGCAGAACCCCAGCATCTCCTTCAAGAATGAAAAACAAGTTCTGTTGCAATCGAATCCGCTACATATATTGGATTCGTTCGAACGGATTGCCGATCACCAAATTCCCTTATCGCTTCCAGTAATTTTTTGTCCTACCGCCGCCGCCGTCGCAAGCCACGGCAACAAACCAAGGCGGGCACTGCTGTGCAACTCGCGCTTGCGCAGCAAGCCGGTAAGTTGCGTTCCATACAGGCCGGCCGACTGTGGCATGATCGGCACCCGCAAAAAGTCCTTGCGGAAGAAGATTTCCTCGCCGCCGAACCTTGACGACTCGGTCACCAATCGCGGCAGGTTGAGTCCGGTGCCGCGATATTGCTTCACGTAGTCCGACACAATCACCAGGTAGGTCGCTACCCCTTCCCAAATTCGGGAGGCCGTCGCGGAATAGCGCAAGTCCTCGTAATCGAGCGCACCGGATTCCACCAGCCACGCGGAGTCAACGATGTCGCAGAGACGGAAGTAAAAATGCCGGTACATACGCTGCAGCGTCGAGATCATCAGCCGGTCGGACGCCGACGTTACGCGAAAGGTATCATCCCCAACACGAACCATGCGGGTCCGTCCCATCAGCCGATCCGCCAGTGTGATTTGCTCTCCGGTCTGGCCAAGTCGTCCAACGTGAATTTCGAGTGATTCCGGCAATCCCGGGATGAGGAAGTTCCACTTGCAAGCGAGGCGATCGCCCCAGCTTCTGGCGTCCAACTCTGCCTGAAAGCGCCGCTTCATCAAGGAGACCACTTGCTCTGGAGTTGCATTCGTATACAGATCCAGATCGCTGCCAAGGTCCGGCCAGTGGTCGAGCGACTTGATCACAGTCACGTCGAGACCCTCTTCCTCAAATGCGGTGCAAACGGCGCGCAGAAAAGGAATCGCGTTGTTAATGCGCGCACGCTCCTCGGCCAGTGCGGCCTCAGCCCAATCCGCCCGCACGCCGTCCTGGGCGTCCCGATAGATTTTTAGGGCAATCTCAAATCCACGCACCACCACGTGATTCAGATTCGCAAGTGCGACCAGGTCATCAAACTCTTCACGGCTAATTCCGATGATTTCGGAACTCAGAGCCGGGTTGGATTGCGCGGATACGTCGCCCGCGTGCTTGGAGAGAAGCAGGCGAGAAAGGGTGACCATGGACTTGGGCGAGATAGGCTGGTTAGCTGACTTAGGCATATGTGCAGTAGTTTTCTCAGTGTGAATTAGGTGCTTGTGGTTCAGAGTTTGGAGCTACCGGCGTTGGAGACTGGGTCGGAGCTTTGCTCGGTTCTGCCGGGTGATTGCCGCGACGGATTAGTTCGATCGGGCCCGTTTGCTGGCGTGCCGACCGCCTGTAGGCGTCGATCTCGCTATCCACGTTCTGATTGCTCGCGCTGGCAGCTGTATTCAGATCCTCACCTTCAACGGATCCCAGCGTGGCCAACCCGATCCGTACGTTCGCATTGTCGGCGGTACGGGCTTTGGAGTAGTAGAATTTAGCCGTCTCC
This sequence comes from uncultured Acidobacteriota bacterium, assembly GCA_963817855.1. GTDB lineage: Bacteria > Acidobacteriota > Terriglobia > Terriglobales > Acidobacteriaceae > JAKAAZ01. Next base: position 501,044 of record CAWFQA010000002.1, on the reverse strand, counting down.
AGATCTCCATCCTTCTCGGCCACATACCCCAGATTGTTGATCGAAAACGCGCTTTGGGGATCGAGCGAGTACGCTTGCAAAAAATCCTTCTTCGCTGCAGCCCAATCATTCTCGTTAACCGCGAAAACTCCATGCAGCGTTAACATCCTTGCCTGCAGCTCTGTGTCGGCCTGATTCTGAATTTGCTTTCTCAATTGGCGCGCACTCGCGGCGGCGACCTGGCTAATCGGTTTTCCCCTGGTAGCGCGATTCAGCGTGACCACCACCGGTTCAGTCGAATGAGACGCGGCGGCCGCATCGTATTGTTGCAAGGCTCCGGTAAGATTTCCCGTGGCTTCTTCCGCCACTCCCAGATTGTTGAGTGTGAAAGGATTCTGCGGATCAAGCGCCAGGGCCTGCCGCAGCATCACTACGGCTTCGAAGCCTCGATCCTGTGCCAGGAGCTGGATGGCCGCAACATTCATGCGGTTTACCCGCATCGGTTTGTCTTTCAAGTCGGAGAGGGCAAATGTGAGCGGTTTTCCTTCCAGATTCTTAGCGTTGCTCCGGTCGATTCTGGCGGTGCTGCCTTGTTCTGACGCCAGAGCATAGAATTTTTGAGCGCGATCCAGCTTCCCCTGGAGCTCGGAAATGTAGCCCAGGTTGTTTAGAGTGAACGGGTCCGAGGCATCATACAGGTAGGCCTTGTAGAACATCGCTTCGGCCTTCTCGTACTGACGCCGGCGAACCGCATCGACCCCTTCGCGATTCAATCGCTGTACGGGTGTCAGTTCGCTGTGTCTTGGAATGGTGATTCGGATATCTTTTCCCCAGGCATGGTGGAATCCGGTGGCCGTGACCAGCACAGTGGCTGCCAATAATAATCGAAGACGAATCACAGACATATTCCGTTTTCACCTTTCTGCTCGACCTGGGAAGTCCGAGCCATGTAGGGGCGCTGTAATAGATAGTTAGGATGCGCAATATCAAAATATGTTGCCAAGGTGAAAGATCAATTCTGAGCGCGCCCCGACCATGAAAAAAAATGGACTAAGCCACCCCCAGCCGCTTGGGGCCATCAAAGAGAGATGCTAAAAAATCATGAATCGGTTAGGGTGTGGAAAATGGGTCTTTGTTTCGCGGGGGTAGTGCTCGCCAGCATGGCAATGGCACAAGGATCGTTAGCCGCACCAAATTCGGGGCAAATTGCGGACACCCGGCCGCCTTCCACCACCCTGATTGCCTCAGTTGATCGCTCCGCTTTGCCGCCAGCGCCGACGGGAACAAGCACGGTGGAGGGTGGAACGATCCGTAGCGTCGACCCGGTTCGCGACCAGCTGATCCTGAACGTTTACGGCGCCAAACCGATGAAAATCCTGTTTGACGAACGAACCCAGGTGTACCGCGATGGAGTGAAGGCGCCTCTGAGCGACTTGCATGCCCAGGACCATGCCTCGGTGCAAACGGTGTTGGATGGCACCAAGATTTTTGCGTTGAGCATCCACACGTTGTCGCAGACGCCGGAAGGGGAAACGCAGGGGCAAGTCGTGAGTTACGATGCTGGGACCGGTCTGTTGGCCCTGACAGCAGCGTTGTCCGGTCAGCCGATCAGGCTCCATGTTCCGGCTGGAACCTCGGTCGTTGGTGTTGGACAGGTGACCGTGGCTTCGCCGAGCGCTGGTTTGCAAGACCTGGTGAAGGGTACCCTGGTATCTGTTAAGTTCGGCTCCAGCAATAATGGTCGTGGCGTTGCACGGCAAATCTCGATTCTGGCGATTCCTGGATCTTCGTTTGTATTCACAGGCAGTGTCGTTTCGCTTGATCTGGCCGCCAATCGCCTGGTCCTGCTCGATCCGAAAGACGATCAACGTTATACGATTGTTTTTGATCGCAGCGGCTTTCCGATGACTCGGGATGTTCACGTTGGAACACGTTTGAGGGTGACCGCCAGCTTCGATGGGTCCCACTATGTGGCCACTGCGGCGAAAATCCTTTAGTTGCTTCGAGCAGGGTGGACAGAAAGACTCCGATTCACCCGGGCACTCGAGCATCTTGAATGGAGAGACAGGCATCCAACCTGCGAATCAGAGTATTCCCCCAGCTCATTGCTCGTTCGATGTCGGGTAAGTCGTCTGAATTTGTGTTCTTTTCGCTCACTTCTTTTTCGGACGCTAAGACCGTCACGTTTACATAAGGATGGTGGGAGCGTGTATCTGGCCATGAAGCGCTTGATGATTGTTACAACTCTTGTCTCGGCAGGGCTCATGTCAGGCTGTCGCGGTGCCAGTTTGCTTCCCGCCATGGCGCCGGTTGTCCCCACGGCGGCTTTGACTGCTACTCCAGCGACGGTGGCGCCCGGAAGTCCTGCGACATTGTCCTGGACGACCGCATATGCCTCGACGGTTACGATTGACAACGGCATTGGCGCCGTTGCCACATCAGGCTCCATCAAGGTCAGTCCATCGGCGACCACGCAATACACTTTGACCGCGACCAGCGTCAATGGCACTGCGAGCTCTGTCGCCACGATCACCGTACAAGCAAATCCTCCGACAGCGAAGCTCACGGCCGCTCCGGCGACCATTTCAGCCGGCAGTTCCGCGACCTTGACGTGGACGACGACGAACGCCACCAGCGTCTCCATCGACAACGGAATCGGAACCGTGGCTGCGTCTGGGTCCACTACAGTCAATCCGACCACGACGACGACCTACACATTGACCGCGACCGGCGCTGCCGGCGGAACCATTACGGCTACAGCTACCGTAACCGTGCAGAAAATGATGCCGACGGTGACGTTCACTGCCTCACCTTCGACCATTACGGCGGGCCAGACCTCAACCCTGACCTGGTCGACGACAAATGCGACCACGGTTTCTATCGATCAAGGGATCGGGATTGTTTCTGCTTCTGGAACGACGGTTGTCAGCCCAACCAACACCACCCAGTACACTCTGACTGTTACCGGATCCGGAGGCACCACAACTGCAACCACGACTGTGACGGTGCAGATGGTCGGCACCACCAACTCACCCATTTCGCACCTAATTATCCTGATGATGCAAAATCATTCACTCGATAATTTGTTCGGTACCTTTCCGGGTGCGAACGGCCTGAATGCGATGCTGCCCAGCTATCACCAGGTTGACGCGGCCGGCAATACGGTATCGCCAACTCCGATCACTTCTGCGTCTGTGGGAGACCTGACCCACAATCAGATGACTTATGCGGGGAGCTGGGATAACGGCAACATGGATAAATTCGCCTTTGAAGAAGGCGATCTTGCCATGCAGTATTACGACTCTTCCCTATCGGGTATGGCCACTGATAAAAAACCGTACGGGATCAGCACAGTGTGGAACTATGCCAAGCAGTATGCGCTTGCCGACAATTTCTATATGTCCGCCATGAACAGCGAGCCGTCCCAGGAGTTGTACATGGTGTCGGCTACCGTACATAGCAACCACAATGCGTCAGCTCTTCCGTTTTATGATCCTTGCAGTGCCGTCGAGCAGCAAGCGCAAGGCGCCGGTACAATTTCGGTTCCAATGACCGAGACCAATGTCGGAGATCAACTGACGGCCAAGCAGATCTCCTGGGCTTACGCTGAGATAAATTTTGACACTTCGCAAAATGGGACCTGCGAGGATTATGTCCCGCAGGAAGAGCCCTTTCAGTACTTCACCAGTACGGCGAATTCCGCAAACACGCAGAACTTTACATTGGCTTCATTCCGATCGATGCTGACGGATGGGACGCTTCCATCCGTTTATTGGATTCAGCCTGACGGAGCCAAGGACATGCATCCCGGCGCCGGCAATATTCTGGACGGAGTTGAATTTCTCGACGATGTCATCCAGGCAGTCAAGAATTCGGGCGAATGGCAGAGCACCGCGATCATTGTGCTGTGGGATGAGAGCGGCGGTTGGTATGACCATGCTCCGCCGCCTCAACTGCCCGACGGGAATAGCGCTACCTTGCCGGGTGGCCAGGGACTTGGAATGCGTGTGCCGGTCATGGTCATCTCCCCTTACGCCAAGATGAATTACATTTCGCACCAGCAGATGGACTTCGTCTCGATTCTGCGTTTCATTCAGTGGAATTGGAATCTTGGAGAGATCCAGGCTTCGGATCAGCACGCACGGGAACAGCAGAGCGGCGACCTGTGCGATCTGCTGACCTCGCCGTGCGGCGCCCCTTCGCCGTAACTGTATAGGTAGAAGATTCGCGGACGGTGCGCCGCGCAGGACAAGGTTGACATCCCAATCGCGAATGCGCTGCGGATTACAGAACGCCTGAGCGCTTGCAACCTCTCGAAATCTGCCGGTCGAGTAAGCTATTGAGAGCGGCTGCTCAATGACTGCCGGGGTTGAGGTGAAATGGTTTCGAGGAACAGACGAGATTTTTTGAAACTTTGCGCCGCATCTGTGCCCGCCCTGGTTGTCGCCAATGGAGTTAGTGCCGAACAGATTACAGCCGGCGCCCCAGCTCAATCAGCATATCGAACGCCCTCCACCTTGGACCGTTACATTGATCCGCTGCCCATTCCGAAGCCACTGATCCCGCACGGGAAGCGAAAGGGTAAAGTCCAATATCGCGTCCGAATGGTGGAATTCAAGCACCAGATGCATTCGCAGCTTCCACCCACCAGAGCATGGGGATACGAGGGGCAATATCCGGGTCCCACCTTTGACGTGATGTCAGGTGTTCCTGTCGAAGTGACCTGGGAGAACCATTTGCCTTCGCGCCATATTTTCGAGATAGACCCTCACATCCATGGGGCGATGCCTCCGGCGCCCGCGGTCCGGACCGTACCCCATCTTCATGGTGCGCGCACTCGGTCGGAAAGCGATGGGCTGCCTGAGAAGTGGTTTACGCCCGGATCTTCGGCGCTCTATCGGTATCCGAATCATCAGCAGGCCGCCACGCTCTGGTATCACGACCATGCGCTGGGTATCACGCGTTTGAATGTATATGCAGGGCTGTCGGGATTCTATCTGCTGCGCGATGATCAGGAGCGCAGCATGGACCTGCCTTCAGGCGATTACGAAATCCCCATGGTACTGCAGGACCGTACGCTGGACGACCAGGGCCAGCTCGTCTATGCGCCCACGTATGACAACGGGCAGAAGCCGCCCCCCGGCCTTTGGGGGCCGCAGTTCTTTGGCGATCTTCCAGTGGTAAACGGCGTCATTTATCCATACCTAGAGGTTGAGCCGCGCCGCTATCGACTGCGCGTCCTGAACAGCTCAAATTCGCGATACTACCAACTTTATCTAAATCTTGCGAAACACGCCACGGACATTCCTTCGCTCATTTCGTTTCACCAGATCGGTACGGATGGCGGTTTCCTGCAAAAGCCAGTTCCGTTGCAAAAACTACTGCTGGGGCCGGCCGAACGCGCCGACTTGATCGTCGATTTTTCCGGGCTGGAAGGCAAAGTCGCGACTCTGTCCAATGATGCCTTCGCGCCGTATCCGGGATGGGAGGTGGTCGCCACCATCCACGCGCCGCTCTACGAGTTGATGCAGTTCCGGGTAGCTCTTCCGGACTCCAGTCGCGGGAAATCTTTCAGCATGCCGCCGCCGACGGAGTTCGCGAAGCTCGATGCAACTCACGCGGTTGCTACCAGGGATTTTGTACTGACGGAACGATTAGACGCGAAAGGGAACTCGCTCGGGGTTCGAATCAACGACAAAGGATACGATGACCCCGTCACAGAATTTGTAAAATTGGGATCCATTGAGAAATGGCGCTTCATCAATACCACGGATGATGCCCATCCGATGCACCTGCATCTGGTGCAGTTTCAGATCCTGGAACGCCAGGGGTTCAACCTGCGCTCTTTTTTTGGCGGCAAACTGGAACTGGTGGGAACGCCGCACCCGCCGGCGGCCAATGAGGCGGGATGGAAGGATACCGCGGTCGTCAATCCAAGGGATGTGCTCACGATCATCGTTCGGTTCGAAGATTACATAGGTCGGTATGTCTTTCATTGCCACATGTTGGAACATGAAGACAACGATATGATGAGGCCCTACGAGGTCGTCTCCGGTCCGGCGTGATCGCCACACGGGTTCATCAACTGGAGATGCTGGACCCATACATTCGAGTTTACGGAACTACGTGGCTCTTGGGGGTCGTGTCGACGGCCAACTCACCTTGCGCCGTGGGTGTCAGCAAAGGCCACCCCTTGCGAAGAACGTAATCGAGCCATGCGCCCGCAATCTGCGAGGTCAGGATAGCCGCCAGGATAAGGGTCGTAAAGAATTTGGGGCTGATGATACCGGCGTCGAACGCTACGCTGGCGAGCACGATGCCCGGTCCACCGCGCGCATTGGTAGTGATCGCGAGATTAAGCAGATCAAGGCCCCGGAAACCGGCGAACCGCGCAGCCAGGGATACGGAGATAATTTTAATGAAGCAGCTTCCAAGGATGAATGCGGCAATCATCGGCCATGATATTCCGCGGATCAGGTCCAACTTCAGCCCAACAATCGCGAAGTATACCGGGATAAAGAACGCGAATGACATCTTTCCTATGGCATCGAGCGCCTCGGAGAAGATTTTCCGTTTTTTGTGGACGACCGCAAATCCGGCGAGGAACGCGGCAAACACCAGGCTGACATCCAAAGCGCCAGCTACCACGCAGTATCCCAATAAAACCGCAATCGCATAGGCAACCGGCGTTTGTCGCGCGAATACGTTGAACTTGGATTTATTGATTCTCTTGATGGCTCGGGGCACCAGCGTCAATCCCAGCACAAAAAAACCGATGGTCACTGCCAGGTGAATCGACATAGCTCGCCGGTTCAGTACAGTATTCGCGGCAAGCGAGGTGGCGATCGCCAACACCAGCCAGAGGACGATGTCTTCCAGGACGGCAACTCCGAGGATCAATCGCGCAAATCGCGTATGAAGAATTTTCAGGTCCGCGAAAATTTTGGAGACGACCGGAACCGATGTCACGGCGACGCCAACGGCCAGAATCAGGATGAGAGAAATTCGATTCCCGTGAGGGCCCGCAAGAGAAGGTCGAATGAGCCATGGACCGAACGCCAGCCCAAGAGCAAAAGGGAGGCCAGTGCCCACGATGACAAGCCAGCCCACTTCACGCCGCTCTTCGCCGCTGAACAGGTGCTGAGTTTCCGCTCCGGACAAAAACATCAGCAGCAACAGCCCCAGCCAGTACACGAAGGTCAGAACGTGTCCGTGATCGGCAGACTTCAGCATGCCGGAGACGGATGCCAATCGGCCGAACAAGGCCGGGCCAAGAACGACCCCAGCCAGAATTTCACCGATCACTTTTGGTTGCCGCAGCCTGACGAACGCATAGCCGAGTAATTGCGCCAGCCCGACAAGCAGCAACAGGCTGAAGAGAACCGAGAACAATTCAGAATTCGACATCGAGTGGCCTCATACGACTCTCAGTTGAGTCATGTTGAAAATCAAAACTCACGGTCCAAGTTCACTAATGTTCCATGGGCTACGCCGCCAACGCCCGAACCCCTGTAAAGAACCGCAACGCATCAGACTTGAATTAACCTGTCAGACTCCAGGACCAAACACTTAAGGCACCTTGTTCAAGTAACACGGGTTATGGACGTTTTGCTGTGGAGGTTCGGGCGGAGACATCCACGGCGGATTGTTGAAATCGAAAAACTCGGTCATCGACGGCTGGGCCGCATCCCGCTTGGTGAGGGAGGGTAGATTGAACCGCTCTTCGACGAGCTTCAGCCATGCCGTCGTATCCATCACTGTGTGGGAGACATAGTTCTTCTTGGCATATGGCGAAATGACAGTCAAGGGTATGCGATAGCCGGTATATGTGAAATCGCATATCGGACCCGTCTTTCCGGTACAGATGTAGCCGGCAGGCAGGTCGACCGGCTTGATGCCATCGGGACTGGGCATCGGTTGCGGTGCGACGTGATCGTACAGACCGCCGCTCTCGTCGAAGGTAAAGATGAACGCCGAATCTTCCCATGAAGAGCTGTTCATGAGTGCGTTGACGAGTTTGGCGGTATACCTCGCTCCAGCCTGGATATTGGTTGCATGGGCGTCAGAGACGGATCCGTGTTCGTCGAGCCCGGCGTCCGATCCGGCGTAGATCTCCGCAACCTGGGGCAGAGTGCCGTCTTCCAGATCGCTGAAGTACTCAGAAATGGGGGCTATGTTCTGCGGGAAATCTGCCAGGGCCTTTTTTGAATAGGTGAACTCGCTAAAGGCAACTGTCTGGGCCAGGCAGGCCGGCTGGTACGGCGGCCCGGCACAACCAGTGCCGTCCGGGTTAATGTAGACCTTCCAACTGATACCCGCATTCTGAAGCTCCTCCCAGATCGGCGGCGCCGTGTGTAGGGCCTCATCCTGAGGGTCAGCGCCTTGCTGCAACGCATCTCCCTGGGATGTTGCTGCATCAATGTACGAGCGGTTGGTTTCGGTGCGTGCCATTACGGGGTGGAAGAATCGGTCCGACGTGGCGAAATTGGTAGCCATAAAGTAGTCGTAGTTGAGGTCCTTGCCGTCCCAGTAGCCCATGGCGCGGATGCCGTCCGTGTCGTAGAACGGATGTCCGTTGTTGTCGCGGGCGTCGCCCGCGGCAGTGTGCACAAACCCATTATTCTTTGCCGGACGCGTGCCCACCGGATCCGTGTAGTCCCAGTCGTTATGGGCCTCCTGCCACGAAGGGCTGGTGTTTTCGTTGCATACCGAAATCATGTGGAATGAGGCCACGGTGTGACTTGTGTCAAAAATGCATCTGCCGGGGTAAGGGCTGGTGGGGTCGCATCCGGGAATGGCGGGAGGGGGACCGTAGAGTGGAGCCGCCCCGCTGGTCGGGTTGAACTGAGGCAGCCCGTCGAACGACTGGTCGGGAATTCCGTTGTCCTTCCAGTATTCCCGCATCGCGCCGAAGTAGTTATCCAGCGAACGATTTTCCTGGGCAAAAAAGATGATGTGATTGAGCGAAGTGAGACCTGCCGTCCCTTGCTCAAAGGTCGCCGTCACCGTAGCACTGGCACTCAGCCTGCACTTTTCTAAACCAGTGCACAGCCCGGACCATCCTGCAAAGGTAGTGCCCGGGTCGGGATTTGCTGTCAATACGACCACCGTTCCTTTGGAGAAGCCGGCGGTGCAGCTTCCCGGGCAGTCGATCCCCGACGGAGAGCTGGTAACTGTTCCTGAGCCGGTGCCTGCGCTAATCACCGTCAGTTGGACGGCGGAACCCGTTATCACCTTCACCGTCGCAGTCGCGGAGGTCTTACCTCCAGCTCCTGTTGCTGTCGCGGTGTAGGTGGTTGTTGACTTCGGGCTGACAGCCTGGGTTCCGCCACTTGCGGCCAGTGTATAGGAGCTACCGTCGGTGCCGGTTACTACAACTCCAGTAGCGTTCGTTGCTGTCACCGTCAAGGTGGAAGAGTTCCCCGCGGTTACAGAGGTCGGATTGGCGGTGATCGTCACGGTTGGTCCCGCGTTGGGTGTCACAGTTACTTTTGCTGTCGCCGTGGTAGTTCCGCCAGCCCCTGTAGCGGTCGCTGTATACGTAGTTGTCGCGCTGGGGCTCACGGACTGTGTTCCGCCGGTCGTCTGCAGCGTATATGAACTGCCGTCACTGCCTTTGACAGTTACCCCGGTGGCATTGGTCGCGCTCGCTGTCAGCAAAGAAGAACTTCCGGGCGCGATCGACGTAGGGTTCGCCGAGATCGACACGCTCGGTGCCGGTTTCGGATTGACCGTAATGGTCGTGGTTTTCGTGCTCTTTCCGCCGGGTCCGTTTGCGGTTGCTGTGTAGGTAGTGGTCTTGGTTGGGCTGACCGACCTGCGTTCCGCCGGTCGCCGCAAGAGTATAGGAGCTACCGTCGCTTCCTGTGATGGTCACGCTCGTGGAATTTGTCGCAGTTACAGTCAGTATGGTCGAACTTCCATCCGTGATCGTCGGGCTGCTTGCCGTGAAGGTCACGACAGGTGCCGGTGCCGCTGTTACAGTCACGGTCGTGGAAACGGAAATCTTGCCTCCAGCTCCTGTTGCTGTGGCGGTGTAAGTCGTGGTTGAAGTTGGCTTGACGGATTGTGCACCGCCGTTCGAAGCCAAGGTGTACGAGCTGCCATCACTGCCGCTAACTGTCACAGCCGTGGCGTTGCTTGCCGTCACCGTCAACGTGGAAGAGCTGCCTGAACTGATCGAAGTAGGATTCGCAGCAATATTGACCGCGGTGCTGGACTCGCTACGGTCACGGTCGCGCTGGCTGAAATCTTCCCTCCGGCTCCAGTTGCGGTCGCGGTGTAGGTGGTTGTCGCTGTTGGTTTGACGGATTGTGATCCCCCACTTGCCGCCAGCGTATAGGAGCTGCCATTGCTGCCGGTTACAACAACCCCGGTTGCGTTGGTCGCGGCGACCGTCAAAATCGACGAACTTCCAGCGGAAATCGATGTGGGATTTGCCGCGATGGTTACCTTTGGCGCCGGGTTAGGCGCCACCGTTACGGTTGCCGTTCCAGTGGTGGTTCCACCGGCTCCAGTTGCGTTTGCGGTATAGGTGGTTGTCGCGCTCGGGTGCACAGATTGGGTGCCGCCATTTGCCTGCAGCGTGTACGAACTGCCGTCACTGCCTTTGACAGTCACTTCGGTGGCATTGGTCGCGCTTACTGTCAGCAAAGAAGAACTTCCGGCCGTGATCGACGCAGGTTTGGCGGTGATGGCCACGGTGGGTGCCGGTTTGGCATTGACCGTGATGGTTGTAGTCTGCGAGCTCTTTCCGCCCGGTCCCTTTGCTGTGGCGGTGTAGGTTGTCGTCTTTGTCGGGCTGACCGATTGAGTTCCTCCTGTCGCCGCCAAGCTATAAGAACTGCCATCGCTGCCCGTGATCGCTACGCTCGTGGCATTCCTCGCCGTGACGGTAAGTGTGGTGGAACTTCCAGCAGTAATCGTCGATTTATTTGCCGCGAAAGTAACAACCGGGGCCGCCGCCGGTATTACGGTGACCGTAGCTGAAGCGGAGATCTTTCCTCCGGCTCCTGTTGCGGTCGCGGTGTAGGTGGTTGTCGCTGTTGGTTTGACGGATTGTGTGCCGCCGTTTGAAGACAGGGTGTGGGAGCTGTTATCGCTTCCCGTGATTCTCACCGCAGTGGCATTTGTCGCAGTCACTGCCAGCGTGGATGTCCCACCCGACGTGATTGAAGTAGGATTGGCAGCGATTTTGACTGTAGGCGCAGGACTGGTCACGGTCACCGTCGCACTCGCGGAAATCTTTCCGCCGGCTCCAGTCGCTGTCGCTGTATATGTCGTGGTTGCCGTTGGCTTAACGGATTGCTTTCCGCCCGTCGACGACATGCTGTAGGAGCTGCCATCGCTCCCCGTTAGTGTCACACCTGTGGCGTTGGTCGCCGCCACGGACAAGGTTGACGATCCACCTGAAGCAATTGAGGTTGGGTTTGCCGCGATCGTAACCGTGGGCGCAGGTGTAGCGGATGATCCGATTGTGACGGTCGTCGTCGCGGAGGTCTTTCCTCCTGCCCCGGTCGCGGTCGCGGTATACGTGGTTGTCGCCGTTGGACTGACAGATTGTGTTCCGCCGGTCGCCGACAAAGTGTAAGAGCTGCCATCGTTCCCTGTCACGATCACCGACGTGGCGTTGGTCGCCGCCACGGTCAACGTGGATGTACTGCCGGACGAGATCGACGTGGGGTTAGCCGCGATGGACACTGTCGGCGCTGGGTTTGTGGTTGCGCTCACAGTCACTGTCGCCGTTGAAGTGACTGTTCCACCGGGTCCTGTGGCAGTTGCGGTATAAGTTGTCGTCGCGGCCGGGCTGACGGACTGTGTTCCTCCGGTCGCTGCCAGGGTGTAGGAGCTGCTGTCACTGCCGGTCACGGTCACGGAGGTGGCGTTTGTCGCAGTTACGGTCAATCTGGAAGCTTTGCCCGGGGTGATCGACATCGGGCTGGCAAGAATATTTACAGTCGGCGCCGTTGCGGCTGCAACCGTTACCGTCGAGGTTGCTGTTGTTGTCCCCCCGGGCCCGGTTGCGGTTGCCGTATATGTGGTTGTTGTGGTGGGACTGACCGGTAAAGTGCCACCATCCGCAGCAAGCGAATAGGAGCTGCCTTCACTTCCGGTTACGGTCAAAGATGTGGCATTCGAAGCTGCCACGCTCAACATCGCCGTACCACCGTTGGCTACTTGCGGGGGACTGGCGGAGAGGGTCACAGACGGCGCGGGCGGAGGCGCTCCTGGAATCGCATCAGAGCATCCGGTGACCAATACCAGCGCCAGGCAGGATATCAAGACGATTGGTTGACGATACAGTTTGAGCCAAGGGGATCGAATTCTCATATTCATTTTCCCAATCCCCGGGGGTCAGGAGCGATGGACTTGTTCACGACATCGCATGTTGGATGCAAAACTAGACCGGCGTGCTAGCCCGGTCAGCTCCGTTCTCTATCTCGTTCATTAAATGGATAATCCAGCTCTCAAGCCACGATCTAGAGTTCGCTTTCGAGCCTGGGACTGGCCGGATATCGATCTGTATCCGGCAAGTCGGCTAAATTTTCTGCTGTGCGCCATGTCAACGGAATTGCGAAGTCCGCCGATTGAGCCCGATTGCGTGCCGGCCCGCTACGTGAGGAAGTGGTCCCGCGAGCGACACTGTCCTGGCATTTCTTCAATTCAAACCAACGGAGATAGCTGCGCACAACGCTGCCCATTGTCATTTGCACGCCGGCCGCGAAGTTGTGTTCTGCCATGCTGCGCTGCAATTCTGGCGACTGCAGGATGGTCGTAAGTTCCTTGGCTAGTTGGTTCCCATCGCCCTTCGCGAAGAAGCTGACAGCCATATCTTCATCCGTCACCATCTCCCGCAAATCGGCAATGTCGGCGCACACGATCGGCACTCCGTACTCACACGCTTGATGCGCCGGACCGCTGGATCCAGTGGCAGAGTCATAGGGCAGAACCAGGATGGATGTGCTTTTGAACAGTTCCGGGATCGCTTCTTCCGCCACATATCCGAGGAAGTCGATCGGCAGGTGCTTCGGTTGGGCTTCGCGGATCGATTCCCAATAGCCCGGTTTGGTATGGTGATTGGCGCCCGCAACAATCAGCCTGGCATTGGGAATCTTCTCGACCACCGCTGGGAAAGCTTCCATCAGCGTCTCCAGCCGTTTGTACGTGCCCCAGTGACCGATCGCCAGTATGCGAAGATCAGGGTTGCCTCGTTTGGAAAAGTCTGGGGGAGTGGGATTGGGCGTAAATGTTCCGTGGGTGCCCAGAAGAACGTTGTGCGCGGAATATTTCTGTACCAAAGTTCGACGGTAATGCGGTAGCAGGACGGAAACTGAATGGGCGCGCAGCAAGGCTCGTGTGGCCAGATAGCTGCCCATGCGCAACATTCGTTCCTGGCGTATTCCAGCGGCGGCAAAGTTCACGTGCTCCAGGATGTGGTGCAGCGTGACATGCGTATAAAACCCGGCGGCCCGAGTGAGCGCAGGCGCAGACAATCCAAAAAAGGCGGCAAAGGGATTATCGGGCGTAGCAAAGCTGGAAAACACCAGGTTGAACCACACCACATCCGGTTTGATTTTGCGAACGGCGCTTAAAATGCGCGAAGCATTGGTCAGGCTGCCAAATTTCCAGCAACGGACCACGTTGAATTCCGGCAATTCGTTCTGCGCTGTGGCACTCAGGGGTTTTCCGCTGGAGTCGGTTGCAAAATCGTAGTCTGCCAATTCATCGGCAAGAATGGTCAACTCCACGTCCGGAAGGCGCTGCAGCTCCCGCGCGACATGAAAAGCATATTCATTCAGCTGTCGGCCGCTTGGTGGGAAAGTCGCCACTAAACAAATTCTCATCAGTGCCTGCCTCAAAAAATTGAGATGCTCACATACGGCCGGAATTCCTGATTCTTTCCGGGCGTGTAGTTGAAAAAACTTTCCTGTGCGAATCCCGCCGAAAAATGAAGCGGGTATTGCGCTTCGACTTCCCCTGTTGCGTCGTTGATCTTCCGGTGGAGGGCTCTTGTATAAGAGACAGAAAAGCCGTTTTGAGTTGCGTCGTAGGCGTAATAATTTCGGGTATCTTCGTAGGACAACGATGCCTGCACGTTCCAGGATGGAGCGGGAGTGAAATCGATGGTTCCGGCATACCGTACGGCCTGCGCAATTCCTGACCGCGGGGTGACGACGCGCCATGCCCGGACGTCTTCTACTACCGCCTGGGCGTCCCAGCGGTTCGAAAACCGTCGAGCGAATCCGACATAAGACGAGGTGAAGTAGTCTTCAATGCCATTCGGGGAGAATTGTTGGTCACGTGCCCCCCAACCGGCGATAAGAGCGTTCTGTCCCCACGGCCGACCGACCCGGAAATTCAGCGACGCCGCCAAGCCTCGCGAATGGATATCGCTTTCGGTGAATGGTCCAGTCTCATAAATCACATAGCCGGAGGCGGAAACAGCATTGAAGAATGCAGTTGTGGAACCGTAGGTGAACGCGCGGAAAAGGTTCTGATCCATTTGCTTTGGAGATTCGGAATCGCGGCGAATCGTTCCCTGTATGCCGCTGTTCAGGGTGATTGCATTGCGGCCAAGACGAAACGAAGGGTTGATCCCGATACTCCCGGTGTAATCCGTGGTGTTGCGATTGACGATTGAACTGGTAGCAGGCACAGAGATCGTGCCCTGCGAGTTCCGAATCTGGAAGAATCCGCTCATCGGGACGAAATTCCCCAAATGAAGGTGGTACGCTGCCATTCCCTGCGTCACCAGGGATGAGCGCAACGGTGGAAGTAGCGCGATGTCGGTTGGCGGTACGGGTATTGGCTGATCCAGCTTCGCGTCCAAAACATAAACCGTTGTATCTTCAAATGTCGGCTGCACGGAGAAATGGCCTAGCATGCTCAATTTGGAATTGAGCATGTAGCCTTCGCTGGCCCCTGCTGCGAGTAGGCTTTGTTGCGCCGACTGATCTTCGCCCGCGGCGCTGGCAGCCTGCGCGAACGCGGTCAAAGCCTGTACTCCGTGGTGTTGCTGCCGGTATACCCCTGCCTGCGCCAATAAATACCGATAGTCGGACTCACTGTCCTCGGAGTTGACCGCCGCTAGCTCAGCCGCAGCCCGGTTCACGTCTCCAACGGCAAGGTAGGTGTTCGCCCTCCCGGTCCGCACGGTAATATCCGGCGCACCTGCGTCGCGCGCTTTTCCCAGGTAGGTAATGGACAATTCATACTCGTGCATCTGGCGGAAGATGTCCGCAGCCTGAACGTACTCGCTTCCGGTAGCTGGAGCCGTCGTTCCCGCTTGCGCTTCCATAAAGGCGAGCGCAATCTGCCGTTCGGCATCCTCTGTGTGGTTCTGCTGCGCCATCAGATGGGCAATCGCAAGTCGCACGGCTACGCGATCACTGTGGGGAGTAGAAAGCGCTTTGCGGAACCGCTCCATTGCGCCTTTCTGGTCTCCGATGGTGCTGAGAGCCTGTCCTGTCGCAACATAGATTTCGCTCAGCTGGGCGGGATTGGCAGCATTCGCGCTTTCTTGCGCATGTTGCTCCGCCAACTGAACGTACTGCATTGTGTGCCGCCGATCCTGCTGCTCCGCGTAGGCGCGTGCCAGCAGACCGTAAACAACGGGATTCTCAGGAAGCAGTTTCTGCGCAATCAGCAGTTCGTTGACAGCATCGTGGTAGCGCCGCTCGGCGAATAAAGCGTTCCCCAGCCCCAGGTGCAGGGTGCCGTCGTTCGGAGCAAATTTCAATGCGGCATGATATTCGTCCACCGCCTTGGTCAGCATGCCCATGCGGCCATACGCTGTCGCTCGAATCACGTGGACGAATTGAGAGTCGCCCATCGTCTTTTCCGCCAGTTCCGACTCATGGATGGCGGCTTTCGATTTGCCAAGATCCAGGTCTGAGTACGCGAGTCCCATATGCGCCTGGCCATTGTTTGGTTCCAATTTGATGGCAGTTTCGAAGTCCGCTGCCCCCGCATCAGGCTTGTGAAGATCGTTGTAGATGTATCCGCGATTCACGTAAGCGGTTGCATCCTTCGGGTTGCGGCGAATCGCTTCGGTAAAGTCCTGCAGTGCCTTGTCGTTGTTGTTGTCATGCTTCTCAACGTATCCCGCCAATAACGGAATATCGGAATCTTGCGGGAAGATGTTGTAGTACTCAGAGCTCAACTTAGCCAGCTGGCTGTACTGCTGGAGTTGAAGATAATCGTAGCCGAGATACACAACGACATCTCTGTCCTTCGGGAGCACCTTAATGGCTTGCTGTCCCACGTCCACTGATTCCTGATAGTGGCCCTGCAAACGGAGATACCGCTCGCGTTGCTTCAGCACCTGGGGTTGCTGCTTCATGTCGTTGGAGGCGCGTTCCAGCCATTGTCCGGCTAGGTCAAGTTTCTGCGCTTCGATAGCCGCGTTCATTCCTCCAGCGATAATCAGCGCTTTCTTCGGAGCCAGTGAAAAGGCCTTACGATAGGAAGCCTCTGCCTTCGCGAATTCGCGATTCGCGGTGTACATGTCTCCCATTGCCAGATAGGGAATATATAACGTCGGATAGTCTTTTGCGAGGCGTTCGAAGTATGCCCTGGCGTCCGCTTCACGACCAACAACTCGGGAGACGAATCCCAGAGATGTCAGCGCAAAGCGGTTGCGCGGATCAATCGCGAGGATCTGTTTGTAAGCGGCGATCGCATCTTGAGGGCGTCCGAGTTTCACCAGCAAATCACCATCCAGCTGCAGGTTATTCGGATCATGGGGGCTGATGGAGAGCGCTTCATTGATATCCTTCAGGGCGCCGTCGAAGTCTCCGGAGTTCATCTTGATCAAAGCGCGTAGCCGCAGAAACGGTGCCCGATCGGCGCCACGCTCGTCGAGCGCACTGATTTGCGTTTGCGCGATTTTGAGTTGCTGTTGAACAGCGTTGTCGTCGCCCAGGTTCCGATACAGCTGCATCAAGTCGACATGAAGCTGGATGCCGTAGAGAGGGCCTTCCACAGGATTCGCGGGCAGATGATCGATGGCCGCACTATATTCGCGGACCGCCTCTTCCAGATGGTCCTGCAGTTGCGCGATCTCGCCTTTAATGGCGTGCAACCGATAGGAATCCGCATTGATTCCTGCAGCGCGCTGCAGGAATGGACTTGCGGTGTCAATAGATCCGGCGGATACAGCCGCCTGCGCCGCAGACAGCTGATACCCCAGATTCTTCGGCAATGCGTTGGCAACTTCCGCGTATTCTCTGGCAGCATCCGCCAACTTGCCATCCAGTTGGTAGGTGAACGCAAGTTCCGCCTTGACGTCTGGCCTAGGATGCCGGATGGATTTCAGAGCCGTGATGGCCGCCGGGTAATTTCCCACCTGCCGGTAGTATCCCGCCAGCGATCGCTGCACATCGGGATTGTTCGGGTCGCGGTGTTTCGCAAGCTCGAGGTAGTGATTGGCCTGATCCATTTGCTTCAGGTGTTCGTAGGAGATCGCCAGCAGCACCTCTGAACGAGCTTCGGGCTTCATCCTCTCCGCTCGATGCAGAAGGTCGAGTGCGCCAGTATAGTCTCCAGATCTCATGTATAGATTTCCCAGCAGCAGCACGTCGTTTCTGCGCTGTGGGTTGGACGCGACCACCTGTTTCAGAAGATGCTCAGCATCATCGATTCGCCCCATCAGGCTGTATGTTTGCGCCAGGCCGGAGAGTCCTTCAACTGAGGATGGGCTAAGGCGAAGTCCGTGATCGTAGGAGGCGAGAGATAGCTGATAATTTTTATCGAGTCGCGCCACATACCCCAGCAGAAACCAGAGGTGTGCATCGTCTGGCGCATTTTGCGCAGCTCTTTGCGCATACTCGACGGCGAGCGCATGATTGCCTTGCCGTAGAGCTTCGAGCGCAGCGTTCGCCAGGCGAGCATTCTGGATGTTGGATCCCCACCCCAGGGGTCGCGCTGGGGTTTGCGTTTTTGAGCCGCTGTTTTGGGCAGATTTTTTCTGGGGCTGGGCAGGCGTGCTCGGGCCTACAGTGTAGGTTTGCGCGTGGCTAGGGAGAGTAAGCGCGATTCCAAGCAGCGACACATAAGCAATCTTCAGGAAGCAAGGTGAAGCAATCAATGGGTCTCCGACTTTGTTATCCAAATAATGCAAAAGGGCTTAGATTCCCAGATGCCTATTCGCGTTGGCTGCCCCGGCCCAACTCAGTTGCGAGGCATCCACCCAAATACAGGCAACCAACAACTGTATCGTTGAATCTAAAGTCTTCTTGATAGAAAATCCATGTTTTTGTTGAAAGGGCACCTGTGGATAGAATTGAGTCGGTCGCGCCGTCGTCACGGCCCCTACCGATGAGCCTCATTCTTATGGCCGCCTTGGTGGTTCATTTACCTCTGATGCTCATAAGATTGCCGCTGAACTCGTACGACGCGAATTTCCATATCTTTTTCGCCTCGCACTATCTGCATCACTGGTTCAATCCCTGGAACACTAAGTGGTACGCCGGTTTTTCCCAGACCACCTATCCTCCGCTCCCGCAGCAGTGGATTGCGGTCATCTCTCATATTACCGGTCTGGATATGGGGTATATGGCGGTTCAGCTAGCTGCCATATTGCTTCTCGTCGTCGGCATTTATCGCTTTTCACTCTTGTGGGTCAGTCCCCGCGCGGCATCCTACGCGGCTCTGGCCACCGTGTTTCTGGGCTCGGAGAGCTTCCTGGTCTATTCCGCCGGACAGTTGGCCACTACATCCGCTGCGCCGATTTACCTGAATGCACTGCCGTATTTATTTGAATGGGTGCGGCGCGGCAGTTGGCGATCCTTTCTGAAAGCCGTCGTCCTGTTTGCTGCCGCCGCCGCGGCGCACCACGCGACATTATTGTTCGGATCATTTTTCTTTGCGGTGCCGGTGCTGGCACTGGTGCTGCTCGATCGTCAGGGTGGGCCAAAGACTTCCACGCCGGCCTTTGTCTCCCGCACGGTGGCGATTGTCTTGGTGGTGGGCGCCGCGATCACCGTGGTGCTGCTGCCGTTCTGGATCGCATTGTTTCACTACCCCGTTACGCAGGTCCCGATTCCACATGCCAGCCGATCGAACTATATTCTTAGTCCGATATACGGGCTCAATTACCTGCTGGCGCCGTATGGAGCCATGCTTCTCGCGCTCCCGTTCATTGTTATCCGAGGTTCCGCGATCGTTCGCCTTCGTCCGTTGCTGCTGGGTTTTTGGGTGGCATTTTTAATCGGGCTCGGCGGCACAACTCCGGTAGGGCACCTGCTTCTCGGCCGCGCCTATGAAGTTTTGACGATGGAGAGATTCACCTATTGGGCAACGCTGCTCGCACTCCCGATGGTCGGTCTGCTGGTTTCAGAACTGATTGACCGCTTCCACATGCGCGCCATCATTCCGCTGTCCATTGCGGCAGCCATTACCTGTGGATTTGCGGTTGCATGGGTGACTATCCGACCGGCAGAAGGGGCCGGCCTGAAAGTGGACTCGGTGGCAGATTGGCTCAATCGGGACCGTCACGATCAGTATCGCTATGTCACTCTGGGTTTTGGCGAAGAGATTTCCCGGCTGGCAGTGTTTACCGATGCCGGTAGCGTCGACGGGGAGTGGAATTCGGAACGGAGGTTGCCGGAGCTGACCAGCAATGGGGCGGGATCGCTGAGCAGTTCAAAATACTTCGGTCAATCTGGCCTGGATGCATTGCGCGCCATGCTGCGGCACGCCGATAAATACGGCCTGAAGTGGGTCATCAATCGCGATCCATATTACGATCCGCTGTTGCAATTCGCCGGTTGGCGTCGGGTCGATGATCTGGAAAACCACACTATCACGATATGGGGCAAAGACGGTGTGCCCCCTGCGGTGCCCTTGAATGCACCGCAGAAGCCGCCCCACTGGCAAGGGGTCATGTGGGGCACGCTCCCGTTTGGCAGCAGTATCCTCGCCATCCTCGTTGTCCTGATTCCTGGACGGAAATATGAAGACACTGATGGCGATGCTGCCTTGACGGGCGAGAGAGATCTCGAACCGGGGAGACTCGTCTCGTGAATACAGGACGCATACTCGCCGCCACCATTACCGCTGCGACCGTGATATTTATCGCCATCGGAACTCTTCATCCTTCGAAGTCCGCGCTTGAATACGCCGGCGGAAAAAATCTGCTGCGAACATCTTCCACTCCGCAGGCCGCTGTGGAAAATCTGGGGGATGAAATTCGCCTTCGAGCCTGGAAGGCTGCATACTCCAGCCTCGCGAACAAAGCCGAGTTCACCCAGCCGGATTTTGTGCATGATCTGACCGGGTACTACATGAGCTTGCGCACCTACGCTACCCTCGAAACCTTTGAGGTGCGACCGCTGCATGCCTCCAGCGATCAGGCAGAGGTGCGACTCCGGATGCACTGGTCTTCCGTTGTGGGGCCATTCACCACTACCCGGGACCTGCATGTCGTCAGGAACGGAAGTCGATGGAGCGTCGATTGGCCGCTGGTCAAGAAGACGGTTGTGCCGCCCCAGGTCATCCCGGAGAATTACCTTCGCTGGGATGTGATCTACCGCGGTGCGGGAGATGATTGGGGAGTGCAGGACGTTGAAGCACCCCATGTACGCATTGTAGATATGCACCCGGTGCAGCGCGCGGAAGGTGTGGTCGTACTCGGCGAGCTGTTGAATGAAGATGTCGTGCCGGCGTATGTGTCGGTCAGGGCCACACTCTTGTCAAATAGCGGCTCGACGATCTCGACCGAAGGCAGTTTCGACAAAATCTCTCACATTCTTTTGCCCAAGCAAGTGACGCCATTTTTCATCAATTTTCCAGGCGCGACGTTGTCCGATGTCGGCAGTATTCGCATGGAACCGTCATCCAGTCTGGTCAGCGCCTCCGCGGGCCCAGTCATTGCAATTGAGAATGAGCGCATGAATCCGGCACCGGGAGCCACTGTTACCGGGCAGCTTGTCAATCAAGGCGGCCAAGTCGTAAATATCGCGCACATCCTGGAGACCCTCTATGACAAGACAGGTCAGGTTGTCTGGGTGGTCGATCAGTATACTAATCACGCCCTCCTCCCTGACACGCCAATTCCATTCACCATCCATATTCCCGAGGATCTCGCCAAGAAGATCAGCAGCGAACGCACGATCACCGAGATCTACAGCGTTAGGAGTGTCGATTGAAGCTCAGGTTCACATGCCTGGTCGGCGGCATTTTGTTCGCCGTTCTGCCGCTTGCATATGCGCAGGACGGTCAAATGACTTTGCCCAAAATTGTCCAAGCGGGCAGTGCCTTTTCGATTCAGAGCACAGGCAGCGGCAACGCGGCTTTGTACATTGTCGGACCCGGCCAGGTCCTGAAGCGAAACGTGCAACTGGGACAGCCCGCTTACTTCCCGACTGGGTCCCTGTACAACGCCGGTCGTTACCTGGCGATTCTCGTGGCAGGCTCCTCCACAGACAACGGATGGTTCGATGTTGCGCCTAGAAGCAAGCCGGCAAACCTGAGTTTTCTGGCGAAGCCGTCGCGGCTATCGATCGGCTTGCACAACGGCATTAGCGGAACCCTGTACATCTTCGATGTCTACCATAACCTGATCACCAAACCCACGCAGGTCTCCTTCAAATTGTCGATCCCGTCGGGCCCGGTGCAACAGCGCACGGTGGCTGCGCACCTAGGGGAGGCGACGACAGAAATGGACTCCGGGACGAAGGAAGGTTTCGCCCAGTTTGAAGCACAGGTGGATGGCATTTCCAGTACACGCGTCGTCGAACAGGTTCCCGGAAGCCCATGCGGCTTGAAGATGAGTGCCCAGCCTGCTGGGAACCACATCCATTTACAAACCAATCCGGTGCAAGACTGCAGCGGAAACGCTGTGCCCGATGGCACCATCGTCACGTTCACCGAAAATTACAACGGTACACGGTCGACGGCGGATGTGCCTCTGAAACACGGAATCGCGCAAGTAGAATTGCCGGCCTACCCCGGAGCGACCATCACGGTCGCCAGCGGGGTTGTGTTAGGAAACGAAATTCATTGGCAGAAATAATGATGATGAACGTCAAAACCGCGCTGGTTCTATTCTCGATCGTGGCGATGCCCGGCGCTCTGCTGGCAGCCGAGCCGGCGGTCCACGTGGAGCCGCCGAATTTGCATGGTCCGCGGCAGTTGCAGGACCAAACGGCGACCGCCGTGGTGCAAGACTATGTGGAATCGTGGCAAAGCCTGGCAGCTGCACTGCGGCAGAATCGCCCCGATCTGCTCGATCAAGACTTTGTGGGGACCGCCAAAGATAAATTGACGGACACCATTCACCAGCAGGCTGCCCTGGGGCTGCATACGCGCTACCAGGATCGCGCGCATAAAATTCAGATTGTTTTCTATTCTCCCGACGGGCTCTCCATTCAACTGGTGGATGACGTCGAATATGAGGAGGGAGTGGTCGACGATCAAAAAGTTTTGACGATGCAGCACACTCACGCCCGCTACACCGTCGTGATGACCCCTGCCGAAACGCGGTGGAGGGTGCGAATTTTTCAGGCTGAACCTGAATGAGATTTACTTTTGGAGTCAGAAGTTTGCCGGTCACTGTGTGCAACGAATTGCACACTCACGCCGAGCACTAAGAAATTTTGCTTTGATAAAACGAATCGGCGATGATTGGCATCTTATTTGGCAATGTGAATACCGATTGAATTCCCCATTCACACGGTAGGCCAGTTTGACTGGCGAGAACCAGCAAGTGTAAGAAACCCGTTCAAAAGTCCGGCTAACACAACGCGCTCAGTGGGCCGGAGTCAACGAGCAGGTATTTTGGTTTCGAAAGAAGGGTTTTGGGGGAGGCAGCATGATCTCTGTAGTCATACCTATTTACAATGAAGAACAATTGATCTGTCAGTTGCACGAAGCTCTCGCGGCCTCCATGAGCCGCGTCGACGAAGACTGGGAAGTTATCTATGTAAACGACGGTTCGAAGGACTCGTCTCTGGAACTGCTGCGGGAGTTGCAAAGCGTGGATCCCCACGTCGTCGTTGTCGACCTGTCACGCAACTGGGGACATATGGGCGCTATTTCAGCTGGGCTCCGGACCGCACGCGGAGAAGCAGTCATCCTGATGGATGGAGACATGCAGGACCCCCCCGAAGTTCTGCCGCAGCTTGTCGATGCTTGGCGCCGAGGGGCTCAGGTTGTTGTTGCTGTCAGACGAAGCCGCCAGGAACGGCGGAAGATTCTAGCCGCTCTGTTCCCACTTTTTTATCGCGTATTGTCTGCGCTCTCCGACTACCCCATTCCTCTGAACGCCGGGATTTTTGGCCTGATGGATCGCCAGGCTGTCGATTCCATCAATTCCTTGAGAGAAGGCAACCGCTACTTACCCGGCTTGCGCGCCTGGGTTGGTTACAAGAATGCTGTTGTCTACTATGATCGCAACGACCGCTTAGCGGGGGATGGCAAGCTCTCGTTCGTAAGCCGCATTAAGTATGCCATGGATGCGATCACCAGCTTCAGCTATAAGCCGCTGCGGCTTTGTTTCGCGTTAGCCAGCCTTTCCGCGTTCGCCGTCGCTATTCTTGCGCTTGGCGCTCTGCTCGCCAAGACCCCAATTGGCACCGTGGGACTCTCCATCACCGCTGCAATTTTCATGGTCGGGGGTATGCTGCTGCTGTGCCTCGGCGTGCTTGGCGAATATCTTGGACGTGTGTATGACGAGGTGCGAAGCCGTCCGCTCTCCATCATTAGCAAGGTCTACCAGGCTCCTGCAATGATCGATGCTCAAGGGCGCGTTGAGTATCAGGATGGCGATGCCTCACTCAACTTTCCAGAGGCCGAGCCGGTCATCGCATTCAAAATGCGGGTGGGTTAACAGCGTCTCGCCGACTTTCAATCGGCAGGTGTTGTAGGCCACGATTCCGTGAAGAGAAATAGAGCCAACGACAGAATGGTCGCCGTGTAATGCGGGCGACCATTCATAGTTAATAGCCAACCATTGTTCTGCGGATTCCGTGCTATGCGCTAATGCTTTTCAGATGAGCTCGGCGTTTTGGCTGCCTGATCCTTGTCGGCCGGTGCCTGCGATTCTTTTCCGCACGTTGGGATGCCGGGTTCAATTGCCGACCCTTCTTCGTAGTCATTCCACGTTTCCAGCATCAGAAAGGGAATGGGTTGATCCGCAGGAAAATATTTCCGCCACAGATTGAAGGTGTCCTGGTAAGTCTGTCCGCAGCGCGCAGACATGTGTCGATTCAGGCTCCACGACGCTTTGCTGTCGTTGAACTGTGACCAGGCGCCGCCGACAATAATCTTGTTGGCGTATTTCGAGCCCATGGTTTGATAGAAATGCGCGAGATATTGCTCTCCCCAATGGCTGCCATCCGCCGCCCAACCCTGCGGCCCGGGATTGATCCACGCATAGAATCCGTCAAATGCGTCGGCATCCTTGCCGGGCGGATTCAACGCAATCAGCAGCGGCGCAGGCTTCCATTTGTCGATTACCGATCTCACTTGGGCCCAGTTCGTATGTCGGCTCCTGGGCCAAATAAAGATGACCGGGTGGCCTTGGTACGTCAGGTAGGCCTCGTGCCCCGGAGATTTGGCCGAAAGATAGGTAGCGTGGAACATCGTGAAGTCGGCGACGGCTTCGTCGGTCGCGCCATCTTCCTGGTCGCTCTCGGCATACATCATCGCGACATGGAAGTGTTGTTTCGCGGCTGCGGTCTGCATGAACGCATAACTTTGATCAATGAAGGGCTCCCGGTCTCCATACCAATCCACCACAAACGCCGAAATCCCTCTGGCTTTCGCCTGCTGGATCTGCCGGCGAATCACTGCCGGGTCATGCGAGGAATAGCCGGGGTCGATGTGCTTGGAAAATCCGAACCAGGCTTCGTACAGGGCCAGAATTTCGGGCGATGTCCCCGTGGCTTTGTATTTCAATTGCACCGGCTGCGGAGTCCCGCGTCTGGAGCAACCGCCGGCAAGAAAAAGAGACAAAAAGAGTGCAGTACCTACGCGACTAAACATAAGGAATGTTTGTTAGAAGCAGATGGGGATACCGGGGTTGCCGCGATTTCTGCAGATTGCCTTTGGTCCCGAGCAGCCACGACGATGTTTTACGCATCGAAGTCAGTTACTGCGGAATTGAAGTATACATCGAGCTCTCCCGGCCACTCTGGCCGACGCAGGAGCAGCTCAATGGATTTTGCCTGGTTGCTAATTGGAGCCTCAATAAGTTGAATGTCACGACACAGAAACCGAAAACGTTGAGAGCCCGTGTTCTTTCCGGAAGCTTCGTATTGCTGTCCGGCTCCGGTCTCGCCACCGCAACCAACTTCATCTACAACATCGCCGTGGCCAGATTTCTTGGCCCCAGCGGCTTTGGTAACGCTACGGCCGTTTATACGCTGCTTATCTTGGTGTCGGCGGTCACCCTGTCGTTTCAAATCACTTCTGCCAAGATTGTTGCGCAACAGCGAACCCCAGAGGCCAAGTCCGCCGGCTACCGCGGTTTCCATGCTGGAGCATGGGCATGCGGTCTCGCCTTCGCTGCGATTTTGCTGCTGTTTCATAATCTTATCGCGAGTTATCTGAACCTGAATGATCCGGTTCTGATTATTCTTCTCGCCATTGGGGTCGCGTTCTACATTCCGCTCGGCAGTCGCCGAGGCTACGTCCAGGGAGCGTACGGCTTTCGCCGCCTGGCTAGCAGCCTGGTCATTGAAGGCGCGATGCGGCTTGGCGGGTCGGTGCTTTTGATTCTGCTCGGGTTCGGCGTACGCGGTGTGATTGCCGCCAATTCCGCCGCTGTTATCACAGCATATTTCGCAATTACACCAAGACTGGCAGCCCGCATTCCGTCGCCGATCCGCCGCTCGTATGCACTTCGCGAAATGGCCCAGACGCTGGTATTTTTCTCAGGCCAGGTACTTATCAATAACTGCGATATTGTTCTGGTGAAGCACTTTTTCCTGGTTAAAGAAGCAGGCCTTTATGCGGCAGTCGCGATGGTGGGACGGGTGGTATTTTCTTTCTCCCAGGCGATTGTCAATAGCCTGTTTCCACTGACGGCGGGTGCAAGTAACGAAGAGAGGAAAGATCTTACAGTTATAGCTTCCGCGCTTCTTATGGTGTTGACGATCGGTTCCGTCCTCGCTCTTGGTCTCCGCCTGGCGCCAAACTGGCTATGGATGTTGTTCTTTGGCGGAAAGTTTAATATCGCCGGCCCCCATGGACTGTCTTACCTGCTGGCGCTCTATGCAATCACGTCTGTGGTGTATTCGCTCAGCGCGGTGATGATCACCTATGAAATGTCTTACAAGATAGCGAATACGAGTTGGATTCAACTGCTGTTCAGCGGTGTCGTGATTGCGGGAATTTGCCTATTCCATTCTTCATTGCGGCAGGTCATTCTGGTGCAGTTGGCGCTGTTGTCTGTTCTGTTTGTTCTGGTGGTTTTACCGTTCCTGACGGATGCACTTAGCGACCCCTACAAAAATCAAGAACATGGTGTGTTTCAGCCCGTCAGATTAATCCGCCCCGCTTCAGAAGATGAAGTGATTGCGGAGTTCTTGAAGAGTGATTTCAATACCCCTGTGTTTCGCGACTACCATGAGGCGCTGGGTGACGTAGTGATGCATCCTGACCTCGATAACTCCATCGAAAATGCAAAGCGGCGCGCCCTGTTCTTTATTCGCCATCGCGCATTGTGGAGTGAGCTCCCCGCTGGAACAGAATGGTATGAGATCGAGCTTAATCTCTCCGATCTAGCGCAAATTCGAGTCTTTCCACGTGCGCAGTGGAAAAACATTGCGCAGGGCCATTTCTCGATCCTCGAAGTGGCGGAAAGCATGAAAAAACGTGAAAGCGTGATCGACGACAAATTTTTTGTAAAGCTCACTGAGATCGGAGATCGGCTCGGGCATGAAGATCACGGCATTGGGCCCGTCGTTCTAATCGGTATCAGCGAAACCGAACCGCTCACGATATTGGATGGAAATCATCGACTGATAGCGGCCATACTGTCTTCGCCGAACAGGGTGAAGAAGCTGCGGGTCCTGTGTGGATTGTCGCCCCGCATGATGGAGTGCTGCTGGTACCGCACCAGCTTCGGAACCCTGTTTCGTTATGGAACACATATTCTGAGAAATGGCGTGCGTAGTCCAAAAGCCGAGCTTGCGCGATTGCTGCAAAGCTCGTCGTGAAGGTCGGCCCCGGCGAAGACCTAACCAGGGCGGAGCTAAAGTGGCGTTGCATCAAGGGAATTTGAAGGACAGACTTGGAGAGGTGAAACCTATGACAATTCGCAGACGTGATGTAGCGGTGCTGCAGTTGCAGGAAATTAGAAGTGCAAAGCAACGGCAGGCCTTTCTGCGCGAGCTGGAGCGCTGTATTGATGCGGAACGCCCGTTCGTCGTGCTCGATTGCTCGAACCTCCACCTGTTGGACAAGTCCGGAGTTCACCTGCTGCTATGCTGCCTGGAGGAAGCCATGAAGAGAAACGGCGACCTGAAATTGGCTGGGTTGCATGCTTCGCTAGAGACGGCGCTGAAGCGTTTCGGTGCGGTCGGTCTATTCGAAATTCACGACACAACCGCAAGCGCAGTGAGCAGCTTTTATAAGCTTCCAGCCGACTCGACTTCTCAGGCGGTCACGATGGAAGGTCGCACGCATCCGGAAAGCGCCGCTTGACCCGCTGCCAAGGTCACGCTCCGCACAGGAAAGTTGGCGGGTGGGTGGAGGAGAATATATGAGAACCTCAGCTAGTTGGCAACAGAGAAAAATCGCAGGGTGTCTGGTCATTCTTCTGGCGGTTCCATTCGCCGAAGCAGCCAGTACGCAACCGCAGGCGATCGCTTCCGGCCAACAGACTGCAACTACCCCCGCAACGCATTCTCAGAATTCCAATAGTTCGACGGGTACCGCGGATCCAGCTACATCGCAACCATCGGCAGTTTCCAGCGAATCCGGCGCAGCGGGTTCCAGCGAAGCCAATCAGGAACAATCATCGGCCACGTTGCCGCCGGCTCCGCAGCAACAACAAAATGGAACTTCGAATCCGGTCGGCACGGCCGCTGCACCATATGAAAAGCCTACCGGCGTTGCAGCTTCCAGACCGGCTGGGGCGGTGGTTGCGCCGGCAAAACAAAAACGATCAAGGTCCTTCCTCATCCGGGTCGGATTAATCGTGGGCGCTTGCGTCGCCGTCGGAGCCGTTGTCGGCATGTCCGCTGCAAGCCCTAGCCGGCCATAACGGATCGCAGTTTGCAGCCTCACCACGAAACTTTTGCAGGAGCGCGACAATGCAAGTGAAGCAAGACAGCAGACGCCGTAAATTTGTAAGTTTTTCTGGTATCGACGGCGCCGGAAAAAGCACTCAGATCGCGAATCTTCGCGCCCTCCTGCAAAGCGCAGGTATGCGGATTAAATTGGTTACGTTCTGGGATGATGTTGCCAGGCTGAAACGGATTCGCGAAGGCGCGGGACACACCTTGTTTAAAGGGGAAAAAGGGGTTGGAAGTCCTGAAAAGCCCGTCAACCGTCGTGACAAAAATGTCCGCTCGGGGCCTATGAGCGTGGTGCGACTGGGGCTATATTTTGTGGATGCTTTGTCGCTTCGCGCCGCAGTAGCGAAAGCCTTGCAATCGGGCGCGGATTTTGTCATTTGCGATCGATATATCTATGATGAGTTGGCCAACCTGAACCTGGCAAATCCAGCAGCGCGCGCCTACGTTCGCATGATCATGAAGTTGGTGCCTCGGCCGGATGTCAGCTATTTCCTGGATGCTGATCCTGTTGCGGCTCGCGCCAGAAAACCCGAGTACCCGCTGGATTTTCTATATATCAGCCGCGCTTCCTATTTCACTCTGATTGATCTGATCGGTGGCATTACGGTAATTCCGCCTATGTCGATCCAGGATGCGGAGCGGGAAGTGATTCGCCATGCGCTCACTCTACTGTCGTCAGAAGAATTGCTGAATCAGGCCACCGAACATCTCGTCAGCGAACGATAAGCTGAACGCACCTGTATTCAGCGCAGACACTCCATTCTCCGAAATCTTCAACTCCACACGTTCCGCAGCAAAACAGTCGAGCCCAACTTTTTGGTTGAACTCGACTGTTTTGCTGGCGCTGTAAATGGAAAGATTGACGTTGTTTACCAGCGATAGAGTTTCAGACTATCCAGGTACATAGTGGCCGTTCCACTGCCTGAATTGCCGTCCATCTGGAAGTTGATCGACAGACTCGAGCCCCATCCAAGTGAACGAGCGGCGAATGCTGTCTTGTTCAGAGTGGACCGTTTCCCATCCAGCCAGACATATTTATAAGTGACCCTGCCGGTGTCGGTGCGGGAATACTCCATCTGCACGTGATGCCACTTGCTCGTACCCCACTTGTGAAAATTGCAAGGTGCACTGGAGTGAGCCCAGTGCCCTTTGGGGTGATTCGCTGTTCCCAAATTCTCCGTGTAATCCCACCTATCAGCCGAACTGTTGCATTGGATTCCGAAGATCACCGTGTTCCCATTTGGCATCGTCTGATTCAAATCCATTTCCAGATTGTTGATGTGACTGGCGGAGCTGGTCAGATAGACCCAGCCGTCCCACATAAAGTTTTTCGCAGATCGATTGTCCCCGAAGGTAACCGAATAACGCTCCGCGCCATAGTGGGAGTAGGTTGTCACAAATTTACGGGAAGTACTGCTATGGGAGGGTGAGCCGACCATGCTCGTTTTCCCGCTTGCTCTGCCGCCAGCACCGGTGTCGTGGGAGGCCTTCCAGCTGCCCATCGACTCCAAATTGCTAACGCTTACTGACCCGTTGGGAACAACGGAACTGTTATTTGCGACATCATCTGAAGCACTTGAAACGTCGATCTTGACATCGGTAACGCACGTCGAACCGCTGCTGTTCCAAGCTTTTACATGCACGGTATGCGTGCCCACAGACGCCGAAACTTTTGTATCAAGGTAGGCCTGTCCTCGCAACACGGTTGTTCCCGCGCTATCCAGAGAATAGCCAATACTCGTCACGGGCTTACTTGAACATGTTGCAGAAGAAGCAGTCAGCGTAAATGGAGAGTTGACATGCTCGCCGCTGGAAGGGCTGGTGATGGAAACTCCAAATACAGGTGCGGCGGAAACGAGAACGAACAACACGGGATAGAAAAGTAGTTTCATGAATCGGCCTCGGCACGTCATTTAGATCGCGTGCAAGTTGAGTGTTTCGTGGGGCTCCTCCAGTAGCACAACAGTCCGTGTGCGGGGAAGTCGAATAAGTTAGCATTTGTTCTGCGCCGGGTATTCTCGACGAGATTCCTTAGTCAAACCATCCTCACAGGTCAAGCAGAATGTGACTGAGAATGATCGCAAGGGCTTTTCCCTATCTCATCGAACCGCTTAGTCTAGTTCGATGAGATAGGAACTTGTTCGCCGCTGTACTTTTTGGTTCACCAGCGATAGATGGTCAGATCGTCCAGATACGCGGTGACCGTTGAACTGCCTGTGGAGTCGATCTGGAATTGCGTCATCAATGTATGACCCCACCCCTCTGCACGCGCTGCATAGGCGGTGCGATTCAGCGTGTGCTTCACGCCATCCAGGTAAATCGTCTTATAAGTGACCTTTCCCGTAGTGGTGCGGGAGAAGCTCGCCTGAACATGGTGCCAGGAATCGCGCTTCCAGGAGCGCGGGTTGCATGGTGAGCTGGAGTGAGCCCAATGCCCCTTGGGATGCCTAGCGGATCCTAAGTTCTCAGTGTAATCCCAGGTTCCGGTGTAGCCATCACACTGTATGCCCATGAAGAGCGTATCGCCATTAGACATAGTTTGATTCAGATCCAGCTCCAGATTGGCGATGTGGCTGGAAGAACTGTTGAAATAGATCCAACCATCGTAAAAAAAGTTGGTGGAGGTCGCATTATCGCCAAAGGAGACAGAATAACGCTCTCCGCCTGACCCAGAAAACCTGGTGATGAATTCACGTGCAGACCCGCTGTGTACGGGAGAGCCAACCAGTTTCATTTCGCCCCTCGCACTGCCATTGGTTGCGCTGTCATGGGACGCTGTCCAGCCACCCATCTTTTGCAAGCTGCTGACGCTCACCGCGTCCCGGGGCACCACGGAGGTATCGGCTACGGGAGTGTCGGTGACATCTGTAACGTCGATGGCAACGTCTGTCACACACGCCGCGCCCTGATCGCCCCAGGATTTGACGTGTACGGTATGCGTGCCCGCTGGTGCGCTGACCTGCGCATCGAACGAAGTGTTATTGATCTGTGTGGTATCCCCGTTATCGATGGAATAGCCCATGGTACCGACTGTCTGAGAGGAGCAACTTGTTGAAGTTGCAGAGAGAGTAAATGGGGATGAAACATGTTCGCCGTTAGACGGGCTGCTGATGCTGACGGATGCGAATGCGGATGCGGTGGTGGCAAAGACGACTAGGAGGGAATAAGTAGGAAATTTCATAAATCTACCTCGGCACGATGTCTAACACGTGTCTGTTATGGTCTGCGTGAGACTCCTGCCGCTGGCTCTAGGTCAGGGATAGGAGTCAATGCGTCTGCTGGTTTTGGTTGGGCTGGCCTGGAGCGCCGAGACGGATTACGTCTGACGGGTACCGACAACCTCTTCTTACGTGCCCTTAGAAAATAAAGGCACGAACAACAACCGGACCCGGACGAAGGTGCGACTCAAGGGCGACTGGTTGTGGAGTTCGAGCTGCAACTTTCCACAACGATACGCAAGTGCCGAATTTCTCTGCTTGAGCTCAGCTTCGGGGGACCTAGGCAGAAGGATGCAAGGAATTTCTATGTGAATAATTACACAATTCCTTGGAGTAACAAAGCGTTTGTGCAATATTTCTGAAAAAAAATGTGGATTGCGGGCATCCTTTTCCCAATCTGTGTAAATTGTGCTCGCAAAGGAAAAAAATACGTCTGCCGACTGGATGAAATTACATGGCGAAAGGCAGGGATGAATCGCCGGAAATCGGTTGTGGAACTGGAGCTTCAATGTTCCTCGCCCGTTCGGCCGATTCACGATGCGCCGCCTCGCCGAAAAGATGCTCCGGGCAGGAACAGTTTTATCCCATTCCTGCCCGACCCATCTACCAATATGTCATGTTGAAGTTATCCAGATAGGTGATATTTGCATGCGGTGTTGAATCGCCATTTATTTGATAGTTGACAGTTAGTCCCCACCAGCTAGATGGACCTTTGGCCGCAGGATAACTGATATTGAGTGTATAGTTCGTTCCATCTAAGTCGATCGATTGGCGGACCAATGTATTATCTGTTTTTCTTTGCACATGGATCGTGAGATGGTTCCATCCGTTGACCATCTTGCATGGAATTTTTGCGGACACCCACCTCTTATTTACATTGTCGTAGATATCCCATGACTTATCGCCACGGTGACTGCATTGGGTTCCAAAGATCATTTTTACGCCATTCATCCACATACTAATGTCGAATTCCAAGGTCTGCGTAATCGACACGTCTGTCAAATAGAAATCGGTATCGTACGTGAAGTTATGAATCGACCGTAGCAGAGTATGGTTAGAATCCTTCATCGTCGGCGAAGTGGTGCCAATAAAGGTCCGCAGAAAATAGAGCATCCCGGTATGGGTTGGTGCCATCGATCAGGAACTCTGTAGCGTTGTTGCTAAGCGAAGGCAATGTAATTCCGAACTTCATCGTCCACGCATACCCATTGCATGGCGACGGACTGTAGTCGACATAATTAGGGCCGCCCTGTCCCCATGAGTTCCAGTTCTGCTTCATTGTCTGAATTTGCTGGATGACAGTTCCTTGGGGATCTCCACTGCCGTCGATCCGGTGCCGCCGCTGCCAGTGGTCCCAGTGCCGCCGGTGCCAGTGGTTCCCGTGCCGCCGCTCCCACCGGTTCCAGTGCCGAGCAGTTCCCGGAGTTCTACTTCGCCGTAATCACATGGGATAGGCGGCAGGGATGGGTGAGGAAGGAGTTTTAGCCTACGAAGCCGTGTAGGATGCCACTGCGCTCTCGTCGCCAATGCCAAGCGCCACGGTCGCCGAGATGATGTTCCAGCCGCCCGTAGCCGCCGAGCCTCCAGTCGGCAGCATGTCAGGCTGGAACTGCCATCCCCATGCTGAACCGCTTGCTCTGCTGTAGCCCTGCGTGTTGCTGTAGTTGCCGAGCAACTTAGTAAGAACGCCATCGATCCAAATGTATTTATAAAGCGCGCAGCCACGCCCTCCGGGGCAGCTTCCGGTTAGATCGTGATCGACGCGATTCACAACCTCGTGTGTGGTTCCGTTGGTCCATGTACTACACGAAGCCGTGGTCTGCGTCCATCCGCCAGCATTGCCCGAATCAACTTCGATCAGCCCGCTCGAACCCTGGCACTGTGTTCCGTTCTGGCGGTCCGTGTTGCCGTGCGTCCGATCGTACTGCGGGGAGTCAAACTCCTGATTCTCCAGCCCCGTTCCAATCACGGTGAATTTGATATCCTTCACCTGCTCAGTGCAGGTATCGCAGGTTGGCGCTCTAGGATCGACACTCCCGCCAAATTGCCACTTAAATAGCGCCTGCACACTGGACCCGGAATGAGCCGGAGCCGTAACGGTCGCCGTGTTGGTCGCGCCAAACACCCACACCAGGTTCGACGGCGTAATTGTGCCCGTTCCGCCGCTGTTCTGGCATGTCCAGCTACCGAACGTCGTAGTCGATGGCGAACCGGAAGGCCCAACGCCGCACGCAGCCCCAGCACTGTCGGACTGAAGATTCGTTTGATACGCTCCGATCGTCGCGCAGATGGCAGAGACAACCTCGCCCGTCGTCACCGTGATCGGCACCGAATATAGAGTCGATGCAATCGTGACCTTGCCGCTATCCGTGCGGTAGAGAATCGATTGCCCGGACAGGCAGTTGGAGATCGTCAGCGTCGAGTCAACCTGCGAAAATAGCGGTGTGCCAGTGGTTCCAGTGCCACCCGTGCCAGTGGTTCCAGTGCCGCCGCTTCCAGAGGTTCCTGTGCCACTAGTTCCGGTAGAACCTGTGCCACCTGTCCCGGTCGTTCCAGTGCCACCCGTGCCAGTGGTTCCAGTGCCGCCGCTTCCAGAGGTTCCTGTGCCACTAGTTCCGGTAGAACCTGTGCCACCTGTCCCGGTCGTCCCTGTACCGCCAGTGCCAGTGGTTCCAGTGCCGGTACTTCCGGTCCCAGTAGTTCCGGTAGATCCCGTACCATCAGTTCCCGTAGTTCCAGTGGTGCCGGTGTCTGTAGTTCCAGTCCCAGTAGTTCCGGTAGAACCTGTACCACCGGTGTCTGTAGATCCCGTGCTGCCGGTGTCTGTAGTTCCAGTGCTGCCGGTGTTCGTAGCTCCAGTTCCAGTAATTCCGGTGCCGCTGGAAGTAGATGAAGGAGGCGTCATTTGGGCATTAAGGCTCGGACCTGCGCCGCAACCTGCAAGGTAGATAGGAAGTATAAGAACAACTAGTATCAGCGCCAGGTTCCTGATAAGTATGCGAACTGAATACCGTGCTTTTCGATGGGCGAGTGGGAATGGTAATACGTTGGTCGTGTTCTGAGTTGCAGTGGACCGTAGCTTTTCAGCGGCGAAAGCAGATCGGCCCATACTGCGAGTTGAATTTCGAATAATTGTTGGTCGGAATTTGCGTCCGCCGAATGGACAAAAAAGCACCTTGAAGTCGTCCATGGGACTCTCCTTGAGGGGGTGCACGAACAGTCCTTCCGCGTACAACTCCGCCGGCGGCGAGGATGATCGAGACTTTCCTGAGAATTAGTGGTGCCTGATAGTACCCTAGACAGCGCACGACGGTACCCCAATATGTGATTACGTTAGTTAGGGAACGAAGGTAACTCCGCGCATCCCTTAATAGCGTTTTTCCCACATAAGCAGGGTCGTTGCCCCTTTTGCGTGCGCTCGATGAATGAAACATAAGCAGCTGAAAGCAAAGATAAAAACGGCAATGTCAAATACCGACAACATAGGCGCAATTGTGGATGGGTAAAAGGATGGGAGCAGTTCCGGAGAACAGAATACGTTGCTAGTTACTGTTGCGATTCGTCCCTAGGGCAATAGGTTACTCTCGCTGCATTTATCCAAGTCCAAATGCAGCCCTTTTCAGCTCACTTTCAGCAGATTCGCAGAACGAATTTGAATAGAGAACGGACGCTGCAGGATTACGACCTAAGGAGTTAGGCGCTACTGTCTCGCACCCTCCCTCGACTGTGGATAGCACCCAAAATCTCTCGACGAACTTACAGCCGCTCGAGGTAAGTCGAGCCACCTTCCCGGAGAAGGATTTCCGAAGTTCACATCTCATCGCAAGATCATCGCTCGTGCACAAGATGGATCTTGACGAATGTGGATAAGGTCGGAGCCGATTGGATCGTCGCGGTCCAATGAGATACTGTGGCTTGGTTAGAGCGCTGCACCAATTTGTTGTTGAGGATTGCCGGTGGACAGCGAAATTCGATCATGTTCAAGGCTCAGAATTGCTGAGTCATGCATCACAACTACAACAGGTCATCCACTTCTTCTTAATGGACAAACTAACTCCAATTACGCTGGACGCAAGCTGGATCTCTCGCGCCCTGCTGCTGTCAGAAGAAGCTGGCTGGAACCAGACGGCGGATGACTGGGCAGTTTTCTTCACCCATGGCACTGTGCTTGGTATCACGTATGGCGACAGCCTAGTGGCAGCTTCTGCGGTGCTTCCCTACGGCACTGAATTCGGTTGGCTTTCCATGGTTCTGGTTACGACTGAGTGGCGCAGACGCGGACTTGCCACGCGCCTCGTTACTGCTTGCACCTCGTTGTTGCGCGATCAGGGACGAGCCGCTCTGCTGGATGCCGCACCGGATGCGACGGAGATTTATGCGAAGCTTGGATTCGCATCGCTGTGCCGGATGGAGCGATGGGAAGGTCACGGCGGCGGCATTGCGGCGGCTTCGGAGTCTGTCGATCTAACGCGCGACCAGGCGGCTTTCGGTGCCGATAGAAAATTCCTGCTTGATGATTTTCTTGCGCGCGCCTACACCCTCACGTTCCGATCGCCCAATGGGTTCGCCTTGTTGCGTCGAGGTGCAGTTGCGTCACACGTCGGCCCTATCGTCGCGGATCCCGCGGAGGCACCTTCGCTCGCGACCACCGCAATCCGCGCAGCATCGGGCCGCGTCTTTGTGGATATTCTCGACGCAGGCAATAACCTTATCCCAACGCTGAACTCGCTAGGCTTTCGATTGCAGCGTCGATTCACTCGCATGGCGCTAGGGCTGTCCCAACTCCCGGGCGATCCGCCCTTGTTGCTCGCCGCCGCCGGGCCTGAATTCGGCTAGTGGAGTCTGCGCAGTTTTCGCATACTCCACCGCGCAGAAGACATCCTCACATCCAGGCTTCCGGCTTCGCCGCCATCGCTTCTTCCAGCGTGACTCGCCGCTTTTGCTTATATGCAAGGTTTGCCATATGGCACGCGACCGCCGATAGGTAGCCGATTTCGACCGTGCCATTCGGCTGTTTGCGATCGCGAATGCAAGCCATCCAATTCGCCATGTGATTCACGCCAGGATTTTTCCCCTGCAGCGGCACGCCACTTGGATTGTTGGTCTTCTCTGGGAAAAAATTGATCGGGCCAGGAGCATTTTCTTCGTCCCAGTTCGGATTGGCCGCTTTCAAATCGCCTGTCTCCATGGTGTTGGAACCGCTCACATGCGCGATTGTTCCGTTGCTGCCCAAAAAGTGCTCGCCCAAGCCGTAGCGTTCATTGCTGAAGGTAGATTGCCATGCAACCAGCAAATCATTCGGATACTCAAAGCCGACGCTGATCGTGTCAGGTACCTGTCGACCGTCCTTCTCGGAAAACACGCCGCCCATCATGGTCGCAGCCTTCGGCAATTCCAGATTCATCGCGGTGATGATCCATCCAATCTGGTGCACCATGTTCTCTGTGATGTTGCCGCCGGAAAATTCCCAGTACAGACGCCAGTTGATAAATTTATAGCCGTCAAATGGGATCTTCGGCCGCCCGGATAGAAACAGGTCCCAATTGACGTGCGCCGGATTGCAGTCGGTCGGCACCGGTCGCACCCATTGTCCATGCCCCCGTCGCGTGTTGCGGCTCATCCAGGATTCAACCATGGTGATTTTGCCCGGCAGGCCTTCCTGAACCCACTGCTTCGCGTCTGCCAACTCCCCCGAACTCTCGTCCTGCATCCCGATCTGCACAATCTGCTTGGAAGCTTTAGCGGCCGCCCGACACGCCGCCGCCTCGGGAATATCCCACGCCATGGTCTTTTCCGAGTACAGATCCTTTCCTGAAGCCAGAGTGGACAGAAAGTACTTTGCGTGCAGATGCTGCGGTGTCGCTTGGATGACTGCGTCAATGTCATTTCGGTCCAGCAACCGCATTGGGTCATCATAGGTGGCGACATTGGGAACAAAACTTTTCACCTGGTCGCGACGCCGCGAGTACACATCGGCCATGGCCACGCATTCGACATTCGGCTGTCGCAAGGCGCTCTTCAAGTCTTCTTGTCCGCGATCTCCCGCGCCGATAATTCCAATGCGGATGCGATCATTCGCGCCAATCACCCGGCTCGAGGCGAACAGTTGCTTACCGGGAAAGGTCCCCAGGGCTGCAACCCCCAGCCCCACTTGACCCATAAAATCGCGTCGATTGATTTTCTTCTGCTCTTCTTCCATTGGGACTTTCTCCTTTGCAAAACGTATTTGCCAATCGCAATCGTCCAGGCATCTTAGCTCCGGATTATAATTTCTTTCGCACCCGCGCTCGTCCGCAATATCGCTTCTGCCGGCGCAATTCTGCTCGAAGCAGGAAAGAACAACCTCAATTGAACTTCATCCAGGGAGGCGCAATGCATCACTCAATACCGCGTCGCAAGTTTTTGAAAACTGTTGGAATCGGCGCACTCGTTGGAGCAGGCGCGCCATGGCTTGAGTCAACTGCGGACGCCCAGCCATCAATCGCGGCAAACACGGAGGCATCAAAAATGTCGCGGCTGTTTGCCGGTTGCTGCGCGTACTCCTATGATCACGCCTTGCGAAAAGGAATAATGACCATGGAAGACTTCATCCGCAAAGCTGTCGAGCTGCGCGTGGATGGAGTCGATATGACTGCCTACTACCTGAAATCAACGGACGCGGAATACCTTGATGGTCTTCGCCATCTGGCATACAAGAATGCGGTGCCTTTTTCCGGATCCGCCTGCGGCGTCAGCATGGTTCAGGCGGACCCGTCGAAACGCGCGCAGAGTCTGACCGAGATCAAGAAGTGGGTGGATGTCACCGATCGCCTTGGAGCCTCACATCTGCGCGTTTTCGCCGGCGAGTTGCCGGCAGGCGCCATGCTGCAACAAGGGGTCGACTGGACTGTGGAGACGATGAAAGCGGCGACTGATTACTCCGGCAAAAAGGGTATCACCCTGGGGCTGGAGGACCACAGCGGCGTGACGCAGCGCGCCGACGTGTGTCTTGAAATTATGCACCGGGTGAACTCGCCATACGCCGGTATCAATCTCGATGTGACAAACTTCATTCCGACGCCCACGCAGGACGTCTATGCGCAAATCGCCGCGTGCATCCCGTATGCGACCAACACCCACATTCGCGATCGATTTGAGTACGACAAGAGCCCGGTGGATCTGGATCGTGTGTGGAAGCTCTTTGCGCAGGCCGGTTTCAAGGGTTACATGTCCGCCGAGTTTGAAGGTCCCGACGCCGATACGGGGGTACCAAAGTTGGTGGCGCAGATACGAACTCTTTGCCAGAAATACTCGAGTGTTTAGGCAACACAACTTCTGGCAGCAAGTGATTTGCGAAAGAAGCCACCGCTGAAGTTCTGGAAGATTTGCCGGTTCCGATTCCTTTGCTCATGCTGATGAGAGCAACAAACTTTTGCATTAAGGAGACAGATGGTCACTCGAAGAGAATTTCTTGACACTGTTGCGATCGGCGCAGCTGGCCTGGCAGTTGGATCGACGGCCAAAAGCTATGCGCGCATCCTGGGCGCCAACGACCGATTAAACTTTGCCGTGATTGGTCTGCATAGCCGCGCCTATGCGCATCTTTCGTCGCTCAAGGCAAACAGCAATGCCGTCCGCATCACGCATGTCTGCGACGTCGACAGTGATACCCTGAAAAAATTCACCGACAGCGTGCAGCAACAGATGGGATATTCCGCTGCGCCTGCCAAGGACTTCCGTGAAATCCTTGCGCAGAAAGACGTCGATGCCATTACCATTGCTGCGCCGGACCATTGGCACACACCTATGGCCATCGCCGGTCTGCAGGCGGGCAAGCATGTCTATGTAGAAAAACCATGCAGCCACAATCCTGCGGAGGGCGCGCTGCTAGTGGAGGCGCAGCGCAAGTACGGCAAGCTGGTGCAGATGGGCACGCAGCAGCGGTCGTCAGATTACACCATCGAAATTGTCGACAAGATTCACAACGGCTTGATCGGTCGGCCATATTACGCCAAGGCGTGGTACAGCAACACCAGAAAATCCATTGGCATTGGAAAAGTAGTGCCTGTGCCGTCGCAGTTGGATTGGGATTTGTGGCAAGGCCCGGCGCCGCGCCGCCCCTATAAAGACAATGTGCAACCTTACAACTGGCACTGGTTCAAAATCTGGGGCACGGGTGAGGCGCTCAACAATGGTACCCATGAAGTCGACGTCTGCCGCTGGGCGCTCGGTGTCGATTATCCGCAACGCGTCACGTCTTCCGGCGGCAGATATCAGTTCAAAGATGACTGGCAATTCTATGACACGCTCCTCACCAGCTTTGAATATCCCGACAAGATGATCGATTGGGAAGGGAAGAGCTGTCAGGGAATGAAGTTCTATCACCGAGATCGCGGGTCGACGATCATGGGAACCAAGGGCACGGTGCTGGTCGATCGCGGCGGCTATGAGATTTACGACCTCGACGGCAAGAAGACCAGCGAATTCAAGGTAAGCGAGGCGG
The DNA here is from genome assembly GCA_963817855.1 of uncultured Acidobacteriota bacterium. GTDB lineage: Bacteria > Acidobacteriota > Terriglobia > Terriglobales > Acidobacteriaceae > JAKAAZ01. The sequence goes on along the minus strand of CAWFQA010000002.1, from coordinate 461,118 downwards.
CATCGTCCTCCGATCTTGTCGGTCGCGACTCGATGACCGACGCGCATTTTGCCAACTTCATCGCCGGAATTCGGACTGGCGCGCAGCTGCATGCTCCCATTTCTGTCGGAAATGTCGCCGTTACGATGTTGCAGCTGTCCAATATTGCCTGGGAAGTGCAGCGGGAGCTGCATCTCGACACGGCGGATGGAAAGATACAGAATGATCCGCAGGCCATGAAGATGTGGGGAAGAGAGTACGAGAAGGGCTGGGCACCGCACATCTAGCCACGGGTATTACGCCGCAACAAAATGAGGACAGGTAGATTTCTGTCCTCATTCGTTTTACTGCGACGATTAAGCGTGAAGTTTACGCATATAATCCGCGTCAATTTTCAGTTCCTGCATGACAGGCATGTTGTACTCTTCCTGCTCGACAAAACAATGCTTGATGTGTCCTGTCTGTGCGGCGGCAGCGAAGATTGGACCGTAGTCGATGGAACCTTTTCCCAGCGCCGTTGCGGTCGGCGGATTTTCAATGCTCTGCGGTATCTTGAAGGGCTTGAAATCCTTGACGTGCAGCATGGAAATACGAGTTCCATAGCGATGCAGCAATTCAATCGGATTGCCACCACCCACTGTGACCCATCCCAAATCCATCTCCATTGTTACGTATTGGGGATCTGTCAACCGCATCAGTTCGTCGTATGGCAACACGCCGTTTTCTTTTTGGAACTCCATGGTGTGGTTGTGATATCCGAACTTCAACCCCGCGGCGCTGATTTGTTTGCCAAACTTGTTGAACTCGCCCGCATTCCAACGCCATTCATCCAGCGTGAAGGTGGGGCCATGGCCGCCGTGATGCCCAGGGTAGGAACAAATAATGTATCGGCTGCCGATCACTTTCATGAATTCAACGATTTCATCGACGTGGCCGTTCAGCGCGTCGTAAGAATAATGTGCGCTGACGCAGTGAAGGCCCGCCTGCTGCATGGCGCTGCTTTACCTGGCTGGCAGTGTGATTATAGAATCCAGCCGCTTCTACTTCGCGATAGCCAAGCGCGGCAATCTGCTTCAGCGTGCCTTCATAGTCTGTCGGGAGCTGATTGCGAACCGAGTACAGCTGAATCCCCAACGGCAGGTTCAGGTATTTTGTCTTATCTTCTGCATGCAGTGCAGAGTTGCGCAGCAATGCTGAACCGTACAACAACGCGGCAGTGCCCGTCTTCAAAAAGTCTCTTCTCGATTTCATAGTCATCCGCCTTTTCTTTTGCAGTAGGTGAAGTCGCGGACCAGTTCCGCCGGTCGCTATTGCTTTTGCAGTGTACGAATGTATGAAACCAGGCTTTCAATCTGGGGCGGGGTCAGCCGGGACCCGAAGGGAGGCATGGCTTTCTTGCCTTTGCTGATTACGTCGGCCAGCTCTGCATCAGTCATCTTCACGATTTCTGGACTGTGAAGATTCGCCACCTTCATTGCCTGCCCGGTGGGCGTCGAACCCTTTCCATCCGCCCCGTGGCACATCTGGCAGTTGGACTGGAACAGAGTCGCTCCGTTGTTTTGTGCATGGGCTGCGGCAGACAGCAGGCAAACTATTGCAGCCGAAGAAAGCAATCGAGTCATCAATTTCACAGCGTCTCCTTGTGGATTGGGTTCTGAATTGTTGCGCGGGTCGCGAGGACGGGTTTGATTTGCTCCTACATCGATCACTGCTCCAGCATATGACAAGTGCTGCAATCGGTGCTGGCCTGCTTTTCGCGGTGGCAGTTGACGCAGGTTGCCATGGAGATGTCGGACTCTTTGTAAAGCCGAGTTCGCTGGGTAACTTGGCCATGGCATTCCTCGCAAGTAGCGCCATGCTGCAAATGAACTTTATGGCTGAAGCCCACGAAGGAAGGCAATTCATAAATCCGCACCCAAGGGATGGTGCGATTCATTTTGGCGTATTGTGCCAGTTTCTGCACGCCAGGGTTATCCGTGGCAACGGTTTGATGGCATTGCATGCAGAACTGAGCACGAGGGATCAACAAAGTTTCGCCAGAACGCGATGGCGTGTGACAGTACTGGCACGGCATCTTCAGCGTGCCCGCGTGCTCTTTATGGCTGAAGGGAACTGGCTGGGCCGGCCCGCGCAGTGGTTCGGTCTGCGATGCCGGTGCGGCCCCTTGGCAGTCGTCGTGGCGCTGGAGCTGGCACCATTGTTTTGCGCTGCCGAATTTGTCGTCGTTGCCTGTCGAATTCTGCGCGAATGCCGCGACGCTGGGAGTGCTGAAGTGTAAGGGAACCCACAAGGCGAACAACACCAGCAACGAAAGTAGCCTCCAGGATTTCATCATCCAATGTTCCTTTGTCGCATCTGGTCTGCCATATACTCGGCTGCGCGCATGGAAAGCGCCAGGATTGTCATCGTCGGATTTTGCCATCCAGTGCTGACAAAGCTGCTGCCATCCACGACGAACAGGTTCTTGATGTCGTGGCTCTGGTTCCACTTGTTCAGCACGCTGGTCTTCGGATCGTCGCCCATACGGCACGTGCCCAACTCGTGGATACTGTAGCCCGGAGGATTGGGCACATAATTCTTCGAGAGCACTTCAAAACCTGCCGCTTCCGCCATGGCCGCCCCTGTATCCACGGCATCGCGCGACATGTTGAATTCGTTATCGCCGTACTTTGTATCCACGTGCAGCGCCGGGATGTCCCATGCATCCACGACATTCTTATCGATGCTGACATGATTTTCATAATGCGAGAGAACCTGGCCCATCATGCTCATATGAACGCCGCTGCCGTAATAGCTGTCCAGCTTCTTTTGCAGTTCGACGCCATAATCCGCAAAGTTTCGTGCGTTCATCGCGCGGTCGCTGCTCCATACATTTAGCGCATATCCACCAATGAAGTTCGGCGCTTTGGTGTTGATGTTGCGAAAGCGTGGAACCAACGCGTCGCCTCCCATCAGATGGGGTGTCGCTTTGCCATCGCGGGCTTCGGGCACAGAGCAGACCACTCCTGGACCGTAAATGTTATCGATCAGATAATGTCCGAGGACTCCGCTGGAATTTGCCAACTTCGAATTCAGCAGCAGGCGCGTGCTCTCCAGGCATCCGGCGGCCAGAACGACAACCTTCGCCTTCACTGACATTTCGCGCCGCGAATGGCGGTCGACGAAATAGGCGCCGTTGGCGAGGCCGGTATTTTTATCGACGGTGATTTCGCGCACAACCACATTGGGCACGGCAGTCAGCTTGCCGGTCGCAAACGCATCCGGCAACAGAAGGTTGATCGAACTGGCGAGTCCGTCGCGGCCCATGGCGCTGCGTGCCTTGCACACCGGGACATTCATCTTTTTGCCGGCTGCAATCAAGCGCTTCATCGACCCCGACCACGGCGAGTTATCGACAACAAAATTGCCGTCCGGATATTGCGGCAGTCCATCCGGATGTCCGCTGACCCGGAAAATCCCCTCTACGCGAGAATAGTACGGAGCCAGGTCGGACAGATCGATCGGCCAGTTGGTTCCGAATCCGTCGTGATCTTTGGATTTGAATTCGTAATTGCTGAGGCGAAACGATTGACGCGCCCAGAACAGCGAACGCCCGCCGAACAGCCGCACGCGCACCCAGTTGTATGGCTGGTCTTGATTGAAGGTGTAGGGTACTTCTTTTTCATCTACCCAGGTGTTGGCGTTAAACTCGTTCGCCTGAAAAACGTGGGGCAGTCGCCCCGGCATATTAAAGCCGCGATACGGCAGTTCGTGCGCGGGTTTCAGTTCGCGATCTTTTTCAAAATCGACAATCGGCCCAGCATTCAGCATCACGCAGGAGATGCCTTTTTCCGTCAGTATCTTGGCAACCATCCCGCCGGAGTGACCTGAGCCAACAATCAGAACATCAACATTTTCCTCCGGCATGCGGAACACGGCTCCTATGGTTTACACATACATTTGGATGTCAGGATCGACCGGCGACCAGTACCAGCCAATGCCAGGTGCGCGCTCGCCGGCCGATGTCGCTGCGATACTCCACAACTGCGAGTTCATGGTCGCAGTTCGGATATCTTCATGCGCCACATTAATGAAACGCGCAAACGGTTCTGCCGGCGGATGATCTTCCATCCAGGTTCGCAGCCATGGTCGCAGCAGCGCATCTGCCTGTTGCGCGTTGACCTGTGCAAACGGGACGCCGAATTGTTTAAGCGCCTCGGCGTTCAACCGCTCCAGACCGGAGCGGTACATCTTTTGTCGCTCACCCGGCGAGACGCTGATCAGAAAATCGATGAACTCTGGCGCGGACGCCTGCGTCGATCCTGGATAGCCATTCATCGGAGGCAACAAGATGTCGCCAAGCTTGCGCAGCGTCGCCATATGCTCGGCGTGAAAATAGTGCTGTTCGGTCGTCGCAATTTCATCCGGAATGGTGGATGGAATCGCCGGACTCTGGAAGCCGAAACTCTGCGGTTCTTGGAGCTGTTTAGGCGCAGTTTCAGGCGTGGGCGAAGCGGCTGCTGACGAAGTGGACTGCGGTTCGGAGGTTTTCTCGGAGGTAGAGGTAGTTGCGTTTTGCCCGAACATCGGCACCGCTGTGACCGGAACAGCCACAATTGCTTTGACAAAGTCTCGTCTGCGCATCGCACTCAGACTAGCGTGACTGCAATACGGGAGTCAATGAAACGATTCGATCCCGGTCCCGGTCTTTTGGAATATGCTTCTCGCGGATGGCTAGACGCGGATGAAGATTTTGTTCCGATACATCCAGTAGAGAATCAGCCAATACACGGCCAGCGTCAGCGATCCTAGAAACAGTGGCTCTAGCGCGGGTCCGAACATATTTAGTACCTGGTCTCCCAAATGGATGCGGAAGCTGCTTTCCACAAAGTCTTCAAACAGGTAAGCAATCAGATAGGCGGCAATTGAATTCATACCGACAACCACCAGCGGGAATGCAAGTCGGACCTGCTTGTTCCGATCGAGAACCCATGAGAACGCAGTCAGAAAAAGAAAGCAAACTCCGCCACTGAAGAGTGTCCACGCCGGAGTCCAGATGCGCTTCACGATCGGGCAAATTCCCGTCACGTGAAGCAGCAGTCCACCGCCGATCAAGGCGGCTGCGGCGATCAGGAATTTGCGGAAAGGAATCTCCGGAGCGCTTTCAATCAGCCAGCGTCCACCGGCCAGCCCCAGCAACATCGTACCCAGGGTGGGAATAAAACTCAGCGTCAGGTATCCGCCGTTGTTGAAGACGAAGGGGCTGGTGCGCGGAAATAAATTCAGAAACCATACGTCGAAGGCCTGGCCTAGATTGCTGTTTTTGTTCCAGTGCGCCAGGAAGCCGTGGAAGAGGTGCGGATACCAGTCAGCAGGAACACCCACGGACACATACGGAAAACCTGGACCCGGAGCCGGATAGAGTGCCCACGCCAGCCAATACCCGAAAAGAATTACTCCCAGCGCGGTCCACTGCCAGCGCGGACGGACAAACGTCAGCAGAAAGGCGAACGTATATCCCAGCCCGATCTGGGTCAACGTGTCTTCAAACGTGAAATAGGTGGAGGGGCTGTGAGTCGATCGCAGAAAAATTCCGAGGGCAATCAAAAGGAAACTGCGCCAAATGGTGTGGCCCAGCATGCGCTGAAAGCTTTCGCCCTTGCGCCGACGGCTGCGCAGCGAATACGGCAGGGCCACTCCGACCAGAAACGTGAACGAAGGTTGGATGGTGTCGTGGAGACTCATCCCAACCCATTCGACATGCGTCTGGTTGAATGCCAGAACCTGCCAGAACCAACTGTTTGGGAAGGCCGATCCGATCTTTGCAAAGTGGAGGACCTCGGCCATCATTAGCAGCATGACCAGACCACGGTAGGCATCGACCGCGACGTTGCGTTGCGGCAGCGATTTCACCGCCTGACTGGAATCGCTCAATGCCTTTGGCCTCCGCCGACTGATTTCGATACTTTAAGATATCAGCTCGCAGCTCCCACTATGAGTCGGTGCGGCCTTGGCCCGCATGCACGTCGCAGCAGCGTCAAAGAGTCTCGTGTTGGGGCGGATTGATATTAGGATGGGAAGAACGGTGTGGCCAGATTTTCTGCCGCCGAAATTCAGGCGAACTCTGGACGCGCCGCAAAGGATCAACGCTGCGGAAGATATCCCGGTGCGGGATCGAATTGAGGGGGATGAATGAATCAAGGCACTCCAATGATCAACCGAAATCCCATGCGGATTAGGATCACGTTTCTGATCGCAGTCTTTATATTGTTCGTCTGCGCTTCGGGCAAATCGGCGCTCTCGCAGTGCGGCGATCCGCATCCTGTGAAGATATCGATCCACCATGGCTTTGCTTCCGGCAGTCTGAAGGCCTGGAACATGCCGTTCTCTGAAGATTGGGAGATTCTGGATCAGGACAATAGCCACTACCTCCATATGAAGCGAAATCGCGAGCCGCTGGTGCCGCGCCGTCCGATGCAGTTTGCCCGGCTCAAGGGCGTCAAGGTGGGCAGCTTCACTCTCAATGTCGACGTGCGCCGCGCCGGCGGCTCCATGATTGTCGTATTCAACTACGTCGACACTCTTCACTTCTATTACGTCCATCTGTCTGAGAATCCAGGCACCCAGATTTCCGTCCACAACGGCATCTTTATTGTGAACGGCAAGCCGCGATATCGGATAGCTGGCTTAGAGGCTAAGCCCGCACTGCCGGATAAAGCGTGGCATCATGTGCGCATCGTCCGCAATGTTCAAACCGGATCGATCCAGGTGTTCATGGACAATGAGAAACAGCCAAGGTTTTCCGTGATTGACCACACCTTCACCTGTGGTCAGGTTGGACTCGGTTCCTTCGATGAAACCGGAGACTTCTCACAATTCAAGTTGCAGTCAAAGGACGCTGAAGTCTCTTCGAGCGTGAAGTAAGGGCTGCGGCGCGTATCGCCACTTCCATGCGAATCCAGGAGGCTGATCGAGCGCGCTTGCGTGGCCTTCACCTTCATGGCGTAGACGATGATTGCGCCCGGCTACGGGCAGCAGTAAAAGCAGATGCCGCACCCGGTGCAAATGTGTCCATTGCCGCACGCCGGGTGGACTCCATCGCTGTTTATTTCCGGCGCCAGCCCCAAAGATTGCGACGGATAGGAGGCAACACAGCCGGCATCCCTCACATTCCTCGATATCCATGGTAATTTTCCCGCGTGGTTGGACTGCCATACTTCACCTCGTCCTGGCTGGGCGCCTTCATCCCTTTGCCCAGACCGTTGATCGCCGCTATTTCAGGGCGGCTTGCGACGCTACGCTCACCGGTTCCATTAGAGATTCTCGGTTACCGATGGCCGTGTTCCGGCGCACCAACACGCGTAACCCTTATTACGCTGGACCGCGATCTTTGTTGACACGCCTTAGGCCGCGACGTTACGATTAGCTCGCCCTCACTGGCGCTCATTCAGTTATGGCCAGGTCCCCCTTGGTCCCAGTGGTCGCTCACAAGTTCCCCAAAAATGCATTGCACACTCGAGATTCGTCACAGCGGCGAATAGCGTCCATGATCCACCGGATCGCACAAGGAGCAGCACCCATATGAAGAAATCTGCATTTCTCCTCTACAGCCTCATCCTCACATGTATGGCCTTGATTGTTCCGGCGCTGTCCGCACAGACTTCCTTCCAGCTTTTCGGTCCCGTGAACGTGCGTGCTTCTGTCAGCAATACGACCTATGACGCACCGAATATCTTCAACAGCAAGACCCTGAATCTCACCTGCCCCGCATCTCCGACAGCGGTGCTTTCTTCCGCCAACGGCGGCAATGTGCTGACCGATAACAATATTCAGGTCAGCACCAGCTCGCCTTCCGTGACTGGTCCAACCAACGTCTGCACTGGAGGAACGTCGGATTCCACCTCGAAGGGGACGTCGAATAACTGCTTCACCTCGGTCTACCAGGGACCCGGAGGCAACGGACACTTAACAGGGCAAAACCCCGATTCATTTGACAGCTCAAGTGGCGTTACGCTGGCGAATGGGGGCGTTCCGCCCATCGACATTCACACCAATCTCGTCCAGGGCTCGAATCAGATCACCATCAGCGAGGTCGACGGCGGCGGCTTTCTCGCCAGCTCCTCGCTCTACCTGACCACGAATTGCACTCAAGATGGCGTCGTCGGAGGCGGTAGCATCACTGGCAATCCCATCTCGCAAACGGATCCAACGCCGCAACAGCTGACGCAGAATTTTACCTTCAATACGGCGACAGATCAGCATGTCCAGTTCACTTACGATCTGTCGGGATCGCAGGATGCCGACACCCTGGCGATTCAGAATGGCACCGTCCCAGGCGTCGAAGACACGGCTGTCGATCCAAGCACATTCCAGTCAGACTATGGCCAGAACACCCCGTTTTCGACCTCAAACTGCCTGATCCATACCGGCGAACTGTTGCCCAACGGGCAACCAGCCTGCAAACTGTTTACGCTGGAATGCACCATTGGGACCAACCAGGCCGAAAGCGGCGCGAACTGCCCCATCTCCTCGGCGCCGAATGAGCTCTTGGAAGACCTTTTTGATGGCCCCAGCTTCAGCCTGCAGGATATCTCCACGCCGAATGGCCCCACGTTCCACGAAGGCATTGGTTTCCTGATGGCCAGCGAGCCGTGGAATGGTGGCCCGTGCGCCTTCGATCCCGCGTCTGGATTGTCGAATTTGCCTTGCCCGCAGAACCTGCTGGCCAACTTCAGCGGTCCGGGAATCTATACCTCTACCAGCTATACCTCCCATCCCAACTCGACCTTTATTCCGGTGACGGGAGTTCCGGAGCCGTTGACCACAGTGACTGTCGCAAATCTGCAGCCAGGACACTGGGTGAATACGCAGACGCCAAACGTCACGTTTTCCAGTCAGCCGCCGATTCTCTCAGGGCTGACTGAAGCCCAGCTGCCCGGTGTCTCCAACTTCGCCGCGGCCCCGATTCAAACCATTACATATGGCACCGCGGCGGTTGGGAGTGTGCCTACTCCAGGTGCTCCCGGTGCTGTAGGGACGCCAATACCAAACCCTGTTCCTTGTCCGGCCACGATCCCTCCAGGCGTCGCAGAACCGGCGTTTACCCCGGCGGCGCAGCCCGTCGCTTTGAACGCCGACGGCAATTATCTGCTGTACTATTTCGCCCAGGATTGCGCGGGAACCCAGGAACTCAAGTTCGTCAAGGATGGCACCGGCAGCTGGTCAACTTCGTACTACACGGTTCCGATCAATGTGGACACGATGCCTCCTGCTGTAAGTTCCGGGCCGACTCTGACTCCATCGAGTGGCAGCTACATCGTTGGTGAGTCTGTCATGGCGACCTACAGTTGCACGGATGATCGTTCCGGGGTTGTGAACTGCGGCGCTTCCACATTCTCTGCAGATTCGGCTCCGCTAAGCACAGGTCCTCTTACCAGTTCTGTCGATACCTTTACGCCCGGCAACAAGACCTTCACCGTCGTGGCGGTCGATGCAGCGGGCAATCAAGCCTCGCAATCGGTCAACTATGTTGTAGCGGCGTATGATTCGTCGATCCAAGTCACACTGAGCCAACACACTGTCACCTATCCTGGGGGAACGAATGTCGTGATTCGGGTTTTGCCAACCGGCGGCCACACAGCCACAGGAACGGTCAAGCTGTATGACGGAGCGACGCTGCTGCAAAGCTCCGGCCTGCAAGGGAACGGCGCTGCCTATCCATATATCCAGGGGTTGAACGCCGGCAGTCACTCGCTGACTGCGTCCTACTCGGGTGATTCCCACAATGCTGCTGGAGTATCTGCTCCCGTGGTCCTTACGGTGAAGCCGGTGCCCGTTCACTTGAGTACGTCCTGCTGGAACGCAAACTTCCCGTACGGCGCGGATTATCACTGCGGAATCTACACCAGCTCCGCGGCAGGTGCTCCGCAAGGGGTGGTCACCTACCAATACGACGGTGGCGCCACTGTGACTTTGCCTCTCTCCAATGGAGTGGCAAACTTCATCGTCCCGAGGCCGCCGGCCGGAAACCACACAGTGGTGATGGGATATGCTGCGCAAACCAACTATGCTGCTGCCAATTCCAGCACCGAGCACTTCACTGTGGCCAAAGCGCCAGTCATTCTTCAGCTGACGCCCTCCACCTGGGACGCCACGGGCGGAAATGTAACTCTTAGTCTTGCAATTCAATCCTCGAGCGCAGGTCCGCCGAATTCACTCGGCACGGTGTCCTTTTACGATGGCAATCAATTGCTAGCCACAGTGCCCGTCACGGCTGGCGGAACGGCGTCTACCACGGTGACTGCATCGTCCCTGGGGAATGGTAAACATCACCTAAGCGCCAGCTATAGCGGCAGCGCCAATTACGCCAGTGGAACTGCTTCTGTAACGATTACAGTTGCAGTGAAATAAGCGCGCAAGCAGAATAGGTCCTTCCGAAATGGAAGGGCCTTTTCTGTTTCAGCGCGCAATCTGATGTTCCCCGACGGGAATTGGAATCATGCTTCGGCGGGGGCGGGTTCCAGGAAGGGCGCTGTCACCGACGTTGTGGATTCCTCACCGGCTGCAAGGCGGGTCAGGGTCAGCACGGTGATGTCGTCTTCCTGGCCGAACGCAACCGCCGCCTGCGTGGCCTGCTGCGCCGTCGGATGGGCTGCAAACAACGTATTCAACCGCTCAAATCCGTAGATTTCTCCCGTCGAGCTTCGAGCCTCCACCAATCCATCTGTATAGAGGCTCAGGTGATCTCCTGGATGCAGTTGAATCTGGACTTCACTGTACTCGGCGAAGGATATAAGCCCAAGCGGCAGCGACCCCTCGATCTCCAACTCTCCAGAATTTAGAAACGGCGGGAGGTGCCCCGCATTGGCCAGGACGACGCTGCCGTTTGGAAACAGGCGCATCACAATCGCGGTGACGAATCCTCCCTGCAGCCTGCCGCACAAGCAGCGGTTCAGCCCCTGCAGCATTTGCACTGGGCTGGAGTTTTCGCCGGACAAAGAGCGCAGCACTCCGACGATGAGAGAGACGCTCATCGCCGCCTTCAGGCCTTTCCCGCTGACATCTCCAAGCGCGACAATCGTCGAGCCTTCATCTTCATGAATAATCTGAAAGAAGTCTCCGCCCACCTCCTGCGCCGGCTGATAGGCACTCGACATGGCGAATCCTTCCAGCGACGGCAGCGTTTCGGGTATCAGGACGCGCTGGATTTCGCGCGCACTCTGCATCTCCTGCTCCAGGGCGGTCTGACGCGTCTGCTGTTCCACGTTGTACCGATATACCGCATAGAGAATCGAGAGGAACAATCCAATACCGGCCAGGTCGGCAACGGTGAAGTGGACGCCAAAAATGGTGAAGAGAGGGGTTGTCACCCTGTAGTACAGGGTCCAGTGGGTGAATCGCTGGCCGGCTGCGCTGGCATCCGCAATCGTATTGATCATTTGCGAGATGAAGGCGGTAATTGCCAGCCACCAGCGCGACGGCTCCAGCCGCTGACTAATGCCGATTCCAATGATGACGAATGGAAAGACTTCCACCATCAGGATCAAGGTCGTCAAAATCGCATCCAGCGCCAGCATGCCTGCGCCGGCGTGGCCCCAGAAGAACGCCAGCGCTCCATCCAGCACTCCGGCGGCGACGGTGACACTGGCGAGAACCTTTGTCAACCGAGCCAGTGTTGGGTGGGCGTCCAGTCGTAGCAGATAAAGCAGCAGGAACCATAGGGACACGTGGTTCAGAGCGTAAATTGGCTGGTTAAATCCGCGCCCAAAGCCGTAGTAAATCGGGATCTGCAGGACGCCCTGGATTACAAACAGCATGACCGGGGTCGCCGTAAAGATCGCCAGCCACAGGAATAGCTTTACTGCGCGATTCCGGCTCCAGAGCAGCAAGCTGAGCAGCGTAACGAAACCATACAGAATCACCAAAGTGAAGTCGTATAGGTTCTGTTGCATGTTCTGGGCGCTGGAGGCTGCAAATTGCGCGTGAATCGTGTCTGCATCCCCCAACAGCGGTGGCCCGTACATGCCGCCGAGCACGTCCGGATCAACAAACAACAGTGGCGACTTCCACACTCGAATAGCAATTGTTCCTGACTCCGCGGAAGGAACGGGAAAACTGCTGGGGAAGGTGGAGTAATACCAGCGCGGCCGCGGCGGGAACTTGCCGAGTTGTCCGATCGGCGTGCCATTCCAAAACACTTCGTAGACGTCATCGACCGGCGGCATGAGCAGGGCGTATTTCGTCTGGTTGCCGGCAACGGTGTGAATCTGCACATGGCGGCGGTACCAGGCGTAACCGGTGTATCCAGGATGATCCTGGCTGCCCCACGGGCCGTTGACCTGCATCGACTCCCACCCTGAATCATCGAAGGATGGAGACGCCCACTCGGAATTGTCACCGGTGCGAAACTGCCAAGGACCATCGAGAGGAATCGCCCCCTGTCCGAGGCCTTCCACCGCCAGCACGGGGGTCGTCGCTTTGCCGTGAGCTTGCGGAACCGACACTTCCTTCTGTTGCGCGAAGAGCGACGCGGCCAGCAGGAAACTACATGCCACCATCTTCGCTTCGAGCAACATGCCACGAGAATAACACTCCAATCTCGACCTTCCGCGCAAAGAATCGGATACCTCGTGCTGCCCTCCCAGGGCCTTCCCGTCGAGCGAGGGATTCAATTGCGGCCCGTCTAGCTATCCATCGCGCTGCGCCTCGGCATCGTTGCCACCCCGTTGGTTACAGAATTCACTTAGCTGCAACCTCATCCTTCATGTATCTTGCTGTTCATAGAGTCATTTAACGAGCTAGGGAAGCGGACTCTGCGGGCACGATATCTTTGCGCGTTCAACGAACCGCGCGGTCGAAGGAGCTGTGATGGAACTTGAAAATACCCTCCACCTGCAGCAGCAGATCGCCCGCCTGCAGGCGTTGTTGGAGGCAAGCCACAAAATTCACAGCACCATCGAGCTCGACAGCGTGCTGCGAGCCGTGCTCGAGTTGAGTGTTCGCGAACTTGAAATGGCGGGCGCATTCTTTCACCGCCTTTCCTTTTTCCTATGGAGAGATTCAGCCCCGCTTTCTGCTGCATCCGCCGACATCCGATCCGAAACGCGGTTGTTTTCGCTTTTCTCTGCTCGATCGCAGCGGAGCGCTGCTGACAGAGATGATTGTGCTGACGCGCGACTGCGCGCCACTCTCTTTATATGAGCAGGACTTCCTGGAAAATTTGTCCATGCAAGCCGCGGTCGCCATCGAGAATGCCCGTTACCACGAGCGCACCCTCGACCTGGAAAGAGTGCAGCAGGATTTGGCTTCGGCGCGGGAGATTCAGCGCAGCCTTCTGCCGCAGTCCATGCCGGCGATTCCCGGATACAGTATCTCCGCGCGCTCCCAGACCTGCTATGAAGTGGGCGGAGACTATCTGGATATCCTTCCATTGCCCGCTGGCGGATGGATGATGGTTGTCGCCGATGTCGCCGGCAAAGGACTGGCTTCCGCCCTGGTGGGTACCTCCTTTCGCTCGGCATTTCGCGCCATGGCTGCCTCCGGCCTTCCGTTGGAAGAAATGGCCGCCAAGCTGAATCATGTTCAGGAGTCCGACGGCGCGGAAACCCGCCGGCGTTACGTCACCGCCATCTTTGCCCAGCTCAATCCCGCCGAACACACGCTGGATGTTGTCAACGCCGGACATAATCCGGGCTTTTTGGTGCATGGCAAAAATGTTCAGGAAATTGGCGCCAGCGGAACCCCGGTTGGCATGTTGGCCGGGATGACCTATACCTCGATGCGGTATCATCTGGAGCAAAACAGCCGATTTGTCTTGTATACGGACGGATTGACGGAGGTCTTTCGCGGGGACGAGGAGTTTGGCCCCGAGCGGCTCCTTGAAGAAGTCCGTAGCTGGCGTGGTACACAGGCAGAACAATTGCTCAACAGCGTCTGGTCGGCAGTAGAATCCTTCGATGGGGAAGTTGAACTCACCGATGATCGCACGGCTTTGGCATTGCTGCGAGTGCAGTAGCTCCACAGGAGTCTTTTGGAACTCTTCGAATTGTGCAGGCAGGTCGGAAGGATTGCTTTCGGAGGTTGAGTATGGTGCAGGACATAACATCCGCAGTTGAGTTGAGGCTTCCTTCCAAATTAGGATTTGAGAAGGTTGCGATGCAGACTGCTTCAGGCGTAGCCCGGTTGATGGGGTTTCCCGATGACCGGATTGAGGACCTGAAGACGGCGGTTGCAGAAGCTTGCATCAACGCCATCGAACACGGCAACCGCTTCGACGAACGGCTGAGCATTGGAATCGTTCTATCCATGGAAGACGGCAAACTGGAAGTGAAAATCCTGGACTCCGGTACAGGTCTTCATAAGAAGATTCATGCACCGGATATCGACCGGAAAATGCACGGAGAAGAACAGGCGCGCGGTATGGGCATGTTCCTGATGCAGGCCCTGGTGGATGAAGCTGAATGGACACAGACGCCGCACGGTGGAAATTGCGTACGCTTGATGATTCGCCTGGACAAGGAAGAGGAGTGAGATAGCGATATGGCCATGCAACCGCAACTGAACACCCGCGCTTCTGTGGATGAGGTGAAAGCTGCCGACGGAAGCCCCGTCTCCGTGCTGCGTTTTACCGGCGATATCACCAGCACCTCCCGCGACGTCGTTTTCGGCGCCTACCAGGAAGTTCCTGCTGCCACTCGTAAAGTGGTCTTCGACTTCTCGAAAATGGAATACATGAATTCCAGCGGTATTGCGCTGATTATTGAACTGCTGATGGCTGCCAATAAGGCGGATCGCGCGGTGCAGAGCTATGGATTGTCGCCGCATTTTCAAAAGGTTTTCACAATGGTCGGCCTGAACAAGTACACCCGTCTACACCCGGATGAGGCAACCGCCTGCGCCGCTTTTGCCGAGTGAGTTCCTTCAGCTTCGCGCAACCTTAAGCTGCGTTGAATGTCGTGGCGAGACCCATCCTCGCCGGCGGATGCGTGTGCAGGGGTGGATCGAGTTTGGCAGACAAAGCGTCCCCGCGTGAAGGTTGCGCATCTCACCCGAGAGGAGCGGATGACAGTCCGTCGGCTCCATAATTCCTCTTGCGGAATCGTCCACCATGAACACTCATACCCTGGATAGCTCAAACGGCGCTCATTCTTCCGCCACGCCTTGCACAATTGAAATTGACGGCGTCTCGCGCACGGCTACAATCGGCGAGCCATTGGTCGATGTCCTGAATCGAATCGACAGAATCATTCCGCAGGTTTGTTATCACCCTCAGCTCGGTCCAATTCAAACCTGCGATACCTGCATGCTCCAGGTGAACGGAAAGCTCGCCCGCGCCTGCGGGACTCCGGTTGCCGAGGGCATGCTTGTGGTAACACAGTCGGAGTTGGTCGATGTGGCCCAGCGCGAAGCCTTCGATCGCATCCTGGGCAATCACATGCTCTATTGCACGGTCTGTGATAACAACAACGAAAACTGTACCGTGCACAATACCACTGCCCTGCTCGATGTGAAACGTCAGAAGCGTCCCTATACTCCCAAGCCCTATCCAGTCGACAACAGCAATCCCTTTTACCGCTACGATCCGGACCAGTGCATTTTGTGCGGGCGCTGCGTGGAAGCCTGTCAGAATTTCCAGGTGAATGAGACGCTGTCGATCGATTGGGAATCGCAACATCCCCGCGTCCTGTGGGACGGAGGAGAAACCATTGCAGGTTCCAGTTGCGTGTCGTGCGGCCATTGCATCACCGTCTGTCCGTGCAATGCACTCATGGAAAAATCGATGATCGGTCACGCCGGATACTTTACCGGACTGCCCAGCAAGACACTGGACAACATGATCGATGTGGTGAAAGGAATCGAGCCCGAAACCGGATACGGCCCGCTTCTTGCCATCTCTCAGGTGGAAGCCGCGATGCGCGAACAGCGCGTGAAAAAAACCAAAACCGTCTGCACCTATTGCGGCGTTGGATGTTCCTTCGATATCTGGACCAAAGATCGTGACATCCTGAAAATTGAACCGGGGGAGGGGCCTGCCAACGGCATTTCCACCTGCGTCAAAGGAAAATTTGGCTGGGATTACGTAAACGCGAAAGATCGCTTGACGAAGCCGTTGATCCGCGACGGAGAGACATTTCGCGAAGCATCCTGGAAAGAAGCGCTCGATCTGATCGCGAGTAAATTATCTGCGATTAAAAACGAGCACGGTCCGGACGCTATCGGATTGATCGCATCCTCAAAATGCACAAATGAGGAGAGCTATCTGATGCAGAAGCTGGCTCGCGCCGTTATCGGCACCAACAATATTGATAATTGTTCCCGTTATTGCCAGACGCCCGCTACCAAGGGACTTTCTCGCACCGTCGGCTACGGCGGCGACAGCGGCTCCATTCGCGACATTGAGGCTGCGAGCCTGGTGGTGATCGTCGGCAGCAACACTGCGGAGAGTCATCCAGTCCTGGCGACGCGGGTGAAACAATCGCACAAATTGCACGGTCAACGCCTCATCGTTTCTGACCTGCGAGAGCATGAAATGGCGCGCCGGGCAGACATACTGATTCGCCCGAAGCCGGGTACGGATCTGGTGTGGCTCTCCGCGGTTGCGAAATACATCCTCGATAATGGCATGGCGAAAATGGAGTTTGTCGATCGCTGGGTCAACGGCTTCGCAGAGTACCGCGACAGCCTCGCTCCATTCACGTTGGAATATGCGGAGCGGCTGACCGGAATTCCCGTCGCCACACTGCAGCAGGTCGCCCAGGAGATTGCGCAGGCCAGCAGCGTTTGCATCCTGTGGGCCATGGGGGTCACGCAACACTGCGGCGGCTCCGACACTTCTACATCCATTTCCAATTTGCTGCTGCTCACCGGCAACTATATGCGGCCAGGGACCGGCGCTTATCCGCTGCGCGGCCACAATAATGTGCAGGGAACCAGCGACTTCGGTTCGATGCCCAATGTTGTCTCCGGCTATCAGAAGGTAGAAGATTCGGAGGTCATCGCCCGCTTTGAGCAGGGATGGAATGTGAAGATGCCGACCACCAAAGGTCTCGACAATCACGAGATGATCGACGCCATCCATCAGGGGAAACTGAAGGCCATGTATGTGAAGGGCGAAGACACGATCACGTCCGACGCCAATGAAAATGACGTGCGCGAGGCATTGGAAAAACTGGAGTTGTTCGTGGTGCAGGAAGTCTTCATGAGTGAGACCGCGAGGTACGCGGATGTGATATTGCCGGCCAGCCCAAGTCTTGAGAAAGATGGCACCTTCACCAACACGGAGCGCCGCATACAACGCCTGTATCAAGTCTTCGAACCATTAGGAGAAAGCAAGCCCGATTGGCGCATCATTCAAGACATTGCTAATGCGCTGGGTGCGAATTGGAGCTACGCCCACCCGTCTGAGGTGATGGACGAAGTCGCCTCGCTGACGCCCATGTTTGCCGGCGTCAATTATGAGCGCCTCGAAGGCTACAAATCGCTGCAGTGGCCGGTGGCCGCGGATGGCTCGGACCAGCCTCTGCTCTTTACCGAGAAATTTCCGTTCCCGGACGGAAAAGCAAAATTCTATCCGCTAGAGTGGATCGAGCCGTGCGAGCAGGTGAATGATGAGTTCGATCTGCATCTGAACAACGGGCGACTACTGGAACATTTTGAAGCCGGAAACATGACCTTCCGCTCCAAGGGGATCATGGAAGAGACGCCGAATACGTGGGTGGAAGTTTCTCCGGAGCTGGCTGCGGAACGTGGCATCGATACGGGTCGGTGGGTGCGACTGCGCTCGAGACATGGCCAGGTGAAGGTGCGGGTTCTGGTCACCGACCGCGTGCAAGGAAAACAACTGTACCTTCCGCTCAACTCAACCGAGCAGCCTGTCAATCGGCTCACAGGCGCCGGTATCGATCGCGCCACCCACACTCCCGCATACAAAGAAACTACGGTGCAAATGATTCCGCTGGAGCAAGGAGAGAATCCGCTGCCGCGCAACAATTTCCGTTATGGCCATCGCACTCCGCAAAACGGAGTCGAAGTGGAACGCAAATGGCAACGCGGGGATTACCGTTTGCCTGGAACCGCACCGGACGACAAGCTTGTACAGATTGCCAATTTGCAGGTGTAAATAGGAGGAATTCCATGGCCCAGCCGATTCGCACCTTCACTCCCCACCGAGACGAGCGCGAAGAACTGCGCACGAAAGTGGAGAATGCTCCAGTGCAACACGGCAAGGCGCTGTTGGCGGCCTACCAGTTATTGCAGGACGCGCAGGATCACGGCGTCCTCGATATATTGCGAGGCGTCATTGGAGCCGGCGATGCCATCATCGACAAAGCGTCGCATTTCGCCAACACGCCAGAGAGCGTTCGCGCCATGCGCAATTTTCTCGCGCTTTCTCGCGTGTTTGCCAGCCTGAATCCGGAGAAGGTGGACGCCGTCGCCAAGGCCATCACCGAGGATCAATGCCGCGGAAACGAACCGGATTGTAAGCCGCCTTCATTACTGAAATCGCTGCAGCGGATGAACAGTCGCAACAGCCGTCGAACGCTGGCGACCATCGCCGCCATTACCGACGCGTTCGGCAGAGAACCCGAGCTTCCGGAAGCAAGCGCGGTATTCGGCAGTGCCCGCGGCTGGCCTCCGCCGCGAGTCGTGCTGCCCCTCGTGGCGCTAACGCTGGCCGGCGTCGCAGGCTACTTGATTGGCCGTCGCCGCTAACTCGATCTGCACCCGCTCCGGCCAATTTCTATGCCCGTGGCACCCTCTGTGCACGCGCATGAATCCTAATGTCTGGTAGAAATTTCAGAAAAGAGGCACCGTCCATGGCACGCCCATATTGGTCCGGACAGATTCAAATTTCCCTGGTTTCTTTCGGCGTTTCCTTGTTTGCAGCGACAGAAGCAGCTAGCCAGATCGCCTTTCATCAAATTGATCGAAGAACAGGCGAACGAATTCGTCACAAAAACGTCGCCGAGGATCAGGAAGCCGTCGATCGCGCCGACATTGTGAAGGGCTATGAAGTTCGCAAGGGCGAATACGTCACCATCGAGCCGGAGGAAATCGCGCACCTCCGAATCCCCAGCAAGAAAACCCTCGAGATTGTCCAGTTCATCAATATCGGCGAAATCGATCCGGCATTTTTTGAGAAGCCGTATTTTGTGGTTCCCCAGAACGATGCGCAGGCACAGGCCTTTGCCGTAATCCAAAAGGCATTGCGGGAAACAGGCAAAGCCGGTCTGGGCGAGGTCGCATTTTCCGGCCGTGAGCACCTGATCGCGATTATGCCGCCCACCGATCCAAAATTGCGCGGCTTGATGGCCTACACCATGCGCTACCAGGCGGAGTTACGCGATGCGTCGGAATATTTCTCCGGAATCAAGGAGCACAGCGTCGACAAGGATCAACTATCACTGGCCAAGGAACTGATCCAGCGCAGTACCGCAAAATTTGTTCCGACAAAGTTTGAAGACGACTACGAAGTCGCCCTGCGCGAACTGATCGATGCCAAGATTGAGCATCATCCGCTTCCGAAAGAAGAAAAAGCACCGAAGCGCGCCAAGGTCATCAACCTGATGGATGCGCTGCGCAAGAGCGTGGGCGAACAGGCCTCGTCTCACTCCGGTCGGCCCGGTGCTTCGAAACACAACGCATCGGAAAAGAAAAGCAAGTCGAAGTCCTCCGGCCTGAAGCTGGTCAAACCTCATGCCCGCCGAAAGAAGACCGCGTAAACATATGGTGACCGCTCATCCCAGAAAAAAATCCTCACGCGCTCGCAGTTCTGCTGCCGTTGAGAAACAGCTCTCGCGCTATCGCTCCATGCGGAACTTCGACGTGACGGCCGAGCCTCGCGGCGATAGCAAAGGATCGAAAAAGCGCGGCGTCGAAAAGAATTCCGAACTGCCGTTTGTCATCCAGAAGCACGCGGCCACGCGGCTGCATTATGATTTTCGTCTCGGCTGGCATGGTGTGCTGAAAAGTTGGGCGGTCACCAAAGGTCCCAGCTATTATCCCGGGGATAAGCGGCTCGCCGTTCAGGTGGAAGACCATCCTATGGAATATGGCGGTTTCGAAGGCATCATTCCCAAGGGGCAGTATGGCGGGGGGACCGTGATGCTGTGGGATCATGGCACTTGGGAGCCGCACGGCGATGTGGACGAGGGCCTCGAAAAAGGTCGGCTGAAATTTACGCTAAAAGGCGAAAAGCTGCGCGGCGCCTGGGCACTGATCCGCATGGGCGGCAAAGCTGCCGGCGAAAAGAAGGCCAACTGGCTGCTGATCAAGGAGCACGACGGCCAGGAGCGCGGTCCCGACGATCCTCCAGTCACGGAAGAGGAGCCCGATAGCGTCGTGACCGGTCGCGATCTGGATGGCATCGCCGAAAATCAGGATCATGTTTGGGGCACGCAAGGCAGCGAGCAGCGGAAGGAAGAAAAGAAAACGCCGTCGCGGTCTTCGCAGAAAAAGTCAGCGCGCATATCTCATGTTACAAATCATCGCGAAGAAAAGCGCAACGCCGAGGCACCTCAGGTATTGTCCTTCGCCAGCGAATTGAAGGCCACACCCAAAGAATCGCTACCGAAATTTGTGCCGCCGCAATTGGCGCTGCAGGTGAACGAGGCGCCGGACGGTTCCGAGTGGATTCATGAGCTAAAGCTGGACGGTTATCGCATGCAGGGACGCCTCGCAGCGGTTCGCGGCAAGGCATCCCGCTCGGCAACGCTGATCACCCGCGGTGGCCTCGACTGGACACATCGCATGCCGGATGTCGCTGCAGCCTTGGCGGAGTTGCCGGTAGGAGATGCACTGCTCGATGGCGAGGTCGTCGTCTTCGATCCAGAGGGCAAGACCAGTTTTGCCGATCTGCAGGCCGCCTTCCAGGAAGGCAAGAAAAAGCCGCTCACTTATGTAATCTTCGACATGCTTCACCTGAATGGCCACAATCTTCGCAATCTTCCACTGGAGCAGCGAAAAAATCTTCTGGAGAAAATTCTGGCGCAGGTTGGTGAGGTCGACCACCAAGGCATTCTTCGCTACAGTGAGCACCTCGGCACACGCGGAGGGGAGACGTTCGAAAAAGCATGTCAGCTCGGCGCAGAAGGCATCGTGTCGAAGAAGGCATCCGCGCCGTATAGCTCTGGGCGCAGCGCGAGCTGGCTCAAAATCAAGTGTGTCCGTCAGCAGGAGTTTGTCATCGGCGGATTTACCCCACCCTCAAAAAGTGGCGTGGGCATTGGCGCTCTGCTGCTTGGCTACTACCGCGACGGAGAACTAATCTACGCGGGCCGCACCGGCACGGGGTTCACGCAGAAAGGGCGCCAACAAATGCGCAAGCGGCTGGAGGAGATTCGTCAGCCACGCCCGGCATTTTTCAGCGTGCCACCCGATGGGGCTCGCGATGCGCGCTGGGTGCAGCCGAAGTATGTGTGTGAGGTCAAGTTTGCCACCTGGACCGCCGACAATCTCGTTCGCCAGGCTTCTTTTCAAGGACTGCGAGAAGACAAGCCGGCGAAACAGGTGACGCGCGAGGTGCCCGTCGAACCCGCGGCGGTGACGCAATCTTCGCGAAAGAAAACCGCTAGCACGGCAAAGTCGAACACCGCGCATAAAAAAGGCAGCGCGGCGAATGGCTCAGCGCGACACCGCCAGTCCAGTCGAACGGCGGCGCGTACGGTTGCCTCAAAGACAAACACCAGCAAGTCCAGCAAGGCAGGCGATGCTTTTCCAATTACGCTGACGCATCCTGACAAGCAAGTCGACTCAGAAACCAAGCTCAGCAAACAGCAATTGGCGGATTATTTCTGGGCAGTGCGCGAACACATGCTGCCTCACATTGTGGATCGACCGCTCAGCATCGTTCGCTGTCCGCAAGGCAGCACCAAGCCATGCTTCTTCCAAAAACATGTCACCGATAGTTTGCCCAACGGAATCGAGGGCATCGACATTCGAGGGCGTCGAAGCGGCGTCGTCGAGTCTTACATCACTCTATCGAGCGCTCTGGGACTGGCCGGATTGGCGCAGATGGGCGTTCTTGAAATTCACCCGTGGGGTTCTACCAATAACGACATTGAAAAACCCGATCGCCTCGTCTTCGACCTGGATCCCGATGAGGCGATTCCATGGAAGACTCTGGCCGAGAGCGCAAGGGAAGTTCGCTCGCGGCTGAAAAACTGCAAGCTGGAAAGCTTTTTGAAGACCACCGGCGGGAAGGGGCTGCACATAGTTGCCCCTATCGCCCCCGATCACGATTGGCCGGTAGTCAAGGAGTTTGCGCACGACATCGCCAACCAGATGGCGGCTGAGAACAAAGCGCTCTATCTGACGAAAATGACCAAGGCCGACCGTAAGGGAAAAATCTTTATCGACTATCTGCGCAACGATCGCGGGGCCACATCGATCGCGCCGTTCTCTCCTCGCGCCCGACACGGCGCGCCCGTCGCAGTAACGATGGATTGGAAGGAGCTGGACTCCACCAAGCCGCCGCGCTTCCTGGTTGCGGATTTTTCAGAATGGAAGTCGCGGCTGCGTCATGATCCGTGGATGGCGCTGCTGAAAAAGCGTCAATCCATCCCGGCGAAACTGCTGGAACCGTTTACTTCTTCTGGGTCGTCCGGTTCACGTCGTTCGGCGCGGAAGGGTTGATCTCCCCTTTTTCCGTCTCCGGAGTGGGGCTGCGCACGGCTGTGTCTCCCGGACCCGCCGTTGCAGGATTCTTTCCGTCGTAGCCCGAAGGCTGTACCGCATGTTTGCGATCCTCTGTACGGTTTTCAGCTTTTTCTTTGTCCTGGGTGTTCATACGGTCCTCGCATAATGGGATTTCGATCCGCACAAAAAGCCAACTTCCTTCAAGTGGATGCTGTCTAGATTTGCAGGGTAGCTTAGAGGATCGGAATGAATGCAGTTTCGCTAGGAATGTCCTAGAAACACTTGCACCAGCAGCCATGCGTTCAATGCCGCGATGAAGATTGCGGAGGACCATCCGACGATCTTCAGCCAGGGTCGATTGACAAATTCACCCATCTTTTTGGGATCGCTGGTGAACGCCATTAGCGGAAACACGGCGAAGCTTAACTGCATACTCAGAATTACCTGGCTCAGGATCAGCAATCGCGCCGTACCGGACATTCCCCATAACGCCGTCACAATCACGGTCGGAATAATCGCGAGCAAACGTGTCAGCAATCGCCGCTTCCAGGGAGCCAACCGCAGATGAAGGAAGCCCTCCATCACCACCTGACCG
The DNA here is from genome assembly GCA_963817855.1 of uncultured Acidobacteriota bacterium. GTDB lineage: Bacteria > Acidobacteriota > Terriglobia > Terriglobales > Acidobacteriaceae > JAKAAZ01. The sequence continues at coordinate 437,930 of CAWFQA010000002.1, read as the reverse complement.
GCGAGCGTTCCGGTGAGGGTTGAGTTTTGCCCAGAGGCCAGCAGCGCAACCGCAAACATGGTGCTGGCGCCCGCAACGCCGAGCAGCGGAGTCAATAATTTGTAGGCCTCGCCAATCTCAGCCACTTCGTCATGCCCGGTGCGATGGAAAACGGCGGCCGCAACAATCAGGATGGCGGCATTGACGAACAGTGCCATGGTCAGGGCGGCGGCGGAATCCAGGTTGGCGAGCCAGATGGCCTCACGCTTGCCTTTCGAAGTGCGCGGATAATCGCGTGTCTGCACGATAGAGGAATGCAAATAGAGGTTGTGCGGCATCACGGTCGCCCCGAGGATTCCAATGGCGATGTAGAGCATGGTCCCGTTTGAAAGAATCTCGTGGGAGGGAACAAATAAATTCCAGGCAATCAAACTCCATTGCGGATGCGAGAAGAAAATTTCAATCGCAAACATTACGCCGATGGTTGCAATTAGCACAATGACAACCGCTTCCAGGTAGCGAAATCCGCGATTCTGCAGTAGCAGAATCATCAGCACATCCACGCTGGTAATCACGACGCCGACGAGAAGAGGGATACCGAAAAGAAGTTGCAACGCGATTGCGGAGCCGATCACTTCTGCCAGGTCGCACGCCGCGATGGCGATTTCCGCAAAGCTCCAAAGCCCGATTGTGACTGGCTTGCTGTAATGTTCGCGGCAAGCCTGGGCCAGGTCCTGTTCGGTAGCAACACCTAGCTTGATTGAAAGCCCTTGCAGCAGGATCGCCAGCAGGTTCGACACCATAACGGCGAACAGCAGTTTGTAGCCGAATCGCGAGCCCGCGGCCAGATCCGTTGCCCAGTTGCCGGGATCCATGTAGCCGACGGAAATGAGGAAGCCCGGGCCAATGAAGCCAATCGCACGCCGCCACAGTTGGGGCGAAGTCGATACCCGTACCGTCGCGAATGCATCGGGCAGGGAAGGACGCCGTGGCGTTTGTCCCGCTTCAATTTGGGATTGGAGTTCAGGCATGCCGGCGGAAAAAACCTCTTACCGCAGTATGCCACAAATGGTTAACTCTGGTTAAGTTAAGGTGTTAATTTGCGCTAACGCTTTCGTCGTTTCACCCAGACTCTTTCTGCGGCAGGTCTTCCTAATGTGATGGTTCCAGAAGGCGTTAGGATGGTCACCGTCTCGTCGTAGTTGCGCGCCTGCAGTTGAACTCGCGCATTCGGTCCGATGCCGGAATGATGAAGAAAAATCAGCAGCTTAGGATCGCGCTCGTACAGACAGGAAATTGTGTACGGAACATTTTCCGCAGCATCAAACAATGGAACGAGTCCGCGTTTTCGCAATTGTTCCGGGCTCTCCGGTAAGACAGAGTTGCCATGGGGACAGGTTCCTTTTTCTCCGAGCTTATCAATCAGCTTGGCCTCAAACGCCGGTGAAACCGCATGTTCCAGGCGCTCTGCCTCATCATGGACGCGATACCAATCCATGCCGAACATTTCGGACAACATGCGTTCGATCAGATGATGGCGGCGCGCCGTGTGATAGGCCGTCTCTTTTCCTTTCGGCGTCAGGTGAACGATGCCGTCCGGTTTCACTTCCACATATCCGTCGCGCTTTAAGCGCTTCAGGGCCATCGTAACTGCGGGAGGCGAAACGGATAGCCAATGAGCCAGGGTGGAAGAGATGACCGTCTGGCCTTCCGACTCGGCTTCCAGAATGGCCTTTAAGTAATCTTCTTTGGAAATTGTGATGACTTCTTTCGTCATGGATGTTTCGGCTCCGGAACCGCGGGCGCAACCCTACGGCCATGGTATTCCATGGGGTGATCTAGGAGGGGCAAGAGTTTTTTCGAGCGGCTTGCAAGGTCAAAAGATACGGTTGCTAGGGCAACTAAACTTGCTCTGAATTTGCAGCTGTCAAAAAATAAATCCGTAATTTGTGGCGCACTTTGCCGAATTTGAAGATTCGCAGCTTTCGCCTGTAGGATTCCCGGACTGCAAGGCCCACTAACCCGGGGAATGGCGGGCTGAAGCGTGGGGCACACGCCAGCCCCTTTTCGGCTTTCGATCGGAGGGAATAAAATGAGAATTGAGTTCAGTTGCTGCGTCCCGGCGAGGCCTTGGAGCTGTCCTTCCGCGCGGTGTGCAACCTCCGTGTGACAGCGAACACAAACGAAGGCCGCCTGGCATGAGAACATATTGAAAGCGAAACCTTTGACATTGAACAAGAGAGACGCACGAATGACAGCACCGACAGACCTTTCAAGGGTCCGATGCGGAAGTAGTTCCGGCGGCTTTGCCCGCACTTTTCTGGCGTAATTTAGAGCGTCGGCTTTTCAGCCGGCGTTTGTTTTTGGAGTTTAGGAACACTGGGGCGGGCTTGCCGCGGCGAGCCGGTCCTGAACCGAGTGGAGATTGCCGGACGCACCCCGAGTGCGGTCCGCGGAAGAAACAGGAGCGAGGATTTCCGATGAGTGCGAGTACCGTAGAGGTTCCAAGAAGAGCAACGGTAAACGGCAAGAATGGTTCGGCGAGTTCGAAGCCGGCCACGACGCAGTACGTGTATTTCTTCGGCGGAGGGTCCGCGGAAGGCAACGGCACCATGAAGGAAACGCTGGGCGGCAAAGGCGCGGGCCTGGCGGAGATGACCAACGTTGGATTGCCCGTGCCTCCGGGCTTTACCATCCAGACGGAAGCATGCCGCGAATATATGAGGGGCGGACTGAGCCCGGACATCGACACGCAGATGGATGCCGCGCTGCAGCGGCTGGAAAAGCTACAGGGTCAGAAGCTGGGACAGGGCGAGAATCCGCTGTTGGTCTCGGTGCGTTCGGGCGCAAAGTTTTCCATGCCGGGCATGATGGATACCATCCTGAACCTGGGACTGAATGACAAGTCAGTCGAGGCGCTGGCCAAGAACACCGGCAATCCCCGCTTTGCCTACGATTCGTATCGCCGCTTGATCCAGATGTTTGGCAACGTTGTCCTGGACATTGACAAGGCATTTTTTGAAGAAGTCTTTGACGGCATCAAGAAGAAGAAAGGCGTCAAGCTGGACATGGACCTGGATGCGAAAGCGCTCCAGGAAGTGATTGCGCAATACAAGACGCTGGTGCGCAAGCACACCAAGATGGATTTTCCCCAGGACCCGCATACGCAGCTGGTGATGGCCCGCGATGCCGTGTTCCGTTCGTGGAACAACACCCGTGCCAAGACCTATCGCCGCATCAACCAGATTGATGACATGCTGGGCACCGCCGTCAACGTTCAGGCCATGGTGTTCGGCAACCTGGGAGAGACCAGCGGAACCGGCGTCGGTTTCACGCGCAATCCTGCGACCGGCGAGAACAAGTTTTTCGGCGAGTACCTGCTGAATGCGCAGGGTGAAGATGTGGTTTCCGGCATTCGTACGCCGGAGCCGATCAGCGACCTGCAAAAACAAATGCCGCATGTGTACCACCAGCTACAGACCCTGACCAGCAAGATGGAAAAGCATTACCGCGACGTGCAGGATTTCGAATTCACCATTCAAGACGGCAAGCTGTACATGCTGCAGACCCGCAACGCGAAGCGCACAGGTCTGGCTGCGGTGCACATTGCGATCGACATGGTGGATGAGAAGCTGATCACGGAAAAGGAAGCCATCTTCCGGGTTGAGCCGAATCAGCTGTACGACTTTCTTGTCCCTCGCCTGGACGAGAAGGGCAAGAAGATTGAAGTGCTAGCGACGGGCTTGCCTGCTTCGCCCGGTGCGGCGGTGGGACAAATTGTTTTCAGCGCGGAAGATGCGGTGAAGTATTCGCAAAATGGCAGCATGAAGTCGGTGATCCTGGTGCGCTCGGAAACGACGCCGGAAGACATCGCGGGCATGGAAGTTGCGGCCGGCATTTTGACGGCGCGCGGCGGTATGACCAGCCACGCGGCGGTAGTGACACGCGGCATGGGTAAATGCTGCGTGGCCGGCGCCGGCGACATCAACGTGAGTGAAAAAAAACAGGAAATGCGCGTCAGCGGTAAGGTGCTGAAGCAGGGCGACTGGATTTCCATGGACGGAACCACCGGCCGCGTGATCTTCGGCAAGCTGGATATACTGCCCGCTTCCCCGGACGATCCCACGCTGGTGCGCTTCATGTCGTGGGTTGATCCGCTGCGCAAGCTGCGTGTTCGCGCCAACGCTGATATTCCTCGCGATGCGAAGCAGGCGATCCAGTTCGGCGCGGAAGGCATTGGACTTTGCCGCACCGAGCATATGTTCTTCGAGAAGGATCGGCTGCCGCACATGCAGGCGATGATCTTGGCGAACAACTTGAAAGAACGGCAGGCGGCGTTGAAGAAGTTGTTGCCGATGCAGCGGGCGGACTTTACCGGACTCTTCAAGGCGATGAATGGCCTGCCCGTAACGGTGCGACTGCTGGATCCGCCGCTGCATGAATTTCTTCCCAAGCGGGAAGATCTGCTGGTGGAAATTGCGCGCCTGGAAATTACCAAGCCGCGTTCGCCAAAATTGAAAACGCTGCACACCTTGCTTCGTCGCGTGGAAGAGCTGCACGAGACGAATCCGATGCTGGGACTGCGCGGTTGCCGTTTGGGGATTACTTTTCCTGAGGTGACCGAGATGCAGGCACGCGCTATTTTTGAGGCGGCGGTCGGCGTCAAGAAGTCGGGCAAGGATGTGAAGGTGGAAGTGATGATTCCGCTGATCAGCACGATTGAAGAAATGAAGAACCAGGCGGCGATTGTTCGCCGCATCGCCCGACAGGTTTTCTCTGAAAAGGGCGAGTCGGTGGAGTATCTGGTGGGAACGATGATCGAGCTGCCGCGCGCTGCGCTGGTGGCCGACCAGATCGCGAAGGAAGCGGAATTCTTCAGCTTTGGGACCAACGACCTGACGCAGACGACGTTCGGCATCTCTCGTGACGACATCAACCAGTTCCTGCCGGCGTATATCGGTCAGGGAATCTTCAAGCAGGATCCATTCGCGGTGCTGGACCAGGAGGGCGTGGGCCAGCTGGTGAAATCCGCGACGATCAAGGGGCGCGAGTCACGGCCGACGCTAAAGGTTGGCATCTGCGGCGAGCATGGCGGAGAACCTGAGTCGGTGAAGTTCTGCCACAGGGTCGGACTGAATTACGTTTCGTGTTCCCCGTTCCGATTGCTGACGGCGCGCCTTGCGGCGGCGCAGGCAGCGGTGGAAGAAGAGCGCTCCAAGCAGACCGGCACGGCTTCGACGGGAGACACGCGATAACGAATCGGAAACGCAGTTAGTAACATTGCAATTGCTGATGCATCTGGCCGCATGCGGTCTTTCTGAAAAGGAAGACTGCATGCGGTTGTTTTTTGGTGCGAATGAAATCCCACGGCTCAGAAGCGAGACATGGGGCACCGGCAAGCGACCTTTGTACAAGCTAGAAGAAATTCTAGGATTTTCCTGCGTAGTCCCCGTACTCCCAGTCGTAGGGGACACCTGTATCGCCAAGGATGAACTTCACGAGATCGGCGAAGCCTGCCTCCGCTCGAACATCGTTCGAGAGAATGACGACGCACCGCTGACTCTTCTCAAGACAGACGACCGTGTTTGCAGTCTGCTGGTTGTGCCCACCTTTGAAAAAGCCATGGCCTTGCGGCCCGTCAAAGACAATCACGCCAAGGCCCGCGTACAGGTCTTTGCGTTGCTCTGACGCGGGAACTTCTGGCGCCAGTGGCGGAAATTCATGGGCCGTGGTGATTTTGAGCTGCGGCTTCGTCATCTCCCGGCGAGATGCTGCGCTGAGACCGTCGCCGCGCACCAGGGCCGCAACGAACTTTGAGAGATCGTTGATGGTTGTATCCATCGATCCTGCGACGCGCACGTTGCTGCGTTCATCGTGCGGTAGCGCCTGGCCTTTATCATTCCACCCATCGGCAAGGTTGGAAGCGAAGTCGGGTCTCCACATTAAGCGCGTGCGCGTCATGCCGAGGCGGTTAAAATTCGCAGTTGTCAGGTCATCCACATCGAGGCCGAGGCCCTGCGACTGTTTGCCATGCTCGATAGCGAACTGGAGCAGGCTAAAGCCTTCGCCGGAGTAGCTGAAGCGTGTGCCTGGATCAAAGTGAATGCGCAGCTTCTGGTCGGGCTCGATGAACCAGAAGTTATTGAAACCGGTGGAGTGCGTGAGCGACATTCGTGGCGTGATCTTCTGCCACCGCGGATCGTTGGCGAGATCGGTATAGGGGCCGTACTTGTCGAGGAACTTCTGGTCGGAGTGCGAGCCGTAGTCGATCAACGGCTTTTCGAGATCATCTTTGATCGGCGCGTCGAGTTTGATCTTGTCCTGATCGAGCAGTTGCAGCACCTGATAGGCGAAAACCATCTTGGTGAGTGAAGCGCCGTACATCACTGTATTCGTGGTGAGAGGCTGGCCTTTGGTGTTGCGGATACCGTACGCCTGCACATAGCTCACCTGGCCATGGTCAATCATAGCGATTGCCAGCCCGTTCGCGTGCGTGCGGGCCATAGTCTGCTTTGCTTCTGCATCGATGGCACTGTCGGAGGGAAGGGCGTGCGTTGTCTTTTGCGCGAGCAAAGGAACTGCAAGCGAAATCCAAAGAGCTGCGAGGGCCACAAACCTCGAAGAAGAGTCGCTCATGGTACGAGATTGTAGTGCATCGCGATGGGGAGCCTTCACGGTCAAGAAAATCGCCACATTTTTTGCAACGCCGTCTCACATTTTTGCACTATAACGATAGACCGGCGGGAAATCCCCTACCTTCCTAAACACGAAGAGATTACCAGTTGAGCTTATTCAATTTCTTCTCTAGAAATTCCACGTGTTCCCAACCGAACGAAGGAGGAACCTACCTATGATTCGCTTCAAGACATTCCATCTGCTTCTGCTTCTGCTCCTCCCTATCTTCAGCCTCGCCGCGGAGGCACACTACTGCATTGCCGTGAACGGGGGCTTCGGCCATGGCGGCACAACTCACATCGGAACAGGCTTTGCCGTTCCGACAGCGGGCAACTGCACACCGTGGTCAGGGTTCACGAAAACAGCTTCCACCGTCGTACTGACGTCGACCGGTACCGGGTGTCTTTCGAGCAGTGGCAAGGTGCTGACAGTGAGCGTCATTAACTCCGACCCTTCGTACTTCGGGCCAAACACGCTCCACTCGGATTACATTACGTTGTCCCGGTCGGGGACGACAGGATCGTTCGGCAGCGGCGAAGACTTTGGTGTTTTTGGTGGAAACGCAAAACCGGTCACCTGCTCGAGTACTCTCTTGAGTCTTCCGGGATCGCACGACTGAGCAGTTCGATGATTGCATCTATCGTTCTTCGAACTGCATGACGGCGTTTTTCTTCGTCAGCCGCGAGCGCGTTGGATGGCACGATGCCATTCGGCCAGTTTGCGGCTTCGTTTTTCGGCGTCGATTTGCGGCTCGAAGCGGCGCGACTCACACCATTGCTGCTCCACCTCCTCTACCTTGGACCAGATGCCCGCACCCAGGCCCGCGAGGTAGCAGGCGCCAAGCGCGGTGGCTTCAGACGTTTGCGAGCGCACGATAGGGATGCCAAGCACGTCGGCCTGCATCTGCATCAGAAGATCGTTGATCGAAGCGCCGCCATCGACGCGAAGCACATCAACTCGTAAACTGCCGGAAGAGTCGTTCGCATTGGTTTCCATGGCCCGAACAATATCCGCAACCTGGAGCGCGATGCCCTCGAGTGCAGCGCGAGCGAGATGAGCGCGAGTTGCGCCACGGGTGATGCCGAAGATGGCGCCGCGTGCGTGCGGGTCCCAATGAGGCGCGCCAAGGCCTGTAAGCGCGGGCACAAAGATGACGCCGCCACTATCAGAAACGGAGGCTGCGAGGGCCTCGACCTCGGGCGCACTGTTGAGGATGCCGAGACCATCGCGCATCCACTGGATGGCCGCGCCAGCGACAAAGATGCTGCCTTCGAGCGCGTAATTGGTTTGGCCGGCGATTCGCCAGGCGACGGTTGTGAGCAGCCGATGTGGAGAGCGAACTGGCGTAGTGCCGGTTTGCAGCATCAGGAAGCAGCCAGTCCCGTAGGTATTTTTCGCCATGCCGGGACGAAGGCACATCTGACCGAAGAGCGCGGCCTGCTGATCGCCCGCGATGCCGGTAATTTTTCCGTGGGGAAGAAGTTCGGTACCGATGGCGAGATCGCCGCTGGAGTCGACAACTTCCGGCAGCATGGAACGGGGGATGTCGAAGATGTCGAGTAGCTCATCATCCCAGCTTAGCGTGTGGATGTTGAAGAGCAGGGTGCGCGAGGCATTAGAGACATCGGTGATGTGGCGACGACCGCGGGTGAGTTTCCAGACGAGCCAGCTGTCGACGGTGCCGAATGCGAGTCGGCCAGCTTGCGCCTGAGCGCGCGCGCCGGGAACATGCTGCAAGATCCAGCGAATTTTGCTGGCGGAGAAATAAGCGTCGAGGACAAGGCCGGTTTTTTCAGTGACCAGCGTTTCGATGTTGCGGCCGTTATGTTCGCTTGCGGCGAGTTGGACGCAATCGTCGGCGGTGCGGCGATCCTGCCAGACAATGGCGTTGGCAATGGGGCGACCGGTAGCTCGCTCCCACACGAGAGTGGTTTCGCGTTGGTTGGTGATGCCGATGCAGTGAATGGCGGCGGGGTCGAGATCGGCGTCGCCGAGAACCGCACGCACCGCTGCGGCCTGCGAGGACCAGATGGCCTCCGGATCCTGCTCGACCCAGCCGGGCTGCGGATAGATCTGCGGCAGCTCGCGCTGGGCGATGTGGGACAGGGTGCCGTCGGTACGCATCAACACGGCACGCGAGCTGCTGGTTCCCTGATCGAGTCCGAGGATGACAGTCATCGTTTTCGATCAAGCGCGCAAGCTGGCGAGTGCAGGATACAGCTTGCGATAGGTTTGATAGCCGCGGTCATAAACGTCGACGGCCGCGAGATCGGGACGAATGGTTTCTGCGACGCGAATGGAAGACTCGCAGGCGGCATCGATATCCGGCCACGCACCTGCGCCGACACCGGCGAGCAATGCCGCACCGTACGCACCACCTTCTTCGGCGACGAGAAGTTCAACAGGACGACCGTAGATGTCGGCTTGAATTTGGCGCCACAGCGGACCACGAGCGCCGCCGCCACCGAGACGCACGCCTCGGACGGGAATGCCAAGCTCCGCAAACAACGTGAACGTATCGCGCAGACTGTATGCGACGCCTTCGAGTACAGAGCGTGTCAGGTGCGGCTGGCGATGGGATGCCGTGAGGCCGATGAACGCAGCGCGGACGTCTGGATCGAGGTGTGGAGTGCGCTCACCGAAGAGATACGGAGCCCAGAAGACGCCCTGGCTGCCGGCGGGAGCTTCGGCGGCGAGGGTCATCAAGTGATCGTAGGAGGCGGGTTGGTTCTGCGCGCCGGCACTGATGACGTCGCGAAACCAGCGCAGCGAAAGACCTGCGGCCTGGGTGACTCCCATGACGTGCCAGCGGCCGGGTACGGCGTGACAGAAGGTGTGCAATCGACCGAGCGGATCGCGAATTGGCGCATCGGTAGCGGCGAAAACCACGCCGGAGGTGCCGATGGTAGCGCTGACAGAACCGGGTTTGAGAATTCCCATACCAACCGCGCCTGCGCCCTGATCGCCGGCGCCGGCAACGATGGGCGTGCCTGCGATGAGGCCGGTGGCGGCAGCGGCGGAATTGCTGACCGTGGCGCAGACATCGGCGGACTCAAACAATTGCGGCAGCCACTCCAGTGGAATGCCGGAGGCTTCGGCCATCGGAATGGACCAGCGGCGATTGGTGACGTCGAGCAAGAGCGTGCCGGAGGCTTCCTGAACATCCATTGCGTAGACGCCGCTAAGACGGAAGCGGACATAATCTTTTGGGCACAGGATGTGGGCGATGCGCGCGAAAATCTGCGGCTCATGTTCGCGGACCCAGAGAATTTTTGTCAGCGTGAAGTTAGGAAGCGCGGGATTGCAGGTGAGGTCGATGACATGCTCGCGGCCGAGTGTGGCGTGCAGCCAGTCGCATTGGGGTCCACTGCGCGTGTCGCACCAGATGAGCGAGGGGCGAAGGACTTTTCCGTCGGCGTCGAGCAGGACAGCCCCGTGCATCTGTCCTGTCAGCCCGACGGCAGCGATGTCGGTCGGAGAACACGCGGCGGCGGAGAGAACGGTGCGGATGGATTCCTGGGAGGCGCGCCACCAGTCTTCTGGGTCTTGCTCCGCCCAGCCAGGAGATTTGGACCGGAATGGCACGTGTTCCGTGGCGTGGGAAGCAACAACCTTTCCAGCCTCATCGATCAGAACGGCTCGGGAACCGCCGGTACCAACATCAATTCCTAAAAAGAGCACAAGATTCTCCTGGCTGAAGTGTCGAGCAATTGAACGCGAATTGCGAAATTGTCAGAGAAATGTTGGACCGAATTCGACAAAAGTATAAGTTTCGATAACTGACTGAGGATAGGCCAAAACGACGACGCTCGACAACGTCGGCCGCAACCACTTCGACCGAGCTGAGTGGAGCCAGACTCTAGCGCAGGAAATTTCTCGCCGAGTATACCTCCAAATCATGCAAGTATTTCTGAAATCTTGGAGCACGGGACCGGCCCTTTCGAGGGAGTGAATCGGGGCGCGCGACTCCTGTTTTCCCATTCTGCGCAATCAAGATATGCGTCTGTCTGCTGTAACAAAACTTTCACGCGATGGAGATCAAGAAAGTCGCGAGACTAGTTCTTTTGATAGACGAATAAAATGCGTGACTCGCCTAATGTGAGTTCAGCTGCAGTGATTGCGAATTCAATTGCAGTGATTGGAAGTGTCGACTACCGGATACGTTTACAGCGCTGAGATGCGCGATCCGCCGTGGAGGGAAGGGAAGCCAGAGCAACTGCCGATGTTGCGGTTTGGTGCGGTGCCGGTGATGGTACGGAAAGCTGGGGTTCTGCGCAGAAATTCGGTTTGCGAGGCGGGACGTTCTCGATCCTGGACGAGGGGAAGAATTTACTTGGGATGCTTTCGATCCCGAGTCGTCCTGATGCTATGCCTCTTTCTAGCGACCGCTGCATGTAGCCACGGATACGGAACATCCGCTAACGACCCCGCAGGTGATATGTCGCCGATTCCCATTTCTGCGCCATCCCCGGCGTTGGAAGCCGCGCCTTCACCGCACATTCATCTTCCGGAAAACACCGTATGGCAGCCGAGGTTCTTGACCGCCTGCAATTTCGCTTCGGAGACCGACCTTTCAGCAGGATGCATGATCTCGCCGGGCTCCGGGATTCCAAGTGGGGGAGTTCTGCGATTCGACGCGCCACCACTGCTCGTCGACACATCGAAGGGTTCCCTGAATTGGGGTCCCGCAATCTGGCAGTCGGTAGAATTTCTAGCGATCGAACATACGTTTCGCATCGTCAGCGATCCCTACGCTCGTTACCTTCTGTTCCATAAACCTTTCTGGCAAGATTACTTTGCTTCGGCCAACCATTTCGATATGTACCGCTGGGGTGATGGCGACGATTTCCTGGTCAATTACATTGGGCATCCCTTGCAGGGATCCGTCTCCGGAGATATTTTCCTGCAGAACGACCCGCGGGGACGGTCCGCCAGGTTTGGCCGTTCGTCGGCATACTGGCACAGCCGGCTGCAAGCGATGTTGTGGGCGGCCGCGTATTCGGCATATTTCGAGATTGGACCTGTGCTCAGCGAGGCTGCGATCGGCAATGAGGGCGGCTACACCTACGTGCCCACCTGCGGTTTTTATCCGTGTCAGGAGAAGAACGGAGTGCATTACAAGCCAGCGACCAATAACACCGGGTGGGTGGACTTTGTCACTACGCCGGTGGTGGGTACGGGATGGATCGTGATGGAAGATGCGATTGAGAGGGAATTCGTTGATCGGCTGGCGAAAGGCAGTCCCGCGATGGAGTACAAGGTCCTCCGTGGGGCGCTGGCACCGAGTCACACCTTCTCAAATCTATTGGCCGGGAAATCTCCATGGTATCGCTACCCGGAGAAGGACTATCTGATGGCGGCGGGCGGAGGATACCTGGAAGAGACGGGCGAAATCCCGGAATGGAAATCCGATCCGCGTTGGAAAATGGGTTTCCAAATGGCCAGCGTCGGGCTGCCGGTGAGCAACAGAAATTGTCCATCGTGCCAGGATATTCATACCGGCTTTGGATTTGACTTCGATTATCGTTTTGCAAAGTACGCATACTTCGACGGGGAGTTCAACTTTTTTCCAAGCAACGATACATACAAGCAGCCTGGCGATGTGCACGAGTTGCTTGCAGGATTGAAAATAGGCCGACCCTACCGATCATGGGGAGCGTTCGCGGAGATTAGGCCTGGATGGGTCCACTACGATACGCCTCTCGTCCATGGCAGCTACTTAAGCACGACGCAGTTTGCGCAGAATTTTGGCGGCACCATTGAATACTATCCGTCGAAGCATTCCGCGCTTCAGTTCAACCTGGGTTCGACTCTGGTGCATGATCCTACGCCACACTCCGATCCGCTGCAACCGCCTGTTAGCGTACTTTCCGAGCAATACTGCAACTTCCACGCCAGCCTTGCCGTGGCCACCGGGTACCAGTTCCGCTTTTAACAACTCAGCCATCCGACAAAGAAAGCGTTGCGCCGAACGCGCCGCGTCTCTATGTTGTGTACATATGACCCTGAGCCCGGTTGGGGACGCAGAAGAGAAGACTAGACCGCGACACTTCACCCGTGGTTTGGGGCTGTTCGACTCATCGATGATTGTGATCGGCATCATGGTGGGCTCCGGCATTTTTATTGTGCCGGCAGAAATGGCTCGCCTGATTGCCAGTCCGGGATGGTTGCTGGTCGCCTGGGTGGTGACCGGCGTGCTGACCGTGACGGCGGGACTGACGTACGGGGAGCTGGCGGCCATGATGCCGGAAGCCGGCGGGATGTACGTGTACCTGCGCGAGGCATTTTCTCCGCTGATCGGATTCTTGTATGGCTGGACGCTGTGGACGGTGATCCAGACCGGAACGATTGCGGCGGTTGCGATTGCGTTTGCGCGATTTGCCGGCGTATTGATGCCTTCCGTGGCTGACAACCATTACATAGTTGCGCCGGTCCAGGTGTTTGGGAATTACTTTGTTTCGTTGTCGACGACACAACTGCTGGCTATTGCAATTGTGGTGGTGCTGACGTTTGCGAACACTTTGGGACTGAACTACGGGCGCATCCTGCAAAACATTTTTACAGTTGCCAAAATAGGAGCGCTGGTGGCGCTGGTGGCACTGGGTTGCACCATCGGTATTCATCACGCGGCCGTGATCGAAAATTTTCACCGCTTCTGGTCGGTGCGCCATCCCGTTTCATTTGCTCGAGGGATGGATGCCTCAACCGGGCTGGGAATGTTTTTGGCCATCTGCATTGCGCAGTCGGGGTCGCTGTTTGCGGCTGATGCGTGGCACGACATTACATTTGTCGCCGCCGAAGTGAAGAATCCGGCACGCAATTTGCCGTTGGCTCTCGGCCTCGGGACTTCGTCGGTGATCGTGCTGTATCTGCTGGCGAATGTCGCCTATCTTTGCACCCTGCCGTTGAGCGCGATTCAACATGCGCCTGCCGATCGCGTGGCGACCGCGGCATTGCAGAGCATTTATCCCTACGCGGGAGCGGCGTTGATGGCGATCGCCATCATGGTTTCAACCTTTGGCACGGTGAACGCGATGACGCTGGCGGGAGCGCGCGTGTTCTACGCAATGGCGCATGATGGACTTTTCTTTCGCCCTGCGGGCAGACTGAATCGCGCTCGCGTGCCCGGTTGGGGATTGGCGATCCAGGGAGTCTGGACCGTGTTTTTGGTATTGCCGCGCACGTGGAATCCAATCACAAAGGAATACGGAAACCTGTACAGCAATTTGCTGGACTATGTGATTTCCGCAGCGCTGCTGTTCTACATTCTCACCATTGCCGGGGTGATTCGATTGCGGATCAAGCGGCCGGATGCAAATCGACCGTATCGTGTGTGGGGATATCCGTGGCTGCCGTTGCTGTACATTGCGGGCGGCAGCGTGATTGTGGTGGTGCTGTTCATGTATCGTCCTGCGACAACGTGGCCGGGGCTGGCAATTGTGGCGGCAGGTGTTCCGATCTATGCGGCGATGCGTTCGGCGACGATGTGGCGGCGGAACAAGGCGAACTCATCGCAATTGCTTTAGTTCTTCGCGCGCAGCTTCCAAAGGATTTGCCGCAACATCCCGAGCCACGTGGCGGCGTCTTCGCTCGAGAGCCCCATGCGTCGCAGCATGCGACGAATATTCTCTTCTTTTGAGTCGAGGCACTGCGCGTCCATGTACTCGCTGGCCTGCAGCGCCTCGCATAGCACCATGGTGAGGCGCTCCACTCCCTCCGCTGAGGCACGCGATGTGTCTAGGATGGGAATGGGGGTGGCTGCTTCTCGCGCGAGCTCATACAGGCAGACCGCAACCGCCTGACCAAGGTTCATGGACTCTTGTTCGTTGCCAGTTGGAATATGCATCAGCCAATGACAGTGGCTGAGATCCTGGTTGGATAAGCCAACTTTTTCTGAGCCAAATAAGATTGCGACTCGCGAGGGGTGGCTAGGAGGCGCGGCGAGTTCTTGCAGGATCGAAAGCGCGCCATCTTTCAAGAGGTGCAGAGGATGTTGAGGTTGTCGATGGCCGATGGCGGTGGTGCCGACGATGAGCGTGCAGTCCGCGACGGCTTCGGCGACGGTTGCGAAAACCTTGGCTTGTGTCAGGATCGAGGATGCTCCAACGGCAGAACGAGCCTCGTGAAATGCAGGATCGTATGGATGCACCAGCCGCAGCTGACGGAATCCGAAGTTGCACATGGCACGCGCGGCGGCCCCGATGTTGAGAGGGTTTCGCGTCGATACGAGAATGACGAAGAGGCGGTCGGGATCCATGGCGCAGGCTTGAATACCAAGTTTACATAGCCGAGAGAAGGAAAGATTTGTTAGCTGCAGCGTGGTACGGTAACCAAGAACAAGCAATGAAGTTTAGAAAGAACTCGAAAGGCAGTCGTGATGACGATTGGGCCGAAGAGCGTTTTGAAGCTGTGGTGCTGGGTCTGCATGTTGATTGGGATGATGCTATTCAGCGCGGTTTGTTTCGCGGCGACGCCGGTGCAGATGAGTGCGGCACGGCAGGCGAAGCTGGCGGAATTGACGGCACAATTGCGCATTGGAGCGGAGTACTTTCTAAATCGCACCGACACGCAAGCGTATGTCGAAAAGCAATTCAAAGCGATGCACGCGACCGGTATGACGGTGGTGCGCATTTTTGTGATCTGGGACGATGTGGAGCGAGTGCCCGGTGTGTGGGACTTCAGCCGCTACGACTGGATCTATGATGCTGCGGCGAAGAACGGAATCCAGATTGCAGCGACATTGTGTCCAGAAGATCCGCCGGGATGGGCAGGCAAAACGACGTTCTATCACAACCGTGTAAATTTGAACGATCCGGCGAATCGCGCTGCGGCAGAAATTTATTTAAGGAAGGTCGTCGGGCGGTACAAGAATAATCCGGCGCAAGGCGCATGGTTATTGATGAATGAGCCGGCGAAGTACGATACCGAGCCGGCGACCTTTCGCGCTTTTGGAGACTGGCTGCAGACGAAATATGGGACTGTGCGGAATTTGAATCGTGTTTGGTTCCATCCTCTGAAGCAGTTTTCGGATGCCACCATCACCGACGCACAGCTGAAGAATTACTGGACCGACTACAACGCTGTGATCGACTGGAGAGCGTTTAACATCGACAATCTGATCGACGAGCTGGACTGGGTCAGGCAGCAAGTGCTGGCGATCGATCCGAACCATCCTGTGCATTTTAATGTGACGCGTCCGATCGGCGATACGGCGGGACAGGATGCGTGGATGGAGAAAAAGCTCCAGGACATTGTGGGCGTGTCGATGCATTGGACGATGGAGCCCACGACGCCGGAAAAAGATTACGGCGAACTGTATGCCTATCGGCTGGACCTGATGGCGGGGGCCAGCGCGGCAGAGCCGAAGAAGCCGCTGTGGGTGACCGAATTGCAAGGTGGGCCGGTCGCATATACAGGCAGATTCGCGTTAACCGAGACGCCGGGAGATTTGACGCGCTGGGTGTGGGACTCGTATGGTGCGGGCGCCCGTGCGGTGATCTTCTGGCTATGGAATCCGCGCGTGTCAGAAACGGAGGCAGGGGAGTGGTCGCTGGTGAGCCTCGATGGAACTCCATCGGTGCGGGTAGCGGCGGTGAAATCGATTGCGGAGGCGCTCGAGAAAAATCCGTGGCTCAACGAAGCGCATCCACAGGCGGCGAAGGTCGCCATCCTGTATAACCGCGAGGCGCAGGTGCTGATGAGCCTGGATGGAAGGTCGCAGCATCGCACGGATGAAGTGCAGGAATCTCTGAGAGGCTGTTATCTGGCGCTGCATCGAGCGCATGTTCCCACAGATTTTGTCGATCTCGATCAGTTGAAGCGCGGCGAACTGCAGAAGTATGACGTACTATATATTCCCTATTCGTACGCGCTGGACGATGCGGCGGTTGCGGCGCTGAAGACCTACGTGCGTCAGGGCGGAACTCTGTGGGCGGACGGGCTGACTGGGTGGAAGAACGCAACCGGGACGATTCGCCCGACGATTCCCGGAGGAATGAGGGACTTGTTCGGTGTGGAGGCGATGGATTTGTATCCGCTACAGCCGGATCATCCCTACTCCGTGACAGCGGAGAATGAAGAGGGCGGGGAACTGTGGAGACTGCCGCTGGAGTTGAAAGGCGCCGAGCTGGTTCTGCGCACGCAGGATGGTAAACCATTTGAAGTGAAACACGCTTATGGCAAAGGACAGGTGTTCTATTTTGAGTCGGCGGTGTCGCTGGCGTACGATTTGCGATTCAATCCGGTTGTGCAGCAATGGATCGTTGCGCCTACGCTGGCGGTCGCGAGTCATCAACCGGTTTCGCTGACGCAGGGCTCGCGCGAAATCATGTTTCGCGGGATGGTGCGGCGGGATGGACTGGCCGCGGTGCTCACCAATTGGGGCGACGCACAAAAGGCTGTCGTCAGCTTTCTTGGCGACTATGAAGTTGTCGATACAATGACGGGAGAGACAGTACCTGTGACCGAGGAAAATGGTCGCACGTTGGCCGCCGTCAACATGAAGGCCGGGGCTGTCACAATTCTGAAAGCGACGAAACCCTAAACGAGAAGAATCGCCCAACCAGCCGAAATCGACGATGAAGTCAAACTACGACAAATTCCCGCTGGTGCAGGTGACGCAGCGGGATGAGGATTGCGCTGCCGATTGGCAGGCGATTGCCGATGCGGTGAAGACAGCGGTGAGCGGCCGCGAGCGATCTGTATTGGTGATCGAGTGTTATCCCGGCGTGGATCTTGCAGAGATCGAACGCGAACTGGTGTCGAGATTGCAGCCCGAGGCTGTGGTGCTAGCGGCGGACGCGTTGAAAGACGCGAACGTACTGGAAACGCAATTCGCGGACACGTTAGGCGATGATCCTGTGTTTGCGAAAATGCAGCCCTGGACGATGGCGGATTTTCTTTCCGCGAAGCGGGTCGAGAAACTGCGTGCACAGGTGCGTGCCCACGGCAACGGCTTGGTGGTGGTGCTGGGAACGGGCGCGGCGCAGATTGCGCAGACATGGGACGTTCTCGTCTATGCGGACCTGGCGCGATGGGAGATTCAGCGCCGGCAGCGGGCGCATCAGATTGGCAACCTAGGCGCGAACAATGCCGAAGCGCCAGCGCGGGAATTGTATAAGCGAGCGTTCTTTATTGATTGGCGGGCTGCGGATCGCGTTCGCCAGGAAAATTTCGAGCAGATCGATTTTTTTCTCGACACAAATATTCCGCATGATCCGCGGACGATTGCCGGCGAACTGTATCGGGCGGGCTTGAAGAAGACTTGTGCGCGTCCGTTTCGCGTGGTGCCGTTCTTCGACCCGGGACCCTGGGGTGGGGAATGGATGCGGCGGCATTTCGATTTGCCGAAGGAGCCGCCGAATTTTGCCTGGTGTTTCGATTGCGTGCCGGAAGAAAATAGTCTGCGATTGGGATTTGGTTCGCGGGCAGTGGAATTGCCGGCGCTCACGCTGGTGCATCAACATCCAGAGGATTTGTTGGGCGCGGAAATCTACGAGCGATTTGGCGCGGAATTTCCGATTCGATTCGATTTTCTCGATACGGTAGACGGCGGCAATCTGTCGCTCCAGGTGCATCCGCTGACAGCATTTATCCGTGAAAAATTTGGGCTGACATTCACACAGGATGAAAGCTATTACCTGCTGGATGCCGAACCGGGCGCGGTGGTCTATCTGGGACTGAAAGAGGGAATCGATCGCGCGCAGATGGAGCAGGATTTACGGATGGCTCAGACCGGTGAGCATACTTTTCCGGCGGAAACATATGTGAATACGTGGCCGGTCGAAAAGCACTCGCACTTTTCTATTCCAGCGGGCACGATTCATTGTTCTGGAAAGAATGGAATGGTGCTGGAGATCAGCGCGACGCCGTATATTTTTACGTTCAAGTTGTGGGATTGGGATCGGCTGGACCTGGACGGAAAGCCGCGGCCCATCCACCTGGACTATGGCATCGCCAATATCCAGTGGGACCGGACGACGGAATGGGTGCGAACGAATCTGGTGAATTGTGTGCGGCCGATCGCAAGCGGGCCGGGATGGCGCGAGGAATCGACGGGCCTGTATAAGTCGGAGTTCATTGAGACGCGCCGGCATTGGTTCACAGTGCCGGTTGAGCATAATACCCAGAGAAACCTAAACGTGCTGAACCTGGTGGAGGGCGAGCAGGTCGTGGTGGAAAGCCCGAGCGACGCATTCGAGCCGTTCGTGGTGCACTATGCGGAGACTTTTATTGTTCCGGCAGCGGTGGGGAGATATCGCATCTCGCCTGTTGGAGAGGCGGCGTCTTCATTGGCGACCATCAAGGCCTATGTGCGTGCTGCCGCGCCGAACCAGCGCTAACGCGTGGGGTTGAGGCAGCGTCGGTGAGCAGCGGGATTGCTCCCAGGAGTCCAGCGTGGTTTCCTAACGCGGCGGGGAGAATTCTCACCGGTCCGCTTGGCGTCCAGGAATACTTGCCGGCGTAATCGCGGATGTAGGGAAGAATAATATCGCCGCTGCGCATGACGCCGCCGCCAAAGACAACTAGCTCCGGACCGTAGGCGTGGATCAGGCCGACGGTTCCGCAGGCCCAGACGTGCAGACAGCGATCGCGCACGCCGATAGCCGCGAGATCGCCTTCGCGTGCCAGCTCAAATAGCGCGCGAAAATCGATGCGGTCGAGCGCTGCGAGTCGGCTTTGTTCAAACCCGGGCCACTCGCGGGCGATCAATGGCAAGGCCCATCCGGAGGCTTCCGCTTCCATACATCCAAAGCCGCCGCAGGTACATTTTCTGCCGGTAAATAGTGCGGGGATATGCCCACCCAGACAGCCGCCCTGCACCTGTTTGGTGCGGTAGACCTTGCCGCCGGCCATGGCGGCGCCGCCGATGCCGGTGCCGAGGGTGATCATGACGACATCATCCGCACCTTTCGCCGCGCCGGCATACCATTCGCCCAACAAGGCCATGCGGGCATCATTTTCGAGCGCAAAGGGCAGGCCGAAATCCTTGAGGCTCCACTCAGGAAGATCGATGCGGGGAGAATCTTCGAATTTGCCGTTGGTGGAGAGCACATGGCCGGTGGTTCGATCGACCATCGCGGCGCAGCCCATAGCGACACCAATGCAGTCTTCGACCGGAACACTCAGCTTCGCGAGCATGTCGTAGACGATGGATTTGAAGCGCGGCAGAAGCGGCAGAAGTTCGCCGCCGGCGTCGACGGAAATTTCCTGCGACAGGAGGATTCTGTCATCCTCCACGATCGCCAGAGTGACGTGGGAGCCGCCCAGATCAAGGGAAATAGCTTTCATGATGTACCTAGAGGCGAAATTGCGGAAAACCAGGAATGTTCAGCATACTCGAAATTTGCAGAAGTAAGGTGGCAGCGGGACGGTGGCGATTTCCTTTTAGGGTTCCGCGAATCTGACGAGCAAAGAAAATGCCGGGAATCCGTCGGGATTCCCGGCAGTAGTCAAGCGAGTTTTAGAAATCGTATCGCAGTGAGAATTGCTGTTTGCGCGTCTGAACGAGTGACGAGCTGTATATTCCGAAGCCCGCGCCGCTGGTGACCTGGGTGTTGAGGCCGCCCAGGCTGCTGATGGAGCTGGTGTCAAAGCGGGAGGAATTCGATACGTTGAACACATCCCATCCAAATCGAAGTGTCTGATTGCGGAACGTATTCCATACCTTGAAGAGGCTGGCATCCTGCTCAAAATAGCCGTCTCCGCGGAACGCGTTGCGGCTGCCACCTTCGCCCGGGTAAGGATAGCGCAGCGGGTGACCTACGGCGATGCCGTTATTGAGCGAATCGGGATCCGCGAACACCTGTGGCAGCCCACCCGAAACAAAGTGCTTATGAACCTTGATCGGGCCGGTGACTACAGCGGGAGTGTTTTGCTGATAGTCGGTGGCATAGCTGAGCGGCGGGAGAATGCTGAAGGGCAGTCCGCTGGACCAGCGAGTGACACCCGACAATGTCCACCCACCTAGGATGGCGTTAGTGACGCCGTTGGACTCCGCGCCGAAGCGCCTGCCGCGGCCAAAGGGAAACGGATAGATGAAATTACCAGTCAGCAGGTGGCGTGTATCGAAATCGGAAGTAGCTCGATTCGACTTAGGGTTGAAGGCATTGGTAATAAAGCTGAAGCTATTGGTGGTGAACTCGCTGGCGCGTTCCGTATCCGATCCCATGTCGATTGCGTTGGAGAACGTGTAGCTGAAGTTAAAGGAGAAGCCCGAGGACGTGACCTTCCGGGCCGTTAACTGCAGCGCGTTATAACTGCTGTTCCCTATGGAAGACCAGGCATAGAGCGATGAGAACTGCCGTTGGTAGTAACGCGTGGTGACATTGCCATTGGCGTCTTCGTACGGGCCGCAGCCAAGACCGCCGTTACTAGGGTCGCAATAGGCGTCGAGCTGAACCAGAGCATAAGAGTCGTTTCCAACGACTGCGTTGGGCTGGTAAATGTTGGTGTAGATGTTCTGGGTTGCGCTCTGCCCGCCGTATGCAAGGTAGGGGAACATGTCTTCCCAATATGCGATGGGCTGCACGGTGGTGGCGCCGGCATAGGTCGCAATCGACAGTAGCTTGGCCGCTTCAAAGTAGTCCATGCCGGATTTGGGATCGACCAGGTCGAGCGGTGTAGCAATGTCGTTCTGTTGTAGCAGGTGACGGCCGAATGTACCGACGTAGTCCCCCTCAACCGAAAATCCATGCGGAAGTTCACGTTGAATGGACGTGTCAAACGCGATCGTATATGGGGTCTTGATTTTGTTGTCGACGCCCCACGTGATGGCGAGGCCGGTATTCACGTTATTCGGCGGCGTGTACGGATATTGGATGACGGATGGAATCGAAACTCCGGATAGCGGCGGAACCGCAGTTACGCTGGTAAAGCGCGGCGCAGCGTCCACTGAGTACTGGCCGGCCGGGTTGGAAATCGAGGTAGTTAATCCGAAAGAACCATATTGAGCAAAGGTATCGACGATGCCTTCGCCAAAGTGGTCATAGTACATGCCGCCACCGATGCGGATGGAGGTCTTGCTGTTGGGCGCAACGACCAGCGCCACGCGGGGAGCGAAATTGGTGTACTGCATGTTCCAGTAGGAAGACTTGCCATTCGCCTTGCCGGAAGGCGCGAAGACGAGGTCTGGCTGGTCGGTAATGCCCTGGTGCATTCCGTTGACGCGATTCTCGAACCACTGATGGGTGTCGACGGTCGGCTGCAGTTGCTGGCCATGAGTTTCATAGGGCGGCTGCAAGAGCACCTGACGAAGTCCGAGGGTCAGCGTCGCATTGGGATAGATTCTCCACTGGTCCTGAACGTAATACTCGAATTCCTTGTTGTAGTAGTTCAGCGTGACGGGAGCACCTGCCGCGCTGGTATTGCCGGTTTTGCCGCCGGGTTGCACGGTGAAGTTGTACTGCCCCTGGATAAAAGCAATCACGCCGGTCATCATCCCAACGACTTCGCTATAGGTGGTGGCATCGCCGGAGTCGACAGGAGGCTGGCCGAAGGCGCCGGGATCGAGACTGCCGCCAGTGCCGGCAATGGCTCCTCCACCTGCCAGCCATTGAATGTTGCCGTCGGCGTAGCCATAGGAAGTGAGGTCGGAACTGGAATAGTTGGTGATCAGGCGAAGGTCACCACCGAATGAGACGGTGTGGTTCCCATGCGTCCAGCTGACGTTGTCGATAAAGTTCTGTACGGGCACGTGGACGATGGTGGAGCAAGTGTCCGGCGTGAGCGTGGACAAGGTGCGGAACCAATACACATACGCCCCGCAGCCGGATCCGGCCTGGCTATAGCCCTGACGGACATAACCGTAGCGAAAATCGTTGACCAGGTTGTTGGTGATTTCCCAGGTGTCGCCGGCGCCGAGGCCCTTGGAATTGTCCCGGATGACATACGTCGGAGGTTGACCGGGGAACTGAATTGGATCGTCCGTGGTGTCGTCCTGCAGATCGCCGCGGAAGAATAATTGGTGATGCGCCGTGGGATTCCAATCCAGGCGCACGATCGAGGTATTGAGATTTTGCGGGTTGGGCGAGGAGAAGCTGTAGGAGCCCAGGTTCAATCCGTCGCCCAGCGCTGCTCCATTGGCGACGGGATACTGATTCAAGTACGCGAGCATGTTCGGGTCTTCACCTGGGCCCCAGGGGCAGGTGCCGTTGCCAAAACAGTTCGGGTCCGTTGCGGCTACCTGGGCGGGAGTCTGGGTGACGTTGACGCCTCCACTCTGATAGATGATGTTACCGGACATCAGAGAGGCGGTGGGAACTTCGTGCTGCACCTGGGCATTTTCGCGGATATGGGAAGCTTCATAGTTGCCGAAGAAGAAGAGTTTCTGCTTCTTGATCGGGCCACCCAGATCGCCTCCAAAAGTGTTGCGGATATATTTCCCGGGAATATTCGGCAAGCCGCTGGAGAGCTCGGCGTTCTTATTGAACCAGTCGTTCGAAGCGGTGCTGGTGTTGCGGTTGTACTCATAGGCAGCGCCATGGAATTGGTCGGTGCCGCTTTTAGTGACGAGATTAATCTGGGCGCCCGCGGAACGGCCCTGATCGGAGTTCGCGAGGCCGGTGGTGACGCGGAACTCATCGATGGAATCCAGCGTTTCGCGGAGAATGCCGGTGAAGGCCAGGCCTTGTTTCTGGTCGTTATCGTCGAGTCCATCCATAGTGACGTTGTTTTGATCGGAGCGAACGCCGTTGACAGTGCCAGTTCGGCTATCGCTGAGTGGATCGATCGCATGACCGAGGTATAAAACGCCAGGTTGCAAACTAAGGAGATCAGGCACGTTGCGATCTTCCATCGGCAACGATTGGATGGTGCGGTTGTTAATAGCATTGCCCAGCGAAGCATCCGTCGTGTTCAGGGTCTCAGTTTCCGCCGACACGTTCACCGTTTGCGTGATGGCTTGAACGGACATTGTGAACGGAATAGTGGCAGGCTTGCTGACTAAGAGGGCAGCCACTTTGGTTTGATTGGCGAACCCCGTGGCGCTAATGGTAATCGTCCAGGTTCCGGGCGTGAGTTGGGAGAACTGATACTCGCCGCGCGCATTCGTTGTGGTTGTCAGGGTTTGGCCGGTTGCCTGGCGTGTGATGGTGACGGCAGCCCCCGGCAAAACTCCGCCGCTTGGATCGGTGACAACACCGGTGAGCGAGGTCGTGGCTTGTTGCGCGAGCGATGCGAACGGAAGAAACGAAAATACCATCGCCACTACGGCCAACGTGGCCGTGAAGATTTGCTTTTTCATCGCCTACCTCCCAAATTGCTTGCCAAAGACTTCAGCCAAGGAAACCAGAATTTAATGCTCGAGAGAGCCAGCTACCGGATGCTACCAGCGGTGTGACTTCGAAGATCTTCGACCTACGGGACCCCGCAGTGTCTGAGGCGGAAAAGCAATCGATAAGTTTGGCCGAAACGACACAGAACCGATTTCCGACTCCGAGGGAGTTTTGAAAAGTATGGAAACAAAACCGGTTAACGTCAAGGAAAAAAAGCCAAACGGAGGATTGCCGAGGGAAAACCTGGGAAGATGGCGAGCGTGTCGCTCGGAAGTCGCAGGCGCAGATTCGCAGGACAAGGGGCGCCCGGCACCTTGCGGTTCGTTGTGCCGATTGGTGCGTGGCAGTGCGGAGCGAGCCGACAAAAATTGACAATTCAATCGAGCGTTCCGACAATGACATCGAACCGTCCGCCAAGATGCATCGCGTCTCGATATGGCGGATGGAAAAAGGAGTAGTGTGCCGCAGGTTACGAAGCTGAACCTACCGTTGTCTCGATTTCCGATTGACATTTTCGCGCCGGCTATCCTGCTACTGGTTCTATCTTTTGCGGCCTTCCCGGTTGCCGCGGTTTCGCAGAACAACACGGTCAGCCGCCCCTGGATGCGTCGCTCCCTCACTCCCGAACAGCGTGCCGATCTGCTGCTGCGTGCCATGACTTTGGACGAAAAGATCACGATGGTGCACGGAGTGGATCCGCGACCGATCCAGGGATATGTGGGGTATGTTCCGGCGAACCCGAGGCTCGGTATTCCGGCGCTGCGGCTGGCCGACGGTCGCGCCGGCGTTGGAAATGGCGCCAAAGACGTGACCTTGCTTCCCGCGCCCATTGCCGCCGCGGCAAGCTGGGATACGAACCTGCTGCACAAGTTTGGAGAGGTGCTGGGCAACGAGCAATGGCGCAAAGGGACCAATGTCGCGCTGGGGCCGTCGATCGATGTGGTGCGGGTTCCAGAGTGGGGCCGGACGTTCGAGAGCTACGGCGAGGATCCTTATTTCAACGGCCAGATGGCGATTGCCGAGATCCAGGGAATCCAGAGCCAGGGTCCAATTGCCGACGCGAATATGTACCTGACGATGAACCAGGAGGACAATCGGTTCAAAGAGGATTCAATCGTCGATCGAAGGACGCTGCACGAGATTTATCTGCCGCCGTTTGAAGCGGCGATTCAAGAAGGCCACGTAGGAACGGTCATGTGCGCCTACGTCAAGACGAATGGCATTTACTCCTGCGAAAATCCGTATCTGCTGACGACACTACTTAGAAAGCAGCTTGATTTCCAGGGATGGGTGATGAGTGACTGGGGCGCGACGCACTCCACGGTACCTTCGGCGAATGCTGGGCTGGATCAGGAGATGCCCGGCGCGAAATACTATGGCGCTCCGTTGAAGACGGCGATTGCGAGCGGTCAGATAAGTTTGTCCACGCTTGACGAGCATGTCCGCCGGATTCTGGTGCCCATGTTTCGCTTTGGACTCTTCGACAAGCCGCAAACGGGAACGTGGAACTCGTATGTTCGCACACCGGAACACGCAGCATTCTCGCTCCAGGCGGCGGAGCAGGGCACGGTGCTGCTGAAGAACAGGGACGGGCTGCTGCCGCTGTCTGAGGGCGAGTCGATTGCTGTGATTGGTGCGGCAGGCGGAGCGAAACCGAAGGTTTCGGGCGGCGGTAGTTCCGGGATGATTGCGCCCTACGTGATCACTCCAGTGGATGGAATTCGCAAGCGGGTCGGGGGTCGCGCGAAAGTTTCGTACGCCGATGGGAGCGACCAAGCGAAGGCGGCTGAAGTTGCGAAGACGGTGAAGGTCGCGATTGTATTTGTGAACACAGACGACTCGGAAGGGCGAGACCGGCCAAACCTGGAGTTGCCTGATCATCAGGACGAGTTGGTTGAGGCGGTAGCGGCTGTTAATCCAAACACGATTGTAGTTCTGAATACCGGGGGCCCCGTATTGATGCCGTGGGTCGACAAGATTAGCGGGTTGATGGGGGCCTGGTATCCAGGCCAGGAGGATGGAACCGCAATTGCCGCCATCCTATATGGAGACGTGAATCCATCCGGCAAGCTGCCGCTGACCTTTCCTCGAACAGCGGCAGAGGTCCCAACGAGCACGGCGGCGCAATGGCCGGGAGTAAATGGAAAGTCAACTTACAGCGAGAAGCTCGAGGTAGGCTATCGCTGGTACGACGCACATCACGTGCAGCCATTATTCCCATTCGGCTATGGATTGTCGTATACGACGTTCAAGTTGAGAAATCTGCGAGTTACTCCAACAAAGGTTGCCGGGGCCGATTCAAAGACAAAAGTGGAAGTCGACTTACAGGTGAAGAATACTGGAAAGCGCGAGGGGGCGGAGGTAGTCCAGGTATATGTGGAGCAGCCCGAGAAGAATGGGGAGCCGCCGCGACAATTGCGGGCGTTCACCAGAGTAGATTTGAAGGCTGGTGAGAGTCAGTCGGTGCGTTTGAACCTGAATCCACAATCATTTTCTATTTACGATCCTGATCTTCATAAATGGGAGATGCCCAGCGGGAAATATGAAATTCTGGTGGGAACCTCTTCAAGAGATTTGCCATTACGGAGCGACTTTGATATTGCCGGCAAATAGATAGATCAAATACATTCGACGCGGGGTGACATGACAAGAACGCAATGGAAGAGTTCGCACAAATCGTATTGTGATGTGTACGCGGCATTGCTCCGAGATATTTTCGGGCTGATTCTGGTTTTGCTGGCAGCCGTGTCCATGTGGGGACAGACTCCCACTCCGCAGGTAAAAATAGCTGTCGACTGGAACAAAACTGTACTGGTGTCACGATCGACGCCTACACTACAGGTGGTTGTGAATCCAATGCTGAGGCGTGGATCTCCGATTCATGACTCGGCTTTCAGCGCGATCCACCAGTTAGGCGCGGAGGATGTGCGATATGTCCCGTGGCTACCCTATCCACGGCTGGCGGTCGCGGAACTGAAGCCGCCTACGCCGACCGGAACGTCGTGGAACTTCAGCCTGATTGATCCGATGGTGGAAGATTTCATGGCGGCGCAGGCAGGTCACAGCACTGTCATGAACTTCAGTACCATTCCTGCGTGGCTGTTCAATACACCCAAGCCGGTGAGTTATCCGAAGGATCCAAACCAAGTGTTCTGGAACTACACGCAGGGCACGGAGTTAGTGGACCCAAGCGGAAAAGCGCTGGGTGATTATTATGCGCGGCTCGTCGGCTGGTACACGCGGGGCGGATTCACGGACGAGAGCGGTAAGTTTCACGCGTCGACCCATCATTACAAATTCCCGGTGTGGGAAGTCTTCAACGAAGTCGATTTCGAACATAACACCACGCCGGAACAATACACGGCGCGATACGACGCGGTGGTGCATGCCATCCACGCAGTGAGTCCGGATACGAAGTTTATGGGGCTGGCGCTGGCGGCTCCATCGGATGCTCCGCGATTCTTTGAGTATTTTCTCAATCATGCGCACCATCAGCCGGGAATTCCGCTCGACTATATCTCGTACCACTTCTATGCTTCACCAGCGCCAGGAGAAACCATCAATGACTGGCAATATACGTTCTTCAATCAGGCGGACCGCTTCCTGACGACCGTTCGATTTATCAATCAAATCCGTGATCGGCTCTCGCCGGAAACGAAGACGGATACGGATGAGTTAGGCGTGATTCTGCCGAACGATAACAGTCAGGTCGCGGATGCGAGCGGATATGTTGCTTCTATCCCCAAAGGCTATTGGAATGCGGCGGGCGCGCTGTATGCCTATCTTTATGTCAACCTGGCGAAGTTGGGCGTGGATGTAATCGGAGAGTCGCAGTTAGTCGGGTATCCATCGCAATACCCGAGCGTGAGCATGATCGACTGGGTAACTGGAAAGCCGAATGCCCGCTACTGGGTGCTGAAGCTGATCAAGGATAACTTTCATCCGGAAGACAAGATTCTCAAGACAACTGGAGATTCGTCTGCCGGTGTGACGGCGCAGGCATTTGACACGCCGACGGGGCGAAAGCTGTTACTGGTGAATCAGAGGAACAGAAGAATCGAAGTTACACTTCCGCAAAATCTGGCGCATGCGGAGAGTTCCACCGTAGATGAGGCGAGCGGCGAAGGTGGACCGCGAGCTGCGGAAGTCACTGGAGCATCAATTCAGTTGGCTCCGTTTGCGGTGACGGTCGTTAGGTGGAGAAAGGAATAGATGACAGATGCAAAGAGTTGCGTTTTGCCTGCGCTTAAAACCAGGGGCTGCGGAAGGCTATGACAAGTCTCACCGTGAAGTGTGGCCGGAGATGCTGGCGCTGCTGAAGCGGGCGGGTATTTCGGAGTATTCCATTTTTCGCCGCGGGGAACTGCTGGTTCTTTCGATGCACGTGGAGGACTTCGACTCGACCTGGGACATGATTGAGCGCGACGAAGTAAATACGCGCTGGCAGAAAGAAATGGCGCAGTATTTTGAGCCGCTGGAACCGCTCGAGCCGGGGGAACGCTTTCCCATGATGCGCGAGGTTTTCTACCTGGCATAGGAATTGATTCTTATGGAGTCGACGGAACAGCTGCGAGTAGGTTTGTGCGGGATCGGTCTGGAGGCTTACTGGGCCCAATTTGCAGGCCTGAAGACGAAGCTGGAAGGCTATGTCGATGAGGTTGCGGCCAGGATACGCAGACCGGGAATTTCTGCAGTGAACCTGGGACTGATTGATACACCGATCGCTGCGCGCCAGGCCGCACATACTTTCCGCGCTGGCGATCTTGACTTACTTTTCATCTACATTACGACTTATGCCGTCAGCAGCATCGTACTGCCGTTGGTGCAGCGTGCTGGCGCGCCAGTGATTGTTTTGAACCTGCAGCCGGATGTGGCGATCGATTATTCCGCGTTCAATCAACTGAAAGATCGCACAGCGATGACAGGAAGGTGGCTCGAGTATTGCTCCGCGTGTCCAGCTCCGGAGATAGCGAACTTGATGCAGCGGGCGAAGATTCCGTTTCGCCAGGTGACAGGAACGCTGGAGGACGATCAGACGTGGAGCGAAATTGACGAGTGGCTTTCGGCGGCTGCGGTCAAGAGTGCATTGGCGTCGAATCGACTTGGACTGATGGGACACTATTACAACGGCATGCTGGATGTGATGACGGATGTGACGCAGATCGCGATTACTTTCGGCAGTCACGTGGAGATTCTGGAAGTCGATGAGCTGAGCGGCCTGCGGGCGGAGATTGGGGACACATCGATCACAGAGAGAGTGAAAGAATTTCGCGAACAATTCGATGTGCAGGCAGACTGTGACTCTAAGGAATTAGAGCGAGCCGCGCGAACTTCTCTGGCGCTGGACATGTTTGTTGCCAGGCATGGATTGACGTCGATGGCCTACTACTACGAAGGTACCGGCACTGCGGCCAATCTAGACACCATGAGCTCGATAATTCTGGGGACATCGATGTTGACGGCGCGGCATATTCCTGTGGCGGGGGAATACGAAGTGAAGAATGCGATCGCCATGAAGATTATGGATAGCTTCGGCGCCGGCGGATCGTTCACGGAGTTTTATGCGGTCGACTATCGAGAGGATCTGGTGCTGATGGGCCACGACGGACCTGGGCATGTCGCGAATTGCCGAGGGGAAGACGAAAGTGCGTCCGCTGCAGGTGTATCACGGCAAGGTGGGCCGCGGAGTTGTCGATCGAAATGTCTGTGCGGCATGGACCGATCACGTTGCTCAGTGTGGTGGAAGACGCGGAGACGGGATTCAAACTGCTGGCGGCGGAAGGCGAATGCGTCGCGGGAGATATTCTTGAGATTGGAAATACAAATAGCCGGTATCGCTTTCCGATGGGAGCGCGCGCGTTTCTCGAGCGCTGGAACGCGGAAGGCCCGGCGCATCATTGCGCGGTAGGCGTGGGGCATGTGGCTGGACGAATCAAAAAGCTCGCCGACCTGCTGGAGATTCATTTTCGCCAGGTGTAAAGAAAGCGCCGATGCGTCGCGGCGCAAACTTAAAAAAGGATGTGGCACTGAGAGTGATGATGAAAAAGCTGATGTATGTCTTATTAGTCTTTGTGGTTGGCGCCATGCCTGCCGCGGCTGCGGATGCGGGAACGTTTACCAGCGTGCGGGCGTCGAAAGATGTTGCGCTCGACACGAATCCTGAATCGGCATTCTGGCATCGGAGCGACCCGATTTTCATCGTCAACGATAACTGGGGGAAGCCTGTTCCTGGCTATCGGACTGAAGTTTTCTCGCGTTGGACGGAGGACAATCTGTATCTGCTGTATGTGTGTCCGTACGAAAAGCTGCATCTGAAACCGAATCCGAGCACGACCACGGAGACAAACCAGTTGTGGAACTGGGACGTGGCGGAGATATTTATCGGTTCGGATTTCAAGAATATTCGCCGGTATAAGGAATTTGAAATATCGCCGCAGGGAGAGTGGGTCGATCTGGATATTAACCTGGATAGCCCGCACCATGAAGACGGCTGGAAATGGAACTCTGGAATTCAGGTGAAGGCGAGGATCGATCGGGAACATAAGATCTGGTACGGTGCGATGAAGATTCCGATGGCTGCCATTGATCCGCAAACGGCGCACGCAGGAACGATATTCCGAGTGAATCTTTTCCGGATGCAAGGGCCGCCGGGCGAGCAGAAATCGTTGACCTGGCAGCCCACGATGAAGGCGACATTCCACGTTCCGGAACACTTTGGGCGCATGCTGCTGGCCGATCGCCGTTGAAGCAAGAGATCGATATGCTCAGGCGCATTTTTTAGGTTACGGTGATGCTAGCTCGGCTCTATCCCACCCTTGCTACGCAAGGATGGGGCACCCACAAGGTCGATGCGCACTGATGATCAATCAGGTACGACCGAATGCAAATCCGCGCGCGGCAAACTGCTCCGCTTGCAAACTAGATTGTGATGAGCAAGCAAAGAACCATGCAGGGCGGGCACGCCGTCCGCGCAGAACTTCCGAAAGGGCCGAGCGGCCGAGCGTTGTGCCGCTGGTGCGGGCTGGAAGTTCAGGGACGGCGACATACATTCTGCAGCGACTGGTGCGTGCACGAATGGCGGTTACGGACCGATCCCGGCTATCTGCGCGAGCAAGTCTTTGCGCGTGATCGCGGCCGCTGCGCATTGTGCCGCATTGATTCGGTGGAAGCGTTTTATCGGCTGAAGCGGGCTCGAGGGTCCAGTCGAAAAACGATGCTGGCCTATTGGGGCTTGAAGTCGGTAAATCGGCGGACCCTGTGGGATGCCGACCACATTCTTCCGGTGTGCGAGGGCGGAGGCGAGTGCGACCTGGAAAATATTCGCACCTTGTGTCTCGCCTGCCATAAGGATGAAACCTACCGATTGCGGCTGCGCTTACGGAAGCTGTCGAAACGAGCAAGTTAAAAAGCAGCGCGCCAGAGGTGAACGCGACCGGCGCGACATCTCTTTCTCATCTTTATAGTTTGTACGCGGACTTTGCCAGACGATAGGCGAGATCGAGCGCGACCTCGTGCGCTTCGTCTTCGTGCAGGCGATGATCGGCGACCAGGGTCGCGAGATAGGCGCAATCCACGCGGCGGGCCACGTCGTGACGGGCGGGAATGGAGAGGAACGCGCGGGTGTCATCGTTGAATCCCACGGTGTTGTAAAAGCCAGCCGTTTCTGTGGTCAACTCGCGAAAACGCCGCATGCCTTCAGGGCTGTCATAGAACCACCAGGGCGGCCCGAGCTTCAGGCAAGGATAGTGACCTGCGAGCGGTGCGAGCTCGCGACTGTAGGTGGACTCATCGAGCGTGAACAGAATGATGGTGAGGTTGGACTCATTGCCGACGCGCTGCAGCAACGGACGAAGATGATGGACATAGTCGGTCTGCGTGGGGATGTCCGCGCCCATGTCGCGACCGAAGCGCTTGTAGATGGTCTGATTGTGATTGCGGAAACTGCCGGGATGAATCTGCATGACGAGTCCATCGTCGAGGCTCATCAATGCCATTTCAGTCAGCATCTGCGCGCGGAAGAGTTCTCGGTCGGCGTCGGTCGAGTTGCCGGAAAGGATGCGATGGAAGAGGCGAGTGGCGCTGTCTTCGTCGAGGTTGGCGGTTGCCGGGGTGGGATGGCCGTGGTCGGTGGCGGTGCAGCCCAGGGTGCGAAAACGCTGGCGCGTGGCGCGGAGTGCCGCAAGATAGCCGAGCCAATGCAGTGTGTTTTCTCCAGTCATTTCGCCTAGTTTGCGGACGTTTTCCTGGAAACCGTCAAAGTCGGGATCGACGACTGGATCGGGGCGAAAGGTTGGAATCACCTTGCCCGACCAGCCGGAATCTCGCAACATCTGGTGGTGTGTCAACGGGTCGAGCGGCGAGTTGGTGGTAGCCAGCACCTCAATGTGGAACTGCTCGAACAAAGCACGCGGGCGAAACTCGGGCTGCGCCAGCTTTTCCTGCATCGCATCGTAATATTCGTCCGCCGTCTCTGCGGACAGCGGAAGCTTCAGGCCGAATAACTCGCGAAAACAATAGTCCAGCCAAAGCCTTGTAGGCGTGCCGCGAAACAGATAGTAGTGCTTGGCAAACAGACGCCACACGCCGCGGGGGTTCGCAATCGGATGCTCGCCAATGCCGAGATGCTCGAGCGGAATTCCCTGGCTGTAGAGCATGCGAAAGATGTAGTGGTCGGGCTGAATCAGCAGTGTCGACGGATCGGGAAACGGCTGATTGTTGGCAAACCATTTGGCTTCCGTGTGACCGTGAGGACTGAGAATCGGCAGGTCTTTGACGCTGGAATAGAGGCGGCCCGCAATGGCCCGCGTAGCCGGATCAACAGGGAACAACCTGTGGGGATGCAACATGGCCGCAAGATTCCTCATATCCATAGTAAAGCTTTCATCTGACGGCAAGATGCGGGGCAGGATTTTGATTTTGTAAGAGCATGTTGCCACACGCGCGTGTCTTTGAGCCGGCATCTAACCGTGCGAGCTGTAACGATGGTGTAGTCGAAAGTTTCTAGTCGGAGCCAACGTGCCTTTTCGCAAAGCAAGTAAGAAGCCTCATCTGGAGCCCGCCGCCGACTCGCCCGCGGAGGGGACGCAGCGCAACCTGGAGCGACCCACTGCCGATGAAATCTATGAGCAGGTCTCGCGCAACGCTCGGCGCGAACTGGATCGGCCTGCCATTGCGCTTGCCATCTCGGGATTAGCCGGTGGCATCACCATGGGCCTGACCGCACTGAGTGTTTCTATTATTTCGGCGACGTTGCCTCCGAGCGCGATTTCCAGTTTTATCGCGTTGCTGGCCTATCCTATCGGATTTATCGCGGTGATTGTTGGCAGGGCGCAGTTGTTTACGGAGAATACGCTGTACCCGGTGGCGCTGATGTTCGCCGAGCGTCGTCATTTTTTGACGACGCTGCGGCTGTGGAGCATCGTGTTGCCTTGCAACCTGGCGGGAGCCTTTCTGTTTGCGGTGCTCGCCGTTCGAACTGGAGCGCTGCGGCCGGAGTATGTAGCGGCGATGGGGAGGCTGGGTCAGCAAGCCGCCAGTCCCAGCGGTGCCCACGTGTTTTGGAGTGCCGTGGTCGGCGGATGGATTATCGCGCTGGTGGCGTGGCTGGTGAGCGGCAGCCATTCCATCACAGGGTCGGTGATGCTGATCTGGCTGCTGGCATTTCTTGTGGGAGTGGGTCACTTTGCTCACTGCATTGCCAGCAGCGGCGAGATCCTCGCGGCCGTCTTGCAAAATCAGGTGAGTGTGGTGCGATATTTCTGGTGGCTGTTGCCGGCGGTTTTGGGCAACATCACAGGAGGCGTGGTGATCGTGACGTTGCTGGAATATGGCCAGGTGAAAGGCGGAGAGCAGGAAGGCCATGGGTTTCCGCGATGAGCATTTGGAAATTCCTTCGTTGAAGGCGATACTCTGTTGAGGCAGAGGATCGAATGGCGAGCAACGAAATCAAGGGAATCGATGTTGCCGGCAAGGTGGCCGTGGTGGTCGGCGGCACATCCGGCATTGGACGGGCGCTGGCGTCGGGATTGGCTGCGGCGGGTGCAGATGTGGTCGCGACCTCTCGACGTGCCCAGCAGGTAAAGGAATTAGCCGAGCAAATTGCGTCGATGGGACGGCGGACACTCGCTCTCACTTCCGATGTCGCGGATCGCGCCTCGCTGGAACAGGTGCTCAAAGAGAGCATTGCAGCGCTGGGTGGTGTGGACATCCTGGTGAACTGCGCCGGAACGACGAAGCGAACCCCCACCCTCGATATGGACGATGCCACCTGGCAGAAAATCCTCGATACCAATCTGACAGGAACACTGCGAGCGTGCCAGGTATTTGGACGGCATATGGTGGAGCGCGGGCATGGCCGCATTATCAATATTGCGTCGCTGACCAGCTTTGTCGCGTTTTATGAAGTGGCCGCGTACGCGGCGAGTAAGGGCGGAGTAGCTTCGCTGACAAAATCGCTGGCGATTGAGTGGGCGAGGTACGGAGTGACCGTAAACGCTATCGCTCCCGGAGTGTTTCGCACCGCGCTGAATTCCGAACTATTGGATAACACGGGACGTGGAAAAGAATTGCTGCTGCGAACACCCATGGGAAGGTTTGGCAACGTGGAGGAGCTAGTCGGCGCGGCGATTTATCTGGCTTCGGACGCGGCTTCGTTCGTGACCGGGGAGATTCTGGTTGTTGATGGCGGATTTCTGGCGAGCGCTGTGAACCAATAAGCCAAAACCGATGATCCGAGTGCTCGCAATTCTCACCGTATTTTTCTGTGCAGTGCCGATCGGCATGTTCGCGCAGACCCCGGACACCGCAACGGTTCGCGGGCAAGTGGAAGATGCCAACCACGCGCCCATCGCCGAGGTTACTGTCACGTTCATAAACAAGCTGAGTGGAATTCATCGAACGGTCCAGACGAATC
Organism: uncultured Acidobacteriota bacterium; assembly: GCA_963817855.1. Classification (GTDB taxonomy): domain Bacteria; phylum Acidobacteriota; class Terriglobia; order Terriglobales; family Acidobacteriaceae; genus JAKAAZ01. The sequence goes on along the minus strand of CAWFQA010000002.1, from coordinate 403,091 downwards.
GGTTCGGCGCATTCACTGCGGCTGGACTTGCGGTCGCGGGAACCTACGATGTTGTGGCGACGAAGGGTGGATTTGCAGAGGCGCACATTCATGCATTGTCACTGGTTGGCGGCGTGACGACGAATCTGCATCTGAAATTGGGCATCGCCGGTAGTCAGACGGAAATTACGGTGACAGGCTCTCTGAATGCGGTTCGTACCGACTCCGCGCAGTTGGGGGAAACGCTGGGCGCGGCAGAAATGGAACAGACGCCGCTGCTGAATCGCAGGATTACGTATCTACCGCTGCTGAACGCGGCGAATCATCCGGCGATCAACCAGGGCGATGAATTCATGAATCAGAACCTATTCACCACGAACGGGTCCGGACGACGCCAGACCTGGTTTGAAATTGATGGCGGGAACGGCATCGATACCTGGGGCCGGCAGACGATCTTCACCAATATTCCGCTCGAGGCCGTGCAGGAAATGACCGTACTGGAAAATGCATTTTCTGCGGAATACGGATTCGGAATGGGCGGCGTCGTGAACATAGTGACGAAAAGCGGCAGCAATCAGTACCACGGAAGTGTTGGGATTGTGGCGACCTTCGGGACCGGAGGCAAAGCTGTCCGGTTTTACACCCACCAACGCGAGCAGCGGCAACGACGTGACTAACGACACGTTGAAGCAGGGTGCAGGTTCGCTGTCAGGTCCGCTGGGGCGGGAGAGCCAGACACAGTTTTTTCTTTCGGGGCAATATAGCGCGCAGGATCGAGCTTCTCCGGTGACGTCGCCCATTGCGCCGGGAAACTTTATTGGGCATTATCGTTCCTGGCTGATCTTCTTCCGTCTCGATCATCGCATCAACAACGCGAACAGCTTGTTCCTGCGCAGCGATGTGGATAGTTTTTACGACACCAATCCCAATGGAGCAGTGGGCGGAAATAATCTTCCGTCGGTCGACCGGATCTTTCGTAAGCGAACCTATGCGCAGCAGTTCGGTGAGACGGCAATTCTGCGGCCTTCGCTTGTAAATAATCTTCGCTTGCAGTTTCAGCTGGCGTCGCCGATTACAGAATTCGATCCGGTAATCAACGGAACGCAATTCGTGGTTCCTATTTCGACTGGCGGAACATTTACCACTGGAACTTCTCAGTCGGCACTGCTGCTGAACCATCAGTATGAAGTGAATGACACGCTGGCGTCATCGATGGGGCGACATCAGGTGACATATGGGGCGGAGGTTCTCCGCTCCCACAGCGGCGGCAATAGTAAGGAGTATGGCGGTCCGATTTACGATGGGCAGTTTGTCTACAATCCTTGTACGCAGGCGCTCGATTTCTGCGAGAGCACGGCTTACCTGGACGATTTGAGCAATGTGCAGAAATACACGCAGAGTTATGGCAACGCCAATTACTCGGTGAACGATGTGTTGTGGGGATTGTTTGTTCAGGATAATTTTCGTGCGACGCAAAACCTGACGCTGAATCTTGGACTGCGTTACGAACAGCAGACGTTCACGGATGCGCGGGCGGGTTTTGCGCCGCGGGTTGGCATCTCCTACGATCCGACCGGGCACGGGAGAACGGTGTTTCATGGCGGATTTGGCATTTACTATGCGCAGGTGGTCGATAACTCCAAGGCGAATTATGCGTTAACCGGACCCACCGGAGTCTTCAATTACACGGCCGCTCCGGGGCAAGTCGGATTCCCGTCGAGTGTGGCGGCGGCGCCGCTGCCGGCGTTTCCGTCGGGCGCCCAGGTACCGCTGCGAAGCTTGTATATCCGACCGGGAAACAGTGCGTATCTGAATCAATTCTTTCCGACCTCGACACTGATCGGTTATCCCAGGAAGTTGCTGAATCCGTATAACCAGCAGTGGATCGTTGGACTGCAGCAGGAGCTGGGGATGGGTTGGATCCTGAGCGCGGACTACGTGGGTTCGCACACGCTGAGAAATGTTCGGCCGCTGGATGTCGACCCGCCGACGTCATTTATTCGCACCGCGCAGGGGCAGAGCCGCACCGCGCAGGCGGCGAACTGTACCAGGCCCTATTGGGTGGAGTGGTACCAGCAGGAGGGAATGATTTGCGATCCAAACGTCGCGAGCAATCCGCAGCCGCCGTACAGCGTGATTCAAAGCGACGTGAACGATGGCTATGCGTACTATGACGCGCTCGATGTGAATCTGAATCATCGCTTCAACAATGGACTGGCGATGCTGGCGAGTTACACCTGGTCGCACGCCATCGACAATGTCGATCCGGATGTCCCCAGCCAGAATCCAAATGATCCGAACTTTACCGACGCAGCGGAAAATGGGAACGCCATCTACGACCAGCGGCATCGATTTGTGATGAGCGGAAGTTATCCGACATTTTTCAAGATCAATGCAGGCGGAGTGATGACGCTGGCGTCGGGGCTGCCCTACAACTACGTGACGGGATCGACGAACAGCGGCGATCTTGGCGCAACGACGGATCGGCCGGTCATCCATGGAGCAGTGGTTGGGAGGAATACTGGCCGCGGAGGCGCGATCTACGAGGTCGATCCTTTTCTGGAACGAGTATTTGCGACCAGGAATGCTAGGTTCCAGACGAAGCTGCGCGTGGAAGCATTTAACGTTCTGAACCATGCAAACTTTGTCGGCTACAGTGGCACGTATGGCAATGGGGCCACTGCTGGCGCGGGTTTTGGGCAGCCGCTGACCGGCATCACCAACCAGTTGACGGCGCGATCGCTGCAGTTTTCGGCGGAGTTTATGTTTTAGGGTATTTCCACTACGACTGCACTGCGGGATTCCTCTATCCCACCCTGGCTACGCTAGGATGGGGCACCCCATCACATTACGCTATCTGTGGAAATGATCTGGCGAGCCCAGACTTAGGCAGCTTTTCCGGACCGCGTGGAGCGGACCCAGTGCCAGATGGAAAATGCGCTGGCAATCAGGCATAGGGCGATGAAGACCGCCATGCTCCAGACAAACGCCGGGGATTTCGCGATGTTTAAGATCGCAGTGCCAAACTTCATAGCCAGGACTCCGAGCACGGAAAAGCGGACGGCGCGAGAAACGAAATTGATCGCGGCCACTCGCCACAAGGAATAGCCAAGCGCGCTGGACGCGGCAATGACCATGGTGAATGGGAAGGGCGGAGGGGCGAGGCAAGCGATGGCGATGGCCACTCCTGAGCGATCGCCGATTCTCTTCTTCAGCTTTTCGAATTGTTTCTGGCCGGCGACTTTGCGGATTCCCTCCTCTCCAAATTTGCGAGCCACGCTGGCGAGCAGGAGAACTCCCACGGTTGATCCACACGCCGCTGAGAGGACGTAGAAAGGAAACCCGCTGTGATGGCCGGCGATCAGGCCGACCACAAGGAGATCGTTTCCAAAGGGCAGTACCAGGAAGGAAGAATCCAGAACACCCAGGACAAACGGACCGAAATAGCCGGCATGGAAAAGAAAATGCAGAAACGGGTGAAACCAATGAGACATGAAGGACTCTTTCTTCGGTGCAAGCTATAGAAGACAGGCTGCAGGCTTATGAGATTCAGGGCAAGTGCAAGAGGCTGTTTCTTGCCGGTTTTTCTGTTTTATGGGGTAGGAGGGTTCCTTTATAGTACTCGGATGTTTTCAAGCACATTTCAGGTGCACGCCGAGCGAATCCGTGTATCGCCAGAGTGATGCGAAGCGAGGAAACACGCACGTATGGGGCCACGCGCGAGAGAAAGTCGATTTGCTGCCGATCTTTCAATCCGCCGGGATTGAATTTTGAATCCAATGGATCAGTTGTGCGTGGACGCTGAAGGCCACTAGAATCGAAGTTCTACCATGATGGCAGAGAACTCAGCAGACAAGCGGACAGAAACGCCAGCCGAGACTCATAGTGTGGCCTGGCAGAAGACGGAGTTGGCGCGGCATCCCAAGCGCCCGTATCCGATGGAATTTATCGAGTCATTATTTACGGATTTCAGTGAGATTCACGGCGATCGCTCCTTTGGCGACGATCTGGCGATGTCGTGCGGTATGGCCCGTTTTCACGAGCAACAGGTGATGGTGATTGCGAACGTCAAGGGTCGCACCACCAAGGAGAAAGTGGCGCGTAACTTCGGAATGCCGAATCCGGAAGGGTACCGCAAAGCGCTACGGGCGATGAAATTTGCTGAGAAGTTTGGCCGACCGGTGTTCACATTTATTGATTTGATCGGTGCCAACCCTGGATTGGGCGCAGAGGAACGCGGTCAGGCGGAGGCCATTGCGCGCAACTTGCGAGAGATGGCGCGGCTGCGGGTACCGATCCTTTCAACAATTACTGGGGAAGGCGGCTCGGGCGGAGCGTTAGCGCTTGCGGTTGCGGATCGAGTGCTGATGCTGGAAAACGCAGTGTACTCGGTGATTTCGCCCGAAGCCTGTGCTTCCATCATGTGGCGCGATGCGAGCAAGCGAGCGCTGGCGGCGGAAGCTCTGCGGACGAATTCTGAAAGCGTTTTTCGTCTGGGCTGCGTGGACGCGATTGTGCCTGAGCCGCCGGGCGGCGCGCAAAGCGACCCTGAGCAGGCGACCAAGCTGCTCGACGAGGCACTGCAGCAGAACTTGGGCGACCTGAAGAAGCTGGCTACGGATGAGCTGGTGCGGAACCGAATTTCAAAGTTCCGCGATATGGCGCGATTTTTTACCGAAGGATGAACGGTGCAGTCAACCAGCAGGCGCTTAAGTCCCACGCGCGGTCCAACTAGCAAGACCGTAGCCTCTGCGCGTATTCAACTTTCTGGAGTGAACGATTCCGTTTGGCGTCGCCGGCTGATTCGATTCAGTGGAGTAAGGGTATGAGTCTGCTGCGAAGTCCGGGTCGCGGACGCGCTTTTGTTCGATTTCTCGGCGCAGTGGGCTGGCTGCTGGTCACCTACTATCTGGCGAATCGAGCGGCACTTGGCTTCAGCCGGGGTGCGGCATTTCCTCTGCTTCGCAATCTCTTCCAGATTTTTATGCTGATTGTTGGCTTCGGATACATGGAGCTGGCGTGGGACCATACCCGCGAGCCGATCCGAGCCATGGGACTGCCAAGCAGGCCCGGTGCGATTCGAGAATTTGGATTGGGCGCCGCGCTGGGTTGGGGCATGGTGACAATCGTGTTGCTGATCGTCGCCCTGGTGGGACATTTCTATGTGCAACTCTGGGGCGCTTCGCAAGCGTGGGGGCTGCTGGTCGTGCAGCTTCTAACCTTGCTGGCGGGTGGGCTTGCAGGTGAGATTGCGTTTCGCGGATATCCATTTCAGAAACTGGCGGAGACCGTGGGTCCATTCGGCGCGACGATTCTGGCGGCCATTATTTTCGGCGCGCTGCGCATGACGACGCCCGGCTCGACTCCGACAGCGGTGTGGATCAGCGCGGTGGCGGCGATTTTGCTTTCGGCCGCCTACCTGCGAACCCATGCATTGTGGTTGGGCTGGGGGCTGCACTTTGCATGGACTGCGAGTATCGGAATCCTGTTCGGCCAGCCGCTGGCGGGCAGCCGTGAGGCCTCGAACGTCATCCACACCTACGCGGATGGACCCACCTGGCTGACCGGTTCAGAGTTTGGCCCGGAAGGCAGCTTGGTCGCTTTGATCGTGTTGTGGGTGGGCCTCTATGTTCTGATGCGCATGACCCGCGAGCTGGCATGGAAGTACAGTCAGCCGGAGATCAAGCCCGCCGGGATTCCTGTGGACCTGAGTCATCCGATGCATCCAGCACCACCCGCAGTGGCGTCGGCGCCACCTAGTGAGGCTCCCAGTGCGGGACTGGTGCAGATTGCGCCGATGAACACTACAAATCCCGAGCGACAAGAATCTCCAGCCGAGACGCCATCTTCGGAATCGCGATAGGGTCGTGCCGTGGCTGCATGAAATTACGTCGGATATTCCGGCCCCTGAATAACCCCCGAAACTCGCTCATCTCCGGCCAGATCGGCCGGCAGCTGGCAACTCACAGCTTCGTGTAAACTAGATTTGGAAGTGATCCGCGACTGCTCTGGCTCGTATCAGAACTGGTATCTGGGCCGAATATCCCATTCATCTCCTGTCGCTCTGGATTGGTCTTTTTTCGACCTGCCGAGGCGAATCGTGCGAGGTTTTAATGGGCAAAAGGGTGGGGCGACGCGGATCGCCAGGTAGAAGGAGATTGGAAACATCATGGCAAAGATTGCGAAAACGGGCGACCGTAAAAAGGAAATGGACACCACCAAGAGCACGGATTGTCCCAAGTGCTCCAAACCGACCCGCATTGTGAAGCGCGTCAAGGATCGGGAACGCGGCGTGCCGGGTGGGGTGTACATCTCCTGCTCCGCTTGCGAGTTCCACGAAAAGCTATAGGGCCGAGTTTCTTTAGTTTTGGCCTGAAACCACACGAACCCTGTCCCGCCTGGGACGGGGTTCTGTTTTTCGTTCTGACGAGCGCCCCCAGGATGCCGAGATTCCGGGCCGGCCGTTTGCGCGCCTGCAGCCGGTTCCCTCGATCATTCATCGCGAATCCATCGAAATTTCTCTGTATAGGCTTTGGATTCAGAACGATACGTTTGTAGTTACATGGAGCTCGCTACGATCGGCTATTTCCAAAGCCTACTGTGTTGACAGTCCACGTCAAAGTGGGGCTTAATTATCGTCTGTCGGGAAAGTCTTCCGATATCGAAGCGTTTTGATCGATCAGGAGGAATCGTTTGCAGAGCGCTTTTCCCTTGAAGTGGTTCGTTTGCACGCGCACGCCTTTGATGCTGACGAGCTAACGCCTGGGATTCAAGCGGATTTCCTATTTCTTGCCAGTCCGGATTCACCGACGAGCGACTTTCCTGGCGAACCCTCGCTCGAAGATTTGCGCCAATAAACAACCTTCAGGAAGTCCGATTTCAATTCCTCGCGAGAAACACAACACTAGTTTTAGGAGGAAACGATGAAGTTTTCGAAGCTCTCTATGTTCTTGTTCCTGGGTCCGTCGATTGCGGGCGCAGCCACACTGACGGTAGGTCCCAGCGGGCAGTACCAAACTGTATGTACTGCGGTGTACGCCGCGCATGATGGCGATACCGTGGCGATAGATGCCAATCACGGAATCCCGTATATCATGCCACCTGATCCACATCATTCGGATGGGAGGATTGACTGTACGGTCAATCAGAATTTCCTTACGATCGAGGGAGTGAATGGACGCGCTATTCTAGATGCCGACCCAAATGCAGTCGCCGACGGGACCTACGTCCAAAAAGGCATTCTGGTGCTGAACGGGCATGACATAACGATTGATAACCTGGAGCTACGCAATGCCAGCGCTCTGCTCAACCCTAACGATGGCGATGTGTCCGGGATACGGATTCAGGCCAGCAACGGCGGGGCAGGACCAAGCCAGGGAGGGGTAGCGAACGGCGGCAACATCACCGTGAGCCGCTGCTACATCCACAACAACGACCAGGGAATTCTCAGCGCCAACACGGGTCCCGGCGGCGAGGCCTATTTTTCGCCGACCCCCTTTATCACATTTGAATTTGACGATTTTTACGATAATGGCGATGGATCGGGCTCGACGCATAACATGTACATCGGGTTCGATGGATTCTTGCAAACGCATTTCACGTTGAAGAATTCGAAATCAAGGGATGCCTACGTGGGACACGATGTGAAGACGCGGGCACCGTTCAATTACATTCTGAACAATCAGATTAGCGATAGCGTAGGCGACACCAGCTATCAGCTGGACTTTCCATTGGGCGGCACGACGTATGTCCAAGGCAATTTGCTTTATAAGGCGGCCATCAATCCTGACCTGGGCAATAACAATCTGATGATTTTTGCCGATGTTCACGACAACGCAGCCTCCGATCCCGAGTATGCGGTTCCGAACCAGGACCTGCATTTCACCAACAACATCGTGGTGGACGACAATGAATCGGGTTCGAATGCATTTGTGAATGTGTCGTGCGCGAACACGTCGAGCACCACCTGTCCGCCGCCCAACAATGGTCCTGCGCTGACAACACCGGCGATTGTCGAACGGAACTTGTTCATTGGGATACCCACGGCGGTGACCAACCAGCCAAGTGCCATCGTGAAGTACAACCTGGTGCTGCCTTACAGCGATCTGGCCGCGCTGGGATACAAGCCACATTGATGCATGAGCTGGATGTCGGAAGTATTGCCATCGGACGGTCCCTGGACCGTCCGATGTTTTTGCGCTGGTTACGAAGCAATCGAGGAAAGATTGCTCCTCACCGGTGGAGATTGAGGCGGAGGGAAGAAAAACCGCTAGTTGCCCGTTTCCATGGAGGATTGCTCGGCAGCCTCGCGAGCCATCCGAACGCGCTCGAGCCGCGCAATTTCGACGGCAGCTTTTGGGTCAATTACGTCCAGGCGGATGCGGGTGACACCGCGGGCGCGCATTCCCAGCATGTAGGCGGCTTCAGAGGACAAGTCGACGATTCTGGTATCGGGAACCGGGCCGCGATCATTGACCCGGACCACGATCCACTTGCGGGTATGGAGATTCGTCACCTTTACCCAGGTGCCGAGAGGCAAGGAACGATGGGCGCAGGTCAGGTCGTACATGTTGAAGGACTCGCCGTCGGCGGTCTCTTTTCCCTGGAACTCGCGGCCGTACCAGGAGGCCAGACCGATCTGGTGCCAATCCTGAACTTTCCTGGTGCGCTTCGCAGGCGTCGCCTTAGCGGCTGCAACGCGGCTTGTAGACGTTGCTTCGGCCAGCACAGACGCTGGGCCGTGGTTGGGCTGGACACAGTGCAGGGTCAACGTCACGCCGCAGAACAGGCCTGCAGCAATGGAGACAGCGCGACGGACGGATAGAGGACCGTCCGTACTGATCGAGGTCGTATTTGAATTAAGAATTCCCATTGCCGAAACTCCTCCAAGTCTATCCGGAAAGAACCGGCTAAGTCAATGAAAAATATAGACTTATATTGAAATTTTTCTTGCAAAAGCAAGGAGATTGTGATACCCATTAATGGCGCTCCAGAACAGCATTTGGACCGCTGTTCCGAACCCCAGGAAAAGCCTTGTCGCCTCCGCCAAACCAGTCCCCCGAACCAGAGCGTTCCATTGCGCGAGCGGAAGGTTCGATTTTGCCTTCAGGTTCGAATGCAGCCTTGCAAAGCTCAGTTCCCATCGTTCTTTCCATCGCCGGCTACGATCCATCGGCCGGGGCGGGCGTTTTGGCGGACTCAAAAACCTTTGCCGCGATGGGAGTCTACGGCATGGCGTCCATCACAGCGCTCACCATCCAGTCCACCCTGGGAGTTCGAAAAGTGATTGGGCTGGATCCAGGCACCGTGGTTGAGACGCTGGACTGTCTGGCAGAGGATGTACGCTTCGCCGCGATTAAAGTGGGAATGTTGGGAAGCGCCGCCGTCGTCGCAGCCGTGATGGCTTGGCTGGAAGGGCAAAAAAACGTGCCAATTGTGCTGGACCCGGTGATGAAGTCCAGCTCCGGTAAGGACTTACTCGATTCTGCGGGGTGCGAGATATTGCGACGAGCGGGACTGGCCCGGGCAAACTGGATCACCCCGAATTTGGCGGAGCTGGCAGTCTTGGTGGGTGGAGTGGTGCCGACAAATAGCGAGGAAACGGAGAAAGCAGCCCGCGTGCTGCTTCGTAACTCGATCGAGCATGGCAATCCGGGGCTAAAGATTGTGGTGACTGGCGGACATGCGAAAAGACCGGACGATCTGCTGGTAAGCGAGGGGGCTTGCGAGTGGTTTCCCGGGCGAATGGGTGGAGACGAGCTCGACGCATGGAACGGGGTGTACTTTTTCGTCAGCACTGGCAGCCCGGATCGCGCTGGGGGATGAGCCGTCAGAGGCAGTGGCCAATGCTAAGCTGTATGTTACGGGTGCGCTGCGGCATGCATATGCAATCGGAGTGGGAAAGGGTCCGTTAAATCATTCTTGGCAAAAGACTTAGGAATTTCTTTTTTGCTTCGATGAAAAATCCTGTACATTACTGAATTGGGAAGATTTGCCTATTATCGGTAATAACCGTTGAGTTACTGTCGTGACTCTGAATAGTAACTGTGCAAGTGTGACTGACCCATGTATTCTATTCTCTCAGAACATACTTGCAGTGAGGCCCGGTTGGCTCTGTTCAAATTCGAGTTGGAGTGATCTCCCGTGCATGAACCAGTCCACAAGAACCCTCACTCTGGCTCAGTTTTGGAACTGCGAAATTCTGTCCGTTTTCCTGTACGGATGAAGGTAAAGATTCAGACAGAAAAAGGCGAAGAGGAAGCCGAGACAATTAACGTCTCCGCCACTGGTTTGTTGCTTTCGTTTTCCCGCATTCTGGAGGCGGGGAGCGCTATTGAAGTTGAGATGATCATGCCCTCGGCTACGCTGGGGACCTCCGACGATGTACGGGTACATTGCTGTGGACGAGTCATCCGATCCTACAGAAAAAGTCCAGAACAAGTAGAAGTTGCCACTGTTATTGATAACTACGAAATGCTCTCCTGAGGCACAGTATGCCTGTCATTTCTGCCGACGCAACGAAGAAGCTTATGAATTCGAACTCCAGTTCCGATTCGACCCCTGAGTCCGGGCTGACTGCTGTTCCGGAGAAAAGTTCTTCGGGACCCGCCGAAGAAGCTGCCGGAATCCGCATTCTGCTCGCGGACTCGCAAGCCATTTACCGGGTGGGAATCCGCAAGATTTTTGCGGTTGAAGATGACATGCGCGTGGTGGCGCAGGCTGAGAACTATGCCGGACTGCTGGCTGCGCTGGAACGTTATCCATCGGACATCGTCCTGCTGGACGGAGGCATGATCTCCGGCCAGGCGGAAGCGATTCCCGACATGTTGAAGCGCGCCCCGAACGCGAAGTTGATCGTTCAGGTGAGCGAGAACAGTGAAACCTTCATCGTGGATCTGTATCGTCGCGGAGTGCGCGGAGTCATCTCACGATCGATCTCTCCTGACCTGCTGATTCGCTGCGTGCGCAAAATTGCGGACGGCGAAACCTGGATCGACAATCAGTCGGTCAGCTGGGTGATCGAGGCCTACCGCACCGAGGCCAACAACCTGACCAATCCAAAACTGCAGCCGCGGCTTTCGCCGAAGGAGTTGTCGATTATCGGCTGCGTGACGCAGGGCATGCGCAATAAGGAAATTGCCTACAAGATTGGCACCACGGAACAGGTGGTGAAGAATTACCTGCGCAAGATTTACGACAAGTTGGGAGTCTCTGACCGGCTTGAGCTGGCCCTCTATTGCCTGCACCATCAGTTGTTGAAGCAGCCATCTGTGAATACCGGCACGGGCAAGGCAACCGTGCAGGAAATCAACATGGGTCGCGTTCGTCCCTGAGAAGCGGCTTCTATCCGCTTCCATGAGGGGGTTCGGCGAATAGCCGAGCCCTTTCCAACAGGCCAATCATCGTTTTCAACTCCGATGGTGAAAGATGGGAGAGCAGCGCGTGTACCGTGCTGTCGACAACCGGATCCATTTCTTTCAGCCGATCCAGTCCGGTGGCCGTAATTTTCGTCAGGACGACTCGGCGATCTTTTTCTCCCCGCTCCGTGCGCACCAGCCCCTGACGCTGCAGGCGTTCGACCAGCCGGGTTATGTCGGGATCCTGGCTGACCAGGCGTGCGGCGATCTCTGCGCAGGTCAACCCGCTGGAACCGGCTCCACGTAAAATCCGCAACGAATTGTACTGCGTTTCGGTGATGCCATAAGGCTTCAACTGCAGATGCAGCGCGTGCTGCATCTGGGCCGAGGAGCGGACGAGATTCAGAAAAGCTTCGGCCTGCAAACTGGCGAAGGATTTTGTCTGGCGCAGTTCCGCCTGCAGCCCAATCGGTTTCGGAGTCGGAGCCGGAACCGATGGCTTGCGAGGTGTAGTTTTAGGAGAAGGGAAAGTTTTCTTTGCGGCTGTCATAGGCTCGGTGTGAGTTCGCGACAAGCTTGTTATAACAGACAACTTCGCGCGAGTGGATCGCGAGTGGACGCAGCGAAGAAAATCCAATGGAGAGAGGTGCCTTAGTCCGTGGCGAGGCTGAGCTGGTGGCGGACGTCGGCTCCGTGCACCCAGAAGATGACATCTTCTGCGATGTTGGTGGCGTGGTCGCCGATGCGCTCCAGGTTGCGGGAAATGATGATGGTGTTGAGCGCCTGCTCCGTCCATTCCGGGTGCTCGTGAATGGCGGCGATCATGGTCTGGTGAACCTGGCGGTTCATCTGGTCCAGATCGTTGTCGAGGGCTAGAACAGACTTCGCCATGGTGGCATCGCCGTCCAGCAGCGATTGCAGCGCAATGCGAATCATCTGCTCGGTCAGCTCGCCCATTTGATGCAGGTTCACGGAAAGGTCGGCCCGCGGCATTTGTGACAACTCCGTGGCGCGGTCGGCAATATTCACCGACTGATCGCCGATGCGCTCCAGGTCGCCGTTGATCTTGATGACGGCCAGCAGGAAGCGCAGGTCAATCGCCATTGGCTGTTCCATCGCCATCAGGTCATAGGCCATCTCGTCAACTGTGCGCTCGGCGGCATTGATGGCCGCTTCGTTTTCCTGGACGTGGTGCAACAGAACCAAGTCCGACTTGAGGTAGCCATCCATCGCGCAATCCATGGTTTGCTGAGCGAGGGCCGCCATGGCAAGCAGCTTGTCTTTCAATTGCGCCAGCTGTTGCTGGTAGTGGATTCGCGGCACGCAGTTCCTCCGTGGCCTGACATGGCTACACCTAATTGTCTAACAAACAGGGTTGCGATTCTGTGAATCTTTTAACCGAGGCGACGGCCGGCTTCCTGCGTGGCCTCGTAAATCTGCTGGAAAGACTCCACCGCGTACAGCACCGGCTGCATTTCCGAGATGGAAAATTCGTGCTCCAGCACCTGGTCCAGATTGAAGTCGCGAATCTCCGGACCGCGCTCGACGACATAGGAGCATTCTCCGTGAGAGGAAATCAATCCGCTGCCGTAGACTTTGGTGCGGCCGTCCTGTCGGATCACGCCAAACTCGACCGTAAACCAGAACAGCCTGCCCATGCGCGTCATGTCTTCAGGGCGACCTGTGAGGGTGCTGCATATCCGGCCGTACTCGTACAGAAAACCCGCGAAGACGGGATGGGCGTGCATGGGGACATGGCCGAAGACGTCGTGGAAAATGTCGGGCTCCGGAGTGTACTCGAGTGAACTGCGGTCGCGCAGTGTAGTGGTGGTTGGAAAGCGGCGCGCTGCCAGCATCTCAAAAAAAGCATTGGCGGGCAGATAGCCTGAGACGGGGGTCGAGTTCCACCCGGTTCGCGGCTCCAGCTTAGCGGAGACGGCGGCCAAGTCGGGAATGCTGTCCTCGCGCAGCCCGATCTGCTGGAAGCCGTCGAGATATTCCTGGCAGGCGTACTGGCGCAGTTGCGGCATGCAGCGGCGCACCAGCTCCGACCACGTGGCATGCTGATCGGGTGTGTAGGCGGGCCAGTCCTGCTCGATGAGATATGGGCGCGCGGCGACGAGGTGCTGGTTTTTTTGTTGTGCGGGAGTCAGCTGCTCTTGATGGATAGACATGGCGCGACTCCTCCGCTGCACCGTCCACTGCGTGCTGGGAACGCAGCCGGACTAAACCTTTTAGGATGCCGCCGGCTAACCGAACCTGTCAATCATTTCATTTGACAGCGCAAAAAATAGAACAGCCGGCGAGCAGACGATGCGGTGGAGAGGTTTCTAGGCAAGGCTGCGCTTGCGGGTATATTGTGGTAGGTTGCCGAGAACCGAGGTTCGGCGAAGATACTCCGCATCCTACGGGAGGGACGTTATGCCGACTACCGCCAAGCATCCATCGCTACATCCAGCCAGCGCGACGAAGAGCGATTTTCTGCCGTTGAACGGAACCGATTATGTGGAGTTTTACGTCGGCAACGCGCGACAGGCCGCCTACTTTTACCGTGCAGCTTTCGGGATGAAGCTCGTGGCCTATGCCGGTCCGGAAACAGGAATCCGCGACCGCGCTTCGTATGTCGTGGAGCAAGGGAAAGTGCGTTTTGTGCTGACCACTCCGCTGCGCCCTGACAACGCAATCGCCGATCACATTGCCAGGCATGGCGACGGCATCAAGGACATTGCCCTGTGGGTGGACGATGCCACCTCTGCGTGGCTGGAGACGACGCGCCGCGGAGCCCGCAGCGTGCGCGAACCATGGATGCCGGAGGACAAGCAGGGTACGGTCACGATGGCTTCGATCGCAACCTATGGCGATACCATCCATACGTTTGTGGAGCGCAAGAATTATCACGGAATTTTTCTCCCCGGCTTCGATCATGTGACGCATGATTCTGTAGTGCGGCCGGTGGGTCTGAAATATATTGACCACGTTGTGGGAAATGTTGGCTGGAACGAAATGAACGCGATGGTGGATTTCTACCGCGACGTGATGGGCTTTGAGATGTTCCAGAGCTTCGACGATAAAGATATTTCCACCGAGTATTCCGCGCTGATGTCGAAGGTGATGTCGAATGGCAACGGTCGCGTGAAGTTCCCGATCAATGAGCCGGCCGAAGGGCGGAAGAAGTCGCAGATTGAGGAGTACCTGGACTTCTATCAAGGACCCGGCGCGCAACACCTGGCGCTGGCGACGGACGACATTTTGACTACGGTGAGCAAGCTGCGCGAGCACGGTGTGGAATTCCTGCACGTGCCGGAAACATACTACGACGAGCTTGAGAAGCGGGTGGGAAACATCGACGAACCGATCGAAGAGTTGAAACGGCTGAACCTGCTGGTCGATCGGGACGAAGAAGGATATCTGCTGCAGATTTTCACGCGGCCAGTCGAGGATCGCCCGACTGTCTTTTTTGAAATCATCCAGCGCAAGGGTGGTCGCAGCTTCGGCAAGGGAAATTTCAAGGCGCTGTTTGAGGCGATCGAGCGCGAGCAGGGACTTCGCGGCAACTTGTAAGGACAGGCATGAGACTGTGCACGTTTGAGGTCCGCACGCACCTGGGATGGCAGAGCCGACTGGGCGCCGTTGATGCCGATGGGGTCGTCGATTTGAATTTTGCCGCTGCGCAAATCTCAGGGAACGCGCGGTTGGCCGACGCGCTGGTACCCCCTTCGTTGCTAGGGTTGTTAGATGGCGGCGACGTTTCGATGGAAGAAGCGCAGGCGGCAATTGCAACTTTGCCTGCGAAGTTGCGGGTGGGCAAGCGCGATGAGACGCTTCGCTATCGATGGGACGAGATTCGCTTGCGGACGCCACTGCCGGATGCGCGATCGGTCCGCGATTTTTATGCTTTCGAATCCCACGTGAAGATGGGGTTTGAAAAACGCGGCGAGCCGATGCCGCAGGAGTGGTACGAAATTCCGGTCTATTATCAGACGGGTCACCATAATTTGCTCGGGATAGATCAGGATGTGCTGTGGCCGTCGTTCACCGAGCGATTCGATTATGAGTTGGAGCTGGCCGCGGTTATCGGCCGAGAGGGGCGCAATATTCCCGCAGCGAAGGCACGAGAATACATCGCGGGCTATACGATTTTAAACGACTTTAGCGCTCGCGATATTCAACGCCGGGAAATGAAAGTGCGGCTGGGTCCGGCGAAAGGAAAGCATTGGGCGACCGGAGTAGGGCCATGGATGGTGACGCGGGATGAAATTCCGGACCCGTACTCGCTTGAAATGTTGGCGCGTGTGAATGGCGAAGAATGGTCGCGCGGAAACTCACGCGACATGCATTGGAAGTTCGAGCAGATGATTGAGTTTCTTTCGCAGGACGACACGATTTATCCGGGGGACATTCTCGGGTCCGGCACGGTGGGAACGGGTTGTGGGCTGGAGCTGAATCGCTGGGTGCAACCCGGTGACGTGATCGAATTGGAAATTGAAAAGATCGGAGTGCTGCGCAATCGCGTTGTGCGCCCGGAACATCCGAAGGGTTGAAGATCTCGGTAAAGGAGAATCGCCAATGTATCCGCTGAATAAGGGAAAGACCGCGTCGCAAGCCCACGTTGGATTGCCCGACGGAACGTTTGAAGAGGAGCACGGACGGAAAGGTTTCTATGGGAAGGCCAGCCACCTGTACCATGCGCATGCGCCCACTGGCTGGACGCGCTTTGAAGGCAAGCTGCGTCCGCATCTTTTCGATTTGAACAAGCTGGAGCCTACGGACCTGAAGGATGCGCAGGGAGCGCCGATCGAGTTTCTTGGCAACAACGAGATCACAGTGGCTGTGTCGCGCCGATCGAAGCCGATGCCGTTTTATTTTCGTAATGCCGATGGGGATGAAATGTATTTCGTCCATCGCGGCAGCGGCGTCATTGAGACGGACTTTGGTCCTCTGCGATTTGAGAAGGGCGATTACATTAACCTTCCGCGGGCGGTGACGTATCGCGTCGTACCGGACACGGAGGATAATTTTTTTCTGATCTTTCAGTCGAAGACGGAATTCGAACAGCCGGAAAAGGGATTGCTGGGGCAACATGCGCTGTACGACCCGGCCGTCATCACGACACCAGAACCGTCTCCGTATCTGGATGGCACGCGCGAGTGGGAAGTTCGCATCAAAAATGAGAATGAATTTTCCAAGGTGTTTTATCCATTCAATCCAATTGATGTGGTTGGGTGGAAGGGCGATTTGACGGCGTGGAAAATCAACCTGCGGGATATTCGACCTGTTTCGAGCCATCGAGCAGCGCTGCCGCCGAGCGCACACACAACGTTTGTGACCCAGGGGGCGGTGGTATGCAGTTTTCTACCTCGACCGCTGGAGCAGGAGCCGGATGCGCTACGGGTACCGTTTTTTCATCGCAATACCGACTATGATGAGTTCATTTTTTACCATGATGGAGATTTCTTCAGTCGCGACAATGTGAAGCCGGGATATGCGACACTGCATCCGCGAGGGATTCATCATGGTCCGCATCCCAAGGCGCTGGCGAATCAGAAGGCGAAAAGCTTCACGGATGAGTCGGCGGTGATGCTGGACGGCTTGAATCCCATTCACGTGCTGCCAGCGGGTGAAAAGGTGGAGTGGGCGGATTACTGGGCCAGCTGGGGCGCCAAGGATCACGCGAAGCTGGAGCCGGTTGGATGACCGAACTTGCCGCAGCTGGCGCGATGACCACTGTAGTCCCAGCGGAGCACAAGCCGCAGGACATCTACAAATTGTTAGTGGGTTCGGTGGTTCCGCGACCGATCGCGTTTGTTTCATCGATGGATGCTGACGGCGTTCGCAATTTGGCACCGTTCAGCTTTTTTACTGTGGCCAGCGCCAATCCGCCGATTGTGTGTTTTTGTCCGATGATCCGCGGAACCGCGAATCAGGAATTGCAGTCTACGAAGGATACTTTGCGCAACATCATCGCGACGCGCGAGTTTGTTGTGAATATCGTATCGGAAGAGTTCGCTGACCAGATGAATGCCTGCTCCGCAGAACTGCCGCCGGAGGTCGATGAGTTTCTAGTGTCCGGACTGACCCCGGTTGCAAGTGATGTTGTGCGGCCTCCGCGAGTGGGTGAGTCCCACGTGCAAATGGAGTGCCGATTGCAGCAGGTGGTTCACGTCAGCACGGAGCCGCTTGGCGGGAGCTTGGTGCTGGGGGAAGTGTTGCGTTTCCATTTGAACGCATCGTTGCTTGATAATTTCCGAATTGACCCCGAAAAGCTGCAGGCAATCGGACGCATGGCTGGGTCTACTTATACGCGAACGCGAGACAGATTCGATATGGAGCGGCCGAAATAAGATTTTCGCGGGCTGAATTGTCTTCGCCGTGAATTGCCTCCTGTACAAAGGTGCTATGCCATCCGCTGATGCAAACTATTCGATTGGACGCATCGCAGTCCTGGGCGCAGGAACCATGGGCTCACGCATTGCCGCGCACATTGCAAATGCTGGATTTCCGGTGTTGCTTCTGGATCTGGTACCGCAGGGCGCGACGGATCGGAATGTCCTGGCCGCGCGATCCTTAGAGAACTTGAAGAAGGCCAAGCCTCCGGCCTTTGTCGATCCCGCGGTGGCGCGTCACATCACCATTGGGAACATTGAAGATGATCTGGAGAAGTTGAAGACGTGCGATTGGGTGCTCGAGGCCGTCGCAGAGAATCTCGAGATTAAACGCGCGCTGCTCAACAGGATCGCACCCTATTTACGCGGCAATGCGATCGCGACCACCAACACCAGCGGCCTGCCAGTCGGGCTGATTGCGAAGGACATGCCGGATTCATTTCGGCGGCGATGGTTGGGGACGCATTTTTTCAATCCGCCGCGTTATATGCGATTGGTGGAGTTCATCGTTACGCCGGAGACGGATCCGCAGGCGATCGCATCCGTCGAGAACTTTGTGCAGGTGTACCTGGGAAAGATGGTCGTTCACGCGCACGACACGCCCAACTTCATCGCCAATCGGATCGGCACGTTTGTCATGCTGAATACATTTCGCACCATGCTGGACCAGAAATTGAGCATCGAGGAAACGGATGCGCTGACCGGAGCGGCGATCGGATGGCCGAAGACGGGGACATTTCGGCTGGCGGACATGGTTGGGATCGACGTATTAGTGAACGTGGCGCGGAATTTTGCCGTTGGTTCGAGGGATGAACGCGCCGACGTTGAGGTTCCAGAAGTGTTGGAACAGATGTTCGAGCGCAAGTGGCTCGGAGACAAAACTGGGCAGGGTTTTTATAAGAAACAGCGCGGCGCGGAGGGTAAAGAGGAGCGGCTCGTCCTCGACTTGGGCTCGCTGGAGTATCGACTCGCCGAGCGGGTGAAGATGCCCGCGCTGGAGATGGCGAAAAGCCATGAATCTGCTGGTGCGAGGATAGTAACCCTGTTGGCTGGCAATCCAGACCGCGATCAGGCGGCGCGATTCTATTCGCAGATTCTTCCAGAATTGTGGGCGTACGCGGCCAATCGCATTGGAGAGGTCGCGGATACGGTGGTCGAGATCGATCAGGCGATGAAGGCCGGATTCAACTGGGAGCTAGGACCATTTGGAATGTGGGATGCCGCCGGCTTCGTCGATACCGTCGAGACGATGCGACGCCGTGGTCAGATCGTTCCTCCAGCAGTAGAACGCATGGTATCTGCCGGCGTGACTTCCTGGTACCGCAATAATGGCGGCGAATTCTTTGATGTTGCTTCGGGAGAATATCGGCCCGTAGTTGAACCGCCCGGCATGTGGAGTGTAGCGAGCGCGAAACGGGCGCGCGGAGTGGTCGAGAAAAATCCAGGTGCATCGCTTATTGATCTCGGCGATGGAATTGCGTGCATCGAGTTTCATTCCAAAATGAACACTCTTGGCGAAGACATTGTGGGGTTTGTACAGCACGCGCTCAGGCCTGGCAGCGATGCGACGCGGAACTTTAAAGGATTTGTCATTTGCAACGACGCGGCCAATTTTTCTGTGGGCGCAAATTTGATGCAAGTGCTGCTGGCGATCCAAGATGAAGAATGGGAGGAACTGGACCGCTATATTCGCGAATTTCAGGCCATGACGCAGGCAATTCGATTTTGTGTGCGGCCCGTAATTGCCGCTCCATCTGGAATGTGCCTGGGCGGCGGGGCGGAAGTTGCGCTGCATGCCGCCGCACGGCAATCGCACATGGAGCTCTACATGGGTCTCGTGGAGACCAGTGTTGGATTGCTGCCTGCCGGCGGTGGATGCAAGGAAATGACCCTGCGCGCGATTGAGATTGCAAATGCGGTGCGGCAAGGGCATCGCAGTGACTCCGTGGAGATGCACAATGCGATGCGAACGATGTTTGAGTCGATTGCCATGGCGAAAGTTTCAAGCTCCGCGGTGGAGGCGAAGAACCTGCATCTGATGCGGAAGTCGGATGGGATCACGATGAATCGCGAGCGGCTGCTTTCTGACGGGAAGGCAGAAGCTGCAAGGCTGGCGGATGCGGGGTATGTTCCGCCATTGACGCGCGCCGACATTCCTGCGCCCGGTGACGGCATGCTCGCGAACCTGAAACTGGGCATCCATATGATGCGAGAAGCAGAATTTATCAGCGATCACGATGTGAAAGTGGCGCGCCAGGTCGCCCATGTATTGTGCGGAGGGGCGGTGGCAGCAGGGACGCAGGTCAGTGAACAGTATTTTCTCGATTTGGAACGCGAAGGATTTCTCTCGCTCTGCGGAGAACCAAAGACGGTGGAGCGTATCGCGACTACGTTGAAAACCGGGAAGCCGCTGCGGAACTAAAGGACCAGCATGAAAGATGCATTGATTGTGAGCGCGATGCGGACGGCCGTTGGGAAAGCGCCCTACGGCGCCCTTCGCTCTACGCGCCCGGATGAGTTTGGAGCGATCGCGGTGCGGGGAGCGCTGGAGCGAATTTCGCAGTTAGACGCCAAACGAATTGACGATGTGATTATCGGCTGTGCCATGCCGGAGGCGGAGCAGGGGCTGAACCTGGCCAGGATTATTTCTCTGCGGGCGGGGCTACCGGTGGAAGCGTCCGCGATGACAATTAATCGATACTGCGCTTCCGGGCTGCAATCTATCGCGCTTGCGGCGGAGCGAATTCGTGGCGGCTCCGCGGACGCGATTGTCGCGGGAGGCGCAGAGTCGATGTCAATGATTCCCATTGGCGGCAACAAAATTGCCGCCAATCCATGGCTGGTGGAGCATTATCCCGACTCGTATATGTCGATGGGACTGACGGCGGAGCGCGTTGCAAGACATTATGGAATTTCACGCGAGGAATCGGACCGGTTTGCACTCGCCAGCCATCAGAAAGCACTGGCGGCAATCCGCGAAGACAAATTTAAAGATGAAATTGTACCTGTGACGGTTACACATTCGGATTTCCTCGCCGGGGGTGCGCCTGTACAGCGGGAAGTTGAGTTTCGGATTGATGAAGGCCCCCGCGCAGACACGTCGTACGAGGCTCTTGAGAAGCTTCGGCCGGTGTTTCACGCACGTGGAACGGTGACAGCTGGGAATTCCTCGCAGACGTCCGATGGAGCCGCTGCCGCTGTGCTTGTTTCCGAGGAGATTGCAGTTTCTTTCGGTCTAAAACCGCTGGCACGGCTTGTAGCATTCGCGACGGCGGGCTGCCTTCCGGAGGAGATGGGGATCGGGCCCGTCTATGCGATTCCAAAGGCACTGAAACATGCCGGACTGACACTGGAGCAGATCGATGTGATCGAACTAAATGAAGCTTTCGCAGCGCAATCGTTGGCGGTGATCAAGCTACTCGAGATAGATCCCGCAAAGGTGAACGTGAATGGAGGCGCAATTGCACTCGGCCATCCCCTCGGCTGCACGGGCGCAAAGTTGACGGCGACCATCCTGCGCGAATTGCAGCGGCGGAAAAAGAAGTATGGATTGGTCACGATGTGCGTGGGCGGTGGAATGGGCGCAGCTGGAATTTTCGAGAATCTTCAAGACTGAGGCGCGACATGGTCCAGCATCCGCAACACCAGGGAGAAACTCGTGAATAGACCGGATGCGAAACAAGTAAAACACGGAGCGGGTGGCAACTTCCTGATCGAAGAGACGGAGCCGCAGGCGATTTTTACCGCGGAAGATTTCTCCGACGAACAGCGCCAGATCGAGCGCACCACGGTCGAATTTGCCGAAAAGCAAATCTTTCCGCAGATCGCATCCATTGAGGCGAAGGATTTTGAGGTCACGCGCCGCTTGCTCCGGGAAGCAGGTGACCTGGGCCTGATGGCAGTCGACGTTCCGGAAGAGTATGGTGGCCTGCAAATGGAAAAGGTCACGTCGGCGTTAATTGCGGAGAAAATTGCAATCTGCGGCAGCTTCTCCGTCTCCTTCAGCGCGCACGCAGGGATTGGTACTTTGCCTCTGGTCTGGTACGGAACGGCGGACCAGAAAAAAATGTATCTGCCGCGACTAGCCGCCGGCGAGTGTATCGCTGCGTACGCACTGTCCGAGGCGTCGTCGGGTTCGGACGCCATGAATATTCGTACCCGGGCGAGCTTGTCCGCGGACGGAAAGCATTACGTGTTGAATGGCGAAAAGATGTGGACTTCGAACGCCGGCATTGCCGGCCTGTTCACCGTGTTCGCAAAAATCGATGGAGAGAAGTTTGCGGCGTTTTTAATTGAGGCGGGAACAGCCGGACTAGCGGTGGGCCCGGAAGAACACAAGATGGGAATTCGCGGCTCCTCCACGTGCCCGCTGGTGATGACGGATTGCAAGGTGCCGATTGAAAATCTATTGGGCGAAGCCGGACAAGGCCACCGCATCGCCTTCAATATTTTGAATGTGGGACGATACAAACTGGGCGCGGCGGCGATTGGCGGCGCGAAATACGCCTTTCGTACAGGCGTTCGGTACGCGAAGGAGAGGATCGCTTTTTCGAAACCGATTGCGTCCTTCGGGCTGGTGCAGCAGATGATCGCTGACAGCGCGTCCGGAATTTATGCGGGCGAATCGTTGGTGTATCGCGTGATTGGAGCGATCGACGCGTCAATGGTGGAAATGGAAACGAGCGCCGCCGCCACGACAGTGGAGACGCAAAAGCATATTGAGGAATACGCCATCGAGTGCTCCATTGTGAAAGTGTGGTGCTCAGAAATGCTGGAGCGGCTGGTCGATCAAGTGGTGCAGCTGCACGGCGGATATGGATATGTGGAAGATTATTCCGCGGAGCGTGCGTATCGAGATTCTCGAATCAATAAAATTTTCGAGGGCACGAACGAGATCAATCGTCTGATTATTAGCGGATGGATGTTGAAGCGCGCCATGCAGGGAAGACTGGGGCTTTTGCCCGCGATTCAGAGGGTGATGGATGAGGTGATGGCGGGGCCAAAGGCGCGCGAAGAGCGAACCGGCGAACTTGCGGCGCAGCATCAGCTATTGGCCAATGCGAAAAGGATGACCCTCTTTTGCGCTGGCGCCGCCTCGGAAAAATTCGGTGCGGCATTGGCGGACCAGCAGGAGATCATGGGTGCGCTGGCGGACATGATCATGGAGGTGCTTGTGCTGGAGTCCGCGATTCTAAGGGCGGAAAAAATGCAAGGCCGATCGGCGTTGGCTGTGAAAATGACGAAATATTATGCAGCCCGTTCGTCTCGCGTACAGGAGACGGCGGCGGAGCGGATCCTAGGTGCCGTTGCTGAGGGCGATATGTTGCGCACGCGGATGACAATTTTTCGCCGCTTCGCGAAGCACGAGCCGGAAAATACATTCGCACTCGGCCGCGAAATCGCCGCAGCGATCAGCGAAGCGGGGCGGTATACACTTTAGCCGGCGAGGATCAGCTTGGCAATCGTCGCCAGCTGCATGTTCGATGTGCCCTCATAGATTTTTCCAATCTTGGCATCGCGATACAGTTTTTCCACGGGATAATCCTTGACGAATCCATAGCCGCCGAAGATTTCGACTGCCTGACTGGCCACCCGCTCCGCAACCTGGGAGACGAAATACTTCGCCATGGCCGCTTCCTTGACAAACGGGATGCCGGCATCCTTCATCCGCGCAGCGTTATAGACCATCAGGCGCGCGGCTTCAATCTCGACTGCCATCTCTGCCAGAGTGAATTGCACCGCCTGAAATGTGGCAATTGATTTGCCGAACTGTTGACGTTCCTGGCTGTATTTGGCGGCGTGATTCCATGCGCCCTGGGCGAGCCCGAGCATTTGCGCGGCAATTCCAATGCGTCCTTCGTTCAGCGTCTCGATCGCGATTTTGTATCCCTTGCCGGGTTGACCCAGGACATTGGCGGTGGGCAGGCGACAGTCATCGAGCAGCAGTTCGCATGTAGACGAAGCGCGAATTCCAAGCTTGTCTTCCTTATGGCCCACCTGAAAACCTGGCGTGTCGCGCTCAATGATAAATGCGGTAATCCCCTTGTAGCCGGCAGAAAGATCGACGGTAGCAAATACGATAAAAAGGTCCGCCTCAGCTGCATTCGAAATCCAAAGCTTGCGGCCGTTCAGGACGTAGGAGTCGCCGTCCAATCGCGCCTGCGTCTTCAAGCTGAATGCATCCGACCCGGAGCTTGCCTCGCTGAGCGCATAGGCGCAGATGGTGTCGGTGTTGGTACGCGGCAGGTATTTCTTCTTCTGTTCCTCATTGCCGTAGCGGAGCAGCGCGTTCACCGTCAACGTGTTCTGGACGTCGACGATAACGCCGATCGCGGGATCGACGGTAGAAATCTCCTCGACGGCCAAAATCGAGCCGAGAAAGGATCCCCCAAACCCGCCATATTCCTCCGGAGTTTCCATGCCGAGAATGCCCATCTCAAAGATTTGCGGCAACAAGGAAGGATGAATCTTCTGCGCCTCATCCATTTCGCGAACCAGGGGTGCAATTTTATTCTGCGCGAACTTGCGAACCGAATCCCGCAGGATCTGTTCTTCGGAACTCAAAGATGTCAGCGGCAATCTGACGCCGTCTACAGCAGCGATGTTCTCCATTGGGCAGGAAACCTCTTCCAGGGGTTGCGCAGCTAAACTATCAAGGGTAGATTAAGCTGTCGCGTTGAATTCCTCAGCGGCGAAAAAGGCGACCGGATATGAGATCGCCATATGAACCGATTGCACATTGCAGTATAAGGCGCGACATCGTACTACGTGAAGGGTCGGAGGATACATGCGGATTTTGGCGATCATTCGCCAGGTATTGGACGCGGAAGAGACGGTGCGCCTGGGCGGTGGCAAGGTGGACCTGAGCGCAAGCAAGCTGGTGGTCGACACTATGGATGAGTACGGAGTGGAGCAGGCGCTGCGCATTCGCGAGAGCGGAGTGAATGCCGAAGTGATTGCGCTGGCGGTGGGTCCCGAACGAAGCCAGGAAGCACTGCGCACGGTACTGGCGATGGGAGCGGATCGCGCGATTCACGTGCAGACGGAGCTATTTCTCGACCCGATTGCGCTGAGCAAGGTGGCTGCTCAGGTGGCCAAGCGAGAGAATGCTGAGCTGATTTTCTGCGGCGGTCAGCAGGCGGACTGGGACAGTCACGCGCTGGGGGCGGCGACGGCGGAACGACTGCAATGGCCACAGGTGACGTGGGTCAATGCCTTGCAGGTTGAGGGAGAAATGCTGACCGGACGGCATGATGCGGAAGATGGCAGCGAAATGTTTTCTGTGAAACTGCCCGTGGTGCTGACCACGCAGCAAGGGCTGAATGAGCCGCGATATCCCACGGTGCCGAATATTATGCGTGCCAAAAAGAAGGAGCTTCGTGTGGAGTCGCTGGAGAGTTTCCAGGTTGAGTCGAAGCTAAAAGTCCTTGGCGAGGAGATCCAGGTGAAGACCCGGTTACACAAGATACTGGACGGGAAGGATGCGCCGGCCGCGGCTAAGGAGCTAGTTGGTCTGCTGCGGGAAGAAGCGCGGGTGATCGCATGATTCTGGTCGTTGTGGAACACGCGAACGGAAAAGTGAGTAAAAGCACCTATGAGATGGTGACCTGCGCGCGCGAGCTGGGCAGGGAAGGCCCGGTCGCGGCGCTGGTGCTGGGATCTGCAACTGTCACTGTTGCAAATAAAGTCGCGTTGCTGGTAGACCAGGTGCTGGTTGCGGATCACGCCGATCTGGCGCAGTATGATCCTGAGATTTGGGCGGCCGCAGTCGCGCAGATTGCAATCGAGGGGGAAGCGAATGCCGTGCTGATCAGCAGCAGTCGAAGCGGGCGCGAGTATAGTCCGCGGGTCGCGGTCAAGCTGGACGCGCCGCTGCTGGAAGATGTCATCAGTGTCACTCCGAAGGAAGGTATGCTCTCAGCGGAGCGCTACACCTACCTGGCGCGAGTTACAGAGACTATCGCGGTGGATGCGCCGGGTCATCGTCCTCACTCCGAAGCAAGCTGCCTTTGCGGCAGCCACGCCGGGCACGCAGGCGGCGGAGCAATTTGATGTGGACCTATCGCTGCCACAACGGCGGGTGCAGATTACCGGAAAATCACAGGAAAAGACATCGCGCATTTCGCTAGCGGATGCGGAGATTGTGGTTGCGGGCGGCCGAGGTGTCGGCAGCGCTGAGGGATTCCAAAAGCTGGTCGAAGGCCTGGCCGACCAACTGGGCGCCGCTGTCGCAGCGACACGGGCGATTGTGGATGCAGGATGGCGTCCTTATTCTGAGCAGGTTGGCCAGACCGGAAAGACAGTGCAGCCGAAGGCGTACATTGCCATTGGCATCTCCGGGGCGGTGCAACATCTATCCGGCATGGGAAAAAGCAAATGCATCGTCGCCATCAATAAGGATGCCGACGCACCGATTTTCAAAGTAGCGGATTACGGCATCGTAGGGGATGTGAACCAGATTGTTCCGGCAATAATTGCTGCGATTCGCGAGTAACCCTGCCAAAGACGTGTTTATTCCAGCTTCGGGACGGTGTTCGGATGCTGCCACTTTCTGAGAAGTACGCGTTTCTGACGTTCGCGCTTGTCACTATGGCATGGGGAGCGCACGGCTTCTTTCGGCTGTATTTACGCATCCGCCGCGGGCGTCCCGACACGGATATTCGAACAGATCGCGTGGTGCAGCGCCTTTGGGTTGCGCTTCGCACCGCATTGAGTCAGTCGCGGACATTTAAGAAACGGACCATCATCAGCACCTTCCACGCATTTATTTTTTATGGATTTGTTGTCTACATCCTGGTGAATGCTCTCGATGCCGCCGAAGGCTACGCGAGCTTTTCTATTTCTTCAGCAACTGTTCCGGGAGCGATCTATAACCTATTCGCGGATGTGTTGAGCTTCCTGGTGCTGGTGGGAGTGGTGGCTCTGGTCATTCGAAGATTTTTCCTGCCTGCCCGACGAGATTTTCGATTTAATGCGAACACCCTCGTGCATCCAGATGTGCGGCGCGGATATATCAGCCGGGATTCGCTTGTGGTTTCGGTCTTCATCCTGTTCCATGTGATGAGCCGGGCGATTGGCGCGGGTGCGCGATTGGCGCAACGTGGACCGGATAAATACCAACCTTTCGCCACCGCCCTTTCTCATTTGTTTACTCCTCAAAATGCGCATGCCTGGAGGATTTTCGGATACTGGGGTGCGCTGGGCAGCGTGCTATTGTTTCTTGCTTATTTTCCATACACGAAGCACGTCCATATTTTTATGGCGCCGCTAAAATATTTCTTCGCGCGACGATCTGATTCGGGTGTGTTGCCGCTGGTTGATATCAATCTTGAACCCGACAAGCAGGACGCAGAGGTTCCACAGATCGGCGCGAAGCGTTTGGAAGACCTGACGTGGCCGCGACTACTCGACGCCTACGCCTGCATTCAATGCAATCGCTGCCAGGATGTGTGCCCCGCGACGGTGACGGGAAAATCGCTGAGTCCTGCGGCGATGGAAATCAACAAGCGAATGGAACTGAACCATCTGTCAGGGAGTAAATCTGGATTCGAGACTGGACACAGCAGCCCCCACCCATTGCTGCAGTTTGCACTGACGCCGGAGGCTGCATGGGCGTGTACTACCTGCGGGGCCTGCATGCAGGTGTGCCCCGTGCAAGATGAACAGATGCTCGACATCATCGATGTCCGTCGCAACCAGGTGATGATGGAGGGCGAATTTCCCGTGCAGCTGCAAACCGCGTTTCGCGGGATGGAGCGATCGAAGAATCCGTGGGGAATTAACCACGACAAGCGGATGGACTGGGCCCAGGGATTGCCCGTCAAGACAACGGATGAAAATCCGAAGGCAGACGTTTTGTACTGGGTGGGATGCGCAGCGAGTTACGATCCGCAGGCGCAGAAGACAGCGCGAGCACTAGTGCAGTTGCTAAATTATGCGGGCGTGAATTTTGCGGTGTTGGGAAAGAAGGAGTGCTGCACTGGTGATAGCGCGCGCCGCGCCGGAAATGAACTGTTGTATCGGGAACTGGCAGACGAGAATGTTGCCACGCTGAATGCCGTAAAACCAAAACTCATTGTGGCAACCTGCCCGCACTGCATGAACGCGATCGGCAATGAATACCGGCAGATCGGTGGCACGTACAAGGTGATGCATCATACCGAGTTTCTTGAATCGCTGGTTTCGTCCGGAAAGCTCGATGTGGACCGTCTCGATGCCAGCATCACCTACCACGATCCTTGTTATCTGGGGCGGCACAATGGCGTGTATGACGCGCCCCGAAATGTCCTGCGAGTGCTGGGTAACGAATTGCTGGAGATGGAACGGAGTCGCGAAAATGCGTTTTGTTGCGGTGCCGGCGGCGCGCAATTCTGGAAAGAGGAAGAGCCGGGAAGCGAGCGAGTATCAGAGAATCGCTTTCATGAAGCGGAACAGCGGCTGAATTCGGCGACCAGCGCGAAGACCCTGGCGGTTGGCTGCCCGTTCTGCAAGAGCATGCTCGGCAGCACTCCCGGCAGGAGCAATGCGGATGGAATTGTGATCAAGGATGTGGCAGAGCTGCTGCTGGAAAGCGTGCAGAAGAAGATGGGCATGGCGGTTGAGACTCCGTCGATGCAAGTGCAAGCAGTTCAGCCTGGCGGAGCGGCGACAGCGGTCGAAAACGATGTAACGACAATTTTCGATGCGCCTGGAGCAATCGGCTTGCGTATACCGAATGTTCGCCTGGACCCCGAGCTGGCGCGAATCGAGCCTGTGCAGGCTCAACCGGTCCCAGAGCTTACGGAGAAAGTTGAGCGCAAAAAGTGGCGTCCGGCGGCCAAGCCTGCCGGGGCAAGCGCCGGATCATCACAATCGGCTGCCGACGGACCGTCGGAGGTTGCTAAAGTTGAAGAGCCCGCACCCGCACCCTATCAATCGGCCGATACAGTGGTGCCGGCAATCAGTACATCCTCTTCCGGAGAGGTAGTGAATCCGATTGCGCCAGAACGAAAGAAATGGCAGCCCAAACCAAAGGGTGAACCGAAATCATGAAGCGCGCTGGAAGATTAACTTGGCGCTTCCTGAGTTCCTCTGGAGTGTTGAATGGCGAAGAACGCCTCGAACGATGCCATTGAAATTGCGGCAAACGACCGCGTGTTTGTACTGACTGGAGCCGGCATCAGCGCCGAAAGCGGACTGCGTACTTTTCGCGACAGCAACGGATTGTGGGCCGGCCACCAGGTGGAGACTGTTGCGACGCCCGCAGGCTGGGAAGCGAACCCGGAACTGGTATGGCAATTCTATTCGCAGCGTAGAAGGGAAGCGCAGGCAAGCCAGCCGAACTCCGCGCACTACGCGCTTGCCGAGTTGGAGAAACGGATCGGCGATCGCTTCTTCCTATGTACTCAAAACGTGGATGATTTGCATGAACGGGCCGGCTCAGAGAACTTGGTCCAGATGCACGGCGAGCTGTTCAAGTCTCGATGTGAGGCGAACTGCGGTGCTGCAATCATTAACGATAGTCACAGCTACAATTCCGTCCGCGAAATTCCAAAATGCGCGTGTGGATCACGCTTGCGGCCACACATCGTGTGGTTTGGAGAAGTTCCACTGGAAATGAAACGTATGCAGCAAGAAATTGATCGCTGCTCGATTCTGCTGGTGGTGGGGACTTCGGGCGTGGTGCATCCTGCGGCGAGTTTTGTGCATTGGGCAAAAGTGCGCCGGGGAAGTCCGGCTCAATCCTACTATGTGGGGCCAGAAGAGCCGCTGAACGCGGGCGCATTCACCCAAATCATTCTGGGTAGAGCGGGAGAGATATTGCCGAAGCTTTTCAAGATCTCCTAGTACGCTCGTCCTGATCGCGGGCTTTGGCTGCAGCGTCACGCCGCGAAGGCGACTATTTGGCTGTCCACTCGACAATCCAAAGCGGCGACCATAGCCTCTCTATTCGGGGCGATTCCTAGGTTTTCGGAATCGCATGGGTAACGGAAATGAGGAATCATCTCATCCTACGTACCAGGAGATTTCGCATGACGAAGAATAATGTAATTCGTACGCTGGTGATGTGTTCTGTGATGGCTGGCACTTCCATGATGTTCGCTCAAGGTCCTGCGCAGAATATCGACCCCAATAAGCATCCGCACCTGGCTTCTGCCCAAACATCCATCGCGCACGCCTATCAAAAGATTGATACCGCCCAACAGGCAAATCAAGATAGACTCGGCGATCATGCGCAGAGGGCGAAGGAATTGCTGATTCAAGCGTCTCAGGAATTGAAAGCAGCCGCAGAGTACGCTAACCACCGCAGGTAGTCTTAGAGGATAGCCGCAGGGGCTGAGCCGAAGGTTCCGCTCCTGCGCTGTTTCTTAGAATTTGATTCGATATTCCTAATGTCCGGTAGAGCGCCGTCAATTTGCCTGTTCGCGCAGGAAGATCAGCTCGGAACTGATAGGAAGCGGCAGCTGAACGCTCAAGCCATCCTGCATCAGGTCGCGACCGGAGAGAATGCGATCGGGACTGGTATGGTCGTGAAACTGCAACCGATAGTGTTTCGTTGCGGATAATCCGCACAGATGAAATGTGTGGCGACTCTCTGAGGCTACAGAGCCTCGGAAAGCATAGACCACGCCCTGGCCGTCGGCAGGGTTGAAGTATTCCATGCCATCCCAATGGACGCCGTCGGGGCGCGGCGAGATGTGGTAGAGGTTTGCATCCCGAATTAGCGGCCGCAGATATTTCTTGTAGGTGGCAAATTCTTCCTTTGCCACCGCATGTTGCTGGGCGGTCCAGACTGTGGTGTCCTGCATGATAGTCGTCCAACCCATCATGCCGCTGCGCAGCATGTAGAGGAAAGTCTCAATGCGGGGCGTCGGCCATTTCATTTCGTAGTCCTCGAGCATCGCTGCGGGAAGTACATGGCTGGCATCATAGAACGCTTGGCGATTTGACACTGGATCATAGCTGTCGGTGATTGAAAAATAATCTCCGTGCGCTGCGCTGCCAAAGTCCACCATCCGGCCGCCATTGTCGCAAATCTCCAGCAGCAGACCAGGATGCGTCCTGCGCAGCTGCGAATAGATGTCGTAATACGAACGTACGGAATGGTAACTGACGTCGGTGGATGAGACTTGGATCGGCAGAGCGACGCCACTGACTTCTTTCAAAACGGTTGACGCATACGCGCTGGGTGTGTGAGGATGATCCGTGCGGGCGCAGCTTTTGGCCACGACGTAGCCGTCGTGTTCCAGCATGTCGAGCCGATCGTCGCGGACAATCCGTTGCACTTCGCGCTCGGCATAGTCGTGCACCACCGGCACTCCCAGATCAACGGTGCGTCCCACGAACGGATCGGGCTTCCAGTTCGCAGGGACATCTGCCACCAGCCAGCCGCGCGTCTTCGGATTGAAGACATTCAATGCGCCAGGATTTGTATCGGCTCCAGCTTCAGCCCAGTTGACCCAAAGGCCAAACTTCAGTCCATGCGCATGGGCGTAGTCAGAGATGACAGCCAGGCCGTTGGGAAATTTCTTCGGATCGGGAACCCAGTCGCCGACACCGCGGAACCAGCCGGCATCCAGATGAAACATTTCCAGGCCCAGTTCCGACGAGTCGCGAATCATCCGCTTCGCAATAGCCTCATCCACCGTCATGCCGCTGCCCCAGCTGTTGTTCACCAGCATGGGGAATTCGGGATTCTTCCATGTAATGGGATTCATCAGCACGGTTCGCACCCAGGGACGCAGCACATTGCCCAGGCCATCTGCGCCGCCGGTGAATCCGCCAAGGAATATGGTTGGAGTCTCGAAGGTTTGCTTGGGCTCCAGTCGCGTACGAAACGGACCCGGCTCAGGATCCAAACCGATTTCCCCATGCAGTCTCTCGGCGCTGCGCCGCAGCGTCATGCGAGTGCGACCGCTAAATTCGATGCCGGCGTACCAGCCGCTTTCAGTTTGCTGTTGTTCCACCATCATCCACGGAATGATTTCTCGCGGCGGCGCATCGGTCGCATAGGTGCTCGACATGCCTTGCCATTGATAGCCAACCGGCACTCCGACGTCGCGGGTGCCAATCTTTGTCGGCTTTCCCGCACCCTTGTCGATGTACATTTCGCGCAGATTCGGGCTTGAGGCGGCGACTTGCCAGGAGAAGCGAAAACTATCCTGAATGGGAATCCAGATTTCTACCTGGCTAAGGTTTTCGATCCGTATGTGGTGCTCGATTGGACCAATAGCGGCGCGCATCTGCCACGTCCAGGTCAGTCGCAACGGGACGGGCCGCGCGTCATAGACAATGCTGACATTGCGAGCGTCGCTATGACTCTTGGCGGGATCCAGACTCCATCGGAGGGGGACACGTTTGCCGTTTTGCCAGACAAACGGCAGGAGCGATTCTTGTTCGCCATTGATCCACTTCTGACCGTTGGCACTCTGCAGCATCACCAGCCGAGGAGATCTCGAGGATGCTTCGAGGGTGATCGAAGTTTGCTGGGTGCGAAGATGCGCCCGGATGGGAGCGCCTGCTGCGGTTCCTGTAATGGCGCAGATGAAAAGCGCAGGACAGAAAAATTGGGATGCCGATCGTCTCCAATCCATACAAGGCCGCCTATCCGGGCTCACCCTTTCCTTCGACCAGCGTGACAAAGCGATCGACACCTCGATCTTTGCCTGCGAAAGTGAAAAACTTCGTGCAATCCACCGGGCCAGCGGACCGCGATGCGGTCAATGGTGGAGGCAGAACCTAATCCGAAGTGCAAACGAAGATCGCTGCTGGAGATGTAGCTGGAACCGCTTCGTACCTCGTGCATCCACTTATGATCGCCAGAAAACACGGTGACCTGCGCGCCGATGCCATCGCGGTTGGACTTTGTTCCCACCGTGATGACACCGAGCCAATGATTGCTGTTGACGGCAAAGTTCACCAGCAGCATTGGATGCTCGCTCATATTGTTGATCACGGCGGATTCGCGGCCGTCATTCCAAAAGTCCCCGATGGCCATGCCACGGCTGGACTTTGGAACGGTGCAGCCGGGACCGCATTGCCGACTTAAATCTTTGAATTTGCCATTCCGCTGGTTCCAGTAAAAAAGCCTCGGCTCCTTGTAGGTCGCACCAAGATGATTTGTATCCACCTCAGGGTAGACGTGACCATTGACGATCAGAATATCCGGCCAGCTATCGTTATCGACATCTACGAACATGGTTCCCCAGCCGAGATATTGCGTAATCAGGCCGAGACCGGCGTCGTCAATTGAGGGTGTGAAAGTTCCATCTCCGTCGTTCCGGTAGAGCGATGACGTGTCGTCGGAGAAATTGCTTTTGAAAATGTCCTGCAGTCCGTCGCCGTTATAGTCGCCGACGGAGCAGCCCATGCCCGCCTGTTCGCGGCCGTCCGCGCTATAGGCAACGCCCGCATCCGCCGCTACGTCGGTGAAGGTTCCGTCTTTATTATTTCGGTACAGAATGCTGGCGGTGCTATCGCACGCAATATAAATGTCCGGCCAGCCATCCCGATTGAAATCGAGAGTCGAAACGCTGAAGCAATAGTGGGCGTCAGTTTTATCAATGCCGGAAGTGCGGCTGACGTCGGCAAACTTTCCACTTCCGAGATTGTGATACAGGACCTGATTGGTGTAGGGTAGTCCGCGCGGGCCGCACTCGACCGGTGTGCCTTTCCAAATGCAGGTGAGCCCCTGGCCGGGAACAGGAGCCGTTGCCAGATCGAATTTCACATACGTGGCGACCATCAGGTCCAACTTGCCGTCGCGATCGTAATCAACGAAGGAGCAACCGGTGCTCCAATCAGTGCCATTGCCCGCAACGACCGCTTGTTCCGCAACTTCTTTGAAGGTTCCGTTGCCCTGGTTATGGTAGAGGCGATTCTTGCCATAGTAGGTGACGTATAGATCGTCGTAGCCGTCGTTGTCGTAATCACCCACACAAGCGCCCTGACCCCAGCCGGTCGCAGTGAGCCCGGCAGCCTGGGTCACATCAGTAAACGTTCCATCGTGATTATTGTGGTAGAGGTGGCCAGTTGGATGGTCCGTGGGTGGAGGCGAGCCCCTGGCATGCAGCGTCTCTCCGTTGGCGATATAAATGTCAGGCCAACCGTCGCGATCGTAATCGAGAATGGCGACGCCACTGCCGGTGGTCTCGAGAATGTATTTCTTGTGGTTCACTCCCCCGTTCACGTTCAGCATACGCAAGCCGGCTTGAGGAGCGACATCCTCAAACCATGCGGGTCCTGAGTGCCGATGGTCAGCCGGGTATGGGTCTGGAGCTGAACGAGTATGAGATGCGCGGGGTACGGTCAATGCTGGTTTTGTGGATGAGGTCTGCGCCAAGGCTGCCGTTGTACAAAACGAAAGCGCAATGCAACAGAATTCGCGCCAGCGATGCATGCAAGAATCGTACCACTGGAAGGAAGTTGTTCCCGCAGTGCGCGCGGTATGCTGAGGAGTGATGCGTATTCGGAATTCTATTTTTCTGTTTTTTCTGACGAGCATATTTGTATTCGGGCAGGCGACCACTCCGCCGAAAAGTGCGCAAGATCAGTTGGCGGAGGCGCAGCAAAAGTTACGCTTCGGCCAACCGGCGGCTGCGATCGCTCTGCTGCAGCCGCTCGCCAATGCAACTCCACCGGTGAAGGGTGCGGCGCATGAACTGGGCGTTGCATATTATCGAACCGGCAAACTGCCAGATGCGCTGCAGGCATTTACGCAGGCGGAAAAGGAAGATCCCAACGACATGGAATCGGTTCAGTTGCATGGGTTGACGCTGTATCGGCTGGGACGGCCTGCGGATGCGATTCCATATTTGAAACGAGTGCGGCAATGGATGCCGAATGCGGATGCGGACGCGAACCACGTGCTGGGACTCTGTTATCTGAATTCGCGACAATATGACGAAGCGCGCAAGACGTTTGCCGAGCAGTACGGTGTTCCAGCCGATTCCGGTGCGGCTTACCTTTTTCTCGGGAATATGTTGATGCAGTCGAACCTGCCGGAGCTGGCGAGAAATGCGGCTGCGCAGGCGCTGAAAGTAACACCAAAGTTACCATTGGCCCATTTCATGATCGGAGAAGTCGACCTGTTCAAGTCCGACGTGAACGGGGCGCTGCAGGAGTTTGAACAGGAGCGAGGCATCAATCCGGCTTATCCCGCCACCTATGATCGGCTGGGCGATGTGTACATTCACCTTGGTAAATACCAGGAAGCGCAAGAAGCGCTCACCAAGGCGTTGTCGCTCGATACCTCCAGTACCGGCCCTTTTATTTTGATGGGGAAGGTGCTGCTGCTCCGCGGAGATGCGCAGACGGCGAGCATGTATTTGCGGCACGCGGCGAAGATGGATCCGAACAACTACATGACCCATGCGCTGCTGAGTCAGGCCTACCGCAAGATGGGCGATGAGGAAGACGCCAAGCGTGAGGTCGACATGGTAGAAAAGATCCATGCAGCGGAACGATTGTCGTTGCAACCGACGCAATAGGACGCCGAGCTATGTCGGCTGGCAAACATCAGTGTGTGTGCATGGTCACCAGTTTGGTCTGAACGGGAACTCCTCCGGTGATCGTGGTTTCAAGCAACGCCTCGAATGGCCGGACGGCTCCCTGGGTGAATTTCGCAGCCCGAAAGAGTTGATCTACATCTTCCGGGTTGGTGGCGAAGTCGAGGGCGGCCTGAGTGCCGAAGGTTGTTAAACCACTGCAAATCAAAATCCACTTGCCAGGCTGCATGCCCGGCAATAATGCCAGCACGGCGTAGTCACGAGTCAACGGATGCTCGGGCCTGGAATACATGGCAGGTTCGCCGTGCTTTGGATGATGATTGACGAATCCTGCAAATGAATCGTCGGCGACAATCGTGAAGTCCGACGGGTCGGGCAAGACTCGCAACGACGGGTTCTCTGCCGATGACCCTATAAAAATCAAATTCTTGATACTCGCCTCGTCCCAGGTAACGAGAAGGCTGCGCTTGAGGATGAACTGGGCGTGATCCGCGTCGAACATGCGGGTGAGCCGGTAAACCGCCGCAACTTCGCCGATTCCGGTGTAGGTGTCGATGTAAGAGCTTGCGATCGCGGCATCGGTAGTGGGGTGGGCATACCGCAGCCCGGTTTTCGAACTGCCGTCGAATAGTGCGTTGCTGTAGATGACCAGCGGTGGCGCGCCGGACAAGAATGGCCGCCAGAGAGTTTCCATTGCAGAATTTTTCTGAGTGACCGGAAGGCTCCGCTTGCGCCAAAGCTCGAGCGTCACTAGAGAGAGCAGCAGGAGGGCAATCAGGCCCAACGTTATTACTCGCCACAGACCTTTCCTGGGCTCCGGGGGTGTGGTCGCTGGCATGGCCGGTATGAGATCCGCATCTTGAACCGCGATCACTCCATGGAGTTTCGCAGGCTGAGCGTTGGATTCGATCGCGCGAAAGATGGGCAGGTAATGGCCTTTGGGAATTTCTACGACAATTTGTTCTGCCGCGCCCTCACCAGCGAAGTACTCTGTCAGCTTTTGACGTAACAGGCGAGCATGGGTGCGAACAATGCTGTCCTCACTGGAGTTATATCCAGGGGCGCGCCCAAAAACATGAATCCCAATCTGCTGCTCTGTGGCTTCCTCGGGAGCGTCGCGAATGGCGCACTCCCCCACATAGAGCAAAAAATCCCGAAGCCGAGAAGACGACTTCAGCAGTTGACTGGAGGCAACCCGCTGCACCAGTTCCCACCGCGGATCGATGGAATCCCAAGCGCGTAATTCAGGGCTAGCCGTGGTTTTTGACATCGGGAATATGCGTTTTACACGGACGATTCACGGGTCAAATCACCGTGAATAACGTAGACAACGCTTTGATTATACGCGTACAAGTTGGAGGCGCAGAACATTGAGCCTAATGCGGCAACGAAACTTTGACAACCAACATCTACCAAAGAATAGGTCCTGCAGATTCGCCCCTGAAAGCTGGGCGAATCACGATCTCCTTCTGGACTGTCCGCGGCAACACGGCAGATATTATTCGCAATGGCAAGACGCCAACTTCATTGCATCTGCCCAAAAAATCGAATGCACGTTCACGATTGAAGTAGTTTTTCGGAGGCTTTTTACATGAACCATCCGCGCCAAGTGGCTAATCTCCCGTCTCTATTTTCGTCTCCAGGTAAAATTTCTCCCGCTCTGACCCGAATTCTGATCGCATGTATGGTGCTGATCGTCGCAGGCCTGAACCTGCCGACTGCGTTTTCTCAGGCGGTGTATGGAATCATTTTTGGAACGGTGACCGATCCGACAGGCGCCGTGATACCCAACGCCACCATCACCGTGACGGACATCAGCAAAAACGTCTCAGTCACGGCGCACACCAATGCGAGCGGGCAATACCGAGTGGAGAGCCTGATTCCGGATGCCTATCGCGTGGAGGCGACCGCGCAAGGTTTCAACAAGGGAACCATGGAGCAGGTGCAGGTGTACGCCGATACCCAGCCGAAGGTGGACCTGCAGTTGACGACAGGCGCGGTCACCAATGTCGTTCATGTGACGTCAGCGGCTCCCCTACTGAATACATCCCGCGCCGACGTGAGCATGATTTTGAACTCGCGGGCCCTGGAGAATCTGCCCAATCTGAACCGAAATTTCACATCCTTCGAACTGCTGACGCCCGGAACCAGCTATATCGGGTGGAATGTAGGGCAGGATCAAAACCCACAACAAAGCCAGCAGATTGAAGTGAACGGTCAGTTGCCCTTCGCTACCGGGTACGAACTGGATGGAACCGACAACCAGGATCCAATTATCGGAGTCGCGGTCATCAATCCGAATCTGGATGCGGTTTCTGAAATGAAGGTCACTTCGCAGAACTACGACGCGGAACTTGGCGGCTCGGTCGCCGGTATGGTGACGGCGCAAACGAAGTCCGGTACGAACCAGTTTCATGGTTCGGCGTTTGAATTCCGCCGGTCGGATGCGCAACAGGCGCGCGATCCGTTTTCGGAGTCACAACGTGACCCTCTTACCGGTCGCTATATTTCTCCGAACGAGCAGAATATGTTTGGCGGGTCAGTTGGAGGGCCGCTGCGGAAAGACAAGATCTTCTTCTTCGGCGACTACCAGGGAGTTCGCCAGAAAACCGGCTCCGCCGTAAAGACGACTGTCCCTACGGCACTGGCGCACAGCACGTGCACGTCCGGTGGGAGTTGCAATTTGAGCGATTATCTTAATCCTGCTCTGGGAGGCGGCTCCCAGTTCCAGGTATTCAATCCGGCGACAGGTGTCACGCCGGACTCCACGGCAGGGCGCGTCCCGTTTACCGGAAACATCATTCCGGCGGGAGATCTTTCGGCTCCGGCCATTAACCTGATGAAAGACATACCGCTGCCCAATACGGGCAATGGCTCCATTGTCAACAACTTTGTCGCTTCCGGTTCTGGTGTCTTCGATAACGATCAGTTCGATGTCCGCGGCGACATACAGTTGAGTCAGAAGTTTCACTCGTTCGGCCGGTACACTCGATTCAATTCCACGCTGTCCGGGGCGCCGTACTTTGGAGCCGCGGGTGGCTCAGGATTTGGCGCCGGCGGTTTCGCCGGAACAGACGCGGTGGTCGATCAGAGTGTAGCTGGAGGCGGTGATTATGTTGTCAGTCCCAAGTGGGTTACGGACTTCCGGTTCGGTTGGTTTCGCATCCACATCAACGAGCAGGGGCCGGATTACAACAAGCCATTAGGCAATGAACTCGGGATTCCCAACGCCAACGTTGGTGACTTGGCGCTGAATGGCGGGCTGCCGCAATTCAACATTGACATTTTGAGCAACGGCAGCAACGGCAGCAGCAATCTTGAATTAGGTACTTCAGCTGCGCAGTTTCTGCAGACTGAAAATGTGTATCAGGTGAATGACAACTGGACTCATCAGATGGGAAATCACACCATCCGGTTCGGCGTCGATCTTCGCTATGCCATGAATCATCTGGTGGGCCTGGACAACAACAATGTTCGTTCCGGCAACTTCCACTTTGGAGCGCCGCGGACGGCGGGTGTATTGCCGGACGGTACGATAGGGGCTGGTCTGGGTTTTGGGACCTTTGTCCTCGGTGACGTGACCGCGTACCAGCGGACGCAAACGCAAAACACCAATGCCCAGGAACGCCAGAAACGGGCATTTTTGTTTGTGCAGGACCAGTGGCGTGCGACCAACACGTTGACGGTGAACTACGGCCTGCGCTGGGATATGTATTTCCCAGAGAGCGTGAACGGCAAAGGTCAAGGCGGTTTGCTTGATCTGAATACCGGCAATATTCGCATCGCGGGATATGGTCCGTGGGGCACCAACCTGAACGTTGGTAAGAATTGGACGGAGTTCGCGCCACGCATCGGCCTGGCATGGCAGGTGCGTCGCAATACTGTCTTGCGGGCCGGATACGGACGGGCGTACGGAATGGGATGGTCGGGAGACATTTTTGGAGAGGTGTTGACATTCTCTTATCCAACGCAGGTGTCGCAGAAC
The DNA here is from genome assembly GCA_963817855.1 of uncultured Acidobacteriota bacterium. Classification (GTDB taxonomy): domain Bacteria; phylum Acidobacteriota; class Terriglobia; order Terriglobales; family Acidobacteriaceae; genus JAKAAZ01. The sequence goes on along the minus strand of CAWFQA010000002.1, from coordinate 363,901 downwards.
CTGAATGGGGCGACGAATTACGCACAGGTGTTCAACCTGGCGGACGGACCTCCGGGATACAAGTTTGCTCCTATTCCTGCGAGCGGAAACTATCCGTTGCCCAACGGAGTTGGAGTTCCGACGCGGCCACTGACGATGCGTAACCCGACGATCGACGCGTGGAACCTGGCGATGCAGCAGCAGCTGACCCCGACCACATCGTTGCAGATCAGCTACGTTGGCAGTCACGGAATCCATAACATGTTCGACTCCTCTAACCAGGCAAGCCCGAACCAACCGACGATTGCGGGATTCAACACTTGCAACGGCGTTGTTGCGGGCTGTCCGACGGTCGATATCAACCCCCTTACTGGCCTACCGTACACACTGAGTGATCGCCGCCCCTACTACAACGGGACTGCGCAGCAGTATTTGCACCTCGGCTACGGCCACCCGTTTGGTTGGACGCAAGACCTTCGCTACAACGCGAACCAGGCCACCACCCGCTATAACGCGCTGCAAGTGGTATTCAGCAAGAGCTACTCGCACGGATTGCAGATGATGGCCCACTACACATGGTCGAAAGCACAGGCCCATGAGTCCGACTATTACTTCAACGATCCCAAAGCGGATTACGGCAACAGCTACTATAACCGCAAGAATGTCTTTGTGCTGACGGGCAATTGGAACTTGCCGTTTGGGCGAGGCCAAAAGTTTGCCGGCAATGGACCGGGTTGGGTGAATCAGGTGATTGGCGGATTTATGCTGAACGGCTCTATGACGTGGGAGAGCGGTTTGCCTTTCACCCCCTATTACCAGCTTTGCACGAACGATCAGGACATCGACGGTCAGGGAGGTAGCATGTGCCGCCCAAGCTGGGCGGGTGGCGGAGAAAGCTTCCAGACGAAAGCCGGCTCCTTTGACCCGTTAACCCAGACAGTGCGGTACTTTACGCCAGTCGCTCTGTTGGCTACGCCGGGACAGGTTTCTGGACCGTTCCAGCGCCCGCAACCAGGGACGTTCGGCAACATTCAGCGCGACTCTTTCTGGGGTCCTGGCTTGATCAATGTGGATGCGGCGGTGTCCAAGAACTTCGATCTGCCGAAGAATATCGTGTTTCAGCTGACGGCGCAGGCCTTTAACGTTTTCAATCACCCGAACCTCGGCCAACCGAGCAATTGTATTGACTGCGGTTCAACCTCGGGAACGATCAACGGCATTGTGGCTTCGCAGAACGGAAGCTCGATGCGTATATTGCAATTCGCGGGGAAACTGCAGTTCTAGACGATAGATTCCAATGCGGAATGTCGGCCGAACGTGGGGTCGTCATTCCGCATTACGCTGAATTTTGGAAAGTCGACCACCACATCCACGCGAAACAATTCAGCCGGAGAATTTTTTGAAGCTGAACAGATATTTGGAGCATAGGGAATCGTCATCGCGGCCGCCCAACTTCGGCGTCAACGGTCGCTCGAGAAAACTCGGTACATGGTCGATGTCGTACGCTCCCAAACCTGAAGGATGCCTGCGCCATGAGACTGATGACATCGAAACCTCATCACACTGCCTCATTTCTTCCCACGAAAGCTCTGCTACTGCCGATTCTGTTCGTAGCTGTTGCCTTGTTGCCAGGGATTAGCCCAGCGCAAGAGAATTCGTCATCTGCCGCGCAGCCAACTCCTGGACTTTACAATCCTGTGGCGAATCCCAAAGCAGTCGTAATTGTAGGACACGCCCGTTTCACTGTTCTGACTCCACAAATGATTCGCATGGAATGGTCTGCGGACGGAAAGTTTGAAGATCACGCGTCCTTCGCATTTCTCAATCGCAATATGCCGGTCCCGCCATTTACCCACACAATCAAGCATAGCGCGCACGGCCAGGTGCTGACGCTGAGTACGGATGCGTTAACGCTGACCTACGATGCGGTCCCGGACGGGGATGGCAAGTTCACTGCGGACGACTTGCAAGTGAATTTTCAGTTGGACGGAAAACAAGTGACCTGGCATTCGGGCATGCCGGCGACGGGCAATCTGCAAGGAACAACTCGAACCCTGGATGGCGCGCGAGGCGATCAAACCGCGGAACCGATCGGCCAGGGACTCATCTCTCGAGATGGGTGGGTCGTGGTGGACGATTCCAAACGGCCGCTGTTCGACTCCACCGATTTTCAGTTCAAACAAGGAGAAGAGAGTCCGTGGCCATGGGTGATGCCGCGGCCCGCAGGCGATCATCAAGATTGGTATTTCTTTGGCTATGGGCACCACTACAAACAAGCGCTCGGCGATTTTGTGAAGGTGGCGGGACGAATTCCGCTGCCGCCGCGATTCGTGTTCGGCACGTGGTGGTCGCGCTACTGGGCGTACACGGACCAGGAACTGAATGACCTGGTTCAAGGATTCCACAAGAATGACACTCCGTTGAACGTGCTGGTCATCGACATGGGCTGGCATCCAACGTTTCAGCAGAGTTGGTGGAGCAAGGAGAAAGACCAATCTGGGCAACCGCTGGGTTGGACTGGCTATAGCTGGAACAAGCTGTTATTCCCGGACCCGACGACGTTCCTGGATCACATCCATCAGCAGGGGCTGAAGGTCACGCTGAATCTGCACCCGGCGGGCGGCATTGAGCCATGGGAAACCAGCTATCCGGCAATGGCGAAAGCTATGGGCATCGATCCGGCGACGAAGAAATATGTGCCCTTCGACATTACCGACAGGAAATTCGTCGACAATTATTTCAATCTGGTGCTGCATCCGCTGGAAAAACAGGGCGTCAACTTCTGGTGGCTGGATTGGCAGCAGCAGAAATACACAAAGATTCCTGGCGTGAATCCAACCTTCTGGTTGGGCTACGTTTTCTTTACGGACCAGGCGCGCGAAGGAAAGCGGCCGCTGATGTTGAATCGCTGGGGTGGCCTGGGGGAGCACCGCTACCAGATTGGATTCTCTGGCGATACCATTTCCGTGTGGTCGTCACTGGCGTTTCAGCCGTGGTTTACGGCCACTGCAGCCAACGTAGGCTACGCTTATTGGAGTCATGACATTGGCGGACACATGCCGGGCGCCGTCGATCCAGAGCTGTATACCCGCTGGGTGCAGTTCGGGGTCTTCGCACCGGTTCTACGTACGCACACGACGAAAAACCCGGAGGCCGAGCGGCGAATCTGGGCCTATCCTGAGCCGTACTCCGGCATCATGCGGTCCAGCGATTACGATCTGCGCTTTAGGTTGATCCCGTACATTTACACCGAGGCCCGACGCACCTACGACACGGGCGTCGCGTTTCTGCGGCCACTCTACTACAACTGGCCAGAAGCGCCCCAGGCGTACGAATCAAAGAATGAATATCAGTTTGGCAAGGAGATGCTGGTTGCTCCGGTCGTGAAACCTGTCGATACGGTCTCGCAATTGGCGACAGCGTCGGTTTGGCTGCCGAAAGGGAAGTGGATTGAGTGGGAAACCGGCAGACACTTTACAGGGCCGATACGTGTGCAGCGCAAATTTTCCATCTCTCAGATACCCGTGTATGTACCGGAAGGCGCGATCATTCCTTTGGCTCCGCCCATGAGCTACACCGGCCAGAAGCCTGTGGACCCGCTAATCCTGACGGTGTTTCCGCAAGTTTCCGGAAGCTCATCGCAGTACACGATGTATGAGGACGCCTCGCACAACCGCGCATACCAGGAGAACCAGGCGACGTGGACGACGATCCACGCCAAGCAGGACGGGGGAGATATGAAGGTGACCATTGATCCGGTGCGTGGCAGCTATCCGGAAATGCTGCATGCGCGCGGCTACCAGTTGCGATTGCCCGGTGACTGGCCACCCAATTCCGTTACGGCGAATGGCACCGCGTTGGATTACACCATCAAGAAGGGTGTTCCGGGCTGGCACTTCGAAGGGAACACGCTCACGACCGTCATCACTGTTCCCAGCGCTCCCACAAACCAGGCGATGGTGATTCATGTGCAGCGGCCGATGAACTTAATTCAGCGCCGCGCCGAATTGGACGGGTTTGCGGGAAACATGACGCGGCTGCGCCAGGCGTATGACACTTTGAATAAAACCTTCCCGCTGGCCTGGTCGCCAGATTCGCTGGTCGATGTGATGCAGACCGGAGACCGATTAAGCTATCACCCGGAAACGGTGTCGGACGAAGTGACGCATTTCCACGCGGAGTTGCCGAAGGCGATTGCAGATGTGACCAAGATGAAGACTGCAATCACTCCGGAGGATCAAAAGAAAATCGCCGTCATACTTGGCACCAACTGGCAGCACTCGATCGTCGCGCACCTGGCGACATATCAAAGCGATGTCGCGTCAGGTATGGCCCAGATGCAGGATGTGAGCACGTCTCCCAGCGACGAAAGCCCAACAAAGTAGCCGAGGATTTTTCGTCCTTTCCATGATTCCAGTCTTCGGCCCAACGCGATCGGCAAATGCGCCACGCTCAATGCGGAGAAGCGCCATAGTGCTGTCGTGCCTGCTGGTGGGGCTGATGTCGCAGGATTCGTTGGCAGCTGCTCCGGGTGTTGCGACAACCCTTGCGCCGGAATCCTTAGCTCTAACGACAGATGCGGTGGCGCCGCGGCGATTCGTCGCCGTCCATGGCCGACGCGCGTTGTTGGATGGGTACGCCGGCAGCGGACTTGAAGTCTGGGCGTATCCTGTGCAACTGATCAAGAATTATGCAATTGGATTTCGTCCACAGGGAGCGACTTCCGAAATACCGGGAGCAACAATTCTTCGGCGGATCGTCTATCGGCCGGACGCGATTACTCGTATCTATATTGGCCCGAATTTCATCGTCAGAGAAAAGCTCTTTGTGCCGCTGAATACCTCGGGCGCAATTATTACTTATTCCGTTGAGAGTGTGAGTCCGGTCGATATTGTCGTGCATTTTCTGCCGGTGCTGAACCTGATGTGGCCGGCTGGGATTGGCGGGCAAGACGTTAACTGGAACGCGGCTGCATCGGGATATTTGTTGACGGAGCAGACGCATCGATTTTCCGCAGTGATCGGTTCCATTGCGATTGTGGCACACGACGAAATTTTCAATCGTCCGAGCTCGTCCTCGCCACCAACTGGGCTCGCATTCACCATTCGAGCGACTGGTAGCGGCAGAATTCGAACAGCTTCTGTAGTGATTGCGTCGGGAGAAGGAGACGCCGCAAGCTTGAACCCTCTAGTGAAAACGCTGACGGACACGAGCGACAAACTTGAAAAAGAAGCTGTGCAGTATGATGCCGACTTGCGATCGAACAGGTTGCAGATTGAAACTCCGGATGCGAATCTCAATCGAGACCTGGCGTGGGCGGAGATCGCGTTGGATCAGGCGTGGGTCTGCAATCCCTATCTTGGCTGCGGACTTGTGGCCGGGTATGGGCCATCGCGAGGAGCGCGTCGGCCCCAGTATGCGTGGTTCTTTGCGGGCGACGCCATGGTTGCCGTTCAGGCCTTGTTGAGCGCGGGTGAGTATGATCGAGCGCGTGCGGCGCTGGACTTTATCGCGAAATATCAAGACCCGAAAACCGGGATGATCTGGCATGAGATGTCGCAAAGCGCCGGCTTGATCGACTGGGTCGGGAAATATCCATACATGTTTGTGCATGTGGACATTAGTTTTCAATATTTGAATACGGTAGCGGAATATGTCGCCACGAGCGGAGACAAAAGATTTCTGAAGAATCACTGGAACTCCGTGCAGGCAGCGTACCGCTACTGCCAATCGCTAATCGATCCGGCGGATGGGTTGCCGCATATACCGCCGGGCAAAGAGGGAGGCGATGAGCAGGACCGCATGAGCGACGAACTCACTCTTTCCGCCAGCTGGGTTGAGGCGTCGAAATCATTTGCTGAAATGGCGACATGGATGGGCGATGCGAGTGGCGCGACAGAGGCTAGCAAGGCCAGCGAAAAAGCTCGCGAGTCCACCGCGAAGCGATATTGGGATCCAAAGCAAAAATTCTGGATCGATGGATTCTCACCTTCGGGCAGGCAAATTCTGAATCGCAGCGCCAGCGGCGATGTCGTCATTACCCAGCATCTCTTCAGTGAACCCCAAGAGCAGTCGTTGCTGGGCGAACTGGCATCGCCGAATTTTCAGACTGACTGGGGAACGCGCAGCACGTCGACCGCCTCCGGTGTCTTCGATCCGGATTCTTACGCGAAGGGTAGCGTCTGGGCGGTTGGCACAGCAGGAGCGGCCACGGCATTTTGGAATGGCCATCGGCCTGCCACGGCGTTTGCGATCTGGAGCGGACTGGTTCCGTGGAGTTCCCTCGATTCGCTGGGGCACATGGATGAGGTGCTGGCGGGCGACTATTATCACGAGCAAACAGAATCGGTGCCGGAACAGACATGGTCTTCCGCGTCATTTTTTCATGCGGCTGTGCGGGGACTGCTGGGATTGCAGGTTGACGGCGTGACGCGACAGGTTATGTTTGCTCCGCATATTCCCGCGGATTGGAATGCCCTGACGGTGCGTAACATTCGATTACCGCAGGCGAAAATTGATTTCACCTGGACGCGTACGGACTACGGTTCTTCGCTGGAAGCTATCAACAGTGGAGATCCGATTCACCTGATCTACAGTCCGGAAATTCCTCAGGGTTCCACACTGAAGGGGGCACGGTGGGATGGGAAGTCGATTCATGCGCGCATGGAGGAGCATGTCCAGGATGCACATGCGACGGTAGATGTTGAATTGCCGCGCGGAACGTCGCACATCACAATGGAGTATTCAGGTGGAGTGTCGCTGGTGCTGCCGCAGGCGCGGCCGCATCTCGGCGATCCCAGCCGTGCGATGAAATTGATCGACTTGAAGTTGCACGAATTGACATACACCATCGACGCGCAGGTGGATTCGACGCAAAGCTCAAACTTCCAATTGCGAACGGATCGAAAGATACTCGCCGTTCACGGCGCAATGTGGAAAGAGGACTCGCCCGAGGCGTATGAAATTACCGTGCCGCCCGCTGAGTCTTCGCAGTCGTCACACGGCTACTACCACACAGTGCAAGTTGTCGTGGATCTCGGCTCGTCACGATAGCTAAATTGCGCCTGCCGCGGAGGCTTCTGCAATCTGTTGGCGAGAGTATCCCAAGCTCACCAATAACTCCTCGTTGTGTTCGCCAAGCAGCGGGGGAGGCAGTCGGTAGGAAACTGGCGTCGCGGATAGCCGGACGGGATTCGCGATGCTCCTTGCGGCGCGCAGCTCGGGATGCTCAAACTCGACAATCAATTTTCTTTCCAGAACTTGTCGATCACAAAATGCTTCATCGACATTCTTCACCATGGCCGCTGGGATTCCGGCATCAGCCAATCGGTCAACCCATTCTTGCGCGGGTCTTGAACTCAAATGCTGCTGCAGCAAGTGGATGAGCGTGGTGCGATGTTCGATGCGAAGCTGATTGGAAGCATAGTTTGGATCGCGACCGACAGTTTCCTCAACCCCAAGAATTGTTGTGAACTTCAGCCAGAGGGGTTCCGTGCCGATGCCCACCACGAAGTGGCGATGATCGGCGCCACGGAATAACTGATAGGGAACAATGCTGGGGTGGGCATTTCCCCAGCGCTGCGGCAATGCGCCCGCGTTGAGAAAGTTGCTGCCGATGTTGGCCAGCAGGGTCAGTTGTGAGTCGAAAAGAGCCATGTCCAGAAACTGGCCGCGTCCGGATCGTTCTCGCGCGAACAGCGCAGCAAGAATGCCGAGCGCGGAATACAGTCCGCAAATCAGGTCGGCCAGGGCCACCGGATAACGAATGGGTTCACCGTCGGGCTCGCCGGTGAAACTCATGACTCCACTTTCTGCCTGGGCAATAATGTCGTAGCCGGCGAGGCCAGCTTTGGGACCGAAAAGACCATAGCCCGAAATCGCGCAATAAATCAGCCGCGGAAACCGCGCGCAGAGGGTTTCAGGATCGAGCGATATTCGCTTCAAAGAATCGAGCTTCGGCTGGTTGGTGAGGAGGACATCTGCCGTTTTCAGCAAACGACACATCACATCCCGGCCAAAGGGATGGTCAAGATCGAGCGTGAGAGACCGCTTGTTGCGGTTGGCCGCGAGGAAATAAGCCGACTGCGGGCCGCAGAATGGAGGCCCCCATCCCCGAGATTGATCGCCAACCTTTTTTCGTTCGACTTTGATGACCTCCGCGCCCAAGTCTCCAAGCATCATGGCGCAGTACGGGCCAGCCAATGCCTCTGTAACTTCGACGACGCGAATAGAGTCTAAAACCGGCTGCATCACGGTTGAGTGTATAGCAGCGGATTCATCCATCCCATTTGACCGGCTGCGTGGCCAGGGGCGCTGCAATGGATAGCTCAGTGTCGACGACCCGATGTGAACAACGTGTATAGATGATTTCTGCTGCTTGGTGCCGGGAGGGGGGGTCGAACCCCCACGACCTTGCGATCGGCGGATTTTGAGTCCGCTGCGTCTGCCAGTTCCGCCATCCCGGCGCGGTGACACTGTCGATTCTAAATGAAGACTGCTAAATTCGTTGTGCCGTTACCCTGGAAAGCGCCGCAAATCGCGGAATCGACACGCCATTCTCGGGGTGGCTGTTGCGCGGGATTGATCTGGCTACTTTTTAGGCGCCGACATGGCATCGAGTGCAAGGTTCAGTTGCAGCACGTTGACATGAGGCTCACCGAGAAATCCAAATTGTCTCGGCTCAATGTGGGTCTGGACTAGATGCTCCACCTGATCCTTCGGGAGACCACGAGTTTGTGCGACGGAAGGAACCTGATATTCGGATGCCGCGACAGTCATGTCCGGGTCCAATCCTGAGCCGGAGGTCGTGACCAGATCGACAGGAACATCTGCATCGCCGTTTCCTGCTTGTGCTTCGCGGCTCTTCCAGAATTGCACGCTCTGTTTGACACGAGCGATCAAGGTTGCGTTGGTCGGGCCGAGATTTGAGCCAGAGGAGTTGGAGGCGTCGTAGCCAGCGCCTGCTGCTGAAGGACGGCTATTGAAGTAGCCGGCGCCGGTGAAGGATTGTCCGATCAACTTTGAGCCGACAACAACACCATTTTTTGTGATGAGTTCACCGTTGGCTTGGGCCGGCATCAGCAAGTGCGCCAGCCCAGTGACGGCAAGCGGATAACCGAGACCGAGGAGAAGAGTCGTCACCAGAGTGTACAAACAGGCCGTGATAAATTGTTTCCGCATATGGATCCTCAAATTAGGTGCATGGCCGTAATCGCCATGTCAATCAGCTTGATACCAAGGAAGGGAAGAATGATCCCTCCCAGCCCGTAGAGCAACAGGTTGTTGCGCAGCAGAACTTCTGCGTTCATCGGCCGATATTTCACGCCGCGCAATGCCAGTGGAATCAGCGCGACAATAATCACCGCGTTAAAAATAACGGCAGACAAGATGGCGGATTGCGGGGTTCGCAGATGCATAACGTTTAATGTGCCGAGAACCGGAAACGTCGCGGCGAACATCGCGGGGAGGATGGCAAAGTATTTTGCGACATCGTTGGCGATGGAAAATGTTGTGAGCGCGCCACGGGTCATCAACAACTGCTTGCCGATTTCCACGATCTCGATGAGTTTGGTCGGGTTGGAATCCAGATCGACCATATTGCCGGCTTCCTTGGCGGCCTGCGTGCCGGTGTTCATTGCGACGCCCACATCCGCCTGCGCCAGGGCGGGAGCATCGTTAGTTCCATCGCCGGTCATTGCGACCAGCTTGCCTTCGGCTTGCTCGCGGCGAATCAGGTCCATCTTGTCTTTCGGTTTTGCTTCCGCCAGAAAATCGTCAACGCCAGCTTCGCGAGCAATCGCCGCTGCTGTCAGCGGATTGTCGCCTGTGATCATAATGGTGCGGATGCCCATGGCACGCAGCTGTGCGAAGCGTTCGCGCATGCCGCCCTTGACGATGTCTTTGAGATGGATCACTCCCAGAGCGCGATTGTTTTCCGCCACGACCAACGGCGTGCCACCGCTGCGGGAAATTCTCTCCACGTCGGCGCGGACTTCGTCTGCGAGAATCCCGCCCGAGGCCTGCAAATAGGTGGCAATCGAGTCGGCTGCTCCCTTGCGGATGGTGCGACCGTCGACATTGATGCCGGACATGCGGGTGGTGGCGCTGAAAGGTACGAACTCCGCGTGCATCGTTGTCAGGTCGCGCCCACGCAATCCGTACGTCTCTTTTGCCAAAACAACGATCGAGCGGCCTTCCGGAGTTTCGTCGGCAAGCGATGAGAGCTGCGCCGCGTCGGCAAGCTGATCTTTGCTTACGCCAGGAGCAGCCAGAAATTCTGTGGCTTGTCGATTGCCAAAGGTGATGGTTCCGGTTTTGTCGAGGAGAAGGGTATTCACATCTCCGGCGGCTTCTACCGCTCGCCCGGACATGGCCAGCACGTTGTGTTGGACCAAGCGATCCATGCCGGCGATTCCGATCGCGGATAGCAGTCCGCCAATCGTGGTCGGAATCAGGCAGACGAGGAGAGAGACCAACACGAAGATCGTCTGCGGCGAGTGCGAATAGAGAGCAATCGGCTGCAGGGTCACGACGGCAAGCAAGAAGATGATGGTCAGGCCGGCAAGCAGAATATTTAATGCAATCTCGTTCGGAGTCTTCTGACGCGTGGCTCCTTCGACCAGGGCAATCATTTTGTCAATGAAGGTCTCGCCGGGGTTGGATGTGATACGGATCTTGATTTGATCAGAGAGTACGCGCGTTCCTCCGGTTACCGCTGAGCGGTCGCCACCAGACTCTCGAATGACCGGAGCCGATTCGCCGGTGATCGCGGATTCGTCAACTGAGGCAACACCGTCAATGATCTCGCCGTCGCCGGGAATCATTTCTCCAGCAGACACAATGACAATGTCGCCCGAGCAGAGCTTGGAACTGGGCACCTGCTCGATGACGCCTTTCGCATTGACCCGATTGGCTATGGTCTCGGACTTCGCTCGCCGCAGGGCATCTGCCTGTGCCTTGCCGCGACCTTCTGCCATGGCTTCTGCAAAGTTGGCGAACAGAACTGTGAACCATAGCCAGAGCGTGATCTGAAGATTGAAGACGATTGCCGTGCCATGCTTGCCGATGTGTTGCAACAGAAGCACGGTAGTGATCACGCTGCCGACTTCAACAACGAACATGACAGGATTTTTCATCATGTTCAAAGGGTTCAGCTTGGACAACGAATCGATCAGGGCGCGGCGTGCGATCTGCGGATCCCAGATCGATCGTCGATGCGTGCTTTTTGGTTTCGCCATCTTGTTTCTCCGAGCAGCCATGCTTTGACTAGAAAGTTTTTCCTGCATACATCAGCAGGTGCTCAAGAATTGGACCCAGCGTCAACGCTGGAAAGAAAGTCAACGCGCCGACGATAACAATCACGCCGGTCAGAAGAATGGTGAACAATGGGGTCGTGACCGGAAACGTACCTGCCGATGCAGGAGCAGTTTTCTTCCGGGCCAGGTTTCCGGCGACCGCCAACATGGGCACGATCATCAGGAAGCGTCCACTCAGCATCACGATCGCAAGTGCGAGATTGTAATAATTCGTGTTGGCATTCAGCCCGGCAAAAGCTGAGCCGTTATTGCCGGCCGCTGAAGAGAAGGCGTAGAGGATTTCTGAAAGCCCATGCGGACCCGCATTCGACAGGCTGCTGAGTCCCAGATGCGGAAGCAAAACTGTCGCTGCGCTGAAACATAAGATCAGCAGCGGGAAAATGAGGACGTACAGCATCGCCATCTTCACGTCATAGGCTTCGATTTTTTTGCCGAGATACTCCGGCGTTCGACCGACCATCAGTCCGGCGATAAAAACGGAGAGAACAACGAAAATCAACATCCCATACATGCCGGCACCCACGCCGCCGAAAACGATCTCGCCCAGCATGATGTTCACCATGGGGACCATTCCGCCGAGCGGTGTAAATGAATCATGCATGCCGTTCACCGCGCCACAACTCGCGTCGGTGGTTGCGGTCGCAAACAAGGCCGTGTTGGCAATTCCAAAGCGGACTTCCTTGCCTTCCATGTTGCCGCCGGCCTGGATCTCGGTTGTTTGCTGAGCTACACCATGCATCAGCGGATTGCCGCGTGCTTCCGCCCAATAGGCTGTGGTGACGCCGGCGAAGAACAGGATTCCCATGGCCGCAAAGACAGCCCAGCCGTGCAGCGGAGAGCCAGTCATGCGCCCCATCGTTACGGTCAAGCCTGCGGAAATCGCGAAGATGGCAAGCATCTCCAGCAGGTTGGAAAGGGGAGTCGGATTCTCAAACGGATGTGCACTGTTGGCGTTGAAAAATCCGCCGCCGTTCGTGCCCAACATTTTGATGGCTTCCTGCGAAGCGACCGGCCCCTGCGCGATGGTCTGCGTGGTGATCACTTGCGTCGCAGGCTTCCCGGCGCTATCGGGCGTCACAATCTTTTGCGATTCCACCAGGTGTGCGGTGTTGTAGGGGTGAAGGTTTTGTACCACCCCCTGCGAGACAAGCACCATTGCCAGCACAAAAGAAATGGGCAACAACACCCACAGAATTGCGCGCGTAACATCAACCCAAAAGTTGCCGAGGGTGTTTTGCTCGCGCCGGCTGATGCCACGAATGAAGGCAATGGCGAGCGCCATACCAACGGCCGCGGACGCGAAGTTATGGTAGGCAAGCCCGGCCATCTGGGTCAGATAGCTCATCGTGGCTTCGGGAACATAGGCCTGCCAATTTGTGTTGCTCGTGAAGGATGCAGCCGTGTTCAAAGCGAGCACGGCGGGGACGTTGGGCAAGTGCTGCGGGTTCCATGGCAGCCAGGCCTGGACACGTTCGATGAGGTATAAGGCCAGCATGGAGACGAGGCTAAACAGCAGCATCGCGATTCCGTATTCCGTCCAGCGCATCTCTTTGTCGGGTTCGACTCCTGTTAGCCGGTAGAGCATGCGTTCGGTAGGAACCAGCACGGGATCGAGGAATGTCTTGCGGCGCTCAAAGACGTTGGCCATGTAGATGCCGAGCGGCCGAGCGATCAACACAATTAGCGCAAAATAAAATGCGATTTGAAACCATCCATTCGAGGTCATGACTAGAATTTCTCCGGACGCAACAGAGCGAATAGCAGATAGACCAGCATGGATAACGAAATAAGAAGCAGGACTGCGGATTCAATGTTCATCGGATTACCTCAAACGCTCACACCCGAAGGTGTATCCAATTGCCAGTGCGAAAAACAAAAGGGCTAACAGAACCATCCAAAGATCAATCATTGTGTCTCTCCCGTTGCCAATGCAACGTCAAAAAATAAATCCGGTTTCAACCACTCCTCGTATTTGGTTCGAGTGCGAATTGTTCGCGCCGAAGGCGTCTCCGGCCATGAAGCCTATAGCCTGGGTGATGGACAATTCCCCACGTGCAAAGAAGGCTGCCCGTTGATAGGTTGGCGTCAGGGTAAGTGACCACGCGCCGCTGCCTGGACCGTATAACAAGTTGACGGCACCATTGTGACTACTGCCGGTACTGGAGATATACTCCACTCTTCCTGCTACGGCTAAGTCGTGAGCGAAACGATAACTTCCCAGCACAGCTTCACCTTGGGTTGCCGTCGCGCGACTGACTCCAATCTTGCCGTCCAGAGGTACATAGGTGAATTGGAAGTATGGCTCGATCATCCACCGCTCAGCGGTGTGGGTGTAGATAAGGGCATAGATATCGCTGTTATTTTGATAGAGTGGGTTGGCAATGCTGGAATGTGCAGTGCGTCCAAGATTTCCACCAGCTACAAACTCCAATCCGTCGGACGGATTCGGCGTATAGGTCAACTCGCCGCTGATCCAGTTATAGTGGTTGGAATAAAAGCCATCGTTCCAAGACAGAGCGCCGTCTGAACTTACCCTTCGAGTAATCCAACTGCATTCCACGATTGACGGCGTTCGCCTGGTTCCACAAAAGACCTCTCTCGATGTTCATATTTTGAAAGGTGAAGGTGTCTTCTGCGCCGATCAAAGTCGGCAACTTGCCAATGAGAAACGAGAAATTACCCTGGGGAGCAAGTTTCAGGTATGCCTGCGGCAAAGCGCCGAAGTAGTCGCTGACTGTGTTGCGCGTGGATAGTAGGGGCGTGCCCAATGCTGGAAAGTTGTAAGCTCCAGCCTGAAGGAAGTACTGCACCAGCCCGCTGGCTTTCTGGATAAAGATCTGCCCATTGCTGACATCCGCTCGCGCCGCTTGGTCACTGGAAACAGGTTGACTCTGCCACGACCCGAAGCCGCTGAGGATACCATTGACATTCAACTTTCCGAATGGCCCTGCGTCAAACGTTCTGGGAGCAAAGGCGCGGAGGGGGCCAACCACTGCCGGCGTCGAAAGGGAAGTTGCAGTTGCAGTTTCAACCTCGGCTGCCTGCGGTGCGATCACTGAGCCAATCTGGTTGGCGTTTCCATCGATCGCAGTTTTGCCACCAGTTTGTGCGCGTGTGGCTGCGACTGGGATTAGGCCGAGAGCAAGGAACGCCGACAGGGTTTTCTTACCCCCCGGCATGATGTGTCTTTGGCGATCGAACGAAAACACATTGACCCTTTTTTCTATCGCACGATCTGCCGCCTGCGTACGAGCAAATCCTCGGTAACAAAAAAGGAAAAACCCTATTACCGCCGCACAGCCCGTTCCCGCTAACAACATCGCGAACATAATTGCCTGCCTAGTCCGGATGGATTCGAACTGCAATTAGTTCACACCTGTGGGCATAAAAACGGTGTAAGAAGGTCGTAAGAAAGTTATAAAGGCGAGCGGGGCTGCAGCCCGTCCGGGACAAAGCGGTACCCGACCCAAGGCTCCGTGAGAATATATTGCGGCTCGTCCGTGGGTTCTACCTTGCGGCGGAGCTGTCCTATCAGAACCCGCAATGATTCAGGCTGATCCACGTTATAGCCGCCCCATACCGCAACCATGAGTGTGCGGCGGGTGATAACGCGATCCGGCGAGAATGACATGGCGTGCAGCAAATCAAACTCTTTGGGAGTGAGATGAACTTCTCTCCCACGCACGAAGACCTGGCGCGATCCCGGATCGATGCGGAAATCGCCAATCACCAATTCTGCGGTCTTGTCTGCGGTTTTTGCGTTGTTGGAGCGGCGGAGGGCGGCGCGAATTCTGGCAAGAAGCTCATCGATTTGGAAGGGCTTGGTCACATAATCGTCAGCGCCGGCATCGAGAGCCTCAACTTTTATCTTTTCCTGGTTGCGCACGGATAGAACCAGGACCGGAACGTTGGATTGTTTTCGAATGGCACGACAAAGCTCCACGCCATCCATCTTCGGCATCGAAAGGTCTGTAATAACGAGATCGGCGGCCCAGCTTTTCAGCACATTCAGCGCGGATTCTCCATCCTGGGCGGACTTCACCCGATAACCTTGCGCCGTGCATGCCACGGAAAGTACGCGGATGATCTGCGCTTCATCGTCGACAATCAGAATTTTGGATGGCTCTGTCGCATCGTGTCTTTGGATAGGTGGATCCGTCATCTTAATGCGATTCCTGGGTCACAATGTGCACATCGACATAAGGCGCCTCGCGCAGCAGCTTATGGATGGCCATGAAATAGAGATAATTACGCCAGCCCCGAACCGCAGAGCGGCCAAGAATAATTTGTGTGATGCGATGCTCCTTCGCAAAATCGGCAATCGCAGTGGCGACTTTGCCACCCTGAACATGAAAAATTCGAGCTGAAAGATTTTCAGCGAAGCGCAGATTTGCCGCCAGATTTCGGCTCTTCTCTTCAATCGCATCGTCGGGTAGATCGACGTGCAGAATGTAAAATTCCGCGTCCATGCCCTCTGCCATACGAGCGCCGCGCGCAATCAGTTGCTGCGATGCGGGATTGGAGCTGATGCAGACGGCCACTCGTTCCTGGACTACCCAGTCTTGCCCCAGTTGTTTTCTGCGCAGGTAAGCATCCAGGTTCTGATCGACGGCATGGGTAACTCGCTTCAGCGCCAGTTCTCGCAGAGCGAGCAGATTGCCGCGACGAAAGAAATTCGCCAGGGATCGCTCAATCCGTTCCGCCGGATAGATATCGCCGCGCCGCATGCGGGTCTGTAGCGCTTCCGGGGTCACGTCGACCAGAACAACTTCGTCGGCGCGGCCCAGCACCCAATCTGGAACTGTTTCCCTCACAGTCACGCCGGTGATGTTGTGTACCGTGGGAGCGACGCTCTCCACATGCTGCACATTCAGCGCCGACATCACGTCGATCCGGTGCTGCAGAACTTCGAGCACATCCTCGTAGCGCTTTTCGTGTTTGCTGCCTGGTATGTTGGTGTGCGCTAGTTCGTCGATCAGCACAACCTGTGGCTTTCTCGCCAAAACCGCGTCCAAGTCAAGCTCTTCAAAGAAAGTACCTTTGTACTCGACTCGACGCGCGGGGATTGACTCCAGTTCTTTGGCCAACTCGATGACGCGCGGTCGCTGATGAGTTTCGATGAATCCAATGACCACATCTTCGCCTCGGTTGCGGCGCCGAATCGCCTCGCTGAGCATATTGAAGGTTTTGCCCACACCGGGCGCATATCCCAAAAAGACCTTGAAAATGCCAGCGGTCTTTTCCGGTGCCGCTGCTTCCAGCCATTGTTCTGGGGTTTTGATCGGCTTCACGTTGCCGGCCTGTGGGCTCATCGCTTACACGACCTGAGTAGAATTGGGATGATGCTGCGACACAGCCCATCTCCGGCGATACGGTATGCGTTGTCCGCCATAGTTGTTGGCCTGATTTCCTGGATTTATTTTTCTCTGCTGCATGTCAATCACTCCACAGTCTCTCTCACGTTATTGTTATACGTTCTATTTATTGCAGGCAGATGGGGACTTCCAAACGCAATCTTCACCTCGATCGTTGCTACACTTGCGATTAATTTTTTCTTTCTGCCGCCAATTCGAAGATTCACCGTTGCCGATCCGCAGAACTGGGTTTCTCTTAGTGCATTCCTTGTGACAGCGATTCTGTCCAGCCGACTTTCCAATCGTGCCCGGGATGAAGCCAACGAAGCCAAGAGTCAACGGATTGAAATGGAGCGCTTGTACGACTTCAGCCGGCAACTGCTTACGACCGATAATATCCTTGATTTGCTCAATTCTATCCCCAGGATTATTACAGCTACTTTCTTCACAGAGGGCACGGCGCTGCTGGTGAATTCGCGGAGCAGCGTTTACCATTCCGGACGAAGCAGTGAACAAATCAGCGACGAAATGCTTCGCGCCGCCTCTCGCGAACGCGAAATTCAGAGACTTGAAGAGAAGCGAATCTGCCTGGTCCCACTGATGATGGGCGTGCGTCCCATCGGTGCTTTGGGCATTTTGGGTAAGTGCCCGTCGCGGCAAAGCCTGGACGCGTTGGGAAGCATGATTGCGATTGCGATTGAACGAGCTGGCGCTGTCGAACAACTGGGCAAGACCGAAGCCGCGCGAGAAAGCGAAAGAATCCGCAGCGCGCTGCTCGATTCGGTCACGCATGAATTGCGAACCCCCCTTACTTCGATCATGGGAGCCGTCAGCAGCCTTCGCTCGGAATTGCAGTTGACCCCGGAGCAGCGGATTGAGCTCCTGACCATCATCGACGAAGAAAGCGCCCGCCTCAATCGCTTGATTGAAGAGGCAGTGGAAATGGCGCAGCTGGATGCCCATGAAGTCCAACTGGACCTGCAATTGCATCCGGTGCGGGAGTTGGTGGACCAATCTGTAAAGAACGCGCAGGAAGTTGTTGCCGCGCATCCGATCACCGTACGACTTCCGCAAGATTTGCGGCCGGTGCCGTTCGATATGCGCATGGTTGAAAAAGTGCTGCATCATCTGCTGGAGAACGCCGCGAAATATTCTCCTGCAGGCAGTCCGATCTTCATCAGTGCGGAAGAAACCAACGACGCTCTGGTAGTGAGCGTCGCCGATCGCGGAGTCGGAATCGGCATGCTGGAGAAGAGCTTTATCTTCGACAAGTTCTACCGCGGTCCAGGGCAACGCTACCAGGTCCATGGGACAGGCATGGGATTGGCGATCGCCAAGGCGATTGTAGAAGCCCATGGTGGCACGATCAGCGTGACCAGCCAGGTAGGGCATGGGAGCGTGTTCTCCTTCGAACTGCCGTTGCAGGCCCGACCTATCAGCCCCGCCGTTGTTCATTGATTTCGCATCAGAAATCGTGAACGCCTGACTGCAGCGGTTCTGTTTTCAATCGGAGGCTGCGACGCTTCTAAACCGTGAAAGAAACGGTCGGCGCGACTGAAATTATGCGATGCGAACATGGTACCGCCGGGTTCGACTGCGCTATGTATGGCTGCTATTCTGAAATTTCACCCACCGGCTGCGGAATCCAGGTTCCCGGCCCATCCTCAACGAATCCAAGGAGAAATACATGCAACGGAAAGCAAGCGCAGTTTGGAACGGAACGCTGAAAGAAGGCAAGGGCACCATTTCAACCGAGAGTGGAGTCTTGAAAGATACGGCCTATTCTTTTCACACCCGGTTTGAAGATGGGAAAGGGACGAACCCGGAAGAGTTAATCGCCGCTGCTCATGCCGGCTGCTTTACCATGGCGCTTAGCGGCCAATTGACCAAGGCGAACTTAACGCCCGAGTCACTGGAAACCACCGCGGACCTGACACTGGACATGCTGCAGACGGGTCCGACCGTAACCAAAATCCATTTGACGACGCGAGCAAAAGTTCCAGGTGCCAGCAAAGAGGCCTTCGCCACCGCAGCGAATGAAGCAAAGGTAAATTGTCCCATCTCGCGCCTGCTGAAGGCGGCCGAAATTACGCTGGATGCCCAATTGGCTTGATTGCGGCTGAGGCCGCGCTGCACCGCTAACTGTGAGCGCGGATGTAATCCCGCAGTTGTTGATGGATCTTCAGGGCCTGTTGTGCGCCCCCGTCCAACAGGCCGATCCACTCCTTCACCGGTTCCTCCGTCTCTGTGGTAGTCAGCAGATAGCCTGCCTGCAACACAATTTCCAGTGCATTGCTCAGGTCATGCATGAGCCGGCGAATTTCCGTGGAAAGCTCAGGGGGAATACTTGCAGGATTGGCGAGTGAAGGGTTCGTCATGCCGAAGGCCTTTCGTTGTGGGTTGTTCGGTTTCGCGTGTGCGCATCGTATCGACACTACGCAATCAGGAACGAAATCTCAGAATACTCGCGTATGCGACGATTGCAAATGTAGCGCTCCCAGTCCGTTCGTCGAGTGCGGAAGAATTTTCTTCCACGGCCAAATGTTGACAGCATCTGCTGTCTTTGAAAGAGTAAGGACTGCCGCTTATTTTCTGGCGGACAGCTAGCCTCTGGAACATAGGCCGAAGTGGCGGAATTGGCAGACGCGCATGGTTCAGGTCCATGTACTCGCAAGGGTGTGGGGGTTCGAGTCCCTTCTTCGGCACCAAAATCGTTACAACCTTTTTGCAATCAGCAGATTAGCTGGCGATAAATTCGCTGGCTAACAATGTTGGGCTAACAAATTCAGGTTCGCGCAACCCCAACGGTATTTCCTATTAGGGGAATTTGCGAACATGGCCAACGGCAAGGTTGTTCTTCTTCTTCTGCGCATCCGTTTCGTAGAAGTCCTTCATGCGGCTGTTACGAATATCGAGAACCACCATTGGGTTGAATTTCTCCGCTATCGTCACCTCCCGTGGATAGGCGCGAATGATGGGCGGATCCATCGGAAGCAGAACCGGAAAAGACGCAAACTCCGGTCCTGGCCCAGATTCTGTTAACAGGCCCTCATAAAGCTGGGGTACAGACGAAGCTGCTTTACTTGGTAGCGAAAGGATCTCCCTGCATACCATCCCACTCTTCCGACAGCCCCTGTAACAGCTTCGTAGGCGGAGGTCCGTCGTGAACGACAACCCGGTAACGCAGAATGAGCGGAGCACCGGGGTGAATCGTGACCGGACGATAACTCGAAATACAAGGGTTCAGGAGCCAGACAGTATTGTGCCAGCGGGTGGGAGGATTCAGCGGATGATCGAGGACTGCAACCCCAACCGTCTTTCCATCGCTTTTCAAGCGCACCGTATAGTCGTACCACGGCTCCGAGGGCCAATCGCTTTCAGGGTTCGAGTAGTAGGGTGCGGGGAATGCGACCTTACCCCAAGGAGCCGAATAATAGGAGTCTCCATACTTCATTCCCTGAACCGCGAAGCCGCCAAATGCCGTCTGCCATATGACGTAGTCATAAATGGGAGCTAGCCGATACGCAAGGTCGATGACATAGACGCCATCGCGCTCGCTGACGTGGACACGGTCGGTTTCCTCCAGCATTTTCTTACCTTCCACCAACCAGTCGTTGTGTATTTCCAACTCGGCGTGTTTTGAGTCGGCATGGAGTAGGCTTACATCGCGGTTCCGTATCACGCGATTCTCGCGGGGAGCAAAAAAACCCCATGCCCAAAAATCAGCCTTATGAATGTCAAAGGTCCCGCTGGGAAGACCCGGGGCATCTGATGGATCGACCGGTGTATGAAACTCCGAATTTAGGAACCCGAGAAAAATACCGCGATGGTGGGGATGATCATCGGGCGCGACATTTGTGACGGTTTCACCGGAAGGAGTCTCGACCGGGTGGAAATAACTGGCACTGGGAGCGGTGAACCCACTATTGGACGGTTTTCTCGTCACGTAATCGAAGACTTCCCGGCCATCCGGAGTTCTTACTTCAAAGCCGTCATTACTATGCACAAGCGCGTAGGTTCTGTCAGAAGAAGCCTGAACCCGTTTCATTGGGAAGCTAACACAAAGCAGCAGTGCGCCCACCGATAAGAGCTTCAAACAGAGAGCTCTCATACATGCACTCCAGCGAGAAAGATTCGGTAGCCTCTTTACTCAAGGCCTTCAATTCCGCGGACCGTGGCAATCTAGGCGTCTTTAAAAAGTAGGCTCATAAGATAGGAGCAATGCTAACACGTACTAATCTGTCTAGAGGCTCGTCGCGTCGTGCCGTGACGGAAGTAGTCGTCACTGCGCCACTCCGCCTGGCCGGGATGCAGGACAGAACGAGCTGGCCCCGGAAGGCGCTGGCGAACTTGATGCAGACGACGGCCAGGAAATGAAAAGCTGCGAGGGTTTTTGCGAGTCGTTGATTCGGGAATGCCAACCGGCGGTGCACCTGAGTTCGACAGAGAACTTTCCGGTGATTGACTCGCGGAGGGACTCCACTTTGATATCGTGCGATGCTATGCTTGACCTGCTTTATAGAAAGTGAGTTGTTTCTATTGGGAATCACACCGCATGAATTGGAAGGACAGAGGCCTGGTTCCACCGCAATCATGATCAAGCGGGAATGAGGAGGTGCAATGCCGGAGGAACCCAAATATACTCCGCCCAATGAAATGCCTCAGGCGCCGATCCGTCGAGTGCTTGTCGGTCAAAAGGCGTTGGTGACGGGAGCAAGCAAGGGACTGGGCCAGGCCATCGCCATCGGTTTCGCCAAGGCAGGAGCAGACGTTCTCGTTAACTACAACGGTGATCCTATCGGCGCCGAAGAGACCGCGCATGAGATTGAAAGGGCTGGCGGAAAGGCCGTCCTCTTTAAAGCTGATGTTTCCAAAGAAGACCAAGTGCAGGCGATGTTCACCCAGGTGCTGAAGGAGTTTGGACGCCTGGACATCTGCGTTCCTAACTCAGCCATTCAGTTGAATGCCCCTGTGGATGAGATGACCCTCGATCAGTGGAAGCGCGTCATAGACGTGAACCTGACCGGTATGTTTTTAGCCGCGCGCGAGTCCATCCGTATCTTCAAGCGCCAGGGCATCGACCGCAGCATTTCCTATGCCTGCGGCAAGTTGATCTTCATGAGCTCGGTGCACGAGGTAATTCCGTGGGAAGGGCATGCGAATTACGCGGCGGCAAAGGGCGGACTGATGCTCTTTATGAAGAGCTTGGCCCAAGAGGTTGCGCATCTGCGTATCCGCGTGAACTCCATCGCTCCTGGCGCGATTCGCACCCCGATGAACGTGGAGAAGTTGACCACGCCCGAGTTGTTCGATCAGCTGCTCCTGAAACTAATTCCGTGCAAACGTATCGGCGAGCCGGAGGATGTCGCTAGGCTGGCCGTTTGGCTTGCATCCGATGAGTCCGACTACATGCAGGGGACCACGGCATATGTGGATGGAGGTATGCTGCTTTACCCCGGTTTCATCGGCGCGGGTTAGAAAAAGCGATGCACGCTGGTTATTTGTCTGGAGGAGTTTGGACCATCCCGAATGAAGAGTGCAGAAGCCGGATGCGCCGGGCCATGGAAGCACAGCGGCTCGATGCGGTGGTGTTGCGACTTCCCGAGAATGCGCTTTTGCTGAGTGGGCATTGGCCGATGATCGGCCCGGCTTTCTGGTCTTTCCGCTAGACGGAAAGACCAAATTGATCGTGCCGGAATGCTACAAAAATGAAGCATACTCGCCCCCACGTGCGACGATGTGCTCGATGAGGGTGTGCTCACTTTCGTAGAGCCTGGCATCTATACGCCGGAGTTCGGCAGCGTCCGCCTCGAAGATGATGTGGTTATGACCAGCAATGGACCCAGAGTCCTTGGTCCCTTCAGAAAGGTCTGTCGGTAGCTGATTTACTTAGCGGGAAGGAAGCCTCCTTGTCCGCGCGCATGTTAAAGAATAACGAAAGGTTGAATATGAGAACCATTGCGCACACACAGTTCAAGAGCACATTACACGAGATGACGCAAACCACCCCAACCGTGCTATGGAACGACTCAGCAACACTCTCCGAGCTGACCTACACGATCGAGCACGGCGGCGTGGGCGCAACTTGCAATCCTGTCATCGTTCTTGAAGCACTCAAGAGCGAGGCCGACATTTGGAATGTGAAGATCAAAGAGTTGGCCGACCAAAACCCGAAAGCTACCGAGGACGAGATCGGGTGGCTTCTCATTGAGGCCGTTTCTACTACCCGCGCTAGGCTGCTCGAGTCCGCATTCCGGGAGCACAAGGGCAGGAACGGCCGTCTTTCAATCCAGACGGACCCACATCTTTATAAAGATTCCAGCCGTCTGGTAGATCAAGCGGTGCACTTTAGCTCACTGGCGCCAAATATGATCGTTAAGATCCCAGCAACGGCTGCCGGCGTCGTGGCCATCGAAGAGGCGACCTATCGTGGCGTGAGCATCAACGCTACAGCCTGCTTTACCTTGCCGCAGTGCGTTGCGGTCGCAGAAGCAGTGGAGCGTGGCTTGACGCGGCGAGAAGAGGAAGGCAAGGACATCTCCACCATGGGTCCGGTCTGCACCATTATGCTGGGCCGGCTGGACGACTGGCTGAAGGTGATTGCCGAGAAGAATCAGATCACGACCGGTGAACCGGGCTATCTGGAGTGGGCAGGCGTTGCTGTCTTCAAGAAAACCTACCGCCTCTACAAGGATCGAGGCTATCGTCTGCGCCTCTTGTCCGCCGCCTATCGCAATCACATGCACTGGAGCGAATTGATCGGCGGCGACATCGTGATCTCACCACCTTACCACTGGCAGGTGCGTTTCAATATGAGCGACGTAAAGTGCGAAAACCGGATCGAAAAGTCGGTCGATCCGAAGATTGTATCTGACCTCAAGCGCAAATTCCCAGATTTTGTCCGTGCATCGGAGGAGGGTGGGCTGAGTGTGCAAGAGTTTGACACCTTCGGCGCCACCATGCGCACACTGCGTGGATTTCTGGAAGCTACGCACGAGCTTGCGATAATCGTGCGAAACGTCACATTGCCGAATCCGGATAACCGCGTGTAGGGCAAAATCTGGATTGGCTTCGACAAAACCATTGCGGCTAAATGTGCTAAAAAATGAACACTTACTGGGGTCTCGCTAACCGTGACGTAGCTCTGATCTTTGCTCGAATATTCCCGTAGCACTTGCAAGCATAGAGAGCCCGAACTGCTGTGGGAGCTTCTCTATGCTTGGATTTTCTATATAGGTTTAGCCTAATACGGGCATGGCAGTATCCACTCCCGCACGTATGCCAGTGGGCCAGCGCGCAGTCACAATCTTGATGCGGGTATAGAAGCGGACTCCTTCGGGCCCGTGGATGGCGTGGTCGCCAAAGAGCGAGCGCTTCCATCCGCCGAAGCTGTGGAAAGCCATAGGTGTGGGAATCGGCACATTTACGCCCACCATACCTGCCTTCACATCGTGAGCAAAGGCGCGCGCGGCGTCGCCGTCGCGTGTGAAGATGGCCGCGCCGTTGCCGTATTCATGCTCGTTAACCAGATTGAGGGCCGTGGCAAAGTCACGAGCCCGAACGAAGCTCAACACCGGGCCGAAGATCTCTTCCTTATAGATGCGCATCTCCGGCTTGACGTGATCGAAGAGGCAGGGTCCGAGGAAGAAGCCGTCATCGGGCAACTCGCTCTTGCGACCGTCAACGCGCAGTTCGGCTCCCTCCTGGATGCCCAAATCGAGATAGCTCCTTACCTTGTCGAGATGTTGCTCGGTCACTAGCGGTCCCATCTCCGCCTCGGGGCTGGTTCCCGGCGCCACGCGCAGGCTGGCGATCCGTTCCTCGATCTTGCGGGTAAGTATCTCAGCGGTCTTATTTCCAACCGTCACGGCAACTGATACCGACATGCAACGTTCACCGGCCGCGCCATAAGCCGCGCCCACAAGGGCATCCGCCGCCTGGTCCATATCGGCATCGGGCATCACGATCATGTGGTTTTTGGCGCCGCCCAGGGCCTGGACCCGCTTGTTGTTCTGCGTCCCGCGGTGATAGACGTACTCTGCGACAGGAGTGGAACCGACGAAACTGACAGCCTGTATCGAAGGATGGTCCAGGATGCCGTCCACTGTCGCCTTGTCGCCGTGCAGAACATTGAAGACACCGTCCGGGAGTCCGGCTTCTTTGAGAAGTTCGGCAATCCGAATGGAGACGCTCGGATCGCGCTCGCTGGGCTTCAGCAGGAAGGTATTGCCGCAAGCAAGGGCCACTGGAAACATCCACATCGGCACCATGGCTGGAAAATTGAAGGGCGTGATGCCGGCGACGGTGCCGAGCGGCTGCCGCATTGACCAGCTATCGATGGCCGTACCCACCATCTCGGAAAACTCGCCCTTTAGGAGCTGCGGGATGCCAGTGGCGAACTCCACCACTTCGAGACCGCGCGTGACTTCCCCCTTGGCGTCCGACAGTACTTTACCGTGCTCCGACGTAATAATGGTCGCTAGCTCGTTGAGGTTCTCCTCGAGCAGTTCGCGAAAGCGGAACAGAACGCGCGCCCGTCTCAAAGGCGGCTGCGCCGACCAGGAGAGATAGGCCTGCGCGCAGGATGTCACTGCCTGCTCCAGTTCTTCCTGGTTCGCAAGCGGAACTATGGCCTGCGCCAGCCCTGTCGCAGGGTTGAACACGTTGCTGGAACGCCCCGAGGCTCCGGCAACTCTGCGGCCGTCTATCCAGTGGGTAATTTCGCGCAATCCGGGCGCAGCGGAGAATCCCGAATTCGGTGATAAAGCCGTGCTAGACATGAGCAGTGATCCTCGAGGCCATCGGTGGCCAGTTAGAAGTTGATGCAAGATGCCGCACGCCTCCAATAACAGAGCCACGCGGCTTCCCGGATCCGCAATGTTCAGGCGAGAGTGGCCCAGCGGGCGACGGTAATTGTCGCGACCGGATCACTTGCTTCGCGCTGCTTGAGAAACCCTGAAAATGCGGTGAGTTCATGTGTTTGAGTCTGCTATTTCTGCTCCAAGTGATACGACTCTATGTGGGTTGCAGCCACGCTTCGAGGATGACCGGATTTCCGGCAGAGGACAGTCTCTTCATCTGCTCATCGCTTAACCTCAGTTTGAGGGCGTTGATGTTCTCCTGGAGTTGCTCGATTCGGCTGGCGGCGATAATGGGTAGAACGGCCGGATCGCTTTGCCGCATCCAGGCGATGACTACCTGGTGAGGACTCACGCCTAGTTCGCTGGCCACCGCTTTCAGCGTGGCAATACGCTCGTCGGAATCCGGCCCGGCAAACTGTGCTGGTAACGGCCGCTCCGAGCGGGAGTAGGCACCGGACAACAGCACGGAATAGGCGACCAGCGCAACGCCTGTATGTTTGGCGTAGGCCTTCACGTCCTCGCTGAGAAAGATCTGCGGTCCGAAGTCGGCGCCATGGCGGGGACGCACGTAGGTGTACCGCTGCTCAATCACTTGATACTTAGTCCAGCCATTGGCTTCTGCAATCACGTTGGCCTGTGCGATTCGCCAAAGAGGTAGATTGCTGGCTCCCAACAGTCGAACCTTACCAGCCTTCACGAGGCGATGAAACGCCGCCATAGTTTCCTCTTGCGGCGTGTCGAAGTCATCGCGGTGCGCGTAATAAATGTCGAGCCGGTCGGTCTGCAATCGCTTAAGGCTCTTCTCGCATTCCTTCTCGATTTCGTGCGGCGTCAGGCCGCCCAGGCTTCCGGGATAGTCGAATGCCAGCTTTGAGCTGATCAGGAGCCGGTCGCGGTTGCCGCGCTCCCTCATCCAAGCGCCAATCACCGATTCGCTCTCGCCACCCTGACAGCCGGGCAGCCAACTCGCGTAGAAGTTCGCCGTGTCGATCAGATTTCCGCCATGATCGGCGTAAAAGTCCAACAGCTTGAAGGTGGTGGCGCGATCAATCTTGCTGCCCAGCACATCGGAGCCCATGGCCAGCGCGCTTGCCCGAATTCCACTGCTGCCTAACTGGACCTTTTCCACTTCACAATCCTCGTTTGCGATAACGTGAGTTTACGGTTTCACGTAGGTTGCAAGATATGCTCCGCCCATCAAAAGGACTGCCCCCAGCGCGTTCATCAGCGTCACGCGCTGCACCGGCGAACCCAGCCAGCCGAAGTGGGAGAAGATCATGCCGCCCAGCACCTGACCGGCTATCAACGTGATAAACACCCCGCGCGCGCCAACCTGGGGTAGCATCCACGCAATGGCGAAGACCAAGCATGCCCCAATCGCGCCGGCAATCATCAATGCAGGATGCACCTGACGTAGATGGTCCAGCACACCCGGTTGCCAGCCGGTTAAGCCGATGATGATCGCGGCAATTGCGCCAACGGACCAAAAGAAGGCGTTTGCAACCCTCGGATTGCCGATTACGGCCCCAACTTCGCCGTTCATTGCTAAGTGCAACGTTAAAATGATCCCAAGAAATAGACCGAAAAAATAGGAGAGTGCCCTCATTTTAGAACTCCTCCAAAGCGAAGAAATGGGATGTCTCAGCCGCGCCAGATGGGGAATTCAGCAGCGTCCTTTGCAAGTTCGGTTGGGAACTTGCTTCAATCTCCGCCTGACCATCCGTTATATACATTGCATTTCCGAAAGCTGTCAAGAAATCCGATTAGCTTAAAGTTCCCAATTGAAATAGATGCGGAGATCAGAGGTACCTGGCTTAAAGCTGAACCTATTATGAAACAAGGTCTAGAAGATTGCTCAGGAAAAAAGTCATAGTGAGTAGAAATAGGTTGGCCTCTTGTCATGGTCCTACGGAGTCGATATGATGCGTGCGTTGTAACAAGTTTAATTGACAAGTTCAAATGGAGACGCATATGAAAACCGCGCTCAGCCTCCGGGATAAACATGTTCCCCGACAGATGAAAGCCGTTGTGAAATGCGCGCCCGGGGCCGGCAATGTCAGGGTTCTGGATGTTGAGGAGCCGCAGTGCGGCAGCAAAGAGGTCAAGGTTGAAATTGCCTTTTGCGGTGTTTGCGGCACCGATCTGCACGTTCTGAATGATACCTTTCGCAACTATCCGCCCGTCATCCTTGGGCACGAATTTTCCGGGACTATTGTCGAAGTTGGCAGTGAAGTAACAACCGTCTTGGTTGGCGACCGCGTCACCGGGCTGGGAGCGACGGCAGTCACTTGCGGGGAATGCGAGTTTTGTCTCCAAGGCTACTTCATCTTCTGCCCACGACGCCGCGGCATGGGTCATGGCGTCAACGGTGCATTCACGCGCTATGTTATTCTCCGCCCCGATCAGGTGTATAAGGTCCCCAACAACTTCAGCCTGGAAGAAGCGGCGATGAGCGAGCCTTTCGCAGCCGCGGTTCAAGCAGTTGTCGAGTTAACGCCGACCAACCTCGGCGACACCGCTCTAATTTCCGGTCCAGGACCAATGGGCCTTCTTTGTCTAAAACTCTTGGTCGCGTCGGGAATCAAGACGATCGTGGCCGGTGCGTCGGGAGACGAAGAGCGTCTGGTGGCCGCGCTGCGAGCAGGCGCCGCTACCGTGGTCAATGTTGGCAACGAGAACCTGCAAGAGAAGATCAAGGAGTTCACGAACGGACGTGGTGTCGATATTGCGTTAGAGTGCGCTGGCGCTGCCGCTTCGGTGCGCGGCTGCCTCGGTGCTCTCCGGCCTATGGGGCACTACACACAAGTGGCTATCTGTGGTCAAGACGTCAATGTCCCTATCGATCTGATCTTCTATAAGCAACTCAGCATCAAAGGGTCGATCTGTTATACAGCCAGTACTTGGCGGCGCATGATGGAGATCTACGCCACAGGCAAAATCTCATTCGCGGATCTGATTACCGACAAGCTCCCAATTACCGAGTGGGAAAAGGCTTTCGATCTGTGCAAGACGAAGCAGAGCGTGAAGGTCCTGATGTACCCGGTGTAGGCTCAGACGTGCGCTCCGGGCACAATGCGCCTTAGACATTCAGCGTTTTCAGATATGCGACGCTCTCCTCCGTCAGCTTCCAGTTCAGCTCGATAAAGTAGTTTTTGAGGCCGCCGATCTTCGCCGCCTCAAAAATCTGCGGCCAGTTAAGGCTGTCTTTGCCAACGGCGACGTTTCCTGCACTGAGTCTATGGCTCGCGCCCTGCTCTGCGCTCGATCGGGTCGGAACGTTCAGGTCCACACCCTGAAGATGCATGGAGATAAATCTCCCCGGGTACTTGTTGAAGTACATCACCGGGTCTCCGACGATCCTCATCGCGAACATCTGAAACTGCATTTTAACCAGCTGCGGATCGAGCAGCTCCAGCAACACGGTATATGTCAGCCGGCCATCGCCTTCAATCTTCGCCATCTCAAAATCTTCATCATGCAAGAACTGCTGAAGACCCGCCTTGAACGCCTCGGCGCCGATTTTGTTGTATTCGTCGGCCGCCCTTTTTACAGCATCCATCGTGGTGACACCGTTGTGCATCTTCCCACTAGGGTAGCCGTGCCCATCTGCGTCATGCCGATATCCTTCGCCCAGGCAATCATCTCCTGCTGCCTGGTCCGTAGCGCATCCAGCCCGAAGTGGCCGCTCGAACACTTGAGACCGTGGTCGTCCAGGATCTTCTTGACTTGCTTGCCGTCGCCGAGACTCTTAAAATCCGGGAAGCTGGGGTCGCACATCTCCACATCGCGGATTCCGATCGCCGCCATGTCCCTGCACAACCCGGCGAAGTCGCCGTCCTTAATCCTCTGCCGGTGGGGATAGGTCTGACTGCCGATCGGCAGCCCCAGCGGAGTGGCAACAAATCCCTGTTCCGAAACCATACGAATCATTACCTCCTCTAGCGATTTTGATTGATCAAAGTAACTGGAAAGTTATGGTCAGTGCAGTTTGCCTGCGAGGATCACAGTTACAGGGTATATTCCTTCACCAAATCCTGAGCTTGCGGGTGCCGATCAGACGCAACATTGAACTCTCAAATCAAAATCTGGGCAGCTCTCTACATTACGATCCCAATCCGCCGAGTTCCTTACTTTACCGGTCCAGTGTCGCCTCTAATCCTGTGCAATCTTTCTCCAACAACGAATTTGCTTGATACCAAATCTCACCGCAGAGCAAAAGCAAACACCGCGTGGTTCGCCGAAATGGCGATATACTGCTTGCCGTCTACCAGATAGGTGACCGGCGCCGATGAGATCTGGCCGCCGGTAGTAGCATGCCACAAGGGCGTACCCGTCCCGGCATCGAGAGCCCAGAAGTACCCTTCCCGGCTGCCAGTAAATAGAACATTCGAGGCCGTGGTCAGGATCCCGCTGTCAGTGACATCGTACATATTGAAAGCCCACTTTTGTTTGCCCGTATGCGGATCGATCGCAATGACAGCGCCATGACCACCGGCATCCGTCCAATTGTTAATCGCACCACGGTGGATAGGCTGTATCACGGATCGGGTAGCACCCCCGTAGTAACTCTTGCCCGCAACATAGTCGTCTGGCAACTTAGAGAATAAGGAGGAATAGTCTTTCCATGCGGATACATAGAACATTCCTGTACGCGGGCTCCAGGAAGGTGAATACCAATTCGTACCACCCTGCATGCCCGGATAGATCTTTACACCTTCTACGGTTGGCCGACTGTTAGGCGCGAGTATGGGACGGCCATTTCTGTCGAGGCCCGTGGCCCATGTCTCGTGGACGAACGGCTTGCCCAGCAGAAACTTACCTGTAGCCCGGTCGAGTACGTAAAAGAAGCCGTTCCGATTGGCCCACAGGATCACCTTTCGCTTACTCCCATTCCAATCTATATCGGCAAGAACCGGGATATTCGTGGAATCCCAGTCGTGGGTGTCGTGGGGCGAGAACTGGAAATGCCACTTCAGCTTTCCAGTATCTGCATCGAGAGCGACGACGGAGCAACTGTATAGATTGTCACCTGCGCGAGTGTCTGGATTCCAGTCAGGTCCCGGATTGCCAGTACCCCAGTAAATCGTATTGAGCTCGGGATCGAATGAGCCGGTATTCCAGCTTCCGGCTGAGCCATGCTCCCATGAATCGCCGGCCCAGGTATCGTGGCCGGGTTCGCCGGGGCCAGGCACCGTATAAAACTTCCACAATTCCTTTCCTGTCGTGACATCGTAGGCAGCGATGAATCCGCGAATGCCATATTCTCCACCCGCTGGTCCCAGGATGACTTTGTCCTTGACCACGAGCGGCGCTTCCGTGATCGAATAACCCAGCTTCGGATCGGCGACCTCGACATTCCAGACGACGCGCCCATTCGTTGCGTCGAGCGCGACCAGATGTGCGTCGATCGTTCCCATGAACAAGGTGTTGCCATGAATCGCAAGTCCGCGGTTCACCCGCCCGCAGCACAAGCGGGCCTCCGGCGAAACCTGATATTGATAAGTCCAGAAAATGCGCCCCGTTTTTGCATCGAGAGCCACAACATCGTTCGGCGCCTCGGTCACGTACATGACGCCATCCACAACGATCGGAGTGGCCTCCATTTTTTGGATCGAATCCGCCTGGAAGACCCACTGCATTTCCAGATTCTTCACGTTGGCTCGGGTTATCTGATTGAGCGTGCTGTAGCGCTGGCTGGAATAAGTTCCCGAATACGTCAACCAGTTTTGCGGCTCCTGACCGGCGTGCAACAGCTGCTCATCCGTCACCTGCGCATTCAGGCTGGCGCCGGCTATAGTGAGCCCTGCCAGAGCCAGTAAGGTGAATCCCCGGAGCTTCACGGGCTGCCTCCCGATCTTGGCCTGGCGGGTTCCGTTCCCTGCAGACTGACCAGATAAGCGATTAGATCGGCCAGTTCGGGGTCGGTCAATTTGTCCTTGAAGGACGGCATCAGCGGTCCCTTCTCTATGGAATATTCTTTAAGGTCCGCCTTCGTCAAAGAAACCAAACGCCCATTGGCCTCGACAATTTGTACCGTCAGGGTGTCCTCGTTCAGGCGGCGTCCGGTGTTCACGGCACCGCTGCGTGTAACGGCGTGAATGAACCGGTTCTGCGGAAGATCGGTCGATTCCGGATCAAGAAGAGCGTCTTGCAGGGCGCTCGGACTGAAATCAGAGCCTATAGCACTCAGGTCAAGCGCCATATACGAGCCTTTGCCGTTTACCCGGTGACAGTTTAGGCATCCACCTTTTCCGTTGAATATGGCGCGCCCTTTCTCCGCGTTCCCAAGTGCGACTTTCCTCGTGTCGAAGTTGCGCATGGCGTGGAGATAAGCTATTAGTGCAACAAGGTTTCCCCGGGTTACATTGTTCGGCGGCATGCCTGTGCCTGGGATGCCATTTTGAATCACCCTTGCCAGTTGCTCATCCGTTGAGGCTTGGGGGAAGCGGCCACTCTTCAGATCCACCCCACTGACTTGATTGCCATCCGGTCCATGGCACGCGCTGCAGGTGGACATAAAGATTCGCGCGCCCGTATTCAGCTCAGCCTGAGTGACGTTACCCTCCTGCTGCGCGTTCAGGCAAGTGCCCGCCCCAAACCACCCCAACGTCGAGATAACCAGCACATGAACGAAGCGGTTCGTGCGCCTTTGTTCAAGCCTCATATGATAAGAAAAATGTACCTGCGTACTGGTTT
Source organism: uncultured Acidobacteriota bacterium (assembly GCA_963817855.1). GTDB lineage: Bacteria > Acidobacteriota > Terriglobia > Terriglobales > Acidobacteriaceae > JAKAAZ01. Next base: position 331,696 of record CAWFQA010000002.1, on the reverse strand, counting down.
GCACAAGATCCACGGGTCTGTCGCGGATCAGAGTGGTCGAAGGCCACGCTTATTGCAGTGGCGTTCGAATGATTAGTCTCACAAATCCCAATCTGGAAAAGATCACGCGCTTCCAATTTCACAATACAACATCTATCTTCGAACTCCGAACAGTGTGATCCTGGAGTTTGTCTTTGCCGGTAACTGCACCCGTTTCGCCGAAGCCAACTGCGGCGGTACACCACTTGATTTGGGTAACGAAGTACCGGTCGAACGTGACTTGCGCCTGTATGGAACCCGCCAGTAAGGCAAACACCACCAACACTCTCACTCGCAACTTCATCTTCCTCTCCTACAAAATGGGCTAACACAGATGCTGAAAGCTCACCGCCTGAAAGGTGGTTGGCTTAAATCTTGCGACAGAAAGTAAACGGTCGAGCGCAGATTCTGCATCACTGCGCGCCAGCACTCTTGCGTCCCAGATGCTCACTATGTGTAGCCTGCCCACGTCTGCGCGGGTCCGGGATCGAGCGCGCCCGATGTGATCAGTTGAATGTGGGGACGCTGTGTGCACGCTTTGTCCGCGGATTCCGCCGAAACGGTTGATCTCATCCTGTGCTTGCTGGTAAACGCTCGCAAGCCTTGGATTTCTATCTGGATCGTGACGCTCAGCGCTGTTGCATCCCACGGCAGCAGTGCGTGCTTGTTGGCGTGGTTTAGTCGATGGCCAGCGGGCCGTGCGCAGCAGCCACCCCGGGACCCGCCACGAGGGGTTCCCCGTGTTCCCACAGATTCGGCGGCTTCTGGCAACGTATGAAAAAAAAAGGGCAGTGCGAAATTTTCCATTTGCACTTTTTCGATCTTCGGCTTAAACTTCGGCACTAAAGGAAGAAAGATACCAAATTCGTGTTAAAGCGAAATCAAACGAAATTGCACTCTCTATCTCTCTCGGGGATGGGGTAGAGATGACTGGCATTTCTATAGGAGGCAATATGCGCAAGGCTCTGCTATGCGTTTTCCTAGTGTTAGCAACCATTCCGATGTGGGGTCAAGCAGACACAGGTGTGATCACGGGGATTGTGACCGATCAGGCCGGAGCGGTGATTCCCGCCGCCAAGGTTACGATCACCAGCCAGTCCACCGGTGTTACCTCGGCGATTTCCAGCGACAGCCAAGGCTACTTCACGTCCGCGCCGATCAAGGCCGACACCTATTCGGTAACAGCCACAGCGCCTGGATTCCAGTCGCAGACCCAGGCTGGCATAATCCTCCGGGTCCAGGATCGACTCAATCTCAATTTCAAAATGGCAGTTGGGCAGACCTCTCAAAGTGTCTTGGTCACAAATCAAACTCCAGTCCTCAATTCGCAGACCTCAAGCCTGGGCACGGTAGTTTCATCCTCGACCATAACGGAGATGCCTTTAAACGGCCGTAATTATCTCCAGCTTGCCGGCCTTAGCACGGGCGTGATTCAGACCAGCTTTGGAAGCAATTCGCAAACAAACGGAAATACAGGCGGCAGCAGCGGCCAGCCAGGTCAGGTAACTTTCGCCGCAAATGGCTCCCGAGGCACGCTCAACAACTTTCTTTTGGATGGTATGGACAATAATTCCAATGACAATGGCGGGAACATAATCTACACCAACAGTGATGCAATCCAAGAATTCAAGATCCAGACAAATTCCTACTCGGCCGAATTTGGCCGCAGCGGGGGCGCCGTGATCAATGCGGTCACCAAGTCGGGCACGAATTCTTATCATGGAGACGTGTTCGAGTTCTTCCGCAATTCGGCGCTCGATGCACGCAACTTCTTTCAAACGACGGGTAGCAAAGCCAACTTTAAGCAAAATCAGTGGGGAGGAACCATTGGCGGCCCGATTTTAAAGAATAAGCTCTTCTGGTTCGGCGACTACCAAGGAACACAAATCAATAATCCTACACCTTTGATCTCAACCGTCCCCACCGCGTTGGAAAAAACAGGTGATTTCTCCGAAATTGCATCATCGACGACGATCTATGATCCCAGTACTTACAATCCGGCGACCAACACGCGTACGCCCTTCCTTGGGAACAAGATCCCACACGGCGATATAGATCCGCTCGCGCAGTCGTTCGTGAATCTTTACCCACTGCCGAACTTGCCGGGATTTCATAACAATTATGAAATCACACCTGCGGAGCCCTATCTCTTCAATCAGGGAGACTTCCGCGGCGATTGGGCCGCATCGGCAACCGATCAAGCTTTCTTCCGATGGTCGCAGGGCGGCCTCACCCGTCTGGTAGCTCCAAGACTTCCAGGTCTAGCAAACGGTCAAAGGGGTGGATACTATTACACCGATACCATGGGCGCTGCACTTGGTGAAACCCACATCTTCTCACCCAATACCGTTAACGAGTTCCGCGCGGGCTTCAACTGGGAACACGTACAAACCGGCATTCGCCCTGGTGGGAATGCACCTCCTCCCGCCAATCTGACGGTGCCTGGCGTGACCTTGTATCCGGGTGTATCCGGGCTTGTCCAGTTTTCGCCATCCGGTTACAGGGGCGTAGGTGATCCTGGATATGCTCCCACACTCTTGGTCAGTGAGGAGCGCGAGATCACTGACGCGCTAACCATGGTGCGCGGCAAGCATTCGATCGTCGCCGGCGGCTCGATCCGCTGGAGCCAGTTCAATATATTCCAGGTGCCGGCTCCCAATGGAGTTTTCGACTTCAGCGGTCAATTTACGCAGAATCCAGCTGATGGCTCGGGAGGGAATGGCTTGGCTGACGCTTTGCTCGGCCTTCCTTTAGTATCCACGATCGACACGCTCGTGCAGGTCCAAAATAGGCAGTTTGTACCATCAGCGTTTGTCCAGGACGACTATAGGGCTTCGCGTACCTTGACGTTCAATTTAGGAGTGCGCTATGACTATTTCTCTCCCATCGTACAGAAGCACGATAACCAGGCCAACTTCGATTATCAAACCGGCCAATTGATCGTAGCAGGCCAGAACGGTAATTCTCGTGGACTCATCGATGTTGATCACCTCAACTTTTCACCGCGGGTGGGCGTTGCAAAGACGATACACAACGATACCGTCGTAAGCGCTGGGTTTGGCATTTTCTACAGCGGTCAGGAAATACGGACTGCCGCCCCTCTCCAGCTTCCTTATAACCTGCCTTTCTACTACCAACCGACTTTCACAAGCGATGGAATCACCCCGATACTTACAGTGTCCGGAGGCTTTCCGCCATTGAATCCAGACCAGGAAACCGACCCGGGAGTGACGAGTGTGGATGCCCATCTGAAAACACCCAATTACTTAGAATACAATCTTTCGATTCAGCAGGCCTTACCTGGGAAGATGTCACTCGAACTCTCCTACGCAGGATCGAAGGGGACCCATCTTCAGTCCCTGTTAGATAACAATCAAGATAAGACGCCAGGACCCGGAGATGTCCAATCTCGTCGTCCGTATCCTAACTACGGACCCTTTGCCGCAATATCAAACCGCGGAAACTCAAAGTATTATGCCTTCCAGGCGAAGCTCGAGAACCATGCTAGCCACAACCTTTACTTCCTCAGCTCGCTTACGTGGAGCAAGGCGTACGATGATCAACCGGAAATCTGTTGCGCTTCACCGTGGCCTCAAAATACTTGGAACATTCCCGCCGAAGAGGGACTAGCAGATTTCAGCCAAACCTTCCGCTGGGTTCTTAGTTATGACTATCTGCTTCCTTTTGGGAGAGGGCAGAGGCTGCTAAGCGACGCCAATCGAGCTCTTAACGCGATTGTCGGAGGTTGGCATTTTGGAGGCATCTATTCCCTGGCGAGTGGTTTCTATTTTTCTCCGGAGATGGGATATGACACTTCGAATACCGGGAGCCAAGGGCTATTGCGCGCGGATCAAATTTTGTCGGACGGCAATCTGCCTCGGTCGAAACGCAGCCCGAATCTATGGCTCAATCCCAACGCGTATGCGGTTCCAGCGACATACACCTTTGGAAATGCCGGCCGTAACACCCTAATCGGTCCGGATACTAATCTATGGGATCTCTCTCTGCGCAAAGTTTTTGCAGTCCGGAACTCGCAGAATTTGGAGTTTCGCGTCGAGTTTTTCAACTCCCTAAACCATCCAAATTTCGCGCAGCCCGATAATTTTGTCACTGACGGCCCTGGTGCGTTTGGAGTCGTCACTTCCACCGGAGCGGACAACCGCCAAATCCAGTTAGCATTGAAGTATAACTTTTAAATTGCAAATAAATTGCAAAGCATCGCGCGCGCAACTGGAGGGGGGCGACTTCATGAGTCGTAGAGAATTGATGATTGCCCCCCACCATTCTGGCCGCGCGTTCGCGCTGTGGCTTGGCGCAGCCTGAATGTAACGAATCAGTAGCTTCCACCAAAAGTCAGGTACTCCTACAATTCTTCTCAACGATATCTGCGCTGTAAGGTATGTAATATTTATCCCTTCGAGATAAACGAGGTGCTTCTGGTTAATTGATTTACTGCGGATTATGAGGTGTGCCTGATTCCTGGCAGAGGGATTGATAATGGATCATACAAGAAGAGATTTCATGAAGTTGGGGCTGGCAACTTTGCCGGTCGCCGGGATTCTGAATGGCAGTGATTCACCCGCATTAGCTAACACCATCTCGAGCCAACGGAATGAATCGCTCGAAGCGGCGGCTCCCGAGTCCGTTAAAAACCTCAAGAATCCTGCAGGGGCCTCATTCCTGGCTGACTACATTTTCAGCGGTTCTGAGCTCACCGGCTGGCACGCCTTTGGCCAAGCGGACTGGCGCGCCGAAAATGGTGAGATCGTCGGCCAAGCACATCCTGGCAGCAATGGCGGTTGGCTCGTGCTAGATAAGTCCTATCAAGATGTTCTTTTCTTTGGACGCTTCCGCGCCCCCGCGGGTTCAAAGACAGGTGTTCTCGTTCGTGCGGAGAAAACTCCCGAGGGAGGCTTGAAGGGTATCTTTCTTTCCCTTGACCCCCAGGATCTACATAGCTACCGAGTGAATCTTGATTCCAAAGGGCAGGAGATCTCCCGCACTCAACTTCGTCCCGTACCCCCGGATTCAAACCGCGTTGCGTTACCCGTAGCTGCAGGATCTCAAGCTGCCGCACCGCCCCCAAATTCACCTACATCTTTCAGTACCGACGACTGGAACACCATTGAAGTCCAGATGGACGCCAATATCTTTCGCCCGCGTTTGAATGGCGGCGGCCGTAATCATGCTCGTGCGACCGACAATGACGGCTCGGCTTCAGGCTATGGCCCGATCGCCCTCTACGCTGGAGGTACTGGCGAAATTCGGTTCAAAGACGTTTGTTACAAGGATTTCGGCCGCTTCGTAACTCCGCTTGAAAAAATTTCCAGCAATTACCGTATGCAGCGGATCGATGACTTTTATTTCTCCTGGGGCGCTTCTGTCGCGGACATCAATCGCGACGGAATCCTGGACATTGTTACCGGTCCGTACTACTACCTTGGCCCAGATTACACAGTGAAGCGGGAAATTACTTTGGCGCAAACTTTCGCCCCCGGCCGGGAGTTTGATGAAACTATGGTCATTTACACCGGTGATTTCACCGGAGATGGATGGCCGGATCTGATTGTCGCCACGCTCGATATCCCTTTGACGTTGTACAGAAACCCTCGAGGTGAATTGCGCCGATGGGACAAGTACATAGTGGGACCTCGAGTATCGAGTGAAATTGCGATATTTGCTGACATGAATAATGACGGAAAGAAGGAGATAGTCTTCACTACCTCAGCGGGTCGCCGGGGCATCAACACCATTGTCTACGCGAGCCCTGATCCTAACAATCCAACGGGCGAATGGATCATCCATCCGATATCTGAACCCGGCCCCTGGGGGCCGCATGGCATAGGTGTTGGCGACATTACCGGTGATGGCGCTCCCGACGTTGTGATGTCGAACGGATGGTGGGAACACCCACCAAGGGGCAGTGCCCAAGAGCTCTGGACGTATCATGCGGAGCTTTTTACCCCGGACCCGCCGTCACAAAGGACCTATGCATCAGGGGGCGCGGCAATGGCCATCTATGATGTGAACGGAGACGGCCTTAACGATGTAGTGACCTCTCTCCATGCGCATGGCTTCGGGCTGGCATGGTACGAGCAAAAGCGAGACAACAAGGGCAATATCTCATTTATCCGGCACATGATTATGGATGACTTCTCGACCAAAAACGCCGGCGGTATCACATTCACGGAACTCCATGGCGTCGCTTACGCTGATATGGATGGAGACGGCATTCCCGATCTCATTACCGGAAAGCGTTTCATCTCGGAAGACGATGTCGTCGACCCCGATCCGTGGGGCGCCCCAGTGCTCTACATTTACCACACGGTTCGAGATAAGAGCGCGCCAGGAGGAGCGCGGTTCGTGCCAGAGCTGATCCACAACCGCTCGGGCGTTGGCTCCATGGTTACAGTCGCGGATCTCAACGGCAACGGCGCGATGGACATCATTACTTCCACCAACCGCGGCACCTTCATCTTCTGGGGCAAGCCACATTCGGTTCGCACAACAGCATAGAAATACCAACTAGCGGTGTGTGGTGGGATAGATCTAGGTCTCTGGGGAGCCGGACCGCTGTGAAATGGAAAGGCAGGCGCAAATTTGAAGACTTTGCGTGCGGAATGCTGTAAACATTCCTGGCGCCTCTGCCACCACGGGTCTTCGGCAGGACTCTCGAAACGTCAGATGATCACAGTGCGTCGCATCGCAACGCAAGCTGATGAACTGGATAGCCGTGGGCACCGTAACTTTAGCGACCATGGAAGCCTGAGGTACTAAATTCGGCGCATAAATATAAGTCGATTTGTCTGCCGCGCTGAGATTTTGAACAGCGTTGGTATAGCGCGGTGCTAGCTGATGGAGACGATTAAGATGGATACCTTTAAGCCATTCTTTACAGTGTTCGTACTATCCGCGTTAATCGCTTTAACGCCGGCGGCACGAGGCGCAGTTCAGGATTTCAATGGCCGGTGGGATTTGCAAGTGCACGATAGACCGGGCGACTTTGCTCAATTCACAACGACTGCAGCGTGGTGGTTGGGTATCACTGGCGCTGGAACGCCGCAAATGAAAATCCAATTCATCGGAGCTCCTGACGGTGCCTTGGACGACATAACAAAGTCAAAGTTTCAGGATGGCGTGCTGCATTTCACATGGGTAGCGAAGAGGGGGAACGATCACGCCGAATATGAAGTGAAGTACGTCAACGGCCTGCTGCAGGGCACGATGACGAGCCCAAACAAGACTTTGAAATTCACCGGACACCGCGCACCAGAAATCAGCGACCGCGACGACGGTACTTGGGTGAGTGGTAAACCTATCAAGCTATTCAACGGTAAGAATCTTAAAGGGTGGACTGGTGTCAATTCCCCCAAGGCACAAGGTTGGTCCGTAAAGGACGGCCTTCTGAAGTGTACGGGCAACGCGGATGATCTGATCACGGTGGGGAAATACTGGAATTTTGAACTGCATGTGGAATACAACCTCGCCGAGAAAAGTAACAGTGGAATAGGTTTGCGTGGCCGTTATGAGGTTCAGATCATGTCTGATTATGGGCGCCCTCCGAACCGGCATAGCACCGGCTCGCTAGTCTCGCTGATTGCGCCGGCGATGAACGCGGGCAAACCCGCAGGTGAATGGAATACGTACGATATTCGGCTGGTAGGCCGCGAAGTGACTACAACGATGAACGGGCAGAAGCTCTACGAAAAAGGAGTGATCGACGGCCTGACCGGAATTGCCTTCGATCCGTTTGAAGGGAGGCCCGGCCCAATTGAACTGCAAGGCGATCACGGTGCGGTCGAGTTCCGGAATATCGTGTTGACGCCTCTTACGGAGCGCAAAGACAAATCCGCAAAGGCCAAAGGAGAATAGAGGTGACGGAGCCTACGCCTCAATCTTGTGCGCCGCCAATCGCCTACTCTACGCCTTAGGGAGAGATACTTTAGTTACTGGCAGGACTTCCACGCCGTAGCTACCTAGTTGTATTCGAGCCCCCAACTATCGCGCCTACGTCTCCTCAGGCGGTTTGTGCGCCAGAGTACATTCGCGCACATCGAATCAGCTCGGGTGCGTACCGAACAACAGGGTTGTCTTGGTTTTTCGGCTCCATTTCAATAGAGACAAAGCCTCGATAGCCGCCATTTGCGAGGATGCCGAACAGCTTCACCCAGTCGGCCGGTTCTCTGTTGCCGTCCGGCGTCGACATGTTCGTTTTGATGTGGGTCGCCCCGGCATACGGAGTGCACTGCGCAACTTCCGCGTAGCCGTCTTTGCGGAAATTACCGCAATCGAGATTGATGCGGGCGAACGGACTATCTGCTTTCTTGAGAATTGCCAAAAGCTGAGCCGAGGTTCGGGTCAATTCGTCGTCGTCTTCAACTCCAACCACAAGGCCTTTCCTTCCCGCATAATCAAGTACTGGTTGATAGACTTCCACTGCCCAATCGACGGCCTGTTCTTCGGTCGCGCCCTTGGGGATATTGCCGGCGAACACGCGGACGTGTCCCGCGCCCAACTCGTACGCGATATCAATCCATTTTCTTGCGAACGCAATCTCATTCTGGCGCAGTTCAGGAGTTGGTTGCGCCATCTTCACCGGCGAGCCCACACTATATATCTGGATGCCGTTGTGGTACGCCGTGCTGCGCAATGAGGCCAGCCATTGTTTGCTGGGGTTGGCAGGATTTGCCCGGACCATGTCCGAAACCACGTGCGAATTGAGCCCCGGCGTGAAGTGCTGCAACGGCGGCACCCAATAGCCAGTCATGTCTACTCCCTCAAGCCCGAGGTTCGCTGCAGCGCGAACCACATCTTCATACGTCATCTTTCCGGTTTCCAGTTGGTTGCGAAATGACATCGCAACTACGCCGGGTCGTAAGCGACCATTGTACGGAGGTAATTTAGCTGGCGGAGAATATACGGGAGAAACAGCTTGAGCCAGAACTTTTGCCACTGGAGTGGTTGCGGCGAGAACGGAAAAATATTTAAGTAATGCGCGACGCTCCATACTACCTCCTTAAGGGATATCGAACGCCACCATATCGGCCCTTCGCTTTCCCAACTGGCCGGCACATAAATTCGACCGACCCATAACCAGTCTCTGCCGCCAATGCAAACACTTCTTCGAAAGATAAGTCGGGAACGATGGTGCTCACGTAATCGAGCTGCATCTCCGTCCCTTCCGTTTTCAGCCGATTATGTGCAGTCCAAAACCGCGGCGGCTAAGAAGAATTGAATTACCTTCTGCCTGTGAATCTAGCGCCTCCGAAAAACAGAGTGAGTGCTGGAGCTTTCATTACTGCTGGGTTGTACCCGTCAGAGTTCCCAAATATTTGGTGATCAGAGAAAGATCTTGCGGTGCCAACTTATTGGCGTAAGAGGGCATCGAGTTGTCAGTCATGATTGTAAAGCCCCGTAGATTCGCTCTCTCAAAAGACAGGAGATCACCGGAAGCATCGATAAGCTGAACACTGAATGCATCTTGATTGAGCAGCTTTCCCTCAACCGTCGTCCCATCTTGAGTGACCAGCCGAACTGACCGGTTCTGCGGTGTCAGTTCTTTACTCGGAGAAACCAGCGACGCGCGTATCTGTTCGGCAGTATGATTTGCGCCTATATCTCCTAAATAAGGGCCTGCGTATGAACCGTTGCCATCCACTCGATGACAGGAAAGACAGCCACTGGTTTTAATAAGCTCTTTGGCTTGTGTTATCTGGGAAGTGTCCAAAACCGGTGCTGTTTGCCTTGGCGCGGGAATCGAAGCATCTCCCGGTCTGGCTTTTGTAGGCGCTGACGAGTCAACGCCTAAATTCGCAGTGAGATAACCCACTATTTGTTGCAGCTCGTCGGGCGTTGCCTGCGCTCCACGGGAAACCATATTGTCCACTACGTTTTCCCATCCGGCATGGCTTAGCCGTCGAGATGTCACGACAGTTATGCTATGACAAACGCTACAAGTCCTTTGAAACGTGGCTTCCCCTGGTGTTTCAGGCAACGACTGTGCATGGCCAGCTAAAACGAAGGTAAAACTAAAAATCGCCCCTCCGCTCAGAAACGTTCTCCAGCTGCACCTTAGATGATTCATTACTGTGTTCGGCTCCTGAGAGACTGTGCACCTAAACCATATTGCCTTCATCAATCGCGTAGATTGAACAATCTGGGTCCAATAAGTAGACAAGAACTGAATGGGTCCCATAGGGGCCACTAGACGGCTAAGCGGCCTCCCCGCCTTCCAATACTAGCAACGCGACTTTCTCCCCAGCATCCCTCTTCTCGTTCCCAACGGTCTGCGCGTTTCCGCCTTGCACCCGCAGCATGCTTAGGCGAGGCTCTTGGCGCCAAGCCGCGTTGCGGGCATCGAATCGCTCGCCTTAGCCGCCGCCATTCTGTCCTCCGAGGTTCATCGCGCACGTAGGTCGATGCGCGTGACTTCCTTCAACTTGCGTATGGTGAATCTCTTCGGTGGCAAGTGGAGATCCTTTCTCCATGGAAAAAATTCTCTAGCGGTACACCTGGCTTGCGCAAGCAGCGAATGCGCGGCATCAGGTTACAGGTAGTGCAGCAGCGCGTCGATCACCCTTTGTATCGGGGTCCATGGATCTGGGCCTCCGTCGGTCTCGATTGAGAACCAACCCTTGAAGCCCAGCTCCTTCGAAAGTTTGATCGCGGTTGCGAGATTGGACCTCGGGCTGAGGTTGACGTGCTGGACGGTGTGCGCGAGCGGATACAAAAGCCGCAGCCCCTCCTCGGTTCCGATCTGGGGATTGGAGTAAGCCCCACTGCCTTTTATCAGCTTCACCAACTGATCCAGCGGCTCTCCACGAGGCTCCAGAATAACGGCAACACCTTTCGGCTTGCCGTAGTCGACCAGGGCTTTTAGACCCTCGATGCATGGCGTCAGGTCTTGTGGTAAGTAATGGACTCCTTGATCGGGCATAATACTGGGAGACCCAAGCACTGCAGCAATATCAATCCACTTTTTCGTCTCCTCGATGGCATGGGCGCGAATTTCAGGATTGGGAGAACACACGCTGATGTAGCCACGGTAGGCGGTTGCGCGCGGGTCGATTTCCACCACTAGATCCACCACCCTCGACTTGGCCTTGTGCAGCCGCTCTTTGAATTCCCTGATATATGAAGGCTCCATCGAGAGCAGATTGATGTTGCACACCTCCAGATTGTGGAGGTGGAGACGGTCTGCCACCGCATCGGGGAGATCCATCATGTCCAGCTTTTCGGGCGCAACCTTTTTGCTCCGGTCCCAGATTTCCGGCAGGGTGCCGTCGAAATCGTTGGTCATTAAGCTGATGCGATCGAGCTTCGCGAGAGTTGCGGCGTCTTGTGCCCGCGCAAGGCCGCTCATGCCGAATGCAGCCGCAGCTGCGGCGGAGCCGAACAAAAAATCGCGGCGGTTCAAACCGGAAAAGCCGCGCCGAAAATCACCGGACCTCATAAGCGTTCCCTCGTTGCCTGCAAATTCCGCCAGCTGCCCTTTTTCTCAGCAGAAGCAATACCATGATCCGGAACCCGGTGGTGCAGTCATGAACTTGCAAATCCAGCCATTTCAGGTTTCGATTTAGAGCATCTTGTTACTGTTCGGTATACATCTATCACTTCGTTATAAACCATGTCAAGTCGACTTTGTGCACCCTGAATGAACTTTAGGCCAGTTTGCATCGACTTGGGCGTAACGTGCCGCGAGTGACCCGTAGGGCTGCGTGCCATGCGTGCCGCGAACTGCCCGCGAGTTAATCACCGGAATACCCAGCCGGCCGAACGCAGCAAAGCTGCATCGGGGGTCCCAAGCAAGCCTTGCGTTAACCAATCTCCAACCTTCGACGAATTAGGGCCTTCTTATATATCTAGTTTAAGACTTGTTTCGAACCTTATCTCGCCGCTTTCAAAGTACCTACTTGCCACACCCAGAGTTGCTGACCCTGCTTCCCCGGATTAGCCAAAAACACTCAAATTTGCCAGGAACTTGCCGTATCTCATATGAATGGATCTAAAGTTAGCTCCAAGGACGAAAAATCCCGGCGCATCGATAAGCATTGGGTTTCCATCATCAGACGCAAATTCTTGTTGACAGTTACGGTGCGCCACAGCTAAACCATGTTCCATAAGGTTTCGTTCGTTAATTCGGTAGAATACAATCGATCGGAACCAAAACGATGTGCAGTTGGTAAAAAGGGAAGCTGCATCATTTGGCGCGGTGCTTTTTCCAGATGGCTGCTGGCCTTTTTTTAGGTTAGATGTGACCGTAGACATAATAGTGACGGAAGCCGGACATCCTCCCTCACTTCGGCCTGCAAAGGTGCCTTCATTTCTTCGATGAGTTCCCGGCTCAAAGTTGATGGGGAACGGTCTTGCGGAGCGAATGAAGATTGTGTACATGAGTCTAAAAGGGAACTCGTCAGCCTCGCCAGGATAAACCCGGCCCGTTTGATGCGTTTTTCGCTCATGGGGAATTCGCAATACGCAAGAGCCCTGTGACGATGACATGCGGAGGTATCAATCAGCCATGAGACGTCGAGATTTCTTAGTAGGCTCCATCGCTGTGGCAGCGACCGCTGCCAGTGGACTGGCGCAGGATATCCCCATCGTGTCCAAGCTAGATCGCATCGGTGCAATGTCAGGGGACTTTGATCCCCTCCTGGCGGAAACGAGGGACTGGAGCCAGCCGGTGTCGCCGGGAAAGCTTGACATCATGGACTTTCCAGCCATGCTTGCGCATCGCTACGGAATTCACAATGTAGAAGTGCAACAGTTCCATTTTCTCTCGATGGAGCCGTCTTACTTTGAGAAGTTTCACGGGCGGCTGCAGAAGGTGAAGTCCCGGATGGTAGACATGCCTCTGGAATTGGACACAAGCGTAAACGACTATAGTGGAACGATCAGCCCTTGTTCGCCTGACCCACAGATTCGCGCTCACGCAATTGAACTCACGAAGCAATGGATTGATCGAGCAGCGATGATCGAATGCCCCAGTGTAATGGTCAATCAGGGGAGGGCATGGGGCGACAATCTTACCCCGATTATTGACGCGCTCAAGACATTGCGCGACTACGGCGAATCGAAGAACGTTGCGATCATTATGGAAGAGCGGGGATCCAGGATTCCTATCGAAACGCTCGTGAAGGTGATCCGGGAGTCCGGGATTCACTCAAATCCCGATATGGGTAACTGGAAGGACGAAGAGAGCATGGAGCACGGGCTACGCTTGATGTACCCACTTGCACTGACAGTGAGTCATGTCAAATGGGCTCCCGATAGATTCAGTCTTGCTACGGCCGTTGTGATCTCAAAAGAGATGGGTTTTAAGGGTACATATTCGATCGAAAGTGGCGGCCCTGAACCATATGCCCTGCTGCAAACAATGGTGGATAGGTTAATGGAGTATCTCTGAAGAATGCAAAGAATGCGATGCATAGAGGAAAACTCATCACAGGCCGTGGGTCGGCTTTGGTGTCAACCGTTTGAACGAGATCAATCCAACTCCAGGTGCTGACGTACTAAGGGATAGGAGAAGTCAAAAAAATGCGCATTGTTAAGTTGCTTTTCGCGTCGTTGACGTTGCTTGTCGTGGTCGCTCTAGCGCCCACCGCGCAGGCCGCTGATAAGGACTTCAATGGCCGGTGGGATATTCAGGTGCACGCCAAACCTGCGGACTTTGCGCAATTTACTACGACCGCCGCATGGTGGTTGGGTATCACTGGTGCGGGAACGCCCGATATGAAGATTCAGTTCGTGGGATCTCCAGACGGCAGCCTGGACAACATAACGATCGCAAAAATCCAGGACGGGGTACTGCACTTCACGTGGATAGATAGACCGCGCCGCGGAGTTGCTCCGAGCCCGAACGACCGTGCCGAATATGAGGTGAAGTACGTTCACGGGCTCCTCCAGGGCACGGTGACGAGTTCCGCAACAACGCCCGCAACCCATTTGACGTTCACCGGATATCGGTCGCCAAAAATCGATGAACACGATGATGGCACCTGGGTGAAGGGAAAGCCAATCCAGCTATTTAACGGAAAAGACCTCAAAGGATGGACGGGCGTCAATTCCAGCAAGGCGGAGGGCTGGAGTGTTGAGAATGGCATTCTCAAGTGTTCTGGTCAAGCGGATGACCTGAGGACTGTGGCCAAATATTGGAACTTTGAATTGCATGTCGAATATAAAATCCCCCCGGAAGGCAACAGCGGTATCGGTCTGCGCGGCCGCTATGAAGTTCAGATCGGGTCCGATTATGGAAAGCCTCCGGGCATGCACGGCACGGGCGCGCTATACACGCGCGTTCTACCGAGCGTGAACGCGAGCAAACCCGCTGGTGAGTGGAATACGTACGATATTCGCCTGGTTGGTCGTGAAGTCACTACAGTCCTGAACGGGAAGAAGCTGTACGAAAAAGGTGTGATCGACGGCCTGACGGGGATCGCTTTCGATCCGTTCGAAGGCCGGCCAGGGCCGATTGAGTTGCAGGGCGACCATGGCGGGGTCGAGTTCCGGAATATCGTACTGGTGCCTCTTACGAAACGCAACAGCCAATAAATAGTCGATTGGGCACAGCCCATTTTGCAGGGGAGAAAGATGAAGTTGCGAGTGCGAGTGTTGGTGGTGTTTGCCATATTGACGGGTTCCCTACAGGCGCAAGTTACGTTCGACCGTCTGCTTCACGCTAACCAGGAACCTCAAAATTGGCTCACCTACGGAGGAACGTATGCAAGTGATCGCTACAGCCTCTTAACGCAGATCAATCAGAGTAACGCCAAAAATCTGCAGCTAAAGTGGGTCTGGCGCCCCACCGGCACACCGGCTGACGAGAAGATGGAGAATACGCCAATTGTTGTCAACGGCGTTTTGTATGCGACGAGCCTGACCGAAGTGGTGGCGCTCGATGCCGTCACGGGCCGGCAGTACTGGAAACTCTCGCGTTCGTTCAATGAGAACGACTTCCACGGGCAACGCATGTACATGGTCAACAAGGGAGTGGCGATCGAGAGCCACACGTTGTTTTGGACCACGGGATGGAACGATCATCTGCTCGCCATCGATGCCAGAACCGGCCGGGTGAAATGGGAAATCGCGATTGCCGACTGGAAAACGGGCTTGGTGATTAACATGGCGCCTTTGGTGGTGAAGAACGAGGTCATCGTCGGACCGACAACCGACGATCGGGGCGCAAACTGCTTTCTTGCCGCCTATGACGTTCATACCGGGAAGGAGATTTGGAAAACGTACATGACCCCAACTTCCGCGGACGATCCGGCCGCCAAGACATGGGCAGGCGATACCTGGAAGCATGGCGGCGACGGCCTCTGGAACGGCGGCTCCTACGATCCTGAGACGAACTTGGTGTTCTACGGTACCGGCAATGCAAATCCGGCGTGGAATGGCGAGCAGCGATCGCCTGGTAGCAAATTGTCTAATCTCTACTCGGAGAGCGTGGTCGCACTCGATGCCGACACCGGGAAGCTTAAATGGTATTTCCAATTCACCCCGGCCGATGAGTACGATTACGATGCTACCCAGGTTCCCGTATTAGCGGACATCAACTTGGACGGCAAACTGCGTAAGGTGATGCTGTGGGCCAATCGCAATGGGTTCTTCTATGTCCTCGATCGGGTGACCGGCAAATTCCTTTTGGGCAAGGCTTTCGTCAAAGTGACTTGGGCTACAGGCCTCGATAAGGATGGCCAGCCGATTCGAGTCGCAAAGGTCTGGCCCAAACCGAAGAGCGGAATCGTCGTTGCGCCAAGTGCGCTAGGGGGCACAAACTATTATCCGCCATCTTACGATCCTCAAACAGGGCTCTTTTATGTGACTATCTCGGAAGACTCCCAAGGCTATTCGGGCAAAAAGCCCATTCGTCCATGGAGGGAAGGCCACATCTATACCGGAGACGGTTGGTGGCCCGGCTTTGGGCAGACGGAGCCACCGGACGACTGGCCGCCCTCCCCTCCCCGGCCACGCCACGCATTCCGCACAGGGTACGGTGCAGTCGCTGCTATTGATCCGAAAACCGGCGACAAGAAGTGGGAGTTCAAAATGGTCAAGTTCTCCGAGTCTGGGGTGCTTTCCACCGCAGGCGGAGTGGTGTTCGGGGGGGGGAAGGACGGCATCTTTGTCGCGCTCGATGCGGAAACGGGCGAGCCGCTGTGGCATGTGAACGTGGGCGACGGTGCGAACGGAATGGGAAGTGGCCCGATGAGTTACGCTGTCAATGGCAAACAATACGTTATAACGACGGCCGCCAATACAATGTATGCATTTGCTCTGCCAGATTAGAGTTCCGCCCACACCGCCCAGAGTCGTGGCAAGGGCACCAAGATAACGATATCACCCCTAATAACGGTCTTCCCCTCGCCGTTTGTGCCCAAAGCGCTTCGCCTGCTTAGTGCCTCGCCAACGACTTCCAACTGAGGTTCGGAAGTGTCGGCTAACGTCACAGTAAAATCCCCCGTCTGCAAGCGTTCACTAAGAAAGTGACTGTCACCCGCATGGTTATTGGGCGATCCTGAATAAGTTCCATGATTGCAGTGGGTTGCGAGAAGGACCATGGCTAATCCCCTTCTTCGGCACCAATCTTACAGCTAAACATTCATTCTTCAGAGATAAGGCTTCAAAATAGAACAATGTTCAGGCGAGCCTTTGCCTGCTGCACGCTATCGGCAACGACTCAATGAATTGGGATCTGATGGCGGGGTAGTGTTGAGGGGCCTTAAATGCTGCCGGCCATTACGGGCGTTTTTTGCAAACGTGTCTCCGTGCATCGCTGCTGTTCGATCGTGATACGGAAACAGCTTCCTACCCCGACCTCACTTTCAACGATCAATGTTGCCTGGTGCTGATCTGCGATCCACTTGGCGAGTGCGAGTCCCAGGCCTGAGCCGCCCATCTGCCGACTGCGGGCCGAGTCAACCCGGTAGAAGCGCTGAAAGAGGCGAGGCAAGTGTTCTCCGGAAATTCCGATTCCGGTATCGCGAATTTCCAGAAGAACGCGCTCCGTGTCGGCAATTGCTCGCAATGTGATCGAACCGCCCGGGGGTGTATAGCGGCATGCATTTTCCAGAAGGATATTCAGTAGCCGCTGAATGCTGGCAAGATCGGCACGGATGAGCGCCGGAGAGCCGCAGCTCTCAACATGGAATTCCAGCAGCGCTTGCCGCATGGAATCGCGCCATCTGTCTCCAACTCGGCGCACAAAACGACCTGCATCGATGATTTCGAAGTGAAGGACTTCTGCCCCGGCGTCCGCACGGGCCAGCATGAGCAGGTTGTCGAGCAATCCAGACAAGTGAATCGCTTCTTGCTGCACATTCGCGAAAGACTCGCGATATTCCTCGTTGCTCCTGGGCGACGATAGAGCGCCGTCAACCTCGGCGCGAATCAGCGCGACGGGCAATCGCAGTTCGTTGGAAGCATCCGCGGTAAAGTCGCGGATGCTGCGCAGGCTGGAATCGACCCGATGCATCATGTGGTTCAAGGTCATCGATAGATCGGAAATCTCGTCGTTGACACGCGATGCGGGAGACCTGAGGTTCAGGCTATTGCCGCTGACCTGTCGTCCCAGTCGTGCAAGCTCTGCGATCGGATGCATTGCTTTGCGACTTATCCAGTAGCCGAGAAGGGCAGCGAGAAGAAGAAGCAAGGGCGTCAGCGATAGCAGATCGCGAGCGAACAGGTGCAGCAAAGCAATCGATGTAGCGTGAGAAATGGCCTGGGCAGTATTTGGTTGAATATGCGCGGCAAGGGCTTCGGGCATAGTCCTTCCGATGCGCTGAAGGCTCTGCTGTAGTAGAAACCAGGTCGCGGCCCACAGTATGATGCCGGTACAGGAAAGGACTGCGAAATACCAGGATGTGAGTCGGAGGCGAATCGGAATTGGCGTCATGCGCTGCTTTCCTTCGCTGGGGCCTCCAGCGACCGTGTAACTACAATAGTAGGCGCGCGGATGCAACCTATGATGAATGCCTGTTGAAAAGCCGGGTTGAAATCGGGTGCCATTTACCTTGTGGGGTGCGCCTTGAAGATCGCTCGGCGCGAAATTCGGAAACGGCGCCCCAATGGAATCAACTTTGCTGGAATTTTACTCTGGGATTGATTCATCCGAACTTTTAGTGGTAGTAACTTTCGGGCGGTCCAAGGTAACTTGACGGAACTTCGCCTTGACTGACCACGAGTTTTTCCAAAACAATGCCCGGATCGACCATTCGAAATTTCAACGTGTGATACCCCGGCTGCGTAATCTTCAATGTCGATGTAACTTTGCGAACTCCGTCGCTGACGGAGGTAGCCCAGGCTTTCTCTGTATGGTCAGCAAGCGCATCGATGACGAGAGGGGGTTGATCATCAAAGGAAATGGCATAACGGAGTCCGCGGCCAGGTACGAAGTTGAGCGTAGGCGCAAGAATTGCTTCGATCTGGTAGGTGCCGGGGTCGAACAGATACATTTTGTATTCCAGCATTGCCGATGGCTGAGGTGGCAGAACACTCGCCGCTGTTACCGGGAAGATTGTCATTCCGGAGAGTGTCTCGCCGAAGTCCGGAAGGTTCGTCCAATGCGCCGCGCCTTCGCTGGTTCGGTTCGTGAAATGGGCGGCTTCGATCGAGACATAATGATTGTTCTCGACAAAGCCGTGTAGATCCTTCTGCGCAGGCGTGGTTGGATTTGATGCGACAAGGTGGACTGTGATCGTCGCTCCGGAGCGCTGAGAAATCAAAACTGTGCCGGCATTTTCTCCGTGAGGAACCCGATTCCAATCGATGTGAACCAGCAGCCGTTGATCTTTCGAGACGGTTCCATGATCGGGGGTTACCGCAATCCAGGGATGGTCGGCGCGCGCCGTAAATGCGAACGGTTCATTGCCTTGATCGAAAACATCGATGAATCGCATCTGCTGGTTATAGACGTCGAAGGGAGGCAGAGACAACCCACCGCCACCGAAGCCAAGCGCGCGATCGGAAGCCATGGCCGATCCCTCGACGGCAATCCCCATCCTCGCGCCCGATGCAGGTTGAACCTGACGAACCGCAGGCATTGCGTTCAACGGGGGTTGGTTCCAGTAGGTATAGCCGATGTGTGTCTGGTCCATCATGTGATCCCATTTTCCGTGGGCCAGTTGATGGTTATACTCCGAGGAAAGCGCGGCGTCGGCGGCAAAAAGAGTACGCACGCGCGTCGCCAGATCGTTGGCGCTGACGCGTCCCTGCGCCGCGTAGAGTTGATTTTCCCCCGCCGTGATATACAGCTGATTCACGATGGCCGACGCTTTGACGGGATACAAGACCAGCTCAAAAAAGGCATCACGGTACGCGGGCGGAAGCTCCTGTTGAATCCGTTCGGCTTCTTTCGTGATGGCCTGCCACTGGGATTCCACGCGCTCCGCTTCTTGAAAATGAATCAGGCTGAAGGTGTTCGGTTCCAGCTGTTCCGGCTTTCGCCGTCCGTTGTACTTGGTGTATTTCGAGATCAGGTCGGCAATCTCCGCGGCGTGTTCGGGCCCGAAATTTCGTGCCGCCCATAATTTCGTGTACGTGAAAAGATTGTCCTGATTCCAGCGGTCAGGCTCGCGCGCGTAATCCAGGAAAAATTCAATGGGAAATTCCATCGGCTTCAGGTCGCCTACATTCACTACCCAGATGCGATTCGCGTCGTAGGCATGGGCAAGATCCATCTGCTCCCAGACCTTGGTGATGGGGTAGGTATTCAGCCACTTATAAGACCGCGGATCGCCGACATAGTCAAAGTGGTAATAAATTCCGGCGCCACCGGCTCGCTTCCGTTCTGCTGGAGTTGGCAGTCTGCGAATATTTCCCCAGTTGTCGTCGCTCCACAGCAGGGTCGCATCATCGGGAACGCGCATGCCTTTCTCGTAATAACTCTGGACCTCTTTGTAGAGCGCCCAGACCTGCGGATCGGCAGCAAGCGTGGGGGTCAAATTCCGAGCGATAATCTTCCTTTGTGCGGCGATGATTTTTTCCAGCAACGCGATGTTGTCGGTCGCTGACATCGGCTCGTCGCCATTGCCGCGCATGCCGATCGTGATGGTGCTTTCCCAGTTTCGACCGCGTTGGATCCCGTATTCCCAGAAGGCATCCAGGTTCGTCGCGTTCGTCGCATAATTCCACGGACCCACACCGTGGCGCTGCCATTCCTGAAATGCACGCATCATCGGTTCGTGATGGGAGGTGCCCATGACGATGCCGAATTCGTTCGCCAGCTTTCCGTTTAGTGGGTCATCTTCATAAAAGGCGCTGTTCCACATTGCAGGCCAAAGGTAATTGGCCTTCAGCCGAAGCAGCAGTTCAAAGACGCGTTCGTAGAAAAAGTGATTGAAGCCGCCGTACTTCTCATTCACCCAATTCGTGAGCGAGGGCGCCTCATCGTTTAGAAAAATGCCTCGATACTTCACGGCGGGCTCGCCCTCGACATATCTTCCGGGCTTGACGTATAGCGCGTCGTGATGCGGTACAGGCACATCCGCCCACCAGTACCAGGGCGACACGCCAATCTGCTCAGACACGTCGTAGATTCCGAAGATGGTGCCGCGCTTATCGCTGCCGGCAATGACGAGAGCGCTGGCGACACCGGGCAATGGATGCGCAACCACCTGGATCAGGTTCGATTCCCATTTACCGCGAATGGCATCCACATCGATTTTCTTGTTGCGGATGAGTCGATCGATGATTATGCTGCTGCCGATGGTGCCGATCAGAATGACATTGGCTTGGAGCGGCGAGCCATGTGTGAGGACTGGCGTTAAAGAGGTGACGCGCTGAATATCGGATTGCAAATCGTGCGCTGCGCGGACGACTCCGGGATCATCATTCGTGTCGACATAGATTGAAGTTGCACGGCCGTTGGCTGCAATGGGAAAGCTTCCCGACGACGCGGAGAATTCAATGTAGGGAGTTTCGCCGATCGTGAAGGCGAAGAGGGAACTGCAGCAGAGCAGGAAGACCAGCAGAAATGGCAATCGTCGACCAACCGTTTTTTCGGCAGACCTCCATCGCAGACCGACCATTGCCCCGTGTCTCCTCTCTTTCAGTTTGTATCAATCGCATTTCGAACCATGCGGATCTCGCATGCATCGACTACTTCGGCGTCCAGATGCGGAACTCTCCGCCGCAATGCATTAAGCTCATCAGGTATAGCATGCCGTCGTAGTACCGCTGCTCCCCGTAAGGAATGGGCGCGTTCCAAAGCGCCTGGACAAATTGCTTTGCCTGCGGCCCGGTAGCTGCGAGACTCGCGACCACGTGGGTGGCAACTAGTCCGGTTGAATGTCGAGCTTCGAGTTCGAGGCCATCGGGCATATAACGAAACGAATAATCTTGTATTGTTCATTCACCATGACGCGAGCCGACGGGGTTGTACGCCCCTGATCCTCCGGAACAAATTTGGCTGCGGCAGAAAACAAGGGCTATGCTAGTCCACGTGCAGAAAACGAGCAACTCTAATGCGATTTAGATATCAAGTCACCTTCATCCTTACAGTATGGCTGTACGCTTTCGCGCTGCTGCCATGTTTCGCGCAGAATGCGCCTGCCGCAGCTCGTTGGGTGGGCTCATGGGCGTCCTCACAGCAGATTCCGGAGCAGGCGAATGGGCTTCCTCCCGACGAGTTGCGCGATGCGACACTGCGCCAGATTGTGCATCTTTCCGTCGGTGGGCCGGAGTTGCGCGTGCGTATTTCGAATGCATTTGGGACAGCCCCGTTGCACATCGATTCCGTCCACATCGCGCGTCCGCTGTCACCCACGAGCGACCAGATCGACGTAACGACGGATAAGGCGCTCACGTTCGGCGGAGGTTCGGAGGTGGTGATCCCTGCGGGAGCGGAATACATCTCTGACTCAATCGAATATCCTGTCGCCGCGCTCTCCAACCTGGCCATCAGCTTCCACCTGACAGCGTCACCTGCGCAGCAGACAGGGCATCCGGGTTCGCGCGCCACATCGTATGTCGTGCATGGCAACCTGGTATCCGCCGCCACGTTGCCGAATGCTACGAAAGTCGATCACTGGTATCAGATTTCGGGCGTCGACGTGACGGCGCAAGCGAATGCAGCGTCTGTCGTCGCTCTTGGGGATTCCATCACGGATGGTCACGCGACGACGACGAACGGAAACGATCGCTGGACGGATGTGTTGGCCGAACGGCTACAAGGATCGTCTGCGACAAATCAGGTTGGCGTACTGAATGAGGGCATTGGTGGCAATCATCTTCTGGTCGATGGGCTGGGACCGAATGCTCTGGCGCGGTTCAATCGCGATGTGCTCGCGCAGACCGGCATTCGCTACATGATTGTTCTTGAGGGAGTGAACGATCTGGGCGGTCTGACGCGTCTGGGCAAAGTGCCGACTGCCGAGCATGAGGCGTTGGTGGCTCACATCATTGCTGCGTATCAGCAGATGATCCTGCGAGCGCACGCGCATGGGATTGAAATCATGGGGGGAACGATTACGCCCTACGCGGGGTCCGACTATTACCATCCGACAGCGAGAGACGAGCAGGATCGCAACACCGTTAATGCATGGATTCGCGCTTCGGGGCATTTCGATGCGGTCATTGATTTCGACAAGGTGATGCGGGACCCAAGCCATCCCGACCGCCTTTTGCCGAGCTACGATTCCGGCGACCATCTGCACCCATCGCCTGCTGGATATCGTGGAATGGCGAATGCCATCCCGCTGTCAATGTTTCATCCTTGAGCTATTCTTCCGCGAGCGCGACGAAGCTGTGCGGCATGATGGTCAACGTAAAACTGGTGCGTTTCATGGTCAGCGGCATCTGTCCTTTGGAGAATGCTAACAGTAAATCGTTTCAGTTCACTATTTCAGGACTGCCGAGTTCGCAGGAGCGGTATGCTGTACGTGAACGATTACACATCGACGGTCATGGGAGGATCGCAGTGCGAAACTTCTTTTCTCTGGCGTTGCTGGCCTGCATGGGCACGCTCGCGTTCTCGCAGAACACTACGGTTACGCGCCCCGCGATCACAAGTATTGCTGGGGTGGGGCTGGCGGCGCAAAGCCTTCCAGCGGATCGAGCCTTCTATGAGAAGACGCTTGGCTGGACCGCAGTTCCATCTGTAGAAGGCCCAAATGGCTTGCGCTTCTATGGCGTGCCGAAGCAGTGGGTGGAAGTGCTGCCGGCCGCCAGCGTCGACGAGCATCCCTTCCAATACGTCGCATTTGCAACGACGGATGCGAAACAGATGCGGTTGTACCTGGCCCAACACGCGGTAACAGTTCCAGCTTCTGTAACGCGCTGGAGGGATGGCAGCCAGGGCTTTCGTGTGAAGGATCCGGAAGGGAACACGATCGAATTTATCCAGCGCGGCCAACTGCCCGCGCATTCGGCTCCTGATTCACACGCGATCAGTTCCCAAATCATTCATGCAGGATTTCAAGTCCACAGCGCGTCGGTCGAGGACGGGTTTTACAAGAAAATCCTCGGTTTCAGGCCGTATTGGAAGGGCGGAATGAAAGACGGCGTGACGGATTTCATCTCCATCCAGGTACCGAACGGGACGGACTGGATTGAGTACATACTGAATGTTCCTGCAAATCCCAGTCATCGCGAGCTGGGAGTTGTCGACCATTTTTCTCTGGGAGCAGTAGACATCGATACGGTGGTTGCCAAGCTTTCCCAACGAGGCTGGAAGCCCTCTCCGGCTTCGCACAAGCTGATGGGCCGCGATGGAAAATATCAGCTCAACCTGTATGATCCGGACGATGTGCGGGTGGAGTTCATGCAACTGCGTCCCTTCCCAAAAACCGTGCTGCTCGCCATTTACCGGGCCACAGCCAGAACCGGAATGATGGTCAATTGCGGTTGAGCGCGATTCGCTTCGTGCCGTTCTTTTTACTGCATTGTCTCGGTTGGTCGGCAAAACAGACGCCCGCATTTCGCGGTACCGACATCGGTGGTGAGCCGTTCGGCAATGGTATCGCCCAGGAGCGAATTAGCCATTTCGACGAGATCGCTTTCCCATCTTAAGCAATCGCTGGGTTCGCCACATTTTCGCCCTATTAACGATCAATGTTCGTCCCGTCCAATCGACAATTTTCAACAAAATTTCATGCTCCCAGAAGCGACCATTGGATCCTGCATCAATCGCGGGGCAGATTCAAGAAAAGCGATTGTCTAGGTGTTTCCCCTCGTTTGCGACCGCGATGGATTTTACGATCCGGTAAGTCCTCCCTCCTGATCGGGAACTAAATCAGTTTAGAAACGCAAAAAACATCTTGACAACCGATATCCAATTGGAATAAACATTGCTGCGGCCAAGTAAAGCGATTTAGTCGGTGCTGTGTTTTCAGCGGTCGCTCCTTGCCATATGGAAAAACGGTGATTGGAACGTGGAATGAACGTGTACCCCCTCGGGGCTTTGGAGGCAAGATGAAACAGTTTTACGGGTTCGGCAGGTCTGCGAACTTCAACCTATCCCATGTGAAACGCGGTGTGGGCCTTCTAATGGCCATGGCACTGCTTTTTGTATTTCTACCTTTCGCATACTCCCAGACCACAGCCACAGTTTCCGGCACCGTGACGGACCCCACCGGAGCGGTTGTACCCGGGGCGCAAGTCACCCTGGTGAATGAGGCCACGCAAGACACGCGCGTTTCGGTCACCAGCTCGGCCGGTTATTTCGCGTTCCCATCGCTGCTTCCTGGCTCGTACTCGATCAAGGCGGACGCAAAAGGATTCGTTCCCAAGCAGCTGACCGGAATCGTCCTGCACGCCGGCGACTCGCGCGACGTTCCGGGCCTGACGCTGGCTGTCGGCAGCGCCGCTCAGAGCGTGACCGTGCAGGCGGCGTCTCAGATCATCCCGATGACCACCGGCGCCCGATCGGAAGTGCTCAGTTACAAGGACATTACCAACGTCGCCCTCATGGGCCGCGACGTCACAGAAATGTTGAAAGTGCTGCCGGGAGTTGTGCAAACTCCGAACGGCCTCAGCAATGGTGCATCGTTCAATGCCCTAACCGTCACCGCGCAGACCAGCGCGGTCGGCAATGGGTTGAACGTGAGTGGCGCCGAGTATAGAGGCCCGCAGCAGTTGCTCTCCGATGGCGTCAACGTGATCGACCCGGGAGACATGGGCGGCTCAATCGGAACTGTCAATCCTGAGATGGTGCAGGAAATGACGGTGATGACGTCCAACTTCGGTGCGGACCAGGAATTTGGTCCAGTCGTGATCAGCACCATCAGCAGATCCGGAACCGATCACTACCACGGGGAAGCGTATTTCGACGCCCGCAACGACGCTTTGAACGCCAATGACTGGCAGAGCAACCACCAGGGAAAACCCAAGGGCGGCGCGTCGTATTACTATCCGGGCGGCAACTTCGGCGGATACGTGCCCAAAACCCATAAAACGCTCTTCTTCTGGGGCGGTTATGAAAGATGGCTGCAAAACCAGGGAAATGCCAACGTTCTGCAGTCCTACATTCCGTCTCCGGAGATGATGGCCGGCGACTTCACCAACGACAACGCGGACAACCGGGCGCTATGCCCCAATGGTTTCGGTCCCACGCAGACAGGCTGGTGCCAGGATCTTTCCAAGACCATCTACTCGGACGGATCCGCAGCATTAGATTCCACGGCTCTACCGGGTTATCACGTGGCCAGCGACGGCACGGTGCTTGACAATGGCGCCAAGGTTCCGACGCCAGTTCATTTTGCCCTCATCCACTGCTTTGGCCTCGTTCTGGCCCAAGGTTTACAGCAGTCCCGGAACGCCGAACCCGGCGGGCGGCTACTCCAATCCGGCAACCACTCCTGGCGGCTATAACTATTACCAGCCGATCATTAATCACGTCGACGGCTGGGTATGGCGCGTACGCGTCGACTGGAGCCCTAACGACAAGAACAAGCTCGAAGTCTCCTACCAGCAGGAATACAGCTCCTCGCTCGATCAGGGGAACGGCGCCCATATCTACTGGACCCCGGGCAACTCTGTGCCGTATCCCGGCGGCGGACTGTATCAGTTTTCCTATACCAAGACCGCTGCGGGACACTTCATCCATGTATTCAATCCCACGACGACCAATGAGTTGATCGCGAGTTGGGGCTATGGCAACCTGCCGAACCAACCTGCCGATACAAAGGGAGCGTATCGTACGACGTTTGGATATCCTACGGGCGCAGGCTATGGCCAGGTGTTCAGCCCAGGATCGAAGCTGGCTCCGGCCTACAATACAGGAGGAACCAATAGCTTCCCAGATTTCTCGCAGGGAGATGACTACGAGCCATCGGGCGTCTACCAGGTCCGCAAAGAGGATCCTGGTTTCGCCGATAACTTCACAAAGGTCGTGGGTTCCCACACCTTGAAAGTTGGTGCATTCACCATGAACACCTCCAACTATCAGGGAGGTGGGCAGCAGATGAATGGTATCTTCAGCTTCGGCCAGAACACCAATCCGTTCCTCGGCCACGTTGTTGGATCGAATAACCCAACCGCGAACTTCATCACGGGCTCGGTAACCGGGTACAACGAGGCCAATAAGTCGCCCAATAGCGATATGGCCTATCAGATTCTTTCCTTCTATTTCAATGACAATTGGAAAGTGAACAACAAGCTGAATCTCGAGATCGGCGCGCGTCTTGAGCATGTCGGCCACTGGTACGATCGCACTGGAACCGGTATGGCAGTGTTCTATGCAAGCCGAGTCGCTTCCGACTATTACTCTGGCAAATCGGAGCCGGGCTTCTACTGGCATGGAATGAGCCAGGGCGTACCCCTTAGCGGTCAGCCGGACCGCATTGCCTTCCTTTCCCCGCGCTTTGGCCTTTCCTATGATGTGTTTGGAACCGGCAAAACGATGGTTCGCGGCGGATGGGGTGCATATCGGTGGCAGGACCAGTACAACGACTATGCCGCTGATCTGCAAACCGCCCAGAATATCCGCAGCTATAGCCTGCCGGGCGGTAAGGAAATCCTGCAGTCGCAAGTCGGTCTCATCAACACTCCATTGGGGCAATCACTCGGTATTGCTCCGGCTGCCATTGCGGGTCAACCGGGGTTCGTACCGGGAACAGGAACCTATGGTTCCTATACCGGCGCCTCTCCGACCGACTACGGAATTCCGCTCACCTATACCTGGAACCTGACCATCGACCAGCAACTGTTCTGGCAATCTCTGCTGGATGTCGCCTACGTCGGCAGCAGCAGCAGCCAGATGACCAACCTGGGTGAATCGAGTAATGGTTCGGCTTTTAATGCCATTGCCGACCAGAACAAAACACCAGTCGGCGGGCTTTTTAATCCCGACCCTGCAACCGGCTTGGTCGCCACTAACCCTGAAAATGTCAGTACGACGTGTAACGGCCTTGGCAAATGTAACCAGTATGCGGACTACCATCCGTTTGGGTATGCCTATGGGACCAACCAGGTCCTGATGCACCAGTCCGACTTCTACTCCAATTACAACGCACTCCAGGCCTCGTGGACGAAACGGGCCGGCAAATTCACCTTCGACTTCAACTTCACGTGGCAGAAGCAACTGGGAACGGCTGCACTCCAGGTCAATCCCTTCAATCCCCGTGCCAACTACGGAGCGTTGAATGTGGATCGGCCCTTTCTGTTCAACTCCAACTACATTTACTTTTTCGGGGATGTTGTCCACGAGGGCAATCCAGTGCTGAAGCAGATTGCCAACGGCTGGACGATTTCCGGTATCTCGTCATGGCAGGCGGGCGGCAGCCTCGCGCAGGAGAACCAGGGGAACTTTGTCCAGCAGCTCAACCTCAGTTACGATCCGGCAACTTTGCCGGCGAATGCAGGGGCAAACCAAATTACGACAAGTCTCGGCTCCCGTACATACTATGGAACCGATGCCCCTCTGAACATTATGCCAGTGCTAACATGCGATCCAAAATCGTCGGGATCGATTAAGGGTGCGTTCATCAACCAGGACTGCTTTGCTGCGCCGGCGTTTCACACGTATGGAGGGCAGAATTATCCATATATGTCGAACGCAGCGTTCATCGAGAACGATCTGGCGCTGTATAAGACATTCCAGATTAAGGGCAGCCAAAACGTTCAGTTCCGCGTCTCGGCCTTCAACTGGCTCAATCACCCACTGCCGCAGTTCAGCAGCAACAACCAGTTGACCCTGCGGTATCTCGCCGACTACAACACAAAGAAACTTACGCTGAACAAAGCCGGCGATTCTTCGACATGGGGCGTTCTGGATAGCAAAGCCGGAGCACCCAACCAGAGAATCATCGAGTTGAATGTGAAATATAACTTCTAACCCAAACTCCGCATAACTTCGGGGCATCTCGCGAGAGATGCCCCAACTTTTTTTAACGTATTGCATGTGGTTTTGGAAGGAGGAGCCTATTCTCCAACGCGCCATTTATACTTGCCTCACGATCGAAAACCCGAGAAAATCTGTTGTCCCCTCGGAACTGCCGAATCCAGTCCCTGCATGAAGTTTCCGCTGAGAATCCGACCTCCACGTGATTGGCCGCTTACGGTACTTTTCGTCGCAATCTTGTTCGCTGTTCCTGCCCGTGGGCTCCAGACGAACCGCTTCTCCGGATCCGATTTAAAACGCGACTACGACGCGGCCCAGCAAGCAGAGTCGCAGGGGGATATGGCCAGTGCGGCCGTCTATTCCAAACTTTTCCTCGTGCATGCCTTGAACCTGCTGGCACAGAACTTCGCGAATGTCGGCGACTACGACAAAGCGATTTCGCTATTTGATGAAGGGCTGCTGCTCGATCCAGGTAACGTGGAGATGCGTCTGGACTACGTGCAGGCGGCCATTGCCGCTGGCGACATGCAGAAGGCCATGCTGCTGGCGCAGGAGGCTGTTGCGAGGGCTCCGCGGAACGCATCCGCTCATCTAGCTTTGGGTCGGGTGTTGTTGCTGAAGAAACAAAACCTGCAAGCGCAGAAGCAGTTGGAGGCTGCGGTGGCGCTCGATCCTAACTATGCCGACGGCCTTGCGTTGGCACGGGCCGACCTGATACTGAAGCAAGAAACGCAGGCCGCGACCATCTTTCATGAAATGCTGAAAGGATTCGGCGATACCGCCCAGCTACATATGGATATTGGGTTGCAATACGCGGAGACGGACTATTCGGAGCAGGCTGAGGAGGAGTTCAAAAAAGCCATCGCCCAGAATGACAAACTACCCGGCGCCCATTATTCGCTGGGAGCAGCCTATTTGCAGAATATGGGAGAGATGAATTTTGCTAAGGCCGCTGCAGAGTTCCGCAAAGAGCTGGAAATTTCGCCCAACGACATATTGAGTCATTCGCAGCTGGGATATATCGCGATGAAGCAACATGATTTTCCAGAGGCGGAAACGCAGCTGCTTCGCGCAAGCACGCTGGCTCCGCAAGATCCGGATATCGATTTTATGCTTGGCCAGTTGTATATGGAGATGAATCAGCCGGCCAAGGCGGAGGCGGCGCTGAAGAGGTCGATCGAGTTGACGCGCGATCTGTCGCGAAACAACTACCAGGTGCAACGCGCTCACTATTTGCTGGCTCGAGTCTTGATGCAATCCGGAAGGGTGGAGGAAGCCAGGCAGCAGATCAAGCTATCCAACGGATTGCTGCAGCAGATGGACCAGGCGAAACAACGTAATACCGCTGGGCCAGCGCACGGCGAGGCTCCCGCGCAGTTCCCAGGCAATAACACGAGTCAGCCTGCTGTGATCGACGCGCAGCAGTTGCAGAAAGCAAAAGCGGTCGAGGCGAAGCTTGCCCAGGTCATTGCGGACAGCTACAACAACTTGGGCGTAATTTCGGCGATCCGTAAAGATTACACGCAAGCTACGATCTATTTTCAGGACACAGCGAAGTGGGCTCCAAATTTGGAGGGGCTGGACTTGAACTGGGGACGGGCGGCGTTTCTCGACCGCCAATATCGGCAGGCCATCCCGCCGTTGCAGCGATATCTCCAAACCCACCCAGCGGATGAAAACGCGCGATCTATGCTGACGACCAGCCTGGATCGAAGCAAACAAGATAGGCAAAATCAGCAAAAAGGAATTAAGAAATAGCTTGGCTCTTAAGTAAATTGCTTGTACTGCCAAGACAATCGATGGACCATTCGCCTATGCACCCGCTAGTATTTCTTCTCGCGCTTTTTCTTCCGTCGACAAAGGAGCCGCCGACCCCATCTCCCATACGCTTACACGACGTCGCGTCGGCAGTCGGGGTCACGAAGGTTCCATACACGTCGCCGGAGAATCGATATTTGCTGGAGACCATGGGTGGCGGAGTCGGGCTGTTCGATTGCGATGGCGACGGTAAGCTCGACATCGTCACGGTGAATGGCTCGTCGATCGACCATTTCCTGCATGGCGGCGACCCGATGATCACGCTGTACCGCCAGGGAGCAGGCTTGCACTTTACCGATGCTACGCAGGCTGCCGGGCTGACCACCAAAGGCTGGGGCATGGGGCTGGCCATCGGAGACTTCAACAACGACGGTCTGCCCGACATTTACGTTGCGGGCTATGGGCACAACGTGCTCTATCAAAACATGGGCGATTGCAAATTCAAGGATGTGACCCAGAAGGCTGGAATCGCCGGTGGCGGCTTCAGCGTTGGCGCCGCATGGGGAGACTATGATCGCGACGGCAACCTGGATCTTTTTGTGTCGCGCTACGTCGATACCGACATTCATCATCTTCCTCAGCCGGGCGCGAAGGCGTTATCGTATCGAGGGCTGCCGATCGAAGTTCCCATCAGCGCGGGTGAATCCGATCTGCTATTCCGTAACAGGGGTGACGGCACATTCGCAGAGGTGGGTGCAAAAGCTGGGGTCAGTAACCCGGAGAAACGTCTCGGTATGGGCGTCTCCTGGGGAGACTACGACGGCGATGGCTGGCCGGATTTATTTGTCTCCAATGATCAAGGGCCGAACTTTCTCTACCGCAACCTGCACAATGGAAAGTTTGAAGAGGATGCGATGTTGCTGGGAGTTGCCCTCAGCCAGGATGGGCATCCTATGGGCAACATGGCGGGAGACTTCGGCGACTACGATCGCGATGGCAAGTTCGACCTGGTCGTGACCCGCTATGGATATCAGCCGATGACGCTCTATCATAACCAGGGTGCGGAGGGGTTTGTCGATACCACCTGGGATGCCAAGATTTACCAGCTCAAGTATTCTCCTGTGCGCTGGGGCAGCGGGTTTGCGGACTTTGATAACGATGGCTGGCCGGATATTTTTGTGGCGACGGGGAACGTGAGTCCGCTGGTCGATACGCTGCCGGATGAGTTGAAATATCGCGAGCCGATCCAGCTGTATCGAAACATCGACGGCAAGTCCTTCAACGAAATCGCGGACATCGCCGGGTTGAATGATGGGCCGCTGCAATCAAGACGAGGAACGGCGTTCGGCGACATCAATAATGACGGCAATGTCGACGTGGTCGTCTATAACATCGGTGCTCCGCCGTCCGTTTTCTTGAATGAAACCAAAAATTCCGATCATCGCGTCTTATTTCGACTCGTAGGCACGAAGAGCAATCGTGCAGCAATTGGCGCACGCATGACCGTTGTGACCGCGAGAATGACGCAGATCGATGAAGTCCACGGCGGTGGTAGCTATCTCTCGTCGAACGATACCCGCTTGCATTTTGGTCTAGGTCAAGATGCGGTGATGACGAAAGTGGAAATCGCATGGCCAAGCGGGCACAAGGACGTTCGGACCAACGTCAAAGCCGACGCCATCTACACCATCGTCGAAGGGAAGGGAATTGTTAAGACAACCCCCTTCACTTCGACTGCAAGATAAGTACCGCGCTTCATCGTGCCAGCTTTCGGCCGGCAGCAATCGCGAAACTATGGCGTGACAGTGACTGCTGAACCGCCGTATTGCACCTGCTTATCCGGTGTTCGCGGTCTCTTCCATGCCGGAGCCATGATTCGCACCAACGAACACGACGTCGAAGGTTCGCTGCTGCGCCATCTGCGGATAAGATCCATCACGGGCGCCGATGGTCAGCGTATTCGTCCCCTCATTCCAGTGGATGGGGATGACTGCATGCTCGCCCTTCTCGTAGGCATAGCTATTGCCAGCATCTTCGTACAACTGGAAGCTGCCATCTGCACCGCGATAGACGCGCAGCTCAATCGGGGCCGCCGGTTTTTCGGTCGTCCATTCAACTTCAGGTCCCATGGGAAGAATCGATCCTGCTCGGACGTAAACCGGGATGCGATCGATTGGAGCGCTGGCTTCAATCCGCTGGCCTCCCTTCGTTTTTTCTCCCGTCCAGAAGTCATACCAGGCAGGAGATGGTGGCAAGGTAGATCGATCGGCTGGTAGCTCCTTGTTGCGTGACTGGGCTAACGAGAAAATCTGGCCCAAACATATACTCGTCACCGATGTTCCATGTCTTCCGGTCCGTGCGCCAATCCATCACAAGCGGCCGCATGATGGTCGAATCGTGATCCGTAACCTGCCACGCCAGAGAGTAGATGTATGGCAGCAGGCGATAGCGCAGCTTGTCATAGCGGATCAGGATGGGCGTGACCGGGCCGTAGGAAAACACTTCGTTCTCATTGTTGGCGCGGTGCCCATGGGTGCGGAATATCGGGCAGAAGACGCCATACTCAAACCAGCGTGTGTACAGTTCCTGATAGGCCGGATCGTGGGTGTCGCGCGCCAGCGGGGGGCCGTAGCCGGCGATGTCTGTCGTCCAATATGGCATGCCAGACAGCGCGAAGTTCAGGCCCGCCGGTACCTGGCGAGAAAACGCCCAAAAGGTGCTGAACACGTCGCCCGACCAGGTAGTGGCGGCATTTCGCTGCTGCCCCGCGAACGCGGAACGCGTCAGGATGAAGACGCGCTTCTTGTTCGTAGTCTCGCGCCAATGCTGATACACATTCCCCGTGTGCATCAACGGAAAGATGTTTGTATAGAGAGCGCCATTGCCGATGAAGAGCTTCCTGTCCTCCAGAGAGACGTCACTTTCGCCGCCGTGCGGATAGGCGATTTCCGGTTCCGAGCTATCGAGCCAAAAGGCATCCCACCCTTGCGCGAATAGTTTCCCGATGAGGTGGTTCCAATAGAACGCTCCCGCCGCAGGGTTCGTCGCGTCATAATCGGTGGTTCCGGGAATTACGAGTCCGCGCAGCTTCATTTCCTGAAAGTTCTTAGACTGCGGATTGAAAACAGCCCAGACGCTCAACATCGCGTGGACGTTTTCGTCGTGCAGTTTTTGCAGCATTTCCGGCACGTTTGGATAAGCATCGTGGCGAAACTCCGGATCGCCCTGCTTCACCCACCAGTACCAGTCCTGCACAATCGCGTCCAGCGGAACATGCTGGCTGCGATATTCATTCGCAATCTTCAAGAGTTCGTCGGAGCTTTGATACCGATCTTTCGACTGGAAGAATCCATAGGCCCATTCAGGAAACATCGGCGCGTGGCCGGTCAT
The DNA here is from genome assembly GCA_963817855.1 of uncultured Acidobacteriota bacterium. Lineage (GTDB taxonomy): Bacteria > Acidobacteriota > Terriglobia > Terriglobales > Acidobacteriaceae > JAKAAZ01. The sequence goes on along the minus strand of CAWFQA010000002.1, from coordinate 298,254 downwards.
CACCCGATACTGGTGAACGATCTGGTCCATCTCGGGGCCATAAAGAAAGTAATAGTCGATCGCATGCGAGGCGTTGGAGCTGAAACGCATCTCCGAAGGAAAGCGGTTGTCGTAATAAGATATCGCCGCTGAGTTCCAGAAAATTCCATATCCGTTGGTTGATACCAGCAGCGGAATATCGACATCCGTGTTGGCCTGCGCCAGCTCAACCACTGTTCCGCGGTAGTTGAACACACCATTCTGGTGCTGGCCCAATCCGTAGAGCGCTTCTCTTACCTGAGGGTAGAATCGGTCTTCCACGCTGAGCAATGCCTCGCCATTGCGCGTGACGGGGCGATAGGTGCGTGGCCGATCCTGAAATTCCTGTAGCAGCCGATTGCCTTGCTCGTCTTTGAATTCAAGACTGCCGGAATCGAGCGAAATCAGCACACGCACGCTGCCGGTGTCCAACGTGGCGACCACCGGATTCCACATCCGCTTCTCATCGTGCGCCGCAGTCGAGTTCGACGGGATGTCCAGAGTGAACTTTGCCGGCGTGCAGGCATGGGCCATCCAAGGCTCTTTGGGAGTTCCGGCCAGCACGTTGCCATTGTTTTCCGTGTTGGGCGCACCCACCACGTGGATGGAAGTGGCCCCGCACACGGTCAAGTGCAAGGTGTCCGTCGCGGTTTTGACCGTAGCGCCCCCCGCAGTTTTGGTCACCACGACTCCGCTCTGTCCCAGCAACGTAGACGACGCGAAGAGACAAGTGGAAAGAAAGCTCAAGCGGATGAAATAACTCTTCGATGCTCGATGCAGCACAGTTTTCCTCCGACAAATTCAGGCGTTTACGGTTGCGCCTTTGCGACAGAAATCGACTTCTGCAGGCGGATGTCAGCAGAAGAACTGCCAATCAGCACCCTTACGGTTCCCGGTTCCACAACAAAATGTTCTCGAGCCTCATCCCAATACGCCAAGTGCTTGGCCGGCAGCGGCAAACGAACGGTTTGGCTAGCGTTGGGCTCGAGATGAATGCGCTGGAATCCGACCAGCTGTTTCTTCGGACGTGAAACCTTGGAATCCGAATAACTGAAATACATCTGAACCACTTCATCCCCGGCGCGGTCGCCTTCGTTTTTCACATCCACGCTCACCGTCACTTGCCCGTCGTTTTTGATGGTCGGTGAACTGACATTCAGATTGGAGTATTTGAACTTTGTATAGCTGAGGCCGTAGCCAAAGGGATAGAGGGGCTCCCCCTTGAAGTACATATAGGTTCGGCCATCGCGAATGTTGTAGTCCATCAGCGGCGGCAGTTGGTCGATGAATTTCGGCCACGTAACGACGAGGCGTCCGCCCGGATTGTATTTGCCGAACAGGGCATTTGCGATTGCGGGCCCCTCTTCTTCGCTGTTATGAGCCATGTGAAGAATGGCCGGCACATGCTCCTGCGCCCAGTTGATGGTGTACGGGAAACTGGACACGAGGATGACTATAGTTCGTGGATTCGCGGCATATACATCCTCGATCAATTTTTCCTGATCGGGATTCATGCTGATCGATTTTCGGTCGAACGCTTCTTTACCCTCCGTAGGATCGGGGCAATGACCCCAGCCCATGCCGCAGATCGGCTGGTTGCCAACAAAGACAATCGCCACGTCGGAGGACTTTGCTGCTTGAACAGCGGCGCCATTCGCGTTGTCTGCCGCGTATTTCACCTTGACGGACGACCCAACATAACTCTGGATGCCCTGCAGCGGGGTAATCACAAACGGAGGAGTTCCGCTGTACCAGTCCAGGTCCACTTCATTGGCGCGCGGACCGATCACAGCAATCGAGTGCAGCTTGTACATGTCCAGCGGAAGCGCATGGTTCGAATTTTTTAAGAGGACGATGGATTCCTCAGTCACATGCAGGGCGAGCTGTTTGGTCGCGTCGCTTTCCCACGGGGCGGGACCGTTTTTGTCATTGATGGAGGTAAACGGAACCAGGCTCGGCGGATCGAGCAGACCAAGCCGGATCATCACGCGGTAGACTCCTCGCAGATTCTCGTCCAAGTCCGCTTCTGTAATCAGTTGTTTCTGCAGCGCGCCTTCGACGCCGGGACGATACTTGTCCAGAAACTGATTGATGCCGGCGTGAATGGCTGCGGCGGCGGCTTCGTCCGAGTTGGCGCAATATTTGTGTGCCGTCACCATAAAAGTTAACGCGCCTGCATCCGTGCAGATGATTCCATTAAATCCCCATGTCTTCATGGTCAGATTTTTCAGCATGGGATTGGCGGTCATTGGGATGCCATTCACAGCGTTGTAACTGGTCATGTATGCATTCGCGCCGCCCTGCTCGATGGCCATGCGAAAACCGACAGTATAGTACTCATGCAAGAGCCTCGCATCGAAATTGGAGGAGGAACCGCTGCGACCGGTTTCGTTGCTGTAGCCCACGAAATGCTTCAACAGCGACGCTGTGCGCCAGTAGCGGCCATCATTTCCCTGAAGACCTTTGACGAATGCGACGCCCATGGTTCCGACCAGGTAGGGGTCCTCACCCATGGATTCCTCGGACCGTCCCCAGCGAGGATCGCGTTCGAGATTCAGATTGGGTGCGCGGATGACAAGGCCGCCGCGGCCGCTGCTTTGAAAAATGTAGCGTGCCTCAATCCCTTCTTCCGTGGCCGCCTGCTCCAGCAGCGCCGGATCCCAGGTTTCACCCAGTCCAACCTCCTGAGGAAATTGCGTCGTTTCCAATGGCTTATTCAGCGGATGCACGCCCGGAGTCCCATGCCTGAAGCCGGGAGGAAACACGCGGCCCCAGCCTCCAGGCCCACCGAGGGCTACGCCGTGCAGGCCTTCGATCTGCCCAGAGCCATGAACTCCAAGGCGTGGAACATCGGGATCGGTGCTGAGGGCATCAATCTTTTCTTGCAGTGTCATCAACGAAAGCAAATTATCGATGCGCTGTTCTGTCGGGAGATTTGGGTTTTGAAATGGATATCGATAGTGGTCTTGTGCCAGGGACAGCGAAGGAAGCCCAAGTCCGGCAAGCAGCAACAGCGCGAACAAACGCATGGAATATACCTCTCAGAACCGATGCGTGCTTCTGGTTTGATTCGGCAAATGGTGCGAGCAAGAACCCGACTTTCAGAGATGAGATCCAGGCTCATCGCTCCATACGATGCAGGGGAGCAGAAAGGGCTCTCCATATCTACAGAACGCCGTCGACGCCATCCGACAGGCGAGGTCAATTATAAGTCGAAATCTGTCACATATAGTGCAGAAAAAACGTTTTAGATGGCCGAATGTCGAGAGAGTATGGAAGAGGGGACGAGGCTCGAAAATTGCGGCTGTCTTTGGAATTCAAGCCGCGGAATCGGAAAGTTGATTCCGGGTTATCGCGCCTGTCGCGGCGAATTACCAACTGCAGAATTCTTGTGAGATAAGTGAGGATTCGGCGCCGTTGTTTCTCTTACCACCAACTCCGGCTGAATCTTCAGCACCCTGGGCACGCCATTATTGCCTGAGATCTTCTCCAGCAGAGTGTTCGCCGCCAGTTCTCCCATGTAGGAGAGCGGCTGCCGAATCGTCGTCAGGCGTGGCACCGTGAACAGGCTTTGCGGAATGTCGTCAAATCCGATGACGGAAACATCTTCCGGGACGCGCAACCCCACGTCGTACAGCGCGCGGATTGCACCGATGGCGGAGGCGTCGTTGAAGGCGAGGAGCGCGGTGAACGTTCTCTTACGCCCCAGCAATTTCTGGGCTGCGTCGTAGCCATTTTCTGCCATGGTCTTTTCGTTGCAGGCTGGGTACACGCCCAGGTGCACGGTATTTTCCGGTCGAATCTTGATGCCGTGCCGTTTGAATGTCTTTTGAAATTGCCCCCAGCGATCGTCTGTATCGCCGTTTCCTTCGGGACCTTTCAAAACAGCAATGTCGCGATGGCCAAGCTTCAGAAGGTGATCGACTGCAAGTGTCGCAGCCTTGCCATTGTCGATCTTGATGCGAGTTATACCGGGCCCCTCAGTAATGTCGCAGATGGCGACGATGGGCACTGGCAAGGCTCGATTCAGGGGGGTGTTAATGAAGATCATTCCCTCCACACCACGGTCGAGCAGCGTATCGGGGGACATTCTCAATAGGTCGGGGGCGCCGCGATGACTGACGACAAAATAGAAAAAGCCTTTCTTCGACAGGCAGCTTTCAATTCCGCCAATCAAGGCCGCGGAATATTCGTCCCCTACGTCAGGAACCAGTACGGCAACGCTATATGTTCTCTTGGTATGTAGGTAGCGCGCAAAAACGTTGGGACGGTAATTTAGCTTTTCCGCCGCTGCCCAGATTCTTTCGCGCGTACCTTTTGCAATTGTTTCAGCAAAAGGCGATCCGCTAATGACAAACGAGACCGTAGTCGGAGAAAGCTCAAGATGATTGGCGAGCGTTTTTAGAGTTGTTCGTGCGGGCTTTTGAGCTGTGTTCGCTGAGTTGTCAAGCGGGTGACGTGGGCTCATAACGTTTCAATTTACAGTTCCACCCAAGCTTACCAGCAGGACTCTTCAGTGTCGAATGAATAGTGTGCACATGCTGGATTAGGCCATCTAAATCGCTTGAAGTAGCCCAGGAGTAACTGCGCACCGAATCCGATCGAGCCGGGGAAGCGAGGGCGCCGCCGGTCATATCGTGACGTATCCCATAAATCTCTTATCTCTGGAGAATGGCGAAGCCAAAATCGCCGGATGCGAAGAATGTTTCCCAATTCGCCGCAACTCCTGGTAGGAACGCTTTAGCGCGGATCACCGTACAATGTGCCTCTGCCATGGGGTACCGACGTACACACGTCCATAGAACCTGGGATCCCCGGTAATTCGCAGAATCAGTCCCCACTGGTACTGATCGTCATTAATGCGAAGCCAGCTTTGCCTCTGATCGACAGAACGGAAGACTCCGGCCTGTCTCTGCGCGGTTCCGGCCAGGTATAGGGCGGGATTGCCTCGATGCGGGGCAGCCTTGCCGAAGCCGAAGGCCAGAATCTCGCTGACTACTGGCATTCGACTGAAGGACACGCTGTTCTCGCTGGGCAACGCTGAAGGGCCTGCGGCATGCTACAAGCCGTTGCTTGCGGCAAACCACAAATCATGGGCACGTCCGGGCGCGGCGTAGAGGCGATTTTCGCCTCCCCTGGGATCGCCACGGAGAGTTTGACCAATCGCCAAGGTTCGTGGGAAAGCGTGAACTTCTGCGCGCGAAATGTCGCCACGCCATCTGCGCTACGAAACAGCGCTTGATCGGAGGAGAAATGGCGTAAAAGCCTTTCGGCGCGACTGGGTCGCAGATGATATGCAGATTCACCGGGAGGCCAGCCGACGGCGTCCAGCTCCTTCCTCTGTCGTGGGTGAAGTAATGGCCCATGCTTTCTATTCGACCCGGTAGAGCGCCGACGCATGCGCCGCCAGCGTCACCTTGATTCCGTCGGTCTCCCCGAGTACTTTGTGCAGCCACAGGTCGCGCACCACGTGCCTGCCGGAGGCGATGCCCAGGTTGCGCCATGTGTAGTGCAGGTCGATCGGCGCATCACTCACGTTGAACAACGCGACATAATCTCCCCTCGCGGAGCTCGCTTGCGCGGTCCACACCCAGGTGGTCGGGGTGTGCAAGCGTGCTTGATTGTCCGTTGAATTCTGGTCGACCGCGAGGGCCTCCCGATTGGTCAACATTGCCTCGGTAGCACTGTTCATGCGGGTTAGATTCGCTCCCAAAATCAGCGGCGAACGGGCGATCGCCCACAGAGTCAGCACAGTTCTCGTCTCATCTGACGTGAGCCGCGATGGACGTGCCTGCAGATAGCCCGGTTGAGGCCCAAGCCAGCCAATGGGCAGCATGTCCGCATCGGGCCAGTGCCCCGGCCCGGCATAACGCTCCCATTGCGCAACCAAGGGAAACTGGTGTGTCACACTCTGGGGGAAGTCGCTGGATGTCTCGTCGCGATTCCAGACATCCCAAACGTCACCTGAGATGCGCCACATTTGCGCTTGCTCTGCCACATCGGAAGCGTCCGGAAGCGGCGTTGGCCCTGGGGAGAGGCTCAACACGATGGGTCTGCCTGTCTTCTTCAATGCACGGTTCACCATGTAAATGGAGGCGGTCTTGTAAGGTTGCGAGATGCAGTCTACCTTGATGAAATCGACGCCCCAGCCGGCGTAGAGCCTGGCGATCGAGTCATAATAGGCCTGACCCGCCGCGTTATCTCTCACGCCATAGTTGTCATGGTTCCAGCGGCAGGTGTCGGAGGTATCGGCGGCCTCGGCGGCTCGATACTTTGATCCGGCAATCGGCAGGTTGCGGGTAACGGCCTGCCTCGGAATGCCGCGGATAATGTGAATGCCGAACTTCAATCCCAGGGAATGGACGTAGTCCGCCAGCGGCTTGAATCCACGACCCTTGTCTGCAGAAGGGAATCGATCGGCTGCCGGAATGTATCGTCCGTTTGCATCCAGGGTGTAGCCCTGATCGGCTTTCTGTGGGCTGGCCAGGTACCATCCTTCGTCGATCACCACATATTGCCAGCCGCTCGGCTGCAGGTGTGCATGCAGCCAGTCCACATTTTGCTTGAATTGCAGCTCAGTGATCGTCATTCCATAGGAATCCCAGCTATTCCATCCCATGGGTGGAGTGGTTGCGATCTGCGGATATGCGCGAAGCGGCAGCGCGGCTACGAGAGCGAGCAGCAAAAGGGATCGGCGCATTCGGGGGTTCTCCAGGTACCGTTAGACTAACGGCGAGAAGTATACCGAAATGCGCTACAACTCACCTTTCTAAATTGACAAATGTTTTCTGGGTGCCTAGATTAACGGAATACGAAAATCATGATTTAAATCGATTTATATGTGCTCGAAGTGGCATAATACTGAACGAGGAACCGAGCGGGTTTGAGTGGTATTGAAACTGCGAGCGGCGGCGAGGTGGGGGAGTGCCGATGCTGATTTCTCGATAACATAAATGTCGTAAGGTTTTCTCCCCAAGGGTAGCGACAATTCAGTCAGCGCAGCAACATAAGAAGGCAGGAGAACGATGAAGAACGGCAGGCAAATGACATTTGGAATGATCGTTGGCAATCGCGGATTTTTTCCCGACCACCTGGCAAAAGAAGGCCGCGAGGAGATGCTGAAGGTACTCGACGGCGCCGGGATTCGCGTGATTGCGTTAAGTCCGGAAGAATCGAAGTACGGCGCCATCGAGACCCATGAAGAAGCGCGACGCTGTGGCGATCTGTTTCGCCAGCATCGCGATGAAATTGACGGCGTTATCGTCACTCTGCCAAACTTCGGCGACGAGCGAGCGATTGCCGACGCAATGCGCTATTCGACGCTGAAGGTACCTGTGTTGGTGCAGGCGACGCCGGACAAGAGCTCGAAGATGACAATTGCCTTTCGTCGCGACAGTTTCTGCGGCAAAATGTCCGCCTGCAACAACCTGATGCAGTACGGCATTCCCTACTCCCTGACGAAACTGCATACCGTCTCGCCCAGCTCCGACGGATTCAAGAAGGACGTGGCCTGGTTTGGCGCGGTCTGCCGCGTGGTGCGGGGGCTGACGAACCTCCGCATCGGCTCGATTGGCGCTCGGCCGGCAGCGTTCAACACAGTTCGCTATAGCGAAAAGCTTCTCGAGGTGAACGGCATCTCGGTTGAGCCTATCGATCTATCGGAGATTCTGGGCCGCATCGACCGGCTGAAGGATGGCGACAGCGACGTCGAAGCCAAGCTGGCGGCAATCAAGAAGTACGTCAAGACGTCCTCCGTACCCGAGCCGGCGCTGGTCAAGATGGCCAAGCTGGGTTGGGTGATCGAGCAATGGATGCAGCAGACGCAGACGAAGATCAGCGCAGTCCAATGCTGGACTTCATTAGAAGAATATTTCGGCGTGGTGCCGTGCACCATTATGAGCATGATGAGCGAGAACCTGATTCCGTCGGCCTGCGAAGTGGATGTGGTGGGTACGCTCAGTATGCACGCGCTGGCGCTGGCATCGGAAACGCCAAGCGCGCTGCTGGACTGGAATAACAATTACGGCGACGATCCGGACAAGGCGGTGTGCTTCCATTGCTCCAATCTGCCAAAACATTTCTTCAACGATGTCGTGATGGATTTTCAGGCGATTATTGCCGGCACGGTCGGCAAGGAAAACACCTTTGGCACCTGCGTGGGCCGCGTCAAGGCGGGCGACATGAGCTACGCTCGGTTCTCGACCGATGACTTCAACGGCGAAATGCGCGGTTATGTTGGTCGCGGCCAATTCACGAACGATCCCCTGGAGACTTTCGGCGGGGCAGGTGTGGTGGAGATTCCGCGGCTGCAGAACCTGCTGCGCTTCATCTGCGAAGAAGGCTTCGAGCATCACGTTGCCGCGAACTTCTCGGATAGCGCGGCCGCGGTGTATGAAGCCGCCAGCAATTATCTTGACTGGAATATGTATTTCCACGAGCCGGAAGAAGACTAGCGCCACCTTCGGCGGATGGTCCGCCGGATTCGTCCGGGCTCTATCCTCGGCCTGCACGCTCCAGGATCGAACAAAGCTCATTTCTGTGTGGAAAAAATATATTCCGTGACGCTATGAAACGTCTGGCCGGGCTTGAGTTCGGTGGACGGAAACGACGGATGGTTCGGAGAATCTGGGAAATGCTGCGTCTCCAGGCATAACGCGGCGCGTTTGCTATACACATGTCCGTGTTTTCCATGCGCCGTGCCATCGAGGAAATTTCCGGAATAAAACTGCACGCCGGGTTGCGTCGTTTTGACGGTCAATACGCGGCCGCTCTTCGGATCCATGACCTTGGCAGCCTCATGCAGCGCCGGACCGTTCGTCGCACGGTTCAGCACGAAATTCTGGTCATAGCCTTTGGCGAATTTCAGTTGCTCATTATCCTGATCAATGCGTTTCCCAATCACCGTGGGTGTACGAAAATCGAACGGCGTGCCCGCAACGGGCGCTAATTCGCCGGTTGGAATCAGTCCGGAATTCACCGGCGTGTAGCGATCTGCAGGGATGGTCATCACCTCGTCCAGAATGGCGCCGTTGCCTTCGCCCGCCAGGTTGAAATAGCTGTGGTTGGTCAGATTTAGCACGGTGTCGGCATCCGTGGTCGCGGAGTATTCGATTTTCAGCGCATGCGCGCTCAGGGTATATTTCACGTGCGCCGTCAATGTGCCCGGATATCCTTGATCGCCGTTCTTGCTGACGAGAGTCATTTCGACTCCATTTGGAATTTCATGAGCTGTCCACACTCGCTTGTCGAATCCGATGACGCCACCGTGAAGACTGTTGTCACCGTCGTTCTTGGGCACTTCATACCGCTTGCCATCCAGAACAAATGTACCGTGTCCTATGCGGTTGCCGTAGCGACCCACAATCGCGCCAAAGTAGGTTTTGGGGTCGTGCAGATACCCGTCAAGAGAGTCATATCCCAGTACGACATCGGCGATTTTGCCGTTGCGATCCGGAGCATCGAGCGAGACCACGCGAGCGCCATAGGTCATGATGCGGGCCGTCAAGTCGCCGTCGTGTAGCGTGAATATCTCAATTTTTGTTCCGTCCGGCATGGTGCCGAAGACCGACTTTTTCACTTCCGTCTGCATACACAATCCCTCAAGACAAAGAATGCACAACAAGCAAATATACGTGAATGCTCTACGGCTTACGGTAGAAACGTTCATCTATCACTCCCTATTGCAAGGTCACGTCGATGATCTGAATCGAGTACGGTGGAAACGTTTGGCGCCAATCGGAAGAAACGTCGCTGATCTCACTTTGCACCGGGACAATTCTCGTGGGGTCGGCGAGTGAGTTGGTCTCCTCGGTTGAATGCCCGGCGAGTGTCGTCACCGCTGCGGTCCCGTTGGGTTTGTCTTTGCCGGTCAGTTGAATCTCAAGCGACTGTGGCTTCGAAGAGGCGTTGACCACCTTCACATACAGCACTCGTTTTGCCGCATCCATGGTGACAGAAGTGAACAGCAGCGGATGTGTGCCGTCCAACGAGGATGCCGGCACTTCATTGCCGATGTGGCTGCTGAACATCACTTGGGCATAATAGCTGGGCGAGCCGTAACTTTCGAGCGCGCCATAGCCGACCAGATCCGGAACCCATTGCGAGGCCCCAGGGTTGACGTTGATGAACAACGGCGCATAGCTGGCCATGATCACGATGTCGCTATTGCGCTCGAGGCCCGTCAACCAGGCAGCATCGGCCAACGCCGCTCCCATGTCTGGCGTTGGCGAGCCTTCGCGGGTCGCCCACTCTCCGACGAAGATCTTTGGGCCCTTGCGGTCTGTGTTGTCGTAGTGATGGGTATCGTCAAAGAACTCCTGCGCCGAGCGATAGAAGTGATCGTCGATCACATCCGGCGTTCGGCTCTTGACGTGAGCGGTTGCGATCACCTGCAGCTGTGGGTAGCTCTTCTTGATCGCGTCGTAGAATTGCGCAAACCGGCCATCATAGCTGCCGGATTTGTCGAATTCGTCCTCGTTTCCCACTTCGACATAGGTCAGAGGAAATGGAGCGGGATGACCATCCTTGGCGCGCACGGCTCCCCATTTCGTATCAGGATCGCCGCTGACGTATTGAATCTCCTCCAGCGCGCTCTGCACGTATGGCGCAAGCTCTGGACCCGGCGCCACATGCTCCTGCGCCATGGAATAGCCGGCGTAGACGGCCAGGACTGGCTGCATATGCAGGTCCTGACACCACTCCAAAAACTCCAGTAGTCCAAGTCCATCGGAGCTGCGATACCCCCAGGGACTGGGATGCGTGGGCCGATCGACCAACGGGCCTAGAGTCTTCTTCCACGGATACCGGTCCGCAATGTGGTTACCTTCCAGATAGTTTCCGCCGGGGAGGCGCAGAAACGCCGGATGCATGGCCGCGAGCTTTTGCATCAAGTCGACGCGATTGCCGTTGGGTGTGTTGCCGTAGGTCGGCGGAAACAGCGAAACCAGGCTGAACCAGACGGTTCCCGGTTGCGCCACGGTCATAACAAGGTGATTGCTGGCCGACGCTGCGATCGGTCCGGTCCGCAACGCAACCTTATATTGCGTCCACTCCGCTGTGAGCCCGGGCACGCTGGCGGTCGCGACGAAGGCGCCAGTATTGTTATTCACCAGACTCATCGTCACCGCTCCTGACGAATCACTGTCAGCCTTGGCATAGAAGGAGCCCGCGTAAGTGGTGTTGGGTCGTAGCGGAATTCCCCAGTAGCCGTTATTTGTGACTCCCGCCGCATCGGCGTCATCGGCACGTTTCACCGTCAGTTTTAGGCTGCTGGTTAAGGCAGAGCTTGGCCCAGTAGATTTGTCGATCTTCATGGAAGCGCGCGCGTCTCCATCCTGCAGTATCCGCCAGTGGTCGGGATGATTTGGATTGTCCTGAAAGGCGCGATTGCGGATCAGCTCCGCATAAATTCCACCATCGTAGGAATGGTTGATCTCTTCGGTCATTAGTCCGTACAGCGTCGGGCTGACGCGGGCGATCGGTGTGTCTGTCTGGATTTTCAGCACGGCGCCGGCGTTTTGGCTCCCGGGCTGTTGCGCGAGCAAGAATGGAACCAATGTCGCGATGCCAAAAATCGTTCCTCCCACGCGGCGAATCGATCGAACCATGACATATCCTCCATTCACAAAACCAATTCTTGCTTTTCAAGCAACGGCAGCGTCTCAAAAAAACTGCGGCGTAGGGAGCGTTCGGCTACGCATTTAAGTGTCATTGCCACTCTAATCGAGAACCGGTGGAGGATGCGAATCGGCGCGACTGAATCGATTCAGTTCTGCATAGCGGAAGTGCAGTGAACGCCGGTCAGCGGGCGTGAACGTTCAAATGTGGCCATCCCTGGCGCCAAGTCACACCAACCCTCTGACTTCGTTAACATTTCGCCTGCCATCCGTCGAGTGGCAGGACATAGGCAGATGAAATTGCTGAGTCGCGGCCCAATCAGACTGTGCTCGCCCCATGAGACAGCTGAACCTGCGCCATTGCTGATTTATCTCGACCAGGAGACAAAGTGGAAAATTGCTCCACTGATTTCTCCCGGCGGATATCTTTTTCCTGTGAAGCGTCGAAACTACACTCAATATTGCTGAAGAGTTCGAGCCACTTCCGGAAGTTGTGGCTGGATGTTATCGCCTGAAGGCCGCCGAAACTATTGTAAAAACAGGGCGCGACCGCGCTATAGCCTATCGGCTGGATTCCATCTCCCTTCAGCGCACCGGACGCTTCTATTGAGGAAATCTTCTGACTTTTTCCCATTTTGGATTACTTTGGTTTACACCCCCCCGGTTTTCGATTGATTTTCTCCTCCACTCCAGCGAAGTTAGATACACCTTGACCGGAAACAATTCACTTGAGCCCCCTGGAAACTTCCAGCGGTACAAGTGTCGTTCCCATCAAGGATGGACTGAAGAATTCTCGAATTGCAATCCCTTGTTGTTTTGGAAATGGATTTCTGCCGATGCGAGTTCTGATAGCTGAAGATGACCCTGCGCTGGGAAGTTTGCTGCAGCGCACCATGGAAAATGACGGCCATGCGGTGACCTGGGTGCAGGATGGCGAATCCGTGCTGGCCACGTGGCAGACAGCTCAGTTTGGGCTTCTGCTGCTCGATTTGAACCTGCCGCGCAAGGATGGGCGGGAAGTCCTGCACGCTATCCGCCAAGTCAGCGACGCAGCGGTGCTGGTCTTGACCGCGCGAAACTCCCTTGACGAGCGGCTGCAGTGCCTTGAGCTTGGCGCGGACGATTTTTTACCCAAACCCTTCGCGTTACGTGAACTGCAGATGCGGTGCCGCGTCCTCATTCGACGTCTCGGCTCGAGCGCCGGATCGCAACTGCGCTGCGGCGACCTTGTGCTCGATCGCAGCCGTCGCGCCGTTCAGCGTGGCGGGCGGTCGATCGAACTGACGGTGAAGGAATATTCGCTGCTGGAGTATCTGTTGGAGCATCGGGGGGAGTGCGTTTCGAGAAGTGGTCTGCTCGAACATGTCTGGAAAATGCACCCCGACGTCACCACCAATGTTGTGGATGTCTACATCAACTATTTGCGCCGCAAGGTGGATGAAGGCGCCGAGAACAAATTGATTCACACGGTGCGCGGCAACGGTTATGTGATGCGCGTACCCTCCCTGGAACCGGTTTGACCGCGAGTTCTGCCGCGGCCATCCGTCGTTGGTTGTCAGTCTTGATTTAGGTCAGGAGTTTCAAAATGCAAACCTTACAAAATATGGATGTTCGCGCGGCGGTGTCTCGAACTGCCGTGCTGGTGAGCGCGGATGTTTCGTTCCGCCAAAAGCTGGCTGAAATTCTAACTGGCATGCGATGGAAGGTGCGCGAGGCGGCTGGGGGCGCACAGGCCCTGTCGTATCTGGAGGAAGCGCCCAGCGAAGCACTGCTGTTGGACTTTTGGCTGCCTGACCTGGAAGCCGGCGATCTCGCCGAGCAACTGCGAATCCAGTATCCCAATCTGGATCTGATCTGCGTCAATGAGGCCGAGGAGATGGTGGGCAAGACCCGATCCGCGCGCCGTCCGGAACTGTTGCACGCGCTGCGGCGAGCGCAGGAATCCGCAAGCTCGGCGTGGGCCGGCCATTCTGAAGTTCTCGCAGCGAATTTTCAGTCCATGGCGCCGCGTGGCATTCGTTCTCCGCAAGCCCATGGGATCAACCCGGCTGGAAGCTTTCTCCACACCAGGCCGGTGCGAGTTGCTGCCATCGCATCGGAAAGTTCCGTCGCTTGCGATGGTTCGGGAGAGGTCGCGCAGGGAATGGCGCCGCAGTCCGCAACTTCGTTTGCCGGCGATTCGATAGCCGCGTCGCCGCGCGTTCAGGCGGCTGCGAGTCTGCCCGGAATGGTGGGCAGCAGCCGCGAAATGCAGAGCCTGGCACATTCTGTTCGCCTGGTCGCGCCGCGCTCAACAACTGTTCTGATCGAAGGGCCCACCGGCACTGGAAAAGAGTTGGTCGCGCACGCCATCCATGGGTTGAGCCTGCGCGCCAATCGGCCGTTCATCGTGCTGAACTGCGCTGCCATTCCGGAGGCGTTATTAGAGGCGGAACTGTTCGGCCACACCCGCGGAGCCTTTACCGGGGCAATCCAGTCGCGCACCGGACGCATGGAGGCGGCGCACGGAGGGACGCTGTTTCTCGACGAAATTGGCGAAATGCCCTTGGCGCTGCAGGCGAAAGTGTTGCGATTTCTGGAGGCCGGGGAGTTGCAGCGGATCGGCGAAAATGATCCGGTCCGCGTCGATGTTCGCGTGATCGCAGCCACTCATCAGCCGCTGCTGCAGTGCGTGGAAGAAGGAAAGTTTCGCAGCGATCTCTACTTTCGTTTGGCGGTTTTTCCCGTTCAAACGCCGTCACTGGCAGAGCGTCGCGAGGATATTCCGGAACTGGCCATGCATTTCCTTGAGAAGCTGGGGCAGACGGGTCCTTCAAAATCGTTTCATCCGGAAACTCTGGACAAGCTTTGCAGTCATTCATGGCCCGGAAATGTGCGCGAATTGGGGCATGTGGTCGAACGGGCCTACATCCTGGCCGAAGATCGTCCCATGATCACGGCGTCGGAAATTCGCATGCGATCCCGCGAAAGAACGCCCACCGAAAACAGAATCTGAGAATTCTCTTATCTGCCGTGCCCAACTTTAGACCTTCTATTGCACATCGACTGAGTGGAGCCAATCTTGAGGGTGAACCGAGAAAAAATTTCGCCGAATTCGCCACGGACGGTAAGTGCAGTACAGGCCATCAACTGAGGCGAGCTCGAGCAGCAGGAGGATCGATGGAGATTACAACACCCCTGATCGATGTGCTGGGAAAGTTTTTAGACTTGACGAGTACGCAATTCAAGCTGACCAGCAGCAATGTCGCCAATCTGGATACGCCGAACTATCGTGCGGTGGGCATCGATTTTGCGGCCGAGTTTTCCGCCGCCGCCTCGCAAGCCCTGGCGGTGCGCCAGGATGGCAGCAATGGTTCTCCGCTGGGAGTGGGAACTGCAAGCTCCACGCTCGTCAATCAGGCACCCGCAATTCAGCAGGTCGATGGATTGTTGGAACGACCGGACGGGAACGATGTTTCGATGGATCGCGAAGGGCTGAACCTGGCCAAGGAACAACTGGACTACAAAACCGGGATTCAGCTGCTGCAGGAGCAATTGTCGGAAATTCGCAGTGCCATTCAGGCGCAGTAGGGCTTCCGCTTGGCGGGCGGGCGGGCGAGGGAGACGTATGAATTTGTTTGGAGTGATGGATATTAGCGGTTCGGCCCTGGAAGCGGAACGGGAGCGAGCCGAGGTGGTGGCCGCGAATATGGCAAATGCGAATACCACGCGCACAGAAAACGGCAAACCGTACCAGCGCCAGCATGTCGTTTTTCAGAGCTCTGCTGTCGATCAGCCGCAGGACTTTGCCAGCACGTTATTGTCTTCCGCCGCCTCCGCAGGTCAGTCGCAGGACGTGGCGGAGGGGGTGCGTGTGGCTGCGGTCATCAGCGATTCGACAGCTCCGTTGCAACGCTACGATCCCGGCCATCCGGATGCGAATGCCAAGGGATTCGTGACCTATCCGAACATCAACCCGCTGACGGAGATGGTGGATCTGATGGGAGCACAGCGTGCCTACGGCATGAATGTTTCGGCGGTGACTGCGGCAAAATCCATGATCACCTCCACGCTCGATCTTTTGAAGTAAGGCGGGAAAAGTTTGCTGTGGATGGGTTGAGCCCACACACAGAAAGGTCGGGGAAGAAGAGATGACAGCGATTCCAAATGTTCAAGCCGCTGCGCAGCGGATGATGGCCGATGTTTCCTCGACGAAGCAGGCGCCCGGAATTTCCGGCGGCAGCGAAGCCTCGTTGTCCTATCCGACCCCCTTTGCCGGCTTGTTGCAGGACGCGATCGGGAAGACTCAGCAACTGGAAACGAATGCGGCCAACACCGTGACCGGCCTGCTTTCCGGGCAGGGTGTCGATGTGCACACTGCCATGATCGCAACAGAAAAAGCCAATTTGGGATTTGAGATGATGCTGGCTTTTCGCAATAAAGCGGTCGCAGCCTACCAGCAGTTGATGGGACTGCAATTCTGACACCTCACCGGTCATAAACGAAATTAGACGAGATTCATCATGCCAGAGAAGACACCCACGCCGCCGCCAACCTCCGCCATCGTCAAGACGGGCATGGAGGAGCGCCTGACCGCGAATACCCGCGCCTTGCGCGCCCGCCTCGGGAGCATGTCTTCGCGTCAGCGCTGGGGACTGCTCGCCTCTCTGGGCATACTGCTGGCGGTGGGTGCCGGAATGATATGGCTGGCGATCCGGCCTGACATGCGAGTGCTGATGAGCGGACTGGAGGCGCGAGATGCCCAGCAGGTGGAGCAGGAATTGATAGACGCCAACATTCCCTATGACCTGACGCCGGACGGTACAACCATTCGAGTTCCGGGCGTTTCCTTGAACAAGGCGCGACTGGCTATCGCCGGCAAAGGACTGCCCTCCAGCGGGCGAATGGGATTTGAAATATTCGACAAGCCGAACTGGGTGGGATCAGAGTTCGACGAGCGGGTGAACTATCAGCGAGCGCTGGAAGGTGAGTTGGACCACACGATTGAGTCCCTGAATGCAGTCGAGCAGGCGCGGGTCAATCTTGTCCTGCCGCATGATTCCTTATTTACTGACGATCAACGGAATGCGAAGGCCAGCGTGGTTTTGAAGCTGCGGAGGTCCCTGACTGACGAAGAGGCGCAGTCGGTGCGCAGCCTGGTGGCCGGCGCCGTCGATACCTTGAAGGCGAGCCAGGTGACGCTGGTCGACGCCGATGGACGCCAGCAATTTGGGCCGAAAACCGCCGGTGCCCAGCAAGCGCAGTACGAACAGCTGCTGACCAACAAATTGCTTGCGACATTGACGCCGGTTGCCGGCGAGGATAATGTGCGAGCCTCCGTGACGGCTGACTTCGATTCCGGCAGCGAAGACGATGTCGATGAAGTCTATGATCCCAACAAAGTCGCGACTCTCTCCACGGATCGCACCGAGGCCAGCTCCGGCGCTCAGCCCGCTCCCGGCGGCGTTCCGGGAACCGCCAGCAATGCTCCCAACGCCAAGCCGGTGTATCCGCAGCAGACCACACCTCCGCAGAACAGTAAGCGTGAGGAAGATACGTACGCGGTCAGCAAGGCGATCCATCACCACGTGCAGGGTCCAGGGCGATTGCGCCGGGTGACAGCCGCCATCTTAATCAATGATCACATGGTTCGATCCGCTGACGGCAAGCATGTTAGCTGGGTTCCGCGCACGCCGGCGGAGATGCGCGAGATACAACAACTGG
Source organism: uncultured Acidobacteriota bacterium (assembly GCA_963817855.1). Lineage (GTDB taxonomy): Bacteria > Acidobacteriota > Terriglobia > Terriglobales > Acidobacteriaceae > JAKAAZ01. The sequence goes on along the minus strand of CAWFQA010000002.1, from coordinate 280,918 downwards.
CGCAGGCTGCTGTGGGGATTGACGTGTCGCGGGGGGATCAGCTGACGGTACAGAACCTTGCGTTCGCCACCAATGCCAATCCGCCCACTTCTGGTCTGGCGACGCGGATGCTCGAGCATGCCGGCGACAATATGGGATTCGTGCGCTACGGGATTCTGTTCGCCGCGTTTCTGATGGTGCTGATTTTCATCGTGCGGCCGGTTCTCGCGCAGATCAAGCAATTAAGCTCGTCGGTCCAAACCATGTCGGCTAGCGGACAAGCCCCGCAGCTGAAGTCCGCCTCGGGTGCGGCGCCCTTGGATCAGACGGAGGAGTTAAGTTTCGAGCGCCAGCAGGCGCGGGCCCAGGTTCTCTTCGACCATGTTGCAGAGTACGTGAAGAAAGAGCCGCAGCAGGGCACACGTTTGCTGCAGAGCTGGGTCCGTTCGCCGCACAAGTCCTGACGGTGCGGTGCTGAGTTGGTCGGCGGCGAACCCGCAGGATCATTCGGTTCATGGATGAACGAAAACGAGAAGGAGACATGATCGATGGCGACAGCAACCACGGCCCCACAGGTTCCAGTGCAGGAGACCTTCCCGATGCCGCTTTCTTCGGAAAGCCAGGACAAGTCGCCGCTTAAGAATCTGACACCGCTGCGCAAGGCCGCAGTGCTGATGATTACGATTGGCGATGAGCTGGCCCGATCGATCTATCAAAACCTTTCGGAGCAGGAACTGCAGCTGTTGACAGAAGAAATCGCCTCGGTCCGAGACGTCTCTCCACAAGTAGCGAGTGCCGTACTTGAAGAGTTTTATGAACTGATCGAGACGCAGCAGTACATGGTGCACGGCGGTTTGGAGTACGCCACCAAGCTGCTGGTGGATGCCTTTGGGAAACAGCGCGCCATGGATTTGCTAAGCCAGGTGAGGAATGCACAGGAAGCGCAGCACAGCGATCTGGCGATGTTGCAGGAAGTCGATCCGCATCAGCTCAGCAAATTTCTCGAAGGAGAACATCCGCAGACGGTGGCGCTGGTGCTGGCCCATCTCGATCCCAAGCGAGCTTCGCAGGTGTTGCAGGAACTGGCCGAAGGGCTGCGAGTGGATTCCATACGGCGGCTGGCGGAGATGCAGCAGTTCTCTCCTGAAATGGCGCAGAAGGTGGCGTTGGTATTGCATAAGCGGCTGCTGTCGTTGGGAGACACGCATCGTAAGTCCTACTCCGGATTCAAGGGAGTCGCCGACGTGCTGAATCGTCTGGATGCTATCGCTGCAAAATCGATCCTGGAACAGATTGAAAAAGACGATCCCCAGCTGGCCATCAGCATACGCAACCTGATGTTTACATTTGAGGATTTGGTGACCGTACCCGCGGCAAGCATTCGAGAATTGATTTCCCATGTCGACAAGAAGCAGCTGGCCGTGGCGCTGAAAGGCGCGAACCCCGAGTTGAAGGCGCACCTGTTTAAGGCGCTCAGTTCGCGGGCCGTCGAGATGCTGCAGGAGGATATGGAGCTCCTTGGGCCGGTGCGCGCGCGGGAAGTGATGGGAGTGCAGCAGGAAATTCTTGTGCTCGCACGAAAACTGGAAACGGATGGCAAGCTGATTCTGGCAACGGAAAAAGAAGATGACCTGATGCTGTAGGCAACGCGCCTTTCGCAGGCAGGCGTCGAGACGCTATCGTGCCAGGCAGCGATCTCTGTGGAATTGATTGCAGGATGAAAGAGGACCTAGAGTGGCAGCAACACGAGCAATTCGCGCAGACTTGAGTGACACCGATGGGTCGGGGCCGCAAGTTCTGGAACGGCTGCAATACCGCACAGTGCAGTCCGTTAAGACGCAGGAGGAATCGTCTTCCAGAGATCCGCGCCACGGATCGGAATCAGCGAACCCCTGGGTCACTCTTTTTCCCAGCCACGCGGATGGGTTCGCTGGTCCGGAAGATTCCCGGGCGACGGATGTTGGTACGCAACCGGAGAGCGATGATCATCTCAAGGTGGCCGAACTCGAGCAGCGTTTGCAGGAGGAACGAGCAGCCGCCGCACAGGCTGTGGCCGCGGCCCGCGAGCAGGGTCGCCGCGAAGCCCGCCAGGCCGTCGAGCAACAGATGAATGCGGAACAGCAACGGCTGCAGGCGCAGATACTCCAGTCCCTCGAACAATTTCGTCTTGAGCGGCAGAGCTATTTCCACAATGTCGAAGGAGAAGTTGTGCGGCTGGCGCTGGCCATTGCCGCGCGGGTGTTGCATCGAGAAGCTCATCTGGATCCTCTGTTGCTGTCCGGCGCAGTGCGTGTCGCGTTGGAGAAGCTGGGCGATTCCAGCCATGTCGTCATGCGGGTTCCTCCACGGGAGGTCGAGCCGTGGAAGGAGTTCTTCCGCGCGGCAGCCAATCTGCGGATTCATCCGGGCGTGCTTGAGGATCCTTCTCTTTCTCCCGGGGAGTGTTTGCTGGCGACGGAACTGGGCACCATTGAGCTGGGCGTAAGAGCGCAGCTGGAGGAAATTGAAAAAGGGTTTTTCGATCTGCTGGATCGCCGACCGGTGGAATCCAGCACACATGCTTCGCCCAACGGCCGGATTGCTGTGTAGCGACAACACGCCTGATCTCTCTGTGGCGGAAAGGGGAGGAACCAATGTCCGATCCAATGTTGCCGGAAGGATTGGGAGTGGACGCGATTTCTCTTTTCCGACCGTCCATTCATCCGCCGCGCGCTCCGAAAGAGCGGTCGAAGCAGGACCTCTCGGCAATCGAGAGCGGGTCGGAGGGACTCGAATCTTCGACACCTTCCGACGTGTTGCAGGAGGATCGATGGCAACCGAACTCCGACGCCCAGGATTCCGAAGATCATGCTCCGCGATGGATGCGATCAGTCGCAGAACACCCCTTCGGCAACCGTAATCAAGAAGAACCTGCAGAAAGAGCTCCATCCGGTTCCGAGCAGATTCTGAATGCCTATTTCCGACGGCTGGAAAAGCGGCCGGCCTGGCGCTGGCACGGGCGCGTCATTGAAGCCACCGGTCAGACGATTGAGTCGGAAGGCCCATTCTGTTCGGTGGGCGAGTGTTGCGAAATCCTCGATCGCGAGGGCAACAGTCATCCCGGGGAGGTCATTGGTTTTCGCGGGCCGCATGTCCTTTCGATGACGCTCGATTCCTCCGACGGCATACGGTTTGGAGATCGTGTGGCAGCGTTGGGCGACACGCCTACGATCGATGTGGGAGATGACTTGCTCGGTCGGGTGCTGAATGCCCAGGGATACTCCCTCGATGGTGGCCCACGACTGCGGGTGAAGGAAAGCTGGCCTCTCGAACGCTCGATTCCGCAACCGATGGATCGAGTACCCATTCAGACAAGGCTCGGCACCGGACTCCGCGTCATTGACGGACTGCTCACCGTGGGACGCGGACAACGGGTGGGTATCTTCGGCGGCTCCGGAGTGGGGAAGAGCACACTGATCGGCATGATGACGCGCAACACTGCCGCGGATTTAACCGTCGTCGGACTGGTTGGGGAGCGAGGCAGGGAAGTTCGAGAGTTCCTCGAAGACAGCCTTGGCGAGCAAGGCCGCAAGCGTTCCGTTGTCCTGGTCTCAACCAGCGATCAATCTCCTTTGCTGCGCATGCGGGCGGCGATGGCGGCCACTTCGATTGCCGAATTTTATGCGGCGCAAGGAAAACATGTATTGCTGGTGCTCGATTCACTGACACGCTATGCCATGGCAGCGCGCGAAATTGGCCTGGCGGCGGGGGAGCCTCCCACAGCGCGCGGATATACTCCTTCGGTCTTTCGCCGCATGGCTCGGCTGATCGAACGCGCTGGCCAGTACGCCACGGGAAGCATCACCGCCTTCTACACGGTCCTGATGGAGGGCGATGACCTGCAGGATCCGCTGGTTGATGCGGCCCGATCCTTTTTAGACGGTCACATCGTGCTGTCTCGCGCAATGGCATCGGAAGGATGGTATCCGCCGGTCGACGTGCTGGAGTCGATCAGCCGCTTAATGCCCGCGGTCACCACGCCGGAGCATCGCGAGCGGGCGATGTTGATCCGGCAACTGCTCGCGGCGTATGCGCGATCGGAAGATCTGGTTCGCATTGGAGCCTACAAGGCTGGTTCTGATCCCGATCTCGATCGGGCCCTGGCAGCCCGTCAAAGGCTTCGCGCTTTTCTCGAGCAGAAGCCGGAAGAGCGTCCTTTCTTCGAGCAAACCTTCAGCCAGATGCTGGCATTGCAGATTTGATCGGAGAGGAATTATATTTTCATGGCAAAAGCTCTACAGCGTATTCTGCGGATTCGGCAACTGGCGGAAGAACAGGCGCGTCTGGAAGTCGAGCGGGCAGCGCAGCGCGCCCGCCAGGCCTCCGCGGCATGTGCGCGACAAGCAACTCTCGAGCATGAACAGCGAACCACCCTGGCTGCGAGTTGGATCGGTAGGATAGACGATCCAGAAAACAAAGGCGCCGCTGCCTACCCAGCGAACCAGTGGAGCGAAACCACCGAAGAAAAGGGCTGGCTGATGGAAGAGGCGGTGCTCGAATTCTTCGGCTGGAGGCGAATGCGCCTGGAAGCACTTCGTGAAGCAGAGCTGGCCCGAATGGAGCCCTTGATTGCCACCTATACCGAGCGCCGCCGCGAACTTCGTCAGACCGAACAGCTGGTCGAACAACGCACCAGTGCCGAAGCCATGGAGAAAAATCGCCGGGCGCAGGCCGAGACCGACGAGTGGTTTTCCCAACGAACCCTGATGCAGCAGCGCCGAGACCTGCACCGGACCGAGGCCAGTCCAGCGCAAGATTCCAGAATCGAGGGTCACCGGAAGGCGAATGAAAGCCTTCATCGGCAATTCTGAGCCAATCCTTATCGATCTCTTATTTCTTTGAATTACCTTTGGCACGTCAGCTGCAAACAACTCCTTCATCTGGAGATTGGGTTTGCATGAGTGCGATACGAGCCATGGACGCCGCTTCCCCCAACCACGCACCATTGGTATTTGCGAGCAGGGGATCTGGAGTTGCCGACTCCGGCCATCCATTTGCGGAGGCCATGCGGTCGGCAGTCGCTCAGCCGCAGACGGCACAGAAAGCTTCCGGTCCGTCGGGCGCGTCGGGCGCCTCGCGCCCACAGTTCCATCGATCCAACATCACTGTCGCAAAGAATTCCAAGCGCGCGGAACAGCCTAAATCCGCGCCCTCGAGCGAAGATCCGAATGCAAATTCCGCAACAAGCGCGTCGAATCAGGGTTCCCAGAACGCGGACCCATTGGGAGGTGTGGCTTCATCGTCGACGGCGTCCGACGGATTCGCTTCATCGCTGGTGGACGGGCAGGCGCAGGCATCGACTCCGGTCACTGCAGTTGAGGATCGATCGAGCGGAGTGACGCCGCAGCGAATGAGCGCGCCCCCCGCGCAAACCGGGACATCGCCCTCTGAGACGCGTTGGAAACAAACATCTCCAGCAAAGGACGCGAATGGAGATGTGGGCGCTTCGGGCTCTTCTTCGGTTGCGGCCGCGGCCTCACTTACACTTGCTTCTATCTCGGCGATGGTTTCGAATATTCCTATTTTGAAATTGCCGGCAGCAGCGCCAATCGATCTGAGTGCCGCCACGACGTCTGCATCCGGAACAAAACCAATCGACGCTCACACAGGCGCCAAGGATACTTCGCTCTCGAGTCCAGCGGCGTCGTCTGGACCTGCATCTCGCATTACGCAACCAGGTGGAAGCGCAGCGGCGACTGGCATCGTGCAGAATGGAGTCCCCATTCCGATCAATGATGCCGTAGACGCCCAGCATTTGGCGACGGCGCATGGAGCCCAGATGATCGACGAGAAACGCGGCGCGATCTCAAACCCTGCAACCTCATTGAATACGACTGCAACATCGGCGGCAAATCAGATTGACGGCTCGGACGGTTCAAGTGGAACTCAATCCACTTTGGTCGCAGGTGGCACTTCGGCGCACACGTTGGCAAACGCTATCTCAAATTCCTCAGCCGACGCGAATACTTCCAATGCGGTCAGTGCCACTGGAGCGGTCAATTCTGGTGTCGCTGGAAACGACGCAGTCCAAGGTGGTGGGGATCGAGCTTTAACGTCCATTCACGGCAGCGACGGCTCGAAAAGCAGCAGTTTGACCACCGCAATCCCTACGATGGCAACAGGCGCGAAAGATCTTCCAGGCCCGCATACGAACCTTGCGAACTCCGGCCTCGGATTGCATGATGGCACTGGCCTGGTCTCGGCGGCCGGTCATTCGGGCACAAGTGGAAGCTTTACGCTGTCGGCTGCGGGTTCTACAGCGGCTCGTGCCACAACTTCGGATGCATTTACGGCTCTGGACAGCGCGGCTGCCGGGGAGCGCGGAGTGTTGTTGCACGCTGCACCGCATCAGGTTGCAGTAGGAGTATCCGATCCCTCGTTGGGTTGGGTCGAAGTGCGGGCGGATAGAGTTTCTGGACAAATCACAGCCGCGTTGTCCACGAATTCAGCGGCCAGCCACGCGGCTTTGATCTCTGTGCTGCCAACCATGGCGACATATCTGCAGGAGCACCAGGCTGGCGTGCATCAGGTGCATGTGGAGACGTCACTGGCGGGCGGACAGGCGGGGGCAGGATCGCAGGGACAAGCCTCGTCGCAAAACCAGGCTCGCACCGCGCCCGACAATCTTACGGTGGCAAATGCAGCCACGAATTCCTGGAACGCTGGACCGGTTGGAAGCGCAACCGTGACGGCGGCCCAAAGAAACAACTTTCTCCATGAAGGACACTTCAGCATTCGCGCGTAAAACATCGCATTGATGGATCGACGGAAAGGAAGCACTACGATGAGTCTTCTGCTGGGCATTTTGGATCACGTAAAACAGGCGGTCACGTCACCGTTCGAATCGAAGCCGCAGCCACAAGCGCAGGGCCAGAGAGTGAAGGCGTCCGCGTCCACCAGTTCCGGCAGCACGGGTACAACCGGCTCCTCCACCAACCAGGCATCGATTACGGCGAATGATTTCCTAACGCTGCTGGTCACCGAAATTCAGAATCAGGATCCCACGACGCAGACCGACCCGATGCAGTACATTACGCAACTGGTCGGGGTCAACAGCCTGGAGCAACTGGTCCAAATTAACCAGACGCTGACCACCGCAACAGGGAGCGCCACGCCTGCGGGAGCGGCCGCCAGCAGTCCATCCCCAGCTGCTGCGACCGCGGCCGCAGCGAAGAGCGCGGCAACGTCTGCCGCTTCTCCTTCCGTGATCGCCGCCCATTCTCTGCCGTTGGGCAGCCACGTGCAGCTGCCGACATCGGCCGATACCGCCGTGGCCAACGCGTTTACGCATGCATCCAACCTGCCCACCCAGGCGCTCGCGCCTAGTCAAGTTCCGCTCAGCCCAGCAGTAATGCGGGCCTTGCAGCAATCGATACCAGGGGCAACCTTCAGCGGTTCCTCTCCCTTGTCAGCCGCAAATCAAGCAGGAGCAGGCGGCGCGACGCGCTAGACAACCATTGCCGCAGTGTCGCAATAAAACTTACGAACATCACGTTTTTCGAGGAGAAACTCTCATGGCTTCCTTTTCTATTCCACTGACCGGGCTGAACGCGGACCAAACCGAACTCAACACCATCGCAAATAATATCTCCAATCTGAATACAACCGGATTCAAGTCTCAATCCGTGTCATTTGAAGACTTGTTCTATCAGCAGGTGGGCTCGTCTGGTTCGGGCGATCCAGTGCTGGCAGGTCAAGGCGTCAAGGTTGCCACCAATTCCACGAACTTTACGACCGGCAGCGTCAATACAGCTGCGGGCAGCCCCAGCGATGTTGCGCTGACCGGGAATGGTTTTTTCGTGCTGAATAACGGCGGAACACCTGCATACACTCGCGCCGGAGATTTTCAAACCGATCAGAACGGAAATCTGACCAGTGTGGATGGGCTGGCAGTGATGGGCTATCCCGCCAGCAATGGCGTGGTCAACACCAATGCGCCACTGGCCGCGATTCAGATTCCCTTGGGAGCTACCCAGCGGCCACAGGCCACGACCAACTTCGCCTTGAACGCGACCAACTTGAACGCAGGCTCCGCCATCGGGACGGTGGTTCCCGCCCAGGTAACCGTGTACGATTCGCTTGGAAAAAGTCATGTCGCTACGGTGAATTTCACCAATTCGGGCGGCAACAGCTGGAACTACGCCATCTCCTTTCCCGCCGGCGATTACTCCGGCGCGACTGCCAATACAACAGGTACGCTGACCTTTGACAGCAATGGAAAACTGACGGCTCCCGCCGCCAACGTGGCTGGGATTAGCTTTGGCACCCTTGCCGATGGAGCCAGCAATCTCAACTTCAGTTGGAATCTCTACGATGCTAACAACAATCCGACGCTGACCCAGGTGGCATCGCCGTCGACGGTAGGCAGCACGATACAGAACGGATATTCGAGCGGAAGCTATCAGGGGTTCAACGTCGGTTCCGACGGGACGATCTCGGTGCAATTCTCCAATGGTCAGACCCAGGCTGTCGGTCAATTGGCGATCGCCACGGTAAATAATGAACAGGGCTTGGCGCGCATAGGGAACAACAACTTTGCGGCCACGCTGGCCTCCGGACAGGCCACCGTAGGCGTAGCGGGCTCAGGCGGACGTGGCACCATGGTGGGCGGAGCACTGGAGGAATCGAATGTCGATATCTCCAGCGAGTTTTCCAACCTTATTGTGGCCCAAAGCGCCTATGAAGCCAACGCAAAGTCTGTGACCACCTTTAATACCGTGACTCAGGCGACAATCAATATGATTCAGGGATAATTCTTTTGCGGATTTGGGGCGAAGCCGGCGTACAAGGCGACTCCGCCCGTGAATCCGCGCCTGGCGCTCGACCGCTCGGTCGAGAACATCAGAAAATCTAAGAACTTTCTTAGCCTGCTTCTCCCTCCATGGTTCCATTCCTGCACATCTTTCAATTATTACGGCGATCACGCGCTCATCAAGGCGGATCGAATCCGTTTCAATGTTTGTCCTCGCAACCGATCCAGTGCAGACGCGTGGAAAGGTTTCAAGTGGTCTTCCGGTAGTGACCTGAACGAGATGCCGCAGGCATAGCAGCAATAAAGGATGCAGATGATGGAAGCATTGCAGGAACCGGCCTCTCCGCAGAGCGATGCCGCCTCGGGCAGCTTCTCTGCGCACGGCGATGCGCCGCAGCTTGAAAGTTCGCCGCGCTTGCCCGCCATTTCCAAGCGCAACGCGTGGCCGGCAGTCGAGTGGTTGCCGATTCAATTGGACGTGGCGTTGCCGGTGGTGCGTTTTTGCGTAAAGGATTTACTTGCCCTCGCGGCCGGTCAAGTGATCGCGACAGCGTGGTCGAGCGGGGAGGACCTTCCGCTTGCCATTGAAGATGTGCAGTTGGCATGGGTGGAAATGGAAGTCGTGGATCAGGCCATGGCGATTCGCATTACGCGGCTGTTGTGACGATGTGCGGCTGCCGATGAGCGCCACAGCAAAGTGGACGAAAAGAGGAAAGGTCACGATGGCCAGGGAAATGGTCGCAATGTGGAGAAATGCGAACGGGTTGGTGGAGGTGCCGGGACAGATGCCGCATCAAGTCTCCGATACAGCATGGAATCCGGAAGGTGCAATCACGCCGGAATCGACTCCCTCAAAACAGGGTTGGAGAAGCTGGATCCCCACTCTGGAGCGGACGCCGCCGCTGGTGCAGTTCGTTGTGCGGGCGACGCGGTGGTTGCAGGCAAAATTCCGTTCGGGAGTTGCGCAGACACCCCAATTGCGCCTGGTTGGCCAGCTAGCCCTGGGAGCGAAGCGTCATCTTTCCCTTGTGGAAGTGGGCGGCGCGCAGTTTCTGGTCGGGGGCGGCGTTGAGCACGTCACAGTAATCGTTCCTGTTTCAACCGCTGGCATAACCGCGACAGAGAACCACCACAATGCAGAACGGCCACATTCGCTATGAATCTACCCGGACTACTTCTGCTGGCGCCGGCCCCGCTGGTGGAGCCGACAACGAACGGACTGCGCATTGCGGGCAATGGAACGGTTCCCTGGACGATCATCTTTGTCCTGACGTTCCTCACCCTGATTCCGGCGCTGCTTCTTTCCATGACGCCGATGGTCCGTCTGCTGGTGGTGTTTCATTTTCTGCGGCAGGCATTGGGGACGCAGACCGCGCCCAGCAATCAGGTTCTGATGGGTCTGGGATTGATGATGACCTGGTTCCTGATGCATCCGGTATTAGTGCAGGTCGACCAGCAGGCCGTCGAGCCGTTTCGCAACGGCCAGATCACCGGCACACAGGCGATTGAGCGCGGCACCCGACCGCCGGAACTCTACATGCTGCATTACGCCCGGGAAAAGGACCTGGCCTTGTTCGCTTCCGCCACCATGGGGAAGCGGCCCGCGAAACCTGAAGATTTGCCGCTGCGAGTAGTCGTTCCGGCCTACATGTTGTCGGAGCTGAAGGCCGGCTTCCAGATTGGAGCGGTCCTCTTCCTTCCATTCTTATTGGTCGATCTGGTGGTGGCTTCCATCACAACCGCCATCGGAATGCTCCAATTGCCGCCGGTCGTGATCTCGACTCCACTGAAAATCCTGCTGTTCGTGATGGTGGATGGGTGGAACCTGCTGGCGGGTTCGCTGTTGAAAAGTTTTTGAGGCTCGATCGCAAGTGGCAGCGATCGGCGAAAGGAAATCCCGCATGGGTCCGGACCAGGTGACAGAACTCGCGCGCCACTTATTGATGGAGGCCATGCTGCTGAGCGCGCCGCTCCTATTGGCAGCCGCGGTGATCAGCATTGGTCTCAGCATTGTGCAGACCTTGACCTCGATCCAGGAACAAACCATCACGACGATTCCACGGCTGGCGGCGGTGGCCGTCATGTCTATCGTGGGAATGCCATGGTTGCTGCGCAACCTGGTGGGATACACCATTTCGTTATTCCGCGACTTTCACCGCTTCCTGGGCTGATTTCACGCCCGGCTGATGGTGGAGGCTGCGAAGTTTTCAAGAATGCTCGTGGGGAAATAGGAAGGATATGGCGGACTGGAGCGGATATATCGCAGCAGGCATTCTGGTGCTGATTCGTGTCAGCGGCTTGATGCTGTTTGTTCCGTTTTTTTCTTCCGCCGCCATTCCTCGCACTGTAAAAGCAGTTTTTACATTTGTAGTGGCCGCGCTGCTGACTCCCATCGCCGCCAACCATCCAGGCGCTGTGCCGGAGCTGGGCCTGACATCAATGCTGGGGGAGCTGAGTACCGGTTTGCTGTTCGGCTTGTCGCTCACGCTTCTGATGGAGATGTTGAATTTCTCCGGCCAGCTGTTGGGGCTGCAATTCAGTTTTTCACTGGTGAACGTGCTCGATCCCAACTCCTCGGTCGAAACGCCGCTGATGAGCCAGTTGCTGAATACAGTTGGCCTGCTGGTTCTGCTGGCTGCAGGCCTCGATCGCACCTTGCTCTCGGCGTTGATGCATACCTTCACCGCAGTCCCCGTGGGCACGGCGTGGCTACATACGCGCTCCAGCCTGGCGCTGGTCGAAATGACCAGCGGAGTATTTCTGGCGGCGGTGCAATTGTCGGCGCCGGTAATGGCGGCAACGATGCTGGTCGATGTGGTGGTGGCGCTGGTCGGTCGAATGTCGCCGCAGTTGCCGGTTTTATTTGTGGGCATTCCGCTCAAGACATTGATTGGTTATACGATCCTGATCGGTTCGCTGGCGGTTTGGCCTCGTTTCATTGAGGCCCGTTTCGATGGATTACTGAATCAAGGCGTGCGACTGGTTCTCGCGGCGCATCGCGCGTAGGGGCATATGGCAGGCGACAACGGCGACAAAACAGAGAAAGCATCCCCGCGACAGAAACAGAAAGCGCGCGAGCGCGGCGACATGGTGCATAGCCGGGAGCTGACGAGCGCGATTGGAATGGGAGCCGGCGTCCTCGCCATCGGGATGATGACCGAACGATTCGCTATGGGATGGCGCGCGGCGTACGTCCATGTTCTCGACCTCGGTAGTCACAGCGATATGAGCCTGCAGGATGGCGCGGTGGTCAACGATATGGTGCGCGCATCGGTGTATCAAACCGCATTTCCCGTGCTGGTGGTGATGGGCGTTATTCTGGCGGTCGGCCTGATGGTCGGCATAGCGCAGTCGCAAGGATTGCAGTTTCATGGGGAGTCGCTGCAGCCGAAGTTTGACCGGCTGTCTCCTGCATCGAACTTGAAAAACCTGTTCTCGCTGCGTGCATCGACACGGCTATTCAAGTCCCTGATCCCTGCCACCGTGGTCATGATCCTGGGATGGGATATTTTGCAGCACACTGTTCTCGCATTGCCAGTGCTGTCGTTGGCGCAACTGCCGCTGTTGTTCGAAAGCCAATATCGCCTGTTGTTGGCAACCAGCGGCATCCTTCTCTGCTGGTCGGCGTTGGACTACGTGGTGGAATGGCGCAGTTGGGAGCAGCGCTTGCGCATGAGCAAAGAAGACATGCGCAAGGAATACAAGGAGATGGAAGGCAATCCGCAGATTCGCGGTCGCATTCGATCCATCCAGCGGCAGATGCGACGCCGCAAGCTTCAGGCCGATGTTTCAAAAGCTACCGTCGTGATCACCAACCCGACCCACTATGCGGTGGCGCTGGAATTCAACTTTGATACCTTGCAGGCTCCCAAGGTGCTGGCGAAAGGAAGAAATCTGATGGCGCAGCGGATCAAAGATGAAGCACGCTGGGCCGGAGTTCCCATCGTAGAAAATCCCCCGCTGGCGCGTTCGCTGTTTCGCTCGGTCGAGCCGGGACAGTCCATTCCGCACGATCTTTATGCGGCGGTTGCTGCCATCCTTGCCTTCCTCTATCGCCAGCAAGTGGAGGAAAAGATGCGCGCCAACCCGCGTGAACCGCGACGGCCGCAGGAACCGGTGAGGCCCGGCACGGCATACCAGGCTCCACGCCTGCGGCTCAGCCAGGGAATAGAGAAATCCAACGAAACCGAGGCCAACTTTGGCACGACGGATGCACCTGCGTCAGCAACAGACACGATTATCCAAGATGCAACCGAGCAGGATCCGTTCCGAGACGACACTTCCGCCAACGGACCGGCTGACGGACCAGGAGCAGGCGAGTGAGCACGCAAGCCATAGCACAGAACCCGGCCCCGGAATCCCAACCGAGCGGCAGTAGTTTGCTGCGCTGGCTTACGCCGGAAATGAGCCGTCGCGCCCACGAAATGCTTTTGCCGGCAACCGCTATCAGCATGGTTCTGGTGATGCTGGTTCCATTGCCCGCCTTTGCGCTCGATTTGCTGTTGACGATTTCGATCACGGCTTCATTCCTGGTCTTTCTCTCGGCCGTGCAATTACGCAAGGCGGTCGAATTTTCCGTTTTTCCGACGTTGTTATTGCTGCTGACGCTGTTTCGCTTGTCCCTGAATCTGGCCTCCAGCCGTCGCATTCTGTTGCACGGATTCGAAGGCACCGGCGCTGCCGGCCAGGTGATTGAGGCCTTCGGACAGTTTGTTGTTGGCGGCAACTATATTGTCGGTTTTGTCGTTTTTCTCGCGTTGATTGCGATTCAGTTCCTGGTGGTGAGTCACGGCGCGGTGCGGACCGCCGAAGTAACAGCGCGATTCACACTCGATGCGTTGCCAGGCAAGCAGATGGCCATTGATGCCGATCTAAATGCCGGAGTGATCAATGAAGCGACCGCCCGCAAGCGGCGCGAGTCGATTGCCCGCGAAGCCGAATTTTATGGCGCCATGGACGGCGCGGCGCGGTTCAACCAGAGAGATTCGATGGCGACGATCCTGATCACTGCCATCAATATTATTGCCGGCCTGTTGATTGGGGTGTTTCAGCAAAACATCGCGGTCGGCGAGGCTCTGCGTACCTACACCGTCCTCACCGTCGGAGATGGACTGGTCACAACCATTCCCTCATTGCTGGTCTCCGTCGCCGGCGGCATTGTGTTGACACGTGCGGCTTCGTCGTCCAATTCGCTCGGCACGGAAATTGGCATGCAAATCTTTCAGCGTCCCAGCAGCTTATGGATTGCTTCCGGCCTGCTGACGATCATGGCGTTGATCCCGGGATTGCCCAAGCTGCCCTTTCTGCTGATGGCGGCCGGCCTGGGGTACATGGCGTATCGCATGCCCGCGTCGGCCGCGGTTGCAGAGAACGAAGGCGCGGCGGAAGGCAAAGACACCAAAGCCGCGACCAACGCCCAGGCGGACAATCTTGCGGCCCTGCTGCCGATCGATGATCTCAGCCTTGAAATTGGATTTCAGCTGATTCCTCTGGTCGACGAAAAGCAGGGAGGCCAGATGCTAGCTCGGGTGCGGGCGCTGCGCAAGCATCTGGCCAGGGAACTGGGCTTCATCATCCCCCCGGTGCATATCACCGATAATCTGCGCCTGAAGCCGCGGGAATACATCATTTCGCTGCGCAACGCAGAGATGGCGCGTTGGCAGACGGAAGGCAATCAACTGCTGGCGGTCAATGCCGATCCCAAGGCGCGTGCGTTGCCCGGAACCGAAACTCGCGAGCCGGCGTTCGGTGTGCCTGCGCGGTGGATTCAGCCATCGCTGTCGGAACAGGCCATGGCGGCCGGGTATTCCGTGGTGGATCCCACAACAGTCATCGCTACCCATCTGGGAGAAGTGATTCGTCGCGAAGCGCATCGCTTGCTGGGCCGCGCGGAAACCAAGCGGCTTCTCGACAGTCTGCAGGAGACTCATCCCAAGCTTATCGAAGAGCTGGTACCGAAATTGATGACGCTGGGAGAAGTGCAGCGTGTGTTGCAGCAGTTGTTGCGGGAACAGGTTTCGATTCGCGACCTTGGATCTCTGCTGGAAGTGATGGTGGAAGCTGCGGCGACGAACAAGAACACCGTGCATCTGGTGGAAACGATTCGCCAGTCGATGGGTCGCACTCTGATGCAGCCGATGCTCGATGGCGAAGGCCAGATGCGCGTCTTCGTGCTGGATCCGTCGATCGAAGAGGAAGTGCTGGCCACAGTCGAAGGGGAAAGCGCACAACGTTTGCTGGGGGATGGAAGCCAGCCATCGCGCAACGCAACCACATTTCTGCGCCGCATCGTCGAGTCGTGGAAGCAAATGACTGGCGGAGCGTCGAACTCGGGTAGTCCGGTGCTGCTTTGTTCCAGCCCTGCCCGATATTACCTGCGGCGCTGGCTGGAGCCGTTTATGCCCAGGGTCTCTGTGGTGGCACCGGCCGAACTCCCGGCGGATATACGGGTGCGGTCGTTAGGAACACTGAGTTAGCAGGTCGCGCCGGCAGGTCTTTCGCCGGCTTGGAGAAGGAGTGAGCACAATGCCCGTACCGAAATTTCCACGAACCACCGATGGCGAACCGAGTACCCCGATTACCCTGCTGACTGACCAGACCGAGCCGGAGACCATCAATGGGGAAGAGCCGAGTCGCGATGTGTCCTTCCACCAGATGAATCCAGCCGAGCGCGAGCAAATCCTGATCGAGCATTTGCCGGTGGTGCGATATATCGCCCGACGCATTCATGAGCATCTTCCGGCGCACGTCGAAATGGACGATCTGGTGAGCGCCGGCATGGTTGGGCTGGCGGACGCTTTCAACAAGTTCGACGCCGGCAAGAAGGTGCAGTTTCGCAGCTATGCTCAATTTCGCATCCGCGGCGCCATTCTCGACAGTCTGCGAACGCTCGACTGGAGCCCGCGCGATTTGCGCCGCAAGGGTCGAGCCATTGAAGCCGCCATGCACACCTTGACCGGACGGCTGGGCAGAACGCCGATGGAAAACGAAGTGGCCGCCCAGATGGACATGTCGTTGGACGAATATCAAAATCTCTTGACCGACCTGAGAGGGCTTGAAGTCGGCAGTCTCGACGTGGCTCATTCCGAGGAGTCCTCCGACGATGAAGTGGCGTATGTGCCCAGCTCCGCGGAAGAAGGCCCGTTATTCCACTGTCTCAAGGGGGAGATGCGGGCCCGGCTGGCCGATGCGATCACATCGTTGCCGGAACGGGAGCGGATGGTGCTGACCCTTTACTACTACGAAGAAATGACCATGAAGGAGATCGGCCTCACCCTGGATGTGGTGGAGTCGCGGGTATCTCAAATCCACACGTCTGCAGTTTTGCATCTGCGGTCTTTGCTGGCGAATGTCCCGGCGACAGCCACTCCGGAGCGAAGTCGCAAACCGGATGGAGGCCGCTCCCGGGCGAATCGTCCTGGAAATGCGCGTGCGGCTCTTGGTCCGCTTGGCGTCGGCGCACGGGACCGGCGTCCAATCGTGCGACAGCCTGAGGAGGGAGAGAGCAAATGGATAAGCCGCTAGCACAGGAAGAAATCGACGCGCTGTTCGCCGCCGCTCGCACCCGTGCCAGCAGTGTCAAAGAGCAACCCGCGAACGCACCGTTTCAACCTTTCACTTTCTCGCGTGTGGGCCAGATCAACAGTGAACAAATGCGCGCTATGAGCCTGCTCAACGACAATTTCGCGCGCAACCTGACTCATAACCTGGGCGCATTCTTGCGCTGCCATTTTCAGGTGGCGCTGGCTTCAGCGGAGCAACTGCCGTATTCAGAATTTATCGAGCGAATTCCGGAGATCTGTTATGTGGCGTCGGTGCGTCTTGAACCGCTGGGAGCCATCTGCGGTCTGGAATTGGGCCTGGCACTGGCGCTTCCCATGATCGACCTGTTACTGGGTGGAGAAGGCCGCGCGGCGGTCGCACGCGAACTCACGGATATTGAAGAATCGATTCTCGCCAGCGTAGTTGAAGCGAGCTGCCGCGAATTGACCTCGGCCTGGGAACCAGTGGGATTGACTTTCAACTTCGAAAAGCGGCAACAGCAGACGCAGATTGCTCGTCTGATGTCTCCCACGGAAAAAGCGCTTTCCATCAGCTTTGAAATTCGTATGCCGCATGTGCAGGGCAACCTCAACCTGGTCTTTCCGTCGGTGGTATCCAAAACCATTCTGAGGCGATTGATCACGGATTGGGGACGGCAGAATCGTCGTCGCTCTCCGGAAATTCTGGCACGCATGGGAGAACGGGTGCAGCACATCCGGTTGCGGGGAGCATTGCAACTGCCGTCGATCCGTATTCCGGCCACGGAGTTGGACGATCTTCAGGTGGGCTCCATTGTTCGGCTGAATCTGCCGGCCTCACAAGTTTCTGAATTGCGCATTGCAGGGGTTCCGCTGTTCCTGGCGGTTCCGGTTCGGGCCGACCAGCACCGTGGCGCGCAAATCACAGCGAGAAACAATCCCCTGTTAAACCGCGCGGCGGAATGATGGCACATCGGCGGAGCAGGTGTGGTTCATTCTCGGCGAAAGTGCTTCTATACCCAGGAAAGTGAGTCGGCACAGCATGGCAAACACTCGGCGAGTCTTCGATCTATGGTTTGAAATCATGCGCGCGGAACTGCAAGAGCTGGTCCACGTTCCTGTGACATCGCGGGTCGTTCCGGAGATTCCGCCGGCCGCCCGCGCCTTTCGCAGTCAGTTGCTGTTCGAAGGTTCCGTACATGGAGTCATGTATGTGACCGCTTCGGCATCGAACCTGGTGCAACTGTCGCAAATGGCGGCGGGCGAAGCGGTCGATCCGCACGCAGCCTGGACAGAAGAAGGGCTGGAAGCTTGGCAGATCTGGCTGGCTGCGGCCAGCGGCAGGCTGGCAATCCGTTTGTCGGAGGATATTGGAGACGGTTCGAAGACTGCCTGCACAATTCTGCTGCAGGGGACGACTGCAGTCGACGCAACGGATTCAGCTGCAAGCACTGACACGGCGGCCACCGAAGTTGCGATTGAGGAGTGGACGCTGCAAGCGGCTGGAACCGAGTTTGCCCTTTCGGTCAGAGCACAGGTGACGTTTCCGGACGACGATGCAGCGGCGGCCGGCGTGGATGAGCCTGAATTGGAGAAGACCTCGTCCGAGCTGGTCGAGAATTTGCCGCAGGCCAATTGGTCGCCGGAGTCGGAGGACCCACTTCTGGAAATGCCCGCTGTGCCCCGCGAAGCTCCTCAGGCGGCGCAGTCGGTCGAAGACGAGTCGCTTGTCGATCCTCCACCGGCTTCACGCCAATCCGAAGAGTCCCCGGCGCAAGATGCCAATCCTTACTCCGAGCCGCAAACGAAACAGCGACTCGACCTGTTGCTCGATATCGAACTGGAAGCGACATTGCGCTTCGGCGCGCTAGAGTTGCCGCTGCGCGAAGTGCTGGAACTCGGGCCGGGCGACGTGCTGCCGCTGGATCGGCATGTTCGCGAGCCGGTCGAATTAGTGGTGGGCGACCGCATTGTTGCCAAAGGCGAAGTTGTGTTGGTGAGTGGAAATTTCGCGCTGCATGTGACCGAAGTTGCCGAACCGCGCCGCCGCCTGGAGACCATCCGCTGTTTGTTTTAGAAATTCGTCGGTTGGCCGCGATACCTGGTTTTCGCCATGCGCCGCTGGCAAGTCATAGCCATTGCTGAAATGTGAATTGAAGAACGCGAAGGGGAATTGACATGACGATGTGGACAGACCAGATCGGCGCAAATGGAAAAGCGGCGATGCACGAACTTCCCGTTACCTGGGCAGAGGCTGCCCGAAGAGCAGACGCGTGGCCGTCGACCTTTGGCAAGACCCGGGCCCACGTAACGCTAATGAATACCTGCATGAACCCGGACTGCAACACCAGTTGGCTTCGCCTCTGGAGACGGCGGAACGTGCCCCGGTTTGAAGGGCAATGGGCCTGCAGCGCGGACTGCATGCGCGCGCTGATCGAACATGCTGTAGAGCGCGAGCTTGGCGATGGCACACCGCTCGAACCAAAAAAGCACAAGCATCGCATTCCACTCGGATTGCTGATGTTATCCCAGGGATGGATTACACAGGAGCAATTGCGCCGAGCTCTCGATGCGCAGCGTGAGGCGGGTGGCAAGGCCCGCATTGGCAAGTGGCTGATGCAGCAGTGTAACTTGTCAGAGGAACTGGTGACGCGCGCCCTCAGCATGCAGTGGGGTTGTCCGGTTTTGTCTCTCTCCGACCATCAGCCGGAAACTGTTTCAACCCTGATTCCCAGGGTCTTACTGGATACCTATGGGATCGTGCCGCTGCGCACTGGCTCCCACCGCCTGGCCTATCTGGCGTTTGAGGATCGCGTGGATTCCTCGGTGGCTCTTGCGGTAGAGCGGATGAGCGGCATCCACATCGAGTCCGGGGTGGTGACTGCGTCTCAATTTCTCCGCGTTCATGAGCGCATGATGCACGCCGCCTTTCCTAAGGCGCAACTGCTGGAAGCGAAGTCCCCAGGCATGGCGGTGAAGGAAATGGCCGCGGTGATTGAACGCCTGCGCCCGCATCAGGCCAAGCTGGTACGGATGTATCGCTATTTCTGGCTGCGTGTATGGCACAATCCCGCGCCCTCGCTGTCCGCCGCCCACCCGCATGCCGGTTCGACCAGCCTGCTGCCCAGAATTCACCAGGTGGAAGACGTGTTGATTCGATTGCAGCCGGAAGACTAGAGCATCGAAATGAGGCTTTTCTAATCTTCCTGACGCTGATTCCGGCACGCTCAGTGCATGGAAATACAGCATTGGAGAAATCAGGCGACTGTGGACAGCGGATACTATGCAGCTTTTACCGGATTGCTGGCGCGGCAACAGGCACTCGACGCTGTCGCGAACAATCTTGCCAACGCCAATACCACCGGCTTTCGAGCGGAGCGAGAGTTTTTCAGCGACGCGTTGACGGGTCCGAACGCAATCAACTCCCAGCTGAACACGGCGGTGAACGACTATGGCGTGCTCGGGGGAAATCAGATCGATCTTTCCCAGGGTCAGATGACGACCACGGGAAATCCACTGGATCTGTCTCTCGAAGGCCAGGGTTTTTTCGCCGTGCTGGATCAGCAGGGCACAATCCAGTACACGCGCGACGGATCGTTCACGCGCTCCAATAAAGGCGTGCTGACAACCCGTCAAGGCGAACCGGTTCTCGACACTAAGGGAAAGCCCATCATCATTCCCAGCGGTCCGGTGACAATTGCCGGCGATGGCACGGTTTCCGTGAATGGTGGAGTGGCGGGGAAGATCGGCATCTTCACGTTTGCCGGTGGAACCCCGCTGGTGCCGGAAGGCGTCAGTCGCTACCAGGCGCCGCCGAAGACCGCAAAGCTGACCGCCGCCGCTGTCGTGCATCAAGGCAAATTGGAAAGCTCCAACCAGAATGTGGTGCAGGGAACCCTGCAGCTGATTCTTGTGCAGCGGCAGGCGGAAATGATGATGAAAGCTTTGTCGGTGTTCAGCAGCGATCTGGATCAGCAAGCCAGCCAGGAGTTGCCGCGGGTTTGATGCACGCCGGCGCTCCCCGGAGTCTCGCAGGCGGCGACGGTAGGAAACAGAACGGCCAGAACAAAAGATTCACTCAGGAGAACCCAGCATGATTCGCGCGTTATACACAGCCGCCAGCGGGATGAGCGCCGAGCAGCTCAATCTGGATACGATCGCCAACAATCTGTCGAACTCGGGAACTGTCGGTTTTCGCAGCAAGCGGCTGCAGTTTCAGGACATGATCTATCAAAACCTGATCACTCCAGGCGCCGCGCAAAGCGCACAGACCGTTTCCGCCGGCCTGCAAGTCGGTTTGGGAACTCGCTCCACAGAGAGCGAAACCATCTTGACGCAGGGCGGTCTGAACCAGACCAACAATCCGCTCGATCTCGCGATCCAGGGCAATGGATTTTTCCAGGTCCAGCTTCCGGATGGCACCATTGCATATTCGCGCGCCGGAAATTTCCAGCTTAATAACCAGGGGCAAATGGTGGATGTGAACGGCAACATGCTGTTGCCGGCGATTACCATTCCCTCGAATGCTACCTCGGTGACGATCACGCAATATGGCGTGGTGAATGCGACCCTTCCGGGTCAGGCGAATCCGTCACAGCTCGGCCAGATTCAGCTCGCGACATTCACCAATCCCGGCGGCCTGAACAATGTCGGCTCCAACCTCTTTCAGGCGACGCTGTCTTCGGGCCAGGCGGTGCTGGGCAATCCCGGAGATGCCACAGGACTGGGAACATTGCAGCAAGGGTATCTCGAAAATTCCAACGTCGACGTGGTACAGGAATTTGTCGCCATGATCATGGCGCAGCGTGCCTATGAGAGCAATGCCAAGGTAGCCACTGCCGCCGATGACATGTATCAACAGGTGAACAATCTGGTGAAGTAATTGCGTTAAATATAATAACACAAGCGACTTAGTACGTCAGATTAAAAGAAATGCCAGAGAGAAGTTTCATGCGGATGCGAGCTTCCATTATCGGTATGCTGGTTGCGATGGTCAGTGGCTGCGGCTTCGCGCAGGTCGCTTGTTCCGCGCGCACTCCGCAGCAGGCGTTGCCGTCCGGATCGGTCGCCGCAGCCCATGAGTCGACCTCGGACTCTTCCTCCAGCTTCTATCGACTGGCGCGCATTGTTGTCGATCCGGAATTGCATCGCCGGTGGGCGCTGATTGCAAACTGCACCCATCCGGAGCGGCCTTTGGAGATCGTTCCGCTGTCGACAGAGCATGTGATCGTTCCGGCACCGGCGGTACAAGCGCTTCCTTTGGCGATCCCCGTCGCCAAGGGCGCCCAACGAATGAACCAGACAGAAGTCCCGCGTCATCCCGCAATATCTTCGCTTCCAAGCGCCCCGGCCGCAACCGCTGTCGTGGTCCGGAAGACGTCCACGCCTGATCCATTTGCAATGGCGCCGATGATTCACGCCGGCGACCTGGTGCGACTTTGGAGTTCGGATGGCAACGTGCGACTGGAGATGGCCGTGGTCTCGCTGGAATATGGACGCGTGGGGCAGGTCGTGCATCTACGCCGGCTTGGTCAGACCGCACTGCTGGCGGGAGTCGTGGTGGGCAAGGACTCTGCGGAGTTGATCCCATGAACGCACGACTGTCGTCGTTGGCGGGTTTCTCGTTAGCAGGATTTCTGCTGCTGGGAATAATCGCGTTTCCCGTCGCATGGGGAAAGGATAAGCAAAAACCTCCCATCAAGCCGAATCCTGCGAGCGAGGACCTGGCGGCGTACATTGCGCAGGTCCGCAAGATGTACCCGGAAGACACCAGCGACGGTTCTATCTGGAGCTCGACCGGCCGACTGACGTCTCTACCGACCGACGTGAAGGCGTTGGACCCGCATGACCTGATCTCGATCATCATTTCAGAGAACCTGTCGGCATCGACCGGCGGCACGGTGAAAAACTCGCGGTCTTCCACCGCCCTGTCGCAATTAAGCGCATTGTTCGGGACGTTTTCAGCGTCGAGCGCTGCCAATAACCTCGTCAATCAAAACGCTTCTTCCAGCCTGAATGCGCAAGGCCAGAGCGTAACCGACTCCAGCCTGAACACCACCATCGGCGGCGAAGTCGTGGATGTGTTGCCGAACGGAATTCTTGTGGTCGAAGCGGCCCGGCAATTGGAATTCAACCAGCAAACGGAAACGATCGTGATGCGCGGGCTGGTGCGTCCACAGGATGTGAGTCCGGGCAACCAGGTGATGTCGACCGCCATTTCCGGGCTGCAGGTTCAGGTCGTAGGCAGGGGCATCGTCAACGACTCCACCTACCGGGCCAACCCGGTGGTGCGCTTTATACAACGCGTTCTGATTCCTTGAGATGGAAAGCTGCAAACCATGAATTCCCATTGTCACGTACCGAAAGTCCGTCAGTTCTGCCACTGTCGCATGGGCATCATTCTCGCGGGACTACTTTTGCTGTTTGAAATCCAGTGTGCTTTCGGCCAACTCGGCGCCAAGGTACCTGTCACTGCGAACCCTCTCGTCGCAAGTTTGGCGGCCGCAAATCCCGCGACTCTTCCACCTGCCATTTCTCCCGTGTCGGCCACCCAGGTAGTGCTGGTGAAAGCGATCAGCTCGGTCCAGGGAATTCGCGACAATCAATTGATCGGCTACGGTATTGTGGTCGGGCTGCAAAACACCGGTGACAGCCAGATGACGTATTTCCCCCTGCAGACGCTGCTGTCCACATTGCAGCGTCTGGGGATCACCGTTCCGTTTCCGCTCACGTCCATCATGGTGAAAAACATGGCCGGCGTCTTCGTCGAGGCCAGCTTGCCGCCGTTCGCGCAACCGGGCTCGAAGATCGACATCACGGTATCCTCCACCGGAGATGCGCGCAGTTTATCCGGAGGCATGCTCCTGATGGCGCCGCTCTACGGCGCGAATGGTCAGATCTATGCGGAAGCACAAGGTCCTCTGGTCGTGGGTGGATATTCCGTCTCGCAAAACGGCAACACGAAACAGCTGAATTTTCCGACGACCGCCCGGGTGCCGAACGGAGCAACCGTGGAGCGGGCCATCCCGATGGATCTGCTGCATCGCAAGACCGTGACGCTGCTGTTGAATGAGGCGGACTTTGAAACGGCGACCAGAGTGGCAACAACTATCAATCATTCTCTTGGCAAATCGCTGGCGCACGCCATCGACAGCCGTCGCATTGATGTGATGGTGGCACCAGGACAGGATGTGCCGGAGTTGCTGGCCCAGGTTCAGTCCCTGCCGGTGCAGGTATTTCCTCCTGCGCGCGTAGTGGTCAATGAGCGCACCGGAACCGTCGTGATCGGCGGGAATGTACGGCTGCAGCCGGTTTCCATCCTGCACGGCGGCCTGCAGATTGACGTGGAATCCCATTTTGAAGTGTCGCAGCCCAACCCGTTTGGCGCCGGAACAACACAGGTGGTGCAGCAGACCCAGGTACAGGCGAACAATCTACCCGTAAATCGGATCGAGCTGAAAGAGGGCGCCACCGTGGACGATTTAGTGCGCAGCCTGCAGTCGATCGGCGCGACCGCAACCGACGTAATCTCGATTCTGCAGGCGATGAAGCAGGCGGGATCGCTCGAAGGCGATCTGGAGGTCATGTAGGCATGAACATTTCAAACTCTGCGCTGGTGCCGGCTCCTCACTCGACATTGCATGCAGCCGCAAGTCCGCAATTGGTGAAGGCAGCCAACGCATTTGAAGCCAACTTCTTAGGCGAACTTCTAAAACCAATGCGTGAAGACCCGCTGTTCGGCAATGGCAGTGGTCTCGGCGGCGATAGTCTTGGCAGCGACGGTCCCAGGAGCGGCAGCATAGGAACGATTGGAAGTTTGGCGTCGGAGGCGCTGGCGCAGGCAATCGCCAGGCAGGGCGGGCTGGGAATTGCCAAGATGGTTCTGGCCGAACTGGTGCCGGTCGAACAGACCGCCTTGCAAGCAGCGAATACCCTGGCTGGTCAAAAATGCGGCGGTTGCGCGCCGGAATTGACAATGACGCCAGCGGCATCGAACGAAGCCGGCAGTGTGGCGATGCTTGGAGAGGGAAACCTGTTCTCCGCGGCGATACGGGAGCCCGCCAGAAACTCAACAGACAAAGTGGCACGGAAGGGAACTTCCATGGAACGGCGGGACGGTTGGAAGTCGGCCGAAATCTTTCGCCCATTCGGCGCAGTGAAGAAATAATCAGGTCGCGGATGGAGAAAATTTCCGTGGAGATTTTGATGGGGAGCGGAGGCGGATTCTCCGCGGTTTTTACAGGCAGAAACGCTAAAGTCCGCAGCGCATCTGCCGATTTGTTCAGTTGTGGAGGAATATGCAATGAACCTGTCAGGAATTCTAACGGGTCTTCCCGACCTACTCCGTTCGCAGCAGACGGGCAATACGGCCCCGGCCACTTCGAGTGCGACCTCTTCGTCCTCGCAGGTGACGGTACCGAACGGCGGCAAAACGGATCAGGCGAATCTCAGCAGCACGGGGTTAGCGGCTGCGCAGTCCGCATCCTCCGATGTGCGCATGGAAAAAGTGCAAAGCGTGCGTTCCGCGATCGATGCGGGTACGTATCAGGTGTCTGCCGGCGAAGTTGCCGACAAGATGATGCAGAGCCTTCTGGGCTGATTCGCAAGCCGGGAAACTGTTCGGCGACGGCGGCGTGAAAGCGGGCGCCGGGAGAACGAGGGATCATGGAGCGGTTGCAACAGTTGATTGAAGATGCGGTGTCCGCACTGACAGCGCTCGATGCCTATGCTTTGGAAAAGATCCGGTCGCAGATACAGTGTCTCCCAGTTGCCCAACTCTCTGCGGCAGAGATGGCACGACTGGAGGCTTCGCATCGTCTGCTGGGCGCATTGTTGCAGGAAACCGCGCGTAACTTACGGCTGTTCCGGGCAACTTCGGTCTGTGGACAACAGGATTCTGCGGCGGGCTGTTACGCGCTGCCGCCATTCTAGATT
The DNA here is from genome assembly GCA_963817855.1 of uncultured Acidobacteriota bacterium. GTDB lineage: Bacteria > Acidobacteriota > Terriglobia > Terriglobales > Acidobacteriaceae > JAKAAZ01. The sequence continues at coordinate 255,694 of CAWFQA010000002.1, read as the reverse complement.
AGCCTGCGGCTTCTGCGATCGGCAGCGGAACGCATGAATCGGGGATTCACTCGGGCGGCGGTTGAAATGGCATTGCGGAGAGGGCAGAAGAGGTCATAAACGATGGCGACATTGAATTCCGCATTGCAGCTGATGTCTGGAGCTCTTGCCGCTGACCAGTCCGCACTCGACGTGACGGCAAACAACGTGGCCAACGCCAACACTCCCGGCTACACTCGCGAAGTCCCCATTTTCCAGGCCAGCGATTCGGTGACCATCAACGGTATTTCCTATGGCCAGGGCGTCCAGATGACGGCCGCCCAATCGCAGCGCAGCCTGGTGATCGATGCTGCCGTTCAGCAGCAAACCCAGGCGCAACAGGCCAGCAACAGCGAAGCGACGGCGCTGACCCAGGTGGAAGATATTTTCAACCAGGTGACGACGTCGACGAGTAGTTCCGGCGTGAACAGCCTGGGCGACCAGGTGAACAATTTCTTCAATTCGCTCAGCCAGCTGTCCGCCACTCCATCTAACGTTTCCCTGCGCGAAGGCGTGCTGACGGCGGCCGGGCAGATGAGCTCAGCCTTCAACAGCGCAGCTTCGCAACTGAATCAGCAGACGGTTTCCTTGAACACACAAGTGGAGGGAGTTGTAGACCAGATCAATCCACTGCTGACGTCGATCGCGCAGCTGAATCAGCAGATTTCCAGTTCCAGCCCGAACGCCGATGCCGGCTCACTGGAGAATCAACGCCAGTACGATCTGCAGCAGCTGTCGCAATATATCGGTGTCAACGTCATCACCAATGAAGACAACAGCATGACTTTGACTACCACCGGCGGCGCGCTCTTGCTGTCGAAGGACCAGGCCTTTCAGTTGACAACCAGCAATGTTGGCGGCAATGTGGATGTGTTTACCAGCGCCCCCGGAGGGGCGACCGACATTACCGGTGCTCAGGCGAGCGGCGGTGGACAGATTGCCGGGCTGCTCACGGCCAGAGACCAGGATATCCCCTCCGTGCTGAGCCAGATCAACACCCTGGCCTCGGGGGTGGCCACCCAAATCAACTCGATGCAAACCAGCGGAACGGATTGGAATGGCAACCCGGGCCAACCCTTATTCACGATGTCCGCGCTCGATCCAGCCGCCACGCTTTCTGTGGCTCTGACCGATCCGTCGCTGATTGCCGCGTCCGCGACCGGCAATGGTTCCGGCGACAACACCAACCTGCAAGCCATGATCAATGTCCAGAATCTTAGCAACGTCGGTGGCCAGACCCCATCCAACTTTTATGCGTCTTTCATCTCTGTGCTCGGAAGCAAGGTCTCCGGCCTGAACACACAAAACCAGGCACAGCAGGCATCGCTCACTCAGGTGCAGTCCCAGGTCAGCTCACTTTCCGGGGTTTCCCTGAACGAAGAAGCGGCCAGCCTGCAGACCTATGAGCAGGCCTATCAATCCGCATCCCAGGTATTCAGCATTGTGAATTCCTTGATTACGAGCGCGTTGAACCTAGGGGTACAGACGGCGGTGGCATAATGCAGCCGGTGGGTTCATGAGGAAACCATGAGAATCAATCCGCAATACATTCAAGGCCTGGTGAGCGCGGCCGATCAAAACTCCGTCAACCAACAGACCTACAGCACCGAGATTGCCACAGGCGTGAGTGTGAATAGCCTCTCGGACAATCCCTCCGCCGCATCGCAGGATTTTCTGCTGCGTTCAGAAATCAGCAGCAACGATAATTTTGTGCAAACCGCGAGCGGAGTGACGGGCGCGTTGCAGGTCACGGATACAGCCCTGGGCAGTGTCGTTTCTCAGATCACTCAAGCCATCTCGCTGGCAACAGAGGGCAATAACGGCACGCTGAATGCCAGCGATCTCAGCTCCATTGCGAATCAGTTGACCGGGGTCCGATCGGAGATCCTTTCACTGGCCAACACCAGTTATCAAGGACAATTTGTGTTTGCGGGCAGCCAGACTTCCACGCAGCCGTTTTCCCTGGATACCAGCACCACTCCCGCGACCGTGACCTACTCTGGAGATTCGCTGCAGGCGACAATTCAGGGTCCTTCCGGCCAGAGTTTTCCGTTAAATGTTCCCGGCAACCAAATTTTCGGCTCCGGCACGACCGGAATTCTATCCACGTTGAATAACCTGATCGCCAGCTTCTCTGCCGGCAATGCTGACATTGCCGATACCACCGCTCTGAATACGAACCTGCAAGGCATTTCGCAACAGCGGGTGATCATCGACAATTCCATCTCCGGGCTGCAGTCCGCCAGCACCTACACCCAAAGCCAGACCATCCAATTGCAGGCGGTGCAAAACAGTCTGATCCAGGCCAACACAGCCCAGGTCGCCACCCAACTCAGCACATCGGAGACGCAGGGAACGGCCTTACTCGATACCATTGCTGGGCTGGAGCAACAGCCTACCTTGTTCACAATTTTGAAGTAGTCGTCGGATCGCACGAGTTCCGCGATCCAATCTTCTATTCGGGCTAAGGATTCTCGATGACCGAGATACTTCGCCTCAACGAGCCTGAGGGGACGGAGGCGACGTTGCGGAGGGCACTCTGGCGTGGGAGGCTCGCAATGAAACCTCCTGTAGATGTTGTGGATTCGACTTCTCGGAAAAAGTGGCGATCAAGGGATTGGGTTTCGCCAATCTGCGTTGCTTCATTGCAGGCGGCTCGCGCGTGGGCAGCACGATGATGTCGACACGTCGATTTCGGCCGCGGCCCGCGGCGGTAAGGTTGCTGGCGACCGGGTGATATTGTGCGTATCCTGCCGCTGATAGTCGAGTGGGCACAATGTGGTCCTCTTCAATAAACAAGCGGGTCAGCACCGTGGCCCTCGCGGTTGAGAGTTCCCAGTTGTCGGAGTATTCAGCATTGTGAATCGGTAGGTTGTCTGTGTGGCCCTCGATCCGCACATCGTAAGGGGTTGTCGCGATGGCCTGCCCAATCTTGTTCAGTGCCGGCAAAGAAGACGCGATTGGCGCCGCAGATCCGCTCTGAAAAAACCCGGCAGAACTTAGGGAAATGAGCAGCCCTCCGCGGCCTAAACTGATGGAGACAGTTCCGTTGGCGATCTGAGGCGCCAGAGCCTCATGCATTCTGTATTCCAAATCGCGCAGGTCCTGCATCGCCATTGCCATCGAATCAAGATCGCCTTGCGATGCGACCGCATCCGCAGGAGGCACGACAACGCCACTCAAGCCTGTCTCTTTGCCGGCCGAAGGAAAAACGCCCATGGTCCGGAATGCAGTGCGGATGGAGGCCTCGGCTTGCTGCGTTTTCCTGTGGTCCTGGCGCGAGCTGGCAAACATCACAACGAAAAAAGCAAAAAGCAAAGTGACAAAGTCGGCATAGGAGACCATCCAGCGTTCATGATTGACATGCCCGGTTTTTCTTTTCCGGCTCATACCTTCACGCTTTCTGGTCGAACCGCTTGAGCCGACTGAACCGTTTGCTCTTCCAGAAAAATCCTCAGTTTCAGCTCCACCATGCGCGGATTCATTCCCTCCAGAATGGCGATCACCCCCTCCAGCATCAATTCTTTGTGGACGTACTCCTCGCGGTAGCGAATTTTGAGTTTTCCGGCAGCGGGCAGACAAACGATGTTGGCCAACCCAAGACCGTAAATGGTGGCGACAAATGCCACTGCAATTCCCCGTCCCACTTCAGCCATGTTGTCCAGGTGCTGCATCACTTGGATCAGGCCGAGAATGGCGCCAATGATCCCGATGGTGGGAGAAAATCCCCCAGCCGACTCGAACACTTGTGGAATCCGGTCCTCCGATTCACTGCGATTGTCGAGATACAACTGCATAATCTTTCGCAGTTCGGCGGGGTCAGTGCCATCGACGGCCAGCATCAAAGCCTGTTTGAGAAACGGGTCCTGAACGGATTCCAGATCGTGATCGAGGGAAACGATGCCGCTACGGCGCGCCTTATTGGCAAAAATCACCAACTGGCGAACCGCAGCTTCTCCGTCGGGGGGCTTGCTGAAGAAAACCCTCGCCATATTTTTCAGCGCCAACAATACGGTCGCGAGCGGGAACTGTAACATCACTGCGCCGAGCGTACCGCCGAACACAATCATCGCGGCGGTTGGTTGAAGAATCTGGCCAATCTTTCCGCCCTCGACTATCATGCCTGCCAGAATGCCGCCCACTGCGATCAGGACGCCGCTGAAGCTACTCTTGTCCATTGGTCTTGCTCCGTTTGGCTGAAAGAAGGCAGATCGGACTTAGTCCGACTCGCGCCGTCGTCGCCGCCAACCTTCATCCTGATCGACTTGCGTGCTGGATTGAGGAAGAACTGCGGCCACGGCCTGTGCCGTCGACGCCGACATCGCAGAAATAGGTTTAGTGGGATCGGCCGCGACCTTCCCGCCTGCAAACGCGGTCCGCAATAGACGCGAGCGAAAGGCGACCACCCGTTCAATCAATTCGCGGGTCGATTCGGTGACGACGATCTTGTCTCCGGTGACCAGCGTGATGACTGTGTCTGGGCTCGCTTCCGCATAGCGAATCAGGTCGCTGTTCACAACCATGTGTTCTCCATTGAGTCGCGTTAGTTCAATCATGCCTGCTTCCCTTCGGTGGTTGCCCCCATCAATAGGCTTATCGGCGCGGAGAGCGAAAAGTTGATCCATGTAGTCAGGATTGCGCTTCGTTCGGCTGCGCGTGGCGCAGCTTGAAGAATTCCGTCATTTTTTCGCCACAAAACATAAAGTGCGCGCAGGGGAGGTCGATGAAAGGGGTGAGCACGAGGTTCCTGACCATGGAAGCCCTTGAAGCAGCCTCACAAGCATTTTGAAGTGAGCCGGCAGGCGGGGCAGGGGCGGGAGGCTCGCAAGTAAAACCATCTCAACAGGAGCCAATCGTATGTCATTAGGTGTCTTAAACAATATTTCCGCAATCTATGCAGAAAATAATCTGAACCAGACCAGCGCCAGTCTGCAGAACACACTGACGCAGCTTTCCTCTGGTTCGCGCATTAATTCCGGCGCCGACGATGCTGCCGGCCTTTCACTGGCCGATGGTCTCGGTGCAAATTCGGCTGCACTCACACAGTCTGCAACCAATGCCAGCAGCGGCGTCGGTCTGCTGCAGGTGGCCGACGGTGCGCTTTCCCAGGTGACGAACTTGTTGAATCGCGCGGTCACTCTGGCAACCGAAGCCTCCAACGGTACGCTCAACAGCTCCCAGGATGCCGCAGCCAATCAGGAGTATCAATCGATTCTGGCCGAAGTGAACAATATCGGTTCGACATCGAGCTATAACGGAGTGGCCGTATTTGGCTCCAGCACCGCGATCTTCACCGGGGATGCTTCCGCGATCGGCTCCAGCGTCGACACGCTGAACATCAAGTCGCTGACTTCGAACAGCGTTGGGGATGTAGGTGGAGTTATTGGCTCGGCAACCACGGCCAATCTCTACACCGGCAATGCCGTTGCCTCCGCCACAACGACGTCCGCTGCCTCAACCCTAACTTTCCAGGAAGGGGCCACCGGAACGCCCGTAGTGGTCAACATCGCTGCTGGTTCGACCCTCTCGCAGATTGCCGCTTCCGTCAACAGCGCCAACATCACTGGCATTTCCGCCTCAGTGCAGACGCTGGGCTCCGACTCCGCTCTGGTGATTAATGACACCGGCGCTGCATTGCAGACGTTTGCCGGTGCGGGCGCCGATAACGGGCTGAGCGGTTTGGCGACTCCGATCACTTTTACCGCCAGTGGTGGCGCAGCCGCCAATGGCATCTCGTATGCCATAGGGTCCGGGCAGAACCTGAGCACAACTGACCTCAGCAATTCCACCGATGCGCAAACGGCGCTGACGGCGATCAGCAGTGCGATTTCCGACGTGGCTGCCCAACGCGGTTATCTGGGATCGCAGATCAATACGCTGAATTCTGCGGCGAATGTTGAAAGCACCGAACAGACCAATGTGGTTTCGGCGCAGAACAACATTATGGCGACCGACTACGGCCGGGCGACCTCAAATCTGTCGAAGTATCAGATTCTGAGTCAGACCGGCATCAGCGCTCTGGCCCAGGCCAACACTGTGCAGCAGGAAGTCTTGAAGCTGCTGCAATAGTCCCTCCTCCGCCCGCGTCGAGGGCAGCTTCCCCAGTTGACTTCGGCGCGGTATTTCTCAGCAAAGTTTTAGAGTCGTCAAAGTAAATGGCCCTATGTTTGCATTCTTCTCCTGCAAGCAGACACTTTTGTCGAGGTTACGATGGGTACTCCGGTTGGAATTTCTTTTGGATCGCCGACCAGCGGGCAGGGCTTCGATGTTGCCACTACGGTGAGTCAAATCACCGCGAATATGAAGGCCGTCGAGACCCCTTGGAATAATCAGTTGACGAAACTGAAAAGCGAAGACACTGCCTACACCACACTCGGTACGGATCTTTCCAATTTGACAACCAGCCTGCAGGCGCTGACGGACTTTCAAGGCGTCCTCGCCTCGATGGAGGGGTCGAGCTCCAATACCAGCGTGTTGCAGCTCACCTCCGCCAGCAACACCGCCATTGCCGGCAGTCATACGGTCGTGGTCAGTACGCTGGCGCAAACCAACTCCTATTACTCGAACGATTTTGCAAACTCTTCTGATCTGATCACCGGCGGCCTGACTTTGACGGTAGGTGGAGTTCCGCAAACCATCAACGCGGATTCCGGCGGCGATACACTGACGCAATTTGCCGCCAACATTAATAACGCCGAAGTCGGGGTCACCGCGAACGTGATTACCGATGCCGGCGGCCAACGTTTGTCGCTGACCAGCAACACGAGCGGGGCCGTGGGAGGATTCACGATTGCCTCGACGCTCACCGATGCCACTACGCCGTCGACCACCATTGCCTTTACCCAGGCGCAATCCGGTGCCGATGCCAGTTTCACCGTCGATGGCATCGGTGAAACCAGCAGTTCCAACACTGTCTCCAACGCCATTCCTGGCGTCACCTTCCAGCTGTTGGCGGCGGCGCCTTCCAGTCCGGTACAGATTGAAATTACCAACAACAACAGTTCCGTGGAAACGGCGGTCAACACCTTCGTCACCAATTACAACCAGGCGATGAAGGACATCAATTCCCAGGAAGGGAACGATTCTTCCGGCAATCCTGAGCCGCTCTATGGCAGTCCAAACCTGGCGATGTTGCAAACACAATTGCAATCAGCGCTGACATTCATGACATCCAGCTCGCTGACAGCGGTGGCGGGGTCGGGCAGTCCGGCGAGTTGGGTGATGCAGGCCCCGTCGGCCAACGATACTTATACCGTGGCAGCTGGAGCCTTTGGTACGGGAAGCGGAGGAACGGGGAGCAGCGCCGCCGTCACCACACCCTCTACCCTGACGCAAATTGCCGCGGCCCTCAACTCTGCTGGAACAGGATATTCGGCCACGCTAGATCCGACCGCGACCATTCTGACCGTGACAGCTGCCTCCACTTCTCCAGCGACGCTGGCAGCAACGGCGCCTACGCTGGCTTCCAGTGGAAGCGGCAGCGTGACTTCCATCACGCAGCTGGGGATTGATGTCAATAACGATGGCACGCTAACCTTCGACTCCAGTACCTTGGATAGCCTGTTAAACACCAATTTTCAGGATGTGACGAATTTTCTGCAGCCGGGCAACGGTTTCACCTCGTTCGGTTCCAACTTCAACAGTGTCTTAAGCAGTCTGGGAAATTCCGGGCCGGATGGGATTACGTATTTGGCGCTGCAGTCGAATCAGTCGACTGAATCGACTCTCAACACGGATATCTCAAACGAGGATGCCCTGATTGCGCAGCAGACACAGACCCTGACCACGGAACTCAACCAGGCGAATTACACACTGACCGAGATTCCTCAGCAGCTTCAATATGTCAACGAGCTGTATAGCGCGATTAGCGGCTATAACGCGAACACCAACGGCGGTTAAAGGCCACGCAGTGGAAGGAGTGCGATGAATTACCAGCAGCAAACCCTGGCGGTGATGAGCAGCATGGATCTGGTGGTGGCGCTGTACGATGGCATGATCCGCTTTCTGCATCGAGCGATCGCAAACATTGAAGCCGACGACGTCGCCGGGCGCCGGGACGCGATCCGCCGGGTGCTCGATATTCTGACGTATTTGCAGGCACGTCTGCGAGCGGATGTGGGCGGACAGCCGGCGGCGGCCTTGTCTGAGTTCTACGCGGCGATCTATGCCCAGTGCGTGCGAGGCTCGCGCGACGCGTCGGTGCCGCTGCTGCAACAAACCATTTGCGACATTCTGAATGTTCGAGATGCATGGAAGCAGGCTTCCTCGCCCAACGGCGAAGCGAACTTTCGGACGAGAACTCCAGAGGGCACTCGTCAAGAGTCCGCGGCGTCTCCAGCCATGCTGTCTTCCAGCGATACCGAAGGCGCGCACACATGGCCGTACGCCGAGTCGGATTCCCGCCGCTGGTCGGCGTAGAAGGCGATCTACATTGTCAGCTCAATCGTGATGACGTTGTACTCCAACTCCGAGAGGTCAGCGGACTTGTCACAGTCGACTCCCGAGCGGTTCTTTGCGCGTCAGCCGATTCTGGACCGAGAGAAACAGCTCTTCGGATACGAATTTCTTTTTCGCTCTGGAACGGAAAACAGCTTGTGCATTTCCTCCCCCACGGAGTCTGAGTCCGCGACTCGCCGGATGGTCGACAATTCCGTCCTCTACGACTTTGAGTCGCTGGCAGGGCGCGGCAAGGCGTTTCTCAATTGCACTCGCCATGCGCTCACGTCTGGCTTCGTCACGCTTCTGCCGGCGCGCTCCACAGTGCTTGAAATTCTGGAGGACATTGAACCGGACAACGAGGTTCTGGAAGCGTGCCGACGGCTTCGGGCGCAAGGCTATCAATTTTCACTCGACGATTTTGTTCCTCGTCCCGGACTGGAGCGATTCCTGCCCTATGCCGACTACATCAAGATCGATTTCCGCTTGAGCGATTGCTCCAAAAGGGCAGGGATACGCCGCTTCCTGAAAGGCTGTGACACTCGACTGATCGCCGAAAAGGTGGAAGAGCAGGCAGAATTTCAAGTCGCTGTCGACGAGGGTTTTGATCTATTTCAAGGCTACTTTTTCTGCCGCCCTGACGTCCTGGCCAGAAATCACATTCCATCGAACTATCTTTCCTACGTTGAAATCCTCGCAGCCGTAACTCAGCCCTGCTTTGAATGGCGTTCGATTGAGAGGCTGGTTCGCAGGGAGACTTCACTCTGCTATCGATTGCTGCGCGTGGTCAACAGCGCGAATTTTGCCTTGCGTCACGAGATCTCTTCCATCGAGCGGGCCTTGATCGTTGCTGGAGAGGAGCATTTCCGTAAGCTGGTCACCGTCGCGATCGCGGCGGAGTCTGGACGAGGCCACTCTCCCGAACTGGTGCGTCAGACGCTGCAGCGCGCCAGTTTTTGTGAAATGGCGGCCGTGTACCTGCAGGAAGATCCGACGGAACAATATCTGTTTGGATTGCTTTCGCTGCTTCCCGTCCTGCTGGACATTCCCATGTCGCGGCTCGTCGAACTGCTTCCCTTGCGCTCCGCCGTCAAGGACGCGCTGCTGGGAGAAGCGAACGATGTCCGCCGCTCCCTGGATTGTTTTCAGAAGTACCAATCGGGGCAGTGGGAGTGTTTCGACTGCAATGGAACCTTGATAGGTGCGAGTCAGATGCACGACCTCTATCGCACGTCTTTGCTTTGGGCAGAGGAACGCACAACTTCAATGATCGGGTGATCGTTCCTTCGGTTCAATCGCCTTGCGCGGTAAACCGGCGCAGCGAAGGCGCAACTGATTCGATGGACGCACCTTCTCCGGCGATACGCACGGAATTTGGACCCTGTTGCCTGGCGAGTGAAAGAGCCCGTTCTGCTTCTCGCAACACAATCAGAGGCGAACGGCCCGAGCTGATGGCAACACTGAGACACGACGTCAGCGAAATTTCGTTCCCCTCCACCACGAACGGGCGATTCGCTATGGCGAGACGAATTTTCTCTGCCTTTGCCGCCGCTTCCGTCGCGCTACATCCCGGCAGCATCAAGACAAATTCGTCATCGGCGTACCGGCCAAGTGCGTCATAGCTTCGCAGTTGGCGACGCAGCCGATTGGAAAGCAGCTTCAACAGCATGTCCGCAACGTTAGAGTTGTACGTCAGGTTCAGATCGGTGAATCCGTCGACATGCAACAAAAGAATACTGAAGGGAGTTTGCATGCGCTGAACCCGATCCGTCTCCTTGAAGATCAGATCCAGGATCGCTTCGCGCCGCCAGGTTCCGGTCAGCGGGTCGTGAGTGCAATGGAATTCCATTGCCATGGCGGAGTCGCTCAATTCCGCATAAAGATTCTGCACGCGTTCGCCAGTTCGAATACGCATGCGGAGATCCTGAAAATCGACGGGCTTGGCGAGAAACTCGTCGATGCCGGCGTTTGTGGCCATAATCACTTCATCGGGATTTGGATTTCCGCTCATCAGCATGAGCCACAGTTGGCGCCTGCGCGACCGGCGTCGAATCTCCAGTCCGACTTCCAGCCCCGTTATTTGCGGAAGCGAAGAACTCAGCAGAGCCATGCAAGGCGTGTTCGCTTCCTGCAGGCGTTGTAATGCTGCCAGGCCGCTCGAATGAACCTCGACAGAATAATGCAGCCGTTGTAGATGCTCCTGGAGTTGCCTGCTGTACTCCCCATTTTCTTCTGCAAGCAGGATTTGACGTTCTTGCATGGTGGATTGGACCTCGATGCTCATAATGAAATATCGGCTGCGGGCGAGAAAAGATGAGCCGTAACTTGCGGTCTCGGGGGGCGTTTCGCGTGCAACAGCCCGCTCGAATCCCCGCTGGCGAGGACTGGATTGCAAACAGCTGCTCAGTCGAGATTTGGCGCGATGAGACGCTGGCTACATCAGATCCAGGCTTTGCTTGATCAAGTGTTTTGTATCGACCACCGGATCGACATCGGAGTCCGACTCCATGGAATAGTAACCGCGATATCGTGCCGTTTTTGCGATCCCGAAAAGCTCTGGCAACGAAACAGTCTCGCGCTTGTCGCGAATCGTCTCGGCGTCTTTCACGTGCGTGATGTTCCACGCATGGGCAAACATTCGCTGAACCGCCTGCGCATTGAATTGTTCGTCGCCAGCCATCAGGGAATTTGCAAAGTCAGGTAGCGCCCTCAAGTATGGTGTGCCCGCCAGGCGGATGGCGGCCAGAATGCGTTTGTCGGAGGAGAGAATCGGGTCATCGTTCTCCAGGTTGATCACGATGTTATGCACGGTCGCATAATCGAGTGTCGGCTTCAGAGCGTCGACGGCCCTGGGCAGATCGGAAGTATCGGAGCACTTCGGAATCCAGATGCGGATGCTCGGAGATCGAAGCGTGACTGCGATATCGATCCACCTTCGATAGCGTGCGTTCCCCGCATTCCGCGTCGCAGCGTTTGCGCTGCAAAGCTCCACTGAGTCGTCCACTGGAATGTTGACGGTGTGGACGCCGGCCGCATCGAATGCCGCGCGCAGTCTAAGAATTTCGCCCGGCTCCGTGGAAGGGAAGTGGAGCGACAGCGGCTCAATCCCTCGCACGTGAAACTCCGTCCGAATAAAACGAGCGAAGGTTGCCAAATCCATCCCCGGCTTGGAGGCGTCGCGATCGTGGTTTGTTGGGGAGACAAGAGTGCTTCGAAAGGGGTAGGTTGCCACCGCGATTCTTGCGCGTGGGTCTGCAGGGAAGTTGGCGTGCGGCGACTGCGCCTCTTTTGCGAACACGGTGCCCGCGGAGCAAAGTACCGCTCCCTTGCAAAACGTTCTGCGTGTGAATGTGATCATTCGGTTCCCCCTTCGAGAATATAAGAATTGCCGATGCAGCTACCCTGTCCAAGGGATTTGATTGTCAGAATGGTCGACGAATTCGACCCACCGAACTGGCGAGTTGAAATACTTGCAACCCGCTGGTTTCTCTTTTGGGGGTCAAAAATATCGAGCGCGGGTATTTAATCGTTAGAATAGGGAAACGAGCAAGTACAGGCTTCAGGTTTGCAAGTGCATACTCCTTGGGACTCTGCCCGTGCCTGTCATCCCTCATCGAGAGCTCCTATGACGATTGATTCGACTCACGCGCCCGCCTTCGATACCACACGGCAGTTTCCACATTTTATGTTGCGCGAGATTTTTGAACAGCCGCAGGCTCTGGCCGACACACTCGCCTATTACACTCAGGACGGGAGGCTGGCGCGCGAGCCCATGCTCGCCGCCCACAGCGCGCTGCTTGGTCACGAGCGCATCGTTGTCGCCGCCAGTGGATCCAGCCGGCATGCCGGATTGGCCGGTGAAATCATGCTGGAAGACATTGCCGGCTTTGCCGTCGATGTGGAGTATGCCAGCGAGTATTGCTATCGTTCGACCCATACCCTGCACAACCCTGCCGTCATCGTCATCTCGCAATCCGGCGAAACCGCCGATACACTGGCCGCTCTGCGCGAAGCGCGTTCTCGTGGGTTGCAAACTGCTGCGATCACCAATCGTAGCGACTCCTCCATGGCCAGGGAAGCACGCGCGAGCCTTCCAGTTTGCGCTGGGCCGGAGAAGGCCATTCCCGCCACCAAGAGTTTCACCGGCCAGCTGATGGTTCTCTACCTGCTTTCGCTTTCCCTCGCCCATCAACGTGGCCGCATGACCCTGAATGTTGCCGATTCAATGTGCGGAGAAGCGCTCGCACTCCCTGAGACGATTGCCAAGGCATTGCCAGTCTGGGAGCAGAAGGTCCAGGAATTCGCCGCCAGCTATCGCGAAGCCTCTGCCTTTCTGTTTCTGGGCCGCGGTATTCATTACGCCATCGCGCGCGAAGGCGCCCTCAAGCTGAAAGAGTCCTCCTATACGCATGCCGAAGGCTATCCCGCGGGTGAGCTGAAACATGGACCCAATGCACTGGTGGGACCGGAAACGCCTCTAGTTGTGGTGGCGACCCATGATCCTAAGGACCACGATTCACTGCTGCGGTATTCCAAAGTGGTGCAGCTGCTGAAGGACATGCGCCAGCAGGGTGCGAAGGTCTTTGCGCTGGCGAACGAGGGCGACCAGGAAGTGCCGCAGTATAGTCAGCACTGTGTCTTCATACCTCGATGCAGTGAATACCTGCTGCCGATATGTGAGGTGATCCCGCTCCAGTTTTTTGCCTACCAGATCGCGCTGCTGCACGGCCGCAATGTCGACCATCCCCGCAACCTGGTCAAAGCCGTGGTGCAGGAATAAAGTATCCGGCTCCGGACAAGAGATGTCACCATTCCCATTCGCGTGGAACTGAGCAATGGCTGGGTTACACCACAATAAGCACGGCGACGGGATTTGGCTACGTCTAGGATGAAGATGACGATCAGGATTCGAATTTCTTCTGCCGCACTTTGGGTCGGTTTGTGTCTCGTGCTCGCGTTTCCACATGCCACCGCGTTGGGCGCGGCACCGAAATCTGGGAAGACAGTCGACTGGCCTGTGTATGGTGGCCAGCTCGCGAGCGATCACTATTCCCCCCTGGCGCAGATCAATCGGCAGAACGTGGGTGAACTGCGCAGAGCGTGGGTCTTCGATACCGGAGAGAAAGGCGCTCTCCAGACCAGTCCGCTCGTCATCGGTCGCGTTCTCTACGCGTACACCTCCAGCCAAAAGGTCATCGCTCTGGATGCCGCATCCGGCAAATTGCTATGGAAGTTTGATTCAGGGGTCGTCGGAACAGGACCGATGCGCGGCCTCGCTTACTGGCGGAACGGCGATCAGAGCCGACTCTTCGCGGGCGTCATGAATTTTCTTTATGCGCTCGATCCGACTACCGGCAAGCCGATTTCTTCTTTCGGAGAAAACGGCCGGATCGATCTGCGCAAGGGGCTCGGCCGCGACTATCACCTGCAATCGCTCGCGGTCACCACTCCCGGCGTCGTTTACAAAAATTTAATCATCATGGGCGCCATGGAACCGGAAACTCATCCCGCGCCGCTTGGCGACATCCGTGCGTTTGATGTTCGCACCGGAGCCTTGGTGTGGAGATTCCATACCATTCCGCGTCCTGGCGAATTTGGCTACGACACTTGGCCGAAGGACGCGTGGAGAACTGCCGGCTCCGCCAATAATTGGGCCGGTATGACGATTGATGCCAAACGCGGCATCGTGTTCGTGCCCACCGGGTCGGCGGTCTTCGACTTCTACGGTGGAGATCGCATCGGCAATGATTTATTTGCCGACACGCTGCTTGCGCTAGATGCCAATACCGGGAAACGCATTTGGTATTTTCAGGGCGTTCATCACGACATCTGGGATCGTGATTTTCCGGCGGCGCCTGCTCTCGTGACAGTGGAACACGACGGCAGGCGCGTCGATGCGATAGCTCAGACAACCAAGCAGGGCTATTTGTATCTGTTCAACCGCGCCACCGGCAAGCCGCTGTTTTCGGTTGAAGAGAAGAAGTATCCCCCGAGCACCGTCCCAGGAGAAGTCGCTTCGCCGACCCAGCCGTTGCCCACGGAACCCAAGCCATATGCCCGCCAATTGTTGACCGCAGATATGCTGACGAATCGCACGCCCATATCACATATTTGGGCCGAGAAACAATTCAAGACATTCATCAGTGCAGGCCAGTTTGTCCCGCTTAGTTTAGATAAACAGACAGTCGTGTTTCCGGGCTTCGATGGCGGTGCGGAATGGGGAGGCCCTGCGGTCGATCCTACGACCGGTGTCATCTACATCAACTCCAATGAAATGGCCTGGACGGGTGGCTTGATTCGCGGCAATGCGGCCGCCAGCCAGGGCGAAAAACTTTATCAGAATCAATGCGGCATTTGTCACGGCGCCGACAGGACCGGATCTCCGCCAACATTTCCTTCATTAATCGGCGTCGATAAACGCATGACCATGCAGCAGATCGTCGACAAGATTCATCGGGGTGGAGGAAGAATGCCTCCGTTTCCGAATGTGACAGGAAGCGACCTGGTGGCCTTACTCGAATACTTGAAGAACGGTCCAAAGGCTCCGTCCTCTGCAAAAACAGCCGAAGAGGCGGAAACCGAATCGACAAGCGCGCCGGGGGCACGACAAAGCGGTGGCGGCTATAGGTTCACGGGCTATCGCAGATTCCTCGATCCCGACGGCTACCCTGCGATCGCGCCGCCGTGGGGAACTTTAAATGCGGTTGATCTGAACACCGGAAAATATCTCTGGAAGATTCCGTTGGGCTATTACCCCGCGCTCGCTGCCAAAGGAATGAAGGATACCGGGACAGAAAATTACGGTGGCCCTGTGGTGACGGCGGGAGGGCTGCTATTCATCGGAGCCACCGCTTACGATAAAAAAATTCGCGCATTTAATAGCCAGACCGGCCAATTGCTGTGGAATGCCGATCTGCCCGCCGCCGGGCGTGGCCACAGCTATTACTTATATGATCGACGGAAAACAGTATGTCGCCATTGCCGCCGCGGGAAGCAAAATGGACAAGGTGCCGTATGAAGGCTGCTACATTGCGTTTGCATTGCCGTGACAAGGGAAGATCTCACGCTACAAACCGCGATACGCGCCTCCGTCCACCAGAATGGTTTGTCCAGTGATGTATGACGCGCGCTCGGAAGCAAGCCAGACGATCGCATCGGCGACTTCTTCAGGCTTCGCCAGCCGTCGCAGTGGAATGTCTTTTGCGATCCCCGCTTCGTAATCGGTGGCAGTGCGACCCGTAGTTTGCGCGTTCGATTGCGCCAGTTCTTTTACACGATCCGTCGCGGTATAACCGGGGCCGACGTTATTGATCGTGACGTTGTCCGGACCGTACTGAGTCGCCAGAGAACGGACCAATCCCAGAACGCCGGTGCGGACCGCATTGGATAGAACCAGTTCGAGCACCGGCTGTTTGACGGCGATCGAAGTAATGGTGATAAGGCGTCCCCAACGTTGTTGCTGCATTGAAGGAAGAACCGCATGTGCGAACGATACGATGCTGCGAAGGTTCAGTTGATAGGCACTGTCCCATTCTGCCATGCTGGTTTTCGCGAACGGCTTGGCCGGCGGACCACCGGCGTTCGTCACGCAGACGTCGATCCTGCCAAAATGCCCGT
This sequence comes from uncultured Acidobacteriota bacterium, assembly GCA_963817855.1. Classification (GTDB taxonomy): domain Bacteria; phylum Acidobacteriota; class Terriglobia; order Terriglobales; family Acidobacteriaceae; genus JAKAAZ01. Next base: position 239,623 of record CAWFQA010000002.1, on the reverse strand, counting down.
GAACGGAGTTGGTAAAATGGCGCACGCTTTCATCTTCCGCAACGTCGAATGTCGCAGTGTAGACTTCCACGCCGTACAGTCGCCGCGCCTCTTCTGCGACAAGATTCAAGGGTTCAGTGTGCCGAGCACAGATGGCGAGATTCGCGCCTTCAGCGGCGAAAGCCAGCGCGGTGGCGCGACCAATTCCTTTGCTGGATGCGGCAACTATGGCCACACGATTTCGGAGTCCGGTTTCCATGAAGTGAGTATAAATTTCAATTCCGTTAGCGTCCCGTATTGACGCGGTTTGCAGTCCAGTTAGACTGCTATAGTTGGGCCCACACGAAAGGGAAGGGTAGACACAATGAGCACAACCACAGACCAGGCACGCTCGAAATTACAGCATATCCGCCTGCAGGACATGCCTGTCGAGCACCTGAATCCGCTGCTTGATCGCCAATTTGTTTCCGGAGAGCGCAGCATGCTCGCCCGAATTATTCTGCGCAAAGGATCGATCGTACCGCTGCATAGTCATGACAATGAGCAGATCGCCTATGTCCTGGAAGGCGCGTTAAAATTTGTCATCGAGGGCAGGGAAATCATCATACGTAGCGGGGAAATTCTGGTGATCCCGTCCAACCTGCCCCACAGCGCTGAGGCGCTCGAAGACACCGTTGATCTGGATATTTTTTGCCCGCCTCGCGAGGACTGGATCCGCGGTACGGATGCGTATTTGCGGAAGTGAAGCGCGCCGCGCTCGCAATTCCAGCGGTTGTGGCGCGCGAGCTTATGAACTTCGCTGAGTCCCAAATATTTCAGTTGCTGTTGAACACGTTTGCCCGGAATGGAGACGCGGGAAGATTGGCGCCGTTGTACAAATTACAGTCGGGATTGGCAGCCCATCCATATCTCACCGCGACCGGGGTTGGGACTGAGGGGCTCGATACCACGATTGTGTCGCCGTCTATCGTTGCCTGGGCGGGGAAGTATTTCTGATCGGTGCCGGCGAGCTCAAAGCCGCGCAACATTCCGTTCTTGCTGGTCAAGCCTCCGCCGGCGTGATTGAACCACACGCGCAAACTATGTTCGTCGGTCGTCACCTGGCGAAACATCGGGCCGGAATATTCAATCGGTTCCCCATAGACGATTCCGCGCGCTGCCAATGCCAGGCGTGCTCCGACATCCTGTTTATCTTTGGGATGGACATTGTCCGGGTCTCCAACATCAATCGTCACCACCATGCCTGTATTTTTCAGGGCAAGCGCCTCGGTCTGCTGTTCGCGAAGTTCAGGCCAGGTCGAACCAGGATTCCAACTCGTCAATTGCACAAACAGGAACGGAAATCGTCTTTCTGCCCAATGATTGCGCCAGTCCTGAATCATAGTCCTGAAAAGATCTCCATAAATGGGAACGGCTCCCGGATCGTCGTTTGACTCGCCCTGGTACCAGATCACTCCTTTGATTGGAAACGGCGTCAGTGGCGCGATCATCGCGTTGTACAAACCTGCCGGTTTCCACGAGGCCGGATCTGGATGCCAGGGAAATTCCGGGATCGGCTTTCCAGCCGCTTTCGCAGCGTCGATCTCCCGTTGCTCCTTTTTCTGTTCAAGAATGGTGGTCGGTAATTCATCCATCAGCTTGGCGCGCCATGCAAACACCGGCATCAGCGAAGCGTTCGCGGAGAGCCCGTCCAGGCTGGTCCACGCCTCGGCGATCGTTCCACCCCAAGTGTCGTCGATCACTCCAATGGGAATATGCTGGTGTTCTTGCAAGTCTCTCGCGAAGAAATAACCCACGGCGGAAAACTGAGCGACAGTGGCGGGCGTGCACGCTCCCCACGGCTGGCGGATCACAGCATTGTCCAATGGGTAATCGGACGAATTGGTCGCAATCGTCAGCAGACGAATCTCTGGATAATTTGCGGCCGCGATCTCTGCCTTCTCGTTGTTCACTCCGCGATTCATTCCCTCGGCCATGGGAAATTCCATATTGGACTGACCCGACGCCACCCAGACATCGCCGACCAATATATCCTGCAGCGTAATCGTGTTGGTGCCATGGACCTCCATCGAAAACGGACCACCGGCTTTCCCCGGTTTCAGATATACGCTCCATCTTCCCAGAGATCCTGTGGTGGTGGTTTGTGTCTCGCCGCGGAATGTAACTGAGACTGTTTCATTTGGCATCGCCATTCCCCACACGTGCACAGGCATGTTCCGCTGCACCACCATGTGGTCCATGAAAATCGATGGCAAACGCAACTCTGCGCGAGCTATCGGCAGGGAACACACAACCACCACAAACGCTGCAATATGCAGCGCCCTCAAGCGGCAGGGCGAAAACAAAGATTGCACGATGGATTCCTCCTGGTGCTGTTCTGCTTACTTCATCGGGTGGGGGTGTGGCACCACTGTAATCGTGATCTCGGAGGGATATTCGGCCGAATGATGGACCTCGTTATGCGCAACGACACTTTTCGTCTCGTCATAGTTGTTGCCGCCCGTATTCAAGTTTCGATCGAAGCGCGGAAAATTACTGCTCGACACTTCAATCCGCAGCGAATGGCCAGCGGGAATATAGTCGCTGGTCTGCATCGGCTGAAATGTCACCTTGTAAACTTTACCCGGCTCCATCCAGGCCAACGGCTTGTCATATCCGTTGCGATACCGCATGCGCTGTATGTTTTCATCCAGGTTGTAGACCGGCCCGTCCGGAGCTACATCGATCAGCTTCACTGTGAAGTCGGTGTCCTTCGCGTCGGAAGATACATAAAGTGTCACGTTGATCGGGCCGCTGACTTCCGTGCCTTGCTTGAATGGCTCCGTCGTGTATACCAGAATGTCATTGCGCGTTTCCATTTGCCGCTGGTCGAACGCGCCGGGATGCACCGCATTGCCTTCGCAGCATACATTTCCGCCATGCGTCGGCACCGGATTCATGGGATCGTAGGTGAACTTGTCCCCGACATCTTGCTTCGGCGGGGCCACGGATAACCCACCGTCACCGTACAGGCTGTTCGCTTTGCCATCGCTCGACAGGTAGAAGCTCAACGGTTGTGCGCCCTCTGGTGGCCAGGTGTTCGCAGTCTCCCAGCGATTCTCTCCCATCACGTAGTAGCGAACCTTGGGCATTGTTTCCAGCACGTGATTGTCTTCGCCCTTCAGGAAGTGATCGAACCAGCCGTACGTCAGGGCGTCGACATTGATGTGCGCATCGCCCATGTCTCGCTCGCCGATCACAGTGTGGTCGGTGGCGCGCCAGTAGCCACAGTGACCGGTAGGCGCGATCACCGCATACTGTTCGTTGGCGATGTCCGGACGGGCAGTCTTGCGCACGAAATTGTAGGCTGCCAGATTGGGGCCGATCGACACGTCGTACCACGACATCCACCAAAAACCAGGCACATTGATCTTCATGCTGTCGTTCCACAGGCCGCCTTTGTCCCAGGCTGGATCATTGGGAGTGCGCTCGATCATGGCGCCACCCGTGGCGATCCCCGGCATGTGATCCGCGAAAATTCCTTTCGGCCCATTCACGGCCTTGATAATGTCCATCTCCGGCAGGTGCCATAGCGCCTTTGACCAATCGACCGGCGGAAAATGCGGGGCAAGATCAAAGGCTCTCGACTCTTTGATCAGATCCGCCTGTGAGGTGTCTCCCGGGAACAGCGGCCGCACCGAATTCTGCACTCCATACAGCCAGTCGATAAACAGCATTTGCACCGCGCCGCCGCGATACCAGTTTCCCTGCTCATAATAGGGGCCCACGCGGCCCACACCGGCGCCAAATCCCATTGGGATAAACGCTGCGTCCGCCGGATTTCCCATGGCCGTGACCGCCAGCTGCCATTCCGCGGTCGAAGAACATCCGATCGTTCCCACCTTGCCATTCGACCAGGGCTGCTTTGCGATCCAGGAAAATTCGTCGTACCCATCGCTCAGCGGCGGCCCGAGAATATCGTAATTTCCCTGCGAAAAAAACTGCCCGCGCTCGTTGATCTCCACATAGGCATAGCCGCGCTTCACTGCATTCAACTCCGCACTCATATTGCGCGGCGCACCCAGTTCAATACTCCAATAGTTAAAGTTGTAGGGAGTGCGGACAAAGATCGTCCCGTACTTCTTCGACTCGTCCTTGGGGCGATAGATGTCGGCTGCCATTAACTTGCCGTCGCTCATCGGGATCATCACCTTGCGATCGATGATGGCGACGGACTCGAGTTCTTTTTCCAGCGCGTTGTTCTCTGCTATCTGTGCCGGACGGGAATCGCCCTTGCCCTGAGCCAACAAGCTAGGCGAAGCGAGAACGGTGGTTGTCAGAAGAGCCGAAGCAAGCAAGGAACAGGAAATTGCATTTCGCATATTGAGGTCTCCATAGAACGCGTCAGCCAATGAGCGCGCAACAGCAGTCGTAGTTTAGGCATCTTCCGCAGGCAGTTCAAAATTGATCAGGTTCTTGCGGAATCCGTGCGTTTTCCAGGCGCCGAAGCTGATTCCGGCTGCCATCCAGATCACACCCGCGATAATCGCCGTGTGGCTCAGATTCAACCACAGCAACAGACAAATACTGAATCCCGCCACAGGCGGAACAAAGTGGGTGATTTTCTTTTCTTTCGCCCGAACAAAGTAGTGCACGAAGGCCGCGGCATTCACGCCCATAAACGCGATCAGCGCGCCGAAGTTCAACATCTCAGCCCCCAATGCGTAGCTCATGATGAAGGCTCCGCCCAGAGCGATTAAGCCGACAAACAGAACATTATTCCGCGGTACATGTCGTTTCGGATCGACCTTGCCGAAGAAGGATTTCGGCAGAGCCTCGCTGCGACCCATCCCATATAAAAGTCGTGCCGCGCCCAGTTGTGCCCCCATGCCAGAGCCGAAATTGGCTACCAGCAGCGTAAACCCCACAATGATAAACATGGGGTGCCAGGCTCGAGCAGCAACGTGAACAAACGCAGTATCGACGTTCGGAAAAACCTGAGAAGCCGGCCAGATCAATTGCGCCGCATAGACCTCGACGGCAGAGAGAATGCCAATCACCAGGCAGGTAAGCACCGTCGCCAGCAGGATATTTCGCCGAGGGTTCTCAACTTCTTCCGACAAGGTAGAGATTCCATCGAAGCCGATGTACGTCAGCACGGCAAGCGAGGTCCCGCCCAGAACCGCTTTGGTGTTCCAAGTCGCAGGATCATAAAAAGGATGCCAGAAGAAGCCGGTCCCGCCATGGTGGCCAAAAATATAACGCGCGGCGACTACGAAAAAAATTGCGATCACCACACCCATTGCCACCGCTAAACCGAAGTTCACGCGGGCGGAGCTCTTGACGCCCTGGATGTTTAAGCCGGTAAAGAGCGCCGCAAAGCAGATGGCCCATGCCCAATACGCAACGTTGGGCGCAAAAACGTGCGCCTGCTGACTGCACCAGATAATGCAGATCATGGGATTCACTAGGTAATCCATCACCATACCCCAGCCGGTGATGTAGCCCAACGCTGGGTTGATTTCCTGGCCGACATAGGTGAAAGCAGAACCCGCGCTGGGATACACACGGGCCATTCGACCGTAGCTGATGGCCGTAAACAGCATCGCGACCATCGCAATCAGAATGGTGGTGACCGCATACCCGTGGCTGCGTTCGCTCAACACGCCGAAAAAGGACATGGGAGCGACTGGTTGAACCACAATCACGCCATAAAGAACCAAATCCCACAAGGTGAGGCTGCGGCGCAAACGAGCAGCGTTGCCGACCGGAGCGCTGGTTTTGTTCTCCATGAACGATCCTTAGCGAGGGTTTTTGTATCCCTTCCAATGTAAACGTTCATCGCATCGTTTTATTGCTGAATCTTCGTTTCGGCTACGTTTGGGCTTTTCTCCACTTGCGAGGGCGTCGGTAGCTGGGATGTATCCCAACCCCCTCCGAGCGAACCCACCAGCGCAACGGACCCCGTCATCTGTTCGATCTGCAAATTCGCCAGAGTCTGTTGACCATTCAGCAACGCAGTTTGCAATGTCACCACATCAATATAGGGATCAATCCCGGTTTGATACCGGACCATTTCCAGGTCCAAAGCTGTCTGGTCAGAAGCGACAGCCTGTCGCTGCTGCTGAATCTGTCGTGACAGGATGCGAACCTCGGCGAGGTAGTTTTCTACCTGCTCAAATGCGGTCAGCACGGTCTGGCGATAGTTGGCGAGATCGGCGTTGTAGACGGCTACATATTGATGGACCGTGGCACGGCGCAAACCTCCGTCATAAATCGTTTCCGAAACGGAGGGACCAATCGACCAGAAGCGGCTCGGCCAATCAAAGAGATGCTTGAACGTGGAGCTTTCGAAGCCCCCTGTCGCAGATAAAGTAAGGTCCGGATAATATGCGGCTTCAGCGATTCCTATTTCGGCATTGGCCGAGGCCATGGTACGTTCGGCGGCCGCAATATCCGGCCTGCGCTCCAGCAGTTGTGACGGAACGCCAATCGGAATCGGCGGCGGCGCAGTTGTTAGCGGCCTGACGGGAATGAAGAAATCGGAAGCCTGCTTGCCCACCAGGACGGCAATCGCATGCTCGTACTGTGATCGCAATACCTCAAGATTGGTAGCATTCGACTCGGCAGTTTGTAGTGTCGCCTGCGCCTGGACAAATGAAATTTTGTCGCCAACGCCAGTTTCATATTGTGTCTGCGTCAGTTGCAGGGCCTGTTTGTCGGCTGCGACAGTGTCTGCATAGAGATGAATAAGGGCATCCTGGCCGCGAATCTCGAAGAAATATTCGGCCAGAGTAATTTGCTCGGTGAGTCGCTCATTTTCAAGGTCTGCGGCGCTCACCTGCGCGGAATATTGGTATGTGCGGACCTCGTTCCGCACCTTGCCCCAAATATCAGGCGCCCAGGTTATGTCGAGCGGCAGCGAATAGATGCTTGTCTGCTGCCCGGTGTTGACGACATTGCCGGAAACAGTGCCGCCTCCATTCGATCCGGTCGCGGTGTAGGCATTCCTGAGATTCGCTGACGAACGTGTCCGCTGCCACGACGGCCCGGTCGATACAGTTGGAAAAAATTGCGAACGCGCCTCGCGTATCAGTGCGCGCGCTTCCATAAAGTTTTCGAAATACAGCTTGATGGTCTGATTGTTGATGTTCAGTTGGTCTTCCAGCGCATTCAATTCGGGTTCGTGGAAGATCTCCCACCAGTTGCCTCGAAGCATCGCGTCTTGTGGCTGCGCGACCGTCCATGTGCCCGTATCGGTGCTTTGCGACGATTGTGCGAGGGGCGCTTCTTTGTATACGGTGGGAGCTTGCGTAACAGGTGCGTGATACTTCGGTCCAACGACACACCCGGTGATCGCGCAACATATCAGCGCCGCGCCGCACATGCCGATCAGGCGCAAGTGGCACAGCGCAATTGGAGCGTGTTGCGTATTTGGCGCTGGTTTCATCCTCATCTTCTTCATAAGCATCCTGCCCTGTTTCATTCTCTCGACCCTCAATCGAATTCGAGCCGATGTAGTGCTGAATCCTGCTTCGGTCTACGTCGCTTCACCGATCGGAGCAGCCAAACTGTTGTGATTTTTTCCCGTAACCCGCAGCCGCAAACGGTCCATATATAGATAGATCACCGGCGTCGTGTAGAGCGTCAGAGCCTGGCTGACGATCAAACCGCCAACAATGGTAATTCCAAGCGGCTGGCGCAATTCCGAACCTGTTCCCGTGCCGAAAGCCAGTGGCAGCGCACCAAACAGAGCCGCCATCGTCGTCATCAAAATGGGGCGGAATCGCAGCATACACGCTTCAAAAATCGCATCGGCGGTGCTCATACCCTCGCGCTCCGCAACCAGCGCAAAGTCGATCATCATAATCGCGTTCTTCTTCACAATGCCGATCAGCAGCACAATCCCGATAATCGAAATCACGTTCAAATCAATCTTGAACAGCATCAGCGCCAGCATCGCGCCCACGCTCGCCGACGGCAGCGTGGAGATGATGGTCAGAGGATGGACCAGGCTCTCATACAAAATTCCAAGCACGATATACACAGCCAGCAGTGCGGTTAGAACCAGGATGGGCTCCGTCTTCAGCGATTGCTGGTACGCCTGAACCGTACCGGCAAAAAAACCGTGTAGGGTGGAGGGTGTGTTGAGCCGCGTTTGCATCTGGTTCACCAGTCGCGTCGCGTCGCTGAGAGACATTCCCGGCGCCATGTTGAACGAGACCGTCACCGAAGGGAACAATCCCGTGTGGTTTACCTGCAGCGGGGTGCTGCCTGCCTGGGCAGTTGCGACGGCGTTCAGTGGGACGGTGCCATTCGTGTTTGCAGATGGATAGATGAAATTCAGTCCTTCCGGGGATTGCCAATATTGCGGCGCTACTTCCAGTACGACGTGATACTGATTCAAATCCGTATAAATGATGGACACCTGGGACTGTCCAAATGCGTCGTACAAGCTCGAGTCCAACGCCTGCGAAGTAAGGCCAAGCCGAGCTGCAGTGGCGCGGTCATACGTTACGTATTCCTCGAGCCCGCCATTTTGCTGGTCCGTATTGACATCTTGAAATCCGGGGATCTTTTTCATGTTGGCAAGCAGAATCGGCCCCCACTTGCTCAAATCCTGTACATTGTCGGACTGTATCGTGTATTGATAGAGCGCTGAACTCGATCGACCACCAATGCGCAAGTCCTGTGCAGCCTGGAGAAAGGCGGATGCCACGGGCAGCCGATTCAGCTTCGGTCGGAGTCGATTGATGATCTGCGCTGCGCTCACCTTTCGCACCTTCAACGGCTTCAGTGCGATGTAAATAAATCCGCCATTGCCGGAGCCGACGTACGCATTCACGTTGGCAACCGCAGGATCGGCCTTGATGACATGCACCAGTTGCTTGATGGAATTGTTCATCACCGCGAAGGAAGCATCTTGCGGCCCCTGCACTCCGCCCACAAGTGCACCTGTATCTTGTTGCGGGAAAAATCCCTTGGGTATTTTCACGATCACCACGACATTCAGGGCAATGACCAGCAACAACACAATCAACGTCAGAAATGGATTATCCAGGACCCAGGTCAGCGAGTGGCGATACATCGCCAAAATGCCCTCGAAGAATCTTTCGCTCGCCCGGTACATGGCGCCATGTTTTTCCCTCTTGTGTTCCTTTAGGATGTAGGCGCACATCATGGGTGTGGTGGTCAGCGAAATCACCATCGAAATGATGATTGCAGTGGAAAGCGTCACCGCAAATTCACGAAACAGGCGACCGACAATTCCACCCATCAGCAGAATGGGAATAAAAACCGCGATCAGCGACATGCTGATGGTGAAGATGGTAGGCCCAATTTCGCGCGAGCCCTTCAGGGCCGCGGCAAACGGAGTCATCCCTTCTTCCAGGTGGCGCGAAATGTTTTCCATGACGACGATGGCGTCATCCACCACAAACCCCGTGGAAATGGTCAACGCCATCAGCGAAAGATTGTCCAGGCTATAACCAAACATCCACATCACCGCAAATGTACCAATCAGCGATACAGGCACAGCCACGGTGGGGATCAATGTTGAATGCCAGTTCCGCAGAAACACAAAGACGACCAGGATCACCAACAGGACAGAGATGATCAGCGTCTGTTCCACGTTGTCGACGGAGGCACGGATGGTTGTTGTCCGGTCCAGTACGATCGTAGCTTTGATGCCTTGCGGAAGTACCGACTGCAGAAATGGAAGCTGACTGCGAATCGATTCGTTGGTCTGAATAATGTTGGCGCCGGGCTGGCGGAAGATGATGACAGTTACCGAGGGAATGCCATTCAGATAGCCGGCGTTGCGGATGTCCTGGGGCCCGTCCGTGACCTGGGCGACGTCGGACAGGCGAACTGCCTTGCTATTGTGATAGCCGATGATCAACGGTTTATATTGGGCGGCTTTCGAGATTTGATCGTTATCCAGAATGTCCGCTGTCACCGAGCCGTCGTAGAGTTGACCCTTGGCCAGATCGGAATTCTGCAGACTCAGGACAGAGCGGACATTATTGAGAGTCAGCCCGTAGCTGTTCAGCTGCGCTGGGTCCACATCGACCCGAACCGCAGGCAAGGAAGCTCCGCCCACCCTGACCTCGCCCACTCCCTGGATCTGTGAGAGCTTCTGCATCATTACGGTCGAGGCGTCGTCATACATTGTTTCTTTGTCGTATTTATCCGAAGTGAGCCCCAGAATCATGATGGGCGCGTCCGCCGGATTCGATTTGAACCAGGTGGGGTTCGATGGCAGATTCGCTGGCAGGTAGGTGCGCGCCGCATTGATGGCGGCTTGTACATCCCGGCCGGCGCCATCGATGTTCCGGCTCAAATCAAACTGCAGCACGATGGAAGTGTTGCCAAGCTGGCTGGAGGAGGTCATCTCGGTGATGCCAGCAATATGACCGAGTTGACGCTCCAGCGGTGTCGCGACAGAGGATGCCATGATTTGAGCGCTTGCGCCCGGCAGACTGGCTCGAACCACAACGGTGGGAAAATCAATCTGCGGCAGTGGAGAAACCGGCAGCACCGTAAAGGCGAGTGCTCCGGCAATGGCAATCGCGATCGTCAGAAGCGTGGTCGCGACCGGGCGGCGGATGAAGGGTTCGGAGATGTTCATGCCGGGCCTGCCTGCGGTTCATTCTCGGTATTGCGCAGTTTTTTGGAGTGTGCCAGGCGTTGCGCCAGGTTGTCGAAGAAAATGTAAATGACCGGCGTCGTATACAGCGTCAATATCTGGCTCAACAACAGACCGCCTACCATCGCGATGCCCAGGGGTCGACGAATCTCCGATCCGTAACCGCGGCCAAAGGCCAACGGAATCCCAGCCAACAGCGCTGCCATGGTGGTCATCATGATGGGCCGGAATCGCAGCAGGCACGCATCATAGATGGCGTCGGTCGCGTTCTTTCCGTGCTGCCGTTCTCCCTCCAGCGCAAAATCGACCATCATAATGCCGTTCTTTTTCACAATGCCGATCAGCAGAATGATGCCGATAATCGCGACCACGCTCAGGTTCTGCCGAAACAAGATGAGCGCCAGCAGCGCGCCAACACCGGCCGACGGCAACGTGGAGAGAATTGTGATCGGATGGATAAAGCTTTCGTACAGCACTCCAAGAACGATGTATACCGCCACCAGCGCAGCCAGGATCAGCAGCGCCTCGTTGGAGAGCGAACTTTCAAACGCCGCCGCCGTTCCCTGGAACGCAGCCTGCACCGTGGGTGGCATGTCCAGATTTCTCTGCGCTTTCTCAATGGCGCTAATGGCGCTGCCCAGGGCCGCATTTGGCGCCAGGTTGAACGAAACCGTGACGGCAGGGAATTGACCCTGATGATTGATCGACAGCGCTTCTGTTGTCTTGACAAAATGGCTGAAGGCGCTGAGCGGGACCGCATTGCTTAGGGTCGTGCTGATCGCCATGTTCGGCGAAATTGTTCCGGAAGAGTTGATGCTTTTTCCGGTCAGCGCGTTCGTTGGCGGGTTCAGAATTCCAGACGAGGGGGTATACAACGCACTTGTGGTCGTGGCATTCGAACCCGCGGTGGCCGATGCGGATGAGGCGAAGGAAGAGGAGGCGCCTGCGCCCGATGCGCCGGAGGATGCGTTCGCCTGGATGTAAATCTTGCTCAGCTTCTCCGGATTTTTCTGGAACTGCGGCTGCGCTTCCATGATCACGTGATACTGATTTAGCTGCGTGTACATGGTATTGATCTGGCGCTGGCCAAAGTTGTCGTAGAGTGTGTTGTCAATCGTCGCCGGGGCAATACCGAGTCGCGAAGCGGTGATGCGGTCGATTGCCAAACTTACAGCGAGTCCTCCGGTTTGCTGATCTGTGGCCACGTCTTCCAGTTGCGGCAGTTGATCCAGCTTGGCCGCAAAACGATTTGTCCACAAATTCAGCTCGTCGACATTCGGATCTTCCAGCGTGTACTGATACTGTGTGCGGCTCACTCGATCGTCGACCGTGATGTCCTGCACTGGTTGCATGTATAGCCGGATACCTTCCACGTTTTGCAGTTTTTGGTTCAGCCGGCGAATCACGTCGGAGGCGCTCAGGCTGCGCTCCGAAAGAGGTTTCAGGTTGATTGACATGCGTCCGCTGTTCAATGTTGTATTCGTGCCGTCGGCTCCGATAAACGACGACAGGCTTTGCACCGCCGGGTCCTGCAGAACAACTTTCGCCACTTCTTGCTGCTTCTTGGCCATGGCGGGAAACGAAATACTTTGCGGAGCCTGGGAAATGCCTTGGATCACGCCGGTATCCTGGACCGGAAAAAATCCTTTGGGGATGACGATGTAGAGGAGAATCGTCAGCACCAGTGTTCCGACCGCCACCAGCAGCGTGGCAGCCTGATACTCGAGAACTACCTTCAGCGTGCGTCCGTAAAACGCGATCATGCGCTCGAACACACGTTCCGAGGCCTGGTAAAATCGGCCCCGCTGCGATTCCGGCGTATGCTGCAGAATTCGGGAGCACATCATCGGCGTCAGCGTAAGGGAAACCGCCGCGGAGATAATGATGGTCACGGCCAAGGTGACCGCAAATTCGCGGAAGAGTCGGCCGACAATGCCTCCCATAAACAGCAAAGGAATCAAAACGGCAATCAGCGATACGGTTAAGGAAAGAATGGTGAAGCCGATTTGCTCCGCGCCCTCCAACGCCGCCTGCATGGGGGAGTGGCCTTCCTCAAGGAATCGCGAAATGTTTTCAATCATTACGATGGCATCATCCACCACGAATCCCGTCGAGATGGTCAGCGCCATGAGCGAAAGATTGTCGAGGCTGTAGCCCAGCCCATACATCGCCGCGAATGTACCCACGATGGAGAGCGGTACCGCCACGCTGGGAATAATTGTTGCCGACAAATTGCGAAGAAATAGAAAGATAACCAGGACTACCAGAACAATGGTCAGCATCAGTTCGAATTCCACGTCCGAAACAGAAGCCTTGATACCCGTCGTCAGATCGGTCAGCGTGGTGACATCGATTCCCGCCGGTAGCGTCGCTTTCAACTGCGGCATCAATTGCGTGATGCTCTTGACGACGCTGATAGTATTCGCCCCCGGCTGGCGCTGAATATTCACAATCACCGCCGGAGTCTCGTCCATCCACGCGGCTTGCTTGTTGTTTTCGACGCCGTTGATAACGTGGGCCACATTCTTCAGCAGCACCGGCGAATTATTCCGATAGGCGATGACAATATCCTGATAGTCTCCGCTGCTCACTAATTGATCGTTGGCGTCAATCTGATAGTTCTTGTTCGATCCGTCGAAGTTGCCTTTGGCCGCATTCACGCTGGCCTGGGCCAACGCCGTGCGCACCGCTTCCATATCAATCCCATAGGATTGCAGTTGCGCCGGATTCAACTGGATTCGCACCGCCGGTTTTTGACCGCCGCTGATGCTGACCAGGCCGACCCCATTCAGCTGCGAAAGCTTCGGAACCAGGCGTGTATCCACCATGTCTTCCACTTGCGGCAGGGGCATGGTTTTTGAAGACACGGCCAATGTAAGGATCGGCGCGTCCGCAGGATTTGTTTTGTTGTAGATTGGCGGAGCGGGCAAGTTCGACGGCAAATAACTCTGCGCTCCGTTGATCGCGGCCTGCACCTCTTCCTCGGCAACATCCATGTCGAGGCTCAGGTTGAACTGCAGGACAATAACAGAAGTCGCGCCGGAACTGGTCGAGGTCATTTGGCTCAGGCCCTGCATTTCGCCAAATTGCCGCTCCAGCGGGGCAGTCACGGTGGTTGCCATCACATCCGGACTGGCGCCGGGATAAAAAGTGACCACCTGAATGGTCGGGTAGTCCACCTCAGGCAACGCGGAAACCGGCAGCTGCGTATAGCCGACAATACCGACCAGCATAATTGCGGCCATCAGTAGCGAGGTAGCTACCGGTCGCAGAATAAAAGGGCGAGAAGGGTTCACGGAGCGTTGCTCCCGCTCGTGGTGGCCGGAAGCGGCGTCTTTGAGAGCACGACTTTCGATTTATCTTGAAGTTTTTGAAAGCTGCTGTCCGCAATCACATCCCCGGGATTCACTCCCTTAACCACGGTCTCTCCGGATTCCGAAATGCCGGTCGTCACATTCTGCATATAGGCCATGCCGTCGCGGATCACAAATACATAGGAAATGTCCCCGTTCTGCTGGATCGTCGAAGTGGGCACAAGGATTACGCCGTGCAGGGTATTCACCAGCAGTTTTGTATTAACGAAGAGGTTGGGAAATAGCGCGTCATTTTTATTGGGAAAAATTGCCCGCAGCTTCAGCGTTCCCGTGGTTGTGTCGATCTGGTTATCGATGGTTTGCAGTTTTCCAGTGGCGATTTTGTCTTCATCGCCACGGTCATACGCCGTCACCGGAAGCGCTTTTCCATGACGCATCTGCGCCATCACCTGGTCAACGTAGTCTTCCGCAATGGTAAAAACAACCGTGATTGGGTCAACCTGTGTGATGACCACTAATGGCGTCGTGCTGTTTGCCTGCACCACATTTCCCGGATCGACCAGCCGCAGACCCACCCGGCCCGAGATCGGCGCTGTCAGATGACAGAAGGCAACCTGAACCTCGTCATATTCCACCGCTCCCTGGTCGACCCTGACCGTTCCCTCATCCTGCAGCACCAGTTTTTGCTGGTCTTCTAGGATTTGCCTGGCAATGGCATTGCGTTCCCACGCTGCCTGGTATCGCGCCAAATCCATACGCGCCTGCGCCAGCAGATTGGTATCTCGTTCCAACGCTCCCTGGGCCTGCAATAGTTGGGCTCGAAAGGGTCGCGAATCGATGTCAACCAGCGGGTCGCCGCGGCGCACCATTTGCCCTTCGCGATAATGTACCGCCGAGACCAGGCCGGTCACCTGACTGGTAATCGTGTCCGTATACACTGGCGTCACAGTTCCGATCGCGTTCAGATAGACGCCAATATCCCCTTTTTTTGCGGTCGCGGTCGTTACTGTTACCGGCCCCGTCATCGCCCTTCTCGCGGAAGGCGCCTTTGCGGCCTGTTGATGGTGCAGAATCACCCAGAAAAGAATGCCAAACAGCAGCAAAATCAATGTCCAGATCAGAACTCGGACCGTGCGCGAGCGGTGCGGTTCGGGTTTTGGCGGGGGCAGTTGATGATCCGGCCCAACTTGCGAAGCAGGAGCTTCCAGTGCCAATTCGTCCTTTTCCATTTCAATAATGTTCGCTTTCAAGCGTATTTTTCGACATAGACGCGCGATTTACCAGACAGCACAACGTCAAGTGTACGAGAAGGTTTTGCGGCAATGAACTAATAGACGGATTGGATACCGAATAAGATTCAGCTCGGCCCGAAGCTCGCGAACGACAAATTCAGCCTAATTGGGATGCGGAGGGCGAGATCCGCGATGGACAGGGAATGAAAAAATGATAATTTTGGGTCTGAAAGGCTGGGTTTGGAGGGAAGCTGAGAATTCCAGGGCGGCGAGGTCGTCTTCGCGGGCCCTGGAATCCGTATAGAGATTTATGCTGCGGCCTGAACATTGACCCGCTCAGAAATCTGAGTCAGGATTTTGTCGGCGTTGGCCTCTTCCTTCTCGATCGACAGCAACACTCGGGAATCATCGGTCAGGCCGAGCAGATCGGCCCAGCGACGCAGCGTTCCGTAGACCGCAATCTCGTGGTGCTCGACTTCCTGGGCGGCACCGATCAGGGCCACGTTGCGGATCTCGGGATCGGTCACGTCCTTGATAGTGTCCGAGGCTGCCGTACTGAGTCCATCAATTGCCTTGCAGGTCTCCGTTTCGGTTTTGCCGGTGTTCTTTTGAAGCAGTTGCTCGACTCTGGAAACGTGGCCTCTGGTTTCCTCCAGGTGGGTGCGAAATGCTGACGACAATTCGGAATCCGTTGATTTTTCGATCAGATCTGGAAGCGCTTTGGTAATCTTCTGCTCCATATCCAGCGCCTTCTTCAAATGGCTGACGTAAAGGGTGCGGAGATCTTCGATATTTGCTGACATCAGTTTCATATACGTTCCTTTCGAAGTTTGAAGTGTGGGGATCGTACTTGTGGGGGTTCATTTCAAAGATCGTTGATTTTAGAAGACGCGGAACGCCTGCGTCCCAACGTCTCTACCGGCTTTCTGTTCTTGATAGGGTTGGATGCCCCGCGCCCACTCATGTTTTCCTCACGCGCGCATTCGATGTTGAGGGCATGCAATACAGTGTCAATTGCGTGCTCGTAGCTGTCTCGACCCACACGAAAGCCACAAAGGGATGTTCGCCAGTATCGAAATCCTTTGGCGTCTCGATATACTAAGGATTCAGTAGAGATTGCCTATGGTCACGCATTTGGATGAAATTCTGGCGGTTACGCGCCGCGATCTAGATCGGCGCAAGCAGCTAGCGAACCTGGCTGATTTGGAACGTCGCGCCTCCGCTCACGTGCCCAGAGGCTTTGCCGCCGCCTTGCGTAGTCACGCGAGCGACCAGCCGGCAATCATCGCGGAACTGAAAAAAGCTTCGCCGTCTAAGGGACTCATTCGAGCCGAGTTTCAAGTCGCCTCTCTCGCGAGCCGTCTCGCAAATGCCGGAGCCGCAGCGCTTTCAGTCCTGACGGAAGAACATTTTTTTCAAGGCAGCCTCTCCAACCTGGAAGAAGCTTCGCGTGCAGTCACCATTCCATGCCTTCGGAAAGACTTTATCGTGGATGAATTTCAGATTCTGGAGGCGCGCGCATGCGCAGCAGACGCAATTCTGCTGATCGCTGCTGGCCTGGACGATCTTTCCCTGAAGCGGTTGACGAACGCCGCGCAGGCGCAGCACTTGGATGTGTTGTGCGAAGTACACAATGCTGAAGAATTGGCGCGCGTCCTCGATCTCGGCTGCGATGCGATCGGCGTGAATAACCGCAACTTGCATACATTGGAAGTCCGGCTGGAAACCTCAATCGAGCTGGCCTCCAGCTTGCCGCCGGACGCGGTCCGGGTCGCGGAAAGCGGGATTCATACTGCTGCCGACATCGCGCGTCTTCGAGCCGCCGGATTCAACGCATTTTTGGTCGGCGAATCGCTCATGCGGCAACCCAATCCGGATCAGGAATTGATGCGGTTGCTGTCCGCCCCGGTCGCGCCGGCAGAGGTTTCCGCCTAAGGTGGCCGCTATGTGGATAAAAATCTGCGGGATCACATCGATCGAAGATGCAAAGGCTGCCGTCGACGCTGAGGCGGACGCCGTCGGTTTCGTCTTTGCCGACAGCCCGCGTCGCGTTACGCCGGAGAACGTCCGCGAGATCACCCGGGCACTTCCTTTCAATGTCGAGAAGATTGGAATTTTCGTAGATTCTTCGATGGATGAAATTGTCGCCACCTTTGAGACCGCTGGATTGACCGGAGTACAGCTTCATGGCGAATATTCGCCAGACCACCTGTCGCAGTTGCGCATGCGAATGAAGGGGAAATTTCTCCCCGTTCGCGTCGTATACGTTGTGCCCTACGATGGAGATGCCGCCGGCTTTGCGCGCCGTTTGCAATCGCTCGCCGCGATCCCGGATACCGATGACGGTCCAAGTGTCGTGCTCGTCGATACGCGCGTGGGCGAAAAGGTGGGAGGCACCGGCATTTCCTTTGACTGGGGCGCGGCGCGAGCTGCCTTCCGTCAGCACGCCGCAAATCTTCGATTGATTGCCGCAGGAGGTTTGCAGCCGGAAAATGTGCGCCAGGCCATCCACACCATGCAACCGTGGGGGGTCGACGTTTCCAGTGGCGTTGAAAGTGTTCCAGGAAGAAAAGATCATCAGCGAGTGAAGCATTTTATCCGTGTGTCTCGCGCAGCAGCCGTTGAATCTGCAGAAGCGACACAGCGGTAGAAGGATCGAATGGCAGAACAGGATCGAACCCTAGTAGCAGCGCCCCGGGCTGAATACGTTCCCGGTCGCTTCGACGCCTATGGCGGTCGCTATGTGCCGGAAACATTGATGGCGGCCCTGCAGGAACTTGAGGCTGCCTACGCCGATGCGCAGCGCGACCCGGCGTTTGGGAGTGAACTCTCTTACCTGCTGCATCACTACGCAGGCCGGCCAACACCGCTGTACTACGCCTCGCGGCTGACCGACTCGCTTGGTGGAGCAAAAATTTATCTCAAGCGAGAGGACCTACTGCACACCGGCGCGCACAAGATCAACAATTGCCTGGGTCAGGGCTTGCTTGCGCGTCGCATGGGTAAGCGCCGCATCATCGCGGAAACCGGCGCAGGCCAGCATGGCGTGGCCACAGCGACCGTGTGCGCGCTGTTTGGCATGGAATGCATCGTCTATATGGGGCAGGAGGACATGCGTCGGCAGGAGTTGAACGTCTACCGCATGCGCCTGCTGGGTGCCGAAGTGCGCAGCGTCAATGCCGGCTCCGCCACGCTGAAAGACGCCATCAATGAAGCCATGCGCGATTGGGTGGTGAACGTGCGCACCACGCATTATCTTCTCGGCAGCGTGCTCGGCGCCCATCCCTATCCCACCATGGTGCGCGATTTTCAACGGGTGATCAGCGTCGAAGCGCGGCGGCAAATCCTCGAAGCCGAAGGCCGCTTGCCCAATGCTGTCTTGGCCTGTGTTGGCGGCGGTTCTAATGCCATTGGTGCATTCTACGAATTCATTCCAGATAAAAATGTTCGATTGATCGGCATAGAAGCCGGCGGTCGTGGCCCCACGCTTGGCGAACATGCGGCTCGGTTTCAGGGTGGCGTACCCGGCGTCCTGCAGGGCACTTACTCTTATGTGTTGCAGGATGACGCGGGCCAGATTTCAAACACGCATTCCGTCTCCGCAGGTCTCGATTATGCATCGGTTGGCCCGGAACACGCCGCGCTGCACGATTCAAAGCGTGCCGAATATGTTTCCGCTTCGGACGAAACCGCGCTACAGGCGACTGTGAAGCTTGCCCGCATGGAAGGGATTCTGCCTGCACTCGAAAGTGCTCACGCTGTCGCGGAGGCGGTGCGGATCGCGCCTTCCATGAACCGCAATGAGATTCTGCTGATCAATGTATCGGGTCGTGGCGATAAGGATATGGGAATCCTGGCGCGCGAGCTGATGTTGCAGGGGGCGTGATCGATGGCCATTCAATTTCATAATCAGCCTGGCCTCGTCGTCTATCTCACGATCGGCGATCCTGATCTGGAAATCAGCAAGAAAATTGCGCTCGCGGCCATCGATGCCGGCGCCGATGTTCTGGAACTGGGCGTCCCCTTCAGCGATCCGCTGGCAGATGGTCCTGTGATTCAGCGCGCGAGTGAGCGGGCGCTGCGCAATGGAACCCGCATGGAGGATGTTCTAGCCCTGGCCCGCTCGCTCCGCAAGCAACGGCCTTCCGTCGGCCTGGTCATTTTCTCGTACCTGAATCCCATCTTGCGGATGGGTCTGGAGTCATTTGCGGCAGCTGCGGAAAAAGCCGGCGTGGACGCCGTGCTCGTCATAGACTTGATCGCCGAAGAATCGGAGGAGTATCGCGCCGCCCTGAAAAAGCACCATCTCCAGCCGATTTTTCTCGCCGCGCCTACCAGCCCGGATTCTCGTTTGGCACGGATTGCCGAGCTTTCTGACGGTTTTATCTACGCCATCTCTCGCGTCGGCATCACCGGAACGCAGCAGCAGGTCGCCGGCGACGCTCGCGAACTCGTCACACGTTTACGCCGCCATACTAAATTGCCGATCGCTTTAGGCTTCGGCATTTCCAACGCATCGCATGTCGCCGTAGTCGCCGAATATGCGGATGCCGCCGTTGTGGGGAGTGCCATTGTGGCGCTCATCGAGCAGGCTGGCGCCGACAAGGCGCCTGCGGCGGTAGGCAAATTTATTGCGGAACTGCGCGCGCCGGTCGTTAGCGAGAGTCCGGTTTCCTGAAAAATTTTCCGCAGTCAATTAGGATGGACATCATCATCTTTTTATCAGGCAGCGAACCTCACCGAGCGTCCGCTATCAACTCTGTGAACCTGTCTTGAGGGTGCTACATGGATATTGCAGATTGGCGTAAGAAGATCGATGAGCTCGATCGCCAGATCGTGAAACTGATCAGCGAACGTGCTTCCGCGGCGCAGGCCATCGGTCGTCTGAAACGCCAAACCGAATTGCCGATTTATGAACCAACCCGGGAAATGACGATTTTTGAGAACGTGCGCAAGAACAATCCGGGCCCGCTGCCGGATATGGAACTGACCCATATCTACGAGCGCATTATTGACGTGATGCGGACCCTGCAAAAGGACGAACTGGCAGCGGCGTTGGCGGACGATCCGCTGAAAGACAGCAAAGTAGAAAATACGACGAAACGAGAACTGAAATGATTGTCGCTATGTTGCATACCGCCACTGAGGAAGAGATCCAGCATGTGCTGGCCCGGATGGTCGAAATCGGCTTCAATGTTCATCGCACCACCGGCACCCAGCAAACCGTTCTGGCGGGTGTGGGCCAACCGGCCAGCTTTGATGTGCAGGATTTTCAGGTGATGGCCGGGGTCGCCGAAGCGCACCGCATCACTTCGCCGTATAAGCTTGCCGGTCGAGGGTTCCGACCCTCGGGCACGGTGATTCGGTTTCCCAACGGGGTCACTGTGGGCGGCGAAGAGGTCATGGTGATGGCCGGTCCCTGCTCGGTTGAATCGCGCGATCAGCTGTTCACCATCGCGCGCCAAGTCGGCGATGCAGGCGCGAAATTTCTCCGTGGCGGAGCCTTCAAACCGCGTAGCTCGCCCTACTCCTTTCAGGGCATGGGCCTCGATGGTCTGCGGCTTCTGCGTGAAGTGGGCGATTCCAGTGGGCTGCTGATCGTCAGCGAAGTCATGGAGATCTCTCAGATCGAACTGATGCTGCCCTATGTTGACGTGCTGCAGGTCGGCGCCCGCAATATGCAGAATTTCAACCTGCTGCGCGAGCTTGGACTGATCCGCAAACCGGTTCTGTTGAAGCGCGGTATCGCCGCCACCATTGAAGAGCTGCTGCTCTCCGCCGAATACATTTTGTCCGGCGGAAATTACGATGTGATGCTCTGCGAGCGCGGTATTCGCACCTTTGAGACCTACACTCGTAACACCATGGATATTTCCGCGCTTCCCGTGTTGAAACATCTGTCCCATCTGCCTGTGCTGGGCGATCCCTCCCACGGTACCGGTCGCCGCGATATGGTGCCGGCCATGGCGCGCGCTTCGGTCGCTGCCGGTTGCGACGGCCTGCTGATGGAAGTGCATCCCAATCCGGACAAAGCTGTTTCCGACGGCGCGCAATCGCTGTTCCCGCAGCAGTTTGAAAAATTGATGGACGAGTTGCGCATCATCGCCACCGCGGTCGGGCGCAATATCGGCCCGCGCGCGCACGAAGCTGCGCTGCACGCCGAAGTGTAGATAAGACGTGGTCGAATCCATCCAGAGCATCACCATCCTTGGCACTGGCCTGATCGGATCGTCGGTCGGGCTGGCCCTACGCGCCAATGGATTCGCCGGTAGCATCGTTGGATGGGATCGCTCTCCGGAGCAAGCCGAAACCGCCCGCGACAAGGGCGCGATCGACTCTGTCGCTTCCGATCCGCTGGCCGCCGCTGACGAAACCGATTGCGTTCTCTTGGCAACGCCGGTCTTCGGCATTCTTGAATGGATCGAGAAGTTGGCGCCTGTTCTTCGTCACGGCCAGTTGATAACGGATGTCGGCAGCACCAAGAGAAAAATCTGTGCCCTTGCGGATGAGGCTTTTTCCTCTCCCGGCGCTGCCTGTTTTCTCCCGGGCCACCCCATGGCGGGCAAAGAAGTTTTTGGGGCAGCCAACGCCGACGCCAATCTATTTCAGGGTGCGGTCTGGCTGTTCACTGCTGCGGAAAACAAAGTCCGCGAGAATCCCACAGTAGGTCAGCAGCGCGCCGAGAAGTGGCGGCACTGGGTGGCTCGCATGGGCTGCCGCATGTTGGATCTCGATCCCGTTCGTCACGATGAAATTTGCGCCTGGGCTAGTCATCTGCCGCAGATGCTGGGCACTGCGCTGGCTGCATTGCTGGAAGACACGTTCCCGGATGACTCTGAGGGGAAAGGGGAGCTGGACAGTGCTGCGGCCCAGCTGCGGGCCATTGGCGGCCGTGCCATGCATGAGATGACGCGCCTGGGCGCCAGCCCTTACTCCATGTGGCGGGATATCGCCCAGACCAACGACGAATCTATCGCCGCCGCCCTGCTGGCACTCGAACAGCGCCTCGCCGCCATCCGCGAAAATCTCAAGCATCCCGAGTTGCGCGAAGAATTTAATCGCGCCAACCAATTCCGCTCAAGGTTTTAGCGGCATAGCGTGTGCCCCCATCGGCTAATTTTTCGAACGTACCCCGCCGTTCCCCCGCTCAATCGTGTCGGACAACTCGCGCAGCAGCGCAGCGCCATCGCCATGGTAAGCGCTTCCATGTTGGCATGCCAGCATCGCTGGATCCAGGCTTGCCAGGCTCTCCAGAATAGGTGTTGTACTCACCGCATGCGCGTAGTAGTCCATCATCCCGCGCATGGCTTCGCTTGCAGTCAGCACTTCTGATTCGGTGACAGGTGGCATGTTGGCTCCCGCCTGTGTGAACAAATCTCCACAAAGCAACGTGCTGGTGGATTGGTCGAACAGAACCCCGCAGTCCCAACCATGCGGAACATGCGGAGTGTAAATCCATTTCATCCGGCGGCTGCCGATGGAAAATTCTTCGCCACCCCCGAAACCACGGGCGGGTCTGGATGCAAAGTCATTGATCGATGTCAACACGCCGATCTGCGACCCAAACGGCGTCGCCTCAGGCGCCGCTGCCAAAAATTCGTTCAGCGCCCCAAATTCGTCGGCCTCAAAATGCGACCCGCCAATCCAGCGCAGCTTCTCAACCGGCATCACCTTCCCAATGGCTTCCAGGGTAATCGGGAAGAGCTTCCGGTAGCCGGTGTGGAACAAAAGAGGTTCGTCGTCGACCACTAGATAGGAATTGAACGAGAACCCTCCTGGAATAACATCGAGCGGCGTTGAGATGCGATAGATACCCGATGCAACTTCGTCAACCCGCGTGCCGCTTTCTTGATTTGCGATCATTTGTGTTCTCCTGTGACGCTTGATTTCGGGGGTGGCATTCAGAGTATGCTACCGCGATCTTGCCGACAACTTCATATTCCTGGCGAACATCGTCGGACCCGCCGCCGAATCCGAAGAAACATTGCGCGATCAGGCCGATTGGCCAATTCTGGGTATTTTGTGGGCGGCGCGGGCCGACTCCCTCATCACTTTGGCGACAAAAGCCTGCTGGCGCCTTTAGCCTCGCGGGTAATCCTCCTAACGAACCCGCCGATTGCATAATTCGCAGGCCTTCGCGTACAACGGCAACATGGATGTTTTGACCGCAGCCGAGATACGCCAGTGCGATGAACGCACCGTGGAGCAGGGGCACGCTTCCTGGCAAGCTCTGATGGAAGCAGCCGGTTCTCGGGTCGCGGAGTTTGTCGTGCAGCAGTTTCCCGCGGCGCAACACATCCTCGTTCTCTGCGGTAAAGGCAATAACGGTGGCGATGGCCTGGTGGCGGCGCGTCATCTTGAGGCTGCCGGCAAGCAGGTGCGCCTCATCCTGCTGTCACCGTTCGAGCAATTGAGCGAGGATGCTCGCGCTATGTTTGAAAAGCTTCCGCAGGCACTCAAAAAATCCAGTATGCTGCTCGCGACCGAAGAAGATCTGGAGCGCATCCCGTTCCAGGACTGTTTCCATGAGACAGAATTATTTCTTGACGCGATTCTGGGCACCGGCTTTCATCCGCCTTTGCGCAGAGTCGCCGCAGCCCTAAGAAACAAGCTCGCAGATCATCCTGCTCCCGTCGTTTCCGTCGATCTTCCCACAGGATGGGATGCTGACTCCAGTGCAATGTCCTCCTCCGATGCCTTCCGCTCTGACGCTGTCGTCACATTCACCGCACCCAAATTGGCGCACGTTTTCGGAGCATTAACGCGCGGCCCGGTCGCCGTTGCGCAGATCGGCTCGCCTGGCGATCTCGCCGCGTCGGACAATGGCCTCCACTGGACCGGAGCATCCAAAAAGATCATCGATCAGCCGCGCGCCCTCGACTCCAACAAAGGCCGCTTCGGTCACGTGCTTGTCATTGGCGGCTCACCCGGAAAAGGTGGTGCAGCAGCGATGGCTTCGCTGGCGGCCATGCGTGCCGGCGCAGGTCTCACCACTGCGGCCGTCCCTCGCGGCATCGCGTCCATCGTTGCCGGTTTCGCTCCGGAGCTAATGACGTTATTGCTGGAAGAATCCTCCAGCGGCGGTATTTCAATCAACAATTTTGATCCGGCGAAGATGGAGAAGTTGCTGCAGCGAATGACGACGCTGGCCATCGGTCCCGGGCTTGGCCGCGAGCCGGAGACGGCCGAGTTCGTGCGCGAGCTGGTGCTTTATTCCGAACTGCAGACCGTGCTCGACGCTGATGGGTTGAATGCATTTGAAGGTCGCGCCCACCTGCTCGACGGATCGAAACGCCCGCTGGTGCTGACGCCGCACCCTGGCGAAATGGCGCGGCTGCTTGGGTGCACTATCGCCGATGTCGAACGCGATCGCCTGGCAACCGCACGCGCCTTTGCGACCGAACACCATCTGACCTTGGTGCTGAAAGGTTGGCGCACGCTGGTGGCGCATCCCGACGGCAGCATCGCGGTCAATACCAGCGGAAATCCTTCCATGGCCAAGGGCGGCAGCGGTGATATTCTCACCGGCATGGTCGCCGCCCTGGTTGCGCAATTTCCGCAGCGCATCCGAGAAGCTGTGGAGTGTGCTGTGTGGCTGCACGGCGCAGCGGCGGATCTATTCGCGCGCGAGCGAGACGAACACACGATGCTGGCGACGGAGATGCTGCAACATCTTTCGCAGGCCATTCAAACGCCCGTCGATCGCGAGAACTTTACATGGCTTCAAGGGGGACAGCGGTGAGCGAGGCACGATCTGTCAGCGAAAATGTTCGCGTGTTCACCACTCACTCCGCCGAGGAAACCATCGAGGCCGGTCGCGAGCTGGCGAAGTTCCTCGATCCGCCGAAAGTGTTGCTGTTGCGAGGAGATTTGGGTGCTGGCAAAACCACGCTGGTAAAGGGAATTGCTGCCGCGCTCGGAGCCGCGGAGCCGGAAGAAGTCACCAGCCCCACGTTTACCTTGATCCATGAATATGCAGGTCGCAGCGTGGAGCACGCCAACCTGGGCGAAACCATTCTGCTCTATCACCTGGATCTGTATAGGATCGAAAATCAGCGGCAGTTGGATACGCTGGGCATAGAAGAACTGATGACGCCGCAAAGCGTTCTGCTGATCGAGTGGGGAGAAAAATTTCCGTCTGTCACCGCGCGGAGCGATGGAGAAATTGTCATTGAAACCCTGCACGGCGATGAGCGTCGCATCACATTGGCGCTGCGCTCTCCTAATGCTTCCGCTTAACTCAGCTTCTCTAGTGTTATAAAGAGGCGCGTCATTCTGGGCGAGCGAAGCGAACGAAAAATCGCTGCATTTCCTGAGAATAAGGCAAATGCTGAGATCCTTCGCATTGCTCAGGATGACGAGCAGTGTGGAATCTGCACTCTACATCAATAGGAGAACCACCTCTTAAAACCCTATGATGCTGTAGCCGCTGTCGACATGGATCACTTCGCCAGTAATCCCGGAAGCCAGATCCGACGCCAGAAAAACTGCTGTGTTGCCGACTTCCGACTGCTCGGTGTTGCGATGGAGAGGCGCTCGATCCGCATGGTACCTCAGCATGTCGCCCAGATTGCCAATCCCACGCGCGGCCAGGGTTTTGATCGGTCCGGCGGAGATGGCATTCACACGAATGTTCTGTTTGCCCAGGTCGGCGGCAAGATAGCGAACCGTGGCTTCCAGCGCCGCCTTGGCGACGCCCATTACCTTGTAGTGCGGCACTACTTTTTCCGCGCCATAGTAGGTCATGGTCATGATGCTGCCACCCTCGATCATAAGCGGAGCAGCCGCACGTGATACGGCGATCAGCGAATAGACGCTCACATCGTGCGCGATGCGGAAACCTTCTCGGGTGGTCTGAAGAAAGTCGTTCTTCAGGTCTTCCGCGGGAGCAAACGCCACCGAGTGTACAAGTATGTGCAGCTTTCCATGCCGTTGTTTCAAACCGTCAAAGACGCTTGCAATTTCGGCATCGTTCGACACGTCGCACTGCACCGCCTCGGCGCCGGGCAGGTCCGCCAGCAGCCCCTCCGCTTCCTGCTTCATGCGGTCATTTTGATAGCCGATGATCAGCTTGCATCCAGACTCGTGCAGTTTCTGCGCAATGGCCCACGCGATCGAGCGCTTGTTCGCCAGACCGAAAACCACCGCGATGCGACCGTTCAGTTGCAACATGCTTCCTCCGTGATTGCTTGTAAGGTCCCGAGGCAACCACCTTACGCAGAATACCAGCCTCGCCGATTTACCCTCCGAGATCGATCAGTTCGACTTTCTCAATAGGCCGGCCAAGAAACCGGCTGCCCAGGGTGCGAAACTTCTCGACTGAATCTGTAGCGAAGAAATGGCAGATGGGCTCATTCGTGTCGCCTGCGTCCAGAGCGGCCTCCGGCAACGACCTCAAACCCTGCAATTGCGCGCGAACGCGCTGCGCTGTACCCTCCGCAGAGTCGAGAATCGTCATGGCTGTCGGCAGAGTCTCTCGCAACAGCCCTCGCAGCAACGGATAATGCGTACAGCCCAGCAGCACCGTGTCGAGCGTCATTCCAGCCGTTTTCGCTTTCGTCTGCGCCTGCTCCAGATAGATCCGTAGCACCTCCCGTGTTACCGGGGAGTCAATCCATCCCTCTTCGATCAGCGGAACGAGCAAGGGACAGGCTTTTTCAATACTGCGCAGGCGGTGGACGGCACATGCCCGCGCATACGCGTGGCTGTCAACGGTTGCTTGTGTGGCCAGCACCAGCACGTCGCGAGTCGCACTCGCAGCAGCAGCGCTATCCGCACCGGTCTCGATGACTCCGAGCACGGGAACATGCGCGGCCGACTTGATCGCATCGAGCGCCAATGCACTGGCGGTGTTGCACGCAATCACCAAATAATCCGCGCCGCACGATTCAAGCACTTGCGCGCTCTCCACCGCATAACGGGCCACCGTCGCTTGGGATTTTGAGCCGTACGGCAGTCGCGCTGTATCGCCAAGATAGAAAAATTCCGCAGTCGGAATTTGTGGCAGCAACGCGCGCAGCACGGTCAGGCCGCCAAATCCAGAATCGAACATACCTATGCGAAGCGCGTCAGAAGGCGTCATTGTTGGCTCTCCGCAGATTGTTTCGTGGGCGAATCTCCATCTTGCGAAGAGGGTGCATTGGACCCCGCCGCTTCCGGAACATCGTTCGCGGTGAGATAGGTTCGGCTCAGGTCCGCATGGCCCGCCAGCGTTTCTCGCGGATGTCCATCGACTAGAAATCTTACCTGGGCAATTTGCGGAAAATTCGCGTGCAGCGTTCCTAAGATGGACAGCAAGGTCAGGTTTTCTACCAGAATTCCCGATGGATGATGGTCGACAAAACTTTCATCCAGGTTGATGACAGCCATCTGTTGCGGATGCGCCGTGTTCGATTCCGGAACCGGCAATAGAAACACGTCATCGACCGCCACCACCGGCGCCAGCGGATGTGGCGAGCTCGGCTCGGCGTACTCGGCGAAAAGATCATTGAGCAGCGTTCGCGCGCGAGTGGTGGTTTCAGCCGGGAGCGCAAATTGCTCTTCGACAGACGCCAGCGATCCATCCTCGTCATTCGCGATCATCAGCCTCACCTGCACCGGCGCTGCCTCTACCGGTATCGGCATCGGGGCAGAATCTGGAATGGCGGCCAGCCGGTCCTGGGCGCGCGCGCGCATCCGAATCAAATAGGCAGCCATCAGCACAGAGCTGACCAGGAGCATCCACAGAATCGCTTTCTGATAGCGCGGGATCAAGGCTGCTGCCTCCAGTCGCTGCGCCACGCGACCAGGGCGGCATCCAGCGCGTCGACAACTTTCTTTCGATAGCCAGCGTCACTCAACGGCGTGTTTGCATCCAGCGGGGCCACCTCAATCTCAACCGCCGGGCACGCCATGCTGTCCAGCGGCTGGATCGAAGTTCGTGCGATCAGGACCGGAATGTGATGCTGCGTCATCGCTGCATCGACGTCCGACTCCAGGCGCAAACTTGAGGTTTCGTATGCTGCCTGCGCGGTTTGCCAGGGCAAGAACGCGCGTCGCGGATCAGGCTTCCGTCATCGCGGGCAGGGAAGATGTAAACAGATGCACGCCATTTCCCGTCGAAGTTGCGTGTAGCGAGATGCACGCAGATGCGTGGGAATGGTTTGCGGTCGTCGCTCGCGCGTCATTGTCGAGCGTAACGTCCGAAGTTCGCGTCAGGATGAAGCGGATTCCGCGCGCATTCAGAGCTGCACGCAACTGCATGGCGAGCGCCAGCGTATAGTTCTTTTCCGGGGTGGCCGGATCCAGCATGGCGCCCATGTTCGTGCCACCGTGGGCTGGGTTCACAAGCACAAGAAATCGCAGTTGCGTCGGTTGCGTCTGTGTCGCTCCAGGTAGGTTCGCTGGCGCTGGCTGCGAGACGGCTGGCGGCTGCGATGTCTTTGAAAGCGGAGTTGTCGGGGGCTGTGTGCCTGTCTGTGTTTGCGACTGCTGCGCGTGCGCTAAGTGAAGACAGCAGAAACATATAACTCCGATCGGCAGCAAGTTGGATAACCCAACCCGACCGTTGCGTCGCAGTTTCAGCGGTCCTTGTGTCAGCCGTTTCGTCTCCGTCGTTTTTCGCGCCCTAATCCAACGCATAGATGGTCAGACCGCTCAACAGTTTTGGATAAAAGTCGGTCGACTTCTGCGGCATCACATCCCCTGCGAACGCCACTTCCCGCAACTGGTCCAGGGTCACTGGATTCATCAGGAACGCAATGTCGGCATCTCCCGCGCGTACTTGTTGCATGGCATCGCTGGCTTCTCGTACATAGCGCAGATTGGTTTGATCCAGCACCGCCTGCGCAGAAATCCCAAGCACATTCTCCAGCACGATCGAATGCAGCTGCACCACGTCCAGGCGTCGTTGCCGTTCCGGCTGATCGGCCAGACCAGATTCGATGGCGGCCTTCTTTGCCGTCAGCAGATGATTGCCCGTTCGCGTCGCCGCGATAAAGCTGGTACCCGTTTTTCCCGCTTCGGCGAGCTGGCTCAGAATTTCTGGAACATCCAGCGTAGGAGAGAGCGGCCGCACATCGAAATACTCCGCGGCCCGCTTGAGAAATTTCGCAGTATCGAAATCTTTCAGCCCGTGAACCACCCGATGTGTAGGCAGAATCGTCAGCCCTTTCGCGTCCATGTTCACAAAGGTCATCATGGCGGCCGCCTCTGGATACGGCGGCTGCGGCAGATTTCCTGCCGGACGCTCCACCGGCGAGCGGGCCGCATGCGAGGCATGTTCGCGACTGTAGTTCAGCGCAGTTTCATAGCGATGATGGCCATCCGCAATGATCAGCTTCTTGTTCTGCATGGCGCTCAGCAGCAGATTTATCTTGCTCGGTTCAGCGACCTTCCAGACGCGATGCAGCACGCCATATTCGTCCGTCACTTCAATATCTGGCGTGGCCGGATTGTCAAACAGGAGGTTTTCTGCCGTCAATCCGGGATCTGAATAGAGCATGAAAATCTGGCCAAAATGCGCCCGAGTCGCCCGCAATAGATTCAGACGGTCCGACTTCGGTTTGGCCAGCGTCCGTTCATGCCGAAAAACGATCCCCTGGCTGTAGTCGACCAACTCGCCCAAGGCAATAAAGCCGCGCCGTTCCTGAGTCGTTCCGGGAGCGCCAGGAACCTCATAGCGTTGGCTGTAGGCGTAAATTGCCGCCTCGTTGTCCTGGCTCAACACACCCTCTTTTCGCCAATCTGCCAGGTTTTCAGCCGCGCGGGTGTACACATTGTTTTCTTCGGAGTCGAACAATTCCGGCAGTCCAAGGATCACGCGCACCAGGTTGTACGGGCTGCGCTGGTAATAAGACTGCTGCATCGCCGGCGAAATTTTGTCATACGGCTGCGTCACCACGTCTTCAGCGTGGACTAGTCCGGGGTTGTAGCGGAAAGCGCGAAAAGGATAAATGCGAGCCATGGTAAGGGCGAACTCCTGTCAATTCAGGCGCAACTCGCATCGGCGAGCGAATTGTTATGCGACTCTGTTACTCCCGATTCTATCGCAGCGGGTGGCTACGTTCTTGTGAAGCAGGGGCTCCGAGTGCATGAAAGAAAGACGAATCCGACCCTAGACTTGCTTGCCGACGGGAACCAGACGTAAGACTATGGAGGAAGAAGGCTTGCGAGCGGAATCAAAGTACGCACCGCGAGACTTTCTTGCAGTGCATCCTACGATGCTGCAGGCCAGCAGTGGCAGCTTCTTTGCATAGGGAATCGCATGCCGGTTCGCAACACCAAGCCGTTCTGCCTTGCAGCGCTGCTGGCCATCAGCGCCTACATCTCGATTGGCGTCTTGTCCGCAATGTCTCAGCAGGCAGTGAACGGCTCGGCGCAAAGCTCGCCCAATCCCGTCGCGACACCCCAATCCTCGGATCACACGGCATCGAACCGGCCCTTCACCTTCAAGACTTCCGTTACCGAAGTGGTTCTCTACGCTACGGTCGTCGACAGCCATCAGCGTCTGGTGACCAGCCTGCAAAAACAGGATTTCACGGTCTACGAAAACAATGTCAAGCAGACGGTCTCCTCTGTCGGTCAGGAAGATGTTCCCGTGTCGATGGCCATCCTGGTCGATAACTCCGGCTCCATGGCGCAAAAACGGGCAGCGGTCAATCGCGCCGCCATCGATCTGATTCAGGCGTCCAATCCGCAGGACGAAGCCTTCATCGTGAATTTCTCCGATGAGGCCTTTCTCGATCAGGATTTCACCTCAAACGTCGACCTGTTAAGAAAAGGTTTGTCCCACATTGATTCGCAAGGCGGCACCGCGTTGTACGATGCGGTCATTGCCGCCGCCGATCATCTGGCGAAACAGGCAAAGCACCCCAAGCAGGTCATTCTGATCATTACCGATGGTGAGGACAACAGCTCCAGCGCCACTCTGGCAGAAACCGTGCGCCGTATCCAGGACTTGAACGGCCCCATCGTCTACTCGATCGGCTTGCTTTACGATGAGTCGGATCGCAGCCAGAGCCACCGCGCGCACAAAGCCCTGCAGACGCTCAGCGACGATACGGGAGGCATCGCCTTTTTTCCCAAGTCGCTCGATCAGGTCGACACCATCGCCGCTGAAGTCGCCCAGGATATCCGCCATCAATATGTGATTGCCTATCACCCAACCGAGCCCATTAACCGGGGAGGTTATCGCGCAGTTCGCGTCGAGGCCAAAGCAAAAGGGCAAGGCAAGCTATCGGTCCGCACTCGCGCCGGCTATTTCGCCACTCTTGACTCCCAGCCTGGTGATGCTCCCCCGGGTCCAACTCATCCGTAAGTCAGCCTATTGGTCCGGCCTCAAAGCATCGCGCCAACAAAAAACTGTCATTCTGAGCGTAGCGAGGGATCTTTGTACTTATTTTGAAACACACTTCCGTCGCCAAACTGGACATTGGGCCGAATCCAGTCTCACTCCCATGTCGATCGCCGTCGATCGAGCGTTTCTCTCAATGTGGATCGTAAGTAAACCGGACAACCCGGTTCTTGGCATGGCATTCTTCGACATCTTCTGTACAAGCGGGATACGTCATGCCCCACGGCACCGCCAGGACGATCCGATCCGCGGCAATGCCCCTGCTTATCAGTTCGTGCTTGATCCACTCTGCTCGTTGTGACGAGAGGTTCAGATTGTAGAACTCGCTCCCCGTTGCGGAGGCGTACCCTTCGACATAAAAGCGGACGTTTTCATGATCCTTCAACCATTGGACATTCGCATTGAGGGTGGTCTCGTCCAAAGCGTGGTCAAAGCGATCATGGGCGAACGCGACTTCGTGCACGTTGTCGTTGAAGGCTTGCTCCTGTGGGCCAAAGAGATTCACTCTTGGTTTTCCCCAGTAATTGACCCAAAAAGAATAGTCAACGGACACTTCTGAAGAACCATTTTTTGCGAATACCGGAATACTGGCCAATAGGAACATTGTGACTGCAGCAAGAAAAATTCGGCATTTCATTGAGACAACCTCCACTCGGTTGTGATTGTCGCATCGAGCTCGGCGTAGATTTGTTAAATTTCGATTGCTCATTCAACTCGAAGACAGGCCGAATCCCGCTGGATTGCACACTTTTAGTCGGCTTCAGGACCATACAGGCGTTTCAGCTTTCGCCTCCGCAACTACCAAGTAATTTTCTGCAATTTCAGCCAATCGCCGTTATCACCCGAATTTACTTGTCATCATACACTGTATGTAGTATAGTGGGTGATGTACAGTGTATGAGGAACAGCATGACTGTTGCCGATAACCTATTTGAAAATCTGCGACTTGAGCTCCGCCGCGGCTGCCTCACCTTGGCTGTATTGGCCCAGCTTCGGCAGGAGCATTACGGTTACACCCTGCGCAAGGCGCTGGCGCGGCATGGCCTCGAAATCGACGAAAGTACCCTCTACCCGCTGTTGCGGCGCCTGGAAAGCCAGGGGTTGCTCATTAGCGAGTGGCGTGAGGAAGACAAGCGCAACAAGCGGTTCTATCACCTCTCCAGCGACGGGGAATTGATGTTCACCCAGCTGCTGCAGGAGTGGCATGACCTGAACAAATCCATCCACAACATCTTGCAACGAAGCTAGGAAGACAGCATGAACCTTCTCGACCGTTACCTGTTAGCCATCAAAAAATACCTGCCATGGAAGCGGCAGGACGACATTCTCGCCGAACTGAAGGCGAACCTGGAATCTCAGCTGGAGGAGAAGGAGTCCGATCTGGGCCGGACCCTCACTCCTGACGAAATGCAGGACTGGGTGAAGCACCTGGGGGCGCCGATGGTGATGGCCGCCCGCTACCAGCCGCAGCAGTATCTCATTGGGCCGACGATTTTTCCCATGTACTGGTGGGTGATGCGACTCGCCTTGCTGTGGTGCCTGGTTATCTACTCGGTGGTCAGAGCGGTGGAGATCGTTGCTAACTCCCCGAGCGGTCCCGCCGTACTCGAAGCCGTGCTGGGCGCTCCGTGGTCACTCCTCGTCACTGCCGCATGGGTCACGGCTATATTTGCGGCCGTCGAGTTCGCCACAACACATTCGCTGGCGAAGTTCCCGGCGAATGTCTTGGGTAACGTCGACTGGTCGCCCGGCACACTGCCTACAGCCGAGGATAGCGCGGTGGAAGGCAAACGACCCCGCAGCCACGCCCATGCTGTGGGGGAGGTGGTATTTGGTTTTCTCATAGTGATTTGGCTGCTGCTGATTCCAGGCCATCCCTATGTGTTGATGGGGCCCGGCGCCGCTTTTCTGCGGGTGTCTCCGTTCCAACTGGCGCCCGTGTGGGCTCAGTTTTTCTGGTGCATCGTGGCCCTCAACCTGTTGCAGGTGGGCTGGCGTGCGATTGATCTGGCGCGCGGTGCCTGGCAGAAGTCGCGTGCGCTGCAACACATCGCCGTAAAGACGCTGGGCCTAGGCGCGACTTTAATATTGTTCACCGCTCCGGATCGCGCGTGGGTACTGCTGAAACATCCCAACATCGATGCAGCCCAGTATGGAGCAACGCTGCAGTCAATCAACCAGGGCGCCCACGCGGTACTCCTGTTGGTCTTGGTGATTTCGGTGGCGGCGTGGCTCTGGCAAGTCGGCCGACTCGGCCTGGACTACTATCGCAAGCGCGGTGCAGAGGAAAACTAAAGGTCATGTTCATATGCGAGATGGGGTAGTCCATGGATCTGCAATCGACTTCCTATTGAACTCGGCGCACGAATCAGCCGTAAGTCACCGTTATCTCTCGTGGAACAAATCTGCAGAATCTCTCTTCGCGCTGCCGCGCTGGAGTTGCGCCACCGGTTACTATAGCCTGAGAAAAGCGCTCTTCAAATTACGTTCAGGCATTTCGGCAGCGCGGAGGTCATTTGCTCTACTGGCTTCTTTATCAGAAGTTATTCGTCTACATCCACGCGTTCCGCGTCTTTCGCTACCTGACGATCCGCACTGCGTTTGCTACCCTTACCGCGCTTCTGATCGGACTGCTCATCGGCCCATACCTGATTGAAAAGCTGCGCGAATTTCAAATCGGCCAATACATCCGCGAGGACGGCCCGAAAGATCACCAAAAGAAAGCCGGCACTCCGACGATGGGCGGGTTGCTCATCTGCGTCGCGATTCTGGTGCCTACATTACTGTGGAGCGATTTATCAAACCCGCTGGTGTGGCTGGCGATTCTGGCGCTGGTCGGTTTCGGCGGCATTGGATTTACCGACGACTATCTGAAGGTCGTCCACAAGCGAAACCTGGGGCTCACCGCCCGCGTCAAGTTTACCGCGCAGATCGGCATCGCCTCGCTGATCGCACTCTTTCTTCTGTTGCTGCGCAGCAAGGGCGAATACTCCACTCGCCTGATGGTTCCATTTGTGAAGCGCTTCCGCCCGGACCTGGTACTCCATTCCATTCATCACGTTCCCCATCTGGGCCCACTGGCATTTCTTTTGTTCGTTCTGTTCACTGTGATTGTGCTGGTCGGCTCCAGCAATGCTGTCAACCTGACGGATGGGCTGGATGGTCTGGCCATCGGCTGCGCCATCATCGCGGCAGGCGCACTGGCCGCATTGACTTATATCAGCGGCAACGTCGTCTTCGCTGACTACCTTGGACTGCAGCGCATGCCGATGGTTTCGGAGCTAACTGTATTCTGCGGATCCATGGTCGGCGCCAGCATTGGCTTCCTTTGGTACAACGCCCACCCGGCAGAGGTTTTTATGGGCGACGTGGGTTCGCTTGCGTTGGGTGGCGCCATTGGCACCGTGGCCGTCATCATCAAGCAGGAGCTGCTGCTGCCGTTTATCGGTGGTATTTTCGTTCTGGAAGCGCTCAGCGTAATGTTGCAGGTTGGGAGTTATAAACTGCGAAAAAAGCGCATCTTCAAAATGGCTCCAATCCATCATCACTTTGAGCTGATGGGATGGTCGGAGTCGAAGGTGATTGTTCGCTTCTGGATTGCCGCCCTGGTGTTCGCCCTGTTCGCGTTGACTACGCTGAAACTGCGTTGACTCCGCGAAGTCGCGCCGGCTGCTGAATGAGTTTGTGGGAAACAGAAGCGAAGAAACATGGGACAATCGAATCGCGGCGGAGATTGATTGGATGATGGAATTAAAGGACAAGCGAATCCTGGTGGTGGGGCTGGGAAAATCCGGACTGGCCTCCGCCATTTTCCTGCGCAAAAAAGGTGCGCAGGTCACCGTCTCCGATCTGCGCAGTGTGGAAGCTCTGGCGAAGGAGTTGCCCGCGCTGCTCGATATCGGCGTGATGGTGGAGGCCGGCGGTCATGGCTTGCTCACATTCCGCCGCCAGGACTGGATTGTCGTCAGCCCAGGAGTTCCGCTCGATACTCCGGAACTGGTGCAGGCTCGCGGATTTGGAACACCCGTCATCGGGGAGTTGGAACTGGCTTCCCGCTTTCTGCAGGGGAACGTTCTCGCCATCACTGGATCGAACGGCAAAACAACCACCACTGCGCTCTGCGGAGAAATTTTTCGCGCTAGCGGGCAGCCGACTCAGGTGGGCGGCAACATCGGCGTCCCTGTCATTTCTTTGGTTCCGCAAAGCAGCTCCGAAGGCTGGAATGTGCTTGAGGTCTCCAGTTTCCAACTGGAAACCATCGACGAATTTCATCCCAAAATCGCCGTCATCCTCAACATCACGCCCGACCATCTCGATCGCCACGGAACCATGGAAAACTATGTGGCCGCAAAAGAGCGTATCTTCGCAAATCAGACGGAGAAAGATTTTTTGGTGTTGAATGCCGAAAGCGCGGAGTCGCAGCTAATGGCGGGCAAGACGAAAGCCGGCGTGTTCTGGTTCAGCACACGGAGACCCGTGCGGCAGGGAAGTTTCGTGTATCAAGACGCTGTTGTCTGGCGCGCCAGCGAGCAGGCGGCCGCAGAGCCGATTCTATCGCTGAGCGAAATTCCTCTCAAAGGCGAGCACAACGTCGAAAATGTTCTGGCCGCGGTATGCTCCGCGAAGCTGGCGGGAATTTCCAATGACGTCATTCGTAAAGCCGTCGGCACTTTTCGCGCGGTCGAACATCGGCTCGAGTTTGTCGCTCGGATCGGTGGGGTCGAGTTCTACAACGACTCCAAGGCCACCAATGTCGATGCCACCATGAAAGCGATCGGCGCGTTTCCCGGCGGCATCCACCTGATTCTCGGCGGCAAAGACAAAAATTCCGACTACACACTGCTAAATCCATTGCTGAAAGAGCGAGTGCGCGCCGTCTATACCATCGGTGCAGCCGCCGAAAAGATCGAGAGCCAGGTTGCCGGTACGGTCGATGTGGTTCGCTGTCAGACTCTGGAACGCGCCGTCGACCAGTCAGCGTCCGAGGCAAAATCCGGCGAGATCGTTTTGCTGGCGCCCGCATG
The DNA here is from genome assembly GCA_963817855.1 of uncultured Acidobacteriota bacterium. Lineage (GTDB taxonomy): Bacteria > Acidobacteriota > Terriglobia > Terriglobales > Acidobacteriaceae > JAKAAZ01. The sequence continues at coordinate 203,114 of CAWFQA010000002.1, read as the reverse complement.
TTCCAGCTTCGACCAATTCGAAAATTACGAGCATCGCGGACAGTGTTTTAAACAATACGTTCTGGCGCGGCAGGGTGTGGATGCATGGCAAAACGTGTCGGCGTAGACAAATGGCTGTTCATCATCACGCTGCTGCTGGTGCTCTTCGGGCTGGTCATGGTTTTTTCCGCGTCCGCGGTCATGGCCAAGGTACGCTACGGCTCTCCCTATGACTTTGTCTTGAAGCAATCTGCCTGGGCACTGGTCGGTCTGCTGACTATGCTGGTGCTGATGCGCGTCAACTACCGCCATTACAACAGCCCCTCCGTCATTTTTCCGTGCGTCGCCGTCACCACTCTGTTGTTGCTGGCAGCATTCCTGATGCACGACTCCCACCATACGCATCGATGGATTCGTTTCGGCATGTTCAGCTTTCAGCCCTCGGAAATTGCCAAGCCCGCCCTGGTTCTTTTTCTGGCCTGGTTCCTGCAGAACCGTGTGGACCAGTTACAGGATTGGCGTCGCGCTTTGTTGCCCGCGGCTCTGCCCAGCCTGGTATTCATCGCGCTCATTCTCAAAGAACCGGACCTGGGCACTGCACTCGTTTGTGCCATGGTCACCGCGCTGATGCTGTATCTGGCTGGCGCCCAGATCAAATATTTAGCGCTGGCTCTGCTGGCAGCCTCGCCGGTCCTCTATTACATGTTGTTCCATATTGCCTGGCGTCGCGCCCGCATGATCGCGTTTCTCAATCCGGAAAAAGATCCTCGCGGCACCGGCTTTCACATTCTGCAATCGTTGATTGCGGTCGGTGCCGGCGGTATCCACGGCGTGGGTCTGATGGAAGGCCGGCAAAAGCTCTTCTATCTGCCGGAACCTCAGACCGATTTTATTTTTGCGAACATCGCGGAAGAACTGGGACTAATCGGGACGCTGTTTGTGGTCGCACTCTTCCTGATGCTCGCGTATCGCGGACTGCGCGCCGCGTTGAAGTCGACCGATCCCTTCGCTCGCTTCCTCGCCTTTGGCATCACCGCGACCATTGTCATCCAGGCATTCTTCAATATCAGCGTGGTGCTGGCGCTGGTCCCCACCAAGGGCATCGCGCTTCCGTTCATTTCCGCGGGCGGCACATCGCTGTTCTTTACGTTGGTCAGTATGGGTGTGCTTTTGAACATTACCAGGGAGATTGACTGACGCGCATGGCGAATGGAAAACTCCGCGTCCTGATCGCCGGCGGTGGAAGTGGCGGCCACGTATTTCCGGCGCTCGCGGTTGCGCGAGAGCTGTTGCGTACTTATGGCGCCCAGGTCCGCTTCGTCGGCACGGCGCCGTGGTCTCGAAACCCGCCTCGTGCCGGCAGCAGGCTTTCCGTTGGATTTGATTCAAGTGGGCCAACTCAATCAGGTTCGTCTGAGCACCAAGTTGGCGACCCTCTCCAGGCTTCCATTGGGCGTATTGGCCTGCCGTCGTCTGCTGCGTAAATTTAAACCGCACGTTGTGTTCGGCGTTGGCGGCTATGCCTCGGGTCCGGCAATGATGGCGGCCATCTTGAGTGGCACCCCCCGTGTAGCATTCGAACCCAACGCGGTTCCGGGCATGGTCAATCGCTGGGTCGGTCGATGGGTGCAGGCGGCTGCCGTCAATTTTCCAGATACCTTACGATATTTTCGCAATGGTCATGTCACAGGGATTCCCGTGCGGCCGGAGTTCTTCGAGCTTCCGCCCCGTTCCATTGATGCGCCGCCGCAATTGCTTGTATTCGGCGGCAGCCAGGGAGCACGGATGCTGAACCGCATGATGCCGCAGATTGCCGCCGATCTTCTTGCCGCGGTGCCTGGACTGACAATTCTTCACCAAAGCGGAGGCCCCCATTTGGAGGGTACCCAGCAGGCCTATCTGCAATCGCCGGAGTTGCGTGGGAAGTGGGCCGACTCGTGGAAAGTAGAGCCGTTTCTCGACGATATGGCGGTGCGCTTTGGAGCTGCCAGCCTAGTGCTGTGCCGCAGCGGCGCCAGCACAGTCGCGGAACTGGCAGCGGCCCGCAAACCCTCGCTGCTCATTCCGTTTCCGCGTGCCGCCGACGATCATCAGCGATGCAACGCCGAAGTATTTGTACAGGCCGGCGCCGCTGTCATGATTGAGGAGGGCGAACTAACGCCCCAGCGATTGCTGGAAGAACTGATTCGTCTCCTCAAGGATTCCGAGGGCTTGGCTGAAATGGCTCAGAAAGCTCGGAGCTTGGCCCATGCCGACGCGGCTGCTTCGATTGCGGCGCTAATACAACATTTTCAAAGATAGTGGATATCACGTGACTGGATGCAGAGAAGGAGGGACTTTTATGAGGAGATTGATTTTTATGAGGAAATTCAGACAGACTCTTGCGGCTGCACTGGTGGCCGCATCCTTGATTGTCGTGGCTCTCGCGGCCGGTGAACAGAACGCCGGGGCAGAGAAGAATGGTGTCGATCGGACACCCGTGCTTGGCTGGAGCAGTTGGAGCTTCATTCGCGAGCAACCGACGGCAGCCAAGCTCGAAGCCCAGGCTCACGCCATGCAGAACTCCGGCTTGCAGAAACTCGGCTACGAATACATAAACCTTGACGACTTCTGGGAGCAGTGTCCGGGCCCTCAGGGTCCTAATGTCGACCCTTATGGTCGCTGGGTGACAGACCCATCGAGATTCCCGCCCGATGGAGATACTGATGGCATCAAGGTGGTCGCTGACCACATCCACAGCCTCGGGATGAAGTTCGGAATCTATGTCACACCGGGTATCTCCAAGCAGGCAGTCGTCAAGAAGACACGCGATTCAAGGCACGCCCTACACGGCTGCCCAAATTGCGGAACCGTCCATAGCGGAAAACAACTACAACTGCAAGGGCATGGTCCGCATCGACTATAGCAAGCCCGGAGCTCAGGCGTACATCAACTCATGGGTCAACATGTTTGCGTCCTGGGGCGTCGATTACATCAAGATCGACGGGATGAGCAACGACAACGTGCCCGACATCAAGGCGTGGTCGGAAGCCATACGGCAGAGCGGGCGCCCCATGGTCCTCGATGTCACCCAGGGAAGCTACACAACCATGATTGCCCCGACACTGATGAAGTATGCGAATCAATGGGAATTCGCCCCCGACGTCGAATGCTATAGATGCGAGAAGCACGGCAGCAGCTATCCGCTGACAAGCTGGAAAGATGTCGAGAAGCGCTTCAACTATGTTGCCGACTGGCAGCCTTACGCGGGTCCGGGAGGCTTCAACGACTATGACTCGATCGAGATAGGGAATGGCAGCAACGACGGCATTACCCCAGTCGAACGTCAGACCCAGTTGAGCCTGTGGGCGCTCGGATCGTCACCCCTCCTCCTCGGCGTCGACCTCACGCACCTCGACACACTGGACCTTCAGTACCTGAAGAACACCGCTGTCCTCGCTGTTGACCAGGATTCGATCGCGGCCAAAAGGGTTGTCAATTCCGGCCCCCGGCAGGTATTCGCGAAGAAGGAAGCCAACGGAGATGTAATCGTCGGATTGTTCAACACCGGGAATCAGGCGGAGACAGTCTCCGTCGGGGCGTCTACCGTGGGGCTTCCAGAGAAGGAAGGCGGTTATTCCCTGGAAAACCTGTGGACAGGAAAGATTAAAAAATCAGCCAAGACCATCCAAGCCACTGTTCCGTCACATGGGGTCGTTCTGTACCGCGTCCGGTAAAAGCAACGGCTGGGTCCAAAGCTTGTGCATCTCGCTGCACCCACGGCACGGACACTCCAAAACAACAGCAGCCTGCAATAAGCAGGCTGCTGTTGAAGTTTATGAAGCCGAAAATTCTCGATTAATGATGTCCGCCACCGCCACCACCGTGGAACCCACCACCGCCACCACCGCCTCCGCCGAATCCACCGCCGCCCCCGCCGCTGAATCCGCTTCCGCCACCATGGAAGCCGCCGCTGCTCCCGCTAAAGCCTCCACCGCGATACCCGCTGGCGCTGCCGCTAAATCCGTGCGAACCACCACTATAGCCGCTATAGCCACGTGAAGCACCGCTGTAGCTGCTATAACCGCGTGAACCGCTGCTGTAGCTGCCTCGAGAACCGTAGCTCTGCCCGCCATACGAACTGCCACCGCGCGGCAAATTATAAGCACGAGTCGGTGAGGCTCCGCCGAAACTGCTCGCACTGCTGCGCGCCATGGAATTGCTGTAGCTGCGCGTGGTTGCGCCACCGTTGAATCCGTGGTCGTAGCTGTTTTGCCCGCCGCCACGCACCGAACCATAGCTGCTGGTGCGCGCCATGCTTTCATTCATCCCGCCGCGACCATATGTAACTCCACGTCCGCCTGCGGCTCCATGGCCTGCCCAGGAATGGAACTGGCGTGCGTTCGACCCACCCGGACCATGTTGTCCGGCGTAGGTGTGATAGCTCGCGTTATGAATATTGTTGACATTACGGTTGTTGTAATAGTGGCCATGGTTCCAGTAGCCGCCATGGTACCCGTGTCCCCAATAGCCGCAACCGTAGTAAATGCCACCATAGTAGCCGACGGTGAAACCCCAGTAGCCGGGATACCAGCCATAATATCCACCGGTCCATCCCCAGTATCCAGGGGTCCACAAGGCACCCACATACGGCGGGTACGTCCACACTCCTGAAACCCAATACCAACCGCCATTCCAGCCCCAATATCCAGGTGTCCAAATGTAACCGTCCCCCGGCATCGGCGGCTGATCATAAGCGTCGATCGGGAAGGGAGGCGGAGCGGAATCGACCTGCTGCACCGCGGTGCGACCCGGATCTTCGCTGTCGGACTGATCGGGCGGGGGAGGCGGAGGCGCCGAAACTGATCCGTCATATTGCCCATTGGACTGATCTTGCAACTGCGCTGCGCCAGGGCCTCCCTCAGAGGAGGGACCATTGGGCGCGTCATATCCCTGCGGCGCAGCCTGCCCATTGTCATAGGGCGGGTTGGCGTAGTTTTGCTGGCCATTGTAGTTCTGCTGGCCGTTATTCTGCTGCACAGGCGCTTGGCTGTTGTCGTAATATCCGTTGTCCTGCGCCAAGGCTGGAATCGCCGCAGTGGCGACCATAAAACTGCCTGGCAAGGACGGGAACGAAAACGGAACGAAGAAAACGCATATCGTTTCTCCCGACCCGCGCTCCCGGCTATCCACCAAATTCTGTGGCTTCAGGAGCGAAGCGTCTCGGAGAGCTTTCGAGGAGGCGACCCATGGCGCCGGTCCCTCGCAACTCTCATCTCAATCTAACGGATTTCCAGCGAAAAAGTTGTGCTCATTTCGACACATTTTTGCCGCTCTCCGGCGAGATCGCGCGATTCCGTTTGGAAGACCTCATGCCCGCACGTTTTGTATCAGGGTCCGGCTTCAGTCGGGCCGTCAAGAGCGCAAAACAAATGGGCTTCAGCCCTTGAGGGACGTGCCATCGACCTCATCAGCGCTAGCGTAGGGAGATTCGAATCGGCGCCGTTATTGGATCAGATGGGGCGCGGCGAGGCCGATGAACTGCCGAGACGTGATGATCTTGGTTTTTTTCCAGAAGGCCGGAAAATGCTTCTGATTCCCGGTGATCAGGTAGTCCGCACCCGCAGCATCAGCGCATTCCACAAACATATTGTCATTGGGGTCGCCCGCCGCTTCCAACCGGCGTGTCGGAGCGACCAGATGACTGTGGTTTTTGATGAGTTGGATCAGTTGCAGACGAACACCTTTGCGAATACCAAGCTCTGGCCGAGAAAGAACGTCTCCATATTCCTCTAAAATTGGCCGCGAGACATACAGGCGACATGGCCTGGTAATCGCTATCAAGAAAGTAGTTCGCTGAAGGCTTTCCGGCTTCAGCGCGGCGGAAACAATCACATTGGTATCGATGACAAGCCGCAGCGGAAGCATCAGCGCTTCTTCTTTTGCGCCCGCGTCGCTTTGATTACCTGATCGATCTGGCGCGAGGTGAGAGCGTTGGTCCCGTTCCGCTCCGACTCTTCGCCAATGATTCGCAGCACTTCCGGTTCGGGAGCAGCCAGCCTGACGTAATCGCGCAGGCTCAAGAGCACGGCTTTCGGCGTGCCGCGCTTTTCGATCACAAGCGATCGGCGTTCGCCGTCCACACGTTCCAGGAGCTTCCCAAGGTTGGTCCGTGCATTCAGGACGGAAACCACGATCGTGTCACTTTTACCGGTCGTCGATGTCGCCATAAACTCCCCACTTCAATATTCTGAACTGTACAGTTCCCTGAGAATTGCGTCAATCTCCCCGGGGCGCTTGGCGTGCCGTCCAAGCAGCCGGCTTCGCCGGGTTCGGGAAATGGATTCAGCGAAACCCCTGGTTTCCGCCGGCTTTTCCACCATACCCGCGCTGCTACAGTAGTAGCTGGGTTCCCATTCCGAGATGTTTATCCGTACGCAGCACGTACATTTCATAGGGATTGGCGGCATCGGCATGAGCGGTATCGCCGAGATTCTGCTCAACCTGGGCCACCGCGTCTCCGGCTCCGACCTGAAACGGTCGCCGATCACCGACCGCCTCCTCAGCCTGGGCGCCACTATTTTTGAAGGCCATGCCGCCTCCAACATCGCCGGCGCGGATGTCGTCGTGACCACCTCTGCTCTCAGCTCCCAAAATCCTGAAGTCCTGGCGGCGCGCGCGCAGTCCGTTCCCGTCATTCAGCGCGCCGAAATGCTGGCCGAGCTCATGCGCCTCAAGTACGGCGTCGCCATCGCCGGCATGCATGGCAAAACCACCACCACTTCCATGATTGCCGCCGTGCTCGCCGCCGGAGGCCTGGATCCTACTGTCGTCGTCGGCGGCCGTGTGGAAACCATGGGATCAGGTGCTCGTCTGGGACGCTCGCAATATCTGGTCGCCGAGGCGGACGAGAGTGATCGCTCGTTTCTCAAGCTCTCTCCCATTCTCGCGGTGGTCACCAACATCGATCGCGAACACATGGATTGCTATCGCGATATGGACGATGTGGAGCACGCCTTCCTCGACTTCATGGATCGCGTTCCGTTTTATGGTGCGACCACAGCTTGTGTTGATGATCCGAAACTAGCCGCCTTGCTTCCCCGCGTGCGCCACTCGGTATTTACCTACGGGTTGTCTCCCGAGGCTGCCTTTCGCCTGGAAGTCCTGCAAAATAAGAGCGCCGCCCAACCAGGCCGCGTTTCGCAATTTCTGGTGCATCGCAAAGGCGAAGCCCTCGGTCCCTTCACGCTCTCCGTGCCCGGCCTGCACAACTTGAGGAATGCCACCGCCGCCGTTGCCATCGGGATTCAGCTTGGCGTCTCCGCGGAACACATTGCCGCCGGGCTTGCCGATTTCGGCGGTGTCGAGCGTCGCTTTCAACGCAAAGGGGAAGTCGGGGGCGTCACTGTGGTCGATGATTACGGTCATCATCCGACAGAAATTCGCGCCACCCTGGAAGCGGCCCGTCAATGCGGCTTCAAGCGTATTCTGGTTCTCTTTCAGCCGCATCGTTACACCCGCACTCGCGATCTGCTGCACGAATTTCGCGATTGTTTCCAGGCGGCGGATGTTGTTCGAGTGGTGCGACATTTACGCGGCCAGCGAAACGCCAATCCCCGGTGTGGATGCGCTAGCGCTGGTGGAGGCGATGGATGGCTCCGACGTGCGCTACAGCGCCTCCTTCGAAGAGGCTGTCGATCAAATTGTGCACATCGCCAAGCCGGGAGATTTGGTGTTGACCATGGGCGCGGGCAATATTCATCAGGCTGCGACCTATGGTGCTGGCCGCTCTTGGCTCCTTCGAGCCCGAAGAGTACTTCCAGGAAAAACCTACAAAATCCGCAAAAAAGCCGGAAGAAAACCGAAAAATAGTGTGGCGCGAAATTGCAGGCAGGTTATAGTCGAATTGGCGACTCTCACGACCAGCTACGGCCGTGGCAAAAAACACAAGAAGCGACGGACGGACCGGGCTGCTCGAGGATGAGGAGGCTACCCGCCTCTTTCGCTCAAAATTCAACGCGGAGACAGTCAGAGATTCCCAACCCTGTATTGGATGAGCCGACCACCCGGGAAGCAGAAACACCGTTTCTGCGCTCTCAGCGGCGCGTCCCGGTACGTCGCCGCGGCGGATCACGCTTCGCCTCTCGATTCGGGTTTGGGCCTCGCTGGATTCGCCTGCTTAAAGTCTTCATCCTGCTTTTCGTTCTCGGAATGCTCGCCCTGGCCGCTCTCACGGTAAAGTCATTCTTATTTCAGAATCGCCACTTCATCCTGCAATCGACAGAAGGCATCCAGGTCAGCGGCAATCGCGTCGTCACTCGATCCCAGGCGACCGCTTTCTTCGAGCCGGATGTGAGCCACAGCATCTTTCGAATTCCGCTGGCCCATCGCAAAGCTCAGTTGGAAGGCATCAAGTGGGTCCGCTCGGCGAGCGTCATGCGCCTCTGGCCGAATCAGATACGCGTGAATGTGGTGGAGCGCACCCCCGTCGCCTTTGCGCTCGACGGCAACACGGTGCGTCTGGTGGATGATCAAGGAATCCTGCTCGCCTTGCCCGATGCCGCGTCGCAGCACTACTCCTTTCCTGTGCTCGCCGGCATCACATCGGCCGACCCGTTGCCCATCCGCGCCGCGCGCATTGCCATGTATCTGCAATTTATTCACGCGCTCGACGCCCAGGGCGGACGCATTTCTTCCACTCTCAGCCAGGTAGATTTATCCGATCCGGAAGACGTTCGCGCCATTTTTCTCGGCGCGGTTCGCCAGCCTCTGGTCCACTTTGGCGATTCGGATTATCTGGCGCGCTATCTGGCTTACCGCGCGCATTTGGCGGAGTGGCTGCAGCAATATCCTGCGCTGCGATCGGTGGATATGCGCTACGGAAAGCAGGTGGTACTCGATACCGGTTCGGTGCCGGATGGATCATCCGCGCCGCTGAGCGACAGCACGGATGCAAATGGATTGACGCCCGCAAAGCCTTCCGCGGCGACGCCGCATTCCAGCACAAAATCGACAGCTTCCGCAAGCAGGGCCGCGACAACCAGTAGCGCGAAGCACACGGCAGCGTCAACGCACAGGAGTCCCACGCATCACAAAAGCACAGTGCATTCGCATGACTCGCGGCACACACCCGAACGAGGGCACCCGGTGAAACATCCGATCATGCATGTGGTGTCTGGAACGTAGTTGTTGAGAATGACTCGACGCGGCGAGAAATTCGGCGGCAGGTAAGGAGCAGGGAATGCCAGAACGAGAACAGAGACACATCGCGGTACTCGATGCGGGTAGCGCCAACGTGCGCTCTCTTTCTGCGGAAATCTCGGACGGCGCGGTTCGCTATCGCGGGCACAGTACGGTCCAGGCTCGCGGCATGCGCCGTAGCATCATTGCGGATCTCGGCCCGGCAACCGAGTCGTTCGACCACGCATTTCAGGCGGTCGAAGAGGCTGCCGACACCCAGGTGTCAACCGCCGCCGTCGGCATCGGCGGCTCACGGGTTCGCGGCGTGACCAGCCGAGGTGGCATTCTGCTCGGCAGCCGCATGCGAGAGATTACCCGCGACGATGTGCGAGCCGCCGTCGAGCGCGCGCGTGAAGTGCATCTGCCGCCGGAGTATCGCGTGCTCCACCTTTTGCCGCAGGATTTTCTCGTCGACGAGCAGGAGGGAATTCTCGATCCCGTCGGCATGGTGGGCAGCACGCTGGAAGTGAATCTTCACATCGTGATGGCTCCCGCCAGCACCATGCAGAACGTTGTCACCTGTGCCAACAAGGCCGGCATCGAAGTCTCCGACACAATCTTCGAGGCCATCGCAGCCGCCGAAGCTGTGCTGACCTCCGACGAGCGCGAACTCGGCGTTTGCGTGCTCGATATCGGTGCCGCATCGACGGAAGTGGCGGTGTTGTTTGAAGGCGCCGTGGTTCACACCGATTCGTTGCCGATTGGCGGCGCACATTTCACTAACGATTTGGCTGTCGTGTTGCGCGTGCCCCTGCCCGAGGCCGAACGCCTGAAGCTGCAGTACGGCCACACCATTGTCACAGCAATTCCACAATCGAATGAGATCATGATCCAGGCGCCGGAAGCCGGCAGCGGCCAATATCGACAGGTTCCGCAGCGTCATTTGAGCGAAATTCTCGAGCCACGGGCGCGCGAATTATTCCAGATGCTGCGCAACAGTCTGCGCCAGGGCGGCGTGTTGGAAGCCATGGGATCCGGCTGTGTTCTCACCGGCGGCGGCGCCAAATTGCCAGGGATGGCCGAGCATGTCGAAAATATGTTGCGTACCTCTGCCAGGATTGGATTGCCGGTTCCGCTGTCGCGCATGCCGGAGGATTTGATCGATCCCGAGTACTCCACATTGATTGGACTTTTGTTGTATACCCATCGCGTTCGAGAGCAGCGATCCGCGGATGAAGTTGGAATGGGCGCCAGATTGCGGGCCATCTTTGCCGGCAGTATTTAGCAACGCGATCGCAGCGTAGAAATGCGACAACACTAGATTGCGACAGCAGCGAATTGAAATTGATAACGGAATTAGCACCAAGCAAACCAAAGAGGGATTTTTAGATATGAGCGATATCAGACAGCAAGAGAATGGGCACATTGCCATCGACGACGGCCTGCGGATTCAGTACCAGGATGAAGTGCCGCGCGGCGCAAAAATCAAAGTCATCGGCGTCGGCGGCGGCGGCGGCAATGCCGTCAACCGCATGATTGAAGCGCAGGTCGAAGGCGTGGAATTCATCGTCGCCAACACAGATGCACAGGCGTTGCGGTCGTCCAAGGCTCCGGTGAAATTGCAGCTGGGAATGAAGCTGACCAGCGGCCTGGGGGCGGGCGCCAATCCTGATGTGGGCCGGCGTGCCGCGATTGAGGATTCGGAAAAAATTATCGAAGCGCTGGAAGGCGCCGATATGGTCTTTGTGACCGCAGGTTTGGGTGGCGGCACGGGAACCGGAGCCGCTCCCGTGATTGCATCTCTGGCCAGTGAGATGGGCGCCCTTACGGTCGCCGTGGTCACGCGTCCGTTTGCGTTCGAAGGCAAGCGCCGATTGCTGCAGGCGGACCATGGTGTGGCAGAGCTGTTGGATAGCGTGGACACGATGATCGTGATTCCGAATGAACGACTCCTCGCAGTCGCCAAGGATGCGGGCTTTTTTGAATCCTTCCGCATTGCCGACGACGTGCTGCGCCAGGGCGTGCAAGGAATTTCGGACATCATCACGATTCCCGGCATCATCAATCGCGACTTCGCCGACGTAAAAACGACGATGTCCGGAATGGGGTACGCAGTGATGGGAACGGCGATGCGCGGCGGACCAAATCGAGCCAATGAAGCGGCCAACGCAGCCATGTCTTCTCCATTGCTGGAAGAAGGTGCGATTGACGGCGCGCGTGGAATCCTGATCAATATCAGCGGTTCCAGTTCCTTGAAGCTGAGTGAGGTGAATGAGGCGTCGACCATCATTCAAAGCTCCGCACACGAGGATGCGAACATTATCTTCGGCGCGGTGCTGGATGAATCGCTGGGAGATGAGATTAAGATTACCGTGATTGCCACCGGTTTCCGCCCCGATCTTCCAGCCCGCGGAGCGCAACTGACCCATCCGCTCGATGCGCTCGCGCGAACGGGAGCGCAATTGCCAAATGGAGTTCCGGCGAGTGCGTTCAGCAATCGTCCGGTGGCGTCACCAAAATTTGCCAGCGAAATTGCCGAGGAACAGGCACAACATGCCGCCGCCTCCAGACGTCAGACCGACGGGGCGCCTACGCCTGCGCACGCTGCGAAGCCTGCGGAAGCACCAGCACGATCCGCACAGGCGCACGAAGATGTAAGTCCAGCAACCCCGGCACCGTCGCAGCACGTCCAGGCCGCAGAGCGGCCGCCAGCACCCGTCCCTCCCGCGCGTTTGGCGGAGATGCAAGATCAGCAGTTGGATGTACCCGCCTATCTTCGTCGCAACGATCTGTAATGGAATGGCGTGATGGGCAGCACGAGGAGGATCGGGCGATATGGCAGGCTTAGAGTTCTGGAACGGTCGCCAGGTCCAGACGAGTCTCACAATTTTGCGCAGTTTTGCACGAATTGAACTACGTAAGTGTAAGAAATGAGGCACTTGTCCCGCATGTATCAGCGGGATACTTAGCAAAAGAAATTGGCCGGAATTCGACCGTTTCTGCGATTATTGAAGTCTCCATCACATTACGAAGGTGCAGTCGAAATGAATTTGCGTCTCCTCCTCCGCCGGCTTCTCTTACTGTCCTGGTTGGTCGCGTTCGTTGCCATGGGTACGGTGCCAATCGCCTTGGCTGCAACGATTGACACGCCTCGCGTGAACGTTCACAAGAAACCGCGCCACCTTCATGCAACCCATAAGACGCATAGCGGGACCTCTGCTTCCCGCCATGCCGCTCACTCCTCGGCGAGAGTTCGTCATACGTCGTACTCGCATCACCATCGGTATTATCGCCATCGTTACTACGAGCGATTCACGGCCAGCTCCTATGCGCAGGATCAGACTGCGGGAGATATCACGGCGGGCGAAGATCCTGTTGTGCGCCAGGCCGCCGTCTCCGCTCTGGGAGATATGAACGGCACCGTCGTGGTGATTGATCCCAACAATGGACGCATCCTGACCATGGTGAATCATCATCTGGCTCTTTCCAGCGGAGCGGAACCCTGCTCGACGATCAAGCTATCCGTCGCCCTGGCCGCGCTGGAAGAAGGCATCATCACTGCGGACACGCCCGTCAACCTGGGTGGCCACTATCACATGACATTGACCGATGCGCTGGCGCACTCGAATAATCTCTATTTCGAAACCGTCGGTCGCCATCTAGGATTTGCGCGCGTCAAGTATTACGCCAATATGTTTGGTCTGGGAGAACTTGCGGGTTACGACATTCCCGGCGAGCAGCTCGGAGTCTATCCCTCCCAGGTTCTTCCCGAAAGCCAGGGCGGCGTGGGCCGGATGTGTTCCTTTGGCGAGAGCGTCTCGGTGACTCCGCTGCAATTGGGCGCACTGGTCTCCGCAATTGCCAATGGAGGCACGCTCTACTATTTGCAGCATCCCGAGACGCCGGCAGAAGTGGCGAACTTTCATCCGCGGGTGAAGCGTGAACTCAACATCGGCCCGCTGCTTCCTGCCATGAGCGTCGGCATGACCGACGTGGTGAAATTTGGGACCGGACGTACGGTTCGCGCCAACTTCAAAGAATTTCCAGTTCTGGGAAAGACCGGCACCTGCTCTGACAATGGAACGCGGTTCGGTTGGTTCGGTTCGTACGCGAATACGCCCTACGGAAAATTGGTAGCGGTCTTTTTCCTTGAGGGTGGCCGCCCTACCTACGGCCCTAAGGCCGCGGAATTGGCGGGCGTCTTCTATCACAACCTGGAAGAGCAGAATTATTACGCCAACATGGTTCCGCCGCAGCCGAAGACGGAAGAAACGTCGCTCGACACTCAGAGGTAAGCTAGTGCGTTCGCTCAACCCAGATGGACGCTCTGCTCGCGATTCCGCTACTCACTCCGCTTGAGAGTATTTTCGCAGATAGCGCAATGTCATGGATGCCCCATCCTAGCGCAGCTCAAGTGGGATAGAACGAAGCGCGCACTACAGTCACGATGAAAGTGCTTTAGTGCGTTCGCTCAACCAGGTACAAAGCCACCGCTTTCAGCGGGTCTGCGGCCGCGCCAAATGCGTCCAACTCCTTGAAGGCCGCATCGATCAGGCCGCGCGCATCTTTCAGTGATCGATCCACGCCATAGACAGCCGGCCAGGTGGCCTTTACCGTAGCCGTATCTTTGCCGGCCGTTTTGCCCAGATGCTCGGAGCTTTCGGTCACGTCCAGCACGTCATCGATGATTTGAAAGGCCAATCCGGCACGTTGCCCGAAGACGCGCAGATGCTTCACCGCTTTGGCATCGCCGCCGGCATAGATGCCTCCAGTCACGACGCTGGTGGTTATCAGGGCGCCGGTTTTCGCCTTGTGAATGGCGGAAACCAATTCCGCCGTCGGTGTCAGGTGTTCGCTCTCCAGGTCCATCACCTGGCCTCCGATCATGCCATCCACGGTGCCGGTGGCGCGAGAAACTTCTCCCAGAATGGCAACCGTCGCCGCCGCCGGACAATGCAACCCGGCTAGCGTTTGATACGCCTGCGTCTGCAGCGCATCGCCGCACAAAATAGCAATCGCTTCGCCGAACACAACATGGCAGGTCGGCTTTCCCCGACGCAAATCATCATTGTCGAGGGCCGGCAGATCGTCGTGCACCAGCGAATACGTATGCAGCATTTCCAGCGCCGCCGCCAGATCTTCAATTCCCGCCGGCAGTTTGCCGTGTCCGGAGAAGATCCGTGCCGACTCCATGCACAACACCGGACGCAGCCGCTTTCCGCCCGCAAACGTGCTATGACGCATCGCCCGGTGGATTGACGAGGGAAGTGTGTCAGCTTGGGGTAGCAGGCGTTCCAGCGCACGATCGGTCAACTCCGCACCGGAGCGCAATATCGTTTGGACATCGGGAGACATGGCTTCCATCCTACCGAAGGTTGCGCTCTGAGAGTAGTCCCCGGCGACCTACGCGCCCCACCATGCGCCATAGGACCACTACGGAACCAGCGTCAACGTGTGCATCGCAGCCGCATGAACGGCGGCGTCGCTGAATGGCAGCGCGAAGGTTTTGCCTGCATACCAATACGGCCACTGGTCCATATAATTCGGGCTCAATGGATTTCCGGATTGCCCAATGACAAGATTCAACGTGGATTTGTCGAGATCGGACAGGTCGACCGTCAGCCGCTCTGAAGGTCCAAAGCTGCGCGACACTTGCTTCACCGTCATTCCATCGCCCGACTGCGGCCGCGCTCCCGTGCCAGTCCATCCCCGCAGCCACGGAATGCCGCCATACAGGGGATGTTCCACCTCCACCGGATGCGCCTTCCCATAATGCCAGTCCTTCAAATCCAATGGCGCATGCAGCGCCGTCATTCCGCTGTCCACCGCCGCCGCCAAAAATTCATTCCAGTTGGTGTATTGTTTCGGAAGCCAGCGTCGCGATTGTCCGCTGACAATCTGCTCCTGCACGAATGACGACGATGCCCATCGATACAGCTTCCATTCGTCTCCCAATCGCGGCTTCAACATCATCGGCCATAATGCATCGCGCGACGCGTCCACGATCGTTGCTGCCACCGACGGAATCGTCATATTTCCGTCCCAGGTGCGCATCAGGTCGGCCGCTTCACGCAATCTATGGCCCGAGTGCGCCGCATGATCGATGGCATAGGCAAATCGCTGCGCCAATTCCTGGTCAAGTGTCGAGTAGACATCGTTCTGTAGCGCCAGCATGTCAGCCGCGGACAACTTCGGTTTGCTGGCCAGCACTTTCCAGATGCGCTCATTGCGATACGGCGGTCCCCAGTCGAGCGTCACTGGGTACGCATACCCGTCCGGGGTCACGCGGGAATTGGCTGTGGCCAGAATTCCGCCTAACGGGTTGTACACCGACGGCAACTGGTCGAATGGAATGTATCCCTGCCACTCATGGTTCGCGTCAGTGATGGGAACGCCTGTCAACCCATGCGGCCGCATTGGGATTTTTCCCGCCGCCTGGTAGCCAATGTTTCCCTGCCTGTCGGCGTAGACCACGTTTTCCGGCGGCCCGCCAAGGTTCGCCAGCGCGGCACGAAACTGGTCCCAGTTCTGCGCACTGTCCAGTTGATAAAACGGCAGCGTCACAGCGGCAGGATCGTACGCAGTCCAACGCAGCGCCAGTATCCGCTTTTCATGAGGCAGCAGCGGAGTGATCACCGGCCCATGATCCGTTCGCAGCACATCCAGCGTTACATCGCGGTCGCCGCGCACATGGATGACTTCATGATCCTGTTGAAACGGCTGCCATCCCTGCGCGGTTTTGTACACGTTGCCGTGCGTCTGCTCGACATACACATCCTGCAGATCGGCATACATCAGCGTAAAGCCCCAGGCGATGTCGGAATTGTGGCCGGCGATCACGAAAGGAACTCCCGGCAGCGTCAACCCCGCAACGTTGAAGTCGCCAGCCGTCAGTTGCACCTCATACCAGGTGTCTGGAATCGTGTGATCCAGATGCATGTCGTTCGACAGCAGCGGCTTGCCCGTCACGCTGTGCTCTCCGGACACCACCCAGTCGTTGGAGCCCGGCGCGCAGTCTTTGCAATCCGGAATTCGTATGGACGGCAGCAGTCGCTGCAACTGGAGAAGGTCTTCCACGCTGGGTCGCACGCTCGTCTGCGAGGAGTCCAGCGGAATCTGCGGAATCACCTGCGGCGCGGTAATGTCGGGCGCGGTCGAAATGGGCGGATGGTCCCGCCACGAGCCAACCGGGTACAAATCATCCATCATAGCGGGCGAGTGCAAGCGCGCTTCAATTTTTTCTCGTGCCAGCTTGGTCGGGAAGTCCACGCTCAGCGTTTGAATCAGGTTCATCGCCACCAGCATGGAGTCGCGCGGCGTCCAGGGCGCCGGACGATAATCCAGCAGCCGAAACTCCGCCGGAAGATGATCCTGCGTCTGCGCGATGTAGGCATTCACCCCGCGCGCATAATCTTCAAAGAAATGCTTGTCCACCGGATCCATGGCGGCAAGCGCGGCATCAGCGGCATGGCCGATCTCAAGAATGCGCTGGGCGCGATCATGCTCGATCGCTCGAGGGCCCAGAATCTCGGCAAGATTTCCTGAAGCGAAACGGCGCAGCATATCCAGCTGCCACAACCGATCCTGCGCGGTCACATATCCCTGCGCCACAACCAGGTCATCCAGGTTCGCTGCTGTGATGTGCGGAACACCGTGCACATCCCGCCGAACCGTCACAGGCTGCGACAAACCCGCCACATGCAAGGTGCCATCCACCTGCGGCAGAGAGGCTCGCATAGCGTGTCGCAGCCACACTGTACCGCCCCAGCACGCCAAAGCGACGGCAACCGCCGCCAACAGCACGGCAGTCAATAACCATCGGGCGTTGAACGTGGGGAAATTGAGTTTTTGGATGGACTGCGGGCGGATTGCTGGCATTCGTGTTTCAGTCTAGAGCAATTCTGTTGCGGATGTATCTCGAGCGCCGGAACGGTTCAACCTATGCCATCGCAGCGGTATCGAACTCGGCGTAGTTGTCCAGATGGTTCTTGATGATCATGTAGCACTCGCAGCTCGCTCGCTCCAGACCGGCGACGTCGATGATGCGAATTTCTCCGCGTGTGTATTCAATCAGGCCTCGATGCTTTAACCCACCCGCCGCCATCGAAAGCGTAGGACGAGTGCCTCCCAGCATATCCGCGAGAAACTCCTGCGACATCTTGAAATGATTGCTGTGTGCGCGGTCCGCGCAGATCAGCAGCCAGCGAGCCAGTCGTTGTTCTACGTTGTGCTTTGCATGGCAGCCTGCGGACTGAATGGCCATTACCAATTGTGTCTGAACGTAGCGCAGGGCAAGATGTTGAAAGTCTCCGCCGCGGTCGAACTCTCGTCTGGCGCTGTCAACGCAACAGGCATATCCGTGCCCGGCAATCTGGGTGTACACGCGATTCAGACTTCGTTTGGTCCCCATCAGTGCCGAGACTCCAATCACCGATTCATACCCAAACATGCCCACCTCCACCTGGGAACCATCAAAAAACGTCGTGGTCATGGAGGCCATGCCCTCTTCGACGAAGTAGAGATAGTCGATTGCCTTGCCGGGGTATTCGATCTCGTGCTTCAGCTCGAATTGAACGCGCTGCAAGCAGAGCCGACTCCGGATTTCAGGTCCGAGATTTCGCAACATAGTGTTTTGAAAATTTTCCATCAGGTCCCTCACTTCCCGAGTGCGGTTCATTCAGTATCCGCTCAGCATTGCAAAAAAACGCAAAAAATTGGGATCTTCTGTCGTGTATCAAACTGACCCCCACCCCATTGACCAAGGTAACATTCAAGAACGGTAGCCATTTTATTATCCTCCGGTTGGGGGTGCCGGACACGGTCGGAACCTCCGAAGATGTGTCAGCCGGATCTACTTGCGTATGTTGGAGTTACGATGCAGACTCGCGAGAAGTGCCTCATTTTTGTTGTCGATGACGAAGAAGTGATTGCCTCGACTATTGCTGCCATCCTGCGTCTAAAAGGCATGGACGCGATCCCATTCACCCAGTCTTTCGAGGCGCTGGAGTCTTCTCGTTCCATAGCGCCGGATTTATTGATTTGCGATGTGGTCATGCCGCTACTCTCCGGAGTTGAATTGGCACAACACATCCAGGGGAGCCATCCGGAATGCAGAGTCCTGCTGTTTACCGGGGAATGGGATACGGAAGATGCAGAGAACGCTGCCTACCAGGATGGATTGCTGTATCAGGTCATGGAGAAGCCCGTTCACCCCAAAGAATTGCTGCGAAAAGTCCGCGAAATGTTGTCAGGCGTCCCAGCGGCACCGACAAGCGGGGAAGATCGCGCCCGCCTTCGCACCATAGAAAATATGAAAGAAACAATCGCAGCAGTGCAGGCAGAGATCGCAATAGCAACTGCCCGAAAACGATCGGCCCGTCATCGAACTGCGCATCGCACCCAGTAATGAGATCCGGCGGTCGGAATGCGCTGGTGATTTGAAGCGCGCCTTCGTTCGACTACTTCGACGCCAGGATTTCCAGCTTGTGGACTTCCGGCGTCTTCGAGAATAGTTCCGGAGCTTTGGCGAATAAGGCTTCCGCAACCTTTCCGGAAAGATGAGCCTGCCTTCCCGATTCATCCTGAAATGTATCGAAAATGCCGAACGTTCCGGTGCCGGGATGCCGGATGGCAAACCAGGAGACGGTTCCCGTTTCTGCGTTTACAAGCGGCAATGCGCCGCGAAGGAATTGATCCACTTCTTCTTCCTTGCCGGGCTTGGCTTCAAGACTTACAAACAGGCCGAGCTTCTCCATGTATCACCTCTGGCGGATTGGATGCAGCGAGAATCCCTTTCGATTGACGTGTCCCCGGCGACTCTGCGAGACTCACGTCCATGCGATACAGCGGGAAGGTGGAATATGCCCAACAACGCAAAATGCGCGAACGGAATACGCGCGTCTACCGTCTGGCTCATTGGCCGATCTGGATTTGGGTCTTCTTTCTGGCGCCGGGGCCGCTGACCTTTACCTTGTTTGCGCATGGGTTTGGACTCGGCAATCTGGCTTGGCTGC
The DNA here is from genome assembly GCA_963817855.1 of uncultured Acidobacteriota bacterium. GTDB lineage: Bacteria > Acidobacteriota > Terriglobia > Terriglobales > Acidobacteriaceae > JAKAAZ01. The sequence goes on along the minus strand of CAWFQA010000002.1, from coordinate 183,963 downwards.
TGGCGGTGTTGTTAGGGACTGGAATTGCCGCCGTTCGCGGAAAGCTTCCGGGTTCCGAGCCGCGCCCTTACATCCTGCGCTTTGACGAAGACAAACCGAACCCACTCTACCGCCGGATCTGCTACACCTTTGCCTGGAATGCGGTGTTGAGCTTCGCCCTGCTGAACCTGACCGGCCTGATGGTCGCGGCAGTAGCAGGGAAGTGGTATATGCAGCAGATCTACCATCATGCTTACCTGCCGCTATGCGCAACCATCCTGCTGCTGGGCGCAATCGGCAAGCTGCCGCGCGTCGGCCCCTCTACCAGGGGAGAAGGGTCGGAGCGCCGATATTTTTACGGCTCCGTCTGGGCCGTCTCCGTGGCACAAACATTGCTTCTGGTGCTGTGGAAAACTCTTCCCCAGACACAAGGTAGCCAGCGTGTTGAAGTTGATCGTGTTTGTTGGCGCACTGTTTCTGATGGGGGTGGGTGCCTTCGCGGCACACTGCCCCGGACGCGTCCCATTTTGGCCGGCGAAACCATGGTCGCCGACTGAGGAAGATGCGGGTAGATGCCGGACTTCAGTCCGGGGACCTGAATTGCAATCCATGACGCGCCCTCACGCACTGAGGTACGCCGCCAACGTCCGGACCGATGGGTCTGCCTCGCTGCCTCGCCAAAAAATACGCCAACGATTGCACCAATATTTCTCACGCACAGAAAACAGGGCAAAAGTAGTTGCCAGGGCAACCATTATTGCACAATATGGTTGCTAAGGCAACTAAATTGTCGCGGCATGAGATGCGGCGAAATCCTCTGTCCCGAAGCATGGGAACTATCATTTTTTGACGAGCTGGACTCCGCGATTCGGCTGAGTCGTCCAAACCAGGATCGCTGCCAGCAAAACTACGAGGCCACACCAAATACTGCCTTCCGGACCGGTTGCCCCTCCGCTCAGGAGCTTTGCCCCGTGGGCATGCGCTTGCATCAGGCGGCCTACGGAAACGCCGCCGCTATCGGGCGTGCCGTAAAAGTAAGACTCCGCCCAGTCCCAGGACATATGAAATCCAATGGCCCACCAAAGATGCCCGAGCCGCCACAGGCTCAGCGAAAATACCAGTGCGATCAGGGCTGCCGCCACCAGGCCAAACGGACTTTCGCCGGGGTTGCCTTTATGCAACGCACCGAACAGAATCGCCAGCACAAATGCTGCCGGCCAAAAACGTATGCCGCGCGCGAGCGTGTAGAGCAGGTACCCGCGCAGCATGCACTCCTCTGTCATGCCGACGAGGAAGAAGGCCAGACCCCAGGCGGCGGCGTATCCCAGCGACCGGCCCATGGTCATGTGAGATTGGGTAAGTGTCAGATGGTGGGTCGCTACCAGGATGCCGACCAGCAGCGAGAGGAAAATGAAGCCGCAGACCAGGCCAATCAGAAATTGACGCGCGCGATCGACCCCGGCAAGCCCGTAATCGGCGGTGTATCGATTTTCCAGTCGTGCCATGCCAGCGGTGGCGAGCAGCACTGCAATAAGGGCGCTGGCCTCCGTCAAAATGGCGAGCGCAGGATGAAATCCTGAGCTTGGCCTCGCGCGCATGCCTGCAGGCAAATGAGGCGTCAGCCATTGCAGCTCTAATCTGACAAGAAACAATAGCGCAATCAGAACGGCAATATAGACGACGATGCTCCAACCGGCCCGCAGACCGTTGGGCCCGTACAGGACGGTAGAACGCGGGGGCGGCATGGGAGAAAGCGGCGGCGTGGATTCAGGAATACTGCCAGACGGATCCGGCGGGGGAACTTCCATGGATGGCCTCGTGCGATGGATATGCGTTGCAGTAAGTTCGTGCTTCCATACTAACCGGCGAATTCGCGCGGGCTGCATACGGTTTCCATCGTCAGAAATTTCCTCGCAATGCAGTATGTTGGATGCATGCTCTCTCTACGCCTCACGCAGGCGACTTCGCACGGACTTCCTCGCTGCCGAGCTCTGCTGCCGTTTCTTTTCCTGAATTTTATTTTTTTGGTGCCCGCGGCGTCCGTCTTTGCGGCTGCGGGAGCCATCCCAGTTGAGAGCTATCGAATCGTCCACGTTTATCCGCATGATGCGAACGCGTTCACGCAAGGCCTGGTGTTCGTGAACGGCATGCTGTACGAGTCGACGGGGCAACGCGGCCAATCCAGTTTGCGCATGGTGGATCTGGCTTCTGGACGCGTGCTGCAAAAACATGACTTGTCAGCAAAATATTTCGGCGAGGGCCTCACCGACTGGCACAGCCATCTGATCCAACTCACCTGGCAGGCGCACCTGGGGTTTGTGTATGACACGTTCAGCTTCCGAACCCTTCGTACCTTCACCTATCTTTGGGAAGGCTGGGGACTCACCCATGACAGCCACCACCTGATTCTGAGCGATGGCACTTCCGTTCTGCATCTGCTCGATCCGTCGACATTCAAGGCGGCGGGAAAAATTCAGGTGACGGCAGATGGCCATCCGGTCATGAATCTGAATGAGCTCGAATATATCCGCGGAGAAATTTACGCGAACATCTGGGAAACGAATCGCATCGCGCGAATTTCTCCGGCGACTGGCAAAGTGATCGGGTGGATCGATCTTTCAGGCCTGCGCCCGCCCTCCACGCAGCAAAACGACAATGCTGTGCTGAACGGAATCGCCTATGACAACCAGCATGACCGCCTGTATGTGACCGGAAAGCTGTGGCCCAACCTGTATGAGATCAAGCTCATCCCAGCGACTTCGGGCGCGCAGTAGGGACGATATCGGCTCCTTCCCAATGATTCCCTCGCCGCCCAAACAAGGCTTGCGGAGGCCAGCTCGCTTGACACATCGCCGAATGCCAGCAATGCTAGTTGTTTCAGCCTATTAAGATGTCGCTGCTAGTGAATGGCTGCGACGGAGCGATTGTTCTCAAGTGAAAGTACGCGTCTTCTATCACGATAAATGTTTCGACGGAGCCTGTTCGGCCTCGCTGTTCGCGCGCTTCCATCGCGAATGCATGGCTGCAGGCGCGGACTATGAGTTCTGCGGACTGGTCCACCGCGCCGGCGCCTTGTTTGACGAAAAGGAATTTACCGGTGATGAAAATGCCATTGTCGACTTCAAGTATTCCGCTTCTCCGGCGATTACATGGTGGTTCGATCATCACCTGAGCGCGTTTCTGACGCCGGCAGACCATCAGCATTTTCTGGCCGGACAGAAGGACCCGAAGATTCGCGAGCGCAAGTTTTACAATCCCGATTATGTTTCCTGCACCGGGTTTATCGCGCATATTGCGGCAACGCATTTTGGATTTGACGCTTCGCCGGTGGCAGAACTGATTCGCTGGGCGGATATTGTCGACGGCGCGCAATATGAGAATGCCGAGAGTGCCGTGGAAATGGCCGCTCCGGCAATGAAGCTGACCATGGCGATTGAATCGGCGCAGGATCCCGGCTTTGTTCCCAGATTGATACCATTGTTGACGCAGATGAGCTTGGCGGAAGTGTTGGACCGGCCCTTTGTGCGCGATCTGATTCCCGAGCTGCTGGAACGACATTACCAGGCGCTGGAGCTGATTCGGGAGCGCTCCACATGCGAGCAGGGAACGATTTATTTTGACATTACGGATCATCCGCTGGAAGGCTACAACAAATTTATCCCGTACTATCTACATCCCGAGGCGATCTATAGCATCGGCCTCAGCCGCTCCAGTTTTCGCACCAAGATTGCTGTGGGTTCCAATCCATGGACGAGCGTTCCCGCAGAGCAGATGGTCAACCTGGCTGTGATCTGCGAACGCTATGGCGGTGGCGGGCATGCACGGGTAGGCGCGATTTCGTTTCCGCGCGAGAAAGACGATCTGGCACGGCAAGCCGCAGCCGAAATTGTCGCCGAACTGCGCGCCCATGACCCAACGCGCTTGCAAGAACTTTCGGCGCGATAGCAAACGTAGAAATTCAGGTGGATCCCAGATGTTTCGCTATCAAACAACGTTCCTCCTGTCGGCCACCAGCGCCGCACAATTCCCTGCAAGCTCCGCTCCGGAAATTGCCTTTTTGGGCCGCTCCAATGTCGGCAAATCCAGCTTGATCAATGCCTTGTTAGGCGAGCCGGCAGCGCGGGTATCTTCTACTCCCGGACGCACGCGAGCTATCAATTTCTTCGCGCTGCAAGTGGGGTCGCAGCCGCGGCCGGAGCTGATCCTGGCGGATTTACCCGGCTATGGATATGCAAAAATTTCGCGCTCCATCAGTGCCGAGTGGCCGGCATTCATCAACCCGTACCTTGCCGAGCGGGAAACGCTGGCGGTCTGCGTATGCCTGGTCGATATGAACGTACCGCCGCAACCTGGCGACCTAATGCTGGCGGAATATCTGGATAGTATTCATCGCCCGCGAATCATTGTTGGGACCAAGGCGGATAGGCTGTCGGGAAATCAGCGCGTGGTTGCGACCAGGCGGCTGCGCGAAACGCTGGAGACGGACGACGTTCTCGTCTGCTCTGCCAAGGATGGGCGTGGAGTTTCGGCGCTGTGGCAGGCGATCCATGGGATTGCAGCGGCCGCGAAAAAAGCGAACGCGGAATCTCTCTAATCCTGTTGCTGGGTTTTGAATACCGCTACAGTGCGATTGATTCCTTCGAGCCTTCGGCGGTTTGCCAGTGGAGGGTCGCAGGCGATTGAATTTCACCGGCAGAAATTGCAGTCCTGAACGCCGCCGCGAATCGCGACACTTCTTCGGAGCGCATTCCGGAAACGCGCTGCAAGGGTCGCTGGCGGTGGAAGTATGCTGGCGCATGCTGCAGCCACCGGCGACGGATTGAATCGTCCGCCGGTAATTGCTGCAGCGCAAGCTGGTCGATTTGCCGCAGATCTGCAAGGCTGGATGCTGTCCAGACCACTTCAACAAATCCGCCGGGTTGGGAACGGCTTGTCGCTTGCGTATCGACACGGATCGCGCCGCGCTCGATGAATGTGAGCAGCGCTGGTTCGCTATTCGGTGCGGCAGGTTCAGCCACCAGGTCGGGTTGGACTCCGCGTTCGACCATTGCCGCCAAGATCGCCGATGCTTCTCCGAGGAGCCCGACAGACAGAGCCTTCTTCTTGCGCAATTCATTTTTCAGCACACGCAGCGATTCGTCGAGGGTGTTCACCATAAAATCGCAGGCGCCATTGCGCACGGCGGCCTTCAGATGTTCGGTGGAGGGATCGATGCCGAGAAAAGTTCCGCCGGAGATTATGGTCGCGAGCGCTATTTCTGCGCCTTCCACGCCGAATCCCACGCAAGCCAGCAGGAATCCGGCCAAACCTTCGGCAGCAGCGCCGGGAAATCGTTCACCGCGGATCGACTGCAACTGCACGTACCGGCGGTAGACGGCGGCCTGGTCGGGTTGCGTTGCGGAATCGATTTCTGGGTCGGTCACGGTGCCAGTCTTACAGATTCCGTCACCATTGCGAATAGGGCTCACCATTGCTGCCGACCATTTCCGAACCGCTGTGGACATCGTTGATGCCGGTCTTCGACTGATCGACGCTGCTATAGGAGTCCGACTGGTCAGCGACCCAAGTGGTGTTGCTATGGGTCATAGGATCGATGGGAAGCGACTTCAGGTAACCCGCTTGCACCACGTCGTCGAGCGATTGCGGAGCGGCCTCTTTATCTTCCGTATATTGCTCGATGGCATCGCGCATAGTGTGCAGGTCCTCGCGCAGTGCTGCTTCTCTCGCACTGCGGATGGCGGAGATGAAACTTGGAACGGCAACCGCCATCAGAACCGCGATGATCGCCATCACCACCATCAACTCGACCAGCGTAAAGCCGCCCTGGCGGCGAGAAGATTCTCCCGCGGTCGCCACGGGATTCCAGAGGCGTCGTTTGAAAAGCGCGGTGCGGAATTGGTTCGACATTGATTGTTTCGCGGCTACCATGTGTTGTACTTTGTCCCGTCCAGGGCTGTGTCCTGGGAGGCGGAGTGCACGTCGAAAACATCCTGACCGCCCCATGAATCGCTATCCGGATCGTCCTGCATGGAGCGTAGTACCCAATCTTTTTTGCCGGTCATCGGATCCACAGGAATCTGGCGCAAAAATCTCACCTTCTTCCCCTGAACGTCCACACCGTTGACTAGCGTGTCCATGTCCGGCGGATATCCATTGCTATCGATCGAGGTCTGAAATGCGTGCCGGTCCGCAGCGTCCTTGTATTTATCGATGGCATGGCGCATGGTCCAAAGGTCGTCGCGAAGGACCTGTTCTTTTTGCCTCTGGATCTTAAAGCGCGCGATCGGGTAGGCGACGGAGGCCAGAATCCCGAGAATTGCCACCGTCACGATCAATTCCACCAAGGTTAAGCCCTGCTCGCCGCGCCGGATTTTGCTGCGTCCTATTGCTTGTTGCCGGCGTAGATCGGAATTCTTCCCCACCGGGAGAATCCAGCGCGCGAATGTGCCCTCACGGTTTCCGCGATTCGCACCCATCATATTCAACTCCATTGCGAAGCGCTCCCTACTTCTCCAGCTTACTGCACATGGACGATAGCCGGGGAGCCCGCAAGCACGGGAAGGATCGATTGCGCACTGTTGCGTGCGGCTGCTTTAGTCACCTGCACGGTGGCATCGCCCGGAGCCTTGGCCTGGAAGGTCAGGGTGACGAGATTGCCGCTGCCGGTGACACCCTTCACGCCCGGTGGGCGCGAGGTGCTGATCGTCACGTCGCCATTGCCTTCATCTCGATGCACGGTGGCCGTGGTCTGGCCATCTTTCGCCAGCAGGTCGCCGGTGTCGACATTGATCAGCTCAAGAACCTTGGGATCGTAGTGCAGTTGCATGGGCACCGAGAAGAGGTCATGACCGCCGGTCAGGTTCATCTGCATCTGGAACGTGCTGCCGACTTTGTGAACGCTCTGTTGCGGTGTGAAAGAAAGCGTCATCGGAGAGCCAGCAGCGCCAGGCGCAGGATTTTCTCCCGCGTTCTGCATGTTCTGCGCCATCTGCGTGACCGCCTGATTGGCTGCTTCGGCAGCGCCCGCGGGTGGAGTGCTCGGCTCAAACGTCAGGGCGTTGTGGCCAGTGCGGCTGATCAATGCCGATGAAACATCCTGAGTCTGCTGGGGAACCTCGCGCAAACTTACATTCGTGCCCGTTCCACTATCGATGGTGCGCAGGTTGAGCGGGCTCAGGTCAATGCCGCGAACCAGGTGAGGAATCAGGACGAAGACGATTTCGTCATTCACCGTCTCCGTCTGTTGCGAGCTGAACAGATACTTCAGAAGCGGAATCTCTCCCAGTCCCGGTGTCCCTCCGACGGTCTTGCTTTCGGAGTGCTGCAGAATTCCCCCCAGCAAGTTGGCCTGGCCTTCCTTCATGCGGATGTTCTGTTGCAAGTCCTGTTGCCCGATGACCGGCTGCTCAATACCACCCAGGTTGCTGAAGCTGGTGATGTTGGAAACGACAATGTGGAGCTTCATGGAAACGTCGCCATCGTAGTGGATGGTCGGCTGCATTTCAATATTCACGCCGACGTCGATGTAGGAAAATTGTGTGCTGACCAGCGGGCTGATGCCGGCTGCGGCAATACCTGCCCCCGGCGAGAACGAACCCGTCGCAATCGGAACTTTTGAACCAATCTTGAGTGTTGCCTTTTCACCATCGACTGCGCGGATTTGCGGATTTTGCAGCACTCGCGTATCGGAGTCAGTCAGCAGCATGTTCAGCGTCGCTGCGCCGATGCTGATGCCAAAATTGGTAGCGTTCAGATTGCCCAGATCATTCAAGGTCAGGCCGCTGCTGGTTGAAGTTGTGCTGGTGGTCGAGGTTGTGCTGGTGGTGGCAGTTGTGCCGGTGGTGGTGGAAGCGGTAGAACTTTGCAACTGAATGCCGATCGAACCGGGCAATTGCAGGCCAATGTTGCGCAGCAGGTCCTTGTTGACTTCGAGGACTGCAATATCGACCACCACTTCCGGCTTGGCCTTATCCAAATCGTCGATGATCTTTTGCGCCAGCAGCAGTTGGTCCGGAGTTCCGCGCATCACGATGGCATTCTGGCTGGGCACCGCCTGCATTTTGACTGTGGTGTCCATCAAGTTGCGGACGGCATTCAGCACCTCGTTCAGATCGTTGGCCTGGGTTATATTTCCCAGGTAAAAAGTCTGCACCGCCTGCGCTTCCAGCTCCGTGCGCTTGGTGCGGGTGTCTGACGCCACAAAGATGGTGTCGGAGGTGACGGGGCGCCAGAATGTCTGTGATACGAAAGCGACGCTCCGAAGAGCGTCGGCTAGCGTCACCCGATCGAGATCGATCGGGATGCGCTTAGAAGTGTAGTCGGGGTCGAAGAGAATATTAATGCCAGCGAGCTTGCCGATGGTTTTGTAAATTTCTTTGGTGTCGGCCACCATGTGAATCGTCAGCGGCTCATCCGAAAGCGGTTTCAACTGCAACGGACCGCCCAGATCCCGAAGTTCCCGCTGCGCCCGCGCAGAGGTGACGCTGGAGTGATCCGAATCGGTCTGAGACGCGCTGGTCCCATTGATTTTGGCGCGTAAGCGATCGGCTTCTTGCCGCGCTTCCTCGTAGGTTGGATCAATCTCGAGGGCGCGGAGGAAATCTGTCAAAGCATCGTTCAGCCGCCCTTGATCGCGCAACTTTTTTCCCATCTCGACATACTGGGCCGCAGCCTGGAATCGAAGCCGGGTATAGGCTTCCTTGTATTGCATGTCCTTGGGTTTGGCCAGCCACGCCTGTCGATAGTCCTGATAGGCCGTGATGTAGTCTTCGCGAATTTCAGCCTCTTTGCCTTGCTTGAAAAGCGTCTTGGCTTCGTCTGCATGCAGAGGAGACAACGTGCCCTGGATGGCGAATGCGACCACGAAAAAACCAATCCACCCGAACAGACGCAGGCAACCGGAAAGGGGCAGTCTGGGGCGCGCGCAGGACGACGAAACATCAAATGGAGATGCGAACGAGTGCGAACGTGCGGCGATATCAAGATTCCGATCGCGAGAAAGATAAGAGGACAAATGCATGTATTCGGCGCATCCCGGCATTTTTAACAAACCCGAACGATCTGCGACTGTATCGCGCGAGCCAATGCAGCGGTTCTTTACCATCACTATACCATCGGGGAGTTGGACTGGCCTGGCTCGCATTCGGTGATCAACCCGCGTAACAAGTGGTGCGATTTGCGTGCTAGCATGAGAAATTGCAGCGAATTCTGTGGAGTTGAAGGGTTCGAGACCCGCTCGTGACAGCCTTCGATTGCCTGACCCTGCAACACAGCTAGCCTTCTTCGCATTCGCGTAGAACGGAAAATGTTCAAGCATGCCACGCCCAACGACCAATTTGGTTCCAAATCCGCCGAAGAAGCCCAAGCCGCGTGATCCTGTCGCCTCCGGTGAAAGAGATGCGGCCCAGAACCGCCAGGCTGGCCACAATTATTTTCTATTGGAAAAGTTTGAGGCGGGCGTGGTGCTGCGCGGGACTGAGGTGAAGTCGATCCGCGAAGGCAAAGCGAACCTGCGCGACGCCTACGGCCTGGTTAAAGACGGGGAAGCGTTCTTGCTGAATCTGCACATTGGGCCCTACTCCCACAGCGGCTATACCAACCACGATGCCATGCGGACCCGCAAACTGCTACTGCATGGCGAGGAAGTACGCAAGCTGCTGGGCAAGGTGCAGCAGAAGGGGCTCACCCTGATTCCGACTCGCCTCTATTTTCGCAATGGGCGAGTGAAGTGTGAGATTGCTGTCGCCAAAGGAAAGCAAAACTGGGATAAACGCGAAACTGAGCGTCGCCGCGAAGACGATCGCGATGCTCGGTCCGCCATCGCCGCCAGTAAACGCCGCAATGCCTAGGGAAGATCAAAAAATCGTCACTGGCTCAAATCTGAAAGGAATGCAAATTTCAAATGAAAACTGATGTGAAGTTTGAAGCGCTGCAGTCTCTCGAAGCTGAATTGTTGGTGGTGCTGGCAGCGGACGCCTCCACTTCAAAAGACAAGAATGCCGCGGCGGAGCCAGTACTGCTGACGAAAGATGCCACGGTAGCCAGCGCCGACAAGCCTGCGATAAAAAGCGGTGAATTTTCCGCGACCGCGTGCGAAACTCTGCTGCTATATGCGCCCGCGGAACTGAAAGCGAAGCGGCTTTTGATTGTTGGCGTGGGGAAAGCCGCAAAGCTTTCGCTGCCGGAAATTCGCAAGGCGGCCGGCGTCGCGGTTCGTTTTGCCAAGCCACGCAAGATTCGCCAGGTAACGTTTGTGCTGCCGGAACACGAGGGTCTGAATCTCGCCGATGCTGCACGCGCCGCGGTAGAAGGCGCGTTCGTCGGCGACTTTGATCCGGACACGTATAAATCTGACCGCAAGGACCGCTCCATCGAGCAGTTCACCGTGGTGGCGCCAGCGAGCGCGGAGAAGAAAACTATCGAAGCGACGTTCCGCGAGGGAGTGATCCTGGGTGAGTCGCAGAGCTTTACCCGTGCGCTGGTGAATGAACCCGGCAACCGCCTCACGCCGACGATTCTGGGCGAACGCGCTGCCGCGATGTGCAAAGAGCAGGGATTGCCCTGTGAGGTCCACAGCACGCAGAAGATCAAAGAACTGAAGATGGGCGCGTTCTGGGCAGTCGCGCAGGGTTCGGATGAGCCGCCGGCGCTGATTGTGATGCGCTATGAGCCGAAAGATGCTTCCAAGGATGGACCCGTGCTGGCGCTGGTGGGCAAGGGAATTACCTTCGATACCGGTGGCATTTCCATCAAGCCCGCGGACGGCATGGAGAAGATGAAATATGACATGGCGGGTGGCGCGGCCATGATTGGGGCGATGCGCGCGATTGCGCAGCTGAAGCCGAAGGTGCGGGTGATCGGGATCGTTTGCTCGGCAGAAAATATGCCCTCCGGCAAAGCCTACAAGCCGGGAGATGTTGCGATTGCCATGTCTGGCAAGGCAATTGAGGTGTTGAACACTGACGCGGAAGGCCGCATGGTGCTCGCCGATGGTCTGCATTATGCGAAACAGTTGGGTGCGACGCATTTGATTGATGCTGCGACCCTGACCGGCGCCTGCGTGGTGGCGTTGGGCATGGTGAACGCGGGCGTGTTCGCCAACGATGAAGACAGTTATGAACACTTCAAAAAGGCGCTGGCAATTTCCGGCGAAAGGTTCTGGCGCCTGCCGGTTGAAGACGAGTATCGCGAGATGATCGTTTCACGACATTGGAGATATCACGAACACGGGTGCCAGCCGCTACGGGGGCGCGATTAGCGCGGCCATGTTCCTGAAGGAATTTGTCGACGAAACACCGTGGCTGCATCTCGATATTGCTGGCGTCGCCTGGGTGGAAGAGCAGAAGCCGTGGATTTCGAAGGGACCTTCTGGCGTGGCCGTCCGTAGCATTGTGGAGTGGGTAAGAACGTACGAAAAGTAGCTTGACCCCTGTGTCCTGAGGCGGTGCCTTTACATCACATCCGGCGCTTCGATGCCCATCCAGCCGAGCGTGTGCAGTAGTTCTCGCTGAGCGACGGCTGCGGTGGCCAGCAGCAATGTTTTCCGCGTCGGATCGCTCTCCGTCAAAATGTGATGGCGATGGTAGAAGTTGCTGAATTGCTGCGCCAGCTGAAAGGCATATTTCGCCAGGTAAGCCGGCTCCGTGGTCTGGATCGAGCGCTCCAGCATATGCACGGATTTCGACGCCAGCAGCCAAAGCTCCCACAGGCTATCGCCATCTTCACCCGTGAAATAGCTGGTGGCGTCGACGGCCTCAAATTGCTGCAGCGCCTCTTCTGGAGTGACGCCAGCCTTTCGGAAGATGTTCGCGGCACGCACCACGGCATATTGCGCGTAGGGTCCGGTCTCGCCTTCAAAGCTGAGCGCATCCTGAAAATCAAACGCGATGACCGTATTGCGCGTGTATCGCAGCATGTAATAGCGCAGCGCGCCGACAGCAATTTTGCGGGCGATGCTTTGCCGTTCGTCTTCGCTTAAGTCGGGATGGCGTGCGTTCACCTCGCCGAGTGCGGAAGCAATCAGCTTGTCGATCAGGTCATCAGCCTTCACGCCGAATCCCTTGCGCCCGGAAACTTCAATGTAGGCGCGGCCCTCGTCTTCCTCAGAAATCAGATAGCCAAGTTCGATCGCACAGCGCGGAGTCAGCGCCACCATCTCGTAAGAAAAGTGATGATAGTTGTCGGCCTCTTTGGTGAAGCCCATGCCGCGCAACGCTTCAATCACGTTGTTCTGCGGATCGGCCTGGCGCGCATCGATGACGTTGTAAATGGCGTCGGCGTGTCCGAAGTGCGGCAATCCCGGCGCGGGCTCGTCATTGTGCTCGGAGGAGATCCAGCAGCGATCGCCGTCGGGATAGATGTGAAACAGGTGATAGCCGAAGTCGAGGCCGAGCTTGTTGAACTTCCACAAGTGATACGCAATGTCTTTGCCGACGTAGCCGACGGTGCCGTTGGAACGCACGATGACCTTGGCTTCTTCATCGGGATTTTCGTCGTCCGCGCCTACTGTTCCCGCGCGACGCATCACCCAGCAGCCGGCATTCTTGCCTTCTATCTCCTGGTAAAGGACGCCTTTTTCTTTCATCAAGACAAAGGCCGCATTCCAAAAATGCAGGTGAAGAATTTCACTTTCACGCGGCAAAAATTGGTACTCAATGCCGAGCCGCATCATGGTTTCCAGGTGGCGCCGCAGAATTGCCGTCGACACCAGGTCAGCAATGGCGGCGGTCTCGTTCCCACCGGCTTCAAGGGCATGCAGCGTATCCAGACGAATTTGTTTGCGCGCCTGCTTCTCGCTTTCTTCGGCGTCGAACCATTGTGAAACATGGGCGTACAGGTCCCAGCAGGCGAAGTCGATTCGTTCGGCGCGTGTCGCGAGTTCTCCGATCCAGCGTTCAACCCCGGCCAGATCCATGCCGCGCAGATGCATCAGCGCCACCACCACATCGGCCACCTGGACGCCGGTGTTGTCGATGTAATTCTGCACTCCCACCTGGTAATTGGCCGCGCGCAACATGCGCACCAATGTGTCGCCGAGAATGGAATTGCGCAGGTGGCCGACATGCGCCGCCTTGTTGGGATTGATGCTGGTGTGTTCCACCAAGATAAATTCAAGCGTCTGCGGCAGGGATTCCATCTGGACGGCAAGCGTGTGCGCCGCATTGTTTCGATTGAGGCGGCAATTGATATATCCGGCCCCGGCGACTTCAAATCCAGTAAATCCAGGTACACTTCCGATGGCGGCTACCAGTTCCTCGGCAATTTTGCGAGGTGCCTTCCGGAGCGTACGCGCCAACTCGAAGGCGATCGGCAGGGCATAGTCGCCCATTTCCACCTTGGGAGGCTCCTCCACCGTGAGACGAGGAATTTCTACCTGGAACTTTTCCAGCAGGACCGCGCGAAAGCGCTCAAACAAAATTTGTCGATAGGTGCGATACACAAGGGTCGTCCGTGGGCGCTGGGCCGCCGCGGCGACCTGGTAGCGATTCGATGAGTTAGAGCGAATTTTAGCAGAGTCCGCGTCGACGACGCGTCGCGGGGACATTCGCCGCCTCAGTTCCATGAGCTGCACGCGCTGTCAGTGATCGAGCTCGCAGAGTGGCAGCGGCAAAACGTTATAAGATGAAGATGACTCGCTCTCCAGCCGGACGCGCGAGCGACTTGAACGCCGACGGCATGCCAACCCAGAAAAAAAAGCAAGACAGCAAACCGACGTTTTACCTCACCACGCCTATCTATTACGTGAATGCCCGGCCGCACCTGGGGCACACCTACACAACGGTGGCGGCGGATGCCGTGGCGCGCTGGAAGCGCATGCGTGGGTACGATGTGCTGTTTCTAACCGGCACGGACGAGCATGGACAGAAAATTGAGCGATCGGCGGCTAAGGCCGGCAAGACTCCGCAGGAATTTGCGGCGGAAGTGTCGAGCGAGTTTCGTGGCCTGTGGGACCGCATGGGCCTGACCTACGACGATTACATCCGCACCACCGAGCCACGACACAAGCGGGGCGTGCAGCACTTGTTTTCCGAGTTGCAGAAGCGCGGGTTCATCTACAAGGGCACCTACTCCGGCCAGTACTGCGTGTGGGACGAGTTGTACGTTGAGGGCTCGCCGGGAACGCCGTGCCCGGACTGCGGCCGCATCACCGAGACGGTGAGCGAGGAGAATTATTTCTTCAAGCTCTCCGCGTTTGAGCGCAAGCTGCTGGAGTATTACGAGCAGCACCCGGAGTTTATCCGGCCGGAAGCGCGGCGCAATGAAGTGATGGCGTTTGTGCAGGGTGGTCTGCGCGATCTGTCGATCAGCCGCACAAGCTTCAATTGGGGTATTCCTGTACGCGGAGATGAAAAGCACGTCATTTATGTATGGATGGACGCGCTTGCCAACTACATTACCGCGCTTGGGTACGGCAGCGAAGACTGCGCGAACTTCAACAAATATTGGCCCGCAAATGTGCACCTGATCGGGAAAGAGATCAGCCGTTTCCATTGTGTTTATTGGCCGGCGTTCCTGATGGCCGCCGAGCTGCCGTTGCCGAAGAGCGTGGTGGCGCATGGATGGCTGTTGTTTGAGCAGTCGAAGATGTCGAAGTCGCGCGGCAACGTTGTTCGCGCGGAGACGGTGCTGGATGTGCTGGGCGCGGATGCGCTGCGGTATTTCCTGCTGCGCGAAGTGACGTTCGGGCAGGATGGCAGCTTCAGCTTCGACGCGCTGGTGCAGCGGTATAACGCGGACATGGCGAATGGGTATGGCAACCTTGTGAGCCGCACGCTGGCGATGATCGTCAAGTATTTCGATGGTGTGGTGCCAGAGGGCGGGATCGCGGACAGCGGTATTCAGGCCATCCTGGACCAGCAGACGGAGCAATTCGATCAGCGACTGGAGCATCTTGATTTTTCGCGTGCGTTGGAAAACGCGTGGTCTGCGATTGCTGTCGTCGACAGCTACATTACGGCGCAGGCTCCATGGAAAGTTGCGGCCAAGGATGACGCGGAGAGCCGTGCCAAGCTGGCCGGCATCCTATATACCGCGGCAGAAGCGATTCGTATCATCACGGCACTGGTTTATCCGGTAGTTCCCGAGGCCGCAGCGAAGGTGTGGCACCAACTTGGATTGGGCAACATTACCAAGGCGGATTTGAAGGATTTGAAGTGGGGGGATCTGCCGCCGGGCACAAAGCTTGGCGAACTGGGTCCTGTGTTCCCCCGCGCAGAAAAGGAAGTGATCGAACGTATGCAAAAAATGGAAGAGGATCGTGTCGCGTCGACCGGGCAGGCACAAACAACGAACGACGCCGCAGAGCAGGCAGCTCCCGAGCTGGCCGCGCAGCCGGAGTTGAACCCGGCAATTGTCTTTGAATCAAAGCTGGCGCACGCGCAGGTCTCGGAGCTGCAATCGGTCGGCTCGGCCACCTCTGCGGAACAGGCACTGGTGGCAGATTCAGCTTCCGCGAAAACCGCGTCAGCATTGAGCGCGCCGGCTGCGCCTACGCAACCTGCCGCTTCTGCGCCGCTCGTAACTGAGACGCCCAAGATCGGCATCGAAGATTTTGCCAAGGTCGACCTGCGTGTTGCCATCATTCGCGTCGCAGAACGAGTACCGAAAGCGGACCGATTGCTGCGACTTGAAGTCGATCTCGGCTATGAGCAGAGGCAGATCGTCGCAGGGATCGCGGAAGCCTATGCGCCGGAAAGCCTGATTGGACGCAAGGTGGTCATTGTAGCGAACCTGGCGCCGCGAAAACTGCGCGGCCTGGAATCGAATGGGATGATCGTTGCGGCTTCGATCGGCGACAAAGGCACTCCCGTGCTGGCAGGATTTTTGGAAGATGTAGAAATCGGTGCACGGCTGAAATAAGGAAAGTTCTTCCATGCTGGTCGACTCGCACGCACATTTGGACAGTGACCGCTATGCAGAGGACCGTGAAGCGATGCTGGTACGTGCGTACGAGGCCGGCGTGGAAGCCATTCTGGCGGTCGGGATCGGCGAGGGTCCGGACACCATGCACGCCGCGCTCGATCTGAGCCGGGAGTATCGATCCAGGACGCATATGCCGCGGATTGTTGTTAGCGCCGGAATTCATCCGCATGAGGCGAATCTGGCGGATGAGAACGCCCTGAATAAGCTGGATACTTTGGCGGCCGAGCCGGAAGTAGTGGCGGTGGGTGAAATTGGCCTGGACTATTTCTACGACCATTCTCCGCGCGAGGTGCAACAGCGCGTTTTTGTTGATCAGATGAAGATTGCCGCGGCGCACAAATTGCCAATTCTGATTCACTGCCGCGCTTCGGCGGACAGTACCAACGCCTGGGACGATGCTTTGGCGCTTCTCGACGAACATTGGCGCGCGACTGGGTTGGGCGGGGTGCTCCACTGTTTTGCAGGGGAGTATGAGCATGCAAAGCTGGCGATGGAGATGAACTTTCTCGTTTCCTTCGCCGGGAACATCACCTTTCCCAAGGCTCAACCTATCCGCGATGTGGCGGCGAAATTACCCACAGACCGCATGTTGATCGAGACGGACGCGCCCTTTCTGGCGCCAGTGCCGCATCGCGGCAAACGCAATGAGCCGGCTATGGTGCAGCAAGTGGCAGAGCAACTGGCAGAAGTTCGCGGCTCCGACTATGAGACCATGGCTTTGACGACGACAGAAAACTTCTATCGGTTTTTTCGTCTGTCGCGAACAACTAGCGGACCGGCCAACGAGACCGGGACAGACATTAGGCATCAAGTAGAGAATTGAAATCAGCAAGGATAGACGAGTATGGCTACAGAGAATTCGTTCGATATTGTCAGCAAAGTGGATGCGCAAGAGGTATTGAATGCCGTGGACCAGGCCTCCAAGGAGATTCGGACGCGCTTCGATCTGAAGGATACGCATTCTGAAATCAAGCTGGAGGGGGAGGAAGCAATCCAGCTGGCGTCTAGCGATGAATACAAGCTGAAAGCAGTCACAGAAATCTTGCAGCAAAAGCTGGCCAAGCGCGGAGTGTCGCTAAAGGCGTTGACGTACGGCAAGATCGAGCCGGCTGCCAATTCCAGTGTTCGCCAGAAGATAACCCTGCAGCAGGGGATTGCGATCGAGAAGGCGAAGGAGATCGTCAAGTTGATTAAGGAATCAAAAAGCAAAGCGCAGGCGACGATCCAATCCGACACCGTAAGGGTCAGCAGCAAGGACCGGGACACCCTGCAGGATATGATTGCAATGTTGAAGAAACATGACTTTGGGATTGACCTGCAGTTCACGAATTATCGTTCCAATTAGTCCGATGAAGCCCGCGGCTGCATCCTTATCGTCAAGGGTGTCGGCGAGTCTGGGCGGGAGCAGGCGAGCGAGGATGGAAAGCATTTGAGCACAACGGCCATTACGACGGCGAAAGAAGTGTTCGATCTGCTGCGCGACGAACTGGTCGCGGTGGAGCAGGAATTCGAACGCCTCTCCGCGTCGGAGGTCGATTCCATCACGGAAATTGCCGGATATTTGCGCGAAGGCGGCGGCAAGCGGATTCGACCGGCACTGTTGCTGCTGGCGGCAAAAGCGCTGGATTACAACGGCAACAGCAGCATCCGCCTGGGCGCAGTGATCGAGATGATTCACACCGCCACCCTGGTGCATGACGACATTATCGACGTGGCCGATATTCGCCGCGGTCGTCCCTCCGCGAATACGCAATGGGGCAACTCCAAATGTGTGCTGGCTGGCGACTGGCTGTATATGCAGGCCTTCCGCGTAGCGCTGGAGGAACGCAATTTTCGAATTCTTGATTTGCTGATTGGCCTGACGCAGCAAATGGTTGAAGGCGAACTGCTGCAGATGGAGAGTCTCGGCAGCGCGCCCACAGAGCATGATTATTTTGAGCTGATTTATCGCAAGACAGCCTGCCTGTTTCGCGTATCCATGCAACTGGGTTGCGTGCTTGCGGATGCTTCCCATGCCATAGAGGAAGCGTTGGGAGAGTACGGGCGCAACGTGGGTCTGGCCTTTCAAATTGTGGACGACGTTCTGGATCTAACGGCGAGTGAAGCGGTGCTGGGCAAACCGACAGCCAGCGATCTGCGCGAAGGCAAAGCGACCCTGGCTGTGGTGCATGCCCTTGAGCATGGCACGCCGGAAGAGCGCGCCGATATTCTGGCGGTGATTCAAGATCAGGGGTTTGAGCGTGTTCGACACGAGCGCATTCTTGCCATCTTGCAGCGCAACGGCTCGCTCGATTACGCTATACAAGTAGCGGACGCACACGCCGAGGCAGCGCGCGGCAATCTCTCCGGATTGCCGGATTCGGAGTTCAAACGGGCGTTATTGTGGGTGCCCGACTTCGTTGTCTCTCGTGAAAAATGATCCTCAATGGCGATCAGTGATTCTCCGCCATAAACTTGCCTGCCGATACTCGTCGCGCGTCATAATCGATATTAACTTCAAATGTTTTCGGAGAGTATATGCGGGTTCTACCCAAACGATTCCGTGCGCTTGTTCTGTCCTTCGGCGTATTTGCCCTGCTGGGGTGGATTGCGGCCGACGGTCAAAGTGCGGCACCGCCAGTAACCGCGCCGAAAGCTACTGATTCGAGTTCTACTGGGCCGGTCCCCGCCGCCTCTTCCGCAACCGCACCGATCCAGGCTACCTCCTCCGCCATTGCGCCGAATAGCGAAGTCGATGTGCTGAATCACGTCAACCGCGTGTTGGAGTGGTTCCACCAGTGGGGTAGCGCGAATGCGTATGCGGTTGTGCCGGGAGATGAACTATTTGTCGAGAACGGCCAGGACATCGCTCGCAAAGTCACGAACCTGGAGTTTCAGTCTGCACTGGCGCAGGCCGCAATGCTTGCGGACTCGTCGAATAGGTCGTTGCCGCCACAGGGGAATGCCCCGGGCTCGTTCGGTGCCCACAATCTTCTGAAGGCGCAGCAAAATGTCGATCAAAAACTGAAGGCTTTGGAAGCGCAATTGGACACTGTCAACAAGCAGATTCCAACGGCGCGCGCCAAGCAGCGTCCCGCGCTGCAATCGCAGCGAGACGCGCTGCAGGGCCAAATTGCCTTGGCACAGGCGCTACAAAGCAATTTGCAACAGTTAACCTCGTTCGCGAATGCGACCGACGCGGCCAACGGAGTTGCGACGGAGCTCACCACAAAACTTCGCGGATTGCAGCGGACGATTCCTGCCGCTGCCATTCCCGCGGGATCGACGACGCAAAAATCTACCGCAAAAAATTCTGCTACACCGTCGCAAGTCCAATTTCCCTCTTTCGCAGGTGCGCGCAGCGAAGGACTCATCGGGCAGATGGGGCAGATCATCCATCTGGTGAGCAGTCTGCGCTCCCTGGATCAGCTAAAGGATGAGACTACGCGGTTGCAGGCGGATCACCGTGCATTTGCGCGCACCACTGCTGGCAGCGTTGCGATCCACCTTGCAGCAGGGTCAATTCGAACTCGAAAGCAATGCTCCGTCCGGGACGAATTCTGCGCCGACAGATGGCGACGGTCAAAACGCAAATCCCGGTGCGAATCATACGGCGTCCGGTTCGGCGGCTTCAAAGAATCCGCCTCCAGCGGTCGCCAACGCAACTGCGCCACAGGAGACTGCCGCACAGCGCCAGCGCGCGACGACCCAGCTGGTGCGGCATTTTAAGCAGATTTCTGACGCGACGATCCCTCTGAGTCAGGAATTGATTCTGCTGGATCAGAGCCAGGCGAATTTGAAACAGTTACGGGACTCTGTGAGCCACGAGTACGGCCAGATTCTGCGGTCTGTGTTGCTGCGAGTGGCAAGCTTGCTGATCGCGCTGGGGCTGATATGGCTGTTTTCTGAATTGTGGCGGCGCGCTACCTTCCGCTATATCCACGATGCTCGCCGCAGACGGCAATTTTTGGTGCTGCGCAGGGTTATTACCGGCTTCTGCATGTTCGTTATCGTCCTGCTGGGATTTGTCAGCGACTTCAGCTCACTCGCCACCTATGCAGGTTTGATCACTGCCGGCGTCGCGGTGGCTTTGCAGACTGTCATTTTATCGGTGGCTGCATATTTCTTCCTGGTGGGACGATATGGGGTTCGCGTCGGCGATCGAGTGACGGTGGTTTACAACGGTGCCAACAGCGTAACCGGAGATGTGGTCGACATCGGCCTGGTGCGTTTTTACCTGATGGAATTAGCAGGAAGTGGCATTGAGTTGAAAGCTACCGGCCGCATTGTCGTGTTTCCCAATTCTGTGCTGTTTCAGACCAGTCCTTTGTTTAAACAATTTCCTGGCACGGAATACATGTGGCGGGAGATTGGATTTCCCATGCGCGCCGACAGCGACGTGGCACTTGCGGAAAAAGAATTGCTGGCAAGCGTCAACACGTTGTATGCGGAATATAAGCCCATTCTGGAACGGCAGCATGCCGGGCTGGAACAGTCGATGGGTATGCATGTCGACGCACCCAAGCCCTATGCGCGCCTGCGATTGGTTGCGACCGGCCTAGAGGTGGTGGTCAGCTATCCGGTTCCACTGCGGCAGGCGTCTGGCATGGACGATCGCATGGTGACGGCGGTGATGGACATTCTGCGAAACAATCCGTCGATTCATCTGGTGGATGGAGCTTCGCCGGAGCTGCGTTCGCCGATCAAGGTATAGGCCGGGAGAATCACTTCACTAGAGGTTGCCGGACTGGCGCAGCATGCCGCCGTCGATGAAGAAGGTGCTGCCAGTGCAGTAACCGGCAGCCTCAGACGCGAGGAAAATGGCCAGGTCTGCAACCTCTTCCGGTTTACCCCAGCGTCCCAGCGGTATCTCCGCCATCAAGATGGACTCGATCTTCTTGTTGGCTTCCACATCCGCATCGATTGGGGTGTAGATGGCGCCTGGCGCAATGTTGTTGACGGTGATTTTGTACTGAGCCAGCTCCACGGCGATGGTTCGCATCAACATGCGAAGACCACCCTTGGCCGCGCAGTAAGGCGCGTTAGTCGGCATCGGCAAATCCTCATGAACGGAAGAAATATTGATGATGCGGCCGCCGTTGCCTTGCTGGATCATCGCCTTTGCCGCTGCCTGCGCGCACAGGAACGGCCCAGTCAAATCCACCGCAAGCACCTTCTGCCACAACTCGAATGGATAATCCGTGAATGGATGTTTCGATTCCATGCCGGCGTTATTCACAAAAATATCAAGCCGACCCATCGTCTTGATGGTTTGCGCCACTAACGCATTCACTTGATCGGGATTGGAAACGTCGGCCTCGCAAGCCATCGCGTTGCTGCCTTTGCTGCGAATGGTGCTGACGACAGCATTGGCCAGGTCAGCCGAACCGATGTAGTCGATGGTGACCGCGGCCCCTTCCGCAGCCATTCCAGTGGCTATGGCTTTGCCGATGCCTGTGGCTGCGCCGGTAACGATGGCAACCTTGCCCTGCAGTTTCATTCAGCGTTCCTCCTGAATCGAATTTCTTTGCACGGAGTGACTTGTCCGATGGAATGGCGCCCGCGAAAACCTATGGCACCCGGCGCGAAATCAGAATACCTGTCAGACGAGGAACTTCTCGGCGTCTTTTTCCTTTAACTCCAGGCCCAGCCCCGGACGAGACCAGTCGGGAAACATGTGCCCCTGGCGCGGTTCGCAGAAGCCATCGAAGAACATCCGTTCAATGCGGGCGTGATCGTGGAAAAACTCCAAATGACGTGCCCGGGGTGCGGCGCAACAGGGGTGCATATGGATACTGGGGGCACAATGTGCGGAGAGCGCGATCTGGTGCGCGTCGCAGACCGCGGCCGCAGCCAGAAATCCTGTGATGCCCTGAGCACGCGTGGCATCGGCTTGCAGCACGTCTACGCTTTGCGCCGCCGACATGTTTTCAAAGTACGGGGCGGTCTAGCCGTATTCTCCTGCCGCGATTTCCATGGGCGCCGGGACATGATTGCGAACGAAATGAAGACCGGCCAGATCGTCGGAACTGACGGGCTCCTCAAACCAGGTCACGTTGGAGGAGTGAAATATCTCCGAAAGATGGATGGCTTGTTTTGCTGTGTATGCGCCATTGGCGTCGACGAATAGTTGCACCTTGTCTCCAATGACGCTGCGCGCGACCTGCACCCGCCGCGGATCGTCATCAGGATGGGTACCGACTTTCATCTTGACGAAAGGAAAACCTTGTTCTGCCCATCCGCCAAGTTGCGACTCCAATTGGCGATCGTTGTAGGAGGTGAATCCTCCACTGCCGTACACTGCAATCGATTCTCGCGCGGCACCGAGAAGTTGAACCAGAGAGACATGCATCAGTTTGGCGCGCAGGTCCCACAATGCATTGTCGATAGCGGAGATAGCCATGGCCGCGATTCCCCTGTTGCCAAGATTGCGCACCGATCGTTGCATCTGCATCCATAGTGCCGAATGCTGGAAGGGGTCAGCAGAATCGACGATCGTCTTGAGCAAGTGTTGCGCGATCTTTGCCGTGGCCGTGTCGGCGTAGGTGTACCCCATGCCCCGCACGTCGCCAGCAGCAAGCTCAACCAGCACCATCGTGGTTGAGTCCCAGGAGATGGTGCCGTCCGCCTCCGGTGCATCGGTGGGAATGGTATACACGCGAACCGAACTACTCGAAATCGACTCCACCGTAGAAGGGATTCGCTGCGCGTGCATGGAGTTGTGTCGAAGCAGATTTTCTCTGAGGATGCGTGCTGATACATCCCGCATCTTGAAACTGTCCTCTAACAGAGTGTGGCAAGGTGTTGTTCGATGTGTGTTTTGACAGCGTCCCGCGCGGCTGTTTCCGTCCATCTCTTTCCGACCTTCCGCGATGCGAACAAGTTTCCGTCGCCCAACTGCGAAACCGAAGAGGAAGTGATTCCATGAGCCAGCAAGTTGCAGATGTCCTTTTTGAGCGCCTGATTGCCTGGGGCGTGGATACAATCTTTGGCTTTCCGGGCGATGGCGTCGATGGTTTGTTTGAAGGGTTGCGAACCCACCAGGAGAAATTGAAATTCATTCAGGTGCGGCATGAAGAAGCGGCGGCATTCGCAGCTCTTGGCTACGCAAAGTACAGCGGAAGGCTGGGTGTCTGTCTGGCCACGTCGGGGCCCGGCGGGATTCATCTGCTGAACGGACTTTATGACGCCAAGTGCGATGGTCATCCGGTGCTGGCCATTACCGGTCACACCTTTCACGACCTGATTGGCACGCACTATCAGCAGGATGTCGATCTGGATAAGCTGTTCATGGATGTGTCGGTGTACAACGAGCGCATCATGGGGCCGGCGCACGTGAAGCCGGTGGTGGACGAGGCGATTCGCACCGCTTTCGCGCGTCGAGGAGTGGCACACATCACCATTCCAAAAGACATTCAGGAATGGCCGGCATCCGACCAGAAACGTTCCGACGCGAACATAGCGAATCATAGCGAGAACCGATTCAAGCCGTCTTATCCCACTCCAATCGCATACTTCTCTCGAGCAGGCGGCCGCCATTCTGAACGATGGCAGTCGAGTGGTCATGTTGGTCGGTGCTGGAGCTTTGGGCGCGCGTGAAGAAGTGATTCAAGTAGCGGAAACGCTCGGCGCACCTGTAGTGAAGGCGCTGCTGGGCAAGGCGGTTATCCCGGATCGTCATCCCCTGGCCATTGGCGGCATGGGATTGTTGGGCACAGCACCGTCTCAGGAAGCGATGGAAGAATGCGACACGCTGTTCATGGTCGGCACAAGTTTTCCGTACATGGAATTTCTCCCCAAACCGGGCAACGCCAAGTGCGTGCAGATTGACATTGATCCCGCGCGCATCGGGTTGCGGCATCCAGTGGATGCGGAGTTGGCGGGCGATGCCAAAGCCACGCTGGCGGCGCTGTTCCCATTGTTGAAAAGAAAGAAGAAGCGCGGATTCCTCGAAGATTATCAAGACCGCATGAAGAGCTGGAATGAAGTGATGGAGAAGCGCGGCACTCGCATGGATATGCCGATGAAGCCACAAGTGGTGACCTATACACTGAACCGGCTGCTGAATGATGATGCCATCGTCTCCTCCGACAGTGGCACGATTGCCACGTGGGCGGCGCGATATATCGAGATGCGTGGAGACATGAAGTTCTCTTTGTCCGGCTCCCTGGCGACCATGGCGAACGGCTTGCCATACAGCATCGGCGCGGCGGTCGCATATCCGGGCCGTCAGGTCGTCTGTGTGGTGGGAGACGGCGGATTGACCATGTTGATGGGCGAGCTGGCGACGCTCGCGAAATACAAGCTGAACGTGAAGGTCATCGTCATCAAAAATAATGTGCTGGGCCAGATCAAGTGGGAACAAATGGTACAGGATGCGAATCCTGAGTTTGGCGTCGATCTGCAACCGATCGACTTTGCCAAGGTGGCAGAGGCATGCGGAGTAGCGGGCTACACGCTTGAGCAACCGGACCAGGCGGAGACCGTCTTGCGGCGGGCGCTGCAGGATAAGGGACCGGCCCTTGTGCAATGCGTTGTGGATCCCAACGAGCCGCCGCTTCCAGGGAACATCACCACAAAGCAGGCGCGCAATTTCGCAGAAGCATTGTTGAGGGGCGACAAAAACCGCACCAAGATCATTAAGACAATCCTTGAAGATAAAGTGCGCGAAGTGGTCTAGCGCGGTTGACGTTTTCGAGTGCAGCGCAGAACTAGAGATCAAATGGGTGAGGATGGATAAGGCAAAAACAAAACGCTCGGAATTTCTGCGATCGGTCGAGTTCGACAGAGAAGAGGATTCCTCCACCGGCAATGCAGTTCGAGCGATGGAAGAGGCCGCCATCGCAGTGGATGAGCACATTCGCGAGGGGCGATTTCAGCGGAGCCTGTCGCTGCTGGCCGGAGCTTCCAGCCTGATGACGGGACTTGAAGTCGGCTATGAGCATTATCGCGGCAGCTACAGCCGCAGAGTCATGTACACCCCGGTTGCGCTCAGCATGCTTTTATTTGCCGGCGGCGTTGCTGGATTTTTCAGCGGACACGCGGCACGACGCGTACTGCGTCCCATCGCTGCGCTGACGCTGGCGGATGGTGTGCTCGGATTTTATTTTCACGTTCGCGGTATCGCTCGCAAGCCGGGCGGCTGGCGATTTCCCATGACGAATATCGTGATGGGACCGCCGATCTTTGCGCCATTGCTGTTCGGCATCAGCGCGTACCTGGGATTGATTGCTTCCTATCTTCGCCGCGAAAACGAGCTCGACAGTCGAACCGACGATGTTGCCTGGTTTCCGCGTGCGGCACATGGAAAGCATTGGGCGGCAGCGCTGCCCTCGGGAAAAGTCTCCAAAGCGGAAAAGATCAGTCTTTCTCAAGACCTGCGCGAGGGACGCTTTCAGAAGCACATGGCCGCCGCAACGGTATTCGCGGCATTCTTCAGCGGCTTTGAAGCTTTCTATTCTCATTACAAAAATAATTTCCGTTACAAGGCACAGTGGACCCCAGTGCTGTTGGCGCCGATGGTGATGACCGCCGGAATCGTGTCGCTGCGAAGTCGCAAAGCGGCGCAGACCTGGCTGCCGGCGCTGTCCGCGGTTGCCGTTGTCGATGGGAGCGTCGGTTTTTTGTATCACGCGCGCGGCGTCTTGCGGCGTCCGGGCGGAAGAAAACATCTGCTCTACAACATCATGTACGGTCCGCCAATTCTGGCGCCGCTGTTGTTCAGCGCCTGCGGCATGTTGGGACTGCTGGCCAGCCTGTTCCGGAGAGAACCATGAAGCCGCACCGCGTTGGTCAGCCGGGTTATTATCCGGGGTTCTCTACACTCGCGCAGCAGGCACACTGGGATGAGGCGACGCGCAGGACTGTGTTGGAACGGGTGAGTCGCTCGCGAGAGCTGCGATTCTTCACAGCGAAGGAAGCCCCGCTGATTGAAGCGATCTTCGAGCACATTCTGCCGCAGAGCGATCGGTCGGAGCAATACAGAATTCCTATCCTGCCCGCGGTGGATGATCGTCTGTACAACAATCGGATCGATGGCTACCGCTATGAAAACATGCCGCCCGATCAGGAAGCGTATCGATTAGGGATGAAGGCCATCGATGAAATTGCAAAGCTGAAAGACGGACGAGGATTCCTCGATCTGACGCCGCTCGAGCAGGACAAGCTGCTGAAGACGCTGCATGACGCCAAGCCCGAGGGCGCACATAATATCTGGAAGCGCATGCCGGTGCATCGTTTCTGGATGCTGCTGTTACAGGATGCGGCCGCGGCGTATTACTCGCATCCGTATGCTTGGGATGAGATCGGCTTTGGCGGTCCCGCGTATCCGCGCGCGTACATGCGCCTGGAGCATGGCGAACCGGAGCCGTGGGAGGTGAACGAGCAACGCTACGCGTGGCTGGCGCCGGAGGATTCTGTTTCGGATGCGTCGGAGTGGGTCGGCGGTCATGATCAGCATCTTGCGACACCTGGCCAGGGAGGCACGCATTGACGCCGTTGCTTCGCGATTGGTGGAAGAAAGATGTGCTGAACGAGCGCAACGGCGACGGTCACGCGCTGGGTCCCATCCAGAAAATTGATGTGCCCATGCGGCGCTTCGGCGAAGAGGAAGTCGATTACGTCGTTGTCGGCGTCGGCTCAGCCGGTGGCGTGCTTCTTCAGCGCTTGTCGCGTGCGGGCTTCCGAGTGCTTGGCCTGGAAGCCGGGCCGTTCTGGAACACGGAGCGCGACTGGGTCAGCGACGAGGCAGGCTCGCATAATTTGTACTGGGAAGACCTGCGGATCACCGGCGGAGAACATCCGCTGGCGCTCGGCGCAAACAACAGCGGTCGCGGCGTAGGCGGAGGTTCGGTACATTGGGCAGCGTTCACGCCTCGCCTGCATCCCTCGGATTTCCGCATTCACTCTGAAGATGGAGTCGGCGTTGACTGGCCGATGACCTACGAGGAGTTGAAGCCCTACTACGAGCAGTTGGAGCTTGAAATGCCCGTCGCGGGTCCGGCCTATTATCCATGGGGCGATCCGCACGGTTACGCCTACGGGCCTCACCCCATGGGCGGCGTCGGAGATATCCTTATCAAGGGATGCACACGCCTCGGTATTGGAGTCAGCATCGGAGGACCGGTGGCGATTCTTTCGGGTTCGCATGGTGATCGCCCGCACTGCATCTATCGCGGATTCTGCATTCAGGCCTGTAAGGTGGGCGCGAAGGCCAGCACGTTGATCACGCATGTGCCGGATGCATTGAAAAACGGCGCCGAAATTCGCGACAACTGCATGGTCAGCCGCATTCACGTGAACAAGGAAAATCGCGTCACCGGCGTGAGCTATTTCGATGCGAAACGCAAGGAGCATTTTCAAAAAGCGAGGGCCGTCATTGTTTCCGGTTACGCCATCGAGACGCCGCGCCTGCTGCTGAACTCCGCCTGTCCCGGCTACGAGAATGGATTGGCGAATTCGAGCGACACGGTTGGGCGCTACTTGATGGCGCAGGCCGGCAACGTAGTGCTGGGGCGATTCGAAGAACTGGTGCGCATGTACAAAGCTCCGCCGGCACATGCGTTGACGGAGGAGTTTTACGAGACCGACCCGAAGAGAGATTTTGCTCGCGGATTTGCGATTCAAACCGTAGGTCCGCTGCCGATCGCGTTCGCCACGCAGATGATGACGGCGAAAGGCGCATGGGGATGGGGATTGCGGCGCGTGATGATGGATTATAACCATTGGGCATCGATCGCGTTGTTGGGAGAAATCCTGCCGTGGCCGGAGAATCGGGTGCAGTTAGCAGAGGAAAAAGACCGATTCGGTCTGCCGGTCGCGAAGGTGACGTTCAATCTGCATGACAACGACAAGAAGCTGATCGAGTTTGGAAAAAAGAAAGTGATGGAGGTGATGAATGCAGCGGGCGCACAGGAAGTGGTGCAGGAATCGCGCTACGCGCATTTAGTTGGCGCGGCACGCATGGGCTCAGATCCGCGCAGTTCCGTGGTCGACAAATTTGGACGAAGCCATGACTTAAGTAACCTGTTCGTGTGCGATGGGAGCGTTTTGCCCACCCAGGGCAGCGCCAATCCAGGGTTAACGATTCAGGCATTAGCGGCGCGAACAGCTGATTACTTAATTGCTCAAGGGGAATCTATTTTTACCCGCAAGGATCGGGATATGATGCAGCCAGCCATTCGAAGAGATTTAGCTCCGCCAGGGACTTACGGTCGAGGAGTTCCACGGTTCGCCAATTCAGGTCTCGCAAAACAATAGAAATTACAATGTTTAAGACGGGCCCGCGAACCTATGCGCGGGAAGTTATAGAAGGGAATACACGATGAAGAGGAACCAAGTTGTGATGGTTACCGGGGCTTCTGCTGGCCTGGGCCGTGCCATCGCACATGGATTTGCAAAACAAGGTGCAAAGATTGGACTGATCGCGCGCAATCGAGAAGCACTGGAAGCTTGCAGAGAAGAAGTCGAGGAAATGGGCGGCGAAGGGCTGGTGCTGCCGTTGGATGTGAGTGATGCTCCGTCGATTGAGCACGCTGCAAATCGGC
Organism: uncultured Acidobacteriota bacterium; assembly: GCA_963817855.1. Lineage (GTDB taxonomy): Bacteria > Acidobacteriota > Terriglobia > Terriglobales > Acidobacteriaceae > JAKAAZ01. The sequence continues at coordinate 155,539 of CAWFQA010000002.1, read as the reverse complement.
TGGAGGAGGCCTTTGGGCCGATTGATGTGTGGGTGAACAACGCGATGGCGTCTGTATTCTCGCCGGTTAAAAAAATGACGGCGGAAGAATACAAGCGGGTGACCGAGGTAAGTTATCTGGGATATGTGTACGGAACTCAGTCTGCTTTGCGCCGCATGCTGCCTCGCGATCGCGGCACCATCATTCAGGTGGGTTCGGCGCTGGCGGTGCGCAGCATTCCTCTGCAGTCTGCGTATTGCGCCGCCAAGCACGCCATCATTGGATTTACAGATTCGCTGCGGTGTGAACTCTACCACGACAAAAGCAATGTTCAACTGACGGTGGTGCAGATGCCGGCCATGAATACCATCCAGTTCACATGGGTCAAGAGCCGGTTACCGGACAAGCCGCAACCAGTCCCGCCGATTTTTCAGCCTGAGGTGGCCGCAAAAGTGGTGGTGCATGCGGCGGGAGTGGAGCGGCCGCGGCGCGAGTACTGGGTGGGTTCGCCTACTGTGGAAGCCATCGTCGGTCAGATGTTTGTTCCCGGCCTGCTCGATCGCGACCTGGGAAAGACGGGATACAAAGCGCAGCAAACGGATGTTCCGGAAGATCCCAATCGACCGAACAATCTGTGGGATTATGTTCCGGGCCGGCATGGCACGCATGGTCCGTTCGACAAGAAATCCTGTTCGTTCAGCCCCCAGGTTTTCCTGGATATGCATCATAAATGGTTTGCGGCCGGTAGCGCCGCGCTGGTGACGGCCATTGTAGTTGCGTACAAAAAGAAATAAGGAATCCAAGGGAGAATCGTATGGCGCTCCAATTGGCAGTCGACAATCAACGTGTAAACTCGGCCGCCCTGGCGAAGGTGTGCTCGCTCCACAAGGGCGTGGCGGTCGCGTGTTGCTGTACTGCGTTGGCGACTTTAGCTCCGGTGGCGCTGGTGCAGCTTCACATCATGAAAGATCTGCCGGATCCTCCTGGTCGCTGGTTCAACTCCAAGCGCGTGGTCACCTCGAAGAGCTCATATCGTCTCGGCATGCCGGACGGACTGCTCGGCCTGGCGAGTTATAGCGTGACTATGGCGCTGCTGTTGGCAGCGACTCCGGAGCGCCCGCTCGTGCGACGCCTGTTGCGTGGCAAGCTGGCGTTGGATGCGACCATGGCGCTTCGCAATGTTCGCAAGCAGGTGACCGAACATAAGCGACTCTGTTCCTGGTGCATCGGAACCGCAGTGGCCACCGCGGGGTTGGTATTTTTCGGGCGCACCGTACGAGACGCCGAGCCTCCACGCCCAGCCTGAAATCATCTTCCTCAAGCGAGAAGGTCTGCCTCGTCCCCGTCCTTCGAGTCGGCGGCGCTGCATCCGCTCTATAATTCGCTAGTCGATGAACTGGGGCCCCGTACGAACGATCCGTGGTTGGTTTGACTCCGAACAGGGTGTGCCCGACCATCATATTTCGCGCTGGATCTTTCTACGCGCACTGGGGCTCATTTATTTTTCCGCGTTCTTTTCCCTGATTTTCCAGATTCGCGGGCTGATTGGGCCTCGCGGAGTTCTTCCGGCCGTGCAGTATCTATCCGCAGTGGAGCGCGGATTAGGCTCGCTGCGTTTCTGGTACGCGCCCACGTTGTTATGGTTCTCCAGCGGTTCGCACATGCTGATGGCGATCTGCTGGGTCGGCATTGTGGCCTCGTTGTTGGTGACGGTGAACGTGTGGCCGCGAGCGAATCTGATCATTTGTTTCATATGTTTCCTTTCCTTCGTCAGCGCCGCAGGGGATTTTTCCGGCTATCAGTCCGATGGCATGCTGCTGGAGGCGGGGTTCATCTGCCTCTTCTTTGCGCCGGCTGGATTTTTTCCCGGCTGGGGAAGAAGCAGCCCACCGGTGCGCGCCAGCCAGTTTCTCTTGCTGTGGGAATGGTTCCGAATTTACTTCGAGTCCGGGGTGGTGAAGCTGGCGAGCGGCGATCCGCAGTGGCACCACCTGACGGCGATGGATCAGTACTACCAGAATGGTCCGCTGCCAACGTGGATCGGCTATTATGTCCAGCAACTCCCGCATTGGTTCCAGGCATCGACCGTGGTGGCGACACTTCTGATGGAACTGGTGCTGGTGTGGATGCTGTTTCTGCCGCGCAAATGGCGCATTGTATGTTTCTGGATCGTGACTCCGTGGCAGATCGGCGTAATTCTGACGGCCAATTACGCGTTTTTGAATTACATTGTGCTGGCTCTCGGCTTCCTGTTGCTGGATGACCGTTCCGTGATGCGCTTCGTGCCTGCCCGCTGGCGATTCACCATCCCTGAAAACGACAGCGAGATCGCGATAGATAACGAGGACAGACCCATCAGCGTGTTGCGAGAAGAGCCAGCCGTTATGCAACCTTCGGGACTTCGTCGGCAACTTCGGCCCATAGGATTGGCATTCACCGCAGTCATGCTCAGCTGGATCTTTTACGCCACAATGGTGCCGATGCTGCAGATGTTCTGGCGCGGCATTCCACTGCCAACAGCGCCGTTGACAGCTTTGCAGCCGTTTCGCATTGCCAATGAATATGGTCTGTTCGCGGTGATGACGCCCAACCGATATGAAATTGAATTTCAGGGTTCCGATGATGGCAAGACCTGGGTCGCTTATCCATTTCGCTACAAGCCGCAGGCGCTCAACAAGGCGCCGGGCATTTATGCTCCCTATCAGCCCAGGTTCGATTGGAATCTGTGGTTCGCATCGCTGGGATCGTGGACGCAATATCCCATTGTGCCGCGAACGGAAGAGTTGCTGCTGACCAACGATCCGGCCGTGCTGTCATTGTTCGCCGGCAATCCATTTCCGAATCAGCCGCCGCGCATGGTGCGTGCCGTGCTATGGCAATACTGGTTCACGACCATCGACGAGAAACGTGCGACTGGAAACTGGTGGCGTCGGCTGCTGCTGGGCGCCTATGCTCCCACATTAACGATCGGGCCGGACGGAAAAATTGGCATGGTGCGCGAAAATGGCCCAGACATGATGGCTCCGCCGCAGTAGAGTTCAATGTATGGGCAAGCACGATCGCGACGCTCGGCATAAGAAAGCATGCGTCATTGGTGCCGGCCCCAACGGGTTGTCGGCTGCAATTGCGTTGGCGCAGGCAGGGCTGCGCGTGGATGTCTTCGAGGCGGAAGCACAACCGGGCGGCGGCGCACGTACCATGGAGCTGACGCTTCCGGGATTCCATCATGACTTTGGTTCCGCGGTGCATCCCATGGCCGCCGGATCGCCGTTCTTCAATTCTTTGCCGCTGGCGGACTACGGCCTGGAGTGGATTGATTCTCCGGCTCCGCTGGCGCATCCTTTCGACGATAGCTCCGCAATCACCCTGGAACGAAATCTGCACGATGCGGAACAAGTGTTGCAACAGGATGGCCGCGCCTGGCGCAACCTGATGGCGCCACTCGTGAATAATTGGTCTGCATTTGCGAAAGATGTTCTTCAGCCGCTGTTGCGATTTCCAAGGCACCCGTTTCTTTTGGCCAAATTTGCCCAGGATGCGTTGGCTCCAGCAACATTTGTTGCTCGTCGTAGATTTCGTAATGAGCGAACGCGCGCGTTGTTCGCCGGCCTTGCAGCGCACTCCTTTCTGAGCCTAAACGAACCGCTCAGCGCATCTTTTGGTATGGTCCTCGGAGCTGCGGCGCACGCGGTTGGCTGGCCAGTTCCTCGCGGTGGCGCGCAGGCCATCACCAACGCTTTATCGGCGCATCTGGTTCGCCTGGGAGGAAAAATCATCCCCTCCACTCGCGTGGATGACCTCGACGAAGTTCGCAAATACGATGTTGTCTTGTGTGACATTACGCCGCGGCAGTTGTTGCATTTGTCGCAGGGAAAGCTAACGGCGTCATATCGCAAGCGCATGGAAGAATTTCGCTACGGCCCAGGAATTTTCAAAGTGGATTACGCGCTTTCGTCGCCGATTCCATGGAAGTCGGCAGATTGTTTGCGCGCCGCCACCGTGCATCTGGGCGGCAGTATGGCCGAGATTGCCGCGTCAGAAGCTGCAATGGCTCGCGATGCGATTGCGGAGCGGCCATTCGTCTTGTTGGCGCAGCCAACGTTATTCGATCCATTACGGGCGCCCGCCGGCAATCACATTGTATGGGCCTATTGTCATGTTCCAAATGGCTCAACCTGCAACATGCTTCCACGCATCGAGGCGCAAATCGAGCGCTTCGCTCCCGGCTTTCGCGAGTGCATTCTGGCACGGCGCGCTTCATCTCCTGCGGACCTGCAGTCGATGGATGCCAACCTGGTAGGCGGAGATATCAGCGGAGGTGCATCCGACATTCGGCAATTTCTTTTTCGTCCCACGTGGCGGCAATATGCAACCTCCGACAGTCGAATCTATCTTTGCTCTTCTTCGACGCCGCCGGGGGGCGGAGTGCATGGCATGTGCGGCTACAACGCCGCCAAGCTCGCGCTGCGCCATCTCGCAGATCTGTAATGCGGAATGGGTGGAAATGTTCGGGCAATAATATGGAAATAGGATCGATCCAATTGGAGGGAATAAATATGAGTACGGATTTCTCGCGCCGCAAATTTTTGCAGACGAGCGCCATTGCTGCTGGAGGGCTGTTTGCTTCGAATACCAAGGCCATCGCCCTGGAACCTGCAACCCAATCGGCCCCGAATAAGCCTGTGGGTGCGAATGACCGCCTGCGGTTTGCAATTATCGGTGTGGGAATGGAGGGCTCGGCGCTACTGTCGAACGCCATTGCACTGCCCGGAGTCGAATGTGTCGGGGCAGCGGATCTCTATGATGGCCGCCATACACTCGCGAAAGAAATTACCGGCAATCCAAATCTGCAAACGACGCGCGATTATCGCGAGCTGCTGGATCGCAAGGATGTGGACTGCATCATAGCCGCGGTTCCGGATTTCTGGCATAAGCAGGTTGTCGTCGATTCCTGCCAGGCGGGCAAGGACGTTTACTGCGAAAAGCCGATGTCGCATACCGTACCGGAAGGCTTCGCCATGATCGAGGCTGCGGAGAAAAACAATCGGATCGTGGAAATTGGTTCGCAACGTGTCAGCTCGGTGTTGGTCGCCAAAGCCAAAGAGATGTACCATTCCGGCGTCATTGGAGACGTCAACATGGTGGAGCTCACGCTGGGGCGCAACAGCCCGACCGGCGCCTGGGAATATCCGCCGCCGCTCGACCTTGCGCCTTCAAACCTGGCGTGGGATACCTGGCTGAAAGACACTCCAAAAATTCCTTTTAATCCCGATCGATTTGCCCGCTGGCGATGCTGGAGCGACTATGGCACCGGCGTGGCTGGGGACCTGATGGTTCACCTGCTGAGCGGAATGCAAGCTACCCTGAGCTGGAATGAGGCGCCCCGTTCTGCGCTGTCTCTCGGTGGGATTTTCCGCTGGAAAGATGGTCGCCAGATGCCTGACTTACAAACTGTGTTATTCGACTATCACGGCATTCCTGTCTACGTTCGCCTCGGCCTCAGCACCGAGACTCCGGAGACAGCGCGATTTATGGGTCCGCACGGAATTATCGATGCCACTGAATTCGGAATTCATTATTCGTCGCAATCCGGCAAGGACACGGCGCCCAGCTATTACGACGTGAGCTTCCCGGAAAAGATGCGGAACGAATATGCCAGCGAATGGCATGCCAAGCACGATCCGCCCATTGGAGATGAGCCGCTCACCCCGGAAACAATCTATACGGGCGACGACTGGGACGACTACAAGCCGCATCTCTGGGCTTTCTTTCAAGCGGTCCGGAACCGCAAGCCAGTGCTGGAGGATGCAGTCTTTGGCAACCATGCGGCGATCGCATGTCATATGGCGAATCAGTCCTACTTCAGCAAGCGCCAGGTGTTCTGGGACGCGGTCACGCGTACCGTGAAGAGCTAGGAAGTTAGCTTCAAGGAGCGTGGGGATAATTTGCCAACCACTCCATGTGTTGGCGCAACAAAGAATTCGATCCAGGAGACTTGTTGCAATGAACACTAAAAAGATACTGGGAAGTGTTTTATCCGTCGCTTTCCTTGCTTGCGGTTTTGCCTTTGCGCAACCGGCAACGGCGAACGCAGATATTCCCGCTGCCACGCAATCCAATGTCAACCCATTTCTAGGCCGTTGGGATATCACGTTGAAGACGCCGAAGGGCGAAGCCCCGGCTTGGCTGGAGCTTTCTGAGCAGAACGGCGAATTGAAAGCGCTCATGGTCGGCCGTTGGGGAGGTGTGTGCCCGGTGGCTAAGGTGGACGTGAGAGGGGGAGTGCTTACATTTGCCTCTGCGAAGGAAGGAGATTGCGACACCAACTTGGTTTTGAAAGGAAAGCTTGACCAAGGCAAACTGACGGGTTCGGCGACTGGACCCCATGGAACTCCCTGGACCTGGACCGGTGTTCGTGCTCCCGCGCTGAACCGGACAGCTGTTCCCGTGTGGGGCTCTCCTATCAAGCTATTCAACGGAAAGAATCTGGATGGCTGGCACGAATTTACTGCTGGATATTTTCCGGTGAGCGGTCATTGGACAGTGGTCGACGGGAATCTAGTCAGCCCAGGTCACGGGCCCGAATTGGCAACCAATCGCAAATTCAGGGATTTCAAACTACATCTCGAATTCAAGATAGGACCACAGGCCAATAGTGGCGCGTATCTGCGCGGCCGCTATGAGCTACAAATTGAAAATGAGTCCGTCGAAGAGCCGCCCAGTCATCACACGGGCGGTATCTATGGATTCTTAGCGCCGCATCCTGAACTGCCGAGGACCACAGATAAGTGGCAGACCTATGACATCACGCTGATTGGTCGTCACGCCACCGTTGTTCAGAACGGCACGACTGTCCTCAATAACAAGGAGATTCCGGGAATTACTGGCGGAGCTGTGAATAGCGATGAAGCTGCCCCCGGGCCGATCTATCTGCAGGGAAGCGAGAAGGGACACGTCTACTTTCGGAATATTGTAATTACGCCAGCACAGTAGGAAATACTCTATGGCTGATCACCGCGACCGTGACGCAAGTTTGATGGGAGGGGATCGGTCATAGAGTACCTAGGCGTAAATCTCCGTGAAAAAAACATTCCGGGCGTGCGCCTAAAATTCGTCGAAAGCAATCTGATTTTTGGGGACGTTAAAATTCTCAAGCATCTTGATCGCGGCGTGAACCATGGCTGGCGGCCCGCACAAATAGTATTCAATTCCAGTTGGGTCTGGATGATTCACAAGATGCTGGGACCGCAACACCTCATGAATGAATCCGGTATGCGAGTTCCATTTGTCCTGAGGTTGGGGCTCAGAAAGCGCCAGGTGAAAGGTGAAGTTAGGAAACCTTCTTGCCAGGTTTTCGAAATATTCGATGTAAAAAGTTTCCTGGAGCGAGCGCGCACCGTACCAGAAGCTGACTCGACGACCTGTTTGCAGCGTCTCAAACAGATAAGACAAATGCGAACGCAGCGGAGCCATGCCCGCACCACCGCCCACATACACCATCTCTCTTTCTGTGTGCTTGATGTGGAAGTCGCCAAACGGGCCGATCGCCGTAACGGTGTCCCCGGGTTTCAAGCAATGGATGTAGGCGGAACCAGCGCCCGCGAGACAATCCTGGCCCCGCGGCGGAGTGGCGATGCGAACATTGAAGCGAAGCTGTTTGTCGGTGGCGGCGTTTGATGCCATGGAGTAATTCCGGCGAACTGGAATGTCATTTGCCGCACGAAACTCGAATACCCGATGCGTCTTCCAGATTTCAGCGAACGGCGCTGCGACTGAAATATGGTGTAGAGGTATCTCTTCATATGCGGGAATATCCACCTGGACGTAATCGCCGGGTTGATAGTTCAGTTGCGGCGAACCAGGCTCCGGTTCCAGTACCAGTTCTTTAATAAATGTGGCGACATTCTCATTTCTGACTACGCGGAATTTGTAAGTCGTCGCAGATTTTGTAAGCCCGCAACCGCCGGCCGATGTCACATCCAGAAAAATCTTTTCATCATGCTCGTTCACCCTATAGGTTTTTAGAGCCACGCAGACGGGCGCGCGTTGCGGCGATCCGTCAATGATATTGAAACGACCGTTATGCTTCGCGCATTCAATCAGCTCCCCGGTAACGAAGCCGTCCGCCAGATGACTATTCGCGTGCGTACACATGCCGTCGGTCGCGTACAGGCTACCATCCGCAACGCGATAGATGGCATAAGTCTTCTTATCATGGTCAAACCGGATGACGTCTTCATTTCGCAGGAACGAACTCGCGCAGACTTCTACCCAGCCATTCTTTGGCTGACCCTTCGCCGTGAAAATGTGCGACGTCGGCGGTGCCTCATAAGGAAACGTCGGTGTCGGCAGCTTGCGCTTGATATGGTAGGCAGGGTCTTTCACCTGTCGCAGCACCGCTGGGATGATCTCGCGCCATGCATCGATCAGGCCGGCATACGGCGTGGGCATGTCGTCCTTGACTAGCTCGTGCAGCTTGGGCAAATTGTAGTAGGGCACCAGCGGAAACATGTGATGCTCCACGTGGTAGAACATGTTCCAGTACAAGTAGCGATGGATCGGGTTTGTATACAGCGTTCTGCAATTCAGCCGGTGATCGAGGACATTTTCAGCCAGACCCGCATGCTGTGTATATCCGTACATGTGGTATAGCCAGGAGCCGTATAGGTTCGGCAAACCAACAAACATCAGCGGAAGAATGCTGCGCATGTAGATCGATAAACCGATTACTCCTAGATAAACTGCTAAGTAGAGGTGCGCCCGAGAAAACACACTCCCATATTCAGATTCCGGAATGTAGGTCTTCTCCTCCGGCGTGAGCATTCCCATCGAGTGCAGTAACACATGGCGAAAGTAGGTGGGCATCTCCTTCAGGTCGAAGAAGGAGAGTACCATCGCCAGAATATTCGGCGGCCGGGGTACCGCAATCTCCGGATCACGGCCGACGATAATCGTGTCGCTGTGGTGGCGAGCGTGGCTCCATCGCCAGGGCACGGATTCACGGAGCACCATGAACGAAGCGACTTCATAGAGCGCGTTGTTCAGCCAATCAGTCTTGAAGGCCGTCCCATGACCACACTCATGCCAGCGGGAATCCGAGCTGGAAGCGTAGATCGCGCCGTATGCCAGGAAGGGGAGGATCGCCCACCAGGTTCCCCAGAGCGCCACGCCGCAGGCCCCGAAGAAGATCAGCAAAGAGAACCATACGATGGTATCTCGGAGTGGGGGGCCATCCCTGCGCTCCAGCAATTCGCGCATCCTGTCTCGCGGGACAGGCGATGTGTACCAGGTTGCTTCAGCCAGACCCTGCTGGATGGCGAGAACCGTGTTCTTCCCCACCAGACTGTAATCATTCGGCTGGATTTCGGCGACAGCAGGCATATATCTTCCCTTATGTTACCCCTGCCGCAATGGGCCTTCCAGTCGCTAGGAAAGATGGCTAAGCGGTTTTTGTTGAATTCAATCCACTTCAGCTGTATATTCCACGATTACCTACTACTTCCTGCTTCCGGCCTCTCCTAAATGAGATGTAGGTGACGGAGGAAAACGATGAAAGCTAGCGGATGTTTCTCGCGCACCCTGGGTGCGGTTGCGATTGCCATGGTTTTTGTCGGTGTTTCACCGGCCCAAACGGCATCTCCAGCCGCGCAAAACTCGACCGGGCCATTCGGTTTTACCTGTGGTGCCAGCAAACAAGCGATCAGCAGCCTGGTTGGCCCGCTGAAAGAGGAAGGCTTGAATCAGTACTCGACCGCGACGGCACCCACTCCGTTCCCGAATGTTGGCTATTACCTTCTAACCATTTCACCCACCCAGGGATTGCTGAAGGTTTCGGGAGAGACCAACGATATTGATACTGATACAACCGGAGTGGACCTTATCAATCAGTTCCATGCGATCGAAGCGGAGCTGACAAGGCAGTATGGCAAGCCAACCCGTCAGGAAGACTTTCTAAAGCCGGGCAGTATCTGGGCCGGCGAAGATGAGTGGACCCTGAGTTATTTGAAGAAGGAACGAACGCTTGCCTCCCATTGGGTGTTTACGCCTGCCAATCATTGTGTAACGTCCATTGATGTGACGGCTGAAATTGCCAGCCAAACGACAGGAGCGATTCTGATCGGATTTGATTTCAATGGATACGCTCCCCCGCCGGAGAATTCTGGCAAAAAGAAGAACGCATCGCTGGATACATCAAGGTAATTCGCTGCGTCGTTTCCCAACGTGAATCAGCCTGGACGACTTAGGTAGTTTGCAAGTAAGTCGTGTAGGGCTCTGAGCCAACCTCAGTAAATGGAACAAGCCGGTAGGTTGCACCGCCGCCGCGAACCTGCCACTCGCGCTGCGAGATACGCTGCAAATTGACAAGAGCATTCCTGCCAAAGCTCGGCATGGAGCTTGTTTGCAGGGGTTTCAGCGCAAACAGCACCAGCGGCCCGCGCATCACCGCGACCGTATTGGGGTGCTGCGAATCGATTGCTTCCAGCCGCGATACCAGCGGCAACTCCAACCCCACGCGGTCCCCACTCTTCCAGGTACGCTTCACCGGGGCGAATTGTCCCGGAGTTACTTCACCCGTCCAGCGCTGTCCGTTCACGGTCAAGGAGGCTCCGCGGGTCCACGCCGGAATCCGAAAATGAACGGTCATTTCAGATGGGGTGGCCGTGTTCACAACGAAGGAAATGTTTGGATCATAGGGCCAGGTACTCTCCTGGGTGATCGAAAACGTGCCGTCGCCGCGAGACCACCGCAGTGTCGACGGAATGTATAGATTCACAAAAACATTACTTTCGTTGTGGAAGTAAGCCTGGATCCGGTAATCGGCGGCCACCTGCGGCAGAGTGCCGGAACAGCACGGCCACGCAGCACGATGATAGACACGTTCGCCGTCGAAATTGTAGTCGGAATAGTAGAACGATTCCCCATTATCCTGCAATGCCTTGGCGCCGAGGACGGTGTTGTACATTATGCGCTCCATGCTGTCTCCGTAGCGGGAGTCGCGAGTTACGCGCAGCAGGTAACGCGTTACCTTGAAGTGCGCATAGCTTCCGCAAGGCGTTTCAAAGCTGGCGTGCGTCTTGCTGAGGCTGGCGAAGACATCGTCGCTGCCTGGTGCGCGCAGTTGTTCGTCCGGTCCCCATCCGCCGGTGGCGAAGCTTTGCTCCAGCAGCATCCCGAACGCGTTCTTTGCTGCCTGCAAATGCATCTTGCTGCCGCCCACCATGTAGGCCATCATGGCGGAGCTAAGGGAATTGACGTAGCTATAAGCATGATGGCCTGCCAGGACATTTTCGCCGCGCGACAAAGGCTCAAACCAGGTTTTGTCGTCGAGATATTGGAATCCGAGATCGTAATACCGCCGGCCCGCTCCACGCTGTGTAGGCAATGAACAGGTTCTCCGGCATGGTATAGGACTCGTCCCAGTCCCATGATTTGTCGTGCTTGTCCGGTCTCCAGGAAACATCGTGGTCGATCGCATGCGGCGGCAAATGGGGCAGCGCCGTGTCGGTGGTCCGCTGCAGGATAGCCATGGCATCTGGATCATTCACATAAGTGTGCGAGTCGAGCAGGCCCAGCACGAGCTTGTCATAACAGTAGGCAGGAAACCGGTTCTTGATGTAGAAGTCGGGACTGATGGTCGCCGCGTAGAGTCGATTCAGCCGCAGAACTTTCGCCCGAGTGGCGCCATCCCCGGTGATGGCATAAACGCGCGCCAGCGCCGACACCCACTGTCCAAAGGTGCAGGCAGGTGCGAATCCGTAGTCGCCCGCAAAGTGGTCCAGATCAGGATCGTAATGGTACCAGCCTCCCAGATCCTCGCCGGGCGCAGGCATCCCGGCCATCTGGCGAAACGGCTTCAGCAGGCTGTCATCGCTCAACTGCATCAGCACAGAATGTGTTCTGTGCAGCTGCGATTCGTGCAGATCGCTCGCCAGGATGACGTCGCCATAGCCGAATTGCGATAGCAGGTTCGACGGGCGAAGGTCGCTTGCGAAGGCGACATCGCCCCACAATCCTTTAGCGGCGACAGCCGCAGCCGCAGCGGCTGCTGACTGAACAAAGCTACGGCGTGAAAGATGGCACGACATGAGGAAGCCCTCCACTGAGTATTATGGCCCCACAAGAGATGGCGCCCAAGGCCTCCGATTAGTCGGGATGCCCAAGGAGCCAGAAATGAAAGCCGTCCAAGATAGCCATCAAGGATGCCTGATTTAAATCGCTGCTTACGCCCGCGGTCGTCCATGGCTCATGTCCGTCAGCCTGGAAGCTGACCGTGACCCGAACGTGGGCCGCTGTATCATGTGCGGAAATGTCGATGGCGGTAACGCTGAAGGTCTCCAGACGCATCTGCTTCATGGTTGGATACCAACGCTCCAGTTCTTTCCGCATCGCTTTGCTCAACGCGTCGACGGGACCTGCACCCTCGGCCGTCGTCTCAACGATGGCGTCGTCGCCCAATTGCAATGACATCGATGCGCGAACGGACCTGTTTCCAGCATCATCCGATTCGTCGAGCACCTTCCAGCTTTTTACGTTGAAGCTGTTTGGCAGCGTCTTCAAAACCCGGATACAGGCCAATCGGAACGAAATTTCGCTCGCCGTGAACCCGCCGCCGTCGATCATGGATTGGTTGGCGTCGACCAGAGCCTGCGCTTGGCTCGCATTCAGCGGAATGCCCATCGATTCTGAAAGCAGCATGATGTTTGCTTTTCCCGATTGACCGTTGACGCCGATCACTGCACTGGCGCCCACTTTTTCAGGATTGCACCACAGGTAAGCGCCAGGGTTTTTTCGCTCACTGCTGCCGTGCATTCCTGCCCAGGTCCCAAATGCTCCCTGACCAACAATCGCCGCGCCGTGTGGTACTTCCAGTCCGAAAGCTCCATAGACCGTGTGTGCCAGGCCAGTCAGACCGGTCAACGATTCGGGTGAGACAAACTCCGCCTCGCCTCGCAATTGCATGCCTCCAATCACGGTCGTAAGGTTCACGTTGCCGCACCGTTCTCCGGTTCCGACAAGCGTGCCTTGAATTTGCGTGGCGCCGGCGAAAATCGCAGCTCGCGTATTAGCAACTCCCAGGCCGCGGTCAGTATGACCATGAAATCCAAATTTAACGCTGGGATAGGCCCATGTCAGGCAGCTCATCACCTGGGTCACTTCTTCCGGGCCAGCGCCCCCCGTGGTGTCACAAACAACCAGTCGGCTTACGTTCTGACGCACACACCGCGCCGTGATTTGGTTGAAATAATCCAGGCTGCGTTTGCTAAATTCCGCATCGCAAGGGACACCGTTTTCCCGGCGCCCACACGCCGCATCCATGGCATGCTCAAGGTCTACGATCACTTCAAGGCCGTTATCCTGCAGACACGCGATGGTCTCATAGACCATTTGCAGGTTTTCTTCCGGTGTCGTTTCCAATGACCGAACGACATCGAGCAGCCTGGACTTGACGACGACCACTGCAACCGAGACCCGCTCTTTATGGCGGACCATAAATTGAACGTCCGGCCATTCCTCCACTTTGCTGCCACGACCGCGGGTTCTGCCAAACAGCGCGAGCTTCGTCGCCCGCGTGTCGATTGAGCCGAGTGCGCCGGTCAGATCTCCCACAAATTGATTCGCGCCTGCGAATCCGATCTCCGCGTAATGCACGCCAAAACCGCCCATCCGTTGCAGCAAACTGATCGCATTGGGTATGGAAATTTCGAGGTTCGGCTGCTGCATTCCATCCCGAAGGCTGGTATCGAACAGCTCAACATTTCTGGTGTTTGTGTCCTGCATCTAGTCCTGTTCCCAAAGCATTTTCAGGATTCTATATAAATTCTACTGTGTCGGCGGATCCTATTGAACCGCTACAGCTTCGATTCCGATTTTGCGACTCACGACCGGCTTCGTTGTGACCCATTTCACACCGGGCCAGCTGATTGTCACGAAATCCTCATCTAACCAAAGAAAGATGCGCAAGGAGAAAACTTATGAAAATTGCCCAGGTCGCTCCGTTGTATGAAAGTGTGCCTCCTTTGATGTACGGAGGAACGGAGCGAGTGGTTGCGTATCTCACCGACGAATTGGTCCGGCAAGGTCACGAGGTGACTCTGTTTGCGAGCGCCGATTCGATGACCAGGGCAGAACTGCGCCCCATGTGCTCCCGGGCATTGAGGCTGGAGGGCAAGAACGTCGTCGACCCACTGGCCCATCACGTGCGCATGCTGGAGATGGTCGCGCAGGAAGCAAGCACCTTCGATGTGGTGCATTTTCATATCGATTACCTGCATTTTCCGGTAACGCGCCGGTATAATTTTGCATCCGTCACGACGCTGCACGGGCGATTGGATATTCCCGATCTGCACCCTCTTTTTCGGGAGTTCCCGGATATCAATCTTGTGTCCATTTCGGACTCCCAGCGGCTTCCGATGCAATGGGCAAACTGGGTGGGCACTGTGCATCACGGACTTCCCGAGGACCTGCACACCGCGAAGGAGCAGCCAGGGCAATATCTGGCATTCCTCGGCCGGATTTCGCCGGAAAAACGAGTCGATCGAGCGATTGAGGTTGCCCGCCGAGTCGGCATGCCGATCAAAATCGCAGCCAAAATCGATGCTGTCGACCGGTATTATTTTGATAGCCAGATTCGGAGGCTTTTGCGCGACCCCCTCGTCGAATATGTAGGCGAAATCAGCGAATCCGAAAAAACGGAATTCCTCGGAAATGCCTACGCCTTGCTCTTTTTGATAGATTGGCAGGAGCCATTCGGTCTGGTCATGACCGAAGCCATGGCATGCGGCACGCCAGTAATTGCCTACCGTATGGGCTCCGTGCCGGAGGTGATCGAGGACGGAGTGACGGGGTATATCGTGGATAATTTGGATGATGCCGCAGAGGCCGTAGGACGCATACCGGCCTTGGATCGTCGAAAAATTCGCAGGGTGTTTGAAGACCGCTTCAGCGCGCGACGGATGTGCCACGACTACATTGAAATCTTCCGACGCATTGGGATCCGAGAGCCCGATTCCTGCTCAGGGGATTTGCTCTCCTCCGCCGCTCTCGCCAGAAACGGGAGAATGCATCTTCGATGAGGCCCGATGTCATTGAACACGAAAATGAGTTTTACATCCGCGCGGAGTCGTCGCTCGCGGATACCCGCACATTGGTACTACTACACAACGATACCTTCGCCGTCTTTGACCGCTACGGAGACATTCAGCCCGTGGGCCTGGGTCAGCAGGGGCTTTTCCATCAGGGAACCCGCTACCTGTCCAAGCTTGAGATAGACGTGAGCGGACACAAGCCGCTTCTGCTGAGCTCCATGACCAGTGAAGACAATGTGATGGTGACGGTTGACCTGACTAATCCAGACATGGAACTGATGTCAGGGGAGTTGAAGCGCGGCATGTTGCATATCCGCCGCAGCAAGTTCCTTGCCGACAGCACGTGTTTTGACCGGATTGGGGTTCAGAACTTTGGGTGTCAACGGGTGGAAGTCGACCTTTCATTCGCCTTCGCGGCGGACTTCAAGGATATCTTTGAGGTGCGCGGAAAAAAGCGGGAGCACCGCGGGGAAGATCTTCCGCTGCAGACCGACGAGAATTGCCTGGTGCTGGCTTATGTGGGGCTGGATCAGGTCACGCGGAAGGCCGTGATTCGGTGCTGTGCTGAGTCAGTCAAGATCAGGAACGAAAGGATTACGGTTCCGGTGCGGCTCGACCCAGGAGAGGAAACCGTATTCACACTGGATGTGATTTGCGAAGATAACGACAAGAAAACCAACCCGGTCCGCTTCAGGGAGGCGCTGCACACAGTCCAGACCAAGCGAGATGACTCGCCGCTTGCCCAGGTTGACGTCTATACCTCGAACGAACAGTTCAACGACTGGCTCAACCGCTCTCGCTCCGACTTGGAGATGATGCTCGGCCACACGGAATTTGGGCCGTATCCGTATGCGGGCGTGCCGTGGTTCAGCACGGTCTTTGGACGCGATGGCATCATTACCGCGCTGGAGTTGCTGTGGCTGGCACCCGACGTGGCCAAAGGCGTCCTGTCTTATCTCGCGGCAACGCAGGCGACGAGCGTCGACCCGGAACGAGAGGCGGAGCCTGGCAAGATTTTGCACGAGGCCCGCAATGGCGAAATGGCGAACCTCGGCGAGGTCCCTTTTGGGCGTTACTACGGCAGCGTGGATTCGACTCCGCTGTTTGTTCTGCTGGCCGCCGCTTATTACGAGCGCACCGTGGATTCTGAATTTCTGCGCAGCATCTGGCCGAACATTCTAGCCGCGCTCGACTGGATCGACCGCTACGGCGATGCCGACGGAGACGGTTTTGTAGAGTATGCCCAGAAGAACAAAGCCGGATTGCTCCAGCAAGGTTGGAAAGACTCTCAGGATTCCGTATTTCACAGCGACGGAACGCTGGCCACCGCTCCCATCGCGCTATGTGAGGTACAGGGGTACGTGTATGCAGCCAAAGCGGAAATGGCGAAAACCGCCGAACGCCTGGGGCATGCTGAATTAGCGAAGCAACTCAGATCACAGGCGCAAAGCCTGAGCAGTCGGTTTTCCGCTGCGTTTTGGTCGGACGAACTGGGGATGTTTGCCATGGCATTGGATGGAAACAAGCGACAGTGCAAGGTGCGGAGCTCCAACGCGGGGCAATGCCTGTTTTCCGGCATCGCGTCCAAGTCGCAGGCAGCCAAAACGGCAAAAGCACTGATGTCGCCAGACATGTTTTCTGGATGGGGCGTTCGTACGATCGGTACCGGAGAGAAACGCTACAACCCGATGTCCTACCACGATGGCTCCGTATGGCCGCACGACAATGCGATGATTGCCTTTGGTGATAGGAAATGCAGAGATAAGAAACTCGCCTTGGGTATTCTGTCGGGGCTCCTGGACCTGTCGTTGTTCGTGGATCTGCATCGATTGCCGGAGCTCATCTGCGGGTTTGCCCGGCGGCAAGGCAAAGGACCAACGCTGTATCCGGTGGCCTGCGCGCCGCAGGCGTGGGCGGCAGGCGCTGTGTTTATGGCACTCCAGTCGTGCCTGGGGCTATCGATTCACGCGGGCGAATCACAGCTGTGCCTTTGCCAAACCGCCCTTCCAGAAGCACTCTTGCGAGTCGAAATCCGCAATTTACGGGTCGGCGAATCCACGGTCGACCTGGCATTCGAGCGCCATTCGGAGACGGTGGGGGTCAACGTGCTGCGCCGGTCCGGCGAATTGGACATCGTCGCGCGGAAATAAAATTCTGTTGGCTCTTGACGACCAATGCAAAGATGCTGGCTGAGGAAAACGCGACGCACTTCGCTTCGATTTATTCATCTGCTGGATGGCAGCATTCCGAAAACGCTAACCTGATCAGATGGGCGGCTCTGTGAGCTTACCGGCGGAGTGTGGGCCGGATTTAGCAGAGAGGATGTGCAATTCCTTTGAAATGTGGTGGCGAGGGAGGGAATTGAACCCTCAATACCGCCCTTTACAGCGCTTAAATGGGTAGTATTTACAACAACTTGAGCGACACGGATGGCATCGTAACTCACAGGAAGTCAGGGTATGGATTTCTCAGTGTGGGTATAAGAGCGGGTTGGAAGGTGCGGGGTTGTCCGTGGCGGAGACAGACGGTTAAGGCCATGTTCGTTGTTCGCTGAAGATCGACCGATCGGCAGACCAGTCTAGCGCATTATGGTACCGGTCAGCGAAGTGGAGGCCGGCTCTGGTGGAGAGCAATCCGGGGATCTCACATGGCAAGCTCGCCGAAAGCTGTAGGTCTTTCGCGATAGGATACGCTATTTGTTAACTCGCTCATCTGGCTCGCCGCCGGTGTTGCACAATCGGATTCCCCGGGAATGTTCCCTTGCGGAAGGCCGGCATATCCGACGATTGCTGCCGTTCGACAGTATAATTGCCGCACAATTCAATTCCATATTTGTGAATGTGGTCGAAATCCTGAGCAAGAAGCTCGTTTAAAATGGAGTGCGAATGTTGAGGGAATCGCTTCTCCCCCTAGCGACCCTGGCCTTGCTGTGCCATCCAGCGGCCGCGGAATTCCGCAGTGTACAAAGTTGCGTCTCGGCAGGCGCGCGCCCGCCTCTTTCGGGTCGCGCGGAACGCAAAAAGTCAGCGTCTGGCGGTTACAAGCTCGCAGCGCTGGAGATGGAGACGAGCGCGCTGCCTGACTCGACTCCAGCCAGCTGTTATCCGCCGCTTCGTCTGGTAACAAGCAGCATTCCTTCTGCGACGGCGGGCTCCAACTATAGCACTAGCCTCACCGCCAACGGAGGCCAGCCTCCCTACACATGGAGCTTGGGTCAGTCCTCCTTGCCTAAGGGCTTCTCGATCAGTTCGGCTGGAGATCTGACGGGCATGCCTGCGGCTGCAGGAACATATGTCTTCAACGTCGTTGTGTCCGATTCATTGAAGAACAACCTTACCGGAGGGTTGACTCTCACCGTCATGCCAACTCCAACCCCGACGCCAACACCAACCCCGACACCAACCCCGACGCCAACCCCAACGCCAACCCCGACACCAACTCCGACGCCAACTCCAACCCCGACGCCAACGCCGACACCAACTCCAACGCCAACTCCAACCCCGACGCCGACACCAACTCCAACGCCTACTCCGACACCAACTCCAACCCCGACACCAACTCCGACGCCAACTCCGACGCCAACACCAACCCCGACACCAACTCCGACGCCAACTCCGACGCCAACCCCGACGCCAACTCCGACACCAACTCCGACGCCAACTCCAACCCCGACGCCAACGCCAACTCCGACGCCAACTCCGACGCCAACCCCCACAACTGTCGTTATGGTGTCGCCGGCGAGCGTCTCAATTACTACTGGAACCAACCAGCAATTTGCGGCGTCCGTCACCGGAACGTCCAATGCCGCGGTGACCTGGACGGTATCAGGAACCGGCTGCAGCGGAACCGCTTGCGGTACGATCTCTTCGAGCGGCCTTTACACCGCTCCCGCGGCTGTGCCGTCCTCTGCCACTGTGACTGTTACAGCAACCAGCGTGGCCAATGTAACTCAATCTACAGCAGCGATAACGATTGTTCCTCCCCAAGCGGCTGGCTACAGCCTTGCGTGGGAGGATACATTTTCGACGCTCAGCTTGTGTACGACCAATGTGGCAGGATGTAATTGGTATAACCCTGGCGTCTGGTGGCAACCTGGCGCAGGTGTAATCACCGATCCATCTGGGACTTATGCCAACTTGGAATGGCAAAACGGACAGGTAAACGCGAATAGCACAAACATAAGTACTACTTCTCCAGATGGCACGACTTTTTCTCATGCTTGGACGTTTGGCTATTTTGAAGTTCGGATGAAGTTTAATCCAACAACCGGCAATGCGCCGGCGATCTGGATGTTTGCAGAACAGGGGATAACAGGAGGCCCAAACTCGATCTCTGGTGAGTTAGACCTTTTTGAATGGCAGAGTCAGACCCCCACTACGTTTTATGGCACAGCCCACGTTTGGCAAAGCGGGACTAACATTGGCGGGAATGGTACAACCGATGCGTGGCCCGTACCTGCTGGTACGAACTTCAACGATTACAACACCTATGGTGTTCTGTGGACGCCAACTTCGATTTCGTGGTACCTCAACAACGTTTTGATGGAAACCATAGACACGACCTCAGCTCCCTATAGCACGGCGTATGGCGGATCGGAATCCTATTTTCTAATTCTAAGCCAACAGGCGGGCTGCAACTGGGTTGGTACCTGCACAGGACAGGTCAGTCCTCTCAACATGCAAGTGAAATGGGTCCATGTTTATGCACCGCCTGCGAAATAGCATGTTGCACATTCGAGCTGCGCTCAAATTACTGGCTAGAAGATCCCTGGCTCGCTGCACGTACGCTTTTTCACGAGTTTGTGAGATCTTTCTGCCCGCCGACTTCGGGTGCCATTCTTCATAAATTGAGGCCGAACTCTTGCTGCTGTCATAATCGGGCATGATTTAGCGCGAAATGGTCAGCGCAGGTCCAGAGTGCTGAACTGGCAAACACGATCAGGACCGGCATCACGATGACCGTGTACCTCGGCGTGCCGTAGAAGAGTAGGACCATGCAGACATAGCTGAGCAGTACCAGGAAGAGAGGAAGACAGATGAGCCAGTGACGCCGCGTGGTAATTATGCCCATAAGGGCGAAGGGAGCGATCAGCCCGTAGGAGAGCAAATGAACGATCTCCGTTGCCCGGCTGCCTTCGAAGGTCACAGCGTGGGGGAAGAGGCCGAAGGCATTGTTGAGCTTTTTGAGACACAAGACCGCGAACCGCCCTGGATTTTCGCGAATCCACGCCAAGCCCAGGTAGCCATACAAGCGATTTCTCTCGACATCGTTTGCCTGTGCCAAGCGCACTGTGAGCTCCCTGTGCCTCGATGAACGCTTTGCCTGCTGGCTCCGACTCGGCTAAAACAGAACCTCCGTTCGCCAGGGGTGCCACTGGGTTGTTGGCCTCCCACAAGGTATAGCCCGCGTTTCCCGGCATCATTGAGGCGCCGGCGCTGCTCGATAGGAGGTGGACGACCGGTATAAGCGACGAGACGAACAGGAAGCTCGCAGCCAATCCAGACGTCAATATCAGCCGCCGACGGACGCTCCCGCTCAAGGCTAGAGCCGACCACGCCATCAAGAATTCTGGAAATACATAGAGATTAGACTTCACCAGTTGCGCGATGCCGACAATGAGGCCGAGCAGGACAGCCTCACGTAGCGCTGGGCGCCGCGCCATGCGGATCGCGGTGTTCAATCCCCACATGATTAAAAAGATGAACAAGCGTTTCCGCCATAATACGCCACGACATGTAGACAAGCCCTGGGTAGAAGACGGACAGCACGCCTGCCAGGCGACCGACACGGTCGCCAAGCACCTTGGACCCCACACGGTAAGTCAGCAGACAGGTTGCGGCACCGAGTGCCCCCTGAATGAGTCGGACGAGGAACAAGTGCCGTCCGAAAACCTCATAAATGAGAGCGAGGAAGAGGGGATAGCCTAGCGGATAAAAGCTGCTCCCAGGCTCGTGTTTCGTGACCAATCGCATGGCGATGGCATCGTATGCGTGATCGTCACCCCATTTGACCGGTTGGGCTCCGGCACCATACGCAAGAATAAAGGCAACCCGAACCGTCAGGGCCGCCACGAAAATGACGACGCCGGGATGGTCGCGCCAAAAAACACGGATCTGCGTCCAGAAGTCCGATCCATCAGTGGACATCGACGCTAATCTCTGCGCGGCGGTAAGCTGGACTGCACTACTATCCTCAATAAGCATCGCCTGTACTTGCCTCTTATCTGAGAGATTGACCGCGTCCTGGCCTGAATCATGAATTACACTCTGTCAGGATCGCGCTGCTGAATGTTGATTGGCCGAGTGCTGTCTTTCGAGACGTCGCCGTTGACTGCCGTCTCCTCATCGGATAACTTCCATAAGGGATCAGTGTCGTTCCAAAAGTACTCGAGACGCATTCAAACCTTGACTTGGTTGCCAAGCCGAGTCGAGATATGCACGATGCCATAGTTCGACACTCATCAGCCCCCACAGAAGATTGCCGTGATCCGCTGTTCCCGCGTCGTGTTCATTCAACAGCGTCTGAATATAGATTGAATTGAATAAACCGCGCCGCCTCGTGGTCTCTGGAGAAAGCAGATCATGCACAAACGGCCGACATTCCTTACGAAACCAGAGGGAGAAAGGCATCGGAAAGCCTTTCTTTTTCCGGTCAATCACCTCTGATGGGAGCCATTTACGAGCCACTTTCTTCAGGAGATACTTCCGGGCAAGTCGCTTGACCTTCATGTTGGACGGAAGCGATGCGGCAAATTCAACCAGTTTGTGGTCGAGCAGGGGGACTCGGCTCTCCAAAGAAGAACCCATGCTCGTTTTGTCCCCCCGCGCCAAGAGATCGTCCGGCAGCCAGAGCTTGGTATCGACATAGAGCATCCTGCTAAGCCAGTCCTTGATGTCCATCCCACCCAGTTGCGTTTGGAATACCTCTTCCGCATATGGATCGGTGAGTTGATGAAACAAATCCGCATTGAGTAGAGAAGACTTTCGTGTCCGATTAAAGAGCGGAGCCCAATTGGCCAGGCGTGTCAGCTCGTCCGATTGACAGAACGCCATAAGAGCAATTTTTGGCGCTCTGAGTCCAGGCAAACGCTGCAACATGGTCAAGGCCAAAGATCGCGCTGGCTGGGGCACAAAACGAAATAGTGATGACAATTGTTCCCCGGCATACCGCGCGTATCCGCCAAATAATTCATCCCCACCCTCTCCGGTAAGAACCATTTTCACGTGCCTGGAAGCCAGCTCGGACACCATGTAGTTGGCAACGCAGGCATTGTCGGCAATCGGCTGATCCATGTGCCAGACAACTCTTTCCGCGAGATTCATGAGATCGTCCGGCGTCACGATAAATTTCGTGATGGTCGGTCTCAAATCGTTCCGCAACCAGACGAGCGTACGGCAACTCACTGAAGGCTTCGGCGCCCCCGCCCTGGAAGCCGACGGAGAAGGTCTTCACCGGCACGTCCATCACCTGATGCATCAGCGCGACGATCAGACTCGAATCCACGCCTCCGCTCAGGAAAGCGCCAAAGGGAACGTCACTCATCAGATGGAGCCGGACCGACTCCTGCAGCAATGCCTCAAGCTGCTCCGCGCAAGTCTCCTCGCTACCGCGATTCTCTTCAACCGCAGCGAAGGAGAGGTCCCAGTAGGGCTGAATTCTGATTCCATTCCGGTCGCAAATCAGCGTGTGGGCCGGCGGGAGAGCCCGGATACCTTCGAACATTGTCTCGGGAGCAGGGACGTACTTCAGGGAAAGGTAGTGGCCCAGCCCTTGGAGGTCCAATGTTGCATGCACCTCCGGGTGGGTCAAAATTGACTTGATCTCGGAGCCGAAGATGAGCGCGCCGTTTTGTTCCTTGTAGTAGAGAGGTTTAATCCCAAGGCGATCACGCGCAATGAAAAGGCGTTGACGCTTGGAATCCCAAATCGCGAACCCGAACATCCCGCGAAGTTCCTTAACGCAATCTTCTCCCAGTTGTTCGTAGAGGTGCACGATGACCTCAGTATCGCTAGCAGTGTTAAGTTCGTGGCCTTGCGCTCGTAGCCTCTTCTGTAGCTCGCGATAGTTATAAATCTCTCCGTTAAAAACGATTGTGATTGTGCCGTCTTCGTTTGAAATCGGCTGTTTTCCACCAGCCAAGTCGATAATGCTGAGCCGCTGCATGCCCATGGCGAGGTTGCCAGCAAACAGAACTCCCCTATCGTCGGGCCCTCGGTGTTCGATGGCCGCCAGCATGCTGAATAAGACATGTCGCTCAATCCGTTCGCGACCTTCGTACTCAAAGATGCCCGTGATACCGCACATCGCAGAGTCCTCCTGTACTTTCACTATGGCGTTAACGAGAATCAGCGACCTAGCTTGCAATCGAGGCAAATCGTTGCGGCATGCTTGGATAAGAACCCTTAACCTACCCTGACCAAGCTGGGTTCCGTACAGAGTAGTCTTGAATACAACGCAACCAGTTCTTGCTCCGAATTCTCCCACGCCAAGCTTGCACGGAAGCGCAGCCGACCCCGGTACCCCATGTCCCGCCTAAGCTCTTCATCCACGAGCAAATCGCGTATGGCGATACTTAATTCGGCACCATTGTTGGGCACAACGTACAAGGCAGCATCGGATGCTGTACGCCGATGTTCCTTAAGATCGAAGGCCACAACAGGCTTCCCGAATGCCAAATACTCGACGATCTTGTTCATGGTGGAAAGATTGTTAAACTCGGTATATGGATCTGGATCGACACATACGTCCGCGGTTGCGAGATACTGCCAAAGAATTTCGTTGGACACGCGTCCGGTAAAGTGAACCCAGTCATTCAATTCCAGCTGCTGAGCCAGTTCTTTTATGCGTTGCTGATCGGGGCCGCCGCCAATGAGAGCGAACAAAGTATCTTTAGGATAAGAGTCGGCGTAGCAGCGAATCGCATTTATGAGATGATCTACCCCGTCCTGTCGGCACATTTCACCAAGATAGACAACCAAGTATCTGCGTCCGCATTTCAGCTGGGGCTCGGCAGAACAATGATCAGCCCAAGTACGCGGCGGCCCGCTACGCACAATGGCCACCGTGGAAGCATCAACGCTTCCGCGCCGCAACGCTATATCCCGATGCGATTGGTTGACAGAAATTACAGCATCGGCCGTGCGGAATGTGAGGCGCTCTAACATCAGCAGCGCACGGTGCAGGAATCCTCCGCGCCGGCCACCCTTAGCAACATACAACTCTGGGCATAAGTCGTGGTGGTCAAAAACAAACCTTATGCCGAGCGGCCGAAATAGCAGAGCAAGTGCGAAGAACGTATCCGGAGGATTGCAAGCGTGGATAGCATGGAACGGGCGGTGCATGTAGGCCTTCATAGCCAACCACAGAGAGGCGATCCAACAGTAAATGAATTCCACAAGATATCCGGCCACACCCTCGTTTGCCTCGTAGATCAGGGAATAGCGGTAGATATGAATGCCCTCAAGCTCCTCATAACTCTTTGTGTAAATCTTCTTCTTGGGGCAGACAACGGCAACTCCAAAGCCGGCCTTTTGCAGGCTGGTTGCCTCCTGCCACACGCGCCGATCGAACGGCACCGGTAGGTTCTGCACGATAATTAGGATGTTGCGCTCTGGCTCCAAGTTCCTTCCTCCTTTAGAGCGGGTTGTGGATGGTGGAGGGGGAAATCGGCAACTGGCGATTCGGCCGTCGCAATGAAAGCCGCGACTTCCTTTAGTGTTGGTCGTGGATGTTGGTCGGTGAGGTTGAGAACTGGCGAATCGGCCGTCTCAATGAAAGCCGCGACTTCCGTGTAATTATGACCGACGATTAGCAATTCCGAACCGGCCAGATCGGCTAGCGATGGTACAAGCAGGCGGGAAAGATGGGGGATCGCCCGATCAATATAGTCCTTGTTGGCGCCCCTCAGCTGCGCTAATGACACGTTCGGATCGTAAACCTTAAGGTCGCAACCTTTGCCCAAAAGCCGCTCGGCAATTTCTACATAGGGACTCTCACGCAAGTCATCGGTATTCGGCTTGAAACTCAACCCGATGAGACCTACACGGTGGGATCCAGAGGCAATCACCTGGCGCACAGCGCGCTCAATCACCTTTTCATTGCTGGGCAAAAGGGCATTGATCAAGGGTAGATCGACATCCAATTGCTTCGCCAACTGCAATACTGCACGCAGATCCTTTGGCAGGCACGAGCCGCCAAAAGCGAATCCAGGCATCAGGTAACGCGCAGAGATATTCAAGTGGTTGTCCCTACAGAACATAGACATAACCGCGTGGCCATCGATACCGGCGCTTTCGCACAGAGTGCCGATCTCGTTAGCAAACGCAACCTTCATCGCGTGGTAAACATTGCTCGCGTACTTCACCAGTAGTGCTTCTTGAGGGGGCAATACATACAGGGGTGAAGCGAAGTCGCTATAAAGGGATCGCAGCATGAATTCAGACGTGGGTTCCTCGACGCCAATCAATGTAAAGGGCGGGTTCAAGAAGTCACGGATCGCCGTGCCTTCGCGGAGAAACTCGGGATTTACGCACAGCTTTATCTTTCCCGGAGCAATCCTGTCACCAATCTCTTTGCAGCCTTTCAGAGCAGATGGAAGTACGCTGCTTCGTACGACCACGATTTGGGATCGCCCTAGGTTCGCGAGCGCACGAGCAATTTGCTCGACGGCACGGAAGAGGTGAGCTGGGTCAAGTTGCCCATTCGGACGGCTTGGTGTAGCTACGGCGATGAAACACATTTGAGTTTCCCGGAGTGCCTCCTTAATGTCGCTGGTCGCCTGCAGCCGCCCCGCAAAGCGCTCTCCTGCCACTTTGGCGCCGAGACCGCTCTCGACAATCGGCGAGTCGCCCTCATTAATAATGCGGACCTTATCGGGACTGATATCCACACCCCAAACGAAATGTCCTTTGCCCGCCAAACAGGCGGCCGTCACTGTACCTACGTACCCGAGACCAACGACGCTGATTTTCATAGGTTGACTCCAGATGAGTATGGATTGTGCTACGACTGTGCATCTCGGTGAGGATGCCGAGCATGGAAATGGACTGGTTTGGTTGAATCAGCGAGGGAGGCCGTCTCAATCCGTGCATCCCTATCGGGAAAGTCAAAGTGAGTCGCTGGTGCCAATCGAGTTGGAAATCCGCCAGACTCCAGTTCGAACGCACGGATAAGCTCTACATGCCAGACGAAGGCATTTTGTGGGGAGTCGAATGTGACCGCAGCGGTTCGCTAATATCGACGTGCGTGCGGCCGTCGATCCAGAAGCGGGCAGCGGGAATGTCAAAGCGCGTCGATTTCGCTTGACCTCTGTATGGCGTGATTTATATTGACGCACTCCGCGACGTACATGTCTGATTCATGCCATTTGGTAACAAAATGGAGAGCAGCATATTGCCATGCAGACTTGATTTTGATCGGTGATCGTCGAAGATGCGAGCGTCGCCATTCCTTCGCGGCTTGCGGCACAGCCCGGATCAACAGTCGCACCGAATTTCCCTCGCGCCGAGCCGTCAGCGTCATCGTGCAAATCCGCACTGTCATGGCGAGTACGGCAACAGGCATGGGTAAGCGATGCCAAAGAACCAGAAGTCCATTGCGGAGTTCAGTGCACCGGCGCGCAGCAAGTGACATACGTCCACTTTGTTCCGGGTAATGACGAATGGCTACGGCTGGACAATAAAGCAGCTCCCACTGCCTATCGACCAATCCCATGGCCAGATCCTCTTCTTCGCGCGAATACCGCAAATGGTCCCAGAAGCCCCCGGCCTCCCAAAAAGCCTTCGCACGAATGCAAAAACCGGTCCCGACAAAATTGAAACTTTTGAATTCTCTTGCGGACCAGAGCGCGCTAGAGCGGCGGAAAACCCACGTCACGGGGTCAATCTCGTCCGTACCTGCTTTCAGCACTTGGAAAGCGACCACGGCTAGACGAGTGTTGCAGGCAAACCTCTCTTCCGCTTGGGAGAGGCAATAGGGAGCGGCAAAGGCTGCATCGTTGTCGATGAAACAAAGTAGGTCACCTGACGCATGTCGTGCCGCGAGGTTTCTTGAAGCAGCCACGCCCATTTGCGGGCAGGAAATGACCTTGACCTTAATGCCAGCACAAAGCATACCTTGGCGGGCA
This sequence comes from uncultured Acidobacteriota bacterium, assembly GCA_963817855.1. Classification (GTDB taxonomy): domain Bacteria; phylum Acidobacteriota; class Terriglobia; order Terriglobales; family Acidobacteriaceae; genus JAKAAZ01. The sequence continues at coordinate 128,350 of CAWFQA010000002.1, read as the reverse complement.
TCCTCGATGGCCCGCGGTGAATCGTCCGTAGAACCAGCATCAAGGATCACGACTTCGAGTGGCCGGAAAGCCTGCTTCGCCACTGAAGACAGGCACCTCTCAACGGCCGAGGCGCGGTTCAGGTTGTGAATCAGCACGCTAATCTTCATAGGCTTGAACTGATGAGGGTGGCAGCTTTGTTAGCCGACGGTTGACTGGATTCTGTCCTTCATGGCGTAAGTTGGGACGCCATGTTGTTCGCTCTTCTGAAGCACCTTTTCTTGTAAGCGGGAGCGAAGGCTTCTTGCGTCAACATCCGATGCGACCGAGACGAGAAGATAGAGGATTCCCACCATGTACAAGCTGTAGTAGCCCATTCCCGTAGATCCAAACAGGCTTTCGGCACCCCAGGCTGCAACCATTCTTCCAGCTATCAGCGCAAGGCACGTGCGAGCCGCCAGCCGGGAAATACGATTTGGACTCCGTAGCCGTTTCTTGGCGTACAGATAGACGGAACCGCACCATGTGATGACCAGGATAAATCCGCCGATACCCAGCTCTCCGGTCCATTGCAGGTACGAATTGTGTCCAAAGTAGTTCACCGTTATCCCTTGCTCTTGATACCAATGGAAGTTGCCAGGACCAACCCCGATAATAAGCTCTCGAGGATGCTCTGGGAGGTACGTTAGCATGGCACTTCTGTCGTGCGACCGGCCGGCGTAGGAGCTTTCCGCGCGTACTTTCGGATTCCAAAGCGCGGTAAGGCGAGTCATTTCTGTAGCTTCTTTCGCCGCAGGTAAGAAATATGTGAGCAAGGCCGCATAGAGGCCGAAGACCATGACCGAGGCACCAATATATACCTTCCATCGCCGCGGCGGCGTAACCAACGCAAACACAATCGCGGAGACAACTAATCCGGCAATGTCGGACCGGGAACTGGTCGCAATGACCGAGAAGATCGACAGGATCGCCGTGACAACCGCCGCTGCCTTGAGCTTGCCTCGGTATGCTTCAAACACCATGAGGGAGAACCATGCGCCGATTGAGGCCGTTCCTCCAATAACGACTCGATACGATGTCAGGAACCACCCAGTCCTATCCGAAAAGTCGGCGGCCTGAATCGGGGTGGCGTTCGGCCCTAAATACGCTTTACCCGACATGGGCACAATACCGCTGATGTGGAGCGCGTGGAGGATCTCGTAAATGAGGATTCCTGTCAGCAGGATCACGCAGATTTTTCGCAATTGCACCGTGTCCGGTTTACTGGCGATAAGGAGCGCGGCCAGCAAAGCGTACTCCCAGAACTTCACGATAGTGAACGCATAAAATTTGAGCGCGCCAGGATCGACAAATAAGAAATTGAAGACGCCAGAGCACGTTGCCAGGACGGCAGAAGCGAAAAGAGCTCCCAACCCGGCGGCGAGCAAGCGACGTTGGGTCACGCAGCGCAAAGCCGACCTGCCGTTTGCCACGAGGTATGCGAACAAGCAAACGTCGATCGAGTATACAGCGGCCTCTGCCGTGTTGCCGACGATGACCAGCGGGAGCGGAATGATGCCGCTCACCAACAGGTACCCGGTGGCATCCGCCCTGCGCGGCGCGCGCAGGATCTTGAAAACCAGGTATGCGGTAATGCAAATGGTGATGTAGATCAGCATCGATTTCTCTGGTCTGATAAGCGAGCTGCTTCTCTATAAACATCCAGTAGTTTGGGGATGATGATGTCGTGATCGAACTTCTCGCGGGCCCTTTGCTGCGCGGCCTCCTTCATTCGCGTACGTTCAGCTTCGTCCATCGAGAGTGCCAACCCAAGCACTGTGACAAGCCCGGTAACGTCTCCTGGGGAAGCCAAAAATCCGCAAGTGTCGGCAAGCACCTCGGTCATCCCGGTTCTCGATGAGCCGACCGCAAGTCCCCCGCACGCCATCGCCTCAAGGCAGGTGTAGGAGAAGGCATCGGCTAGGGACGGAAAACAGCAGACAGCGGCATCGCGGTACAGGCCGGCTAAGCGCTCCCGCTGGCAAATCCCCAGATGCACGACCCAATCCGGCAGTTTCATGCCCACAGCAGCCCGCAGGCGAATAAACCGGTCGAAGTGGGGAGTGGTCCGTCCGGCCAGGATCAGCCGACCTCGCCAGCCAGTGTGCCGCAAGAGTTCGGCGGCCCGCAGGAGTACGAAGATACCCTTCTGGGTGAGTAAACTGCCCACGAACAGAATGTCATTCGAATCTATTTCTTGTGGGGCCTCTGCGGACAGCTTTCTCCACCGGCCCGTATCGATGCTGTTATGCACAACTTGCATACGATCGCCGCCGAATCGCGCACGCACTACGGATGCTTCGTGCTCAGATACGACAGTAATGAGGTCGGCAGCCCGTAATTCCTGGCGTTCCCAAGTGAACTGGAGACGCCTTGTCGCAGATAGACGAGTTTTCCACGTCGCATCTGTACCCGCACTGAGGCCGTGCATCCGCACTATCATGGGAATGGAACGCTGCCCATCGAGCCAGACCGCGGACTCGCCCCGAAACCCTGGGAATTCAATGATGTCGAACTGATTTTTGGCGGCCAGGGTTGCAATCCATTCCGCAATTCGTCTGCGGTAAGCAATGCCATGAGCGAGTGGAGCACTAAGGGATCGAGCAACAATGTTCCGTTTCTCGGTGCCGAGTTCGTCATCGGGCAGGCGAACGACGGTGATCCGGGGGTACGGCATCGATGATGTTGAAGTACCGTCGTCCGACGCTGCGAGGATCGTCACGTTGTGACCGATGCGCGCCAGCGCTCGACCTGTTTCCCAGACGTAGGTCCCTATGCCACAAGAGCGTGGCGAGGGTGGACACTCCTTGGAAACGAAAGCAATGTTCATAACAGGCTTTCCGCCGTTCCGATAGCTTCGCGCGATCCAGAGGCCGTCATCTTGCTGTTCCGTTGAGACGTTCGCCAGACGACCGCCGCACTCATGACCAGCTGAGCCAGGTTGCCGATCAAAATGCCAACAGCCGTTCCCATCAGCCCATAGCTCCGGGTCAGGAAATAGCAGCTAATAAGCGTAATTAGAGCTACGGCCACAAAGATGGGAACCTGGATATTGAAACGCCGCAGGGCCGTCATGCCGTAACCCAGAAAGGATGCGATAAAGGAGAGAGCACTGGCCGCACATAGTATGGTCAAGACACCGGCCATTCCCGAGTACTCATGGGTGTAGAGCAAAGTCAGAATACGGCCGCCGGCGAATGCGGCAATCAGGATTCCAGCAACGCCAAGCACTGCCGCCACAAGAATCAACTTTGTCATGAGTCGGCGAAACCCAGAACGCGATCCAGTAACGTGGTATTGTGCAAGCCGCACGCATGCGGGCGCGCCTAGCGAATTGACGAGTATCGACCCTACGAAGGTGAGGTAGGCAGCGGCCGCAAATAGACCGAGCGCGCGAGGGTGCAGCAAACCCACCACGACGTACCGAGGAATCTGCGCCTGAATCGTCAACAGAAAAGCTACGATTCCCAGCGGCGCGGCTTCCAGACAGAGCGGCATCAACTGTCGCCTATCTAGCACCAGACGGAGTGTTTCAGCCACCCTTCCGGGCGTAAAGGCCGAGGGTTTACGATGGCTGAGCAGATTACGCGCCATGGGGACGTCAAACAAGATGAAGGCCGCGGCCCAGGTGATTACGAGACCTCCCAGCGCAAGCGGGGCAGAGCGGCTGGCGCGAAACAGAAGCGCGACGCTAGCCACCGACAGAATGCCGCGCAGAGTAAGAGAAAATCCCACGTAATCCATTCGTTCGGACTGCTGAAAGAGGCCGTAGAGAGCATCGCTTCCCGAATCGACGGCCTTGGAGAGCGCCCAGAACAGCACAATCAGAGTCAATTGACTGCCGATGACCCACATGGCAGCCGCGATCGCACTCGCAACGAGGAGGGCGGCGAGGGTCGTGACAGCTCGTAGCCCGAGGTATTGGCCGACCGAATGCCTGCCTTCAGGGTCCGTAGCCTGAATCGAGCGCAGTTGAAGACCAGCCACCACAAACAGAGGCGACGCCAGGGCAAGTCCATAGACCAACTGACCGACGAGAGTAGCGCTTCCGAGTTTCGCGAAAATAATGAGAATGCCCCATTGACTCATCGCGAAGACGCCGCTGCCGACAGCATTCCAGGCGAAATTGGTCCGCAGCGTGCGTGTACGGCCCGCACTCAACGAAAGAAACTCACGGGACCGTTCGATCAGGGATGGGGAGATGGATGACATTGAAGTTAACAATTGAAACAGATCGTCAACCGACCCATGTGGCCAGTTTCCTTAACATCCTCTTGGCAACTACCCGCGGCAGCAGGACAGGACGTCTGGCGTCGATCAGGGTCGAGTTTCCGAAGGCGGATAACGTGTGTATGCCGGCTTGGAACTGTGACGCCGGTGGAGGAAAGACTTCTTGAACGCAATGCTCTTCAAAGCGTTGGCGTGTCAGCACATCGACGCGATTAATGATGATCGATCCGCCATAAGTTCTGGTGCTGTTCTGACTCGGACGATATAACTGACCATGGAAAACAAACGGCGTCCCGCCGGAGCGAACTTTTTGCGGGTCTCTACGCACAGGATTGGCACGGTGCGGCCGCCATTCGCCCTGAAGTTCATCTGCACACCATATCTGCAGTTCGCTGCTGGTGTTCTCACGGGTGGTGCCAAACATCCACCACTGACCGGCATAAGTAAACACGGTGGGGTCGACCACTGCGTGCGGCAAGAGTTCCTTCAGATGGCGCCAGCGGCCTTCGCTATCACGCCGGAACAGATTGACCCGGTCCGCGCTGAGCTCTTCCGCCACCAGATACCACGCATTCCCGTCATGGATCGTACAAGGATAGGAGATGTGGAATCCAGTATCGATTGCGGGGGTTTCACTGACAATTTTCCCATCGCTATCAATGGCGATGGAAGTGATATGCCCTCTTCCCGGAAGAGTACATTCTCCGCCGTCCATGTATAACTTGGAAGAACCGCGGTACGTGAACCGTTCCGCTACAATGATTCGGCTGTCCTCTTCCACGATACCAAAACAATCCGCGAGAAAATCGAGGGGACCGCAGTTACCTAGCCAATGCACGGTTGGCACGAAAGCATCGTCCAGAAACGCATGGATGGGCGCGTTTACGATGCCAATGGCCCAGTTCTCAATCGTGAATCGCCCAAGCATGCGATCTTGGATTCTTGCCCAAAACGCGGATTTCCGGTTGGGCGCAGAAGGCGGAAACCGACGGTATCGGTCGGTCGTGCTCACGCTGGAGTCCGGCAGTTGCATTCGAGCCACCTCTGTAGGGGACGAGAGTTGGAATCTCATCAAGCAGCACCGGCGCCTCGAAAAACGGCGGGAACTGTTTTTGCCATGATTTTGAAGTCCAGCCAAAGCGACCACTCGTCCATATACTGAAGGTCGAGACGCATCCACTGGTCGAAAGGGATACTGTTGCGGCCATTCACCTGCCACAGGCAGGTTATGCCGGGCTTCACGCTGAATCGCCGGCGTTGCCAATCTTGATTAAATCCCTCGTAATCGCGAACCGCCATTGGGCGCGGACCCACTATGCTCATGTCGCCCTGGAGAACGTTAAACAGCTGGGGCAACTCGTCAATGCTGCTACGGCGCAGGAATTTTCCGATCGGTGTAATTCGGGGATCGTTCTTGATCTTGAAGACCGGACCCGACACTTCGTTTTTGTCCTCGAGTTGCGTCATCAGTTTCTCGGCGTTTGGAACCATGGTGCGAAATTTGCAGATCCGAAATCGCCGCCTGTTCAGCCCAATTCGGTTCTGTAGAAAAAAAACAGGGCCCGGAGAGGACAACTTAATGGCGAGCGCCACTCCAGCCATTAGCGGGGCCAGGAAGAGGAGAAGCAAAATGGAAATCGATATATCCAGCGCCCTTTTCATGAAGAGCGGCCAGCCTTCGCCTGCTCCCGGATAAGTGGCCACGAAATGGTCCCCATCGAATTCCTCTGCTCGCCAGCGTGCCACCTTAAGGCCAAAAATATCAGCGTTGAGGCGCATGATGATGCCGTGCTGTTCGCACAGGGCAGCCACCTCGGCAGAGTACCGGTAAAAGGAACCGACTGGGAGAAAGATTGCAACCTCATCGACGACGTTGCTGCGCAGAAATCGCGCCAACCCAGCATAATCGCTCACCAGCCGTAGGCCACCCTTGCGAAAAGCGGCCATCCCTGCCCACTCATCATCGACGAATCCCAGCAGTCTATAGCCCCGTTCCGGATTCGCGACGATCCTGCGCGCAAACTCGACGGCGCGAGGATTTGTTCCGAGAATCAACATATGGTGCGAATTCCTGCCATGGGCGCGGATCCGCGCCAGCCCAATTCGCAGTGAGAGGCGAAAGGCGCACAGAACCGAAGTACTGATCACCCAAAACAGTGCCAGGAACGGCAGAGTGATCATCCGGAGGTCAAATGCCGAGCCAATAGCGACAAAACAGACGACGGAAAGAGTCGTGGCCTTCGATATGTCCCGTATCTCCGCGCGTTTTCTGGATAGTCTCATCGACCTGTACAGGCCACAGATAGAAAGAATCAGATGGCAGATGAACAATGCGAGAAGAAAGATGACGTAATCCGATACTTTTGTCCTTATGGAAAGAAACTGGGTCAGCGAGATGTTCCCCTCATGATGGACGATAAGCGCCGTTGTCAGACCAAAGGAAAGTACCAGAAGCACCAGATCAAAGGATTTCTGAAGGCTTGTGATCAGAAGGTGGTTTCTGTCGTTCACAATCGTTCTCCACGAAACATGTGACTGGGCTGAGTAATGTCTTATAAGTCGTTCGGGAATGGCGACGGATGTCCCAGCTCGCTGAAGGCGCAAATGAGTTATCCAATAAAGGACGAGCTGATCACAGGTACGCTTGACCTCCCCACTTTAGGCATGCGGAGGGGGGACTAGTTTTTATTTATTAATGGTTGCTCTTCTGCGGTGGACGGAGAGGGAGCGTGACTCACAGTCGCTTGTAAATGTTCTCGGGGATAGGGAATGTTCGCTTGTTCAGGACGGCGCCAAGGATCGACACATTGGAGGAACGTAGATTGGCTGCGGCCATCTGAGCCGCCTTCTTCCGCGTTGAGTCAGCTTCGAGAACCAGGATCAGGCCATCGCTCACTTGCCCCAGCGCAATCGCGTCTGCATACCGCGTCAATGGCGGTGCGTCGACAACGACAAAGTCAAACTCTTCGCGCAGTTCCGCCAACCTCGTCTTTAGCTGCCCGGAGCTCAACAGTTTGGGTGAATCAACTGCCAGTGCGCCGGAAGAGAGAAGCCATAGCATCTCGTGCCCCATGGGTTTGGCGAAGGAGCGGATTGGCCCGTCATGCAATAGAGCGTCGGTTAGGCCGTAGTGGTTGGTGGTGCCGAATAGCTCGGGTAGCGCGGGAGATCGAAAGTTGGCTTCGACCAGACAAACTGGCTTTCGGGAGTTTTTGGCCAACGTCTCCGCTACAGCCCCGCAGATTCGGCTGCATCCGTTGCCGTGATCGATCCCGGCAAATACCACTACGCGCGGTGGCTCCTGCGTTTGCAAAAGAAATATCTGTTGCACAAGCCTTAGCGCTTCGTCGCTGGCCCACTCGACATTGCCGTTGCGACTACCGTTTTCTGCCGGGGTGGAAAAAACTTTCGCATCGGTTTCACTGGGACGAGGTCCCCGGTCAATCTCCAACTGCTGCATCAAATCGAAGTTTCTGCTCATGGTCTGCTTCTTTCTGCGGGTAAAGCATTCCCAGCCTGTGCGATAACTCTTTGCGTCGGGCTGGAGAGTTGTTCGACAACGGGGATGCGAATTGTCTGACCAGACTCAATGTGGTCGAGATTGCTCAGCCTGGGATTCAGTTTCTGAATCTCCTGTATGCGCTTTGAGTTGTAGCATCCAAAATTTTCGATACAAATCCGGTAGAGAGACTGCCCCGCCTTGACACGAATAAAATTCGCCTGAGTTGCCCGTTGCGGATTCTGTTGCAGGCCCAGGAAAGATGAGCGTGAACGGACGGGTGGTGGGAGCACGCGATTCGCATGCACGACGGTGTTCGCCATCGTCCAGCGATGGCCTTGGAGGAGTGCCCCACCCAAAACGAGCAGGATTGCGCAAACTGCGGTGAATATTGGAACTCGGCCCGTTAGCATCGACGTGATAGTCCTAAAGGAGGCAAATGCCGAGACTCCTTGCTTCACATCCTCCTCCGGCCGCGACGCACGAGATATTCTCCTCTGCAATGACTCTAGGTCGAGATCGGCAATGACCTCGCGAACGATTTCGCAGTCGATCGTTCTCCGCCGCAAAGCACACCCCAGCGACATTGCGTTGAAACAAAGATTGTTAATGTTACGCGGAACACCCTCGCTGTGTTCTGCGATCATCGCCACCGCGCCCCTAGTAAACAACGGCGCTCCCACCCTATGCCCAGCGATCTGAAGTCTATGTTCTATATAGAGCGCCGTCTCTACTGGAGAAAACGGTTTTAAACTGCCGAAGATTGAGATTCGTTGCCGTAGCTGGAGGAACTCGGGCGACGCCAGCTTGGCGGCGAGCTGAGGCTGTCCGGATAGGACGATCTGGATAAGTTTTTCCTGCGATGTCTCGAAGTTCGAGAGCATTCGCACCAACTCAAGCACCGAGTCGTCTAGATTCTGCGCCTCATCGACAACGAGCACAAGAGGTTTTCCCGAACGAGACTGCTCAATTACCAACTCATTCAATTTTGACTGCAGCTCAACGAGACTTCCGCGTGTGTCATGGACGCCAAGGTCGGCGAGTACGGCCCGTAGAAAATCCATCGGCGTACATATGGTTTGGAATAGGAAGACTACCCTGGCCTTATCCTTTAGCTGATTCAACGCTTCGAAGAGCAAGGTCGTCTTGCCCATCCCGGGCTGCGCGATCAGCGCTACAAACCCGCGGCCCGCCTCCAATCCACAGAGCAGAGAGGCGAGCGCCTCCCGGTGCGTCGCACTCGTAAACAGGTAGCGGCGATCGGGCGTAACCCCAAAGGGCTGTTCCCGCAGGTTGTAATATTCGAGAACCATAATTTGCCTATGCAGTCTTCTTTGGTACGGCTACCACAACCGGAATGCCGAGCATGTCTATCACCTGCGCCGGTGTGTGGAAGGACGAGTCGAAATACTCGACGAGATAGGCCATGGCGATGGCAAGTAGGGTAGCAATCGCTAGCGCGAACACCACTACTATCAGAAAGCCGTGTGTCGGCAGTGCGGGAATGTCGGGAGGAACCGCAATCGCTACATTCGCAATTCTCGTTTTGTCGAGCGCGTCGGATGTCCGCTCCTGCTCCCGCTTCGAGAGATAGAGCAGATAGTTATCTTCGTTCGCCTTCACGCTGCGCAATAGGTCTTGCTGGGTCAAGGCTTTTTGATCCAGATCCACCATTTGCGTTTGCAGGCTTTGGATGCTGCTCTTGATAGCTGTTAGGTTGGCGCGCTCAGCTGCGAGATTTGCTTCTGTTTTCGCACTGTCTTCCCGCAGCAACTCAAATGTCGGATCCCGATCTGTCGTCTGTGTTACGTACCGCGTCTTTTCAGCTGCGGCAATAGCTGCTTTGGCTGTAGCAACTTCCTGATCAGCCTCCTGCACGAGCGGGTAATTCGGGTTGTACTTTAGCGCCAACTGTGTCCGCTTCGTTTCCGCAGCCAGTAAAGCGGGTTCGAGATATTCGAGCAGCTTGTCTGCCTCACTGGTGGATCGCTGCGTGGCCGATCGTTCCGGGACAGAACTCATTTGTTGTCGATCGCTAAAAAGCCGCTGCTGATCCGCGGCAATCGCCTCTTCCGCCAGATGCAATTGGCCGACCGAGTTTGTGACCTGCTGCGCTAAATTCGAGCGTTCCAGGTCAGGGGCTGCCGCGCCCTGCTGCTTTTGGAAACTTCTGAGCCGGGCCTCGGAATCTTCCATCGCCTGGTGATAGTTTTTTGTCTCGCGCGCGAAGAATTGATAGGAACCCGGCGGGCGGTGCACTGCGACGTGCTTTGCCAGATAGAGATTGCCTAGGGTGTTGAGAATTCCATAGGAAAGCCGTGGATCGGGTGAACTGTAACTCACCTCGATCATGTTTGTCTTGGCCCCGGCTTCTACTTTTATCCCCTTGGCCAGAGATCGCACAGCCCGCCCGACCCTGTCCGCCTCATGTTGTTTCGGACGAAGCAAATCGAGGAAAGAGTATCCGTGTTGCTTCTGAAGTCCGTTAGCAAGCACCACCTGTTCCAGCACATCGCGGCTCTTCAGAAGCTCCGCCTCGGAATTGATTTCCTCTTCTGAGACGGGATTGCCTGGCTCGAGCACCTGAGTCGCGGCTCCGGTGCTGACGAGTGGATCGACACGTTCGCGGTTCACCAGAATCGACATATGAGAGGTGTACTCAGACGGCATTAGGGAGCCGGCCAAAAGCACAACGGCAAGCGCGACCAAAAAGGTTGTGATTAGGACTCGCTTCCGGCGGAACAGGGGCGCCGCCAACTCACGGAGGGAAATATCCGGAGCCTTTTCATTTATCCACGATTCAGAATCAATCTCTTTCATGTGCTGCTGCCTTTCCCCAGATGCGTTTCGGTGCTCCTAATGCCGTGAACAGTGGCTCAGAATGAGCTGGGTTTCATCTATTCTTACGGGACTGGTGTCAGGTATGTGCCGAACGAATAGGGCACATATTTCTTGAAGTTTGCGATGAATTTTTCCGGCACGTAAATCATGTCGCCCGGTTTGATGCTTGCGTCTTCATTCACATTTTTGCCACTTAATATATCCTTCATATTTACTTTCCTGGTTTCAACCCAACCACTTGAGGTCTTGTGAAAGAGGAATATTTGTGTCTTAGCCTCCGGCGTCATGCCGCCGGCAATTGCCAATGCCTCGGCCACCGTAATGTCGGAGCGAAGTACGTATTTGCCTGGCTTCCCAACCTGGCCGGAAGCTGTGAAGAAGGGCTTTTGAAAGTTGTCAAGGTCCACGTTGATGATCGGATCGTGGAGCACACTGGCATAGGCTTTTTTGAGCGCGTCCACCAGCTCCGGAACCGTCAGGCCCTGGGCATGCAACCCTCCGGCATTTTGCAATGTGATGTACCCATCGGGCTGCACGGTTACGGTCTGGTTCATTTCCGGAGAGAGTGGGAATGATAATTTCAGCGCGTCTTGTCGTTGAATGATGTACCGGGGATAGCGCTGCTCGAGTTGCGGCTCGGAGGAGGTCGCAGTTTCCGGTGCCGCCGTGTTTGCCGCTTCGAGGTTGGAAGCCGGCGCAGTCTGTGCTCCCTGCGCCTGCAGGATCGCAGCCCCGCCGCCCAGAAGGATTGCTAGAACGACTGTGCTGCAAATATTTATTTGAATCATGGCGTGCACCCTCATTTCTGTTGCTCAAAATCCGTGTTGGGCGGAAAGCATCGGCATCACACCGGAAGATAGCGGCGGTGACGGCCTGAACACCGGTTCGACATCCGACCGGTCGACGCGAATAGCGATCGATTGGTGAATCGTTTCGACGGATATTACCAGGCTGCTGTCTGAGCCACAGCGGACCAGAGCGCCTTCAATTCCCGCCAGCACTCCTCGAAAAATGCGGACTCGATCTCCAATCCTGGGCATGTGATAAGGAGTGCATTCGATCCGGTGGGACAAGACGATCTGAATACTCTCGATTTCCGCAGCTGAAATCGGCTGAGGTCCGGTGTGGTTTCCGATAAACCTCACTACGCCGGGAACCTTCAGAACGCGCAATTGGCTGTCGCGGAGCAAGGGAATCCGTACAAACAGGTAGCCTGGAAAAAGCGGTACGTTGACCACCTGCTTTCGATCGCTCCATTGCCGCCTCTCGATAGTGAGAGGCAAGAAGTTCTCAACGCCGAAACTCTCCAGCATCGAGGCCGAAACCTTTTCCTGCCGCGACCGGGTTAAGACCGCGTACCAGGAAGCGTCGCCGAGAGTGCCTGCCGGGTTCATTTCGTGGCTGTCTCCTTAATTGTGGGCGGCGTACCTAGCTTCGCCCTTTCAGTCCCACTGGACCGTTGTGGAAAAGCATCGAATCTTACCGGGAGAGAGAACGTTCCAGCAATCATTCAGTTGGCTGCAGGTGCCGGTACAGCAGGTAACTCGTCTAGCTCAAGGCAAATACTGGTTCTCACCCTATCTACTACTGGCTTTTCCTAGGTAGACATCATCGGCTTCCGACTTCGCGTTGCCTTAGACAATCTCGTCGCGGGCGACGGCATCGTTAATGGCTTCCTCGTCTTGCGCCCCGCGACTGAAGGCGATTTCCTCGAAGCGAGGCCTCCATCTGCCGGGCGACCAACGCTGACATAGGTCATCCCGATCTCTTTCATGACATTGATGTCAAACATGTTGCGCCCATCAAGGACAACAGAATCGCCGAGCCTCTTCTTCATCTCCGGAATATCCAGCATGGAGAATTCGTCCCAGTCCGTAAGCACGAGAAGAGCATCCACCCCATCCATTACTTGGTACGCGTTCTCCGCAAACACAACGCTGCCCTCTGGCAATTCCTTTTGCGCATTCTCCTTAGCTGCCGGATCATAGGCTGTAATAATGCAACCAGCGGCCACCAGAGCGTGCACTACGTTCATAGCAGGGGATTCCCGAATATCGTCTGTGCCTCCCTTGAACGACAATCCAAGAACGCCAAGCCTCTTGCCCCGTAGTTCCCCTAATGTAAGTCGAACTTTGGTTAGGAAGCTTGCTTGCTGGTTTTCATTGATGCGCTCGACTTCATGCAGCAGGCTAAAATCCGCTCCGGTTCTACTGCCAATCGCGCGAAGGTATCTAACTTGGCTGGAAAGGGACATACCACCGTATCCCAAACCGGCGGCAAGAAAACCAGGGCCAATAGCGGGATCCATACTCATACCTTGCGCAACCTCAGAAACGTCCGCTTTTACCGCGTCGCAAACATTCGCAACGGAATTGATAAAGCTGACTTTTGTGGCAAGGAAGGCATTGGATGCATGTTTGAGTAACTCGGCGCTTTTTGCGCTGGTTCTGAGCAACGATGCAGGGCTGGATTGGGACCGTTCGCCTTGGACACTGAACAGCGACTTGTAATACTGACCGGAAGTAAGCGGCCAATAAATTCGCTCCAGGACTGCGTATGCGCGTTCGCTTTCGGTTCCGACGATGATTCGGTCTGGATGCAGGAAGTCTGTTATTCCCGTGCCTTCCCGCAGAAATTCTGGATTGGAAACAACATCAAACATCTCTCGCTGGACGCCATTGCTCAACAGCACGGCAGCAATGGAATCGGTCGTGGAAATTGGGACTGTGCTCTTCTCGACAATGACTTTGTACCCGTTGATCGAATCAGCTATTTCCTTGGCGGCCTGCTCAAAGTAAGGCGTATCGGCTTCTCCATTTCCGAGCGCAGAGGTTCCAACTGCGATGAAGATCGCGTCGGAATTTGCAACAGCATCCCTCAGAGAGGTGGTGAATGTGAGCCGGGAAGGGTAGTGTCGCTGCAGCAATTCCGGCAGGAAATGCTCGTAGATTGGGACATTTCCCTGTCTAAGATCGGCTATCTTATCTGCATCATTATCTACGGAAATAACTGTGTGTCCGATTTCCGCAAAGCACGCGGCGACCACGAGACCTACGTATCCCGAGCCGATAACGGCAACTCTTACAGGTCGGTTTTCCACCACTGTTCCTGACGAACGGACGATGTCATTTCCCGACATAAATACTCCCTGCCTAGGTGGCTTGAAAGTTCTTTATTCAAGAAAATATTGGATCAACAAAACTAGATGGCCGCATTAACCCACAGGCAACGACGCTCTGCAGCTTTCAGCGAAAGCCAACTGTAGCTAACCGCTTTCATGGACGCAATGGGAAGATGTTCCTGAGAAGTTCTTCTCACCGAACCCTGGCAAATGCTAGTTCGTCGTTCGCAATTGAAATGTCGATGGGTGGAATCACTATGACTAGGGAAATGCACGCACAGCACGAGCCGCTTTTGCAGGCGTCGGGCATCGCTTGGGGGAGATTGAAAAGTGCGCGTTTGAGCTTTGATTTCGGATAAATATATGCGACGTCCTCTGACATGGGACATCTGTATTGTGATTTCTTTCCCCCACGCGCGTGGCGGGGATCACTTTCCTCAATGAATGTTTATCTAGTGAAAATTTCTAGACAAAAGTGGGAAACCAATGGGCCCAAATGTAAAAATACGTGCGCGATCATTGACAGCACGTGACGGGAGCGTATAAATCTATCTTCGTTCTATTCTATTCGCCCGCCAGCGCAGGCTTTTCCTGGAGTTCCTTCATGCCGCCTTCAGAGTTCTCCGTCCAATCGTCAATCTCGATTGTGGTCTTCGATGCAACGGGAATTACTTCGGACCTTCTGAAGCGTGCTTTCTCGAAGCAGCCGGAATACAACGTTGTGGGCTGTCCCAAGAGTATTGAGGACACGCTTCGCATCGTAATCGAAAAAAAGCCAGACACGATCATTATCAGCGCTTTCGAGCGCAGCGGTTCTGTTGCCGCCATTGAATTGTTGGAACAGCTTTCTCTTATCGGCTCGACCGCGCGTACTATCATCCTTTCCGCGAATCTTACAAACGAAGAAACGGTGGCATATTTCCGTGCACAGGCGCGCGGCGTTCTCTCAGGTTCGAGCGCGGACTTCTCGCTACTTTGTAAATGTGTTAGCTGCGTCCATGCCGGACAGATTTGGGCAAATAGCGAGCAACTAGCTTGCCTAGTTGAGTCTCTCTCTCAGCGCAAGATGTTCAGCACCGTGAATGCAAAAGGGAAACCGATCCTTACTGCACGCGAAGAGGAGATCCTTCAGTTGGTGGCGGACGGGCGGAGCAACCGAGACATCGCAACAACGCTCAACCTGAGCGAACACACGATCAAAAACCATTTGTTTCATGTTTTCGACAAACTCGGCGTGTCCAGCAGGATGGAAGCTGTCGCCTATTCCTTCAACCATGGATCGTTCGCCGAGCGACCTGTCAAAAAGGTCTATCCCGCAGAAAAGGCATTTTCGCATCGCACAAATGACGCAATCGCGGTCAATCAGTGAGAGTGAGAAGAAACATGAGCGCTTGCTCTGCGGTAATTCGGTAGGCCTAGCCCGGGCGAAAAGGAGAGAGATAGAAGGGGAACGTTAGGTAGTGGCGGGTAGAGGGAGGGAGGAAAGAGGGTCATCAAGAATGTCTGATCCACCTGAGAAGTCCCATCCACGATCCGATAGCCGGGGCATCTTGGTTTTCATGCTATGAAACTAAAGTCTCAGTTTTTGGCTAAAAATCCTATAACTTCGAGCATTACAAAGTCTTTTGTAATTCGATCCCTGAGCTGGGCAATTCGGTCTGTGTCATCCTCGCCAGCGAGCTGAGATAGCCAACATTGGCTAACAAGCGTTCCATTCCCATACGGAAGCGGCGCGTGCAATCGATGTTCAGTCCGTTGTCGCCAGGGTTCGTAGATGCATCTTTCCGGATGTGTGCGCAAACCTGCCGGATCTCAGTAATCACCAGTCGATTGGCATAGCTAAGCGCACAGAGCTCGCCGCAGCCCACCCCCGCCGCGTCAACTCCGAGGCTTGCCTGCGCACTCATACTTGCAGCAGGAATTCCGGGTTGTCCGGCAGCTCACAGGGGAACGGGAGGGGCTTGAAATCCGGTCCGAACTTGAAGATCTTGTTCTCTGTGCGGCTGGCGATGTAGAGATTGCCAGAACTGGAAAACGCAATGCCGCCTCCATTTTTTACATCCAGTCCAGGAACAGCCGTCAGGCGCAGGTCACCCTTACCTGTGAGGTCCCCCTGAAGGACTTCGTTTGCCCCGCTCACGAAGAGTTTGTTCCCATTGGCAACCAGGTGAATCGGAGTCTCGACCGGATTGCTCTGGCCGAGATATTTGCCGTTCCGGTCAAATACCTTGATCGTACCTGCAGGCTGGTCCGCGACGTACAGCGCCCCGTGGCTCCACAAAATTCCGCGCACCGAATGCTTCTTGGCCCCCTCGCTGGAGAACTCCAGACCTGCCGGTGCCGCAACCGCCGTTGTTGCCGCTGGGCTGAGGGTGCCTGCGCTGGAAGCAACGAACGTTCCCGCAGAGAACTTGCCGCGTCCCTGCAGCGCTGCCGGAAGCGGGGCGGCCTTGGCGGTCTTACCTTCCTCCGTCACGCTGAGGCGCGTAACAACGTTGGTATCCTGGCTCGATAGATAGCAATAGCCCGCCTCATCGAAGCACAGATCGAACGGATGCAAGATGCCCTCCGTTGTCTCCTGCGAGGCGAATTTGCTGACGAACCGATAGCTCGTCTGCGAGCCTTCATAGCACAGTACGCAGTTCTGCGTTTTGTTGGCAACCACGGCATAGAGATATTTTCCGTGAAGATAGATGCCGCGTAGCTCATCCAGCACCAGCTCATCCCGGTCCTCGAGAATCGCGGGGGAAAGCAGTTTTCCGTTTTTATCGTAGGCGTGGACGTTGTTCCTGCGCGGGTGCTTGCCAGGCTGGCCACCGTGTAACGTAACGAATAGCATCGCGATCCTCCTTGAGACTAACCTCTGACCGGTAGCTCTGAACAGCAGCTCTGACTCCCTCTGCCACCGCCCTTCAACCTGTGGGCGAAGCCGAATCATCCGGTGGTGTAGATAATACTGCGAAACGTTTCACATGCAATACTCACTATCTCCTCAGATAAGCCGGCGCTCGGACCCACAGTCGTTTCTATCCGGTCAAATACGGTTGCAAAGTGCTTGACAGTTGGAATTCCTGAAGAGTAGCGTTTGCCGATCAGCAAGTAGAAAGCCCCCATGCCGCACCTCGTGCAGGCGAAGGAGGAGCAACATGATTTCCAGTCTCTCTGCCTCTATACAGTCGTTGAACGGACGCATCTTGGCTCGTCCGTGGTTCCGCGCCGCTGCGCTCCGCACGGGCTGCCCCACGTTTGCTCTCTCTGGTCTGCTGGTTGCGCGCCGGCGAGCGCTCCTGTTGCCTTTGTTGCTGCTCACCGCCATAGCGGCCCTCCCCGCGCAAACGCAGACGCCGGAGGCCCAGTCCGGCTCGGAGAAAGTCGACAAGGGCTTCTACTCTGCGAAGGACCGGCTCACTGCCATTCAGTCCTCAACTCTCTTTGTACCCGACAAGGTAGGCAAAGCCGACATCGCCGCGGGTCCGCCCCAGCAAAAGCACGTCTTCCAGATCCACGACGGCGACAAGATCATCTGCGACTTCAAAACTCCCGGCAAGCAGATGGGCGGCAAAACGCCCAAGTTCGGCTGTCAGATCACCAGTGTCGAATCTGCGGACGGAAAGAAGCAGACGCTGACCTCCGATATTCAGGAGGGCGACCCGATCAAGGTCAAGTTCGGCGCCAGCGACAACGAGGTCTTCGCGGAGATCGTGGCTACGCGCCTCATGTGGGCTATGGGGTATTATGCCGACGCATGGTATCCCGTTCAGGTCGAATGTCATGGCTGCCCGGAAAATCCCGTTTCCGGATCAGGTGCAACCGCAACGCGCACCTACGCCGTCGCGAACATCGTGCGTAAGCTGCCCGGGCACAAAATGACCGAGATTGGTAAAGACGACCAAGGCTGGAGTTGGAAGGAACTGGACACCGACAACGGCCGTCCTGTATACGAACGCGACGGGCTGAGACTCCTGGCTGCCTTCATGCAGCATAGCGACAACAAGCCGCCCCAACAGCGTCTGACCTGCCACAAAGTGGATGTCGACGAAAAAAACCAGCCACCCGCCACCACGTGTGACCACTCCATTATGCTTGTCCAGGATGTTGGCGCTACCTTCGGAAGCGGAGGCTGGTTCACCAGCAACACCGCCGCGAAGATGAACATCGAAAACTGGTCCGGCAAGAAGCTCTGGCAAAGCGCTGGCACCGATGCGGCGCCGCACGCCTGCCGGGCGAACCTGCGCAAGAGTCTCACCGCGAAGGATGGCCTGAGCAATCCGGGGATCAGCGAAGATGGACGCCGTTTCGATGCTGCCCTCATGTGCCAGCTCTCCGATCAACAGATCGAGGCCCTTTTTCGGGCCGCACGCGTTTCGGCGATGCCGAAATATCACAATCAGGACGGCAGCTTCAAGCCTGGAGTCGACGAAGCGTCGGTCGTGCATCAATGGGTCGAGGCCTTCAAAAAGAAGCGAGAAGAGCTGGCAAGCGCCCGCTGCGAATGGAAGGACAAACCTGCCGACCTGACGGCGATTGATAACCCGATGGGCCTTGCTGAGGTGCCGAACTTCTGTTCCTCAAAGCCGTTTTAGGCCACGCGTCCCGAGGCATGCATCTGCCCTCGGAAAGGAGGGTGCACATGCATGGATTGGGAGTTTCGACGAAGACTGCTTGCGGTAGCCAGCATGCGAACTGGCCTTTGGCCTCCACAATCTGCTTACAGCGTCGATGAACGCGGGAACTCTCGTAGAGTGGACGCTTTTGTGAATGTATTCGGTTAATATGGGATTGAATTTGCAGGGAGGACCGCGTAAATCCTTTGAATTGTGGTGGCCAGGGAGGGAATTGAACCCCCGACGCCAGCCTTTTCAGGGCTGCGCTCTACCACTGAGCTACCTGGCCGTGTAGATTTTCCAGAAGGGAACTCTGCACACGAGTGGAGGGAAATGGAGTTTTCCGATTGCTTCTTCTTGGTGAGTATATCAACCACCGAGAAGACTGCCAAACCCGGTTGAACGATGTTGGCGGCTGACATACTCTGAAGTCAGCGAGGGAGCCATGACCGAAAACGCGCAAAAAACTGAAAAAATCCAGAAGAGTGACGAGGAGTGGCGTCAGCAGCTGACGCCGGAACAGTATTACGTAACTCGCCAGAAGGGAACCGAACCGGCGTTTTCCGGCGCGCTCTACAAAAACCACGACGATGGAAGCTATCACTGCGTGGCCTGCGACGCGCCCCTTTTCAAGTCCGACACCAAGTTTGAATCCGGATCTGGCTGGCCAAGTTTCTGGTTGCCCGTTTCTCCTGACGCGGTCGAGAACCATGAAGACGTGAGCCACGGCATACATCGCGTGGAGGTGACATGCGCGCGGTGCGGAGCGCATCTCGGTCACATATTCCCCGACGGTCCCAAGCCGACCGGGCTGCGCTACTGCATCAACTCGGCCGCCCTGAAATTCGAGAAAGAATAGGGGCCGTGAGAGCAGCGGCCAAGCTGTCACTGCTGACCCATCTGCTTCTGCGTTCTCGGCGGCATCGGAATCGAGATATCGAGCGTTTTTACCGGTCCCAGCGTTGACAGCGGGGTGCCGAATTGCGCCTGGTTTCCAACCACCAAAATGGCTAGCTTCGACGGATGAACATATTCGTTGGCCACACGAGTGACATCCGCTGCGGTCACCTTCTCGATGCCGTCGCGGTACTTCTCAATAAAGTCCGGCGGGTAGCCGAAGAAGGCAAGCGTCGCCTGCTGCCGCAAAATTTTTGCCGGGGAATCGAAGTGGAAGACCCAGGAATTCAACACCTGGTCTTTTGCTTTCCGAAGTTCCACGGCGCTGGGCGGTATGGTCTTCAACTCGCTAATCTGTTGCAGCATGGCCTGAGTTGCGGCGACCGTGCTGGGGCTTTTTGTCCCCGCCGCAACATAGAAAAGGCCTGGGTGATCGTAACTGGCGCCATAAGCTCCTTCAACAGCGTAGGCAAGTCCAAGCCGGGTGCGTACATCCTGAAATAGGCGCGAGCCAAAACCGCCGCTAAACACGGTATTCATCACGCTCAGCGCGTAATAATCCGGATTGCTGCGTTCCGTGCCAAGTCCCACGATCCATACATTGCTCTGATTCACATCGTTCTTCTGCGCAAGATATACGCCTGGCGTGGGACCGGGGAAGGTTGTTTTGACCGACAAAAATTCCGGACCACGCGGCAATGGCTCGAACGCCGCGCGAAGTTTTGCTTCCATCTCCGCCGTGTTAAAGTCGCCACTGATTCCCAGGATCATATTGTTCGGCGTTACAGTTCGATCGTGCCAGGCAGACAGATCTGCGAGCGTGACGGCGTGCACTGTGGAGAATTCTGGCACACGCGCGTAAGGGCTGTTCTTGCCATAGGCAAGCAACTCCGCTTCGCGCACCGCAATCTCTTCCGGATCGTCGTTGCGGCGGATGATTCCCGTGTCTTCCTGTTGTTTGGCGAGCGCCAGTTTGTCGGCGCGAAACTCTGGATGCAACAGCAGGCTCGTCGCCATTCCAAATACCTGATCGAAGTCCTGCTTGAAACTCGTCCAGGTCAGGCTGGTGGATTCTATATCGTTATTAGTTTCGATTTTGGCGGCTTTGGCTTCCAGAATGTCATCCATCTTGTCGCCGGTCATGGCCGCTGTGCCGCTGGTGCGCCAGGCTTGGGCATACAAATCAGTCTGGCCAGCTTTGTCCGCAGGTTCATCGCGCGAGCCGCCACGAATCATGATGAAGCCATTGATGAACGGCAACTCGTGATCCTCCTGCAGGAAAATCGTCATCCCATTCTTGAGCGTGACCTTCGTCGGCTGTTTGGGGTGGAAGGCAGGAAGCGGCGGAATGGGAACTTTCTTCCAAGAGGTCCAGGTCGCGGGCGAACCTGCCGCTGCACTCGTCGGTGAAGCAGCCTGGCCGAAGGCCGAGCCTGACAAAGACGCCAACGCGATTACGAGAACTGCTGCGAAGAGCTTGGTGCGAGTGCGCATTAGCGGCCTCCTTTTTTCGATGAAGCAGGCTTTGCTTCCGGTTGCGAGGGTGCTTCGGGGGCCGGTTTCGCCGGCTTCTGCGCCGCGAATTGGATCATGGCATAGGTTCGATTCTTGGCCGTAAATACCTGGTTGGCGACGCGGCGGATGTCAGCTTTGCTGACGGCGTCGATCTTGTTCAGTTGTTCGAATAGCATGCGCCAATCGCCGTAACGCAACTGATACGTGCCTAGCTCCTGTGCGAGTCCTTCGTTGTTGTCCAGACTGCGAAGAATATCGGCGCGAGCGCGTGTTTTGAACATCGCCAGCTGTTCATCCGTCACGTCCTGCGTTTTCAGCTTGTCAATTTCGGCATGGATCGCAGTTCGCATCTCCTGCGGCGTATGGCCGGGAGTCGGTACAGCATAGAACGCAAAAAGATTGGGATATTTATCACCCGGAAATCCGCTGAATCCCTCTGCATCCGCCGCAATTTTCTGGTCTCTTACCAGGCTGCGATACAGTACCGACGTGCGCCCGTTCGACATGATGTCGCCGATCGCGTCATACACGGCATCGTCCTTATTCAGATAATCCGGACGATGATACCCCTCAATGTAAAAGGGCTGCGTCGCCTCTTCCAACGTGACTGACTTCTCCGCTTGCTGCGGCGGCTCCACGGTCGCCAGAGGCAGCGGCTTCGGCCCCTCGGGAATGCTTCCGAAATATTTCTCCAGCATCGGCATGGCGTTGGTGGCATTTATATCCCCCACCACCGTGACCACGATGTTGGAGGGCACATAATATTTTTTGTGGAATGCGTCTGCCTCGGTGGCGCTGATCTGGCTCACATCCGACATCCATCCCACACCAGGACTTCGATAGGGATGCGCGACATAGGCTGTTGCCAGGAACTGCTCAATCATAAAGCCGATGGGGTTGGAATCGACCCGCATGCGGCGTTCCTCCATCACCACATTGCGCTCTTTATAAAACTGCCGCGGAACCGGATTCGCAATGCGGTCACTCTCCATGTATGCCCATAATTGCAGTCGATTCGCCGGCATGCTCCAGAAGTATTCTGTCTCGTCGCTGGCGGTCTCTGCGTTGATGCCCGTCGCGCCATTCATCTCTGCAATTTGTGTGAATTGATTCGGGATGACATATTTGTTCGCTGCGGTGGTGTCAGCGTCGAATTGCGCTTTCAACTGTTTCAGCTTGGCTGGATCCTGACCGACGCGCTTGCGATATTCGGCGTCATAGGCGGCATACGATCTTTCGACTTTGGCCAGCGCGATTTTTTCCGCAGGGTAATCGGTGGTGCCGATATCTTTTGTTCCCTTGAAGGCCAGATGCTCAAACATGTGCGCCAACCCGGTTTCCCCTTTAGGGTCCTGCACACTGCCCGCATTCACAATGGTGAAGAAGCTGAACACTGGCGCTTCCGGGCGGTCGCAAACGATCAAAGTCAAGCCGTTCGGCAGTTTTTTCACAGTTACATGCTGCGCGAAATTCTTCTCGATCGTCTGGAATTCCTGGGCGCTCGCGATCGAGCAGCAGAGGCCTGCCATCAGCATTGGCGCCACCATATGGCGCAGCATTCGATGAATCATGGGACTGAACACCTCAGAAGGGATGTCTCGAGTGAGTGAAAACCTGATACTCACATTAGTGTCGCATTCGATGGCGTTCTAGCAAAGTGCGGTTCGGTACCAAGGCTAACGAACTCGCCGATCGCCGTTGTGTGATCCTCGCGCCTCAGTCTTCAACAAATGATTTCAGTCGTCCCAAGGCCTCGTCCCATTGCGCTGAAACCTGATCCAGGTATTGCTTCATCTCCGCAATCGGTGCAGGGTTGAACTGGAAAAGGTTCTCGCGTCCAGAGCGAGTTGAGCGCACCATTTCAACCTGCTCCAGTACGCGTAGATGCTTGGTGATGGCTTGCCGGGTGAGTTTCGAGCCCTCGGTCAGTTGGGAGATGGAAAATCGCTCGCCCTGACTGAGTCTCGCAAGTAGCCACAGCCTGGTTCCATCCCCCAGCGCCGCGAAGACCGGCACATTTGCCCGTCGTTGTTGCATCGTATGACTACGGGTGCTTCTCAAGGTGAGCCTCAATATTTTTCATCTGTTGTGTCCAGCCGCCATCGTTTTTGCGGAGCGCTTCCTCACGGCGAGCAATCGGAACCGTGTCGAAGCCGGACTCAGTGAGCAACAACAACGTTCCATTCGCAGTCTTCTCCAGCCGAAACTCCACCAGCGTCGGCGGTTCCTCGGAGTAATCGACGTTTGGATCTACGGCATACGGGTGCCAGGTGTAGGAGAACAGATGTTCCGGCTCGATCGACTGCACGACGGCCTCCCATTTCAAGTGTTCATATCCGGGATACGTCATGTGCCCGCGTGAAACTTGTCCCGCAACAAACGGGCCGTCCAGTTTTACGCGAAACCATTCCCCAAACTGGCGATAATCGGTCAATGCCTCCCATACACGCGAAACTGGCGCTTTCAGCTCGATACGTTTCTCAATCCGATCGCTCATGGTTATGCAACCTCCCGGTTGCATAGTACCGGAGCTTGAGAAGAAACGCAACTCTAAGGTTGCGCATGCACGACACCGCCCCATGCTGCGGCGCGCAGATCAACGGGCTAAAATGGAATTCTGACTCTATGAATCTTGAAGCTATCCAATCTGCGTTGCAGGCAGCCGGCCTTGATGGCTGGCTCTTTTACGATCATCACCATCGAGACCCGATCGCCTATCGCATCCTCGGGTTGAGCGATTCATTGCACATCACGCGGCGATGGTTCTACCTGATACCCGCGGAGGGTGAGCCAAAGAAGCTGGTGCACCGCATCGAGCAGGGAAGACTCGATCCGCTGCCGGGGCACAAGGCGGTCTACTCGACTTGGCAGGAACTGGAAGCGCAGCTGGGAGCAATGCTCGAAGGCTCGACACGCGTGGCGATGCAATATTCTCCGCGCAACGCGATCATGTATGTCTCGATGGTCGATGCGGGCACCATTGAAGTGTTGCGAAGCCTTGGCAAGGAGATTGTCAGCTCGGCGGACCTGGTCAGCCACTTTGAAGCCGTCTTGAGCGACGAGCAAATTGCCAGCCACTACGCCGCGCAACAGGCTCTCGACGCCATTCTGGCAGAGGGTTTCCGTGAGATTGGTCGGCGTGTGCGTGCCGGGGGCACGACGGAGTTTGCCATGGTCGGATGGTTGCAAGAAGCGATGCGGCGCGAAGACCTGGTTTGGGACAACGGGCCCAATGTTTCGGTCAATCGCAACTGTTCGGATTCTCACTATGAGCCCACTGCGGAGAAGACAGCGCCCATCGTCGCCGGAGATTTCTTGCTGATCGACCTCTGGGCGCGGAAGAATTCGCCGGGCACCGTTTTCTACGACATTACCTGGACCGGCGTCGTGGGCAGAAAGCCGACGACCCGCGAGCAACAGGTGTTTGACACGGTGGCCGCGGCCCGCGATGCGGCGATCCAGCGCATTTCGCAAGCCTTCGCCGACCATCAGCCGATCGCCGGTTGGCAGGCCGATGATGCCGCTCGCGAAGTCATTCGAGCTGCGGGATTCGAAAAATATTTCACCCACCGGACCGGCCATAACATTGCCACCGACATTCATGGCAATGGAGCGCATCTGGATAATTTTGAAACCCATGATGAACGGCTGATCCTTCCAAATACATGTTTTTCGGTCGAGCCGGGGATTTATCTTCCCGACTTTGGCGTACGCAGCGAAATCGATATGGTGACACGTCTCGGCGGAGCCAAAGTCACTGGGAGAATCCAAAAGGAACTGGTGCGTATTTAGACATCTTTTTAAGAAATCGCATTCGCTGGAAAGCGAGTGTCGTGCTGATTGTTTTTAGTGGTATGTGCGAGAACATTTTGATGATTCTGGAGTTAGCAATTCTGGATGTTCGTCCGTCAGAAGAAGAGGCCTTTGAGGTGGCGATGCGCACAGCTCGTCCATTGATCGAAGCCATGCCCGGTTTCGCTGGCATTGAACTTCGCAGGTGTTTGGAATTATCCAACCGCTATGTCCTATTGGTGTCGTGGGAGAAGCTGGAGGATCATACTGTAGGTTTTCGAGAGTCCGACCGATATCAGACTTGGCGCGACTTGCTACATCATTTCTACGACCCATTTCCTACTGTGCAACACTACGACGAACCGATGCTATCGTAGACAATTTTGTTCAGCAAAATTGTGCGGAATATAAAAAAGGGCCGCCACTCCCAATCGAAGGGATGAAAGTGTCATCCACGAAACTGGTATATTCGTTGGAGATGTCCACTGCCAAAGCCACCACGAAGGATAGCGCCGCCCAACCCGCCGCTGGCTCCAAACCATACTCCGCCGGAATGCTGCTCGTCGCCGGCTGGATGATCCCCGGACTCGGTCACTTGATGCAGGGTAAGTGGATTCGGGCCGTTCTGCTGTTTGTCTCCATCACCTGCATGTTTTCTCTCGGCCTGGCCATGCACGGAAAAATGTATTCGGCCAATTCCGGAGATCTGCTCGAGATGCTGGGATTCTTCGGCGATTTAGGCACCGGGATCCTGTATGTTCTGTCCGCGTTCTTTGGATGGGGTCAGAATGTCGTCCAGGTTGTCACCGCGGATTATGGCACCAAGTTTATTGTCGTTGCAGGACTGCTGAACTTCGTTTCCGCAGTCGACGCGCACAGCCTGCGCCTGGGGAGAAAGAGCTGATGTTCACGCCCTCTCATTTCAGCGCTGTGCTGCTATTCGCGCTGTTCACGTCTGTCGTCTTTGGGATTACCCAACGGTCGGAAACGCGCGCCATGGTTCGCTACGGTGTGTATTGCTTCTGCCTGTTCGTGCTGGGAACCATCGCCGCCAGTTGGGCGATGTGGCTGATCAAACACTGACGCGATGCAAACTGTTAATCCGAATCTAGTGCCAGCGCTTCTCCCACAGCATCGCGTCGAATCGGTGCTGCACATGGTAGCCCAACCGTCGATACAGGTTGACGGCGCCCGTATTTCGTTCGGTGACCGTCAGGGTGACGGCAGTGCATCCAGTGGCCAACAGAGAGGCCGCGCAGAGTTCGAGCAGTTTTTCGCCCACTCCCTGACGCTGAAACTCCGGCAACACGCATACCTGTGTCACGTGGCCGATGCCGGCACTCACTCGCGAACATAATAAAAGGCCGAATAGCCGCTCGTTGTTCGGCGAAGCCAGCGCCCAGGAGGCCTGTTCCTCAAAAATTCCACAACCTGGGAAGCGCACGACATTATGCAAAAATCGCTGCGCCCCTCCCAGTGACAAATATTGGTCGTTGATTTCGCTGTCGATATGGCCCAGATACGCCGCGGTAATCAAGTGGGGAGACATATCGAAGTCAGAATTCTTCCAGCGGCGGTAATGTCCTCCGCCGGGACCTGCGAACTCTTCCACCCGCGTCTCGGGAGTGATTCCCGCCGCCTGCGGTGGTTTCAATTCCAACTCCATAAATAGGCGTGGATACAATTGAAAGCCGGCTCGCTCAAACGGTTCACGGTGCAGGCTATGCGGATGCAGCAGCAGTTGCGCTTCTACGCGAGTCAGATCGGGCGAGTGTTGCAGCGTTTCCAGCAGGCGATCAATCAGCTGCAGCTCAACCGCAACGGCAGCGGTTTCGTCCATTCCCTGGCGTGAGGCGAAGACATCGCCGATCACAGCCTTGTTGGTTTCGTAGACGCAGAAGATGTATCCGCACACGCGGCCTTGATCGAGAGCTGCATAGCCGCTCAACAAATGCGATTCGATGTATTGCAGGACCAGGCTGGCGGAACTGCGATAGTCCCAATGGAGGCACTGGCTCCAGCGCGCGCTCTCCTCCTCCAGCAGCGGCCGAAGATGCTGCGCGGAGAAATGCCGCAGGTCTAAAAACTCGAGTTCGAGTGCGGAGGTCATGATGGATTTCGCGGTCGAATCCAGGGGACGAAAACTCGCGAATTCACGATGCCGGAGATATCAACCGTATGGCGCGAGTGTACGGCATTGTGGTGCAATCGAAAAGCCGCAAATCCAGAAATCTTTTTGTAATTTCACCGGCGTACATGAACTGACACCCTTGGGCCCGGTGCCGGAAACGATGTGTCTCCGCGGGTTACTGAGACCTTGGGCTCACTCGATAGATGGTCAGATCCTGCGGGCGATAGAAAAACAGCGGCTCATATTGTCGCCCTGACAGAAAATTTCTGAGCTGATCCTGCGAATGCTGTTCTTCAGCTTTTTTTGAAAAGTTCTGTACGACCAGCACATGTGCTTCTGGGGGAACTCCGGATCTCTGATAGTTGGAAACACGCTCGTCCAGATAAAAGCCCAATCCATACTGGATATCGCGACGGGCCTGGTACACGGCGACGGCGTGCGGAGCATCCGGCAGAGCAGCGATTTCATGGGCTAGCGTGCGCGCGGAATATTTTTGATCGAGCAGGACGCCATTGCGTGTTCCCAGCAGGAACACGAGAATCAGCGCCACGGGCACCAGCGTTGCCACACGCAGGCGGTTCATCCCAAAGCGCACCACCACCACCAGAATCGCGATCGCAACGGCGGTGCCTTCCATCAGTGCGGCAAGAATGACGCGCAGCGGCGGCCAATGGTGAGGATGGATCAGAATCATGGGTAGCATCAGCGTTGCTGCCACCAACGCACCCACCACGATGGCGTGGATTGTGAGCAGATGCATTTTCAAGCCACGTTTTCGTATGCGGTTCAAATAGTCGCCGCAAAGAATCGTGATCGGCGGGACCGCCGGCAATATATATCCGGGAAGTTTCGACTGAGAAAAGCTGAAGAAGACGATGGGAAATGCGGCCCACAACACGAGGAACTCAGGAAACGCGTCGCCTGCCCTGGGATTACCGATGTAACGATCGGGATTGCGGCGGACCCTCCATTCATCAATGGAGCCGCGCACCGCGTCCCAGCAGGCCGCCCATGCCAGGGCAAGCCACGGCAGCAACGCCAGCGCCATAATCGGGATGTAGTACCAGATAACCTGCTCGTGCCGAAAACGGTCGCTGGCAAAGCGCTCCAGATTGTGTTCCCAGAAAAATACCCTGAGAAACTGAGGGTTTCGATGCTGCACCGCGATAAACCACGGCAAGACCATCGCCAGATATAAGACGATTCCCGGAATCCAGATGGTGCGGCGCAGCAGCGACCATTCTTTGCGCAGCGCCGCGAAAAGAAAAATAATGCCGAACGCCATGAAGGGCGCGACCGGGCCTTTGGCGAGAGTGGCAGCGCCGCCAAAAAAATAGAGATCGAAGAGCCAGAATTTCTTGTCCGTCTCATACCAGGCGTACCAGCCCAGCATGCCGATACAGAATGGCGCAGCCAACTGCATGTCGGTCGAAGCGCCGCGGGCGAATCCAATGATGCCGGCGCAGGAAACAGTGATCAACGCAGCGTCCAGCTGGCCGCCCGGTCGAAATCTGCGCATATGCAGATAAATCAGGATGATCAGAATAAAAGCGAATTCCGCGGATGGAAGCCGCGCGGACCAATCATGAACGCCGAAGTCTTTGAAAGAGAACATGGCACGCCAGTAGTACAGCGCGGGCTTCTCCAGCCACGGTTTTCCATACAAAACGGGAGTGATAAAGTCATGCCGTGTCAGCATTTCCCGCGCGATTTGCGCATAGCGGGGTTCGTCGGCGCCGACCAGTCCAATTACAGACCCACCCAGGTACGGAAT
Source organism: uncultured Acidobacteriota bacterium (assembly GCA_963817855.1). Classification (GTDB taxonomy): domain Bacteria; phylum Acidobacteriota; class Terriglobia; order Terriglobales; family Acidobacteriaceae; genus JAKAAZ01. The sequence continues at coordinate 99,928 of CAWFQA010000002.1, read as the reverse complement.
CAGTCCGTAGCCAAGAAAGAAGGTCGTAAAACCCACCAGCGTGGCAAACTCGGCCACCATTCCAGCGGTGAGCGTCTGCCAGAACGTTCCGCCTGGCAGGTATTGCCTCCAATTGTCGCTTCGATTTGCGATCACTTCGTCCTGAGTACTCAGCTTCGCAACGATACACGCGAAGACCTTTCCCAGCCTACCAAATGCTGCGATGAAAGACACGGAAAGGAAAAATCGGGTGGACGACCGACGTTTGTTAAACCGGAATGCTTGAACGATCGCGTGCAAAGGATCGAGTGAATCTGGCAGGATAGTTGCAATGAGAATTTCCCGACGTCGCATGTTGGAAAGCATGGTCGCCGGCGCTGCGGTTGCGACCGGCGGCCCCGCGCTGTGGTCTTCGAGCGATGCACCCATCGTTCGGCGGGGACGGATTCAACAATCTGTCTGCCAATGGTGCTATCCCCATATTCCGTTGCAGGATCTGGCGGCCTACGCGGCGCACATCGGCTTGAAAGGCGTCGATCTTCTGACTCCCGACCAGTATGAACTTCCGCGACGCTATGGCTTGATCTGCACCATGGGATATGCCGGCGCCGGTGAAATTGCTCAGGGCTTGAATCGCCTGGAAAATCATGCTGCCATTGAAAGCGGTTTTCGCAAAAACATTCCCTTGGCGGCAAACGCCGGCGTTCCGAATGTGATCACGTTTTCAGGCAACCGCGCTGGGCTCTCCGATGAACAAGGCGCGAAGAACACCGTGATTGGATTAAATCGAGTGAAGAAAATTGCCGAGGACCACGGCGTCACCATCTGCATGGAACTACTCAACAGCAAAGTGAACCACAAGGATTACATGTGCGACCACACCGCCTGGGGCGTAGACGTGGTGCAGCAGGTGAACTCGCCGAACGTGAAGTTGCTGTACGACATCTACCACATGCAAATTATGGAAGGCGATTTGATCGACACTATCCAGCAGAACATGCAGTGGATCGGTCATTTCCACACCGGTGGCGTTCCCGGCCGGCATGAACTGAACGATCAGCAGGAAGTGCAATGGGATGGTGTTATGCGCGGAATCGTCGCGACGAATTTTCGCGGATACGTCGCGCACGAATTTGTCCCGGCAGGCGATCCCTACACCGCTTTGTTGCAGGCCGCCAACCTGTGTGATATCTAGCGAAAAACTTCAGGCATTTTCAGGAACAGCGTGCAGGCGGAGATGCTGGTGAACCGCATCCAGAATGCGATCTGTTGCCGCTTCAATTGGACCTTCCAATGTGCAGCCGCTGGCGTTTTCATGTCCGCCGCCGCCAAATTGCTCGGCGACGTGTGTAACGCGAACCGTGCTCTTGCTGCGTAAACTCACGCGGATGCGCCGGTCAGTCATCTCGCGCAGGAAGACTGCAACCTCGACCCCTGCAATCCCGATCGCGTAGTTCACGATACCGAGCGCATCTTCATCGCTAGCGCCCACTCGAACCATATCGTCATGCGTGACCCACAGCCACGCCATGCTGCCATCGCGCCGCAATGTCGTCAGCGCCGCTCCCAGCAAACGCATTTTCGAGAGGGGGTTGCTGAAGTACAGATCTTCGGCAACGCGCGCTGGTGTTGCTCCCATTTCGACCAGGTCCTTGGCAAGTTCAAACGTATTGGCGTCCGTGCCTTCATAGCAGAACGAGCCGGTGTCGCTCAGCAAGGCCGTGTAGAGGCACGTTGCCATCGCGGGCGTGACTTTTACCTTGGCGGCAACAGCCAGCCGATACACCATCTCCGCAACGGCGCTTGCCTTGGTGTCAATCCAGTTCACGCCGGCGAATGGAGTGCCGCTGGTATGGTGGTCGATGTTAATGAGAAATTTGTTGCCCAGACCTTCGAGGCGTGATCGCTCGACGCTGTCGCACTCCAGAAAGATCACGGCATCTGGCTCAAAGCCAATCATCGGGCCCGCGAATTGCCGAATTTGGTCTGCCGCCGGGAGTGTTCCATAGATGACAGGCACCGGATCAAACAGCTGCATCTCCGCATGCTTGCCCATCGCGTTCAACGCCATCCATAAGGCCAGCAGGGAGCCGACTGCGTCGCCGTCCGGACGCGCGTGCGAGGTCAGCAGAAAGCGCTGCCGCTGGCGGATCGCGTCCAACACTTCCATGATCGAACCCTGCGCCATATCGCTCGTCGGCGTCTCGATGTGTCCGCCGTTTCCTATCGAATTCGCAAGGGTCCGCAGCTCGGTCGTGGAGGGTTCAGTCATTCTTATTCGGGCTCACTCGATGTAGGTTTTGCAATCGCGGCGGAATTCTCTTGCTGCAATCTTTCCTTCTGCCGATTGCGCCGTTCCACTCGGCCTAACAATTCGTCGATTCTGGCTCGTACGGGCTCGGAATGATCCACCTGGAAAAACAGCTCTGGAATATGCCGGACGCCCATCCGCTGTAGCAGTTGATGGCGAATGTATCCGCGCGCCGCTTCCAGCCCTGCCAGCATATCGGCTTCGTCCTTGCTGTCGCCATCCACCGCTACATAAATACGTGCCGACTTTCCTCCCGGAGCGAGAACCACTTCGCTGACGTAGCCGAAATTGATGCGTGGATCGCTCAGCTGACCCTCCAGCATCGCGCTGATTTCCTCACGCAGCGTTTCCGCTACGCGGTTCTGGTGATAGGTGCGTCCGCGTTGTTCTGGCATGGTGTCACCCCTTTCCATTCCATCGCATCAATACGGTTGCTGCGAAGAATCTAGCAAACGAATGAGGATATCAAAATTGCACACAATGAACCATTCGGGCGCTTCATTCCTCTGGGAAGAACTCCACGAAGCTGTCGCTCACGTGGCCGCCATGTGTTTCCACAACGCGGATGCTGGCTTCTTCCACCTGCTGCATTTGGCCGCGAAGATAGTCTCTGGAAGCAGAAATCGCGGCAATTCCAACGGTGGCGCGCTGCCACACAGTCACTTCGTCTAGCTCCGCGACGGACACGTTGAACCCGTGGCGAAGTGAATCTTTCAAGCTGCGAACGCATTGGCGCCGATCTTTCAGCGATCGGGCGTATTCCAGTCTCAACTCCAGGGTAAGGACCGCGACGTGCATGGGAAATGATACGGCGTCGACCTGGGCTACGGCGATATTCGGCCATTTGCGATCAATTTCACGTGAAACCCAATGCAGATTCGGCAAGCAACAGTCCTCTGCCCATGCGCTTCCTAATGGATGGGAACCGATCGAACGAAATCGCGCCGGGAGGACACGAACTTGAAAGCAGTTCAGTTGCACGCGTATGGCGGTGTCGATCAGCTGTTCTACGAAGATGTCCCGGACCCGCAACCCGGAACTGGCGAAATATTAGTCAAAGTGGCCGCGACCAGTCTTAATCCAATCGACTGGAAATTGCGACGAGGAGATATGAAGGACGCCATGCCACTCAAGCTGCCTGCCATTCTGGGCCGCGATGTCGCAGGCACGGTCGTCTCGCTCGGTTCCCGGACCCAGGGATTTCAGACCGGCGATCTGGTGATGGGTTTGGTGAACCACGCCTACGCGGAGTTTCTCGTAGCGAAGCCGGAAGATCTGACGCGCATCCCAGCGGGCCTGATCACGGAAGACGCAGCCGCACTGCCATTGGTGGTACTGACAGGCTCCCAATTGATTGAAGACGGCGTAAAGCCGAAGCCCGGCCAAACTGTGCTGATCACTGGCGCCGTCGGTAGTGTCGGGCGGTCCGCTGTGTATGTCGCCAGGAAGCATGGAATGAAAGTGATTGCGGGCGTGAAGGCCAATCAGCGTCAAGAAGCCGACAAACTGGGCGCCGAGCAGGTTGTTGCACTGGACGACGAAAAGGAAATCGCGTCCCTGGGCCAGGTCGACGCCATTGCGGACACGGTGGGTCACGACGTCATCCAGAAACTGATGTCGCACATTCGCCCGAACGGAGTGCTCGCTACGGTGGTTGGCGCGCCTCCGGGCTCGGAAGGAAAAGGCTTTCGTGTGGAGCAGGTATGGTCTCATCCAGATTCGAAACGCCTGCATGAGTTGGCCGAAGCGGTCGCGAGGGGAGAGTTCTCCATTCCCGTCGCGAAGAAAATGAAGTTGTCTCAGGTGCGCGAAGCGCAAACCACAGCGGAAGCCGGCGGAGTCTCTAAGATTCTCCTGATCCCATGACCCTTTTCATCCAAAGGAGGAACTTTCACCCATGCCAACTGAATCTTCCCGCGAAGTCATCAAACGCTACATTGAGGACGCAATTGCCGCCGAACAGAATTTCGAAACCCAGCTGAAAGGCTTCTCGAAGGAAGGCGAACAAGCCGCGGTGCAACGTCTGTTTGCCGAGCATGCCATCGAGACTCGCCATCAATATCAGCGACTCACTGCCCGTTTAGAGGAGTTGGGCGGAAGTCCTTCCGTGCTGAAAAGCTTTTTCGCGCACATTTTTAATTTCGCGCCCAAGACGGCACAAATCGGTCACGATGCGTCAGAGAAAAGCTCGCAGGATTTGATCCTCGCATTCGCCATCGAGAACAGCGAAATTGCCATGTACGAAGAACTAGCCGTGGTCGCCGCTTTTGCCGGAGATACCGAGACAGAGCAGTTAGCCCGCGCGATTCAAGAAGAGGAACGCGCCACCGCCAAAAAAGTCTGGGACTTGATCGATTCCAGCTGCCGCCAGTCTTTCATGAAAATGACTTCGAATCCAGCCAACGTATCTGTGTATTGAACGTGAACCTGCGACGGCGTCAGATGCCGGGAGTCAAAATCAGGGTCGATCGAACTTGATCGATGAGTATCTGTATGTTGCGTCCTGTTTAGATGTTCCGGACAGCAACTTGAGTGTCACCGGCTACGGCGTAGCAGCGCCTTCCGCAGCTTGTTCGGACGCGGGCGTAGCAGCTTTTTCTTCGCCGGTGCCTGCCTGTTGGTTCACCAGATCGCGCAAATCCTTGCTCGGCTTGAAGTAGGGTACCCGTTTCGATGGAACCTCGACGCGCGCGCCAGTCTTTGGATTGCGACCAATGCGGGGATTGCGCTGTCGAGTGCGGAAGCTGCCAAATCCGCGGATCTCGATCTTATCGCCGGAGCGCAAAGCAGCTACAACGGAATCGAAGATGGTCTCGATGATCGTCTCCGCGTCAGTGCGCGTCAGATCCCCCAGTCGCATTACGTCCACTACAAGATCGGCTTTTGTCATGAACAGGCCCTTTCTCCTTCAGAGTATAGGATGCGTGCCGGGGTTTGCGCATCGATATCGCAACAACTTATTGCCACAGAAAATAAAATCCGGGGCTTTTCTCCAGCAGGGACTGCAACTCCTGCGGATTGGGGAACGCCAGCTTGGAGTTGGCTCCAAGCACCAGGTCGAGCAGCCCGGGATGGCGTTCGCGGGGGCGAACAATCGCAGGCTCTCCTTTTATACCCACAGCGCGAGCCGTGTCCAGTAGCGCCACGCGAAAGCCGCCGTACTGGTCGATCAAATGCAACGGCAGGGACTCCTGGCCGGTCCAAACCTGCCCTGTTGCTAGAGTTTGAACGTCTTTTACCGGAAGACGCCGCCCAGTTGCCACGTCCTGGATAAACTGGGTATGCATGTTGTCAATCAAGCCCTGGAAATAGACTTGCTCCGCCGGTGTCAGGTCGCGGGTAGGCGAGCCCGCATCTTTCAACGCGCCGGCTTTCAGCGTCACATTCTTCAGTTTCGCCCATTTCAGCAGGTCGCCGTAATTGATCCATTCCATAATGACGCCCACGCTGCCGACGATGCTGGCCTGGTTGGCGTAAATCTTGTCGGTAGCTGTGGCGATATAGTAGGCGCCGCTGGCGCCGACACTCCCAATCGAGGCGACAATGCGTTTCTTGTGGTGGTTGCGGATGCGCAAAACTTCGTGATAAATCTCCTGCGAAGCTGCAGCTCCGCCGCCTGGGGAATCAATATGCAGAATGATGGCCTTGACGGAGTCATCGTTGGCAAACTTCTCCAGCTGGTCGTCGGTTTTGTCCGCCGAAAGGATCACGCCTTTCAAGTCCACCACAGCGATCCTGCCGGAACCGAATCCATTAAAACCGGTCGCGGAGCCACCGGAAGATTGCATGACATGCCATGCCGCGATCCACAAAAGCAGAACAAACAGCAGAAACAGCCCGCCAATCAGGCTGAGCCAAAACCAGAAGGAATGTCCGGATGTCGTCTCGGTTTGCGCGTCCATACCGGGGAGTGTAGCACCGCAAGGGCGCTGGATTACATCCAACCAGCGCTGCGGGTACCGCATAACAGATTGCAGAATTGTCGGGCTTCCACCATAATTGGTGCAGACTCCGCGTCCGGTATGCGGCATTCTCCTACTGATCTGAATTGCGCACCGCCCGAATTCGGCATGACGACCGGCATTGATGAACATGGATCAGCCGCAATACAGCATCGTGATTCCCGCATTTAACGAGCAGGCACGCATTGGCGCGACCCTTGATCGGGTGATGGAATGCATCCAAACGCAAGGCTGGACGGCTGAGGTACTGGTGGTGAATGACGGCTCCCGCGACCAGACCGCTGCCATTGTCGCGGCTGCCGCGCTGAAGCATCCTAACATTCGGCTGATCGAAAATCCTGGCAATCGCGGCAAGGGCTATTCCGTGCGCAGTGGCATGCTGCAAGCGCGGGGTGCCATCGTCATGTTTACCGACGCCGACCTGTCCGCCCCAATTGAAGAAGCTCAGCGATTGTTTACAGCAATCGCCAACGGTGCTGACGTCGCCATAGGATCGCGATGGCTGGACCGGTCTCGCCAGACCCTTCGCCAACCCCTGTACCGGAGACTCTTCGGACGCTGTTTCAACTTGCTCACGCGGATGATCATGAACCTTCCGCTGGCGGATACGCAATGCGGATTCAAGGCATTTCGCAGAGAAGCAGCGCAAACCATCTTTATCCGGCAGCACATTGAGCGCTGGGGATTCGATCCCGAAATCCTCTACATTGCTTTGCGATTGGGCATGCGTGTTGACGAGGTTTCGGTGACATGGGGGCATGACGAGCGCAGCCGCATCAGCTACCTGAAAGACGGTCTGAAAATGCTCGAGGATTTGCTATGGGTCCGCTTCTATTCCCTGGCGGGCTACTATCGCGCCGATCCCTACCAGGGAGATGGTTTGGGCGATTGCGGCTGTGGTAAGAAGAGTGCAGCGCGCACGGCCAAAACGTGACAGCCGTTCTCAAAGCAAAATCGCCGGGCCGGTTCGAAGAATAAACCCTATCGGGCGGCCACAGGATGTTGCTGCCGGTACGGGTGGTGGAATCGGCTACGCCTTCTTTCTGACAACTGAATGCCCTGCTCGCCGTCCATCGTAAGCGTCCAGTCGCACGCGCACTCTCCGCACAGCCAGTAATGTTCTAACAACTGAAATGGCTTGGCGTTTTGTTTGGAGCTATTTTTTCGAGAGAAAAGAAATACCTTGCCTTCGCGCAAATAATGAAGAGGCTTCTTGCAATTCGGATTGGCGCAATGACTCAACATGCCGGAGAACTCCTTGGAGTGGGAGAGAAGCGGAGAGGGAGCCTCAGGTCAGCTTATGGAGAGAACCGAAGTGATTCTGCCTCGAACTTCTACAGACGCTCTTGTGTGGTTTGATGCCGATTTGAGAGCGACGGTTAGCGGAACCGCTCCCGCGCAAGAAGACAATTCATCTGAATTGGACAGTGATTTGCAGGATCGGCGAAGCTTGGAAAAGAAACAGATTTCTTCATTCGAGATCTTTTCCCGGTCGATTTTCCTGAGATGTCCCTCAATACTACTGCGACCAAAGAGCTGGCAGGACGTCGGATTTGCAGCCTCCGCCGTTCCTGCCTCGCCACTTAGTGGATGCGAATGTCCCCCGAGCCAGTGTCAACGCGGACGGTAGGGCCGCCACCGTTGATTTGTCCAGTAATGTGGTGATGATTCAAGGTTCCGTGAGTCGTGAGCGGGGGATCACTGTGAACGTCGCCGGAACCGGTGCTGGCGTCCAGGTTGTAGGCACTCTTTCCGGTGTTGAGAGTGACGGAGCCGGAGCCGGTTTCGAGTTTCCAGTTGTCACCGGGTTGGCCGGAGATCGCGATATCGCCAGAACCGGTCTGGGAATAGAGGCCGCCTGTGACGCCTTCGAGCTGGATTGTGCCGCTTCCGGTTTCCGCTTTGGTGTAATGTGAGCCGTTCATCCGTGCATGGATTTCGCCTGAACCAGTGTCGAGGGAGACGTCACCGGTGAGGTCGTTGGCGAAGATGTCTCCAGATCCCGTTGAGGCCTTGAGGGAAGCGCTGAGGCCGGTGATGTTGAGGTCGCCGGAGCCGGAGTTGGCGTTTATGTTTGTACCGCGGGGTGCGGTTACGACATAGTCAATGGACACGTTGTTGTAATGGGTGTGCATACCGACTTCAATGTTGTTGCCGTTTTGCATGATTGGGGGATTGTCAGTGACGTGGCGGACGCTCTCTTCCGGCGAGCCGGAGAACAGACCCTTGGATGAGTGGACATGTCCGACGATGTGAATAGAGCCCGCGGGTCCGGGCGTGATGTGGATGTACCCCGAGCCAGTACCGATGGTGAGCGCGGCGGTGCCGTTGACGGTGAGGGTCTTGTCGAATGTGCCCTCAGCAGCGAACAATGCTGCTGGAGTGAGCGCTAGCACCGCGAGCGCAATTGCTGGGATGACGATTGTCCGGCGAAGATGCATGATGGTGCCTCCGTTTTCTCGGGGGTCCCGGAATACCACTACCGGGACAAAACTTCCCGCACACGAGGTCATATACGGTCCTCGCACAACGGTAGTTCCACGCTTGGTGAATTTCGTTATTTGGCGTTCGGACGGCTCGATGGTGGCACAATGCCGTTCATGCGCAGGTATTCCACCATCTGACCGAAGTGGTCGTTCATGTGAATGATGGCAAATGCCATGATTCCCCCGCGCGTGGAAATTCCATCGACAGGCTTCACCGTCTCCATTGCGTTTTGAGTTGTCAACGTGCCGATGGCTCGATGTCCGAACGCGAATGAATCCTTCAACCCCTGCACCAGTTGTTCCTTGGTCTTCATATTCTTGATTGACTGCATGTCTGGCGCCTGCAAGGAAGATGCCGCGCTGAACATATAGTAGTTGGCCATGGTCACGTGCTGTACCTGCTGCCCGAAGGTGCGCACACCCTTGAAATTTCCGTTGGTCGGAGCAAAATTGAATTTGTCGGCGGGCATGGCTTCCACCAGTGGAACCATTTCGCTCTCAACCGTGTTTAACAATCCGTTGACCACGTCGGCCGGCGTAGTCGCCGTCGCAGGGGCGGCACTCATTGCTGTTTGTGCCTGGGTTGGAGGCATGGTCCACATTCCCGCAACGGCCAGAACTGCAGAAAGTACAGCCAGATTCCTGATTCTCATAGAGAGTCCTTTTGGTGCGAAAATTTCCAACGCCTGAGCGTAGCAGAGGGACGGATATGCGGCAAGCTTGATCCTCCGGCGCGGCGTCTAACCCGAATTCCATGTTGGGCGAGTTCGTCGAGTCGCCGATTCGAAGAGTCTAACGGGAGGAGGAGGAGACCACGATGAGTGGGGTGCGTTTCGACCATGTGGCCATCCTTCTGGTGCTCTCCGCGCACCTTGCCTGGATCCTTTGGGTGATCTTCGGTGCCTTCTGGACCTCCGGCCGCCGATGGCTGACGATGTTCCACATCGCGTCGCTGGTGTGGGGAATTATGGTCGAGGTTGGACCCTGGCCTTGTCCTCTCACCATGGCCGAAGATTTTTTTCAGCGGCACGCCGGCGTAGTTTCAAGCGGCGGAAACTTCTTGCAGCACTACATTAGCTTGATTGTCTATCCCAATGTTTCGGTGATGCTTTTGACAATTTGCGGCGTTGTCGTTTGCATCTCGAATTTAGCAATTTACATGTGGAGAGGCTTCCGATGGGTTCGTCGCCATCAGCATGCGGCATGACAGAGTCGCAGAAATTGCGGGCTCGAAGTGTGTGCAGAGGTTTGCGCAACGGTAAACCCTGACCCTGCAAATTCTTGAAAACACGCTACTCCTCCGAATTATGATTTTGTACCAGTTTTCCGCAACTAAAATGAGTCACAAATGCATCTCTAATCTGATAGAGTTTGCGAAAGGAGTAACCCAATGGAACAGGAAATGACTTGGTTGCGAGCGTTGGCAGCAGGGTCCTTAGTTGCCGGTGCTGCATTGTTGCTGACCGGACGAAAGAAGGCTGCGCTGACAGCTTCGGGTTTGGGAGCAGCGGTCATCCTATCCGAGGATCCGGGAGCGATGAAGGATCTGTGGAAGCACGTTCCCGATTTGCTACAGGATGGTCATGAAATGTTGGGTCGCCTCGAAGGCGTGCTCGACGGCATTACAGAGCAGAGTGGTCGCGTCCGGCAACTGGTGCGCCGAGCATAGGCTGAATCCATTCCCCGTGGTTCCCCCCAAAGAAACCTGGTCCTAGGCTTCCTGCCGGAGTGACCCTCATAAACGGCGGTGGGAGGTGCGGTACAGAAACGTCGCGCTCCGCCGCTTCTATTGCCCTCTCCGGTTCGATCTCGACCAGACTAAAATATCTTCCTCATTAAATCATCGCCCAGGCCAAATCCCAGGCCCATCTCCATGGCGCGACCAAATCCAGATTGCAAAAATCCTCCCAGTCCCCCAGTCGATTGCGCAGGCACGCCTCCGGTGGCAAATCCCGGCTGCGGATAGCCGCCCTGCACGGACTGGGGATATCCCTGGCTATACACTTGGTTTTGGTTGGCCACGTAGCCGTGGATCGCCTGCAGCAGATTCATCGTTTGCTGCTGCTGCGATTGGATGGCCAAGGCAATCTCTTTCAAATCCAACACCCATTCGCGAGCCTGCTGATTCCCACTGGTCGATTCCGCCTGCAACTTCATCGCCAGCTCCTTCAGTTCCTGCTCCACCTGCTGCGACGCATTCTGCATCTGGTTGTACTGTTGATCGATCGTCTGGATATCCATTCCTGTCGGCTCCTCGCACTGAAACTCTCGTTGTAACTATTGTAAGACCGAGATGGCAGCCATTCGCGGACACCGATTCCCGAACGGCAAGAAGAACAAAGGGCTGCGTCTACTCATTAGCGGGCGGCATCTATCATAGTGAGGAACTGGACGAGACGCGCGCAATAGAATCCAATGCATGAAAGAAGTCGACATTATGGACCTTCGCTGTTCGCTTCCCGCAAAACTTGATCAGGATTTTTCGACTGCCGTCACAGAGTGGAAAAAAGGAAACATCGACCGCCTTTGGGCCCGCGATGCCTCGCTGTGGACGAATCAGGATGAGTCGAAGTGGCTGGGTTGGCTCGACATTGTCGAACGTCAACAGAAAGATCTGGAGAAATTTCGCGCCCTCGCCCAGGACATCAAAGCGGCCGGCTTTCAGTACGCTTTGCTGCTCGGCATGGGCGGCTCCAGCTTGTGTCCCGAGGTTCTGGCGGAAACTTTTGGCCAGCAGGAAGGATTTCCGCGCCTCTCCATTGTCGATTCCACCGATCCGGCTCAGGTGCGTGCCGCCGATGAAAGTGTCGACCTAAAAAAAACAGTCATTATCGTGTCCAGCAAGTCCGGCTCGACGCTGGAACCGAATATCCTGAAGCAATATTTCATGGCTCGCATGAAAGACGCCGTCGGTACGGAGGCAGGGAAGCACTTCATCGCGGTCACGGATCCTGGCTCACATATGGAACAGGTGGCCACGGCGGACGGCTTCCGCCATATTTTTTATGGCGATCCACAGATTGGCGGCCGCTACTCCGCGCTTTCAAATTTCGGCATCGTTCCTGCCGCCGTGATGGGTCTGAATGTGGAGAAGCTACTCGCGAAGGCGAAGATCGCTGTCGACGCGTGCCACTCGACGGATATCAAGAAAAATCCTGGCGTGGAGTTGGGTTTGATTCTTGGAGTCGGAGCGAACGCCGGTCGCGATAAGATCACCTTCTTTACCTCGCCGCCCATCTATGACATGGGAGCGTGGTTTGAACAATTGATCGCGGAATCGACAGGCAAGCAAGGCAAGGGAATCACTCCTGTCGACCTGGAGGAAATTGCCGACCCCGACGAGTACGGTGAGGATCGCATCTTTGCCTATGTACGTCTGGAAGGCGCAGACAACGCCCATCTTGATGCCGCCGTCGAAAAACTGGAGAAGGCCGGCCAGCCGGTGGTGCGACTGGCAATGCGCGATGTCTATGATGCCGCGGAGCAATTTTTCACCTGGGAAATTGCGACGGCCGTTGCGGGATCGATTATCGGCATCAATGCCTTCAATCAGCCGGACGTGGAAGCCGCCAAAATTGAAGCGCGACGCCTGACCGATGAATATCAGAAGACCGGCAAATTGCCGGAGCAAACCCCGATCTTCGACGATGGGAAAGTGAAGCTATTCGCCGATCCGAAGTATGCCGCTGTTCTCCACGGAGGACAAGACATGGGTCAACCCGACTTGGCGGGATATCTGCGGGCTCATTTTGCCCAATTGAAAGCTGGAGATTATTTCGCTGTGCTTGGATTCATCCAGCGCGATCGCGAACACGAAAAGACCATGCAGCGACTGCGCCACAAGGTCCGAGACAACAAAAAGGTCGCAACTTGTCTCGGATTTGGTCCGCGTTTTCTGCATTCCACAGGCCAGGATTACAAAGGCGGTCCCAACACCGGTGTGTTTCTTCAAATTACTGCCGACCACGTGCAAGACCTTGCCATTCCCGATCAGAAATACACATTTGGCGTGGTCATTGATGCCCAGGCCGCGGGCGATCTGAGCGTGCTGCAGCAACGCGGACGCCGCGCCTTACGCGCCCACCTCGGCAACGATGTTGAAGCGGGTTTGGAGTACCTGACCGACGCTGTTGAAAAAGCATTGTGCCAGGTCTGATGCCTCTGAAGAAAAAATTCTCTGGCCATTCGTCACAGAAAATTCAACGTCAATTTTCCGAACGTTTAACGAAAAAATATTTCAGGTGGGTATGGTTGGGGCGTCGCGTCCCTACGCAATTTAGCGTTGCGAACGCGACGCCATCCTCTCCTCAAAAGGACCCACCTCTATGCAACGAAATAGGCTCAACTCTCATAGTTGGTCCCTGAAATGCAGCGCCTTATTTCTGGCCGGTTTGCAAACATTTGCCAGTTGCACGTTCGTCGCGCAGGCGCAAGACTCCGCAGATCAAATAAAAACCAAAACCCCCATCAAACACGTCATCGTCATCATTGGTGAAAATCGCACCTTCGACCAAATCTTCGCCACCTATAAGCCGAAGCGCGGGCAGAAGGTCGAAAACCTGCTGTCAGAAGGTATTGTCAACGCCGACGGTTCGCCCGGCCCCAATTACGCGCTGGCGACTCAATTTAGCGCCGTCGATTCGCATCGCGACGGATTTGACGCCAGCCCGATGAGCAAATCGATCTACCCGCTGCTCCCTGTTCCCTTGGCCGGTGGACCCACGACTCCGTCTTTCTCCACAGTCGCTCAAGTCAAGGCGGTTGAAAACGGTTTGGCTCCCGGATATGACAAGGACCTGACGACGGGCGGCACCGGGCTGACGTCCGGGACTCCGGATACCCGCGTTCTGAATTACAACGATCTGCCTCCAGGACCTTTCCAGCTAACTCCTGGGGTCGCCTACGACGACTATGCTGCCAGCCCAGTGCATCGCTTCTTTCAAATGTGGCAAGAACTGGACTGCAACGTCGAATATGCCACGCAGTGGAATCCAAGTGGCTGCAAGGCTGACTTGTTTCCCTGGGTTGAAACCTCTGTCGGCGCAGGCGCAAATGGCAAACCGCAGCCCACGCCTTTCACCGAGGAGACGACCGGCGAAGGTTCAGCAGCCATGGGCTTCTACAACGTCCAGCAGGGAGATGCTCCCTATTTGACGTACCTGGCGAACAATTATTCAATGAGCGATAACTACCACCAGGCAGTCATGGGTGGAACCGGAGCCAATCACATCATGATGGGTACCGGCGATGCTATCTGGTATAGCGATGGCAAAGGCAACGCCACTGCGCCGCCGCACAACCAACTGGTGGCCGCGGGATCGGTCAATGCGGGCGTGGTAGACGAAATCGAGAATCCCAACGCTGCCAAGGGTACCAATAACTGGTATACCGAGGACGGCTATGGCGGCGGTTCCTTCGGATCGCCTTCCTACGGCGGAGGTAGCTATGTCAATTGTTCCGACTCCGATTCGCCGGGCGTCCGTGCGGTCCTGGGCTATCTCAGTTCATTACCGTACGAAGTGAATCCGAAGTGCGATCCGGGCCACTACTATTTGCTGAATAACTACAACCCGGGCTACTACGGCAACGGCGTCGTCGCTTCAACCGACACCAGCGCGGGCAACACAGTCTTCACCGTGCCGCCGTCGACGGTTCGCAACATTGGCGATGCGCTGCTGGCGGCGAATATCTCTTGGGCCTACTTCGGCGATCAGTGGAATACCTACAAAAACAATCCAGACTCGAACTATGCGACTGCGGCGGATCAGTACTGCAACATTTGCAACTTCTTTCAATATTCCACGTCCATCATGACCAACGCGGCGGTCCGAAATGCGCACTTGAAAGACACCGTCGATTTGTATGCCGACATCAAGAACAACACCCTGCCGGCCGTTTCTTATGTCAAGCCCAGTGGCTACGTCGATGGACACCCAGCATCTTCCAAGCTGGACCTGCTTGAAGGATTCGTCAAGAAGATCGTCGACGAAGTTCAGGCCAATCCAGAACTCTGGAAGACGACCGCAATCTTCGTCACGATGGATGAGGGCGGCGGATACTATGACTCCGGATATGTACAGCCGCTCGACTTCTTCGGTGATGGAACGCGCATTCCGATGATTGTCGTGTCGCCGTACACCAAGCCCGGTTACATCTCGCATCAGTACAACGATCACGTCTCCATTCTCAAGTTCATTGAGGCGAATTGGGCATTGGATCCGTTGACGAAGCGCAGCCGCGATAACATGCCAGACCCCATCCAGAACGGCGCCAATCCTTATGTCCCGACCAACAGCCCTGCGATTGGAGACCTGATGGATCTGTTTGATTTTAAGAAGTCAGGCAAATGATTCTAAAGTAGATGCAGGTTCGAATGGTGGCGGGAGCAAAGGCTCTCGCCATTTTTTGTGCCGGGTTTCACTGGACACTTTTCAGATTCGCCGCGGCGGCTTCACTGTCTTATGTCTCTGGTATTGATCCGAGATCTGGGAGTTCCGCGAGTACACGCGCGCGTAGGAAAATATCCCGAAACATGGCGCGAGTCAGCAGGCCGGTATTCGTGTTCTGCAGCGACGGATGGTACGTCGCCAGAATATGTTGACCGTCAGGCAGCGAGTATGCCGCACCATGACGAAAGACGAGTCCTTTGCGGCTGGAGATTTTTCCCAATCGCAGAAGATGCGCAAGGTATCCATCGAATGCAATCTTTCCCAGGCACACCACGACGCGCAGATTTTTCAGGATCGCAATCTCATCATCGACAAAAGCGGCGCAGTTTCGTATCTCGGTGGGCAGAGGCTTATTTCCTGGTGGTGCGCAGCGAACGACAGAAGTGATGCGGAGGTCCACCAGCCGCATTCCATCTTCACGAGATTGTGCGAGCGGCTGCGAGGCGAATCCCGTCTCGAACAACACTGCATACAGAAAATTTCCGGATCCATCGCCGGTGAAGGGACGTCCAGTGCGATTGGAACCATGCGCACCAGGAGCGAGGCCCAGAGCCAATACGCGCGCGTCAGGATCGCCAAAAGAGGGGACTGGCTTTCCCCAATAAGATTGATCGGAGTATGCACGCCGCCGCACGCGTGCTACTTCGGCACAGTAGGTGCGCAGGCGCGGGCAGAGTTCGCAGGCCTCAATGCGCGACGCCAGTGTTTCAAACTGCACTCCCGCTGCCGGCCGCTCAGTTGCAACTGACGCCGAAGCCAAATCACTTTCGATTTCCTGCGCTTTCAAGGAATGGTTGCGGGTCACAATAAAAATTGTACGGTCTTCCTCGATGGCAGCAGCATTGTCATCCGACTTCATCGCCAAATCTTTGTTGTCGAGGTGAACTTGCCGGGTTCCAGTGCTCGAACTGGCCTGCAACGAGAGGTAAACTAACCTTATTGCACTAATGCGCTGCATTCCGCGGGCGCAGTTGCAATAGGGCGAAAGAGGTTTGAAGGTTGCATTCGATCGGCGTTCGCAAGACTGGACTCAAATGGGCAGTAACGACAGCGCTGCTGTCGTTGGCCATCGCGGGTTGGAGTTTCGGCTGTAAGTCACGGCCCGCTCCGCCACCCCCTACCCCCACCGCAACTGCTTCGGCGAAATTGCCGAATGTCGGCGGTCAAAAAGCCATTCAGTTGCGCCGCTTGCAAAGCGGTGTGGGCGCGAAACCGGAATTCCTGAGTGTCACGCTACTCCCCGGCCGCGGCATGAATGTGTTTCAAATCACCGCCTATCTCCCCGGAAGGGGTGAGGTGCCATTGCTGGCATCGCAGTCGATCGACGCGGCTGCAAACATCATGAATGGCGGTCCCGACGATCTCCAGGGGAACCAAAGTTTCTCCATGGGAGGAGCTTTCTTATTTCCATTCGCCAACCGTCTCCTTGGTCCCGTCACCGTTGACAAAAAAACCGGCAACCATGTCGTAACCGTCAAATGGCGTGGACGCAGCGTGCCGCTAATCGCAAATTGGCATGGCAAACAGCCGGGTGCTCCCTGGTGCGCGATGCACGGACAAATCGTGGCAGCGAACTCCGACAATGTTTCCATCAAATCGAGTTCCGATACTGCCGCGGCCATCGCAGATTATCGTCTGCCGGCGAACGGCCATTGGTTTTCTGACAATGATGTGAAGGTCACAGTTGCGCTTGATCGCGATACCGTCACCGCCATCCTGACCGCCACCAATCGCGGCGACAAAGCGGAACCCGTCGGCATTGGATGGCATCCTTATTTTCTATTGCCCACAGGAAGTCGAGCCAATGCGCGAGTTCGTATTCCATCCTCCATGCGGGTCGAGGTCAATAACTATGACGATGTATTTCCAACCGGCAAGCTACTGCCCGTCACGGGAACACAGTACGACTTCAATGCGGAGGAGGGAGGACCGCTTCCCGATACGCTGGTCGACGATACGTATGTGGACCTGACCCGCAATGCCCAGGGCAACGTGGTTTCGGAGCTCCGCGATCTTGGCGCCAACTACGGTATGCGAGTCACTGCGATGTCGCCGCAGATTCGCGCAATCCAGGTCTATTCGCCGGTCGACAAGTCCTTTGTCGCGCTCGAGCCGCAATTCAACTTTGGCGATCCGTTCGGCAAAGAGTGGAAGGGCGTGGACACCGGCATGGTGACGCTGGAACCGGGCGAATCCGTAACATGGAAGGTGCAGTTGCAGTTGTTTCAGCCCGCGAATGACCTGATGGGACAACCACCTCATCCCAGCATTCCGTGAACGCGCCCGCCAAATGGAAATCACACACCAAAGTAAGGTTACTGAATCGCTCGTCGCGGTTTGACCCACTGTACGTAACCACCTACCATGGATCGTAGGAAGGTCATGCTTTCGCTCCGCGTGAAGTGGTCCGTGGCTGCTATCTGCCATGTTTCGTTTTCGCCGGATCGGCAGTTGACAAGCTCTTTTTCTGGAAGGCATATACCCCTTGAGTCCCACTGAATCGACGACCACCCCACAGACCGGAGAAGACACACAGCAGCCGACGGAAACTGGCGCGAATCAAGCGACCCTGGCAACCCATCAGGATGCAAATTCTCCGGCCGAAACTTCCGCTGACTCGGCGCATCAGCACGACCACAACCATTCGCACGATCACGGCCCTACGCTCAATCCGGAGTGCACTCGCCGGGTGGACGTGGAAGTTCCCGCGGGTGAAGTGAGCCGTGCTTTTGCCACGGTGGTCAAACAGTATCGTCGCGCCGCCCGGATTCCCGGCTTTCGCGCCGGCAAGGTTCCGGAATCGGTGATTCGCAGAAAATTTGCGGACCAGATTCAGCAGGACGTCCTCGAGCAGATTCTGCCGCCGCATTTTCGCGCGGCCATTGAAAAGCAAGGTGTTCAGCCGGTTTCTCAGCCCCAGGTCATCAGTCTGCACTTGGTCGATGGCGAACCGATGCGCTTCCAGGCTGCTTTTGAAGTGCTTGCGGCCATCGACGTGACTGGGTACGACCAGGTCAAGGTCGATCGTCCGAACACGGCACTCGACGATGCTGAGTTCGATTCAGAACTGGCGCACCTGCGCGAGTCGCACGCCATTATGGAACCGGTCGAGGAAGATCGTCTCCTTGCCGATGGTGATTTTGCGCAGATTCGATTTACTGGATTAGTACACGGAGATGGAACCGCTGAGGGTGACGCCGCCAAGCCGATTGAAGGCGACGACGCCACCGTTGAAATCGGCGGACCCAACACGGTGGAAGCATTCACAGACGCGTTACGCGGAGCCAAAGTCGGACAGCAGATGCAATTCGAAGTTTCCTATCCGGAGGACTTCACCGAGAAGCGTCTCGCAGGAAATTCGGTCGCGTATGACGTGGAAGTGAAGGGAATTCGCAGAAAGATTCTCCCGGAGTTGGACGATGCTTTCGCCAAGCAGATGGGAGAGTATGAGACCATCGACCAATTCAAAGAGAAACTGCGCGAGCATATGGCGAATGACAAACGTCGTCGTCTGGAGTCCGAAGCGAAGGATCGCTTGATCAGCTCTTTCGTCGAGCGCTATCAATTTCCGGTGCCGGAATCTTTGCTGCAACAGCAGATCGATGCTCGACTGGATCGCGGACTGCGCGCGCTGGCCGCTCAGGGCATGACCACGGAGCAGATGCGCAATCTAGATTTCACGCGCCTGCGAACCGCTCAACGAGAGTCCGCGATGAATGAATTACGCGGCTCGTTGATTCTGGATCGCATTGCCGCGATTGAGAACATTGAAGTTGCTGATGAAGAGATGGAATCGCAATTGCAGCTGTTGGCGTATCAGGCACGGGAGCCGATTGAAGTACTTCGGAAGCGTTTGACTGACGACGGTGGGCTGACTAGAATCCGAGAACAACTCCGTAGAGAGAAGACAGTAAACCAACTCTTCGAGAGGTTGGCCGCCTAACGATTTTTGGGTATTGGTCGATGGTAAATCCAGAGACCTGCAACTGCGAGAGAGGCAATAAGGTAACGGTATGGGTTTAGTTCCAATGGTGGTAGAGCAGACGAGTCGGGGCGAGCGCGCCTACGATATTTATTCTCGTCTGCTACGCGATAACATCATTTTTCTGGGTACTCCGATCGACGATCAGATCGCAAATCTCATCATCGCCCAGATGTTATTTCTCTCCGGCGAAGATCCGGATAAGGATTTGCAGCTGTACATCAATTCTCCGGGAGGTTCCATTTCCGCCGGGCTTGCAATTTACGATACGATGCAATTCATCAAGAACGATGTCGTTACCTATTGCATCGGACAAGCGGCCAGCATGGGAGCGTTCCTACTGATGTCTGGTACGAAGGGAAAGCGGTTTGCGTTGCCGAACTCCCGTATCCTGATCCACCAGCCGTCCATGGGCGGGCTGTCGGGCCAGGCCACGGATATTGACATTCACGCCCGCGAGATTCTTCGCATTCGTGAAATTACCAATCGCTTGATGTCCAAGCACACCGGTCAACCGATTGAGCGGATTGAACGGGACGTAGAGCGCGACTTTATTATGAACGCGCCGCAAGCCAAAGAATATGGCATCATTGATGAAATTATTGACAGGCCAAGGACGTAAACTGGCTCTGTGCTCTTAAAATGGGCCGGGACCAGTAGCAGTAAGGAGAAGCAAAGATGAAAACGCGCGCGGGTTCCGACGATGTTCTACGTTGCTCGTTCTGCCATAAATCGCAGGACGCGGTAGCCAAGCTGATTTCCTCTCCGAGCGATTATCCCAGGGCTTATATCTGCGACGAATGCGTTGCTGTTTGCAACTCCATTCTTGAAGACGATAAGAACGAGGCACGCCCAGCCGCCGCTCCGGCGCATTTGCCCAAGCCCCAGGAAGTGAAAGCCTTCATGGACGAGTACGTGATTGGGCAGGAGACGACCAAGAAGAAGCTGGCCGTCGCCGTCTACAACCACTACAAGCGCATCCAGATGAACCGCGCCCGCACCAACGATGTGGAGCTGACCAAGTCCAACATTCTCTTGATCGGCCCGACCGGCAGCGGCAAAACTCTGATGGCGCAAACCCTGGCGCGCACCCTCGATGTTCCTTTTGCTATCGTCGATGCAACCACTCTGACCGAAGCCGGGTATGTGGGCGAAGACGTCGAAAATATTATTCTGAAGCTCTTGCAGGCTGCCGACGGCGATGTGGCTCGCGCGCAGACTGGCATCATCTATATCGACGAGATCGATAAGATCGGGCGCAAGGACGAAAATCCTTCCATTACCCGCGACGTTTCCGGTGAAGGTGTGCAGCAGGCGCTGCTCAAGATCCTCGAAGGTACTGTCGCCAACGTTCCGCCGCAAGGAGGCCGCAAGCATCCCCACCAGGAATTCACGCCCGTCGATACCACGAATATTCTGTTCATCTGTGGCGGGGCTTTTGTGGGTCTGGAACGCGTGATTGGCCGCCGCGCCGGCAAGAAGGCGCTCGGCTTCAAGGCCATTTCCGACCGCGACGGTCAGCCCGCCAACATGATTCCTTCCTTGCGCGATACAGAATTGCTACGCCAGACCGAGCCGCAGGATTTGATCAAGTTTGGGCTGATTCCGGAGTTTGTCGGCCGCTTGCCTGTGATTGGAATCCTGGACGAGCTGGATGAGGCTGCGCTGGTAGAAATTCTGGTGAAGCCACGCAACGCCATTATGAAGCAGTATCAGCGCATGTTCGAGTACGAAAATGTGCGTCTCACTTTCAGTCCAGAAGCGGTCGGAGCGATTGCTCGCGAGGCGCTGCATCGCAAGGTCGGCGCTCGCGGTCTGCGCATGATCCTTGAGGAATTAATGCTCGACCTGATGTATCACCTGCCCAGTAACAAGAAGGTGCGGGAGATCGAAATCACCGCCGACATGGTTCAGAAGCGCGATCTTTCCGTCACCTTGCTGGAGAAGGCTGGATAACGCTTCCACCCGACCGATTCGCAAAATCTTCAGGCCTGCAGCATCTGCTGCAGGCCTGATTTCTTCGTTGCCGCGATTCTTTTATGGCGCGAACTGAGTCACAAACAACATATTTATGTTGTTCGGATTCGTAAAGTTGGCGAAAGCTCCCGTCGTAGTTCCGGCCACGTAGACATGGTTCTGAGCATCGGTCGCGACATAGACAAGTGCGGAGGCGGATGACGTGCCCCATGGAATGTCGTTCCCGTTGCCGAACTGCTGCAACCATACTGCTGCTCCGGTTGCGTTCAGCTTAGCCACAAACACATCGTTCGTTGCCGCCGGGTTGGTGCTCGAAAAGAACGGGTGATACATGCTGCCGGCCATCACCGCGTTGCCGGCGGTATCGACCGCTACATTGCCTGGGACGCAGGATTGTGCCCCGCCAAATTTCTGCCGCCATTGCTGCACGCCCGTGTCATTCGCCAGTTCTGCGACGGTGCACTGGCTATACCCGGAGCTGGCATCCAGTCCTCCCAGTAAGATGTCTCCCTGCGAATCCAAAGACACCTGGGTGTAAATCAGGTTCTGGTATCCGTAGTGGGAATACGTCACCGGTGCCTGCTGCCACTGGATGGTGCCATCCGTCCCGTTCAGTTTGGCAATCATGAAGGTGGTACCGCTAGTATTGCCTTTTCCCTGGAAGTCGCCGACCGCGATTACATTGCCAGAAAGGTCCGCGGACACGCCGGTGACAAAGTAATACACGCCGCTGGAGCTGTTTCCCTGGGTCCACATCACCGCGCCGGTCGCGCCCGCCAGCTTACTTACGTAGCCCAGCTGGACGCTGCCTCCATTCGAGCCCTGCGCCGCGTTCACACCGCCCACAATCAGGTTCCCCTGGGGGTCGACCGATACACTCGTCGCCTGGCTCGGCCCATAGGAGGCAAATTGCTGGATCCAAAGTATTTGGCCCGATGGATTCAGCTTGATCACGACGCTCTGCGGAGGCCCGCTATTCGTGAATCCGGTAAATGCCCCTTTGGTGAAGCCGGCTAGGTAAATGTTTCCCTGGGAATCGGTGGTAATCGCGTTCGGGTAATCGCCGGCGCCAGTGCCAAACTGCTGAGTCCAAACCATGGTTCCGGTGGAATCAAACTTGGCCACTGCGAACTGGGCTGAGCCGGTATTGGTAGATCCAGGGAAGGCTCCGTAGGTTTGATCCAGCACAATCACGTTGCCTTGCACGTCAGTGGCGACTCCGTACGCGCTGTCTCCGTTGCGGGAGGGCGTCCCCACATAGCCAGTACCGTACTGCTGTAGCCATCCCTGCGTCGATGCCGCGGGAAACGTCACCGAGTCGGCCGGTGCGGGCCCTACAGGACGATAGGCGCTGCTGCTGCAGCCGGCAAGCGCGAGAAGCAAGGGAAGTGCCCACGCCGCCTGCGCGGCTGGATTGCGTACAAACCAATTGGGGGACATGTTCGTCGACCTCCAGAACATCACAGTAGCACGGAAATTCGACTTCCAGCGCCGCAAAACGTCAACCAGGAACTCACCTGATTTTCATGGAATTTCACAGGTGTATCCTCGAATCACCGTCGCATCCTTAAGGACGGAGCAGCATCGAAAAAAGTATGCAAATTGCGGAATCCGTACAAACGACAACTCGGCAGCTCGGTAACTCTGACTTGCAAATTACTGCCATCGGTTTTGGCGCCTGGGCCATCGGTGGAGGCGACTGGCAATTCGGGTGGGGAGCGCAGGACGACAACGACTCTGTCGCCGCGATTCAGCGTGCACTCGATCTCGGCATCAACTGGATCGATACCGCCGCGGTCTATGGCTTGGGCCACTCTGAAGAAGTGGTGGCGCGCGCCCTCGAAGGACGGCAGCAGAAGCCATACATCTTCACCAAATGCTCGATGATCTGGAGCAAGAAATTCGAGGAGACTAAGGATCAGATTCAGCGCAGCCTGGAGCGCGATTCCGTGCGCAATGAGCTTGAGTCCAGCCTGCGCCGTCTGAAAATAGACGTCATCGATCTCTATCAAATCCACTGGCCAGATCCGGAAGATGAAATCGAGGAGGGCTGGGAAACCCTGGCGAAATTGAAACAGGAAGGGAAGGTCCGATACATTGGCGTTTCGAATTTTTCCGTCGCGCAGATGGAGCGCATCAAGAAGATTGCGCCCATCACTTCACTGCAGCCGCCGTATTCCATGTTGAACCGCGGTGTCGAGAAGGAAATTCTCCCCTATTGCCAGCAGCAGAACATCGGCGTCATCAATTACTCACCCATGGTCTCGGGCCTGCTGACCGGCGCGATGACGAAGGAACGCGTTGCTCAGTTGCCGCAAGACGATTGGCGCCGCAACAACCATCGCTTCCAGGAGCCACAACTAAGCCGCAACCTGAAGCTGGTCGAGCTGTTGCGGGAAATTGGCAGCGCGCACGGCCGTTCTCCTGGTGAAGTGGCGATCGCCTGGACTTTGCACAACCCTGCAGTTACGGCCGCTATCGTCGGCGCGCGCAATGCGAAACAGGTGGACGGAATCATCGGTGCCGCAACATTTCGTCTGCAGCCTGACGAAATCGCACGTATCGAACAATTTCCTCACGGAAAACCCAGTTCCGGTGAAGCCGAACAATTAGGCGATCGATTCGACTATCCTGATGGCTATGACTACAGGTGTAGCTGCGGGTTCGAAACCGAAAAATTCTGATGCCCCGACGGCATCGCCCAAGCAACCTCGCCGGCTGATCGGCGTACATCTGTCGACCAGCGGCGGAGTCGCCAGCGCAGTTCGCCGCGCGCCGGAAATCGGCGCCAACACGCTGCAGATTTTTTCTTCCAGCCCACGCATGTGGCGGGCGTCCAAGATCACTGCAGACCAGGCCGACGCAACCCGCGCCGCGCGAGAGGAATTGGGCGTGGGCCCGCTCGTCATCCACACCAGCTATCTAGTCAATCTCTGCAGCCAATCGGAGGAAGTGTGCGAGAAGTCCGTGCTGGCGTTTCGCGGTGAGATTGAACGCGCGCTGGCCCTGGGCGCGGAATACCTCGTCGTCCATCCCGGCTCGTATCGCGGTCTGACGCGTAGGCAGGGTCTGGAACTCGCTGCCAAATCCATCCAGAAGTCCATTGCCGATTTGCCCTGGCAGCAAACGCCGTTTCATATCCTGATCGAAAATACTGCAGGCTCGGAGCATTCGCTGGGCGGTTCGTTCGACCAGGTTGCGGAACTGATCGAGCATCTTCGCCCGTATGCCCCGGTTGCCGCCTGCCTGGACACCTGCCACACCCACGTCTCCGGTTATGACATCGTCAGCGAGACCGGATGGGTCGAAACCATGGCGCAGATTGAGAAGACCGTTGGCTTCGAGACCGTGCGTGTCTGGCACTGCAACGATGCCAAGGCGGAGCGCGGATCGAAGCTTGACCGGCACGAGCATATCGGGCAAGGGAAGATTGGGCTCGATCCGTTTCGCCGTCTGTTGCGCGAGCCCAATTTTTCCCACGTCGCATTCATCGCCGAAACGCCCGTCGATGCTCCCGGCGATGAAGAGCGAAACGTACTCACCCTGCGCGGCCTGGCAGGCGCACTCTCCCCACCGTGATGGGTCAGAGTGCGCGGCAAATCGCGCTCCGCGAGCAACGAAAAAATTCGATGTTCTGGAAGTTCGCGGCAACTCACATTCTTGCCGTTCCGCCGTCCCATTTAGAATCAATCTAGTATGTCGAAGACCGAATCCACGCAAGCAATCTGCCCCTTCAGCGACGGACCGAACGCCGCGCTATAGCCCTGCCGAAATAGAACCGCGTTGGCAGGCACGGTGGGATGCGCAGCCGGATCTGTACGCCGCCGAGGCACCCACCAGCGGTAAGCAGAAATATTACGTGCTGGAAATGTTGCCGTATCCGTCCGGGCAGCTCCACATGGGACACGTGCGCAACTACGCCATTGGCGACGCGCTGGCGCGGCATATGTGGATGCGCGGCTATAACGTGCTCCACCCCATGGGCTGGGACGCGTTCGGATTGCCCGCCGAAAATGCGGCGCTCAAAAATAACACACCTCCGCGCGACTGGACCTTGGCGAACATCACCGCCATGCGCGGACAGATGAAGCGCCTCGGCCTAAGTTATGACTGGCAGCGCGAAATCACCACCTGCCTGCCGGATTATTACCGCTGGAACCAGTGGTTCTTTTTGAAGATGTACGAGCGCGGCCTTGCGTACCGCAAGAAAAGCAAAGTGAACTGGTGCCCGCAATGTGCCACCGTCCTCGCTAATGAGCAGGTGGTGAACGGTTGCTGCTGGCGGCATGAAGAAACCATAGTCGAGCAGCGCGAACTGGAGCAATGGTTTTTCCGCATCACGAATTATGCCGACGAACTGCTGCGCGATTTGGATAAGCTGGACGGCTGGCCGGAAAAAGTTCGCACTATGCAACGCAATTGGATCGATCGCAGCGAAGGCGCCCTTGTCGACTTTGCGGTCATCCCGAGGGATGAAGATCGCCGCGGCCCGCGCTATTCGCCGGTCAAGCTGAACCTGACGGAAACCTTCTTGGAGCCATTTCCTGACCAGCAAAAAATTAGCGTCTTCACCACGCGAATCGACACGATTTACGGAGTGACGTCGCTGCTGCTGGCGCCTGAGCACCCCTTGGTCGCCCAATTTTCGATAGAACGCCCCGAGCTGCAAAGGAAAATTCGCGAGTTATTGGAGGAGCAGAAAATTGCTAAAGAAAAGGGTGACTTGGCAGTCCTTGCGAAAGAGGGAGTCGCCACAGGGCGCTTCGCGACAAATCCTTTCACGCAGGAATCGATTCCGATCTGGGTCGCCAACTACGTACTGATGGATTACGGAACCGGCGCAGTCATGTCCGTGCCGGCGCACGATGAACGCGACTATGAGTTTGCGAAAAAATTCAATTTGGAATTGAAAATTGTCGTATTGCCGCGCCATGCCAATGAAGGAGAAAAGGGCAACGCGGAACCACTGCTGCCATATACGCATGAGGACAGCTTGCTGCTCAACTCTGGCCCGTTTACCGGCCTGGGATGCGAAGAAGCGCAGGTAAAAATGACAGCTTTCGCCGGAGGGCATGGATTTGGCAAGGCTTCCACGACGTTTCGCCTGAAAGATTGGGGCGTGAGTCGCCAGCGCTATTGGGGCACGCCAATCCCGATGATCTATTGCCAGAATGATGGCCTGGTCCCGGTGCCGGAGGATCAGCTTCCCGTGGTATTGCCGGACAGCATCGCCATCACGCAGGAAGGCGGTTCGCCACTGTCGCGCGTGCCGGCGTTTGCCCAGGTGGCGTGCCCGAAATGCGGTGGGATGGCTCGGCGCGAGACCGACACCATGGACACGTTTGTCGATTCATCCTGGTATTTCTACCGCTATGCTGATCCGAAGAATTCTCGCGCGCCATTCGGCACAGACACAGTTGCCTATTGGTTTCCCATTGATCAGTACATTGGTGGCGTCGAGCACGCCATTCTGCACCTGATCTATTCGCGCTTCTGGACAAAGATGATGCGCGATCTGGGTCTGGTGAAAAATGATGAGCCTGTCCAACGTCTATTTACGCAGGGCATGGTCATCAAGAACGGCGCGAAGATGTCGAAGTCCAAGGGAAATGTAGTTTCCCCCGATGACATGATCGCGAGCTACGGCGCCGATGCGACGCGTATGTATGCGCTGTTTGCCGCCCCACCGGATCGCGATCTTGATTGGCAGGAAGATGGGGTTGCCGGCATTAGCCGATTCCTATCGCGCGTGTACCGCTTTGCCATGCAGGCCATGCCGCGCGTCATTGCCGGCCGTTCGCAGGCACTGCCTTCTACGCTGAATCCGCTGGAGCGGCAGCTGATGCGCAAATTGCATCAGACGCTTCGCCGGCTCACCCAGGAGTTTGATGGCCGCTGGCACTTCAACACCTGCATCGCCGCCATTATGGAGTTGGTGAACGAATTGACGGCGGATGAAAAGGCGATCGCCTCCGGTGTGGTTGCGGATTCTGTCTTGTATGCGATCACGCGCAATCTGGTGTTAATGCTGCAAGCCTTTGCGCCCTATCTGGCTGCGGAACTGTGGTCGCAGATGGCAGAAGACACTGCACTGCTGCGCGCTGCATGGCCCGGGCATGACGAAGCATTGGCCGCGGAACATGTGCTCGAGATTCCAGTTCAAATCAACGGAAAATTGCGCACGGTGGTCTCCGTGCCGGCTGGAAGCGACGGAGAATTGCTGCGCGCGACCGCAGAACAGGATCCGAAAATCCAGGCTGCGTTGACAGGAAAAGAAATCGTCAAAACTGTTCTGCTGCCTGGCAAGTTAGTTAATTTCGTTGTCCGCTAGCAAATGCTTCGAGACACATTGGACAAAAGCAAAAGAATCATTCTGAGTGAGGCGAAGGATCCAGGGGGCGATCATAACGCCCAGTCTTCGCTCGGCTCGAGACAACAGGCATTATTCAGATGCGCATGATTCAGCCGGCCGACGCCACACAAATCGAATTGCAATCCGCATCTACACTCGTGGGGCAGCACGAGCACATCCGCGGCACGCAGTCTTTTCTCGCGACCATCGCCGAGTGTTGGAAGCGCCCGTCTTTGTTGGGCCTGGAGTTGTTATGGCGCTGGGGGTTTGGAATTCCCGCGGCGGCCGTGCTGGCTTTTGAAGCGTACAGAATCCTCTCTTCAGTGTCTTTGGCCGGCACAGGGATTGCCAATTTTTCCCTGATCGACACGGTCACAGCGGCGCAGATTCTCTCTGCTACGGCCGACGTGCTTCTGCCGCCTGTTCGTGAGGTTGCGCGGTGGCTGCTTCCTGTGTTGGCTGTTGCCTGGGCGCTGGCGTCCGGCTTTGGGCGCTCCCTGGTGCTGCGTCGATATGATCCGTCCCTGCGCTTTGCTCCGTGGATGATGGTGGGCCTGCAACTGCTCCGCATTCTGGTGCTGGGCGGCAGTTTCGCCCTGTGGTTCGTGGGGCTGCATTGGGCGGCGTGGAACTCGCTCAGCGGTCCGGAGCCGAGCCTGGTTCTTTATTTCGTTCAGGCGATCGCGCTCTCCTTTGGCATTTTCTTTTTCTGGGCGCTCGTCAGCTGGGTATTCAGCATCGCGCCGCTGCTTGCACTGCTGGAAGGCACCGGGACGATCTGCAGTCTGCGAAACTCCTTGCGCTTTGGCCAGGGATCGTTGCGCGGCCTGCGCTCCAAGTTGGTGGAGATCAACCTAGTCCTCGGAATTGTGAAGGCGGCGCTGATTGTTCTTGCCATGGTTTTCTGCGCCACCCCGGTTCCGTTCAAAGAAGAGATCAACGGAACCTCACTCTACGTCTGGTGGGCGCTGGTGAGCGTCTGGTACTGTGTGGCGTCGGATTTCTTTCAGGTCGCTCGCATCATCGGGTTCATGGAGATCTGGCGGGCCTCCAATCGGCCATCCCAATCCGCGGAAATTCCAGTGCCAGCTACGACTACGGCGAACTGAGAAACCGCCCTGAGATACACTGTGCAATAACCCATGGAAACCAAGCAAGCAGCCGATCCCTCCACCATCGTCATTCTCGATTTTGGGTCTCAATACACGCAATTGATTGCGCGACGAATTCGCGAGCAGAACGTGTTTTCGGTCGTGCTTCCTTGCACTGCGCCGTATGAATCCATCCAGCAATTGAATCCTGCCGGCATCATTCTTTCCGGCGGTCCCAGTTCGGTGTATGACGCGGACGCTCCGCCCGCGGATGAGCGGGTCCTGGCGATGGGCGTGCCGGTCCTGGGCATCTGTTATGGCCTGCACTTCATCCTGCATAAAATGGGCGGCAGAGTGCGATCGGCGGATCGCCGCGAGTATGGTCATGCCGATGTCGAAGTGGTTCTGCCGACCGCGCTGTTTGAAGGCTTGCCCACTCATCTTCCCGTCTGGATGTCGCACGGCGATGAAGCGCTGGAACTGCCCGAAGGCTTTTTGCTGACCGCGAAAACATCGAATGCCGTGGCTGGCATTGCCAACGAATCGCGCCGCATCTGGGCGGTGCAGTTTCATCCGGAGGTTCACCACACGCGCCAGGGTAAGGAACTGCTGCGGAATTTTCTCTTCGGCATTTGCAAAGTGGCGCCCGACTGGACCCCGGAGCATTTCATCCAGACCACGGTAGAACACATTCGAGCCCAAGTCGGCGACGGTCACGCAATCTGCGGTTTATCCGGTGGCGTCGATTCGTCTGTCGCCGCCGTGCTGGTCGATCGCGCCATTGGCGATCGTCTCACCTGTGTCTTCGTCAACAACGGTGTGCTGCGCAAAGATGAGTTCCGCAAGGTGCAGGAAAATTTGCGCGACAAACTCGGGCTCAACCTGGTCGCCGTCGATGCCGGCGAGCAGTTTCTCTCGCTGCTTGCCGGAGTCACCGATCCCGAGACAAAACGCAAAATCATCGGCAACGAATTCATCATGGTGTTCGATCGAGAGGCCCACCGCATTGCGCATACAACCGGCTCGATAACAGGTTCTATCGATTGGCTGGTTCAGGGCACGTTATATCCGGACGTGATCGAATCGTCTTCCGTGAAAGGACCGTCGCAGACCATCAAGAGCCATCACAATGTGGGCGGATTGCCCGAGACGATGAAATTGAAATTGATTGAGCCGCTTCGCGATCTGTTCAAAGATGAGGTGCGTCGCATTGGCCGCGACCTGGGCATGCCGGAAGATATTCTGCAGCGACAGCCCTTCCCTGGGCCTGGGCTCGCCGTTCGGATCGTGGGCGAGGTCACCGCTGAACGCGTTGCCATTCTGCAGGAAGCCGATGAAATTGTCGTAGAGGAAATCAAGGCTGCGGGACTCTATCGGCAAATCTGGCAGTCGTTCGCAGTCTTGCTGCCGGTGCGCAGTGTGGGGGTCATGGGCGATCAACGCACGTACGCCAATACCTGCGCGATTCGTGCAGTCACGTCGGAAGATGGCATGACCGCCGACTGGGTGCCGCTCCCGTATGAAGTATTGAAACGCATGTCGAGCCGCATCGTGAATGAAGTGAAGGGAATCAATCGCGTCGTGTACGACATTACCTCCAAACCTCCCGGCACAATCGAATGGGAGTAGCCGGATGAATCACCTCGAGGCGCGAGAACACTGGCAGCAGATCTACTCGACTCGGAAAGAGCAGGAACTCAGCTGGTTTGAGGAAACTCCAGCCATTTCGCTTGAACTTCTATTGACGCCGCAACTCGACATCCATGCGTCGGTGCTTGACGTGGGCGGCGGTGCCTCTCGGCTTGTGGATGTCTTGTTAGATCGCGGTTTTACTCAACCGGCCGTGCTCGACATTTCAGTAGCCCCACTTTAAAAATCAAAAACGCGTTTAGCCCGTCGCGCGCCGCTGTTGCGATGGATTGTGGCCGATATCACCTCGTGGGAACCGGATCGGCAGTACGGTGCCTGGCACGATCGCGCGGTTTTCCATTTTCTAACAACCGAGGAACAACGACGCGCCTACCGCTCCGCTCTGGAACCTGCCGTAATTTCCGGCGGCACTGTGGTCATCGGCACATTCGCGCTCGACGGGCCTGAGCGGTGCAGCGGCCTGCCTGCCCAGCGTTACTCACCGGAAAGCCTGGCTGCGGAACTAGGCGCTGCCTTTGTTTGCAATGCTGTCCGCCGGATCGATCATGCAACACCCGCAGGCAAGGTGCAGCGATTTCAATTC
Organism: uncultured Acidobacteriota bacterium; assembly: GCA_963817855.1. GTDB lineage: Bacteria > Acidobacteriota > Terriglobia > Terriglobales > Acidobacteriaceae > JAKAAZ01. The sequence continues at coordinate 69,106 of CAWFQA010000002.1, read as the reverse complement.
AGCCGTTTCGATCGCAAGTAGTGCGCCTCAGGAGCGCCGGTACGGCCGCGCAGTTTTTCCAGCGGGGCGGCGGCTTCGACCGAGACGAACAGCCCGATTGTTTCCGGTTTTGTTCTAGACTTCCGAGATGGATTCACGCTCTGCCTCGCGCAAATCGATGGCTTCCGACTCATCTTCGTCGCTCACATAGGGAAGCCCAGCCAGGTCCTCTTCAATCAAAAGAAATTTGCGAATATAGCGAAGCGGTTCTTCGGAGATCGCCATTTCTTTCAGGTGGTATCGCCACGCATCGGCGATCACCGAGCGTCGAATATGGCCTTTCCGCTCCACCACGCGAATCGTGCCATCCTTTGAAACTCTTGTAAAAGTGCTGGTCGGCACGACAAATGTCATCTTGCTGCCCGGCCGCCAGAATGACTCCGCAAACTCATGGGCGAACAGCAGTGTGTAATAGCGCCGATGTTCTGACAGCGTCTTCACGGAATCCAGAAAACTGTTCCACGGCAAGCCCAGGCGCACCGTATACCACCGGCGGAATTCGAAGCCGTTTGATTTGGCCTGACGAATCAAGGCACGTAACAGTTCGGCGCGGGTCATCGGCTACAGAGTAGAACATTACCAACAGCGCGGGAAGATGAAAATAAAACCACAGCGTGACTTGCGTCATTCTCGGTTCAAGACTGAAACTGATTGTGTTCGTCCAATCCATATGGCTCCGGTTTCTCTAGCTCAGCCCCGCCGATTCTTCTTCGATTATTCCCGTTTGTTGGCTTCCTTCCGTGCGCTGCGACGCTTACAGCCGCGCGCTCCGCTGCGGTGGGTTGGCATGTGCGTGCTCATGATTCTGCTGCTGACTGTCGCCTTGCCGACATTCGGTGTTGTGAAGGCTCCCAACGGCACCGATACAGATCCGCTCAATCTGGAGCCGGACGTTCAGGCCGCATATCAACGCTTCTACGATCTCGATTACAGCACCGCGCAAACTCTCTTCGAGAAGATTGCCGCAGAACATCCCACCGACCCTATGGCGACCGGCTACGTCCTGAACAATGCCGTGTTTCGCGAACTCTACCGGCTGGATCTGCTCGACACCACGCTCTACGTGCAGGAGGGATTTTTGTCAGGCAAGCATCCGGTGGCCGAAAACATGCAAGCCCACGCCGACATCCACGCCCTCTATCAACACGCCCTCGATCTAAGCAACCGCCGCCTTGCAGCCAATCCCAATGACGCCGACGCGCTGTTTGCACGCGGCTTTGCGACCAGTCTTGAAACTCTTTATATCGGCATGGTGGAGAAGAAATATGTCACCGCGCTGCACATGGCCTCGGCCTCCCGCAAAGATGACGATGCGGTTCTGAAACTCGACCCAAAGTACATCGATTGCTACCTGATTGTCGGCGTACACGATTATGTGATGGGAAGCCTCGCGTTTCCATTGAAAGTTCTGGCGGGGTTGGTCGGCATTCATGGATCCAAGTCGAAGGGGATTCAGGAACTGCGGCGAGTGGGTCGAGAAGGTATCATCAATTCCGTTTCCGCACGAACCGCGCTCGCCATTTTTCTTCGGCGCGAAGCGCAATACGGACAGGCGCTCGACGTGATTAACGGGCTGGCGCACCAGTATCCGCACAATTTTCTATTTGCCCTGGAACAAGCCAATCTTATGAAAGACTCCGGCGAGGGGATGCGCGCCGTCGCGGCCTTCCAGGCACTTTTGCAGCGCGCGACTGCACCGGGCGGCTACTATCCTGATCCGCATCTGGAAATGGCATACTACGGCCTGGGCGAAGCGGCCCGCGGGCAAAGCCATATTCAGGAGGCGGCCACCGCCTATAACAACGCGACCTCCCAACCGACCGCATCTCCGCTGATGAAGCGGCGCGCCCATCTGGCGGCGGGTGAGATGTTTGACCTGTTAGGGCAGCGCGCGCAAGCGAAACAGCAATATGACGCCGTTCTTGCGCTGGGAGTGGATTCTGACCAGGCGGCGCGCGCCACCAGGTACGAATCCAGCCCCTACCGCGGCAAATAGTTACCGCGGATTTTCCCAATGGAACCGGTGGCCTGCGCGCTACGTATCTTCTTTTAGTTCGCCAACCAGCCCGCAGGTTTTAAACGGCGCGGGCGATTGGACGAGCGCAGGGAGTCGGTATTTTTCTGAACGGTGCAATCGACACGGCTGGACTTTCATGCAGCTTTCCTGTAAGAAAAGCTGCATAACATGATGGTTGGCCGGGCCGAGCCACCGCGGACGGCTCTCATATCGCCCAAGGGGGTAGAGTTATGTTCTGTCACCAATGTGGAAAGCCATTGCCGGCGGGGGCGAGTTTTTGTCCCAGTTGCGGAGCGTACGCCAACAGTTCCGGCTTTGCGGCCTCGCCATTGCGCACCATGTACCGGCCGCAAGCCCAGCGCATGATGGCCGGTGTTTGCGCTGCGTTTGCGCTGCGCTACCGCTGGGATCTGACAGCCACGCGCATTATCACTGTGCTGCTGGGCGTGCTGATTTTTCCAGTGATGGAAGTTGCGTACGTGGTTGGATGGATGGTGATTCCAGAAGAAGTTCCGTTCGGAATGCAGGCGCCGTATGCGCCGCCGCCCCCGCCTCCTCCGGCACCGCCGTCCAATCCTCAGACGTATTAAGTGTGGTTGTCTTTCCGCCGAGGAATGTGGCGGGAAAATCTGGACTTTTCAACCGCGTTCGACACGCTCGTCACGAAGCCGGCAGCGGCCATCGAGGCTTCGCCATTTATAGTGGACGTAAATGCGAAGCGAATCGCCGCTGCAGATTGAACACGATGGAGCCAGCTTATTTGCTGTCACGCTGGGCACTGGCCCAGACGTGGTGCTGGTCCATCCAACGCCTGTCCACCATGCCTTCTGGCTGCCGGTTGCAGAACAACTCGCCGACCGCTACCGCTTCACGCTCATCGATCTTCGTGGGCACGGCCAATCGTCCGCCGGCGCGGGAACCATCACCATAGCCAGGCTGGCTGAGGGCGTGGACGCGGTTCTCGCTGCCTCGGGCATTCAGCGCGCAGCCTTTGCGGGTTGTTCCATCGGCACCTACACGCTCTATGAATACTGGCGGCGCTTTCCCGAGCAAATGGCTGCGCTGGTGTGTACCTGCGGAAAGCCGCAGCCGGACTCCGAGGCCAACCGAGAAACTCGATGCGAATCGATGCAAGCCGCGCAGCAAGCTGGCGGATTAGAGAAATTTTTTGACCGCATGGCAGACACGCTGGTCGGCCCGACAGCCAGACAGCAACATCCGGAGGTTCGAACCGCGGCGCGCGACATGATGAGTTCCGTGTCCCTGCAGGCAATGCTGGCCGTGCAGCAGGGCCTGATGGAGCGGCCCGACTCTGTCCCAACACTTTCCACCATCGATGTTCCCATGTGTGTTGTGGCGGCGGGAGAAGACCAAAGCAGCACGCCGCAGGAGATGCGCGTCATCATCGACCAGGCGCCCGACGCCGAGTTTCATCTCCTCGAGAACGCCGGCCATTACGCTCCATTTGAGCAGCCGCAAAAGTTTGCCTCCCTGATCGGCGACTTTCTCGATCGAAAATACCGGCCAAATGCGACCCGCAACCCGAAAAGGAAATCCCTTTGAAAAAATCCCCTGCAAATGTTGTGCGCCCGTTTCAGTACGGAGGCACAAAAGACCGCGAGCTGTTCTGCGATCGCGTTTCGCTGGCGCGCTTGGTGCGCGAATACGGCACACCGCTCTATGTGTATTCGGCGACCAATATCCTCGATCGAATTCGCATGTTCACCGAAGCATTTGCCGGCATGCGCGCCACCCTTTGCTATTCCGTCAAAGCCAATCCCAATCTTTCCATTCTGCGGATGCTGGCGGACGCTGGCTCGGGGTTTGACATCGTGTCCGGCGGAGAGCTGGCGCGGGTGCGACAGGCTGCGAAGCCCGCGCTGCGCAAGGTCGTTTTCTCCGGGGTCGGCAAAACTGCCGCGGAAATGGATGCTGCCCTGGCCGCACAAATCCTGGTCTTCAACGTAGAGAGTCCAGCCGAGCTCGACCTGCTGGAGCAGCGCGCCCGCCACTTGCGCAAACGCGCCCCGGTGGCGATGCGTGTCAATCCCGATGTCTTTGCGGCAACCCATCCCTACATTTCTACCGGAATGACAGCGCACAAGTTCGGCGTGGCCATCGGCGATGCAACCGCCCTCTACCGAGGCGCGGCAAAAAGTCCCTACCTGGTTCCCACGGGTGTCAGCGTTCATATTGGGTCGCAGATTCGTGTGACGGAACCCTTCGGGCAAGCACTGGAGCGGGTGATGGAGATGGTGCGCGAATTGCGATCGCTTCACAGCATTCGCATCCAGCATATCGACGCGGGCGGCGGCCTCGGCATTTCCTACGACGACCCGGCGTCTGCCGGCAAAGGCTCCAAAGACGCTCAGGCCTTCGATCCGAGGTCGGCCGTGCGTGGATATGCCCAGCACATCCGCACCGCGCTAGCCGGTTTCGATGGCGATTTGCTGCTGGAGCCGGGACGTTTCATTATCGCCCAGGCGGGTGCGCTTCTGGCCACGGTTCTTTACACCAAGCGTAACGGAGCGAAAACCTTTCTCGTGACCGATGCTGCCATGAATGACCTGATTCGTCCCGCGCTCTACCAGGCCTACCATTCCATCGTGCCCATTCGGCGCCTGGAAAAGCGCTCCTCCGTCGTGGTGGATGTGGTGGGGCCGATCTGTGAAACCGGAGATTTTTTTGCCCGGGATCGAGAATTGCCGCCGCTCGAGAGTGGCGACTCCATTGCGCTGCTCGATACAGGAGCCTACGGGATGTCTCTCAGCTCCAACTATAATTCTCGCCCGCGCGCCGCGGAGGTACTGGTGGAAGGCAATCGCCATCGCCTGATCCGTCGCCGCGAAACCATGCGCGACTTGCTCGTCACGGAGCGCAGTCTGCTCGAGTAATCATCCACGCACAGTCATGGAATATTGCGCGCATTCTGCGCATGCTTGCGATCCGCAGCGCGGCACATGGTTGACCGCGCCAAAAGCGAAGGCCGACAATAGCTGCAATTTCATTTCACGGGGGATGCATGACACCTGTCACTCGCAGGAAATTTCTGGGCGGCGCATTGCTTGCCGGCGGCGCAATGACTTCAACGCTGATTCTGCCGGAGGCGCTTGCCGAGGAAGCCATCCTTGCCCCCGCGTCCGATCCCGCAGCTGCCATTGCGGATGATCCCGCCGCCGCCACCCCCATCGATTTTCGTTATGCTCCCGCCTTTCGTCAGACCGCATACTGCTTTCCTGATGATCCGCACAAGAGCGTGATGAATGAGAAGGGAACGCTTCTATACGGGTACGACCGAAACAAGCAAATCGATTATTTTCCGCTGATCATTAGCTTCGCGCTCGGCGGCATGAAGCCCGCAACTTTCGTGGAGCAAACACTGGAATCGCCCTCGGTGCCGATTGTGCGCACCACTCTGCAACGCGCTGACGCCACGATATTGCTGACCACATTTGCAACTCGCAATCCCGGCGAAGGTCGCGTTGACAATGTTCTGATTGAGATTCGTCCCAGAGGATCGGCGTCAGTACACGTATCTCCGGTGGTGGAGATTCGCTCCGAATCCGAATTCACCGTAGCCATGATGGACAAAATGGTGGTGGTCGCCAACAAGAAAACCAAGGATGTTCTTCTGGTTGCGGAAGTGTTGGATAATCCGCCGGCCGCGGAGTTCGTGGGTCAATTCTTCGATCCTGGTGCAAATATCATGAAACCGTTGAGGTTTCATGCTGGGGTCGCATCTGCTGCGAAGCCGTACCGCGCATTCGTCCGCTTTCCGCAGGCCGGACAAACCGCGCCACACCTTCAGGGCGGCCTTGAAGATCCTGATGCGCAGATGGCTTCGGCGCGGAAATTCTGGTCCACGTGGTCCCCGTTCCGCACGCCGGTTTCCTGGCAAGTATCTGGACGGAGAGGCGAATTTGTCACAGCGTGCGCGCGCAATATTCTGCAGGCTCGCGAATCGAAAGATGGCAAGCTTACGTTTCAGGTGGGACCGACGTGTTATCGGGGTCTCTGGGTCGTCGATGGAAATTTCATCCTTGAAGCCGCGCGATATCTCGGCTACGACAAGGAGGCGGCCGAAGGTCTTCGCACCACGTGGAGCATGCAGGAAAAAACCGGACAGGTGGTCGCCGGCGGCGGCAGAGAGCACTATAAAGACACAGCTATCGCTCTGTTCACGCTGGTGCGGCAGTGCGAGTTGAGCCAGGACTGGAGTGCTTTACGCGAGTTTCAGCCCAACGTAGTGGCGGCACTGGCCTACATCGATGCATTGCGCGCTCGCGCACGAGCCGAGGGCGGCATCATGGGCCACTATGGCCTGCTTCCCAAAGGATTTGCCGATGGCGGCCTGGGAGGTTCGCGCGATGAGTTTACGAATACGCTGTGGACCTTGGCAGGATTGAAAGCAATTGGCGCGGCTGGCGAACAACAGCAGATCCCTCAAATTGCCCGCGCTACCGCAATGTATCGAGAGCTGCGCGCGACTTTCGACCACGCCGCCAACCAGCAGATGCGATCCTACGACGGCGAATTTCAATACCTCCCCATGTTGATGAAGGAAGATCCAGACTGGCAACTGCGGGATCCGTGGGATCGGCCAAGACCGCAGACTGCGCAATGGGCACTGTCGCACACCATTTTCCCTGGAATCGTGTTCGATCCCAGCGATCCCATTGTCCGCGGCCATGTGCGCTTAATGCAGGCCGTTCGACAGGAGGACGTTCCGGCGGAAACGGGCTGGAGTCAACACGAAGCGGTGTGGAACTACAACGCCGCGTTCGTTGCCGAGGTGTACTTGTGGCTGGGAATGAAGCAGGCGGCGAACGATACCTTTGTTGGCTTTCTGAATCACGCCACTCCACAATATTGCTGGCGCGAGGAGCAGCCGCTGCAGCAGGCGCTTCTGGGCTCGTACGTCGGCGACATGCCGCACAACTGGGCGAGCGCGGAGTGCATTCGCTACATGCGCCATGTGCTGGCCCTGGAGGATGGTCCCCACTTGCGACTGCTTGCCGGAATTACATGGGATCAGCTGGCCCCCGGGCAGCCCTACCGCCTCACCGGCACACCGACTCGATTTGGTCGGGTGGATGTCAACCTCGAACCGCTTGACGGGAAAAAAGGCTGGCGTCTGGATTTTCATCGGGACGCCGGACCGGTGCCGGCGCGTGTTTCTGTCCCGCTCGCGCTGGAGCACGGCTTTCAGCTGGCCACGTCGAAGAGTGTCCGCTGGAAGCGGGGCCAAGATTTCGCGACCGTCGATCCGGCCTCACGCAACTGGTCGCTTACCTGGAGAGGATAACCAGGCGACACGGCTACAGGATTCAGCTGAAGGATGAGTCCGTCGTCGAGCCCGTTTAGTTGTTCGACGTGGTCATTGGAATTTCTGAAGTCGCCATGGTGCGGATTGTGTCGGTCGGCGGGCCCTTGGATTCAGTAGCTCCGCTGGAGGTTTCGGCAATTCCCGCTGGACGAGAGGCGTATTCTCCGGCGTCCTGCTTCGGTCCCAGACCCAACTTGATCAGCGCGCGCGAGTCAGGCGTGATCTTCGTTTGCCAGCCATTGTCGCTCTGATATTTCACCATGGCCGCCTGGGAATCCGCATCCCATTGGCCGGTCGGGCTGCCGCTCAGGTAGTGTGCCTGAATCAGCGCCTGCTGAATTTCCGTGGCCCGCGAAGCATCCATAACCCGTTGACCTGTAATGGTCGAGTGATGGTGTCTGGATTTGTGGTGAGCACGATAGCTGGTATGGTGCAGCGATGCCTGATGGCTGCTGGAGCGGTGCGTATGTTTCGCCGAGGTACGGTGTACATCGGCAGTATTATGGGTCTTTTTCGCCGATGTGCCGCTGGACGACGCATAGGACGTTCCAGCCAAGCCCAGGGATAGCGTCAGGGCAGCGGCGCAACTCCGTACGTAGCTAAGGCGAGACGTGAACATAATGTGAAAGTAACGCAATTCTAGACTCCTCGAAACACCAACGCAAACTAGGATGCTGTCCGTAAGGCCGGAGTGTATCTATTCTCATACATCGGCAAAAAGAGGAGATGGCATTCGCCACCTCCTCTTTTTGGAAGCTAACTTAATGGTATTCAGCTACTTAGGCAAACATTTTGCAGAGGAATTACGGCAGGGTTCCTCCCACATATTCATTACCCATGCCGGGATGTTGCGGGTCGACCACCAGGAAGACCACGTCATCGCCTGGCTTCAGCTTCGACGCCAACTCCTGGAACTGCTGCACATCCTTGATGGGCTGGCGATTCATCTGCAGAATCACCTCACCTGGGGCCAGGCCTTGCAAGCCATCCGCGAACGAGCCCGGACGGATGCTGCGGATCAGAACTCCACCCGTGATCCCGGCCTTCGAGGCCATTCCCGGTGGAACAGTACTGACTCCCATGCCCAGCTTGGTGGTGCCATTTTCCTGCGGTCCGTTGGAGTTCCCGGAGGGCGACCTACCATTGTTCAGAGCCGCCAACATCGCGGCACGATCGGCGATCGTCACAGTGGCGGTTTGATGCTTGCCACTGTGATCAATATAGCCAATGGCCGCGGTTGAACCTGGTTTCCGTCCCGCAATGTCATTGATCAGATCGTCGCCACCCTTGATCGGACGCCCATCGATGCTGACGATGATGTCACCCGGCTTCAGTCCGGCCTTGTCCGCGGGGAATCCAGGTGTCACGGAACTGATGATGACGCCATTCTTGAAGCCGTAGACGTGGCCTACAGCGCTCGACATGACGGCTTGGAAGGTAATGCCGATGGATCCGCGCACCACCTTGTGCTCCGGTCCGATCAGCTGGTTATATACATTCGCGATGGTATTGGCCGGCATCGCGAAGCCAATGCCTTCGTTCCCTGCGGACTGCGTATAGATGGCCGTGTTCATCCCGATCACTTGGCCATCCATGTTGACCAGCGGGCCACCGGAATTACCCGGATTAATGGCCGCATCGGTCTGGATGAAATGCTGGAACTCTCCTGCGCCGATTCCGCCTTGGCCGGCGAGCGAGCGGTTTTCAGAAGAGATGATCCCGGCCGTCACAGACTGGTTCAGTCCGAACGGGCTGCCGATCGCCATCACCCAGTCGCCAATCTGCGATCCTTCGGAGTTGCCCAGTTTCACCGTCGGCAACGCGGTGCCCACGTTGATCTTGAGGACAGCAATGTCGGTGGCCTTGTCAGTTCCAACGACCGTAGCAACATGTCCCTGGTCGCCAACCGGGTCGGTCGTCAACTTCACCCAGATCTTGTCTGCCTTCTCTACGACGTGGTAATTGGTGATGATGTAGCCGCGGGAATCGACAATAAAGCCCGAACCGAGTGCCATACGCTCGCCACCATCCGGGCCTTCGCCTTCCGGACCCTGTGGGCCGCCGAAGCCGAAGAAGTGGTTGAAGAAGTCCTGCATGCCATTATCGCCGCCCTGGCCCTGACCCTGGCCTGGCCCCTCCTGTCCAGGCCCCTCTTGGCCCTGGCCTTCTTGTCCCTGTCCATTGTCATCCGAGCCTTGGCCGTTGCCCTCGAAGTGGCGTCCGCTGGAGTTTTTCGGGTAGGAAACGGTATTGATATTCACCACAGCCGGTCCAACATCCTTCGCAATCTTGGTGAAGGTGGTGGACAGATTCACTGGGCTGGGGACCTGGAGCCGTTGGGCGTCGGAGCTGTCAACTTTCGTTTCTTTTCCATCTACTCCGTGGGCCACGACAGACCCGATCAGAATACCGGCAGACAGAGTTGCGAGAATCGCGAAAGTGAAGCCTAAACGGCGCGTGCGAAATTTATCGATCCAAACTTTCCGACTGTTCATGCGGTGTCGAACCTCGTTCTGTATGCGGTAGGAATCTTGGTGTAACGGATACTAATAGATCAGTATACGGTTTCGTTGCAAGCACCCGCCATTTTGCATTGCGCCCGAATAATTTATTAGACGCACAAATCTCACAAACCGGAGCATCTTTCGTTCAAAGGAATTTTTATTCAGCGAGATGCGAGTGCCACAGGACGTCAGCAACAAGCAGCGGTCACATGCCCATCGCTGCAGAATTCGTTCTGTTCTGCCGCCGTCGCCAACGGGGCAAAATCTCAGCCGTGACGATGGCGAGCAACACCAGTATCGCTCCCATCCCTGGACGAAACTTCAGTTTTTCCTTCAGGACCAGGAACGCCGTCAACCAGGCGAATACCGGCTCCAGTGTCAAAATGACCGCAATATTGGCTGCCGGAATCACTTGCTGCGCCCAGGTCTGGACTCCGAAGGCTAACGCGGTGGCCAGGATCCCCGCCACTAGCAGCGAAATCGGAACAAAGGGCTGTCGCAGGGCTCCTCCCGGGGCTAGCAGGTGGAACAGAGAATCCATATTTACCGGCTCCATAATCAGCGCGCCAATCGTCAGGAAAACCATGGCAAAGCCAATTTGCAGCAGAATGAGCTGTTGAAAGCGCGCCCGTCCAGGAGCGTGCGCCAGCGCGATCACGTACAGCGAAAATCCGACTGCGCAAAACAGCGTCAACAAATTTCCAAATCCCTCTTTTCCGCCCGCGGTGAACAGTGTCATCCACGGCGCATTTGCCGGCAAGGTCAGCAAGGCGACTCCTAGTAATGCCACCACCGCGCCGGCCCACGCCGTCCATTCCGGTGTATTGTGCCCCGGGGGCCGAATCCCAGGAATGGAGGCCAGGATGGGCACGATCACTACCACCAGCGCCGTAATGAAGGCAGAATTTGTCGCCGTCGTGTAGACCAGGCCCTGCGTCTGAAACACATATCCCAGCGCCAGGCTGGCTCCCGCCGCCGCGCCAAATATCCACGCGTCCCGAGTCAGATGGCGGAATTCTTTGCGGTACATCAACGCCAGGCAGACAAAAGCAATCATCATGCGGATGGCGTTAAACCATTGCGGCGGGATGACGTCCACGGCAACTTTGATCAGCACAAACATCGCACCCCAAAGCATGACCACGGCCAACATCAGCAGATGTGCCATCGCATTCTGCGAAATTTTCTGCGGACGTGCACTGGTCGTCATTGAGGAGTCATTCATAGGCTCGGAAGTAATTGGTTTGCGACAATCGTTATATTTCTGTCTGCGCCAGCGCCAACAATAGCAGCAAAATCCGCCGCAGTGCCAGATCGCGCCCGGTAGCGTCGAACCACTCCTGCACGCTGTGGATGCCGCCGCCACTGCCGCCACTGCCCAGGCTGATCGCTTCCACACCCAGGGAGAGCGGAATGTTGGCATCCGTAGAAGCTATGCCGGTGTGGCTCTGAATCTGCAAATGTCGGTCGACCGCTTTCAAGATAGTCAGAATGCGCGCGTGGTCTGGGAGTGTCGCAGCGGGCCGTTCACCGATCGGCTCAATCGCAAATTGAATCGGATTCACAGGCGAACTTCCTTCCGGCCCCTTCGCAGGGCGATTCGCCATCGCTACGGCAATTTCCACGGCCTCGTGAATTGCTTCTTCCAACTGCTGTAGAACTTCTCCGTCCGTGGAGCGCGTATCGATTCTGGTTTCCGCTCGCTGCGGAATCACGTTAATGGAGGTTCCGCCCTCGATATGACCGATATTCCACGTCGTTCGCGGCGAGCCCGGCAGTTCCAACCGACCGATTTCTGCCAGCGCATTGGCCAGCACCAGGATTGGGTTCGGTGTGCCCGCATCCGTCCACGAATGGCCTCCGGGACCGGTCACTGTAATTTGAAAACGCTTGCTGCCCAATCCTTCGGTGACGATGGTGTCCGTCCCGGCGCCGTCCAAAATGACTGCGAATCGAATCCGATCGGCAATGCGCGCGTCGCTGAAAAGATGTCGCATGCCGCGCAGATTGCCTTCGCCCTCTTCGCCGACGTTGCACGCGAAGAGAATGTCGCTGGCCGGCTTCAATCCAGCGGCACGCATGCCCGCTGCGATGCCCAGCAGCGCCGTAATGCCAGCGCAATTATCGCTCGCCCCCGGGATCGTGAGGCGGTTTCCATCCTGCATAGGTTCGCCAATTGCGTCTGCGGGAAATACAGTGTCGAGATGCGCGGAGAATAACGTACACGGCCGAATCTCTTCGGCATCCTTTTCCGGGCCGGTGTCGCCGGTTCGCATCCATCCCAGCGCATTGCCACAGACATCAAGGGTAACGTCTTCCAGCCCCAGCACGACGAATTGCTCCACTACCCAATTCGCTCGCGCCGTCTCACCGAACGGCGGTGCAGGGATCGCAGCCACCTGGCGATGCCACTCGCGCAACTGCGGTTCGTGCAGATGAAACCATTGAAACGCACGATGGACCGCCGGCTGCCCAGCCAGTTGGCTGATGGTCTGAAAGGCCGAGATTGCGATCGTTTTCGGCATGACATGTTTGAAAGCGGGGTTCGAATCGATGCGCTTGAAGATTCATGCTCAGTCTATCGAAGTTCCGCTCACGAATCCGCAGGACTTGGGGCAGTGAACCCATTCAGTAGAGAACCTTCATCAAACAGAGACCCCTTGCGGCTGCGGTGGGACCTGCAAGCCTGCGATCGCGACCCTCGAGGATCCGAGGTATCCCCGCAGGCGCTATGCGTCCGCGGCCTACCTCCACGAAGGTCCCCACAAGGTTGCGCACCATGTGATGTAGAAATCCGTTGCCGCAGATTGTATAGCTGAACATCTCCCCGGCGTCGCCGTCGGTCGCGTTGATGGATGAATCTGCCTGCGGCCCAATCACCATCGTTCCCAGGGCCCCGGGCAAGGGAAGTACCGATTCACGAGACCACCGGGACGTCTCGATGCGGCGGAGGTTACTGCAGGCTGACATGGTGAACTTCTTTGCGTCCGCGCTGTCGTCGGCGTCGCATGCATCCTCGCATTCGAAACGCGCAGCGCGATCAGGATCGGACGCTGCGAAGGAGGTAAAGTCATGTTCCCCAAGAATCATGTCCGCTGCCAATTGCATGGCTTGCAGATCCAGCGGCCACCGGCAAGCTGTCGCGTAGCGAGCCATAAATGGCGAGCAGATCCCGCCTCGAAAGATGCGATATTGATAGACCTTGCCGGCGGCGCTATGCCTCGCATGAAAGCCCTCCGGAGCATGCTCCGCGGACAGGGTTCGGATCGCAGCCGGCAGAATACGATTGAGGGCGCGCTGAAGATTATCTGCCGGAATGGGGGCACGCAGTGAAAAGCTCGCCACCTGTCCCCAGGCGTGGACGCCGGCATCTGTTCGCCCCGATCCCTGCGGCAACACCTGTTCCCCTGTAACGGAGGCGATTGCCTCTGCAAGGATGCCTTGGATGGTGGCTCTTCCGGGCTGAACCTGCCAGCCATGGAAATCTGTTCCGTCGTAGGACAGGATCAGTTTCCACACGTTTCCCGAATTGCCGTCATCGCCGACTGGCATCGCCGCTTTCCCTCGTATGCGATTTCGTGGTCACTCACGCGTTCTTTGGAACTCTCGTGGAACGTGCGTTGGAGCAATCAAGTGGCGGCGGACCGTTTCTCATCATCGGCACATGGCACGATCAGACCGTCGCGCAATTTTTCTTGCTTTACTGAAAGCCTTCCGTTACCAGTTCCTGTCCGGAACACCGCGGCGATGGACGGCTCATGGGTCCATGGCGCTGCGATATACTCATCCTCGTTAGCAGATTACACGTGGTTTAATGCAGCCGACTCGCGGACGCTTGTGCGACGGCTTTGTTGGATGCCTGGAAGATTGTGCGTTGATGGACAGCGCGGAGGAATGCTCAGTCGACCCCGCTCGAGAGAATATTTTGCTTGGGGATCGATGGGAACCATCCAGCCGGAAATCTCGTACCCAATTCAAAGAACGTGAACGAAGAGCTACAGTGGACTCGGGAGATCGTTGTTTTGCCATTTTCCTGGAAACAAGGGTCACCAGTTCAGGGTCGAGAAATAGCAACATTTTCGAAGCCGAAAGCCGTTGAATGCCATCGAATGGAAGGCTTTCCAATCTGAAGTAACGGCAAGCTTTCCTGTCATGCAGGCGCTCGCCGCGCTCGGCCTGCTGCAGAAAGCGACCAGTACCGTTCCATAACATTGGCTGGACAGAAAATTTTTTGTGAGGCAAAGAAGGGTAGGGCAAACGTGAAGACGAAGGATTTGCAGAGTGGTGGGGTGATTGGGCTGATGTTGCTGAACCTGATGCTACCGATGGCTGGTGCTCAATCGCAGAGTTCCAGCAGCGCTCTGCCAAATGCTCCTGCTGCTGCGGCGGCCACTGTTGCCACGCCGGCACCTCCTCCGCCTGTTTACACTGAGCCTTACGAGCTGCGTCCCACCGATCAGGATTTTTCTCGCGGAAAATCGCATTTCCCGAATCCGTTCTCGGTATATACGGAGACGCCGGTTCCTCCGGTGCGCCTCACCAACTCTGCTCGAATCGACACCCTCTACAGAGACGGCAAGATCTATCTCAGCCTGGACGACGCCATCATGCTGGCTCTCCAGAATAATTTTGACATCGCGATTGCCCGCTACAACCTGGACATTGCCGATACGGATCTTTTGCGCGCCCGCTCGGGCCTGGCCTATCTCGGTGTGAACTCCGGCCTTGTAACCGGCACGCTGGGTGGTACGACGGGTCCGGTTGCCAGTTCCTCTCCGACCGCCACGACCGGCGCCACCAGTTCGACCAGTTCCACCTCCGCAACGACCATCCAGACCGCGGGCGCGTCCGGTGGTGGTCCCGGCGGAACTTCAGTGGGTGCGGGTGGAGCGGCGTCCGGTCCCAATGGAATTACCTCTTCAACCCTGGGCGCAGGTCCGTTAAATGTCCCCCTCGAACCGCTGGATCCAGTGCTGACCGGCACGGTGCAACTGGCGCGGGCCAATATTCCGCAGACCTCCAACTTTCTCACCGGCACCTTCCAGTTGAATCAAAACACCAACGAATACAACTTCAGTTACAACCAGGGATTTTTGCCGGGGGAAACGCTGGCCGTCACCTTCAACAATAACCGCGTTACCAACGACGCGAACACCCCCTTCAGTACCTTTTACAGCCCGTCACTGAACAGCACCTTCAACGCCCAGATTACGCAGCATCTACTGCAGGGCTTCGGATGGGCGGTGAATGGACGATTCATCGCGATTACAAAAAATAATCGCCGAATCACGAACGCCTCCTTCCGGGCACAGTTGCTGTACACCATTGACCAGATTGAAAACATCTATTGGGGATTGGTGGGTGCGTATGAGGACGAGCGCGCGAAAGAAGGTGCGCTGAAGCAGTCGACCCAACTGCTCTCGGACGATAAGAAGCAGTTGCAGATTGGCACCCTCGCGCCTCTCGACGTCGTGAACGCCAACGCGCAGGTGGCCAGCGATAAACAGGCTTTGATCACCGCGAAAACCAAGCTCGAATATCAGCAGCTGATCATCAAGCAGGCAATTGCCCGCAATCTCGACGATCCCATCTTCGCCGCCGCTCCCGTCATTCCCACCGATCGCGTCTCCCTGATGGAAACGCCGGAAGAAGAGAAGCCGCTGCAGGACTTGGTACAGGACGCCTACACCAATAGTCCTAACGTGGAGGAGGCGCTGCTCGCGCTTAAGAATCAGGAAATCACGCTGAAGTCGGTCAAGAACGGATTGCTTCCCGTCCTGGATGTGTACGGGTTCTACGGCGCGGAGGCGCTTGGAGGCTCGAAGAGTCCGCTGATCCCATGCGGAGTCAATCCAGTCTTCGGCTTCGATCCATGTGCCGGCACGCCTGGACTCGACATTCCCTACAGTACCGTGCTGTCCCATCTGGTCAATAGCTCCGGACCAAATAAGGGCGTGGGTTTCAATTTCACTGTGCCCATCCGCAATCGCGAGGCGCAAGCCCAGGCAGCTCGTGCCCAGTTAGAGTATCGCCAGTCGCAGATGCGGCTGCAGCAGTTGTATGTGCAGCTGAAGATGCAGGTCACCAACCAGCTATACGCGCTGCAGAATGACCGCGCACAGGTGCAATCGGCTGAAGCCAGCCAGCAATACGCGATCCAGAGCCTCGACGCCGAGCAGAAAAAATATCGACTCGGTGCCTCGACCAGCGCCAACGTGCTGTCGCAGACGCGCAACCTTGAGACTGCCCAGGACAATTTGATCGCGGCACAAACCGCCTACGGCGTGGATCGTGCGACACTTTCAGAATTGGTCGCCGATACATTGCAGAAATATGGCATCAACATTACCGATGCAGCCACCGGCAACGTCTCTCAGGAACCGAACGTACCTGGCCTGGAAGCGCCCCAGCCGGAGGCTAAGCCGGAGCCACTCCATCCTGACCAGGGTCAGCATGGAAACAATACGGTTGCTCCTGCAAATATAACCCCCGGTCCGCCGGGCTTGTAAGCCGTCTGCGCTGCCGAAAAATTCAAAGAAGACCAAATCATTTCGATCCGGCCATTTGTGTAGACGGGGCTTCGCTATCGCTCGGTGATGCGATCCAGAAAATCGAAAAACTCCGGAAATGAAATCGCGGCCGACTCGGCTCCGTGAATTTCGGTCTGCCCAGTCGCACGCAATGCCGCCACAGCAAACGCCATGGCAATTCGATGATCGTCGCCGGCGTCGATCTCCGCGCCGTGCAGCGATTGCCCCCCGGCAACATCCAGGCCGTCTTCGAATTCTTCCACCCTGGCTCCCATTGCGCGCAGGTTCTTCGCCACTAGGGCAATGCGGTCCGATTCCTTCACTCTCAACTCACGCGCGTCGCGAATGCGAATTCCGTCCAGCGTATACGGCGCGATCGCCGCCAGCACAGGCAGCTCATCAATTAATTGCGCCGACATGGCGCCGCTGATTTCGGCGCCGATCAAGCCATTTGGGTTTCCCACCACATGAAGTGTGCCAACCAGTTCTGCATGCTGCTCGCTTAGCTCCAGCACATGCAGGACGACGCCCAGGCCGCGCAACACATCCAGCAAGGAAGCGCGTGTAGGATTCATGCCGATCCCATCCAGCACAAGGTTCGACTCTGGAAACAGCGCCGCCGCACACAGAAAGAATGCCGCCGAGGAAAGATCCCCCGGCACACCGGCATCGATGCCATGAAGCTTCTGCCCTCCGGCGATGCTGACCGTCAGCTTGGTCCGCTCGATCTCGGCTCCAAACGCTCGCAACGCCAACTCGCCGTGGTCGCGCGTGTGTACCGATTCATGCACCGTCGTTGTACCGCTGGCCTGCAATCCCGCGAATAACAGGCATGTCTTCACTTGCGCGCTGGCGATCGGCGTCTGGTAATCCAATCCGCGCAGCGGGCTGCCCTGGATCGTCACTGGCGCGCGCCCCTCCGTCAATTCGACTCGCGCTCCCATGGCTATCAAAGGAGTGCGAATACGCTCCATCGGACGTCGGCTCAGGGATGCATCACCCACCATCGTGCTGCGAAACGGCTGTGCCGCCAGCAGGCCCGCCAGCATCCGCATCGTGGAGCCGGAGTTGCCGCAGTCCAGCGCCGAATGCGGCTCGCGAAAATTACCCGCGCATCCGGCGATCGTCGCGACACCGTTCTTGCCGCGTTCGATCTGTGCGCCTAACTGTTCCATGCAGGCAAGCGTGCTGTGCGGATCCGCGCCGCTGGAAAAATTCGTCAGGTGCGATGTGCCCTCGGCAAAAGCCGCTAGCATGGCGTACCGGTGCGAAATGCTCTTATCCCCCGGCAGGCGCAGACTTCCCAGCACATTCCGCGCGGGCGTAACCACGCGCGTCGAACCGGACGAAGAAGCAGCGGACGACTTCATAGGTGACAAAGAAATTTCTCCTCCAATATTTCTGATCGCCGCAATTAAAAATGCGACGTTCGTGCGAGCGTTCCATTTTGGGACAGCCCAATCCAAACCGGAAATCTCATCGTACCGTGAACCGATTCCTTCGTGGAAACTTCGCCCGATCGCCTCAGCATAAGTACAGGTGATAAGCGGCGACGGCAACCTCGATCGCTGCCCCGCAATGAGGCTTCCATGCTGAAGATCGATTCATTCAAATTGAGTATCGCAATTGCAGTCGCCCTCGGATCCCTTTCGGTTCCCATAGCGCTGGCACAGGAAGCAACTGCGCCGACCCACGCCGACAACCTGACTGAATTGGCAATCCAACCGGACGCGCTGCAGTTATACGATCGCGCCGTCCACCAATTGCATCAGGGCCACGCCGTCCTCGCCGAGGCAGACGCAAATCGCGCGCTTCAGCGGGATCCGAAATTCGCCGACGCCGCCGCACTGGCAGCGACCGCCGCGCTGATCCAGCAACAATTCGCCCGCGCCGCTGCAGAAGCAACCCAGGCGATCCAGATCAACACCGAAGATGAAAAAGCCTATGTCATTCTGGCCACTGCGCAAAATTATCTCGGCCACTATTACGCCGCTTCGGACGCGCTTCGCCGCGTTCGGCCGCAGGAACAGCAAACGTGGCAGGTCGCCTATCAATGGGCGCGTGCCGAAGCCGGCCTGCAGCATTTGCCCGAGTGTCTGGAATGGCTGGATCGCGCTGCGCTTTCCGCGCCTGTCAACTTCGCTCCCTTGCACTTGTTGCGCGCCAGCGCGCTGCTGGCAGTGGGCGATAATGCGCGTGCCGCTGATGAATTGGACATTTACTTGCAATTCCCCAGCGTCAACGCATCGCAGCGCGACGTTTTGACTCAGGAACTCCATCGGCTGCGCCAATTGCCGCCGTCGGACGCTGCCGCACTGACCACGGCAACTAAGCTGGCGCATACCACACCGCCGCATCCGCCTTGTTCACACGCCAGGCCGTATCGATCCGCCGGATCTACCGAGATTATGTGTGTAGAATGATCCTGCTTTTCTACCATTGAATCTGGAGATGCGGACATGCAGCGTCGCGATTTCATCAAATCTGTGGTGGCGTTAGGCGGAACGTCGGTATTGGATCAAACGACATCGTTCGCATTCCAGGATTCTTCCTATGCTCCGACACCGCAATTAGACGTGAAGCGTGTGCTGGTTATGTTCAAATGCCATTTTGATGCCGGCTTTGTCGCCACCCAGGCGACTGTCGTCGATTGGTATTTCTCCGATTATTTTCCAGAGGCAATCCGGCTTGCCAGCAATCAGCGCCGCATCGGTGGACCTTCGTATGTGTGGACCACTGGATCGTGGTTGGTCTACGAATATCTGGAGCAGGCTTCCGCGCCGGATCGACGTCGCATGGAGCAGGCCATCACGCGCGGCGATATCGCGTGGCATGCGCTGCCGTTTAGTTGGCAGACGGAATTGATGGATCCATCGATGATTGCTGGCAGCATCGGCCTGTCGCAAGCGTTGGATAAGCGGTTTGGCCGCACCACAACTGGCGCAAAGATAACTGATGTTCCCGGGCACACGCGCGGATTGGTGTCGCCCTTGGCTGCGCACGGCGTGAAATTTCTCGATATCGGCGTGAACGGTGGCTCCACTCCGGCGGAAGTTCCTCCGCTATTTCTCTGGAAAGATTCGAACGGCAGCAGCCTGGTTGTGATGTATCACCTTGGCTATGGCGGCACCGTTCAGGTTCCCGGCTCCGATCTCGCGGTCGTCATCGAGGTAGCCAACGACAACGCCGGTCCCCACTCGCCCGATGAAATTGTCCGGATCTATTCCGAACTTGGCCATCGCTTTCCTAATGCGGACATTCACGCCGCCAGCCTGACGGAGATTGCAAATGCCGTCGAGCCCTACAGAAACCTGTTGCCAGTTGTTACGCAGGAAATTGGCGACACCTGGACCTACGGCGTCTCAAGCGATCCGCTCAAAGTCGTTCGCTATCGTGAAGTTGCCCGGCTTCGCAGCTCCTGGATTGCGCAGAAAAAATTCCGCATCGGCGATGCCACAGACGTTGCGCTGTTGCGTTCTGTCGCTCTGGAGGCAGAGCACACTTGGGGCACCGATACAAAAACGTGGCTGGACTACGATCATCAATCTCCGCAGGATCTGGCAAACATGCTCGATACGAAGAATTACAAGGTCGTTGCATTCAGCTGGCAAGAAAAACGCAATGACCTCTTCGATGGGATCAAGCGGCTCCCGACGCCGCTGCGCGTCCAGGCGGAAGAGGCAGTTCACAATATGCAGCCGAAGATTCCGCAATTGACCGGCGGCACTCTAGTCACCACGTCGCAGTCGGTTGAGAATGCGCACTTCATCTTTCAACTCGATCCCAAAACGGGCGCGATTCATCGCCTTCAAAACAAAAAAACGGGCAGGGAGTGGGCATCGCCCGATCATCCTCTGGCGCTCTTTTCATACCAGACGCTTTCGCATGAAGACTACGTGCAATATCTGAAGGACTACACCGTCATCAAGGCCGATTGGCTGAGTTTCGATCTGGGAAAGCCGAACATCGAACATTTTGGCGCCAGAAATCAGGAGTGGCAGCCGGCGCTCGTCGACCTGCGTTGGCTAAAGAATCCGCAGGGCCAACATCTCCTCGCACAATTGGAAATCCGCGATCCAGAAGCGCAACAGTCCGGCCGCACCGCGTTTCCGCAGAAGCTGTATATGGAGTGGTTCCTGCCCGATGCCGAACCGGGGATCCATCTTAATTTTTATGCGTTCCAGAAACCGGCCACGCGTCTTCCGGAATCGCTGTGGCTCACTTTCAATCCGATGGTCTCTGACCCCAAGGGATGGATGCTGGAAAAATCAGGCGAGCAGGTGTCGCCGTTCGATGTGGTCCGCGGCGGAAGCCGGCAAATGCACGCCGTCTCCACGCACTTCAGCTACAACGATGACCAGGGATCGCTCGTTGTGGAGCCGATTGACTCGCCGCTGGTCGCCATGGGGAAAAAATCGCCGCTGAATTTCTCGAAGGACCAGCCCGACCTGTCGAGCGGCATGCATGTCAATCTCTTCAACAATGCCTGGGGCACAAACTACATCATGTGGTACGGCGAAGATATGCGTTCCCGCTTCGTGTTGCGCGCCTGATTTCGCCTGATCTGCGCTACGCGCTCAGCATTTCACCGGCTTCTTGGGATCGATGACGCGCAGTGCGATCACTGTTTCGTCGTCAAAATGTTCCACGTTCCCCTGAAATTCAGAAACATCTTTCAGGATGTTCGCAACCATTGTGGAGGCGGAGCACCGACGATGTTTTTCCAGCACCGCCGTCAACCGTTCCATATCGAACATCTCGTCGCGGTCGTTTTCGGCGTCAATCATGCCGTCGGAATAAAACACCAGCATGTCGCCGGGCTGCGTCGATAGCGTGAACTCTTCATATTCAACATCGGGAAACATGCCCAGCGGAATGCCCGTCGCCTGGATCGGCTCCACGCCCTTGGCGCGAATGTAGAGTGGCTGGCAGCCGCCCGCATTGGCGACCTGCAGCGTCCGGTCATTGTCATTCCAAATCGCGAACAGCATGGTGACGTATTGCGCCTCCAGCTTTCTTTCCTGCAACTGGTCGTTCAGTGCCTCCAGCATTTTTGCCGCTGTGGGCTTCTGCGCCGCAAGCGACCGCATCACGCCGCTGACCAGCGCCGCATACAGCGCGCCCGCCGCACCCTTGCCGCTCACATCCCCCAGTACGATGGCAGTCCGTCCGTCGCCGTAGTCCAGAAAATCGTACAAGTCGCCGCCAATGGTGCGCGCCGGGACAAAACGCGCGGCCACCTCTGCATGCACAGGTTCCGGCACGGTTTGCGGCATCAGGCGAAATTGCACCTTGCGCGCCATCGTCAAATCCTCTTCCAGGCGCTGCTCCTCCTGCGCCAGTCGCTGGTAGAGACCGGCATTCTCCATTGCAATCGCCAACTGCGCTGCCAGAGTGCTTACAGCATGCACATTGTCTTCGCTGAAAAAATGTGCCTTGGTATGCTCCAGGTCCAGTACGCCCAGCACTTTCCCCTTGTAGATCAGCGGCACTGCCATCTCCGACCGAGTCTCCGGATGCACCATAATGTACCGCGGGTCCGTGCGAACATCGCCCACCGTGATCGTTTGGCGCGTGCTGACTGCGGCGCCAATTAATCCGCGCTGCAGTGGCACCGGCTCAGAAAAAGAATTGTCGGTCTTTCCGAATCGAATCGAAAAGCGGTGGATCAGCATGTTCCTTTTCTCATCCAGCATCCAGATTGCGAACATCTGGTACGGTATGACGCGCTGC
The DNA here is from genome assembly GCA_963817855.1 of uncultured Acidobacteriota bacterium. Classification (GTDB taxonomy): domain Bacteria; phylum Acidobacteriota; class Terriglobia; order Terriglobales; family Acidobacteriaceae; genus JAKAAZ01. The sequence goes on along the minus strand of CAWFQA010000002.1, from coordinate 46,957 downwards.
AACAATTTTCCAACCCGCTCCAACAGCTGCTCCGGATCCAGAATCGACGTCAGCTCGCGGCTGATTTCATGCAGCAATTCCAGCGACTGCGCCTGCCGCGAGATGCGCGTGTACAACCGCGCATTTTCGACCGCAATCGCCACGCGTGAAGCCGTCAGTTGCAATAGGTGCAGATGTTCCGGACGAAAATAATTCGGCTGCTCGGATTGAATATCGATCACACCAATGACGCGGTTCTTGGTCACCAGCGGCACGGCGAGCTCGGAGCATACGTGGGAATTCGCGTCGATGTAATTCGAAAGCACGCTGACATCGTTGATCAGCATGGCCTCTCTGCGCTCCGCCACTTGTCCTACGACGCCTTCGCCCATGCGAATACGCAGTCGCTCTGCGTCTGCGGAGTGGCCGATCTGGAAACGCATGCGTAGCTCGTTGGTGCGGTCGTTCAACAGCAGAATGGCAAAGATGCGGTAATCAATGACAGCGCGCACCAGGTCTGCCACGCGATGCAGCAGCGTTTGTAAATCGAGCGTCGTATTCAGCGCATCGGCTAGCCGTGTAAGGAAGTCCCCTTGCACCGCATCGATTCTCGGCTCATTGCGAAGGGTCACTTTGGAGGAGGGACGGTAATCGCCCTCGTACATGTGATGTTCAGCCGCGTGCTTGGAGCTCCCAGCAGTCTTGGATTCGGTTCCGTTTCGCCGGGCGAGCGCATCGAGATCGGTCGTCGCGTTCTCCGACGGAGCTTCTCGCACCTCGGGCGCGGCATTTTCGGATGCGGATTTGCGTTTGTCGGGACTCATGGCTCGTTCTTCAGGATAGCCTACGAACGCGCAACAAGTTCCACAAGTTTTCCGACGGAGTCGTCGTTGCCGTTGACGCTATTTTGAGGATGCCGCGCCCTGTCCGGCCAGATAATTCTCTACAGCGCGCTGTTGCTCCATGTAGCTTTCCAGAATCGCTGCTCCGGAAGACGTTCCAATGCGGCTGGCTCCTGCTTCCAGCATGTCGCGAACTGCATCCAGCGTGCGAATGCCGCCGGACGCTTTGACTCCGCAACGACCTCCGGCCACGCCACGCAGCAGGCTCACGTCTTCCACAGTGGCGCCGCCGGTCGAAAATCCCGTGCTGGTCTTCAGAAAGTCCACGCCTGCGGCGACGCAGATTTCCGAGGCGCGCAGTTTTTCTTCCAGCGTCAGCAGGCATGTTTCCAGAATCGCCTTCAGGGTGGCTCCCGCATCGTGCGCCAGTTCCACCAGGGTGCGAACGTCGCCCTGTACAGCGGCATTGTCACCGCTTTTCAATGCGCCAATATGGATCACCATGTCGAGTTCTCGCGCTCCCAGGCGCAATGCGGACTCGCCCTCTTCGCGCTTGTTGTGGGTCAGCGAAGCTCCCAGTGGAAATCCAACGACAGTGCCAACGGCCACGCCGGAACCGGACAGCGCACTATGCGCCAGCGGAATCCAGCAAGGATTGACGCTGACGCAGGCGAAACGATAATGCACCGCTTCTTCGCACAATTGCAATACGTCGGCGGAAGTTGCATCTGGTTTTAAAAGTGTGTGGTCCAAGGTTGCCGCCAGGCTTTGCCAGTCGCGGAGCGCATTGGCGGCAAAACCCGCGACATCGAAACTTGAAATTTCAAATTCGTCTGCAAGTTGGGGGGAAGAAGAAGCGCTCATAGTTCCATTTTCCTATCTACTACTTTTAGATGCAGAACTACTCTACTACTCCCATACGTCGGTGGTAGCATCTGTTGCCATAACGCAAATGTCCGGAAGATTTCGGTAGCGCTCGGCAAAATCCATGCCGTAACCCACCACAAAACGGTTGGGAATCGAGAAGCCGACGTAGTCCGCTTGAATATCGCACAGGCGCCTTTCAGGCTTGTCAAGAAACGCCGCGATTTTCAGTGTAGCGGGGCCTTGCGCCAGCAACATATTTTTTAAGTAACAAAGTGTTCGCCCGGTATCCAGAATGTCCTCAACCAGTATTACGTTCCTGCGTTCAATCGGCTGATCGACGTCCTTGATCAAGCGGACAGCGCTGGAACTTGTTGCCATGCCATAACTTGAAACCGCCAGAAAGTCGAATGTGCAGTCCAGCGTGATGGCTCGCGCCAGGTCAGCGACAAATATCGCCGCGCCTTTCAGCACACCGACCAGGATGATATTCTGTCCGGCGAAATCATGGCTGATTTCCGCCCCTAATTCGTTGACCCGCTGCTGAATCTGCTTTTGCGTCAACAGGCATTCGAGGGCTTGGTTCGTGGTCACATTTGTCATGGAAAGTTCTATCTATCGCTGATTGTAGGACGGAATCTTGAAGATTGTGTGAGCCGCGCCTGCCGCAAGGGAGTCTTCAGGCGGAGATGCGATCGGGCCATTTCCCATATACTGAAGGTTAGGAAAACTCCGTCTGCATGTATCCATTTATTCACATTGGTCACCTTCAAATTGGCACTTTCGGCCTCTTACTATGGCTGGCTGCGGTTTCCGGCTGTTGGGTGCTTTATAAGAATTTTCAGCGTAAAGGCGTCCAGGCGGATGCCATCAATGTCACCGCGCTAGCCACCGTGGCCGGCATTATTGGCGCCAAATTGTGGCATGTCTTCGAATCGCCTCATCTGCTGATGCAGATTCCGCTGCAGCTCCTGCTGGATCGCGCCGGCTTTGCCTGGTTCGGAGGGCTCGTCGCCGCAATTGTCGTGCTGATGTGGCAGGGACGGGTCGCCAAGGTAGGCGCATTGGGCATGCTGGACCTGGCAGCGCCCGCCGCCGCCGTGGGCTATGGCGTGGGCCGCCTTGGCTGCCTCACCTCCGGAGATGGCGACTATGGCATTCCTACGTCGTTGCCTTGGGGTGTCAGTTTTCCACACGGACTGGTTCCCACAGTACAACGGGTGCAGCCAACGCCGGTCTATGAGTTTATCGCCGCCCTGCTGATCGCATGGTATTTATGGCAGCGCGGAAAAGTCGGCAGACCGGTAGGCATCATCACCGGCGAGTATCTAGTGTGGTCGGGATTAGCGCGTTTCCTGGTTGAATTTGTGCGCATCAATCCGAAGATTTATTTCGGCATGAGCAACGCTCAGGTCGCCAGCATCGGATCCATGGTTGCCGGAGTGGTCTTGATCGTCTGGGCGCGACGGCATCCGGATATTATCGTCCCGGCTCAAAAGCGAAAGCATAAGCCCACGGCTCACACCGTGACAAGCTGAAGGCTCAGAGCCGTTTCAGAAATTCCTTCGCCTGTTCCAGCTGGGGAAACATCTTTTCATCCTGCTGGAATTCGCGAGAATGTACGCATCGCCGGCCGCCGCGCATTTTCACCGGATGTTTTAGATGCAGCATCTCGTGAAACACCAGGTACTCCACCGCATAGCGAGGCGTCTCTGGCCGGTCGAACACGCGACTGACCACAATGGTATTGTGCGCCGCGTCGTAATGACCCAACTGCCGCCGCGCCGAATGTGCGCTCCAGGTCAACACTGGCCGGCCTAAAAGCCCATGAAAAAATTGCCGATTCAGATGATCGAAGACTTCGTCCAGATCGTAAGTATTGCCTTGGGCAGTAGAAACATTTTTTCTTCCACGGCTGCGCCGCACCGTCTCCGCGCGGCGAATCACTGCCTCGCTTCCCAAATGTCGACGATAGCGATTGGCATGGATCGGCTCAATCGGCCTGCGATACAGCTTCGCCAGCAGGATGTGGGCGATTGCGCGCGTCACGGTGTCCGGAGCGCCTTCCAGCATGTCGGAGAGGCGCACAAATGCCGTACCCTCGCGCAGCCGAATGGTCGTGTTCACGCCGGTAAAAGGATAGAAGCTGATGTGGAACAAAGGCATCGGAGCGCGCGGTCGCAGGCGCCGATATTCCTCGAAAAAAATGTCTTGCAGGCGCAATCCAGACGTTAGAGTTTGCGAGTCAGGTTCCAGCATGGGGAGAAGCGCTGGGGGCGATGCTGTCAAAGCGAGGTTCCCTTCTGCAGGTGATTCCAGTCCTGATTGTAGAGAATTTTCCTGCTGAATGTCAGCGCCTCGCATCCAGCGCCAGGCCGTCTCAAGACATGTCATCGCGCGAGGCAATGGCTGCCTATTTCTGCAGCGCCTTCAGACGCTGTCTTGTTTGTTGCTCCTCTTCGGGATATTGATCGTGAGCGACGGTAAGAAATTTTTGATAGTAGTGAATCGCTTGTTTCGTCTGGCGCAGATGGTCCAGCGCCGTGGCGCGAAGAAACAGCGTCGCTGGGCTGTCGCTCAGTGTTTGCGAGCGATGATCGAGCGCCGTCAGCACCAGCGAATATTGCCCATTTCTCCACGCGGCAAAGGCCAGCCCGCTCCAGGCGTCCTCCTGCGTCGGCTGAATCTGCAGCGACATCTGAAATGTGTCCACCGCCTCCGCCCATTGTTGCTGGTGCATCAAGTTCTCGGCGGTGGCCGTCAACAGATCAGGATTGTTTCTGTCGTTCACCAGCAATTGCTGGTACAGCGGCGCCGCCTTGTCCGGATGTCCGGCGCTGCTGTAAAGATCCGCCAGCATGCGCGTCACTGCAGGCTGACTTGGATTTTGCTGATGGAGCGATTCCAGCTGCGCCTCCGCCGCCGAAGTGTTTCCTTGCCCCGCCAACGCGGTCACAGACAGCGCCAGCAAGGTTGGATCGTTCGGCTCTTGCTTCAACGCCGGCTGCAACGCGGCCTCCGCATCCACAAACTTGCCCTGGTGAATCAAAGCCCGGGCCAATCCTTCCGTCGCAGCGGTCGACGTGGGATTTTTCGCGAGAATCTTTTGGTATTCCTTGCCGGCCCCGTCATAATTGCCGACATCTTCCGCCAGTTGCGCGGCGAACAGCGTGTCGTCGGGTTGCTCCGGCGTCAATTGCAATGCCAGCAGCAGGGCATCGCTGGCAGCGGAAGCATCATGCATCTCTGCATCGACACGAGCAAGCGTGCGGGCAGCGCTCGCCACCATCTGGTGCGCATCGCCGCTGGCCGGTTGCAGCGTGACCGCGGCTTCCAACTCATGCCGCGCCTCTGCCCATTTTTGTTGCGAAGCCAGCAGATGTCCCAGCGCAGCGTGCGACTCAAATTGCTTAGGGTCGATCTGCTCGGCCTTGCGGTAATTCGCTTCCGCAGTCGCATTCTGATGCTGCGCCTGTTCAATGTAGCCTCGATCATAATCGATGCGCGCGTTCTCCAGCGAGTCTGCCGGCTCGATTGCCTCCGCCTTATTCAACAGTGCGACGGCATGATCGTATTGCTGATGTGCGATGGCGGTTTCTGCTTCGTTCAAATACGTCGCAGCTGATGTTGGAGCATTCACCCCCGGTTCAGAGGTTCCCGGAGGAAGCGGTGTCGTCTGCGCCTGCATCGACGCTCCGGCAGCCACAAGCCCTGCCGCCAGCACATGTTGGAGAATTATGGAGTGTTTCATCTTTTTCCTGCCGCTGCCAAATCAGCGGCCTGGTTTGCGGGCTGTAACATTCGTGCCAGCCATTGACCCGTATGCGACATAGGAACCGCCGCGATCTGTTCTGGAGTGCCCACGGCTACAACCTCACCGCCGCAGCGTCCGCCTTCCGGACCCAGATCGACTATCCAGTCGGCTCCTTTCAGGACATCCAGATTATGCTCAATCACCAACAACGATCCTCCGCCATCAATCAACTGTCGCAGCGCCGAAAGCAGTTTGCTGACATCGTCAAAATGCAACCCAGTCGTCGGTTCATCCAGAATATAAAGCAGCCGATTCTTCGCCCGTTTGCCGCCTGCCGGTCTTGCGTTCGCCAGATGCGAAGCCAGTTTAACGCGCTGCGCCTCTCCGCCCGAAAGTGTCGTTGCCGACTGTCCCAGCCGCACATACCCCAAGCCAACATCGTCCAGAACGCGCAACCGATCCTGAATCTTGATGTGTCCGGCAAAAAACTGCAGCGCCTCTTTCACCGTCATGTTTAGCACGTCGTGAATGTTCTTTCCCTTGTAGCGAATCTCCAACACTCCCGCCTTGAAGCGCGTACCATTGCATTCCTCGCACGGCAGTTCCACATCCGCAAGGAACTGCATCTCCACCGTTACCGTGCCATCGCCCTGGCAAACCTCGCATCGGCCGCCGGGCACGTTGAACGAAAAGAATCCAGCAGCATAGCCTCGTCTCTTCGCATCCGGCAGCGATGCAAACAGGTCGCGAATCCCGTCGAACGCCTTCATATATGTCACAGGGTTCGATCGCGGGGTGCGCCCGATCGGAGATTGGTCCACCAGCACGACGCCGTCCAGATATTGCGAGCCTTCCAGCGTGTCGTACAAATGTGTCGGGTCAGCGATGTCGCTTTCACCCAGGCGATGCGCCAGCGCGCGATACAGCACGTCATGCACCAGCGTTGATTTTCCCGATCCCGAAACCCCGGTGACGCAGGTCAACATGCCCAGCGGAAGTTCGCAAGTAACGGAACGCAAATTATGCGCTCGCGCTCCCGTGAGTCGCAGCTGTTCATTCCCAGGGGTTCGTCGCCGCGAGGGAATCGGAATTGAGAGCTGGCCGCGAAGATATTTTCCGGTCAAGGAATTCGGCGACTTCATCAGCTCCGGCAACGTTCCAGATGCCAGCAGCCTTCCGCCCAGCTCTCCCGCGCCCGGTCCAAGGTCTAACAGATAATCAGCGGCGCGAATGATATCCGCGTCATGCTCGACCACGAGGATCGTATTTCCCAGGTTACGCAAGCCCTCCAGAATTCGAATCAACCGGCCCGTGTCACGGGGGTGCAATCCAATCGACGGCTCATCCAGCACGTACATCGCGCCAACCAGCTGCGATCCCAGCGAAGTTGCCAGCTGCACGCGCTGTGCCTCGCCGCCCGATAGCGTCGACGACAGCCGGTCGAGCGACAAATAATCCAAACCAACATCATTCAAAAATCCCAGCCGCTGGCGAACTTCTTCCAGGATTCTTCCTGCCAACTCCATCTGCGCTGGACTTAACTGCAACTGCGCGAAAAATGCCTGCGCCTCTCCCACAGTCAGCGCGGTCACGTCACAAATATCGCGCCCACCAATTTTCACCGCACGGGCCTCGGCGCGCAGCCGCTTGCCATCGCACTCCGGGCACAACGCGTACCCGCGATACTTGCTCAGGAACACGCGTACGTACAGCTTGTATTTTTTGTTCTCCAGATGGGCAAAAAATCCTCGAATGCCAGGGAACGATTTGTCACCGTTCAGGACGAAGCCCTGATGCTCCGGTGAAAGATCTTTCCACGCCACATCCAATGGAAGATTTTTTTCTTTTCCTGCGCGCCGCAATTCTCCAAACATCGGCCGATATTTCGGCCGCACCCAGGGATCGATTGCACCTTCATTCAGTGTGCGCGTCTTGTCCGGAATGATCCGATCCAGATCGAAATCGATGGTGTTGCCGAACCCTTCACAGCGCGCACAGGCGCCATACGGATTGTTGAACGAAAACAGCGGCGGCTCCGGCTCGCGATAGACGCGGTTGCAATGGCTGCAGGCGTATGCACCCGAAAAGCGCAGTCGCTGCGGGTAACTCGCCGCCATTTCAGCCTCGCCGTCAGTGGCTCGGGGGACCACCTCGAACACGACCTCTCCGCTTTCCCTGTAGCCCGTCTCCGCCGCATCCACTACCCTAGCCCGCGCGTCAACTGAAACGACGATCCGGTCAATCAGCACAAATATCGGCCGCGAAAAATCCAGCTCCAGTAGCGATTCCGGCCTAGAAAATTCAACGACTTTTCCATTTTGATAAAGCCGGTTAAAGCCGCGCTGGCGCAACTCGCCCAATCGCTGCCGCCGTGGATCCATCGGCTCCGACGCCACCTCCGGCGCATCAGGCACGTACTCCGTCGCATAGCGATTGATCTTCGCCGCCGTCCGCGTCGCGGCGGCCAATGCTATCCGCGCGGCCTCGGCTTTCGTCACCGGCTTACCATCTTTTTTCGTCGGAGCTGCCGCGGCTTTTGTCGCAACTTTCGCCGCCTTTTTGGCAGCTTTCCTTTTCGCAGTGGACTTTTTACTGTCGTCGATCACGTCCGGCATTACCACTTGGAACAACGCCAGAATTCGCGTCGACTCCGGCAGGTTCAGCACCGTTTCCGCAATTTCATCCACGCTGTCGCGCTTTACGAGGTTGCCGCAGGTCAAGCAGAACATGGTCCCGCAACGCGCAAACAGCAGCCGCAGATAATCGTAAATTTCCGTTGCCGTCGCGACTGTGGAGCGAGGATTCCGTGTCGAATTTTTCTGCTTGATCGCAATCGCAGGCGCCAGCCCATCAATCTGGTCGACGTCCGGCTTCTCCATCCGCTCTAAAAACTGCCGCGCATAGGCAGACAGCGACTCCACATAGCGGCGCTGACCCTCGGCATAAATCGTGTCGAACGCGAGCGAGGATTTCCCCGAGCCCGAAACGCCGGTCACGACCGTCAACCGGCCGTGCGGAATCTCAAAGTCGATATTCTTCAGGTTGTGAACGCGCGCGCCGCGAACGGTGATCGAATCCATTGAGTCACAGGTCCCTGCAGAGGGGTTGGCAGCGCACAAATCGCACACTGCCGCATCTTCCTAGTTTACAGGGTTGCATGGAGTGCACGCAGGAGCGACGCCCGACTGCCGGTCCGGGATTTCCTTACCGGGGTGATGGGGTGCCGCAATGGAATTGCGGATGACACAGGTTCAGGGTGCAGGCTTTTCTTTGCGGCCCACGAACAGCCAACCCAGAAATAGAACGACAGCGCCGCTTGGCAGGACGTATACGAGTAGTTTGTCCCAATTCCTCTCGAAGAATTCGGCCATCGCCTGGAGGCGAGGCTTGACTTTGACAGGCACGTGGACCGTGTACGACTGGACCACACGCATCATGGGCTGCCCGTTTGGAAGCTTGGCATTCAACACCATGTAGGCGTCTATTCTGAGTTTCTTCGGGCCGCCTTGAAGCGGTGTCACTTTCCAAATCCAATCCGTCTTGCCGTCGTCCGGAAGGAACTGATCTCCGGATTGGACTGGGTCCGGTTCAATCTGAAAGCCGCCAGGATTGTCCGGTTGGGTCAAGAGGACAAGCATGGGCGTAATGACTTTCAGCGTTCCCGATCCGGTCGCCTGAAATTTCTTCTGCAATTCCGGGTTGGCATTTGCGCCGTAGATTTCCACCGTCACACTCGCCGGCGTGCCCACGGTCATGGTCGGAGGAACGTAGTACTGAATACCGCCGGTTTTCGCTTGCTTGACAATTTGCTGAAAGGCTTGCTGCTCGCGACTCTCGTCCAAATCCAGCGCGTTGTTGGAAGCTGCCGCTCCCGCGGGCGCACGCCCGGGAGATGTGCTCCCGGGCCTTGACTCTGGCCGTTTCGCAGGCTGGCTCTTGTTAGACCCGCCGACCATGCTCGACTGTTCAGGATTGCTCTTGGATGTTGGCTCTGTCGCTGATACTTGCCGTTCAGACTTAGGCTGCGACGCGCAGGCTTCGATGCCGAACAGCACGATTTGTATTAGTAGCAGCACGACGAGCGGCAATCGCCGGGCGCTTGCGGTCCCGACTGCTTTTTTGGGAGTTGGAGCGCATCGAAATGACCCCATCGACATACTATGCCCCATCCGGAATTCCGGCGCCAGCAAAAAGCGCATGTTCGGGATGCTGGGAGGTCGGGCCGGCCACGCCATCGCGGGTAGGACTGTCTTCCTGCATGGCATCCTGTTCTTATATCGCGACATAATGTTTGTCATGAGGGGAATCATGAAAAACTCAACGACTACCAATATCCTGCTGCTGGTCATCGCACTGGCACTCATCGCCATCGCCCTGAAACCCCTTCGCCAGCCGCCATCCGCAAAGGCGCAATCGGAAATGTCAACGCCGTTTCCCGTCTACATCGAACCCGGCACGCAGATGATCCGCTCACCCGACGGCAGCCAGAATGTCTACGGAAAAATGGTGGTGGATTTGGAAACGGGAAACGTCTGGGGATTTCCTACGCTGAGCAGTTCGCCCTACCCAGTCGACATATCGAGCACCAAGCCGCCCGTGTCCCATGCCATCTTTCTGGGAACATTCGCGTTTGGCGATATGTATAAGTGACCTCGGGCTGAGGTGCGCCTTACTTTTGTTTGGACTTGAGAGCCTTGGCAATGGCTTTTTCGGCAAGGGGCGTCATCACCTGATAGCCATCGGCGTTGGGGTGCACGCCGTCGATTGTCAACTCTTTCTTCGTGCCCTGATTCGCATCGACCATCGCCGAGTAATAGTCGAGATAGACATAGTGTTTCTGGCCGCAATAATCGCGCATCCAGCTGTTGATCGCGGTAATCTCCGCTCTCGGGTCGATTCCCGGTTTCCACGGATACGCGGCGGCCGGCAGAATCGACGACATCACCACGCGGATTCCATTCGCCCTCGCCAGGTCCGCCATCGCCATCAAATTGTCTTCGATCGACGTCGGTGTCGTTGGGCCTGTATTGCCGGCAATGTCGTTCGTGCCCGCCAGAATGACAACCACCTTCGGCTGCAGCGCGATCACATCCGGCCAAAAACGCACCAGCATTTGCGGCGTGGTCTGGCCGCTGATGCCGCGGTTCACATACGGTTTGCCGGGGAAGAATACGCCCGTCGGATGTCCCCATGCATCGGTGATGGAATCGCCCATGAACACGACACGCTTCTCGACGGGGTCAGGTGGGCCCAGTTCCGCATTCGCCTGGCCGTATCTTGCCAGGTCGCCAAAATCCGTCACCAGTTGCTGATCATGCTTTCGCTGATACTCGCTTTCAGGGTGTGTTGCCGGCGCAGCCTGGGTGGTTGATTGAGGCGCCGTGGCAGGCGTCGTAGTGGTTTGCGCAGCGGCGAAGGGAACCAGCAGTAATAAACAGTAGAAAAGTTTCATGCTCCTCATCCTTTCGATGCGGCCTAGCGTGTCTGTACACCGCTGGGACAACCCGGCTCAGTCGGAAAAGGCTGATTTTGGCGCGCGGAACACCTCAATCAACAGCAACGCTGCGCCAATTACAATGCAGGAATCGGCGACGTTGAAATCCGGGTAGTGATAGCCGAAAATATTGAACGCCAGAAAATCGATCACGTAGCGATACGCCAGCCTGTCGTATAGATTTCCAATCGCGCCGCCCAGTACCAGCGCCAGCGCAATGCTGGTCAGGTTCACGCGTCGGCCGGCTTTCATAAACACAAACAGAACGATCGCAATCGCGACCAGAGAAAAGCCGATCAGCATCCAACGCACTTTTTCGGGAGAAGGCGTATCGGAAAACAGGCTGAACGCCGCGCCGTTGTTGTAGACGTGCGACAGACGAAAAAAGTGCGGAATGATCGTGATTTCCTGCCCGGAAATAATGTGATGGAGAATCCACAGTTTGCTTAACCGGTCGGCGATGAAGACTGCGGCAGAAATCAGAAGAAGTTTCAAACGTGAATCGCGCGTGCCTGTGAATCGTGAAGCTCCGCTCACTGCCCATCCTTTTTCGAGTTTCCCGCAGCCGCAACTTCACGGTCCATCGGAGGAGCGCCAATCGCTTCCAGTGCTGCTACGCAGCGTTCGCACACGGTTGGCCATTTCTGGCTTTCACCCACATGCACGGAATAATTCCAGCAGCGCTCGCATTTGGCGCCGTCGGCCGGCAGCGTCGTTACCTGCAGCGTTCCCGATCCGTTCGGTTCGGAAGCTGCAATCAGTTCCACCTGTGACACGTTGAATAATTCTTTCAAGCTCGACTCATACTTGCGCAATAACGGACTCAGCCCGGCGGGAACTTGCAGCCGTACCTTGGCTTCCAGTGCTTTGCCGATGCGCTTTTCCTTGCGCGCCTCTTCCAAGCTCTTCAGCACGTCGTCGCGTACCGCTAAAAGTTGCTTCCAGTCGCCCAGCAATTCTGCCGCAGAGGCAGGTGCGATATTTTGCGGCCGCGGAAAGAGCGCTAAATGAACACTCGGTTCGCGGCCGCTTTTTGTTGGGGGACCCGGGTAGTGCTGCCGCGAATTGAGTGCCTGCTGCACACTCGGTTCGCGGCTCTCCACTGTGGAAGGTAGGTGTTGCCATACCTCCTCTGCAGTGAAACTTAGGTAGGGCGCGGTCAACAGGACCAGCGCCTCTGCAATGCGCGCAATCGCGGTCTGCGCAGAACGGCGCGCGGGAGCGTTGGGCGCAAAGGTGTACATCCGATCCTTCAGCAAATCAAGATACATCGCGCTTAGGTCGGCTGTACAGAACTCATTCATGGCCTGGTACACGCGATGGAACTCCATCTCGTCATACCAGCGAAGCATTTTTGTCGTCAGCTCCGCAGTCCGCGCCAGCATGTATTGATCGATCGGCAATAATTGCTCGAACGGCAACGCATCCCTCTCGGGATGAAAATCTCCCAGATTCCCCAGCAGAAAGCGAAACGTGTTACGAAGCTTGCGATAAATATCCTCCGCCAACCGCTTCAGCAGCGGAATCGTCGCGACCACATCTTCGCGAAAATCGACTGATGCCACCCACAGTCGAATGATATCCGCGCCTAGCTCAGCGGCTACTTCCGTTGGACCAATGTCATTGCCGCGCGACTTCGACAACGCGCGACCCTGATCATCCAGCGTCCATCCGCAGGTGGCCACGCGGCGATACGGCGCCGCATTCTTCGTGCCCACACTGCAGAGCAGGGAAGTATGGAACCATCCCCGATGTTGGTCGCCGCCTTCCAGGTATAAGTCCGCAGGCCACGTCAATCCAAAACCGGCCTTTTCGCCCAGCACAGCTGCCTGGCTCGAACCGGACTCGAACCACACATCCAGAATGTCCATTTCTTTTTCGAACTTTTGGCTGCCGCAACCTGGAGTCTGACAAGTTGTTCCCGGCGGCAGGATTTCTTCCGGCGAATGGGTATGCCAAGCCTCCACGCCTTCCTGTTCAAACAACTCAACCACTCGACGGAAGATGGCCGAATCCTTCAGCGGCGCACGGCATTTCTCGCACAGGAACACCGCGATTGGCACGCCCCAGATGCGCTGGCGAGAGATGCACCAGTCCGGCCGCGTCGCAATCATGTTGGCGATGCGCTCTTCTCCCCAGCTCGGGTCCCACCGCACTTTTTTGATCTCGTCTAATGCCCGTGCTCGAAACGTAGCCGGCGAGCCATCCGGATTTTCCATCGGCGTTTCCATGTTGATAAACCACTGTTCCGTGGCACGAAAGATCACCGGATTGTGGCAGCGCCAGCAGTGCGGATAGGAGTGATTGATGTCCACCCGAGCCAGCAATGCGCCGCGGTCCTTCAGTAATTCGATGATTGGCTCATTCGCCGCAAAAACTTTTTTGCCCTCATACTCCGGCAATCCGTTGTGCAGTCGCCCCGCGCCGTCCACGTTGCAGGTTGGATCCAGCCCGTATCGTACGCCGGTATAAAAGTCATCCGCACCGTGCGACGGAGCTGTATGGACCGCGCCGGTGCCGGTATCCGCCGTCACATAGTCCGCGAGTACACCCAGAATGCTGCGCTCCAAAAACGGGTGCTGAAATGTGGTGCGCTCCAATTTTCGTCCGGGGAAACGCGCGATCTCTTTTGCATCTTTCAAACCAACTGCCTCGGCCACAGACTTCGCCAGCGATTCCGCGACGATGTATACCTGCTCGTCGGATTCGAGCGCGACATACTCAAAGTCTGGATGAAATGCCACCGCCAGCGACGCCGGTAGCGTCCACGGCGTTGTAGTCCAGATGATCGTGTTCACCTGCTTACCGGCCAACGCTGTGTCCAGCGTCGCAGGATCGCTGGTCATGCGGTAGCGCACATACACGCTGGGGCTGGTGTGCATTTCATATTCCACTTCCGCTTCGGCCAGCGCCGTGCGGTCGTGGATGCACCAGTAGACCGGCTTCAATCCCTTGTAGACAAATCCTGCTTCGAAGAATTCAAAGAACGTTTCCAGCACCCGCGCTTCATACGTCTTCGACATAGTCGAATACGGGTGGTCAAACTGTCCCAGAATTCCCAGGCGCAAAAATTGTTCGCGTTGCAGATCGACATATTTTCCCGCATACTCCCGGCAGGCGCGCAACACGTCCACGGCGGGGATTTCGAGCTTTTTGCGGCCCAATTGCTCATCCACTTTGATTTCGATCGGCAGGCCGTGGCAGTCCCATCCCGGAACGTACGGGGCGTCGTAGCCAGCCATCGTCTTTGATTTCACCACAAAATCTTTCAGGCACTTGTTCATCGCGTGGCCCAGATGGATGGGTCCATTCGCGTATGGCGGTCCGTCATGCAACAGATACACAGGAGCGCCTTTACGAGCCGCACGAACCTGCGCGTATAAATGAGATTCCTCCCACGCAGCCAGCCGTTTCGGCTCATTCTGGGGAAGATTGGCCTTCATCGGGAAGTCGGTGTGCGGCAGGTTCAGGGTCGCCTTTAAATCAGGCCCAGCGGGCATATCTTCTCCGAAGCAAAGTTTGTCGTACTCCACTATGATAAATGCATACTTCGCATCATCGGTCTGGGGAGCAAAACGGATTGACTGCTGAAGCGTCTAAAGCATTAACGTTATCGATATCCGTGTCGTTCTCGATAACCTGAGGATTTTTTCAGTTGATTGAGTCTTGGCAGTTGACTCGAAACACTGGATCGAATGCCCTGGAATCATGGAAGGACTTCGGCGAAGGCGACAAATAAAGCCTGCCTCCAGCATAATTGAAGCAGGCAGCACAGCGGGCTTCCCCACTCGCGAGCAGTCGAAAATGGGTTATGGATGTCGAATCAGCTTCTGATACCGCCTGAAATCGAGAAAAACCAATCACGAGAGCTCCCGCAGCCGTCTCTTTCGAGCACGGTGGAAGGAGATCCTTCGTTCTGGTCCTCGCTGACGGAGAATGTCCGAGCCCGGTTTTTTCCTCGGCCGCAGCCGGCGCTTCAGCTGAAATCGAAACCGGTTCCAGTCGCCGATCCCTTCTACCAGGAACCAATCTGGGTCGGCATGTACGAGGATTTTCGCGAGCTATTCTTTCCCCGCAAGCTGCCTCCACTGCAGTTGGAATCGCATGCCGTGGCGGTGTCAAACCCCCTGGAGCGGCCGCGAGATCGCAAATCAAGCTTGATATCGGTCGGGATTCACCTGCTGGTGATCGCCATCATCCTGGCGGTCCTCTTCTGGCGTCCCAAGCGGCCCGCGGTGGCGGAAGTTATTCCTCCGCCGAATTTCAATGTCACGCCTTTCCTGCCGCTCGGCGAGAAACCGATGGGCGGCGGTGGTGGCGGTGGAGATCGCAGCATTACGCCTGCGGCACAAGGCAAGCTGCCCCCCATCGCCAAGACGCAATTTGTTCCTCCCGATGAGGTCATTCGCAATCCCAAGCCCAAGCTTGCGGTTGCGCCCACGGTGGTGATGCCGAAAAACATCAACCTCCCCAACAGTGCCATGCCAAATCTCGGCGATCCCTTGACCGCGGTTCGTGGACCGGCCTCCAACGGCACCGGCAGTGCAGGCGGCATCGGTTCCGGGAACAGCGGCGGAGTCGGACCGGGTTCAGGCGCAGGCGTAGGGCCCGGTTCAGGCGGCGGCTATGGTGGCGGCATCTATCAGGTGGGCGGCGGAGTTCGTCCGCCAGTGGTGATCTTTGCGCCGGAGCCGGAGTTTTCTGAGGCGGCTCGCATGGCGAAATACCAGGGTGTTGTGGTCGTCCAGGCCATCATCGATGCTCGGGGACTGCCGCGCGATTTGAAGGTTATTCAAGCGCTGGGCATGGGTCTGGATGAAAATGCGCTGGCAGCCGTCAGGCAGTATCGCTTCAAGCCGGCGACACTAAATGGCCATCCTGTCGCCGTCTACGAAAATATCGAGGTAGACTTCCACATTTACTAGCGGTCCGCTAGTGCCCGGGGGTCACCCGTTCTCGTACAAATTCCGTCAGCGCGGTACTAGTATATTCGGGCGCGTCCACGAAAAACTGCGGCTTGTTGCGCAATAACGGCGACAAAGCAACTTGGGTGCCCCATCCTTCGTTCGCCGCGGCGAACGAAGGATGGGATGGAATCTCAGTACAGCCAGAAGTAATCTGGATTCCCAGACCGCTCCACAATACTGCATCCGCACGATCCAGGAAATATTGTGCCGAGGGTTTGAAATCCCGAATCGCCGGATCGAGCACTGTCAGGTACAGATCCGGCTTCAAAAATCGCACAATGCTGTTCGACTCCAGAATCGCGTTCTTCGCCTGCGCCAGCTCTTTTCGCACACGCGGCATTGCTTCCGCCAATTGTCCCTGCCGAGTCCGCACCCAGTAGGAACGCAGCGCACCCGCCGCCAAGAATCGCGCGCTATCGGTGCCGCTATCGGTGGAGTGTTCTTCCGTTACCGCGACAGTATGTGCATCGGTTTCACAATCGCACGGCTCGCCGTTCGCGGAGCAAATTCCGTGGCCGAACTGCGTCACTTTGAATGCGATCCACTCCATCTGCGGAAGGGAAGCGATCAACCCCGCAACCACCGAAGTTTTGCCGATGTTCCGTGTATGTCCACCGACGACCACTATCGCCACCGCGCCCACTCCTTCTTTTCACTGGAACTGTGAATGGTATGAGAAGATGCCGCACCACAGTAAAACGCGTTACTCCTTTTCTCGCTGTGACGAGCGCGCCAGCCCGGCCAGTGTCGCCAAGCTCTTCAAATAGGCACGCAAGGGCTGCGCCGGTCGTCCCCAGAAAACAATACCCGCGCCGCGCAGTTTCTTTTTGCTCAACACGCCCGCGCCGCCGCCTAGAATCACACCCTCTCCAACGTCGGCATGCTCGCCAATGCCGACTTGGCCACCAAGAATCGCGCCATCCCCAACCGTGCTGCTGCCGGAAATTCCGGTCTGCGCCGCCATCACCACGTTGCGTCCCACGCGCACATTGTGGCCGATGTGAACAAGGTTATCGAGCTTCGTTCCGCGCGCAATCCGCGTCTCTTCCAGTGCCCCGCGGTCGATAGTGGTGTTGGCGCCAATCTCGACGTCGTCCTCAATCACCAACGTGCCCTGCTGCGGAAACTGCGTATACGCGCCCGTCTCCGCGTCGCGCACGTATCCAAATCCGTCCGACCCCAGCACGCATCCAGCGTGCACCTGCACACGTTCCCGCAACTCCACGCCGGAATAGATCACCACTCGCGGATAGAGCGTGCAATCCGCGCCAATCTTGACGCCATCCGCCAGCACGCATCCGGCGCCGATGCGCGTGCGCGCGCCAATTTCAACATGTTCGCCCAGCACAGCATAAGCCCCGATCGAAATGTCCTCCGCCAACTTAACGCTAGAGGCCAGAACGGCGGTGCGATGCACGCCGGTGCTGGCCTTCGCCGCCCGCAAATATTGAGATGCTTTGGCAAACGCCAGTCGAGGCTGCGCGACCAGTAACAGCGGCTTGTTTAGCGGCTTTGCATCGCCAAGAAATGCCTTGGCGATTTTCGGAGTCGCCAGCACCGCAACGGCAGCCGACGCCAGCGCCTCCCGCAAACTGGATTCGTTCTCAGCAAAGGTCAGGGAAGTCTGGGTAGCATTGCGCACGCTAGCCACGCGCTCCACACATTCTGGCGCTGAGGAATTCCTTTCGCCTGCCTGCGTCGAGCACGGCACGTAGTCTGCCTGTAACGCTTCCGCGAGTTGCCGCAACGTCAGCATAACGCTATGGTAGCCGAGGGCCGCCAATTCGGCAGGCTTTCCAATTGGGCCTGCCCCCACGGGTAGGTATTTGGCAACTGTCTGTCAGTAGATCGCCTTCTCCCCCGGCGGCCGCGTCTTCCATCGCCGATGCACCCACAGCCATTGATCGGGATACTGCCGAATCACATTCTCCAGCGCGCTCGTAAACATCTGTGTATTTGTGGTCGCGTCGCGTTCCGCATCGCCAGTGTCCACCAAATTCAGCTCCGGCAGAAAATGCAGCACGTACTTTTTTTCTGACGGCTCCAACACCAGAAAGCCCGGCAGAACCGCCGCTCCGGTGCGCAGCGCAACCCGGGCCACGCCCGACGCCGTACATGCCGCGTGCCCAAAGAAGTCCACAAACACGCCTTGCGGCGGCGTCATATTCGTATCCATTAATACGCCGACGGTTTCGCCCGCGCGCATCGCCGCGATCAATCCACGGGCAAAATCATCCTTCGGCAGCACGCGATTTCCATGTTGGGTGCGAATATCGTTCACCAGCCGATTCACCCAGGGATTGTCCAGCTTCCGAATCACCATGCCCATCGGGTGACCCGCCAGCGAGTGATAGAAACTCGACAGCTCCCACGCGCCAAGGTGCCCCGTAAGCACCAGCACGCCTTTGCCGCGCTTCTTCGCTCCCAGGTAGTGCTCCAGGCCTTCATAGCGGATAAATTGACTAGCGTGCTCCAGCGAGTAGCCGGGCATCTGACAAAATTCCGCCAGCTGCCAACCCAGTTGCCGGTACATCGCGCGCAAAATCGTTTCGCGCTCGGGGATTGGCTTGTCTGGAAACGCCAGCGCCAGGTTTCTCAACCCCACACGACGGAGTCGCGGCGTGGCCGCATACGCCACCCAGCCGATCGAGGCACCCACTTTTCGCGCCAGCCGACGAGGAAGCAACCCCATCAGCTTCACCAGAAGCCATACCAATCCGAACTCGAATCTTTGCCACATGGTGGATTGAATCGATTTTATTGGAGATCGCGTCAACTGGCTCGAAATCGGCAATCCCTTTCGCGAATGACGGCGAAGTCCCGCTTCCTCGCACCCGTTGCGCTGTGCAACCTTTTGCACACATGCCCCGCTTTCGCAATGCACCCCATCCCAGTGAAGTAAGTTTGCTGTCGAGATTCCCGGCCGCCGAGCAACCCAATCCTTGGCAACCGTTCGACTGAATTGGTGCTCTAATATCATCAGTAAGCAACAAAACAAGTACGCACGCCGCACAAATGGTATGCGAGTCTGGAGTTCATCATGGATACATGGAAATTTTGGATGGCATTTGGCGTGGGTGTAGCGGCCGGAGCAGCGGTGGCGCTCCTCTACGCTCCGCAACCTGGCGACCGGACCCGCAAGCAGATCAAACGCGGGTTGGAAGATGCATCGGATCAAATCAAAAGCACAGCCGAAGATTTCAGCGAGAAGGCGGAACAATACGGCAAGCAGGCGGAGCGTGTGATTCGTCGCGGACGCGAAGTTGTCGATGACACTCTGACGAAGGCCGGATCGGTTGCGAGTAAGGTATCGGGATTTATTTAGAGCGCCGACCACGGCCAGGAAGGTTCAGTGCCGTGTCGCCGCATAAGTGCGGGCCGCAAGCCCACAAACAGCCGACAGGGCTCCCAGTTGCATTCGAAGCCTGACATTTGGCTGACAAACAAAAGAAGCTCCGCCACGGCGGAGCTTCTTTTGTTTCTGCGTGTTCCTTAGCTACTGGAAAGCGCGATGCCTTCCGACGACCGTTCCGCACCCTCGCTGCCGATCGGGCGGTAGAAGAGTTGATTGTTATCCAGGTAAACCTCAAGGAATGCAGGCCGTTCCTGAATATTGCCGGCAATCAACGCCTCCGACAAAGGATCTTCCACGTATTTCTGCAGCGCTCTCCGTAGCGGCCGCGCACCGTAGGTGCGATCGACCATGGTTTTCTCCAGAATCCACTTCTTCGCATCTTCCATCACAGAAATCGTAATGGCCTTCTGGGCCAGATTGGCGTTCAACTGCTGTACCAGCAACTCCATGATCTGGATCAGGTCCGCATCCGTCAGCGCCTGGAAGATGATGATCTCGTCCAGCCGGTTCAGGAATTCTGGATTGAACGTCCGTTTCACCTCGTTCCGCACCAAATCTTCGACCTTCTCGGCCACAGTGTCTTCCAAGTTCGACTGGAAGCCCAGCCCCTGCCGTTTCTGAAGGTGCCGCGCGCCAATGTTCGAAGTCATGATCAGAATCGTGTTCTTGAAGTCGACCGTATTGCCCAGACCGTCGGTCAACTGTCCATCTTCAAACACCTGCAGCAGGATGTTGAAAATATCAGGATGCGCTTTCTCAATCTCATCCAGCAACACCACGGAGTAAGGCGAGCGTTTCACGCGCTCCGTCAGCTGTCCACCCTCCTCGTAGCCCACATAGCCCGGAGGCGATCCGATCAGCTTCGAGACCGAATGCTTCTCCATGTACTCCGACATGTCGAAGCGAATCAGCGCCTTGTCGCTGCCGAAAAGGAAATTCGCCAGCGAACGAGCCACTTCCGTCTTGCCCACGCCGGTCGGACCAAGGAACAGGAACGAGCCGATCGGACGGTTAGGAGATTTCAGGCCCGCACGAGAGCGACGAATCGCCCGTGCCAGTGCAGAGATCGATTTCTCCTGCGAAATAATGCGCTTGTGCAGTTCCTCTTCCACCCGCAGTAGCTTCTGCGTCTCTTCCTCTTTGATGGAAGTGACCGGTACGCCCGTCCAGCGGCTGACAACATCTTCAATGTCTTCCCGCGTTACGACGCCGGCGGTCGAATCATCCAGATGATATTTGTCACGCAGCGCGCGCAGGTTCTCGCGCTCCTTCCGCTCTTCATCGGAATAGAATCTCGCCTTCTCAAACTCATGATTTGCAATCGCGTTTTCCATGCGATGAACAATGAATTTGATGCGCTTTTGAATCTCCGTAATTTCTTCGGGCAGGGAAGTCTGCCGCAGCTTCACCCGCGCTCCCGCCTCGTCGATCAGATCAATCGCCTTATCCGGCAGAAAGCGGTCCGGAATGTAGCGGCTGGAGTGATACACCGCAAACTGGATCGAATCGTCCGTATAGCTGACGGCGTGAAACTTCTCATAGCGATCCTTGATCCCCATAATGATCTTCACAGCGTCTTCTTCATTCGGCGGCGGTACTTTCACCGCCTGAAAACGGCGTTCCAGCGAGCGATCCTTCTCAATCGACTTGCGATACTCCCCAGGCGTAGTGGCCCCGATGCACTGGATTTCTCCACGCGAAAGGGCCGGCTTCAAAATGTTGGCAGCATCCAGCGAACCTTCCGCAGAACCCGCGCCCACCAGCGTATGCAACTCATCGATAAAGATGATGGAGTTTTGATTCTCCATCAGCTCTTTCATAATCGTCTTCAGCCGCTCTTCAAACTGACCACGGTATTTTGTGCCCGCAACGATCAGCGACAAATCCAACCCCAGCACCCGCTTGTCCGCCAGAAAGCTGGGAACGTCGCCATCAGAAATGCGCTGCGCCAGGCCTTCGACGATTGCAGTTTTGCCCACGCCGGGCTCGCCAATTAACACCGGATTATTCTTCGTGCGCCGGCACAGGATCTGGATCACGCGATCCACTTCCGCGTCGCGACCCACCAGCGGATCCAATTGGTTGTCGAGAGCTGCCTGCGTCAGGTCCCGCGAAAATTCCGCCAGGATGCTCGATTCGCGATTTCGCGCTGCCTGCGGAGCACGCTCCTGCGTAGTCTTCGCCAGTTCATCGCGAACAGTTGAAAGCCGTAGTCCGCGCTCCAGCAAGATCTCTGAAGCAAAGCATTTTTCTTCCCGCAGCAAGCCCAGCAGCAGGTGTTCAGTTCCAATGTGTTTGTTGGAGAGCCGCTCCGCTTCTTCCGCGGCATAGGCCAGCACGCGCTTGCATTCATTCGACAGGGGCAGGTCAACCGACGTCGAAACTTTCTCGCGAATCGTGGTGTGCGCCTCAATCTGTTTGCGAATTGATTCGACTGAGGCATGGGAGCGCAGGAAGCGGTTGCTTAACGCCTTATCCTCGCGCAAGAGTCCAAGCAGCAGGTGCTCCGTTTCAATGTAGGGCGAGCCAAACTGGCTAGCCTCGTAGCGCGCAAAAAAGATCACGCGCCGCGCTTTCTCCGTGTACCGTTCGAACATATTCCCCCCTTGGCTCATGCCGTTCCTGTGCGGTTTGCACCTGGAACTGCGGTACGAACAATTGGATGCCCCGGCGTATCAGAAGATGCATTGGGCGCCTCTGGTGAAGCCCCTTCCGGCTCGCTCGAGTGCAGCCAAACTTCGTGCAACCGGCCTTCGTGCAACCGGAGCGTGCGTCCACAACGTTTTGCAATTTCCATGTTGTGGGTGACGAGGATGGAGGTTAACCGATGCGTGGTGTGCAGCCGTTCTAGCAGGCCAAACACAGCTTCGGCCGTACGGTTATCGAGGTTGCCCGTTGGCTCGTCGGCCAGCAGTAACCGGGGTTGTGTGACCAACGCCCGTGCCAGCGAAACGCGCTGTTGTTCCCCACCGGAAAGCTCCCCGGCAAGGTGCTGCATTCTGGTTTCCAGTCCTACTTCGCGCAACAGTTCCTGCGCTTTTGCAAAGGCGGACGATTTCGGTTCTTCGCGTGCGAGTAGCGGCATCGCTACATTCTCCAGAGCCGTAAATTCCGGCAACAGATAGTGCAGTTGCCACACATACCCAATTTCGCGATTGCGAAACGTGGCAGCCTCTCCCGCAGTCAATTTTCCCAGCCAGGTTGACGCGAAGTATACGTCACCATCAGAGGGACGATCAAGCGCCGCAAGCAGATGCAGCAAAGTACTTTTGCCCGCACCTGATTCGCCAACAATCGCGATCATTTCGCCCTGGCGCACCGTCAGGTTAAGCCCCTCGAATAAGACCAATGGTTGCAATCCGCTGCGATATTCCTTGCGCAGATTCTCCACCCGCAGCAGCGTAGCATCGGCGTCACCTTCTGGCGACGGTAGGCGCTCCTGTTCTATCCCCTCACCCCCCCAGGACGAGGCAAAGTCGCTGCTGAATTGGTGGGCCATGTCGTTATCCCCATCATAATGCTCCAACCCGATTAAGGCGCCACGTATCGGAGGTTACTTTAAAGGGCCCGCAGAACCAGTCGCAGAAGACGCTGCCGCCCTGGACTGCTGATTCCGCTCAAGGGAGAGCTCTTTGCTATTCTTGTTTCGGGAATTGAGGGTCCTCATGGCACAACCCAGCGGCGGCATCGGCAATGTCACTCCGAATCAGGGTCTCGTGGAAATGGCAATGGCCTATTCCCGAAGTCGTATGCTTAGCGCGGCTGCGCGTCTCGGCGTTGCCGATGCGCTTGCAGAGGAAGTCTGCAGCGTTGCCTTCCTGGCCGAAAAGTGTCAGGCGGATGCCACAGCGTTATATCGCCTGCTGCGCGCTCTCGCAAGCATCGGGGTGGCGGAAGAAACCGCGCCCGAACACTTTCGCCTGACCGCTTTTGGCAAACCTCTACAGAAAGATTCGCCCCAGTCGGTCTGGCCAGCCGTCGTCTTCTGGGCGGATCTGCTTGCCGATGAATGGTCCCTGCTCACCGACTGTGTGCGCACAGGTAAGCCTGCCCGCGATGTGCGCGATCCGAAGGTACCCTCCCGCTGGTCGCAGGATCCTGAAGCCAGCTCAGTTTTTCGTGCGGTCATGGGTACAGCTGCGGCGGAGGAATACGCTCCCATCGCCACGGCATGGGATTTTTCCCGCGCAAAAGTGGTCGCCGATCTCGGCGGCGGCGGTGGCTCGCTCATCCTTGCAGTGCTGGCGCTCAACCCGCATGTGCGAGGCATGCTCGTGGACCTCGAACCCAGCGTGGATGCCGCCAAGGCTCGCTTCGCGAAGGAAGATCCGTCCTCTCGATGCGAACTGATTTCCGCGGATCTTATGCAATCGGTCCCAGCGGGTGCGGATGTTTACATGCTGAAACATGTGCTGCACGGGCGTCGCGACGAGGAGGCCATCACGATTCTCAAGAAATGCCGCGCCGTGATTCCGCAGAACGGCAGTTTGTTGATTATTGAATTCATTCTTCCGCCGCTCGTCTCGCGTGCTGATCCGCGACTGGAAGGCAAACTGATGAGCGACCTGAACATGCTGGCCGTGACCGGCGGCAGAGAGCGTAGCGAGCGCGAATGGGAAGCGCTTCTTGACGCAGCGGGATTCGCTCTGATCCAGGTATACCCAGTCGGAGGCGACGACCTGATGGCTGGTGACGTCGGAATCGTGGAGGCCAAGCCGGGCGCCTCACCGTCCACACCACGTCAATGAAGGTGCTCCATCCTTCGCGTGTCGCCGCGACGATCGAAGGGTGGGATACGAGAACCTTTCCCGTTCCCCAAGCTGGAATCGTCCATGGCACATTTGGCAAGAACCAAGCGAAGTGCGTCGCCCTCAGCCGATACAACTGCGGACGATTGCGTCGCCACAGCTGTGTGCTATAACCTACGGCGGCTGCACGAATCTCTGTAACGAATCATCATGCAAATGCACCATCGAATGTGAGCCATTTGCAGGTCGGCGGTTTTCTGCCGTGGCTGTGGGCGGCTTTCCAGGCTCTCACGCCTGAAATGAAGTCGTCAAAGGAGAAACATCATGGCAGAAGGATCGAAACTACGCGGCTCAGTACACGTAACGGTCAGAGAAAATGTCTCCCTCGAGCAGCTCCACGAAATCATCGGAACTATAGCGGGAATGAGTGGATGCAGGACGTGCGGGATTTTGGGTATTGATCTTCGATTGACCGGCGACCCAGCTGAGGCGACCCAGCTCACCAAGCTTCCGGGCGTACAGTCCGTTGGCTTCGGCGGATAAGGAATCCACAATGGCCAGCGCCGCCGCACTGTCGGATTCGAAACCCAGGCCGTCGCTGGCCGTTACTTATGAGGGCGACGACATCGCCCTCCTGGAGCGCATCCTTCCGCTGATCGATACCATCGAAATTTCTCCGGACGCCATCGCCCGTTCCGACGGGAAGCATGCGTCTTTGCGACCGGAGGTGCTGGAAGAATACGAGGCCCTACAGCCCGACGTGAATTTCGTCGCGCATGGCGTCGGCCTCTCCATCGGGTCCTTCGATCATTGGGACGAAGGCTATCTTCGTCTGCTCGACGAACTGTTTGCGCGCATTCCACCTGGAATGGCACAGCGAGCATCTGGCCTACACCATCGTCGCCGGCGAGAACGTGGGAACGATGTTTGCACTGCCGCGCACAGAGGAGGCGCTCGATGTTGTGTGCGAACGGGTCCGCCTGCTGCAGGAGCGCTATCGCGTCCCCTTTCTTCTGGAACACGTCATTCATCTTCTGCCCGACTTTCCCGCAGAATACACGCCCGCAGGTTTTTTGAATGCCATCACATCGCGCACCGGGTGCGGGCTGCTTCTGGATGCATACAATCTGGAATGCGATGCCATGAATCAGGGGTTGGACATTTCCGCCTTCCTCGACGAGTTGGATCTCGAACCGGTGCGCGAACTTCATCTAGCCGGCGGCGTGCAACATAAGGGATTTCATCTTGACATTCATTCCAGCGTGACCAGCGAACTGGGTCTCGCGCTTGGGCTGGAGATTATCCACCGCGCGCCTGGACTGCGTGCCGTCACGTTTGAATTTTTGAAAGAGGCGATTCCTCTGCTTGGGCATGATGCCATTTGCGCGGAATTGACCCGGATTCGGCAGGCAATGCAATGTTGACACTCGAAGCTCATCAGCGCGGTCTTCTCGAGCTGGTAAAGAAGCGTGGCGCCTCACCTGTGGACCCTTATTTGCGGCAAGTGGAAGGTTCGGCCCAACTTGCCATTGTTCGCGAGATTGCTCTCTGGTGGCGAGTGTTTGCGCTGGAAGCCCAGTGCCGGTTCACTTCACGATTATTGAAGCGCTTTTGCCTTTTCCAGGAGACCGTCGCTTATTATTTCGACCACAACCCGACATCTCCTTTTGTGGAGGAACTGAGCGTCGAGTTTCTTGACTCGCTACGCGGGCATCCCGACCCGCTGATTCGTGCTGTCTCGCAATCGGAACGCGCATTGCTCCAGTGCAAAGCAGGCTACGGCAATGCGGCGGAAATACTTTGGGACCGTCATCCGGATCAAGTATTTCAAGCCCTCGAGGATGGGAGCGAGCTTCCAGCTGGAGAGGCGGGCTGCGTCTATCGTTTGAAAGTCGACAGGGAACTGCCCGGAATGGTCGCATGCACCCGCGATACGGTTCTTCGATAGCGCTCCGTGTTCCAGGGCACAGTGGTTCAGGATCTGTCCCTTTGAGAGGTTTGGCAATAACAAAGAAAGGGTGCGCTACCCGCCATATGTAACTCTCTCCTGTTGCGGAAATGTTGCAGTTGCACCTTGAATGTATTCACCCGGCCAGTGCCGCGAGGCCGTAATCGCTCGGCATTCAACTAAATTTTGCTTTAATTTTCGCTATTGCAACGCAGCTTAACTGCTCCTCTGCGCCAGCAAACCATTATGTCGCAACACAGTCCCATGAGTGATCCAAAATCCCAGCCCGGCGCCCACAGGAGGCGATATACTTGGCAGCACTAACTCAAGGTAGGTAGACGTTGGCGGCGAATCCATTTCCATACAGAATATTGATCGTTGAGGACGAACCGAGTTTACGCGAACTGGGGAAAATGTTGCTCGTTGCGCAAGGCTATGAGGTGCGCGGGGCCGCGGATGGGTTTGAGGGTTTAGCGGCACTCAAGCAGTCCCTGCCGGACATTATTATCTCCGACCTGCAAATGCCAAACATGAGTGGATTCGAGTTTCTTTCCGTGGTGCGTCGTCGGTTCCCCATTATCCCGGTCATCGTGATTTCAGGAGAATTCTCCGGTGTTTCCGTGCCCGCAAGCGTGCTTGCCGACGCCTTCTTTCCCAAGGGCGGCTACAACGCCAAGCAATTGTTCGAGAAGATTATAGATTTGCTGCATGAGCTTCCGACTCGTCCTAAATCGGGTAGACCGAGCCAGGCTGCAGTTTGGGTTAAGAACGATAAGGGGACCCTCGTCGTCACGTGCTCAGAGTGCTTGCGTACCTTTCCAGTATCAAACGTCGGAAAAGGCGTAAATGAGGCAGAGTGCGACTTCTGTCGCTGTATTGTGCATTTTGAGATCATCGCAGAACAAAAGTCCACAGCGGGACACGCGAACCTTGTGCTGCCGACGAGTTAATCGTTCGATACTCTCTTGACCGGTAAAAAACACTGGCAGTGTGGCTGTCCGGCGGCGATGTCTAACAGGCATGCTGTTGTGTACGTTAGGCTGTAGTCGACACCAAACTTTCCAGCCAAGTTTCCAAGGGCTGCTTCTTGTTTGTGGCCGGTATTTCCGTCACTGTGCCGGCATGGTGGGACTTTGTTGCTCCGGCAGAAACAGGCTGAACACAGATCCATTCCATCCAGGCGTGTCACTGCTCCTCAGCGTCAGCAGCCCGTGATGCCGCGACACGATTCCGCGAGAGATCCACAATCCCAGACCGGTGCCATGCACTTCTTTAGTGGTGTAGAAGGGTTCAAACAGGCGCTGTCTCACTTCCGCCGATATGCCATGCCCGTTATCCGCCACTGTGATGCGTACCCCGGTGCGCCCGGTCTTCCAGTCGGTCGCATCGCGGCTGCATAGGAACAGCCGCCCACCGTGGCGCATGGCGTCCACTGCATTGGCAATCAAATTATTCAGCACCTGGCGAATGTCACTCTCAAAACACAAAATTCGTTTTGTGGATTTGTACTTTGAAACCACTTTAATGTTCGCATTGGACAATCGGCCGTGGTACAAGTCAGCCACCGACTCAATCAAATCCCGGGGATCCACATGAGTGGGATTCATCGTCTGACGATGGAACCTCAAACTCTGCGTGGCGATGTGCGAGACGCGCGTCAGCTCCCCCTGCGCGGCCTCCAGATAGCGTCGTGTCGTCGGAGGCAACTGCTCGTGATTCAGCGCCAGGTAAAGCAGGTTTGTCACCGCCTCCAGCGGGTTGTTGATCTCATGCGAAATGGAACTGGCCAGCCGTCCCACGGCGGCCAACTTCTCGCTCTGGATCAACGCTTTCTCGGCCCGTTTTTGCGCCGTGATTTCCAGCGAGGCGGCCGTGATAGCGCGAACCGTTCCGTCCTGCCCGTAAACCGGGTAGTAATTCACCGTCCAATACCGATGATTTCCGGGCTGCATTGGCAGTTCGCCCTCGAGCAAGTGATTGGTGATGGGAGTGCCCGCCGCGACCTGTTGAAACATTTCCTTCAGCCCCTCAATCGGAGCGATTTCCGTGACGGTTCTCCCGAGTATCTCTTCCATCGGCAGCCCCACAATTTCCGCTTGGCGGTCATTCAGGCGCAGGTAGCGAAATTCCACCGGATCGAACAGGGCAAGTCCAATCGGCGCTGTCCGATACATCGTCTCCAATTCCAGCCGTTGATGCTCCGCCTCCTGCTGGCTCTTCCGCAGCTCCTCCATCGTCAGCTTGTACTCGTGGATGTCAATACAGACGCCGAGCCAGTAGAGAGTCTTGTCTTGCTCGTCGCGAACCGGCAATCCGCGCACCCAGAACCAGCGATACATGCCGTCCGACCGCCGAATGCGCGCCTCTACTTGAAAATCGGTCTCTGTCGCCAGCGCTTTCATCCACGCGCCAATTGTGCGTAACTCGTCATCTGGGTGCAGCGCTTTGCGCCAGCCTTCGCCGCAAATCTCTTCCAATGTCAGTCCGCCGTAGTCCAGCAACCGTTGATTGGCAAACGTAACCTGTCCCTGGGTGTCCGCCATCAAAATCAATTGCGGATTCAGTTCTGTGAACGCGCGATAGCGTTGCTCACTGGCCTGCAACGCCAATTTTGCCCGCTTGCGCTGGGTGATTTCCTGAAAGTAAACGCTGATTCCATCTTCGGTCGGGTAGACATGCATCTCGAACCAGGCATCATAGGTTTCGCCGTAATACTCGAAATGGGCCGGAACGCCGGTTTCCATCACCTGGCGATAATGCCGTTCAAGTTCCGTGCCGGAGAGCTCTGGCCAGATTTCCCAGACATTCTTACCGAGGAAGTCTTCAGCCCGCTGACGGCTGCCCAGAACAGCCTGCGGATTGGCGAATGTAAAGATCCAGTTGCGGTCGAGCGTAGCGTAGCCCGCCGGTATGTTCGCCAGCAACTCCGCCAGCTGCCTCTCCGCACGCTGGGCGCGCATCAGCGGTGGCTCTGCTCGCTCGTCCTCTGATGTCTTTTGATCTAAAGAGTCGAGCATGGAAGGCTTTCACTGCACAATGTTAGACAACGATATTACAAATAAAACCTGCGACTCGTAATCCGCGCGTTCGTCGCATCGCATCCAAGGAAAAATGTTGCATTTCGCATGCAGCGCCAAGGGGGGTGCGCTGTACCAGCGATACATCCGCTGAATCCTCCCGGCTCGCGCCGCAGGCCAATCACTAACAGGTCGGCCAGAACGTCATCCATCGGTCGAAAAGGTCGCATAATCTTATTGCTCTAGATATGCTTAAATGTCGCACTGATCCCTGCTTGTCGGGCAGATTGTCTGGCCTTGTGATGCAGTTTCGCAGAGAAGGTTTGCTTGTCTCGCATCAGGATTTGCAGTTCATCCGGAGCTACGGCCGATACATAACAGAATTACGCGGAAAGACCGTAATCATCCTCGGCTCCGAGCCGACCTCATACGGGCGTTTTTTCCAGATCCTTGCGGTTCCAATTACCAGTGTTTGCGCCTGCTTCGTAGGTGCTCTGAAGAAAGTCAAGCAGCGTCGCACGCGGCGAACTCATCTGCCGCAGCTCATCGTACATCAACAGAAATTCCTTTAGCTGCGGATGATAAAAAGCTTTTTCCGGTCGTACGGGCTCCGCGGAGAACCCTTCCGGCTCCGGCGCCGCGTAGGCGTAAAACGTCGGCCCCGCAATGTCGCCGCCGCCCGGCCACCATCCTGCGCTCATCACTTCGTGCGAATACGCCTCGCGCGTGATCGGATCGGCTCCGACGCGCTCTGGCGCGCGACGGCCGGAAAATCGCGTCACAGCCAAGTCGAAGCTGCCCCAGAAAAAATGTGATGGACTCGATTTGCCGATAAAGCGCGCACGAAATTCCTTGAAGACGGAATCGCAGCTCACCAGAATGCGCCAGAATCGGTTCGCAAATTCCGGGTCGTACGATTTGTGCTGAGTGTCCTGATCGAAAGCAATCGGGTTGGGAATCTCAACTGGCATCGTCCAGATTTTTACCTCAATGCCAAGCTCGGCGAGAGTCGCCATCAACATGGCGTAGAAATCCGCCACCGAACGGGGCGCCAGCTTCATGGTTGCGCCGGTGGAATGGTTGGTCTGCACGGTCAGTTTGTGATCGACGAAATCGAACTGTATTTCAAAGATTCCGCGCGCGTAGGGAATCGGCGAAGTGGTGAGCCCAACTGCGTTGACGTAGAGCGGGACTTCCCACCAGTGATTCAGCTTCGGGCTCAGTGCCAGGCGGACTTTGCCGACTACCTGCGTCCACATATGCAGCGTCTTGTACGTATCCTGCCATGCGGTTAACGGAAGCTCTGGCCAATCTTCTGGACCGGCGACAACGATTTCTGGGCTCATGGTCTTCTCCGCAATCAAGTGTAAGACGTCGTGATTGCGAATTTACACGATATTTCCGGAGTTACTCATACCGCAGGGCTTCCGCAGGTAGTATTTTTGCCGCCGATGACGAAGGATAGAGCGTCGCCAGGAGCGAAACTCCAAGCGCCACCGCGGCGACGATGACGCCATCCTGCCACCGCGGTGCGAAGGGCAGATAATCCAGCGAGTACACCGCCGCTGACAGGTGGATGATGCGGTAATGGCCGCCGACCCAAGCCAGCGCGTAGCCCAGCACCAGTCCGATGGAAGTGCCGAGAATGCCAATCAGCATTCCCTGCCACACAAAGATTCGCCGCACCTGCGACGGCCGCACGCCATAGGACATCAGCACGGCGATATCGCGCGTTTTCTCCATTACCATCATGGTCAGCGCGATCAGAATGTTCAATGCCGCCACGCATACTATGAGTCCAATCACGATAAACGTGACTGCCTGTTCCTCGGCCAGCGCATGGAACAGTTCCTGGTTCTGCTCCATCCAGTTGTTGGTCATAAAGCCGCTGCCGGCGGCCTTCTCAATTTCTTTTCCAATGCTGTCGGCGTGATACATGTCGTCTACCTTGAAGCTGATGAGGGAGACGATATTCGGTTCCCCGAACAAATGTTGGATGTCGGTCAGCCGCGCCAGCGCGAACGAGGAGTCGTACTGATAGAAGCCGGAATGGAATATTCCGGCGACCTGAAACCGTTCATACTTCGGCACCAGGCCAAAGGGAGTCAACTCGCCCTGTGGGCTGGTGACTAACACGCTGTCGCCCACGCCTGCGCCAATCGTGTCCGCAAGATCAGATCCGAGAACCAGCGGCGGAAGCGTGCCCGTCGAATCCTGACTGGCTTGGGGCGCGAGCGGCGCTCCAGTTCCTTGCTTGATATCGTCCAGCAGGCTGCTGACGGTGCGCTCTTGCGCGGGCAGAATGCCTTTGACTAACGCGCCCCCGGATCGAGCTCCGCGCGAAATCAATACCTGGCCGTAGAGAGCCGGAGCCGCGGCAGTAACATGCGGCAGAGTCCGCAGCCGATCGGTCAGGCTGCGCCAATTCTCGATGCCGTCGCTCTCCACGCGCATCAGTTGAACCTGCGCAGTCGAGCTCAACAGGCCCTTCTGCAGATCGCGCTGCATTCCATTCGTGATGGCCAGCGCCAGAATCAGCGAGGCTACGCCCGCCGCCACTCCGATGATCGAGATGGTCGTGATGACGCCAACGACTGCCTGACGGCGCTTGGCCCTCAGGTAGCGACTGGCGACAAACAGTTCAAAGCGCATACGTTGGCCTCGACCGCCATGGATCGAATTCGTCATCAAGAATTGCTGTTTTCAAAATATTGTCCGTGGTTCTGAGCCGAGCGAAGAATCTCCGTCATTCTAGAAGACCAATGCAAAGATTTCTTCGTTTCCGCTCAGAATGACAACTCCTCTTGCATTTGCGCTGCGCCATAAGCTGAACTGCACGCACGCTTACTGCACCACAGTTTTCCCGGTAGCCGTATTGCCGGCGCGATTCAATACGCGCACTGCAACTACATGCTGCTGCGGAGATCCGGGCTGCACGGCCGGCGGAACATCGTTGCTCTCGGCACGTTTCGGTATCGGAACTGTGAAGTCGTAATGCTCATGCAGGGAATCGCTGAGTTTGCCAACCGGGTCAATGTACTGCCACGGGCCTGCATCCACCGAGTAATAAGCGCGCGAGATGGTGGATAGTTTGTCCTGTGCGTCGAACATGACGTGGATTGCGCCCGAAGATTGCGAAGTCAGAGTCGCCTGCAAAGGAGAAAGAGCCGGCGGCATGGTGTCTAGCAGGAACTGATCGCTGTCTTTGTATCCCGTCAGTGCATGTCCCGCCAGATGCGATGGACCATCGCTGGCAACGATACGCAGCTTATAGTAGCCGTCGGGAATGCGATTCAGATCGAACGAAAGATAGGTCTGCGAAACGTCCTTCGCCAGCGGCAGCCAATTCGCTTCATCCGCACCGCGATAGTAGACGGAGTAGTGCAAATGATCGCCGTTCTCATCGTGGGCCTTCCAGCGGACGGTGGTCCAACCCTGGGTCTGCATTGCCATCAATGGCTGCGAAGTCTGCGGTGTTTCATAGATCACTCCATCGGTCGATTCGGCAGGGAAGTTAATCTGCACCGGCGCGACTTGCGATTCCTGGTTCAGGCCGGGGACGACGCGAGCGTGTAGCTCCACAACGATGTCATCCACAACGGGCGCGACGTTTTGCGGCAGGTAGTAGAAGCCAACCTGGCGCAACGTAGCATCTGCATGCAGGACAGCTTTCCATTGCAAATAGCGGGCGCGTGGAAATTTTGGCGGTTCGCCAGTGGGATTGACGGGCAGCCAGTCGCTCCAGCCTTCGGATGGCTGCTCAATATTTCCGACACGCGCGAACAAGTCGTAGTGCCCGCTGCCTCTCAATGCTGGCCGTCCCCAATCAGAACTGAATTTTGCATCGGCGATTGGACTCACATAGGTGGAGTTGTCGCCGGCTCCGGCACTCGTTGTGGACAGTCGATAGAGCTTGCCGGTATTGCTGGTGGCGACGTAGAGGCCGTTATCCGCGACCGCGAACGCAGTTGCATCAGCGGCTTCCAAATGGGCCAGATCCGCATAGGTGCCATCGAGAGAAATGCGGTAGAGATGCCCCTGATTGCCGCTGCCCGCCAACAGCCCGCTCCGCTGCGGATCATCATTCTGCTGCCAAGCGAGCGCATACACGACATCATGCGAAGAGGCCCACAACTGTCGCGGCGCGCCGTCGGGAGTGATCTGATAAATCACTGTGCCTTTCGGGACCAGCGTGCTGTCATGCGAAGAAGCGATGGAACCCGGCAGCAGAATTGTGATGCTGGCCGTCATTGTAGCGCTGCTGTGAACATCCAACGGAGGCAGCGTGGACTTGCCTTTTTCGCCCAGCGCGGCTACGTACAGGTTGCCTGTGGGGTCCAGCGCCATGGCCGGAATCTCGTGATTCGGCGCCTCGAAAAGTACAAAGCCTTTGCCGCTCGGCTCGATGCGATACACCAACCCGCGGCCATCGGTGCCCGCATACAGCGCGCCGTCCTTGCCGAACAGCAGGCAGCGAATGTGTTGTTCGCTGCTCAAGAAAAACTTTTCCGGCGCGGCCCCAGGCTTCCTCAGGTCTACGCGATAAATATCCGCAGGGCCGCCTGTTGCGACATACATTCTTCCGGACGCATCAAAGTCCAGATCCCAGATATAGGTCACCTTGGGATTCACCGCGCTGGAATCGAACACCACATCCGGTGCGTGCCCATTCGCCGCCGCCACTTTCTCGCCCTGCTTGTACACCGGACGCGGAGTATTATCGATCTTCACTTCAGGGCCGTTAGGATTGATGCGATAGACTTTCCCGTTGGGTAGCGTAGCCGCATACAACATTCCATCGGGGCCAATCTTCACCACCTGCACCGACACATCTTTCGTCTCCAGCAGCGGCGTGGATTTGCCGTCCGGCGTCACCTTCAATACCATTGCCGGCGAGCCCGTCCCCAAGTATGCATTGCCGCGCTTGTCGACTGCGATCGACCACACATCGGACGCTGCGGTGGTCAGCACTTCATTCGCAACCGGCGAGCTCTCCAGTTGGCCATCGCTGCGGATCGCGACACCGTGCGGCGTTCCTGTTTCAAAACTTTCGAAGCTCGACTGTTGCCAGAGCTTGGTGCCCTGCGCCTGCGCGAGAACTGAGATGGAGAGAATCGCACTACCAACAAAAAGACGGGTCCACATGCTGTGATTGAGTGTACCGAATGCGACTGCCTTTTCGCGCATACCACGAACGATGGGGAAGATTTGGTGACGGGGCTGTCCGGTTGGAATTAGGACACCATGGCCGTCCGGTACACTCGAAACGGTAGCGCCTTCGCTCGATGACAATACTCCAACTCATTAGTGTCCTGGTCGCGATTGCAGCCCTGTTCGGCTGGATCAGTGCGCGCTGGCTGAGGCTTCCCACCACCATAGGAACCATGTTCCTGACGGTCGTCTCCTCTCTTATTCTGGGGGCCGTTGGTGAATACGCGGTGGGACTGCGGCCGTGGGCGACCCACCTGGTTCAGCAGATCGATTTTGAACGGCTCATTCTGCATGGGATGCTACCACTGCTGCTGTTCGCCGGCGCATTTCTCCTGGATATTGAGTCGCTGGCCCGTGAGAAGTTGACAGTGGCGACGCTGGCAATCGCGGGAACGTTGATCTCCACCTTTACGATTGCAAGCTTGATGCGATTTACGCTTCCGTTGCTTGGCATCCATGCGCCTTGGATTCAGTGCATGTTATTTGGCGCGTTGATTTCCCCCACCGATCCGATTGCCGTGTTGGAAATGTTGCGCCGCGTCGGCGTCCCTCACCACGTAGAAGCACAGTTGGCCGGCGAATCGCTCTTCAACGACGGCGTGGGAGTGGTCATTTTTGTCACCCTGCTCGATGCTTCCTATGGAGCCGCTCCATCGGTGTCGCACATCCTGATTACTCTGCTGCTCAGTATCGGCGGCGGCCTTTCGCTGGGAATTCTGCTGGCATGGATTGCATTCACCTTGATGCGATTTGTGGATGCCTACCAGGTGGACGTACTGCTGACGCTGTCGCTCGCGCTGGGCGGTTACGCGGTCGCAGAAGTTTTGCATTTGTCAGGCCCGCTGGAGACGGTCGCAGCCGCTATTGCGCTGCGTGGATTCAATCGGAGTCATCCCGCCAAGCTGATCGCGCACGAACGAGTCGACGATTTCTGGAAGATGGTGGATGAGGTCCAGAACGGCGTCCTTTTCGTATTGCTGGGTCTGGAAGTTCTGGCGATCCAGTTTCGTTGGCCATTGTTTGGATCCGGCGTAGCCGGGATTTTTGCTGTCGTCGCCGTTCGCCTGGCCGTGGTGGCTGTGGTGCTGCGATGCCTTCGCTGGCTAGGCAAGGGACGGGACAGCTCCGTCCTGGTGTTGACATGGGGCGGGCTGCACGGGGGGCTCTCGTTAGCGTTGGCTCTGGCGCTGCCGCTGACCGATGGCCGCACCTGGATTCTGGCGACCACTTACATTGTGGTGGTGTTCTCGATGGTGCTGCAGGGCGGCTCTCTTGGCATGTTTTTGCGCCACTTCAAACCTGCCGAAACACATCCGCCTGCCGAACAGCCGCAAGAATTGTAAAGAATCGCGCAACATCCGCAGACGCGGGCGTGCGGAGTTGAAAACAGATGATGTCCGATCAAAATTGAGCATCGCGAGAAAGCGGGAATTTCGTATGCTGGAAGAGAAGAGCAATTCCGCGATACCTGTACGCGGCCCGAAATAGCGAGGTGCAGCTTTTCTTAGGAAAGCTGCGCGAAGGATCTGGTTCGCTGGGTATAGCTACCGTGGAACTGCTTTAGCCCCGTACGTTGGCGGCGAATCCGACGGAGGAAGGTGAAATGACAGACACAGGGAAGAAGACGAAGGCCACCGCGAAGCCACGCAAGACCACAACGAAAAAAGAGAAAGTAGCTGAAATGGTCAAGCCGGCGCCATCTCGCGAGCAGATCGAGCAACTGGCGCGGAAGTTCTGGGCGGATCGCGGTTACCAGGATGGATACGCAGAGCAAGATTGGCTGCGGGCGGAGCAAGAACTGCATCAGGTGGCTTCCTGAAAGAGGACGTTCGAGCCAGGACATCGACAACTTGGAACCCAGCACGCCCGGTCTTCGAGGCGTGATTCCCAGGGTTCTTTTCGGACATTTACGAGCCAGCTAAAGCGGGCCCTAATACCAAAGGTGAGTTTGTTCAAACAGTATTTTTGGCGAAAGGATCCGACTCTGTCGCAGCAACGACCCGCCGGGTGAGTTCCGCGCCTAATTTCCCAGCACGGCGCGATAGCGGACCTGGTTCTTCTTCAGCTTCGCCAATGCGTCATTCACCTTGGCCATGGGGAACGCTTCGGTGATTGCCTTCACTCCATGTCGCGCTGCGACGGTCAGCATTTCCTGCAGCATGCTGGGGCTGCCGCTGGGACTGCCGGCGAGGCTGCGCTGGCCCGCAATCAGCGGAAAAGCTTGAACGGAAATTGGGCTGGGAGGCACGCCGACAACCGCCAGCGTTCCTCGCGGGCGCAGCGCGGCGATCAGCGTGTTCCAGTCAGGATCCTGGTTGATGGTCGACAGAATCAAATCGAAGGAGCCGGCCAGTTTCTTCATGGCTTCGTTCTCGCGCGAGTTGACGAAGTGATGCGCACCCATCGATTTCGCTTCTGCTTCTTTATTTGGAGAGGTCGAGAAGGCCGTGACCTCCGCGCCAAAAACGCGGGCGAATTGCAGCGCCAGATGACCAAGTCCGCCAATGCCGACCACACCCACGCGCGATCCGGGAAAAACGCCCGCGCTTCGAATGGGGTTGTAAACCGTAATGCCGCCGCACATCAGAGGGGCGGTGCCTTCACTCGGCAGTGCGGGCGGCACAGGAACCGCGAATCGCGCATTGACGCGGGTTTTCTCGGCGAATCCACCATGACGGTGCACACAGGTTGCGACACTCTGGGCGCAAAGATTTTCATCGCCGCGCAAACACCACTCGCAGGTGCCGCAGGAGTCCGCTTGCCAACCCACAGCCACGCGCTGGCCCAGCGTGCGGTCTTTCACCTGGCTGCCCATGGCGGAAATGGCGCCCACAATTTCATGTCCCGGGATGAAGGGATACTGCGTGACTCCCCAATCGTTGTTGATCAGGTGCAAGTCGCTGTGGCAGATGCCGCAATGCGTGATCGCAATCTCCACTTCGTTCGGCTTCAATTCCTGCGATTCGTATTTAAAGGGAAGAAGTTCAGCGCCTGCAGCGTGGGTGGCGTAGCCATGGATCGTGCTCATCGGAGTCAGTTCTCTTTCCAGAGGGTTCAGTCAAAGCGAAAAATGCGTACTCCCTAAAGTACATCACAATGGTTAACGGGGCGTCAGGGTTGAATGTCCATGGTTACAACCTGCGATCCGGTGACCGCCATATTCAGATGCTCAGGAGCCAGCGAAATGGCGGTCTCTCCGTCGATCGAGAAGCTTCCGTTGTTTTCTACCGGCTGCAAGACATTCGCCATGGAGAGCGGAACCGCCGGCAGGTCGTGGCCCTGCACCATGGCTTGCGGCACCGGTGCCAGCAGCGTTGCATATAGCAGATTGTTCGGATGCATGCGGTTCAGCCGCGCTATGGTCTCTCCCAGTCCCGGCGAAGGCGCGGAAGGATTGGGCATCAGGTGCAGCGTGTGGTCGAGCGTGGTGCCATCGCTGATAAGCAGTCGGACCTGTCCCGGCGGCAACGTAGCCGGCAACGCGACCTGCCAGCGCAGAATGCGCTGCGGCTCACGATACGGATGCAGTGTCGCTTCTACGGTGACATGGTCGCCGGCGTGGACGCGGCTCTCCAGTACGCGGGCTCCATCGAGTCGTGCAGACTGTCGGCCCGGCGATGTGTCCAGGCTCAGCGATACTTGTCGAATCGATGGCATTTCGCGCGGATTGCTATAGAGGCTTTCGAAGCGCTGGGCCACCGCAATCGCGACGGCCAGACTGGCCGGCTGCTGACTGGTGGCCGCAAACCAGTCGTCAATATGCACATCCGGATATCCCGCAATCGAGATGGTGCCGCGCAGTTCGTCGGTGGAAGGATCGTTGTAGCCATTGGTATCCTGCATCGCCTGATACACGGTTGCCAGCAGCGCCGCCGAGGTGAGACGCGGATGCTCGACCACAGCGAAGTGATAGGTGTGCGGCTGGGCAATTCCACCCAGCGCCAGCGTTACCGGAATCATGCTGGCTTTTTTACCGAACACTCCGAGGATCCCTGACTCACGATCCTGCGTAAACGATCCTACAGTCTCCGTGGTGTTGATAATTTTCATTGGCTGCAGCGAAGAAGCCACCGTGACGACGACCTGGGCCTTCGTCATCGGCAACGAAACATCGCCAAAGCGAGTGATGGGATGTCCGCAGGCCAGCAGCCGTTTTGGATCGACATAGGTGACAGTGCAGGTGGCCGCCATATCAAAGTCACCCGACACGATAATGGCGCTGATCGCAGAGCCCGGCACCACTGGCGCAGGATCGACCGCGTTCGGCGTTGCGCTTCCCAGGCCGGAAACAGGAGTCAGCCCGTACGTGTGAAAGCGCTGCTGAAACATCTGAATGGCCTG
Organism: uncultured Acidobacteriota bacterium; assembly: GCA_963817855.1. Lineage (GTDB taxonomy): Bacteria > Acidobacteriota > Terriglobia > Terriglobales > Acidobacteriaceae > JAKAAZ01. The sequence continues at coordinate 8,437 of CAWFQA010000002.1, read as the reverse complement.
CGGCGAAAAACCGTCGAACACTAGTGGAGTTTCAATCGGGTGAACTACAGAGTCATTGCCGGAAGAAGCGGCCATCGCGGCGGAGGCGTTGGCAGTCTGGTTCGCGGCCAGCGCGGGCGCGCCGTTGGCAGAATCCGGTGACGCATCGGACGTTGATGCTGCTACAGATGGAATCGCGGAGGGCCTGTCGCCCTCTTTCGCAACTTCCAGCATTTGGGCAATGGGCGTAATGCCCGCGATCGGCTCTTTTGTGAACTCGCCAATGCGGAATCCAATCGCGCCTACCAATTTGCCGTCGATGTAAACAGGGCTGCCGCTCATGCCGGCAACCACGCCGTCGTACGCCGCCTTGCTGCCGAGCAGTCGCGCCAAAATCATATCTTTGCCGGGACCAATGGCGTCGCGCAGCACGCCGAGAATCTCTAGATCAATCGCTTCCGGTTTGCTGCCCTGCAGCACGGTGTAAGCGGTGCCATGCTGGCCGGCATGCACCTGCGACAACGGATACATGGGCTGCGTGGCGAGCGAAACCGCAGGGCCAGGCATGGGCGTACTGGCTGGCGAACTCTGCGCGCCGCTGGATGAAGCGCAGGTCGCGATCACCATAGCCGCCACTGGCCGAGAAAGTCTTTGAAGAAACGTATGCACCTTACCAGAGTAGAAGGGAAGTCGCCGCTGCGGAAGTGGGCATGTTGTCAAAGCCCGGTGTAAGATTCAAATTTGTTGCGCCATCGCCCTGCTTGGTAGGGGCGAAGGACCCCGCGGCGCAACTCGAGGATTGATAGTGCTGACTGCTTCGGCGCTGGCCATTGGCCTGAAAACGAATCTGACCGGGATCGACTGGCTAATTATGCTGGTCTATTTCGCCTTCGTGTTGGGCATCGGCTTCCTGTTGAAGCGCCACGTGCGGACCAGCACAGACTTCTTTCTGGCTGGACGGGCTCTGCCGGCCTGGGTTTGCTGGGCTGGCCTTTCATTTCCGCCAACCTGGGCGCACAGGAAGTCATCGGCATGGGCGCCTCGGGCGCGAAGTACGGCATCGTGACCAGCCAGTTTTACTGGATTGGCGCCATCCCGGCCATGGTATTTGTCGGCCTGTTCATGATGCCGTTCTATTACGGCTCCAAAGCGCGTTCGGTGCCGGAATATCTGAAGCTCCGCTACGACGAAAAGACGCGCGCGTGGAACGCCGGTTCCTTCGCCATCATGACGGTGTTTTCCTCCGGCATTTCCATGTACGCCATGGCCAAGCTGATCCAGGTGTTGCATATTTTCGATGGCGTTTTTATTCACTTCGGCCTGCCGCTCAGCTGGATTTTTCACTTCTCCATATTTCTCTCCGCTGTCATTGTGCTGGGCTACATCTCGCTGGGCGGGCTGACCAGCGCCATTTACAACGAAGTGCTGCAATTCTTTTTGATTGTCGCCGGATTTATGCCGCTGGTCTGGATTGGTCTGAAGAACGTGGGCGGCTGGCACGGCGTTCAAGCGCGCTTTGGGTCCGGGATACACGCACTCCTGGCGCGGCATGGCCCACGCCAGTACGAATCCGCTGGGCACGGAATGGTACGCGCTCGTCTTTGGGCTGGGTTTCGTTCTTTCCTTCGGATATTGGTGTACGGATTTTCTGGTGATTCAGAGCGCGATGGCCGCCGAATCGCATTTGGCCGCGCGTCGCGTGCCGCTGATCGCATCCATTCCGAAAATGTTTTTTCCATTTCTGGTGATCCTGCCCGGCCTGATTGCCATCTCTGTTCCCACAGTCACGCAGCACATGATGGCGCAAGTGCAAACGGCGCCGGCTCCCAGAGTCGCGCGGGGCGCGGCCGCCGCATCCATGACCTCCGATGCATCGGCGGTTCCAACCGGCAGGGGATTGATCCCGGTGAAGATCGATCCGATGAACGGCCGCGTGCTGACCGACAGCAAAGGCACGCCGCTGCTCGACTACGACCTGGCGACGCCAAACATGCTGCTGCACTTCTTTCCCACCGGAATGCTGGGGCTGGGACTTACGGCGCTGCTGGCCAGTTTCATGTCCGGCATGGCGGGCAACGTGACCGCCTTCAACACGGTGTGGACCTATGACATTTATCAGTCCTACATCCACAAGAACGGGACCGATCAGCACTACCTCTGGATGGGACGCATGGCCACGATCGGCGGCGTCGCGCTATCCATTGGCGCAGCGTATTTTGTCACCTCGTTCAACAACATCATGGACGCGCTGCAGCTGGTCTTCTCGTTCGTGAACGCGCCCCTGCTGGCGACATTTCTGCTGGGCATGTTCTGGAAGCGCACCACCGGCCACGGCGCTTTCTGGGGATTGCTGTCGGGCACCTGCGCAGCGGCGCTGCATACCGGGCTGACGTTGCCCGCGGACGTTTCCGGCGTCGGCATTCACGGCGGATGGATCGCGGTGTTGCACGTCTATCCCAGCACCATGGCGCAAACGTTTTGGACAGCGATCTGGGCCTTCGCTGTTTGCTTCGTCGTGACGGTTGGGCTGAGCCTGATGACAAAGCCGCGCGAGGAAAAAGATCTTGTCGGCCTTGTCTATTCGCTGACACCCAAGCCCGCCGAAGGGCATCTGTTGTGGTATCAGCGGCCGGCATCGCTCGCGATTCTGGTGCTGGCGATGGTGGTGGTATTGAACCTGGTGTTTTTGTAATCCGGACGGGAAGGGAATTGCGATGGGACTCGACATTCGACTACCGCTGGGGCTGCTGTTCGTTGTGACCGGCGGCATGATGACGGTCTACGGACTCTTCACCCACGGCAGCGCGATCTATCAAAAATCGCTGGGGATAGATATCAATCTCGTATGGGGATTGGTACTGCTGGGGTTTGGCATGATTATGCTGCTGCTGGGATGGACGGCCGGTCGCAGGGGGGCTAACGCGATGCCAGACGCGCCAAAGAGTAACCGGACCGCACGACGCGCATCCAATGAGAAGGACGACGTGAGAAGGACGACGCGATGAAACTAGCGATCTTTGGGGCAACGGGAGCAACTGGAAGGGAACTGGTGCAGCAAGCCCTTGACGCCGGACATTCGCTGACATGCCTGGTGCGCCAACCTGCATTCGCAAAACTGCCGGGAACGGTGAACCAGGTGCAGGGCGATGCGCGAGACCTGGCTGTCGTGGAGCAGATTATCCAGGGAAGCGACGCCGTGTTGAGTGCGTTGGGCTCCCGCTCCTTGAAGAAAAGCGATTTGTTGGATCGCGCCATGGCCAACATTCTTGCCGGAATGAAAAAGGTAGGAGTGCGCAGGCTTGTGGTGCTGGGCGCGGCAGGCGCAGGTTACGATGCAGGGAAATATCAGAGCCGAAGTACAAAGCTTGTGCTCTCGATGCTTCGCAAGACATTCTTAAAATATCCTTTTGAAGACCAGGCGGCACAGGAGCGGCAACTGGAAGCCAGCGATGTGGACTATACGATTGTCCGGCCTCCTCGGCTTACGAACGGCCCGCGCACCGGCCAATACCGTGTGGAAGTCGACGGTCTCCCCAAGGCACAGAAAAGCATCGCCCGCGCGGATGTGGCGGACTTTATGCTGAAACAGATTAGCGATCCTCAATCCCTACGCCGCGGAGTTTACATCGCGCGCTAACGCCATCATTGCAGTTTGCAGGAGCTCCACGGGCACAGAACCTTGCGCCATATCTTTCGATCCGCCGCCGCGTCCGCCGTGGGTCGCCAATGTGGTCCGCAACACTGTCCCACTGTCGAGCTCAAGATCGTCACTGCGCGACAGAACCACGGTCGCCGGTGCGGAAGCATCTTCTGGCTTCCATCCCAGAATCGCAACCGTCTGCTTTGACTGCGCTGCAATTTTGCTGGCCAGCATTTTTGCGTAGGAGGCATCGCCCTGGTCTGCAGCCGTTAGTTGCAACTGAATCAGTCGCAGGCCATCTTTGATGGGCGTTTGCGCGATCAGTTCCGTCGCGTGATACTGCGCCAACTCATTGTTCAGCTTGAGCGTGTGTTTTGCGGACTGTTTCGCTTCCGTCTGCAGGCGCTGGATGGCCTGCGGAACCTCTTCGAAATCCCACGGAAAGCTGTCGCGCCGCCTCGGTCAGGCGGTTAAAATCGTTGCGAGCCGCCCGCGCTGCACGCAATCCGCAGACAAATTCCACTCGCAGCCCCTGCTTCACTTTTTCCAGTCCCCGCAGATGCAATCCGCCGATTTGTCCTGTCGAGCGAACATGGGTTCCCCCGCAGGCATTGCGATCGAAGTCCGCAATGGTGATGATGCGCAGGTCACCCTGGCGCGGTGGCAGCTTGCGCAACTCGCCCGCAGCCAGCAGGCTTTCCGCGTGTTCGCGCGGCACAACACTCATCGTGACCGGTCGATCTTCCGCGATGATTTGGTTGGCTCGGTCTTCGACCTGCCCCAGCGTGCTCGCCGTCAACCTGTCGACATCGAGATCAATCGTTGAACTGACCTCGCCCAGATGGAAAGAAACCGTTCGCGCTCCGCAAACCTCAATGAACGCTGCCGACAGCAGGTGCTGGCCGGAATGTTGCTGCATATGATCGAGCCGCCGGGTCGCATCAACACTACCGCGTACAGGGGTGCCGGCGATCAACGGCTTCAATGTGTGGTGCCATACTTCGCCCTGCTCGTCCTCTTCCACGTCGACAATCTCGGCGGTCAATTCCGCTCCGCTGCGAGAGGTGGCGATCAATGTTCCCGTGTCATACGGCTGGCCGCCGCCGGTGGGATAAAACGCCGAACGATCCAGCGCAACGCGCCACAGTGATTGTCCGCTGGCGCGCGAAACTTCCTGGATGTCCGTGACCACGGCGTCGAAATTCGTCAGAAATGAGTCAGTGGAGTAGAGGCGTTCCGTCATGATCTCCTGGATATGTCGCCGCGATTATTGCGGCATGATGATGCCGCCGATGCGCGTGCGTCGGGGCATCACCACACCGCGATGATCAACTTCGCGATCTTCTTCCTGTTGTTTTGCTGCAGCGGGTTCCGTCGGGCTCGGCTGCTGCTTTTCCATTGGCGCGCCGCATGCGGGGCACCGCGAATCCGGCTGTATCATCCCGCCACTTCCCTTGTACATCAAAATTTCATTGTCGCCGATTAGACTAGGAGTATGCCACCTCGTCAGCGCGGCTGTCCGCGGATCCTCGCCTGCGATCTTGATGGAACGTTGCTCAACGGGAAAGGAATTCTGACCGAGGCGACCGCCGCGGCTTTGCGCAAAGCCGTTGCCATCGGCGTGGAGGTTGTTTTCGCCACCGGCCGGCGTCACAGTTTCGCGTGGACGATGCTGGCTCCGCTCGGCTTAGATCCGGAAACAGTTCTCATCAGTTCCAACGGCGCCATTACCCGCACCTTCGGTGGGCGCCCCATCCATCGCATTGGCTTGCCGGTCGAAACCGCGTTGCAACTCTGCCGTCAGTTGAATGACTTTCGCAATTCGCTGGTCTTCACATTTGATCGCACCGGCCCCGGCGCGCTGGTCGTGGAAGATATCGCAGCGTTGCATGCGCGGCTGTCGCGCTGGGTGGAGGCGAATCTGCACGAACTCGAGGCAGTGCTGCCGCTGGAGCGCGCCTTTGCCGGCGGCGACGAGCCAATACAAGCCATGATTTGCGGCACGCTCGCGGTAATGAGCGAAGGGCTTGCCATTTTGGAAGCGGCGACGGAGCCGGCGGAGAGTCTGCTCAAGATCATTTCTATTCACCGCACGGAATATCCTGCCCGCGACCTGTCCATCGTGGACCTGATGCCACATGGCTGCTCAAAAGGCAGCGCATTGGCCAGATTGGCGGCGGACCGCGGCATCGACACTGCGGATATTGTCGCTATCGGCGACAATATGAATGATGCCGAAATGCTGGCCTACGCCGGTCGTGCGGTGGTGATGGAAAACTCCCCGGCGGAATTGCTGGATATGGCGGCTGCCAATGGCTGGAGTATCGCGGGCAGCAACGAGTTTGATGGCGCGGCCCAGGCGATTCTGCGTATGCTGAATGAAGACTCGCGCGCGGACCGGGAAAACACGGCCCCGGCGCTGGCCGACTGATGTGTTGAAGTCTCATGGAATGCGGATGAAAACCTATCGCAAACTCGCGCTGTATGTCGCATTTGCGGCCATTATCGGGTCTGCCGCCGCCGCGCGTGCTGCGGAGCGCGTGACACTGCGCAATGGATCGGCTCTGATCTGCGATCATCAGAAAAATCTGGATGGGCAGGTCCGGCTGTATTTGGCATCCTCGGACCAGAACTATCTCGATGTAGCAGCCGCGGACATTGTTTCCGTAGAAAACGTTCGCGCGGAAGATGCCGTTGAGCCGAGCACGGCGCAGCAGGCACCTGCATTGTCCCAGGCGCAATCCGCTGCTCCCACAGACATTCCCGCGCTGCTGCGGCAGGCGGGAGCGCAACATCACCTAGATCCTGATTTGCTGGCCAGCGTTATGCACGCGGAAAGCGACGGCCGAATCCAGGCGGTGTCTCCTGTTGGCGCACGCGGTTTGATGCAGTTGATGCCGGCCACCGCGAAAGGCCTGGGTGTCCGCGACAGTTTCGCCGCGGAGCAAAATATCGCGGGCGGAACAGCATATCTCGACGCGCTGCTAATGTATTACCACGAGGACATAGCGCTCGCCCTGGCCGCCTATAATGCAGGCCCGGCAGCCGTAGACCGCTATCACGGCATCCCACCTTATGCGGAAACCCGTCGCTACGTGGCACGTGTGATCCATGATTTCAATCAGAGGAAGCTGCGGGAAGCGCGACAGCGATCCAACCACACAGCGTGGGTTTCGATAGCTGCAATCGCCACCACGCCGGCAAAGTAAGTTCCGACAAGGAAACCTGAAAAGACCTGAATGAAACGACATCGATGGCTTGTTATGGGAGGAATCTTTGCCCTCCTGGTGATTCTCGTCTACGTCCAATTCCGGACGTTGAAGAGATTTGACTGGTCCACGCTGACCCAAACCGTCGATTCCATTCGTTGGTCGCGGCTGGTGCTGGCGATCCTGCTGACTTATGGCGCGTACATTACCCGCGCGTTTCGCTGGAGCGTGTTTCTACGTCCCACCAAGCCGGCGACTCCCGCGCAGATGGTCCCAGCACAATTCATCGGCTTTACTTCTGTTGCCATTCTCGGTCGGCTCGGAGAATTCGTTCGACCGTACCTTGTCGCACGGCGGCAGCAAGTAACCTTCACCTCGCAGCTGGCGATCTACGCTGTCGAACGCGTGTTCGATCTGCTGGCCGCTGCGGGCATCATCGCGGTCACGCTTTCCATCAGCCCGTCGGTTCAGAATCTTCCATATCATCAAGAGTTTCGCCGCGCCGGGTACTTCGGCATCGCGGCCGCGTTGGTTTTGGCGTTAATCGCCGTGGCGATTCGCATTTCCGGGCAAAAAATGGCCGATCTTGCCAGCCGTTCGCTCGGCGTGATTTCGCAGAAGTTCGCCCACGGAGTTCACGAAAAAATTCTCGCCTTTAGTCACGGACTGGATGCCATTGCCGGGTGGGGAGCATTGCTGGAAGCCCTTCTTTATTCATTCCTGACGTGGGGCTTGATCGCCCTGGCCTACGTGGTTATCGTGCACTCCTTTGCCGTTCCTGAACTGGCCGCCATTCCGGCAGCACAAACCATTCTGCTGATGGCGGGCAGCTTATTCGGCTCCTTTGCGCAACTGCCGGCCATTGGGGGCGGCTCCCAGGTGGCCATCATTTACGTGCTGACCAGCGTGCTGCATGTTGGGCCGAGGAAGCGACAGCGTGCGCATTGACGCTCTACATCGTAACATTCCTCTCGGTGATTCCGGCAGGGCTGGCCTTTGCCCGAGTCGAGCAGGTTTCGCTGCGGAATGTCGCCCGAGAGTCGGAGATGGAAGAAGAAGAGTCGGAAGCTTCCAGCCGGGGTCCAGATGACCCGCAACAGGTGCACTCGTTGCCGTAAACAGGCCGGGCCCAAGCCATCGCAACCCCAAACAATAGGATTTTCCAGCGTTTGGAGGCCTTGCACCGAAAACTGCGACTATAATGGTCCTAGATAGGGAACGAAGTGTAACTTCCATGCTTTCAGACACGACTGTACGGTCGCACCCGGCAAAAAATCGCTTTTTTCCGATAGCTTTGGCTGTAGGCGCTTGCCTGTTGCTGGGCGTGGCGGTTTGGCAGACCATCGCATCTGCCGGCGTCGATGATACATCCGCTCTGGGTCGCGGCTCCCTCGCACAAGTTGTAGATATCGCCATCCTTGTGTTTCGTGAGGGGTTGGAGTGTATTCTCGTGCTCTCCGCCATTACCGCCAGCCTGATGAAGTCGGAGGATGCCTATTGGCGTCCCGTCGCCGCCGGCGTAAGCGTCGGTGTGGTTGCGACACTGGTTACTTGGTTTGTTGCTGTCGGTATCATTGACGACCTGGCGCAGAACGTAAATGCACTCTAT